>CAVXTI010000001.1:0-2912037 GCA_963764655.1 uncultured Solirubrobacterales bacterium
ACAGCTCGGCTGAACTGATACATAGCTCTGTTCTCCCAACACCCACCCAGACCAAAAAGACCGGACTTGTCAAGTATCCAAGCCATTCCTAAGGCGCACCGAAGTAATTCATTAAGCCTGGGTTAGCTTTCCGCCGTTTGCGTGTTTTTTGTGGGATTGCGGGTCGTTCTGGTCGGGTGAACGCGCTCTACGTCGGCTCAGACGGGCTGGCTACTCCCACGCCTGCCAATCCAACTTCACACCTTCGCCGCAGGTCACCGCGTGCATACGGTCGAGCCGCGCGTCGCGCTCGGGACAGTCGGTGCGCGTGTGCGTGCCCCTGCTCTCCTCGCGCGCGAGCGCGGAGCGAGCCACCATGCGCGCCAATGGGTGTGGGTCCTCGAGCAATCGCGTCAGCCCCTCGACCGAGCGCTCGATCCCGGCGTGCTCCCAAAGTGCCGTCCTCGTGCTTTGCCGATCGCTTGCGGATGCCTCCGATCTCCAAGCGGCGGGCTCGATCGGCGTCGGGCGCGGCGGCGGCGCGGCGGCTTGCGGCGGCGGCTCCTCGAGCGCCGCGAGCGCCGCGCGGCGGCCGAACACGAAGCACTCGCTCAAGGAGTTCGACGCCAGCCGATTCGCCCCGTGCAGGCCGGTGCAGGCCGTCTCGCCGACCGCGTACAGCCCGCGCACAGTCGAGCGCGCCCGCAAGTCGGTGACGATCCCTCCGATCGTGTAGTGCGCCGCCGGCGCCACGGGCACGAGCTCGCGCGTGGGATCCAGTCCCGCCTCGCGCAACGCCCCCACGACGTTCGGGAAGAGCCCGGGGTCGATCGCGCGCATGTCGAGCTTCACCGAGCGCCGGCCCGTCGCGCGCAGGCGCTCCTGGATCGCGCGCGACACCTCGTCGCGCGGCGCCAGCTCGTCCACGAAGCGCTCGCCGTCCGCGTCGTGCAGAGTGGCGCCCTCGCCCCTGATCGCCTCGGTGATCAGGAAGCCTTCCCTGCCCTTGACCCCGATGACCGCGGTCGGATGGAACTGCACGAACTCGAGGTCCGCCAGCGGCGCGCCCGCCGCGTGCGCAAGCAGCAGGCCTTGGCCGATCGAGCCGGGTGGGTTGGTCGTGCGCGACCACAACGCCGCCGCGCCGCCGGTGCTCAACACGACCGCGCGCGCCGTCAAGCCGCGCTCGACCGAGTGGAGGCCGACTTGATCTGCGATCGGGCGGCACACCACGCCGTGGCAACGTCCTTCCTCGCACAGCAGGCTGGACACACGTGCCCCCTCGATCACCCGCACGCGCTCGTGCGCGACGACCAGCGCCGACAGCTCGCGCAGCAGGCGTCTTCCGGTCGCGCTCCCGCCGGCGTGCACGATGCGTCGCACCGAGTGGCCACCCTCGAGGCCGAGCGCCAGGCGCCCGCGACGATCGGCGTCGAAGCGAAAGCCGAGCCGCTCGAGGTCTCGCACGCAAGCGGGCGCCTCGCGCACGAGCACCTCAGCCACCGAGCGGCGCACGGCCCCGCGCCCCGCGCGCTCGGTGTCGCTCAGATGCAGCTCGAGGCTGTCGTCGGTCGCGAGCACGGCCGCGAGCCCGCCCTGCGCCCAATAGCTGGCTGTCTGCGCGAGCGGCATCGCCGACAGCAGCGCCACGCTGCCGCCCTCGCGGGCGGCGCACAGGGCCGCGTACAGCCCCGCGGCGCCGGCTCCGACCACCACCACGTCGACGTCTCGGCGCCCGCTGACCGAGGCCCCGGTCAAGCTCACGCGGCGCTCATCGGGTGAGGCTCACGCGGGCGATCTTCATCCGGCGAGCTTCACGAGCGCCGCCGCGAGCACGCCGAGCGACAGCACCACCACCGTCACGAAGAAGACCACCAGCGCCTTCCATCTCGGCGGCGCCGCCAGACGCGTGCGGGCGGCCGCGCCGCAGCGCAAGCACCAGCTCTGCTCCCGCTTCAGCGGCGCCCCGCACAGAGGGCAGGCTTCGCCGGCAGCGCTCGCGTCAGGCGGGGCGGCTTGCGCTGTCGCGCTCACGGACCCGTCGTCGGCGGTCGCAGGATCTGGGTCGGTTCGTCCTCCTCAGGGCGATCCGGCGCCGCGCGCTCCTCCGGCTTGGGCTCAGCCACAGGAGCGGTGGGCTTGGCCGCGATCGGCGTGGCCGTCGGCTTCGGTGGGAGCGCCGGCGCCGCGGATGCGGCCAAGCTCTCGCGGGATGCGGGGGTCGGTGTGCTGCCTGGGCTCTCGCGGGGCGTCGGCGTCGGAGGGGTGGCTGGACTCTCGCGAGACGCGGGGGTCGGCGTGCCGTTCGGTCTCTCTCGAGGCGTGGGCGTCGGAGGGGTGGCTGGACTCTCGTGAGACGCGGAGGTGGGCGTGCCGCCTGGGCTCTCACCCTTTGTCGGGCCCTGCGCAACGGTCGAGGTCGGCGCCGGCGGCCTGACCGGCGCTGTCGAGATCGGCCGGTCGGCGTTCGTGTCGAAGGCCAATCCGCAACCCGGGCAGAAGCGGTCGTCGCTGCCGTGGATCGCGGCGCAGCGCGGGCAAGCGGCGATACCCACTTCGCGCAGCACCGTCACCGGCCTGCGGTCGTCCAACGCGTGCTCCAGCTCGCGCAGCTCGGTGTCGATCTGGCGCAGCGTCGCGAGCTTCGCGAGCACCAGCTGGTCGTTGCGCTGGCCGAAGCGGTGCAAGTCGAATACGAGCCCGCCGAGATCGCGGTACGCGAGCTCGCGCGCCTTGCGCAAGAAGCGCGCGCGACGACGCATCCGCCCGCGCTCGCCGAAGCCGGGCGCCTGGGGCGTCTGCTCGACCTGCTCCAGCTTCGCCTGCTCGGTCGCCGGCTCCGCGGTCGTTCCGGCTGTCGTCTCCGCCCCAGCCTTCGTCGTCGGATCGGCAGCCGTCGCCGTCGCCGTCTCCGACGCCCGCTCACTGGTCGCCTCGGGCTTTCGCGGTGTCTGCTCGGCTCCCGGCTGCGTCTGCTCAGCTTCGTTGGCGCCTGCCACGACTCCCATGCTATCCGGCATCCGCGACGAGCGAGCGCCATGCGGCCGCCACGCGCTCCGCCATCCGCTTCGCCGAGAACAGCTCAGCGCGAGCGCGGCCCGCCACGCGCGGGTCGCGCTCGCGCAGATGGGGTTCGAGCGCAGGCCGCCAGCGCTCCAGCTCGAACGGCGCGCACAGGGTCCCCGCGATGCCCTCCAACGCCGACGAATGCACGCCAACGGGCGTGGCGAGCACCGGCACGTCGCACGCCAGCGCCTCCAACACCGCCAGCCCGAAGCCCTCGCGCTCGGAGGGCACCAGCACCGCGTTCGCGGCGTTGACGTACAGCGGCACGCGCTCGGGATCCACACCGCCGAGCGTCAGCAGCCTTGCCCCGACGGCATCGGCGAGCGCGTTTGCGCGGTCGTAGCGCTTCTCCGCGCGGGCGGGATCGGCGGGGAGCAGCACGCAAGGGGTTTGTGGGTCCAAATTCAGCTCGTCTCGCGCGTACGCGCGAGACATCGCTTTGAAGCGCTCCATGTCGACGCCGCACGGCAGCACCTGGGCGCGCGCACGCGCGCCCCGTCCCGGGATGTCCGCCACCAACGCCTCGGAAGCGGCGGCGAGCAGCCCGACGGTGGGGATCGCCGCGCGCGTGACGACTCGCGTGCGCGGATGGCGCACGTCGGTGCCATGCAGCGTGAGCGCCCGTCCGCGTGCCCTCACCGCGAGCGCCGGCCACGCCGTCAGGCCGAAGTGGGCGTGCACGACGTCGAAGCGCTCGTCGGCGTAGCGCGTGCGCAGATCCCGCGCGGCGCGCGCGAGCGCGCGGGGACCGGGCGGAAACTCGTGCAGCTCGACCTGCCAGTCGCCGAGCCCGCGCAGCGCGTCGACCTGGTCGCGCACGAAGCGCCCCCGCTCCGGATGGCCCGCGTCGGGCAGCATGTTGGACAGCACGAGCGCGCGCACGAGCGCTGACGGTAGCGCTCTGGAATGATGGCCTCGTGACGAGCGCCGCGCCAAGCGACCCCCGCGCCCGTCCGATCGGCGTGTTCGACTCGGGCGTCGGCGGGCTCACGGTCTTGCACGAGCTGCTTGTGCAGCTGCCGCGCGAGGATTTCCTATACCTCGGCGACACCGCGCGCTTCCCCTACGGCGAGCGCTCTCCCGAGGAGCTTGCGCGCTTCTCCTCGGAGATCGCCGAGGAGCTGCTGCGCCGCCGCGCGAAGCTGCTCGTGATCGCCTGCAACTCGGCCACCGCCGCGGCCTTGCCGATCCTCGAGCGACGCATGATGGAGACCACGCTCGGAGTGGACGTGCTCGGCGTGGTGCGCCCCGAGGCGCTGCAAGCGGTCGCCGCGACGCGCAGCGGGCGGATCGGGCTGCTCGCCACGCCCACAACGGTCGCCAGCGGCAGCTACGAGCGCGCGGTGGGGGCGGTCGACCAGCATGTGACGCTGCACCCGGTCGCCTGCCCGACGCTCGCGTCGATCATCCAGGCCGGCCACCAGTTCGACGAGCGCGCCGTGGCGAGCGTGCGCGAAGCGTGCGCCCCGTTGTGCGATGCCGGTGTGGACACCGTGATCCTCGGCTGCACCCACTATCCATTGATAAGCCCGATGCTCCAACGCATGCTCGGCCCAGACGTGAAGCTCGTCAGCTCCGGCGAGGCGCTCGCCCGTCAGGTCGCCCATGCGCTCTCGACGCGGGGTCTGCGCAACCCGCGTGAGCACGGCGAGGGCGACTACCGCTTTCTGTGCACCGGCGACACCGACGCCTTCCGCGAGCTTGGCACGCGCTTCCTGCAGATGCCGCTCGGCGAGCTGGAGCGCATCGACCTGCGGGGCGTGGAGGTGCTCGCGTGAGCAACCAAAGGTTGCCCTATGAGCAACCAAAAGGTTGCCCTATGAGCGCATATCCCAAATCGCTGGCCCGCCGGCGGACGAGGTCCATCAAGCAAAGGGCGCACGCGTGAGCTCAGAGGCACACCTGCCCACGCCAGAGCCGGATGTCGCCGAGCGCGGCGTGCGCAAACGCAGCTACAGGCGAAGCCCCGAGGACCTGCGTCCGGTGGAGATCGAGCCGGGGTTCGTGCGCACCGCCACCGGCTCGGCCCTGATCTCGATGGGGGAGACGCGCGTCATCTGCACCGCCTCGGCCCAGGAGGGCGTGCCGCGCTGGATGACCGGCAAGGGGCGCGGCTGGTTGACGGCCGAGTACGGAATGCTGCCCGCCTCGACCGGCGACCGCAAGGCGCGCGACATCTCCAAGGGCCGCCTCGATGGCCGCTCGGTGGAGATCCAGCGGCTGATCGGCCGCTCGCTGCGCGCCGTGATCGATCTGAACGCCCTCGGCGAGCGCACCATCTACTTGGACTGCGACGTGCTGCAGGCTGATGGCGGCACCCGCTGCGCGTCGATCACCGGAGCCTACGTGGCGCTCGCGCTCGCGTGCGAGAAGCTGCGCGCCAAGGAGCGGATCGAGCGCTCGCCGCTGACCGGCTCGATCGCCGCCGTCTCGTGCGGGATCGTCGAGGGCAGGGCCCTGCTCGACCTCGACTACGGCGAGGACTCGAGCGCCGAGGTCGACGCCAACGTCGTGATGACCGGCGATGGAGGCCTCGTCGAGGTGCAGGCCACCGCGGAGCGCACGCCGCTCTCGCGCGCCAGCCTTGACGAGCTGCTGGCGCTCGCGGCCGCCGGGATCGAGCAGCTGCGCGCCGCCCAGCAGCAGGCGCTCGCCGCGGTCTGAGACGTTGTGGGCGAGCCGCCCGGCGACAGCCAGAGGACAGATAGCGCCCGCCCTGGGCGTGGAGCGTCGCAGCCGTCGGTGTTGCTGCTCGCCACCCGCAACGAGCACAAGCGCCGCGAGCTCGCGCGCCTGCTCCCCGGCATCCATGTGCAGGCCCTCCCCGACGAGGTGACGCTGCCGCCGGAGGACGGCGACACGTTCGAGCAGAACGCGCTCGGCAAGGCGCGCGCCGCCGCGGCGGCGACGGGCAGGACGAGCATCGCCGACGACTCCGGCATCGAAGCCGCCGCGCTCGGCGGCGCCCCCGGTGTGCGCTCTGCCCGCTACGCCGGCGAGGACGCCAGCGACGAGCAGAACCTGCTCAAGCTGCTGCGCGAGGCGCCCCCCGGCAGCCCGCTCGCCTACGTTTGCGCGCTCGCCTATGTCGACCCCATGGCTGGTGTGGAGCGCGTGTTCGAGGGGCGCTGCGGCGGCCGTCTCGCCGAGGCTCCGCGCGGGGACGGCGGCTTCGGCTACGACCCGGCGTTTCTGCCCGACGAGGAGCCGGGCGAGGTGACGATGGCGCAGCTCAGCGAAAAGCGCAAGGACGCGATCAGTCACCGCGGCAGGGCGGTGCGGGCCCTGCACGATTGGCTCACCTCGACGCGATCGTGACCGGGCAGCGACCACGATCGGACACGTCTGCCATGCGCGCCGCTCAGCCATCTCGGCGGCACGCGAGCGCACCACCTCGAGCCCATCCGGACCAGGCCTCAGAGCAGGTTGATCGCGGCAGAGCCCGCCACGGCGACGCTCAGGGCGGCGTAGCCCGTGTAGCCAGACAGCAACAGCAGGACCGCGGTCAGCAGCGCCACGAGCACGGTCACGATCCAGGAGACCCGAGTGAGATCCATCTCCCGCCGTATTCTTCCTTGTCGTGC
This sequence comes from uncultured Solirubrobacterales bacterium, assembly GCA_963764655.1. Classification (GTDB taxonomy): domain Bacteria; phylum Actinomycetota; class Thermoleophilia; order Solirubrobacterales; family Solirubrobacteraceae; genus Palsa-744. The sequence goes on from CAVXTI010000001.1 coordinate 6,630, forward strand.
CCGAACCTGCTCGCCCGCCTGCCCCCGCCGAGCAACTCCACGACCCGCGGCGCCCGGGGAAGGACCCGCGGGGCCTGGGGATCGAGGGCTTCGGGGAGAGGCTCGCCGCCCTCGTCAGACGGCGCGAGTCGCAGATCGTGCTCGGCCTGGACCCCGATCCGATCTCGCTGTGGCCAGGGATCGCCAGCGCAGAGGGTCAGCCCGCGGACGCGTCGCCGGCCGTGCGTGCCGCCGTGGCCGTGCGCGCGCACTGCGCCGCCCTGATCGATGCGGCCGGCCCGGCGTGCCTGGCGGTCAAGCCGCAGCTCGCGCGCTTCGAGGCGCTCGGGGCGCCAGGCTGGGCGGCGCTCGAGGCGGTCGCCGCGCACGCACGCGCGGCCGGCCTGCTCGTGATCGCCGACGGCAAGCGCGGCGACATCGACGTCAGCGCGCGCGCCTACGCCCAGGCGCTGATGGGCGCGCTCGACACCCCGTTCGGCGGTGTGCGCGGGCTCGACGCCGACATGGCTACGGTCAACCCGCTGATGGGCGCCGATGCGCTCGAGCCATTCGTCGCCGTCGCTCGCGAGGCAGGCGCGGGAGTGCTCGTGCTCGTACGCACGTCTAACGCCGGCGCCGCCGACATCGAGGATCTGGAGCTCGCCGACGGCGGCACTGTCTGGGAGCGGATCGCCGCGCTCGTAGACGAGTTGGGGAGCGCGGGCGTGGGGCACAGCGGACTCAGCGACGTGGGAGCGGTCGTCGGCGCCACGGCGCCCGAGCATCTGGCGCGCGCTCGCGAGCTGATGCCGCACGCGGTCTTCTTGCTGCCCGGCGTCGGCGCGCAGGGCGGTCGCGTCGAGGATCTGGCTCCCGCGTTTGCCCCGGGCCCCGCCGGCGGCCTGATTGCCGCCTCGCGCTCGATCGCCGGCGCCCACCTCGCCGGCGATCGAGGCCCAGCCGCGGCCGCGCGCGCCGAGGCAGAGCGCCTGCGTGAGCTGGCCTGGGGGCTTGCCTAGGTCGAGCGTCGGTGGGGCTCGTCCGCGGGCGTGGCCAGATCTTCGGGCCGCCCGCGCCCGGGTCCGCTAGCCTCTGGGGAGCGCGAGCGGCGCCACCCGGCCTCGCTCAAGCAAGGAAGGCGGAAGTGATGCACAGATGATCATCACCGTCACGCTCAACGCGGCGATCGACAAGTCGCTCTCGGTCCCCAACTTCCGCCTCGGACGGCGCCACCGCACCGTCGAGCAGCGCACGATGGCTGGCGGCAAGGGCGTCAACATCGCGCGCGCCCTGAAGGCGCTCGGTCAGCCCGTGATCGCCACTGGCCTGGCCGGCGGTGTCACCGGCACGCATATCGTCGAGCAGCTCACCGAGGAGGCGATCCTCAACGACTTCGTGCGCATCCGCGACGAGTCGCGCACCAACACCTCCGTGCTCGACCCAACCAACGGCGAGCAGACCGAGGTCAACGAACGCGGCCCCGCGGTATCCGAGCAAGAGGTCGAGCTGTTCCGCGACAAGCTGCTCTACCTGGCGCGCGGCGCCGCGATCGTGGTGCTCGCCGGGTCGTTGCCGCGTGGCGTTGAGCCCGATCTGTACGCGACGCTGATTCGTGAGCTGCAGAAGGCGGGCGTCACGACCGTGATCGACACCGACGGCGATCCGCTGCTGCACGCCGTGCGCGCCGAGCCGGACGTCGTCTCGCCGAACGTGCTCGAGGCCGAGGAGCTCGTCGGACACGAGTTCGCCGCCGAGGAGGAACGGCTGCTCGCGGTGCGCGAGATCGTCGAGCTCGGCCCCCGCGAGGCGATCATGACGATGGGCGACGGCTGCGTCGCGGACGTGCTCATCGAAGGCAAGTCCTCGCTGCGCCGCGCTCGCACCGAGCCGCACGAGCCGATCGCCAAGCGCGGCTCCGGGGATGCCTTCCTCGCCGGCTACGTGGCCGCTCGCTACGAGGGTCGCTCTCCCGACCAGTGCCTGCGCTTCGGCGTCGCCTGCGGAGCCGAGTCGACCAAGCGCCTCGGCGCCGGCCTGATCGACCCCAAGGAGGCGCGACGGCTGATGGGCGAGGTCGAGGTGGGGGCGGTGGAGCTGCCGGCCGAGGTGAGCTGAGCACTCTCAACGACTCGACCCGCCGAAGCGGGTCGAGTGCTGTGGGTGTAGGAGGAGCTACCTCCAATCGACCGACAATCAAGATGCATTGTTACGCATCTGCTCGGACGGATCTCGTTATCCACCCGCGACGTCGCGGCGCAGGAACACGAGATACGCCGCGGCCAGCGCCGGGACGGCGTACAGCCCACACACCCACAGTGAGTGCCAGATCGGCGCCCAGTCGGTGGGGGTGCGCAGCAGGCCGTGCCAGTTCTCGTACTGTTCGGTCAGCAGGTAGGGCTTGATCCCTTCGAGGCCCGGGATCGAGGCGAGGATGAACAGCAGGATCGTGATCCCGACCGTGCCCACGACGGCCGCCGTGCTGTTGCGGGTCGCGGTTGACAGCAGCACGCCGATGCACACCACCGTGAGCAGCGGGATCAGATAGCAGACGTTGGCGGCAAACACGAGCAGTAGCCCTTCGGAGGCCGACACGACGCTTCCCGAGAAGGTCGTGATCTGGTTGAAGCCCCAGGAGGCCACACCTCCGATCGTCGCCACGAGAGCCGACAAGAAGACGGCGACCGCGCCGTAGGTGAGCGCGGCGAGCAGCTTCGCGGCGAACAGCTGCCCGCGATTGACCGAGCGCGTGAGGATCGTCTTGAGGGTGCCGTTGCCGTCCTCGGACGCGACGATGTCGCCGGCCACCAGCGAGGCGATCAGCGGAAGCATGAAGACCGACTCGAACAACAGCATCAAGACCGGGGTCGCAAGACCGGACTGTGTGATCTGAGCGGCGAATATGCTGTCGCCTCCGCGGCCGTGGTGCTGGCGCAGGTTCTGGACCACCACGAAGATCAGCGGCAGGATCACCGCCAATCCCAGGCCCATGTAGGTGCGCTTCTGGGAGAGGAGCTTGCGCAGCTCCCAACGGTAGGCGGTGAACGTCGAGGGCCTGCGCGAACGAGCCGTTTCAGGGGCTGGGGCCGGCAGGGAGGGAGACGCCGCGACGCTGCTCATCGGGCGACCTCCACAAGGACTGGAGTTGTGTGGCTGGCGCGGTCGCTCATGGCGCTCCGACCAGCGTCCCCGTTGGCGGAGGAGCCCCGTCATCCGCGATTCGCGCCGCCGACTCGGCGCCGTTGCTCTCGGTCAGCCGGAAGAACAGATCCTCGAGCGTCGCGAGCTCAGGGCTCAGCGCCAGGATTCCCACGCCGGCCTGTCCAAGCGCTAGCGACAGGGCGCCCACGTCGCTCTCCTGGGCCTGGAAGGCGATCCCGTGCTCGCCGGCGACCGGGTGCTCGATCCCCCGCCGGCCGCGCATCAGCTCGAGCGCGCGCGCGTCGTCGCTCGTGCGCAAGCGGTAGCCGGCGCCGCCCTGGCGGCGCAGGTCGGCGAGCGCGCCCTCGTAGACGACTTTGCCGCGGTCGACGATCGCGACCCGGTCGCACAGCTCTTGGACCTCTGGCAACTGGTGGCTGGAGAGCAGCACCGTGATGCCCTCGTCGGCCAGACGCCTGATCAACGCGCGCATGTCGCGCATGCCGGCGGGATCGAGGCCGGTCGCCGGCTCGTCGAGGATCAGCAGACGCGGACGGCGCAGCAGCGCCGCGGCGATGCCGAGGCGCTGGCGCATCCCGTGCGAGTAGCCCCCGACCTTGTGCTTCGCGCGCGGCGCGAGCTCGACGATCGCAAGCACCTCCTCGATGCGCTCGCCGGCGCCGCCGCCGTCCAGCGCGGCGAGCAGCTCGAGATTCTTGCCTCCGGTCATATACGGGTAGAAGCGCGGCGCCTCGACGAACCCGGCCACGCCGTCGAGCGCCCGAGCGCCCTCGCGCAGCGGGTCACGCCCGAACAGCTCGACCGTGCCCTCGCTGGGCGCGATCAGGCCGAGCGCCATTCGCAGGGTCGTCGTCTTGCCGGCGCCGTTGGGGCCCAGGAAGCCGTACACGTCGCCCGCCCGCACGTTCAAGTCGACATGGTCGACCGCGAGGACCTCCTTATAGCGCTTGACCAGCCCTCGGGCCTTGACAGGCTGGCCCTCGCCGTCCGACACGTTAAAGGCCCCGCGCGAACGCCTCGATCGCGCTGGGGGTGACCGACCCGGCCAGCAGGTAGCGCACGCCGGCGCGCTCGAAGGTCAGGAGCGTGCCGAGCGCGGTCGGCAGCTCCGATGCGCTCGTGCCGTTGACGTTCACCTTCTGCAGCCCTTCCAGTTGCGAGCCGGCCGATTCCTTGTCGACGGCCTTGACTGGGCTTTCCACGAGCGCGATCGCGGCGAGGCCCTCGCCATGCGTGGTCACATGCGGCGGGTTCGAGCCGTCTGAGGAGGACCCGGACGACCCTGAGCCCTGCTTGATGGGCAGCTTGACGTCTTCGACCTTCGCGCTTGCCGGCGGCGTGAAGTCGAGCGTGGAGCTGTCCACCGGCCCATACGAGACTTCGGTGGCGGCCAGTTCGATCACCGGCGCGGAGCTCGTCGTCGAGTACACGGCGGCGCGCAGCGGCGCTCCGTGCACGGCGTCCCAGGAGAGCTCGGCGCCGCCGATCAAGCCGCCGTTTTCGCGGGGCGAGACGCGCACGGTGTAGGCGGCCTGGCCAGCGACGTCTGTCGGCGTCGCGCCAGATAGGTTGGCGTGCTTGCCGGCGTGCGCGATGGCTTCTTCGATTTCGGCGACGGTCGGGATCTTGTGTGGGCCGGAAGCGGCGGATCCCGAGCCGCTGGAGTCGGTGGCGCCCGCCTGCTCTGGCGGCGGTGTGTAGCGATACAGCGTGTTGGCCGAGGCGTCGTACAGCGAGACGGTCTGCCCGTCGTAGAGGATCTGCGTATCGCCCCGTTCGGACTGCAGTTCCAGGCGCGCGCGCCCATCGGCGCCGATCCACAGCCGCCCAGAGGCGCCGGACAGCAGCGGGCTCGAGGCGAGCTGGCTCGCTTCGCCGCCACCGCCGGCAAGGCTGGCGCCTTCGATCAGATGGTTGGTGAGCTGGATGCGCGCGCTCACACCATTCGCCCGTGGCGCCGACAGCGCGTCGTGGACCGCGTCGGCCAGTGGCTTGGGGGGCGGCGTCGGGCCCGCGCCGACGGCCAGCGCCAGAGCGGTCGCGCCAATGCCGACGATGACCACCACGCCGCACAACAGCAGCAGGCGAGAAAGAGGGAGACGACGCAGGATGTTCACGCTCGCACGTCCAAGGTCCTTTGGGGGCGGGTCCTCGGGAATTGCTTCTTACCCCTGTCAGCGTAGCGACCAAGCTATGCGCTCCCTAAAGGCTTCTGAAGAGAGCTCTCACCGCGGCGCGCAGACGACCTCGTGTCGAGGAGGCCGCCGCGGTCCCGCCGGAGCCTCTCCGGGCCGGATGCTCATGTATCGTGCCGACCCGATGATCTACGGCTTCGTCATCTTCTGGGTCGTGCTCGGCCTCGCGGTGTTCTTCGTCGCGATGCGCGGCGGCGCGCGCGGGGCGCGCAAGTCGTTGCACACCGAATCGAAGCTGGGCCAGCGTGCCGTGATGGCGGCGGTAGCGGTCGTGTTCGCCTTCGGCCTCGTCGTTCCGGTGCTGGTGCTCGCCTTCAACGGCGCCAACAAGGCCAGCGTCGCCGTCGGCGGCGTTCACCTCAACGCCCAGCAGCAGCACGGCCGGGTTCTGTTCTCGGAGTCCTGCGCGGTCTGCCACACGCTCGCCGCGTCGAAGTCCGAGGGTCATGTCGGTCCCAACCTCGACGTCCGGCTTGGCGCGCAGATCCCGACCGAAGCGGGTCGTCGAGCGCTCGTCCTGAGCGCGATCGCCGAAGGCCGCGCTCGCGGCCTCGGCCAGATGCCGGCACAGCTCTACCAGGGCAAGGACGCCGAAGCGATCGCCGACTTCCTGGCGGCCACCGCCGGTCATTGAGCCAACCGCGCCGGTTCCGCCGGCCGGCTTGTTAGGATCTTGCGGCAACCGCTGAGTCCTCGCATTGGGCGAGGAGCGGGGGACCCAAGAGGTGGGGCGAATCGCCTAGTGCGTAGCGCGACTCTTTCAGCGCGAGCCCGTCAGCTGACCCCGTAAGCCGAACCGAAAGAGCTTTGCACGATGCCACGAGCAGCCGAGGCCCACGCCTGGTGGGCTGAAGTCGAGGATGTGCGCGAGCGGATCGAGCGTCGCCGCGCGCGCGAGAAGCGCGCGTCGACTGAGCGTCGCGGCTCGACAGGCGATCGCGCGACAACCGTCCCCGCCACACGCCGCGGCGTGCGCGAGATTCGCCCCGGACGGCGGCTGATGCTGGTCGAGACCGCCGCCCCGCCCGCCCGCGAGGCGCGCCGGCGTCCGCGTCCGCACGCGGCTCAACGGGTGGGGCCACGACCCGACAGGATCGCCGCGTGGGCGGTTGTGCTCGGCTTCCTGCTGCTCGCCGCGGCCATCCTCAGCGCGCACGGCTAGCCGCGTCGCTTTGGCCGGCCGTCCATGGCGGGCGGCGTGCCCATCCACTACGCTGCGCCCGAGATGCCCGACCGTGCGCAACCGCAGACCACCCAGGACGTCAAGGCGCTCGTCGAGGAGCGCGACATCCGCTTCATCCGCTTCTGGTTCACCGACATCCTCGGTCAGCTGAAGTCGTTCTCGATCAACTCCCAGGAACTCGACGACGCATTCGAGGAGGGCATGGGCTTCGACGGCTCCTCGATCACCGGCTTCAACGCGATCGAGGAGTCCGACATGATCGCGATGCCCGACCCCTCCACCTTCGCCGTATTGCCGTGGCGACCGGAAGAGCAGGGCGTGGGGAGGATGTTCTGCGACGTCATAACCCCCGAGCGCACGCCCTACGAGGGCGATCCCCGGCACGTCTTGCGCCGCGCGCTCGAGCGCGCGCACGCGATGGGCTTTGACACCTTCAACGTCGGGCCCGAGCTCGAGTACTTCCTGTTCAAGGACTCCAAGTCCACCGAGGTGCTCGACGAAGGCGGCTACTTCGATCTGACGACGCTCGACGCGGGAACCGACGTGCGTCGCGAGACCGTGCTCGCGCTCGAGCAGCTCGGCATCCACGTCGAGTACACCCACCACGAGGTCGGCCCCTCCCAGCACGAGATCGACATGCGCTACTCAGATGCGCTCAAGATGGCCGACGACTGCATGACTTACCGCATCACCGTCAAGGAGTACGCGGTCAAGTACGGCTGGCACGCCACCTTCATGCCGAAGCCGCTGTTCGGGGAGAACGGCTCCGGGATGCACACCCACCAGTCATTGTTCGCGGAGGGCAAGAACGCTTTCTACGACCCGAACGACCAGTACTTCCTCTCCGACGTCGGCAAGGCTTTCATCGCCGGACAGCTCAAGCACGCGCGCGAGATCTGCTCGATCTTCGCCCAGTGGGTCAACTCCTACAAGCGGCTCGTCCCCGGATATGAGGCTCCCGTGTACGCCGCCTGGTCGCGCCGCAACCGCTCGGCGCTGGTGCGCGTGCCTCTGTACCACCCCGGCAAGGAGCAGGCCACGCGCATGGAGCTGCGCTGCCCGGACCCCGCTTGCAACCCCTACCTCACGTTCGCGGCGCTCCTGCAGGCCGGGCTCGAGGGGATCGAGAAGGGCTACGAGCTGCCCGACCCGATGGAGAAGAACCTCTATCACCTCACGGCGGAGGAGCGCAGGCGCCTGGGCATCGAGCAGCTGCCCGAGTCGCTCGGCGAAGCGATCGAGATCACCGCCGAGTCCGAGCTGATGCTGCGCACGCTCGGCGAGCACATGTTCAACCGCTACATCGAGATCAAGCGCCAGGAGTGGGAGGACTACCGCGTGCAGGTGACGCAGTGGGAGCTCGATCGCTACCTCTCGATCTTGTAGCTGGTCCCCCGCGCGCGGGGCTGGCCAACTATGGGACACGACGATGAGGCTGCCGACGCGCACGTTGGGGCGTCGGGTTGGCGGCCATCCGCGCTCCGGGTTAGGATGCCGCCATCGTGCCCGCCCGATCCCTCCTGTCGACAGGATTCCTGTCTCTCATCGCCGTCGCCGCGCTCGCCGGCTGTGGAAAATCCTCGAGCGGCAACAGCATCGCCTCCAAGAGCGCCGAGGAGATCGTCAGCGAAAGCAAGGCGGCGGCCGACACGGCGAGCTCCGTCCATGTGTCGGGGTCGCTCACCAGCGGAGGATCGCCGATCACGCTCGACCTGCACCTCGTCGCCGGCAAGGGCGCCACCGGCGAACTGACCGAGAACAAGGCCAGCTTCAAACTGGTCCTCGTCGGCGGCACCGCCTACATCAGCGGCAGCCCGTCCTTCTACCGCAGCCTCGGCGGCGCGGCGGCGGTCCAGCTGCTGGCCGGCAAGTGGCTGAAGGCCCCGGCCACGACTGGGGAATTCGCTTCGTTCGGCTCGCTGGCCGACATGCGCAAGCTGATCGACACGACGCTCGCAGGGCATGGAGCTCTCCAGAAAGGCGCGACGAGCACCGTCAACGGACAGCAGGCGATCGCCATCACCGACACGACCAAGCACGGGACCCTGTACGTTGCGACGACGGGCAAGCCCTACCCGATCCAGATCTCCAAGGACGGCGCGGAAGCGGGAAAGATCACCTTCGATCGCTGGAACCAGCCCGTGACGATCACCGCGCCCGCCAACTCGATCGACCTCGCCGAACTCAAGGCCGCCGCGGGTCACTGACGGCCGAATGGCGGCGCCTGGCGGCGTCCTCGGTCGCTCATGTGCACTTGCACACTACGCTCCCTGCGTTCTTGCCAGGCTTGCCCTTCGGCCGTCAGTCGCCGGCGGGATGGCCCGGCAGCGCGCAGGCGATGGGACGCATTGGCGAAGTACGCCAGTGCATCGCCTGCAGCATGTGCCCAAAGGACGTCGGGTGCCTTGGGGCGATCGTCTGCAGCAGGCCGATCGCCCGGGCGCTCTCGCGCTCGTAGCGCTGCTCGCCCGTGAGCTGGGCGAGGCGCAGCAGCCCGATCGCGGCGCTGGAGCCGCCGGCGGGGATCGGCGAGTCCTCCAGCTCCTTGCGCCGTGCGATCAACGGCTCGGCATCCGCGGCGGTTGAGAAGAAGCCGCCGTTCTCAGGGTCCGCGAAGCGCTCGATCAGCTCGTCCGCGAGTCGCGTGGCATGCGACAGCCAGCGCTCTTCGCACGTGGCTTCGAACAGTGCGATCAACGCCTCCAGCAGAAGGGCGTGATCCTCGAGATAGCCGTCGAGCCTGGCCCCGCCGTCGTTATAGGCTCGCAGCAGCCGGCCGTCCGCGTCGCGCAACTCGCGCAGCACGAACTCGGCGCAAGCGACGGCGCCGTCCAAGTACGCGTCGCCCGCATCCGCCAGCGCCGAGATCATCATCGCGTTCCAGCTCGTCAAGCGCTTGTCGTCCAGCCCCGGCCTCGTGCGTTCGCCGCGAACCTCCAGCAGCCGCCCGCGAATGCGCGCGCAGGCCTGCGCGTCGGGCCTGGGGCCGCGGTCCTCGAGCACGTTCAAGCCCGGCTCAGGATGGTGAGGGTCGATGAAGTTCCCCCGCTCTGTGGCGCCCAGCCAGCGGATCGCCATCCCGGCGTCCTTGCCGAGCGCTCGCTCGAGCTCGGGAACGGTCCACACGTAGAAGCGGCCCTCGACGCCGTCGGAGTCCGCGTCGAGGGCGCTGTAGAAGCCCCCCTCGGGGCCTCTCATCTCGCGCAGCGCCCAGTCGAGCGTGTCGTGGCACACCTCGAGCAGGCGCGGATCGCCACAGAGTCGGTGGCCGTGCAGATAGGCTCGCGCGAGCAGGGCGTTGTCGTAGAGCATCTTCTCGAAGTGAGGCACCGTCCACGTCTCGTCGACCGCGTAGCGGTGAAAGCCGCCGCCGACCTGGTCGTGGATGCCGCCGCCCGCCATCGAGCGCAGCGTGTACAGCGACATCTCGCGCTCCCCGCGCGCCACCAGGAACTCCAACACGGACGCCTGCGGGAACTTTGGGGCGCCCCCAAAGCCGCCGTTGACCGCGTCGAACGACCCCCTCAACCCATCCAAAGCCGTCACAAGCGAGCGCTCCTCGATCGGCTCTGCCACCTGTCGCAGCGACGCGCCGCCCGACAGGCGCTCGCGCAGGCGCTCGCCGCTCTGCCTGATCTCCTCGCCACGCTCGCTCCACGCTTCGGCGACCGCGAGCAGCACCTGCGTGAAGGAGGGCATCCCAGGGCGCTCCCGCGGGGGAAGTAGGTGCCGCCATAGAACGGCAGTCCGTCAGGTGTCAAGAAGACATTCAACGGCCAACCACCGTGGCCGGTCATGCCCTGGACGGCCTCCATGTACAGCGCGTCCACGTCTGGGCGCTCCTCGCGGTCGACCTTGACGCAAACGAAGCGCTCGTTCATCAGCCTGGCCGTCGGCTCGTCCTCGAAGGACTCGCGCTCCATCACATGACACCAGTGGCACGAGGAGTAGCCGATCGAGACCAGCATCGGGACATCGCGCTCCTGCGCGCGCTGATGCGCGGGCGCACCCCAGGGCAGCCAGTTGACCGGGTTCTCCGCGTGCTGACGCAGGTAGGGGGAGCTCTCGCTTGCCAGCTCGTTGGGCATGGCTTCAGCTTGCCAGCTCTGGGGGCACGGCTTCAGCTCGCCAGCTCGTGGGCATGGCCTCAGCGTAGTCGCGCGAGCGCGGGCTCCGCAAAGTGGACGTCGAGCGGAGGAGTGGAAATTCCGTCAACGCCAGGCGAAGCGATGACGCCGCCGATTCCCGCTGGAGTCGCGAGGTTGCCAACGCCCATGCTCGCGCCGGCGCTCGCGAGCCTAACCTTGGCGAGGCTCACGCTGAAGCGAACCCCGCCCAACGCTCCGCTCACGCGCGTGCTCGAGCCGATGCGAACCGTGCCCCGCGCTGCCTGTGAGCCTTCGACCGTGATGTCGGTGGGCCGCAGGCGACCGTGCTTGACCGCGAACGTGCCGGTCAATCGCACGCCGCCCACGAGCGACAGGCGGTGCAGGGTCAGAGCCGAGGAGGTGATGCGCGCGAAGCCGCCGCGCAAACCGCCGAAGCTCGATCCGTTTGGGAGCTCTTGGTCGGCCTGCAAGGTGGCCCCGATCACCTGTCGTTCGAGGTCGATGATCGTGTCCAGCACGACCGCGAGCGTGCTCCCGGGCCGACCGGAGAGGCCGCCGACCGCCCTCACGCGCGCGAGCTTCGTCGGTGTGACCGGCGTGGGGGTGAACGGATCGCGCGTCGCCGCGCAGCGCTGGGCCGTGCCGCTGGAGAAGAAGGTCTTGAGCGCCGTCGCCGCGCAGCCGCTGAAGTCGGTCCCGAGCACCGAGTGCCCGGTGTAGGGGACCACGACGAGCTGGGCTCCCGGGATGCGCGCGGCGACCGCTTCCGCGCCCGAGGTCGGCGTTCGCAAGTCCTGAGCGCCCGACAGGATCAACGTCGGCGCGCTCGGCAGCGGGCCGATCGCGGGCGGCGCCGGCGCGACGTTCGGCCAGCGCGCGCAACCGGGCAGCACGCTGTCCAGCCAGGCGGTGCCCGCGTCGAAGGGATAGAAGTCAGACGCCGGCAGCGCGCGCAGCGTCCCGAGCGCTTCGGCCAGCCTCGCGCTCGGGCTCGCCGAACGCGCCCACGGCAGCGAAGCCTCTTCGCAGGTGGTGTCCACGAACAGCGCTTCGTCGATCCCGTCAGAGCTGGCAAGCCGTGTGCCAGGCGTGTGCGCTTCAGCTCGCCGCGAGCTCGCAAGCCGCGCGCCCGCGAGCCGCGCGCCCTGTGCGATTGCCACGATCGGGGGCCAGCCCGTCAGCGGCGTGCCGGGCAGGTTCGGGATCAACCCCTCCGAAAGCAGGTTCAAGCGCAGCAGCGGGGCGGGGTCGCCGCGCAGCGCCGACTGCACCGAGGCGGGCAGCAGGGCTCGCAGCGTCGGATTCAGATCGCCCGCTCCGATCAGGTTCAGCAAGTCCACGCTCGACAAGGTCGAGCGGCGCCGGCGCCCCAAGCCGTCGTACACGTATCCGCTCAACGCGTGCGCGTGCAATCGCGTCACCAGGCGGGCCACATCGCCGAGCGCGTCGGAGGTGATGCCGGCGCACGCCTGGGCTGAGCACAGCTCTTCGAACACGGGCCTCATCGCCTGCAGCATCGACAGCGAGAACGGGTCCGACTTGTCGCTCGGCACGACCGAGTCGAGCACGAGCGCTTCGACGTTCTGCGGATAGCGTTCGGCGTACTCGAGCGCCACCTTCGTACCGTAGGACACGCCGAACAGAACCAGCTTCTGGTAGCCGCCCGCCTGGCGGATCGCCTCGATGTCGGCCACCGATTCCTGCGTGGTGTAAGAGCCCCGCTTGGGGCCGATCTGCCGCGCGCACCGCTCAAAGGCCGGCCCGATCGCCCCCAGCGCTTCGACGCCTTCCAGCGCCGAGCACGCAAGCGGCCCCGACGAGCCCGTGCCACGCTGATCGAACACGAGCAGGTCGCGCGTGCCGAGCGCGGGAGCGATGACCTTGGCGGTCGCTCGAGCCAGCGGGATCGCGGCCTGGCCTGGGCCGCCCGCGAGGGCGATGACGGCGGCCTCGCTCGCCGTCGCGCCGGCCCGCTCGCGCTCCATGCCGAGCGTCACCGTGCCCCCGAGGCCGCCCACCCGATCGAGCGGCACCCCCAGCGTCGCGCACTCGAATTCGCCGCCTCCGGGGCACGGCGAGAACGCGAGCGCGCTCGCCGGAGCGGGCTCGAGCGCGGCAAGGGCCACGCCGAGAACGAATATCAGGAGGTGCCGCCGCACTCCGACAGACGTTATCGACACGCGCTCCTGTTGTAGCCGCCAAACTCATCTCGCGGCGAGCGCGGTTGACTTCCGGCTTGCCGGCAGAGCCGCACCAGGACGGGTCGGAGGTTGACCGCGGATGGGCATCGTTGACTTCCATGCATCTATTCGATAAGTTGGCACGATCCTTATCGATGGGAGACGATTGCTTTCCCTTGGTGGCGGAGGAGGTAAGACGGTATCCGGACTCGATCTCTGACCTTGAACACGTCGCGGGGATATGAACGCCTCGCGAGCTGCTGAGACCGGTCGGTGCCGAGAGGCGATCAACATCGGAAAGGGCTACGCGATCATGAAGCGGATACAGGTGGCTTTGCTGTGTATGACGACGATCTTCTCCATAGGCGCGATCACGGCCGCAAGCGCGTCGGCGATGGAACCGGAATGGTTAGTTTTATTTAAATGCTTCAAAGTGGCAATGGGCAAAGGGCTTTGGGCTGAAATAGAAGGCGAACACTGCAAAAACTACGTGGGTTTCCCGGGGGGCGAATTCGAAGTAGAACCCGGAACAGGTGTGATGGTAGCTGCCGGTGAGACCGTCGAAATCGTTTCCGTTAGCGGCGTAAAACGCCTAACAGCCTCGGTTCTGGGCGTCGAACAGACGGTTGAATGCTTAAAAGACGAAAGCACGGGCGAAACTAGCGGTACCAAACACCTGCTGGTGACCATCAAGTACTTAGAATGCAAAGTGGTTGGCGCAGGTGAATGTTTAACTGCCGGCCAGGCCGCCGGTGTAATCCTGACAAAACGGCTGTACGGGTGGCTGTGGACTATCAAAGAAGCAGAACCCAAGGAAGCTGGTGTTTTCTTTACGGCCAATGAAGGTGCAATCGTGGCGACCTTCGAATGCGAATTTGGGGGGTTGATCGGGAAAAAAACGGTCGAAATCCTCAGCACCTCAAAGACGGAATACGAATTACCGGCCGGCACCTTCCCGAACGGCAAGTGTCTCGCCGCAAAGATTCAACCTATCAATACCGGTCCAGTAGGCTCAGGAGAACTGGTCATAGAAGCTGAAGGTAAAAAACAGAAGATCAAATTAGTCACATACGATGCGCACGAATTCGAATGCGAACTGGAAATCTTAGTTTCCGGGGTGGGCGGCCCATTCAAGGCCTGGGAGGTCGAGGTGACGCCCGACCACCTCATCTTCGACGAACCGGTCGAAGTGATGCTGTAGACGCGAGTGCACGCGATGGCCCTCGAGGACGCCTGTGAGCGTCCCTCGAGGGCTCAGCCCGATCGTCCCGTGTGCGGCCATCGAGCCGCCGACGCTGAGCGTAAAGCCGTTGTTCGAGATTCGGCCGGAGACGGTGACCCCCGGCACGTACGAGTACCCGTGAAGCTCCACGTGCCCATGTGCCAACGCCCCCCATCCGGCCCTCAATCCCCCAACGCTGACCAGTGGAAGTCCGTCGAGGGGGGCTATCCCGCCCCCCTGTTCGAGCGCTGTCAAGACGGCCTGTCGCCCAAAGTCCCCCAGCGTGAGCAGCGCCGCCGCGAGGGTCCGCCCCACCCTGCCGTGGGTCCCGTGTGCGGGATGCACGGCCGTCAGGCCGCGCGGCGCGAGCGGCGTCGGCAGCAGCAGCGGAGGCGGGCGGTGTCGACCGCACTGTTTCACGGCCTTCCCGCGGAACAGCGCCTGCAGGGCGTCGTGAGCGCACGAGGAGGGGTCCGAGCTCAGCACTGAGTGTCCCGTATTGGGCACTGCAACCAGTTGGGCGTCGGGAATCTGCGCCGCCACCTGCCTGGCGTTGGCGGTCGGCGTGCGCAGGTCGTCGGCCCCGCTCAGGATCAGTGTGGGGACGTTGGGCAGCGGCGCCGCGTCGATTTCCGGCCCGCCGGGCGTGAACGGCCAGTCGGCGCAGACCGGCACGTCGCTCAGCGCCAAGGCGTTGGCCGCCGTGAATGGCGCAAACGCCCTCGCCGGTGTGGCCCGCAGTGTCGTGAGCGCTTCGCGCAGGCGCGCCCTCGGGCTCCCCGCCGGCTTCCACGGGAAGTCGGTCTCGTCGCAGATCGTGGAAAAGTACAACGGCGAGTCAAACCCCTCGATCGGGTCCGTTTCCGCTTCGGTTTCGTCTTCCGCGCGCCTTGTCAACCGTGCCAGCGGCGCGTTATCCCCCTCAACAGCCGAGCGAACCGCCCCGGGGAATTCCGAGCGCAGGATCGGGTCGAGGTCGCCCTCGAAGAGGATCCCGATCAAATCGTTGGAGGAGATGCGCATCGTGCTCGCCCTCCCGCGTTTGTCGATCGCGCGCCCCTTCACCCCGCCGCGCCCCATCAGCCTGACCACCCGCGCCAGATCGCGTACGGGTTCGGGCGTGATGCCAGAGCACGCTCCCTTTCCGCACAGCTGTCGCAGGACACGCCCCACCGCCTCGAAGCTCGTCTCGTCGAACGGTTCGGGGCCGGACGGAGGCACGACCGAGTCGAGCACGAGCGCCTCCACGCGGCTCGGATAGCTCTGCGCGTAGCGCTCGGCCACCTTCGTCCCGAACGACGTCCCGTACAGCACGAGCTTCTCATAGCCCCCCGCCTGGCGAATGGCCTCGATGTCGGCCACGGTGTTGGAGGTGGTGTACAGCCCTCGGGTTGCCCCGATCTGCCCCGCGCAGATTGCCACCGCCCGTGGCGAGCCACCTCCTCGCAGGTGTTCGAAGGCAGGGCACGACAGCGGATGAGACAGACCGGTCCCCCGCTGGTCGAAGGCGATCACATCGCGCGTGGAGGCGATCGGGCCGAGGATCTGCCCGAACTCGCCGATGAAGGGGATGGCTGACTGGCCTGGCCCCCCGGCCAGGGCTATGACGGCGTCCCTCGATTCCCCTACGGGCGCCCGGTGGCGGCGCAGGGCGAGCGTGATCTTTCCAGGGGTCCCACCGCTCGGGTCAAGCGGTACGGTCAGATGACCGCACGCCAAGCTGTTCGAGTCCCCGCATGGCCTCCACACGATCTGGTCCGCCCACGCTGGGCTTGCCGGTACCAGACACATCGCCGTCACCGCCAAAGCAAAAGCAGTCTCCAGTGTCTTCGCGGCCCGCCGCACAGTCGGAATCTAACGGACGGTGTAGGCTCGCGCTCCAATGACACCCGAACGCGAGATCCTCAACGCTCCCGCCGCCCCCGCGGCGATTGGGCCGTACAGCCACGCCGTCGGCCACGGCTCCCTGCTCTTCTGCTCAGGTCAGATCCCGCTCGACCCCGCCACCGGCGAGCTGGTCGGCGCGAATGCCCCCGAGCAGGCGCGCCAATGCCTCTCAAATCTCGCCGCCGTCTGCGCTGCCGCTGGTGCCTCGCTCTCCGACGCCCTCCGCCTCACCGTCTACATGACCGACCTCGAGGAATTCGCCGAGGTGGGGGAGGTCTACGCCTCTTTCTTCGGGGACTCCCCGCCGGCACGGGTGGCGGTGGGCGTCGCCGCCCTGCCCCGTGGCGCCCAAGTCGAGATCGACGCCATCGTCGCGCTTGCCTAGCGGCGAAGCTGGGCTCGCTTGATCTTGCCGCTGGCCGTCTTCGGCAGCTCCTTTGCGAACTCCACGATCCGCGGGTACTTGTACGGTGCGGTCTCGCGCTTGACGTGCTCCTGCAGCTCCTTCGCGAGCGTCGGCGAGGGCTCATGACCATCGCGCAGCACGACGATTGCGCGCACCACCGCGCCGCGCTCCTCGTCCGGCGCCGCCACGGCCGCCGCCTCGGCCACAGCGTGGTGCGCGACCAGCGCCGACTCCACCTCGAAGGGACCGATTCGGTACCCGGCCGAGATGATCACGTCGTCGGCGCGCCCCTCGAAATGCAGGTAGCCCTCATCGTCTTCGCCGACCTGGTCGCCGGTCTGCCACGGGCCGCCTTGGCGACGATCCTCGATCCTCCAGCTCCCATCTGTCTCGCGCTTGACTCCCTCTCCCAGGTAGCCGAGGAAGAAAGTCGGCACGCTCTTGGGATCGGCGACCAGCTCGCCCTCGACGACGCTCAGACGGACTCCCCGCAGAGCCTTTCCCATCGACCCGGCGCGTGCGGCTCTCCCAATCCCCATCCCAGTCATCTGCCCCGTCTCTGTCTGCCCGTACCCGTCGCGGATGTCGAGCCCCGTCGCGTCTTTCCAGACCTTCAGCACCTCTGGGTTCAGCGCCTCGCCGGCCGCTACCAAGCCCCGCAGGCTCGGCAGCGGGCGCAGGCTCGCCCGCTTGGCGATCACTCTGTACTCGGTTGGCGCCATGCACAGCACGCTGACTTGCTCGCGCTCGATCAGCTCCAGCCGCTCCCGCGGGTCGAAGCGGGCATCGTGCAGCAGCGCGCTCGCGCCCATCAGCCAAGGCGCGATGAAAACGTTGCGTGCCGACTTGCTCCAGCCGCTGGCCGCCGTGCACCATACGAGGTCGCCCTCGGTGGCTCCCAGCCAGTGCTGTGCCTGCAGGCGTTGGCCGTACAGGTACCGTTGCGCGTGCACGACCGCCTTGGGCTCGCCTGATGTGCCGCTCGTGAATGTGATCAGGGCCGGCTCGTCCTCGGCCAGATCCGCGTGTGGTGGGGTGGGGGGGTGTTGTGTGTGTTGCTCAAAATGGCTTGCCCCGCGCGCGCGCGGGGGGTGTCCCCTTTTGCGGCCATCAGCCCACAGACTCTCCGCTGGCGTCCAAATCACCGGACAGTCCGGCTGCGCGCCCTCGAGCTCGGTTCGGTTGCGCTCGTCCGCGACGATCAGCCCCGGGCGCGCCACGTCCAGGCGCACACGCAGGTCCTTGGCTCTCAGCTGCTCGGTGCAGGGCAGCGCCACGGCCCCGATCTGAAAGCAGGCGATCATGCTCAGCACCCATTCGGGCCGATTGCCAATCAGGGTCATCACGACGTCACCGCTGCCAATCCCATGCTCGACTAGCACCCCTGCCAAGCGCGCGCTGCGCTCCTCGACTTCGCCAAAGCCCCACTCGCGGCGAGCGCCGTCGCGGGCGAGCTCGAGGAGCGCGAGGCGCTCCGGGGGCTGGCTCTGAAGGACGTCCCTGGCGAAGTTCACGCCGCCGCAGTCTGCCACGCCAGCGGCATCCGTCCACGCCCGACGCACTTTGTCTCGCCACGCCCAGGTATCCTGCGAAGACCGCCCGATTCCCGACCCTGGAGCGCCTGAGACAATGGCCGTAGCCCCCGCCCCCGCCCCCTACACCGAGAAGACCGACGAGCAGAAGGCGATCACCGAGATGGTGCGCCAGTTCGCCGACGAGCAGATCCTCCCCAACGCCGAGCACTACGACCACGAGGACCTGTTCCCCGAGCCGATCGTCGAGCAGATGAAGGAGCTCGGCCTGTTCGGGGTCACGATCCCCGAGGAGTACGGCGGGATGGGCCTCGACCTCACGACCTACGCGATGATCGTCGAGGAGCTCTCGCGCGGCTGGATCTCGATCTCGGGGGTCATCAACACGCACTTCATCGGCTCCTACCTGCTCATGAAGTTCGGCTCCGAGGAGCAGAAGCAGAAGTACCTGCCGCGCATGGTCACCGGCGAGATCCGCGCCGCGTTCTCGCTGTCAGAGCCCGAGCTCGGCTCCGACGTGCAGGCGATCAAGACCTCCGCCAAGAAGGGCGAGGACGGCCTCTATGAGATCAACGGCCAGAAGATGTGGGTCACCAACGGGCTGATGTCAGCGCTCGTGTTCGTGCTCGTCAAGACCGACCCCGACGCCCAGCCGCGCCACAAGGGCTTCACCTGCTTCATCGCGGAGAAGCAGGGGGGAGTTTCGGAGAACACCGGCGAGTACGCCGGCCTCAACGTGCCCCCCAAGATCAAAAAGCTCGGCTACAAGGGCGTCGAGTCGACCGAGCTCGTCTTCGACGGCTACAAGTGTCCCGCCGAGAACGTGCTCGGGGGCGAGGACGCCGGTCTCAACAAGGGCTTCGCCCAGATGATGGATGCCTTGGAGGTCGGGCGCGTCAACGTGGCCGCGCGTGGCGTCGGCATCGCCCAGCGTGCGCTCGAGTTGGGCTTGCGCTACTCCCAGGAGCGCAAGACCTTCGGCAAGCCGATCGCCGAGCACCAGGCGATCCAGTTCAAGCTCGCCGACATGGCCACCCAGGTCGACGCGGCGCGCCTGCTCACGCTGCGCGCGGCGCGCCTGAAGGACGCGGGCGAGCGCTCGGACCTCGAGGCCGGCATGGCCAAGCTGTTCGCCTCCGAGGCCGGTCGCTTCTGCGTGGAGGAGTGCTTTCGCATCCACGGTGGCTACGGCTACTCCAAGGAGTACGAGATCGAGCGCCTCTACCGCGACGCGCCGCTGCTGTTGATTGGCGAGGGCACTTCGGAGATCCAGCGCATGGTGATCGGCAAGAAGCTCCTACAGCGCCACAAGATCTGATGGCCGGCGACGCCAAGAGCTTGATCGAGAAGGCCGCGCGGCGCTTCGTGGAGGAAGTGCCAGCGCTCGCCCCGATGACGCTGGTGGTCGGCGTCCAGCTTCAGGGGCGCGGCGACATCCAGCTCTTCCGCCTTCAGATGCCGGAGGTCGAAGTCACCAAGGGCCCGGCCGACGACGCCCGCATCAACGTCGAGATGCGCCGCGAGTTCTTCAACGTGATGGCGGAAGAGGGCAAGGTGCCCGACTGGATCGAGGCCTTCACCTACGGCAAGGCCAAGGCCACGGGCCCTACCCAATACCTGAAGCTGATCGCCAACGTGGTCGACAAGCACCAGGAACGCGAACGCTTGAAGACGGCCCGCAAGCACTCCTGAGAAGAGCGAACGCCCTGTCGTTTCGACGCAAAGCGTCTAGTGGTAGGCGAGGATCTGCTGCGCCAAGAATGCAAGCGAGGCAAGCATGAAGAAGCACATCACGATGAGTGAGAAGTTTTCGCTCACGGCTTACATACAATAGCGCCAGAAGCGGCCATGTCGCGTGGGTCCTCGCCCCGGCTCATCGAACGCGCGTGGCGGGCGAGACGCCGAGCACGTTGCCGTTTGCGTCCAGCGCGCGGCTCTCGATGTACGCGGCGCTGGTCGTCACCCTCGCCGTCGTCTGGAAGCCGCTCCTCGGGACGGTCGTGACTGGCGCCAGCGCGCTTGGAGAGGCTCCCGCGAACAGCTGCCACGAGGTCACATCGGTGGCGCCATTCCAACTCGTCTGCGCCTGAACGCTCGCGCCGTTGCGCCTCGCCACGAGCGCGGGCAGCGTCGACGGCTGCCCGCTCCAGGGGGAGAGATAGGTGCGGAAGTCCTGCACGTTGTGTCCGAGGGTTCCGTCGAGAAGCACATGACCGGAGGCGTCGTACTCGGTGAAGTTGGGGAGGTTTCCATAACCCATGAGCCAGGCGCCTCCAGGCAGGGCGAGCGTGTTGCCTTGCGCAGGCGCCAGCAGTGTCTTCGTCGGGTTGACGAGCGACTTCGCGAGCGCCACCGTCCTGGTGGCGAAGTCGGGCTTGAGCAGCACGCCGCGCGACTGCTTCTCCTTCGGCGGGGTGGAGCCATTGTCGAACACGGAGATCAATCCGCCGGGCTGCCACTCGGCGTCGTGCTGCCAGTAGGTTTTCGCGCCAGGGCCGAGCTTGAAGGTTGAGTGCTTTCCCCCAAGCTGCCAGTTGAAGGCGCCCGTCTTGATGTCCACGTCGTAGAGCGCCCACGAGTTGCGGGCGGAGACGAGCACGTCGTTGGACGCGCCTGGGTCTATCGAGTTGACGTGGATGTAGTCCCACGGGTTGCCGTTGTGCGGGATCGGGTTGTAGGAGTCGTGCAGCGGTATGTGCCCGAGCGCATGCCACTCCCACATCACCAAACCGGTCTTCACGTCTATCTCCTGCACGACCGAGTCGGTCAGCTCACCGCTTGCGCCGCGCAGCGAAGCCGTGTTCATGTGGATCGGGTCGAACTCGTCGATCCACGCGGTGCCCTGTGAGGTCAACCTGAACTGGTGCAGGTCGGCTCGGTATCCGTTGCCCGCCCTCACCGTCGCGACATGTTTGTAGGAGCTGTCGTAGATCAAGTCCTCGCCCTGACCGAACCCGACCTTCAGGATCCGTCCCTGCCACCAGGTGAGCGCGGGCTTGCCTTCATACTGCTGCACTTCGAAGTCGGTCGACTGCTCGCCTGCCGGCAGGGGGTGAAACCAGACGAGCGTGCCGTTCGGTTCTGAGATCATCGGGCCGGGCGTGCCCTTGCCCTGGTAGGGCGCCATGAACAGATCGCCGGGCGCGGCGCCCGTCTGTGCCTGGGTGGTGATCGTGACCGTCGAGGGGGTGAGCGTCGGCGCCGACGCGTAGTGCTGAACTGAGCGCGGGTTGCCTGGATTGTTTGGGAACTCCGCCTGGCTCACAGACGCCTGGTGGGCGACGGTGAAGATCGTCGTCACGGGTTCCTCGGGCGTCGCTGAGCCGGTGCCCACCAGCGCATGCACGGCAACCTGCTCGCCGGCTTGGAACGGCTTGTTTGGGACGAAGCTGGCGCCGCTTGCGGTCGAGTAGGGCTTCACTTTGCCCGGGTGGTTGCCGGTGCGGGACCCGACGACGCTCACGTTCGTCACTCTTGTGCCGGGTTCCCCGAGAAAGCTGATCTGGGTGCTCGGCGACGCGTCCTCTGTGCCAGGCAGGGGGGACACCGCGACAGAGTTGGCTTGCGCCTCGGCGAGGACAGCCCGCGGCGCGATAGCACCCGACGCCGCGCGCGACGAGCCCGTGTCGCCGCACGCACACAGCCCAACGCACAGGGCCAGCGCGGCGACCGATCCAAGATCGGCCCGCACGGTCGCTCGGATCGTCATCGCGGCGACCGCGCGGCGAATGGCCGGGAAGCTCCGATCACGCGGCCATCGGCATCGAGCGCCTGCACCTCGAAGCTCTCGTAGGTCGCTGGCATTGGGATCGCCGTCTCGAACCCGGACTTGGCGGTCGTCGCCACGGCGGTCAGCCTACCGGCGCCGGCGCCGGCGAGGACCCGCCAGGATGCCAGTCGGGTGGCGCCGTTCCAGCTCGCGTACACGGTTGTCCTGCCGTCCGTCTTGCGCGGCGGCGCCGACGGGTGGGGAGAGCGGCAGGCCGACCCACGGCTCGAGCGTGGCTCGGTAGGTGAGGTCCGGCCACGGGAATTCCCCGTCGAACAGCAGCTTGCCCGAGCGGCTGTACTCCGAGAAGTAGGGTTCCGAGCCCCAACCGACGAACACGTTGCCGTTGGGCTGAAGCTGCGCGTCGCCCATGTAGTCGGAGGCGAAGCTGCTTCTCGCGGATGTACTGGGCCGCGAGCGTAGCGGTGCGGCTTCTGCTGGTCGAGCTTCAGCTCGAGCCCGCGAGAGGGGCCGGTCGCTTTGACGTTGGTCCCGCCACTGGTGAGCTGGCAGCAGTGATCGTCGTACATGGTGACTGTCGAGCCGGGCCTCAGCTCCACGTCGTGCTGCCACTGAAAGGCGGCGCCCGAGCCAAGCTCGAAGCTCGTGTGCCTACCGCCGAGCGTCCATTCGATCTTGCCGGTGTCGATGTTCACGAGGTAGGCGGCCCACGTGTTGCGCATGGAGACGAGGAAGGTTCCGTCGCCGGTCAGCTGAACGGAGTTGACGTGGTAGGTGTCCCAGGGGAAGCCGTTGGTTGGCAGCGTGGCATACGAGTCGCTGAGCGGGATGTGATCGAGCGCATCCCAGGTGCGCAGGAGCTTGCCGGTTCTCAGGTTGTACTCCTGCACAGCCGAGTCGATCATCGCGCCGTTGTAGGCGCCGCCGTACTTCGACAAGTCGACGGCCAGGTTCTTGTTCGCGGTCACCCACGCGTCTTCGCCGCTGATCAAGAGCTCGTGGAGCGTGAGCGTCCAGCCGTCCGCCCCCTTCAGCCTCGCGACCTGCCGGTAGTGCTGGTCGACCACGATGTCTTCGCCGCTTTCGGTTTGCCCAGTCTTCGTGACGACGCCCTGCCACCAGGCGAGAGCCGGCCTGCCTTTATAGGTCTGCAGGCTCAGGTTGGAGGCGACCACGCTTTCGGGTACCGGCTGGAACCACACCGGCTGCAGGCGGCGGTCGAGGATCAGCGGGCCGCTCTGGCCGATCATCGGCGGTTCGGTCAGCGCATAGAAGTTCGTGGTGAAGATGTATCCCGGCGCCAGCTTGCCGCCGGCGGTCGGGTGATCCGTGCGGAGCTTCGGCGGATGAAGCGACGGCGCGGAGACGAAGCTGTAGGCGCCGCTGGTGGTGTACGCCCCGACGGGAGCGCCGTGAGAGCCCGCGAACGCGAGGTCGATCGCGACGAAGCCCGCGACGACTACGCCGACCGCGATCGCCAGACGTCTTGCCGCCGGCGCGCTCGCCGCGGCGGGCTTGGGCAGCGAGGTGAACGTCACCAGCGCGGCCGCTCCAGCCAGGCCAGCGCCGATCAGGTAGGCGAGCCGGAAGCCGTCTGTGAGCGCTTGGGGCACCTGAACGCCCGTGCCGATCAGGTGGGAGGTGCGCTGCGTGGCGAGCGTCACCAGGATCGCCAGCCCGAGCCCACCGCCGATCTGGCGTGAGGTGTTGACGAGCCCCGAGGCGAGCCCCGCCTGCCCCTCCTTTGCGCCCTGGGTGGCGGCGATCGTCGAGGGGACGATCGACATCGCGATCCCCGCCGCCGTGAGCAGGCCCGGGATCATGATGTACACGACCGCGCTCCCGCTGGACCCCACCCGCGCGAGCAGCAGCATCCCACCCGCGAGCATGATCAGCCCGCCGCCAAGCACTGGGCGCACGCCGAACTGGCTCACGAGCTTGCCGGTGCGCGAGGCGACCAACATGATCATCAACGTCATCGGCAGGAAGATCAGGCCGGTGTCGAGCGGGGAGAGGCCCAGCACCTGTTGCAGGTAGAGCGAGCTGACGAACCACATCGGGAACAGCGACGCGCTGAACAGCAGCACGATGTTGTTGGCGGTGCGCAGCGGCTTGGTCAACTCCTTGAAGGGGATCAACGGCTCAGACGCCAGGCGCGCCTCGATCACCCCGAACACCGCCAGCAGGGCGATGCCGCCGATGATCGGGCCGAGCGCGGCCGCCGTGTCCCAGCCGGCCAGGCCCGCTTCCACGACCCCGTACACCAGGATCATCTGGCCGGCCGTCAACGTCAGCGCGCCGGCGATGTCGAAGCTGCGGGGCGGGTGGGATTCTGATCCTCGGCGGCGCTCGCTCACGACCGCCCACGCCACCAGCGCGGCCGCGATCCCGATCGGGGGGTTGATGAGCAGGACCCAGCGCCAGTTGAGCTCCTGGGTGATGATTCCCCCGAACAGCATCCCCGCCGCGCCGCCGAGCCCGTTCATCGCCGCCCACGCGCCGATCGCGCGGTTGAGCTTCGGCCCGGGCTCGAACGACGATGTGATGATCGCCAGCGAGCAGGCCGCCATCAGGGCGCCGCCGAGGCCCTGCACGGCGCGAGCGGCGACGAGCGTCCCGCGGTCTGTCGCGACGCCGCCGGCGAGCGAGGCGACCGCGAACAGGAGCAATGCCACGACGAACATGCGGCGTTGGCCGAAGTGATCGGCCGCACGGCCGCCCAGCATCAGGAAGCCCGCGAACGTGATCGCGTACGCGTCGACGATCCACTGCAGCTCTGGCGCCGAGAAGCCGAGGCTCAGCTGGATCGACGGCAGCGCCACGTTGACGATGCTCAGGTCCAGGATCACCATGAACTGAGCCGCGCAGCAGACGGCCAGCAGCCAGCCCATGCGCGAGCCCTGCTCGCGCTCCTCCGGGGGCGAAGCCGTTGCCTGTGAGCTTGCAGGGGCCACGGCGCTCATGTCGGCCGACCGATGATCACGTTGGTAGGGTGAGTCCCGGGTTTGCGGCCACAGGGTCGCAGGCGAGCGACAACAGGAGACCGGCCGATGAGACGAACGCCACTGGCCGCCATGCTAACGCTACTGGCCGTTCTCGCGGCTGCCGTCGCGATAGCGGGGTGCGGCGGTAAATCGACGGGCACGTCGACCAACAGCAGCCCCACGAGCACGACCCACAAGCAGCCCTCGCACGCACCGGCCTACTGAGTCTCTCATCCTCCACGGGTCTATGAGACACGCGCTCTCACCCTGAGCTCCGGGTGGTCGGCAGAGAGGCCGCATAGGCGCCTACGCGCGTGGGCCACGAGGCGCCGAGCGCGTGGCCGGCACGGTCGAGAGCCTGGACCTGCACGTAGGCGTACTTCTTCGGCAGGCTCGTCGAGCTCTCGAAGTCGCTGGCCGGGATCGTGGCCCGTGCCTGCAGCGCCCCGGGGCGGGCTCCGGCGAGCACCCGCCAGGAGGCGACCTCGGTGGCGCCGTTCCAGCTCGCGTGCACGATCGTCTCTTCGCTCGTGTTGTCGAGGCTGGCGACAGCGCTGGGCGGGCTCAGCGGGCGTGCGCTCCACGGGAGCCGCACACTGCGATAGGAGGACATCGCGAAGGGGAGGTGCGCGTCGAAGAGCAGCGAGCCGTCCCTGGCGTACTCGCTGACCTCGGGGATCGCGCCGTAGCCCGCCACGGTGTTCCCGTCTGTGAGCGTCTGCACGTTGCCTTGGCTCACCGACAGCAGCGGGCTGGGGTGCGTATAGACCGCACGCAGCCTTGCTTGATGGGTCTTGACGTCAAGGGCGATTCGCACGGCTCGGGACTGGCGGTGGACAGGGGGGTTGGAGCCGTTGTCGAAGAAGGTCACGTCCCCGCCCGGGAGAACGCGTCCGTCGTGTTGCCACGCCGTCTTCGTGCCCGGTCCCATCGCGAACGAGCTCTTCAGGCCGCCCAGGCGCCAGAGGATCCTGCCACTGCCGCCCTCCAGCTGGTAGCCGGCCCAGGTGCTGCGCGCCGAAATGAAGAGGTTCCCGTCGGGCTGGGGGTCGATCGAGTTGAGATGAAACCAATCCCAGGGCGTTCCCTTCGGTGGAGCGGTCTCGGACTCCGAGGTGGCGACATGGTCGAGGCTGTGCCATTCCCAGCGCACGAGGCCGCTCTTCGTGTCGATCTCCTGAACCGCCGTGTCGAGGATCGTCCCGTCGCGTGCCCCGCCCGCAGCGGCGAGGTCGCAGCTGATCGCGTTGTAGGCCGTCACGTAGGAGACCCCGTGAGGAGCGATCTGGAAGTCGTGCAGGTCCGCCCGCAGGCCGTTGCCGCCGGGGACCCGAGCCACCGTTTGGTAGCGGTCGTTCACGACGACGTCCTCGCCTTGGCCGAAGCCGAGCGAGAGCACCTTGCCCTGCCAGAAGGTGAGGTCGCGCCGGCCCTCGTAGCTCTGCACGCTCAGGTTCTCGGCGCTGAGCCCGCCTGAGAGCTGCCGGAACCAGACGAGCCGGCCCCGGGGCGTGTAGATCAGCGGGCCGTAGCGACCGGCGCTGGGGCCGTTGGTCGTGAGGATGTCGCCGGCCGCGGGATCTCGATCCGCGATGGTGACGCTCAGGATTGGGGCTTGGACGCCCGGCAGGGTGGCAAAGCTCTGGTAGTCGGCTGCCGCCGCCCGCGGGTTGGGGAACGGCGGCACGCCCGCGGTCGAGTAGGGCGTGTCAACGCCAAAGGCGAACGCGACCGGCTTGGCGCTCGCGGCTTGGGAGATCGTGGCGTGCACGGTCACGCGCTCGCCCGCGTCGAAGGGGCTGCCGGGCACGAAGCTCGCGCCGTCCCCTTGGGAGTAGTCCTGGAGGCGGCCGGGGTGCGTGCCGCTGTGCTCACCCACGACGGAGACCTCGTGGATGTCGGCCGCCGGCACCCCCAGGAAGCTGATCTGCGTGTGCGGATTGGCCGTGCCGGTTCCCGGGGCCGGTGACACGTCGAGGGGCAGCCCCGCCAGCTTGGCGCTGTGCTCGAGCGTGACAGGCAGGCACGGAGGCGAGACCGCCTCGCTCGACGTGTCTTTGCGCAGGGCGCCCGTTGCCAGCACGACGATCACGGCGATCGCGGCTGCGCCCGCAAGCAGCACGCCGGCAAGGCGCGCTCTGCTCATACCCGGTGTCCGCTGTGGGCGGCCCGAGCCGAGGATTCGGCGCGGAGCACTACTGTCCGAGCTCGACTCTGGGCACTAGGCCGTGGCGGAATTCAGCGCTTCGGTCTCGCGGGCGCGCCAGGCCTGCAAGGCGGCCAGCCCGCCGTCGACGACGCGCCCGAGGAAGGTCTCGCGGTCGTTGACGTGGGGGAGCGGCTCCGCGGGCACGGGCACGTCAAGGAACTCGCACAGCGGCTCCCAACCTTCGGTGACGCTCCACACGAGCAGCCGCTCGGGCGGGACGCTCGCCTCGACCTCCTGGTTGTGGCGCTCGAACTGCTCGATCAACTGCTCGGGCGTGTCGTGCCCCGCGGCAAACGTGCCCTCAGCGCTCCAGAACATGCGATCTACAAGCTGCAGGTAGCGGCTCCACTGCGGGTCGACCTGGCCACGGGCACTCGAGATCAGCCTGATCAAGGACTCGCCGAAGCACA
The DNA here is from genome assembly GCA_963764655.1 of uncultured Solirubrobacterales bacterium. GTDB lineage: Bacteria > Actinomycetota > Thermoleophilia > Solirubrobacterales > Solirubrobacteraceae > Palsa-744. Next base: position 33,815 of record CAVXTI010000001.1, read on the forward strand.
TGTTCCAGATCGTTTCCCTGAAGCTCGGCTCCCACTTCTCGGGCTCGCGCACGCTGAGCAGGACCTTGGCGTCCGGGTAGCGGCCCATAAGCTCGCGCCAGAAGTAGCCGCCGGGCCAGTCCACCGTTGCCTGGAAGCCGCCGAACACCTCATCCCACGGGGCCTGGCCGTCGAGCGCGCGGTTCCACACGCCCACCTGGTCGAGGTCGGCGATCACGTTGACCCAGTGGTAGCAAGGCTCGAAGCCGAGCGTCTCAAGCGCCACCTTCTGCGTCAGCGTGCCCGTGCGCGGCAGTCCAGCGCCGATAAGTCTCATCCTCGTCCCTCCAGGCTCATGGCTGTTGTGGCTCCTCCAGGCTAATCATGGACGCCTGTCGAAGGGTTCATGAAGAAGTGTGTCGATAGGATGAAGAGTCTATGAAGAAAATCCGACGAGTGTCCGCTCTTTCGCGGTTGCCGACGGGTTGCTCACATATCCTCGGGTTCGACCCACCGCCCTCCAGATCCAACGACCCCGCCGGCCAATCTTGAAAGCCACAGCCCTCGACTTCGCCACAGTCTCGCAGCCGCGTCCGATGCGACCGAACGCGAGCCTACATGGCCGCTCGCGAGAGCGTGTCGCGGCCCGGCTTGCCGAGAACGACGCGGGTGCTCCCCGCCCGCGAATCGCGCGTATGGCGCTCGCCCACCCGGAGACCTCCTTCACCCAGGAGGAGGTGCTGGCGCTGCTGGGGCTCTCCGACGACGAGTTCGCCCAGCGCATATTCGGTCGTTGCGGCGTGCGCCGGCGCCGGCTCAACCTGACCGAGGAGCTGCTCGCCACCACCGTTCAGGGTCGCACGCTCGCGATCGAGGAGCAGCTTCTCGGCGACGCGGTGCGGGCGATCGACGAGCTCGAGGTCGACCCTGCCGACATCGGGGTGGTGATCAGCTCGAGCCTCTACTCGCTCGGTGGCCCCACAATCGCTCATCGGCTCGTGGATCGCTACGAGATGGACCCCTCGACGGACAAGTACCACGTCGTGGGCGTCGGATGCGCGAGCGCCGTGCCGCTCTTCAGGCTCGCCGCGCAGACGCTGAGCGGGCACCCCGGCAAGAAGGCGCTCGTGGTCGCCGCCGAGAGCATGGCGGGCATCCTGATGGGCGGGTCCGTGGACGACGCGCGCAGCAAGACGGTCGGCTCCTCGATCTTCGGCGATGGCTGCGCGGCGGCGCTGATCGAGCTCGACGAATCCTCATATGTCCCGTCGACCGAGCCGGAGGGCCCCGCGATCCTCGCCTCGAAGGTCCACCAGATCGGGGGAACGCTCGGCGCGGTGCGGATGCAGCTGGCGCCCGACGACAGCTACCTGCACCTGATCCGCGAGCTGCCCGACGTCGCCGCGCAAGGGCTGGGCGAGCTCGTCGACGACTTCCTCGGCTCGAACGGCATCGATCGCGGGGCGATCGACCACTGGCTCGTGCACCCGGGCGGGCGGCGCATCATCGAGAGCGTGCAGCAAGCCCTCGGCCTATCGCGCGAGGACGTCCTCGACAGCTACGAGGTCCTCGCCGAGCATGGCAACGTCGGCACCCCCTCGATCTTCTACGTGATGAGGCACATGCTCGACCGCCGCGAGCCGCGGCCGGGGGAGCTTGGCCTGATGGTCACGGTCGGCCCGGGGGTCACCGTTGGGTTGATGCTGCTCCAGTGGTAAGAGACCCCCAGGCGTTTGCCTGGGCCCGGGTCAGGCCCTTGTGAGCAGCGCTTCGCCGTCGTACAGCTTGAGTATCCGCAGGCCCGCGTCGGGCGCCGCATCGAGGCACAGGCCGCACAGCACGCACTCGTCCAGGTTGCGCTCCACGAGCTCGAGCGCGCCACTGTCCGCTCGAGCGAAGATGTCAACCGGGCAGGCTTCGGCCAGCTTCGCCGCGAGCGCCGCGTCAGAGGCCGCCTCATCGGGGACCTCGACGGCGATGAAGATTCCATCTGCCCTCATGCTGGGCTCCCTTCTCTCGCGTCGGCGCCTTCGGCGATCTTCGCCTGGATCATGCCCGGGATGTCCTCGATCCGCTCGGCCACCGTGATGCCGGCCTGCGCGAGGCGTGCGATCTTCTCAGCGGCGGTGTCCTGGATGCCTTCGACGATCGTGCCGGCGTGGCCGAAGCTCATGCCAGGCATCTCATCCATAAAGCGCCCCGCCATGAACGCGACGATCGGCAGTCTCGATTTGTGCTCGGTGACCCAGCGCGCCAGCTCTGCCTCCATGCGCCCGCCCGGCTCGGTGTAGATCACGATGCCTTGCGTCTGCTCGTCGGCCTCGAACAGGGGCATCAGCTCGGCGTAGCTCGAGCCGATGATCGCGTCGCCGCCGATCGACACGGCGGTGGACTGGCCGAGGCCGGCGGCGCTGAGCGTCGAGGACATCTCGGTCGTCATGCCACCTGAGCGCGAGATCACGCCGATCGGGCCGGGCGTGTAGGCCTGCGCGGCGTTGCGCGCGGGGCCACCGATGCCGCCCATCTTGATGACATCCGGGACGATGATCCCGAGGCAGTTGGGCCCGATGATGCGCGCGCCGCGCAGGGTCGCCAGCTCGACCATCTCGGCCACGTCGCGCCGCGGGATGCGCTCGGTGACGATCACGATCAGCTCGATCCCGTTCTCGATCGCCTCGAAGACGGCATCCTTGGTGAAGGCGGGGGGGACCGTCACGACCGAGCCGTAGATCGGCGCGCCGTGGTGGGCCACCGCTTGGGCGACCGTGTCGAACACCGGCACGCCGTGCACCTCGCGGCCGAGGCGGCCGGGGGTCACGCCGCCGACGACCTTCGCGCCGGCGCCGTAGTCGAGGCACTCCCTCGTCAGGTTGACCGCCTCGCGGCCGGTGATGCCTTGGACGATGAACGTCGTGTCTGCGTCGATCAGAACGCTCATAGTGGAAGTGGGGTTGTCGTGGGTGTGGGATCGTCCGCGCGACGCGGCTTCGCGCCGAGCTCGCGGGCGCGGGACGTCCTATCCCGCGTCTGTGCTCGTGGGTCCGAATCGGGGCTTCTCATGCGACCACGGGCGGGTGGGGTTCAATCTTCTCGACGGCGCGGCGCGCGGCCTCGTTGAGCGAGACGGAGCGATCGGCGTAGTCGACGCCGTACTTCTCGAGGATCTTGAAGCCCTCCTCCTCCCAGGCGCCCGGGATGCGGAAGATCGCGATCTTCTCGGCTGGGTCCATGCCCAGCTCGATGCAGGCCCTGATGACGCCGCGCGCCACGATGTCCACACGCGTGTTGGACACGATCGACATCATCACCGCGATCTTGTCGACGCCCGGCTTCCGCAGCACGAGCTTGGCCAGTCCGCACGCCTTCGCGACGGAGGGGTTGCCGCCGATCTCGCAGTAGTTGGCTGGCTTGCCGCCGTGAGCGCGCACCGCGTCGAACAGGGTGAGCGAGCCGCCACCAGCGCCGATCACGAGGCCGAGGTTGCCGTCGAACTCGGTGACGTTGCCGGCCACGCCGCGGTGGTCTTGAGCGTCGACCTGCTCGCCGGCGAGCTCGAAAGGCGTGGCCTCGCGCGCCTGGCGCGTCTCCTCGTCGCCCACCCCGAGGTCGGCGAGCAGCTTCTTGTGGCGGCCGCGCGCCTCGTTCTCGATGTCCATGTGGGCGTCGAGCGCCACGAACGAGCCGTCCGCGAGCTGCCCGAGCGGGTTGATCTCGGCGAGCGTCATGTCGTTCTCGACGAACAGCCTCGCCAGGCGCGTCACGATCGGCACGAGCTTGTTGAGCGCCGAGCCGGTGACGCCGGTCGAGGCGATCACCTCCTTGGCCTGGAACTCGCTGAGCGGCAGGATGTTCGAGAAGTGCCGGCGCCCCACCTTGTCGGGCTGCTCCTCGGCGACCTGCTCGATGTCGATGCCGCCGACGGGCGAGAAGATCATCACGGGCTGCTTACGCGTCCCGTCCCACACGACCCCCGCGTAGTACTCCTGGGCGACCTCGGCCTTGGGGTCCACGAGCACGCCGCGCGGCATGTGGCCGTTGATCTCAAGCGCGAGGATGTCGCGCGCATGGGCTTCCGCCTGCTCGGGCGTGTCGGCGAACTTCACGCCGCCCGCCTTCATGCGCCCGCCGGTGAGCACCTGGGACTTGATCACGGTCGACCCGCCGATGCGCCCTGCGATCTCGCCCGCCTCGGCGGGATCGGTGGTGAAGCCGTAGTCGGTTACCGGGATACCTGCGCGCTTGACTACCTCGCGCGCCTCGTACTCGAAGAATCTCATCGCGTCCTGGGGTTGTTGCTGGGATCGGGCGTCGAAACCCTACCGGGACGGCCGCCCGCGTGTGTGCCGACGGCCGTCCCACTGCCCAGGATGCGCGGTCCTACATCTCGATCGGGATTGCCTCGTAGAGGTCCACTTTTCCGCCGTTCGCAAACACCGGGCAGCCTTTCACGAGCTCGGCCGCGGCGTCGAGGCTGTCGGCCGTCAGGATCGAGTAGCCGGTCAGGCCGGTCTCGGCAGCGCCGTTCGCTGCGCCATTTGAGCCCACGGACGCGGACGGGCCGAACGGATTGCCGGCGTCCACGATCGCGGGGCCGAGCGTGCCGAACCACTGTCCCCACGCGGCCATCGCCTGTTCGCGCTCGGCCTCGGTCTGCGCCATGCCGCCGCCGGTGTATGCCAGCAGGTAATTCGCCATTTGCTTTCTCCTTGTCTGGTTGTGTTCGAGGTGCGGTCTTTTTGGGGATGGGGCGGCCTAGCGGCCGCCTGGATGGCGTGCTGAGCGACGGTTGGTCGCCCGTGCACGTCACGCGGCGCGCGCGAAGGCCCGCTCTCCGAAGATGTCCATGCAGGCTGCCCAGCCTTGGGCGTGGCGGTCGCGCGAGTCGGCGTCGGGCAGGCCTGAGTGTTCGAGCAGGACGTCTGTGCGCTCACCGTCGGGGCGGAACTCGACGGTCACGGTGCTAGCGGGTCCGAGCCCGCCCGCGTCGAGCTCCCACTGCCAGCTGTAGACCAGGCGATGGGGGCGGTCGACCTCGCTGTATTCGCCTTGCACCGTGTGGCGCTCGCCGTCGGGACCCTCCATCGAGAGGCGGTAGCGCCCGCCCACGCGCAGGTCCACCTCGGCCACCGGGGTAGTGCCCTCAGGGTGCACGGCCCACCAGCGCCGCAGCACCTCCGGGCTGGTCCAGGCATCGAATACCTCCTCAGGGGAGGCGTTGTAGGCGCGCTCGATGCGTAGGCTCGTCTCGCTCGTCATGGCGACGCCGCTTGGGGCGCCGGTCTGGATCGTGTCGGTCATCTAGGCCTCCTTGTCTGGTCTGTCTGTCGTCGTGTCTGACTTCTGTTGTTGTTCCCGCCGGTCTCGCTGTTCGCGCAGGTACTCCTCGACGGTGTCGAACTTACGCTCCCACAGCTCGCGCTGCTTGCCGATCCAGGCGTAGGCGTCGTCCAGCGGGTCGGTGCGGAGCCGCAGGCGGTGGGTGCGCCCATCGATGACTCGCACGATCGTCCCCGCCTCCTCGAGCACCTTCAGGTGCTTGCTGATCGCGGGCTTGGAGACGCCGAACCCGCCGGTCGCCTCACCGACGGTCATCTCGCCTTCACCCAGCCGCTCGAGGATGCCGCGCCTTATCGGGTGCGAGCAGGCGGCGAAGGGGCGGTCGAGGATGGGATCGAGAACTGCATTGTTAGCCATATGGTTAACAATAGCAACGTTCGCCAAAGACGCAAAGCCGTCTGCTCTCACGCGTACAATGCGCTACAGGAAGGTGCAGTGGTGTGGTCGCCACAGCCGCTTGATAAACGTGCTTTCGGAGCGACCCTCCGGATGGGTTCGATTCCCACACCTTCCGCCACGATTGACCGAGCGGCAGGCAGGTAGCCACGATCATGCGCCGAGACGGGTTTGGTCGCCGTCGCGCCTGATCCGCTCGGTCGGATTGTCGGCAGACGCCGACCGGACTGGTAGCCTATAGCTGTTTATCAAGCGGCTGTGGCGGCGGCCCGCCTTTCTTGGCGGGCCCGCCTGCTTTAAGGGTCGCTCGATTGGCAGTTGCCTGCCTAAGCAGCCGCCGGTGCGAAACCGTAGGCCTCGGCCAACTCGGGGTCCTTGCGGGCCAGCATCTCGGCGAGTTTGACCATCACCTGGCACTGCTTCCAGGTGGCGTCGTCCTGCATCTTGCCGTCGATCATGTGCACGCCGCGACCGTCGGGGATAGCCTCGATCACCTTCTTGGCGAAGATGACCTCCTCGGGGTCAGGTGAGAACACTTTCCTGGCGATCCCGATCTGCACGGGGTGCAGCGACCAGGCGCCCACGCACCCAAGCAGGAACGCCGCCCGGAACTGCGTCTCACAGCCGAGCGTGTCCTTGATGTCGCCGTATGGGCCGTAGAAGGGGAGCGCGCCGACGGCCGTGCACGCGTCCACCATGCGCGCGATCGAGTAGTGCCACGGGTCCTGCTGGTAGCTGGGACGTGGCCGCTCTGGATCCTCGGCGTCGGGATCGGCGATCGTGCGGTACCCCGGGTGACCGCCCCCGACACGTGTGGTCTTCATGCGCCGCGAGGCAGCCAGGTCGGCCGGGCCGAAGCTCATGCCCTGGATACGCGGGCTCGCGGCCGCGATCTCCTCGAGGTTCGCCACTCCCAACGCCGTCTCGAGGATCGCGTGCACAAGGATCGGCCTCTCGATGCCGGCCTTCGCCTCCAATTGGGCAAGCAGCCGATCCACGTAGTGGATGTCCCACGGACCCTCGACCTTCGGGATCATGATGACCTCGATCCTGTGGCCGATCTCGCCCACGATCTCAGTCAGGTCGTCGAGCACCCACGGCGACTCGAGCGAGTTGACGCGCGTCCACAGCGCGGTGTCGCCCAGCTCAATCTCGCTTCCCACCTTGATCAGCCCGGCGCGCGCGGCCTCCTTGCGGTCGACCGGCACCGCGTCCTCCAAGTTGCCGAGCAGGATGTCGACCGTTGGCGCGATATCGGGCACCTTCGCGACCATCTTCTCGTTGGAGAAGTCGAGGAAGTGGATCATCCTGGACGGCTTGAAGGGGATCTCGCGCGCAGGCTCTGGGGCGCCGATCGCAAGGGGCTTGTCGAAGTCGCGGGGGTTGCGCAAGGTCTTCTCCTGGTCGCTGGCGCGCTGCGTGGCGCCGGGTTGAAGTGCAGCTCTGAACGCTATCGGGTTGCTCCGCACTAGAGTTCTCCCCAGGTTCAACGCCCACCTCGCACCACAGGAGACCCATCGCGCCTATGAGCAATGCCCCCGCCGTCGCCCCAATCGTCGAGACCGAGCAGGCCGCCCGTGAGGCAAGTGGCGCCCATCCATACGGTCGCTACCTGGAGGAGTTCGAGGTCGGCGCCACCTACAAGCATTGGCCCGCCAAGACCGTCACTGAGGCAGACGACCACCTCTTCTGCCTGATCACGATGAACCATCACCCGCTGCACCTCAACGACGTCTACGCCGCCAAGTCGCAGCAGAGACGCAACGTCGTCGTCGGCCCGCTCGTCTACTCGCTGGCGCTCGGCATGTCTGTCTCAGACGTCTCCGGCAAGGCGATCGCCAACCTCGCCACCGAAGAGCTCAAGCATCCCGCGCCCGTCTTCCATGGCGACACGCTCTTCTGCGAGTCCGAGGTGCTCGAGAAGCGCGAGTCCCAGTCAAAGCCCGATCGCGGCACCGTCAAGGTGCACACGCGCGTCTACAACCAAGATGGCGTGCTCGTCGCCGAGTTCAAGCGGCTTGTGCTCGTCCCGCGCAAGGATCCGGGTCAGACTCACCGCGCGGAGGGCAACGTCGAGTAGCGCGTGCGATAGGCTGCAAGTATGCGCCCCCCAAGGGCGTTTTTCCGTTGCCTGGCGCCATTCTGGCGCGGCACGCTGCCACCCGCACGCCACCGCGACACCGAGGAGCGCTCGCACGTCATGGAGACCACCGTCACCGCCGCCCCCAATACCAACAACAAGCGCCTGCTGACGTGGGTCGAGGAGATCGCCGCGCTCACCGAGCCCGCGGCCATCCACTGGTGCGACGGGTCCGCCGAGGAGTACGACCGCCTCTGCCAGCTGCTGGTCGACGCCGGCACTTTCAGGCGCCTCTCCGACGCCAAGCGTCCCAACTCCTACCTCGGACTGTCCGACCCCGGCGACGTCGCGCGCGTCGAGGATCGCACCTTCATCTGCTCTCCGTACGAGTCCGAAGCCGGCCCCACCAACAATTGGCGCGATCCCGAGGAGATGAAGGAGGCGCTTGCTGAGCTGTTCACGGGCTCTATGCATGGCCGCACCATGTACGTGGTCCCCTTCTCGATGGGACCGCTCGGGTCCGACAAGAGCCAGATCGGCGTGCAACTCACCGACTCCCCCTATGTCGCGGTCTCCATGCGCATCATGACACGCATGGGCGCGGGCGCGCTCGAGGCGCTCGGCGAGGACGGCGATTACATCCCCTGTCTGCACTCGGTCGGCATGCCACTCGCAGACGGCGTCCAAGATGTGCCGTGGCCCTGCAACGCCGAGAACAAGTACATCGTCCACTTCCCAGCCACACGCGAGATCACCTCCTACGGCTCCGGCTACGGCGGCAATGCCCTGCTCGGCAAGAAGTGCCTGGCCCTGCGCATCGCCTCGGTGATGGCGCGCGACGAGGGCTGGATGGCCGAGCACATGCTGATCCTCAAGCTCACCTCCCCCGAGAAGGACGTCAAGTACATCGCCGCCGCCTTCCCGTCGGCGTGCGGGAAGACCAATCTGGCGATGCTGATCCCCACTCTCCAAGGCTGGGATGTGCAGACCGTCGGCGACGACATCGCCTGGATGAAGTTCGGCGAGGACGGTCGCCTCTACGCGATCAACCCCGAGGCCGGCTTCTTCGGCGTGGCTCCGGGGACGGGGGAGGACACCAACCCGAACGCGGTGCGCACCGTCGAGAGCAACACGATCTTCACCAACTGCGCGCTCACCGACGACGGCGACGTGTGGTGGGAGGGGCTCACCAAGGAGCCGCCCGCACACCTCACCGACTGGCGTGGCGCCGACTGGACTCCCTCCTCGGACACGCCCGCGGCGCACCCCAACGCGCGTTTCACGGTTCCAGCCGCTCAAGACCCAGCGATCGCCCCGGAGTGGGAGGACCCCGCCGGAGTGCCGATCAGCGCGATGTTGTTCGGCGGGCGACGCTCCACGGTCGTGCCGCTGGTCACCGAGGCGATCGACTGGGAGCACGGCGTGTTCCTCGGCTCGGTGATGGGCTCTGAGAAGACCGCCGCCGCCGCCGGCACCGTCGGCGAGCTGCGCTTCGACCCATTCGCGATGCTGCCCTTCTGCGGCTACAACATGGCCGACTACTTCGCCCACTGGCTCGAGATCGGTCGTCAGGCCGATCCCGCCAAGCTGCCGAAGATCTTCTACGTCAATTGGTTTCGCAAGGACGAGAAAGGGCGCTTCCTGTGGCCGGGCTACGGCGAGAACTCGCGTGTGCTCGCCTGGGTGTTCGCGCGCTGCGCCGGGCACGGGGCAGCTGTGGAGACGCCGATTGGAGTCATGCCGCCGGTCGGCCCTGAGGGGCTCGACACCTCCGGGCTCGACATCTCAGACGAGGACGTGGCGGAGCTGTTGCGGGTGGACGTCGCCGAGTGGAAGGCTCAACTGCCTCACTTCCACGAGCACCTCGGCAAGTTCGACCGCCTGCCCAAGGAGCTGCACGAGCAGCTGCTCGCGCTCGAGCGGCGACTCTCCTCCTAGAGAGGCTCGGCCGCCGGCTCGCGTCGGCGCCACGTCACGGCCAGGGCGACGGCTTGCGTCGCCAGCGCCGCGACCGCCGCGAGCAGGAAGCTCTCCTCGATCCCAAGCGACCCGAGCGACACCGCCAGCGCGAAGCAGAACAAGGCATAGGCCACCAGGCCGATCACGAAACCGCGCATAATCCGCAACAGGTCCTGCTCGCCGTGCTGGGCGTGGGTGAACACCGCGAGCACGCTTGCGATCACCGGAAACGGCGCAAGCAGCCCGCTCAGTTTCGCCCCAAGCTGGCCCGCGAGCGCCGTCAGCGCCAGCACGAGCGCGAGTGCGCTCAGGCCGCGCAGCGGCAGGTCCCAGGCGGGGAGCCTCGCCACACTCAGCCGCTCTCCCCGTACCCGCGGCATAGTCAGCAACGTCAGCGCGACCGCCACCAGCACCACCGCGAGCGCGGGATCGACACCCAACGTGATGGTGCTAAGCGCTCCGGTCATCACAAAGAACGCCCCCCACCCCAAAAAAAGACTCGCCCCCCACCGCACTCTGCCCGCCAGGTGGGAGTACACCACGATGAACGCTAGGAGCGACACGATCCCAAGCAGCGTGCCGGCGGCCGCGTCGGCCGCGAACGCGCGCCCGTGGCTGAGCGCGAACACGAGCAGAATCGGGCCCGCCACGACCGGCAGGCCGCCCACCAGTCCGCCGATCCTCGCGCCATAGCGCCTCGCAGCAAGCGAGGCTCCCATCACGAACGTCGGCGCCAGCAGTATCTTCGCAGCGAGCACACCCACCGCTCAGATGATGACGTGTCCCGATGCTAATCGTGTTCGTGTGCTTCGCCTGCCGCCGACGCCGGCGGGCGGGACTCCTCGGCCAGCGAGGTGATCGTCAGCGCGCCCCTGGCGGCCGACTCGAGCACCTCGGTGGCCTCCTCGAGCGAGCGGGCGTACAGCTCCACGAGCAAGTGCACCACGATCTGGTCCTCCTCGTGCTTGTGGAAGCGCACGTGCGTGAAGAACTCCCGCACCCCGTACTCGCCGAACGCGGCGTAAGAGAGCGCGTCGCCGGCCTCGGGGCCCGAGCAGATCTCAACGTCGTCGGCCTCCACCGTCACCGTGCACGAGGCGACCCAGGGCGTCCCGGCGATCATCCGTTCCCAGCGGTCCTCGATCGGCTCCACGCGACCGCCCGAGAAGCCGAGGTGCGGCTGGTCGTGCATGCAGTCCAGGCACTGCACGACCGCCTCCTGCAGCTCGTCGACGACTTCCGAGCGCTCGCCCGTCTCAGGGTCGATCTTGTGGATCCCCTCGTAGTGCACCTGCACCTCGAGGTTCTGCGACCAGCAGCGGTAGCACCGCAGCCACGCTCGCGCGGTGGTCTCTGGGGCGGGTCCTCCCTCCATGGAGGTCATTGTATGCGCGTCGCCCCTGCACCGGGAGGCGACGACCACACATGGCGACTAGAGGCAGCCCTGCGGCGGCAAGCGGCACGCCGGCGCTCGTGCCCAGCGCCCCCACTCGGGACGCGCTGGGCGTTACGAGACATCGCGCTCAGTGATGCTTGTGATGCGCTTTCTTCTTCTTGGCCGGCACGACCTTCAGGCGCTTGGTCTCGATCGTGACCAAGCGCCCGTCCAATGTGCTGATCGTCACCTTCAAGGTCACGCGCACACCTTTGCCTTTGACGTGGGCCAAGGCGCGCTTTCCCTTTGCCGTCAGCTTGATCTTGAGCGTGCCCTTGCCGCCCTGGGTCAGCTTCAGCGTGCCTTTGCCGAGCGTCACCGGCTTGCGCTTCTTTTTCTTCTTCTTGCCGTGCGAGGCAGACGTGGTCGCTTCCACGCTGGACAGCGAGGCCGATGCGAGGCTTGCGCCGGGTGGGCTGCTCATTTCGCCCGACAGCACGCAAGGGAAGCCACAGCCGACCGGCACTTCGACTTCGCCCCCGGGTTTGATCGTCCCCAGTTCAGACAGTTCCACGTGTGTCGCCAGTTCGCCCGTGGTGCCATAGTGGGTCTGGCCGCTGCTGCCTTTGTGAGAGGTGTCACCCGCATATGTCGCGGTGATCGCCGGCAGCGATGTGGGAGTCGCGGGCGGCACGAACTGCACCGAGCAGCTCGACGTGTTCGGTGAGAGCGGCGTCGGCACGAGGTTGCACGTGCTGCCGGAGCTGAAGACTCCGCCGCTTGTGCTCACGAATGTGACCGCTCCGGTCGGGTTCGTCGATCCCGCGGGAGCGGCGTCGCCAACCGTTGCGGTGCAAGTGTCCGTGGCTGTGGCGATCACGAGATTGCAGATCACCTGCGTGGCCGTCGCGTGAAACTGGACGCACACTCCGGCTCCGTTGCGCACCTGTTCCGCGGGACAAGAGGGGAGCGTCGTCACAGCCCCGGTTTCGATCAGCGTCGTGATCTTGGCAGCGAGTTCCGTGCTTTTCGCGCCCAAAGCATGACCGCCTGAGAAGGACGTCCAGTATTCCCAGTAAGGCAAGTAGCCCGTTTCTCCGGAGAAGTCGACGTCCTCGAGTGGCTTGCCGTCGAGCGCAAGCTGCTGGACCGTCGTTTGGAAGTCGAGATTGGTGCCCGGCGTCCACACCGTGCCCGGGATATTCCACGTGCCCGGAAGTTCTTCACCGGTGTCGAAAGGGTTCGGGTTCAGCAGCCAAACGCTTTCCGGCAGCCCTTCGTTGAGGTTGTTGTCGTGAGGCACATTGTCGGCGACGAGGATGATCACGTGCTGTGCGCCTTCGCGCCAGCCGACGTTGGGGTTGGTGTCGGTCTCCCACAGCGCCCGCCCGTAGGATTCCGGGCCGTCTCCGCCGCCGAACGCCGTAAGCGGTTCGATCGCTTTCTGAACGGCGGTTTGGTCGGATGTGAGCGCCTGATCGAGCTGCCACGGCTTGACGCCTGGTTCTTCTTCTTCGTTGAAGGAGTAGCGCGACGGCGAATAGTCGCGTACTTCCGCAACGCCGTAGTGCACATCCGGAAGTTTCGAGTTGATGTTGGTGATCACCGCGAGCATTTCGGCCTTGGCTTCTCCGAGCTCGCTGCCCATCGAGCCGCTCGTGTCGAACAGGAACATCACGTCCGTGTGAGCAGGCACCGCGGCCCGCGCCGGCGCGCTCGCCCCGAGAGACATCGCGACGACGGCCACGGTCGCGCCCAACAGGACGTAGATCTTTCGTGCAAGGCCCATCCCGCCCCATTCGGCTCCTACGCGCATTGTCATCGTCTCCCAGTGCTGATCTCGGTGTGCGCCGCTTAGAAGCGCGCAATCCTAAAGCAAAGGCGGGTGGAGCGCCTGCTATCCGAACGTGAACGCGTAGCCCGAGACCCCTGGAGCGAAGCGCAAGCTGAGCCGGTGCTGCTGGTCGGAGGGCAACGACACGAGCGAGTACAGGCGCTGGCTTGTGACCGTCACCGCGCCGCCGTGGACATCGACGCCGGCGGCCGCGGGAGCGATCGGCCTGCCGTCGAGCAGCACTTGCACCCTGCGTGGGCTTTCCCCAGCCGAGCTGAGCACGAGATAGGCGTTCTTTGCCTTGAACTCCAGGTCAACGGTTGCGCCAGACACCGCGGTCGCCGGCTGGGCGGCGATATCCCAGGTGCCGCTGAAGGCGAATTCGTTCAAGCCAAGCTTGGCCGGGGCGCTAGAGCCATAGTCGTGCGCGCCCGACTGCGGCCCACTGCGCCACCCTTGCGCCCTTGCCGTGCCGAGGTATGTCTCGGGCGTCGCCACTTCGCTCGGAGCGACTACGTCCCGCGGGTGGCTCATGCCACCGACGCTCTTGCCCGCTTCGGCGAGCAGCGCCCTGATCGCGGTCTCCGTCTGGGAGTAGTCGCCCTCGCCGGCCGCGGCGTAGCGCACGTTCCCGCTCGCGTCGATCAGGTAGTCCGCCGGCCAGTACTCGTTGCCGTAAGCGTTCCAAGTCCCCATGTCGTTGTCTTGCGCCACCGGGTAGCGCAAGCCGAAGCGCGCGATCGCGCTCTGCACGTTGCCCGCGTCGTGCTCGAACGCGAACTCGGGAGTGTGCACCCCGACGATCGTCAGACCCCTGTCGCGGTAGCTTGCATCCCAAGCCTTCAGATAGGGGAGCGTCCGGATGCAGTTGATGCACGTATAGGTCCAGAAGTCCACCAGCACCACTCGCCCACGCAACGCGGAGAGCTTCAGCGCCCGATCGTCCGGCGTGTTGAACCAGCGCTGTGTCTCAGTGAATTCCGGCGCCGGCCCGAGGTCTTTGAGCCCGCGCGCATCGGCGAGCAGCACGGCGTCGCTGGCGTTGCGTGGCGCCGTCGGCGCTTTTGAAGCCGTCGTGAACTTCGCGCCATGCCCCGTGATCTGCGTTAGGCGACGCTCTACAGCTTTCGATCTCTCGAGACCCGCCGTCAGGCTCACTTCCGGGATGTGCTCAGCCACGTACTGGTCGAAGCTCACATCGGCGCCCGCGAGGATCGCCACGGCCGTCGCCACCATCACCACCCCGAGCGTGCGCTGCAGCGCCGGTCCCCGTCCAGCCGCTCTCACCCGGTCGAACAGTCTGCGCCCGCCCAGCGTCAGCGCCAGCAGCACCGCGGCGCTGCCGAGCGCGTAGGCGATCGCCACGGCCACCGTCCCGCCGCTCGCGGCACTCACCGAGATCACCGCCGCGAGGATCGGCCCGGCGCAGGGTGTGTACACGAACCCGAGCGCGGCGCCCACGAGCAGCCCCGAGCGAAAGCCGTCCCCACCGCCGAGTCGGATCCCGCCCACCCCCAGCGCCGCCACTCGCGACATGCGCGCCTCAAGGCGGTCGGCGAGCCCCGGCACGAGCAGCGCGAGCCCTGACGCCAGCAGCACCGCCACCGCCACGTCTCTCAGCGGGTCGGAGCCCAATCCCACGCCGTTCACGACATCCGCGATCCCGACGATCGTGACCGTGAACGTGACCGTCAATCCGATCACGACGCCGAGCGGTCGCCGTCTGCCTCCGACGCCGCCAGCCGACAGCAAGGCCGGCAGCACCGGCAGCACACACGGAGACAGCGCCGTGCCGGCGCCGGCGAGGACGGCGAACCCGAGCAGTAGAAGCATCTGAGCGAGAGCTTATGCGGGGCCTGGCTCGCCGCGCGCCGCCCCAGGTGTCTCTCTGCGCCCCGCCCAGGCCACTGACGTTCGAGAGCCAAGCGAGACAAGGACGCAGCGAGCGAAGTGTGCTTTGCACACGTGCTGGCCGATCGGAGATCTCGTCGATCTCCGATCGGAAGGAAGCAGACCGATCGAAGATCGGCCAGCGCCGGCTATCGGACGTCAGTCAGCGCTTGAGCATCACGTATACGACACTCCCCGCGAACGCGATCTGCCCGAACGCGAGCGCCGTGCCGAGGTTCGCCGCGCCGAGCGCCGCGGCGAGCGCGCTCGCGAGCACGAACGCCCCGACCATCGTGAGCAGGTCGCGCGTCACGACACTCGACGGTCCTCGTCAGGGAGTCGACGGTCCTCGTCAGAGAGCGCCGGAGCTGGGCTCGAGTCGGATCGCATCGCTGCTTCCAGCGCGCGGATCAGCGCCTGCGCGTCGAGATCGGGATCCTGCCCTTCGAGCAGGCGCTCGGCGGCGCGGCGGCCGCCGACGGCACGCAGCCCGCGCTCGCCGAACTCGCCCGCGAAGTCCAGCAGCGCTCCGGCGCGTCGCACTCGCAGGCGTCGCTTGGCGATATCGAGCTTGGCGCGGTGCTCGTCCAGGGCCGTCACGAGCTCCTCGATTCCCTGTGGCGGGGGCAGCGAGGAGACGGCCAGCACGCGTGTCGGACCCTCGTCCTTGGCGCCGAGCGATCGCAACGCCGCGCTCAGGTCGCGTCTGCTGGCAAGCGCGATCTGGCCGAGGTCGGCCTTGGTGACGACGAGCACGTCGGGAGTCTCCATGATCCCCGACTTCAGGAACTGCAGCACGTCGCCGCTCCCGGGTTGCACGACAACGACAACGGTGTCAGCGACGTCGGCGACCTCAGTCTCAGCCTGTCCCACGCCAACTGTCTCGATCACGATCACGTCGAAAGCCGCCGCCAGCGCCTGCGCGGCCGCGCGGGTGGCGGCGGCGAGGCCTCCGAGCCGCTCGCCAGCCGCGGTCGAACGGATCAGGACCGCCCTGTCGGACGGGTCGAACTCGATGCGCGCGCGGTCGCCGAGCAGCGAGCCGCCGGAGTGCTTGGAGCTGGGGTCCACCGCGAACATCGCCACGCTCTTGCCCTGCGCGCGCCACACGTGCAGCAGCGCCGAGAGCAGCGTCGACTTGCCCGCGCCGGGTGGCCCCGTCACACCGACGATGTGGCCGGGCGCCTCGCCGCCGAGCGCGGCGGGGGAGACCTCGCGCAAGCAGCGCCGCCGCCTGCTCGCGGTCGGAGGCGGCGCTGCTCTCCAAGAGGTTGAGGGTCTCCGGCGCAGCGCTCAGGTCGCCTCTACGCAGGCGCGCTCCGAGATCCGCGCCGCTCACCGCTCGCCGCTCGCCTATACGGACGCCGGCACGCCGTTGCGCTCGCCGACGAGCTCCACGATGTCGCGCACGATTCGCGTGATGTCAAAGTCCTTGGGCGTGTAGACCGCCGCTACGCCGGCCTGCTTGAGCGGCTCGACGTCCTGCTCGGGGATGATCCCGCCCACCACCACCGGCGCGCTCACGCCTGAGTCACGCAGCGCGTCGATCACGGCCGGGATCAGCTCCCTGTGCGAGCCCGAGAGGATCGACAGCCCGATCACGTGCACGCCCTCCTGCAGAGCCGATGCCGCGATCTGGGCCGGTGTCAGGCGGATGCCTTCGTAGACGACGTCCATGCCGGCGTCGCGCGCGCGCACGGCGATCTGCTCCGCGCCGTTTGAGTGACCGTCGAGGCCGGGCTTGCCAACGAGGATCTTCGGTCGGCGTCCGAGCTTCTCCTGCAGGCGCCCGACCTCCTCCCGCAGCTCTGAGAGCTCCTCGTCGGCGGGCGCCGCGGCGGCCTCGCCCACGCCGGTGGGGGCGCGGTAGCTGCCGAACACCTCGCGCAGCGTGCGCGCCCACTCGCCAGTCGTCGCGCCTGCGCGGGCGGCGGCGATCGTCGGGACCATCAGGTTCTCTTGGCGCTCCTGGCTGCCAGCCACGCGGGCGAGCTCCGCGAGCGCGGCGTCGACCGCCTGCTGGTCACGCTCGGCGCGCCAACGCCGCACACCATCGACCTGCTCCGCCTCCACTTCGGGATCGACGACGAGGATGCCTCCCTCGGCGTCGGCGGTGAGCGGAGACGGCTCGGTCTCGGTGAAGCGGTTCTGCCCGACCACGACCTGCTCCCCAGACTCGATCCGCTGGATGCGCGCGCGGTGGGAGTCAACCAGGGCCGCCTTCATGTACGGGACGGCTTCGACGGCGCCGCCGTGCTCGGCCACCACCGCCATCTCCTCCCGCGCTCCCTCGAGCAGCTCGGCCACAAGGCCTTCCATCACCTTCGAGCCCTCGAAGATGTCGGGGTACTCGAGGATGTCGGTTTCGTAAGCCAACACCTGCTGGATGCGAAGCGACCACTGCTGATCCCATGGGCGCGGCAAGCCGAGCGCCTCGTTCCAGGCGGGCAGCTGGATCGCGCGCGCGCGCGCGTCACGGCCGAGGGTCACGGCGAGCGCCTCCAGCACGATGCGCTGCACGTTGTTCTCCGGCTGGGCCTCGGTGAGCCCAAGCGAGTTGACTTGCACGCCGTAGCGAAAGCGCAGCCGCCGCTCGTCTTGCACGCCGTAGCGCTCGCGTCCGAGCTCTTCCCACAGAATCCCCATCGCGCGCAGCTTCGCGTGCTCCTCGACGAAGCGCACGCCGGCGTTCACGAAAAACGAGATGCGTCCGAACACATCGCCCATCAGCTCTTGCGCCCGATCAGGCCCACCGGGGCCCGCTCCCTTGGACTGTGTGCCCGGGGTGGGGGTCTGAAGACGCTCGCGCGTGGCGTCGAGCACGGCGATCGCGTTGCTCATCGCGTAGGCGATCTCCTGCACGGGCGTCGCGCCCGCCTCCTGCAGATGGTAGGAGCAGATATTGATCGGGTTCCACTTCGGCACATGCTCGACCGTGTAGGCGATCATGTCCGCGATCAGCCTCATCGACGGCGCCGGCGGGAAGGCGTAGGTCCCGCGCGCCAGGAACTCCTTGATGATGTCGTTTTGGGTCGTTCCCTGGAGATCCTGCTGCGGGGTGGGCGGGTCCTGATTTTCGGCCGCCACGATGTACAGCGCCAGCAGCCAAGCGGCGGTGGCGTTGATAGTCATCGAGGTGTTCATCTCGCCGAGCGGGATGCCGTCCATCAGGGCGGCCATGTCCCCGCGATGGACCACCGGCACGCCGACCTTGCCGACCTCGCCGCGCGCCAGCTCGTCGTCGGGGTCGTGGCCCGTCTGCGTTGGCAGGTCGAACGCGACGGACAGCCCAGTCTGACCCTTGGCGAGGTTGCGCCTGTAGAGCTCGTTCGAAGCCCTGGCGGTCGAGTGCCCGGCGTAGGTGCGCATCATCCACGGGCGGTCGCGCTCTGGCAGGCGGACGTGCTTCGGCTCGGTGCTCACACCAGCAATTGTATGGTCGCGCGCCGCTGACACGCCCTCGCCGCCCCTGAGCTCGGTTGGCCGTGCCGCGCACGCTTGCTCTCGGCGCTTGCGCAAGGGCGGCTGGGCTTTATCCTGACGTCCCTATGAACGAGACGATCGAGCTGCCGCGCACAGGGCCCCCCGGAAGCGGTCTGGGGGACTCATGGAGAGTGATCGTGCGCAACGACGACCACAACACGTTCGACCACGTCGCGCGCACGCTCGCGCGCTTCATCCCCGGAGTCACGCTGGAGCGTGGCCACGAGATCGCCAACATCATCCACAGCTCGGGTCAGGCGATCGTCTTCAGCGGTCATCAGGAGGCCGCCGAGCACTATTGGGAGCTGCTCAAGGGCGCGGGCTTGACGATGGCCCCGCTGGAGCAGGGTTGAAAGAAGACCTTCTCAGAGGGTTCCTGCACGTAGCCTTCGCCGCGTGACGCGGGCGCGGCCATCGGTTCGCAAGATGCTCCTGTGGGGTGTGCTTGCCCTTGCTGTAATCGTGGTGGTGCTCAACTGGACGTACGGGCGCCTACCGGCTACGCCGCGTGCCAGCGGGCAGTTCGTGCAGCTTGCCGGCGTGAAGCTCCGATACCTCGAACGGCCGGGCTCCGGACCTGCTGTCCTGCTCATTCACGGCAAACCGGGCACAGCCGAAGACTTCGAAGACGTCACGCCCTTGATCGGCCATCGCACTATCGCGATCGATAGGCCTGGCTATGGTTTCTCGACCGGCGGCTATTTCTCGTTCGACCGGCAGCTCCAGGCAGTCCAGGAAGTGATCGCAAAGCTCCATCTCGGCCGTCCGGTCCTCGTCGGGCACTCCTATGGTGGGTCGATCTCGCTCGCCTACGCCGAGCGCCATCCCGGCGGGGTGCGCGGGCTCGTGCTTGTCGATGCGGCGGCCGGCGACTGCTCACGTCACAACGACGCTTTCACACGAGTACAGGCACACTTCATAAAACTGATGGAGCTGCCGGGTGTGGCGCAGGTCGCGGATGTCACCTTCTCGCAACTCTTGCGCACCGCCTCCGCCCAGCCGGTGGAGAGTGAAGCGTTCTCTCCGGCGCCCGTCAACCCACGACACCGCCACCGGGTGCTCGCGATCAACCTCAAGCAAGGCAACCTGGAGGCCTACGCGGGCGAGAGCCTGGCGGCCAACAAAGAAATCGACGCCGTCAATCGCGGCCTCCCGGGTCTTCGCGTACCCACGATTGTGATTCAGGGAGCGCAGGACAAGCTGGTCGAGCCGCAGTGCGGGCGCAGCATCGCGGCCAGCGTCCCCGGAGCCCGGCTGCAGATGGTGCCGGGGGGCCATATGGCCCCATATACACACCCGGCCGCAGTGGCCGCGGCCGTGCAGGCCGTGGCGCGCTAGAGACCAGTGCTTACCCGCAGCGTTTGAGATCGTCGATTGCGATCTTAAGCGCGGGCATTGTGTTCAGACGAGATTCGCGGGTGCTCCGTCAGTGTGCCCGTTGGACGCGTCCGCAGCCGTGCGCTCGCCGTTGACGCTCCCGGCGGCCGTACAATCCCACCAGCCATAGAGCACCGGGATCTGGTGCCAGCCGGAGTGGCGCGTCCTGAAGTCGATCATCTCGGGGCCGTCCCAGAAGCGTTCCCACTCGACGTGCTCGACGAAGTGGGCGAGCTGCTGAAAGCGGTAGCGGTCGTCGCGTGAGCGATACACCGCGTAGGAGCTCGCTCCGTAGCGGAGCGCCACTGCCGCGATCTCGTTCAGCGCCTGCTCGAAGCCGTTCGCCCGAAAGCCCGTCGCGTACCAGGGAACGATCACAGTGCCTGACATCAGCCGCCTACCTCCGCGTGTATTGCTCCAGGGTGGGTGGAACTCAAATCGCTCTTGCCCTCCTGCTCCGACTCCGCGCCGACGAGAATCGAGATCTTGCCGAGGTGCTTGTTCTCGAGCATCAGCTGATGGGCTTCGGCGACACCCTCGAAGCCGAGCGTGCGCCACAGCACTGGGCGGATCTGGCCGCTCTCGATCAGCTCGTTGGCCTTCATGCACTCGTACGCGTTGGCGAAGTGCGAGCCGAGGATCTCCTTCTGCTTCATCCACAGGTAGCGCACGTCGAAGTCCAGGTTGAAGCCGGTGGTGCCGGCGCAGATCACCACCTTGCCAAACGGCTTGACCGTGAACACCGAGGTGGGGAACGTCGCCTGGCCGACATGCTCGAAGACGATGTCGGGCGCGTCGCCGAGGATCTGCTTGACGCGCTTTGCGAATTCGCGCGAGGCGCCGAAGCGCGCCTTCTCCTGCTCGGGGCTCTCGCCGCCCTTGCGCATCATCCCGGTGAACTCGCCGCGGTCGATGTAGTCGACCGCGCCCAGGCGCTTGACGAGCTCGCCCTTCTCGGCGGAGGAGACCACGCCGACGCAGTGCGCGCCGGCGGCGGCGCAGAGCTGGGTGGCGAACACGCCCAGGCCGCCGGCGGCGCCCCAGATGAGCACCTTCTGCCCGGCCTGCAGCTTGCAGCGCGTCATCAGCATGCGGTAGGCGGTGAAGTACACGAGGCCGTAGGAGGCGGCCTCCGACCAGCTCAGCGCCCGCGGCTTGGGCAGCAGCTGCTGGGCTTGCACCTTCGTGAACTGGGCGAACGACCCCCACGTCGTCTCATAGCCCCAGATCTTCTGCGACGGGGCCGCCATCGGATCGAGCCCGTGCACCTCCGGATCCTCGTAGGAGGCCTGGTTGCAGTGCAATACCACCTCGTCGCCCGGCTTCCAGCGCGTCACGCCCGCGCCGACCTTCCACACCACGCCGGAGGCGTCTGAGCCGCCGATGTGGTGGCCGAACTGGGGATGGTCCCCGTACTTCATCACCGACACGGGCTTGCCGAGCGCCGCCCACACGTTGTTGTAGTTGACGCCCGCCGCCATCACGCGCACGATCACCTCGAACGCGCCGGGCTCGGGAACGTCGATCTCCTCGAGCTGGAAGGCGTCCTTGGGTTCGCCCTGGCGCTCCTCGCGGATGACCCACGCGGCCATTGTCGACGGCAGCTCGCCCGGCTCGGCGTCCACCTTGGAGACTCGTTGAAGATCGATTGCCACGGTGCTCTGAGACCTCGTGTGTCGGGGGCGGGAACGGCTTGCAATCCTACCCGGAGCCGTCCGGGTGAGCTTTGCAGCCTGGCGGGCTTGGCTGGCGCAAGGGCTAGCGGAAGGGCAGCTCCCCCACCACAGCATTCGCTCGATCCTCGCCAACCTCGACGGTCGAGCCCGGCTCTGCCTCGCGGCGTATGAGCGCCAGTCCGATTGGGCCGTGAATGGGGGAGAGCACCGAACTGCCCAGGTATCCCACCGTACGCTCCCCGAGTCGCAGCTCGGCGCCCGGCACGACGGGCTCGGAGAGACGCAGCCCACGCAGATGGCGGTTTGGCTTGCCCCTGTAGTGCAGGCGCGCGACCGTCTCCTGGCCGACATAGCAACCCTTTGTGAAGCTCACCGCGCGTTCGTTCAAGCCCGCCTCCTGGGGGATCGTGCCGTCGTCGAGGTCGATCCCGTAGCGAGGCCGTCCGTGCTCGACGCGGACGATCTCGGCCGCGGCCTCGCTCACCTCGATCGCGCCGGCCTCGACGAGCGCGCTTCGCACCGCCTCCAGCGCTGTCGAGTCGAACAGCGCGTCGAGGCCGGCGTCGGTGCGAATCAGGCGCACCTGGGTCTGCCCCAGGCTCACGGGCAGGTGATCGTGCTCGCCCTCGGGGAGGCTAAGCCCGAATGCTCTCGCGGCTGTCTCATCAGCGTATGGGCCGATCAGCGAGAGCAGGGAGCACTCCAGCGTGCGCTTGTGCAGCTCAACCTCGTAGCCGACCTTGAAGCGGCGGATCATGTCGAACAGGGATTGCAGCGCGCCGCGCTCGGTGTCGAGCAGCAGCTCGTGCGGCTCTGCCCCGAAGTCCTCGCCGACCGCGAGCACGCGCAGGTCGCCGAGCATCTTGCCCTTATGCGTCAGGAACGCCGCGTAGCAGCCTTCGCCCGGCCTCATCCCAAGCAGCTCGTTGGTGACCTGTCCGTTGAGGAACTCGACGGCGCCCGAGCCGGTCAGCGCGAGCTTGCCGCGCTCCGAGCGATCCACCAGGCCGCAACGCTCGGTCAGGGTCGCGTATTCCTCAGTCAAGGCCGCGTATTCGCCTGCCGGCGCCGTTGCATCGATTCTCGCCACAGTGGCTTCGAGGATAGGGCGTCCGTGGCGCCGTGCCTGCACGCTAGGCTTCCCTTCGATGGCTCTAGCCGACACTTTTCAACGGATCGTCGACGCGCTTCCCGACGACTGGACCGACCTCGAGCTCGACCTGCGCATCGCGGAGGAGTCGCGCTACATCGACGCCTGCGTGTACCTCGTCACGTGCAACGCGCGACCTTATTCGCATCACGACTGGCACTGGCGACTGCTTGTCGCCCATCGCTTCGGCCATGCCGCCTCCGCGCCCACGACCCACGGAGCGCTGCGCCTGCTCGATGAAGCAGGGATTGAGGGGGAGATGGTGCTGCGCGAGCAGCGCGTCGGGCGCGTCGAGGTCACGCAGATGTGGGGCCGTCCGCATTCGGTGCGCGAGGAGTTCGCGCGCCTGCGGGCGCAGTAGTCGGCGCGGCGCGGCGGGAGTTGAATGAAAACGATGGCGTGCGTCGTGGCCTTCATCCCCGACCTGCTGTTTGGCTCGCGCGTGCAGGCAGCGCTGCTTGCTGATGGGCACGAGGTCGAGCTGATCGGCGATCGCGAAGCGGTGCGTGCCTCGCTGACCGGCGCCAGCGTGCTGGTCGTCGACCTCACCGACGACGCGTTCCACGGCGCTGAGCTTGTGGAATCGCTTTCAGTTGGCGGCGCGCTCGAGGGCATCCACACGCTCGCCTTCTATTCGCATGTCGACGTGGACGCGCGCCGCCGAGCGGAGAGCGCGGGCTTCGACCTGATCGTGCCGCGCTCGCGCATGGCGCGCGAAGGAGCCGAGCTTGTCTCGACGCTGGCTGGCGAGGAGACTGGCGCCTCGTCCTAGTCGCGGTCGCTCGTCGTTCAGCCGCGGCTTTGGGGTCCGCGAGCTGGCCTCAACTCGGGGGCAGTGCCTCGCCGCCGCCCAGCTCGGCGTGCTCGGCCACGGCCGGGTCGAGCGGGACCAACGCCGCGTTGGGGACGCGCTCGGCGAGGGCGACCTTGTGGCCGGCGCGCTGGAAGAGGGCGATGCGGATCACGACGCCATGGCAGACGACGAGCGCCGGCAGATCGTCTCGCTCGATGTCAGCCAGGGCGGCTGCCACGCGGACGCCCTGTTGCGCGAACGACTCGCCACCCGGGAAAGCGAAGTCCGGGTCGCCGTTGATGAAGCCGGCGAAACCGTCAGGGTCCTTGGCCTGCACGTCGACGAACAGGCGATCGGTCCAGTCGCCCGCGTCGGTCTCCATCATGCGCGCGTCCTCACGGGGCTCGACCCCGATGCGCTCGGCGACGATGTCAGCGGTTTCGCGAGCGCGGAGTAGCGGGCTGCACCACAGTGCGGCGAAGTCGTGGGGGCTCGCGCGCTGCGCGAGATCGGCGGCCTGCAGACGGCCCGTGTCATCGAGCGGGACGGGCAGGTGGCCCTGGAAGCGGCGCTCGAGGTTGTAGGCCGTTTGGCCGTGTCGCGCGAGGTAGACGTCGACTGTCGGAATCACGGCGGTGGAGGATAGGGACTTGAAAGCTCGAATCTGAATCTGGAAGCAGACCGCAGATCGCCGACATGAGGAGGCCAAGATGGAAGATCGTGGGGCGCCCGCATATATAGCCGAGCTGGTGGGCACGTTCCTGCTCGTGCTCTTCATTGCCTTGATCGTGAGCGTCTTCGGCCGAGTGGGCGCGCCCCTCCCGGTCTTCGCCGTGATCGGGTTGTTGCACGCATTCGTGCTGATGATGCTGATCCAAACGCTCGGCGGAACGTCCGGCGCGCACTTCAATCCCGCTGTCACGATTGGGCTCGTGGCGGTTCGCAAGATTCAGGCTCGGGCCGCCGCCGGCTACATCGTCATGCAGTTGATCGGCGCCATCGCCGGCGCCGCGCTGTGCAAGTTGATCCTGGACGAACTGCCGCTCTCACCGAACCTCGGCAACCCGTCCGTGAGCCCGCTGCTCGGTGGGAAAACGCTGCTCGGCGCTCTGTGTGAGCTGACCGGCGCGTTCGTGCTCGTGTGGTCGATCGCGGGCGTCGCGGTCAACCCGCGCGGCACGCGCGACTGGGCCGGGTTCGTCATCGGCGCCACCCTGGGCTTCGCGGTGATGACCTTCGGACCGCTGACGGGCGCCGGCCTGAACCCGGCCAGGGCGCTCGGCCCCGCGATCGTCGCGGGTCACTTCGCCGGCGGCTTTGGGAACTTCCTGGTCGTCTACGTGGTCGGCCCCCTGATCGGCGGTGTGCTCGCCACCGTCGGCTACAAGGCGCTCGTGCTCGACCCTCAAGAGCGGGTGGGGCAGCGGCCCATCGACAAGCTCGCCTGAGGACTGCCTGTCGGCGTCGCCCTTTCCGGTGGCGCCGACAGTCCAGGGCTCGGACGGGGTGGCGCAGCCCGGAGCTCCCGGATGGGGGCGGCGAGCCTAGGTCATACACTCAACGGAATGCGCCGCAGGGTCACGTTCTCGCGCAACCTGACGCTCTCTTTGTCGCGCACGTGCCGCTGCTACTGCAAGTACTGCGCGTTTGCCACCCACAAGGCTCACCTATATGCGCCCGAGGAGGTGCTCGAGATCCTCGACGGCGCGGCGCGCAGGCAGGTCAAGGAGCTGCTCGTGCTCACAGGCGAGCGCCCCGAGGTCAACCCGCGGGTGCGCGAGCGATTGGCTGCTTATGGGCACGAGGACTTCACGGCGTACGTTGTGTGGACGTGCGAGCGGGCGCTCGAGCGAGGACTGCTGCCGCACACAAACCTCGGTGTGCTCGCACGCGAGGATCTTGCGCGGCTGCGAGAGGTGACGGCCTCGCAGGGCCTGATGCTGGAGTCGGTGTCCGAGCGGCTGATGGGCACGGTCCACGCCGGATCGCCCACAAAGCATCCAGAGCGGCGCCTTGAGACGATCCGCATGGCAGGCGAGCTGAAGATCCCGTTCACGAGCGGGATCCTGGTTGGCATCGGTGAGACGCTCGAAGAGCGCATCGCATCTTTGGAGGCGATCGCGGCCGCGCACGCCGAGCACGGCCACGTCCAGGAGGTGATCCTGCAGAACTTCGTGCCCCATCAGAGCTACTACGGCCAAGAGCCGGCCGAGATCGCCGACGCGGCCGCGCGCGAGTACTGGCGCACCGGGGTGGACGGGGCCGCGGGGAAGAGCGCTCCCATGCATCTCCATCCACAGCTGCCGCTGCCAACATGGGCGACCGAGGGCGCCGGGGCGGTCTCGATCGAGGACATGAAGCTGCTGATCCGCGAGGCTCGCCGACTGATGCCCGACGTCGGCATCCAGATCCCGCCGAACCTCGCCGACTGGTGGAGCGAGCTGGTGGCCGCCGGCGCCACCGACCTGGGAGGGCTGTCGGCCAACGGCGATCACATCTCTCCGGAGCACCCATTCCCCTCGCCCCACCAGGTGCGCAAGCGCCTGCAGGCCGACGGCTTCGCGTTGACTGAGCGGCTCTGCGTCTATCAAAAGTACATCGACCCCGAGTGGGTCGCGCAGGGAGTGCTCGACACGATCAAGTTGAAGTACTGGAGCTTCATCCCCAGACGCGGCTCCGGCCGCACCGACCCGCCGGCCCCGATTCGCCCCGAGCTCGTGAGCGGCGCCGTCGAGAAGGGCCGCGATGGAGCGCCGCTCAGCGCCGAGGAGCTGACGGCTCTGTTCGCCGAGACGCGTCCTGAGGCGATCGAGGACATCCGCCTCGCCGCCGACGAGCTGCGTGCCGAGCTGGCGGGGGAGACGGTGACGTTCGTGGTCAACCGCAACATCAACATCTCAAACGTGTGCACCGTGGGCTGCGCGTTCTGCGGCTTCGGCCAGGGCAAGCGCTCGCCGGACGCCTACGAGCACGACGAGCGCGAGTTCGTGAGGCGTGTGCTCGAGGCGATCGACTATGGCGCGAGCGAGCTGTGCATCCAGTCCGGCATCCATCCCGACTGGAGCCTGGAGGATTATTTGGGCTGGCTGCGGCTCGCGAAGGCCACCGCGCGCGAGGCCGGCGTCGAGTTGCACCTGCACGCATACAGCCCGATGGAGATCGCGCACATGTGCGACATCTCTGAGCTGCCACCGTCGGAGGTGTTCGCGCGCCTGCGCGACGCCGGGCTCGACTCGACCCCCGGCACCGCCGCCGAGGTCCTGCACGACGGCGTGCGCGAGCGCATCTCCCCGAACAAGCTGCCGGTGGCGCGCTGGGTGGAGATCATCGAAGCGTCCCACGCCGCCGGGCTGCGCTCCACGTCCACCGTCATGTTCGGCCACATCGAGGAGCCGTGGGAGCTGGCCGAGCACATGCGCGTCGTGCGAGAGCTGCAGGAACGCACGGGTGGCATCACCGAGTTCGTTCCGCTCTCGTTCATCCCGTTCCAGACACTGCTCGGGCGCACCCATGGCGTGGAGGAGATCTCGCGCGAGGAGAACCTCAAGCACACCGCCGTCTTTCGCCTGGCGCTCGGGCGCACGATCCCGAGCCTGCAGGCCTCATGGGTGAAGATGGGCCTCGACGCCGCGACCGAGTCGCTGCGCTGGGGCGTCAACGACCTCGGTGGGACGTTGATGGAGGAGTCGATCAGCCGGCTCGCGGGCTCCTATCACGGCACCAAGCTCGACCCCGACCAGCTGGTGGCCGCGGCGCATGGGGCTGGGCGCCCGGCGGCGGAGCGCACCACGCTGTACGAGATCGCGAGGCGCTATCCCTTGAACGGCGCTTGCGCGCAAGCTGGCGGTGCGGCCACGCCCAAAGCAAGTCTGGGTCTGTCGCTGGGAGCCGCTGCCCGCTGAGCCTTGCGCTCCTCATGGGTTATGAGGCTCATGTCCCCGATCGCCAGGGAGCCAGGGCCGCTCGCGTCACGAAGGCCTCTCCACGAAGCGTTCGAACGCATCGATCATCTGCCGGTGATAGTTGATGCCTCCCACGAGGGTTGCTTCGGCGCCGCGCCATTTGTCGTCCCCCTGGCCTTCCCCGCATGCGGCTTGGAGGCTCTCCAGATAGCCCTCGAGCTCGGCCAGCTTGGCCCGGTGCCAGTCGCCCCGGCCGGCGAACACGACCCGCGGATCGGCTCCGGCGAACACCTTCAGCATGCCCTCGTCCCGGTACTGCGACGGCGGCGCTCCGGGCGCGTCGGCCCATGCGCGCAGCGCCGCCCGACCATTGTTGGTGAGCGCATAGCGCTTGCGCCTGCGTCCACCCGCCTCTTGGCTCTGTGAGAGATAGCCGGCCTTGGCGAGTCTTGCGGGCTCGTCGTAGAAGGTCGTGTGCGGGACCGGCCAGAAGTTCTCGATCGAGCGCTCGAGCGCCTGCTTGAGGTCATAGGGCGTCGCCTCTCCGAGCAGGTCGAGGAGGCTCAGCACGGCATACGATGTGGTGGTGAGGCGGATGGCCTTGCCTTTCATAGTTCGTCCTGTATAGTTCGACTCGAACTATAGAGAGTGCGTTCCGCCTCAGCGGAGCGTGCCTGCACGAGGAGCTGGTAACGATGGCCGATCAAACGCATGCGGATCACATCCTCCCCGACGACTCGGATCACGACGCCCCAGCAACCGCGACGCCGTCCGTCGAGGGGCTCGCGAGGGCAGGGGACTACGACGTCGCGATCGTCGGCGCGAGTCTCGCCGGCTGCGCCGCGGCGATCCTGCTCGGTCGCGCCGGCGCCAAGGTCGCGCTGGTGGAGAAGAGCCCCGATTCGCGTGCATTCAAGCGAGTCTGCTCGCACTACATCCAATCCTCAGCGGTGCCCTCGCTGGAACGGCTGGGCTTGCTCGAGCCGATGATGCAAGCGGGCGCCGTGCGCTCGCGCATCAGCCTATGGACGCGCTGGGGCTGGGTCGAGCCGCCAGCGAAGAGTGTCGTGCCGAGCGGGGTGAACCTGCGCCGCGAGCGCCTCGATCCGCTGATTCGCGAGACGGCCGCCGCGACGCCGGGCGTCGAGTTGATGCTGGGGCACACCGTGAACGAGCTGAGGTACTCGGGCGCTCAGGTGTCTGGACTGAAGGCGCGCGACACTCACGGGCAGACGATCGAGCTGCGCACGCGGCTGGTTGTCGGCGCCGACGGTCGTGACTCACGCGTCGCCAAGCTGGCGGCAGTTCCCACCAAGACCGCCCCTCATGGACGCTTCGCCTACGGCGGCTACTACGAAGGACCCGCGTGGGCGGGAGCGCCAACCGCCGCCCTATGGCTGCTCGATCCCGACATGGTCGGCGCATTCCCCACCGACAGCGGCTACACGTTCTACGCGGCGATGCCCGCCAAGGAGCGTCTGCCCGAATTCCGCGAGGATCCGGCCGCGGCGCTCGAGCGGCTGGTGGCGAGCGTGCCCGGCGCGCCACCGATCGCGGCGTCGCGCCTGGTCGAACCGCCGCAGGGGAAGATCGACATGACGAACGTCATACACGCCCCGACGGCGCCCGGCCTAGCGCTCGTGGGGGACGCCGCCAGCGCTTTGGACCCACTGTGGGGTGTCGGCTGCGGCTTCGCGCTGCAAACCTCGGAATGGCTGGCGGACAGCGTCGCTCCGGCGTTGAGCGGCGCCGAGTCGATGCAGAAGGGCCTCAAGCGCTACCGGCGTCGTCACGCGCGCGGGCTCGGCGGCCATACCAAGATGATCCTCGACTACGCCACCGGGCGCAAGATCAACGGCGGGGAGAAGCTGCTCTTCTCGGCGGCGAGCTACGACGAGCGGACGGGGAGGGTGTTCGAGGCGTTCGGATCGCGCAACATCACGCCCACGCGCATGCTTGCGACGGCGATCCCGCTCGCGACGCTTGCCAGCGCGCGCCGCTCGATCTCGCGGCGGGCCGGATCGCGATCGCACCCGGTTGCCGTGGCCACATCGAGCGGTGAGGGCGCCTCGGAGGGATAGGGCTCTCGTCTCGGAGAGACAGAGCTGAGACAGAGAGACAGTGACCTGAGACAGGCTCTCAGCGAAACAGATCCTCCCGCAACGGCCGCAGCAACTTGAGCGCGCCCGGGCCGTGCGCCTCTGTGACGAAGCGCTCCAAGCCCTCGACGACCACGACCGGCTCGCGCGAGTCCTTGGCGCGCGCCAGCTCAGCCGTGGCAGCCACCATGTCCGCTACAGCCAGCCAGGTCGCACGCAACTCCATGCCTGTGCTGTCTACGCGCCCACGCCAGTCGTCGAGCGGGTTGATCCCGGCGCAGCCGATCGCGACGTCACACTGACCGTGGCGCCAGGCGCGTCCGAAGCTGTCGCTGATCAAGACGCCGACGTGCGCGCCGGTCAGCTCGCGCAGGCGCGCGCGCAACCGCCGCGCCGAGGCGTCAGGGTCGCGCGGGAGCACGACCACCGTGTGAGAGTCGGCCGAGTTGGAGGCGTCGACGCCCGCGTTTGCGCACACGAAGCCGTGGCTGGTACGGCAGATGAGCACGCCGTTGGCGGCGCGCAAGACCTCCTCGGACTGGTCGAGCACGACTTGCACGGCGCGTGGGTCCTTGTGTTGCTCGCCGGCGAGCTCTCGCGCGCGTGCGCGCGGCACGACGTCTCGCAGGTCGACAACCGCTCCCTCGGCCTTCGACACCACCTTGTGCGCGACCGCCACGATCTGCCCGTCTCGCAAAGGGCGCGCCGGTCGCTCGCCATCGAGCGCCGTTGCGATCAGCTCGCCGAGATCGGCTCCCGCGGTCACCTCGGGCAGACCCGGCAGGCCGCGGGCGCTGAGGCTGCTCACGGCGCCCAGACGCTCACGAGCTCAGGCCGCCCGAGAGTCCCGGCCCGAAGCCGTCTCGGTGCGGTTGGCGCCTCGATCGTCGGTTCCGCCACGGGCGAGCACCGCGCGTGTGCGCGGCGCCCTCACGCGCTCGCCGGCGAGGCGCTCGCGCAGCACTGTCAAGTCCTCGCCGGTGTCGATGTCAAGCAGCAGCGACGCCGGCCGCTCGATCCGCCATTGCGCGCCCGCCTCGCGCGCGAGGCGCTCGTGCCGGGCGCGGCTGTCGGGGCCAAAGCTGGGAGCAATCGCATCGGGGGGCGCCAGCAGCAGACCGTTGGTGCCGTGACCGTGGCGGTCTGGCACGATCGTCACTTCCAATCTCGCCACATCCCCCGCGCGCGCGGGGGGGCCCTCGAACTCAAAGTCGACCTCCCCATCCCCCGGCTCACCGGTGCGCGGCCTCCGCTCGGCGGCCGAGTCGGCCTCGAGCAACTCCGCGAGCTCGCGCGGATCGAGCGTGGGGCAGTCGCCGGGCACGCACAGCGCCCGCTCGAAGCCATCCTGCAGCGCACGCGCAAGCCCCAGAGCGGCGGCGGCGCTCTGGCCCTCCTCGGCCGCGTCCTCCACGACGAGGGCCCCCAAGTAGCGAGCGGCGGGCGCCACGGAGGCCTCGCGCGTGACGACGATCGTGGTCTCGATCGCTTGGCATTCGCGCAAGGCGCTCAGCACGTCGCCCACCATCGCACGCGCCAGATCGGCCCGCAGAGAGTCGGCGACACTCTCGCCGAGTCGCTGCTTGGCAAGCGGGAAGCGCTTGACTGGGAGGATCGCGGCGGTGCGCATATTCGGTCCCCAGGCTACCCGGCGAGCGTCTCGGCGAACACAAGCGTCCGCCCGGCGACACGCGTGCGCGCGTCCGCGTCGCCCATCGCCGTGTCAAGATGGAGCGTCGCAAGGCCCTCCACCGGCTCGTCGGCGACGATCCCATCGAGCAGGCCGGGATGGACGGTCTCGTAGAAGGCGGCCACTCCGGCGGCGTTGACCGGTTGGCCATAGGCCGTCAGGAAAGCGGCCGTCGGCCCCTTCACGATCTGTCCACCGACGACCGGGCTGACGCAGACCACTGGAGTTGAAAGGCGGTCGAGCGCGTCGCCGAGCACGCTCAGGATTGGCCAGATCGAGATCACCGGGTTGCTCGGGCCCACGATCACCACGCGCGCGTCGCGCAGTGCCGTCATGACCTCGGGCGTGGGCCGGGGTCCGGGGGTCGCGGGGGACGGTGCGTTTGCCGGCGGTGCGGTGGTGCGTGACGTAGTCGTGCGAGGTGAGGTGGCGCGTGGTGAGGTGATGCGTGGTGAGGTGGTGTGTGGTGAGGTGGCGCGTGGCGCAGCGGCGGTAGACGCCACGCTGGTCTGCGCGGGCGCGCCGAACGCCACCTCGCGCACCTCCCCAGCGGCGCGCTCGCGGATCATGAAGCGCTGGAAGTCGCGCCAGCCGGCGTCCGTGCGCACGAACGTGCGCAGCGGCTCGTCGCACATCGGCAGCACGCGCGCACGCACGCCGATCGCCTGGTTGAGTCGCGCCAAGGCCTCGGTCGGGCGCTGCCCTTCGTCTTGCATGCGGCGCCGCTCTAGGCACCAGGCGAGGTCGCGGTCGCCCAGGTTGAGCCACACGTCGACGCCGAGCGCACGCAGGGCGTCCATCACCGCGAACGTGTCGCCCTCGAGCCCCCAGCCGCGCTCGTCGATGAGGTCGGCTAGCCAGAAGGAGACGAGGTCGGGGTCGGGGGAGACGTGGGCGCCGTAGATGTCGATGTCGTCGCCCGTGTTGGCGATCACGACGAGCTCGTCCGCGCCGACGACGTCGAGCATGCCGCGCGCGAGCTTCGCCCCGCCGGTGCCGCCGGCGAGCACCACCACCTTCCCCCTGCCTGAACCCCCCTTTGACGTGGGACGGGCAGGCGGGCCCGCCGCCGCACCGGAACGGCCCCCGCTGGAAGCGGACGCAGGCGTGGGCTCTACTCCCACCGATCGTCCGGCAAGCCAGTGATGCGGATGCCCGCGTGCGTTTTGTGCTTGGCGTTGATCGAGATCATCAGGGCGGTGAGCGACTCGGCGATGCGCGCCATCTCCAGGCGTCCGCAGTCGACGCAGCGCAGCCCCTCGATCCGCTCGATCAAGAGCGCCGCACGACGCTTGTCCTCCCGCTCGTCGCCGCACACGAGCACGTCTTGGGCCAGGTCGTGATCGAGGGCCGTGAGCGAGGCGGCCGAGACGGTGTGCAGCGCCGAGACGACTTTCACGCCCTCGGGCGCCAGCTCGAGCGCGGCCTGGGCCGCCGAGCCCTGCCACACGCCGAGCATGCGCGTCGCGCGCCCACTGACGGCGGCGGCGAGCGGCACGGTCGCGTCGATCAGCAGCAACCCCGCGCGCAACGACTCCTTGACGTTTTTGAGCGTCTCGGACTGGTTGCGGAAAGGGACGCTCAAGATCACGGTCTCCACGTCCGCCACGGCCCGCGCGTTCTCGGCGCCTGTGAACACACCCTCGGGCACCGCCTCACGCGCCCGCACGCTCGCCTCGACGGCGCGCCCCTGATCGCGCGAGCCGATCACGATCGGGACCCCGGCCCGCCCGAGTCGCACGGCCAACCCAAAGCCGAGCGCGCCCGAAGCTCCGATGATCGCGACAGGGTCGGTTGAGGCAGCCACGGCGGCGGAGTATAAGACGGCCGTCGTGTCTTTTTGTGGGAGACAAGCTCCGCAAGCGCCTCCGTAGGAGGCTCGCGTCGCCGGTCGCCGCGCATGGCTACGCTCCACGCATGAGATTCGGGGGCGCGATGGCGAAGAGGGGGTTGGCGGCATGAGATTCGAGGGCAAGACGGCGCTCGTCACCGGCGGCGCCTCGGGGATCGGGGCGGCCACGGCCCGTCGGCTCGCGGCCGAAGGGGCGCGCGTGGCGATCGGCGACGTCAACGAGGACGGCGCGCTGGAGATCGCGGCGGAGCTCGACGGCTTCGGCTGCGCGCTCGACGTGACCGACACGACCTCGGTGCGCGCCGCGGTCGCCACGATCGAGGAGCGGCTTGGCCCCGTGGACGTGCTCGTCAACAACGCCGGCACCGACCTGTTCTCCTACTTCGTCAACAGCGACGAGGGCCTGTGGGACTTCGTGCTCGGCGTCAACCTGCGCGGCGTGCTCGCCGTCACGCACGCCGTGCTGCCAGGCATGCAGGAGCGCCGCTCGGGCTCGATCGTCAACGTCGCGAGCGAGGCCGGCCGCGTCGGCTCGCAGGGCTCCTCCGTCTACTCGGCCGCCAAGGCGGGCGTGATCGGCTTCACGAAGGCGATCGCGCGCGAGTCGGCCCGCTACCGGGTGCGCTCGAACGCCGTGGCCCCAGGCCCGATCGAGACGCCGCTGCTGAACGCCGCGCCGGAGCTGCTCGGCGAGCTGGGCGAGCGGCTCAAGCAGGGCATGGTCAACCAGACAGTCCTGCACCGCTCCGGCGAGCCCGAGGAGGTCGCCGCGGCGATCGCGTTCCTCGCCTCCGAGGACGCCTCATACGTGACCGGCCAGACGCTGAACGTCAGCGGTGGCCTCTCGATGTGGTGATCGGCTCGCGGGCTGCCACGGGGGGAAGCGGGATGCCTGCCCCGCCGCCGTCGCCGAAAGCTGGAGTGTCCCCGCCCGGGAACGAACAGCAGACCCCCGCAGGGGGTCCCATCCAAAAAAGTCTCCGGAGCGTGTGGCAAGGTGAGCGTCATGGTTGACCTGCCCGCGTCGGTCCAGATCAGGGAGGTGGGCCCGCGCGACGGCTTCCAGAACGAGCCCGAGACGATCCCCACCGAGCGCAAGGTCGAGCTGATCGAGATGCTCGCGCGCACCGGCCTGCGGCGCTTGGAGGTGACGAGCTTCGTGCGCGCCGACGTGATCCCGCAGCTCGCCGACGCCGCCGCGGTGATCGAGCGCATCGACGTGCCCGACGGGGTCGCCGTCAGCGTGCTCGTGCCCAACGAGCGCGGCCTGGAGAAGGCGCTCGAGCTGCGCGAGCGG
This sequence comes from uncultured Solirubrobacterales bacterium, assembly GCA_963764655.1. GTDB lineage: Bacteria > Actinomycetota > Thermoleophilia > Solirubrobacterales > Solirubrobacteraceae > Palsa-744. Next base: position 67,984 of record CAVXTI010000001.1, read on the forward strand.
CTCGACGGTGGGCGACCCGCGTTCGACGAGATCAACGTGTTCCTGTCGGCCTCTGAGACCCACAACCGCAAGAACGTCAACCGCTCGGTCGAGGAGTCGTTGAGGTCTTTGGAGAATGTGTTGCCCCCCGCGCGCGCGGGGGGTATGCGCTGTGAGGCGGTCATCTCCACCTCGTTCGGCTGTCCCTATGAGGGTCACGTGCCGCCTGAGCGGGTGCTCGAGATCGCGCGGCGCCTGCGTGACGCCGGCGCGCAGGAGATCGGCTTCGGCGACACCACCGGCATGGCCAACCCGGTGCAGGTGGGCGAGCTCTTCAAGCGCTGGTCGGCCGAGCTTGGCGACGTGCAGCTGACTGCCCACTTCCACAACACGCGCGGACAGGGGCTGGCGAATGTGCTCGCGGCGTTGCAGGCCGGCGTCACGAGCTTCGAGTCGAGCTTCGGCGAGCTCGGCGGCTGCCCCGTCCCCGCCGGCGCCACCGGCAACATCGCGACCGAGGACCTAGTCTCGATGCTGCACGAGATGGGGGTCTCGACGGGAATCGACCTCGAGGCCCTGCTCGCCTGCTCGCGTCGCGTGCAGGAGGTGCTCGGCCGTCCGCTCGGCTCCCACACGCTTGTGGCCGGGCCAGTGGACTGGCGCTAACGCCGCGGCCATGCCCCGCGCGCGGGGGGAGGTGAATCGTGCGGGAAGCCGCGCGATGGCCTAAGGCATGGCGACGGCGCGGGGGACGGTGAATCGAGCGGGAGCCGCGCGATGGCCTACGGCGTGGCGATGGTCTCGGCGTTGCGAGCCTGCTCGCGGATGATCGCCACGCAGTACTCCTGCACCGACACCTCCATCTCCAGCGTCTGCGCCAGCGCCGGCCGTGCCGAGGCGTCGATCACACGCTTTGCCCGGCCCACCGCGATATGCGAGTTCGCGAGCAGTTCGTCAACCAACGCCTCGGTTGCCTCCTCGAGCTCCTGCGGCTCAACGACCCTGTTCACCAAGCCGATGCGCTCGGCCTCCGTGGCGTCGATCGTGCGCCCCGTCATGATCAGCTCCTTGGCTCTGCCCAGGCCAACCACCGCGGGCAGCCTCGTCGAGCCGCCCACGTCCGGGATGATCCCGAACTTCACCTCCGGCAGGCTGAACCGCGCGTCGCTGGAGGCGATCCTCAGGTCGCAGCCGAGCGCCACCTCGAGCGCGCCGCCCACGCACGTCCTGTGGATCTGGCACACGACCGGCTTGGCCATCTCTTCGGCGGCGTTCGGGCAGTCGAGGAACACCTGCCTGAACGGGCGCAGCCTGCCCGGCTCGCCGGAGGATTCGGCCAGCTCGGGGAGATCCACGCCGGCCGAGAACACCGGGCCTTCGCCGCGCAGCACCACGCAATGGACAGACTCGTCGACCGCCGCGGTGCGCAGCGCGTCCCCGAGCGCTCGCAGCAGCTCCTGGCTCATCGCGTTGCGCTTCTCCGGGCGATTCAGCACAACGTGGCGGACCTGGCCGCGGTCTTCGGTGGTCACGATGCTCATGCGAGCATTCCTTTCGCTTGGCTCAGGGACGAGCGCTTTCCTCAGGTCAACGATTGAACTACATTCTCGACTATGGCCGATCCTGGGCAGATACGCGTATCCGACGCCGAGCGCGAGCGGCTCGTCGAGGAGCTGCACGAGCACACCGTCGCCGGTCGACTCACCGCCGAGGAGTATGAGGAGCGCTTGGAGTCGGTCTATGCGGCGCGCACGCGTGCGGACCTCGACACCCTACGGGCCGACCTGCCCGTCAGCACTATCGCAGCCCGCGCCGCCCTCGTGGAGCGCAAGTCGCACCTGCGCCGTCGCCTGGTGCAGGAGGCGGGCGGCTCGGCGACCGCGTCGCTGGTGTGCGTAGCCATCTGGATTGCCAGCGGGGCCACTGGAGCCTTCTGGCCGATCTGGGTGATCCTCTTCACCCTGCTGCCCCTTTTGCGCGACAGTTGGCGCTTGCTCGGGCCCGGCTCAGACATCGACGTCGTCGAGGCCCGCATGCAAGCTCGTCATGAGCGCCATCTCGCACGTGAGCACCGTCGCTCCCGCTATCGGCGCCTACTGCCCTGAGGCGCCTGCCGGCCCCATCCAGCGGCTCCGTCCGCGCGTGCCGCAAACTCGACCCGGCCGGCGCTCCGCTCCGTGCGTGCCGCAAACTCGACCCGGCCGGCGCTCCGCTCTGTGCGTGCCCGTGACGCGCTACCGGATAGGCTCAGCGACCGATGAGCGACCTTCGAGAGGCAACCGAGCGCTCGCTCGCGGGCGGACCCGAGCGTCACCGCGAGAAGGCGCGCGAGCAGGGCAAGCTGCCTGTGCGCGAGCGCGTCGGGTTGCTGCTCGACGTGGGCTCCTTCTCTGAGGAGGCGTTGCTCGCCAACTGGAACGAGGCCGGTCTCGGCGCCGACGGGGTGGTTACCGGGGTCGGCACGATCGAAGGGCGCCCCGTCGCGCTGATGGCCAACGACCCGACCGTCAAGGCGGGCTCGTGGGGCCCGAAGACGGTCGAGAAGATCCTGCGCATTCAGGAGCGCGCTTTCAGCCTTCGCATCCCGATGGTCTACCTCGTCGACTCGGCCGGCGCTCGCATCACAGAGCAGGTCCAGATGTTCCCGGGACGCCGTGGGGCGGGGCGGATCTTCTTCAACGAGGTGCGCATGTCGGGGGTCGTTCCGCAGGTGTGCGTCCTGTTCGGCCCGAGCGCCGCCGGCGGCGCCTACATCCCCGCGTTCTGCGACATCGTGATCATGCGCGACGGCAACGCCTCGATGTACCTCGGCTCGCCGCGCATGGCCCAGATGGTGATCGGGGAGGACGTCACCTTGGAGGAGATGGGCGGCGCGCGCATGCACACTTCCGTCTCCGGCTGCGCCCACCAGCTCGTCAAGAGCGACGAGGAGGGCATCGCCTTCGCGCGGCGCTACCTCTCCTACTTCCCCTCCAACTGGGAGCAGAGCCCGCCGCCCGCGCCCCCCAAGCCCGCGGCCGCTGTCGCGGACGGCCTCGATGTCGGCGAGCTGATCCCCGCCGACGAGAACAAGCCGTTCGACATCCTCTCCCTGCTCGATGCGATCGTCGACGAGGGCTCGCTGCTGCAGGTCCACTCGCGCTGGGCGAAGGAGCTGATCGTCGGCTACGCGCGCCTCGAAGGCCGCCCCGTCGGGATCGTCGCCAACCAGCCCAAGCACAAGGGCGGCGTGCTCTTCTCCGACTCCGCCGACAAGGCAGCTCGCTTCATCTGGGCCTGCAACGCGTTCAACATCCCCTTGCTGTTCCTAGCCGACGTTCCTGGCTTCATGATCGGCACCCAGGTCGAGCGCCAGGGCATCATCCGTCACGGCGCCAAGATGATCAGCGCTGTCTCTGAGGCCACCGTGCCGAAGATCTCGGTGATCGTGCGCAAGGCCTACGGCGCCGGGCTCTACGCGATGGCCGGTCCCGCCTTCGAGCCCGACTGCTGCATCGCCCTGCCGAGCGCCTCGATCGCGGTGATGGGCCCCCAAGCCGCCATCAACGCCGTCTATTACAACCAGCTCCAGGCGATCGACGACGAGCGAGAGAGGGCTGCCAAGACCGAGGAGCTGCGCCGCGAGTACGCCGAGGACATCGACCTCCTGCATCTCGCATCCGAGCTCGTCATCGACGCGGTTGTGGAGCCCGAGCGCCTGCGCGAGGACCTGATCCGTCGCTTCGCCCACGCCTCGGCCAAGCGCCGCGAGTGGCCCGCCAAGCGCAATCCGGTCACACCCGTCTGACTCCGCCGCCGGTCATCCCGCTCCCGTGGCGCCTCCCCCCGCGCCGGCACTAGCGCTCGCTGGGCGCCCGCGCGTGTCCCGCGCGACGACGGCGGGCGACTCTGCAATAGATTGCACGCGATGGACGCCACCGATCTAGCCTTCGCCGGCATCGCTCGCCAGGCAGAGCTGGTGGCCGCCGGCGAGGTCTCCTCGCGCGAGCTGGTCGAGCTGTGCCTGAAGCGCATCGAGCGCTTCGACGGGCAACTCAACGCTTTCAGGGTCGTGCTCGCCGAGCGCGCCCTGCTCGAAGCCGACCAGGCCGACGCGCGCCGGCGAGCTGGCAGCCAGCCCGCCGAGCGCCCGCTGCTCGGCGTGCCGATCGCCGTCAAGGACGACATCGACGTCGCCGGCGAGGTCACCGCGCTCGGCACCAACGCCCACAGCGGCGTCGCGGCGCCCGCCGACGCCGAGGTCGTGCGCCGCTTGCGAGGGGCGGGCGCCGTCGTGATCGGCAAGACCAACGTCCCCGAGCTGTGCATCTGGCCCTTCACCGAGACGCCGACGTTCGGCGCGACGCGCAACCCCTGGGATCTTCAGCGTGCGCCTGGGGGCTCGAGCGGCGGCAGCGGCGCGGCGGTCGCGGCTGGGCTGATCGGCGCCGCGCTGGGTTCCGACGGCGCCGGCTCGATCCGCATTCCCTCAGCTTGGTGTGGACTGTTCGGGCTGAAGCCCCAGCGCGGACGCGTGTCGATGGCGCCCAAAGCCGAGTCATGGCACGGGATGTCCGTCAACGGCATCCTGACTCGCTCAGTGATCGACACGGCGCTCTTCCACGACGTCGGCTCAGGCTCGGCCCCCGTCGATCGCGACCGTCCCGAGCCGCCTTCGACGTCGTTCCTCTCAGCCGCGCGCACCCCGCCGGGCAAGCTGCGGATCGCCTTCTCCACCAAGATCCCGCCGCTTGCGATCGCACGCCTCGACGGCGACGCGCGCCGCGCGCTGGATGAGACGGTCGAGCTGCTGCGCTCGCTTGGCCACGACGTCAAAGAACAAGATCCCGACTATGGCTTCGACACGATGCCCTCCATCCTGATGCGCTTCCTGCGCGGCATCCACGACGAAGCACACGCCCTGCCATATCCCGAGCGCCTGTCGCGCCGCACGCGCTCGATGTCGGCGCTCGGCGCGCTCGTGCCGCACGGGCTGCTCGAGCGCTCACGCGCATACGAGCCCACGCTCGCCGACAGGCTCAACCGAGTGCTCGTCGATCACGACGTCCTGATCACGCCCGCGACCGCTCAGCCGCCATCCCAGATCGGGCAGTACGACGGTCGCGGAGGCCTCTGGACGCTCAATGCCGTCATCGGCCTCGTGCCTTACAACGCGCCCTGGAACCTCACGGGCCAGCCAGCCGCCTCGGTGCCGGCCGGCTTTGGCGCCGACGGCCTCCCGCGCGGCGTCCAGATCGTCGGGCGCCCCGGCGCCGAGACCACGCTGCTGTCGCTCGCCGGCCAGCTTGAGGCCGAGCGCCCCTGGGCCCAGCAGCGCCCCGCCGCGTTTTCGTGAGCGCTGCGTCCGAGTCGGGTTCGTCGAAGGCGGATCGGGCCGCCGCCGAGAGCTCCCACTCGGCTGCGACACCGGCTGCAGGCCGAGAGTCGGGCGGAGAGTCCTACTCGCAGGCAGAGTTGCTCGAGCTCGCCGTCGGCCTCGCACGCGACGCGGGCGCCCTCTTGCTCGAGCGCTTCGACGGCGGCCGCGAGCGGGCGCTCACCAGCAAGAGCACCCCCACCGACCTCGTCAGCGAGGCCGATCTGGCCTCAGAGCGTCTGATCCGCGAGCGGCTTGCCGTGGCGCGGCCGGCGGACGGCTTCCTCGGCGAGGAGGGCGGGGGCCAGGATGGCTCGAGTGGGCTGACGTGGGTCGTCGATCCGCTCGACGGCACAGTCAACTTCCTGTTCTCCATTCCCCAGTGGTGTGTCAGCGTCGCGGTCGCCGACGATCGTGGCTCGCTCGTCGGGGCGATCTTCGACCCCTGTCGCGACGAGCTGTTCCGCGCCACGCGCGACGAGCCCCCAACGCTGAACGGGGCGCCGATCGCGGCGTCCGAGCGCACGGACCTTGCGAGCGCGATGGTCGCCACCGGTTTCGCCTACGACGCCCGCGTCCGCGCCGCACAGGCAGAGGTGTTCGCGCGCGTGATTCCGAGCGTGCGCGACATCCGCCGCTTCGGCTCCGCCGCGCTCGACCTGGCCTGGACCGCCGCCGGGCGCTACGACGCCTACTTCGAGCGCACGGTCAAGCCTTGGGACATCGCGGCCGGCACGCTGATCTGCGAGCGAGCCGGCCTCACCGTGCGCGAGCTGCCCGCGCGCGAGCGCTTGCCGCTGGGCGTGCTCGCCGCCGTTCCCGCGCTTGCCGGGCCTTTGCTCGAGCTTGTGGGCTGACGCAGGCGGCGCTCGTCGATCACGGACTACCTGGAGGAGACCTCCGCCCGCGGGCTGACGCGGGCAGCGCGCGTCAATCGCCGTCTCCTAGAGGAGGCTCCCGAGGCCGTGGATCGCCGCGCTGCCCAGCACCACCTCGAGCACAACGCCCGCGACGCCTATCGCGAGCGCGACGACCACGACCAGGAAGTCCTCGAGCACCACGCCGAGCGACAGCAGCACCACGCCGAGCGCCGGCAGCGTGTCGAGCCCAGTGAACGGAGGGGCGACGAAGGCGCCGATGGATCCGCAGATCACGAGCAGCCCGAAGACGATGTTGCTCAAACGATGATCGAACAGGAAGCGCAGGCGAGGGCGGGAGACGCGCTCGAGCCGGCGAATCATCTTCATCAGCGCGACGATGAAACGCTGCTGCCTATCCCCAGCCAGCTCGAGCTTGCGCCAGCGCCGCGGCAGCCAGATCTGCTCGCGGCCGGCTATCAGCTCGAGCGCGAGCAGCACCGCCACGATCTCGAACACGTGCGTCGCGCCACCGGTGGGGAGCGGAAGCGCCGGCACGCCGAGCAGCAGCACGAACAGGATCGCGAAGCTCTTCTCCTCGAAGAGCTCGACGAGGCTGCCCAAGGTCTTCTCGCCGTCGCTTCCCAGCCAGCGCTCGAGCTCGTCGCTGACCTTCCTGGGCTCTGGGCTCTTTAAATTGGACTTCGGGATGCGGCGGGTGGGAATCGAACCCACACGCCCTTTCGGACAATGCCTTTTGAGAGCATCGCGTCTACCGTTCCGCCACCGCCGCAATGAAGCAAATACTACGCGGAGTGTGGCAGCGCGTCATGATCGGCGTGAGGATCGAGTTGCTCGAGCTCGATATTCCAGCCTTGAGAGAAGCCGCGCATCGCGAACGCGATCAGCAGGATCTGCACCGGGATCAGCGTGAGCGTGAGCACGCCGAGCAGGCTCGCGGGCAGGGCGGGCTCGGCGAAGCCAGCCTTGTCGCGCGCGAACCAGCTCGGGGCGGCGACAAGTGCGAATACAAGCATCAACAGCGCGAGCGCCGCCGCCATCGGCAGCACGCCGCGACTCCAGCGTCCAGCGAAGAACGCCATCAGCAGGTAGACCACGGCCCAGGCGAGCAGGATCGGGATATCTCCCTCGAGCGTTCCCCACCCGCCGATCGTCACGATCAGGACGAGCGCCGCGGATGCGAGCAGCAGCAGCACGACCGTCGCACGGGTCGCCTGCACCACCGCCTTGCCGCGGTTGGGATGCGTCACGATCACGCCCGTCCGTCCCGTCTGACCCAAAGTTGATGACATCCTGCCGTTGACCATACAATCTCTGGCGGTCCTCGTGCAACCGCGCGGGCGTGGTGGAACTGGTAGACACGCTGGCCTTAGGAGCCAGTGGGCTTACGCCCTTGGGGGTTCGAGTCCCTCCGCCCGCATCAAAATGCTCGGACTCAAACCGGCGTGGTTTGAGTCCTGTCCACTCGGGCGCACCATACCTGTCGGACTAAACCCCGGTTTGAGTTCTGTCCTACGAAGCCCATGTAACCGGACTCAATGCGAACCGCCAAGGCCGCCGGCTGACTTATCGTGCCCTCACCGCCCGGCAGATCTCCGGAACGTTCGATTCATCGGTGAACACGGGCGCCATCACGCTGCCCGGGGCCGACGAGTGGGGATGGCCGAGCAGGTGACCCATCTCGTGGATGACCGTTAGGCAGAACATGTTCCAGTCACTGTCGATGGCCGCCCACGTCGGCCAATGCCAGTGGGCAAGTGAAATCGTGCACTGCGTGTAGGTGCTCGCCGGTGCTTGCAGGTCGTTCGGCCCAAGCGACGAGTTGAACGTCGCCCAACCGTCGGTCGTGGGGTCGAGGCCGGGGACGAGCGGCCTGTCGGCGAGGACCGTGACCTGGCCGCCGCAGGGCACCGCGCCCCAGTAGCGCTCCGCGACCGCCGCGGCAAGCTTAACCGGGTCGCGGCTGCCTGGCTTATCAAGCGCTACCCGTCGGGCCGAGGCCCACTGGTGCGCCGTGCTCGAGGCGTGAGGATAGAGAGGACGACGGGCGTGAGCGCCGGCCGATGCGGCGAGCAGAAGCGCTGTTGCAAGCACACCGGCAGCGAGGACACGAGCCATGCCATATACGCTGAGGCCAGAGAGCCGCCGGGCTCATCCCCTCCGCGGGGGGATCTTGGGGGGACCGGCAGGGGGAAGCAGGGGTGAGAGGAGGCTCACCCCTACGCCGTTTCCTGCCGATGAGAGCGTAGGCGCTCGCGGGCGCCTTACCGCCGATGCCGCCACAGGCCCCCATCACCATCGTCCTTGCCCAATTCGACGATCTCCTCACCAGAGGGCTGCGAGAGCTGATCGAGAGCGATACGAGCCTTGCGATCGTGGCCGCCGGCGTGGAGCACAGCCGAATCCCCGTCGTCCTTCGTGCCCATCAGCCGGGTGTGGCGATCCTCGACGCCGGCGCCCTGGCCAAGCCGGCCGACGTCCGGGAGCTCAGCCGCCGCCATCCGTCCACCCGACTGGTTCTGATCGCGAACGGCCCTTCGATGGTGGAATGCGCCCAGATGCTCGCGTTCGGAGCAAGCGCCGTGCTCGGCCGGGACACGCAGTCGCGCGACGTGCTCAACGCGATCCACCTCGCCTCACGGGGGCTTCAGGTGATTCCGCGGGCCGCGCCCAACCCGGGCGGCGGTCAGGTCACGGCTGGGCAGTTGCTCACCCAGCGCGAGGCCGAAGTGCTTCCCCTGCTTCAACTGGGCCGCTCAAACGCTCAAATAGCCGCCACCTTGCAGGTCGGCACCGAGACGGTTCGTACCCATGCGCGCAACATCTACCGCAAGCTCGGCGTCTCTTCCCGCCGCGAGCTCGCCGCGCCGCCCGCGCCCGACCCAAAGCAGCCGCCTGGCCCAGCTGCCAGCTCGTCATGGCGCAGGGTCACACCGCGCCTGGCGCGCCCACGGCGCGGGGGCGGCTCGCAGCACAATTGACCGGCGCCCGGTTCGTCTCGTGGCCTCCTGCCTCGGCGGTCAAATGCCTATTCGTCCAGTCGAGGGCACGAAGAGTCGGGATCTAGCCTTTCGTTCGTATCAGCTCAAATGAGCGCCATGCGACGGGCAGAAACGCTTCGGGATGACCTCCAAGAGATCGTCGACGTGCTTTACGAGAAAGCGGACACTTCATGCGGTCACATCTGACAACACTCCTCACGGTTGGATTTCTCAGCGTCGGCACTGGCGGCGCGCTGGCGCTGAGTGGCGCTGACCTTGGCCTGAGCGGCCATCCTCACAGCGCCAGCTTCGCCCAGTACCGGCCTCCCGAAACGCCACCCGTGTCGATCCCCCCGGCGTCAGGGCCACCGGCGAGCACTCCCCCGGTGCCAACTCCCCCGGTGGCGCTTCCCCCAGCTTCACAATTCCGTCCTACGCGGGCGACGGCGGCGCTCTCAACGCACGGCGCCGCCACAATAAGCTGCGCCGCGGCTTGCCATATCGTGCTGCGCGCGCGGCGCGGGTCTCATCGGGTACACGTGACGTTCAAGCTCGGCTCCAAAGGCACCACAACAGTTCACCTGTCCAAGCACGCGCTGCACCAGCTTGGCCATGGGCGGGTGGTGTTGAGCATCGAAGTTGATGGCAAAGTGGTCGCGACGCGCACGGTGAAGTTGACGTAGCGGCCCACATCGGCCTGGCACGCGCAGGCCCATAGCCGCCCTGGTCAACGTTCGGTGGGAGTAGGGTCGGCGGCGAGGCGCCTTGTCAGCCTTTCGGCTGGTGGTTTCCTCGTGTTCGCGGGCAGGCTGACGATCGGCCAGCTCGACTTCCTCCACGGCCACGAGAACGTGACGCTGCTCGGCCCGTCCGGCACCGGCAAGACGCACTGTGAGACTTCTACGGTCGGATGGCTGGTCAGCGCGTCCAGTTCGCGACCGCCACCCAATGGGTCGCCAAGCTCGGCGACGCCGCGACGCCCGCTATTTGCAGGTATTTCTATGCACCATAGTCCTCTCAAACCCTGGTTTGAGTGCTGTCCACTGACGCGCATAGTCGCGAGCTGCGCTTCGTAGCGCGAGCGCGCGCGCTCGGGCCGACATCCCGACTCACACGAAGGGCGTCAGCGAGAGGGCGCAACCCGCGGTCACGCTGGATCCGACCACAATCCCGACCTCTGTGATAGAAATTAGGGATACCTAATAGCTGGCTCACGAATTCTGGAGTCTTTGGATGAGCTTTGCCGAGACGGCTGTGCTTGGAGCGATCGCGGGCTTTACGATCTATATAGGTCTGCCAGTAGGGCGCATGGAGCGCGTCAACGACCGTGCGCGCGTCGCCCTCGCGATGTTCTCGGTGGGCATCCTCGCGTTCATCTTCATGGACGTCACCACGCACGGCCAGGAGATCGTCTCGGACGCGCTCTCCTCGTTCAAGGACAACCACGACAGCTTCGGCCACGTGGTAGGCCTGTTTGCGCTGCTGGCACTCGGCTTCACCGCGGGCGTAGCCGGTATCTCGGCCGTCGAGCGGCGTCTGAGCAGGCGCCCTCCGCCGCCACCGATAGCGGGCGGCGCGACGAGTGAGGCCGCGCTGGCGCCCGCGGGACTCGCGGCCCCCGACCAGGTCGCCGACGACGCTCGTCGACGCGCGCTGCGCACCGGCATGGTGATCGCGATCGCGATCGGCCTGCACAACTTCGCGGAGGGCCTCGCGATCGGCGTGTCGGCCAAAACCGGCGCGATCGGGCTGGCCACCGTCCTGATCATCGGCTTTGGCTTGCACAACGCCACCGAGGGCTTCGGCATCGTCGGCCCGCTCGGCGACGTGCGCCCGACCTGGAAGTGGCTCGGGCTCGTCGGCCTCGTCGGCGGAGGTCCGACATTCCTCGGCACGCTCGTCGGCTATCAGGTCGACTCGAGCCCGCTCGAGCTGCTCTTCTACGCGCTAGCCGGCGGCGCCGTGCTCTACGTGATCGGCGAGATCTGGAACGGGATGCGCCGCTATGGCCACCGCACGCTTGGCCTGTACATGCTCTCCGCCGGGTTCCTGCTGGGCGTGGCCACCGACCTCGTGGTCAGCTATGGCGGCGCCTGAGTCAGCTTGCGAGCAGCGCTGAGGGTCGCGCGAGCGCCTGTTCGGCCGCGCGCACCGACTCGACGAAGATCTCAACGCCTGTGAGCAACAGCTCTCGCGTGATCACGAGCGGGGGCAGGAAGCGTGCGACGTTGCCGAAGTGGCCACCGACCTCGATGATCACGCCCCTGTGGAAGCACTCGATACGGACCTGAGCGGCCATCTCCGGCCATGGCTCCTTCGTGTCGCGATCCTTCACGAGCTCGATCCCGATCATCAGCCCACGCCCACGCACGTCCCCGACCGACGGGAGCGCGCCCTGCTCGTCGCGCAACAGCCCGAGCGTCAGCTCGCCTAGCTTCGCGGCGTGGGCGGGCAGGTCGACCTCCTGCATGAACTCGATCGCCGCAAACCCAGCCGCCATCGCCACTTGGTGGCCGCGGAAGGTGCCGATGTGGGCTCCCTGCTTCCAACCGTCGAGCTCGGCGTCGTAGGCGATCGCCGAGAGCGGGTAGCCGATCCCGCCAAGCGCCTTGGAGAGGGTCATCACATCTGGTGTGACCCCGTCGTGTTCACACGCGAAGAACGTGCCGCTCCTCCCAAACCCTGTCTGGATCTCGTCGCAGATCAGCGGCACTTCGTGCTTGCGCGCGATGCGGCTGACCTCGGCGAGGTAGCCGTCGGGGGGGACGATCGTGCCGCCCTCCCCCTGGATCGGCTCGATCAGAACCGCCGCGGGCTTGGGTATGCCGCTGTGGGGATCCTCAAGCGAGGTGTCGAGCAGCTTCGCGCACGCCATCTCGCACGAGTCAGGCTTCAGCCCAAGCGGGCAGCGGTAGCAATAGGGGTAGGGCATGAAGTGCACGGGGGAGGAGGTGGGCCCGCCGAAGCCGATGTCGCTCGTCACCGAAAGGGCGCCTGTGGTCATGCCGTGGTAGGAGCCCTGGAAGGCGATCACCGCGTCGCGCCCGGTATGGGTGCGCGTGAGCTTCAGCGCCGACTCGATCGCGTCCGAGCCCGTGGGGCCGCCGAAGTGGAACTTGGCGCTCTCGCGCAGCCGGCCTGGGAGCAACGTCTTGAGCTTGCGCATCAGGCGCAGCTTCGGCCGCGTGGGGAAGTCGAGCGCGTGTACGAGCATCTGCTCCTGCTCGGCCGCCGCCGCCAGCACGGCGGGGTGGCTGTGACCGACGTTGAGCACCCCCGCGCCGCCGAAGAAGTCTATGAACGTGTTGCCGTCGACGTCGCGCATCGTCGCCCCGCGCCCCCGCTCGATCGCGACCGGCACGCTGCGCGGGTACGAGCGGGCGCTCGACTCCAGCTCGTCCTGCTCGGCGAGCATCTCGCGCGAACGAGGTCCCGGCAGCTCGCCTGAGAGCGCGGGGGCTGGCTCGAAGTGCAGCTCGTCGAAGTTTTGCTCCCCTTGGCTCATCGTTCAGGTCCCTGGCCGCGACTATAGCTTTCCGGCTGCTGCGCGCCTAATTCGTATCTGCGACTGTCGGACGAGCCACCTCAGAGGGGGGCCGCTCTTCGGAGTGGGGGCGGATCTCGCGCATCACAGGGAACGGGATCACCTCGCGCAAAGTCTCGTGCCCCGTGAGGATCATCAGCAGGCGGTCGACGCCCATGCCGCCGCTCGCCGACGGCGCGAGCCCGTACTCGAGCGCGCGCACGTACTCCTCGTCGTGCGGGTGGGGAGCGTCGTCGTCGTCGGCACGGCGCTGCTTGCGCTGCTCGACAAAACGCTGCCACTGCTCGATCGGGTCGTTGACCTCCGAGTCGCCGCTGACCAGCTCGATGCCGCCGATCACCGCGTCGAAGTGCTCCGCGAGACGGCCGTCCTTGGCATGGGCCTTGGTGATCGGGAAGGAGTCGAGCGGGAAGTCATACACGTGCGTGGGCTGGTTGATCGTCGGCTCCACCAGCTTTGAGTACACGGCCTGAACCACCTGTGCCCAACTCGCGTCAGGGTGAGCCTTGCCCTCCAGGAGCGCCGCCAGCTCGTCGCGGTCGGCCGCCAGGAAGTCGACGCCAGTGACGCGCAAGATCTCCTCTTGCATCGTCGTGTTGCGCCAGGGCTTGCTCAGGTCGATCTGCTCACCGCCGCGCTCGATCAGCGTCGTGCCGAGCACGCGCTCCGCCACGTAGGCGACCATCTCCTCGGTGAAGCGCGCAACGTCGGTGTGGTCTGAGTAGCTCATCAACCACTCGAGCATTGTGAACTCGGGGCTGTGCCTGTAGGAGATCCCCTCGTTGCGAAAGCACTTGCCGAGGTCGTAAACGTTCTCGAGGCCACCGATCAGGCAGCGGTTGAGGTAAAGCTCGACGGAGATGCGCAGCGACATCTCCTGGTCGAGCGCGTTGTGATGTGTGAGAAACGGTCGCGCCGAGGCGCCGCCGGCGAGCGCTTGCAGCACAGGCGTTTCGACCTCGATGAAGCCTCGCTCGGCCATGAACGCGCGCAACGCGTCGATCGCCTTGGCACGCGTCACGAACAGCTCGCGCGTGGTCTCGTTGGCGAGCAGGTCGAGCTCGCGGTAGCGGTAGCGTGTGCCGGTGTCGCCGAGCCCGTGGTACTTGGCTGGTGGAGGACGGAGCGTCTTCGTGAGCAGCGCACAGCGGTGAACGCTCAGGGCGAGCTGCCCGCGCTGGGTCACATAGACGCAGCCCTCGGCTTCGACGATGTCGCCGACGTCGAGGTCGATGACCCGCTCATACGCCTGCTCGCCCAGCGTGTCGTGACGGACGGCCAGCTGGATCTGCCCGGAGAAGTCGCGCAGGTCCATGAACGTCGTCTTGCCATGCCCGCGCCTGGAGATGATGCGTCCCGCGAGACGGTAGGCAAAGCGCGGGTGCTCGCCCGCCTCGAGGGCGGACGGGTCGTGGGCCGAATGGAGCGTCGCGATCTCGGTGCGCTCCCCGCGCGGGATGTGCGGGAAGGGCTCGATGCCCTCCGAGCGCAGGCGGTTGGCCTTGGCGAGCCGCTCATGCGTGACGGCGTCGTCGAGCGCGTTATCGAACATCTGAGATCACCACAAGAAGGTACCATCGGGTCTCGTCCGGGCCCTCGCCGTGCGGGCGCGCCGGGGCGCGCGCGAGCCCTCGCAAGAGCGCGTTGCTCCTGCCGGCGCGGAGTCGACGGGTGGCCGCGGCGCACCGCGGCCGCATGGCCGGCCGCATCCTCGGCTCGCTTGTGTTTTCACAGTGGTGTTTATGTAGGCGAGCATGGATGATGCGCCCATGAGGCACACGAAGGACCCCGAGATCGACGATCAGGTGCGCGCGTTCGGCGAGAACATGCGCGCCGCGCGCCTGACGGCGGGCCTCTCGCAGGTGGGCCTCTCGCAGGCCACGCGACTCGATCGGGCCGCGATCAGCTTCCTCGAGCGGGCCGAACGGGCGCCCGATCTGTCGACGCTCGTGCGCGTCGCTCGCGCGCTGGCGTTGAAGCCCGCCGATCTGCTGGACGGCGTGGGCCTCTCCGACCCGCGAGCGCTCGAGCCCCCGCCAGCCCAAGAGCGCCACCCGGAGCCCGGGCTGCGCTTCGGGGCGAATCTGCGCGCGGCGCGCAAGGGAGCGGGCCTCTCCCAGGAGGCGCTCGCCTATGACGCGGAGGTCGACCGAGCGGCGATCAGCGTCTACGAGCGCGGCGGGCGCGAACCGAACCTGCGCACGGTGCTGAAGCTCGCGCGCGCGCTCCAGCTGAGCTCAGTGGCCTTGCTCGACGGGGTGGAGTAGAGGGAGGCGGGCGGCTCGTCTTCGAGGACAGGCGGTGGCGCCTGGAGAGCCCCAGGCTATGCGCCGCGGCGCCCGGGTCGCGCTCAGAAGCTCAGCTCGGCGGCGCGGATCGCCGCGTGGGTGGGCCGGTAGAGGTCGTCTTGGCCTCGGGCGAGGCCGTCCGTGAGCAAGATCTGCAGGGCCGCTCTGACTTCGTCCACGTCGGCGGGATCAGCCGGATCGCGCTCGCACGCCTCGGCGACCTGGGCGACGGTCATGCCCTCGCGGCCTTCGGCCACAAGCGTGTGCAGGACCACCGCCGCCAGCAGGTCGGGGTCAGGCGGAGGCTGAGGATATCGTGGTGTTTTCGCCACATGTTGAAACTACACTACGGATCGGTTGGATGTGGCGGGCGGTCTCGGCGATCACTGGCCGGTTGGTAGGATCCTGAAGCTGTTGCGCGTTGCCGCCGCTCCGGCGGAGATCGTGAGATTGCGGATCGCGAGCGAGTCGAACACCAGGTTCGCGGGGTTCCCGCCCTGCCCGCTCGACCCGAATTCGATCCCGCCCGCGCCGTCGACGATGATGCCGCCGACGACGACCGTGCCGCCCTGCAGCTTGACCACGGCTTCGCTGCTTTTCTGCAGGTTGGCGGCGTAGATGACGCCGCAGTAGGTGCTGTTGCCGCTCAGTTCGAGCGTGCCGTTGGCGATGACCAGGAATCCGGGCGAGGACGGTCCAGAGGTCGCGGTCATTCCTTCACAGTTCGCTTCCCCGTTGGCTTTGATCTTCAGTTCGCCGCAGCCTTCAACATATACGGGCGCCCTGACACCCGTCGACAGCTTCACCCCTTCGAGTTCGGTCATGCTCGTCGGGCAGTGATATGGAGAGGTCGACGAGTAGAACGTGCCGTGCGCCTGCGCTTCGGACTTGATCGTCGCTAGCTGGCTCGCGTTCAGTGTCAAGCTCGGGTTTTTGGGGTTTTCGGTGATTTCCGGGGAGACCTGTTCCTTGGATCGTTCATACTGCTCACATTCTTCTTCGGACGGGTGGCCTTCGCAGCGCATGCTGACCGGGCCCGCTTCGGAGGCATAACCCCGACGGTTGACGATCGCCTTGTTCCCTTTATTCGTGACCTTGAACCAGTTGCCGGCGATCACGTCTTCCGGGAGGCCGAGGGTCTTGCGCTGCCGGGTGACGAGCGTGACCACGGTCACGGGATGGCATTGGACGACCCCGACGGAGCGCACCCACAGTGCTCCGGCTTCTGATTCGGCATAGGACGGCTTCGACTGCTCTGTTGTGGAGTTGAAGAGCGGGCTTTCATGCAGGCTCGCACCCGACCCTTCGGTCACATCTTGTCTCACATACGTGGTCCACTGGTTACTGAGCGACGATCCCCAGGCGTCAGTGCCCGCGCACGTCGTCGAGGCCGTGTTGGGGTCCAGTTTTAGATCCGTAGAACTGGGGCAGGCATTTGTTTTTTCAGTGCTTGTCGATGCGGTACAGCTCGATGGCAGCGGATTTCCTGCTTCTGTAGATTTTTGTGTTGGCCATTCCCGCGACAGCTGGCCTACCTGGGCGTTGAGCGCCGCCTCGGCGACGTTGAAGGCTGCCTCGCTCGCCTGCTCATGAGTGGACGCTTTCTGCTGGCTGTCGGCGAACAGCAACAGCCCCAATCCCAGGCCCATGATCACTGTGAGCAGGACGATCGCCGTCACGACCGCGAACCCCTGCTCGTCACGTAGGTGTCTCATTTGATGGTCACCGTCTTTTCGGTGTGGGCGGAGAGGCCGCCAGGATTGGTGACTTCAAGCTTGAAGTTCTGCGTGCTACCGAGGCAGAACCCTGCTTCTCCTTTACTCGACGTGCATCTTGTTTTGGTTTCATACTGTTGGGAGGTCGTTGGGATTTCTTCACCGTTGACCCACCACTTGTAAGTGAGGGACAGGCCGTCGGGATCGTAGGATGCCGAGGCGTTGAGACGCACCTGACGTTTACCTTCCTCTGTCGGCGTGAATTCCGCGACCGGGACACGGTTGGCGTTGCGCAGCGAGACGCCGCTGGTGAGCTCGCTGTCGCCCGGCCTCACCTGTTTTGGATTGATGTTGATGAACAGGTCGGTGTTTACCGAGAGGATCTCAGGGGTTTCTTTCGCCGAATATATGAACAGCGGTCGGCTCTGGCCGCCGTTTTGGTTGGTGACGTGTTGGACGACCTGCGTCGAGGTGTTCCAGTCGGGTTTCGAGGTGCCTTCGTTGGTCCGATCGGGACACGACGTCGAGGTTGGCAGGGCCGGTGCTTCCGCTTCTTCCCAGCGGCGGACCTGTTCCCACAGGATCTCGTTTTCTGGTTGGGAGTCGTCCAGGCAGTAGCGCACCCGCATCGCGTTGACTTTGTTTGTGCCGCTCGTGGCTTTCGTGGTGTCGACCGTCTCAAATGCGATTTCGTATGGTTCGGCCAGTTCAAGCGCGCCTGGCACGATTCCAGTAGACGTTGTGCGCGCGATGATGTCGCGCAGCTGTCTGGAGAGCCGGTCGAGAGTCGTGCGGGCCGTGTCCTGGTTTTCGTTGCGCAGCTGGTCGAAGCGGCTGTTGCTCTGGAAGACGTCCAGGACCGAGAGCGTGCTCCCGAATACGACGGTCATGATCGCCATCGTCACGAGCAGCTCGATCAACGTGAACCCCTGCTCGTCGCGGACGCCCATCACCCGCTCACCGGACCCAGGAACGTGGACTCCGTCAGGCTCGAGCTGGCCGTGACCCAGTATTCGTGGGTGGTGGTGGCGTCGGTGTCCTTGAATTCGGTCGAAGTGGTTTCGCCGTAGCGGCTCGTGTATTCCTTGGAACCGCGATAGACCCGGTAGAACGATGGGGTCGGGCCGCTTGCGGGCGCTTTCCATTTCAGGGTCACCGACCCATCGGCGTTTTCCGTGAGAACGAGGTTGGTGGGGGGGTTAGGCGCCGTGCTCGTGGCGCGCTTGATCGTGATCGTTCCCGGAGAGCTCTGCTGCACTTCTTCATTGGCGTCTCGGTAGAGAGCGACGACGGTATAGGCGCGTTCAGAGGGTTTTTCCGCCAAAAGGCTGAAGTCGATGCAGGACGTGGTCGTGCTCAGCGCTTCGAGGCCTTCGGGGCAGATCAGTTCTTTTTTGGGGCCGAACACCCGGTAGCCGATCACGTTGCGCTCGGCGTTTGCTTTCCACTGAAACTCGGCCACTTCGGTTGCGACGCCGCCGTTGTAGACGGTGTTGAAGCCGCCCACGATTTCGCTGGGCGCCGCGGGCACGCCGCGGATCAGGCGTACAGGGATCGAGATGGGGGGGCCGATGACGCCGGTGGCGTCGACCGCCTGCGCGGACACCTGGTACGTGCCGTCGGAGACGTAGATTTTCTGGATGGGTTCGTTGATCGTCCATGAGAACGTCAGCGAGGTGGCTTTGCTCGCCGGCGTCAGCTCTTCCTGCTTGGCGCCTTCCAGCGACCAGTCGATGGCACTCGTGCCTTCCGGGAAGGAGACCGAGAAGGTCAGCGTTTTCGTTTCTTTTTCGGTTATTACCGGCGTCGTGGGAGTCGAGACGGTCGGGATGGTGAGCTTCAGTTCCTTTGCGAGCAGCCCGATCGCCTGCCCGGCGGCCGTTAGCGTGGAGACCTGCTTGACCGTGGAGGTGTGCCCCCGCAGGGTCCAGCTGACTTCGGCGGTTATCCGCTTCAGGTCTTCCGGCGCCGTGTCTTCGGCTTCGCCCGCTTTCCATTCCTGCTGTCCTTCGCAGAACGTGCCGCCATGGATCTTTGCGAGCGCGTCCTTGGGGTTGTCGATCGCGCACTCTTTCACGGTCACCGTGTAGTTGACGCTACGCCGCTTGATCTGCCAGCCTGAGGTGGACGATTCGTCGGCCAACCCGTTCATCGCCTGCAGCTGACTTTCGATCGAGGTCGGTATGAGCTGCGCGTAGGGGATCGTGCGCGCGTCCTCGATTATCTGGCGCCCCAGGCTTGTCGCGCCCTCTCGCGCACGTGTGGACGCGCTCGCCCTGACGGACACGTCGAGCAGGCCGAGCAGCCCCACGAGACCGACGATCAGGATGACCGCCGCCATGAGCGCTTCGATCAGCGTGAAGCCGGCCTCGGAGCCGCCCGCGCAGCCGTCATGGCCGGGCGTCGCGACCCGGGTGATAATCGTGCGAATAGTCACAAGGATGTCCCCATACGATCTGGGGACGTTTTCGACAGATCCGCCAGTCTGCTTGAGGGCGGGAGCCGGGCCTGCCCGGCGTGTGTCGAGAGCTAACGCTTCAAGAGTTGTGAGCTACTGGTTCAACGCGAGCACTTCGAGCAACGCGTTCCAGTCGTCCTGGCCGCGCTGAAATTCAAGTTCTTCGAACTTAGTGGCGAGACGTTCGTCTCGGGCGCGGAGACCCCTGTCGGCGGGCTGCACGTACGGGGTCAGCAGGCGTCTCGGGATTTCCTTGACTTCGATCGCTTCCACGTGCCTCACGTACTGCTCCGTAGTGGCAGGGACAGCCTTGAAGCCGCCCGCGGCCCAGGAGCGCACGTCGGCGCAGAGATCCGGTATCTGAAGGGCCGTCATTTCGCGCAGCCCCTTGGCGAACCTGCGCGCGGCGTGCGTGATCGCGGGGTTGCTCCATTTGAGCCGATTCACGACCTTGACGAACGCGCCAACGATTTTCGCGTCGGTGTGGTAGCCGGTGGCCCACAGCGCTCCGGCGACCTCATAGCTGAGCTTCTGCTCTTCCTCGCTCTGCGGCGAGCCGGCGCCGACGTGGAGGCATTCCCCCTGGAACCTGAGATCGAGCTTGTGGATGTTCGCTTCGACGGACGACCATTTGGTCACCGTCGCGTGCAGCGCGGTGTAGCCCGCCGCGAGATAAGCGTGCGTAGAGGTCACGTCCTGGGGCGCGGCGACCGCGGCGGCGGGCGAAAGCCCGACGGCGAGCACAGCAGCGAGGATCCCCCAGCGTCGCATCATCTCCAGTCGAGAGTATCCTGGAAAACCGACGCGTGGGTCGCACACCCGAGGTCTCGCCCCACACGAATCGTGCACGGCCTGCCGCGCGACTCATGGGTGAGCGCTCCACGCGAGGCCAAATCGCCTGCAAATCGGGCGTTTTGGGGGACTGGTGTAACGGTAACATGGGGGTCTCCAAAACCCTTGCTCGAGGTTCGATTCCTCGGTCCCCCGCTAGCTCGGCTGGGAAGGCTTACGCCGCCGACTGCGCGACGCTGGCCTGCTTCTCCGGCTGGATGCTGCCGAAGAGCGTTCTCGCGAGGAGCGCGAGTTCGCGCGTCTGGTGTTCGGCGAACTGCAGCCTCATGAGCGTGCTCCCGTCGGCGAGGACCTGTCGGCCTCGCTCCTCGGCAAAGAGCGTGATCTGGTTGCCGGCACGCTCGAGCTCGATCCTCAGCGGAGCCGAACGAGGCTCCAGGGCGTGGTCGCAGCGAATCAAGGCGCCCCCCATCGAGATGTCCATCAGATGAGCCGACTGGCCCTCGACGCTTGCGGGTCCGCCGACCTGAAGCCGGGCGGCGGTGCGGCGCTCTGAGGCGAACCTGTCCGAGCGGATCCGCGCGAGGGCCCCTATCAAGAACCCCGAGTTCAGGAGAGCCCAGAACACCGCGCCGTATACCGTCCACCAGACCCTGTAGGTGACGGGGGTCAAGCCGGCTACCGTGCAGCCAAACCAGAGGAGCGAGACTCCGGTCAGACCGAGCAGGACCCAGAGCAACCAAGGCGCGGAGGTGCGTCGGCGCTCGTCGGCGCCGTGCTTGGCGGTGACACGGAACGGTCGCTCGCCTCGGCGAAAGTAGGTGAGAGTGGCTCGAAGGTTGCTCTGCAGGCGGACGAATTCGAACAACGCCGCCATCCCCTGAGGGGCGTATCCCCTCGAGAGGAGGGCCATTGCCAGTCGCTGGAGCCCAAATGTCACACCGAAAGTGGTTGCGAAGACGACGATTGGCGCCTGTATGGGAGTAGCTCCGCTGAAGACCACGGCCATCGGGAGCAGCACATAGCCCAATGTTCGCCAAGCATCGAACCATCCGAGGATGGTTGCCGCGTAAGCTAGCCGCTGGCCCAGGCTGAGCCCTTTGCCGGTGAGCGGATGCTCGAGTCGCAGTATCTGCATCGCACCGGTGCCCCAGCGCAGGCGCTGGGTCTGGTACTCGGTGGCGTCGCGAGCGGCGAGCCCGTGCGCCAACACCTCGTTGTGGTAGACGGTGCGCCACCTCTTGCGATGCAGCCGGATCGTCGTGTGCATGTCCTCAGTGACGGTCTCGCAGGCAATGCCCCCGATCTCGCGCAGCGCGCTGACCCTTACCACGGCGTTCGTCCCGCACCAGAAGGCGGCTTTCCACCGGTTCTTCCCAGGCTGGATCGCCCGATAGAAGAGACGCTGCTCGTTGAACGAGATCGATCGCCGCCCACGCCAGAACCACGATCTGTTGCGGTCGTGCTCAAATGAATCGAGGTTGTAGAAGTCCTGAGGCGTTTGGACGACCGCCACGCGGGGATCGTCGAAGTAGCCGATGGTGTGGGTCAGGAAACCGGCCTTGACCACGTGGTCAGCATCGAGAACGCCGATCACGTCGAGGTCGAGCTGAGCGAGGGCATGATTGAGGTTGCCGGCCTTTGCGTGCGTGCGCTCCTCGCGGGTCATATAGCGCGCTCCCAGCGAGGCGGCCATAGCCCTTACCCAAAGTCGTTGTCCGTCATCCAGCACGACCGTCTCATGGTGGGGCTCTAGAGCAACCGCTGCCGCAACCGTCGGGAAGAGCACCTCTACCGGCTCGTTGTAGGTGGGGATCAAGACACCCACGCGCAGGTCGGTTCGTTGCACGGGCGTCGGGACGACTTGCCTGTCGAGGTCCCACAGAGAGAACGCGAACAGCGCGAGGCCGACCGCGGCGTGGAGCTCCAAGATCCAAAGCGGTATGGAGATCCAGAGGCTCCCCGCAAGCGTGAAGCCAACCCTCCAACCCAGATAGCCAGAGCTAGCCAGGAGCGCGAGGATGGCCACGACGTGAATGAGCCTGCGCCGAACGACCGTCTCCGGTTCCGGAAGCGCGCCTCCAGCGAACAGTCCATCGTCGGGCGGCTCTCGCAATTGCCCACCAGTGATCGCCGTTTCCCCTCTGCGCATGTGCCCTCATCGGCACGCCAGGTGCAGGAATTGAGTGGGAAGGGTGCTCGCGGGTCGCTATTTGCAAGCCTTAGCGGCATGTACCACGTAGAGCTGCGCCAGTTCCCCCACAACTTCTGCCGCTTCAACCTCAGCGAGCGAGAGTTGCGCGAGACGATCCTCGACGCGTGGGCGCAAGGCGAGTGGGTCGAGCTCGGCGAACGAAAGTGGAGTCCGCACCAGGCCAAC
Source organism: uncultured Solirubrobacterales bacterium (assembly GCA_963764655.1). Taxonomy (GTDB): domain Bacteria; phylum Actinomycetota; class Thermoleophilia; order Solirubrobacterales; family Solirubrobacteraceae; genus Palsa-744. Next base: position 90,355 of record CAVXTI010000001.1, read on the forward strand.
CTGACGGTGCTCGAGGGTCCGCGGCTGCCGGTCGATCAGCTCTCGATGGGTCGCGGCTGGCGCAACGCGGCGCGGCACGGGCAGGATGTCACCGCGCGGCTGCTTGCGACAGCCCCCGCCGCGGCAAGCACGCGCGGAGGTCACACTGACACGAAAGCAGGCGGGCCCGGCGAGGCGAGACCCCTTGCGGACCAGACAGCGACGCAAGCCACGGCGGAGGCCGGCTCGGCGCATGAGGTCAACCTGGCAGCCGACTCGCTTGGCCTCGAAGCGCTGGCGAAGCTCGGCGAGGAGCCTCTGCCGATCGCGGTCGTGTGGCGCCTCGCGCGTGAGCGCTATCCGGAGCGCACTGCGAGCGATTGCCTGAGGCTGGCCGAGCGCGCCATCGAGTCGCTCCTCCAGGCTGGACTCGCCATCGTGCTCGTTGCGCGCGACAGAGAGGTTGCCGAGCCGTGCGCGCCGGGCGAGGAAGTGGAGCGCGCTCTGCACGCTATCGAGAGCTGGTCGAGCAGCGAGGACTCGGCCCCAGCGCTGCTCCGCAGAGCCTGACCGCGACTTGCGGAGTGCGCTCCAGGCCATGCAAGTGCGGGCCCGAGCTCGGCCGATGCCCGTGCGCCGCTAGACTTCTGCCTACCAGCTTGGTGGGCGTAGCTCAGTTGGTAGAGCTCCGGGTTGTGGTCTCGGCGGTCGCGGGTTCGAATCCCGTCGCTCACCCTCTTGAGATGCGCACAGTAACGGGCGTTCCCGAGGCTGGTGGGGCACTGTCGGTGATCGGGTGATGGCGCGGGTACAGAGGAGAGCCAACCGCTCCTGGCTCCCTCACAGCGTCTCAGTCTCGGTCAGAGACATTCCATGTGAGTCGAAAGCCCATGTCTATGGGCTTTGCGCTCTTTTGACGTCTGTCTGGTTGCGCTCAAGAGGGCATCTCGTCAGATTCGCCGCTGAAATGGTCCAAGCGGGCAGGATCGACGGTGCGCCGGCCTTCTACAAGGATGGCAACGGCCAGGGAAGAAGTAGGAGACACGGCTCGACTTGAGCGCTCGAACCCGTGAACCTCTGTTCGTGGCGCACCGGCCACGACGCGTCGTGCGGAGCGCGTCGCGCCTGCGAGCGGGCGCAAGGCCCGCGGGCCGCGGAGCTCGCGTCAACGTTGAATAGCACCGACCAGGCAGGAAGACATGGCTTCAATCAATGAGACGCGCTCGACGGCGCAGGCGCTGCGGCCCGCACAGGACGGGGTGCCACGCGGTCACGTAACCGAGATCCAACGTGCACGGATGCTCAGCGCAGCTGTAGAGGCGATTGAGGAGAACGGTTACGCACGCCTCACCGTCGCGCAGGTGATCGGCCGCGCAAAAGTGTCTCGCAAGACGTTCTATGACCTCTTCGTCGACAGGGAGGATTGTTTCCTGGCGGTCTTCGAGCGCACTCTCGAGCAGATCAGGCTAAGGGTGGTGGAGGCGTTCGACCAGGAGGCGTCGTGGCGCGAGGGAGTTCGGGCGGGCCTGGCGGCGATGCTGGTCTTCATCGACGAGGAGCCCGAGCTCGCGCGACTGTGTGTCGTTGATGCGCTTGGTGGAGGCTCGCGCGTGCTCGAAGAGCGTGCGCGGGTGCTCGCGCGGCTGCGCACGGTGATTGACCGGGGTCGCACCGCCGCCACAGTGAAGCGCGAGCCTCCGAGCGTGACCGCCGAAGGAGTGATCGGAGCTGTGCTCGCGGTCATCCACACCCGTTTGCTTGAACGCAGCTCAAAGCCATATATAGGCCTGCACGGATCTTTGATGAGCATGATCGTGCTCCCCTATCTGGGCGTGCGAGCCGCCAGTCGCGAACTGTCTCGGCCGGCGCCGGCGGTGCGCCGACGTGCGAAGAGCGACCCTGGCGTCGGCAAGGACCCGATGGCCGGGCTCGAGATGCGCTTGACATATCGCACGGTGCGCGTGCTCACGGCGATCAGGGAGCATCCAGGCGCAAGCAACCGTGAAGTGGCGGACGGAGCGGGCATAGCCGACCAAGGCCAGATCTCGAAGCTGCTGTCGCGCTTGGAGGGGTTGGGCCTGATCGAAAATGTCGACCAAGCTCAGTCGAAGGGCGCTCCAAACGAATGGCGTCTAACCGAGCGCGGAGAACGGGTGGAGCGGGCAACGAGACCCATGTGAGCCGCCCCTACGCCCACCTCGCGGGCGCCAGTCCTTGCACATGTGCGAGGGACGTGGAGGTCTCAGGCGCGTCGGAGAGCGGGGCCGGCTGCCCGATTGCTCTACCTTAGGTATGCGTAGGGATGCTCTGGAACTTGGGGGTTAGGGCCGGTGCTGTGGAAGGGGTGGAGCAAGCGTCGAAAAGCCCGCGAGGCGCGCGAGCTGCTCGCGGCCGCGGGCGGAGTCTTCGACCGCTCGCTGGATCCGCGCCAAACTATGCGAGCGATCGCTCACGTGGCGGTGCCGACCCTCGCGGAGATGTGCGTGATCGACCTGCTGCGCGAGGACGGGAGTGTGGGGGACACGGTGGCGGCAGCCCAACCCGAGGATGTCGTTGCCCGCTTGGAGGTGCTCCGCGCCAAGCACCCACTCGATCTCGAAGGAGAGCATCCCGTGGCTCGCGCGATCCGCTCGCGTGAGCCGGTGGTGGCGCGAGACCTGAACGACGCGCGCACGCTCGAGCAGATCGCGCCTGAGCCCGAGCTGCGTGAGTTCATAAGGTCGGCTGGCTATCACTCGGCGATCGCCATCCCGCTGATCGCGCGTGGGCGGCTGCTGGGAGCGTTGTCCTGCTTCTACTCGCACCACGGCCGTCGACACGACTCCGAGGAGCTGGCGCTCATGCGCGATTTGGCCGACCGGGCCGCAACGGCGCTCGACAACTCCAACCTGTACGTTGCTCGAACGCACCTTGCGCGCACGCTGCAGCGCAGCCTGCTGCCTGAGACGCTCCCGGTGATCGACAACGTTGCGCTCTCCTCGGCCTATCACCCAGTCGGTGAGGGCAACGAGGTCGGAGGCGACTTCTACGACGTGTTCACGACCCCACTCGGCTGCTGGCTAGTGGTTGGGGACGTGTGCGGCAAGGGACCCGAGGCCGCGGCGGTCACTGCCCTCGTGCGTCACAGCATCCGCGCGTTCGCCTTCGTGAGGCGCAGCCCCGCCCAGGTGCTTGGAGCGGTCAACGAGGTGATGCTTGGCCATGCGCTCGCCCAACGGTTCGCGACCGTGGTGGTGGCCCGCCTCGATCTGGCATCCGGCGCGTCCAGGGCCGTCGTGGCCGGCGCCGGCCATCCCCCGCCGTTGCTGCTGGCGGCGAATGGCTCCACTCACTGCCCGGAGGTGCGGGGCACGATGCTCGGCGTTCGTCCTGGCTCGAATGTGCTTGATCGAGAGCTGGAGCTTGGGTCGGGCTCGACGCTCGTGCTCTATACCGACGGCTTGCTCGACGCAGGCGCCCCGCGACGCGGACTCACTCCCTCACAGCTGTGTGGCGTGCTGGCTGGTCACGCCGGCGCCGCCCCGCAGCTGATCGTCCAGCAGCTGGAGCGGCTCGCGCTCTCCAGCGGCGCGGGTCGTCTGCGCGACGATATCGCGATCGTGGCGGCCCGAGTCGATGGTTGACTTTTCTGCGCCAAAAAATGTGTGTGCGTGACGTCTGTCGCGCCGCCGTTGGAGAGCGATCTCGCGTCAGTTTGGCTCGTCTTACAGCTGACTCGTCTGTCCCGCTAAAAGAACACGGTCGGATAAGACCGAGAGTTGCCGTTCCGCGTAATCCCCTCATACCTCTACGGTCGATCCCCGATCGTCGCTCTGACCGAGGCGCTTGTGCCCGCGACCATCATGCTGGCGATGGCGGTCCTCCGTCTGCATACCCGCAGACGGCGGGGCTACGTGCGCCTCAGGGTCATCCCGTACCGCGGCGACGATGCGACGGTGTGGGCGATCGTGAGCATGTTCGACGCGCTCCACAAGCGGTTGCTGTGTCGCTGGTGGCGCAGGCTCTTCACGGGTCAGCCGTCGATCGGCCTAGAGGTCCACTGCGACCGAGTGGCCTGGCTGTCGCTCACCTGCCCCGCGGGTCTCGAGCCATTCGTGGAGGCCGCGCTGCGCAGCGCCTATCCGAACTGTCGCTTGGGGCGAGAGACGCGTGCCCCCGGAGTGCCACCATGCATAGTGCGCCTGAAGAAGCACGGCGCGTTCACCAAGCGGGCGAAGCGAGCGGACCTGTTCGAGCACGCTTACGCACCGGCTGTCGATCGCCTGATCACGACGATGGCGGCATGTCATGCGCCAGTGTTCGTGCAGCTCGCGCTGACGCCCACCCCGACATTGCTCGAGGGTCACTCCAAGCGCATATACAAGCGCCACGAGAATCGTCTCTCGCGCGAGCGCAAGCTGAGCCTGCCGCCGCTCGACCGCTCGATGGTCGAGGACGCCGAGCTGAAGGGCGGGCTCGACGTGCAACACCGGCCGCTGTTCTTCGCAGACCTGCGCGTCGTGGCCCCCAGCAGGAGTGTGTGCGAGCAGATTGCATCCGAGCTGCGCGCCGCCGGCGCCGAGAACCGGCTGGTCGAGCGCGGCACCACGGTACGCCACGGCTTGCTCGCCCTGTACGCGCGCCGGGTGCTGCGCGGAGAGGGCAACCCCTTGCCGTCACGACGCAAGGGAGTTTTCGCCTCGACTGAGCTCGCGACTCTCTGGCACATGCCGTCGGTGGGCTTCTCCACGGTCCCATTCGCCCGTAGCCCGCTGCCATTGGCGCCCGCTCCGCCAGCGATAATGCGTGCTGTAGAGGGGCTGGGCACACTGCGCGACGCCCAAGGCCCGGTGTCGATCCACCCCCCGTTGCGCCGGCAGAACACAGCCGTGCCGGGCACGGTGGAGCAGGGCAAGTCGAGCTATCTGGTGGCCACGGTCGCCGAGGACCTGCTGCGCGAGCGCTGCGCCGTGATCGTGCTCGATCCCAAGGGCGACGCCGCCGAGGCAGCCGTCAGCCTCGTCCCGCCCGAGCGCACCTGCACGCTGCTCGACTTCGCTCATCCCACCTGTGGCTTCAATCCACTCGCCGTCGACGCGCCAGCCGACACGATCGCCGACTACGTGGTCTCGGCCCTCAAGCATCTTTTTACAGACGGAGACATCCGTGCGTCATCCGATCGTTATCTGCGAAACGCGATCATCGCCGTGCTCGCCTATGACCGCGAGAGCACACTGTGGGACGCTGCGCGGCTTCTGTCGGTAGGGCAGGAGGGCTACTCGTATCGTTCGCGCGTCGCCAGTCGACTACGCACTCAGCCCGAGTTCAAGGAGATCTCCGAGTTCTTCACCGGCGAGCTGTCAGCCCAGCTCGCCGACGCCCGCGGCACGACCACCGCCAAGCTGGACGCACCGGTGAACAAGCTCGCGCGGCTGCTCAACTCGCCGTCGATCAAGCGCGTGCTCTTGAACGACTCGTTGAGCGTGAGCTTCGACCAGGTGATCGCAGGCGGAGAGGTGCTCGTCGTCAAGGGGGCACTCGGATCGATGGGCGCCGGCAACACAAGCGTGCTGATGCAGCTGCTCGTGGGCATGCTCGACGCGGCGCTGGCTCGCCGCCAGGACGGCGTCGTCGCCGAGCGGCGCGCCGCGGTCGCGCTCAAGGTCGACGAGGCGCCGCTCGTGCTGAACCGCGGATTTGCTGAGACGATGGCGCTCAAGCGCTCCGCAGGCCTTGAGACCGTCGCCTGTTGGCAGACTGACTCGCAGTGGACAGATCGCGACGTACGCGCGCAGCTCGACGCCCTCTTCGCGCATCGCGTCTACTTCGCCACCGCTTCGGTGAAGGACGCACGCGAGGCGGCCAGCTTGATGATGGCCGACTTCTCAGACGTCGTGCGCTCAGACACTCCCAACCTCTCCGCGCTCGGCCGGCCGGACGTGCGCCTGCACCTGCCTCGTCACTGCGCCATCGCAAGTTGGGTGACGCCCGAGGGCCGTCAGGCGCCGTTCGTCGCGCACACTATCCCCCTGCGCGTGGACGAGCGTCGCCTTGCGCTTCACGCCAGCCGGCAGGCCGAGCGCGGAGGACGCTACCGCTACGATCTGAGTCAGCCGCACTGGGAGCGGAGTGCCGACGCCGGCGAGCGCCGACCAGGCAGCAAGGATCGCGATCCCCGGCAGCCGACGTCTGGCGCTTGCGCTTCAGGGGTGAGGCAGCCGAAGTCTGGCGCTTGCGCTTCGGGGCCAGCCGGTGTTTCAGCCTCGCCGAGCGATGCCGCAAGCCCAGCGCCGTCCGAGGAGTCGCCTCCCATGTCGCGCGAGGCGTCAGCCTCCGGGCCTTCGCGCGAGGCGTCAGCCTCCAGGCCGCGCGAGCTGCCCACCGCGCCGGCAGAGAGCTACCGCGAGCTGGTCGACCTGAGTGCCGCCCATAGCGTTCGCTGGGTCAAGCCGTCGATCGCCCCGAACGCGCTCGAGCCCGAACCGCTCGATATCGAGATCCTTGCGCTCATCGCCACGATGAGACATGTGCTCAGCAGCCAGATCCACCGTCGCTTCAACGGTGACCGTGCCTCCACCACCACGCAACGCCGGCTGAAGCGACTCTCGGACGCGGGTCTCGTGGCGCGCTTCCAGTTTCACCGCCGAGATGGGGGAGGTGTTCCGATGTGCTACTCGATCACGCTCGCGGGACTGCGCCTCGTCGTCGAGTGCGGAGCACAGCTCGACTTGGAGCTTCTCGCCGGCGAGGGAACCATGGGGAATGACCCATCCATCTCAAGATCAAACAATCCACGTGACGGTGAGCGGCTGCTGCGGCAGGCACGCCACGACGTTCGCGTCGCAGGTTGGGTGCTTGCGCTCGAGAGCGCTCTCGCGAGGGGCCCACTCGCGCTCAAGGGTCCGGACGAATCCGCCATCTCACCTCCCTCGCGCTCGAAGTCTGGTGTGCGGCTGATGCTTGCTCCGTCCGAGCTGTCGCTTCCAGGCGGCCGCACCCCTCACGACTTCCTGCGCACCGTCGACTCGGGCGTTCGCGTAGAGGTTGAGCGCTTCCAGAGCATCCGACCCGACGCTGTGCTCGGCGCCCGGCGGGGGCCTGAGCTGCTCGTCGAGCTCGACGACCGCCTACCGGAAGGTCGCGGCGCGGCGAAGCTCGAGCGCTACGATCATTTCCTCGCTGGCTGGTCGGCCCATCTGGAGCGCTACACGCGAGCGGGCGCCGATCCCCCGCTGGTCGTATTCATATGTCGCGATCGCACTCGCGCGCGCGAGTGCGGCCGACGGGCCGACCGAGTACTCACCTCCTGCCGCGCCTATCCAGGCGAGTACCCTTCTGAGTGGGACTACCCTGGGCGTGAGCGCATAGCGTTTGCTTCTGAGCGCGATGTCTACGAGGGCTCTCTGTGCGCGTGGGGGGTTCCGCGGCTGCCTCCCGAGGTGCGAGTAGCCGCGGCCGCTGGCGATCCCCGCGCGCGCGATCCAGTGTTGGAGTCACGCAACCTTGGGTCCGACGAGCGACCAGCGTGCCGAGGGACGAGCGCCCAGTTTGAGTGAGGGGCCTGCCAAAGCTGTCCTCCCCTCTATATCCCAATGTTAAGCACTATCCCAATGGTAGACATTCAGACCCGGGCGTTGGAAACAATGTCGGTGGACTGGGAGCGTTCTCTTGACTCTCAAACTGATGTGACGAACAATCCGCGCGAGACCCGCCCAGCGGGTCTGAACGACACGGAGCCGGGGCGTCTCTGGCAACAGACGGGAGCCTCGGCCCTGGGCCAACCACCCCCGGAGGGCCGGCTGGCGTGGTCGAGATGACCGGAGGAAGCCTCCCGGCTCGATTCTGCCGCCAGTCGGTCCTCCCGCATTTGGCCGGGGCGCGAGGCGCAGCGTCACTTGGCGTTGACATGTCGCTCAAGATCAGGTCTGCCGAGTCACGCGGCGCTGAGGGCGTATCAAGGACATAAACCCGATGCACATGCTCTGTCACCAGCTCCAAAAGCCTCATCAAGTCAGGAACAAAAGAACAAGACTATCCCTCAGGATTTGACAAACGCGCACCCTATTGAGCATCATGTGAGGGTCGTCAGCGCGCGGGCGACGTGGCCCGACCAGGGACGTCTTGCGGACTAGCGTCCCGATGGCTGGCCAGCCCTCATCGAGGGCCGGTTGGGGCGCGACTGCGAGAGTCGGAGGAGGCCTCCCGGCCGCGGTTGCCGACCTAGCCGGCCCTCGTGCAGGCGATAACCGAAGCGGATTCGAGATGCGACCGGGGAGTGTCCGGCTGTGTCTTGACACGGGTTCGTCATTGTGCGACTATCCCCCTTGGTCCGAGATCCGGAATTGAGATTGGGTCAGGGCACATGGTTTGGTCAGGTGAAACCAAACCAAACCGCACCGCTATTGCATATTCATCTCATCTAGGGTGGAGGGATTCAAAGCTTCCCGGGAACCGAATGGGCGGACAAGGGAAGAGGGTTCGGATGCGCAGTCACCCCCTCTGCGACACCGAACGAGCTTCGGCGTGGCGCTTGATTCAATCCGCGCCGGAGAACCGGGCCCGCGCGGCGTGCGTGGTACGACCTGAGCCACGGCCGTCGCGCGGGACCCCCTAGAGTCTCGACGCGCGCGCGGGCGCTCGCAGACACCATGAGACGTGGAGCCCCCTATCGAGCCCCGGCGTGGACACCGTCGCTCGAGGATGCAATACCGCCCAGCAGCAGGGCCGGCCGCATATCAAGCTTTATCGCCAGCTTCATGACCGTGCGCAGATTCGGTTCGCGCCCACCGTTCTCATACACACTGATCGCGGCGCGGTCTACTTTCGCGTCGAGCGCGAGCCGCTCCTGAGAGATTCCCGCCCGTTTGCGCGCCCACCTGAGATTGTCCCCGAACATTGCGGCTGGATTGCCGGCAGTCGCCTCATGGTGACGGCGGCCGCGCCGAGGCGAGGCCTTCGGGCCGATCCCGCGCAAGAGGTCCGTCGGCTCCAAGCTGAGCGCGCCGCACACGCGCAGTAGCGTCGGAAGGTCCGGCGCGCGCTCTCCGCACTCGAGCCTGCTGATAGCAGCGCGGTCTAGCGGAGCGGCGACCGACAGTTGAGCCTGAGTCAGCCCCGCGCGCACGCGCGCACGCCGCAGGTTGTTGCCGAAAGCGCGGATGTGCTCGACGATCTCTTTGTCGGCTTCTGCCATAGAAGCATCATTCCCGGCTGATTACAAAAGAGCCACTGAACAAACACCACAATCCTCCGCCTCCGGTGGGCGATGGTGAGAACTCAACGTATGCTCACACCGACGAAGGGCCGCAACGCGATCTCGACCGCGACCTCTGTCAGGCCTGGCAGCTCCCGTGTCCTCTCGGTGGCGACATAGACAAAGCAAAGCTCCAGCAGGGCACCCACGGTCGCCTCTACCGACACGGCTGTTGGAGGGCTCCCGTTGGTGCTGAACTCGAGCCCCGGCTCGAGCATCCCGGCGTAGGAGCTCATCCCCTCGTGCGCCACTGCCGCCGCCTTTGGGCTCGCGGTCAGTGCGTCGATCAGCGCAAGGTGCGCGTAAGCGGGCTCGGAGGAGAGGAACTCCAACAGCACCGCAATCCCCGCGCGCACGGCGGCCGGCCAATCCTCTTGAGATTCGTAGGCACGCTCGACGATCGCCAGCGCCTTGCGATGGCCGATCTCGTAGGCGACGAGGAACGCGTCCTCCTTGCCCGCGAAGTGCTCGTAAAAAGCCTGTACCGAGACGGCCGCCTCCTGCACGATCTCCGGGATCGTCGTAGCCCCATAGCCCTTCGCCGCCGACAGGTTCGCAAGCGCGTCGAGAATCCGCTCGCGTTGATTGTGCACCACGAAGCTGCGTGACACGTTGCCCTCGCCGCGTGGCAGCCCTCTGCGCTCGATCGCGCGCGAGCCGAGCGACAGTGTTCCCGGCGCGCGACCCCCGACCGGCACGGTGATGCCGGCCCCAGCGGCTGAGCGCGGCTCGAGCGTCACGTTCGAGCCGCGCACGTGGCACGACGTCCATGCCACCACCTGCGGTGCGAGGGCAAGCAGATCGCCGCGACGCGGGCGACGCACGCGCGCACCGCGTCGGGCTCGGGCATAGAGCATGCGCAAGATCGCGCCGACGATCGTCCTTGCAAGCAACTCCGTTCCGGGCGAGTCGGCTCCGAGAGCGTTGCGGAGAGGTCGCGCGAGCCCGTCAAGCGCCCGCTCGCGACGCTCTATCCCGGCGTCTCCCGCCGCGGTCAACTCAACCGCGAGCACGCGCAGGGCCGCCGGGCTCTCGAGCGCCAGCGCGAACAGCTCGTCCACGAGCGCCTCGATCGTGTCGATCCCCTCGTCGGAGGGCTCCTCGGAGCGCTCCACGCGACCCACCCACTCACTCGCGATCTCGTCGCTCATCGCGAAGAAGCACGCGTGCTTGTCCTCGAAATGCTCGTAGAACGTCTTACGCGACGCCACAGCCTTGGCGATCACGTCGGCTACGACGGTCGTCGCGTAGCCCTGCTCGCCGATGCTCGCGAGCATCGCCTCAATCATCCTCGCGCGAGGATCGACCGGGGCTCGAGCCTTTTTGCGAGGCTTGCGAACCGACGGCCGATTGGCCGGCGGGGACTTCGCTGTGCGTCCATCCGTCTTATCCACTGATCTCCATTGTGACTACCCGAAGCGATTCATGCGAACTGCTCACTCTTGCGTCTAGCTCTTGTCAGGCTATCTCGACGTCAACTTGGCTTGCCTGCGCTTGCGGATCCACCAGCTCCTATGGGCAGTAGCGCCACCCATCCACGCAGTCGCCCACCTCTGGCGGGTCACCACAGCGCAGTTGCCCTTGTGCCGATCGCACGGGAGACTGCGCCACGAAAGTGGATATCAGCCCTCTCCAAGGCCTTCAGCAGTGCAGTCGCCCTCGTCGGTCAGGGTGAGCCGCCGGCAGGCGGCCGCCGCCGCTGCGCTTGCCGCCCTCAACGGCTAGCCTGCGATCCACACTTTTTCCCATCTCCATGAGCCTTTGGGCCGATGCCCACCCACACAGCCTGCCTGCTCGCGAGAGTCAGAGACAAACCACTCCCGTCACTGAGTGCTCGTGATCGCTTCGGCATGTTCGAAGCGTCCCTCCATACGCGAACGATTCTCGGCCAACTTTTGGCGGGCGCCTCTGCTGAGCTGAGCTCTTCCGAGACCCCTTAAGGGGCTCGGACTCTCTTGCTCCCGCTCCCTGGCCCGCCCATCGCCGCTTGACGCTCGCCCAAAGTGGGCCTACAAGGCGCTCCAAGTTCATCAAGCCCGCCACGCGGTGCGCGGCGGCGTCGATCATCAGGAGCTCCAATGTCACCTGCCATCTCCTACCCACCGCCGACCCGACGCGGGTCGTTGTCGCGGCGCGATCCCCACGCACCAGCTCGCTCACTCGCCTCGAGACCGCCTCGCAGCCGCGATCAGGTCGTCACCGGCAGACCGCTCGCGAGCTACCTCGACGACGACGGCTGCCCCCGCGAGCTGTTGGCGCTCCCCGGTCATGGCGGCAGCACGCTCGTGCTCGACCGCAACGCCGCCACGCTTTGCGACCGGCGCCTCGTCGCTCATCTGGCCGCCGACGAGCCATCGGAGAACGCCGCGATCGTCTGCGAGCACTACATCTCAGACGCGGGCGGGCACTGGTGCCGGCGCGTAAGACGCGAGGATCTCGAGCTCGCTCCTTTTGCCCAAGGCCAGCCCGAGCCCGAGGTCGAGCACGGGCCCGGAGCGCGAGGCGAGCTTCCTCAGCGGCACGCTCGCGTCATAGACCGACGCGGCAACGTCTACCGCCTCGGACTGCTGTCCGGGGAGCGCTCCATCGCTCAGCTGCGTTGGTGTCGCGCCTCCGGCGAAGTCGCCTGTCCGAGGTCGCGACTGGCTGAGTCCGAACCGGTCGAGCATGCGACGCCGCTCGGGTCGGCCCAGGGGCTGCCAGAGCCGTGTGACGCGGAGCCGATCGGGCCGGAGCCCTCTGGATTGGAGCCCTCTGGATTGGGGCCCTCTGGATTGGATCAGGCGGCGTGGGAGCAGGTAAGCCTGCGCGACGTCGTCGCGGCGCTCGAAAGCTATGAGCCGATGCGCGCGCTCACAGAACGCGCGATTGCTTTCCACCGCAACGATCCGACCGTCTCTCTCGCTCGTCTCCGCGGCGAATTCGAGCGGCTCTGCAGCAGCCCTGTCGTGCTTAACCGCGGCCTGCGCGAGGCGGTGCTCCAAGCGATCGAGCGGCGTGGCACGAGCATGAGCGAGCTTGCGCTGCGCTGCGGAGTCGTCAAGCGCGACCGGCGCGGAAAGGTCAGCGGCGAGACGAGCTGGCTCGCGCGGCGCATCGGGATCATGCCCGAAGGCGGCGAGACCGAGATCACTCCGTGGATCCACAGCGACGTGCTTGCCACGATCGCGCGCAGGGGCCTCGGCATCAGCCCGCGCGAGGTGGAGCTCCAGTGAGCGCTGGCCCGCTCCGCTCGGCCCCAGCGACGGATCTCGACGTGACGCGACGCGACGCGACAATCATCGTTGTCGAGGTCAGCGCCTCGATCGGTCGCGAGCTCGTCGAGCAGCTGTGGGCTGACCGCTATTGCGCGGTGCTCGCCCGCACGGCGGAGCACGCGCGTACGCTGGCACGCGCTCAACCGATCAGAGCGATCGTGCTCGGCGCGCTCGAGGAGCCCCGCGACGCGCTCGACCTGCTCGAGGAGATTCGCGACTCCCTCCGCCAACCAGCGAGCACCCAGGTCATACGCGGCCAGACGATCGCCGGACAGTCGGTCGCTGGGCAGTCCGTGGGCGGGCAGTCGGCTGGTGGCCCCACCTGGGATCCATCTCTCCCCGCAATCGTGCTCAGTCAGACAGGCGGCCAGCTCGAGCTTCTGCGTGCGTTCGAGATGGGCGCCGACGACTTCATCGCCAAGGCAGACGCCCAGCATCGCGAAAGCAGGCGGGCGGACACCGGGGACGTGGATCCAGAGCGGGTCGCTCCTCCTTATCTGGAGCTGCGCGCTCGCCTGCGAGCAGTGCTGCGCCGCGCTGAGACCTCTCCCGCCGCGCCCCTCCTGAATGCCGGTCCACTCGAGATCGACGCGAGCGCACACCTTGTGCGTGTCGCCGGGGTCCCAGTTGAGCTATGCCGCTTGGAGTACGAGCTGCTCCTCCATCTCGCTCGCAACCCGACCGCTGTCTGCTCCAAGCAGGAGCTGCTGCGTGCGATCTGGCGTCAGCGCGCTAGCACCCGCACCGTCGACAGTCACGCCAGCCGCTTGCGTCGAAAGCTCGGCGCGGCCGGTGCGACGGGACTCGTCGTGAACGTGTGGGGAGTCGGCTACCGCCTCCTGTAGAGAAGGCCCGGCCAGCCAGACGGCGAGTCCGTCGCGGCGCTGACCACATCTTGACGGGCCTGAGGCCCACCACGCATCAACTCGAGCGGCGAGCCCACGGCTCGCCGCTTTGCTCGTTAACGACGGCCGATCGGCTCCCCGCCGATCGCCAGAAAGGAGGGCCAAATGCCCTCGTCTCAATACACGGTCGAAGATCCCATCAACAACCAGCTGGAGCCTTTGAGCGAACTGGTCGGCTGGCTCGGCTCGACCACGCTCCACCTGACGCTCGGACTAGCCGCCGGGCTGATCGCGACACGCGTCATGCGACGCCGTCATCTGCGCTGGACCTGGGCCGCACTGGCGCTCACAGTGCTCCTGTTGGCACGCCCAGCACTCGGGGCACCGCTTGCCACCCTCGACAGCGCGGCGCTCTTTGCGGCGCTCCGAGGCCGTCATTGGCATCGCGAAGATCTCATGGCCGGCGGGGACCTCGCCGAGGTTGCGGCTGCCCGGTGTGGGCCGATCGCGGTGCTACGCGCGATCTCGTCGAGGTCGCTGAGACTCGTCGCTTCCCCGTCCACCCACGAGCCGCTGCGTCACGAGCGTATGGCCGTCGGACGCGAGCTCACCACAGGCACAAAGGTGGCCATCCCCTTCGGCGCCGCCGACGGTGGCAGACACACCCTGATCGTAGGCGCCACAGGCTCCGGCAAGACAGTCACCGAGACATGGATCGCCTCGCGCGCGATCGAGGCCGGGCTCGGCGCGGTCGTCCTGGACCCCAAGGGAGATGCTCGCATGCGCGAGCATCTCCGCGAAGCCGCGCGCGACACGGGTCGTCGCTTCGTCGAATGGACACCTCGCGGCCCCTCGGTCTACAACCCGTTCGGTCACGGCTCGGCCAGCGAGATCGCCGACAAGGCGCTCGCGGGTGAGCGCTTCACCGAGCCTCACTACCAGCGTCAGGCTCAGCGTTACATCGGACACGCAGTGCGCGCCCTGCGTGGGGTTGAGGTCGCGGTGAGCCTTCCGACGCTTGTCGCCCAGCTCGACCCCTCCCAGCTGGAGGTGCTCGCCCGCGGCCTGCCGGAGCATGAGGCAAACGCGACGCACGAGTACCTGGACTCGCTCACCTCGCGCCAGCGCGCCGACCTTGGCGGCGTCCGCGACCGACTGGCCATCATGGCCGAGTCGGACGTGGCCACATGGCTCGACCCGATGACGCCCTGCGCTCATATCTTCGACCTGCTCAGCGCGATACGAGAGCGGGCGGTGGTCTACTTCGTTCTCGAAGCGGACTCCCTACCGCTGCTCGCGCACATGCTCGCCGTCGCGATCGTGCAGGACCTGCAGACAACGATGGCGGCGTTGCAGCGCTCGCCGGTTGCGACGGTCGTCGTGATCGACGAGTTCGCGGCGATCGCCGCCGAGCGGGTCGCGCACCTGTTCGGCAGGGCTCGATCGGCCGGTATCAACCTGCTGCTCGGCACCCAGGAGCTCTCCGATCTGCGCCTTGACGGTCGCAGGCAACTCCAGGAGCAGGTGCTCGGCAATCTCTCCGCGCTGATTGTGCACCGCCAGGTAGTCCCCGAGTCGGCCGATCTGATCGCGCAGCTCGCCGGCACTCGCGGGACATGGCGGACCTCGCACACGAGCGACGGTCGCTGGACGCGAACCCGCTCCACCGCGCCATTGCTCGCTTCGCAAGGCATTCGTGGCCTACCACCGGGCCAGGCCGCGGTGATCGAGCTGGGCGCCACCGCGTCCGTGCGCATCGCCGAGGTCTTCTCCTCCATCTCAACAACGACAAGAAGGAGCGTTGTATGACCAGCCAGAGTTGTACGCCCACGCCGGAGCAGACGGAGATCCTTCGTTGGGCCGCCTCGCTTGGCGCAATCACCGCCGAGGCGCTTGCCCTGCGATGTGACGTGACGCTTGCCTGCGCCCGGTCACGGCTAGCCGCCCTGACCCGTCGCGGGCTGGTCTCGCGGGTTCGCTTGCTCGCCGGACGGCCATCCCTGTTCACCGTCACGCGGGCTGGTTTGCGCGCGTGCGGGACACGTGGCATTCAGGTGTGCCGGGTAAGTTCCACTAACGCAAATCATCTGATCTTGTGCGCGTCGGCCGCGGCTGCGCTCGAGCGCTGCTATCCGCGCTATCGCGTGGTCGGCGAGCGCGAGCTGCGGCGCGACGAGCGCGAGCACGGAGGCCCGCTCGCAAGCGCCCGACTTGGAGCGCTGTATGGCGGAAAGAGCCTTCAACACAGTCCAGACCTGGTCATGTGGCCGGACGATCCGGACGGCGGGTTGCTGCCCGTTGCTGTCGAGGTGGAGCTGACCGTCAAGGCACGGCTGCGGCTTGCTGCCATCTGCCGTAGCTGGGCACGCTGTCGCATAGTCGCCGGTGTGCTGTATGTCGCTTCCGCGGAGGCCAAGCCAGCGCTCTTGCGGGCTGTGGCCGAGGCACAGGCGGGTGAGCGCGTCGCCATCGTGGCGTTTGACGCACTCCCAGGGATGGAGGCGCTTGCGGGTGGGTGCGAGGCGTGCGCGTCGTAGTTCGTGTGCGTCGTAGTTGAAAGGGGCGGGTGCGTTGTAGTCGAAAACGCCTTTCCCCCGCGCGCGCGGGGGAGGCCATTCTTGGACACCTGCACCCACCCGCTTTGGTCACTTGCGGCAACGAATATCCCCAGTGACAACGGGGGATCTGACGGTTTTGGGTGGCTCGCGCCGAGAACCGTCCCAAGCGCCGCCTACCTTCCAATCAGGGCGAGCCAACAGCGAAAAAGGAGAAGAAAATGTCCTACTCGAACATCAACCGCGTCGTGCTTGTCGGCCGCCTCACCAGCGATCCAGAGTTGCGCGCGCTGCCTTCCGGCACGAGCGTCTGCGCCCTGCGCGTAGCTTGCAACAGCACTCGCAAGAACTCCGAGGGCGACTACACGGAGAAGCCTAACTTCTTCAGCGTCAGTGTCTTCGGCGCCGCCGGCGAGTCTGTCCATCGCTACATGAGCCGCGGTCGCCGCGTCGCGATCGACGGACGCCTGGAGTGGCGTGAGTGGGAGACTCAGGAGGGCGGTAAGCGTCAGGCTGTCGACATCGTCGCTGAGAGCGTTCAGTTCCTCGATGGACGCGGCGACCACGGCAGTCCCGGCGGCGGCTCCCCCGACGACGAGGGCTCGACCGACACGCCCCACGGCGGTGAGGAGCGTGAGCTCGTCGGCGTTGGCCCCGGGATCGAGGACGACCTCGTCTTCTAGCTCCCTTCAGCCATTCTGCGTGGCGGGATGTCCACTGCGACATCCCGCCCGTAGGCGCCCAGGGCGCTTTTTTGCGTTTAAGGAGCGATCTAATGACGATCTGACGAATGTGCAAAAGCGCGCGGGCGCGTAAACTGCCCGGAGCCGCAGCCTCGCCAGCAGGCGCGCGAGCTCGCGCGCAGTCCTACCACCCTCCGAGTCCAAGGAGCCCTCCCCGGTGCCAGTCAACGCCAAAGCGATCGGAAAGAAATACGAGCCGACCACATACGCGGTCGGGCGCGAGAAGATCAGGGAGTATGCCCGCGCTGTCGGGGAGACCAACCCGCTACACCTCGACGAGAAGGCCGCGCGCGCCGCCGGCTATGACGACGTGGTCGCTCCGCCTATGTTCGCGGTCGTCTACAGCTCCCAGTCTGTCGCTCCGTCGCTGTTCGACCCCGAGGTCGAAATGAACTTCGCGATGATGGTCCATGGCGGCCAGGAGTTCGAGTGGGGGCCGCTCGTCATCGCCGGCGACGAGATCACGACGACAGCGTCTGTCAAGGACATCTCAGAACGCGACGGCCGCGGCTATTACGTGTTCGAGTCCGTCTCCGTCAACCAGCGCGGCGAGCAGGTGTGCCGCGGAACCTGGACCAACATCGTTCGAGGAGTCTGAGTCGCTATGGCTGATCTACAAGTTGGAGCACAGATCCCTGAGGTGCGCGTCACACCAGACAAGTACCTCACCGCTCGTTATGCCGGTGCGTCCGGCGACTTCAACCCGATCCACATCGACGAGGAGTTCGCGCGCGCCGTCGGCCTGCCCGGACGCATCCTGCACGGTCTGTGGTCGATGGCGCAGGTGGCCCGCGCCCAGACCGAGGCGGCTGGCGGCCCGGCGGCGCTGAAGCGGCTGTCCGTTCAGTTTCGTGGCATGGGCGTGCCCGAGCAGGAGGTCGTCGTCACCGGCACCGTGCGCGAGGCGTCGGATGGTCGCGTGATCGTGGACACCGTTGCGGAGCAGGCCGGCAACCAGATCATCCGCAACGCCGAGGCCGAGCTGCGGGTATAGCTCGGCCGCCATGGCGGCTCGTACAATCGAATTCATGCTCACCCCCCGACAGGAGCTGATCCTGTGCAAGGTGGTGGAGGACTATCTGCAGAGCGGCCAGCCGGTGGCGTCGAAGACGATCGCCGCCGACCCCGGCCTCGACTGCGGTCCCTCGACCGTCCGCAACGAGCTCGCCCTGCTCGAGGAGCACGACCTGCTCGCGCACCCGCATACCTCAGCTGGACGAGTACCCACCGACGCGGGGCACCGTTATGTGGTTGACAGGATGCTCGGCACGGGCCAGAGCCTCGAGGCAGCTCGTCCGCTTGCCCTGTCGCTGACGCGCCGCGAGATCGAGGAGGCTATGCGCGTGACGAGCGTCGCGATCTCTCAAGTCACGAGCCTGCTCGCGGTCGTCTCGGCGCCTTCCCTCAACACGGCGACGATCCGCCACGTCGAGGTGCTCGCTCTGCAGCCGCAGGTCGTGATGGTGGTCGTGATCACCTCCACCGGTGGCGTCTCCAAGCTGCTGACGACGTTTGACGGGCCGGTTGACCAGGGACTCGTGGGCTGGGCCGGCGAATACCTCAACGAGCGGCTCGTCGGGCTCGGGCTCGGCGCCCGCATGCTCTCCAAGCGTCTCGAGGATCCCAGTCTGGGCTTCGTCGAGCGCGGCTTCGTAGATCGGCTCGCCGCTGCCTTCGGGAGCCTGGCTTGCGAAACCGAGGACACGCTCTACGTCGACGGCGCCGCCCACCTGCTCTCCAGCCGGGACATCGGCGACGTCGGTCAGATGAACGAGCTGATGAGCCTGCTCGAGCGTCGCGCGGCTTTGCTGCGCGTTCTACGTGCCGCGCTTGGCGAGTCAGACGTGTATGTGCGCATCGGCCGCGAGAACGAGCTGCCAGCTCTGCGTTCGCTGGCGCTCGTGGCCGCCAGCTACGGGCTTGCACGCCGCAAGCTGGGGACCGTGTCGGTGATCGGCCCGATCCACATGGACTATGCGGGCGCGATCGCCACCGTGCGCGAGGCTGCGCACGAGCTGTCGCGTTTTGTCGAAGACGCGTACGCCGAGCGCTGACGGGCGCGAGCACGAGCCAATGAGCGCCACCACTCCCCGCGACCCCTACGACGTGCTCGGCGTATCCCGCGACGCGAGCGAGCAGGAGGTGAAGAAGGCATTTCGTCGCCTCGCGCGCGAGCTGCACCCCGACGTCAACGCGCACGATCCTCAGGCCGAGGAGAAGTTCAAGGAGGCCGCCGAGGCTTACGAGATCCTGTCCGACCCCGAGCGTCGCGCCACCTACGACCGCTACGGGCACGAAGGCCTGCGCTCCGGCGGCTACGCCCCCAACTTCGATGGGTTCGGCTCGATCGGCGACCTGTTCAACGCGTTCTTCGGCGGCGGTAGCCCATTCGGTGCGAGCTCGGGGCCGGCGCTCGGTGGGGATATTGCGGTTGCCGTGCAGATGACGCTGCTTGAAGCCGGGGTCGGTGGCAAGGTCGATGTCTCCTTCGAGGCGATCGACCGCTGCGAGCACTGCAACGGCAACGGCGCCGAGCCGGGCACGCCGATCGAGCGCTGCTCGCGCTGCGAAGGCGCCGGCCAGGTGCAGAGCGTCGTGCGGACACCCTTCGGGCAGATGATGCGCACGAGCGTGTGCGAGGCCTGTCACGGCGACGGGCGTCTTCCAAAGAGCCCGTGTGCGGAGTGTCGTGGCCGTGGGCAGAAGGCGGTCAGGCGCAGCGAGCAGGTCGCGGTTCCCGCCGGCATCGCCGACGGTCAGCGAATCCGCGTCAGCGGGCGCGGGCACGCGGGCGAGCGGGGTGCTCCGCCCGGCGACCTGTACTTGCTCGTGCGGGTGCGCGCTGACGAGCGCTTCGTGCGCGAAGGCGACGATCTGATCACCGCACTCGACGTGGCCGCGCCGTTGGCCTCGCTTGGCGCGACGCTCGACGTTCCCACGCTGGACGCATCGGTGCCGATCAATGTGCCCGCGGGCACGCAGCCTGGGGCCGTCCTGACCGTGCGGGGCCAGGGCATGCCCTCGTTGCGCGGTGGGCGCCGCGGCGATTTGCGCGTCGTCGTCAACGTCGTCGTGCCGCGTCGTCTCAGCGACGCTCAGCGCGATCTGCTTGGACGCCTGAACGACACACTCACCGACGAGAACCTGCGCTCGGACGAGTCGGTGCTAGCGAAGTTGCGGCGCGCCTTGCGCCACCAGGCCGCGTGATTCGTCTCGCAATGCGCGTGAGGCGCGCAGACGCGGGGCTTGTGCTTGCTGACCTGCTCGAGCTCGCGCCGGGCGGTGTGGAGGAGGTCGACCTGCTTCAAGCCGATGGGCTAGATGTCGTTGAATTCGCGGTATATGGCTCTCCGGGGGAGCTGCCTGAGCTGCCAGACCTGAGAGCCGTCGCGGGTGGCGCGCCGATCGAGATATCGACGAGCGAGATACCGGACGACTGGTCGGAGCGCTGGAAGCAGTTTCACAAGCCTGTGCTGATCGAGCCGCCTGGGCGCGGCTTGGGAGGGCGGGCCGTCCCGGCGGTGCATGTGCGTCCGCCTTGGGAGCAGCTGAGCGCGCATCCCGGCGCTCTGGAGATCGTGATCGACCCCGCCCAGGCGTTCGGCACGGGGGCGCACGCCACGACGCGCTTGTGCCTGGAGCTGCTGCTGGAGCTCGCCGCGAGCGACTTCGCCCGCGGCGCCGTGCTCGACGTTGGGTCCGGCTCGGGCGTGCTCGCGATCGCGGCGGTCAAGCTCGGCTACAAGCCCGTGCTTGCGTTGGACAACGACGTCGAGAGCGTGCGCGCGATCGTCGCCAACGCGGCGGTGAACGGCGTGGAGGTCGAGGCTCGTCGCTTCGACCTGCGCCGCGAGCCGTTGCCGTGGCTGGCAGGGGAGGGGGATGGGAGGGGCGTGCCCGTGGCGCTCCGCGCTCCCACCACCAGCGAGCGGCCGGCTCACCGCTCTGGGCGGACGGTGGTGCTCGCGAACCTGTTGCGACCCCTGCTGCTCGAGCTGGCGGGCACGATGGCGGTCTCAGCTGCGCCCACAGCGCCCCAGCAGCTCGAGCTGATCGCGAGTGGGCTGTTGCGCGAGCAGGCCGATGAGGTCGCGGAGGCGTTCGCTATGCGTCTTGGCCTGCGGGAGCGAGCGCGCCGGGAGCGGGGCGAGTGGGCCGCGCTGTGGCTGACGCGGGCCGCGGCTGCTCGGTCGCCGCGCGCGCCATCGCCCTGAACAGCAGGTCGAGCGCCGGGCGTGCGCCGCCCTCCGCGTCCAGCAGGGCCCGCGCGGCCAGCAGCGCCGCCCCGATCGCGTCGAGCGCGTCGCCGACGACGCCGGGCTCGGGGTCGCGGCAGACGGCGATCGCGAGGTCGAGCATTCCTTGGGCCTGTTCGATCGCGCCCGCGAACAGAGCCGGGCCGGCAAGGCTGCCATAACCGTAGGCGCGCGCGAGACGGCCCGGCAGCGTTATGTCGGGCGCTCCGCGTGGGGGAGAGAGGGGAGGAAGCCCGCGGCCGTCCACGAGTCCCGCCATCGTCCCGCCGATGACGCCGCCGATGGCTCGCTCGTCGAGCCCGGCGTGGGCTGCCACGCGCAGCGCCAGGTAGAGGCCGCTGGAGGTGAGCCCGTATGGTGGGTCTGAGGCGAACACGATGCGCTCCGCCGGCACGCGCGCGAACAGCTCGATCACGTCGAATGGAAAGAAGCACGAGGTGTCGTACAGGACGCCGGGATGGTCGCGCAAGCGCGAGCTGAGGATGCCCTGGTCGCAGATCGCGCCGTGGGCCAGGATCAAGACCACGTCGGGGTGGCGCAGCGCGAGGTCGGCCAAGCCGTCGGCGATCGGCGGCATCCCGCGTCCGGCGTGGATCAGGATCGGCACGGCCGCCTCTTCGGCGAGCGTGAAGATGCTGTCCATCTCGGGCCCGTCGAAGGCGAACGCCTGGGCGCGTGGATGCAGCTTGATGCCGCGCGCGCCCCTGGCGATGCAGCGCTCCCCCTCGGCGACGGGCGCTTCGGCGGGGTCGAGCCGGCAGAAGGGGATCAGCCTGCCATCGCTTTCGACCGACCAGCGCAGCACGCGGTCGTTGGGGAGGCTGTAGGAGGGCTTGCGCTCCGGGTCGTGAAGCGGGAAGACACATGCCCTACGCGCCCCGGCGGCGTCGAGCTGAGAGAGCAGCGTCTCCAGGTCGAGCGAGCGGCCGTCCTCGTCGAGCCCGAGGTGGGTGTGGGCATCGAGGACTTCGGCATCCGGCGGCCGCAACAGCTTGCCTTCCGCAAGGAACGGAGCGAGTGCGTCGGCGTAGATGGAAGCGCTCACAGCCACCCATTCTGCCGATCGCGCGTCTCCCGCGGCGCCTGCCACGATCGCGGACTGCTCGCCACCGCGCCAGCTAGAAGCTTGTGACAAGCTTGTGACACTGGTCTCGACCGGAATGCCGGTCTAGTGTGAGTCTTGTGACCACACGCGTCCTGATCGCCGGAGGCGGCTTCGGCGGCTTCTACGCCGCCCGTTCGCTCGAGCGCATCGCGACGGTGCGCAGCGCGCGCGTGACGCTCGTGAACGATGCCAATTTCATGCTCTACACGCCACTGCTCCCGGGGGCCGCGGGCGCCACGCTCGATCCGCGCCACGTGGTGGTGGCGCTGCGCTCGCATCTGCGCCACACGGACCTCGTGATCGGCAGCGTCACCGGCGCCTACCCCGAGCGCCGCGTGCTCGGGGTGCGCCGCATCGATGGCGAGCAGCTCGAGCTCGGCTACGACCATCTGCTCGTCGCGCTCGGCTCGATCTCGCGCACGCTGCCGATCCCGGGGCTCGCGGAGCACGCGACCGGGCTGAAGTCGCTGTCTGACGCCACCGCGCTGCGCAACCAGGTGTTGAGGTGCCTTGACATCGCCGAGTCGCTCGAGGACCCGACGCTGCGTGCCGAGTACCTGGGCTTTGTATTCGTTGGCGCCGGCTATGCGGGCTTGGAGGGGCTCGCCGAGCTGCAGGACTTCGCGGCACAGGCGATCGAGCTGTATCCGCGTTGCCGCGCGGAGGGCATGCGCTGGGTGCTGGTCGAGGCGCGCGAGCGGATCATGCCCGAGGTGCCGCCGAGCCTATCGGCGTTCGCCGCGCGCGAGCTGCTGGGGCGCGGCATCGAGATCAACACAGAGACGACGCTCGCCGCCGTGACAGCGCGCGACGCGACGCTCTCGAGCGGCGAGCGGATCGCCGCGCGCACCGTCGTGTGGACCGCCGGGGTGCGACCCAGCCCGGTAGTCGCGTCCCTGGGCCTGCCGCTCGACGAGAGCGGGCGGATTCTCACCGACAGGGAGATGCGGGTGGCCATGCGAGCGGGCGTGTGGGCGATCGGCGACTGCGCGGCCGTGCCCGACCCGGCAAGGCCTGGGAGGCCATGCCCGCCGACGGCGCAGCACGCTATCCGTCAGGGACGCTTGGTCGCGCGCAACATCGCCGCATCTCTCCAGGGTGCTCCGCCGCGACCGTTCCGCTATCGCACCGCCGGCGTCGTGGCGGAGCTGGGCCACAACAGCGCTGTGGCGATCACGCTCGGCGTACGCTGGCGTGGGCTTCCCGCGTGGTTCGTGGCGCGCACGTACCACCTGCTGTTGATGCCAGGGTTGGGACGCAAGCTGCGTCTGCTGATGGATTGGAACGTGGCGCTCCTGTTCGGTCGCGACGCCTCCTCGCCGGGCCGTCTCGGCAGCCCGACGCCCCTGTGGCCGCCCGAAAGCGATGGATCGGCACAAAAGTCTCCCCCCGTCGGCGTATCCTGAGCTGACGATGGCGGTTCTCGACGAGGTCAAGGTCGATCTCACCAGCGCGATGCGCGCTGGTGAGAAGCAGCGCGTGGGCGCGCTGCGCATGATCCTCTCCGAGCTGCAGAAGGCCTCTAAGGAGGGCTCTGAGGACGAGCTGGCCGTGCTGCGGCGCGAGCGCAAGCGGCGTCTGGAGGCAGCCAGAGCGTTCCATGACGCTGGGCGCGAGGATCTCGCGGCGGGCGAGGAGGCCGAGGGCGAGTTGATCGGCGGCTATCTGCCAGCCGATCTATCCGAGGCGGAGCTGCAGACGATCGTCGAGCGGGCGCTTGCCGACAGCGGCGCGCGGTCGCCGAAGGACATGGGGGTTGCGATGAAGAGCGCGATGGCGGCCGTCGACGGGCGTGCGGACGGCAAGCGCGTCTCCGGCCTTGTCAAGGCGGCGCTCGGCGGATGAGCGGGCGCCTGGCTGGCCGGCCCTTCGCCTCGAGCCGCATGGTCCGGCCCGGCCGATGAGGACCCAGATCGAGCTGCCCAACGAGGTCGCCGCGGAGCTGGCGGGCAGCCAGGACGCGGTGCTCCGTGCGCTGGAGGGGCATTTGCAGTGCAAGGTGTTCCTGCGTGGGAACCTGCTGACGCTGGACGGCTCGCGGGAGGAGACCGGCACCGGCGAGCGCGTGGTGCGCGAGCTCTCCGAGCTGATCGCTCGCGGCCACCAGATCGCCCCAGGCACGATCGCCGCTGTCACCGGCGCGCTCGACGCGCATGAATCGCCGGCGCGCGTGCTCGAGGACGTCGTTTGGAGGCACCGCGGCCTGAGCGTCGCCCCGAAGACCGTCAACCAGAAGCGCTACATCGACTCGATTCGCTCGAGCACGGTCACGTTCGGCGTGGGGCCCGCCGGCACGGGCAAGACGTTCCTCGCGGTCGCGATGGCGGCTGCCGCGCTCTCGCGCCATGAGGTCAACCGCATCATCCTCACGCGTCCAGCCGTGGAGGCGGGCGAGCGCCTTGGCTTCCTGCCGGGTGACTTGATGGCGAAGGTCGATCCCTACCTGCGCCCTCTGTTCGACGCGCTGCACGACATGCTCGACCCCGAGAAGGTCTCCCAGCATCTCGAGCGCGGTGTGATCGAGATCGCTCCGCTGGCGTTCATGCGCGGGCGCACGCTCAACGACTCGTTCGTGATCCTCGACGAGGCGCAGAACACGACGCCGGAGCAGATGAAGATGTTCCTGACCAGGCTCGGGTTCGGCTCGAAGATGGTGGTCACCGGCGACGTCACCCAGGTCGACCTGCCGCGAGAGCAGCGCTCCGGGCTGGTCGCGGTCGGGGAGGTGCTCGAGGCGATCGAGGACATCGAGTTCGTGCGCTTCGGAGGCGAGGACGTTGTGCGCCACAAGCTCGTGCAACGGATCGTCGAGGCTTACGACGAGCACAGTCGGCGCGACGCGCCGGAGCTGCGTCCGGCCGAGCGCCGGGCCTGACGTCCGGTCGATGCTCGAGGTCGAGGTCTTCGGCGCGCGGCTGATCGGCGGCCCGCTCCCGCAGTGCACGGTGCAGCGCTTGTGCGCGCTCGCGCTCGCCTCCGCCGGAGTGCAGGATGGCCATATCGCGGTCGAGTTCGTCGATACCGCGCGAATGGCGGCGCTCAACGGCGAGCACCGCGGCAAGGACGGCCCGACCGACGTGCTCTCGTTCCCAGTCGACGGCGCTGATCCTGGCGCGCCGGGCGAGGGCGTGCCGCGCGAGCTCGGCGACATCGTGATCTGCCCTGAGCACACGGTCGACGTGAGCGAGGCGATCGTCCACGGTGCGCTGCACCTGGTCGGAATGGATCACGAGGCCGACGATGGCGAGATGCTCGCGTTGCAGGCGGAGATCGTGCGGTGGAGCGGCCCTTGACCAAGAGTGGCTTTGTCGCGCTGGCGGGTCGCCCCAATGTCGGAAAGTCGACGCTTGTCAACGCGATCGTCGGCGGCAAGGTCGCGATCGTCTCCGACCGTCCCCAGACCACGCGGCGGGCGATCAGGGGGGTGCGCACCGACGGGCGCCGCCAGCTCGTGCTGGTCGACCTTCCCGGCGTGCAACGTCCCCGCGACGCCCTCACCGAGCGGATGGCGGGGCGGGTGCGCGAGGAGCTTGCGGGCTCGGACGCGGCGCTGCTCGTGCTCAACGGCGAGCAGGGCGTGGGCCCCGGCGACCGCTATATCGCGCAGGCGCTCGCGGAGGGGGAGGCGCCGGTCACGATCGTGGTCAACAAGGTCGACCGGCTCGACCGGGCGGCCACGGTGGCGGTGCTCTCGGCGGCGGCGCAGCTCGACGTGGGTGAGGAGATCTTCCCGATCTCCGCGCGCACCGGCAAGGGAGTGCCCGTGCTCGTCGAGCATCTTGCCGAGCTGATGCCGGCCGGGCCGTTCATGTTCCCCCCACGGGCGATCTCGGACCAGCCTGTGGCCCTGCTGCTCGCTGAGCTCGTGCGCGAGGCGGTCATAAGACGCACTTTTCAGGAGCTCCCGCACGCCGTCGAGACGATCGTCGAAGAGGTGGAGCGCCCGCGCGAGGGGCTGGTGCGGGTGCGCGCGCTCATCTGGGTGGAGAGTGAGTCGCAGAAGGGGATCGTGGTCGGCGCTCAGGGTCGCATGATCAAGGCGATCGGCTCGGCCGCGCGCAAGGAGATCGAGCGCGAGCTCGACAGTCATGTGCACCTCGATCTGTCGGTGCGCGTGCGGCGCGACTGGCGTGGCGACGAGGGTCTGCTCGACCGGCTCGGGATCACCTGAGCCAGGCGGTTGCCCGGCGCCGATTCGAGTCGATGTCCAAGCTGGTGCGGAAAGCTGCCCTGAAGGCTTGCGCTACAGCCTGCGCTCAAGGCGTGTCGCGATGTCTCGCACCGTCGCCAGCTCGAGCGTGGGGAGGAAGACGAACGGGATCGTCGCGATCCCAGGTGGCATGCCGTCGGCGAGTCGTTGCCGGCGCAGTCGCGCGATCTGGCTCTGCTGAGCCCGCGAGCGCTCGTATGCGGCGCGGGCGGTGCGAGCCGCGGAGCGCGTCAGAGGCGCGTCGCCGATCGGCTCGGCGTCGCTGCCCCGAGCGGGCTCGTCGGGTGAGCTGCCGGCCGCCGCGGGCTTTGCGCGTGAGCGCTCGTCGGCGGCTTCGATCAGGGTGAGCTCACGCTTAGTGAAGCGTCGTGGCGCAACCCCGTTGACGACGACGGCGTCGAGGTCACGACCGAGGTGCCGGCGCAAGCCTTGCTCGAGCTCGAGCGTCTCTGAGACCGCCATCTCCGTTCCCTGCGCCACGGCCACGTAGCCGCTGCGTTGCGGGTCTTCGAGCAGCTCCCGCACCCCTTTCGCCTGCTCAGCGAGTGGCCCGGCGCGCACGATCGCGGCGAACGTCTGCGGCGAGCGCAGCATCGCGAGCGCATGACCGGTGGCGGGCGCGTCAAGCACGACCAGGTCGTAGGCGTGCGCTCTGCTCTGCTGGTCGCTATGGGCATCGTCTGACGCGCTCTTGCCTGCGTCTTTGCGCTCGCACAGCTCGCGCAGCTTGACCAAGCTCACCAGCTCCTTCGCGCCGGGAGCGGCGGCTGCGAAGTACTGGAACGTGCTGCTGGCGGCGAGCATCTTCACGGAGAAGCGTCCGCCGAGCGTGCGCAGCCACTCGAACAGCGCCTGCTCGGGGTCGATTGATGTGCTCCACAGGCCCTCCTGTAGCTTGATCTCCCCAGCGTGGCGGCCGTCGTGGGCGTGGCGGCCGTCGTGGGCGTGGCGGCCGCGCCGTGGGTCGCCGGGGCCGGAATGGGGCTCCGCGGCGGCGAACAGGTCTGAGATGCGGTGCTGGTCGCCGAGCTCGACCACGATCGTGCGCAGCCCGCGCTCGGCCGCCAGCAGGCCGAGCGCGCATGCCATGGTGGTCTTGCCGGCGCCGCCCTTGCCCGTCACGACGATCAGCTTGCGTTCAAGCAGAGAGGCCATTGTCGCTTTGCAACCTACAATCCGCGTGATGAGCACAGCGGTAGACACCTCCGTCGAGGGGCTTCTCGTCTACGACGAGCGTGGCCTCGTGCCCTGCGTGGTGCAGGATTGGACGACCGGCGAGGTGCTGACGCTCGCGTACATGAACGAGCTAGCGCTGCGGCGCACGCGCGCCACTGGCGAGCTCCACCTTTGGAGCCGCTCGCGCCAGGAGCTGTGGCACAAGGGCGCCACGAGCGGCAACACGCAGGCGGTTCGCGCCCTGCGGGTGGACTGCGACGGCGACGCTCTACTTGCGCTCGTGGAGCCGGCGGGCCCCGCCTGCCACACCGGCGAGCGCACCTGCTTTCACCGCGGCGAGCTCGAGCGGGGCGCTCCGCACGAGACGTTGCCGGCGCTCGAGCGCACGCTGCGCGACCGTGCGCGCGAGCGGCCCGCGGGCTCCTACACGGTCGAGCTGCTCGACGATCCGGGGCGCATCGGCGAGAAGGTGATGGAGGAGGCCGAGGAGGTCGCCCGCGCCGCGCGCGAGGAGAGCGACGAGCGCGTCGACGAAGAGGCGGCCGATCTCGTCTATCACCTGCTCGTGCTGCTGCACAGCCGCGGGCACTCCCTCTCAGACGCCGAGCGCGTGCTCGATGAGCGCCGACGGTAGCGTGTGCGGAGCGTGAGCTCGATGACGGCCGGCCCTTGCGTGCGGAGCGTGTTGTCAGCTGGCGCGGCTCGTTTGGCGAGCGGAGCGTGCCCGCGATGAGCCCGGTCAGCGGCGCGGCTGCGCAGGCGCCCGCGGGCGCCCACAACTTGATTCCGCTGTGCGAGACGTTCATCGCCGACTGCGAGACGCCGGTCTCGGCGTTCCTGAAGCTGCGCGAGCTCGCGCCGGGCGAGCCGGCGTTCCTGCTGGAGTCCGCCGAGCAGGGTCAGCGCATGGGTCGCTACTCGTTCATCGGCTTCCGTCCGCGCTCGGTCTTGCGCTGGTCGCTCGGCGACCCTGGGGACCCGTACGCGCTCGCGGCCGCGGCAGTTGCCGGTTGCAGGCAGGCGCCGCTTGGAGACCTGGTCGATGGGTCGCCATTCAACGGTGGCGCCGTCGGCTTCTTCGGCTACGACCTTGTGCGCACAGTGGAGCCGCTGGGGGATCCCAACCCCGATCTGCTCGGGCTGCCGGACATGGCGCTGATGCTCACAGACGCGCTGGTCGCGTTTGACCATCTCAAGCACACGATCACGATTCTCGCGAACGCCGACCTCGACGCCGAGTCGGATCTCGAGCAGGCTCAGCAGGCCGCGGCGCACACGATCGCCGAAGTTCGCTCGTGCCTGGACGGGCCCGTCCCACGACACACGCGGATCGCACGGGCGCCTGCCTCGACATTGCCGCGCTTCGAGTCGAACATGCCGCGCGAGCGCTTCGAGGGGATGGTGGGGCGGATCGTGGAGTACATCCATGCCGGGGATGCCTTCCAGGTGGTGCCCTCGCAGCGCTGGTCGGCGCAGGCGCCGGTCGAGGCCTTCTCCATATACAGAGGGCTGCGCACCGTCAACCCCAGCCCCTACATGTATTTCCTCGACTTCGGCGACTTCCAGGTCGCGGGCGCGAGCCCTGAGCCGCTGCTCACCGTCACGGGCCGGCACGTCTCGACGCGCCCGATCGCGGGCACGCGCCCGCGCGGCGCGACCCCCGAGGACGATCGGCGCATCGCGGGCGAGCTGCTGGACGATGAGAAGGAGCGCGCCGAGCACGTGATGCTCGTCGACCTCGGCCGCAACGACCTCGGCCGGGTGTGCGAGTACGGCAGCGTCGTCGTGGACGAGCTGATGGAGGTCGAGACCTACAGCCACGTGATGCACATCGTCTCCTCGGTCTCGGGCACGTTGCGCGAGGACGTCGGCGCGATGGACGCGTTGCGCTCGGTGTTGCCGGCGGGGACGCTCTCGGGCGCGCCGAAGGTGCGCGCGATGCAGATCATCGACGAGCTCGAGCCGGTCAAGCGCGGCGGCTATGGCGGCGCGATCGGCTATCTCAGCTACACCGGCGACCTCGACACCGCCATCCACATTCGCACTGTCGTCGTGAAGGACGGCATCGCGCACGTGCAGGCCGGGGGCGGCACCGTCGCCGACGCGAAGCCCGCGTACGAGTACGAGGAGTCTGTGGCGAAGTCCTCGGCGGTGATCAAGGCGGTCGAGCTTGCCTGTCGGCAGGAGGACTGGGCGTGACTATGCGAGTGCTCGTCATCGACAACTACGACTCGTTCACCTACAACCTTGTCCAGTATCTGGGGGAGCTGGGCGCCGAGGTGAATGCGGTGCGCAACGACAGAGCCACCGTGGAGGAGCTGCTTGACGGCGGCTACGAGCGTTGCGTGATCTCCCCAGGCCCTTGCACCCCCAACGAGGCGGGCATCTCGCTCGAGGTGGCCCGCAGGATGCCCGAGGCGGGGATCCCGACGCTCGGCGTGTGCCTAGGCCACCAGTCGATCGCGCAAGCGTTCGGGGGGAGCGTGCAATTGCACGCTCCCGTTCACGGCAAGGCCACGACGATCGAGCACGACGGGCGCACGATCTTCGAGGGGCTCTCCTCGCCACTGACGGTCGGGCGCTACCACTCGCTCGTGGTGGCAGAAGAGCTGCCTGACTGCCTGGAGGCATCGGCGCACGGTGGCGGTGTGCTGATGGCGTTGCGTCACCGTGAGCTGCCCGCCGAGGGCGTGCAGTTCCACCCGGAGTCGGTGCTCACCGAGCAAGGCAAGCAGCTGCTTGCCAACTTTCTGGCGGAAGGCGCTTGGCCACGCCGTAGCGCCTTGGCGGATATCGCAAACAAGATATGAGAACACCGTTGTATATATAAAAGTATGTACTATCGTAAAATTCGGAAAAGAGCGCACACCATGTGGGCGGGCATCGACATCGGGTCACGATCTGGGTAATGCCCAATCCCGTCCTGACACGCGCGATCGACGCGCTCGCCTCGCGCCGCGACCTCAGCTCGGAGGAGGCTTCGGGGGTGCTCGCCGAGATCATGCACGGCGAGGTCTCGGAGACCCAGATCGCCGCCTTCCTGATCGCGTTGCGCACCAAGGGGGAGACGGTCGACGAGCTCGCTGGGCTCGCCCGCACTATGCGCGAGCTGGCGGAGCACGTGCCGACAGAGCGCGTCGATCTGCTCGACACAGCCGGCACGGGCGGGGGAAGACGCACGTTCAACGTCTCCACGACGGCTGCGCTTGTCGCCGCCGGCGCTGGTTGCGCTGTGGCCAAGCACGGCAATCGCTCCGCCACGAGCTCGTCGGGCTCCGCCGACCTGCTCGAGGCGCTCGGCGCACGCATCGACTTGGGCCCGCGGGGCGTGGCGATGTGCATCGAGGAGGCAGGCTTCGGCTTCATGTTCGCGCCCGCCCACCATCAGGCCACGCGCTTCGTCGTCCCCGTCCGACGCGAGCTGGCGGTGCGAACGATCTTCAACCTGCTGGGCCCGCTGACCAACCCCGCGGGAGCAACCCGCCAGCTGATCGGCGTGGCCGACGCCGGCTTCCTCGACACGATCGCGGGAGCGCTCGCGCGGCTGGGGGTGCGGCGCGTGCTCGTCGTGGCTGGCGAGGACGGGCTCGACGAGGTCTCCACCTCGGCGGCCACGCAAGTCGTAGAGGTGGACGGCGAGGAGCTCACCCGCTACACGCTCGCCCCGCGGGATGTCGGCATCGAGCTTGCGGACCCCTCGGACCCACTGCTCGGCGGTGGCTCGCCGCTGGAGAACGCACAGGTCACGCAGGCGGTCCTCTCAGGCGAGCATGGCCCTCGCGCCGACCTCGTGCTGATCAACGCCGGCGCCGCCATCTACGCGGGTGGAGTGGCCGAGAGCATCGCCGACGGCGTCGAGGCCGCGCGCGAGGCGATCGCCTCGGGGGCCGCCGCCGCCGCGCTCGAGCGGTACGTGCGGGCCAGCCACAGGCACGCGCCTGAGCAGGTCGCGGGATGACTCCTGCGCAGCAGGTCGAGCATGGTGCTCACGCGAGCAGGTCGAGCATGGTGCTCACGCGAGCAGGTCGAGCATGACGCCCGCCCAAGCCCCTGGATCGGCGGCGTTCAGTCGGCCGACCGTGCTCGAGCGGATCCTCGCCGAGACGCGCGCGACCATCGAGCGGCGCAAGCGCGAGCTTCCACTGGGCGCGCTCGAAGCGCAAGCCGCGTCAGCCACGGCGCGTCGCTCGAACGGCGCCCCCGGTCGCTTCCACGAAGCGCTGGCGCGTCCCGGGATCGGCGTGATAGCTGAGTTCAAGCGCCGCTCGCCCTCGGCGGGGCCGCTGCGCGAGGGCGCGAGCGTAGCTGAGATCGTCAAGGCGTACGAGCGCGGCGGGGCAAGCGCGCTGTCGGTGCTGACCGAGGGCCCCAACTTCGAAGGGTCGCTCGAGGACCTGCGAGTCGCTCGCGCCGCGTGCGGGCTGCCGATCCTGCGCAAGGACTTCGTCGTCGACCCCTACCAGCTCTACGAGGCGCTTGTGGCGGGCGCCGACGCGGCGCTGCTGATCGTCGCCGCCCTCGACCAGGCCGCTCTGGCGGCTCTGCACGCGCGGGCGACGGGCCTTGGCCTGGACGTGCTCGTCGAGGTTCACGACGGCGAGGAGCTGGCGCGCGCGGCCGACGTCGGGGCGACGCTGATCGGGGTCAACAATCGCGATCTGCGCGACTTCACCGTCGAGCTGGTTCGCACCTCGCGCCTGCTTCCGCTGATGCCGGCGGGCGCGACGGTGGTCTCGGAGTCGGGCATCGCCACCGCCGAGCAGCTGACCGAGCTCGAGCGTCAGGGAGTCGCCGCCGTGCTCGTTGGAGAGAGCCTGATGCGCGCCCCCGATCCGCGGGAGGGGATCGCCGCACTGTTGGGGGGCTCACAGGCGCATGGAGGACGGGGGAACGAACAGGGTTCCAAACCTTTTATAAATTCAAGCGGTCCTCTTTAGTTCGCGTTGATCGCGACCAGTCATCCTCACTGTCGATGAAGCGTATGTTTGCCATCCCGTTCGTGTCGGCCCTTCTCGGCGGGGGGATCGTCGTCGTGGTGATCGCCGCCACTGGAGGCCTTGGCGCCTCTCAGAAGACGGTCACGACCGTGGTGCAGGCGGCGCCGATCGCCCCGTCGAACGCCTCCCAGCAGAGCGCCGGCGGCCTTACGCCGCACCAGATCTATGAGAAGGACGCCCCCGGCGTCGCGTTCGTGACTTCGACGATCGTGCGCCAAACCGAATCGCCGTTCGGCTTCGGCGGCGAAAGCCAGCAGCAGGGCACGGCGACGGGATCGGGCTTCGTCATCAACAAAGACGGCACGATCCTCACCAACTACCACGTCGTCGAGAGCGCTGTGAAGGTGATGGTGAGCTTCGAACATGGCAAGGCGGTCGAAGCGAAAGTCGTCGGCAAGGATCCCTCCAACGATCTCGCGGTGCTGCGCATACCCACCGAAGGCTTGACGCTGCACCCGCTGACGCTTGGGAACTCGAGCAAAGCGCAAGTCGGCGACCCGGTGCTCGCGATCGGCAATCCCTTCGGGCTCGATCGCACGCTCACGACCGGCGTCGTCTCGGCTCTCCAGCGCCAGATCACCGCGCCCAACGGCTTCCAGATCGACAACGTCTTGCAGACCGACGCGCCGATCAACCCCGGCAACTCCGGTGGACCGCTGCTGAACGCGGCCGGCGAAGTGATCGGGATCAACTCTCAAATCGAGACGGGCGGCAGCGGCGGCGGCAGCGTCGGGATCGGCTTCGCGGTCCCGATCGACACGGCCAAGTCTGAGCTCTCCCAGCTCGAGAAGGGCGGCACCGTGCGCAGCGCTTACCTCGGCGTGAGCACGCTCACGATCGACGGCTCGCTCTCGGCGCTCAACCTGCCGGTCAAG
This sequence comes from uncultured Solirubrobacterales bacterium, assembly GCA_963764655.1. Classification (GTDB taxonomy): domain Bacteria; phylum Actinomycetota; class Thermoleophilia; order Solirubrobacterales; family Solirubrobacteraceae; genus Palsa-744. Next base: position 123,585 of record CAVXTI010000001.1, read on the forward strand.
AGCGGCGCGCTGGTGGAGACCGTCGAAGGTGGCACGCCCGCCGCCAAGGCCGGCATTCGTGGAGGCAACCTCGAAGTGCAGACCTCAGGCGGCAAGGTCGCGGTCGGCGGGGACATCGTCGTGAAGGTCGACCAGAAGGCGATCACGAGCGCCGAAGACCTCTCCAAGCTGGTCGCCTCCAAGAAACCCGGTGAATCGATCTCGATCGAAGTGCTGCGCGCCACCGGCAACGGCAGCTATGAACACAAGACCGTCAAAGTGACGCTCACCGCGCGGCCCAACTCGATCAAAAGCGCCAACACTCCCGAAGGGTAGGCTGGCAGCCCTCGCGGTCTTGCGGGACCGCTACCGTTGGGGTCATGTCTGACACCCCGACAAGAGTGAAGATCTGCGGGATCACGCGGCTCGAGGACGCCGAGCTCGCGGTCGAGCTGGGGGCTTGGGCGGTCGGCATGGTCTTTTACGAGCCGAGCCCGCGCAGGTGCTCGCTCGCCGAGGCGCAGCTGATCGCCGCGGCCCTGCGTCGCAGGGTCGAGCTGTGCGGCGTGTTCGTCAATGCGCACATGGAGCGGATCGTCGACGTGAGCGAGCAGCTCGGTCTGACGCTGCTGCAGCTGCACGGCGACGAGGGCCCGGCGTTCTGCGGCGAGGCGGCGCGTCGCACCGGCGCGCGCATCGTCAAGGCGCTGCAGATATCCGACATCGGCGACATCCGCGACGCCGCTCGCTTCCACACCGACTTCCACCTGCTGGACGCGCGCTCCGCCGAGCCCGGCCGCGAGGGGCTGCGAGGCGGGACCGGCGAGACGTTCGACTGGAAGCTGCTCGCCGGGCGGCGCTCGAAGACCCCGTTGATCCTCAGCGGAGGCCTTGATCCTGGCAACGTGATCGAGGCGATCGAGCGCGTGCGGCCTTTTGCCGTGGACACCGCCAGCGGCACCGAGAGCGCCCCAGGGCGCAAGGATCCAGCCAGACTGCGCGATTTCCTCACCGCCGTCGAGCGAGTCCCGCTCGGCGTGCCCAGCAGGTCGGCGCAAACCACTGAGCCCACGCAAGCGGTCGAGCCGCCCGTCGAGCCGGCCCACCCCGTCGAGCCCGCGGCTGAGGATGCGCCGTCGGTAGGGTCGCCGGCGTGAACCCGAGCGCAACCGGTCGGGCGACCGGCGGCGGCGTCGAGCACCGCTTCGGCAGCTACGGCGGCCAGTACGTCCCCGAGACCTTGATGCCGGCGCTGGCCGAGCTGGAGCTGGCGTGGACGCAGGCGCGCGCCGACCCCGCCTACCACGCCGAGCTCGAGCGCCTGCTGCGCGACTTCGCGGGACGCCCGACGCCGCTGTACCGTGCCGAGCGTCTCTCAGAGCGGGTGGGTCGCCCTGTGTACCTCAAGCGCGAGGACCTCAACCACACCGGCTCGCACAAGCTCAACAACGCGCTCGGGCAGGCGCTCCTGGCCAAGCGCATGGGCAAGCGCCGCGTCATCGCCGAGACCGGCGCCGGCCAGCACGGCGTCGCGACGGCGACCGTGTGCGCGCTGCTGGACCTGGAGTGCGTGATCTACATGGGCAGCGAGGACACACGCCGCCAGGCCCCCAACGTGCAGCGGATGGAGTTGCTCGGCGCGCGCGTGCACGCGGTCGACGCCGGCGCGCGGACGCTGAAGGAGGCGACCTCGGCGGCGATCCGCGACTGGGTCACCAACGTGGGGGACACGCACTACGTGATCGGATCTGTCGTCGGCCCCGCGCCATACCCGGCGCTGGTGCGCGACTTGCAGCGCGTGATCGGAGACGAGGCGCGCGCGCAGCTGCTCGAGCGCGAGGGCCGCTTGCCGGCGCGCGTCGTGGCGTGTGTCGGCGGAGGCTCCAACGCGCTCGGCATCTTCACCGCCTTCCTGGATGATCATGGGGTCGCTCTGGTCGGCGTCGAGGCGGCCGGCGATGGCATCGACACCGAGCGTCACGGCGCCCCGCTGACGGTTGGGGGCCGTGCGGGCGTCCTGCACGGCGCGCTCTCGGCGGTCATGCAGGACGAGGAGGGTCAGATAACCGAGGCGCACTCGATCTCCGCGGGCCTCGACTACCCGGGCACCGGCCCGCAGCACGCCTTTCTGCGCGACAGCGGTCGCGCGCGCTACGAGGCGGTCACCGACGTTCAGGCGCTCGCGGCGTTCCGCGAGGTCTCGCGCCTGGAGGGGATCATCCCGGCGCTCGAGACGGCGCACGCGCTCGCCTGGACGCTCGCCCAGAAGGATGGCGAGCTCGACCTCGTGTGCCTGTCCGGGCGAGGGGACAAGGACCTGGCGGAGGTGCTTAGTGCGAGCTGACTATTTTTTTGGGAGACAAGGTTCGCCGCCGCGCCAGAGACAGCAAGTGAGGCCGGTCGCCGCGCTCGCGACCCAGATCGCCCTTCTCGTCGGTGGGATCAGGCTGTGAGCGCTACCGCGACCACGGGTGTCGATCGCATCGCGCAGGCGTTTGCCACGAGTGGCAAGCGCGCTGCGTTGATGCCGTATTTGATGGGCGGCTTTCCAACGCTCGAGGAGTCGGCGTGGGTCGGGCACGCCTGCATCCAAGCCGGCGCTGACCTACTCGAGCTGGGCGTGCCTTACTCCGACCCGCTCGCCGACGGCCCCGTCATCCACGCGGCGGGCACGCGAGCGCTTGCGGCGGGGGCTAGCCTCGCGGGCGTGCTCGAGGTGGCGCGAGCGCTCGCCCCGCGCGTGCCGGTCGTGCTCATGTGCTACGCCAACATGGTGCTCGCGCCCGGCGCCGAGGCGTTCGTCGAGCGTCTTGCGCGCACGGGCGCAAGCGGCTTGATCGTGCCCGATCTGCCATTCGAGGAGGCCCCGCCGGTGCTGGCCGCCTGCGATGCGCACGGTGTCGCGCTCGTGCCGCTGGTGGCGCCGACGACGCCGTCGGAGCGTCTTGGCAAGATCGGGGCGCGAGCGCGCGGCTTCCTCTACACGGTCTCGGTCGTCGGCACGACGGGCGAGCGCGCGGCGCTCTCCGATCGCTTCGCCGAGATCGTGGCGCGCGCGAAGCAGAGCACCGAGGCGCCCGTGGCGCTCGGCTTTGGGATATCCACGCCCGAGCACGCGCTGCAGGCGGCCGCTGCCGGCGCCGACGGTGTGATCGTCGGCACACGACTGGTACGCGCCGCCGCCGAGGCCGACGATCCGGCGGGGGCCGTGGGAGATGTCGTCGCCGAGCTGTCGGCGGTCCTGTCGTCCTAGCCTTCCCAGAGACCGGCCAGTCGCGCTCCCGTCGGCTTGGGTGGGGGTGGCCCGCGACGGGCTGTTATAGGATTCTGCACGCTATGGGACTGGTACTCACCGTCACCGCCGGCCTGATCCTCTGGATCGTGCTGTGGGCGCTCGGCGCCAAGGGCTTTGACTCGTTCATGCTCGCCACGCTGATCATCGTCGTTGGCGCCTCTGTGAAGATCATCGCCGGCTACCTCCCGGGCCGCCACGGCGACTAGTCATCCGGTGGTGCGCGCGCGCTGGCTGTGCCCTGGCCTCGCCGCTCTCGCCCTCATGGGGGCGCTGGCTGGGTGTGGAGGCGTCGGAGCCTCGCCTGCCGCGCAGAGCGTCGGCAAGCAGCTGACGGTCTATTCGAGCCTCCCCCTGCAGGGCCCCGCGGCGGGCATCTCACAGCAGATCGTCGGCGGCGAGAAGCTCGCGCTCGCCGACGCGGGAGGCCGCGTCGGCGGCTTCACGGTGAGCTATGTCTCGCTCGACGACTCCAGCCCAACCAGCGGCGAGTGGGATCCGGGAGTGACCGCCGCCAACGCGAAGGCGGCGGCGCAGGATCGCACCACGATCGCCTATCTGGGCGACTTCAACTCCGGCGCCACGGCGGTCTCGCTGCCGCTCACCAACGCCGCCGGCATCCTCCAGGTCAGCCCAGCCAGCCCGTATGTCGGCCTGACCTCCTCGCTCGATGCGGGTCAGGGCGAGCCCGAACGCTTCTATCTGGGCGGGCGGCGCACATTTGGGCGCGTCGCCCCTGGCGATCCGGTGCAGGCGGCGGCGCAGGTCGCGCTCCTGCGCAGGCTGAAAGTGCGCCGTCTGTACGTGATCGCCGACCAGGACCCGTTCGACGGGCCGCTCGCCCAGATCGTGGCGGCCGACGCCGAACGCGCCGGGATCGAAGTGAGGGGCCAGGACACCGTCACGATTCTGCCGGGCTCGAGCTTCACGGGCGAGGTCGCGAAGGTCGCCGAAAATCGCGTTCAGGCCGTCTTCCTCAGCGCGACCGCCACGAGTCAAGCCGCACTGCTCGCCCGTCAGCTGACCCGCGGCCGTCCCGGGTCTGTCGCTGCTCGCGTCCGGCGCGATGCTGAACACCGTGTTCACCTCGAATCTCGGAGCGAGCGAGAGCGCGACGTTTGTCGGCTCGCCCGTGCTCGCCGCGCGTCTGTATCCCGCGTCCGCCCAGCGCGTGCTCGCGCGGTACAGCCATCGCTTCGCGCCCTCACCGGAACCGTACGTCCTGTACGGGTACGAGGCGATGAGCGTCGTGCTGGCCGCGATCCGTTCAGCCGGCGAGCAGGGGGACAACCGTCAGGCGGTGATCGACCACTTCTTTGCCACCCACGATCGCGCGTCGGTGCTCGGCGTCTACTCGATGCGGCCGAGCGGTGAAAGCACGCTGGCCAGCTACGCGATCGACCGGGTCGTCAAAGGCGAGCCGGTGCTGTGGCGTGCCTTTGAAGCCCCACGCTGAGCGACGATCGCGCTCAGCCCGGCGCGAGCGCGGCACGCAGCGCCGAGTCCAGCCGCGGGTGGCTGAACTCGTAGCCCAGCACCAGCGCGCGCGCGGGCAGCACACGCGCGCCGCTCGTGACGATCTCCGCCATCTCGCCGTAGAGCAGCCGCAGCGCGGCACCCGGGACCGGCAGCAGCGCGGGCCGCCGCAGGACCTGCCCTAGCGCCTTTGAGAGATCGCGGTTGCGCTCGGGCCGCGGGGCGGTCGCGTTCACCGGCCCGCTCCAGCGGTCCCCGTCGAGGGCGGCGAGCGTCATCCCCACGAGGTCGTCGGGATGGATCCAGGAGACGTACTGGCGCCCGCCCGCCACGGGCCCGCCCACGCCGAGCCTGAAGGGGGTCAGCATCTTGGCGAGCGCGCCACCGACGCGGTCGAGCACGACCCCGGTGCGCATCCTCACGACGCGCACGCCGAAGCGCTCGGCGGCCACGGCCTCGTCCTCCCAGGCAGCGCATGTCTGCGCGAGGAAGTCGGCTCCGGCGGGCGCCTCCTCGTCGATCGGCTCGTCCCCGTGGGCTCCGTAGTATCCGATCGCCGACGCGCTCAGGAGCACACGCGGACGCTCGGAGTCGCCAAGCGCGCCGAGCGCCCGCACGAGATGCCTCGTGCCGGTCACGCGGCTCTCGCGGATCTCCCGCTTCGCGCTGGCGGTCCAACGCTGCGCGACGTTCTCGCCCGCGAGGTGGACCAGCGCGTCGCGTCCCGCCAGCGCGGCGCTTGGCGCGGGTTCGCGCATCGGCTCCCAGCGCAGCGCCCGCAGAGCGACGGGCGCGCCGTCCGCGAGGGTTGGTGGCCGCGTGGAGTGCTCGAGCCGGCTCAGAGCGCGCTCGGGATCGCGCGATAGCACGGTCACCTCGTCACCGCGCGCTCTCAGCGCCGCCACGACCCGGGGGCCAATCAGACCCGTCGCTCCTGTGACCGTCACGCGCATCAGCGGTCCCTGGTCCCTTCCGAGCCGTCAGTTGTTGGTGTGCGCTCGCTGCTCGCCCATCCCGGTCAGCGTATCGCCCTGCGCGAAGCCGACCTCCTGGCCGGCGAGGGCGTTGCCGCTCGCGCGCGCCTGCTCGGCGACGGCGGCGGCCACGGCCGGCGCGACGTCGCGATTGAAGACCGACGGGATGATGTAGTCGTCGCGCAGCTCCTGCTCGGCGACGATCGCCGCGATCGCCTTGGCGGCGGCCATCTTCATCTCCTCGGTGATCGCTTTCGCGCGCACGTCGAGCGCGCCGCGGAAGATCCCGGGGAAGCACAGCACGTTGTTGATCTGGTTCGGGTAGTCCGAGCGGCCTGTGGCCATGATGCGCACGTAGGGAGCGGCCTCCTCGGGGATCACCTCGGGGTTGGGGTTGGCCATCGCGAACACCATCGCGTCGTCGTTCATCTTGGCCAGCGCCTCGACGGGCAGCGCGCGCGCGCCGGAGAGGCCGACGAGCAGGTCGGCGCCCTCGATCACCTCAGCGGGCGCCCCGACGCGCGCCTCGCGGTTGGTCGACTCCGCGTACCAGCGCTTGATCTGGCTCATGGTGCCGTCGAGGTAGTCCTCGCGCCGCGTGCTGAGCGCCCCGCGCGAGTCGGCGCCGATGATGTCGCGCACGCCAGCCTCGAGCATGATCTTCGTGACGGCGACCCCGGCCGCGCCGAGGCCGATGACGAGCACTTTCAGCTCGGGCATGCCGCGGCCAGTCAGCTTGACCGCGTTCAGCAGCGCCGCCATCACGACCACCGCGGTCCCGTGCTGGTCGTCGTGGAACACCGGTATGTCCAGGTCGCGCTTGAGGCGCTCCTCGATCTCGAAGCAGCGCGGCGCGGAGATGTCCTCGAGGTTGATCCCGCCGAAGGCGGGCGCGATCAGCGTCACGGCGCGCACGATCTCGTCCGTGTCCTTCGTGTCGAGACAGATCGGGAAGGCGTCGACGCCCGCGAACTCCTTGAACAGGCAGGCCTTGCCCTCCATCACCGGCATCGCCGCGGCCGGCCCGATGTCGCCGAGGCCGAGCACCGCTGTGCCGTCGGAGACGACGGCCACGGTGTTGCGCTTGATCGTGTACTGGAAGGCCTTGTCGGGATCGTCCTTGATCGCGGTGCACACCCTTGCCACGCCGGGTGTGTAGGCCATCGAGAGGTCGTCCCTCGTCTTCAGCGGATGCTTGTTGCGCTGTTCGATCTTGCCGCCGACGTGCAGCAGGAAGGTGCGGTCGGTCGTGTCGATCACCTCGACCCCGGCCAGCGAGCCGATCGTCGAGAGGATGCGGTTCCAATGGTCGCGGTTGCTGGCGTCCACGACGATGTCGCGCACGCTGTGGCCGGCGCCGGCCTCGACGAGGTCGACGGCGACGACCATCCCGCCCTGCTCGCCGATCATGTCGGTGACCTGGCCGAGCATGCCCTGCTGCTCGTCGATCTTGACGCGGATGGTCAGGCGGTACTGCGCGCTGGGTGTGACGCTCACTGAGTCTCCTGGGATGGCCGGCCGAGCAGTCGGGCGGCTCGGCATGTTATTTGCTTCGGGCCTCTCGCCTTGCGTCGATCTGGTTAGGGATGTGTCTTTCGGCTGGCCCTTCGCGCGCGCGGGTGGCGAGCCGTCAGGAATGTGCGCTCTCGGAGTGGGCCGCGTCCCATCGCCGGCGCAGGCCGAGGCGCCTAATAGAGTGCTCGGCGTGGAGCGCCGCCTGTTCCTGATCGATGGTCCCAGCCTGGTCTACCGGGCGTTCTACGCGCTGCCCGAGTCGATCGCGACGTCCACGGGCGAGCCGACGAACGCGATCTTCGGCTTCTCCTCGATGCTCGTGAAGATCGTCACCGACCATGGGGTGCAGCCGACGATGGTCGCCTGGGACGCGGGCAGCTCGGGGCGCACCGAGCTGTTCGCCGAGTACAAGGCGGGGCGCCGGTCGCGACCGGATCTGCTCAAGGCGCAATGGCCGGCGATGGAACCGCTGGTCGAGGCTTTCGGCTATCGCAACGTGAAGCTCGAGGGCTACGAGGCCGACGACGTGATCGCCTCGCTGGCCGAGCAGGCGCGCACGGCGGGCGTGCCGGTGACGATCGTGACCGGCGATCGCGACGTGTTCCAGCTGATCGACGAGCAGGGCCTTGTGCAGGTGATGGCGACCGCCCGCGGCATCACCGAGACGAAGCTGTACGACCGCCAGGCGGTGATCGACCGCTACGGGCTGGCGCCCGAGCTGATCCCCGACTTCTATGGGCTGAAGGGGGACACCTCGGACAACATCCCGGGCATCCCCGGGATCGGCGAGAAGACGGCGAGCGAGCTGATCCAGCGCTTCGGCTCGCTCGAGGGGGTGCTCTCGCACGTGCGCGACATCGGCGGGCCAAAGCGCAAGCAGAGCCTGATCGACCACGCCGATGACGCGCGCCTCTCCAAGAGCCTTGCGACCGTGAAGCGCGACCTTGCCGGTCGAGTTCGACCTCAAGAGCGAGGCGGCGCGCGAGCCAGACCGCTCACGCTTGCGGGAGGTGTTTCGAGAGCACGAGCTGCGCGACCCTTTGCGTCGCTTGGAAGAGGCGCTCGGCGAGGCCGAGCTCGCCAAGGCGGCCTCCTCTGACGAGGTCACCCTCACAGGACGCGTGCGCACGGGCGCCGTGGCGGACGTCCCGAGCTTGAAGACGGCAAGCGGCACGAAGCCTGAGGAGCTGTGCATCGCCGTGCGCGCCGCCGAGGTGGAGGACGGCGAGCTGTTCGCGGTCGGCTCGCCGTGGCGCTTCGCGGTCACTCCCGACCCGCCGCCGGCCGGCGCCTCGAGCGGCAAGAAGGCGGCCGCGCGTCTCTCGCGCGCAGGCGTGCTCGTCGGCGACTGCGCCGACCCGGGGGAGGTCGTGGAGGCGTGCGGTGAGCGCGCGGTGGTCGCCCACGACGCGAAGGCGCTCGGTGTGGTGCCGCCCGGGCTCGCGCACGACACGCTGCTCGGCGCCTACCTGCTCGAGCCCGCGCGGCGTGGCTACCCGTTCGCGGAGCTGTGCGAAGAGCGAGGCCTCGTGGCCGAGGTCGAGGATCCGTTGGCGGGCGAGGCGCTGCTGCTGAGCGCGCTCGCCGCCTGGCAGCGCGAGCAGATCGTCGAGCGCGGGCTGCAGGGCGTGATGTGCGACATCGAGCTGCCGCTCGTGGCGGTGCTGCGTGAGATGGAGCTGCTCGGCGTGCGACTCAACGTGGAGCGCCTGCAGGAGATCACCAAGCGCGTGCGCGAGGAGATCGCGGCTCTCGAGCAGCGCATCTACGAACTCGCCGAAGAGGAGTTCACGATCGGCTCTCCCCAGCAGCTGGGGGAGATCCTGTTCGTCAAGCTGGGGCTTTCGCGCAAGCGTCGCGGCAAGACCGGCTTCTCCACCGACGCCCGCGTGCTGCAGGCGATCCGCGAGGAGCACGAGATCGTGCCACATGTCGAGCGCTGGCGCGAGCTCTCGACGCTGATCAAGACGTATCTGGACGTGCTGCCGGAGCAGGTGGACGACGCGCTCGCGCATCCACACCACGTTTCTGCAGGCGGGCGCGCAGACGGGACGCCTGGCCTCCACCAACCCGAACATGCAGAACGTCCCGATCCGCACGCCCCTGGGTCGCGAGATCCGGGGCTGCTTCGAGGCCGAGCAGGGCAGCCTCTTGATCTCGGCCGACTACTCCCAGATCGAGCTGCGCGTGCTCGCGCACATCGCCGAGGAGCCGGTCCTGGTCGAGATCTTCAAGCGCGGCGAGGACGTGCACACGGCAACCGCCTCCGCAGGTGTTCGAGGTGGCCCCCGAGAAGATCGACCCGGGTATGCGCTCGAAGGCGAAGATGATCAACTACGGGATCGTCTACGGGCTCTCCGACTATGGGCTCGCCGACCGTTTGAACATCCCCTTGGAGGAGGCCAAAGCGTTCATCGACGCCTACCTGGAGCGCTTCCCGCGCGTGGCGGCCTTCATCGCCGAGACGATCGAGTCGGCCAAAGCAGGAGGGACACGTCAAGACCCTGTGGGGCCGGCGCCGCCAGATCCCGGAGCTGCGCGCTCGCAACTACCAGGTGCGAACGCTCGGCGAGCGGCTTGCGGTCAACACGGTCATTCAAGGCACCGCCGCCGACATCATCAAGCTGGCGATGGTGCGCTGTCACGACGCCCTGCACGAGGGCGGCCTCTCCACGAAGCAGATCCTCACGATCCACGACGAGCTCCTGTTCGAAGGCCCGCCCGAGGAGCTCGAGGCCGCGCGCGAGTTGATCGAGCGGGAGATGTGCGGCGTGTGGGAGCACTCCCCGCCGCTCGCGGTCGACATCGGGATGGGGCGTAACTGGCTGGAGGCGAAGTGACCCATTTGCGCGACAGCTCGCGCGGATGGCGGCATCGCGACCGGCAGGCCGGCTCGCCGGGTGCGCGGTGACTCGTGGTCTGGCGGTTGCGCTCGCCGCCCTGGCCGGTGTGCTCGTGGGGATGCAGGCGCCGGTCAACTCGCGCCTCGGCCGCGATCTCGGCAGCGTGCAGGCGGCCACCTTCTCGTTCGTGGTTGGCACGGTCGCGCTTGCGCTGGTCGCCTCGCTGTTCTACGGCGGCCTGGGAAGCTTCGGCAGCGTCGGCAAGGCGCCTTGGTGGGCGCTCGTCGGTGGGCTGCTGGGGGCGGTCTATGTGACTGTCGCGATCCTCACGGTGCGCACGCTCGGAGTCAGCGGCCTGACGGCGATCGTGATCTCAGGCCAGCTCGCCGCGGCCGTGGTGATCGACCGCTTCGGCCTGCTTGGGATCGCAAAGCAGCCGATCGGCGTGGAGCGTGTCGTCGGGCTCGTGCTGCTTGTGGTTGGGGTGGTGCTGGTGGTGCGCAGGTAGCCCTCTTCAGGCCGCCGCGAGGCTGGAGTCGGGAATCGCGCAGACCATGCCCTCGGTGAAGCCGGCGGCGCCGATGTCGAGCGCGGTGTTAAAGCGCGCGCGCATGTTCTCGACCGCGATCACGTTCGTCAGCTCGACGAGCTGACGAACGTCGAAGTGCTTGGACAACTCGGCGAACAGCTCGTCGGAGACCTTGACCGGAGTGCGGGTGATCCCGACCGCATAGTCGAGGACGAGCTTCTCGAGGTCGCTGAACAGGTCGCTCTCGCGGTAGCTTGGCAGCGCCAGCAGCTGCGAGTCGCTGAGCCCCGCCTTGCGTGCGACCGAGGAGGCGATGTCGATGCAGTACTCGCAATGAACCAGCGTCGCGGCCTTGACCGACGCAAGCCCCTTGATGCGATCGTCGACCAGTTTCGCTTTCTCGACCGCGCTCTCGAACATGCCGTAGCCGACGAGCAGCCCTGGAAGGTGGCCGTAGACCTCGAGTGGCTCGATTGCCCGCTCTGTGTCGCGCTCGGCGATCTTGCCGACCTTTCGGTGCGCCGTCCGGTAGATGAGTCCCAGGAGCGGCTTGTCCCATTTTGCCTGTGCACCTTCGATTCTGCTCATCGCTGTGCCTCCAAAGGTCGAATTGACTCGCGCGCAAGCCAAATCAGCACGGCGGTCGCGAGCGAGAGTGAGATGAAGTCGGCCGGGCCGAGCCACGATGGGTGGGCGCGGCCGATGTCGGCGAGGTGGTTGATCGAGTGCAGAGCGAACTGGAGCGCCAGGCAGCAGAGCACGGGTGTGCGCCACTCCACGCGCCGGCAGGCGACGGCGAGGGCCGCCCCGAACGCGGCGTTGTAAGTGGCCGTATCGCGCAGGTAGTGGTTGTTCTGCACGCCGAAGGGCCCGACGTCGGTGAAGAAGGTGTGCGGCGCGAGCACCATCAGCGCGGCGACCGCGAGCTGGTAGACGGCAAACGCGATCAAACCGACTTGGACCGTTGAGATCGAGCTTGCCCGCGTTTGAGTGGGACCTGCCTCGGCGCTTGACATGCCGCTACTCTAGCCAAGAGTGGACCCTTGATCGTGGCCAGTACAACTCAAAATATGGGTACCAGTAATGGGCCTGAGCTACTGATCCGCTTGCGCGAGGACGAGCGCGGTGGCCCACGACGCGTTCAGCTGGAGGGTCGTCTACGCGAGCTGGTGCGCGACGGGACGCTTGGCGCTGGGACGCGCTTGCCCTCCTCACGCGCGCTCGCTGGGGATCTCGAAGTGTCTCGTCGGCTGGTGGTCGAGGCCTACGCGCAACTGCTGGCCGAGGGCTATCTGGTGTCCCGCTCGGGCGCCGGCACCTACGTGGCCGCGACCGCGGGCGCGTCTGAGCCCGCCACGCCGAAGCCCCCCGGCCGCGTGTTGAGCTTCGACTTCTTCCCCGGCGCCCCGGACTTGAGCTCTTTCCCGCGGTCGTTGTGGCTGCGCACGATGCGCGAGGTGCTGTCCTCGACGCCCGCGGCGGCGTTCGCCTATCCCGACGCGCGCGGCGCCCCGGAGCTGCGCCGTGCGCTCACGGCCTACCTGCGACGGGTGCGCGGGGTCGTGGTCGACACCGACTCGATCGTCGTCTGCTCAGGCGCCACACAAGGTCTCGCGCTGCTCGGGCGCGCGCTCGCTCACCAGGGCGTGGGCGCGATCGCGGTCGAGGATCCGAGCCTCCCGCCGCATCGTGCGGTGCTGGCCTACGCCGGCCTTGAGGTGCGGGGGGTCCCGGTCGATCGGGAGGGCTTGGACATAGGCGTGTTGGACGCGCCTGTCGTGCTCACCACGCCGGCGCACCAATGCCCGACGGGCGTGGTGCTCTCGCCCCGGCGTCGTGCCGCGCTGGTGGACTGGGCTCGCGCTGGGGGCCTTGTGGTCGAGGACGACTACGACGCCGAGTTTCGCTATGACCGAGCGCCGCTTGGCGCGCTCCAGGGCCTTGCCCCCGAGCGTGTGGTCTACCTCGGGACGGTGTCGAAGACGCTCGCGCCAGGGTTGCGGCTCGGCTGGCTCGTGCTGCCGGCCTCGCTCGTCGACTCGGTCGTCCAGGCGAAGATGCTCGACGATCTCGGCTCGCCCACGATCGAGCAGCTCGTGCTCGCGCGGCTGATCGACACCGCGGCGTATGACCGTCATCTGCGCAAGGCGCGTCGCCGCAATCGCGACCGTCGCGACGCGCTGATCTGTGCCGTTGCACGGCACATGCCGGGCGCGCGCGTGAGCGGGATCTCGGCGGGGCTGCACGCGCTCGTGCGCCTGCCGAGGGCCGTCGACGCACGGCGGCTGCTCGGACGCGCGGCGGAGCGCTCGGTCGGCGTGTATCCGCTCAGCTTGCACATGATGGAGCCCACGCGCGAGACGGATGCGCTCGTGCTTGGGTACGCCGGGCTCAGCAAGCCCACGATCGAGGAGGGCGTTCGCAGGTTGGCCGAAGTGCTGGATGAGCTACCCAAGGAGGTACGACATGGCTGACGACTCGAAGGCGCCTGTGGCTCGACCCGGCGCCCACCCGGTGCCAGGGCGGCGCCCTCCGGGCGCGTTGCCGGCGGCTCGCCTGGCTGCGCGAACCGCGCCGCGGGGCGCTCGCGCGATTGTCGATGCGCCTCGCGTCGGCTCCATCGCTGAGGTGAGCGCTCACAAGCGTGCGCTGCTCGTCACCTATCGTCGCAGCGGCAAGGCCGTGGCGACCCCCGTGTGGGCGGCCGAGGCGGATGGTCGTCTGTATGTGCGCAGCGAGCGCACCGCCGGCAAGATCAAGCGCCTGCGCCGCGACCCGCGAGTGCTGGTGGCGCCTTGCACCGTGCGCGGCAAGCCGCTTGGCGCGCCGTTCGAGGCAACCGCCAGGATGTTGCCTCCACAAGGTGAAGCGGTCGCCGAGCGGGCGTTGGCAGATCGTTACGGGCTCGGCCGCGCGCTCTTTGAGTGGGCGTTCGACCGCATGCGCATCGACATGTGCTACCTGGAGGTCACGCCTGGGGCGTGGGGGAGTTGAGTTTGCCCTCGGGCCGATCGCGGCGACATCCCACCGCATCGCATCTGGCTCGACACCGGGATCCCGCTCGTGGTCGACCTTGCTGTGGGTGGGGGCGCGTCAAGCCGCGGCTGACGCCGACACGCGTGGCTGCGCGGTGGGGCCGCGATCGGATCCCGCTCGCACGAACGACGGCGGAGCGATCGCCAGGTAGTGGTTGAACGCCCACGCGCACGCGCGCTCCGAGGCGAGCGTGCGCGCCATCGCCGTGATGGCGCGACTCGGGGTGAGCCGACCTACCGCGCGTTGCGTGTTCAGCAGCCAGCGAAACTTGCGCTCGTGCGCGTCGGAGAACGCGCCGTAGCGGGCCAGCGCGTCCTCGCGCGTGGCGTGTTCGTCGAGCACGGGACGCAGCTCGCGGGCGCAGGCCAGGCCAAAGTAGAGCGCCGTGCGAATCCCCTCGGCGGTCAAAGGCAGGCAATGGCCGGCGGAGTCCCCGACGAAGAGAACGCCGTCCTCGACGGCAGGGCGCAGCTGGTGGGGGATCCAGTTGCCCTGGTATCCCTCGGCCGGCAGGCCGAGGTCGCCCGCGAGTCGCACCGTCGGCTCCTTGACGTGGTGGGAGGGCCAGAACGAGCCGACGCCGACGCGCAGCTCGTCGCCGGCGGGGAAGCTCCACGAGTAGCCCGCTCGAACGTACTTGGGATCGATCCACAGCTCGAGCTCGTCGCCGGCGCCGCGCGGGTGAACCTCGAGGCCACGCGAAAGACGCGCGTTGGGTGGCTGGATCGCCGTCTCGTTTGAGAGCACGCGCCGCCAGCCGAGCGCGTCGACGATCAGCGGGGCGCTCAACTCTCCACGGTCGGTGTGGACGGTGTGTCCGTCGCGGCCGGTCACCGTGGCCGTCTCGAACTCGGTCTCGCCCGCGTCGGCTTGACCCCACAGCAGCGCGCACAGCTCGCGATAGTCGAATGTCGAGAGCGTCCACGGCAAGCGCCAACGAGCGGTCGTCCACGGTGTGTGGACCACGAGCTCGTCGAAGGTCTGGCGCAGCGAGCCTTCGAGCTCGAGTGCCTGCAGCCAGCAGGTTGGGATCCCGCACGCCGAGGTCTGGCGCTCGCCGATCTCGTAGCGGTCGATCACCAGCACGCGCGCTCCGCTGCCGGACAGCTCGCGCGCGAGCGCGAGACCGGCGAACGAGGCGCCGCACACGAGCACGTCGCAGTCGCGCCGCAGCCGGGTGCGCTGCGCTCCTCGCTTCGTCGCTCTCGCCGGCATACGACGGCCAATGATACGGCTGCGCTACGCTTCGCCCGGTGCAGACCCTGATCGAGAGCAGCCCCGCCCATGTGGTCGAGGGATCAAACGGACTTCTTCTGGAAATAGATGGTCAGATAGTCCCCAACTACGACGCCACGATGCAGCCCTTCGAGGAGGGCGAGGTTGTGACGGGCAATGTCGTGCGCATCGACAAGGACGAGGTGCTCGTCGACATCGGCTACAAGTCCGAGGGGGTGATCCCCGCCAACGAGCTGTCGATCCGCAAGTCTGTGGACCCGCGCGAGGAGGTGTCGCTCGGCGAGGAGGTCGACGCGATGGTCCTCACCAAGGAGGACCAGGACGGGCGTCTGATCATGTCCAAGAAGCGCGCCCGCTTCGAGAAGGCCTGGCGCCGCATCGAGGCGGCCGCCGAGTCGGGCGAGCCCGTGATGGGCTCGGTCATCGAGGTCGTCAAGGGCGGCCTGATCATCGACCTCGGGGTGCGCGGCTTCCTGCCCGCCTCGCTCGTCGACATCAGGCGCGTGCCGAACCTCGACGAGTACCTGGGCACGCAGATCGAGACGAAGGTGATCGAGCTCAACCGCTCGCGCAACAACGTCGTGCTCTCGCGCCGCGCGGTGCTCGAGGAGGAGCGCAAGGAGGTGCGCCAGCAGATCCTCGATCGCCTGCAGCCAGGACTCGTCGTGGAGGGCCAGATCTCCAACATCGTGGACTTCGGCGCGTTTGTGGACCTCGACGGGATCGACGGCTTGATCCACATATCAGAGCTCTCCTGGTCACACGTGAACCACCCCAGCGAGATACTGGGCATCGGCGACACGGTGCAGGTGAAGGTGCTCGACATCGACCGCGATCGCCAACGCATCTCCCTCGGCCTCAAGCAGACTCAGGAAGACCCGTGGCAACGGATTATGGATACCTACAACGTGGGCGACGAGCTCGCCGGCAAGGTCACCAAGGTCGTCACGTTCGGAGCGTTCGTCGAGGTGCTCGACGGCGTCGAGGGGCTCGTGCACATCTCCGAGCTCGCGGGCCATCACGTCGAGAGCCCGCGCGAGATCGTGCATCCGAACGATGAGATTCGCGTGAAGATCCTCGAGATCGATTCCGAGCGCCGACGTCTGTCGCTGTCGGCCAAGCGCGTCGAGGACCAGATCCTGCCGCTGCCGAGGGCTGAGACGGCAACGGTCGCCGAGCCGGCCGAGCGGCAGGCGGCCGCAGAGGAGCTCACAGCCGAGCAACAGGTCGCGGCGCCGGACGCAAGTGAGGGACCCACGAGCGACGAGGCGCCCGCGACGCAGGCGGCCGAGCAGGCCGTCGCCGAGGAGCCGGCGGCGGCAGCGCCCGCGGTCGAGCCGTCGCCTGGCGAGCAGCCCGCGGCAGAGGTCGCTGTCGAGGAGTCTGTCGAGCAGCCGGCTGTGGAGGTCGCTGTCGAGGAGTCTGTCGAGCAGCCGGTTGTGGAGGTTGCTGTCGAGGAGTCTGTCGAGCAGCCCGTTGAGCAGCCTGCGGCGGAGGTCGCCGCCGAGGACGAGGAGCCCACGGCGGAGGCCGCCGTCGAGCCTGCCACCGAGCCGGCGGCTGACGCGCCCACCGAGGAGCAGCCGGCCGCCGAGACGCCCGCGGCGGATGAGCCGGAGGCCGGGGCCGAGCCGGCTGCCAACGAGCAGCCCGCCGATCAAGGACAGGACTGACTGGCAGCCGATCGGTGCGGCCGGTGGTCCCCCTCGTCGGGTTGACCGGCGGCATGGGGGCGGGCAAGTCGACCGCTCTGGCGGCGCTCGAGGATCTCGGCGCCCAGGTTCTCAGCACCGACGCGGTGGTGCACGAGCTTTACGGCGACAAACGGGTGAGAGACGCCGTGGTCGAGCGCTGGGGCGTCGAGGTGGCGCCTGCCGGCATGGTCGACCGAGCCGCTGTGGCAGCGAAGGCGTTCGCCGGCGGAGACGAGGAGCGTAGGTGGCTGGAGAGCCTCATGTGGCCGCTCGTCGGGGCTCGCATCGCCGCATGGCTCGAGCACGTGCGAACGCTGCGACCGGCGCCGAGGGCGGCCGTGGTGGAGGTGCCGTTGCTGTTCGAGGCGGGGATGGAGCGCGGCTTCGACGCGACGGTCGCGGTGATCGCTGAGGAGGAGACTCGCCGCGAGCGTGCGGCCGGACGCGGTCACGCGCTCGCGGACGAGCGCGCGGCCAGGCAGCTCTCGCAAGAGGACAAGGCGCGGCGTGCGACATTCGTCGTGCGCAACGACGGCGCCAGGGGAGACTTGCGGCGCGAGCTGGCCGACGTCCTTGGCAAGCTGTCTGGATGACACGAGAGGGACGCCCTGTGAGCGTGCAACGGTCGCCTGCGGCGGCTCGCGGCCGCGACGGACGCACAACCTACGCATCGGGCAGGGCATCGGGCAGGCGCGCGCGCGGATCCGCGCCGGCCCCGGGCGGCATTCGGAGGCTGGCGGGGCTGGTCGCGGCGCTCGTGCTGCTGGCGGTGCTGATGGCTGCCGTGGTGTCGCGTGTGCAGCACGCCTCGCCGGGCGCCGGCCTGCCGCTCAGCGACGCGGAGGTGATACGCGAACAGGCGGCTGAGAAGCACCTCGATCCGGCCCTGATCGCGGGAGTGATCTACGCCGAGACCAAGTTCGACCCGCGCACCTCCTCGGCCGGGGCGCTCGGGCTGATGCAGATCCTGCCGGCGACGGCCGGCTTCATCGCGCACCGGTCGGGCGGGGTGCGCTTCACCACGAGCGATCTGGCGACGCCGAGGATCAACGTGGCGTATGGAAGCTGGTATCTGCGCTACCTGCTCGACCACTACGAAGGCGACGAGACGCTTGCGGTGGCGGCCTATAACGCCGGCTTGGCCAATGTCGACAGCTGGGTCGCCAGAGCGCGTGGGCAAGACAGAAGGCTGACGGTCGCGGAGATCCCGTTCCCCGAGACGCGCGCGTATGTGCGGCGGGTGATGCGAGCTCGGGCCGAGTACCGCGTCGCGTACCCTCGAGCGCTCGGGCTAACGTAAGACGGCGATGCCCGCGTTCAAGCTCGACCCGGTGTTCACCCCGACGGCCGATCAGCCCAAGGCGATCGCTCAGCTCGCCGAGGGGGTGCGCGAGCAGGAGCGCTTCCAGACGCTGCTGGGGGCGACCGGCACCGGCAAGACGATGACGATGGCCGGGGTGATCCAGGAGGTGCAGAAGCCGGCGCTCGTGATCGCGCACAACAAGACGCTGGCGGCACAGCTGTGCAACGAGTTCCGGACGTTCTTCCCCGAGAACGCGGTCGAGTACTTCGTGTCCTACTACGACTACTACCAGCCCGAGGCGTATGTGCCGAGCCGGGACCTGTACATCGAGAAGGACTCGGCGATCAACCAGGAGGTGGACCGCTTGCGCCACGCCGCCACCGCCGCGGTGTTCGCGCGCCGCGACGTGATCGTGGTGGCGTCCGTGTCGTGCATCTACGGCTTGGGGTCGCCCGAGACGTATGAGATGAACATGCAGATACTGCGCCGTGGCGAGGAGATCGACCGCGACAAGCTGCTGCGCAAGCTCGTGTCGATCCAGTACACACGTAACGACTCAGTGCTGGCGCGCGGGAGCTTCCGCGTGAAGGGCGAGACGCTCGAGGTGTTCCCCGCTTACGCGGAGACGGCTTTCAGGGCGACGCTGTTCGGCGACGAGGTCGAGCGTCTGCAGCACTTCGACCCGTTGACGGGCGAGTTGATCGCGGACGACTTGGAGCACGTGGCGATCTGGCCCGCCACCCACTACAACGTCAAGGAGGGCACGATCGACGACGGCGTGGCGGAGATCGGACGGGAGCTGAACGAGCGCTGCGAGCAGCTGGAGGCCGACGGCAAGCAGCTGGAGTCCCATCGGCTGCGCCAGCGCACTCAGTACGACATGGAGATGCTGCGCGAGATGGGCTTCTGCTCGGGGATCGAGAACTATTCGCGCATCCTCGACGGGCGCAAGCCCGGTGAGCGGCCGTACTGCCTGATCGACTACTTCCCCGAGGACTTCGTGTGCTTCATCGACGAGTCCCACCAGACGGTGCCGCAGATCGGGGGCATGTTCGAGGGCGATCGCTCGCGCAAGCGCACGCTCGTGGACTATGGGTTCAGGTTGCCGAGCGCGATGGACAACCGCCCGCAGACGTTTGAGGAGTTCCTGTCGATCACGCCGCAGCTCGTGTTCGTGTCCGCCACGCCCGGCGAATACGAGCGCACACGCTCACAGCGGATCGTGGAGCAGATCGTGAGGCCGACCGGGGTTGTTGACCCGCTGATCGACGTGCGCGAGACCCACAACCAGATCGACGATCTGATGAACGAGATCCGCAAGCGGGTTGACCTGAGCGAGCGCGTGCTCGTGACCACCCTCACGAAGAAGATGAGCGAGGACCTCTCGCAGTACCTGATCGAGATGGGCTTCAAGGTGCGCTACCTGCACTCCGAGATCGACACGCTCGAGCGCATCCAGATCATCAGGGACCTGCGCCTCGGCGAGTACGACGTGCTCGTGGGAGTGAACCTGCTGCGCGAGGGGCTCGACCTGCCTGAGGTGTCTCTGGTGGCGATCCTCGACGCCGACAAGGAGGGCTTCCTGCGCGGTGAGACCTCGCTGATCCAGACGATCGGCAGGGCGGCGCGCAACGTGAAGGGCAAGGTGCTGATGTACGCCGACAAGGAGACCAAGGCGATGAAGGCGGCGATCGAGGAGACCGACCGCAGACGCGAGATCCAGCTCGCTTACAACGAGCGGCACGGGATCACCGCGTCGAGCATCGTGAAGGGCATCTCCGACATCGCCGAGTTCCTGCAGGCCGAGTCGAAGGTGCCCAAGGGTCGCCGCCGCAAGAACGCTAGGAGAGCAAAGGCAAAGGAGATGCCTATGCACGAGCTGGAGCGGATGATCGTGGAGCTGGAGGAGGAGATGATCGCCGCGGCCGACGAGCTGCGCTTCGAGTACGCGGCTCAGGTGCGGGACGAGATCAGGGAGCTCAAGCGCGAGCTTCGCGACGTCCAGGCAGTCGAGAGCCACGGTGCCGAGGGGGCGGATGCCGATATGACACACGGCGACGCGGAAGCTGGTCAGCCGGAGACAGTCGAGGCTCCGTCCGGTGAGGTCGCATAGGATGAGCGCCGTGGAACTGGATCGGCAGGGCATCGAGCGGCGCGACTTCCCGATCGTGCGCCGCGGCTACGATCCCGCCAGCGTGGACGCGCACCTGCGCGCGCTCGCGGCCGGGGTCGATGAGCTGCGCCGCGAGGCGGGCAGCCGCGGGCGCGAGTCGCTCGCCGCGACCGCCGGCACACAGGTGCAGGGCATCCTCGAGGCGGCGCAGGCGACGGCGGAGACGATAGAGCGCGAGGCCGCGCAGGACGCGCAGCGCGTGCGTGAGGCGGCCAACGCGGATGCGAGCCGCACCCGCGAGGAGGCGATCGCTCGGGCGCGCGAGCACGTGGCGGCGGTGTCGAAGGCGACTGAGGGCCTGCTCGAGCGCGTAGGCTCGATGGATGGAGAGACGCGGACGCTGATCGAGAGCTTGCACACGGGCGCGAGCCGTCTCGCGAGTGACCTGGCCGCGGTCGGTACGAACATGGAGGCGCTGTACGACACCGCGGCAGCGCGCTCCGGCGCCGCGGGAGCAGTCGCGGAGTCGCCTGCGAGCTATGACGAAGCGGAGTACGCGTCGGTCGCGGCGCTGCCTCCCGAGCCGCACAGTGAGCCGTTCGTCGAGACGCCCGGTGAGTCCGATACTGGGATGCGGGGCGACCCCTATACCGAGGTGCCGGCTGAGCCGCACATCGAAGCGCACCAGGCCACGCAGCCGGATGAGCTCCAGCCCGAGGAGCAGCCACTGTTCTCCCAGGAGGAGTACGCCGAGCCGGCGCCTTCCTCCCCGGGCGACGCCGACGGCGCTCGCCTCGTGGCGCTCAACATGGCGCTCAACGGAGACTCGCGCGAGGAGACCGGGCGGTACATCGCCGAGAACTTCGAGGTGCCGGATCCCGACAGGCTGCTTGACGAGGTCTACACGGCCATCCAAAGTTAGTGCTGTATACTGTATGATGCCATGAGTCATCGCACGCAGCTGTACCTCGACGAGAGCCAATATCGCTGGCTGAAGCGGCGGGCCGGCCAGCGCGGCAGCATCGCCGGGGTGGTTCGCGAGCTGATAGACGCCGCGCGCGCACCTCGTCCCGGCACGGATCGCGATCCATTGATCTCATACCTTGTCGAGGAGACGCCGGCTGACGGCGGGGTTGACTCGACGGTGGAGACGCTCGACCGCGACCTCTACGGTTGAGGAAGGTCTTCGTCGACACGGGCGCCTTCGTGGCGCTGCGAAATCGTTCGGAGCGCGAGCACGTGAGTGCGCGCGCGGCGCTGTCGGAGCTCATGAGGGATGGCGCTACGCTCGTGACGACCAACTATGTATTCGCGGAGACCTACACAGCCCTGCTCGTGAGGGTGAGTCGCAACGAGGCCGTCGAATGGGGCAGGCGTTTCCGGGCGGGCGAGACGATCGAAGCGATCAGAGTGGACGAGGAGACCGAGCGCCAAGCCTGGCAGATCCTCGAGTCCCACGAGGACAAGTCCTGGAGCTATGTGGACGCGACCTCGTTTGCCGTGATGGAGCGCGAAGGCATCGACACAGCTTTTGCCTTTGACCACCACTTTGCACAACGTGGGCTCGTGCTCGTGCCGTCGCCGTAGGCGGTCGATTGGGCCAGGCCATAGACGAACATCTGTTCGCATCAATACAATGATCGGCGAATGGCCCAAAGCAACAAGATCGTCGTAAGCGGCGCGCGCGAGCACAACCTCAAGGACATCTCCCTGGAGCTGCCGAGGGATGCCCTGGTTGTCATAACCGGCCTGTCCGGCTCGGGCAAGTCGAGCCTCGCGTTCGACACGATCTACGCGGAGGGGCAGCGCCGCTATGTCGAGTCGCTGTCGGCGTACGCGCGGCAGTTCCTCGGCCAGATGGACAAGCCCGACGTGGACTCGATCGAGGGGCTCTCGCCGGCGATCTCGATCGACCAGAAGACGACTTCGCGCAACCCGCGCTCGACCGTCGGCACCGTGACCGAGATCTACGACTACCTGCGCCTGCTGTGGGCAAGGGTGGGCAAGCCGCACTGCCCGATCTGCGGGCGCCCGATCACCGGGCAGTCAGCGGAGCAGATCATCGACCAGACGATGGAGCTGGCGGAGGGCACGCGCTTCATGGTGCTCGCGCCGGTCGTGCGCGGGCGCAAGGGCGAGTACGGCAAGCTGCTCGACGAGCTGCGCGCGGACGGCTTCGCGCGCGTGAAGATCGACGGGCGCATCCGCATGCTCGAGGAGTCGATCGTGCTCGACAAGCGCTACAAGCACGACGTCTCGGTCGTGGTGGACCGCCTCGCGATGCGCCACGACATCCGCAAGCGGCTGGCCGACTCGATCGAGACGGCGGTCGGGCTTGCGGACGGCCTCGTCGAGATCGAGATCGTCGCGGGGTCGCGCGCGGCCGATGATGGGGGAGGGGATGGCGTTCTCGACGCAGGCACGGGCCGTGCGCATTCGTCGGGCGCATTGGGAGTGAGGGTGGCGGCCCCTCAGATCGTCCCGGGCGAGAAGCCGCAGCCGGGCTCCCTGTTCACGTTCTCCGAGAAGTTCGCTTGCCCTGAGCACGGGCCGTCGCTGGTGGAGCTCGAGCCGCGGATCTTCTCCTTCAACTCACCCCACGGGGCGTGCGAGCGCTGCACGGGCCTTGGCTCGCAGATGGTGATCGACCCAGAGCTCGTCGTGCCCGACCCGAGCCTGTCGGTCGGCGAAGGGGCGATCGCCCCGTGGGCAAACAGCGCCTCCAACTACTACGAGCAGGTGACTGAGGCGATCGCCAAGCGCTACGACGTCGACCTGGGGGCGCCATGGGAGGAGCTGCCTCAGGAGCACCGCGACCTGTTCCTGTCGGGCACCAACGGCGAGCCTCTGCAGATCACCTACCGCAACCGCTTCGGGCGCAGCCGCTCGTACGGGACGCGCTTCGAGGGGGTCGTCGCGAACTTGCAGCGTCGCTACCGCGAGACCGACTCGGAGTGGACGCGCGAGAAGATCGAGGAGTTCATGTCCCTGCGGGCGTGCCCGGAGTGCGGCGGCGCGCGCTTGCGGCCAGAGTCGAGGGCGGTGCTCGTGGCGGGCACGCGCATCGAGGACTTCTGCTCGCTGTCGGCGCGCAGGGCGCTCGCGTGGCTGGAGGAGGTGGAGCTCTCGAAGACCGACCGGCACGTGGCGCGCCTGATCCTGCGCGAGATCTCAGAGCGGCTGCAGTTCCTGGAGAACGTCGGGATCGGCTATCTGTCGATGGACCGGGCCGCGTCGACGCTCTCGGGAGGCGAGGCGCAGCGGATCCGGCTGGCGACGCAGATCGGCTCGTCGCTGGTGGGGGTGCTGTACATCCTCGACGAGCCCTCGATCGGCTTGCACCAGCGCGACAACGCGAAGCTGATCGCGACGCTCGAGCGCTTGCGCGACCTTGGCAACACGGTGATCGTGGTCGAGCACGACGAGCAGACGATGCGCTGTGCCGACCACCTCGTCGACCTTGGCCCCGGAGCGGGGGAGCACGGCGGCTGGATCGTGGCGCAGGGGACCGCGGCGAAGGTGCAGCGCGTGAAGGAGTCGCTGACAGGGCAGTTCCTGGCGGGCACGCGCACGATCGAGCCGCCAGCCGAGCGTCGCACGCCAAGCGGGTACGTCGAGATATTGGGCGCAAGGCAGCACAACCTCAGGGACGTCGACGTGCACGTGCCGCTCGGGACGCTCACCTGCGTGACGGGCGTGTCGGGCTCGGGCAAGTCGACGCTCGTCAACGAAGTGCTGTTCAAGGCGGTGGCGAACCGTCTGCACCGGGCCCGCCAACGGCCGGGGGCGCATCGCGCGATCAAGGGCCTCGACCAGCTCGACAAGATCATCGCTGTCGACCAGTCGCCGATCGGGCGCACACCGCGCTCGAACCCCGCCACATATACGGGATTGTTCGACGTGATCAGGGACCTGTTCTCAAAGACGCAGGAGGCGCGCGCGCGTGGGTACAAGCCGGGGCGCTTCTCCTTCAACGTGAAGGGCGGGCGTTGCGAGGTGTGCAGGGGGGACGGGCAGATCAAGATCGAGATGCACTTCCTGCCCGACGTGTACGTGCCGTGCGAGCAGTGCGACGGCAGGCGCTACAACCGCGAGACGCTCGAGGTCAAGTTCAAGGGCAAGAGCATCGCCGAGGTGCTGGCGATGCCCGTCGAGGAGGCGCTGCGCTTCTTCGAGCACATCCCCAAGATCCGCAGGCGGCTGGAGACGCTCGACGCGGTCGGGCTCGGCTACATCCGACTCGGCCAGCCCGCGACGACGCTCTCAGGAGGCGAGGCGCAGCGCGTGAAGCTCGCAACCGAGCTCTCGAAGGTGGCGACTGGGCGCACGCTGTACATCCTCGACGAGCCCACGACCGGGTTGCACTTCGCCGACGTGCAGAGACTGCTCGAGGTGCTGCAGCGGCTTGTCGACGCCGGCAACAGCGTGGTTGTTATCGAGCACAACCTCGACGTGATCAAGTGCGCCGACCGGCTGATCGACATGGGGCCGGAGGGCGGCGAGGAGGGCGGCATGGTGATCGCCGCCGGCACTCCCGAGGAGGTCGCAAGCGAGCGGGGATCGCACACGGGCGAGTTCTTGCGGGAGCTGCTTGTGCCGGGGCGCGTAGTCAACGGCCGCGCACGTGGCGGGAAGGCGAAGAAGGCGAGTGCCAATGGCGCCTCGGCCAACGGCGCGGCCGGCGCGAAGCGCAAGGCGAAGTCGACGGCGGGCGCGTGAGCGAGCCCGCCGCATCCCACCCCCACTCCCTCCTCCTCCTGGGCTGATGAGGAGCGCTGCCAAGGCGCGGCTGTGGGCGGAGAAGTGGCGCTGGTACGAGCGCAACTCACTGCCGTGGAGGCGCTTGGCCATCAACAGGGAGTTCATGCGTCGCGAAGCGTTCGCGCGCTGGCCGGTGCACGGCAACCTGCTGGAGGCGCTGCGCGAGGGGCGCCTGGAAGTCGGTGCGCACGCGCTGCTGGAGCCGGGCGTGTGGATCACCGCGCCGGGCGCCGCCCGCGTGCGGATC
Source organism: uncultured Solirubrobacterales bacterium (assembly GCA_963764655.1). Taxonomy (GTDB): domain Bacteria; phylum Actinomycetota; class Thermoleophilia; order Solirubrobacterales; family Solirubrobacteraceae; genus Palsa-744. Next base: position 148,583 of record CAVXTI010000001.1, read on the forward strand.
GGGGCGGGCACGTTCTTGAACATGGGCGTGATGGTCGCCGCCGAGCGGCTCGTGGAGATCGGCGATCACTGCATGCTCGCCAACGGCTGCTTCGTGAGCGACTCCAGTCACCGCTACGACGACACGAGCAAGCCGATCACGTGGCAGGGGTTCGAGAGCAAGGGCCCGACCCGGATCGGCGACAACTGCTGGCTGGGGGCCAACGTCGTTGTGACGAGCGGCGTGAGCATCGGCGAGCGCTGCGTGGTGGGCGCCAACAGCGTCGTGACCAAAGACGTCGAGCCCTACTCGATCGTCGCTGGGGCGCCCGCCAAGGTTCTGCGCATGGTTGAGCACAAGCCCGCCTCACCCGCCTGACGGGCGCCCTCCCTCCACTGCGCACGCACGCCGTGGCGACTTGGGCTCGTGCGGTCGCGGGCCTGCTCGCGCCGGGAGAACGCCCAAAATCCAAAATCCTCTATTTGAGCAGCGCGTGCAGCTCCGCCAGCTCGCCCGCGTCGATCGAGTAGCCGTGCTCTGGGCCGGGGTAGCGGCCCGTGCGCACGTCCTCGGCGTAGGCGCTGACGCCCGCGTCCATCTCCTGCTGGATGTTGGCGTAGCGCTTGACGAAGCGTGGGCCGAGGCCGTCGCGGATGCCGAGCAGGTCGTGGAAGACGAGCACCTGGCCGTCGGTGTCGGGGCCCGCGCCGATGCCGATGACGGGCACCTCGATGTGCGGCATCAGCTCCTTGGTGACGGCGCTGGGGATCGCCTCGAAGACGATCGCAAAGCAGCCGCTGCCCTGCAGCGCGAGCGCCTCGGAGGCGATCCTCGCGGCCGCCTTGGCGGTACGGCCTTGAGCCTTCCAGCCCCCAAGCGCGGTCGAGCTCTGCGGCGTGAGGCCGACGTGCCCCATGACCGGGATGCCCGCGCCGATGATCGCGCGTGCGCGACTGGCGGGCGCCGGCCCGCCGCCCTCCAGCTTGACGGCGCCGCAGCCGGCCTCCTTGACCATGCGAATCGCGCTGGCGACTGCCTGCTCGTCGCTGACCTCATATGAGCCGAAAGGCAAGTCGCCGATCATCAGCGCGGTCCTCAGCCCGCGACGCACCGCCCGCGCGAGCACGAGCATGTCGTCCAGGTCGACCGGGGTCGTCGAGTTGTAGCCGAGGACGGTGGTGGCGGCGGAGTCGCCGACGAGCACCAGGTCTACGCCGGCGGCCTCCGCCGCGCGCGCGCTTGGGTAGTCATAAGCCGTGACCATCACGATCGGCTCGCCGAGGCGCTTCTTCTCGGCGAGCAGCGGCAGGGTCATGGGAAGCCGGCCAGGGTCGGACGGGACGGCGCCCGTCCCGCCCGCGATCGCGGCGCTTGAATGGGCGGAGACGGAGCTGCTGGGATGACTTGACATTGTGAGTCCTCTCTGACGGTGAGTTGACGCTCTACGCGAGTAGGGTCGCCACCGCGTCGTCGACGGTGATGATGCGGTTCGTGCCGGCCTCGACGTGGACGACGCGAGGCTCGTAGCGCTCCATCTCCGCACGGTCGTACTGGCCGTAGGAGATGACGATCACGGTGTCGCCGCGGTGCACCAGCCGCGCGGCGGCGCCGTTGACCTTGATGTCGCCCGAGCCGCGCTGCCCGGCGATCGTGTACGTCTCGAAGCGGGCGCCATTGTCGACGTCGACCACGTGCACCTGCTCGTGCTCGAGGATGTCGGCCGCCTCGAGCAGCTCGGGGTCGACTGTGATCGAGCCGACGTAGTGCAGGTCGCAGTCGGTCACGGTGGCCCTGTGAATCTTTGACTTGAGCATCACGCGCTGCATGTGGCTTGAGCCTCTCTTGGGGTCGGTGTTTGGTGGGTTGGGTCGTCGGGGGTGGGGTTGGTGGACTGGAGACCGACCCGTCGTGCCAGCGGTCGCTGGCCGGAGGGCACGATGGGACACAGGAGGATGTTGTCGATCAGCCGCGTAGAGCCCACACGTGCCGCAAGCGCAAGCAGCGCGGGCCGATCCAGGCGGTCGATCGGCTCGAGCGTGTCGGGGTTGACGAGCGCCAGGTACTCGGGCTCCACGTCGAAGGGCGCCATCGCCGCGCGTGCCGCGCGGATGAGCGCATCGGCGGAGCGCTCATCCGCCGAGACGGCCGCGGCCGCGGCCGCAAGAGCGCCGTGGAGGGCGAGCGCGCGAGCGCGCTCGCCGGGGCTGAGGTGGGCGTTGCGGCTAGACATCGCGAGCCCGTCGGGCTCGCGCACGGTGGGGCACGCCTCGACGCGCACCCGCAGATTGAGGTCCTCGACGAGGCGGCGGATCACGGCCAGCTGCTGGGCGTCCTTCTGGCCGAAGTAGGCGATGTCGGGGGTCACGATGTTCAGGAGCTTCGTCACGACGGTCGTGACCGCGCGGAAGTGGCTGGAGCCGCGCACGGCTCCCTCGAGGCGATCGGTCAGCCCGAGCACCTCCACCGAGGTGGAGAAGCCGGCAGGGTAGATCTCCTCGACGGAGGGCGCGAACAGCAGGTCGGCGCCGGCCTGCTCAGCGAGCTCGCTGTCGCGCCGCTCCTGGCGGGGATAGCGCTCGAGGTCGGCGTGCTCGTCGAACTGGGCAGGGTTCACGAACAGCGAGACGACGACGACGTCGCACTCGGCTCGCGCTCTGGCGATCAAAGAGCGGTGGCCTTCGTGCAGGGCGCCCATCGTCGGGACCAGGCCGACGGTGCGACCCGTCCGCCGGGCCGGCTCGAGGGCCGCCCGCAGCTCGCCCACAAAGCGCAAAGTCCTCATGGGTGAATCGAAATGAAGATCGACGCAATCATTTGGCTCGGTCCAGTTCCCAGGGGATACCGGTCGCGACTGACTCAAGCATACCGCTTGCGCTGGGCGGGCTCAAATCGGTATGGGAGTCCGTTCGATCCCAGCTCTGTTGTCGCATGAACGCGGAGGGCTCGTGCGAGCCTTACCATCTTCGCTGGATGTCCGAAGCAAAGACACACCAGTCCTCAGGGGACCGCCGTGAGGCTCTCAAGGAGGTGTTCGCGCAGGCGAGCGTGTGCGTACGCTGCCAGGAGCTGGCGGCGACGCGCAAGAACGTGGTGTTCGGAGCGGGCAACGCGGATGCCGAGCTGATGTTCGTCGGTGAGGCGCCGGGGGCCAGCGAGGACCAGCAGGGGCTGCCGTTTGTCGGTCGGGCCGGCAAGCTGCTCGAGACGCTGCTCGGCGAGATCGGCCTGGAGCGCAAGGACGTGTTCATCGCGAACGTCCTGAAGTGCCGGCCTCCTGGCAACCGCGACCCGCTGCCGGTCGAGATCGAGAACTGCCGGGAGTACCTCTACCGTCAGGTCGAGCTGATCCAGCCGCGCGTGATCTGCTCGTTGGGCAACTTCTCGACGAAGCTTCTCAGAGACGACCCCACCGGTATCACTCGATTGCACGGCAAGCCGGAGGAGCTGACGCTCGGCAGGCGCACGGTGCGGCTTTACCCGATCTTCCATCCGGCGGCAGCGCTCTATACGCCGAGAATGCTCGAGACGTTGCGCGAGGACTTCTCGCGCCTGCCTGAGCTGCTCGCGCTGCCCGAGCCCCAGCAGCCAGGCATGCAGGCGATCGAGGAGATCCCTGAGCTGCCCGGCTCGAGCGCCACGCTTGCCGGCGAGTCCCAGCAAGCCGGCGCGGAGGCCGCCGCGGTCGATCAACTTGGGCTCTTCTGAGGCGTCCGTGTCGGCTCTGCTGAGGTCCCCGCGATCTAAATATCCGAATAGACTTTTCTTTGAATCGACCTGTCGGTATCGAAAGTCGCAAATTGGCCCTTTCGGACCACCCTTGTGGGAAGCGGGCATCCAAATCGACGCGGTGTCCGTATAGGGATATGAAGGTGCTCGTGCGGCCGCTAAAGCAGGCGGAGCGGTTGGCCGATACCGAATTCATCTCCATCCTCCCAAGCACCACGGCCGGCTCGCGTTCTCCTCTCCCGCGAGCCGGCCGTTTCCTCTCTTGATCGAAAGACTCGGCCGCCAAGCGCGATAGGCCCTACGCTTATCCCGTGGCGACACGCATCGTCGAGACCTCGGATTCGCGCCAAACCGAGGCGCTGGGCGCGGAGATCGCCGCTGCGCTGAGCCGCGGCGACATCGTGCTCGTCAGGGGGGAGCTGGGAGCGGGCAAGACGACGCTCGTGCGCGGCGCCGCCAGGGCGCTCGGCGTCTCGGGCCCGGTGACGAGCCCAACCTTCGCGATCGGGCACCGCTACCAGGGCTGTGGTGTGACGGTCTCGCACCTGGACCTGTATCGGCTGGCGGCCCTTTCAGAGGAGGAGCCGGCGCTGCTCGACGATTATCTCGGCCCCACTCTGATCGCGTTCGTGGAGTGGCCACGGGAGGGGAGTCCCGAGCTGCGGGAGGCTCGCCTGATGGTCACGCTCACCCACCAGGGCGCGGATCGTCGGCGCATCGAGGTGTGCGAGCTCGGCGATCGCGGAGGCGAAGTCGACGCGTGCTCTCCTGGGGTCGAGGCGAGCTCTGTAGGGGTCGACGCGAGCTCTCCAGGGGGCGACCCGAGTTCTCTCGGAGTCGGGGCGAGCTCTCCAGGGGTCGACGCGAGCTCTCTCGGAGTCGGGGCGAGCTCTCCAGGGGTCGGGCGATGATCGTGCTCGGTCTCGACACGGCCACCACGGCTACCGTCGTCGGCCTGTCCCTGGCGGACGGGAACACCACGCTTCAGGCGCGCGACGATCCCACCGGCGAGCAGCGCCCGGGTCACGCCACGCGGCTGCTTCCGCTCGCGGACGAGCTGCTCGCCGCGGCGGGGCTCGGCTGGAGCGAGCTGGAGCGGATCGCCGTGGGAGTGGGCCCCGGCACCTTCACGGGCTTGCGCGTCGGGATCGCCACGGCGCGTGGCTTGGCGCTGTCGCTGGGCGTGCCGCTCGTGGGCGTGTCGAGCCTACGGGCGCTCGCGCTTGGCGCGAGCGCCCACGCCGGCGGAGACGTCGGCGCGGTCGATGCGCTCGCGCGCGTGGATGGCGCCGCCGATGCGGTCGAGACGGCCGCCGCCGGAGCCCTCGAGAGGCTCGGCGTAGGAAAAGACGTCGGAGTGCTGGCTGTGATCGACGCGCGCCGCGGGGAGGTGTTCGTGGCCGCGTATGACGGGGAGATCGAGCTGCTCGCGCCACACCCGCTCCCGCCGGCGGAGGTGGGCGCCATGCTCGAGCGCGCCGCGACCGGCGGGAGCCTGGAGCGCTGGATCGCGGTGGGGGACGGGGCTGTGCGCTTCCGCGCCGCGTTCGAGCTGCCCGGCGTCGTCGTCCCTGACGCGTGCTCGGCCCTTCACCGGATCCAGGGGCGATCCATCTGCGCGCTTGGGGCGCTTGCGCCCGTGGGTGACGTGAGGGTGGCGCCCGACTATCGGCGCCGTCCGGACGCGGAGATCGCGCTCGAGGGAGCTGCCTCCTAGTGGCCTCGTCGATGACCGAGCTGGCGGCGGGTGGCTCCTTCTCCGTCGACATCAGAGAGCTCACGTATGCGGACCTGCCGCGGGTGATCGCGATCGAGCGTCGCGCCTTCCCGACGCCGTGGTCGCTCGCGATGTTCGTGCTCGAGCTCTCCAAGTCCTCGGGCGTCTGCCTGGCGGCGCTCCACGACGGACGACTGGCGGGCTATCTGATCTGTTCGCGCTACGACACCGTGTGGCATGTGATGAACGTGGCGGTCGACGTCGACCATCAGCACCGGGGAGTGGCCTCGGCGCTTCTGGCCGAGCTGTACGAGCGCGTGGGGGACGAGCAGGCGCGCTTCACGCTCGAGGTGCGCCGCTCGAACGACATCGCGATCCATCTCTACGAGCGCGAGGGCTTTCGCGCGGCGGGCCTGCGCAGACGCTACTACCAGGACAACGGCGAGGACGCGCTCGTGATGTGGCGCACGCCGGCCACGCTCGCGGGCTCGCTCGACGACGTGCCCAACCCGAGGCCGATGTGACTCGCGGGCTCGCTCGACGACGTGCCCACTCGAGGCCGATGTGACCGACGTCGTTACGGAATTGCCAGACAGCGGCTGGGCGCTCGGCGATCGTCGAGTCAGGTGGAGCCCGGCATGACGATCTTGGCGCTGGAGACCAGTTGCGACGACACGTGCGCGGCGGTCGTCGACGAGGACGGCACGATCCGATCGAATGTGATCTCCTCGCAACGGGCGCACGATCGCTTTGGCGGAGTCGTGCCGGAGATCGCCTCCAGGCACCATCTCGAGATCGTCGATCTCGTCGTCGAGCGGGCGCTCGCACAGGCCGGCGTCACGCTCGAGCAGGTCGGGCTCGTCGCCGCCACACAGGGACCTGGGCTGATCGGCGCGCTGCTCGTGGGGCTCTCGACGGCGAAGGGGCTGGCCGCGGCTCGCGAGCTGCCGTTCGCCGCGGTCGACCATCTCCAGGGGCACGTCGCCGCCAATTTTCTCGTTTCCAACCACGACGGCGGGGAAGAGGCGTTTGAGCCGCCCTTCCTGTGCCTGATCGCGAGCGGGGGCCATACGCTGCTCGCCGATGTACGCGACCACGATGGCTTCCAGACGCTCGGTCGCACGCTCGACGACGCGGCGGGAGAGGCGTTTGACAAGGGCGCGAGGATGCTCGGGCTCGGCTACCCAGGTGGCCCGGCGCTGGAGCGCTTGGCGGCAGACGGGGATCCCGAGGCGTTCGAGTTCCCGACGTCGGGCTCGCGCTCGCGCGGCGGCAGGGGCGCCACGCGCGCGTTCGGGCGCAGCCTCGACTTCTCCTTCGCGGGCTTGAAGACGTCGTTGCTCTACAAGCTGCGCGAGCTCGGCGACGCGCAGCGTCTCCAGCGCGGAGCCGATCTTGCCGCCTCCTACCAGGCCGCGATCGTCCAGCACCTGATGGCCCGTGCCGAGGAGGCGCTCGAGCTGACCGGCCTCGACCGCCTGGCGGTTGGCGGTGGGGTCGCCGCCAACGGAGCGTTGCGACGGCGCCTGCGGGAGCTTGGCGCCAACGTGCACCTCCCGCCAAGCGTGCTCTGCACGGACAACGCGGCGATGATCGGCGGCGCGGCGCGCTTCGCTGATGCCTTCGCTTATCCCGACTACCTCGGGCTCGATGCCTATGCGACCGGTGAGCGCCCGTGTTGATCCGGCGCGCGCGCGGGGCGCTGCCGCGTCTGGATCCATGCCTCACCGACGCGCCTGAAGAAGGCGCGGGCGGGGTCGAGGCCGGACTCAGGAGCGGCTCGCGGTGACGGTTGTGACGCTTTACTCCAAGCCTGATTGCCATCTCTGCGTGGTGGCTCACGGCGTGCTGTCGGGGTTGCAATCCGAGCTGGGGTTCGAGATATCGGAGGTGGACATAGCGACCGACGAGGCGCTGCACCGTGCCTATTTCGAGCGGATCCCGGTCGTGAGCGTGGATGGCGACGAGCTGTTCGAATACTTTGTCGACGAGGCCGTCCTGAGGCGGCGCTTGGAAGCCATCCTCTAGAGTCACGCAAGATGGCCTACAACGAGCTGACAACCCCCGTGAGCACGGTTCACGACGGTGAATCGACTGCTGTCGACAGGCTTTCGCTGGGCGTCGCCGCGCGCCTGTCACGCTACTTGCAGGTGCTCACGCAGGCCAAGAAGATGGGCAAGGAGACGATCTCCTCACAGGAGCTCTCCGACTACACGCACGTCAACTCCACGCAGATCCGCCGCGACCTGTCCGGCTTCGGGAAGTTCGGCAAGCGCGGCGTTGGCTACAACGTCGAGTCGCTCGTCTCTCAGATTCGCAAGATCCTGCGAACCGCCGGTCAGCACAACATCGCGCTGTTGGGCGCCGGCCATCTGGGCAAGGCGATCGCCTCCTCCGACATCTTCGCCGACCACGGGTTCAGGGTGGTGGCGATCTTCGACGTGGATGACGCGAAGGTCGGCTCGGAGGTGGGCAGCCAGACCGTGCGACACACCAGCGAGCTGCACCAGGTCGTCGAGGACGAGGACATCGTCGTGGGAGTGCTCGCCGTTCCCACCAAGGCGGCCCAGGGCCTAGCCGACGAGCTCGTGGCGGCGGGCGTCAAGATCATCTTCAACTACTCCGAGTCGCTGCTGGCGGTGCCCCCCGAGGTCACCGTCCACACCTCGAGCCCCGCCGTCGATCTGCTCTACGCCCTGTACTTCTACCTGACTTGATCGGACTCGATCGGACTCGCCGGCGACACGTCCTAAGCTGGGTGACCGTGGTCGTCCAGCCGGCCCGACCCCAACCGCACGTCATACCCCAAGGGCACATTGACCAGCCTAGATCTCGACAAGGCAGTTGACATGTTCGCTCAGGCCACCGATCTCACGGTTGGCCTCGAGGAGGAGTTCGCGATCCTCGACCCTTCGACGTTGGAGCTCGTCCCGCGCTTCGAGGAGCTGCGCGACTGCGCCGAGGACTGCGACTCCCTGCTCGCGGCGTCGATCACCGGCGAGCTGATCTCCTCGGAGATCGAGATCGTCTCGGGGCGCGGCGAGAGCCTGGCCGACGCGCTCGCGCTGCAGCGTGAGCGCCGGCGGCGCCTGTTCGCGCTCAGTGGCCGGCAGGGCGCCGCGCTGGGAGCGACCGGCACACATCCGTGGGCCGACTATCGCCGCCAGCCGATCATCGACACCGAGCACTATCGGCGCGTGGAGCAGGGCTTGAAGTACGTGGCGTGGCGCAACAACACTTTCAGCCTGCACGTGCACGTGGGGGTGCGAGACATCGACCGCGCGGTGCGCGTATGCGACCGTCTGCGGCCTGTCCTCCCGCAGCTGCTGGCGGTGTCCGCCAACTCCCCCTATCTCGACGGGCGCGACTCTGGGCTGCACTCGGCGCGCACGCAGAGCTTCACCCGCAACTTCCCTCGTTGTGGGATCCCCGACCCGTTTGGGGGCTGGGGCTCCTACCGCGAGTACATCGAGTTCCTGCTTCGCACCAACTCGATCGTCGAGTTCACGCAGGTGTGGTGGTCGGTGCGCCCCCATTTCGAGTTCGGAACGGTCGAGGTCAGGATCTGCGACGCGCAGAGCACCGCCGCCGAGTCGGAGTCGCTCGCGGGGCTGATCGTCGCGTGCGTCGCGCAAGCCGCTCGCGACGTCGACGAGGGAGTCCCCTCCTCCGACCCCGCCCCGCGCCTGGTCGAGGAGAACATGTGGCGCGCGATCCGTTACGGCCTCGACGGGCGCATGGTTGACATCGAGCGCGCCGAGGAGTATCCGGCCGCCGCGATCGTCGAGCGGCTTGCCGCCTGGACTGAGCCGGTTCGCGCGGAGTTGGGAGTCGAGCTCGCGTTCCCGGAGCGAAACGGCGCTCAACGCCAGCGTCGGATGATCGAGGCGGGAGCGAGCCCCGAGGAGGTGTTCGCCGCCTCGGTGCGCGAGACGCTGCAAACCTATTCCGAGGAGGTGACCGTGTGATGGCCGACGTAGACGAGCAGAGCGGTGGGGTCGCGACTGGGGACCAGCCACACGAGCAGGAGCTGCGGGCGGCCTACGAGGCCGAGCTGAACCGCATCACGAGCTCGGAGATGATCCTCCAGATGGCGGTCTCGCTGATCAACATCGGCGGGCGGCGGCTTGGATTGACCGCGCCAAGCGGCTCGCCCGCGGATTCGAGCCCGGCCGCCCCCGAGCGCGACCTCGAGCAGGTGCGCGACGCGATCGACGCGACGCGCGCCCTGCTGCCGATCCTGGAGCGGAGCATGCCCCGCGAGCTGGGCCCGCTGCGCGACGCGATCGCCCAGCTGCAGATGGCCTACGCGCGCGAGGCCCAGAGCGGCGCCGGCGCGGGGTCGACCGCCGCGCCGCCGCCCGCTGCCGAGCAGGCCAAGCCCGCTGCCGAGCAGGCCAAGCCCGCGGCGGAGCAGGCGAAGCCCGCGGCGGAGCAGGCGAAGCCCGCGGCGGAGCAGGCGAAGCCCGCGGCGGAGCAGGCGAAGCCGATCGACGGCGAGCGGCAGCCGGGTCCCGGGCCGGCGCAGGCGAGCGGTCGGCTGTGGGTGCCCGGACGCTGAGCGAGGCTCGATTCGGGTGCGCCCATCGGTGGTCGGGGAGCGAGCGGCAATGGACGGGCGCAGCCCGAAGGCGCGGCGCACTTCCTCCGACCTCTGCGCACGATAGACTGCGCCCGCCTTTACGCCGGGTGGAGCGCTCGTAGGGAGTGGCCCGTGCGACAACTGTGCGCGCGAATCTCCTCGCGCGGCACGCCAACCAGACCGCGGAGGATTTCTGTTGAGTAGCTTTCTGACGAACCATGGGGTCGTCGTTGCCCTTGTGTGCGCCGCCTGTGCGGTGGTGTACGGCCTCGTGACCACCCGCGCCCTGCTCGCGCTCTCGCCGGGCAACGAGCGGATGCAGAGCATCTCGCGGGCCGTCCAAGAAGGCGCCCGCGCCTATCTGAACCGTCAGTACACGACGATTGCGCTCGTCGGCGTAGTGCTGTTCGTGGCCCTGATCTTCGTGCAGAACATCGCCGTCGCCTGTGGCTTTGCGATCGGCGGGATTCTGTCCGGCTCGGCCGGCTACATCGGCATGAACGTGTCGGTGCGCGCCAACTCACGTGTCGCCGAGGCTGCCCGCGGTGGCATCTCGCCCGCGCTGCGGGTCGCCTTCCAAGGTGGGGCGATCACCGGCATGCTCGTCGCGGGGCTCGCGCTCATGGGCCTCGCCGGCTACTACGGTCTGCTCACAGCCGTCTTCAACGACAGCCAGAAGACGGCTGTGGACGCGCTCATCGGGCTCGGCTTCGGCGGCTCGCTCATCTCCGTGTTCGCCAGGCTTGGCGGCGGCATCTTCACCAAGGCGGCCGATGTAGGCGCCGACATCGTCGGCAAGATCGAGGCGGGCATCCCCGAGGACGACCCGCGCAACCCGGCCGTGATCGCCGACAACGTCGGCGACAACGTCGGCGACTGCGCCGGCATGGCGGCCGACCTGTTCGAGACCTACGCGGTCACCGCGGTCGCCGTGATGTTGCTTGGCGTGCTCACCTTCCACGAGGCCACGCGCGTGGTGATGTACCCGCTCATTCTCGGCGGCGTGGCGATCATCGCTTCGATCGTCGGCACGTTCGCCGTCCGCTCGCGCGCCGGCAACGTAGAGCGCGCCCTCTATCAGGGGCTGGTTCTCTCCGGCGCGATCGCGGCGGTCGCGTTCGCGCCGATCACCTATTGGCTGATGCGCGGTCTCACCTTCAGCCAGGTCGGCAACGTCGTCAACCCGCCCTCATGGGGAAAGTTCTACCTGTGCGCGCTGATTGGCATCGGCGTGACGGCATTGCTGTTCGTGATCACCGACTACTACACCTCCACGCGCTTCTCGCCCGTCAAGAAGACCGCCAAGGCATCGGTGACGGGGCACGCGACGAACATCATCCAGGGCTTCGGCTCGGGCTTGCAGGCCACCGCGCTGCCGGCGCTGGTGCTCGTGTTCGGCATCTTCGGCGCCTGGAAGCTCGCCGGCGGCGGCACGACCGGCATCTACGGCGTTGGCGTGGCGGTCATGGGTCAGCTGTCTTTGACCGGCCTGATCGTGGCGCTCGACGCGTTCGGCCCGATCACAGACAACGCCGGAGGCATCGCTGAGATGGCCGAGCTGCCTGAGGAGGTGCGCAACGTGACCGATCCGCTTGACGCGGTCGGCAACACCACGAAGGCGGTCACCAAGGGCTACGCGATCGGCTCGGCCGTGCTCGCCGCCGTCGTCCTGTTCGCCGGCTTCCGCCAGGAACTGGCCGACAAGAGCCATCACTCGATCGAATCGTTCACGTTCGGCATCAACGAGCCTCAGGTGCTGATCGGCCTGCTGCTGGGCGGGCTGATGGTATGCCTGTTCGCGTCCATGTCGATGGAGGCGGTCGGTCGCGCCGGCGGCGCGGTCGTGGAGGAGGTCAGGCGTCAGTTCCGCGAGCACCCCGGGATCATGGAGGGCAGCGAAGAGCCCGACTACGCCACCTGTGTGGACATCGTCACGCGCACCGCCCAGCGCGAGATGATCCTGCCCTCGCTGCTGCCGATTGGGCTGCCTGTGATCGTGGGCCTGATCGACCAGAAGGCGCTCGGCGGGCTGCTGATCGGCGTGATCGTCGTCGGCTTCTTCTTCGCGGTGCTGATGACCGCGGGCGGTGGCGCCTGGGACAACGCGAAGAAGCTGATCGAGGACGGCGCGTTCGGCGGCAAGGGCTCTGAGGCGCACGCCGCCTCGGTAACCGGAGATACCGTCGGCGACCCGTTCAAGGACACTGCCGGCCCGGCGATCAACCCGATGATCAAGGTGGCCAACATCGTGGCCATCCTGATCATCCCGCTGATCACCTGAGATTGATCTACCGAAAGATTGGGCCGGCGCGAGGGCGCGGGCGGCCCGGTGACCCGTGCGCTCTCTAAGCTCAGGGAAGAGATGAGATGACCGGCAGGCAGGTTCATCGCGCTGGTATCAATGTGCTGTCGCTGGCGATGGTCGCGATCGGCATCGCGCTCGCGGTCGAGGCGATCGGCGCGGACGGTGTGCTCTCGGTTCGCCTGCTGCTTGGAGTGTTGTTCGTCGCCGGTGGCTCGGGTCGCCTCTACATTCAGCTGAGAAGGGATCGCGAAGGGTGAGCCGTCCCGAGGATCGGGCGTTGGGGGGAGCCGCGGCGGACGGAAGGGGCAGCTCTGGCGGGCACACGGCCCATCCGCGGGCGGCCGAGATCGGTGAGAGCGCGCGCACGACCCTGCGCCACAGCCTCGGCTCGCCGATCCTGTTCGCGGTCGTCTACACCTCGCTCGCGAGCGCCGTCTTCTTCTCGCTCGGCGTGGTGGCCGACCACGCCCTCGGCCTGACCCCTGTGGTGTTCCTGATTGCCGCGGTGATGTTCGGGGTGACGGCGATGACCTATGTCGAGGGCGCCTCGCTGCACCCGGAGCCAGGCGGGTCGACTGTGTTCGCCCGCTATGCCTTCAACGAGCTCGTCAGCTTCGTCGCGGGTTGGGCGATGCTGCTGGACTACGTGATCCTGATCGCCGTCACCGCGTTTGCGGCGACGCAGTATCTGAGCGTGTTCTGGGCCCCCCTCGGGCATCCAGGCGAGGCGCTGCTGCTGTCGGTGGCGATCATCGCTTTTGTCGTCTTCAGCAGCGTGCGCGGCTTCAGCTGGCGACGCGAGTTCCGCATCGGCTTGATCGTCGTCGGAGCTCTCGCCCTCGAGCTCGTCGCGATCGCGATCGGGCTGGGGCAGTTCTTCGACGCGCACGAGCTCGTCTCCCAAGTCCACCTCGGGAGCGCCCCCACATGGTCGGGGCTGATCTTCGCGCTGACCGTCACCACGATCGCCTTCACAAGCGTTGAGTCCGCGTCGGGCTTGGCCGGCGAGGTGAAGGCAGGGCGCGGCTCGTTGCGCAGGCTGATCGCCAGCGGCACCGCCACGGTCGTGATCGCCTATGTGGGCGTTGCGATCGTCGCTGTCACCGCGCTGCCGCTGCCCGGCGCGGGCGCGGTTGGGCACGACTTCACTGACGCCCCCGTCGTGGACGTCTTGCGCCAGCTGCACCCGCACTGGCTCTCACAGACGCTCGTCTACGTGATTGGCGCGGTCGCCGCCGGCACATTGATCGCCGCGGCCGACTCGGCGATGCTCGGGCTCTCACGGCTCGCCTACTCCTTGTCGACGAACCGGCAAATCCCCAGTGGGCTCGGCCGCCTTCATCCACAAAGATCGACCCCGTACGTCCTCATCCTCCTCTCAGGCCTGATCGCCGCGGCGTTGGTGATCCCCGAGAGCCTCGATTTCCTCGTGGGGATCTACGCGTTCGGGGCGATGCTCGCCTTCACGATCGCTCACATGTCGGTCGTGAAGATGCGCTTCACAGAGCCCCAGAGCGACCGTCCCTACCGCACGCCGTTCTCGGTGCGCATACGCGGCGGCGAACTGCCATTGCTCGCCGTGTTCGGCGCCGTGGCGTGCTCGGCCGGCTGGATCGCCACGATGATCGTGCACGAACCCGCGCGCTACGTCGGGCTCGGCTGGATGGTCGCGGGCATCGCGCTGTACGTGATCTATCGGCGAGCCGATCAGGCGTCGCTGCTGCGCCGCGTGACCGTTCCCGCCGCTGCCCTGCGCGTCGAGCACCTCCCCGACCGGGAGTACGGCTCGATCCTGGTCCCGCTCTGCGGAACGCGCCTGGACGAGGACATCATCCAGACGGCGGCACTGCTCGTGGCCGGCAAGCCCACAGACAGCGCCGAGATCGACAGCTCCACGATCGAGGCGGTCTGGATCTTCGAGATGCCGATGTCGCTTCCCCTGGACGCGCGCCTGCCCGACGCTCAGATCAAGCACGCGCGTCAAGCGCTCGCGCGAGCCAAGGCGGTGGGCGAGGAGTACACGGGCGTGCAGGTCGCGACAGCGACGATCAGGGCTCGTCGCGCCGGGCAGGCGATCCTCGAGGAGGCGCGCCGGCGTGGGGTGGAGGCGATCGTGCTCGGGGCGGAGGAGCCCTCGCGCATCGGCGGCGGCTCGCGCCTGGGGGGGCGTGGAGGCCCGCTCGAGAACTTTGTGGGCGACGTCACCAAGTACGTCGTGCGCAAGGCCCGCTGCCGTGTGATCGTCACCGCTCCCTCGGCCCGCGACTACGGCAAGGAGCACGGTGACGTCGGTCTGCCCGCGGGCGCCGCCGGCGCCTCCCGTCCAGCGCCGGTCGCCGAGCCCAGCGGCGGACCCATCGTCTAACCTCACAGCGCGTGCTCTCTAAACCAACATCTATCCCCACGTCAACATCCATCCCCGTGGCGCGCCCGTCATGTTCGTGCTGATCGTCGGCGCCGGTCGCGTCGGCTCGGCGGTGGCCAAGTCAGCGCTCGCCGCCGGCCACGAAGTGTCGGTGCTCGACGAGGACCCGCTCTCGCACGAGCGCCTCGACGCTGGCCAGAGCCGCTCCTGGGAGGAATCCGACGGTCAGTTCACGGTCGGCACGGCACTGGAGACCGATGCGCTGATCCAGGCGGGGATCGAGCGCGCGGACGTGTTCATCGCCTCGACCGACGGCGACAACACGAACGTGATCATCGCCCAGATCGCCCAGCGCAGGTTCGGGGTGCCAAAGGTGCTCGTGCGCGTGATGGACCCCGCGCGCGCGCGCTGGTATGGAGAGCAGGGCCTGCAGACGATCTCACCCACCAAGCATGCGATCGAGATGTTCGAGAGCGCGCTTGCCGTCGAGTCAGCATAGGTCTGCGGATGCGCTCGGCGATTGGTCCAGCGAGGCGTGAGGCGCAGCCGTGTACGTGATCATCGTCGGCGCCGGCAAGGTCGGGCGCAACCTCGCGCGCGAGCTGATCCTCAAGGGCAACGAGGTCACCCTGATCGAGTCCTCGCGCCCGCGCTACCTCCTGATCGAGGAAGAGTACGAGCACGCGGTCCAGTACGGCGACGCCACCGAGCTGTGGGTGCTCGAGCGTGCCGGCATCCAGCGCGCCGACCTCGTGATCGCCGTGACGGGCGACGATGAGGACAACATGCTCGTGTGCCAGGTCGCCAAGGAGAAGTACCTGTGCGAGCGCATCATCGCGCGCGTCAACAACCCCCGCAACTACGACCACTTCAAGCTGCTGGGAATCCAGCCGGCCGTGTCGGCCACCGACCTGATCCTGCGCCTGATCGAGCACGAGGTGCCGCGCTACGGGCTCGTGCACCTGCTCGCGCTCGAAGAGGAGCGCCTGGAGATCATCGAGTTGGAGGTCAGCGCCGACGCTCCTGTCGTCGGCCAGAGCGTGTCCGCGATCGACCTCCCTGAAGGCAGCTTGATCATCTCCGTCCTGCGCGGCGGCTCGGGCTTCGTGCCCAAGGCCGATACGGTCATCGAAGCCGGCGACGAGGTCCTGCTGGTGCTCGACCCGGGGCTCGAGGAGGCGATCACCGCTTTCTTTGCGCCGAGCGGGAGTCGGGCAGGGGCGTAGCTCCGGGACAGGGACTCGAACCCCAAACTCGTGCTCCAGAGGCACGCGTGTTGCCAATTACACCATCCCGGAACGGGATAGCAAGCATAGTGAACGGGCTCGCTACGCCACCGCGTGAAGCGCCCAATCCCGGTACAGGTCGAAGTAGCGCCCCTCGGCGGCTATCAGCTCGTCGTGGGTGCCCTCCTCGGCGATCTTGCCGTGCTCGAGGACCACGATGCGGCCGGCCTGGCGGATCGTCGAGAGGCGGTGGGCGATCACGATCGCCGTGCGGCCCGCGAGCAGACGGCGCAGGCCCTCCTCGATGCGGCCCTCGGTGTGCAGATCGACGTTCGAGGTGGCCTCGTCGAGGATCAGGACGCGCGGGTCGGCGATCAGGGCACGCGCGAACGCGATCAGCTGACGCTGGCCGGCCGACAGCTGGGCGCCGCGCTCGCCGACCTCGGTGTCATAGCCGTGCTCGAGCTCTGCGATGAAGGTGTCCGCGCCGACTGCCTTCGCGGCCGCTTGCACCTCCTCCTCGGAGGCGTCGGGCCTGCCGAAGGCGACGTTCTCGCGGATCGTGCCGGAGAACAGGAAGGCCTCCTGCGGGACGATCCCCATCTGCGAGCGCAGCGACCCGCTGGCCACCTCGCGCAGGTCGTGGCCGTCGATCAGGACCCGTCCCGCGGTTGGGTCGTAGAAGCGCGCGGCGAGCTTCGCGAACGTTGACTTGCCGGCTCCCGTGGCGCCCACGAGCGCGACGGTCTGGCCCGGCGGGATGTGCAGGTCGATGCCGTCCAGCGCCAACACCTCAATCGCGCCGTCAGCCGAGCCGTCAGCCGCGCCGTTTGTCTCCGCGAGGCTCTGTCCCCCGCGCCCGTGGCGCCTGTAGGCGAAGGACACGCCCTCGAAGCTCACCTCGCCGCGGATGCGCTCGAGCTCGGTCGCATCGGGCCTGTCGCTGAGGTCCGGCTTGACGTCGAGCAGCTGGAAGATCTTCTCGAGCGCCGCCATCCCCGACTGGTAGGTCGCGTACAGCTGCGAGAGCTGCTGGATCGGGTCGAACAGGTTGGCCAGCGCCGCGATGAAGGCGACGACGGTGCCGACGGTGACGTGCCCTTCGATCGCCTGGTAGCCGCCGTACAGCACGATCGCCGCCACTGCCACTCCGGAGAGCATTTCCACGGCGGGGAAGTACCTGGCGTTCAGGCGCACCGTCACCATGTTGGCGTCGCGGTTGTCCTCGTTGAGCTCGGCGAACACGGCCTCGTGGTGAGGCTCCTGGCCGAACGTGCGCACGACCCTGATGCCCGACAGCGTCTCCTGCAGGTAGGCGGTGATCGAGCCGATCGTCTCTCGCGTGCGCCGGAACGCGCCTGCCGAGGCGAGCCGGAACCACAGGCTTGCGGCGGCCAGGATCGGAAAGACGCAGAAGGTGAGCAGCGCGAGCTTGACGTCGAGCGCCAGCAGGATGCCGATCGTCCCGAGCAGGATCAAGCCGGACTGGAACAGCGTCACGACCGAGTCGGTCACGAGGCTGTCGAGCGCCTCCACGTCGTTGGTGATGCGCGAGATCAGGACGCCCGCCGGGCGGCTCTCGTAGAAGCCGATCGGGAGCGTCTGCAGATGCGTGAAGATGCGGATGCGCAGATCGGCGAGCACCCGTTGGCCGACCCACCCGACTAGGTAGGTCTGCGCGTAGGTGATCGCCCAGAACAGCACCGCCGCCGCGAGGAAGGCGATCACGATCAGCACGAGCGCGATCGTGTCGTGTTTTTCGATGCCGCTGTCGATCGCCGCCTTGGCCAGCAGCGGCGGCGCCAACGATGCGCCGGTGCCGATCAGGAGCGCCACGAGCGTCGCCGCGGCGCGGGCGCGATAGGGGCGCAGCAGGGCGATCAGGCCGCGCAGGTTGCGCCCGCGCGTGCCTCTGGCCGAACGCTCGCCGTCCCACTGCCCGGTCGGCCCACGACCCGATATCACGCGCCCGCCGTGCGCGCTCACCTGAATCGCCTCGTGGGGCTTCGCCTCGTGTGGCCTCGTTTCGTGGGGCCTCGTTTCGTGGGGCCTCGCCTCGTGGGGCCTCGCCTCGTGGGGCCTCGAGGTGTGGCGGTCGCCATCGCCAGGGAATGGGTCGAGCGGGCGCTCACAGGCTGCTCACCTCGCGCTCACGCGTCTCCTTGGTCATGAAGACGCTCTCGGGCAGTCCCTTCTCGACGATTTCGCGGTACAGCTCGGAGGCCTCGAGCAGTTCGTGGTGGTTGCCGTAGGCGACGACCCTGCCGTGGTCGAGCACGGCGATCTCATCAGCCAGCGCGATCGTGGAGAGGCGGTGGGCGATCACGAACGTCGTGCGACCCGCCATCGCCTCGGCGAGCGCCAGCTTGATCGACTGCTCGGTCGAGGCGTCTACCGACGAGGTCGCGTCGTCGAGGATCAGCACCCTCGGGTTGGCCAGCAGCGCGCGCGCGATCGCCAGGCGCTGGCGCTGGCCGCCGGAGAGCGTCAGCCCGCGCTCGCCCACGCGCGTGTCGTAGCCCTTGGGCAGGCGCCGCACGAACTCGTGCGCCTGAGCGCGACGGGCGGCCAGCTCGATCTCCTCGCGCTTGGCCGGAGGCCCGCCCGCCCGGGCGTAGGCGATGTTCTCAGCCACGGTCGCCGAGAAGAGGAAGGGATCGTCGCTCACCACCGCGATTGCCTGGCGCAGCGAGCGCACGCTCACATCGCGCACGTCGGCGCCGTCGAGCAGCACCTGCCCTTCGCTGACGTCATACAGGCGTGAGATCAGCGAGATCAGGCTTGTCTTGCCAGAGCCGGTGGCGCCCACGAGCGCGACCGTGCGGCCGGCGGGCACGTCGAGGTCGATGTCGTTCAAGACGGCTCGCGCGGAGCTGCGGTCGTCGGGTGCGCTTTCGACCGACTTCATCTCCTGGTCGCTGTCATAGCGCAGCGACACACCGCGCAGCTCGACGTGACCGCTGCCGGCCGGCAGGTCGGGCGCCCCTGACGGCTCTGTCAGCCGTGGCTCGCGGTCGAGCAGCTGGAAGATGCGCGCGCCCGAGGCGGTTGCCCGCTGGGCGAGGCCGAGCGTCACTCCGAGCGAGCGCATCGGCGCGATCAGCATGTTCAAGTAGAAGTAGAACGCGATGAACTGCCCGAGGTCGAGGCTCTGGTGGATCACCGCCTGGCCTCCGATCAGCAGCACCGCCGCGAGCCCGAGCTGGGGCAGGAAGCCGATCATCGGGTTGTAGCGCGCCTCCAGCCGCGTGGCCACCATCGCTTGGTCGAACACGCGCCCCACGCTGCCCGAGAAGCGCTCGAGCTGACGCGGCTCGCGCGCGAATGACTTGACGACGCGCACCCCGGAGATGTTCTCCTCGGCGTCTGCCGTCAGCTCGGCGATGCGCTGCTGCACCTCCTGGATCGCCGGCCGCGCGCGGCGCCCGTAGCGCTGTGAGATCAGCACCACAAACGGCACGGGAGCGATCGCGATCGCGCCGAGCTTGGCGTTGGTGGCGATCATCGCGATCCCGGCAAGCACGAGCGTGAGCGCGGACTGCATGATGAACACGAGCCCGTAGCCGAGGAAGAACCGCACCGCCTGCAGGTCGACCGTCGCGCGCGACATGAGCTGGCCGGTCTGTTGACGGTCGAAGAAGCCGAGCTCGAGGCTCTGCAGGTGGTTGTAGAGCCGCTTGCGCAAGTCGTACTCGATCCCGAGCGACACGTGTCCGGCGATGATGCGCCGCCAGTAGGTGAGCGCCCAGCGCGCCAGCACTGCGATCACGATCGCGCCCGCCAGCAGCGCGAGCGTTTCGCGGTCATGCGACATCGCCGCGGCCTGGTGGTGCTGGGAGTTGGAGGCGCCCTTGTGGATCGCTTCACCGGCCTGGCCTGTCAGATAGGGGATCAGGACGGTCATCACCATCGCCACGCTCGCCAGCACGGCCGAGACGATCACCCCTCGGCGGTAGGGGCGCAGGAAGCCGAGCAGTCGGTAGAAGGTCCTCATAGTTGCTTAGTCAACGATTATTGCAACTACGCTCTTGGCGTGTCATGCCGAAGGCGTCCCACCGAGTGCGCGGGGCCCGAGCGCCGGGCTGTGTGAGACATGCGTGCACCGTAAGTTGGTGGGGAACACACGTGGCTCGGTCTTCTCGCTGTGCATGCGCTCGCGAACAGACCCGTCTTATCCCCGCTACCCGCGGCTACCTGTTCTCGCCTGCGCTGGCCACGAGCGGCGCTCGCCCTGAGCGCTCGTCCTGCTCCGGCGCGAAGGCCGTGGTGGCCTCCCGCGGCGCGGTCGAGGCCACGAAGTCCTTCGAGCGCACGAGCACGAGGGCGGCGATGGCGCCCGCGAAGGCGATCGCGGCGGCTATCTCGAGGATGCTGGTGAAGGCTCCGACGAATGCCACACGAGAGGGGTGGGCGAGCGTCGCGCGCCCCACGTCGTGCTGGAAGACGGCGCCGAGCCCCGCGATGCCGGTGGCGATGCCGACTTGGCGGAAGGTGCTGTTGATGCCCGAGGCCATGCCGCTGCGCGAGTAGTGGACCACGCCGATCGCGGTTGAGGCGAGCGGCGGGTTGACCATCCCAACGCCGGCGCCGGCGAGCGCGAAGCCGGGGATCAAGGTGGTCCAGTCTGAGGTGGCGTCCACCGCGGTCATGGCGAGCAGCCCGGCGCTGATCAGGAGCAGCCCGCCGCCGAGCAGAAAGCGCACAGGCATGCGCACGCTCAGCCTGCCTGCGATCGGCGCCACGACAAAGGAGAGCAGCGTGATCGGCAGGAAGCGCAGGCCGGCTTGCAGCGCGCTGTAGTGCAGGACGTCTTGGACGTAGAGCGTGAGGTACAGGAACATCGCGAAGATCGACGCGGATATCGAGAAGGCCACGATGCTCGCGCCGGCGAATGCGGGCCGGCGGAAGAGCGAGAGTTCGAGCATCGGCCTGGATTGCAGCCGCTCGGCCGTTATGAACGCCGCGAACAGGATCGCGGACCCGATCAGAAAACCGAGGATCCGCGTGGAGCCCCAGCCGTCTTCGTTGCCCTCGATCAGGGCGAACACGAGCAGGAAGAGCGCTCCGGAGAAGGTCACCAGGCCGATCCAGTCGACGCGGCGGGCGTCTGGGTCGCGCGACTCGACGACGCGCAGCAGCGTGACGGCCACCGCCGCGACGCCGATCGGCACGTTGACGAAGAAGATCCACTCCCAGCCGATGCCCGATGTGATGATCCCGCCCACCACCGGGCCGACGGCCACGGCGGCGCCTGTGACGGCGCCGAACACGCCGAACGCGGTCCCGCGCTCGCGCCCATGGAACGCTTGCGCGAGCAGCGCGAGCGAGGTGGCGAACATCATCGCCCCGCCGACGCCCTGCACGGCGCGGGCGAGGTTCAGCATCAGGGGCGTCGTCGAGAGCCCGCAGACGGCCGAGGAGACGGTGAACACGATCAGGCCCAGCGTGAACACGCGCCGGCGGCCGACCAGGTCGGCGAGCGAGCCGGCGGTGAGCAGGAAGGCGGCGAGCGTCAGCGCGTAGGCGTTGACCACCCACTGGAGGTCTGAGAAGGAGGAGTGCAGCGCCGCCTGGATCGAGGGCAGCGCGACGTTGACGACGGTGATGTCGAGCAACAGCATGAAGATCGCCACCGACACGGCGATCAATGTCCACCACTTGCGCTCCACGGCTGGCTCCCTTCTGCGCGTCAGGACGCTGGACTCATCTCACTGTAGGACGCCGTCTCCCGCAGGCGGCCCAGCACCTTGCGGCGCGTGTCTGTGAGCTCGCGGCGCAGCTTGGAGAGCTCGGAGGCACGGTGCTCGACGAGCTCGAGCTGACGGTCGAGGTGCCCGAGCGCCTCTTCGAGCAGCTCGCGGCGACGCTCGGGGTCGACGTCGTCGCGGCGCAATTGGGCGCGCACCGCCGCGCGGGCCTCCTCGGCGGTGAGCAGATCCTTGAGCTCGTCGAGCGTCACGCCGAGCAGCTCCTTCAGGCGCATCGCCTCGCGCAGACGCTCCACCTCGGCCTGCGTGTAGAGTCGGTGGCCGCCTGAGGGACGCTCGGGTGCACTGGGGAGCAGGCCGATCTCCTCGTAGTAGCGGATCGTGCGTGGGGTGGTGCCGGCGAGCTTGGCGACGTCGCCGATGCGCAGGTTGGTGGACGTGCTCACGCGCGCGCTCCAGCTCGCAACGCCTGTTCGGTCTCCATCGCCACATGGGCTGGGCGCAGCATGCACACGAAGGCGCCCACCACCGAAGTCGCCACCAGCACCCACAGGGCGACGTGCATGTTCGAGATGAACGGGGCCAGCGCCTGCGCTGAGAGGCCCTTTGTCACCCCTGAGAAGACGGCGAACAGGGTGGCCTTGGGCACCGCCGAGGTGACGATCGCCAAGACGAAGGCGATCGAGAGCACCGCGCCGGTGTTCTGCAGGAGCGTGCGCGCGCCCGCGGCGATGCCGCGGCGCTGCGGCCGGCACGGTGCCCATCATGGCGGCGGTGTTGGGGCTGTTGAACATGCCCGAGCCGACCCCGACGAGCGCGAGCCAGATCATGCTCTGCCAGTAGGGGGTGTGCACCTGCAGGGTGGTCATCGCGGCAAGGCCCACGCCGCTGACGAGCATCCCGATGGCGGCGAGCGCGCGCGAGCCGTGACGGTCGGCGTAGATGCCGGCAAGGGGCGAGGCTACGAGCATCCCGAGCGCGAGCGGCATCAGCTTGATGCCGGCTTCGATCGGGTCGTTCGATTGCGCGCCCTGGTAGTAGAAGACGAACAGGAACATCAGCGCGAAGCGGGCGAGCCCGTTGATGAAGGCGGCGGCGGAGGCGGCGGCGAACAGGCGGTTGGAGAAGATCGAGAGGTCGAGCATCGGCGCGCGCGTGCGGCGCTCGATCAGCACCCACAGCGGGAGCAGCACGGCGGCGCACGAGAGCCCTGCGATCACGATCGGGTTGCCCCAGCCGGATAGCCCGCCCTTGGAGACGCCGAGCACGAGGCCGGTGAGGCCGACGACGAAGGTGAGCGTGCCGAGCGTGTCGAAGCCTCTCACCTGGTCGGGCTTGGCCAGCTCGCGCAGGACCAGCGCGCCCCAGGCCGCGCCGGCCAGGGCGATCGGGACGTTGAACCAGAACACCCAGTGCCAGGAGATCTCGACGAGCGCTCCGCCGAGCACGGGCCCGAGCACGAGCCCGATCGCCGCGACCATCGTGTTGGCGCCCATCGCCAGTCCGAGCTGTTGCTTGGGGAAGGCGTCGGTTACCAGTGCGGCGGCATTGGCAAACAGGAAGGCAGATCCGATTCCCTGCAATACGCGCCAGCAGATCAGCTCGGTTGCGCCGGTCGAGAAGCCGGCGCCGAGCGAGGCGAGGGCGAACACGAGAAAGCCGCCCACATAGGCGCGCTTGCGCCCGAACAGGTCGCTGAGGCGCCCGGCCATCAGCACGAGCACGGTGGCGGCGATCAGGTAGGCGAGGATCACCCATACGAGCGCGAGCAGGCTCGTGTGCAGCGAGCGCTCGAGGCTCGGCAGCGCGATGATCAGCGTGCCCGAGTTGGTGGCGGCGATCAGCATGCCGAGGCTCGTGCACGAGAGCGCCCACCACTTGTAGTGCTCGTGATCGGCGTGGACGCCGAAACGGGATGTGTGAACTTGACGTGAACGTAAAGATCAGGATAGCAGCGCGGGTGAGGCGGCCGGAGGCGCAGGCGGTCGGGGCGTCAGGCCCATCCGCCGCATTGCGGCTCGCTCGGCGTCGTGCTAGAACAACTTTGCGATGAGCGATTCCAGACGGAGAAGTCAGAGCGAGCAGTGGCGCGAGGAGCTCACGCCCGAGCAGTACGAGGTGCTGCGCCGCGCCGGCACCGAGGCGCCGTTCACCGGCGAGTACGTCTACAACAAGGACGTCTGGGATGTACAGGTGCGCGGGCTGCGGCAGCGACCTGTTCGGCTCGGACACGAAGTTCGAGTCGGGCACCGGCTGGCCGAGCTTCACCGAGCCGGCTGTCGCCGAGGCGGTCGAGCTGCGCCCGGACAACAGCTTGTTCATGCGCCGCACCGAGGTCGTCTGCCGCCGCTGCGGCGGGCACCTCGGCCACGTGTTCGACGACGGCCCCGGGCGGAGGACCGGCCAGCGCTACTGCATCAACTCGGCCGCGCTCGCGTTTCGAGCCGGGGTCGGCCGAGGCCGACGGCGAGTAGCGCCAGGGCCCCAGCAGCGCCCGACCGCTGTTTCCCCCGCGAGCACTCCGTCGGTCGCGTCGCAATCCCTAAACTGGGCCGACGATGGTCATGATCGACCAGAACAAGCGCCTGTCCGAGCCGCTGCGCTGGACGCGGGCGGGGCGCCTCGCGGTGATCGCGGCCGGCGCGCTGCTGCTGGCGGCGCTGGCGACGGTGGCGGTGATCGCCTCCACGACCGGCTCGGGCCGGCGCGCGGGCTGCATCGAAGTGACGTTCGCCAGCACTCTCGGCGCCGCGGTCATCCATCCCTGCGGCGCCCGCGCACGCGCAGCTGTGCGCCAATCCCGCCGACAATCCGGCCGCCGCCGCTCACGGCGCGCTGCCGCGAGGCCTGTAGGCAGGCCGGCCTGCCCTACGGGCGCTCCCGGCAAGCTAGCGTCTCGCGCTCCAGCCGGCGGTTCCGCCTGCTCGGTCGGCCACCGAGCCGGCCTTCTCGACATATGTCCAAACGCAGGGTGCCAACTGTTGGCCATGTCTCCCTACCTCGGGCACGGCTCGGACCGGTTTCATGTGTGCGACTCAGGAGGGTGCCCTCGGTCGGCGACGGCCGGTGGCGCTCAGAACGTATTCAAAGACAGGAAATGGAGGCGTATGTCCATCTTGGCCACAGCCGAATGGCTGGCGTACCCATCGTGGCTCAACCCAGGCGACAACGCCTGGCAGATGACGGCCGCGACGTTCGTCGGCCTGATGAGCGTCCCGGGTCTCGCCATCCTCTACGGCGGCGTGATGCAGAAGCGCTGGTCGGTGAACAGCATGATGCTCACCTTCGTCGCGTTCGCGCTCGTGCTGGTCGCGTGGTGCCTGTGGGCGTTCAAGATGGGCTTCGGCACTCCGATCGGGAAAGGCACGGGCTTCTTCGATACGTTCTGGGGCAAACCGGGAAGCGTGCTCGGGCACGCGGCCGAGGAGGGTCAGGCGGCGATCCCGTCGATCACCTCGGGACCGCCGTTCCACTTCCCGCAGTCCTCGCTCGTGTACTTCCAGTTCGTGTTCGCGGGGATCACGCCGATCCTGATGCTCGGCTCGGTGCTGGGCCGCATCAACTTCAAGGCCTGGATCCCGTTCGTGCTGCTGTGGATCACGTTCGTGTACACGGTCAACGCGTTCCTGATCTGGGGCGGCGGCTACTTCGCCGCGCACGGCGCGCTGGACTACTCGGGTGGCTACGTGATCCATCTCGGCGGCCGGCATCTCGGGCTTCGTCGCGGCGGCGGTGATCGGACCGCGATTGCAACGAGACAGAGAGGTCGACGCTCCCAACAACCTGTTGATGGTGGCCGCCGGCGCGGGCCTGCTGTGGCTCGGCTGGAACGGCTTCAACGGTGGTGACTCCTACTACGCGGGCGCCAACGCCTCGGCGGCGGTTCTGAACACGAACCTCTGCACCGCCGTGGCGATGCTCGTGTGGATCGCGCTGGGACTACATCTTCCGCGACAAGCCGTCCTTGATCGGCTCGGTCAACGGGATGATCACCGGGCCTGGTGGCGATCACCCCGGGCGCCGGCTTCGTCAACGGCTACGGGGCGATCGTGATCGGCGTGGTCGCCTCGACGCTCGTGTGGATGTCGATTCGCTTCCTCTCGCAGGGCGCCGGTGTTCCGCAATGTGGACGACACGCTCGGCGTGATCTATACGCACGGCATCGCCGGCCTGTTGGGCGGTCTGCTGGTCGGGGTGCTCGCCGACCCGAACATCGTCGAGTACATCGGCATCGGCGGGGCGGAAAACCTGCCCGGCGTCGCGGGCGCGATCCACGGCAGCTGGAAACTGCTGCGCTGGCAGGCCGAGACCGCGCTGTTCGTGATCGTGTTCAGCGGCGTCGCGACGTTCATCCTGCTGAAGATCGTCGGGATCTTCGTGCCACTGCGGCTCTCCGACAAGGAGCTCGAGATCGGCGATCACGCGATCCACGGCAACGAGGTCTACCCCTCGGACGTGCCCACCCTCGGCGGGCCGCACGCCCCGGGTTGGCAGCGCCTGAGCCGGCTGGCAGCCCGGCATAGCAAGGCCCGGTTGGGGCGCGCCACCTCTGTGCGCGCCCCAACCGGTCGAGTCTCAGACCGCGGCCCCGCTTTGGCGGGGTCGCGGCCGTCAAGCACTCCTTCAGCTCGTCGTCAGGCCGACCGGGCAGGCCACGCCCGTGCCGCCCAGGCCGCAGTAGCCGCCGGGGTTCTTGGCCAGGTACTGCTGGTGGTGGTCCTCGGCGTAGTAGAAGGGATTGGCTGCGCCGCCTTGCTCGATCTCGGTCGTGATCTGACCGTGGCCGTCGGCGTCGAGCATGCGCTGGTAGCGTCGCGAGCGAGGCTGAGCGCCGGCCTCACGCTGGCACTCGTGCTCGCCACAGGATCAGCGAGCGGTACTGGCTGCCGACGTCGTTGCCTTGGCGCATCCCCTGCGTGGGATCGTGCCCCTCCCAAAACAGCCTCAGCATCTGCTCGTAGCTCGTCTCGGTCGAGTCGAACGCGACGAGCACGACCTCCGGCGTGAGCCGGTGCGCCCGCTGCACACCTCCTCGTAGGTCGGGTTCGGGGTCAGCCCGCCCGCATATCCGACCGCGGTCGTGTACACGCCCGGGGCTTCCCAAAAGATTCGCTCTGCTCCCCAGAAGCATCCCATGCCGAAGATCGCCCGCTCGACGCCATCGGGGAAGGGGGGCTCCATCGGCGTGCCGAGCACGACGTGGCGCTCGGCCACCCGCATCGGGCCGCTCGCGACCGGGCGAGCGCCCGCGCAGCCTCCACCATGCTCGGCTGACGAGGTTTGAAGAGCATCACCTGCGCTCAGCCTAGCGCGCTCGCGGCGCCTTGCCGAGCGGCAAGGTTCGTTGTAGGGCGCCCGCTTGCGCTCAAGCGCCCGCCAATCCAATCCGAAGAGATATCAAGCGATGTCCTCGAGCCCCTCTCAGTCGCTCTTGCAGGGGGCGGCCCCGTGTGGGGCCGGCTCTCCGCTTGCGCAAAACGGATCCGCGCTGCTGCGCTCGCTGGCGCGTCGCGTCGCGGCTCGCCGACCGCCGATCGGCCTGGTCGCTGGCGCTGCTGTTCCTGTTCAAGGGGACGGTCTGCCTGGCCGTCGTCGTCTTCCCCATCAGCCCCATCGAGCCGGTCGGCGCTGGTTGGCGCGGCGGGCATGCTCGCGGTTCTGGGCGCCTGCGGCGTGTGGCTCCTCGCGCGGCGCATCCCCATGGTCGGCTTCGGGGTGCTGGCGGCGTGCGGATCGGTGGTGACGAGCGCGATGGTCGCGCATGCCGCAACTCACGGAGGCATGATGATCGCGGCCTTCTCCTATCCGTGGATCGCGATCTACTCGGCCCACTTCTTCCCGCGCCGCGTGGTGATCGCGCAAGGCACCCTGATCTCGGTCGGGTTCGGCGTTGGGCTGCTGGTCGGCGGTCTGCCCGACGCGGGCATCTACTGGGGGATAGTCGACGGTCACGATCTGGTCGATCTGCCTGGTGCTCGGTCATCTCAGCGAGAGCCTGCGCCGTCAGGCCGACACCGATCCGCTGACGGGCCTGCTCAACCGCAACGGCTTCCTGGCGGCGGCGGTGCGCGAGCACGCGATCGCTCAGCGCAGCGGCAACCGGCTCACGCTGGCGGTGCTGGACCTCGACGGCTTCAAGCAGATCAACGACCAGCGCGGCCACG
Source organism: uncultured Solirubrobacterales bacterium (assembly GCA_963764655.1). Classification (GTDB taxonomy): domain Bacteria; phylum Actinomycetota; class Thermoleophilia; order Solirubrobacterales; family Solirubrobacteraceae; genus Palsa-744. The sequence goes on from CAVXTI010000001.1 coordinate 176,355, forward strand.
TGGTCGGCGATCGTCGTCCTTGCCGATCTCGGCCGCTCCTGGCGCGAGCGCCTGCGCACAGGTGACATCCTCGCGCGTCACGGCGGCGACGAGTTCGTGCTGCTGCTGCCCGCCACCTCTCCCGACAGCGCCTCGCCGTGCTGGATCGCCTGCGCGTCGACGGTCTTGCGGTCACATGGTCGGTTGGCGTCGGGGAGTGGTTGCCGGGCGAGAGCCTCGGGGAGTGCATGGCGCCGCGCCGACACTCATCTCTACGACGTCAAGAAGGCGCTGCGCTCGCAATACGCGCACGGTCAGGTCGAGCCGCCGCTCAGCTGATGCCACTCGGCTCGCGCCTAACGTCTCTCCGCTCGATTTGGGGTTTGACCAGAGTTTCCGGCCCACTGGCCTGCTCCGCCTCGCGGCCGTCGGCTCGCTATGAGCTGTGGGCGTCGCACGGCCGGTGTTTGACATTGGCCACTTCAGGCAACACTCAATTGCGAGGGTATCGTTCCTCCCTCATTCCCTCCCCGGATCGACCCGCCCAAGAGCGGGTCGATCTGCTGAAGGGGCGAGTTCGACACGGGTCTTCGGCTGGTGAGGCACTGCTCGAGGTGGGCCGCGGACGCTTGTCTTGTCGGTGATCGAGCGTCTGGCTCGCGGAGGTGGCGGAGCGGTGATAGGTTCGCGTGGCGATGTCCCGCCCGCGAGCACCGCTGCGCACCCTGCTCGTCTGGGTCGTCGGCCACCGTCGCTGTGGTGGCGTCGTGCTGTTCGGTCTGACGGGCGGCGGGCTCGCAACGGACGCGCCGCCCCACCTCTGCCGAGCGAGCGACTGAGCGGTGCCGCGGTGAGCCTTGCGGCGTTGCACGGACGCCCAGCGCTCGTCACGTTCTGGGCGAGCTGGTGCGAACCGTGCGAACACGAGGCGCCGGCGCTCGAGCGGTTCTCTCGGGGACTGGGCGCTCGCGCGCCACGCTCGTCGGGGTCAACTGGAGCGATCCGTCGCTGTCCGCGGCCCGCTCGTTCGTCAAGCGCTACGGTGGAGCTTCCCTAACCTGCGCGACCCTCAGGGCAACGTCGGACTCGCCTATGGCGTCACAGGGCTTCCGACCACGTTCGTGCTCGACGGCAGCGGCCGGCTGAGGGCGACGTTGCGTGGGCCTCAGACTCAGCAGACGCTTGCTGGAGCGCTTACGAGGCTGAGCGGCTGACCGTCCGCACCGCACGCGCAGGCGCGGTCAGCGCGAGGGGGGCCCGGGGCGGCGCTGGCGTGCGTTGAGCATCCGAAGGCGTCTGAGCGGAATCGCGAACCACAGGATCGCGAACGGGAGCGCTCCGAGAACGGCGGTGAGAACGCCTGCCGACACGCCGAACAGCTTCGTCGTGACGAGCAGCAGGCATCCGCACATCGCCGACGCGAGGAACGCCAGACCGACAATTACCACGCGATTGGAGTGAGAACACCAGGTACCGCTTGTCGTCGTGGCGGAAGAGGAAGCGGTGCTGGGCCGATGGCGCGATCGTGCAGACCGCCGCCAGCGCGGCGAGGATGAGGGTGACGATGTACACGGTCTGCTCGAAGCGCCCGACGTGCGCGAAGCCGGTGTTGAACGGGACGATCAGCAGAAACGCGAACAGCACCTGCACGCCGGTGACGATGACGCGCAACTCGCCGGTCAACTCCTCGAGGTTGCGGTCCAAGCGCTCCAGCGGGGTCTCGTGCCGGGTCGCGTCACCCTCGCTTCGTTGATGCCCCCACATCGACTTTACGGTAGTTGCATTTGACGGCTCGGCCTCAGCCCGTCCGCTCCTCGCTGCTGAGCTCACGGTCGCCTTCGCCATCCTGGCGCCTTGAGTTCTCCCGCTCGACGGGACCCTGGTCGCGAAGGATCGCATGAGCCGCATGCTGGTCCCCATGCGAAGCATGGTCGATCAGGGCTCGCTCGGCTTCCTCGAAGCCCTCGGACTCGCCCCCGCCCGCCTCTTTGACCGGGCGCTGGGCCGGATCGTGGTCCTCAGCTCCGGCGCCGCCGATTTCCGCGGCTTCGCGGGCGGCCTCCGCGGTCTCCTCTTGCTCGTATGGCGGATCGGCTGTCATCGGTTGTTCTCCCTTCTTTCGATGTCACGATAGGAGTGCAGTGCGATCCATAGGCAGCTCGAACCAGACGCGGGTCCCACCCACGCGGTCGACTCCCCATCGGCGCGCCGCCTTATCCACCAGATAGAGCCCATAGCCGCCTCGAGCTCCGCCGCCTCGAGTCCCCTCGGGCTTGTGTGATACAGGAGTGAATCCGTCTCCGGTGTCGGTCACCGTCACGCGGATCGCGTCGTCTGTGACGCTTGTCGTGAGGATGATCGGCGACTCGGGTGTGGCGTTGGAATGGAGAAGGGCATTGCTCACGACCTCGGAGACGAGCAGGACGAGCGTATGGCGCTGCGACGCGCTGAGCGCCAGCCCATCGCAGCGCCCCCTCGCGGCGGCTCGTGCCACGGACGGCGCCTGCGGGTCTCGCTTCAATTCGAGCTTGAGGGTTGCCGGCAGCATGGTCTCCCTCCCGTCGAGCTTGTTGATCGACTGCGTCATGATGAGCCTCGATCGTCGACGAATGGCAGATTGGCGTCCGCGCCGGTGATGGTGAATACAGAGAAGGTCTTGCCTGGAGGTCGCGTGAGGCTGAGGCTCCAACCCTCGTGAGCGGCCCGCTCGTTCAGGTCGATGAACAGGCTCAGCCCCGAGGAGTCGACGAATGTCAAACGACTGAGATCGAGGACGAGGCGCCGTGCGGATTGCTCGAGCACGGCCTCGGCCTCCGCCCTCAGTCGAGGCACGGTAGCCAAGTCGAGCTCGCCGCTCACCGTCAGGCGCGCCGTGCCGTCGCTCAACTCGCTGCCGATCTCAAACTGTGGAGGCGTGATCACCGTACGCCTCCAACTACCCGGCTGCTTCGATGCCAACCCGCTGAGTCAACTCATTCGGATCGGAGTCGGCGCCACGCCGGTAAAGCGCATCACGACGATCGCGGTGTCGTCCGCCTGTGGGCCCACCTGGAAGTCTTCGAGCGCCGCCGATATGCGTCGACGTATCGTCTCAGGCGAGCGCTCCTCGCGGGTGTCGGCCAGGATTTGCCGCAAGCGCTCTACCCCGAAGCGCTCGCCGTCCCTTCCAACCGTGTCGGTCACGCCGTCGGTGAACGCCACGAGTGTCTCTCCTGGTTGCATGACAAATGGCGTCTCGAGCCGCGCGGCGCCGGCGAACGCGCCGAGCAGCGTCCCCGGGCTGCCTAGCTGGGTCACGTCCGTCTCGCTCAGATGAAAGGGAAGCGGATGCCCGCCGGCGGCGATCGTGCCTCGATCGAATGAGATGCCTAGGCACAGCGCGGTGCAAACCGACAGGGCTGGGCGACGCCTCAGCGCGGCGTCCACATGGGTGAGCACCTGTGCCGGTCGCAGGTCGAAGTCTGATGCGGCTCGCGCTGTGTGGCGAACCAGCGATGTGAGCGCCGCTGCGCCCACGCCCTTGCCCGTGACGTCGCCGATCATCATGAGCCATTCCCCGCCGGCTTCCCAGACGTCGTAAAAGTCGCCTCCCACCTCGCTGCCGTGACCGGCCGGCCGGTAGAGCGTGACGATCTCCCAACCCGGGATCTCCGGAAGCGCTTCGGGCAGCAGGCTGTCCTGGAGTGTGCGCGCCACCTCGGAGCGCTCGCTGTAGAGCCGTGCGTTCTCGACGGCGAGCGCCGCGCGCTCGGCGATCTGCTCGGCGAATTCCAGATCGTCTTGGTCGAAGCTGCGGCCGGATTCGGCGCTCACCATCGTGAGTGCTCCGATCGTGCGGGAGCGCGCCTTCATCGGCACGATCAAGACCGCGCGCATTCCCACTTCGCGCAGCAGCGAGAGATGCTCGGCGTCGACGGCCGCCTCCACAAGGAGCTCGTCGGGAATCTCTGTGTAGAGCAAAGATTGTCCTGTGCGTCTGACGAGCCCAAGGCCTTGGTCGGGGTCGAGTTGCTCAGGCTCGAACGCGCGCAGGCGCTCGGCCGTCTCGAGCTTCTTGGGGTCGACGTGCGCGACCGCCACCGGTTCCCGCTCGCCGTCCTCGGAGAACAGGTCGACGGCGCACCAATCGGCGATCTGGGGCACCGCCAGTCCCGCCACGTTGCGCAGCGTCTGCTGATAGTCAAGTGAGGAGGCCAGCACCTGGCCGGTCTGCGCCAGGAACTCCATGCGCAGCGCCGAGCGCTTGCTTGCGGTGACATCCTCGATGATCGTGACCGCGGCTTCGATCGAACCGCTCGCGTCACGCACGGCGGCGGCCTTCAGCAGGGCCCATAGCTCCTCGCCCGTTGCGCGGTGCACCGAGCGCAACAGCAGCGGCTCAGGCTGTTCACCTCGAAGCAGCCTGACCGACGGCAGATCCTCCATGCGAATCTCTCGACCGTCCTCGCCAACCGTCTCATACGGGCCCATCAGCGCCTGCGGGTCGGCGTTGCGGAGATCCTCGAGCGAGGCGAATCCAAGCTGATCCAGTGCTGCTTGATTCGCATAGATGAGGTGATCGTCTGGGCCGCGGATCGTGACAGCCTCGGCGAGCGCGTCTACGACCACCGACAGACGGTGCTCGCTGCCTCGCAGTGCCAGCTGGAGCTTCTCCAGCAGCAGGTCGCGCTCGTGTTCGGCCGCGCGGCGCTCGGAGAGGTCGGCGATGAAAGCGTGAAACGACCATCCGTCCCGCGTGGGCAGTGCCGAGACCGTGATCTCGACAGGCAGCTCGTGGCCATCTGAGCGCAGCGCGCTCAGCTCAACGCGCTTGTCGAGCACCGGTCCCTCGCCGGTCTCGAGGAAGCGGCGCAACCCCTGCCAGTAAGCCTCGCGATAGCGCTCGGGGATGATCGTGTCCGCGAGCACCTCGCCCAGCACTTCGTCGCGCCCATAGCCGAACATCTCTTCGGCGCGTGCGTTCCAGTAGGCGATGCGGCCTTCCTCGTCCATCGACACGAACGCGCTGTGCGTGAGTTCGAGGATTGATTCAGCTTGATCTAGCTCCACGTATTCCATTATCCCGAGATCGCGGGAGCGCCACTTTGGGCGCGAGGGGTTCGTGTGGGACGAGCGTTCCCGCGTTAACCACATATCTGCACAGGCCCGTTCAGTGGATTGCTGTTGAACTGGCGAGACCAATCGCATAGTGTTGGTGTATGGCGTCCGTCCCAGATGTGGTGCTCCGCTTCGAGCGCGGTCAGGCCACCGCCGACGAGCTTCAGGCGGCGATTGATGAGATCCTCGAGGAGCTGCGGAACCCACGCAGTGAGGCGGCGCGGCAGGCGAGCCTCGAGGGGCTCGATCCCGCTGAGCTCGGCGACGCGAAGGTAACGGTCGAGGAAACTGATCAGGGCATCGCCCCGATCGTCGCGGCGATCCTCGTCGGGATCGCTGTGAACGCAGGCTATGACGTCGTCAAGCAGGGTTGGAAAAGCCTCATTTGGCCTAGGATCGAGAAGCGGCTGGGCGGCCTTGCGCTTGGCGAGGAGCTGCCCCAGGCTGACGCGAAGGACGAGGAGGAGACCGGCAGCGCAGCGGACGAGCGTGGGCAGTAGTCCGACCGTGCTGGCGGACTCACCCCCCTACGCAAATGTCTCATCGGGGGCGGCCTGGCGCGGCTTGCTCGCACGCGGTTCGCTTCTTCGAGCCTGCTCGACCCGTCTCGCCCAGCTCCACGACCTCTCGTTCGCCTTCGCAAGCGTGGATGGGGCGATCAAGGATCTCGCGAAGGCCGCCGGCGTGGCACGGGTGGCGGCCTCCGACACGGTCGCCGTTCGCGACGCGGTCGGCCAGTGGCGTTCGTCGATCGCGGAGTGGCTCAGCAACCCGGGCACCACGGCGACTGAAGAGCGTGCGCTCCTCGAGGAGATCCACGAGCTCTGCATGGCAGCCACGGCGGAGGATCCGTTCGCCGCGATCTTCACCCCGCTCTGCGCCCTCTCGGCGGAGGTGTACGGCGAGGACTGGCCGAAGCCCGAGCTGATGCTGGACGACTTGCCGGCGCATCCCCGCAATCCCCCTGATCTCTATGCGGTAGTCGCGAAGGCCACCCCGACGGCTGCCCCCATCGTCACTCTCCTGATCTACCCGAACAGCCTCGGCCCTGCCACGTTCGCTGCCCTGCCGGGCCTGCTGGCGCACGAGTGCATCTGTCACGTACCTGCCAAGCAGGACCGCGTCAAGAACGACAGCAGCTTCGCCGAGGGGTTCATGGACTGGGCGGCACAGTACTTCTTCGATGGCTCGATCGCGCGGCTGCTCCCGGAGCTCAGCGCCGCGGCGAAGGCGCACGCCGGGCCGTTCGGTGACTTGTTCGCATCGCCACTGACGAAGGAGGGCAGGGCTCGTCGCCTCGGCAGGCTCGCCGCCGACCACCTGGTCGCGCTGACGATCGCGGAGCTGGGCGTTTCGGACCTTGAGGCCGCGGCGATCGTGGCGCGCGTCGCACGCGATCTCAACCGTCACCGGGCCTCGATCACTGACAAGGATCTGCGGATCGCCAAGGTCCTCGCGCTTGCGGAGCCGTGTGTGCCGTTGTCCCAGGTGCTAAAGGGCGAGCGTTCGGCTGCCGATCTGATATAAGTGCAGATGCACCAAAACTATAGGTCCTGATGGAACGCCTTCGAATCCTCGCCGCCGCCGTCGCCCTGCGTGAGTTCAGGGCCGACGAGCTGTGCGCCTTCGCTGGCGCCAACGCGGAGACGGTTCGCAGCGTTCTGCGTCGTGACACTGAGATCTTCGACGTCATATCGACCGAGACCAAGGGCGGCCCGGGTCGGCCGGCGAACCGCTATCGGGTCAAGGACCCGGCCCGTATACGCAAGGAGATCCGCGAGCTTGAGCGGGCGATCGAGCCCGCCGGACTCAGGACGCGGGTGCGACCGGAGCGTGACACGGACGAGGACCGGCTCATCGCGGTCGCCTCGGCCGAGGACGCCGTGCTCGACTCGTGGCGCTCAGAGGAGCCCGGCGAGCGCGCTGTGCTCGCACAGACCGCGCTCGCGGCTCTCGGTGGCGCGCGACGGATGACGCCCGAGGACGCCGTCCGGGCCGACGATCCTCTGCGGCGACGTGCGGACGACGTCGAGGTGTTCGCGCAGCTCGCCCACGCGGAGGCGCGCGGCGAGTCGATCGGCACCGAGGAACTCCATCGAGCCGCGACGGCGCTCTCGGACCTAGCGGAGGTCGCCCCGAAGCGCACGTTCCAGTTCCTACTCGGGCTGAGCGCCACGGCGGTGCGAAACGACCAGCTCCTGCCGTTGGCACTCGCGCTCAGCCAGAGTCGGAAGCCGATCGACTCGATCTCCACGCTCGACGCGAACGCATGGGTTGAGGCGGCGACACTCGAGGACACCGGGTACGTGCTCTGGTCTCAGCGCTGGGCCGCTCCCCTCGCCGAGCACCGATTGTTCGCGGGCATGGTCGTGCAGGACTACGGCGCGGAGAGCCTCGACGCGCCGCTGGTCCGCCTCTCGGAGTGGCGCGCTCCGACCGTAGTACTGAGCGAGCGTCACAGCCCCGACGTGGTAAGGAACGTGTCGGAGTCCGGCGCGTTCTTCCTACCGTCGTCAGCCGGGATGTATGGCATCGCTCGCACGATGATCAATGCGTTCAAGCGCACGGGGTTCGAGGCTGCCGGGACCGAGATGATCTCCTTCGACTTCGGCGAGTTCGGTCGCTCCAGCTGACACCGTTGGATGCCCAGATCTGGGCGGTGGGTGCCGCGTTAGGCATCCGTCCGCATTTGCCCGTCGACGCCCTCAGCGGACCTTACACCTCACTGTCGCTTCCGCGGTCTGAGCTGGGCAGCCTCCGGGATGTGCCGACAGGTGTGGCTCATCTGGCCTCCATCTTGCGGGTACGGTAGACGATGTCTGCGGGGATGCGTCCTTGTGTGAGTCTGCCCAGGCATATATGAGGAGGCGATATTGATAGCGGTGAGCTGCCAGATCGAGCCCTCGGTGCCTCTCAATCGTCCGACGTAGAAGCAGTCGATCCCGACCAGCTCACCGCGCCGTGAGACGTCGATGTGGGGCTCTGGCTCTGGGGTTCTGAGTGGTCTTCGGCACGGATCGAAGCAGTCCGGCTCTCGCTTGGCCGTGGATTGCCCACAAGGTCGAGAGCGAAGGCAAGCTGCAGTTCTACACCTCCGAGCAGGTGCTCGAGCTCATCGTGCAGGCGTACTCGGCGATGGACGAGGCGATCTACACGGTCGCGACAGAGGCCGGCCCTAGGCTGAGCGAGATCCGTGGCATGAAGGTCCGCAACGTGGACTTCTAGGTCGGCGTGCTGCGCTTCGAGGACGGGTTCACGACAAGCGGCGGGCACGCGGGCAACAAGGGCCGGCGGGTGCGCTCGGTCCCGATGACAGCCAACGTTCGAGCGGCGTTGCGCCCGTTTTGCGATGGCAAGAGCGGAAATCGACTCGTGTTCGAGCACGACGCCAACCCGGCGAGCCGATCTGCGGCGTCGGCTTTTACCGCCGATTCGTGAAAGCCGCCGAGCGAGCCGAGCTGCCCAGGCTGCGCCTGCACGATCTGCGCCACACGTTTGGCACGCAGGCGATCCGCGTCTTCAAGGTCCACGAGGTCCAGCGGCTGATGGGCCACAGCCACATCACCACCACCGAACGCTACCTGCACTACGCGTCGAACCCGGACGCCGCGGCGAAGCTCACCGAGCTGTGGGGAGCCCGTAATGGGGGAGAGCCGTCGGACCCTCAAGCGAACGTCATCCCGTTGCGCCATGCCGCCTGAGACCGCGAAAGAAAACGGGCAAGAGGGGTGAGCCACACGGCTTCGCCCCTCTTTTTGGGCCGTTCGCGCTGCTTCTTTAGGCAGCCTATGGGCCGCCTTGGGGGTCTCAGACTCGGTAGCTGAAGTGCACCAGACTCAAAAGGGCCGTTTTCCAGGTATTCCTCAAAGAGGCGACGACCGGAATCGAACCGGTGTAAACGGCTTTGCAGGCCGCTGCGTAGCCACTCCGCCACGTCGCCATGTTTGCGTCTCAAGCGTATCGGGGTCTCGCCCAATGCGCGGTGGCGGGACTGGTTGATTGCGTCCCACGGCGGCGGCCTTGGAATCGACCGCCGTTGATAGGCTAGAGCGGTTCCCAGGGCGATTAGCTCAGCTGGGAGAGCGCCGCCTCGACAAGGCGGAGGTCACTGGTTCGAGCCCAGTATCGCCCACTGGCGCAAAGCCCCATTCCATGGGGCTTTTTCGCTTCTGAAGGGGCCTCAAGGCTCCAATGAGGTTCCGTTTGGGGCGGGTGGCGCGTCGATGAGTGGGCTAGGACCACTCGATAGGCGGCGCGCCGGGCTGCCATTTGTCGAGGACGCTGCCGCCTTCCTGGCGGAGCACGTGGCCGTAGTCGGTGAGTTGGGCTTGGAAGGCCAGCTCTTCGCGGGGGTCGCGGCCGGCGTCGTCTATCCGTTGGCGCCAGACGGCGAGTGCGCTAAGGGTCTCCAGGTGGCTGTCGTTGTGCCACCAGCCGTCCTTGAGCGAGGACAGGGCCTCGGGGTAGCGGGCGTGCAGGCCGACGATGGCACCCCACATGAGGCCGCGCCATTCGCGGCTTCCGCCGTAGGGCTCAAGCCACGGAGCACGGCCGTCCTCGTCGGCCGGGTCGGCGCGTTCGCTCGGCGTGTGTTCGCGTGCCTGCCGGTGGCGATCCGGATTGTCGCGTTCGGTGTCGGTGATGGCTTGGCGGATCATGTGCGCGGCGACTTTCGCCGGCGGTTCGCCGGCGCGCATCGCCAGCCGGTCGAGTTGGTGTGCCACGGCTGCTGGCAGCGTGACCTTGATACGGCGGCTCGTCTGTCTCGGTGCGTTGTCGCTGGGGTGTGTGTGGGTGGGTCTGATCTGGGTCATGGGGTTACTGACCGCGAGCACGGCGAACGGCCACGCAATTTTGGCCCTGGCTAGGGATCGTTTCGGTCCCGTGCATCTGGTCTGTACGGGGTTGTTGTCGGGCTGGGCGCGTGCGCTGGCCGGCAGAGCGTCGGCGGTGTGGGGCTGGATGTGGGGATGCGTGGCGGTTGTCGGAAGTCGAGCGGGCGAGCGTTGGAGGGGGGTCGGCTTGTTCGGCGCGGCTGGTTGCGCGGGACTGTCGAGGAAAAGTTGGTGGCCGTTTTGGGCTGCTCACGGTCATAGACACCGATGGCCGAACTCATCCACTCCACCCAGCGGGCGGTCCTATGAGCACACGCGCTGATACGGCCGCGGCCGATGTGCCCCTGGTCGCTGCACGCGAGCTGGCGCTTGAGGTCGCCGCACTGATCGGCCGCGAGACGCTTTCGCCGCTTCTGGACGCGCGGCAGGCTGCTGCGATCCTGAACGTGCCGGCGTCGTGGATCGCGGCTGAGGCGCGAGCCGGGCGGATACCCCACGTTCGCCTCGGGCGCTACGTGCGTTTCAACGGCGAGGAGTTGATGCGCTGGTGCGCCGGTCGCTCCGTCGGGCCGCGACCACGACGGCAGGGAAGTTCATGACCCTCCGCCGACGCTGCACGGACTCCCGCTCAGCCTTTCGCCTGCTGCTGGTCGATCGCTTCGGCGAGTTGTGCGAGGTCGGCGTCGAGCGCGGCGAGCAGCCGCTTGAGCGTGCTCCAGCGGATGTCGCGCCAGCCGCCCTCGACGCGCGAGAGGTACGGGGCGGTGAGGTCGGCGCGGGCCGCCAGCTCCTCTTGTGTGAGCCCGGCACGCGCTCGGAGTACGCGTATCGCGCCTCCGATGTCGGTTTGTCCGGGACTTATCATATAGTAAAGGTTGCGCAGCGGTCGTTTGCTGCGCAGAACATAGTTGGCGCCCGCGCGGGTGTGACCGCCGGGCGCCGTGGCACCGGAAGCGCGAACTCCCGGCGCAGCGAACACCCTACCGACGCCGGAACGGTGTTCATCTCGCCCAGAGCAGTCCTTTCGGGGCCTCCACACGATCACTGGAGGACCGACATGACGACCATCACCATCCCCGCCCGGATCGTGCGCTACCTACGCGAAGGGCTGCACACGCAACTCGGCATGGCCGCCGAAGACATCGGCCAGGCAAACCACGAGGGCGGCAGACTGCGGCCCATCCTGTACGCCGAGCCGCTGGAACGATTCGACCGCACACGCGCGCTGCTGGACGTGATCGGCTGGAAGGACGAGAACGACGAGGGACCGGCCATCGTCAACCTTGTAGGCCACCGTCTCGCGCTCCTGTCGGCGCTGCAGGCGCAGGTTGAGACAGAGCGCGACATGACCGACGACGACCCCGCGCTCAAGGGAGCCGAGAAGCAGATCGCCTGCGCACGCCGTCGCGTGGCCGATCTCGAACAGTTCCTCGCGCTTGCCAGCGTGAGTCTCGGAGACTCCGCGTAGATGGCCGCTCGCCCGCTCATACGGCAGCGGCCGCGTGTACGTCCGCAGCGACAGCACCGGCCGGGAGACCTACTACGGCTCCTGGTGGTCAAACGGCCGGCGCGTCAACCGCAAGCTCGGCCCAAAGCGCGCACGCGCCGCGAAGGACTCACCGCCACACAAGCCGAGGCAGAGCTACGACGGCTCATACGCGAGGTCGCACCCCGCGGCGCAAGCGCTGATCGTCTCGACGTGGGGGAGGTCGGTCGGCGCTACTGCGCGCACCTGACGGCCCCTGGACGCAAGCGCAGCACGCTGACGGCGGTCGAGATGGCGCTGCGCGTCTGGATCGAACCGCACCTCGGTGGCCGGGCGTTCGCGAGCGTCCGGCCCGAGGAGGTGGAGAACATGATGCGCGCGATGACGGCGGAGGGAGTGGGGCCGAAGTCGATTCGCAACTACATCGGCACCCTGAGCGCGATGTACCGCTACGCGATGCACCCACGGCGACAATGGGCGAGCACCAATCCCTTGCGAGATGATCGACCTGCCGGCCCTCCCCACGTTGACGGAGATTCGCCACCTGACGATGCCGCAGGTCGAAGCGCTCGCCAATTCCGTCGTGTCAGGCGACTATCAGCAGCTTGACCGAGCGCTGTATCTGACGGCCGCGATGACCGGGCTGCGCCAGGGCGAGCTGATCGCGTTGCGTTGGCAAGACATCGCCTGGACTGATCGCCGGGTCCGAGTTGTGCGCAACCACGTTCTCGGCCAGTTCGACACGCCAAAGAGCCGCCGCTCTACGCGCAGCGTGCCGCTGAGCAGCAATCTCGCGCAGGAGCTTCGTGGATGGCAGCAGGCTACGCGCTGGAACGATCCAGACGCCTTCGTGTTCGCCGAGCCCGCCTCCGGCGACGTCCTTCGACGCGGAGCACTCATGCGCCGGTACCGCCGAGCGCTCAAGGCAGCCAAGATCGACCCCCACCGCTTCCACGACCTACGCCACACCTTCGGGACCGCGATGGCGGCGGCCGGCGTACCGATGCGGACATTGCAGGAGTGGTTGGGTCATCGCGACATCGCCACGACCCAACGCTATGCCGACTACGCCCCGAATGAGCGTGAGGTTGAGATGGTGGATCGCGCGTTTGGTCGGCCCCCTTGACATCCGTCCTCGCTATATGTAGATTACGTGCTATGCGGCGTACGCACTCACTCGTCCAAGTAGGAATGACCCTCATGGACCGACCGACTGACCGACACTGGGGATACAACCTGTCGAAAGAATCCGGAGTGCGTTCAGGTGTTCTGTACCCAATCCTCCACAGGATGCTGGAAGAGGGTTGGCTAGAGGACGGGTGGGAGACTCTCGACAGCGTTAGCGAGAAACGACCGGCTCGGCGCTACTACGAATTGACAGCAGACGGAATGCGCGAATTGGGTCTTTTGTTGGGGGCGGCCAGATCGGAAGCGCGCTTCGCGCGCTTGATCGGGAGTTTCGCGTAAGTGTTGAATCTAATAGTTTCCTGGCCGACGTTGCTCATCGCCTTGTTGGTGTTTGGATTTGCTCCAGGCGCTGTGCTTCGCGTTATTGTTTTGGCGTTCCACCGGGACGACTCTCGCCGAAAGGAGTTGTTGGCAGAGCTTCCCGTAGTCCCACGTTTCGAGCGGCCGTTCTGGGTGCTTGAGCAACTTGAGGTTGCTCTCTTTGAGGGAGCATGGGAGCGCATCGTTTGGGCTGCGACAGGCCGGATCATTTACCGCTGGCACCTTGAGTCTGGCGTCAAACTACATCGTGCCCATCCACGTTCTTTCTGGATTCCGAGCGACAGTGATAAGCAATCCATTCGGCCGGGCATGAAAGTCAAGCTCATATTCACGATGAGGGATGGCTGGGGTGAGCGTATGTGGGTTGAAGTGGCTGCGGTGAATAGACGACATATGGTTGGCACTCTCAGAAACCAGCCCTGTGGGATTCCTAGACTTTGCCACGGCGATTCAGTCCGCTTCACTCCTGATCACATAATCGACATAAGCGATGACGTGGAATAGAAATTGAGCGACCCTAGCGGTAGGAGATGCGTACGACATCGCTGAGGTGGAATTAAGCGGATGTGTCCGAGTACCACGAGCGAACCAATGTGGCCGGTGAGTCGGCGGCTGGCAGCTAACGCTCAGAGGTCGCGGGGTCGCACGGCGATCCCAAGCCGCGCGATCCCTCGAAGCAAACGCTCATCGATGCTCACCAGTTTACAATCAAGCATCCGCGCGAGCGCCACGTACTGCGCGTCGTAGGTCTTGGCCCAGCCAAGCTCGTCGGCGACGTCCCAGGCGGCCTCGGTGAGGCCTTTTGGCGTGCGAATCTCGATGTCGGCTTTGAGTAGGCGCGTAAGCATCTGCTTCGCGCGCTGCTTGCTGACCGCTTCCCGCCAGGACATCTCATGGAACACGGAGCTTGCCTCCAGGATCATGAGCTGAGGCGCGACCATCTCGTGTCCACGGAACCTCGCGAAGCCGACGGGCGTGTGGCACGCCGCGATGGCCACGGAGGCGTCGATAACGAGCATTTTGGTCAGTGATCGCGGCGGGAGCGATGCAGCGCGGCGACCCAGTTCGGCGCTGGCGAACCATCGTCGCCGACCTTCCACTCGTCAGGCAGCTCGGCCATCGGGAACAGCTCATCCTCGACGGCACGCAGATCCTGGTCGCTGATGGCGTGGCGTCTGCCGACTCGACGTGCGCGCAGCCGTCCGGAGCGAATCCAGCGGCGCACGGTCTCCGGGTCCTTGCCTACCCGGTCGGCGGCCTCGGCTACGGTCAGCATGTAGAGGATGATACGCCGCGCTCCGGACCTAATGCTCGACACACGCCGATGCCGAGTTCTGCCAGAGCCGTCTCACCACTCCCGAGTACGTTGAGCAGCGCCGCTTCTGATCCGCTCAGCGACCAGTGCCTCGGCTTCGTCATCGGCACAACTGCTCTGGGACTCGTCACGGCCCTCGCGCTTGACGATTCCCAGGCGGGCTTCCAGCGGTGCGAGCAGGGCAGCGAGGGTACTTGCGGTCGGGTTGGTCTGACCACGCTCAATGCGCGAAATCTCTGCCTGGTTGATGCCGGAGGCAGCGGCGAGTTGCTTTTGTGTCAGGTGGAACTCCTTACGCAGTTCGCGGACGTCGCGGGCCATAGCGAAGTGAGTATTGAAGGTCTCCCAGCGCTCGACCCCCTCCGGGCCTTCGGCCTTGACTTTCTCCTCGATCTCGCGGATGTAGTCATCGAACTTGGTGGGCATCACAGACGAACGCCTCCCGAAGGCTGGCCGCGTCGACTACATGTACGACCGGGAGCATCAGGTCCACATATCCCTCCGTCTCGATCGTACGCCGGATGTTCAACAGCGTCAGGCCGATTATGGAGTCGGACTCGTCGTAATGGACCGCATGTCCGCCGTCGATCTCAAGGCTACGTACCGCCAATCGAGAAGCGCCCACGTTGAGATAAAGCACATCGCTGCGCTTGTCGTAGTGGTGATGGTCGAAGACTATGCCGGCGACCGTGATGGTCATCGTTGCCGGCCTTGCGACGTATTCCGTTGCGTTGGCGCGCAGACGACGCAGGCGGGGCCGTGGTTGACGCGCCTTGCGCGACGGCGTCTTGCGCGACGGCGTCTCGCACGAATCCGGTGCCGGACGGCATGGCGGGCCGAGCCGGGATGTCCGGCGACTTCTGTCACGATCAACATGTAGCGGATTGTACGCAATGTTGCGGGACGCCGGACGCCGGACATCTGGCTGGGACTAGAGTCAGTCAACTCAGAGCCCCAAGGTTCCATTCCGAGCAAACCCCAGCTAACCTGAGCGCACTGAACCGCAGCAATCAAGCCATTCCGTGCCGGCCAGCACCTCCACCAACCGTTTCGAGCCCAGTATCGCCCATCGCCGAATCCCTGTCCTAGAGCGAGGTTCCTGGCATCACCAGCGCAGCCGGGAGGGGGTCCGGGACTGGCCGCGTCCTCCTCGCCTCCTCCATCGATGATGAGCGACTACCCGCCCTCCCTTCATGGGCTGGGCTCCGGTAGGTGTTCTGTCCGTCAGCCCCGCGATGATCCAGAGTCTTGTTGGCCTACCTATCGGAATCCCTATGGCGTTCGACGTGACCGTTGTTCTCACGTCTGCCGTGACCGGCATGGCCGGCTATGGTGGTGCGCGCCTTCAAGGCCGGGTAGCACTCGCGCAGAGCCGTGCCCAGACGGAACAAGCTACGGCAGACCGGGACCTGACTGCTCTAGAGAAGCGGCAGGTCGCGTACCACGATTTGCTCGATGCCATCCGCCAACTCCAACTGTTGGTTTACGATAGCTCGACTCTCTCGGCATCCAATTTCGCGGAGTGGAATAGCAGCTACCAGCACCTGCTTAACGGTGTAGGGCTGTTGGGCGTCGAGTCGGTGCGTGATGCGGCTCGTCGGTTTGACGAGGTTCTGCGCACCCTTGCCGATCAAGTTCCTGAGCGTCCTGAATCATTTCGAGCCGGAATGCAGGCTGGCTACGGCTTGATCGAGGGCGACATCACAACGCGCTTTCGGGAGTTGATGGACGCAATGAGTGCCGATGTCGCGCCTGCGGAGCCGCCTCCATCTATGCAGCCAGAGGGCTGGAGGAGACTCGCGGGCAAGGTCCGGCGGACCAAGTCGAAGAGCGCATAATCGGAAGAAGCCGAAGTCATGAATCCAACTGAATACACACTAGATCAGGTCATCGTCCATGACATTCCTGAGCATCGGATAGGTGAAGCCGGACCTGGACCGATGCTTAGTGATCTAGTGGACCCGCTGGTGGGTGATCTCCAGGACTATTTCCAGGAGAAGATCAGGGTCACACTTCTCGACAAGGGTCATCACGTCCAACGAGACCCGGAAGGACAGTCAGGAGTACCTGAGCTCATTGCCAAGCAGCTCAAGGGAGAAAGTGGTTTCTTGGATTCGTCAAGAGAGCTCGCCGAGCAGCTTTACAAGACACAGTCGGGAAGAAACAGCACTGGACTATTGGTTGTTTTGTCCGGTGCAGCGGCGAGCAAGCCTGCCTTGGGGGTCATGAAGCTAGAGCGCCAGCAGGGCGTTCGCGTAATGCGAGAAATGGCTAGTAACGGGAAGCTTCATTTTAATATGAGTCACCTGCGTGATCTTATGCTGGACGAGGGAACACGCGTCTTCAAGGCGGGTCTATTCGTTTTGGGCACGGATGGTTCAGTTGAAGGAGTTGTATCCGATGAGCAGCGGGGTAGTAAGCGCGATGGAGTAGCAACTTTTTTCCTATCAAAGTTCCTCGGCTGCGAACTAAGCGGCGACGCTCAAGCGATAACTAAGGCCTTCTTCACGACAACTCTCGCTTGGATCAACGACCGGATTGATGACCCTGATAGCCAGGCCAAGTATTTTCTTGCACTCATCACTGAGATGAATTCCGAAGACCGTGACGTTGACCCTGGTGAGTTTGCGCGTCGGAACCTCGACCCTGAAGACCGCAACGGATTCCTCCAATATCTGGCCGCCAGTAATGTATCAGTCACTGTATTCGAGAAGAATGTGAAGTTGATCAAGACACAGCTTCGAGGGATGCGGATCAATATCGAGAACAATATCGTGGTTTTGGTGCCTCCGAACCAGGCAGACAAGATTTCCTTCGACACCGATGCATCCGAAGCTCAGACAACATCGATCCGGGGCGCGCTAAAGGGGTTCAGCGGCCGCTGAGATTTGGTATGTGCAGACTTGCCGCATCCTTCCATATAAACAACGTGCAGCTTGGCACCAATGCTGTACGTGATTCGTGCCGATTGTGCTGTGGATGCAGTCGGGGAGGACCCGTGCGCATACGCGGCCCTTGTGACTAATCCCTTCGGACGGGTGAGCCGCGCGAGGGTTCTACGACTTGACCTGGAGCAG
Source organism: uncultured Solirubrobacterales bacterium (assembly GCA_963764655.1). Classification (GTDB taxonomy): domain Bacteria; phylum Actinomycetota; class Thermoleophilia; order Solirubrobacterales; family Solirubrobacteraceae; genus Palsa-744. Next base: position 193,653 of record CAVXTI010000001.1, read on the forward strand.
CGGGGTTGGAGCTCCCGCGCTGTTGAACGTCGCGTCGATCCCGATTCGCGAAGTGCTACTGCTCGTCGGTCGTCACCTGGTCTTCAGGAAAAGAATCAGAGAATGGTTCTGAGCGCTTCTCGCTGATTGCCTGCTCGGCCCACTGCCTCACGGCGGTCACGGTAGCCAGTGCCTCGGTGCGGTCGAGTTGGTTAGGTGCGAAGGGGGTCTATGTATCGAAACTCGACGGCCCAGGGAGTCAGCGAGACGGCGGCCTTCAAGTTGTCTGTGAGATCAAGTCCGTCGTCCTCGATCAAGCTGCATAGGTAGTCGATGTCGTGGCTGCGCTCGAAGGGGACCCCGCGAGCTGTGAGGACTGCCTTGAGGGACTTCTCGATTGCCTGCTGGGCGAGGAACCCTACGACATGGTCGGGCACGCCACTATGGTCTGCGAGCGCGTGTAGTCCCGCTTCGTCGCCAGTGGCCTTGGCGAGCAGCGCGTTGGCTACGTCGAGTTGGTCACGCTTCGACAAGCACCCGACCCTCGGTGAGCGCCGCGTGAAGCGCGGTGCCGGGTGCGTCGCCCCATTCCTCGACCTGCGCGTCGCTGTAGACCAGCACGTCGATCGGTCTGCGCAGGTCATGCAGGGCGCTGCGTAGGCGCACCATCTCGGCGTGCCGGTCGGGCACGTGGGGCTCGATTACGAGGAAGTCCAGGTCGCTTCCCTGACGTGCCTGGTCGCGTGCGTGAGATCCAAAGAGGATCACGCGTACGGGCGAGCCTGCTGTCTCGGCGAGCCTCCTGGCGGCTCGCTCGATGTCCACGTTCGTGTCCACGGTAAGGGACGCTAGCGGAAGAAGCCGACACGACGCGGACGAACAAACGACCTGAAGGCCCGTTCGATGGGAAGGCCGCCATGATGCCGCGTCCTCCTCGCGTCCTCCATCCCTTGAACTCGATCGTGCGGTGGCGTGCGTGCAGTGAGCCGATCACCTTCCCCGAGGCGATATCCAATGCGGCGAACAGGCTGCTCGTGCCCGAGCGCTTGTAGTCGTGAGTGGCGCGCTCAGGGACTCCGGGAGCATCGGCAGGATCGGCTGGGAGCGATCGAGCGCCTGGATCTGGGACTTCTCAACGCAGAGGACCAGCGCCCGCTCGGGTGGATCGAGGTATAGGCCGACGACGTCGCGGACCTTCTCCACGAACAACGGGTCCGTTGAGAGCTTGAAGGACTCGACATGGTGAGGCTGCAACCCGAAGGCACGCCAGATCCGCGACACCGCGGTCTGGGAGAGCCCGACTTCCGTCGCCATCGAGCGCGTCGACCAGTGAGTCGCGTCCTTTGGCGCACTCTCCAGCGTCTTGACCACGACCTCTTCAACCTTCTCGTCGCTGACCGTCCGCGGACGGCCAGGACGCGGCTCGTCAAGCAGACCATTCACACGCTCAGCAACGACCGGCCACGCCACTTCGCGACCGTCATCCGGGTCAACCCGAGCCGCTCAGCAAGACTGGAGTTGCTCTCACCCTCCGCGGCGCCAAGCACGATCCGTGCCCGCACCGCAAGCCCCTGAGCCGACGAGCGCCGACGCGACCAACCCTCCAACACACGACGCTCATCAGCAGCGAGCGTCACCTCCACCGCCCGCGGCCACGCCGCCCAACACGAGATGCATTCATCCCCAAACACCACCACAAACCGCCTGGAAACTAACGACTCAGGACACTAGCTGCCCGCGCAGCCGCTAGCCTCCGCCTCAAGCTGATCTTGCAACTCAACCGCGAGCGCGATCCCGGTGTCGAACCACCCGTGATGCAGCGCTTCGATCTTCGCGCGCGTGGGGCGCTCGCTGCGGTGGAAAGCGTACTCGAAGTAGTCGGAGGGATTGACCATGTCGCAATAGATCGCTCGTGCCGTGCGCAGCTCCTCGCCATCTGTCAGCTCGCGAGCGCGACCGGTGAATGTGCCGTCACGAATCCGCAGGCGCACATTCGGGTTGGCTCTGATGTTCCACACCCACGCCGCTACCCACGCAGAGGCTCTGGCGGCGAGCGTGGGCCGGATCATGACGATGTACGCGCGGTTGCCATGCCTGACCGCGTGTACGCACCGGCGCCGTGCCTTGCCCGTGTTGCGCCCAGTGGTGGTTAGCACCCCAAAGGCGCCCGGAGGGTGGAGCGTGAAGCCCGGCAGCATCAGCGCGCTCAGGATCCGACCGCCAGTGGGCGAACGGGTGAAGGGGTTGGCTTTGTGAGTCAGCGCGTGCCTGTCAACGAGACTTGGCGTGCCTGCCACCGCGGTCGTCATGGCGGGTTTTGTCGACGCTTGGTCGTGTCGATCCGGTTGGTGCTGGTGTCCGTGCTCTCCGCTGCTCATCCCGCGCCCGACTCCTCCTTATCCCGGTCGCTCTGCCCTTCATCCTCCTCCTCGAGCAGCCGCTTCCAGAAGCGGACGCTCTCGCGCATGTGCCCGATTCCAGCGTCCAACGCGAGCCACGGGCCGCGGGGCACCTCAATTCCCCCGCTTGCCTTGCGCAACTCTTCATAGCGGTGCAAATTGGCCTCGTATTTGGGCAGATAGGTCCTTGCGAGCATCGCCGGGTCGGCTCCGAGGAAGAGCTTGAGAATGCCGATGTCGCGCACCTCAGTGTGCGCCTCTCCAGGTTCAGCGCGCCACTTCTCCAGCGCCTGCAACCCGGCTTGCGTGACTCTGTAGATGCGCCGCCGTCGCCCTGTCTCTTCGCGTTCTTCGCTGAGCAGCCCCTCCTTGGCCAGACGCTCGCACTCGGAGTAGAGCTGGCTGTGGGGAATGGTCCAGAAGTGCGCCGTGCTGAGCTGCGCCACCTGCTTCAGGTCGTAGGGGGTCGCAGGCTGCACGCGCTCCAGCATGCCGAGCACGATGTAGGAGGACTCGGTCAGGCGCGGTGTCGACATCGCACGAAGCATACCCGCCACTGTAACGTGCAATATGTATGTTATGATTTGGACCATCTGAAATGACCGTCCATAGATTGACGTCCAGAAACGATCGTCCAAACGATACTACCATCTGAGCGTTGGCTCGCGAGGAGGGCTCGAGCATGGCGGGGAAGCCGACGGAAAGGAGCGCCGCGCAGCAGACGGTCGAGCGGGCGCTGCTGCCAGCCAGGAACCTGCTCGAGGAGGTCGGGGACATGGTTCTGTTGACGAGCAGGACGGTCTCCTCGGCGCTACGCCCGCCATATCCCTATGGCGAGGAGTTCGTGTCGCAGTTCCTGTTCGTGCTGCGCATGGTGTGGTTTCCGCTGCTGGTCACGACTTTCGCGATCAACTACGGAGCGCCGGGATTGCAGGCGGCGAACTTCTTGCGCATCTTCGGTGCGACCGATCGGTTGGGCGGGTTCTTCGTGCTTGCGGCGATCCGCGAAATCGGTCCTTTGATCACCTCGATCGTGCTTGCGGGAATCGCCGGCACCGCTATCACGGCCGACCTGGGGGCGCGCAAGATCCGCGAGGAGCTCGACGCGCTGCAGGTGCTGGGCGTGGACCCGGTCAAGAATCTGGTCGTGCCGCGGTTTCTGGCGCTGATGCTGATCACGGGCCTGTTCGACCTGTATGCGTTGCTGTTCGGCATCTTCGGCGGCATTCTCGCCGCGACCGTCACGGGACAGCCGCTGGGCCCGTTCTGGGCGACGCTGTTCGCGAACGCCACGTCCACCGATCTGTGGGGATCAGTGCTGAAGACCACGCTGTTCGGGGCGATCATCGCGATCGTCTGTTGCTACAAGGGCATGACCGCGTCCGGGGGCGCCGAGGGGGTGGGCCGGGCGGTCAACCAAGCGGTCGTGGTCTCGTTCCTGGGGATCGGCGCGTTCAACTACGTGTTCACACAGACTCTGCTCGCCACCCATCCCAACATCCTGGTGATCAAGTGATGGCCAGCCCGGCCATCACGTCGCCTGAGAGGCGCGCGCGAATGAATGAACTGCTGGCGTTGCCGCGTGCATGGGTCGCCGCGGCGGGCGAGATCGCGGGCTTCACGGGCAACGTCGTGCGCAACGTGTGGGGGCTGCGCGTGCTGCGTTTCTTCGGCGAGGCGCTGCGTCAGGCGGGCATCCTGATCGTCAGCTCGACGCTCGTCATCTGGGGGCTGGTGTTCATCACCGGCCTCGGCACGTGCGGCATCGAGGGCGCCTACTTCCTCGAGTCTCAGGGCGCGCCCTCCTACGCGGGCGTGTTCACCGCTCTATGCAACTTGCGTGAGGCCGTGCCGTACGCGTTCGGGTACATGATGTCCGCGAAGGTGGGCACCGGGATCGTGGCGGAGCTCGGGGCGATGCGGATCAGCGAGGAGATAGACGCTCTGGAGGTGATGGGGTTCGACTCGATGACGTTCCTGTGTGGAACGCGACTGCTGGCCTCCTGGATCGTGTTGCCGTTCATGTACATCTCCGCGATCGGCGTCGCCTACCTAGCCTCCTACATCGCCGTGGTGTTGCAGATCGGATACGTGTCCGCCGGGGGATACCTATTGAGCTTCTGGGAGTTTCAAAGCCCACCGGATCTGCTGTTCAGCCTGATCAAGGGAATGACAATGGCCACCGCGATCGTGCTGGTGGGCTGCTACTACGGCTACAACGCCAGCGGCGGCCCCGTCGGGGTGGGCGAAGCCACGGCCAAGTCGATGGTGCTGAACCTGGTCCTGGTCACCCTGATCGGAATGCTCGGGACGCAGGTCTTCTGGGGCACCAATCCGCACGCCCCGGTCGGGGGGTAGTGCGCGCAGATGTTCGACACAGGACTTCTTCGCTGTCCCCCTGTCCACGATGAACACGAGAAAGGTGCGCCAGATGCGAAATCACAGCACGAGAACTCGCAGATTCACACATTTGCTCGCCGTCGCGGTAACCATCCCGCTCGCGGCGAGCTGGGCTTCCGGGGCGCTTGCTCCAAGCGTCCCGCAGGCACGCGCCGCGGTCGCGAGTGGCGCGAGGGTGCTCTCCCTGAACGAGAACGGCAGCCTGCGCCTGACGAGCAAGCACGGCTTCACGCTCAACGAGCGTGGTCTCGCGTCGGGCTCGGTGAGGGGCACGATCTACGTTCATCTGAGCATCGTCTCCAGTAGCCGCGTCACCGCCGAACTGAACATCTACCCGAGCGGCGGCTCGATCACGGCTCATGGCAGCGCGAGCTATCACAAGGAACGTATGAGCGCGCGCTTCTTCGGCTCCATGTCGATCGAGCGCGGCACCGGCAGCTACGCGAACGCGCGGGGGTCAGGTCTGAGCTTCAGCGGCGCCATTCAGCGCTCAAACGACGCCGTTACCGTGCACGTGGCGGGCAAGGCCGTTGACTGAGCCGCACAAGCACTCCTCGCGCGGGCGCGAGGACCTCATGCTGGAGCTGCGTGACCTGGTCAAGCACTACCCCAGCCTCGTCGGGGAGCCGGTGCGCGCTGTCGACGGCGTGTCGCTGACCGTGCGTGCCGGCGAGATGGTCGCGCTGTACGGGCCGAGCGGGTCGGGCAAGACGACGCTGCTGTTGATGATCGCCACACTACTTGCCCCGACATCGGGGGCCGTGCTGATCGGCGGGCGCGACACCTCCTCGCTGTCAGAGCGCGAGGCGTCCCGGTTCAGGCTCACAGAGCTCGGCTTCATCCGCCAGAGCTTTGACCTGCTGCCGGGCGTCAGCACGATCGACAACGCGGTCCTCAAGCTCCTGAGCGCGATGCGCTGGCGCCAAGCGCGGCGCGAGATCGAGCCGTTGCTCATTCGTCTCGGGCTGGGCGAGCGCCTGCACCACCGCTCAGAGACGCTCTCGATGGGTGAGCGCCAGCGCGTGATGATCGCGCGTGCCCTATCCACGAACCCACGCCTGTTGCTCGCCGATGAGCCAACCGGAAGCCTCGACACCCAGCGAGGTCGCGAAGTGCTCGAGCTGCTGCGTGAGCTGTGCTGTGAGCGTGGTGTGGCGATCGTGCTCGTCAGCCACGATCCGCTGGCGGCCCGCTATGCCGACCGCGTGCTGGCGTTGCGCGATGGGCGGCTCGGCGACTACGAGGCGGGCCCCAACACCGGCGGTGGGGCGGACGGACTTATCGAGGGCTCAGGGGTCGGGCGTGCCGGCGTGCCGGCCGCCGTGTTCACGGGGATGGGCACGGCTGGACGCACGGGGAGTCTGCCCACGAGCGTCCCGCGACCGTGAGGCCGTCGAACATCCTCCTGCTCTACCGGGTGCGGCTGCGCGCGCGAGCTGCGCAGGAGTGCCTTGCGATTGTGGGCATAGCTGCGGGCGTGGCGCTGCTGTTCGCCTCGCAGGTCTCGAGCTCGAGCCTCCGGGGATCCGTCGGCGAGCTCGAGCACGGGATCGTCGGCAACGCGACGCTGCAGCTTGCCGCGCGCGACCCGCACGGCTTGGCACAGAGTGTCGTGGAGCGCGTGCGGCGGCTGGCGGGCGTGCGCTTCGCCGCTCCGCTGCTCGAAGCGAACGCGCAGGCGAGCGGGCCGGGCGGCAACAAGTCAGTCGAGCTTGTCGGCGCCGATCAGAGTCTGTCGGCGCTTCAGGGCACGCTCGTGCCGCACGGCGAACTCACCCCGTTCGGCGGGATCGGCGCGGTCCTCATGGCGGCGCCGCTCTCTCGTGCGCTGGGGGTCGTCCGCTTCGGCCAGGAAGTCACGCTGCGGCTCGCCGGACACACCGTCGGGGCGCCGCTATACGAGCAGCTGGGCGAACGGCAGATCGGCCAGCTCGCACGCAGTCCCGTTGTGATTGCGCCGCTCTCATACGGCCAGGAAATGGCGGGGCTTCAGGGACGCGTGAGTCGCGTCCTGATCCAGCCGGAGCCGGGCGCACAAGCACGGGTGCGGGCTGAGCTCAGGGCGCTCGCCGCAGACCGCGCGAACGTCGAGCCGATCGACTACGAAGCGACCCTGTTCGCCAACGCCCTGAGCGCGAGCAGCCAGTCAACCGCGCTGTTCTCCGCGGTCAGTGCCCTAGTCGGATTTCTGTTCGCGTTCAACGCGACGCTGCTCACGGTCCCCGTGCGACGCCGGCTGATCGTCGATCTGCGCCGTGACGGCTACGCTCCGCGGACGGTGATCGTGGCGCTCTGCCTCGACGCACTCGTGCTCGGTGTGGTCGCGTCCGCGCTCGGGCTCGCGCTCGGCGAGGTGCTCTTCACATGCGTGCTGCGCTCAGACTCTGCCTCCTTCTCGCTCGCGTTCACCGTCGGCGCCGAGCAATCGGTCAGCTTCAAAGACGTGGCGATCGCCGCGGGAGGCGGCATGCTCGCCGCGCTTGCGGCGGTACTCAGCCCGCTGCGCGCGGTCCTCTCGCACGACACGCTCGCCGCGACCGGCGAGCGTGAGCACTCGGGCGCCAGGTGGGCCGGTGCGGGCACGGTGCTAGCGGGACTTGCCTTCCTCGTCGCAGCCGGCGCGCTCTTGAGGATCGAACCCGACGCGGCGTTCCCCGGCATGGCGCTTGTGATCGCGGCGTTGCTCTGCGTATTGCCGCTCACGCTGCGCGTGGCGCTCGCGCTCGTGGGGTGGGTCGCCGCACTGCTCGTCAGTCCGGTGCCGCATGTCGCCCGGATGGAGCTGAGCGCCGGGCGCACACGAGCGGTGGCGATCGCCGCGACCGGCGCCGTGGCCGTCTTCGGCAGCGTGGCGATCCAAGGGGCTCACCGCGACCTGCTCGCGGGACTGCGAACGGCCGCGCGTGAAACGGTCGCGGGCGCGCAGGTGTGGGTGGCGCCAGCCGGCTCCTACAACCTGTGGATGACTACCCCGTTCGCCCCGCTTGCGCAGGCTCGCCTGCGGCACGTCCCAGGAGTACGGGCGGTCGGGCTCTATCGCGGCGGGCTGCTCGACTACGGCCGGCGGCGCGTGCTCGTCATCGCCCCGCCCCTTGCGGCGCGGTCGCTGCTACCCGCGGGACAGCTGCTAGGCGGTGACGCGCGCGGGGTGGAAGCGCTCGTGCGCGGTGGTGGATGGATCGCCGTGTCACGGGCGATCGCCGAAGAACACGACCTGCGCGTCGGGCAGAGCGTCATACTGCCGACTCCCGATCCCACCAGGATGCGCGTCGCGGCTCTGTCCACCAACGTCGGCTGGGAGCCGGGTGCGATCGTGATGAGCGCACCCAGCTATGCGCGCGCGTGGGGCAGCACAGACGCAAGCGCGTACGCGATCCAGTTCGCCCCTGGCATTCCGCCCAGCCGAGCAGCGCGTGAGATACAGAGCGCATTGGGACCGCGCCTGGAGGGCGCGCTGGCAGTCCAGACCGCCCAGCAACGCAGCGGCGCGCTGGAGACGCTCGACACGCGCACGCTAGCGCGCCTCACGCAGATCGCGACGCTGATCCCGACCTTCGCCGTGCTCGCTATGGCCGCCGCGATCGGCGCGATGGTGTGGCAGCGGCGAGCGCGCCTCGCCAAGCTCAAGCTCGAGGGTCTAGCGCGAGCGCAGCTATGGCGCACGATCCTGCTCGAGAGCCTGCTCCTGCTCGGCGCAGGCTGCACAACCGGTGCCCTGTTTGGCCTCTACGGCCAGCGCCTCGCCGACCGCGCGCTCGCGCAGACGATCAACTTCCCCGTCGCTCACTCGCTCAGCCCGCTGCCTGCGCTCGCGAGCCTCGGCCTGGTCATCGCCACCGCGCTCGCGGTGCTCGCGCTCCCTGGGTATCTGGCGACAGGTGTGCCCGCAGGCGTCGCGCTGCAGGAGTGAGCGGTCCCGCCGCTGCTGTTGGCGCTTTGTCAACACGGGTAAGCGCCGGCAGGGCGCACTTCATCGTCATGGGGCTATCCCCGTCTGAGGGCCTTCAAGGGTTCCAATGAGGTTCCATTTGGGTGCCGAGTAGCGCTCCGTCAGGGCGTGCGGAACTAGCGATAGGCAGAACTGAGATTCGTTGACGAGATGCCATGGCCTGGCTATAGTGCGGGCCGATGTCTGGCAGAAGTCTGCTTGAGCGGCTTCGGTGCTACCGACGGGGGTCGATGGGCCTGACCGGGCTCGTGGTTGTCGGCTGCCTCGCGTTGGGCTTGCCCACCGGGGCGCTCGCTGCTTCGCAGCCAGCGATCGAATCGGTCTCAGTGCAATACGTAACGCAGCACGACGCGGGTCTGCAAGCGACGATCAACTCGAAGGGCCTGTCTGCTCGTGGCGCCGTCTATCAGTTCCAGGTTGTCGCCAACCCGAGCGAATACTTGTCCGAAATCGCCTGTCCCGTGCGTGAACATAGTTCGCTTGGTGGGGATGGGTGCGCCGGTGCGCCCACGCCTGGGGCTCTGCCGATTGGCTCGATACCGAACGGTACGGAAGGCCGACAAGTGTACGGGAGCCTGCTCGCCGCGGGCGTGGCGCTGAAGCCTGGCACGACCTACCACTTCCGGGTGCTCGTGGCTACGGCAAAGGTGAGCGAAGATCAGCTCGAATGGGAAGCCCCTCCTGCCCACAGCGAAGATCAGACGTTTACGACGCCTTCCTCGACGACGACGCCAGTGGTGGTCGAATCCGAGTCCGCCTCGCACGTGACCTCGACTGAAGCGACGCTCGAAGCGAAGATCAACCCCGAGAATCTCAAACGCGGTGCGCTCTATCAGTTCCAGCTCGTCGGGAACAAGAACGAATACTTCCCCGTATTCGTGTGCCCAGCAGGGTGGGCACGCTTGTCCATCTGTCTCGGTCTCGACACAGAAGTGGAAGGTCTACCTACCGACGTGACTCACGCTGGTCAGGAAGGTCAGGTGGTGAGCCTCGACCTCGCCGATGCGGGTGTGACGTTGAAACCGGGCACCACATATCACTATCGGGTCATCGCGGCCACGTCGGTACTCACCGAAGACACGACCGAATGGGAAGGCCCGACCGTCGAAGGCCCCGATCAGACATTTACGACCGCATCTGCGGGTGCCGCGCCGAGCGAAGTCGTCACCGAGCCGGCTGAAGCGACTGGCACAGGCGTTCGGCTGCGGGGAAGGCTCAACCCCGATGGCCTGCCCACCACCTATTTCTTTGAATATGGCTCGACCACGTGCGACGAACTGCCATCCTGCGAGTTGCGAACCGCGGTGGTGGGGCCGCTCACCGGCATCGCCCAGCAGGAAGTGCCTCCGGTAGAAGTCACCGGCCTTACCGCGGGAGATACGTATTGGTACCGGCTCGTGGGGAGTAACGCGGACGGCGCCGAAGGCGGAGCGTTCCTCACTTTCAAAGCCTCGCCTGAGGCTCACGATGGCTCAGGTGGGCAGACCAAGCCGCAGCCCAAATCAGAACTCGAGACGCCCCTGGTCACGCCACTGACCGCAACCTCACCGCCGATCAAGACCACGACGACCAAGCCCAAGCCGCTTACGAAGGCACAGAAGCTCGCAAATGCTCTGAACGCGTGTAAAAGCAAGCCGAAGAAGCAGCGGGCGACCTGCAAGAGACAGGCCCGCAAGAAGTACGGCAAAGCAGCCAAGACGGGGGTCGGGTCGCACCGGTAGAAGTGCTCACGTCCACGAAGGCCGTCCTCGACGTGGGTAGTTCGATAGGGAGACGGCTTGGAGATCTACACAATCGGTTTCACGCAAACGACGGCCGAGCACTTCTTCGGTCGCCTGAAGGCAGCCAATGTCGAGCGGCTGCTCGACGTCCGTCTCAACAACTCATCCCAGCTCGCCGGATTCGCTAAGGCCCAAGACCTGCCTTTCTTTTTGCGAGAGCTGGCGGGCGCACGCTACGAGCACGATCCGCGCCTGGCTCCCACGCAAGACCTGCTGGACGCATATAAGAAGCGCAAGGGCGACTGGTCAGTGTATGAGCGGGACTTTATGGAGCTGATGACCGGCAGACAGATCGAGCACACGCTCTCACCCGCGGAGTTTGATGTGCCGACTGCGCTCCTCTGCAGCGAGGCCACCGCCGAGAACTGTCATCGCAGGCTCGTGTGTGAGTACCTCGCCAAGCACTGGCCCGCTGTGCGGCCAGTGCACCTTTGATGCACATAGAACTTTGATGCGCATAGAACTCAGCCATCTCATTCGGATGGAAGCACCACGCATCTGTGTCGCCGGGATCATCCCCAAGGCGGGCCAATCACGCTCGGCCCGCAACCGGGGACGGAGCCAGCATTTGGCCCTTCAGTCAAGCCGAGGCGGCAACTTCGCGCACCTCCCTGCGTGTCACCGTCACTCCTGGCGCCGGGCTGCTTCCCACGCTGAGCTCCTGTGAAGCCGCCTCGGCGTTCTCCTCGTTGTCGAACAGCACCAACGATGTTCCCTTGGCGTCCTCCAGTGGCCTCAGCCAATACCCGGCCTGGAACCCTGGCGCACGGCTGACGCCGGGCACGATCTCCTCTCGCAAGTACTTCAGCCCGGCCTCTCGATCGGACTGTCCACTCGTATCGACCTCGATCAGGACTGCGTGCATCGGATGCCTCCTTTTGCCGTGTTTAGGGCCAACCGAAAGCTAGCGCAACAACTGCCCAACAGGGTGACGCCGGTCGTGCCCGAACCGGGCCAGGGCGGCGTCAGCCGATCCCGACGGCTGCGTGACGGTCAGGCTGGCCGCTGGCCACGCTGAGACGGTTGCCGTCCGGATCGGTGACGATCATGCGACGCACAGGATCGCCGATCGTCTCGACGTCTGGGCTATGCCCTCGCCGAAGGCGTCGCCCGCTAGGAAGACCTGGCGAACAACCGCAGGAACAACAAGAAGATATTCAGCACATCGAGGAAGATCCCGGCGGCCAGCGGGATGGCCTCCTCAGTCCCGGCGCGACGCAGGCGATTGAAGTCCACCACCGTGTACAGGCCGAAGATCGCGAGCCCGAGCAGCGCATAGACCGTATATAGCGCTGGGATGCGAACGAAGATCAGCACGATGCCGGCGCCGATCAATCCCAAGAGCAGCCAGAACAATGTCCGGTACAGGAACGAGAGATCGCGACGGATCGCATAGCCGCCGGCGCCGAGACCGCCGACGAACAGGGCGGTCGCCCCGAGCGCCTGGCGTACCGCCGTCGGGTCGGTGGTCGCGTAGTAGTTGACGGTGGTCGCGACGCTCGCGCCGAGCAGCAGGCCGAAGGCGAAGAGCAGCGCGAGCGCGAGAGGGTGATTGCCGCGTGCGTTGGCGACGTTCAGACCGACCAGGCAGCCGAGCGCGATAAGCCAGGCGATGAACCACCCCGCCCCGCCCCAGTCGCGGGCGACGTACACGCCCAGCGTGGCGAACCCGACCGTCAGCGCCACGAGCGCCATCACCCGGCCGAACAACGTCTGGGTTCGTGCCGGAGTCAAGCCCGCTACAGAGCCTGCGGAGCTCATCCAAGAGATCGTACGGACTCACCCGGGGTCCTGGCAAGTCGCGGGTGACCGTTGTGCAAATGCGAAGCGACTAGGTCGGCCTCGAGTCGCGGCGACGCTCAGTCGATAAGTCGCTTCCCGAGCCGCCAGATCGCAAGGCGCCACATCAGCAGCGCGAATACGACCAGGACCGCGGCGTGCCCGAGGTCGGCCGGCCCAAGGTGACCGAGCGAGGCGTCGCGGACGAGCTGGACGCAGTGATACAGCGGATTGAACTCGGCAAGCGTGCGCAGGCCGGCCGGGAGCGTTGAGATCGGGAAGAACGTGCCGGCGACGAGGAACAGGGGGGTGAGGACGGCGCTCGTGATGTAGTTGAAGTTGTCGATCGTCTTAGCGATCGCCGCGACCGTGACCCCGAATGCGGCGAAGCCGAAGCCCGTGACGAAGCCGATGAAGGGAACCAACAGCATCCCGACGTTCGGTTCCAGCCCGAACGCGATCCCCACGAGCAGTGGCGCCATGCCGTAGACCCCCGCACGGATCGAGATCCACAGGACCTCCGCGGTGATCAGCTCCTCGACATCCACCGGCGCGGCGAGGATCGCGTCGTAGGTGCGCTGGAACTGCCAGCGCACGAACGTGTTGAACATCCCAGGGAAGGCAGATGAGAAGAGCACCGCGGTCGCCACGACGCCGGTGGCCACGTACTGGACGTACTTGACACCAGCCACGTGCGGGAGGAGCGAGCCGAAGCCGAGCCCGAACGCGAGCAGGTAGATGGTGGGCTGGACTATCGAGGAGAACGTCGTCGCCTTCCAGTAGCGACCGAAGATCGCCACGTCGCGGCTCATAACGCCCGTCAGCGCCGCCGGTTCCAGCCGCCGTATGCGACGAGACGCGCCCGCTTCGGCTTGCGCTTCCGGTAGGTGCGTGCTCACTCGATCTCCTCTCCCGTCAGCGCGACGAATGCGTCCTCTAGGTTGGCGGGACGGCGCACGCCCTCGGGCGCCAGCCCGTCGAGTGTCTCTGCCCGCATGATCGCGACCGCGGGCCCACTGCGACGGCTCGTCCAGCCATTGCTCGCGGCGAGCTCGCTCACCTCGGCCAAGCGGTCGGGCGGCCCATACACCTCGACGACCTGCTCGCCGGCGTGCTGCCTGACAAGCTCCGCCGGTGTCCCCTGGGCGATGATCCGCCCTTGGCTCATCACAGCCACCGTGTCGGCTAGCCGCTCGGCCTCCTCGATGTAGTGGGTGCTCATCAGCGCGGTCACGCCTTCGGCGCGCAGCCCGTCGATCAGCGACCACAGCTCCTGGCGTATCTGCGGGTCGAGCCCAACCGTCGGCTCGTCGAGCAGCACCAGCCGTGGACGGTGGATCAGCCCTCGCGCCACAAGCAGTCGCCGGCGCATGCCGCCCGAGAGCTCGCGCACGATCGTGTCGGCGCGCGGCACGAGGTTCGCTATCTCGAGCGCGCGCTCGACCGCCGCCGCGCGTTCTGCGCGAGGGACCCGGTACAGGCGCGCGAACACAGTGAGGATCTGGCGGGCGGTCAGCTCGACGTCGAGGTTGTCCAGCTGCGGGACCACCCCCATCTCGAGGCGCGATTGCTTGGATTCTCGCGGCAGCCGATAGCCAAGCACCGACAGCTCACCCTCGTCGGCGAGGGTCTGTGCGGTCAGCATCCTCATCGTCGTCGACTTGCCCGCGCCGTTGGGGCCGAGCAGCCCGAAGCACACGCCTGGCGGGACCTCGAGATCCAGCCCGTTCACGGCCACGATCGAGCCGTAGCGCTTGACCACGCCGTGGAGCGAGATCGGCAGCAACTTATTTCTTGAGCTTCGCAGCGATCGTCGCCGCGCGAAAGCGCGCGGCGGGTGAGTGACAGACCGATCGCGTTCGTGGCACGCAGGGATCGTAGTACCAAGAAGCGGTGAGCGAGCGGGGAGAGCGGTGAGCGAGCGGGGAGCGTCGCGAGTAGGTCCTGCTCACCCGGGTGTGCCGTGGAGCGCGTCGAGGGCGCTGACGGCGCCTGTCGCCGTCACCTCGACAGGCGTGCCGATCGCAAACGCCCGCTCTCCGTGCACCCGCGCGAGCAGCAACGGCGTGCCCGAGGAATCGTCGGGGCGGATGCGCAGCGGCGCGAGCGATATCCGATTGCGTCGGTCGGGATTATCGAGCGCAAGCTGTCACAAGAGTTAGGGTACCCTAAGATTGACGTGCGGAGCCCACTCGGCCGACGTGCGAACCGTGGTCATGCGGGTGGTGTGGCGGCTGGCGCCGATGGCGCGGGCGGGGCCGGGCGGGTAGCCTGAAGCGCGATGTCGACTACCGTGACACTCCCCGATGGCAAAGCCCTCGAGCTGGAGGACGGCGCGACCGGCGCGGACGCCGCCGCCGCGATCGGGCCGGGGCTTGCCAAAGCGGCGCTTGCGGTGCAGGTCAGCCATACGGATGTGGAGACCAACCCTCCCGAGACCCACCCCACCGAGGTTCGTGATCTCGCAAGGCCGCTCCCCGACGGGGCGCGGGTCGCGATCCTTACAGCCAAGAGCGGCGAGCAGTCGCTCGCGCTGATCCGCCACGACGCCGCGCACGTGCTTGCCGCCGCGGTGATGGAGCTGTGGCCCGGCGTGAAGATCTCGATTGGGCCGGCGATTGACAACGGCTTCTACTACGACTTCGAGTTCCCCGCGGGCGTGTCGATCTCACAGGAGGACTTCCCCGCGATCGAAGAGAGAATGTCTCAACACGTGATGGCGGCGGAGCGCTTTCAGCGCGAGAACGTCCCAATTCAAAAGGCACGCGAGCGCTTCGTGGGAGAGCGCCAGGACTACAAGGTGGAGCTGATCGACGATCTGCTTGCCGCCGCCCCTGCCGGGCAGCCGCTCGAGACGGTCTCCCTGTACACCAACGGCCCGTTCACCGACCTCTGCAGAGGCCCGCACGCCCCCACGACCAAGTCCGTCGGCGCGTTCAAGCTGCAGTCGGTCGCTGGGGCCTACTGGCGCGGTGACTCCACGCGCACGATGCTCACTCGCATCTACGGGACGGCCTTTCACACCAAGGCCCAGCTCGAGCAGCACCTCGAGCGCCTCGAGCAGGCCGCCCAGCGCGATCATCGCAAGCTCGGGCGCGAGCTCGGCCTGTTTCACTTCTCCGATGTCTCCCCGGGCGCCGCGTTCTGGCTGCCCGCGGGCACGAGCGTGTACAACGCGCTCGTCTCACTATCACGCGAGATGGGCGCTGAGCGCGGCTACGCCGAGGTGAAGACCCCGCTGATCTACGACGCCGAGCTGTGGAGGACCTCGGGGCACTGGGGAAAGTACCGCGAGAACATGTTCACCGTGCAGGTCGAGGAGCGCGAGATGGGAGTCAAGCCGATGAACTGCCCCGGCCACGCCCACCTCTTCAACAGCGCACGCCACTCCTACCGGGACCTGCCGGTGCGCTACTCAGAGCCCGGCCTCTTGCACCGCAATGAGCCCTCCGGCGTGCTGCACGGGCTGCTGCGCGTAAGGCACTTCGCCCAGGACGACGCCCACATCTTCTGCGCGGAGGACCAGGTCCAGGAGGAGGTGGCGGGCTGCCTGGAGTTCGCGTTCGCCACTTATCGCCTGTTCGACTTCGATGTGCGCCTGGAGCTCTCCACGCGCCCCGAGCAGCGGGTCGGAGACGACGAGCTGTGGGATCGCGCGGAGCAGGCGCTCACGAGCGCGTTGGGCTCGCAGGGTCTCGCCTACGAGCTCAACCCGGGCGATGGGGCCTTCTACGGACCCAAGATCGACATGCACATGACCGACTCGCTCGGGCGCTCCTGGCAGCTCGGGACGGTCCAGCTCGACTACAACATGCCTGAGCGCTTCGACCTCACCTACACCGGCGCCGATAACGCCGAGCACCGTCCCGTGATGATCCACCGCGCGCTGTTCGGCTCCTACGAGCGCTTCATCGGCATCATGATCGAGCACTACGCCGGAGAGCTCCCCCTGTGGCTGGCGCCCGTGCAAGCGATCGTCCTGCCGATCTCCGATCGCCTCAACGCGTACGCCGAAGACGTGCGCGAGCGCATGCGCGTCGCCGGCCTGCGCGTCGAGCTCGACGATCGCGGCGAGACGGTCGGGCGCAAGATCCGCGAGGCCGAGCTGCGCAAGATCCCCAACATGCTGATCGTGGGTGACCGTGAGGCCGAGAGCGACAGCGTGTCGCTGCGTACTCGGTCGAGCTCCTCTGGTGAGGAAGGCCCAGACGGGGACCGCGGTGGCGACCGCGGCAGCGTCCCTGTCGGCGAGCTGATCGAGACTCTCCTGAGCGGCGCCAGGGCGCGTAGGGAGCAGGCGCGGGTCGGGTGAGCGTGGACGGCTTGGTTAGGAACAGTCGAATGCCGTACGCGAAAAAGTCCTTGCGTGCGGCTTTGCGCCCGCTATACTCGGCCGCCTTGAAGCTCGGAATCCATTCACGGCGCAGCGCGTAGTCTCGACTTGACGCGCACCCCCATAAGCTAGTGGCCGTTCCACGCAGGTTCGACCGCCGGCCTCCCGAGCGGGACCTCACGAGGATCAACGAGCGCATCCGGGTGTCCGGAGGTGCGCGTGATCGACGACGAGGGCAACCAGGTCGGGATGATGAAGACGCCTGACGCGGTCAAGTTCGCCCAGGAACGCGATCTCGACCTCGTCGAGGTGGCCCCCGAGGCCAAACCGCCCGTGTGCAGGGTCTTGGACTACTCCAAGTACAAGTACGAGCAGGCCCAGAAGGTCAAGCAGGCGCGCAAGCATCAGCAGCAGATCACGATTCGGGAGATCAAGTTCCGCCCGAAGATCGCCCAGCACGACTACGACACCAAGAAGCACCATGTGGAACGCTTTCTGCGCCACAAGGACAAGGTCAAGATCACGATCATGTTCCGTGGCCGCGAGGTCACTCACCCAGAGCGCGGTGTGACGATCCTCGATCGTCTCGCGGAGGAGCTCGCGGAGCTCGGCATCGTCGAGCAGCGGCCCACCCAGGACGGGCGCAACATGACGATGATGCTCGGGCCCGTCGAAGGCGGTGCTCGCGGGCAAGGCCGACGCGGGCGACGGCGTCGTCGAGGCCGCTGACGGAGCGGTCGATGGATCGCAGGCCGACGCCTCTCCCGACGGCGTTGTGAAGACCCCTCAGGCGTCTCTGTCGCCCGATGGCCGCGCCGGGGGAGCAAGCGCCTCTGTCTCGCCCGATGGCGTTTCCGAGGCTGATGTGTCGCCCGATGACGTCGCCGCCGCTCGCCGGTGCTGACGTGTCGTCCGATGGGTCGCCGAGGCGACCACCGGTCGAGGCGGTCGAGGCCCCGGCTCTCACGGCGCCACATCAAGCGTCGACGCTCACAACGGCGCGTCCGACGGCGCCGTGTCATAATCATCGCTTCGAGGGTGGCGCAGGCGACCGAAGGTCGCCGAGCCGGGACCCTCGATCTTCGATTCCCATGCCCAAGATGAAGACCCACAGCGGCGCCAAGAAGCGCTTCAAGGTGACCGGCTCCGGCAAGGTCCGAGCCCGGCACGCGTTCTCGAGCCACATCCTCGAGAAGAAGTCGCCGAAGCGCAAGCGCACGCTCGCCCAGCCGGTGATGCTCTCCGATCACGACGCGCCACGGGTCAAGAAGCTCTTGGGGGTCGGCAAATGACGCGCGTCAAGCGCTCGGTGCACGCTCGCAAGAAGCGCAAGGCGACGCTCGAGCTGACAAAGGGCTTCAGGGGCGAAGCGCACTCCAACTACAGGCGCGCCAAGGAGGCGCTGATGAAGGCGGATGCGTATGCCTACAGGGACAGGCGCAACCGCAAGCGCGACTTCCGCAGGCTGTGGATCACGCGCATCAACGCCGCCGCACGCCAGAACGGGATGAGCTACTCGCAGTTCATGCATGGTCTCTCGCTCGCCGGCGTGGAGCTGGACCGCAAGGTGCTGGCCGACATCGCCGTGCGCGACGCCGACACATTCCGACGTTTTGCCGAGACCGCCCGCGAGGCGTCGGCTGCCTGACTCGGCAACCGGCGACTGTGAACCTCTCGGGCGCTGCTCCTTCGGGACCGGCGCCCTTTTTTGTGCGCCGACAGGGTCGATTAACGGAGAACCGTCCCAAGCAGGCAGACAATCAGAGCCGACTCAAACACGAGATCCGAGCGACGAATGACAGCCATCACCTCCACCACAATCAGCGGCTCAAGGAGCTGCGCAAGCTGCGGTCGCAGGCGCGAGCGCGACCGCAGCGGCCTGTTCGTGGCCGAGGGCGAGGATCTGATCGCGGCCGCGATCGCGGCGGGTAGGCCCGCTCTTCGGGCTACCGGCTGCCGGCACGGCGATCGGCGGCACGGACTTCGAGGACGTGCGAGGCGAGCGTGCTCGCCGAGCGTCTCCACGCTCGGCTCGGGGACGCGCGCGATCGCCGTTTACGAGCAGCGCTTCGAGGAGCCAGGGCCCTCTGTGTGTCTATCTGCACGGGGTAGCGATCCCGGCAACGTGGGCACCGTGCTGCGCTGCCGCTCTCGCCTTCGGCGCCTCCTCGGTTGCGCTCGGTCCCGGGCTGTGCCGACCCTCACTCCCCGAAGGCGGTGCGGGCCAGCATGGGGGCGATCTTCGCGTCGCGCTTGCCCGCGTGGGCGACGTGGGCGAGCTGCCCGGGGAACGGTGCGCTCTGGTGGCGGGCAGGGGCGAGCCAATCCGGCGGGCTAAGTGGGGCGCTACCCGCCGTGTGGGCGGGGCGCTCGAGGGTGCGGGCACAGCGCTCGAAATGGTCTGCCCCACGCGTACGCGTGGGGCGAGGCTTCTCGGGAGCCCTCGACAGCTGCCCTGACGTTGCTCATTGGTGCCGAGCGCGATGGCCTGCCCGAGGAGGTCGTGACGGCGTGCGAGCGGGTGGCCCACATCCCGATCGCCTCGGAGTCGCTCAACGCGGCGATGGCCGCGACGGTGGCTCTCTACGAGATGACGAGCCCCTCGACTAGGGTGCGAGCGTCATGATCGAGCGGATCGAAGAGCTGCGCATGCAAGCGCGAGGGGAGATCGAGGCGGCCTCCTAGCAGCGAGGCGGTTGAGGAGTTGCGGGTGCGCTACCTCGGACGCAAGGCCGAGCTGCCGCGGATGCTGCGTGGTGTGGCGACGCTCGAGCCCGAGCAGCGCGGGCCGGTCGGAAAAGCCGCCAACGACGCGCGCAAGGCGCTCGAGCAGCTGATCGAGGCGCGCGCCGCCGCGCTCGACGCGAGCGAGCTGGACGAGCGCCTGGAGGCCGACACGCTCGACGTGACGCTTCCCGGCACGCCTGCCCAGCCGGTCGGCCGGCTGCACGTGCTGACGTCCACGATGCGCGAGCTCGAAGACATCTTCCTGGGGCTGGGGTTCACGGTGCTGGAGGGCCAGGAGGTGGAGACCGTCCACTACAACTTCGATGCGCTCAACCACTCGCCCACGCATCCAGCTCGGGCAAGGACGGACACTTTCTACCTGCACAGGCCGACCGCCGCGGCGGGGGAGAGCGCGCACGGCGACGACGCCGGGCGGCTCGGCGCCCCCGAGGACCTCGTCCTGCGCACCCACACCTCGCCGATGCAGATACGGGCGATGGAGGCCCATCCGCCGCCGCTCTACGTGGTGATCCCGGGCCGCGTGTACCGGCCCGACAGCGACGCCACCCACACTCCCCAGTTCCACCAGGTGGAGGGGTTGGCCGTCGACGAGGACATCACGCTCGCCGACCTCAAGGGCACGCTGCTCGCGTTCGCGAAGACCGTGTTCGGCGAAGAGCGCGACGTGCGCTTACGTCCCCACTTCTTCCCGTTCACCGAGCCGAGCGTCGAGGTGGACGTCTCCTGCTTTCACTGCTCCGGCAAGGGCTTCATGGGGGACGGCTCGCGCTGCCCGCTGTGCAAGGGCGAGGGTTGGCTCGAGGTGCTGGGCGCCGGCGAGGTCGACCCGAACGTGTACTCCTACGTCCCCACCACCGAGCGCAACGCCCCGGGGTATGACCCCGAGAAGGTGCAGGGGTACGCCTGGGGGATGGGGGTGGAGCGGATCGCGATGCTCAAGCACGGGATCCCCGACCTGCGCCTCTACTACGAAAACGACCTGAGATTCTTGGAGCAGTTCGGATGAGGGTTCCACTGAACTGGCTGCGGGAATACTGCTCGCCCGAGCTCGACACGGCCGCGATCGAGGAGCGGCTGACGATGACGGGCACGAAGGTGGAGACGATCTCCACCACGGGGTGCCCTCGCCGGATCATTTCGTCGTGGGGCGCGTGCTCGACGGTCGAGCCGCACCCGAAAGCCGACCGGCTGCGAGTGTGCAGGTGGACGTCGGGGAGGATGCTCCCGCGGGCATCGTGTGCGGGGCGCCGAACGTCGCGGCCGGCCAGACCGTGGCGGTGGCCCTGCCGGGGGCGAGGATGCCCGACGGGATGAGGATCAAGGCCGCCAAGCTGCGGGGGGTGCCCTCGGCCGGCATGATCCTCTCGGCCGAGGAGCTTGAGATCGACTCCGACCATGAGGGGATCATGGTGCTCGACGAGCTGGTCGTGGACGCTGAGCTCGCGCCCGGGACGCCGCTGGCGGACGTGCTCGGCGATCGGCACCGACGTGCTCGAGCTGGAGATCACGCCCAACCGGCCGGACTGCCTGGGGGTGTACGGGGTGGCGCGCGAGTTGCACGCCGCCACCGGCGCGCCGCTGGCGCCCGAGCCGTGGGCGGAGGATCCGGGTAGCGAGGGGCCGAAAGCCCTCGGACGAGGACCCCGGCGGGAGCGCCGGCGATCCCGGGAGGGGCCGACGAGCGGGGGCTCGGGTGTCTCAAAAGAGGCCGCCCCACGCGTACGCGTGGGGGAGGCCCTTGTGGAGGTCGTCGGTGGAGTGCCCCGACCTCTGCAAGCGCTTCACGGCACGCGTGTTCGAGAACGTGAGGATCGCCCCCTCGCCGCCTCTGGCTGGCGGCGCGGCTGAGCGCGGCCGGGCAGCGCCCGATCAACAACGTGGTTGACATAACCAACTATGTGATGCTGCTGACCGGCCAGCCGCTGCACGCCTTCGACCTCGACCGCGTCGCCGGCGGGCGCCTGACGGTGAGGCGCGCGCGCGACGGCGAGCAGGTGACGACGCTCGACGGCCAGGTGCGCACGCTCGACGGCGAGATGGTGGTGATCGAGGACGCCGAGGGTCCGACCTCGATCGCGGGGATCATGGGCGGGGAGCGCTCGGAGGTGCAGGCCGAGACGACGAGGGTCCTGATGGAGGTGGCCAACTGGAGCGGGCCCAACATCCACCGCACCTCCTGGACGCTCGGGCTGCGCAGCGAGGCCTCGGGACGCTTCGAGAAGGGCTTGGCGCCCGAGCAGTGCATGCACGCGCAGGCGCTCGCGACGCGGCTGATGATCGAGCTGTGCGGCGCGACGCGTGCGTGCCCGGCACGATCGACGTGGCGTGGGAGCCGACGCTCCGCGCGCACGATCCAGCTGCGCGAGCGAGAGGGTGCGACGCGATCCTCGGGATGCCGGTGCCAGGCGCGCGCCAGGCCGAGATCCTGCGGGCACTCGACTTCCCGTGAGCGAGGCGCCGAGGGCGGCTCCGAGGATGAGGGCGCCCTTGACGTGACGGTGCCGGCGGTGCGTCGCGAGGACGTGACGCGCGAGGCGGACCTGATCGAGGAGGTGGCGCGCGATCCACGGGCTCGAGGCAGCTGCCGGCCACGCTGCCGGCGCGCCGCGGCGCCTACGGGCGCCTCTCGGCCACCCAGAGGCTGCGCCGCCGCGCGGCCGACGCGCTCGTCGGCCGGGGCCTGTACGAGGTGGTGGGCTGGACGTTCACGGCGCCGACGCTTCACGATCGCCTGCGGCTCGCGAGCGACGATCCGCGCCGGCGCGCGCCGGTGCTCGAGAACCCGCTGTCGGAGGACCAGTCGCTGCTGCGCACGACCCTGCTGGGCTCGCTGCTCGACGTGGCCGCCCACAATTCCGCGCGCGGGATGGCCGACGTGCGCCTCTTTGAGATGGGAACGCTGTTCGTGCTGGATGACGATCCGAGCGGCCACTGGCGGCGGCTGCGCCGCCGAGCTGGCTCCGCGGCCCGCGGGGAGACCGGAGTGCGCGAGCAGCGCGCGCTCGGCGGTGCTGCTCAGCGGTCGCGCTGGCGCCGACGACATGGGGAGCGCCCGACCCGCCGAAGGCCGACCTGTTCGCGGTGAAGGGCGTGCTCGAAGCGCTCGGCGAGGCGCTGCGGGTGACGCTCGAGTGCCGGCCGGAGGCGCAGCCGTTCCTGCACCCAGGGCGCATCGGCGACGTCCTCTGCGAAGGCGAGCGAGCTCGGCTGGCTCGGCGAGCTGCACCCGCTCGTGGCGCGCGAGTGGGGACATCGACGGCGCGGCGGTGATGGAGCTCGAGCTCGACCGGCTGCTCGAGATCGCGGCCACACGGCAGAGCCCCTATCGCGACGTGATCTCCTATCCCGCTGCTGCGTCAGGACCTGGCGGTGGTGCTCCCCGAGGAGGTCCCCGCGGCGCAGGTGCTCGAGACGGTGCGCGCGGCCGCGCGCGAGCTGCTCGACGAGGTGGGCGTATTCGACGTGTACAGCGGGCCACAGGTCGGGGAGGGGCGACGCTCGCTCGCGCTGTCGCTCGCCTTCAGGGCGCATGACCGCACGCTCACCGACGAGGATGTCGCGCCCGTGCGCGCGCGGATCGTCGCCGCGCTCGCCAGCTTGGGGGGTGAGCTGCGTGCCTAGCGCGCTCGTCGCCGGCGCGAGTGGCTTCGCGGGGGCGCTCGCCGCGCACCTGCTGTGGCGCCATCCCGAGTTCGAGCTGCAGACGGTGACCGCGCGCGCCGACGTGGGCCAGCGCCTGGATGAGCTGTACCCGCGCTATCGCGTGCCGCTCGAGCTGGAGGAGCTCGACCTCGAGCGTCATGCAGACGTGGACGCGGCGATCGTCGCCTACCCGCACGCCGCCTCGGCGCCGGTCGTGGCCGCGCTGCGCGCTCGCGGCGTGCGGGTGTGCGACCTGAGCGCCGACTTTCGCCTGCGCGAGCTGTCCGACCTATGAGCAATGGTATGGCCCCCACCCGCATCCCGAGCTGCTCGACGACGCCTCCTACGGCCTGCCCGAGCTGCACCGCGAGGCGATCGCCGCCGCCGAGCTGGTGGCCACCCCCGGCTGCTACCCGACGGCCTCGTTGCTCGCGCTCGCCCCGCTGGCGCGCGCCGGGCTGATCGCCGACCTCGTGATCGACGCCAAGCAAGGGCTCTCGGGCGCGGGTCGCTCGGCGACCTGGCAGACGCACTTCTCAAACAGCGGCGAGAACATCCTTCCCTACAACATCGTCCACCACCGCCACACCCCGGAGATCGAGGAGCAGCTGGACGAACTCGACCCGCGCCATCCAGCTCTGCGCGTGCAGTTCACCCCGCACCTCGTCCCGCTCGACCAGGGGGAGCTCGTCAACTGTTATGTGACGCCCACGCGGCCGGTCGAGCAGGACGAGCTCGACGTCATGTACGAGGACGCCTACGCGGGCGAGCCGTTCGTGGAGATCGCGTCCCGAGCCAGCCGAGGTACGCGACGTGCGCGAGACCAATGTCTGCCGGCTGCACGTCGCCGTCAGCGCCCACACAGGCAAGATCGTGGTGCTCTCGGCGATCGACAATTTGTGGAAGGGGACCTCCTCGCAGGCCGTCCAGAACCTCAACCTGATGTTCGGCTTCGACGAGACGACAGGGCTCCGTGAGCGCCGGCAAAGACGTGTGGGGCGATCAGACCGCCGCGGGGCCGCCACAGCCGTTCTTTCACTCGCGCTGGGCGCCAGCGCCCGCGCATGTGCGCGAGCTGGGCCCCGACGCCGGGCTCCCCGCCGGCTTTCGCGCCGCTGGTGTCGCGTGCGGGATCAAGCCGTCGGGCAACCCCGACCTCGGGCTGCTCGTGTGCGACGCCCCGCAGCCGTGTCAGCGCCGCGCGCTTCGCCGACACGGGCACTCCGGCGGCGCCGATCCTGCTCAGCCAGGAGCGCTGCACGCTCTCCTCGCTGCGCGTGGATCCTCGCCAACTCCGGTTGCGCCAACGCCGCCACCGGCCGGCGGGGACTGGAAGACGCCGCCAAGACACAGGGCGCGGCGGCGATGCGCCGTCGGGGCTCAGCCTGAGGAGGTCCTGCTCGGCTCCACCGGCGGGATCAGCGACTACCTTCCCGTCGAGAAGATGCTGCGCGGGATCCTCGACGCGAGTGGACGCCTCGCGCGCGAGGGCGACGTCGACTTCCAGCAGGCGATCCAAACCACCGACGCGTTCGAGAAGCGCGCCAACCTCGAGGTCGAGCTGCCCTCCGGCGTGGTGCGCCTGAGCGGCGCAGTGCAAGGGCGCGGGCATGATCTCGCCGCGCTTTGCCACGATGTTTTGCTTCGTGCGAGACCGACGCCGCAGCTCGCGCCCGAGACGGCCGAGCTGCTGCTGTCGGTGTGTCTGAAGCGCTCGTTCGATCGCTGCACGGTCGACGGCCAGCTCTCCACCAACGACACGGCCGCTGCTCATCTGCTCGGGCGAGAGCGGGGTCGCGGATCGCCCCGGAGAGCGAGGACGAGCTGCGCTTCGGCGAGGCGCTCGACGCGCTCATGCGCCAGCTCGCGATCCTGATGGTGGCCGACGGCGAGGGCGCCCGGCGGATCGGTCGCGTCGTCGTGCGCGGCGGCGATCACGGCACGGTCGAGAGCGCCGCGCGTGCTGTCGCCAACTCGCCGCTCGTGAAGACCGCGCTACACGGCGCCGACCCCAACTGGGGGCGCATCGTCCAGGCCGTCGGCGGCGCGCCTGCCGGGGACTCGCGCCACCTGCGCGATGGACATCTCGCTCGAGGGCATCCAGGTCTGCTCGGCGAGCGTCGCCGTCCCCTACGACGAGGCCGCGCTCGCCGAGGCCGCTGCAGGGCAAGGAGATCGACTACGAGATCGTCTTGCCGGGCGAGGGCGCCGAGACCGAGGTCTTCTTCTCCGACCTCTCCCACGAGTACGTCACGATCAACGCCGACTACACCACATGAGCACACTTCCAAAAGAGCTGGGACTCGTCCGGCGGGCGTGGCAACCGGCGACGAGGGCGTCGCTACGGAGCTGCGGCGCGATTGTTTCCCATCGACATCCGCCGCCCACCCACACGAACCGGAGGTTCCGCCCATGCGCGACGTAGCCACGCTGCTCGAGGCGCTCCCCTACATCCGGGAGTTCCACGGCAAGACGGTCGTCATCAAGTACGGCGGCGCCGCCATGGAGGACGACGACCTGCGCGAGGAGTTCGCGCGCGACGTCGTCCTGCTCAAGTACGTCGGGCTCAACCCGATCGTCGTGCACGGCGGCGGCCCCGACATCACCTCCTACATGGAGCGCCTCGGCCTGCCCGTGCGGTTCGTCGGCGGCCTGCGCGTGTCCGATCCCGCAGACCGTCGAGATCGCCAAGATGGTGCTCGTCGGCAAGGTCAACAAGGAAATCGTGCTGCGCCTCGGGCGCCACGGCCAGCCCGCCGTCGGGCTGTGCGGAGACGACGGCTCGCTCGTTTCGGATCGCGCGCCGCACGGCGCCCGGCGGCGAGGACATCGGCTTCGTGGGCGCGATCGAGCGCGTCAACGTCGACGTGCTCCATCACGTCGCGCTCGACTACATCCCCGTGATCGCCTCGGTCGGCGCCGACCGCGAGGGAAACTCCTACAACGTCAACGCCGACGAGGCCGCCGGCGCCGTGGCCGGGCGCGCTCGGCGCCTACAAGATCGTGTTCCTCACCGACGTCCCCGGCTGGCTCGCCGACGCCGAGGACTCCGGACAGCCTGATCGGCCAGGCCAGCGCGGCCGAGGTCGACGCTCGCCTCCCCTCGCTGCAGGGCGGCATGCGCCCCAAGCTCGCCGCCTGCGTCGAGGCGATCAACGGGGGCGTCAACTCGGCGCACATCATCGACGGGCGCATTCCCCACTCGCTGCTGCTCGAGCTGTTCACCGACGCCGGGATCGGACAAGATCGAGGCTTCCGAGAGCGCATCGAGCGAAGCGGTCGAGCCATGAGCCTCGCGCGACCTGCAGGCGCTGGAGCGTGCGCACGTCGTGCCCTCCTACGCGCGCCTCCCGGTCGAGTTCGTGCGCGGTGAGGGCTCGTGGCTGTGGGACGGCGAGGGCGTCGAGTACCTCGACTTCCTGTGCGGCATCTCGGTCACGAGCCTCGGTCACTGCCATCCGCGCGTCGTGGCGGCCGTGCGCGACCAGGTCGGGCGGCTGATGCACACGAGCAACCTCTTCTACACCGAGCCCGCCATGCGCTTGGCCGAGCGGCTCGTCGCAATCGAGCCTCGGCGGCAAGGTCTACTTCTGCAACTCCGGCGCCGAGGCCAACGAGGCGGCGATCAAGCTCGCGCGCAAGGCCAAGCCCGGCGGGGACATCGTGGTCGTCCACGACGCTTTCCACGGTCGCACCTACGGCGCCCTCTCGGCCACGCCCCAGGAGTCAAAGCAGGCGCCCTTCGCGCCGCTCGTGCCCGGCTTTCGGGCCGTCGCCGCCGAGCCCGACGCGCTCGCCGCCGCCGATCGACGAGCGCACCGCTGCCGTCCTGCTCGAGCCGATCCAGGGAGAGACGCGGTGTCAACGTCCTCTCCGAGGAGCTGCTGCTTGCGCGCGCGCTCGGCCTGCGACCGAGCACGGCGCCGCGCTCGTCTTCGACGAGATCCAGTCCGGCATGGGCCGCACCGGCACGCTATGGGCTTACGAGCAGACCGGCGTCGTCCCGGACGCCCTCACGAGCGCCAAGGCGCTCGGCGGCGGGCTGCCGATCGGCGCGCTCGTCACCGGCCCGAGGCTGGCCGACGTGCTCCAGCCCGGCGACCACGGCTCCACGTTCGCCGGTGGCCCCGTCGTGGCGGCTGCGCGCGCTTGCCGCGTTCGATGTCACTTCCGATTCGGACGTTGCTCGCGCACGTGCGCGAGGCAGGCGTTCTTCTGCAGTGACGGCCTCGCCCAGCTGCCCCATGTGCTCGCCGTCAGCGGACGCGGCCTGATGCTCGCCTGCGAGATCGACGTCCCCGCGCCCGAGGTCGTGCGCCGTGCGCTGCTCGAGGAGCGTCTGATCGTCAACGCCACCGGCCCCACGACGATTCGCCTGCTCCCCCCGCTCACCGTCTCGCCCGAGGAGCATCGACGATGCCCTTGCGCGGCTTGGCAGGGCGCTCGCCGGATAAGGTTCCGCGCCGTGAGCCCGACTCTCGCCGCACAGACCTTCCCACCGCCCGACGGCCTCCTACGAGGCCCGATCCCGAGGACGTCCACCGCGTGCTGCTGCTCTACTCCGGCGGTCTCGACACGAGCGTGATGCTCAAGTGGATCCAGGACCGGTACGACGCCGAGGTCGTCTGCCTCACGGTCAACCTCGGCCAGCCCGGCGAGGACTACGAGGTGATCGCCGAGAAGGCCCTGCGGCTCGGGGCGCTCGACTGCCACGTCGTCGACGCCCGCGAGGAGTTCGCCCGCGAGTACGTCGTCCCGGCGATCAAGGCCAACGCGCTCTACGGCGGCGGCTACCCCCTGTTCACCGCGCTGGGACGCCCCCTGATCGCCAAGCTCGCGGTCGAGTATGCCCGGCGCTAGCGGCTGTGACACGATCGCCCACGGCTGCACCGGCAAGGGCAACGACCAGGTGCGCATCGAGGCGACGGTCGCGACACTCGCCCCCGAGCTGAAGACGATCGCACCCGTGCGCACCTGGCAGATGGGTCGCGAGGAGGAGATCGCCTACGCGCGCGAGCACGGCATCCCGGTCAAGTCCCACCAGATCGGATCCACCCACCCGCCGAGATCGCCCCCTACTCGATCGACGACAACCTGTGGGGCCGCTCCTCGGAGGGACGCTGGATCGAGGAGCTCGACCACGCGCCCGAGGACGACGTCTTCCAGCTCGTCACGCGGCCCGAGCTCGCGCCCGACGAGGCCGAGATCGTCGAGGTCGAGTTCGAGCATGGCGTGCCCGTCGGCTTGAACGGCGAGCGCCTCGGTCTCGTCGCCCTGCTCGAACGCGCGGCCGAGATCGCAGCCCGTCACGGCGTCGGGATCGTCGATCACATCGAGGATCGCATCGTCGGGCTTGAAGGTGCGCGACATCTACGAGGCGCCCGCCGCCGCGATGCTGCTGCCGGCCCACCAGGAGCTCGAGAAGCTCGTCTGCACGATCCACCAGAACCAGTTCAAGGGCCAGCTCGACCGCCAATGGGCCTATCTCGTCTACGCGGGACTGTGGTGGGAGCCTCTGCGCGCCGACCTCGACGCCTACATGGAGTCGCGTCAACGCCCAGGTGACAGGCACGATCGGCCTGAAGCTCTACAAGGGCCACGCGCGGGTCATCACGCGCTCCTCGCCCAACGCCGTCTACGACCAGGCACTCGCCTCCTTCGGCGAGTCCGGAGGCCTGTTCTCGCAGACCGCCTCGCCGGGCTTCATCGAGCTGTGGTCTTTGCAGTCGCGTATGGCCTGGCGTCTGCGCAACGAGTAGTCGCAGCGCCGCGTGGCACCGTCCGAAGGCGTCTCTAGGGTTGCCCCCGATGATGACCGAGGAGAGCGAGACCCCGGACGTGGGCTCACCGTCGGACACGGCTGCCGACGTCCTGGCCGAGCGTCGCGCCCGTCACGCCGACCCGGCGGTCATTCGCAGGGCCGAGGCCGCCGAGGCCGTCGCTCGCAACCTGGAGACCCACCTGGCGGCGCTCGAGCAGCGCATCGAGGAGGTCGGTCGCGAGCGCGAGCGGGTCGCCCAACAGCTCGCCGAGCGCGAATCGGACGTGCGCAGCGTCAAGCAGCGCGAGTACGCCGAGCAACAGTTGCGCGTCGAGGCCGAGGAGCGCAGCGAGCGCCTCCAGCGCGAGATGCGCGCCCAGATCCAGGAGCTGAGCGGCCGCCTGGAGGAGACCGAGCGCCATGTGCGCCGAGCTGAGCGCCGAGCTCACCCAGCTGCGCGAGCGCGACGCCCGACTCACGCCGATCGTGCGAGAGCTGATGGACGTGGCCGCGGGCCTGCGCGCGGGCTTCGAGCGCGAGCTGACGACGCTGCGCGAGGAGCTCCAGCAGCAGGTGGTGTGGGAGCGCGAGACCTATGTGCGCGAGCTCACCGCGATGGGCGCCCGCATGGAGGATCTGCGCTTCGAGCTGACCCGCACCGCCGCCGACCTGCGCGCGCAGCTCAGCGCCGAGCCGCTCGACGCCGCATTGCTCCAGCACACCACCGAGCCCGAGTCCGAGCGCGAGGCCGCCCATCGTCGCGAGATGGCCGACGCCCTGGTCGCGGCCGTCGAACGCCTGCGCGCGCGCGTCGCCGAGGTCAAGGAGGCCGAGGCGGCCGAGACGGCGGAGACGCGCCGAGACCGGCGCGAGGAGCCTGTTGCCGAGGAGGTCGTCGTCGCGGCGGAGCCGGTGATTGCCGAGGAGCCGTGGTAGTCGAGCCGGTGGTCGTCGAGGAGCCCGTAGTTGTGGAGCGGCCGGCGGTCGATGATGCATCCGTCGCTGAGGAGCCATTCGCCGTCGAGGAGTCGAGCCCGGCACCAAGGAGGAGCCGATCGTGGTCGAGGAGCCTCAGGCTGTCGACGAGCCTCCCCTCGCTCAGGAGCCGGTGCCGTCGAGGAGCCTCAGGCTGTCGAGGAGCCCGTCGCGGTTGAGGAGCCTCAGGCTGTCGAGGAGCCCGTCGCGGTTGAGGAGTCTCAGGCGTCGAGGAGCCCGTCGCCGTCGAGGAGCCACTGGTCCTCGAGGAGCCGCCAATCCTCGAGGAGCCGACCCATAGCCGAGAAGGACTCTGCGGTCGAGGCCTCGCCGTGCAGGGATTGGCCGCGCCGATCGCGCCACGAGCGGCTTGCTCCGCCGGAGCCGGCGGTCTCGGGCCTCGGGCCCGGAGCGACGATCGGCGCCAAAGCGGTCACCTCCGAGCCGATCGCGCTGCAGTCGCGCCTGCTCTCCGTGCCCGAGAAGCGCAGCTCCTGGCTGGCGCCGGCGATCCGCAGGCTGGCCTCGCAGCGCGACGCCAAGCTTGCGGCGGAACTCGTGATCGAGTTGATACCAGCCCAACGGGAGTCTCGTCGAGGAGCCCGCTCAACTACGAGATCAAGATCGGCGAGCTCGGCACCTTCTACGTCACGCTCGAACCGGGTCAGGCGACGATCTCCAGGGAACCACGCGGCTCGGTCGACTTCTCGCTGGAGGGCCCGGTCGCGGCGTTCAGCGAGCTCGCCGCGGGAGGCGCGTCGCGCAGGTATCCGGGTCTGCGCATACGCAAGGGCAGGCGCCGCGCGCGCCGCTTCCTCAAGTCGCGCCGCCGCCCGATCGCCCTCGCCGACCTCGCGACCGCCGGCGTCGACGTGTGGCCCGGGCTGCTGCTGCTCGCGATGGCCGAGGCGATCGACCCGGCTGGACGAGCGGACGGCGCTTCGAGCTCGCCTTCGAGATCCAGGACGCGGCCGGGATCGTCATCTACGTGCGCGTCAGCGATGGCGAGCCGATCAGGTGAGTCGCACCGCCGTCGGGCAGCCCGTGGCCACGATCTCCTCGAGCGGTCACGCCCTCATCTGCCTGCTGGCGGGCACCCAGCCGCCGGCCGAGGACAGGACGCTCGTGACCGGCGACGTCACCTCCGTGGACATGTTCCTGCAGTGGACGGCCCGGGCTCAGGGCCTGTCCGTCGCAGACGCCTGAGGGCTCCTTTCCGCACGGTTGAGCGGACCTCTCGATCCGCCGATCGACCACATACCATCCAGGCTCGGTGACCCACCAGTCCTGCGCCCATCTGCACGTCCACTCCGAGTACTCGCTGCTCGACGGTGCGTGCAGGATCGAGGCGCTCGCCAAGCGCGCGGCCGAGTTCGAGCAGCCCGCGCTCGGACTCACCGACCACGGCGTCATGAACGGCATGGTCGAGCTTCACAGCGCCTGCGCCAAGCACGGCGTCAAGCCGATCTTCGGCTGCGAGATCTACCTCGTCGACGACCACACCGCGAGGACGGGTCGGCACGCAAGGTCGAGCGCAACCACCTCACTCTGCTGGCGGCCGACGACGCCGGCTATCGCAACCTCGTGCAGCTCTCCTCGGCCGGCTTCCTGGAAGGGCTGCACCGGGGCAAGCCCACACTCGACCTCGCCCAGATCGAGCAGCGCTCCGAGGGCATCGTCGCGCTCACCGGCTGCCTCGCCTCGCGCTTCTGCCAGCGTCTGCTCGACGACCGGCCCGAGGACGCGCGCGCACACGCCGACGACCTGGTGCGCATCTTCGGCGCAGGACAACGTCTACTTCGAGGTTCAGAAGAACGGGCTCGCGCCGCAAGACAAGTGCAACGAGGGGATCGTCAAGATCGCGCGCGAGATGGGCGGCAGCCTCGTGGGTACCGGCGACGTCCACTATCTGCGTCGCGAGGACTACGACCACCACACCGCGCTGCTGTGCGTGCAGACCAAGAGCACTTTCGCCGCCCCGAAGATGACCTTCGAGACCAACGAGTTCTACCTGCGCGACAGCGCCGAGATGGCCGACGCGTTCGCCGAGTGGCCCGAGGCGATCGCGAGCACCCTGGAGATCGCCGAGCGCTGCACGGTCGAGCTCGAGCTCGGCAAGCAGCTGATCCCCAAATACGCCACCCCCGACGGCAGCTCCGAGCGCGAGTACCTGCGCGCCCGCGTGCACCGAGGGCCTGTGCGCTGCGCTACGGCGACCCGCCACCCGCCGAGGCGCTGGCGCGCATGGACATGGAGCTCGGCGTGATCGACCGCATGGGCTTCAACGCCTACTTCCTGATCGTGTGGGACTTCGTCAAGTTCGCCAAGGAGAACGGCATCGCCGTCGGCCCCGGACGCGGCTCCGCGGCCGGCTCGATCGTCTCCTACTGCCTGGCCATCACCGACGTCGATCCGCTCCGCTACGACCTGCTGTTCGAGCGCTTCCTGAACCCCGAGCGCGTGTCGATGCCCGACATCGACATCGACTTCTCGGTGCGCGGGCGCGAGCGCGTGATGCGCTACGTCACCGAGAAGTACGGACGCGAGTCGGTCGCGCAGATCGTCACGTTCGGCAAGATGTTCCCGCGCGCCGCCACCCGCGACGCCGCGCGCGTGCTCGGTCGCGACTACGGCGCGGGCGACCGCCTCGCGAAGCTGATCCCCGACCCGATCATGGGTCGCGCCCCCTCCTTCGAGGATTGCCTGAAAACCGGTGAAGCATTGCGCAAGGCCTACGACGAGGAGCCCGACGCGCGCACCATCATCGACGTCGCCAAGGGGCTCGAGGGGATCGTGCGCAACTCCTCGATCCACGCCGCCGCCGTCGTGATCGCCGACCGTCCGCTCACCGACATCGTGCCGTTGCAGCTCGCCGACGCCGGCACGGACGAGGACGGCGAACGCTCGTTCCGCACCGTCACACAGTTCTCGATGAAGCCGATCGAGGAAATCGGCCTGCTGAAGATGGACTTCCTCGGCTTGCGCAACCTCGACGTGATCGAGGATGCGCTCGACATCATCGAGCGCTCCTCGGGCATCCGCCCGGACATGTCCACGCTCCCGCTCGACGACGAGCGCACGTACGAGATGCTCACCCGCGGCGACTCGATCGGCGTGTTCCAGTTCGAGTCCGAGGGGATGCGCGAGGCGCTGAAGCGTGTGCGCCCGGACGAGTTCAACGACTTGGTCGCGCTCAACGCGCTCTACCGACCCGGCGCGATGGACCAGATACCGGTGTACGCCAAGGGCAAGCGCAACCCGCAGGAGATCTCCTACCCCGACGAGCGTCTGCGCCCGATCCTCGAGTCCTCCAAGGGCGTGATCCTCTACCAGGAGCAGGCGATGCAGATCTCCAAGGAGATCGCGGGCTTCTCCGGCGCCAAGGCCGACGACCTGCGCAAGGCGATCGGCAAGAAGAACCGCCAGGCGATGGCCGCGCTGAAGCCCGAGTTCGTCGAGGGCTGCCGCGCCTCCGGCACCCGCCCCGAGGTGATCGAGTTCCTGTGGCAGACAAACGAGAAATCGGCCGACTACTCGTTCAACAAGTCACACGCCGCCTGCTACGCGCTGATCGCCTACCGCACCGCCTGGCTGAAGGCCAACTACACCGCCGAGTACATGGCGGCGCTGATCTCCTCGGTCATGTCGACCAAGGACAAGGTGCCCTTCTTCGTAGCGCGCTGCGAGGAGATGGGCATCGAGATCCTGCCGCCCGACGTCAACCTCTCCGACCACGAGTTCACTGTCGATGTCCCCGCCCACCCGTCCGCGGATCTGACGGCCCACGCGCTCGCCCAACCTTCCGACTCGCGATCAGACCCCGAGCCTTCCGACGCCAACCCACCCCAGCGCGAGGGGGCGGGCAACATCCGCTTCGGCCTCGACGCGGTCAAGGGCGTCGGCTACCAGGCCGTCGAGGCGATCAAGCAAGCCCGCGCGGAGGGCGGCCCATTCGCGTCGCTGTGGGACTTCTGCGAGCGAGTCGACAGCCGCGCGGTCAACAAGAAGGCGATCGAGGCGCTCATCAAGTGTGGCGCCTTCGGCTCCACAGGGGCGACGCGCAAGGGGATGCTCGCTGTGCTCGAAACCGCCCAGTCCGCGGGCCAGAAGGCCCAGCAGGACGCGCTCGTCGGCCAGGGCTCGATCTTCGACCTCGAGCCTGCCGCGCCAGCGTCCTCCGCCGGCGCGGGGCAGCTGGATGGGCGGGTGGGACTCGGCACAAGCCTGCTCAGGCCAAGCCATCCCCCGATCCCTATCGAGGAGTTCGACCAGCCAGAGCTGCTCGCGGTCGAGAAGGAGGCGATCGGGCTGTTCATCTCGGCGCATCCGCTCAAGCCGATGCGCGAGGCGCTCAAAGCGCGCGTCGACTGCTCGCTCGCCGCGCTCTCACGACGCCGCGACAAGGACTGGGTGACCGTCGGCGGGATCATCACCGAGTCAAAGCGGATCCGCACCCGCAACGGCGATCACATGATGTTCGCGACGCTCGACGATCTCGAAGGGGCGGTCGAGATCCTCGTATTCGGCAAGGCGCTCGCCGAGCACGAGACCTCGCTCGGCGTCGACAAGGTGGTGCTCGTCCGAGGCCGCGTCGACCACAAGGAGGCCGGCAAGACTTGCGTGGTGGTCCAGTCGGTCGACAGCTTCGCCCCCAGCGAACAGGAGATCGAGCGCGCCAATACCGACGCCAGGGCGACATCGCGTCGCACACGCCGCGGCGTCGCAACCCGTGCGCCTGCAGGTCGACGCGACGCGCCTGCCGGCGAGCGCGATCGAGGACGTCAAGGACATCATCGAGACCAACCACGGGCCCGCCGAAGTGGTGCTCGAGATGCTCACGAGCGCCGGCACGCGCATACTGCGCCTCGGCGAGGCCTACCGCGTCACGCACACCCCGGGCGTGCGCGCCGAGCTCGAAGCCGCGTTGGCGCCCTCACCGGCACTGGCCGCGACAGGCTGACCCAGCCTAACCCGGCGCTTCGCGCTCGCGCAGACCCCGCTCGCGCAAAGACACGGCGCGCCGGACCTCCTCGCGCGTGGCTCCCGAGCGGTTCTCGCCGGGGGTCTCCAGCACGCACGGCAGATCCTGCAGCGCCGGCGCCGACAGGAACGCGGCACAGCCGTCCTCGCCGAGCTCGCCCTCGCCGACGTTCGCGTGACGGTCGCGATTGGAGCCGAGCGGGGTCTGCGAATCGTTGAGGTGCAGCGAGCCGACGCGCTCGATGCCGATCTTCTCTGACACCTCGTCCGTCAGCGCATCCATCCCCTCATGTGAGCGGATGTCATAGCCCGAGGCGAACAGGTGACAGGAGTCAAGACACAACCCGAGTCGCTCGCCGCCCCCGGCCGCCTCGAGCAGTCTCGCCAGCTCGTCGATCGAGCGACCGAGCGTCCCGCCCGCGCCCGCCGTGTTCTCCAGGTGAAGCGGGCAGCCCTCGCTCTCGGCGAGCGCCTCCCGGATCGTCTCGCCGGCACGCGCCATCGCCTCGGCGGGATCGCCCGTCTTGGCTGAGCCCGGATGCAGCACCACGCCCGAGGCCCCGATGTCGTGGCCCACCCGCAGCGAATGAGCCAGGGAGACCAGCGACTTCTCGCGGATGTCGGGATCCTCGCTGGCGCAGTTGAGCAAGTACACCGCGTGGATCAGCACCGCGTCGATCTGGCTGGCGGCCATCGCCTCGCGAAAGGCCTGCACGTCCTCCTCGCGAAACACTGTCGGGCGCCACATGCGCGGCGACTGGTTGAAGATCTGGATCGCGCGGCAGTCGCGCTCCAAGCCCCGCTCGATCGCCTTCGGCAATCCGCCGGCGGGGGACACGTGAGCCCCGATCAGCACGCCACCGTCTCCGAGTGAGTCGATGGGCGCCCGCGGTCGGTCACGATATGGGTGCGGCAGGCTTGGGATTTCGCGCGTGGGGTCGGGCCGACTAGCATGGCGCGAGATCTTATGAGGGTTCGCTTCGCTCCATCGCCCACGGGCGCGCTGCACATCGGCGGCGCCCGCACCGCCCTGTTCAATTGGCTGCTCGCCAAGCATCACGGCGGCGCCTTCCTGCTGCGCATCGAGGACACCGACCGCGAGCGCTCGACGCCCGAGAACGTCGAGCAGATCCTCGACGCGCTGCGCTGGCTCGAGCTCGACTGGGACGAGGGCCCGATCTTCCAAGGCGAGCGCGCGGCCCGCCACCACGAGGCGCTCGAGGCGCTTCTGCGCAGCGGGCACGCATACCGTTCGAGCGCGACCGCCGACGACGTGGCCGCCTACAAGCGCCTGCACGGCGCCGAGCGAGGCTTCCGCGGCGAGGGGTGGGCGGGAAATCAGAAAGAGGGAGCGGTGCGGCTGCGCGTGCCCGCCGGTGGCGCCACAGTCGTGCACGACGTGATCCGCGGCGACACCACCTTCGAACACGTGCACCTCGACGACCCTGTGATCGCGCGCGCCGACGGATCGGTGCTCTACAACTTCGCGGTCGCCATCGACGACCTCGACGCGGGCATAACGCACGTGGTGCGCGGCGAGGACCACCTGTCGAACACACCCAAGCAGCTGCTCGTGCTGCAAGCCGCGAAAGCCGTCGGTTTCGGGGCGAATGCCCCAGAGCCGCTGTACGCGCACCTGCCGCTGTTGCACGGTCCCGACGGCAAGAAGCTCTCCAAGCGCCACGGCGCGGCGTCTGTGCAGGAGCTGCGCGAAGCCGGCTACCTGCCCGAGGCGGTTCGCAACTACCTCGCCCTGCTTGGCTGGGGCTCGGGCGACGACGCCACCGTCATGTCGACCGAGGAGCTCGTCAGTCGCTTCGAGCTGGAGCGCGTCAGTCGCAATCCCGCCCGCTTCGACGAGGTCAAGCTGCGCTGGCTCGACGGTATCTACATCCGCGCGCTGTCCGTCCCCCAGCTCGCCGATCGAGTGCTCGAGCTCCTGCGCGTCGCCGACCCGGACGCCGCTGATGCGGCCGGCGCCGACCGCGAGCTGCTCGAGGGCGCCGTGGCGATCAGCCAGGAGAAGATCCAGACGCTGGCGGACTTCTGGCCGCTCTCGCGCTTCTTCTTCAGCGGCGCCTGCGAGGACGCCTCCGCGCGCGAGCGGTGGCTTGGGCAACGCGGCGCCTCGATGCTGAGCGACGCCCGCGGCGAGCTCTCCTCGATCGCCAGCTTCGACGTCACGGCGGTGGAGGCCGCGCTCGTGAGCGTCGTCGAGCGTCACTCCGCCAAGCCACGCGAGGTCTACCAGCCGGTGCGCGTGGCGATCGCGGGCACGACGGTCTCACCAGGCATCTTCGAGAGCGTCGCGCTGCTTGGACGCGAGGAGACTCTGCGCCGCATCGACGCGGCGCTCGCTGGGTAAGACCCGGGAAAGCCCGCCCGGGCGGCCCAGCCCGCTCAACAATCGGGCAGGAGCTGCCGATAGGACACCTGACGACCCCACGGGCGGCTCGGATGCCCCCACGTCAAGCAGGTGTCATGCGCACGCAAGCAACAGTGACAAAGCCAACTCCCGGAAGCGACGCCAAGCCCACGCTCGTGGGCGCCGCCGGACGTCGCCCCAGCGCAACGGGCAGCTCGGGCGAGCGCCACCAGAACGAGGGGCACGGTCGCCGCTTGATGCTCGCCTTCGAGGCGCTCGACGCGTTCCCGGCGCTGTCGGAGTCGCGCTCCCGCCTGCTGGCGGTCATCTCCAAGGACAACGTCGCCACCGCCGACATCGTCACCGCGGTCGAGTCGGATGTCGCGCTCATCATCGCCGTGATGCGGCTGGCAAACCAGAACCATCGCGCCGGGGAACGCGTCGAGACGGTGGTCGAGGCCGTCGAGCGGCTCACGCCGCAAGCCGTGCAGTCGATCGCGAGCAGGGTCCGCACATTCGATTTCTTCGAGCGCTCCAACGGCTGGGACACAGCGCCCGAGCGCTTCCGGCTGCACGCACTCGCCACCCAGCACACCGCCGATCGGCTCGCCGCGGAGGTTGGCTACGAGCACCGCGACCGACTCACCGTCACGAGCCTGCTGCACGACGTGGGCAAGCTCGTGCTCATGCACGCCTACCCGGGCTACATCGCGCAGGTCAAGAAGGACGGCCAGACGCCCGAGAAGCGCATCCATCAGGAACGCCGCGAGCTCGGAGTCGACCATGCGCTGGTGGGCGGCGTGCTCGCCCGCCGCTGGGGCCTGCCCCCCGCGATCGCCACCGTGATCGAGCGCCACCACAATCCCGACGCCTCCGGCGAGGCGGCATTCGTGCGCCTGGCCGACATGCTCGCCCACTACGCCCACGGGGCGCCCGTCGCGCCAGGCGAGATGCTCGCCTGCGCCCGCGTGCTCGGGCTCGGGCCCGAGGAGCTGCGCCGCGTGATGTATGAGCTGCCGAGCTCACGCGGCCAGCGCCAGCGCATGGTCGACCCGTGCCCGCTCTCCGGGCGCGAGCTCGGAGTGCTGCAGCGTCTTGCCGAGGGCAAGGTCTACAAGCAGATCGCGCACGAGCTGACGCTCTCCACGAGCACGGTGCGCACGCACCTGCACAACATCTACGGCAAGCTCGGCGCCGTCGACCGCGCGCAAGCCGTTCTGATCGCCACCGAGCGCGGTTGGCTGTAGAGCGGTCGCTGGGCCACGCCAAATGCTGCGTCCGCTCTCCCCGGTATCCCAAGCACGCTTTGCCCGGCTTGTGCTGCGCTGGCTCGTCGAGCGACCAACCGGCGGGCGGGTTGCGTAGCATCGCGCGTGCGCGATGATCTCGATCACAAGCAAGTCCCCCTACGCGGTGGCCGCGCTCGCCGAGCTCGGTCGCTCAAGCGGCGCGGACCCCGTGCCGATCGGGGAGCTCGCCCGTCGGCGCGAGATGCCGGTGCAATTCCTCGAGCAGCTGTTCGCGGTGCTGCGCCGGGCTGGCGTGGTCAGCTCGCAGCGCGGGGTGAAGGGCGGCTACCGCTTCGCTCGCGAGCCGGCCGAGGTGACGGTGCTCGAGATCGTGGAGCTGCTCGACGGCCCACTCGGACGCGACGCCGACGGCATCTTCGGCGACGCCTCGAAGGCCGCTCGCGACGTGCTCGAGCAGACCACGATCGCCGACGTGATCGAGCGCGAGGCGCGCGACTCCGGCGCGAGCATGTACCACATTTGAGAGAGCGTTGTGCTTGTAGGCGCGGCGCCTAGCAGCTCGTCGCCAAGGCGAGCGCACGGCAGACTTCCGACGTGCGCTCCGGCCCGAGCCGCGTGATCCGCTCGGTCAGGAACGCCTTGTCCGCAGCGCCTGCGTGGTCAGCGTTGAGCACGCAGGCGCGTGGCATCCCGTCCTGTAGTCCCAGCTCTACCTCCGTGGGCAGTCCGCGAACCGTTGTTGTGGCCAAGATCACGAATAGCTCGTTCAGGCTTTGAGCGGCCTCCGTACGAGTCATGACCAAAGCCGGGCGACGCTTGGCGTCCGGTGGCTCATACCACCAGACATCGCCGCGACTCACCACGGATTGTGTCCAGCCTCTCGCTCTTGCTCCTCGAGCCGCTGCATAGAGCGCGCGGTAGACCCCCGCAGCATCGCCGACACGTTGCCCCACCCGTCCACGACATCGCCAGGCCGGCCGCGCGTGGCGATGAAGTCAGCCACTGGGTCCAACTGAGACTCAGGGAGCTCGTCGATCAACTTGTGGATCTTCTCGCGCGTGGTCACCTGACGAGATTATAGGTGCTATGACCGGAAAAACAGGCAGGCGTACGTGGGGGCATCAGCTGACTTTGCCGTTGCAACGCAGGGCTCACCGGAGCATTCCAAGGACTCGTCACGAACGCCAGGACCCTCACCCCTTGGTTCTGCTGTCTCGAGTCAGCGCGTGGATGTGGTAGTCACCCGCAAGGCGCAGCTGGATCTCTAATCCCATTGGGGCATCGTTCCAGATGTCGTGCCCACGGTGATGTGGGTCGCGAGGTCCAACACCGCTTAGGTCTCACCTCACCTCATCGCGTCGGGTGGCCCATTATTGTCGTAAGTCGTATGCCATCAATCCCGATCAACATTGCCGAGCTTGTCGGTGGGACGCCGATCGTGCGGTTGACGCGGATGCTGCGGGGGACGCCAGGCGAGGACGGCGGCGTCGAGCTGTACGCGAAGCTCGAGTCCTTCAACCCGGGCGGCAGCGTCAAGGACAGGATCGGCGTGGCGATGATCGAGGCCGCCGAGGCAGAAGGACGCATCGAGCCGGGACGCACCACGATCGTCGAGGCGACAAGCGGCAACACGGGGATCGCGCTCGCCTTCGTGTGCGCCGCCAAGGGCTACGACCTCGTGCTGACGCTCCCTCAGGGGATGAGCCGCGAGCGCGAGATCCTGCTGAAGCTGTACGGGTCACGCGTGCAGATCACCGAGTCGCTCGGCGGGATGGGGGAGGCGGTGCAGGCCGCGCGCGAGATGGCGCGCGACCCCGACGTGTTCCTGCCCGACCAGTTCTCCAACCCCGCCAACCCCGAGGCCCACCGGCGTGCCACCGGCCCCGAGATCGAGCGCGCGCTCGACGGCCGCGTCGACGTGCTCGTGGCCGGGCGTCGGCACCGGCGGGACCATCACCGGGGTGGGCGAATACCTGCGCGAGCGCAACGAGGCCTTGCGGATCGTGGCAGTCGAGCCGCTCGGATCGGCGGTCCTCTCGGGCGGCCGGCCGGGACCGCATCGCATCCAGGGGATCGGCGCCGGATTCGTCCCACCCGTCCTGAACCGCGACTTGATCGACGAGGTGATCCCCGTCTCCGACGACGACGCGATCCAGACTGCCTGGGCGTGCGCGCGGCGCGAGGGCCTGCTCGCCGGGATCTCCTGCGGCGCGGCCCTGTGGGCCAGCCTGCAGGTCGCGGCACGCCCCGAGTGCAAAGGCAAGCGGATCGTGACGATCATGCCCGACTCTGGCGAGCGCTACGTCTCGCAGGCTTTCTTCGCCCCGTCGTAGGCCCGCTACGCTTTCCCCATGCTCGGCATCGGCACCGTCGCACGGGTCGCAAGAGAGCTCCGTCGGGACGTGGCGGTGGCTCGCGACCGCGATCCCGCCGCGTGCGGGGTGCAGGACGTTCGAGATCATCGCGACCTGGCCGGGGATCCAGGCGCTGCTGTCCCATCGGGTGGCGCATGCGCTGCACGCCTCGCGAGAGTCCCGCTGCTCCCGCGGGCGATCGCGCTCGTGTCGAGGGCGTTGACCGGGATCGAGATCCATCCCGCCGCCGACGATCGGCAACGGCCTGTTCATCGACCACGGCTCGGGCGTCGTGATCGGCGAGACGGCCGAGATCGGCGACGACGTCACCCTCTATCAGGGCGTGACACTGGGTGGCACGGGATTCGCCACGGGCAAGCGCCACCCGACGGTGCAGGACAACGTCACGATCGGCTCCGGCGCCAAGCTGCTGGGCCCGATCACGATCGGCCACGGGGCGAAGATCGGGGCCAACAGCGTCGTGATCACCGACGTGCCCCCCAACTCCACGGTGGTCGGCAACCCCGGCCATCCGGTTCGCGTCGACGGCCGCCGTCCCGAGGGCCCCGACGCCGACTGGATCCACCTCCCCGACCCGATCGCCGAGGCGATCCAGGGCCTGGCGAGCCGCATCGGGGCGCTCGAGCGCGCGCTCGCCGAGCTCTCCGGCGACGAGGCCAAGCCGACCGCCGAGGTGCGTCCGCTGCGCACGGTCAAGGGCCCCAGCCCCGCCGGGGGCTGATCTGATCGACCGCTCTGAGGTGGCCTCGTCGGGCACCCCGGCGGCCGCTCGTGGAACAAAGCAGCGGCAGCAAGCACGGGTCCTCCTACGGGGGCCGGCCCGCAAGCAATCGGGCGGCGAGCGCTCAAGAGCGTCAGTAGAAGACGGTGCGGCAGCGGTGGCGCGGGCGCGCCTTGTACTCGGGCGCCTGGCCACGCGTCCACAGCCACGTGTCGATCGTGCGCGGCGGGCACGCCAGTGCGCCTTGCCATCAGCTCGCAGGCGTGCAGCGCGCACGCGCGGATCTCGCGCTCGGCGCCACCAAGCGGGAGTGCGCTCGCCGCGATCGATACGGGCCGCCAGCTCGCTCGTCATAGACGAGCACGCCGTCGCAGCGCAGATACGTGCGGGACGAGATTGTCGGCGAAGATCGTCAAGCGATCGAGGTCGCGAAACCGCGCTACGCCGGCAAGCGCGAGGTCGTTCGCGACGATCTGAGCGCGCTTGTAAAAGCCGCGATCGTCGAACATCGCCATCCCGCGCGCCAGCGTCTCGGCTAGGCGCTCGGCCGATCCGCCCGCCTCGTCCACGAGGTCGAGCGCGCGCCGGGCGGGTCGCGTCGGCGGGCCCTCCAAGAACCGCCCGAGCGAGCGCAGCGCCTGTGCGTAGAGGCTCATCAGCTCGTGGTCGGGGCGCTGGCCGAGGATCTCGGCGATCTCGGTGGCGCTCACCGGACAGCCACGCGCTCGTCGGGGGCCCGTGGCTGCGCACATGGTCTGCGAGGCCCCAGGAAACCGTGAAATACCCGCTCACCGCTTGTCCTTGGCTGCTGCGCTTCCGCAGCGTCGGAAACCAGCCCGAGCCGAAGTTGATCGCGTCCAGCGCGAGCATGTAGTCGGCCACGTCTGCCGGCTCACCCTCGAGGTGATGGCGCTCAGGGTCGAGCGCCGGCGGCTTGGATGGTCGCGCCTCGGCGACCGCGTCGAGGTCGATCCGCACCGAGCGAGCCTGAGCGGCGATTCGCGCGCACGTTGCGCGAGCTTCGTCGGTCAGTGACATCGGATGAACGTTAAGCGCTCTGCCGATGGTGCTTGGAGTGGGTCTGGCGCTCTATCGGCTTCTATCGGTCTCGGGACCGCTGATGAGAGATCTGGCCGCCCGGCGATCCACGATCCGCAACCGACCTCGCGTCTATGCTCCGGGGGATGGCCGAGAGTGAGCATTCCGAGCGCGTTCAGGCGCTGCTGGAGGGACTCAACGAGCCCCAGCGCGAGGCGGTCACGCATGGGGAGGGCC
This sequence comes from uncultured Solirubrobacterales bacterium, assembly GCA_963764655.1. Lineage (GTDB taxonomy): Bacteria > Actinomycetota > Thermoleophilia > Solirubrobacterales > Solirubrobacteraceae > Palsa-744. Next base: position 236,365 of record CAVXTI010000001.1, read on the forward strand.
CCCTGTTGATCCTCGCGGGGGCCGGCAGCGGCAAGACGCGCGTGCTGACCCATCGCGTCGCGTTCCTGATCTTCACGGGCAGGCCCACCCGAGCGAGATCCTCGCGATCACGTTCACGAACAAGGCCGCCCAGGAGATGCGCGGGCGCGTGGAGCGGTTTGAAGGACCCGCCCACCCACACGCGCGGGATGTGGCTGATGACCTTCCACGCCGCCTGCGCGCGCATCATGCGCGCGCAGGGAGAGCGCCTGGGCTACACCTCGCGCTTCACGATCTACGACCAAGCCGACGCACGGCGCCTGGTCAAGCGCTGCATCGAGCAGGTCGGGGTCGACCCCAAGCGCTTTGCCCCCGCGGCGGTCCACAGCCAGATCTCCCAGGCAAAGAACAAGCTGCTGTCGGCGTCGGACTGCGCCCAGGCGATCGGCTCGCAGTTCGAGGAGGTGGTGGCCGAGGTCTACCAGCTGTATGAGAGTGAGCTGCACCAGATGAACGCGATGGACTTCGACGACCTCCTGTTTCGCACGGTCAACCTGCTTCGAGCTCTACGAGGAGGTGCGCACGCGCTACGTCGCACGCCTTCAAGCACGTGCTCGTGGACGAGTACCAGGACACCAACCACGCCCAGTACCGGCTACTGCAGCTGCTGATGGGATCCCCGCCCGCCCCGTCCGCTCTCCCCGCCCCGTCCGCGCTCCGTCCGCTCTCCCCGCTACCCCCGCTCTCCGCTCCGTCCGCCGGACCGGCGAGGCCGGTCGAGGACACCGCACTGAGCGTCGAGCCCGCGAAGGGGTTGCGGCGAACATCCCCGGCCATCGCAATCTGGCTGTCGTGGGAGACGACAGCCAGTCGATCTATGGCTTCAGGGGCGCCGACGTGCGCAACATCCTCGACTTCGCCGACGACTTCCCCGACGCGCGCATGGTCAAGCTCGAGCAGAACTACCGCTCCACACAGACGATCCTCTCCGCCGCCAACGCGGTGATCGCCAACAACCGCGGAGGGCTCGCCAAGCGATTGTGGAGCGAGAAGGGGCAGGGCAGCCCGATCAGGGTGCACGGCCTCGAGGACGAGCACGCCGAGGCGCGCTTCGTCGTCGGCGAGCTCGAGCGACTTGTTGGACGAGGGACGCCTCCCGAGCGGAGATCGCGGTCTTCTACCGCACGAACGCGATGTCGCGCGTGATCGAGGACACGCTCGTGCGGCGTGAGATCGCCTATCAGGTGATCGGCGGCACGAAGTTCTACGAACGCGCCGAGATCAAGGACGCGATCGCCTACTTGGCGTGGATCGCCAACCCTTTCGACGTCGTCAGCTTCCAGCGCGTGGCCAACTCCCCCAAGCGCGGGCTCGGGCAGACATCGCTGTCGCGGATCGTCGCCCACTCGGCCTCCGTGGGGCTGCCGGTGTGGGAGGTGGCCGGCGCCCCCGAGCGCATCCCCGGCCTCGGCGCGGCCGCGATCAAGGCGCTTGCGGCGCTTCATGGCCACGATGGAGGAGCTCGCCACGCTCGCCGCGCGACGGGATCCCCGTCGGCGACCTGATGGAGGCGGTGCTCGCCCGCACGGCTACGTCGAGGCACTCGAAGCAGAGGCGATCGGGCGCGGGGAGAAGGCGTTCGAGTCCCAGGGGCGCATCGAAAACCTGCAACAGCTGGTCGAGGTGGCACACGAGTTCGACGCGAACGCCACCGCCGAGGCGACACGCTCGAGCTGTTTCCTGCAAGAGCTGGCGCTCAAGTCCGACGGGGACTCGCGCCGCGACGACGAGGGCCTCGTGACGCTGATGACACTTCACAACGCCAAGGGTCTCGAGTACCCGATCGTGTTCGTGGTCGGCTGCGAGGAGGGCGTCTTCCCCCACCAGCGCGCGCTCGACGAAGGCGGCATCGAGGAGGAGCGCCGGCTCTTCTATGTCGCTGTCACACGCGCGATGCGCGAGCTCTACCTGACCTACGCCCGTCGCCGCTCGGTCTTCGGGACGGCCTCCTACTCGATCTCCAGTCGCTTCCTCGATGAGATCCCCGCGGGCTTGACCGAGCGCGAGGAGCTCCCAGCGCCGCGTCCCAGGGGGACGGGCATCGGCAGTCGGCGACTCCGCCAGCGACGGCGTTGAGCTCGCACGGGGCCCCGGCGCGTGGGGCGTGGCCCTCCAGCTCGCGTGCAGCTACGTCCGCCAGCTCGTTTCGGCTCGGCGAGGACGTCGTCCACGCCGCGTTCGGCGAGGGCGTCGTGACGGGCGTCGAGGCCGACGGGATCATCGTCGTGCGCTTCGCCGGGGACGGCAGCGAGCGCAAGCTGATGGCCGACTACGCGCCGGTCAGCCGGCGTTGACATGCGCCAGTCGCCCGGCGTTGGCACGCACCCGCCGAGACGCATACGATCCGACGCGATGTCAGCCACGATCATCGACGGCAAGGCGATCGCCGCGCGTGTGCGGGCGCAAGTCGCGCGCGAGGTGGCCGAGCTGGTGGCCGCCGGCCGACCGCGCGCCCGGTCTCGCGACGGTGCTCGTCGGCGAGGACCCCGCCTCCGCCGTCTACGTGGGCGGCAAGCAGCGCGCCTGCGCCGAGGTCGGGATGGCCCCGTTCGACGTGCGCCTGCCGGCGAGCGCCAGCTTCGGGCAGGTGGCAGAGCGCCTGCAAGCCCTCAACGAGGATTTGGATGTCGATGGCGTCCTACTGCAGCTCCCTCTCCCCGATCACCTCGACGCTCCCACCCTCACAGGCTTGATCGACCCAAGCAAGGACGTCGACGGACTCACCCCCGTGAACGCGGGTCTGCTCGCGCTCGGCCGTCCGGGCCTGCGGCCCTGCACGCCGACTGGCGTGATCGAGCTGCTCACGAGCATCGAGGCCGAGCTCGAAGGGCGCCGAGGCTGTCGTGGTGGGCCGCTCCAACCTGTTTGGCAAGCCGATGGCGCAAATGCTGCTCGAGGCCAACGCGACCGTGACCACCTGTCACTCGCGCACACGCGACCTGCGCGCGACCTGCGCCCGCGCCGACGTCCTGATCGCGGCGGCAGGCCGTCCGTGGCTGATCGAGCGCAACTTCGTCAAGCCCGGTGCGATCGTGATCGACGTCGGCATGAACCGTCTGGCGCCCGACCAGAGATCGATACCCCATTCGGGGCACGCGGCGGGATCTACGATCGCTGGCGCCGCCGCAGGCGGTGATCGGGTGCGAGCGCCGAGCGGCCTCGTAGGGGACGTCGACTTCGAGGCTGTGAGCGAGGTGGCCTCCGCGATAACCCCGGTGCCCGGAGGCGTCGGCCCGATGACGATTGCGATGCTATTGCGCAACACGTTCATGGCCGCACGCGATCGGAACAACCCATCCCGCTTGTCAAAGAGACGCGCCGAGACGAAGGCCCCATGAGATCAAAAGGGACGCGCCGAGACGGAGGCCCAATGAGATCAAAGGGACGCGCTGAGAGGGAGGCTCCATGAGACTCACGCGGCTGCGGCTGGGCGAGTCGATCGTGCTGTTGGGCGCCGTCGGCATCGTCGTCGCGCTCACGCTCCCCTGGTATGAGAACTCGCAAGGCAAGCTCTCCGCTTGGGACACATTTGGATTTGGTGTCGCTCTGCTGATGCTCGCCGCGACCGTCGGCCTCGTGCTCGTGGCGGCGCCACGCTCACCGAGCGCTCGACCGCGCTGCCGGTGGCGGCCGCCGTGTGGAGCACCTTCTTCGGCTTGCTCGGCGTGATGGCGGCCATCGTGCGGCTGCTCGAGCGCCCCGACGACGCGTTACTCGGCTGTGCGCCGGCGCCTGGGTCGCGCTCGCCGGCGCCTCCTGATCGCCGGTCGGGTCGTGGCAGTCGATGCGCGACGAACGCACCGGTCTCTATCCGCCGGCCGGCCCGAGCCGCGTGAGCCCCCCGCGAGCAGTCGAGTCGGGGAACGACCCGATATCGCTACACCCCGGGAGCTCGACCAACTCCATGCGCGCTGACAGGAGCGGGAGAGGGACCGCGCTGACTGCTCTCCCTAGAATGCGCGGTCATGATCGACCGCGACGAGGTTCTCCATGTCGCGCGCCTGGCGCGTCTGCAGCTAGCCGAGGAGGAGATCGAGCCGATGGCGCGCGAGCTCTCGGCCGTGCTCGACCACGTCGCCAAGATCGGCGAGCTGCGACCTCGACGACGTCCCGCCCACCACGCATGTCGCCGAGGTGACCGGTCGCCTGCGCCCCGACGAGCCGCGCGCGTCGCTGCCCCGCGAGGTGGCGCTCGCGCAGCGCCCCCGCCGTCAGCGGCGAGGGCTTCCTCGGTCCCTCGCCGCAGGCGTGATCGTGCTCCCCACCACGACAGCGTGCGCGCGCATGAGCGGTCGGGAGCGCCACTGCTCGACCTCACCGCCGCCGCGGCGGCAGCGGCGCCCTCGCGCGCGGGGAGCTTCGACTCGGCGAGCTGTTCGACGCGTACGCCGCTCGCGCCCGCGCGGACTAGCTCAACTGCTTCACGTGGGTCGCCGATGGGAGCGACCCGATCCGCCGCCGGCCCGCCGCGCTCGCCGCTGGCGGGCGTCCCGCTCGCTGTCAAGGACCTCTTCTGCACCGAGGGCGTCCCCTGCCAGTCGGGCTCGCGAATCCTCGAGGGCTACCTGCCTCCCTACACCGCCACCGTCGTCGAGCGCCTCCAGTCGGCCGGCGTCGTCGCTCCTGGCCAAGACCAACCAGGACGAGTTCGCGATGGGCTCCTCCAACGAGAACTCCGCCTACGGCCCGGTCCTCAACCCGTGGGACCGCACGCGCGTCCCCGGCGGCTCCTCCGGCGGGAGCGCCGCGGCGGTGGCGGCCGGGCTCGCCCCATGGGCGCTCGGCACGGACACCGGCGGCTCGATCCGCCAGCCCGCCGCCCTGTGCGGGATCGTCGGCCTGAAGCCCACCTATGGCGCGGTCTCGCGCTACGGCATGATCGCGTTCGCCTCCTCGCTCGACCAGGCCGGGCCGCTCACGCGCGACGTCACCGACGCGGCCTTGATGCTGCGCTCACATGGTCGGCCGCGACGAGTGCGACGCCACCTCGCTGCGGCTTCCCCGAGGAGATCTCCTGCCGAGCGCCGAGCGCCTCGACGGGGTGCGGCTCGGCGTCCCCGTCGAGCTGTCCGGCGAGGGCATCGACACGGGCGTGCTCGACGCCTTCGACGCGCGACGCTCGGCGCACGCCGAGCAGCTCGGGCGCGCAGGTCGAGCAGGTCCAGCCTCCCGCACGCCCCCCACGCGCTCTCCGCCTACTACGTGCTCGCCCCGGCCGAGGCCTCCTCGAACCTGGCGCGCTTCGACGGCGTGCGCTACGGTCTGCGCGCCCGATGGGCCGACGATCTCCTCGGCATGTACACGCGCACCCGCCACGACGGCTTCGGCGCGGAGGTCAAGCGACGCATCATGCTCGGCACCTACGCGCTCTCCTCCGGCTACTACGACGCCTTCTACGGTCGCGCTCAGCGCGTGCGCACGAAGATCGTCGAGGACTTCCGCTCCGTGTTCGAGCGCGTCGACTTCGTCGTCACCCCCACGAGCCCCACGGTCGCCTTCGAGCTCGGCGCCAAGACCGACGATCCGCTCGCGATGTACCTCAACGACTTCTGCACCGTCCCCATGTCCCTCGCGGGGATCCCCGCGATCTCGATCCCGTGCGGTTTGAGCGAGGGCCTGCCCGTCGGACTGCAGCTGGCCGGCCCCGCCTTCAGCGAGAACGGCCTGCTCGACGCCGCCCATGCGCTTGAGCTGGCGATCGGTTTCGACTCGACTCCGGCACGCGCGTGAGCGGAGCGGGTTGAGGAGCATGAGAGGGTTGAGGAGCATGCGCGGGTTGAGGAGCATGCGCGGGTTGAGGAGCATGCGCGGGTTGAGGAGCATGCGCGGGTTGAGGAGCGTGAGAGGGTTGAGGAGCACGAGCGAGTGGAGGGTCTTCGCAGAGGCCTTCGTGGAAGGCTGCCTTCGAAAAGACTGCCCCCCGCGCGCGCGGGAGATGTGTCGCATGAAGACCCCCTACGAGCCCGTCATCGGCCTCGAGATCCACATCCAGCTCGCGACGCGCACGAAGATGTTCTGCGGCTGCGAGCTGTCGTTCGGCGAGCCCCCGAATACGCGCACCTGCCCGGTGTGCCTCGGCCTGCCCGGCGCGCTGCCCGTGGCCAACGCCGGCGCTATCCACTACGGCCTGATGATCGGGATGGCCGTCGGCTCAGCGCTCGCGCCGCGCTCGATCTTCCATCGCAAGAACTACTTCTATCCCGACCTCCCCAAGGGCTACCAGATCTCCCAGTACGACGAGCCCTTGTGCCTAGGCGGCGAGCTGGCCGGCGTGCGCATCCACCGCGTTCACCTCGAGGAGGACGCCGCCAAGCTGGTGCACGTCGGCGCGAGTGGGCGGATCCACGCTTCCGACGCCTCGATCGTCGACTTCAACCGTGGCGGCACGCCGCTCGCGGAGATCGTCACCGAGCCCGACCTGCGCTCGGCCGAGCAGGCCGGCGAGTGGCTGCGCCTGCTGCGCACCACGATGCGCCAGCTCGGCGTCAGCGACGTGAACATGGAGGAGGGCTCGTTGCGCTGCGACGCCAACATCTCGGTGCGCCCCGCCGGCACGAGCGAGCTCGGCACCAAGACGGAGCTGAAGAACATGAACTCCTTCCGCTTCATCGAACGCGGCATCCGCGCCGAGATCGCGCGCCAGCAGCAGCTCCTGGAGCAGGGCGGGCGCGTCTTGCAGGAGACGCTTCACTTCGACCCCGACTCTGGCCGCATCACCTCGTTGCGCTCCAAGGAGCAGGCCCACGACTACCGCTACTTCCCCGAGCCCGACCTGGTGCCCGTCGCGGTCGACCGACCAATGCTCGACGCTGCCGCCGCCGCGATGCCAGAGCTGCCGGCCGCGCGCGCCGAGCGCTTCGAGCGGAGTCGGCCTGAGCGCCGACAGCGCTCGTCAGCTCGCCTTTCGCGCTGAGCTCGGCGACTACTTCGAGCAGGCGCTCGCCGTCGAGAGCGACCCGGCGCCCACGCCGCAGGCGCTCGCCAACTGGATCGTCGCCGACCTGCTCGCGCGCCTGGGCGACGGCGAGAGTCCGGCGGACTCGCGTGTCACGCCGCGCGCGCTGGCCGCGCTGTGCGGGATGGTCGCCGCCAAGCGCGTCAGCGTCGGCGCGGCGCGGCAGGTGCTCGATCGGTTCGTTGCCGACGGGGGCGACCCCACCGCGATCGTCGAGGCCGAGGGTCTCGCGGCGCTCGACGGTGGCGACGATCTCGCGGCCATCGTGGCAGGCGCCCTGGCCGCCAACGCGGACGCCGCCGAGCGCGTGCGCGCCGGCAACGCCAAGGCGATCGGCCCGATCGTCGGCTACGTGATGCGCGAGACCAAGGGCCGCGCCGACGGCGGCGAGGTCACGCGGCTCGTGCACGAGCAGCTCGGCATCTGACAGAGCCCGCGAGGCACATTTTGGACTTTGGTCCAAAGCCAGCAGCCCGCTCCCGCGCCAACATGTGCAACATGAACAGGCCGATCTCAAACTCGATGGCGACTCCTCCTCGGCGGTTTCTGCTGCTGCCCGAGGACGCCGCGGACGTGCCAGGTCAAGGGTTCCGCATCCGACGCTATCGCCTCACGAGCGTCGGGCGTGCCCATGGGCTCGATCGTCCACCGGCGCCGTGCGCAGGGAACGTGCCACGGGTTCCGTAGCCAAGTGGGTCGGGTTCGCCCGTCACGGATGGCGAGCAGGGCCAAGCCTCGCCACGAGTCCCCTCCTCGTGGTGACCGGGGCGCGGCCGGGCAGGGTTTTCCGAGCCTGCCCGGCCGCGCGCCTATTCCTGGCGCCCGGCGGATTCCACCCCTCAGTTGAGGTACTCTCTAAAGATGAGTCAGTCCCACCGAACAGTTCCTCAGCAGGCTCTCTCGGACGCACGATCGTCGCGATCCTCGTGCTGCTGGTCGTCGGCTACTTCCTGCTGCACGTCCTGATCGGGGTCGCCGTGGCGATCGCGGGCTTCGCGGTCGTGATCCTGGCGGTCGTCGCCGTCATCTGGGCGTTGCGCGTCCTGCTCTGAGGCGAGCGTCCACCGGTGGCCAGCCTGAGCGAGCTCTCACATGGCCTATCTAGTCATCAGCGTCTGCTTCGGCTTGGCCGGCGGGATCGTCGGGCGCGTCAAGGGCAGCTCCTTCCCACTCTGGTTCCTGATCTCAGCGGTCGTCCCGTTCTTCGGCCTGATGGCGGCCATCGCCTACCGCTATCGAGCGCGACGAGCCGCGTCGCGCGTGCCCCAAATGCGGACGCATCACCAAGGTACACGACGCGCTGTGCACCCGCTGTGGGCAGGAGCTCGAGTATCCAGAGCAGCTGCTCGCGCCCGAATCGGTCGAGCGCGACGCCGCCGCGCGCGTCGGCTGAGCGACAGCCGGCGTCGCCGCGCGCCGCGCGCCGCGCAGATTTAGGCCGTCCTAAGCCGGTCCTTTGCATAGGCTGTCCACTCAGCCGATGACCACAAACGCAAAGACCGCACGCCATCCCAGCCGCCTCGCTGCTGTCGCGCCTGATCCACGGCGCCGGCTTTCGAGGACGAGCGCGACTTCGTGCTACGCGTCGTGCAGCCGGCGCTCGTCGGGCATGATCGACGGCACCGTCTCCTCGATCGCGCCGATCTTCGCCGCGGCCGTCTCCTCGAACTCGCACACCGCGTTCGTCGTCGGCCTCTCCACCGCGCTCGGCGCCGGCATAAGCATGGGCATCTCCGAGGGACTGTCCGACACCGGCGAGCAGACCGGCCGCGGCTCGCCGCTTGTGCGCGGCACGATCACCGGCGCGATGACCGCCCTCGGCGGCCTCTTCCACACGCTGCCGTTCCTGATCAAAGACACTCACAACGCGCTGATCGTCGCGGGCATCGTCGTCGCCGTCGAGCTGTTCGTGATCGCCTGGGTGCGCGAGCGCTTCCTGAAAGTGTCGTTGCGCTCCTCGCTGGTGGTGGTGACGCTCGCGGGCGCGATCGTGCTCGGCGATCGGGATCGCGATCGGCAGCTCCTGAGGGCCGGCGGCGACGCCGAGGCCCCTCCGTACGCGGGGCGCACCGCATCTCGTACGCATCGCGCCGGCAGGAGCACGCGCTGGCCAGGCGAAAACCCATTGGTACACTCGGCTTTGAGGAAGCGAGGGCTCGTCGAAGCCCTCGTGCTCTTGCTGTCCCTAGAGACGAAGGAAAGGAGGTCGGTGCAAATGCGTGCGGTCGACGCGGTGATGGAATGCTTGAAGGCGGAGGGCGTGGATGTCGTCTTCGGCCTGCCCGGTGGCGCCAATCTCCCGACCTACGACGCCTTCGTGGACGGTGGCATCCGTCACATCCTCGTGCGTCACGAGGCCGGCGGCGGCCACGCCGCCGAGGGCTACGCCAAGGCGACCGGCAAGGTCGGCGTGGCGTTCGCCACGAGCGGTCCCGGCGCGACCAACCTGATCACGCCGATCTGCGACGCGATGATGGACTCGGTGCCGGTCGTGTTCATCACCGGCCAGGTGCGCACCGAGCTGCTCGGCACCGATGGCTTCCAGGAGGCCGACACGATCGGGATCACGATGCCGATCGTCAAGCACTCCTTCATGATCCAGGACCCGCTGGAAATCCCGCGCGCGATCCACGAGGCCTTCTACGTGGCCCGCTCCGGACGCCCCGGCCCGTGTTGGTGGACATCCCGCAGGACCTCTCACGCGCCGAGATCCCCTACGAGCCGGTCGCCGACGTGCGCCTGCCCGGCTATCAGCCGACGCTCGAGGGCAATCAGAAGCAGATTCGCCAGGCGGCCAAGGCGCTCGTCGGCCGCGCAGCGTCCCGTGATCTACGCGGGCGGCGGCGTGGTCAACGCGAACGCCTGCCGAGGAGCTCGTCGAGTTCGCCACGTCCGACCGCTTCCCGGTGACCTGCACGCTGATGGGCTTGGGCGCGTTCCCGGCACGAGTGGACGGAGCGGGGGGGGAGCCCCATCCCCAATGGCTTGGGAATGCTCGGGATGCACGGAACGCGCGCGGCCAACTACTGCGATGGACGAGGCCGACCTGATCTGCGCGGTGGGCGCGCGCTTTCGACGATCGCATCACCGGCAAGCTCTCGGAGTTCGCCCCGCGCGCGAAGTTCATCCACATCGACGTCGACCCAGCCGAGATATCGAAGAACGTCCCCGCCCACATCCCGATCGTGGGCGACGCCAAGCACGTGCTTGCGAAGCTGCTCGTCGAGTATCGCGCGCTGAGCGCCGACTCGGCGCGTCTGAGCGATTGGTGGCAGCGGATCGAAGGCTGGCGCGAGAAGTACCCGCTCGGCTACGAGGACTCGACCGACACGGAGATCAAGCCGCAGTACATGATCAAGGCTCTGCACGAGGCCACCGGCGGCGAGGCGATCGTGACCAGCGACGTCGGCCAGCACCAGATGTGGGCCGCCCAGTACTACGACTTCCCCAAGCCCCGCCGCTGGATCAACTCCGGCGGCCTCGGCACGATGGGCTTCGGCCTGCCCGCCGCGATGGGCGCTGCCGTCGGCTGTCCGGAGCGGACCGTGTGCTGCATCGCCGGCGACGGCTCGGTCCAGATGAACGCCCAGGAGCTGGCGACGTGCGCGCAGGAGAAAATCCCGATCAAGGTGTTCATCATGAACAATGGCTATCTCGGCATGGTGCGCCAGTGGCAGGAGCTGTTCTGGGATGGCCGCTACAGCCAGGTGGAGATGGGCCCGCATCCCGACTTCGTCAAGCTCGCCGAGGCCTACGGCGCGACCGGCATGCGCTTCGAGGACAAGACGACGCTCGTGGATGACATGAAGCGCGCGATCGACACCGACGGCCCCGTCGTGGTCGACGTGAAGGTCACTCGCGAGGAGAACACCTACCCGATGATCCCGGCAGGGCAGGCAGCCCGCGAGATGGTGGGATGATGGCGGTGGGCATTTTTATGGATATGGGGTCGTTCTGATGGGGGAACCGGCCACCAAGGAGCCACTCAGCCTCGAGGAGCTGCAGGCCTCCGGGAATCTGCGCTCAGGACGCAAGCACGTCCTATCGATCCTCGTGGAGAACAAGTCGGGCGTGCTCACCCGGATCGCGGGCCTGTTCGCGAGGCGTGGCTTCAACATCGACACGCTGACCGTCGGTCCCACCGACGACGACCACATCTCGCGCGTGACGCTCACCGTCGATGGCGCGATCCACCCGATCGACCAGGTCACAAAGCAGCTGCACAAGCTCGTCAACGTGCTCAAGATCAGGGATCTCGAGCCGACCGACACGGTCGCGCGCGAGCTGGCCCTCTTCAAGATCTCAGCCGACGGGGCCCAGCGCGGCGAGCTGATGCAGATCACCGAGATCTTCCGCGGCAAGGTCGTCGACGTCACCAAGCGCTCGGTGATCGTCGAGGTCACCGGCACCACCGAGAAGGTCGAGGCGTTCGAGAGCATGGTGCGCCCCTTCGGCTTGATCGAGATGATGCGCACCGGCGAGATAGCGATCGCGCGCGGGCGAGGTGAGACATAAGGGTTCTCGCCGGCGAGCGCTCGCCGTTCACGCTCGGCGAGTCCGACCGCTCGCGCCTGCGCGCGCGGCTCGACCTGGCGCTGCAGCGGGCGCGCCGCTCCGGGCGCCCGACGCTCGCGACGATCACCTGTCCGCTGGCGCTCGAGGTCGATCCCTCCGCCGTCGTGTGCGCATCGCGCCGCCGTGGCGAGCCATGGTTCACTTTCGAGCAGCCCGATCGCGGCGGCGCCGCGCTCGCCGGGCTCGGCCAGGTCGCGTGTCTGGAGGATCGTGGCCCTGATCGCTTCTCGAATGTCGCCGATCGCTGGCGCTCGCTGTCGGCCAGAGCGGTGGCGGACTCCCCCGGCGACCCCGCCGGCGCGGGCCCCGTCGCCGTCGGTGGCTTCGCGCTCGCGCCCGACGGAGGCGCCTCGCCCGCCTGGAGCGGCTTCGAGCCAGCCTCGCTGCTCGTGCCCGAGGTCGCGCTCGCGCGCGAGGAGCGCGACGGAGAGCGGCGCGTGCGCCTCACCTTGGCGGCGCTGGCGGAGCCCGACGATACGACCGAGGAGCTGCTCGCCCGCCTCAGCCGCCGCCTGGAGGAGCTCGAGCGAGCGTCGCTGCCGCTGCTCGACCCGGCGCCGACGGGCCGCTTCCAGGTATCCAGCGGCATGCCCCCCGAGCACTACGAGGCGGCTGTCGGCCACGCCGTCGAGCTGATCCGCGGCGGGCGTCTGCAGAAGATCGTGCTCGCGCGCGAGGTCCAGGTTCACGCGCCGTGCGAGTACGACCCGGCGGCCGTCTTCGGCGTGCTGCGCGACGCGTTCCCCTCCTGCTTCGTCTTCTGCGTGGGACGCGGCGACGCCACGCTCGTAGCGGCGAGCCCCGAGCTGCTCGTGCGCCGCGAGGGTCAGCGCGTGAGCACGATCGCGCTTGCCGGCTCCACCCGCCGTAGCGCCGACCCGGCCGTCGACGCGCACCTTGGCGAGCGTCTGATGCGCGATCACAGCTACCGCGAGGAGCACGCGATCGTCGCGCGGCGCATCGAGCGCACGCTCAACCGCTACGCGATCTGGGTGGCCGCGGCGCCCGAGCCGACGCTCGTGCGGATCGCCAACATCCAGCACCTGGCGACCCCGATCCGCGCGCAGCTGGCAGCCCCAGTGGAGGCGATCGAGCTGGCGGGCCTGATGCACCCGACGCCCGCGGTTGGAGGTGAGCCGTCGCACGCCGCGCTCGAGCTGATCCCAGCGCTCGAGGGCTTGGATCGCGGCTGGTACACAGGCCCCGTCGGCTGGACCGACGCCGCCGGCGACGGAGAGTTCTGCGTCGCGCTGCGCTGCGCGCTCTTGCGCGGCAACGTCGCGCGCTGCTACGCCGGCAACGGCATCGTGCGCGACTCGGATCCGGTCGCCGAGCTGGCGGAGACCGAGGTCAAGCTGCAGGCATTGCTGCCTTTGCTCACGAGCTGATCGCTCCCGCGATCGCGCTCCACACGCGGCGGTGCAGCTCGACGTTCGCCGCGCGCTCGCCGCGCGCTTCGACGATCGTCGAGGTGGGCGCCGCGAGCGCTCGCTCGAGCGCCGCCCGGAAGTCCGCGACGTCCGCGACCGCCTCGTGGTCGAGGCCGTAGAGCGCCGCGACCTTGGCGAAGTCGAGTCCGGTCGGGGTGGCGATGTGGCGCGTGTAGCGGTCATCCCGCTGTGCCATCGGCGTGTCTGAGACGGGCAGGAAGTCGAAGATCCCGCCGCCTTCGTTGTTGAGCAAGACGATCGTGAGCTTCAGGCTCAGCCGCTTGGCCGCGAGCAGGCCGCCGATGTCGTGCGCGAGCGCGACGTCGCCGATCAGCAGCACCACCGGCCCGCGGCCCGCGGCGGCCGCTCCCAAGGCGCTCGACACGGTCCCGTCGATGCCGTTGGCGCCGCGGTTGCACAGGACTCTGGGTGGATCCGGGCGCGCCGGCCAGAACGTCTCGATGTCGCGCACCGGCATCGAGGAGGCCACGAACAGGGTCGCCTCCCGCGGCAAGAGCACGCCCAGCTCAGCCGCCACCGAGGGCTCGCTGCACCCGCTCGCGGCGAGCACACCGAGGATCGCCTCGGCGGCTCGCTCGTCGGCGCTGCGCCAGGCGCCCAGCCAGTCCGGGTCTGTCGCGAGCGCGTCGAGCGTGTGGGTCAGCGCGCTCAGCGTCGCCGCGGGCTCGGCCGCGAGCGAGTCGGATACGACGCTCGCCGGATCCTGCCAGGCGCCCTCAGGGTCGAGCGCGACCTGCCGGGCGCTGGGGAGGCTCGCAAGCCACGTGCGCAACGGCTTTGACACGGGCAGGTCGCCGACCCTCACGACGACCTCAGGCGTGTGCTCGCGCACGAACCGCGGCTCGCGCAACAGCGCGTCGTAGTGGGCGATCGCGGCGTCCCCGCGCCGTGCGCGAGACAGCGGGTCGGCAAGCAGAGGCCAGCCGACGGCCTGACAGAACGACGCGGCTGCCTGCCCGAGCGGCGTCTCACGCTCATGACGTCCGGCCACCAGCACACCGTGCCGCGCCGAGCCGATCAGCTCACGCAGCGAGCGCGCGGCCGCGGTCGCGTCACAGCTTTGCGCCGGGCGGCTCACGAACGAGCCGCCATGCGGGCGCCCCTCGCCAGCCGGCTCGGGCTCCTCCTCGCAGACGAGCGGCTCGCGCAGCGGGAAGTTGAGGTGCACGACGCCCGGCCTGCCCTCCACGGCGGTCCAGAAGGCGCGACACGCGAGCGCACGCATCCAGCGCACACGCTCAGGCGTCGCCTCGTGCGTGCCCACCTCGAAGAACCACTTCGCGAAGTCCCCGAAGATCTTCAACTGGTCGATCGTCTGCCCGGCGCCGATCTCGCGCAGCTCGGGCGGCCGGTCGGCGCTGAGCACGATCAGAGGCACGCGCGCCTCACGTGCCTCCACGACCGCTGGCAGCAGCTCGGCCACAGCCGTTCCCGAGGTGCAGGCGATCGCCACCGGCAGCGCCGACGCCTTCGCGAGTCCCACCGCGAAGAACCCAGCACAGCGCTCGTCCACGTGCGAGTGGCAGCGCAGCCGCTCGTCGCGCGCGAGCGTAAGCACGAGCGGCGTGCAGCGCGAGCCGGGGGAGCTGCACGCGTCGCGCATCCCGCAGCGCGCAAGCTCGTCCACGAACGCGCCCAGCAGCTTGTAAGTGTCGATGGCGGGGCTCATAGCGGGCGAAGCGGGCTCATAGCGGGGCGAGGCGGTTCATAGCGGGGCGAGGCGGCTCACGGGAGGCCGACGTGGCTCATAGGATGAGCACGTGAGCCAGAGCGTTGTGCTGCTGCACGGGTTCGGCGGATCCCGCCGTGTCTGGGATGGGGTGGTGGCGCATCTGCCCGCGGAACGCTATCGCCCACTCGCCCTGGACCTGCCCGGGCACGGCGAGCAGGCCGACGCGGCGCGGCCGATCACCTTCGAGGGGTGCGTGGCGAGCGTGCTCGAGCGCAGCCCCGAGCGCTTCGTGCTGGTCGGCTACTCGATGGGCGGTCGCATCGCGCTACACGTCGCCCTGGCCGCGCCTGAGCGGATCGCGCGGCTCGTGCTGATCTCGACCACGGCCGGCATCGAAGATCCGGCCGAGCGCGCCAGCCGGCGCGAGCGTGACAGGCGCCTGGCGGAGAAGATCGACAGCGGGTCGATCGAGGATTTCAGCGAGCGCTGGCGGGCTCAACCGATGTTCGCCGCGGATCCGCCAAGCGTCGATCGGCTCGCGCGCGCCGACCAGGCGCGCAACCGGCCAGACGGCGTGGCGGCCGCGCTGCGAGGGATCGGGACCGGCGAGATGGCGCCGCTATGGGAGCGGCTGGGCGAGCTGAGGATGCCGGTCACGATCGTCGTAGGCGCTCGCGACGCGAAGTTCCACGTGCTGGGTCGGCGCATGGCCGAGCTGCTCGCGGATGCGACTCTGGTGATGGCGCCAGGCGGCCATGTCCTGCCGCTCGAGAATCCGAGTGCCGTGGTGGAGGCGCTCGAGGATGGCCCATCCACTCCTGAAGCTTCCGCATCGGCACGCCAGCAGCTGCCATCGCTGTCCCCAACGCTACGCCGACCACACACCTGACGAGCGCGAGGCCGAGATGGTTGATCGGACGCTTTGCGACCTAAGTCATGAGTGGCCCAGCGTCAGCCTCGCGGGCTACTGCCCCTGCGCCTGGGCGATTGCCGACAGCGCGCCGAATGACGGCCGCGTCGTGTTGTCGGCGTTCATGAAGCCGAATCCGCCGTTGCCGTCGTCGTGGGACTGGTACCACCAGATGCCGGCGACATGGGGGTCCGCGAGCAGAGCCGCGTAGGCCGCCTGCATCTTGGTTGCCTGGTCCAGTTGCGAGCACGCGCCTTCGGGCGCCCCGCACAGGCCGATCGCGTAGCCAAGCTCTGTGACATAGAACGGTGGGATCGAGCCGAGCACCGCCTGCGCGACAGCTTCCTGAGCGGGAACGGCGGCGATGCCGGCGGCGTCGTTGTCGTCTTCACCGAGCGCGCCATAGGGGTGGGTGCTGAGCCCGTTCGCGCGGATCGCGGCGGCAAGGCCCGGCACGCCGTTGACGGCGTCGCGCAGCCAGCCTCCGCCGCTTGCGTCCATCGAGCGGACGCCGGAGGAGGGCTTCAGGTAGTTCCCCCACATATCGAACAGCAGCGGGATGTGAACACCGGCCGCATCCATCGCATCCACCGCCGCCAGGTACATCCTCCCGTACTGAACCGGATCGGCGACACCCCCCTTGAAGTACATCTCGTTTCCGGCTTCCGCGATCGCGATGCCCGGATTGGCCTGAATCTCCTGGGCCACTTCGGCTCCCCACTGGCTCGGCACGACCTGACTGAGCGGCTTGTCGTTGGCGACATTGCCCGCGATCGCGAGCACTTTGAAGCCGTCGCTCAGCGACGCTGGCACCGTGTTCGATTCGGCGCCGATCTCTACGCGGTTCCAGGTGATGTGACCCGCAAGGATCGTCCTGGCGGGCGCCGCGCCCCACCCGGCTCCGTCGTTCGTGCCGATGATCTTGCCCAAGGGCGCGGGTATCGGTGGCGGCACGGGAATCGGTGGTGGCGGCGGAATCGGCGGTGGCGCCGGGGTGGGCGGTGGCGGGGGCACAGGCGGCGGGTAGGCGATCGTGACCTCCCGCGCCCACGGAGCTTCGCCGGGCACGCTCGCTGACAGGCCGTAGCCGACCGTTTGCCCGGGGACGACAGGTGGCGTATAGCTTGTGCCCGTGACCACTCTATAGGTGGTTTCTCGCGTGGTGGTCGGGTTGAGGATCGTCGCAAACGTGTAACTGGACACACCTGGGATCGCGGTCCATGCGACCGTCGTGCCGTTCACGCTGAGCGACGGCTCGCTCGGCGCTGTGACGATCGCCTCCTGGGTCGACCAGTCGGGGCCGTTGTCGGCGCTGACGCCGACGTAGACTGTTTGTCCGGCTGAAAGCGTTGGGGTATAAGTCTGCGTTTCACCAGGCTTGCGCGCGATGCTCAGATATTCAGTGGCACGGCCGGCGGCGCCGCGGGGCGCGTTTGAGATCGCGACCTCGTAGTAGGTCTCCGCGCCGGTCGGGGCCCAGCTCACGGTCTCGCCCGCGACGCTGAGGGCGGGCACGGGAGCGCTGAGCGCTGGGACGAGCAGGCTATCGAGCTGCGAGGGTTCCGCCGCGGGGGCGGCTGTCACAAAGGACGAGCCGCCCGCCAGGCATAGCACGAGCGCCAGAGCGCGGCAAGTGAGCTTCAGCGTCGCGGCGAGATTGCGTAATCCAGTTTCGAACATCGTGACCCTTCGCTGTTCGTTGGCTCTCCAGCGGGCGCTGGCGTTCCTGATCCACGGGCAAGCGCCACGCGCGAGGACCCCTGGACCCAGACGAGGCGGGCGGCGTCAAAAACAACCTCTCCCGGACGCGGCCACCTCGAGGTTGCGAGAGGCTATTGGCGTGGCGCGGCCGTGTCCACCGACTTTTGTCAACAGCTCTCAGAGCGCCTCTACGCCGAGCCCTGGCCCGTCCGGGACGGAGATCTCCCCGGCCACCGGCGCGAGCTGATCTGACAGGCCGTCGAACCAGCCAAGCGTGGCAAGCCCGCACGCTGGCAGCGAACCGCGCGAGGCGAGCGCCGCGGCCGCGTGCACGCCCGCGGCGACTCCGAGCGGGCCGTCGAGCGTCGAGGCCACGTATACCTCGGCGCCCGACGCTCTCACGAGCGCGGCGGCGGCAAGCAGTCCCGACAGGCCTCCGCAGCGGGAGATCTTCAGGCAGACAGCGTCAGCAACCCCCGCGGTGAGCGCGCCGTGCTCGGCGGCGGTCTCGTCGATCGCGACGCGCACCGCCACGCGCTCGCGCACCTCGCGCACCGCCGCCAACCCGTGCACCGGCTCCTCGACGAGCTCCAGGCCGGCGGGGGAGAGCGCTTCGATGCCGCGCACCGCCTGCTCGACGCTCCACGCGCCGTTCGCGTCGACGCGCAGGGCGATGTGCGGGCCCGCGGCCGCTCTCACGGCCGCCACGCGTGCCGCGTCGTCGCCGACGCCGACCTTCACCTTCAGGCAGGCAAACCCCTGTTCGGCCGCGCGCGCCGCCTGCTCGGCGGCGCCGGCGCGGTCGAGCGCCGAGAGGGTCGCGTTCACGGCGACCCGGCGAGCGGGGGTGTCGGTCATGAGCGCAGCCACTGGGCGGCCCGCGCGGCGCCCGGCGCGATCCCATAGCGCCAGGTCGATCGCCGCGAACGCCTCCGGCAGGTCGTCCACGCGCCGGCACGCGTCCACGATCTGCGCCCCGTTCATCCCCGCGGCCGCCTCTAGCACCGGCCGGTAGCGCTCGAGCGCCTGCTCCACGCGCGCGATGCTCACGCCGTCGTATGGCTCGAGCGGCGCCGCCTCCCCGTGTCCGCTGACGCCATCCTCGTCGGTGAGCGACACGGCCAGCAGCTCGCGCTCGGTCACCGCTCCGTAGGAGGTTTGGAGCGGTCGGCGCAGGCGCAGGGCGTGGCGTCGCACGGCCATCCTCATGGCGTGGGGTCGCTCAGGGCCCGATCCCGCCGCTTGCGAGGATGCCCGTGGAGAGCAGCAGGCAGAACACGAGCTGCAGCGCGCCGGTCTTGGCGAGCGCGCCGTTGAGCGTCGGCCCGTCGACGCGCGTTCGCACGATTCGCACGAGCGGGATCGCGAGCGGGATCGCACACCACGGCAACAGCAGCCAGGCGGTCATCGAGCCGAGCAGCCACGGCAGCGGCGCCAGCGCGAACGCGCCCGCCGACCATCGCCGTGTAGAGCGCGCGTGTGCGCTCGCGCCCGAGGCGCACGGCGAGCGTGCGCTTGCCGGCGCGGCGGTCGGTCTCCAGGTCGCGCACGTTGTTGACGACGAGGATCGCGCTCGCCAGCAGGCCCACCGGCACGGCGCACGCGTACGCCTCCCACGGCAGCTCCTGAACCTGCACGAAGTACGAGCCGCTGACCGCGACGATCCCGAAGAACAGGAAGACGAACAGCTCGCCAAGGCCCTCGTAGCCGTACGGTCGTGGGCCGCCCGTGTAGAGCACGCCGGCGAGGATCGAGACGGCGCCGACGGCGATCAGCTCCCAGCCGGCGATCGCCACCAGGTAGGCGCCGCACAGCACCGCCAGGCCGAACGTCACATACGTCGCGAGCAGCACTCTGCCTGGCGGTACGAGCCCGCCGGCGGTCACCCTGACCGGCCCCAGGCGGTCCTCGGTGTCGGCGCCTCGACGCGCGTCGGAGTAGTCGTTGGAGAGGTTCGTCCCCACCTGGATGAAGACGGCGCCGAGCAGCGCTGCCACGAACGCCAGCGGACGGAAGTGTCCGGCGCCGAGCGCCAGCGAGGTGCCGACGAGCACCGGCGCCACCGCCGCCGGCAGCGTGCGCAGGCGCGCGGCCATCAGCCAGATGTGCACCGCGCTCGAGGCCCTCGTGGTGGGCGTGCCGGCGCGTGGCGGCGCGGCGATCGACGGTCCCGTGGTCATGCTCGCCTCGGGAAGCGGGCGAAGTCCGGCTCGCGCTTCTGCTTGTAGGCCTCGCGCCCCTCCTTGGCCTCCTCGCTGCCGTAGAAGAGCAGGTTGGCGTCGTGCGCGAGCTGCTGGATCCCGGTGAGGCCGTCCTCGGCGGCGTTGAAGCTCGCCTTCAGCAGCCGCAGCGAGAAGGGTGAGAGCGCGAGCATCTCGCGGCACCACTGGACCGTCTCGTCCTCCAGGCGCTCGAGCGGCACGACGGTGTTGACCAACCCCATCTCCAGCGCTTGCGCGGCGTCGTACTGGCGGCACAGGAACCAGATCTCCTTCGCCTTCTTGACGCCCACGACGTTGGCGAGCAGCCCGGCGCCGAAGCCCCCGTCGAAGGAGCCCACGCGTGGGCCGGTCTGCCCGAAGCGCGCGTTCTCCGCCGCGATCGTCAGGTCGCACACGAGGTGCAGCACGTGACCGCCGCCGACCGCGTAGCCGGCCACCATCGCGACGACGGGCTTTGGCAGGCGGCGGATCTGCACGTGCAGGTCGGTCACGTGGAAGCGCCCGGGGCGGGTGGGATCCGGATTACCCGCGTCGTCCTCGGCGAGGTAGCCGGAGTCGCCGCGCACGCGTTGGTCGCCGCCGGAGCAGAAGGCGAGCGGGCCCTCGCCGGTCAGCACGATCACGCCGACCTCGGGGTCCTCGCGTGCCTGCTCGAGCGCCTGGGAGATCTCCACGACCGTCTGCGGCCGGAAAGCGTTTCTGACCTCGGGACGGTCGATCGTGATCTTCGCGATTCGGGGGGCGGGCTCGGATCCGAGCGCGCCCGACTTCTCGTAGCGGATGTCCGTGTAGCTGCCTGCTGCGATCCAGATGGTGGTCAAGGCTCTCTCCAACGCTCTTATCCGGGCCGAGCGCGCCCGGTCGAGCGCGCGCCGACGATTCATCGCGAAGGCTAGCCTGTGAGCGATGCAGGTCGAGGCATGGCTGCGGCGCGCCGCCCTGACGGCGCCTGATGTCACGGCGCTCCAGGCCCCGGACGCGCGGCTGAGCTATGCGGAGTTGTGGCGTGCGGCGAGCCTTGGAGCGGGCGAGCTGGTCGAGCGTGGCGCGCGGCGCGGGGAGCGCGTCGCGATCGCGCTCGAGCCCGGGATCGAGTTCGCCAAGGCGCTGCACGCGTGCCTGCTGCTCGGCGCGGTCGCGGTCCCGGTCGATCTGCGCCTAACGCTCCCCGAGCGCGAGCGGCTGCTGGCGGGCGCGCACGTGCTCGTCGAGCGCCCGCTGGACACGGGCGCGCACGTGCATGTCGAGCGCCCGCTGGAGCTCTCGGCACGAGAAGCCTCGGGCTCGGTGGCGTTCGAGGGCGAGCCCGTCCACGACCTCGACGCCGTCTGTGCGGTGATCCACACGTCCGGCACGACCTCCGCGCCGCGGCCGGTCGAGCTGACCTACGGCAACTTCCTGTGGAGCGCGCTCGGCTCGGCCGTCGCGCTCGGGGTCGACCCCGAGGAGCGCTGGCTGTGCGCGCTGCCGCTCTCCCACGTCGGCGGCCTGTCGATCCTCGTGCGCAGCGCGATCTACGCGACCACGGCAGTCGTTCACGAGCGTTTCGACACCGCCCGCGTGCTCGCCGCGCTGGGCGAGGAGCGGATCACGCTCGTCTCGCTCGTCTCGACGACGCTCACGCGTCTGCTCGACGCGGGCCTGCGCGACCCCCCGCGGCTGCGCTGCGCGCTCACCGGCGGCGGGCCGGTCCCCGCGGCGCTTGTGGGCCGCGCGCGCGCGGCCGGCGTGCCGGTCGTGGAGACCTACGGGCTCACCGAGTGCTGCTCGCAGGCGGCCACCGCGCCGCTTGCCACGCTGCCCACCGCGCCGTCGCCGTCAGAAGACAGGGATGTGGGAGCGAGCGATGTGGGAGCGAGCGATGGTGCGCTTGGGGCCAAGGATGCGTCGGCGCGCGAGGTGGGCGCGGGCGTGCCGCTTTTCTGCAACCGCACCGAGATCGCCGCGGACGGGGAGATCCTGCTGTCGGGCCCGACCGTCGCGCGCTCGGCGCTGTCGGCGGGCGGACGTCTGCGCACCGGCGATCTCGGCTGGATCGACGAGCAGGGCTTCCTGCACGTCAGCGGGCGCAAGGCCGACACGATCGTCAGTGGCGGCGAGAACGTGGCGCCGAGCGAGGTCGAGGCGGTGCTCGAGGCGTGCCCCGGGGTGCTCGAGGCCGCGGTCGTCGGTCGCGAGGATCGGCAGTGGGGGGAGGTCGTCACCGCGATCGTCGTGACGGCCCCGGGAGCGAGCGTGGAAGAGAGCCTGCTGCGCGAGCATTGCTCGTCAAGGCTGGCGCCCTTCAAGGTCCCCAAGCGGATCGAGCTCACCTCGAGCCCGCTCCCGCGCACCGCGTCTGGCAAGCTTCTGCGCAGAGGGCTGTGAGGGATCTTGTGATGAGCACCGTTCAACCTGAGGAAGGACCCGAGAAGAACACGGCGCGCGAGCACCGCGTCGCGAGCCTCGCCCACTGGGAAGAGGCGGCCTCCGGCTGGGTTGCGCGCCAGGCGACGCTGCGCGACCTCTCGGCGCCCGTGTCGAATTGGATGATCGACGCGGTCGACCCGCAGCCCGGCCAGCGCGTGCTCGAGCTCGCGGCCGGCATCGGCGAGACGGGCTTCCTCGCCGCCGAGCTCGTCGCCCCGGTCGGCGGGGTCATCACGAGCGACCAGGCCGACGCGATGCTGGACGGGGCGCGCAAGCGGGCGGGCGAGCTGGGCCTCACCAACGTCGAGTTCCAGGTGCTCAACGCGGAATGGATCGATCTGCCGGTCGCGAGCGTGGACGCGGTGCTGTGCCGCTGGGGCTACATGCTGATGGCCGATCCCGCCGCCGCGCTGGCCGAGACGCGCCGCGTGCTGCGGCCCGAGGGGCGCGTCGCACTCGCCGCCTGGGATGCGATCGAGCACAATCCGTGGGCGTTGCTGCCGGCCACGGAGCTGCTCGAGCGCGGCCTCGTCGAGCCGCCCGCTCCCGGCGCGCCCGGGCCGTTCGCCCTCGGTGAGAAGCGGAGGCTGCGCGACCTGCTGGAGGGCGCCGGCTTCGACGAGGTGTGGGTCGAGCCGCTCGACCTGCTGCAGCGCTCGGCGAGCTTCGACGAGTTCTGGGAGACGACGCTCGACATCGCGCGCTCCTTCCACGACGCGGTGCTTGCGCGACCCGCCTCTGAGATAGGCGAGATCCGCGCGAGCCTCGCCGCGCGCTTTGCGCCCTACACCGCCGAGGACGGCTCGCTGGAGATCCCAATGCGAACGCTTGTGGGAGTCGGCACAGCCTGAGAGCGGGCGACCGGCCGCCTCGCGGCTCGGTCGGATACATTGGGCGCCATGCTCTACGACGACGACGCAGACCTCACGCTCCTCGGCGGCAAGACCGTCGCGATCATCGGCTACGGCTCCCAGGGCCACGCCCACGCCCTCAACCTGAAGGACTCCGGCGTCAGCGTCGTGGTCGGCCTGCGCGAGGACTCCTCCTCTGTCGAGAAGGCGCGCGCCGACGGCCTCGAGGTGCTCTCGCCGGTCGAGGCCGCCTCGCGCGGCGACCTCGTGATGATGCTCGTGCCTGACGAGCTTCACCGTCAGGTCTGGCAGGAGATCTCAGACGGGATCGCCGCGGGCAACGCGCTGCTGTTCGGCCACGGCTTCTCGGTCCACTACGGCGAGGTCGCCCCGCCCGCGGGCGTCGACGTCGCGATGGTGGCCCCGAAGGGCCCCGGCCATCTGGTGCGCCGCCAGTTCACCGAGGGCAGCGGCGTCCCCGGCCTGATCGCCATCGCCCAGGACGCGACCGGCAACGCCCGCGCGCTCGCGCTCGCCTACGCCAAGGGCATCGGCTGCACGCGCGGGGGGGTGATCGAGACCACGTTCAAGGACGAGACCGAGACCGACCTCTTCGGCGAGCAGGCCGTCCTCTGCGGAGGCGCCTCCGAGCTCGTGCAGGCCGGCTTCCAGACGCTCGTCGACGCCGGCTATGACCCGGAGATGGCCTACTTCGAGTGCATGCACGAGCTGAAGCTGATCGTCGATTTGATGTACGAGAAGGGCCTCGCCGGCATGCGCTACTCGATCTCAAACACCGCCGAGTACGGTGACTACACGCGCGGCAAGCGCGTCATCACCGAGGAGACGCGCGAGAAAATGCGCCAGATCCTCACGGAGATCCAGAACGGCGACTTCGCGCGCGAGTGGATCGCCGAGAACCGCGCCGGCCAGGAGAGCTTCAAGCGCATGCGCGCCGAGCAGGCCGACACGCTGGTCGAGCGCGTCGGCGGCGAGCTGCGCAGCCACATGGACTGGATACAGACGTCCTTCTAGATGGCGCGGGACACCCAACTTGCGATACCTGAGCAGCTGAAGCCCGCGGACGGGCGCTTTGGCTGTGGGCCCTCGAAGGTCAGGCCCGAGGCGCTCGCGAGCTTGGCGCGCGATGGCGCCGCGCTGATGGGCACCTCACATCGCCAGGCCCCCGTGAAGGGGTTGGTGGCGGAGATCCGTGCAGGTCTGCGCGAGCTTTTCTCGCTGCCTGACGGCTATGAGGTTGTGCTCGGCAACGGCGGCGCCACCGCTTTTTGGGATGCCGCGGCCTTCGGGCTGATCGAGCGCCGGGCGCTACACCTCTGCTTCGGTGAGTTCTCCCAGAAGTTCGCCACCGTCACGAGCGAGGCTCCGTTTCTTGCCGACCCGCTCGTCGTGAAGGCCGAGCCGGGCAGCGCGCCGGGTGAGCAGGAGCTCGAAGCGGCGCTCGCCGGATCGGACGGGGGACAGGACGCTGTGGACGCTCTCGCGTGGGCCCACAACGAGACCTCCACCGGCGTGATGACACCCGTCCTGCGCCCTGCGGGCGGCGGTGACGCGCTGGTGCTGATCGACGCCACCTCCGGCGCCGGCGGTCTCCCGGTCGATGTCTCTCAGGCCGACGCCTACTACTTCGCTCCGCAGAAGTCTTTTGCCGGGGATGGGGGGCTCTGGGCTGCGCTTTTCAGCCCCGCGTCGTTGGAGCGAATCTCTCGGATCGCGTCCTCCGGGCGCTTCACGCCCGCGTCGCTCTCACTCCCGATTGCGCTCGAAAACTCCGTGAAGGACCAGACCTACAACACCCCGGCGATCGCCACCCTGTTCCTGCTGGCCGACCAGCTGCGCTGGATGCTCGAGGGGGGCGGCCTCGCTTGGTGTGTGTCGCGCACCACCGCTTCCTCCTCGCACCTGTATGAGTGGGCAGAGCGCTCCACCTTCGCGACGCCGTTCGTCACCGCTCCGGCCAACCGCTCGCTTGTCGTGGGCACGATCGACTTCGAGGAGAGCGTCGACGCGAAGCTGCTCGCGTCCACCCTGCGCGCGAACGGGATCGTCGACGTCGAGCCCTACCGCAAGCTGGGGCGCAACCAGCTTGCGCATTGGCATGTTCCCCGCTGTCGACCCCGACGACGTGCAGGCGCTCACAAGCTGCATCGACTGGGTGGTGGAGAGGATCGCCCAATGAACGACGAACGCCTGAAGGTGCTCGTCAAGGAGAAGGTCGGCGACTCCGGGGTCAACTTGCTCGGGGAGCACTTCGACGTCGACCTCGGCATCGACTGGACAGACGACGAGCTGGGGGAGCGGATCGGCGCTTACCACGGCATCCTGATCCGCTCGGCCACGAAGCTGACGGCCGAGTTGATCGCCCGGGCCACCAACCTGCGCGTGATCGGACGCGCCGGGGTGGGCGTGGACAACGTCGACGTCGAGGCTGCCACGCGTCGCGGGATCGTCGTCGCCAACGCGCCCGAGTCGAATGTCGTCACCGCCGCCGAGCACACGATGGCGCTGCTCTTGGCACTTGCGCGCAACATCCCCCGCGCGCACGCCTCGCTCACGAGCGGCAAGTGGGAGCGCTCGAAGTTCTCAGGCGTCGAGCTATATGAGAAGACGCTTGGCATCGTCGGCTTCGGGCGCATCGGGCAGCTCGTTGCCCAGCGCGCCAAGGGATTCGGCATGCGTGTGCTTGCCTTCGACCCCTACGTCTCCGCCGAGCGCTACCGCGAGCTGGGCGTCGAGAAGGCAGCCAGCTCCGACGAGGTGTGCGCGCAGGCCGACTTCCTCACGATCCATCTGCCCAAGACGCCCGAGACCGAAGGCTGGATGGACGCCGAGCAGTTCGCCAGGATGCGCGACGGCGTGCGCGTCCTCAACGTCGCGCGCGGCGGGCTGATCGACGACGCGGCGCTCAAGGACGCGCTCGACTCGGGCAAGGTGGGCGGCGCCGCGCTCGACGTGTTTCCCTCGGAGCCGATCACCGAGTATCCGCTGTTCCACGGCTACCCGAACGTCGTCGTCACCCCGCACCTCGGCGCCTCGACAGCCGAGGCGACCGACAGGGCCGGCTATCAGAGCGCCGAGCAGGTCGTCGCCGCGCTGACGGGCGGGGTCGTCTCAACGGCCGTCAACATCCCCTCCGTCGGGGCGGAGGACATGGAGGTGCTGGCGCCGTTTCTGCCGCTTGCCTCAAAGCTCGGGCGTTTGGCGATGGAGCTCGCCGCGGGCAGCTCGGTCGAGCGGATCGAGGCGGCGTTCATGGGCAGGATCGCCGACTTCGACACGCGCATGCTCGCGCTCGCGGTCGTCTGCGGCGCGCTGGAAGGGCGCGGCGAGCAGCAGGTGAACCTCGTCAACGCGCTCACTATCGCCCAGCAGCGCGGGATCGTGCTCGAGGAGAAGTCGGTCTCGGAGGCCCAGGACTTCAACGAGCTGATCCGTGTGACCGTCGTGGCTGGGGGAGAGCGGGTGGCGGTCGCCGGCACCGGCATCGGCCCCAACCGCGTGCCGCACCTCGTCGAGGTGCAGGGTCGGCGTCTGACGATCGAGCTGACGCCGAACGTGTGCGTCTTCCGCTACGCGGACCTGCCCGGCATGATCGGGCGCGTGGGCACGATCTTCGGCAAGCGCGGGATCAACATCTCCTCGGCCGCCGTGGGCCACACCCCCGACGGCGACGAGCAGCGCCTGGCCGCGATGGTCGTCACGACCGATGCGCAGGTCCCAGCCGCGGTCGTGGAGGAGATCGTCGCGTCCGAGGGCTTCGTGGCGGGCTGGGCGGTCGTGCTGAGCTGACGTGCGCGGGCGAAGCCCAGCCGGCGTGAATTGATCAGTTGCCATTGATCTGGCCATTTGAATAAAATGGCCGGCGATGGCCGAGCTCGAGATTCAGGAGGACTGGTACCGCTCCGCCTATCCGCCGGAGATGGACAAGCTCCCGTGGGCGGATAAGACCGTCTCGGAAGTCGACCGCTTCGTCACGATGCTCAAACCCGCGGGCGGCGAGCGGGTCCTCGACCTCGGCTGCGGCACCGGCCGGCACTCGCTCGAGCTCGCGCGTCGGGGGTTCTCGGTGCTCGGCGTCGAGCTGCTCGAGGCGAATGTGGAGGTGGGCCGGCGCGCCGCCGCCGAGCAGTCGTTGAGCGCCGAGTTCGTGCAGGCCGACCTGCGCGAGCTCGACTTCCACGACGAGTTCGAGATCGTCGTCACCTTCAACGATGGCGGGATCGGCTACTTCGAGTCCGACGCGGAGAACCTGCGCACCTTCGAGGTGATCGCGAACGCGCTGCGGCCCGCCGGACGCCATCTCGGGCAGACCCCAAACGTGCTGTTCGCGGAGAGGCACATGCCGGAGAAGACGTGGATCATGGGCGCCGAGGCGGTCGAACTGACCGACCACCGCTGGAACGCCAAGCGCCGCCGCCTCGAAGGGACCGCCGCCTCGATCTGGATCGGCGAGGTTTTCGAGAAGCTCGACCCGATCCCCTACAGCTCGCGCCTGTACACCGTCGAGGAGCTGAAGGACATCTACGCCGCCCTTGGGATGACGTTGACGAGCACCTTCCGCGGCAGCGGCAAAGTCGGGCGCCCGCGCGACAGCCAGTACGAGGTTTTTTGGGAAGCGCGCAAGGACTAAAGGCTTCGTCCCGACCAGTCTGCGACCTCGTGCAATCAAGCACGACCCAAAATCCCAAATAATCGAGTAATCTCATTCGCCATGCACGTGGTCGAGATCACCAAGCACGGTGGGCCGGAGGTTCTGAAGGTCGCCGAACGCGCCGACCCAGCTCTGCGACCCGGCTGGGTGCGCATCGACGTGGCCGCCTGCGGCGTGAACTTCGCCGACGTGGCGGCGCGCGTCGGCTTGTATCCGGACGCGCCCAAGCCGCCGTGCACCGTCGGCTATGAGGTCGCCGGCACCGTCGTCGCGCTCGGCGACGGCGTCGAGGAGCTCACGCACGGCCAGCGCGTGCTGGCCGGCACCAAGTTCGGCGGCTACGCCACGCAGGTGACCGTCCCCGAGCGCGACTGCGTCGAGCTGCCCGAGCGACTCAGCTTCGAGCAGGGCGCGGCGATCCCCGTCAACTACGCCACCGCGTGGGCCGCGCTCGTCGGCTATGGCAGCCTGCAGCCCGGCGAGCGCGTGCTGATCCACTCCGCCGGCGGCGGCGTCGGCGTCGCCGCCATCCAGCTCGCGCGGCGCTTCGGCGCCGGTGAGATCTACGGCACCGCCTCGCCCGCCAAGCACGAGCGCCTGCGCGAGCTGGGCGTCGACCACGTGCTCGACTATCGGGACGTGTCTATGAAGGGTGGGCTGCCGCGCTTCGACGTGATCCTCGATCCGATCGGCGGGCGCAGCCTGCGCACCAGCTACAACCTGCTGCGCCCGGGCGGGCGCCTGATCGCGTTCGGCGTCTCGGCCGCCGTGTCGGGCGCCAAGCGCAAACTCGTCCCCGCGCTGCGCACCGTCGCGCGCATGCCGCGCTTTGCCTCGGTCAAGATGCTGTCCGAATCGAAGGCCGTCGTCGGCTTGAACATGCTCACGCTGTGGAAGGACCGCGAGACGCTCGAACCGTGGATCGAGCCGCTGCGCGAGCTGCTCGAGGACGGCACGATCGAGCCCGTGATCGCGGGCACGTTCAGCTTCGAGGAGGCGGGCGCCGCGCACGACATGCTCACGCAGCGGCGCAACTTCGGCAAGGTCGTGCTGGTGCCGTAAAGGCCCTGGCGATGTCGGCGCGCGGGTGCTACCCTGCGTGGCGCATGCCGTTCCAGTTCTCCCTTGCGCTTCTCCTGCTGCTCCCCCCTCGGGGGGAATAGCGCGTGGCGGCCGCGTAGCCGCAAACACAAGGAGAAGCGTTCAAGCGAGAGAACAGGAAGAGTGAGGACGACATGAGTGACACGAGAGCAGCGCAACGAGACGAGCGCGACCGCGTCAGGGTGTTCGACACGACCCTGCGCGACGGCGAGCAGTCGCCCGGGATATCCCTGAACAAGCAGGAGAAGCTGGAGATCGCACACCAGCTGGCGCGCCTTGGCGTCGACGTCATCGAGGCGGGCTTCCCGATCACCTCGCCCGGCGACTTCGAGTCGGTGCAGGCGATCTCCCGCGAGGTCGAAGGACCGGTCATCTGCGGCCTGGCACGCACGGCAAAGCAAGACATCGACGCCGCCTGGGAGGCGGTCAGGGACGCCGAGCGCCCGCGGATTCACACATTCATCGCGACCAGCGACATTCACATCGAGCGCAAGCTGCAAACCACGCGCGATGACGTCAAGGGTCAGGTCAAGGCAGCCGTTGCCCACGCGCGCTCCTACACAGAGGACGTCGAGTTCTCCCCCGAGGACGGCTCGCGCTCGGATGTGCCCTACATGGCCGAGGTCATCCAGATCGCGCTGGAGGAGGGCGCCACCACGATCAACGTGCCCGACACGGTCGGCTACACGATGCCGGCGGAGTACGCCGCCATGTTCGAGGAGCTGTACCGGCTGGTCCCAGACCTGCGCGACGTGGTCGTCTCGGTGCACTGCCACGACGACCTGGGCCTGGCGGTCGCCAACTCGCTGGCGGGAGTGCAAGCCGGCTGCCGCCAGGTCGAGTGCGCCGTCAACGGCATCGGCGAGCGCGCCGGCAACGCCTCCCTGGAGGAGATCGTGATGCTGTTGCGCACGCGCGAGCCCGCCCTGGGCCTGTGGACGGGGATCGACACGACCGAGATCGCGCGCACGAGCCGCCTGGTCTCGCGCCTGACGGGCTACCCGGTGCAGCCCAACAAGGCGATCGTCGGGCGCAACGCGTTCGCGCACGAGGCCGGCATCCACCAGGACGGAGTCCTGAAGGAGCCCGCCACCTACGAGATCATGGACGCGACGACCGTCGGGTTGAAGAGCAACGCGATCGTGCTCGGCAAGCACTCGGGGCGTCACGCCCTGCGCCAGGCGCTGGAGGAGATGGGCTTCAAGGTCGACGGCCAGGCGCTGAACACGGCCTTCAAGCGCTTCAAGGAGATCGCCGACCGCAAGAAGCAGGTGACCGCGATGGACCTGGAGGCGCTGGTCACGGAGGAGCTGCGTGGCGACGACGTGGCGACGTACGCGTTCGTCGACTTCGAGGTGCAGGCGTCCTCCTCCGAGCCGCCCCACGCGCGCGTGCGCGTCAGCGTCGAGGACGGCACGGTCAAAGAGGGCGATTCCTCAGGGGACGGGCCGGTCGACGCGATCTTCCGCGCGATCAATGCGGCCACGGGCGTCGAGGCGTCGCTGCGCGAGTTCCGCGTCGACGCGGTCACCGAGGGCCAGGACGCGCTCGGCGAGGTCTCGGTCGTCGTCGAGGTCCAGGGCCAGACCGGCGCTGGCCAGGGCGTTTCCACAGACATCATCGAGGCGGCCGCGCGCGCGTATGTGCGGGCGCTGTCGGTTAGCGTGATGCGGGCGCGGGAGGGCGAGCGCGGGGTTGGGATGCCGGAGGCAGCGGCATAGGGCAATTCCGTGGCGGATGTTTCAGTGCACCCTACTAGACCCTCCTAGGAGGGTTTGGCGAAACGAGTGGCGAAACGGCTTGCGGACATCGCCACGGTAGTCTAGCGTCGCCCTCATCCTAGAAATTGGCCCCAGCGACAGCGTGAACTGCCCTGGGGCCGTGGCACCGAAAGGCAGGACCTTCCGATGCAACAAGAGCCTAACCCAGTAGCCGACGCGGAGAACATGAACGATTGGGGCGTGTTGCACCGGCTGCTCCTCGCCGAAGATCAGCGGCCGTGGTCGGTCGAGGAGCTTGTCCGTGATCGCACCGACAGCCATGTCGATCGTGAGGACACGCTTGACGCGATCATGCGACTCAACGGTGCCGGGTTAATCCACCACACCAGCGACGGGCTCATCTTCCCCACGCGCGCTGCGCTGTACTTCGATCAGATAGCGGCCTGAGACGCCTGAGCGCCACGTCGCCGGATTGGGCGTGGCGCTTCTCATTGGTCTTCATCCAGTTGACCGACGATTTCCTTGAGGCAGGCAAGCTTCGCCGTTAGAAATGCCTTTACGCCAGTGATCGTGCTTGCCGGGTCCAACTTGTACTCGGAAAGCGTGGCTGCCGCGATCCACTTCGGACGAATGTCATCAGCAAGAATATTGAGAACTCGCTTATCCCAGTCTCGCGCCCACCGCTCGCGCTCTACCTGCCGTTGTTTTGCTGTCCCACGCAAAAGATCGCCCGGAATGGCTGCGCCACTCAAGAGGATGACTGCCTGTAGCTGTTCGCCCTCGTAATAGAGCGCCGTCAAGCGCTCCAGTTGGGATAACGGCTTGGTTTGTTGGATGGCGGTCATCAAGGCGTGCCCTGGCGGAAGAAGGGATGACGCTGGCCGGGCAACGACAGCGGGCGATGCGGGCGCATGAACTGGAGTACTTGTGATCTCTCCTTGCGTGGGAGCCTTTGTATGCAGCCCGTGATCGACTACGAATGGCAGTCTCCCCAGGTCGGGGAGGTGGCGCTGCACGCGCTCGTAACCTGCGACGACAAGAAGTAGCACGATGGTTGCCGCTACAGCCAAGGCGACAGCCAGCGATCCGCTGATTAGCTTTCCGGCGGCTATAGCCAGCACGTAAAGAGCCCCCGATGCGCCGATTGGGGGCATCGTCTTCTTCGACATTGCCCGCACTCTAGAGCGAGCCACCGACGCCCGTTTTTCCGTCCGAACCATCGTGTAAGTTCGGTTGTTCTACATCTACTAAAAGTGACCCCCGCGACGCGCCAACGCCCGGGGGTCTGGATCAAGGAGATAGCGCTCCATGACCACCCAGAACGTAGCACGGCGATCTGTCGCCAAAGACCTGTCGGACACCCTCGAATCATCCGAGGTCTCCCGTCTCATAGATGAGCTTCAAACGACCCGCTGGACGGGCCGTCCGGGCTATCCGCTGCGGTCGATGATCGGTATGGCGCTCGCCAAGTCGCTTTATGCGATACCGACGTGGACGCGCACAGTGGCGCTCGTCAAGGAGCATTCGGCACTCGCGGCCGTGATTGCGCCTGGCGGCGATGTGCCGTCCGTGTATGCGTGCTATCGCTTCACGGCAAAGCTCCGCGACCATGCGGACTTCTTGCAAGGCTGCATCGCTCGTGTGCTTAAGGAGTTGAAGAAGCGGAACCCCGTCCTCGGCTGGGATGTCGCTATCGACGCCTCCGACATGCCTGCTTATGCGAACGGGCAACGCTTCAAGTACAAGAACGGCCCCGAACGCGAGAAGTATTCCGACCCTGACGCCTCCTGGGGGCATAGATCCGCTGTATCGACAAGGAAGGGGGGCGGGTTCTATGGCTACCGGCTCCATATGGCCGTGTGCGCCAAGACCGATCTTCCGCTTGCGTGGACCGTCGAGACGGGCCGCATGAACGAATCCCCGACCGTCCCGCCATTGCTCGACAAGCTCAAGGGCTTCGGATTCAATCCCGAGACGTGCGCTCTCGATAAGGGCTACGACAACGGCCCGGTCTATGAGGCGTGCGAGGACCGCAATATCCGACCAATCATCTGCTTGAAGCAGACCCCAGCCGTCAAACGTGGCGATCACAAACCTCCGACATGCGAGCACGGCGAGTGGCGCTTTTGCGGGAGCCGACTACGACCGTAAGGCAACGAAGTGGCGTTGTCCTACAGGTGAATGTGCCATAAAATCCAAGTGGATCAAGGCTGACCGTCTCCATCCATTGATCCCTCGTGAGACACTGCGCTGGAATGGGCTCTACCGTGGCCGTGCATCCGTCGAGCGTGCGTTCGGCAGGCTCAAGAACGAATGGGCTCTCGCACCGCTCAGAGTGCGCAGGATCGAGCGTGTGCGGTTTCATGCCGATCTCACGATCCTCTCTCAGTTGACGTGTGCGCTGAATCGTTCGCGTGTGCAGGCACTCGCCGCGTAGAATTGTCTTGTCGGGTAGCCTGCGGTCGCCTATGAGCTTCCAAGCCAAGTTCCACCACGCGGTGCAGCAGATGAAAACGCTTGAGGCTGAAATGGATGCGTGGATCGCTACGAACCCCTACACGGTTGATGTTCACGTAGAAGCACAGACTGGCGAACGGGTCGGTACCGCAATGCTCAGGGAACAGCCCAAGGCCCAGTGGGCTCTCGCCGTCGGTGATTGCCTCTATGGTTTTCGGTCTGCGCTCGATCATCTTGCCTTTGAACTCGCCGAGCATCACACCGGCACCCCCCTTCCCTGTGAGGTTGCCAAGAACTCCGAATTCCCGATCTACGGTCTGACGGCCCCGGATCAGAACCTCATCACGAAGAAGATCGGGGCAATCGACCCAGTCGCGAAGGCAATCATCGAGGCTTTGCAACCTCATCAGCGAGGGAATCCGGCGTTTGAGAAGGACCCCCTTTGGATTCTTGACCGGCTCTGCAACCTCGACAAGCACCGAACGCTGCATGTTGTCGTCCCCGCCAAGAAGGGGATCAGCCTCAATCTTATATCCGGCGTAATCAGCAACATCCAATACTCCAGCGGCCCTGTTGACCATGGCGCAGAGGTAATCCGGTTCTCGCTCGCCCCCGACAGCGAGGGCAACATGGAGATGCAACTGCAACTCCCTTACTTCGTATCGTTTAGCGAGGGTTCGCCCGCATTTGGCGAACCCGTAGTCGCCACACTCCAGGCGATCACAACCAGCATCGCCCAGGACGTGTTTGGCCCCTTGGCGGCCTTCCTGCGCTGATCGCCGACTCATCGGCCCTCACCGGGCCGATCATTTCCGCTTTCGCCGGATTCTTCGGGGTCCGAATCGTCGTCTTGGGTACGGAGCGTCCGACCTTGGGGTATGGCCCCCGATCCGGCAGCTACGATCCCCGCATGGGCATTAGCCTTCCGCGTTTCGCTAAAGCCTCCTAGGCTCGTCGCCCGGACGCTTTGCCCTTGCCCTGTAGTCGCCGGGCTTGGGAGGTGGGACGGTTGGCTCCGGGCCTGCGCTTCGAAGCATCCAGCCGGCACGCGTTTCAATGGCGTGCGCTGGTTCTTCCGGGACCCATCGACGCCATAGCGTTTCGATGCGCTTATGTAGTTTTTTGTACACAGAATGATTGTAGCGGTCGTTCATCTTTCGCCGATCTTGAAAGTTGCGGTTGATACATCTCGATGGAGACGATGTGGTGGTGAGGGACCCAGATACCGAGACTCGAGGGCGATGGCCGCAGAAACCACCCCTCTTCGTCCAGTTCCCATCTGCGCTCCAGGAAGATGTCTTGTGTGTCGTCCGAGTATGCGGCCAAGCTCGTTTGGCCGAAGTAGCCTCCCACCACGCGCTTGTCGTCGAGTGTGAGGAGGACCAGTGTCTCGATGCCGTCCCGAAAGAAATGGTCCCAGCCCGATTTGGTCGTGTGGGTCGCTGAGATGCCGAGCGTCCGCATAAGCGTCGGCCGCAGGTCCCTCGATTGATTCCAACGGCGTCCAAGCTCTGAGATCGCGATCGGCAGGATCAACAGAGCCGCTCCTCCCAGTAGGAGATAGTCGCCCAGGGGTTGCTCTCCGCGATAAAGAGCCGCGATGTCGGCCGGGCTCGCTCCGAGGAGGAAGGATGCCGCAAGCAGTATCCCGTAGATGCGCGCGCTATAGCTGAGCGACAGCAGTAGGCGCTCAAATGGCGTGACCGCGTCGCGCACGACGTACGTCGTCTCGCGTGCGACCAGCGTTATGAAGCCTGGGAGCACGAACGCGACGAGGATGAGCAGGGCTGTTCCGGTGGCTGGGGCCATCGACTGTTTGTACCGGTGGGGTGCGACGATTCTCGGCGCGGGGAAGCCTCGTACGTGATAACGTACGCGTGTATGGAGCCTGCGAAGGTCAGGAAACGTGAGAAGAGCCCGGCGTCGGACGCGCGCTGGGAAGCTTTTGACTCCGCCGTGATCGGCGCGCGGGTGAAGGCGCTGCGCGAGGCCTCCTCGCTGTCGCTGCGCGACCTGGCCGAGCGCAGCGGGGTCAGCGCGCCGATGCTCTCGCAGGTGGAGCGGGGGGAGACCAGCCCCACACTGACGGTCGCCGCTCGGATCGCGTCCGGGCTGGATCTGCGCCTCTCGCAGCTGCTGCGCTTGGACGAGAGCGGCGCCGTCACGATCGTGAGGGCCGACGAGCGTGGGGGAGGGGGCAATAAGCGGCGAGGTCATCGCTTCGAGGTGATGACCGCCGCGCAGCCCGGGCAGCGCTCGGAGCTCTCGCGTCACACGCTGGCGGCGGGTGGGGCTACCGGCGCGCCCGACGATCCGCCGATGCACGAGCCTGGCAGCCGTGAGACGGCGTTTATCGAGCGTGGCTCGGTTGTGCTGGTGTGCGACGGCCAGCGCTACGAGCTTGGGGAGGGCGATTGCGTGACGTTCGACGCTGACCTTCCCCACCATTTCGAGAACCCGACTGACGCGCCGGCGGCATTTCTAGCCGTCGTGAGCGCCGGTCTGCGCCGCAGTTGAGATAACGCCCATCCCTGGAAACCAAGAGAGAGCACGATGAGCACACAAAAGACGATGTTCGAGAAGATCTGGGAGGCCCACGAGGTTGCCAACGGGCTGCTGTACATCGACCTGCATTTGGTGCACGAGGTCACGAGCCCGCAGGCGTTCGACGGACTGCGGCTCGCCGGGCGCGAGGTGCGACGCCCAGATCGGACGCTGGCCACAGCCGACCACAACACGCCGACGGATGGGACGCCAGTCGCGGCGCGCATCAAGGACGAGCTCTCGCGCGTGCAGGTGGAGACGCTCGAGCGCAACTGCGCCGAGTTCGGCGTGCCCATCTACTCGCTTGGCTCCGAGCGGCAGGGGATCGTGCACGTGATCGGCCCGGAGCTTGGCGTCACCCAGCCTGGCATGACGGTCGTCTGCGGCGACTCGCACACCGCGACGCACGGCGCCTTCGGCGCGCTCGCGTTCGGGATCGGCACGAGCGAGGTCGAGCACGTCCTGGCGACGCAGTGCATGGTCCAGCAGCGTCCGCGCTCGATGCGGATTCGCTACCAGGGCGAGCTCGGCTTCGGGGTCACCGCCAAGGACCTGATCCTCGGCACGATCGGCCAGATCGGCGTCGGTGGAGCGACCGGACACGTCGTCGAGTACGTCGGCCCTGCGATCCAGGCGCTCTCCATGGAGGGGCGCATGACCGTCTGCAACATGACAATCGAGGCCGGCGGGCGTGCCGGCATGATCGCACCCGACGACGTCACGTTCGGATGGTTCGAGTCACAGCGTCCTGGCGCGCCCACCGGCGCCGATCTCGACGCCGCGATAGAGGGCTGGCGCTCGCTTCACAGCGACGAGGGCGCCGCCTACGACGCCGATGTCGCCGTCGACGCCGGCGCGCTCTCGCCGCAGGTGACATGGGGGACGACCCCCGGTATGGTGGCCCCGGTCGGCGCTTCGGTGCCCTCTCCCGAGGACTTCGACAGACCCGCTGACCGCGAGGCGACCGAACGCGCGCTTGCCTACATGGATCTACAGGCCGGCACCCCGATCCAGGAAATCGCCATCGATCGCGTGTTCATCGGCTCGTGCACCAACTCGCGCATCGG
The DNA here is from genome assembly GCA_963764655.1 of uncultured Solirubrobacterales bacterium. Lineage (GTDB taxonomy): Bacteria > Actinomycetota > Thermoleophilia > Solirubrobacterales > Solirubrobacteraceae > Palsa-744. Next base: position 272,712 of record CAVXTI010000001.1, read on the forward strand.
CGACCTGCGGGCCGCCGCCGAGGTCGTTGCGGGGCGCAAGGTCGCCTCCACCGTCAACGCGATGGTCGTACCCGGATCCCAGCAGGTGAAGGCCCAAGCCGAGGCCGAGGGGCTCGACGAAGTGTTCCGTGCAGCCGGCTTCGACTGGCGCGTCGCCGGCTGCTCCATGTGCCTGGGCATGAATCCCGACATCCTCGCCCCCGGCGAGCGCTGCGCCTCCACCTCTAACCGCAACTTCGAGGGGCGCCAGGGGCGGGGAGGACGCACGCATCTCGTCTCGCCGCAGATGGCAGCCGCCGCGGCGATCGAGGGTCACTTCACCGACATCCGCGATTGGAGCTGAACATGGAGCCCATAAGCAAGATCGCAGGGCCTGTCACACATCTCGACCGTGCCGACGTCGACACCGACCAGATCATGCCCAAGCAGTTCCTCAAGCGCGTCGAGCGCACCGGCTTCGGTGAGTTCCTCTTCTACGACTGGGCCAAGGAGCCCGGCTGGAGCCTGCCCGCCAACCCGATCCTCATAGTGGGGCGCAACTTCGGCTGCGGCTCCTCGCGCGAGCACGCCCCCTGGGGCCTGCAGGACTACGGCTTCCAGGCGATCGTCGCGCCCTCGTTCGCCGACATCTTCTATTCCAACTGCACCAAGATCGGATTGCTCCCGGTCGTGCTCAGCGAGGAGGACTGTCATTCGCTGGCGCGCGCCGGCGAGGGGGAGATCGACCTCCAAGCTCAAGAGGTGCGCTTCGTCGGGCGCCAGGTGGCCTTCAAGATCGACCACGAGATCCGCCGGCGGCTGCTACAGGGCTTGGATGACATCGGCGCCACGCTCACGCAGGAGCAGGCGATCGCCGACTACGAAAGCTCGCGCGAGCGCTCTGGGCCGGTGACTACGGCGCTGTAGCCGGCCTGCAACCCTCTGAGCGCTCAAACCGCCCGATAGGAGAGACATGGCACATCGCATCGTGACGCTTCCCGGCGACGGGATCGGCCCTGAGATCCTTGCGCCCGCGCTCGAGGTGCTGCGCGCCGTGGGCGACTTCCACTTCGAGTCCCATCCCTTCGGAGGCGCCTCGATCGACTTGCACGGCGCGGCGCTGACCGATGAGACGCTCGCGGCCTGTCGCGACGCCGACGCCGTGCTGCTCGCGGCTGTCGGCGGGCCGAAGTGGGACACCACCGATCCACAAGCGCCGCGTCCCGAGCAGGGGCTGCTCGGGCTGCGCAAGGGGCTCGGCCTGTACGCGAATCTGCGCCCCGTAAAGCCGTTGCCCGCACTATATGAGGCCTCGCCGCTGCGGCGCGAGCGGATCGAGGGCGTCGACCTGCTCGTCGTGCGCGAGCTCACCGGCGGGATCTACTTCGGCGAGAAGACCCGCACCGAGGACTACGCCTCCGACGTGTGCGCCTACTCGCGCGAGGAGATCGAGCGGATCGCGCGCATCGCGCTCAGCGCGGCGCGCTCCAAGGTGACGAGCGTCGACAAGGCCAACGTGCTCGAGACCTCGCGCCTGTGGCGCGAGGTCGTGATCGGGGTGCATTCCCGCGAGTTCCCCCACATCGAGCTCGAGCACGTGCTCGTCGACAACGCCGCGATGCAGCTCGTCTCCGCGCCGCGCCACTTCGACACGATCCTCACCGAGAACATGTTCGGCGACATCCTCTCCGACGAGGCCGCGATGATCACCGGCTCGATCGGGATGCTCCCAAGTGCCTCGTTGGGCGCCCCTCCCGCAACCACCCCTTCCCCTGACGGGGAAGGGAAGGGAGGTGGGGCTCGCGGGGGCCTGTTCGAGCCCGTGCACGGCTCGGCGCCCGACATCACTGGCCGCGGGATCGCCAACCCGCTGGCGATGTTCCTGTCCGCCGCCATGATGCTGCGTCACGGCCTTGGTTTGGAAAGCGAGGCGGCGGCTGTAGAATCGGCTGTCGAGCGCGCGCTTCAAGATGGCTTGCGCACCCCCGATCTCGGTGGTGAGGCCGGCACGGCGGAGGCGACGCGCGCGGTGCTCGAGCAGCTCTAACCAGGAGACGAGAAAGTGGAGACATGCGACCTCATATGGATGAACGGTGAGCTGCTCGCCTGGGAGGACGCCAAGGTCCACGTCCTGACGCACGGGCTGCACTACGGCACGGGTGTCTTCGAGGGCATCCGCTGCTACGACACCGAGCTGGGTCCCGCCGTGTTCCGCAACGCCGAGCACATGGAGCGGCTGTTGCGCTCGGCCGAGCTGTACTACATGCCCGTGCCCTACACCGCGCAGGAGCTGCAGGGCGCCGCGCGCGAGCTGGTGGCCAGCAACAACCTGCGCTCCTGCTACATCCGCCCGATCGTCTATCGCGGCTACGGCTCGATGGGCCTCAACCCGATGGACGCGCCCGTGGACGTGACGATCGCCTGCTGGGAGTGGGGCACATACCTGGGCGAGGACGGCATGGCAAACGGCATCCGCGCGAAGGTCTCCTCGTGGCGGCGCATCAGCCCCGACTCGCTGATCCCGCACGCGAAGGCCTCGGGTCAGTACCTCAACAACGTGCTCGCCAAGGTCGAGTCGATGAAGGCCGGCTACCAAGAGGCGATCCTGCTCGACGACCACGGCCACGTGTGCGAGGGCACCGGCGAGAACATCTACATCGTCGCCGCCGGGGAGATCGTCACGCCCGGCCACCACAACTCGATCCTCGACGGCATCACGCGCCGCTCGATCATGCAGCTCGCTTCAGACCTCGGCTACACGGTCGTCGAGCGCAACATCGCGCGCGCCGAGCTGTACCTCTCCGACGAGGTCTTCATGTCGGGCACCGCCGCCGAGCTCGTGCCGGTCGTCGAGGTCGACGACCACAAGGTCGGCTCCGGCAAGCCGGGAGAGGTGACGCGCCTGCTCCAGAGCGCGTTCGACGACGCGATCCACGGCCGCTCCGAGCGCTACCGCGAATGGCTCGACGTCGTGACCGTCGCGACGCCGAGCGCCACGAGCCCCACGGGCTGATGACCGACATACAGCTCTACGACGCCACCTTGCGCGACGGCATGGGGGGAGGCGGCATGAGCCTGACCGCCGAGGAGAAGCTGCGCGTCGTGCACGCGCTCGACGCGCTCGGGGTGCACCTGATCGAGGCGGGCTTCCCGGCGTCCAACCCGAAGGAGCAAGAGCTGTTCGGGCTGCTCGCCGAGGAGACGCTCGCCGTCTCGGAGATCGCCGCGTTCGGGATGACCCGCCGCCGCGAGACCCCGGCCGCGGCCGACGAGGGCCTGCGCGTGCTCGCGGACTCGTTCGCGCCCGTCTGCACGATCGTCGGCAAGAGCTCGCCGATGCAGGTCGAGAAGGTCGTGCGCGTCTCTCCGGAGGAGAACATCACGATGATCGGCGAATCGATCTCCTTCCTGGTCAAGCAGGGCAAGCGCGTGCTGTTCGACGCGGAGCACTTCTTCGACGGCTACATGCTCAGCCGCGGCTACGCGCTCGACACGCTGCGCGCCGCCTACTTCGCGGGCGCCGAGCGGGTCGTGCTGTGCGACACCAACGGCGGCACGCTGCCCGGGCACGTGCGCGCCATCTTCGAGGCGGTGCGCCACTCGCTGCCCGACGTCGAGCTCGGGATCCACACGCACGACGACGCCGGTTGCGCGGTCGCCAACACGCTCGTCGCCGTCGAAGCTGGGGCCACGCAGGTGCAGGGCACGATCAACGGCATCGGCGAGCGCACCGGCAACGCCAACCTCGTCACGATCGTCGCCGACCTGCAGCTGAAGATGGGCATCGAAGTCCTCCCACCCGAGCGCCTCGTGCGGCTGACCGAGACCGCGCACCTGCTCGACGAGCTGCTCAACCGCACGCCCGACCCCGCACAGCCGTATGTCGGCAAGCACGCCTTCGCGCACAAGGCCGGCTTGCACACCGCGGCGGTGCGCTCCGACGCCGCCACGTTCGAGCACGTCGCCCCCGAGCTTGTCGGCAACACGCGCGACGTGCTCGTCTCAGAGCTCTCCGGCCGCGGCACCGTGATCGAGAAGGCCGCGGAGGCCGGCATCGAGCTCGACGAGGAGGGCGCCGCGCGCACGGTCGAGCGTGTCAAGCGGCTCGAGCACGAGGGCTACCAGTTCGAGGCCGCCGACGGCTCGTTCGAGCTGCTGATGCGCCGCGAGGCGGGTGTCTACGAGCCGCTCTTCCGCCTGGAGTCATGGCGCGTGCTCGTCGAGAAGCGCGCCGACGGCGCCGTCGAGACCGAGGCCACGATCAAGATATGGGCGCCGCCTGGGCCACACGAGCGCCGCTTCGTCTGCACCGCCGAGGGCAATGGGCCTGTGCACGCGCTCGACAGCGCGCTGCGCCAGGCGATCGGAGAGACCCATCCACATCTGCGCGAGATCGATCTCGTGAACTTCAAGGTGCGGATCCTGGACGAGGCCAAGGGCACGGGGGCCGTCACGCGGGTGTTGATCGACGCGTTTGACGGCGAGCGCGTCTGGGGCGCCATCGGGGTCTCTGAGAACCTGATCGCCGCCTCCTGGGACGCTTTGGTGGACTCCTTGGAGGTTGGCGTGCAGTCGCGGCAAGGACGGGCGCCATCGGCGCCCTCGCGTCTGTGATCCCACTCGCCCGGCCCGTGCTCGGGCTGGCAGAGGAGCAGGCGGTCGTCGACGCTCTGAGATCGGGGCAGCTGTCGCTTGGGCCGCGCGTAGTCGAGTTCGAGCGCCACTTTGCCGAGTTCGTCGGCTGCGCGCTCGCCTCCGCCGTGTCGAGCGGGACGGCCGGCCTGCACTTGGCCCTGCGGGCGGTTGGGGTCGGCGATGGCGACGAGGTGATCACGAGCCCCTTGTCGTTCGTGGCCTCGGCGAACGTGGCGCTGTATGAGCGGGCTCGGCCTGTTTTCGCCGACATCGACCCGCTCACGCTCAATCTCGACCCGCAGGCGGCCGCGGCGGCTGTCAGCGAGCGCACGCGGGCGCTCTTGCCGGTCCATATCTTTGGCTATCCCGCCGACATGGTGGCTTTCGAGTCGATCGCGGCACGGCACGGGCTCGGGGTCGTCGAGGACGCCTGCGAGGCGCTAGGGGGCGCCCATGCCGACGGGACCGCGATCGGGGCTCGCGGGAACCCGGCTGTGTTCGGCTTCTACGCCAACAAGCAGCTCACCACGGGCGAGGGCGGGATGGTCACGCTTGGCGAGGAGGCAACCAAGGCGCGGATCGACTCCGAGCGCAACCAGGGCCGCGCGCCCGACATGGGCTGGCTCGATCACGATCGGCTCGGCTTCAACTACCGCCTGTCGGATATCGCCTGCGCCGTGGGGATCGCGCAGCTGCGGCGGCTCGCGGGGATGCTCGCCGACCGCGCGCGCGTCGCGGGGCTCTACCGCGAGGCTCTGGCGGGGGTCGAGGGCCTCGAGCTTCCCTGCGAGGATCGCGACGGCGAGCGGCGTGGCTGGTTCGTGTTCGTCGTGCAGCTGCCCCGCGACGTCGACCGCGACGAGACGGTGCGCAAGCTCGCCGGGCTTGGCGTCCAGAGCAAGCCCTACCTGCCGGCGATCCATCTGATGAGCTTCTATCGCGAGCGCTTCGGCCACCGCCCGGGGGAGTTCCCGGTCTGCGAGGACGTCGCCGCTCGCTCGCTCGCGCTGCCGTTCTTCCCCGAGCTCAGCGAGGGTCAGGTTGAGCAGGTGACTGAGACACTGCGCACGGTGCTAGGGCGCTGAGGCTGTCCTACCGCAAGTGCGTGATCCTGCGGATGATTCTCCACACGCGTCCAGGGTTCTCCGCCCGGGCGCGTCTCTTAGCCTCACGGCGAAGCGCTTCTCGCCTTCGCGATGCTCCGCGGAACTGATCCATAAAGATGTCTGTCGACAGCTCCGGGATCCTGTCCGGTGACGGCGGCTGGGGTGACATGTGCTTAATGTACCACAAGGGCTGCAAGCCATGAGCACCCCTGGTCTCGAAGTGTGGCGCCGCCCAAGAACGAGGCGACAAGCGCGTGGGCGGCCAAGAGCGTGCCCGTCCGTTGTTGTATGCCGGCCACCAGGGACTCTTGGTCGGCCAATGCCTGGCGTCCGGCGTCATACGTGATCTGCTCGAGCATCTGCATTTGTCTTCGCACTCCCATCCGACAGTGGCGGGCGAACGGGACACGGAGACGTGCGAGGGCCGGGTCGAGCGCCTGGCTGAGGCACTGCGCGTGGCGCTTGGGCGCTGATCTGACCTCGCGCGCTCGGGCATCTGGCATTGGCCGTGCGTTGAACGCTAGATCATATGTCCAGCGGCAATTGTCTCCGACTTTTTCGCGAGGAGAGCGCCGCGCGGGAAAAGAGCGCGTATGCAGGGAAAACGTGCTCCCGCCGTGATCCGACGAGTTCCAGCAGCCTGGTTTGAGGCTTAATTCGGACTGGCGGGCGCCGTCGAAGTGTGATAAGACTCCCGCTTCGGCCCCTGCCAACCGGCCGGGACTCGAATGGGCATTGGCCCTGGGTCTGGGCGCCTCGCAAGCAACGCGAGCGCCCGGCTCGGGGCCTATTTTCGTGGCGGGCTGCGCTATGCCGTTGGTGGCGGCAAGCTCGATAGCGCCGCGCTCGCTCGACTCGACGACAGGCCCCACTGGACGGGGGGACGGCTGCGCTCGCCCGTCGGGCGGGAAGATCCCTTGCGGGCGTGCGCGCTCTGCTCTGCTGCGCGCTGCTGGCGAGAGCTGGCCACGCGGGGTGCCATTTTGGCTCTGGAGCACGCGATCGGGGGCTTGCCTCGCGAGCGCCCCGACGCCCATCCAATGAGAAACACTAGGCCACATTTGCTTGACACAACGTTAAGGTGGCTGGTACGCTTGCGGCGAGATCCCATTAGTCGGGATCCTCAATGCAGTGGATAAGGGTCGTACTTGGCGCTCTCTGACCTACGACGAGTGCTCTGGTCGGCCAATCTCAAGCCTCGGAAGGGGCTCAACCAGGCCTCGGATGAGGGGAAGGTTAGATAAAATGAAAAAGACTCACGTACTCGGACTGGCAATCTTTGCGGTCTTCGCGTTTAGCGTGGTCCTGGCGTCATCGGCTTCCGCGGTGGAAGTCCCACAGTGGTTAGTAAGTTCCGGAGTTATAACATTAGCCACTGAATTAGTAGATGCTGATCTATTGCCCGAAACGGAATTACTCTTACTTGAAGACATGTCGAATGGGGCCGACGTTTTATGTGAAATTTCAAAATCGTTAGGTTGGCTATTACCAAACGGCTTAGGTGAAATCGTAGAAGGCGAATGTATAAATACAGAAGCGATGGCTGTCTGTGAAGCATCACCGCTCCCGACGGTTAAACCATTGCATCTGCCGTGGACAACGGAACTATTAGAGCCTACAGCAGGAAACTTCGAACTAGACATCACAGCTGGCACCGGAGGTCCGCCTGGCTGGGAAACTGAATGTAACGTCTTCCTCCTCGGCAAAATCAAAGATTCGTGTACTACCAACAACGGCAAAGTATTACTCGAAAATCTGGCAGATGGCTTAGTCCGTGCGGAATTCATGGAAACCATAGAAAAAACTGAACAAGCTAACTGCGAAGCCAACAAAGAAGTAGGCTTAGTGGTTGGTTTAGCATTGATCCACGCATTAAATTCGCTTGAAGAATTACTCACGCTGGCCGTCAGCTTAGCGCCGGAAGAAGTTTAGAGTGAGGGTAGGTGTTGTTTACTAGCTAGGTTTGTTTTTCTAGATACGGTATGGGGCGCGCCTGAGGCGCGCCCCATACCCGGTTGGTCAGGTGGCTGAGTACATTTTGTGAGAGGGGAGTGCCTGGGATGCTTGTAACGGGTGGTTATCGTTGTGCCTTGCGTCGATCGTGGCGTAGCCGGACCCGCGAGTTGGCTGTTGCTGCTTTCGTGGCAATATCTGGGTTCGCCTTGTTGGTACCGTCGCTCGCGTCCGCAGAGTTCCGCCGTCCCTTTGTTCGTTCTATCAATGGGACAGGTCCGGAAGGCTCGACTGTCCCGTTCGGCGAACCCGGCGGCGTCTCGGTCGACGGATCGGACAACCTTTGGGTCATCGATATCACATCGCCCGGCAAGCTTGACGAGTTCAACTCCGCTGGCGCCTTTATCGGACCTCAACCCGGACCCGCTCCTCTGGAACTCAAAGAAAATCTTACTCAGCCCGAAAGTCTCGCGATCGAAAATTCAACGGGTCATTTCTACGTCACGGGCGATCACACTAGAGAAGCTTTTCCGTCGCAGCTTGAAGTGTTCGACAGCACTGGGAGTTTGCTCAGACGTTCTGGTGCGTTCGCGCGGGCTCACGTAGCGGTGGACGATTCAACAGATCCATTTGATCTCTCTGCCGGGTCGGTCTATGTTGCCCACAGTATTACCGACCCTGAACCTCCGTTTGGCGATGGCTCGCCGCAAGGGATCGAGAAGTTCGACGCCTCTGGCAAACCCGTCGCGTTTAGCGGCTCAGCAAGCTACATCAATGGAAGCGAGATCACAGGTATTCCAGGTGAAAGCTTCGGTTCCGGCGGCCACGAGGCACCGGGGAGCATTACCGTGGACAAGGAAGGGAACGTGTACGCGGTCGACGCAGACTATAACGCGAAACGGCCGGATAAGCCGGGAGGCGCCATAGTAGAGTTTAGTTCTGAAGGTCTGTTCGTTCGCGCCTTCACTGGTGAAGAAAACCCGGGGTTGGGAGAAGTCCATGAAGGTTGGGGCACCGCTCCCGCGTCGCTGACTGGAGTAGCCGTGGATCCCGTCAGCGGGGATGTGCTTGTATCGATTACGGCGGGGAATGGAGTGGGCGCGGTCGATGAGTTCGATTCCACCGGTCATTTTCTCAAGCAGATCACTGAAACGTCTGGTGGCGCGGTACTTAACAGCGCTTTGGCGATGACTATAGATTCTAGTGGCAATCTATACGTGGTCGACGGACTGAAACGCTCCGTCGAGGTATATGGTCCTGGGCACTTTTTGCCCAGCCTGAGGATCGCGGAACCCGAAGAACGCACGCAGACCGCCGCTGTTTTGAGTGGCTCCGTGAATCCGGAAGGACGCTCCGTCACTGAATGTTATTTTGAGTACGTCGACGAAGCTCACTACGATACGAAAGCGGAAGATCCATATGGAGCCGGTGGCACCGCGTCTTGTGAACCGGAAGCTAGCGTGATCCCGGTCGACGCGAATTTTCACACGGTTCAGGCAAAGCTAGTCGGCTTGGTGTCCGGGACGACTTATCGGTATCGACTTGTGGCACGAACTGGAGGGACACTAGGTGGTTTGGCCGATAGCCCAGGGCTCGCCTTCACGACACCTCATGCACCTGTGGTGAAGTCGACTTCCGCGAATAACATTTCGTCGGTCTTTGCCGATCTTCGCGCTCAATTGGAGCCGTTTGGGGCGACTACGAGCTATCGGTTTGAATACGTGGATGGCGCGCACTTTGATCCCGAAGCCGAAGATCCCTATTCTGGCGGGAGCGTTGTACCTGCGGCTGAAAGTGACATCGGGTCGGGCGGTCTAACTGGCGGTCTGACTGTAAGTATCCTGCAACAAGTTGGTGGGCTCGAGCCTGGCACGGTTTATCATTTTAGGATAGTCGCAAAGAACGACTTTGGTACGACTTTTGGTCCCGATGTAACGTTTACCACATTGCCATACGCTGCCTCTGGCTTGCCGGACGGTCGTGGATATGAGTTGGTGACACCACCAAATAAGGGCAGTGCGGAAGATATGTTCGCTCAGCGCGAAACTGAACCTAACTGGTTTAAGAATATTGACGTAGGATATCCGTCGGACCCCGGTGACGAATTTCTCCTGGAAACAAGAGCTGCGTTCGGGTCGTTTGCGGCATCAGGGAAAAATGCGTACGTCCTGCGTCGGACGGAAGCAGGCTGGCAGGCATTGTCTCTCGCCTCCCGTGGGCTTGGTGTTCAGAGCGTCAGCCCAGACGTCTTTAGTACGTCGGGCTTTTCGCAGGTGGGCATACTCGACGGCGAAGGCTCCGTACCGAGCTCTGAGGGCACACATCATCTGAACCTGGTCGGCCCGCCCGGCGGCCCCTACACAACCATACATTCGGACGCCACGGTGGCGGTGACTACACGGATAGTTGGTGCTTCGAACGATCTTGCCCACATGATCGTGGAAAGCGAGGACCACGCTCTTGTTGCAGCTGATGAAAAACAGGATCCCGGGAGTCACGCGCTTTACGAATGGGCCAAAGGAGCGTTCACGCTTGTCAACCTGACCAACACAGGGGCTCTTTTCCGCTGTGGGGCTACGCTCGGACAAGGCTCGGTCCCGGGGTCGCGCCATAACGCCGTGTCAGCTGACGGCTCCAAGGTCATCTTCACTGCGCCCGACCCATATGCGGCGAACCTCGGGCCAGGCTGTTGGAACGGGGGCAGCGAAAACGTGCCGCAGCTCTACATGCGTTCTGGTGGCGCGACGATCGAGCTGTCTCTTGCCGAAGCGGGAGTCAGTGATCCGACCGGGCTTCATCCGGCCGTCTACGTCGGTGCTTCCAAAGATGGCTCGAGGCTGTTCTTTATCACTGATACGGAGCTGACGAAGGACGCCATGGAACTAAAACTCCACGGCCCTGAGCTTTATGAATGTGAGATAATAGAAGAAGCCGCAAAGCAGAAGTGCAAGTTGACCCGTGTCTCTGCTGGCGAATCAGGTGCGGCGACTGGTGAGGTTGACACGGTGCCGGCGATCTCTGCCGAAGGCTCTGTGGTGTATTTCACTGCCTTCGGGCAACTCGCTGCGGTTGCTCCGTCGACGGAAGGCAAGGAAAAGGAGGTGAACCTCTACCGCTATGATACGGAGACTCGCACGACGGTCTATGTCGCGACGGTGGACACGCGCGATTATCCCACCTCAGCGACAGATGCATGGTGGCCACCTGACATCTCACGGGAGCCGGCGCTCGCTACGAACGCGAGCTGGTATACAACCCCTGACGGTCGTTATCTTTCCTTCGCCACGAGCAAGGAACTTACCGGATTCAGCACTGAGGAGGCGGGTGTTTCCGACTGTCCGGTTTATGACGTTCAGGATAGTCGCCAGTTCGGCCATTGCAGTGAGGTTTATCGTTATGATGCCGCGAAGGCTAGTATCCAGTGCGTCTCATGTGATCCAAGCGGTGCGTTGCCCGTGTCTGACGCGTTCTTCGCTCATGGGGCTGGTCCGGAAGTTGCCGGCGGCGATCCGGTGCGCGCGATGTCGGATGACGGCTCCTACGTATTCTTCGACACCGCTGATCCGCTTGTCCCTCAGGATTCCAATGGAACAAATGATATTTATGAGTGGGAGGCACAGGGCACTGGCGCTTGCGGGCTGGCGAGTGGGTGCGTGCGCCTGATCAGCTCTGGTCAGAATCCTGCGCCGTCGTTCTTCCTCGGGGCGAGCACGGACGGCGCTAACGTGTTCTTCGGTACGCACGCGCGACTTGTGCCGCAGGACACCGACAATGCCGGTGACTTGTACGACGCTCGTATCGATGGCGGCTTTCCAGTGCAGGCGGGCACTGGTCCCTGCGAAGGAGATGCGTGTGCGAATCCGTTGCCCGCGCCAATTGACGCCAGTCCTGGGTCGTTGACCTTCTCTGGTGCTGGGAATACGGTGCATGGCGCCAAACCGTCGGTTGTGCCAAAGAAGAACACAACTGCTCGGAAGCTAACGAGGGCTTTGAAATTGTGCAAGAAGAAGATTCACCGCAAGGAGTGCGAAACGCGGGCGCACAAGCGTTATGGGAGAAGAAACAACAGCAAGTCTGCTCAGGCACGACACGTCAGACAAAGTGGGAGGACAGGACGATGAAGCCGGTAAGCACGTCTGCGTTGGGCTGGGGAGGTGGCGCGAAGGCGCTTTTTACCGGATTTGGGTGGCGAGAGCGCTTGATGATTGGGTCAGCAGCGCTGGCGTGCAGTGGAACCTTCGCGCTGAGCCTTACAACTGTCCCAGCGTTCGCGGTGACACAGGGCCCGCAGTGGACGGTGACGTCGGTGGCGGTCCCGACGAACTTCAAGCCGGGTGAAAATGCATATAGGGTCACCGTGACGAACACTGGCGGTGCCTCGAGCAATGGGGAACCGGTGACGATTACTGACGAACTGCCGGCTGGGTTCTCGCTTGCCGCGGCGGCCGCATCCGGAGTGGACCAGCTTGTGGCTGTCTCGACGTCGAACCCCGGAGGCGCCAATTTTAGTTGTGTGCTTCGTTCCTGCACTTACGCGGGTGTCGTGGTGCCCGACGACACCCTGATCATCACGTTCCCAGTCAATGTGGAAGCGAGCGCACCGCCCTCCGTTACGAACATCGTACGGGTCGCTGGTGGTGGTGCTGTCAGTACGTCGATGAGCACCCCGACGAACATCTCCGCGACCGATGACGCGAGCTTCGGCATCTCTCAAGGTGGGGCGACCACCGCACTGTCGAGCACCCAGGCCGGCGCCCATCCTGATATCACGACGTCGATCGCGTTTAACACGGTGAATCGCAAGGGTTCTTTGGCAGGAGATCCAAAGGAGCTCATCACCGAAGAGCCGCCCGGTTTTGCGGGTGATCTTGTCGATACCCCGACATGCGCGCCTGCGATGTTCTCGCAGGACGCGTGTCCGATCAGCACTCAGGTAGGGGTGACGACGCTCACCGTCCTGCAGCTTACCGAAAGCCTCCCAAAGTTGCAGACCGAGCCCGTCTACAATCTCTCTCCGAATCCGGGTGAAGTCGCGAAATTTGGGTTCGATGTCATCGGCAATTTCCGCATTCAGGGGAACGTCTCGGTGCGCCCCGGCGATTATGGCCTGCGGGTCACGTTCGACAACGCCGACGAGACTCCCGCTGAGCTTGACTCAGTGTCGCTAACGGTCTGGGGAGTGCCGGCCGATCCGATCCACGACACCTGGCGTTTTGAGCATTCAGGAACAGGGCCTCGTTTGGCTGAAGGCGGTGTGCATTCTGAAGTCGCTCCCACGGCTTATTTCACTAATCCGACTTCGTGTGAAAACAAACAGTTGGAAGCGGTTTTCAGGGCGACTTCGTGGGAGCATCCTAACGAAGGTGAAAGTCCACCGCCGACGAAAATGCTGTTTGGTCCGATCGTAGGTTGCGATCGCTTGAGCCTGCCCACGACGTTCACCGCCGAACCTACGACGAACAGTGCGGACGCGCCGACAGGTCTGAACGTGAATCTCGATGTGGCTCAAACGTACGACAACGCTTACGGACTTGCGACGTCGACATTGAAGAAGGCTATAGTGACGTTGCCTGAAGGGATGACGGTCAATCCCTCCGCGGGCGCGGGGTTGGGGGCGTGCACGCAGGCGGAGTACGAAGAAGAAGAGCTCGAAGTCTCGCTGACGAGGGGCTGCCCGAACGATTCGAAGCTCGGCACCGTGACGATCGAAACCCCCGCTTTGAAGGAAAGGGCGACCGGATCGGTGTTCATCGCGCAACCGTACGCTAACCCGTTCGGATCGTTGATCGGCCTGTATGTCGTGGCACGCTTCCCCCAGCGTGGAGTGCTCGTGAAGGTCGCGGGGAAGACGACCGCGGATGAAACGACCGGCAGGCTTGTCACGACGTTCGAAGGCACCCCCACGCTCAGCGGTCCATCGCTTGAAGGGTTGCCGCCTGTCCCGTTCAGCTCGTTCACGTTCCAGTTCCACCAGGGTCCGACCTCGCCACTGGTCAGCCCACCTGTGTGTGGAAGCTACCGCGTCTCGGCGGTGCTCACCCCGTGGTCTGAGCCGGAAAACGTCTTGACTCAACTGGCGCCCGCGTTCTCGATCACGCAAGGCTTCGAAGAAGGCAGTCCGTGCCCGTCCGGTGGTGTTCCGCCGTTCGCTCCGGGTGTATCGGCGGGGACGCTAGATAACGAGGGGGGATCGTATAGTCCCTTGGACCTGCGTATCACTCGCAAGGACGGGGAACAGGAGATCACTCGCTTCTCCTCGCAGCTACCGCCCGGATTGACCGCAAACCTCTCGGGGATCCCGTTCTGCTCCGACACGGCCATAGAACAAGCCAAGACGAAGAGTGGAGGGCAGGAGCAAGCCGAACCATCGTGTCCCGAAGCCAGCAGTATCGGGCATACACTCGTAGGTGCGGGCGTCGGCTCGGTGCTGGCGTGGGCGCCGGGCAAGCTCTACATGGCGGGCCCTTATCACGGCGCGCCGTTCTCGGTCGTCGCGATTACCTCGGCCAAGGTAGGCCCGTTTGACTTGGGTACCGTTGTCGTGCGAGAGGCTCTGAAGATTGATCCGACCACAGCGGTCGTGACGGTGGATGCCTCCGCGTCCGATCCGATCCCGCACATCATCAAGGGAATCGTCGTGCACGTGCGTGACATACGCGTCTACGTCGACCGGTCGAGCTTCACGTTGAACCCAACCAGTTGCGCACATATGAGCTTCGCCGCGACTATCGGTGGTGCGGGAGCGGACCCGTCGAACCCGGCTGATGAGATGCCGGTGACGGTCACCGACCCTTTCCAGGCCGCGGACTGCCAGGCATTGAAGTTCAAACCAATGTTCAAGGTTTCGACGTCCGGCAAGACCTCTAGGCGTCGTGGCGCGAGCCTCACAGTAAAGCTGACCTATCCCAATGCGCCACAGGGCTCCCAAGCAAACATACGATCGGTCAAGGTTGACCTCCCCAGGCAACTACCCTCCCGCTTGACGACGCTGCAGAAGGCATGTCCGGACAGTACGTTCAACGCGAACCCCGCAACATGTCCACAGGCATCCAAGGTCGGAAGCGCGACAGCGGTCACGCCAATCCTTCCAGTACCGCTAGCAGGGCCTGCGTACTTCGTCAGCCACGGCGGCGCGAAATTCCCCGAACTTGTCATTGTCTTGCAGGGCTATGGCGTGACGATTTACCTGCACGGCGAGACGTTCATCAGTAAAGCGGGGATCACCTCAAGCACGTTCCGCACAGTCCCAGACCAGCCTGTCAGGAGCTTCGATTTGACGCTGCCTCAAGGCCCCTATTCAGCTCTCGCGGCAAACGGAAACCTTTGCAAAGCAAAGCTCGCGATGCCTACGATATTCACGGCACAGAACGGGCTTGTCATACACCAATCGACTAAGATCACTGTTATGGGGTGTCCAAAATCTAAAAGAGTCGTCCGCAAGCAACGGCGTCAAAAGGGAGCGCACGCGAGCAGGAAGAAGAAATAACACGAGAACGAAGAAGAACGTAAATCGTTTGACCAAAATCTCGCGTGTCGGCTGACGGGACCGCGCGCTGTAACCAAAAATGGGGAGGAATCCGATGTTCTCAAAAATGCGCAGACATCTCACGTACACGAACGTGGCGATGACGCTTGCGCTCGTGTTCGCGATGAGCGGCGGCGCGTACGCCGCGAACAAATACCTCATCACCTCGACCAAACAGATCAGTCCGAAGGTGCTCAAGTCATTGGCGAGGAAGGCCGGCCCGATGGGCCCCGCTGGCGCAGCTGGTCCCGGCGGTTCGCCTGGCCCCGCCGGCGCGAAAGGCGAAACCGGCGCCAAAGGTCCGCAGGGCGAACCCGGTACGCCAGGAGAAGCTGGTAAAGAAGGTAAAGAAGGTAAAGAAGGTAAAGAAGGCTCACCCTGGACGGCCGGCGGCACGTTGCCGTCCGGGAAGACCCTCAAGGGCGATTGGAGTCTGATCGCAGATGCAAGAGGGGCAGGAAAGGTCGTCGGCAACAGTGTCAGCTTCGCCCTCCCGCTCAGCGCCGCGCCAGTTCCACACTACATCAATGAAAAAGGGAAGGAATGGGTCGTTAAAGAAGGGACACCTGAAGAAGTCACTCCCCAAGCCGGCTGCACCGGCAACGTCGAAGAACCCGGCGCGGAACCAGGCAACCTCTGCATCTTCGCTCAGCGAGAAATCAACGCTCTCCACGCAGGCGGGGGCCTTCCACTTCCGCTGATCGTCCGCTGGGAGCGTCTGACCGGTGTCAACAATGCCGGTCCCTTCGGCTTCGGCATGGAGACCGTCTCGCAAGCAGAAGGGGCAGTGGTACTCGACGGCACCTGGGCAGTGACTGCCGAATAGCCACAGCGAACGCGGCGTCATCTCGCATAATGTAGAATCACGGGTCCGGACGGTGTCGATACCGTCCGGATCGCGAGGTGGCATCCGTCTATGGGGTCACCTGGATATACTGTCCGAGCTTTTATGACTGTAACCGATCCGTGCGAGGTGGATCTATTACGGCAATTGACTGTCAAGCAAAGCATCGATCTTCCAGGCGCCACCTTCGCGAACGACGTCTATGTCGCGTTCGCCCGTCGTGGTGAAGCGCAACAACGCTAAACCATGCAGACCACTGACGCGCAAGCCGGTCACCTCGAGCGAGCTGATCTCGGAGCCCAGCTGTTTGTGATCTTCTCCAAACAGCTGGGACATAACTTTTGCGCAGCTCTTGCCCCTCATCGGCGAGTTGGGCCCCGGAGTGTAAGGCAAGGGGATCGCATCGAGGAGTCTTGAGCCTTTGTTGATGCGTGCATCCAGTAGGGAGCACGCCGTAGAGCCATTTTTCGCTGCTGCCGCGGTGAGGTAGCGGGTGACGATCCTCGTGACGGTTCGCTGGAGGATTGGGTCCGCCGCATGGCCATACCCCAGGACCTGGTAGTCGTCGCTGTCGTCGTACCCGTCTCCGTCATTGTCGTTGTCGCCCATGCGATGATCTCCAATCCGCGTTGCGCCGGAAGCGCTTGACGCCAGAACCCCGCCGCTCGAAGGCGCGGGGGGCGCTGAGAGATTACCGTTGCCGGTGCCACATGCGCTGACGCCGGCGGCGAGTAGCATGATCGTAAGTATGGCGAGGGGCAACCTCATTTGGGCGACTCTCTCCCGAGATTCCGTAGTTGGCTGGAGTCTATCCGACTCGAAAATTTAATCAAGGTATGCTATCTACAAGCACGGGCGTAAGGGACTGTGTGTTCTGCTGCCCGAGTGAGAAACGTCAGACCGCATTTCTTGATATGTGCTGCTGTGACTGATATATTTCGTAGTGGCCCATAGTCGGAGACCCCGCTACGGTGCCGCAGGCTGGTCGCAGCGCTCTGGCAAATGAGCAGTGCTCTGTTTAGCCTGATCTCAAGTCTCGAAATTGTTCAACCAAAGCCTCGGGCCAAGAAAGGTAGATAATGATGAAGACTCACATAGTCGGACTAGCAATCTTTGCCGTTTTCACGTTTAGCGTGGTTGTGGTGTCTTCTGCTCCTGCAGTAGAAGTACCACAGTGGTTAGTGAATGCCGCAACTATATCATTAGCCACAGAATTAATAAAAGCCGACCTATTGCCTGAAACAGAATTACTCTTACTTGAAGATATGTCAAACGGGGCTGATTTGTTATGCGAAATCTCAAAATCGACGGGTTGGTTGTTACCAAACGGTTTAGGCGAAATAACCGAATGGGAATGTATAAACACAGAAGCGATGGCGGTATGTGAAGCAACACCTGTCCCCGTGATTAAACCTTTGCACCTGCCGTGGATGACGGAACTGTTAGAGCCTACAGCGGGAAACGTCGAACTCGACATCAACGCAGGCACGGGAGGTTCACCTGGATGGGAAAGCGAATGTAACGTCTTCCTTCTTGGTAAAATCAAAGACTCATGTTCCACAAGCAATGGTAAAGCATTACTCGAAAACCTAGCAGATGGCTTAGTTCGTAACGAATTTATGGAAACAGTTGAAAAATCCGAACAAGCAAACTGTGAAGCCAACAAAGAAGTGGGTTTAGTGATTGGCTTAGGATTGATCCATGCGTTAAACTCGACTGGAGAATTACTCACTTTGGCTGCGAGTTTAGCAGCGGAAGAACCCTAAGAGTAAATATTAGTGTGATTTACTAGCGATTTGATGTGAAGTCTAGATGTGCAAACGGCGGCGTCGAAGTGGGTTCGGCGCGGCCGTTTGTCATTGTATCTATAGTCGCTAAGGCAGAACGTCGCCTATCAATGCCGTGACCTTCCAAGCGTTGCCCCGACGTTCCAAGGAAACGTCGCTCGCAGGCATCGTGGTGGAGCCGAGCAGGGCGAGCGCATTGTCTCCCCTCGCGTGTACGCCGGTCACTTCTACATGACCGGCTAGCCGAGCGTGGAAGTGTTTGGAGAGCATCACTATGATCGCCGGACAGGTTTTACCACCACGTAGGAAGGACGGTCCAGGGGAGAGGCCGTAGTCTTCGGGTGCCGACTGGGCGAGACTCGGAAGGAGCATTGAGCATGCCTTCACGCCATTTCCTGTGGCGAGTGCAGCGTAGTAGCGTTGGACGACAGCGATGATGACCCGCTTGTCAGGTGCTTTCGCGTCGTGGGTGGTGGCTACAATTTCGCTGTCATCGCTGTCGTGGTAGCTGTCATCCCTGGCTACGTGATCTCCCATCTTGTCGTTGTCACTGTCGTTAAGATAACCCGCATGCGAATTGGCGTTTGAGATACCCGTAAGCGGCATTTGGCTGGTCGGGGAGGGGTTGGATGGCGCTCGAGACGACGTACTCGTTCCGTCGCCGTGATCTCCACATGCGGCGGTACTAAAGCTGAGGAGGATCGTCGCGAGCAAGGCGAGTAGATACTTCATTGTCGTGCTCTCCTGCTCGACGATTGGCAAAGCCAGCTGAGGGTGCTCATTTCGCTGATCTCGGGTATTTAAGGTTAGGCACACTTGAATTAGAACAGATCGCTGTCGAGCAACGAGCCAACCTTCCAGGTCCCGCCTTCACGAACCACGTTGAGCTCGCGTTCAGGCGGGGCATTGAAGCGCAACACCGCATACCCGCCTTTGCTCTTGAGGCGTACCCGAGTCACCTTGAGGGTCGCGGCCTCGGAGGCCATCCGTCGATGTAAATACGTGAACAACCGCGACATCACTGCTGAACAGGTCTTACCGCCACGGAGGTAGCGCGGGCCAGGAGCCTGACCGTAATCTTCCGGGACCGCTCTAGCGAGATTCGAGGGGATCAACGAGCAGGCAGTCGCGCCATCCTCGGCGGCGGCGGCCGCATAGTAGCGCTTGACAAGTCTTGTGACCGTCCGCCTATCGCCGGGACTTGCGCCATGACCAAAGCCAAGGACGCTGTAGTTCCGTATAGGATGGGCGGTCGTAACGGACCCGGAAGAGTGTCGCGGGACCGGACGCACTCGGCTCGTATCGCCGCACGCGATCATGCCCAAGCCGAGTGGCATGACAACGAGCAAGGCCAACAGCGCCTTCATATTGTAGACCCCTCTCTTCGCATTTAGACGCATCCAGGTGGCGTAAATGGAGTGACGTCGTCACCGCCTACTTGCCAACCTGTCGTAATCGTAGCGTGACGGATGCGCCGCTGTCAACGAGTTAGAAACAATTGGCCACGTCTTCGTGTCGGTCGCATCAACAACGCGATACTTGCTCCGAGAGCCAGAGCCGGGAGTCGTGTACGACGAGTCCAAGCGGAAACTGGCTCTACCTCCGTTGGCCGGAGCTACGAGTGAGAAACAGTGGCCCGCATTGTCCTTGACAATCACGACGGTCTTTGCAAAGGTTCCCCAGACCCGACAGTCAGGACACAATATCGAGACTCTGAATGTTGAGCCAAAGAGCTGGGGTCGACACGCAGGGCATCTTGGATGAGGCGCTGACCGGACTTGTCATCTGTAAACTGCTAGATAAATAAACTGCTAGATGAAAGAAGCGAGGTCGAACTGAGGATGGGTCCACGGCTACCAGCACTTACGCTTATCGTAACCGCTACGTTCTTGTTCACTGGATGTGGTAGCGGATCGAGCAAAGCTGGCTCTAGCACTGCTGATTCGACGAATCCTGGAACGTCCGGCGATGTGAGGACGAGCGCAGACTCTAGCAGTGGCGGGTCGAATAGCGGGCGATCAAACAAGCGTCTCTCTGCTATCCAGCTGGTCGCTAAGGCGGACGAGATCTGCAGGCGACTAAACGCTGAAATCACGGCTGCGAAAACCACCGTTCAAACCCAGCAAGATATTATGCGTGTTGCTTCACAGCGCGCGGCGATCGAGCGAGTAGCCGTGGTGGACATGAGTAAGCTGAACCCTCCCGCCTCGATGGAACGCGACTGGCAGGAAATTATCTTGGCTCGCAAGATGCTTATCGAAGACCTCACCAAGGTCAGTCAGTACGCTGCGGCCAAAAATACGCAAAACGAGCGTCCACTGTACCTTTCGAGCGCAAATCTCGCGCGACATATGGCGGCGACGGCTCAGCACAGCGGCTTCAAGTACTGCGGTCAGCTTGGGTGATCTGTGGAGAGCTGAGGCTAGCGAGCGGCAGGTGGAGGAGGTAGGACCCGGACGAGGTAGCAACGTAATGTTGTGGCGTCGGCCGATGTCTGGATGTGCGGTCCAAATGCTCCTACAAGCGCTGATACCGGTGGTATAACTAGAGCTGACCGACCGACCCGACGCTGCGAGGTTACATGGCTGCCCCGACGTTCATCACGCTAGGCCCCAGCGGCACATGCCACGAGAACGCGTTGCTGCGCTATCTGGAGTTCCAGGGCCTCGCGGATGCCAGGGTCGAGCTTGTGAGGGACTTCGACGAGGGGCTCGAGCTGGTCCACGAGCGACCGGACGCGTATCTCGTCCAGTGCAGCGCCCATCCCGACGTGCACGTGGTCACCGAGCGCTATCGCCATGAGATCTATGTGCTCGACACGTTCCTCTATCCGGCGAAGGAAATGGCGCTGCTTGCCCGCACCGATGTCGAGGAACCGAAGAGTCTCGGAATCGTGCCCGCGGCGCTTGGATATCCGGACCTGAGACAGTGGGAGACCGTTGTCGAAGAGCCAGCCAATCCAATCGTCGCGCGCAACCTCCTGGCGGGGAAGTACGACGCGGGCGTGACGCTCGCCGAATACGCCGAGCAGCATCCCAAGGATCTGCGCGTGCTCGAGCGCTATGGCGAGGTCGACACGACATGGGTCGTCTATGGGCGGCGCAGGCGCTATCGGGGGGAGCTGATCGGGCATCGGATCCCGTGGCTATTCACGGGCGAGTTGGAGCCAGTGTGAGCGCTCGCGGCGAGGTCGTCGAGGGGGAGGGGTATGCGATCGGGCATATCGACGCGCTTGGCGAGGGGTATGGCTTTCACAAAGTCCGCAAAGGCTTGGGCGTGACCGCGTTCGGGGTCAACGCGCTTGTGAGGCCGCCCGGGTATGAGACGAAATGGCACTACCACGACCTCCAGGAGGAGCTCTACTTCGTCCATCGCGGCGCGATCGAAATGGAGTTTGGGGACGGCGCCAGCCACCGCTTGGAGGAGGGCACATTCGCGCGGGTCGACGCCGCGACAGTGCGCAAAATCCGCATCCTGGGGCCCGGGGACACGATCTACGTGTGCGCGGGAGGCAAGGACGGCTATATCGGCCACGACGGGCGCACGCCGGAGGGGATGTAGTGTCCGGGACCGATGGACCTGGATCTCGGAGATAAGGTCTTCCTGATCACCGGGGGCTCGAGCGGCCTGGGCAAGGCGCTGGCGGGGCAGCTCGTGGAGGAGGGCGCGGCGGTCGCCTTGATGGCTCGGGACGTCGATCGTCTCACGAGCGCCGCTGAGGCCTTGCGCGACGCCGGCGGCGAGGTTCTCGACTTCGCCGGGGACGTGCGGCGCGTGGAGGATCTCACGCGCTTCGTGGCGTCCGCCACCGACCGTTTTGGCCGGATCGACGGCATCGTCAACAACGCCGGCGAGCTCGCCGCGGGATCGTTCGCCGAGCACGATGACGGGGTGTGGGAGGAGGATCTCGCGCTGAAGCTGATGGGCGCGGTGCGCCTCACGCGCCTAGCTCTGCCTTCGCTGCGCGCGAGCCGCGGCGCGGTCCTCAACACGCTGGCGGTCTCGGGCAAGGCTCCTGACGCGCTGACAACCCCGACGTCTGTCTCCCGTGCGGCGGGCCTCGCGCTCACGAAGGCCCTCTCCAGGGAGCTGGCCCCCGAGGGCATACGTGTCAACGCGATCCTGATCGGCGTGATCGAAAGCGGCCAGCTCGAACGCTACGCCGCCGATGCCGGGATCACGCCGCGGGAGTACTACGAGCGCATGGTCTCAAGCAGCGGCATCCCGCTCGGGCGCGTCGGGCATCCCAGGGAGTACGCCGACCTCGCCTCGTTCCTGCTGTCCCCACGCGCGTCCTATGTCACCGGCACGGCCGTCAACCTCGATGGCGGGCTCTGCCCCGTGGTGTAGCAAGACGACCCGGTCTGGCCCACAAGGCGATCCCGGGATGAGCAGAGTCCTTGCGGCTACGGCAGTTCGCTGTCGAGCGGGGCGTCGACCTTCCAAGCAGCTCCTTCGCGGCTCACGGGGATCTGGCGTTCGGGCAACGTTCCGAAGCTCAGGATCGCAACGCCGTGCTCGCCGGCGAGGCGCACTCGACGCACCTCGAGCTTGGGCAGCTCCGCGACGAGCTGGCCGTGGAAGTGCTCGAACAGCAGCTCCATGACCGCCGGGCAGGTCTTGCCGCCTTGGAGGTAGGCCGGTCCCGCGGAGCCATGGCCATAGTCTTCGACGACGGCTTTGGAGAGGCTCGAGACGATCATCGAGCAAGCCTTCGCGCCGTCGCCTTGCAAGGCGGCCGCGTAGTAGCGCTTGACTAGCGCCGCGGCCGCCTGCTTGTCGACCGCGCTCGCGGCGTGACCGTAGTTGAGCACCGCGTTGTTGTTCGTGTCGTCGTAAGCGGCGCCGACGTCGTTGTCTCTGTCGCCGTCGACCTTGGCGTAGCCCGGGATCGACGAGCTGGCGGATGCGGTCTTCGTGGGCGAGGAGGCCGCGGCGGCGCTGGAGGGGGTCGATGTCGAGCTCGTCCCTTTGCTCGTGCCTCCGCATGCGCTGATAATCGTGCTAAGCAGCGCGATCGCCAGCAACGGCGGCAGCGACTTCGTCTTGAGGCCTTCCCAATTCACGATCGACAAACTTTGGGCGATACGGACTCGTTTCGGTGGCGACAAGCGTCTACCGGCGGCCGTGTTGCCGCCAACGGCCTCGAGCTTGGCTTAGTTGACCGGCAACGAGTGAGAAACAGTCAGCTCGAAGTTGGCCTACGCGGTCGCCTCCGCGGCCTCGGTTACCCCCAGGAAGGGCGCCATCACAAGGTAGGCGCCCTCGTGCGCGAGGCGGGGGAGCTCCGCGACCCTGTGCTGCACCGCATGGTGGAAGGCCAGCTCGAACAGCCCGTGGACGGCGGCTTCGGGGGCGATCTTGGGCGGTCGCCTGCGCTGAGGGGCTCCCTCGAGCAGCAGGCGCGCGTAGGCGGCTGCGTGTTCGTGAGCGCGGCGCGCCATCGCGGGGCCCGCGAGTGGAGCGTCGACGAACGCGAGGCGGGTGAAGTAGGGCTCCGAGCCGAGGAAGTCGAGCAGCGCGTAGACGGCGTCGCGCACGCCGCTGGGCCAGTCGGGTGTGGCGCAGCGCGCGCGCTCGACGATCGCCTGGCCCTTCATGTGCCCGAGCTCGACCGCGGCGGCGAACGCGTCGTCCTTGTCCTTGAAGTGCGCGAGGAAGGCTCGTTCGGAGACGTCGGCGCGATCGGCGATCGCCTGGGCGGTGAGCGAGGTGTAGCCGCGCTTGAAGTTCAGCTGCGCGACGGCGTCGAGGATGCGCTCGCGGTTTGCGTGGTGGGTGAAGCTGGAAGAGCGCTGTCGTGGGACGGGCAGGTAGTCCTTCGGCGCCAGCGTGAGTGTCCCGGGCGCACGTCCCCCGACGAGCCCGTTCGGCGCGATCGACCAACACGAGGCCTGCGGAGCCTCGGCCTCGAGCGTCGGCGGGAAGGGATGGTAGCCACGCGTCCAACGCGCTAGCTGAGGCGCAAGCGCTACGAGCTCGCGCGCGCGTCCTTCGCGTAGGTGGGTGTCGATCGTGCGGTGCGTGCCGCCGGCCAGCGCCTGCGCAAGCGTGGCCGGCATCGGGGGGTGCTTGCCGTCGGAGCGCAGGCAGCGGTCGATCAGCTGCCCGTACTCGTCCATGAGCTTGTCGCGGCGCTGCAGCCCGGCGGGATCGGCGGCGATCTCGATCGTCGACAAGGCGATCGTGCCGGGACTCTCGCGCGCCAGTCGGCACAGGCGCAGCATGAGCGCCTCCAGCTGGCGCGTGGGGCCGCCGGTGCGTTGCGAGGCGGTCTCGACCTCCGCGAACACGGCCGGCGCGGTGGCGTCGAAGGCGGCGAGCAGCAGCTGCCTGCGCTCGTTGAAGTGGGCGTAGAACGTCTTGCGCGAGACCTCGGCGCGCTTGATGATGTCGGCTACCGTTGTGGCGGCGTAGCCGCGCTCGGCGGCTAGCTGGAGCATCGCGTCGATCAGGCGCTGGCGCTGGTCGGCGGCGACTTCCTCGCTTGTGAGGCGGTGCGGGCCGCGCGGGAGCTTACCCCCTGCTCGCTTGCCATGCGAACTTACGGCCATGGCGCCTCCGCTGCCTTAGATAGCTCGCGTTCTTGAGCGTAGCGCGCGGTCTGCTGGAAGTCCAGGGATTCCGTTCGAAAATCCAGATTGTACGCAGAGTCCATATGGCAGAAAAGGGCTATGGGTGGAGGCGGCGGGTTCAATCGAATCGAGGAAACGATACCTGACTTTAGCGAGGCTAGTCTATGCGTAGTAGCATATGCTCAAGGTTCTCGGCTGGTGTGTCCCTGGCCGATCTCCGCAGCCAAGCTACCGGGGTATATGCGACCCACCGCGCTTCAACCCACCGATCATAGGCTCATCAGGGGCGAGATGCGAGATGCGATCTTGTTCGTTTAGGAAACAATAATTCACATAACTCTTGACATCCACCTGGCTCTATGCAAGGGTAATCTTCGCCCGATATCCAGAACCTTGGATTTGAGGGTTTAAGAAGCCCCGGGTCGGTTGACCTGGAGATGCGGTAGAACGCGTCGATGTCCATTGACCCGCATCAAGCGGATAAGAACGAGGGCATGGAAGGAGATTGAGCAGAGGATGCGCATTTGCAAGGAGCGACTCAGGGCCGTCAGCAGATGGGCGCGTAGTAGCTCAGTCTGCGAATGGGAAACATCTCTCGACTTGGCGGCTTCTTTAGTAGATATATGCTCCGAGAGCTGCGAGGAGGCCATGCGCCGATCCGGGGCTCACGATTGCTGACGGCAGTATAGGGGTCGGACCCCGCGCTCTCTGACCAAGGACGAGTGCTCGAACCGACCATGAACGAGCCTCTAAAGAGGCAATCAACCAAGCCTCGGACGAGGGAAAGGTTAGCAACAATGAGAAAGATCTATATCGTAGGTGTTGCTTTTGCTGCGATCTTTGCATTTAGCATGATCGGGGCGAGCGGTGCGTCGGCGTTTACCTTATGGGATCAGTGCACAAAAACAGCGACCCCACTCGAATTCAAAAATTCGGATTGTACGGAAAAAGTGGCTCCGTTCGAATGGGGTTGGGAAGAAATCAAAGTGAAAACGTCAGTCGACTCGTTATTAACGACCTTGACGCTAAAGAGTAATGGTATAGGTATCGACTGCGAAGGCTTTATGGATGGCACCGTCGGGCCTGGCAATGAAGACGAAGTCATATTACTCTTAAATGACGCTGAAGAAGAAGTTACAGAAACAAAACCAGCGTTATGCGAAGTATTAGAAGATCCCCTTGGTCTCTGCGGTGGAGTTAAAAGTATCGCAGAAGCCTCGCCGGATGGCCTGCCGTGGCTTACTTTACTGGAACCAACGGGAGATTTACTTGAGGCTGGTCCTAGTGGCGTGCTTCCGGGTTGGTTAGTCAAGTGTCCCACTGGCCTGGAAAACTTATGTGATAAGGAAGATACGATTCTCAAAGTGACCAATTTAGAATCGGAATTAGAGGTTGATTTGGAATTCAATCCGGAAGAATTAGCATTATGTACCGTGGGTGGTGCAACTGCCGGTGTAGTAGAAGGCACTGTCTCGATATTACTCGTGAATGGGAACGCATTGAGGGCCATGTAGCGAGTAACTGTGTGAGTGTAGTTTGACTCACACTCGCTTAGGATTTGGCCGAGACCTGACCGTTAGGTCTCGGCCAAATTGTCTGGATGGACAGTGGTATTTTGCATGGTTATGTAGGAGATGGAGGTCCAGGTCACAATGAGAGGCGCAGATGTTTACGGGTTTGACGGTGTGCGGCGTTTGTTTGTGTGTGTGTGTTGTGCAGGGTTTTTGGGTTTGGGTCAGGGTGTGATTGTAAGTCCTGCGGGGGCGTGGGTTCTGCCAGAAGGCCGTGCATATGAGATGGTCAGTCCGCCGTACAAGGCGGACTATGGCGTCGAGTCCAGCCCTGTCGGCCTATCTGCCGCGCCTGATCGCGGCGCGGCGCCTGACGGTGAAAGCTTCATGTTCAGATCGCTTGGCGCGTTTGCGGGGGCCAAGGCCGACTTCGTGTTCATTCCTTACATTGCTCGGCGCAATCATGGTGGGTGGGTTACTTCATCGACGAATCCGCCTCCGATGGATGGGAGGTTGCCCGGCGCGGTTGACTACACTCCCGATCTGAACGAGCAGCTTACACAGGTGAGCGCACAGAAGGGTGGTTTGTTGTCCAGTCCGGGTACAGCCGGATTGATATTGAGCGATCTGCTTGCACCGGAAATTTCGTTTGTGCAAGCCTGGCCGATTCCTGATGGTCCCGCGACGTTTCCTGGCAGCCCGCCGAATAAGACCCCATCATCGTCCGTCGGTACGTCTGCCGATCTGTCGCATCTACTCTTTCACGAATTCGTTGACGGGCTCTATCAGATCGTGGACATCGGTGATCCGGATCCGAGGGAAGAGGATGTGGCGGTCGTAGGTCGGCCCGACGGTCCAGGAGGGTCGATCCTGCCAGAATGCTCTGGAGTGCTCAAATATAATGTCGAACTTGAAGGGCGGCTTCATGCGATTTCCGATGATGGTTCGGAGATTTTCTTTGGTCACTGTGGGGTCCCTTATGTTCGTGTAAATGGCACGTCGACGTTTGAGTTGGCGCCTGCGGGGGAATTCCAGGGCGCCTCGCATGACGGATCGAAGGCATTCTTCACTGACGGCGCCGGCGAACTTTTGATGGATGTGATCGATAGCGAATCTGGTCGCGAAACGGTTAGTGAAACAGTTTCGGTGACGCCAGGTGCGAAGGCCTCGGTAGTGGTTACAAGCGACGATGGTTCGCGCGTGTATTTTATGTCGTCGGGTGTGTTTGCGGGTGCGAACACTCAAGGGCATTCTCCCGAAACCGGTGCTAACAACTTCTATGTATATGATTCGATCACGCGCAAAACAACATTTATCGCGATCACTACTGTTACCACGGGCGGTGGGGAGTATGAGGGGCAGGTGACGCCTGATGGTCGTTTTCTTGTGTTCACGACAGATTCCCGGCTCACGCCGGACGATAGGGATTCGGCTGCCAGTGTTTATCGCTACGATGCTCAGACAGGTGGGCTGGTGCGTGTCTCTGTAGGCGAAAACGGTCACGACAATAATGGCAACGACAATGCGTTAGGTGCGAGCATAGCTGCGCCTCTTGGAGGGGAGAGTGTGATTGCTACGTGGAGGTTGGGTACGCGTGCGTTGAGTGACGATGGTTCGACGATCGTGTTCTCTACCGCCGCGCCGTTCTCTTCTAGGGCCGTGAACGGTGATGTGAATGTTTACGCGTGGCGTGAAGGCCGGGTGGGTATGATCTCGACCGGGTTGTCGCAGACCTCCGATGAATCCGCTGTGGTGTCGCAGTCTGGTCGGGATATCTTTTTCCTGACGAGCCAGAACATATTGCCGCAGGACTCCGACGGGTTGCTTGATGTGTATGACGCGCGGATTAACGGAGGATTCCCTGAAGCCAGTGTACCGCCTGGTGGTTGTTCGGGTGATACGTGCCAGGGTCCTCCTAGCGTGCCATCATTGCTGGACGCTCCGGCGAGCTCGACATTCTCAGGACTAGGCAATCCCATACCGTCCGCGTCCAAAACCGTCGCCAAACCGAAGGGCAAGCCCGAATCGAAGTGCAGGCCAGGATACACGCACGATAAGCACGGCAAGTGCGCAAAGACAAGAAAGCGGGTAAAGCTACCACGATCGCATCGGCGAATCGGTCGCTAGAGTAGTCTTTCTTGCCGTTTGCTGGTGCGCGAGTCTTGGTCGTATGGTGGTCCGCCGGTCGCGCTGTGGAGCCATGTCGCAAGGAAGTCCTCGCCAGCTTGAGCAGCGTCGCGTTCGAAGCTGTCCACGATCATGGCAACCACATGCTCGAAGCGATATCCGCGGGACTGCGCCGCCTGTCTGAATGCCCGTTGGTAGGTTCGTAGCAGCAGTTCGCCGCCAACGGTTGTCTGTGTCAGCTCGTCAAGCGCGGTTTTGCCCACTAGCAATGTGGTGTTCGGTGAGCTACGCAGGACTGCGGTCTTTGAGCGGTGCCCGCGTAGCGTCGTACCGACGATCGCCACATAGAACGTGTCCGCGCCATAGGTCTCCTCTAGGGTTCGAAGCTGTTCCCCGAGGTGCCTGCTGCCACCTCCCTTCGCGGACCCGGTCTTGCTCTTCACTTGAAACAAGCGCAGCGCGTCAGGCTTCTCCGGGACAGGCGCCTGTCCGACGTCGGTGCCCGGAAACGGGTTCAGACGTGGCTCCAGACGATCCTTATCGATCGAGCGCTTGCCCTTCGGCTCGGGCACTCGGAAGTTGCCGCGCATCAGCCCGATTGTGTCCTGGTGGAGGTTGCCGACGAGATTCTCGATCTTCATGAGCACCTTGTGAGACACCAGCGACTCGATCGTCTTCTCCATGCTCCGTCCACTCAAGAGCTCGTAGTTGGCTGCCAAGATGAACGGATCGAGCACGTCGCCAGGGTTGTGCCCGACCTTCAGGTGCTCAGCCGAGGTCGGGAACTTGGCAACCGTGTCTTCCACTGCACGGCGAACCGTATCCGTGGCGCTCGCGGGGTCCGCGAACGCTCGGCATAGCTGTATCTGGTCGGCGACGTCTGTTGTCGTCGCGGTCCCAGGCTCGAAGTGGCGACTGAGCGCCGCCACTAGAGATGCGTGTGGCATGTCGCCGAGCTCAGTTGCGGTCATGGCGTCGAACGGGCACCCGATCGGCGCTAGCCCGAGCGTGGAGACGGCACAATCGAAGAGGTCTCGTGCGGAAGACTGGTGTATCCAGGCGATCTCTTCATCCGCTCGTCGGATGCGGGCAAGCAGGATCGGGTCCAGATCCCCCAAGTGTCGCTCGATCCAGCTCATGACAGGACGGCCGTGCTGCGATGGTTTCGTGCCGAGTCCCTGAGGACTCTGGTTGCCTTGTCCAGCATCGTCTCATGGTCGGTTATATCCACGCCGGCGGCCAGGATGCTCCTCGCGAGCGCGGCGCCGAGCGCTAGGGGCACCGCGTTTCCGACTTGTTGATACTGCCGGTTCATTGAGCCGCTGAGATGCCAGTCGTCGGGAAAGCCCTGGATCCTGGCGCACTCGCGCACCGACAAAGGCCGACTCTCGCTCGGATGACAGAGCGCCGAGCCCTTGCGGTTGGCCCGTCCGGTGATCGTCGGCGCCGGCGCGTCCCACGACAGCCGCCGGAAGAACCCGGTCTTGCCGCCTCCGGCCTTGTAGCTCCTCTCTCCCATAGCCCTGATCGCGACATCCGCCGGCAAGCTGCGCCAGTTCCGGCCCGGGGGCACGAGCTCGAACACTTCGCGGACCCCCGACGTGTACCGCGACCCCGCGCCGGGCTCGTCCACCAGGTCTTCGATCGCGTCGCGGACTGTTAGCTCTGGGGCGAGACCGGGGCCGTGTGTCGGGATCGGAAGCGGTGGCGGGACGCCGTCCCTGTCGGCCAGCATCACGAACCGATACCTACGCTGCGGGGCGCCAAACATCGCGGAGTTCAGGACCCCGAACGAGACGGCGTACCCCAGATCGGCGATCGTTGTCTCGAGTAGCATTCGGATTGCCGAGCCGGACTGCTCGTCGGGCTCCAGCGGAGTCGGACCATCGCCGTCGAGCGCTCTCGCCTGGGTCGCGCCGCTGTACGAAGCGAGGTTCCAAGACTTCCCGGGACGCTCCGCGATCGGTCGGTGGCGGATCGTCGCCGTCAGCAGGTTCGCGACGTTCTCGAGGATGAATCGCCGCGGCCTGACTTCGGAGACCAGCCGCAGGTACTCGAGGATCAGGTTCCCGCGAGGATCATTCAGCGCTGCGCGCTTGCCCCCCGGACAGAAGCTCTGGCACGGCGGCCCGCCGACCATCACGTCCACGCTGGTCAGCCCAGTCAACTCACGCAGTTGGCGACCGCTCAACTCGACGACATCAGCCTCGAGCACCTCGAGATCCGGCTTGTTCGTTCGAATCGTCTCGCATACGACGGGATCGATGTCGACCGCAAGCGATGGCACCAAACCCCTGCTCTCGAGGCCGAGGTCAAGACCCATCGCCCCCGAGAAGAAAGACCAGACGATCGGTGGCCTTGTCACAAGGGCAGATCATGACCGATACGACGGACATCACCCGCGAGCTGCCACAAAGCGGACTCGCAGATCGCCTTATGAGTCCGATTCTCACGAAAGGCGTTGTGCGCCGAGGTCTCCCAGCTCGACACGAGCGCATTGTGCGCTACCTCAAGGAAAGAATCCAATCGGAAACATTAGCTCACGTAATCTTGATATATACATCGATCTGTGCAAGAATGGCCCTAAGCCTGATATCCAGAACTCCGGATCGATGGGTCAAGAAGCCCGGTCATGGCCGGAGGTGCGGTGGAACGCGTCTCTATCTATTTGACCGCCTCAAAATTGGCATATCAAGGGCATGGAAGGGAGATCAAGCAGAAGATGCGCATTTTGCCAGGAGTAGCGCAAGATCGTCGGATAGCTTGATCTACGAATGGGAAACATCACTCGACTTGGTGACCTCTTTAGTAGAAGATGTTTTGAGGGTCACGAGGCGATTACGCCCGAGCGGTGACCTTATTGTAAGACGATAGTATATACGGGCCGGCACCCGCGCTCTCTGACCAGGACGAGTGCTCGAATCGGCCATGACAAAGAGCCTCGGAAGAGGCAGTCAACCGACGTCTCGGATGAGGGAAAGGTTAGCGATAATGAGGAAGATTCATATAGTAGGTATTGCTTTCGCTGCGATCTTCGCGTTTAGCATGGTCGCTGCGAGCAGTGCGTCCGCGTTGAGCTTATGGGACCAATGTACGAAAACGGCGGCCCCACTCGAATTCAAAAATGCGGATTGTACTGAAAAAGTAGCTCCGTTCGAATGGGGCTGGGAAGAAATCAAAGCAAAAACCGCGATCGACTCGTTAGAAGCATTACTGGAATTGATGAGTAACGGTATAGTTGTACACTGCGTTGGCACTCTAGATGGTTTTGTTGGGCCTGGCAATGAAGATGAAGTCACGGAACTCTTAACTGTCGCCGGAGTACTAATTACAGAAACAAATCCTGTGTTATGCACTGTTGTGGCGGATCCTCTTGGCCTCTGTAATGGAGTCAACGCTGATGCTGATGCTTCGCCAGATGGGCTCCCGTGGTTAACGTTACTGATCGGCACGTCGGACATACTAGAGGCTGGTCCTAGCGGTGAAGCCCCCGGTTGGTTAGTGGTTTGCTTAAATGGCGCAGGAGAAAAAGGGTTGGAAAACTTATGCGATAAAGTCGAAACTCCTCTGGCCGTTGAAAACTTAGAAGCGGAATTAGAGGTTGATCTAACTTTCAATTCGGAAGAATTAGTGTTATGCACGGTTGGAGGGGCCGCTGCTGGATCGGTTAAGGGTACTGTTTCGATATTACTCGTAAATGGAAATGCACTACGGGCCATGTAGCGAGTTGACTATGTGAGTTGTAGGTTGACTCATGTTATTGATCTGGCCGGGACCTCGATGATTTGGGTCTCGGCCAGATTGTCTGGGGGAGCAGAGAGTATGTGGCTGGTGACAATAATTACCAAAACGGATTCGGGATGCGGGGTCAGGTCGATGAGGGGTATTGTAGGCATCTACCGTTTCGGCGGTGTGCGGCGTTCGCTTGTGTTGGTGTGTTGCATGGCGATTTTGTGTTTGGGTCAGGGTATGTTTGTGGATTCTGCAGTGGCTTGGATTCTACCCGAAGGCCGTCTGTATGAGATGGTAAGTCCGCCATATAAGGCGGACTATGGCATTGAACCTAAAGCGTCTACGTTTGGCGCTGGGCTTGATGGTGAGAGCTTTGTATTTAGATCGCTTGGCGCGTTTGCCGATGCGAGGGCGGACTTTGTGACAGTTCCCTATGTTGCTCGGCGCATGCCGGACGGGTGGGTGACCTCATCGACGAATCCACCGCCTGCCGATGGGAGGTTGCCAGGTGTAGTCGATTATTCCCCGGATCTGAACGAGCAACTCACGCAGGTCAGTGCTCAGAAGGGTGGTCTGTTGTCCAGCGCGGGTACAGCGGGGTTGATATTGAGCGATCTGCGCCTGCCGGAAATTTCGTTTGTGCAGGTATGGCCGCTCCCGGACGGTCCCGCAACGTTCCCGGGCAGCTCGCCCGACCAAGCTCTTTCAAGCTCTTTCGGTGCGTCTGCCGATCTCTCTCATCTGCTTTTCCAGGAATTTGGGGGCGGGCTTTATCAGATCGTCGGGCTTGGTGGTCCGGATCCCAGAGAAGAAGATGTCGCGGTTGTCGGTCAACATGACGGGCCCGGAGACGCGATCCTGCCTGGATGCATTGAAAGCTCGTTCGAAGATAATGTCTTTCTTGAACGGCGGTTTCATGCGATTTCTGATGATGGTTCGGAGATTTTCTTTCGTCATTGTGGAGTGCCGTATGTTCGTGTGAACGGGTTATCGACGTTTGAGCTGGCTCCCGCTGGGGAATTTCAGGGTGCCTCGCATGACGGGTCGAAGGCGTTTTTTACGGGCGGTGCCGGCGAACTTCTGATGGGTGTGATCGATAGCGAGCTTGGTCATGAAACGGTCACTGAAACAGTTTTGGTTAGCCCAAGTGCAAAGGCCTCGGTAGTGGCTACAAGCGATGATGGCTCGCATGTGTATTTTATGTCGTCGGGTGTGTTTGCGGGCGTGAACGCTCAAGGGCATTCTCCCGAAACCGGTGCGAGCAACCTGTATGTGTATGATTCGGTCACACGCAAAACAACATTTATTGCGATCACTGCTATTACTAAGGGTGGTGAGGAGTATGAGGCGCAAGCGACTCCCGATGGTCGTTTTCTTGCGTTCACGACAGATTCTCGGCTCACGCCGGACGATAGGGATTCGGCCGTCAGTGTTTATCGCTACGATGCGCAAACGGGTGGGCTTGTGCGTGTGTCTGTTGGCGAAAATG
Organism: uncultured Solirubrobacterales bacterium; assembly: GCA_963764655.1. Lineage (GTDB taxonomy): Bacteria > Actinomycetota > Thermoleophilia > Solirubrobacterales > Solirubrobacteraceae > Palsa-744. The sequence goes on from CAVXTI010000001.1 coordinate 305,975, forward strand.
GTCACGACGACAACGGCAACGATAATGCGTTTGGCGCGAGCATAGCTGCGCCACTCGATGGACAGAGTGCGATTGCCACATGGAGGTTGAGCACGCGTGCGCTTAGCGACGACGGTTCGACGATCGTGTTCTCTACCGTCGCGCCGTTCTCTTCTAGGGCCGTGAATGGTGATGTGAACGTTTACGCATGGCATGAAGGACGAACTGGGATGATCTCTACCGGGCTTTCTCAGACCTCCGACACGAATCCTGTTGTCTCGCGGTCTGGTCAGGACATTTTTTTCCTGACGAGCCAGAACATACTGCCGCAAGACTCCGACGGACTGCTCGATGTGTATGACGCGCGGATTGACGGAGGATTCCCGGAAGCCAGTGTACCGCCTGGTGGTTGTTCGGGTGATACGTGTCAGGGTCCTCCTAGCGTGCCATCGTTGCTGAACGCTCCGGCGAGCGCGACATTCTCAGGATTGGGCAATCCCATACCCGCGTCCAAAACCGTCACCAAACCCAAGAGCAAGCCCAAATCAAGGTGCAAGCCAGGGTACTCGCACGATAAACACGGTAAGTGCGCAAAGGTCAAGAGAGCTCGCAGGGCGGCCATTATGGCACCTGATCGCAGCCACAAATCGAGCAGGGGAGGAAGATCATCGTGAGAGGGACTGAAGCAGGGAGTGCGATCATGCGCAGAAGTCTGAGGCCGTGGGTGGCGGGGTTGGTGCTAAGCGCTGTTTTCGTGGTTTCGTATACTTTGGTGAGCGCAGCGTCGGTGGCGTCGCTGCCGTTTGGCGTGGCGAATTTTGAAATGTCGAGTTGTGCGGATGGGAGCGCTGAATTCGGTGGTACATGCGAAGCTCCCTATACGCAAGCCGGAGGGACTCCATATGAGTTTACAACGAAGGTCGCGCTCAATAGCGAATTAGACGAAGTTCCGGGAGAATTTTTCGGTAATCCGATTCCTGCGGGTGGTAATCCAAGGGACATCGCTGTAGACTTGCCACCGGGTCTGATCGTGGACCCACTGGCGGCGCCGACATGTCCTTTGGCTATTTTCGACGGTAGCGGAGAACCACCGTGCCCGTCAAGCACTCAGGTAGGGACGGCCGTGCTGGTTACGTCTGGTAAAGCAGCCCTATATCCGTTGTACAATCTGACTCCTCAGTTGGGCCGTCCGGCCGAGTTCGGTATAGCGCATGTCGCTGGTTTCAATTTTGTGATTACTGGCAGTGTTCGTACGGGTGAAGATTACGGGGTGAGCGGGATTAGCTCGGGCATAGGGACGGGAGCGGTGCTCGTTTCAGCCACGCTCACGTTTTGGGGTGTGCCGTCCGATCCGAGTCACGATCGGTTGCGTGGAGTAACGAACTGCTCTGAACCGCCAAATGGCTGCACGGGTGGCGGTAAGTCTAACGGTGATCGGCCCGTAGCGTTGGTAAGACTACCGACGGAGTGTTCGGGCGTGCCGCTGGTCGGAGTGGCAGCTGCGGACTCATGGGAGAAACCGGGGAGGATGAAACAAGACGGTAGCCGGGACCACGGCGATCCCACGTGGACGACGGCGACGGGGACGCTGCCGCCGTTGACGGGTTGCGGTTCGCTGTCCTTTGGGTCATCGATTGAAGTGCAGCCGGATAACACATTGGCGGGCGAGCCCGTCGGGCTAGGTGTGTCGCTTGGGGTGCCACAGACAGACGATCCTAACCTCTTGACGACTCCGCATGTGCGTAATGTGAAGGTGGCATTGCCGATGGGGATGGTTGTCTCGCCGTCTGCCGCCCAAGGCCTGAGCACATGCCGTGACGACCCGGGTGTCGACCCGCGGGCGGTGCCAAACGAGTTGGGGCCGAATTCGTTGAGTCCCGCGTCGTGCGATCCAAGCTCGCAGGTAGGGATTGTACATGCGGCCTCGCCGGATTTGGCACGGCCGCTCGATGGCAAGGTGTTTTTGGGCGCTCCGTTGTGTGGACCGTGTAGTCCTGGGGATGCGCAGGAAGGTCGCATGGTCCGTTTGTACTTTCAGCTGATCGGGGAGGGAAGTGACGCGTTGACCGTCAAGCTAGCCGGGTACGGCTCCATCGACCAGCAGACGGGTCAGATCACGACGGTCTTTGCCGATAACCCGCAGGTTCCGTTCGACAAGCTGACGCTGAGTCTGGGCGGTGGTCCGCGTGCTACGCTCGCGAACCCCAGGACATGCGGCCCTGCGGTCACGAGCGCGGACTTGACGCCATGGAGTGCGCCTTTTACCCCGGATTCGCTCCAGACCAGCCATTTCGAAGTCACGGGTTGTCCACCCACGCAGTTCTCGCCTTCGTTCACGGCGGGCACGACGAGCAATCAAGCCGGAGGATTCAGCCCCTTCACATTGGCGTTTGGACGCTCAGACTCAGATGGGTTCTTGAACGGTGTGCAGTTGCGGATGCCCCCGGGGCTCCTGGGGATGCTCTCAAGCGTCAGTTTGTGCGGGGAACCGCAGGCTGCGCAGGGCACTTGTGGGCCCGAGAGCCTGATCGGTCATACACAAGTGTTGACGGGTCCCGGAGCAGAGCCCTTCTTGGTGACCGGAGGGCAAGTATTCATCACCGGCCCGTACAAAGGCGCCCCGTATGGTTTGAGTATCGTTGTCCCAGCGAAAGCTGGACCTTATACACTATCCGGAACGACAGGGACGGGCACCGTCGTTGTGCGCTCGGCGATCAACGTCGACCCAAGCAACGCACAACTGCTCGTCACGGCTGACCCGTTGCCGACGGCGCTGGACGGTATTCCTTTGCAGCTACGGGTTGTGAACGTCATGGTCGACCGTCCGAGCTTTACGTTTAATCCGACGGACTGTAACCCGCTCGCGATCACCGGGATATTGTCGAGCAGCCGGGGTCAAAGCGCTCAGGTCTCATCTCCTTTCCAAGTGACCAATTGCGCCGCGCTCGGATTCAGACCGAAGTTTAGTGTCTCGACATCTGGACGAACATCGAGGACGAAGGGCGCGAGCCTCGACGCGAAGGTGTCATATCCGAAGGGTTCTCAGGGTACGCAGGCAAATATCGCGAAGGTTAAGGTCAGCTTGCCTAGACAGTTGCCTTCGCGGTTGACGACTTTGCAGAAGGCGTGTCCCGTTGCAACCTTCGGAGCGAACCCGGCAGCCTGTCCCGCCGATTCCATTGTGGGTATCGCTAGAGCGTCTACTCCAGTGTTGCCCGTTGGGCTGAGCGGCCCCGTTTATTTCGTTTCTCATGGTGGGGAAGAATTCCCACAGTTGATAGTGGTTCTTCAGGGCAACGGCGTAAGGGTAGACTTGGCTGGCTCTACCTTCATAAGCGAAAAGACGGGCATCACGAGCAGCACTTTCAAGACGGTCCCCGATGTCCCTGTCTCGAGCTTCGAGCTGTATCTGCCTCAAGGAACACACTCTGCGCTTGCGGCAATCGGTAACCTCTGCAAAAGCAAACTCGCGATGCCTACCGCCTTCACCGCACAGAACGGCGCTGTCATCCATCAGTCGACGCCGATATCGGTCACTGATTGTCCGAAGGCGAAGACGGCACGCAAGGCACGCAGAGCCCGGCGAGCCAACCACAGTCCCAGCATTCACAGGAGGGGGTAGACGATGACCCGTAAGATGATATTCGCCGGGCTGACTACGCTAGTACTCGCGTGCGTCCCTATGCTGTTCGTAAGTGTTCCTGCGTCTGCTGCGATCGTTCACGAATACGAACGAGAAATCAACGGGAGTGAAACTCCAGCAGGTTTATTGTTATTCCTACCGCTTGGTGTCGCCGTAGACAATTGGGCAAGCCTAAGTCCCTCAGCCAACGGTGTGTATGCTGCCGATTTCGAAGACGGGGTAGTGGATAAGTTTGGCTTACTAGGCAAATATGAATCTCAGCTGACCGGCTTCGGGAATCCATTTGGCGTAGCGATCGATAACTCGGTAAGCCTGTCGACAGAAGGTGGATTGTATGTGGCTGACTTCGGCAGCGGCGATGTGTACAAGGATAGCTCTTCGAGCATATGTGCGTCTGGTTTCCATAATCCAAGCGGCGTAGCCGTTGATCAGGCCACCGGCGATGTATACGTGGCTGACGGTGGAAGTGGCATCGTCACTAACGATAAAACCGTTTACAAGTACGACTCGACGTGCAAATTGCTGACAGAATTGAAAACTTTCGGGTCGGAAGGCTTCACGCGTGCAACAGCCGTGGCAGTGGACAACACGTGTTATTACGCGGGCCTCACAGGTAGCGCGTGCACGAGTGCCCATCCTTCTAACGGGGATCTGTATGTACTAGACGATGGTGGCGATACTGCGACCGACCATGTGGACAAGTTCGACTCGGAAGGTAAACCGCTATTGCAGTGGCCTGGACAAGGGTTTGGCTTGGCCGTGAATCAATCCACTGGCGATGTGTACGCGACTAATGAGATCAGAAAGCTTGTGGATGGATCCTTCGTGGAAGAATTCTCTGTGGAAGAGTTCGACTCGACAGGCAAACCGCTGTCGCAGATCGGTGAAATCAGTCCGAAATATCCTAAACAGCAAAGGACGAAACAATTCCATCCTGCTTCTGTGGCAATAAACCGCGTGACTGGTGAAATTTATGTGGCCGATGGGAGCAACGGCGTGGTGGACGTGTTCGGGCCTCCGCTCGAATCGCCTGAAGCGTTTACTGGACCCCCTTTAAACCTAATGCCCACAAGTGTAACGCTCGATGGAGAAGTAAATCCGAAACACGGCGACACAACATCGTTCTTTGAATATGGATCATGTGCGAAATCGACGTGCACAAACGAAAAAGATGAACCCGAAGCATACAGTTCGATACAGTCTACGACTCCGCCCGACAACGGGAGCGGTGCGGCCAGCGTGTCAGTCGAAGCTGTTGTAAGCGCTCTCGTCCCGAATCAGGTCTATCACTACCTATTGGTCGCCGAAAACAAAAGTGGTCCGAGTCAGGAGCGGATCGAAAAGCAATTCACGACTCCCGCAATTCCACCCGAAGTAGAAACGTCGTCACCGTCGTTCGTTGGCTTTGAAACGTCGGCCTTGAGCGGATCGGTAAATCCCGAGCACAGCGACACCGAGTACCACTACGAATACGGTCAATGTGTCGAACCGACGGCCTGCTCGACGAGTAACTACACGAATGTGACTCCAATCCAGAAATCGGCAATTTACGGCGCTGTAGACGCGTCGCAAGAAATCGGAGGTTTGCGACCGTCGAGCACGTATCATTACAGACTGGTCGCGGAGAGCCAGGCATGCCCTCAGGGTAAGACATCACCTTGTCCGGTCTATGGCTCAGAAGAGACATTCACGACCGAACATGCGCCTGTACTGATTGTGGTGACAGGTTCGACGAGCGGCGCAACGCAGTCAGCGGCCGTGATCTCTGGGACACTTGACCCGAACGGTTTGGCGAGTAACTATGGCTTTCAGATCGGTACGCAAGCAGGGACGTACGGTCCAGAAGTCGGCACTGGAACGCTAGAACTGGGTGTTTTCGAAGCTAGGACTGTCACGTTCGCGTTGCAAAACCTACAGCCGAGTATGACTTATCACTATCGGCTACTTGCGAGCAACTCCTACAATGGGACCGTGTACGGCACGGATCAAACATTCACTACCATAGGAGTGCCGTCGCCATTCACGCAGCCACTTGCACCACCCCTGCTCGCGACCCCACCTATAGGGTTCCCCACGAAACCAAAAGAGATCAAGTGCAAGCGAGGCTATAAACTCGATAAGCACAGGAAGTGCGTCAAAGCCAAGACCAAGAAGAAGATAAAATCCAAGAAGAAGCGCAAGTAAGACTAGCTTGGCGCGAGGGCACACCAGAAAGAGATACCAAACGGAGTGGAAGTAGCGATGATGTGTGCTCAACCTCATGTCGCGTTCCGGGACTCAAACCGATGCGCGGTGAAAACCGTAACGGGAGGAACCCTTAATGTTCTCGATGATACGTAAGCGTTTCACAGTTGCGAACGTCATGTTGACACTCGCACTCGTACTAGTGATGAGCGGCGGGGCGTTCGCCGCCGGCAAATATATCATCACCTCGACAAAACAGATCAAGCCGAGCGTGCTCACACAGCTAAAAGGCAAAAATGGTAAGAACGGTGCGAACGGCGCTACTGGTGCAAACGGTATTAACGGTAAGGATGGAGCACCGGGTCCCTCAGGTGAAAAAGGCGCTGAAGGTAAAGAAGGCGTTGAAGGCAAGGAAGGTAAGGAAGGTAGGGAAGGCAAAGAAGGCAAAGAAGGCTCGCCCTGGACCCTCAATGGAACACTACCGTCAGGCAAGACTGAGAAGGGCACATGGGCGATTTTGTCTCCTGCTACTGAAGGAAGTCAACCTTTTGGTTACACCTTTTCCTTCCCGATCCCGCTGGGAGCGAAGATCGAACCAACGAATGTCGTTCTGCTGAACTTCTTTTTCCCACCAACTAAAGCCCAGGAAGAAGAGTGTCCAGGAGGAATTGGGAAACCAGAAGCAACGCCAGGTCACTTCTGCGTGTTCGCAAGAAGCACCGTGAACGCTACCCTTGGGGGACTCAAAAATATGCAAACGGGTGAAGCCAACGAAGTCGGAGAAACCGGTGCGTTGATAGAATTCACGTCTAACGAAGCGGGAAAGGTAGAAGCAACGGGCACCTGGGCCGTGACTGAAAAATAATAGTTGGAATATGATGATGGAGTAAAGGTCGGCGGCAAGGTGTAAAAGGTAGTTCCGCTTACCCCTCTTGGGGCGAGGTCTCCCTGGACGCAGTCTGAGTTATGACGGATTGCGTCTAAGGGAGACTCCTGTAATGCCCGAAAGTCGGCTCTGCAAAGGGTTGTCCTTCTGAAGTAAGGCGAACGCGATATTCATCGGTGGGAGACGCCGCCATCAGGATTGAGCCTGGAGGGTGGTAAGCGATCCCAAACTCGTCGTTCAAGCCGGGCACCAGCCTGCCGGGCACCAGCCTGGATACTTAAAGGGCGGCGGTCAATGGCAGCGCCGGAAACAGGTAGTGACGTCATACTTGACTTTCCTGCGGTTATATGTCAGAGTGGTACAAGCCGGGTATCCAGAATTTTGGGATGGTCGGTTGGAGAACATTGGTCGATGGGCCGTGACGCGGTAGGTCGCGTCGCTCGGCCTTTTGCGGCTCACCTCAAGTTTGAAGATTGGCGGCAAGAAGGAAGATCTGGGCTGAGGAATGACGCACTCTGCAAGGAGCAATGGAGGAACGTCGACGGACGTGCGGTTGCAGCTCGGGTCCGCGAATGGGAAACACGTTCGCTTGCCGCGTCTCTTGGTTGAGATGCTCTGTGGGCTATTGAGAGCGGATGGTCTATCCGCAGCTCGATTGCCGACGTTAGTATATACCGGGTCGAATGCGCGCTCTCTGACCAAAGACGAGTGCTCGAATCGGCCATGACACGAGCCTCGGAAGAGGTGGTCGACCAAGCCTCGGACGGGGGAAAGGTAGATCGAGAAATATGAGAAAGATTCATATGGCAGGGATGGTTTTCGCTGCGATCTTTGCATTTAGCATGATCGGGGCGAGCGGTGCATCGGCATTGACCTTATGGGACCAGTGCACAAAAACAGCGGCCCCACTCGAATTCAAAAATTCGGATTGTACGGAAAAAGTAGTTGTGTTCGAATGGGGTTGGGAAGAAGTCAAAGCAAAAACAGCAATCAACTCGTCAGCTACGTTATTGGAACTGATGAGCAACGGTATAGTTGTAGACTGCGAAGGCTCTTTGGTTGGTACCGTTGGTCCCGGCAATGAAGGTGAAGTCGCGGAACTCTTAACTGTCGCTGGAGTACTGATTACAGAAGCAAATCCGGTGTTATGTTTAGTGACAGCTGATCCTCTTGGCCTCTGCAATGGAGTGGGAGCGGATGCGGATGCCTCGCCGGACGGGATCCCCTGGGACACATTACTCGTTGGCGCAGTAAACTTACTGGAGCCCGGACCTAGCGGTGAAGCTCCTGGCTGGTTAGTGGTTTGCTTAAATGCTGAAGGATTAGCTGGTTTGGAAAATTTATGCGATAATGTCGAAACGCCGTTGACCGTTGAAAACTTAGAAACGCTATTAGTAGTTGATCTAGTATTCAATCCGGCAGAATTAGTGTTATGTACTGTCGGCGGTGCCGCAGCAGGATCAGTTAAAGGTACCGTTCCGATTTTCCTTGTAAACGGAAATGCGCTGCGGGCTATGTAGCGATTTGACTATGTGAGTTGTGGGTTAACTCTCATTGATTGGTCTGTCCGGGACTAGATGGTCTGGGTCCCGGGCAGACCCCGTAAGAACGAACGGTGAGTCGTCATTAAGCACGTTTGCCGTTCGGCGATTGAACATGCTAACGAGAAGCCTTGGAAGAATGAAAGGTAGATCGAAGAAATATGAAGAAGATCTATGTGGCAAGAATTGCTTTCGCCGCGATGTTTGCGTTTGGCATCTTCGGCGCGAGCGGAGCATTGGCGTTGACTTTATGGGACCAGTGCACAAAACAGCTGCCCTACTTGAATTCAAAAATTCGGATTGTACGGAAAAAGTAGTTGTGTTCGAATGGGGTTGGGAAGAAATCAAAGCAAAAAAGCAATCAACTCGTCACTTACGTTACTGGAAATGATGAGTAACAGTGTAGTTGTACGCTGCGAAGGCTCTTTGGTTGGTACTGTGGGGCCTGGCAACGAAGGCGAAGTCACGGAACTCTTAACTGTCGCTGGAGTACTGGTTACAGAAGCTAACCCTGTGTTATGTGCTGTTGTAGCTGATCCTCTTGGTGGATGCGTCGTCAGATGGGCTGGCCTGGGTTAACTTTACTAGTCAGCGCGTCGGACATACTCGAGGCTGGTCCTGGCGGTGAAGCTCCTGGCTGGTTAATTGTTTGTTTAAATGGCGCAGGACAAAGTGGTCTGGAAAATTTATGCGATAAAGTCAAAACCCTTTGGCCGCCGAAAATTTAGAAATGGATTTAGAGGTAGATCTAGCGTTTAATTCGGAAGAATTAGAGTTATGCACGATTGGAGGCGGTAATGCTGGGTCGATTAAAGGTACTGTTTCGATATTACGCGCAAATGGAAATGAGCTACGGGCTATGTAGCCAGGTAGTTATATATGAGTTGTTACGACCAATTAGTACCGCCGGATTGCCAAGCAAGAAGAGTCACAAAAGAGACTGGGCCCCTGATTCGAGCGCTGAATAAGAAAGGCGAGGACATGCATAAAAAGATTCAAATTGTGAGTATTATTTTGGCTGCATTTTTTGCGTCCAGTTTGATCGGTACGAGTGGCGCATCGGCGTTTACCTTATGGGATCAGTGTACAAAAACGGCGTCCCCACTTGAATTCAAAAACGCGGATTGTACTGAAAAAGTGGCTGCATTCGAATGGGGCTGGGAAGAAATCAAAGCAAAAACGGCAGTCGATACGTTACCGGCCTTATGGGAATTTAGTAGCAACGGTATAACGATACACTGCGAAGGTACCCTGGATGGTACGGTCGGACCTGGGAATGAAGGCGAAGTCATAGAATTGTTAACCCTTGCGGAAGTAAAAGTTACAGAAGCAAATCCTTTGTTATGTAATGTTACAAGGGATCCCCTTGGTCTATGCAATGGGGTTGGAGCCGATGCGGACATGTCCACAGATGGTCTCCCGTGGAAGACTTTACTGGTTGCCGCAGGAAACATACTAGAGGCTGGCCCTAGCGGTGAAGCTCCGGGCTGGTTAGTGGTTTGTTTAAATGGTGCAGGAGAAAAAGGTTTGGAAAATTTATGCGATAGGACAGAAACAGCTCTGAGTGTTGCGAACTTAGAAGCGGAATTAGAGGTTGATTTGACGTTCAACTTTGCAGAAAAGTCATTATGTACGGTCGGCGGGGCAGAAGCCGGGGTAATTGAAGGTAGTTTTTCGATCTTACTAGTAAATGGAAATGCTCTGCGAGCTATGTAGTAAATTATGACTATTTGATGGGCTTAACATGTCTTAATCGGTCTGGCCGAGACTTGATAATCGGCCTCGGCCAGACCGTAAAGAGAGGTAGTGTGCTCGGTAATGGGCCTCAGTAGACCCGCTCGCATTCGACGATGGAGTCATGCCTGGCAAGCGCGCCTACATGGTGTTCGTCCTTGCCGATCTTGGGAAGGATCTGTTTGAACGCAGCTTCGACATGGTTTGTCTGAGCGTATTCGCCGAAAGCGGTTGTGTCGATGGCGAGTGTGTGAGCCGCGGCCGTGAATTGCTTCCAATCGTGCTTCATCGAGGCTGGCGGGATCAGCTTGCTCAGTTCGTCCAGTGAAGCTCGCTGATAGGCGGCGAACAGCGGTATTTCACGAATGATGCTCTGTTGCGTTGAGAGTTTGAGCGACGTATGGCGAGAGTTGATGCGTTTGCAGACTTCGCCTGCTACCGAGATCAATTCTGCGCGTGTCATAGGCTTGCCAGTCGCGACAATGGGTTTAGAGGGCGTCGTCGGCGCCGTGTCGGTGATAGCGGTCGCGGCGCTTGTGGAGGCGTCGGTCGATACGGTTTTGGATGATCCGCCGCAGCCGGAAGCCGCCAGTGTGGTTGCTGCGAGCGCGAGCGTGATGAGTCGTGCGGGTGACATCGAATCCCTCCCGAGTGGTTGATTTAAGTTCTGTGGCGTTCTTCTCGGAAGATTCTACAGACTAGGACGACAATGGGGTAGTCGACCTGAAGGCCTCGCGAATCCCCCATGGTTGAGAGCCCCTCTCGTCTGGTTGAGATCTTTATTCGGAGCGCCTCATGGACTCGAGCCTCGTTGCGTCCGAAGCTGTCCACCGCTGCGACGCTACATGGACCTCTGTCCGATGTCGCCTTCGAATTCGGTGAAAAGTGAGCCTTCGATCGCTCCGGCTTCTTCTCCGCCGATAGTGCAATGCGTCTTTTCAGCGGAATTGAAAGTCAGTTTGACCATCCCTTCGACGTTGGTGACTTTCAGGACCATGTCCTCCCGAGTGCATATGTCTTCGAGCCCGTTTTTACATTTTATTGACCAGCCTGGATTTTGGCCCCCTGAATGGGATCCAAGTAACTCACCTGCCGCAACAAGTTCAGTCAGCCAAGGCAAACTGTCTGGCGATGCGATCGGTCCCGGTTCGCAGAGACCAAGAGGACTTTCCAACACGGTACATACTATGGGTTTGTCTTCGTCACTTACGGTTAAGATGATAGTTATTTCACCCTTGCCTTTGGGGCTGGCGGTTCCGTCCCAAAGAGTCGCGCATGCGACCTTCAAGCCGCTCATCGTGAGATGCAGCGTGACGGGCTTCGAGAGCACGATGTTCTTAGGGCTGGAAACTTCAGTCCAGCCCCACTCTGGGTGAGAGCCCTCCTTCGAGCATAACGATTCCGTGTATAAAAGTTCCGTTGCGCTTTTGGAGCAGATATCGGTTAATGTGAGCGCCGACGCACTGCTTGTCACGATCATGTTGGAGATAGGGCTTGTTGTAAGAGCAAGCGTGGCCGTGGTGATCGCCATGACCCGTGTAGAAAGCATTTGAACTCCTATCAGTTCGTATATCCCTTTTGGCTTCGGCTACTGACGCTGCGCCAATAAGGCGCAATGTGCTAAACTCGCAAAAGCTAGCCCGCCATACGCTAGCAGGAGGCTGTGCATGGATGCGCATCTGTGTGACTATCATCTTCGCATGTAGTTGCGACACAAGCGCGATCGCGCTCTTCTTGGCCAGCTCTGAGGGTGGGTCCGCGGCCCGTAGATCGACGTTGCCAACCACTGTGCTGATCACCTGCTTCAGAAGCAGCTGCGCGTAGCTGGCTGACGGGTCCCCGTGAAGTGAGCCAGGTGGAGTGCGCGGTCGTGTTTCCCGTGATGGGATGGGAGGATGGACACGATCATGAAGCGACCCAGGCATACCGCGGAGCAGGCTGTTAGGAAGATCAGGGAGGGCGAACGTCTTCTGAACGAGGGTCAGGATCTCGTTGAGGTGTTGCGCCACCTGGAAGTGTCGGAGGCGACGTTCAATCGGTGGCGAGCTGTCTATGGTGGGATGAAGGCCGATGAGGCCAAGCGCCTGAAGACGCTCGAGGCCGAGAACCAGCGGCTCAAGAAGCTCGTAGCTGAGCAGGCGCTTGATATTGACATGCTCAAGGAGTTGGCGGAGGGGAAATTCTGACCCCGGAGCGCCGTCGCAAGGCCGTCTTGGTCCTGCAAGAGCGTTTCGGGGTTTCAGAGCGTCGTGCGTGCCGTGTGGTCGGCCAGAATGGCTCCACACAGTGCAAGCAGCGGCGGCCGCTCAGCATCGAGGAGCACGTTTGGCGGCCCGGCTGCCCGAGATCGCCGGCGATCATCCCCGCTGGGGGTGGAAGACCGCTCATCAGATCCTGCTGCGGGGAGGGCTGGAGCATCAACCGCAAGCGCGCCCGTCGGGTCTGGCGCCAGGAGGGCCTGCGGCGGCCCGTGAGGACCCGCAAGCGCCGCAGGGTAGGCCCGGGTCAGAAGCAACGGTTGCGCGCTACCCGTCCCGGTCATGTGTGGGCGATCGACTTCATATTCGACGAGACCTCTGACCAGCGGAGGCTCAAGCTGTGCAACATCGTCGATGAGTTCACCCGCGAGGCCAGGGTCGAACGGACATGCACCGCCGAGGAGATCGTCGCGGTCATCGAGGACTGGCGAATCGAGTACAACACCTACCGACCACACTCAAGCCTAGGCGGGCGCACACCACCGAATACACAGGTACTGTTACCGACAACAAACAACCAGACCACGCATAAACCCTGGACTACCTACAGGGTCTCCGTCATGGCCGCCAAACAGTGCCTGACACCCCGCCAAAAAGGAATCCACGTATACGCCCCCGCCGGCCGCTCCAGGAACCGCTCAGGCATGAACCGCAACGGCTCCGGATAGATCTCCTCCCGCCTGTGCACCAGGTGCACACAAGGTGCCACCGTCGTCCCGGCCGGAATCGCGTACCCACCAAGCTCCATCGGCGCAAGCAGATTCCGCACTACGATCGGCGCGGCGGGGCACAGCCGCATCGTCTCCTTCGCGACTGCATCGAGGTATGTATCGCTCTCGCTCGCGTCGACCTCGGCCCGCATGCGCGCGTACTTGTCGGGATGTCGCAGGATCCGCCCAAAGGACCAAGAGAGCAGACTGGATGTGGGCCTGTCTGTGAGTAGCGTGACCAGTTCGTCGCGCAGATCCTGCTCGGTCATCTGTGAGCCACAGCTCGAACGGCTCGCCGATCGGCAAGCTCGCAAGCTCGCGGCGGGTCACGTCGGCCATCATCTCGCTGTAGCCCTGTATGCGCTCGCCGTGGAAGGGGGGGGGGGGGGGGGGGGGGGGGGGGGGGGGGAGCATCAGCTTGCGGTGCCTCCAGGGCATTCATGTCGTGTCACGATCGGGCGGCGCATCCGGGAGTTGGGTGCGGGCCAATCCTCGATCCGTTTCAGATCACGAGCGGCGCTCGGACCAATGCCTTGACCCAATGCTTAGACTGTTTGACATGATCAAACTGTCCTCGATAATCGTCCCTGTCGCCACTGTGATGCTGCTGATCGGCTGCGGTGGCGGCTCCAAAAGCTCGGACACGGCAAAGACCAGAGCGACCACGCGGAGCAAGTCTTGGTGGCAACGCGGCGAACTGTCGCCGCCGGCCGATACCCGGCACATCGTCGTTCGCGCCCTCCCGCGTCTCGGAATAGTGATGGTCGACGGCAGGGGCCACTCGCTCTACGCGTTCGTGGCCGACGAGAAGGGAGCGACATGCGTCGGGGGCTGTGCCGCCACCTGGCCACCGTTCATCCTCAAGCGCGGCGACGTCCTCGATACCTCACCCGCGCTAAGCGAGGAACGCATTACGACTGAACCCAAAGAACGCTATCGGGAAGGGGTCCGCGTGGTCCGTTATGCGGGTTGGCTGCTTCACTCGTACATCGGCGACTCGTTGCCGGGCGTGGCCAAGGGCCAGGGCTTGCACGCCGATGGGGGCCACTGGTACCTACTCGCACCCTCTGGCAAGTTGATCAAGGCCAAGCCTTGATCGAGAGCTTGGCCGACCGTGAATCGGGAAGCTGCTCGTTTGACCACTTGAAAGCTCGCCGCGAGGATCGGGGATCACGCCCGAGCCTCGCGCTCAGGGCAGTCGGGTGTCGAACAGCTGCTCCACCTTCCAGGGCCCGCCATCGCGGTGGACGATGGTGTATCGCACGCGACTGTGAACAAAGCTCAGCAAGACGTATGCGCGCTTGCCCTCGACCCGCACGCCGACGACTTTGAAGGCGGCGGCGTCGGCGACCAGGCGCCGATGGGCCCGCTTGAACATGCTCGAGAGGATGCTCGTGCACGTGACCGGGCCCTGGCCGGAGGACAGGTTGGGTTCTTCGGGCATCGATTCGGCGACCAGCGAATAGAGCAGCGAGCAGCCGGCGGCGCCGTCCCCGGCGGCCGCGGCCCGGTAGTAGCGCTGGGCGAGCTCTGTGATCGCGAGCCGATCGGCGGGATCAGCTGGGCGACCGTAGTCGAGGATCACGTCGTCGTCGTAGGTCCTCGGATCTTCGTCGCCATCGTCCGCGTCCCTGTGGCGTGGTCCAGTGAACACCGGAGCGCTCGACGGGCTGATCGCGTCGGCGCTTGCCGAACCGGGCGCTTCCCCTTCTGCGCCGGCGCCAGCAGACGTGGCTGGAGCGGTTCCGGCGCCAGCTCGCTTGCCGGCGGCGACAGCCGAGGCGCTCGGGGCGCAGTCGGTGCATGCTTGGCCGATCAGCGAATCGATCCTCCAAACGCTGTGTTCGCGCTGGATCGGTATGTCACCCGTGGGCGTCGCCGCGGAGGTCGAGCTGCACGAACCCGCGCTTGCCCTTCACTCGAACGCCAGTGACCTGTGTATGCGCCAGCACAGCCGACGGTTGACGAGGGACACGCTTGAAGATCTTCGACATGACGACGGCACACGTCTTGCCGCGCAGCTCGGGCGGCCCGGGCGGCTGGCCGTAGTCTTCGGCGACCGCTTCCTCGATGATCGAGTAGAGCATCGAGCAGGCCCGGGCGCCATCGTCGGCCGCGGCCGCCGCGTAGTAGCGCTCGACGAGGGCGGTTATCACCCTCCTTTCAACCCCTTCCGCTTCGTGCCCGTACGTCGCGATGTGCTCGGCGCTTTCAGAAGCGGCGTCCCCGGGGGAGGCGCCAGCACTGGCAGCGGTCGACGTGCTCGACCCACCAGATCGCTTCGTCGCCGCTCCACACCCGACGGTGACCAGCGTCAGCAGCGAAATCGCCAGTGCGACCAGCAATCTCATCTCGGCTCATCCCTTGTTGCTCGCCGAACTTCGTCGGGAAAGTGTAGCATCGAACCGACTATTGGAACCTATATTTCGCGAGGTGCCCACCCCGACCAGGCGCTGTGCCCACGGCCGTCGGGTCAATTGCGACGGGCTAAGATTCCGATCAGAGCAGCTTTCCGGATAATCAGTATCTCCACTACCATCCGCCAGCTGTCGGATGGCGGAAGGGAGCCGATCGAGATGAAGCGCTGGATTGCGGTCGTGGCAATGTTGTCGCTGGTGATCGTCCTGGGCGCGTGTGGGGGTTCTGGCAAAGTGGCAAGCTCGCCACGAGCGCGGTCTAGCGTCGGAGGCGAGCTGCCGCCCGCCCTCGCGCTCGCGAACGCCGCGCCGCAGCTTCGCGGCCTGAAGGGCGACGAAGACGACGACGACCAAGGCGTCCCCAATCTGGGCAACTCGAGCAAGGACAACGACGCCGACGCCGACAATGACCTGGAAAAGAGCAGCGGCTACTACGACCGCGACGACGGCCCTGTGCTCAGCTACGGTCGCGCCGCGAGCCCCTCGGAGGAAAGGACGCTGAAGGCGGTTGTCGAGCGCTACTACGCGGTGGGCGTCTCTGCCGACGGGAAGGCCGCCTGCGCTCTTACTGACCCTGTCTACGTCAGGGCGATCCCCGAAGACTACGGCCGGGCGCCGGGTCCCCTATATGCGCGCGGAAAGACCTGTGCGAAGGTGATGTCACTCCTGTTCCGGCATATCCACGCCGAACTGACCAGCGGGATCGTCGTGACCGGGGTGCGCGTCAGCGCGAGCGAAGCGTTAGTGCTGGTGGGCTCGAAGACGATGACCGCGCGCTACGTCGCTCTGCGGCGCAGAGGGAACGTATGGCAGGTCATCGGGCTGCTCGGCGTGACGCTGCCGTGACGCGCTCGGTGGCGACGGCGGCGGCCCTGGCGCTCGCCGTCGGCGCGCTGGCGGCCGCGAGTGCAGGCGCCTTCGGCGTAGCGCCCACGGCGCCGAGCGTGGCGCCGACGATCTTCGCGATGTCGCTTCACATCGGTTGGGAAGCGGATAGGGCGACCGGCGGCAAAGTCTGCTCGGTGGCAAGCGGGCACGAATGCCAGTCGCATAGGTCGAGCACGCAGGCCGGCGGCTTCGAATATCCGAGTGGTGTCGCTACCGATCCGCGAACCGGCAAGCTGTACGTCGCCGACCGCGCCAACTATCGCGTGCAGGAGCTCTCGGCCACGGGTACGTTCATCCTCATGTTCGGCGGTGGGGTCAACGCGACGCAGGACGCCCGGCCGGGCGCCTCGCGGGCTCAGCGAGACGTGTGCGCCGCCTCATCGGGCGACCGCTGCCGCGCCGGCGCCCTGGGCGGGGCGGTCGGAGAGCTGTCCTATCCGGTGAGCGTGGCTGTCGACCCAACCAGCGGCGACGTCTATGTGCTCGAGAACGGTCCCGGAGATAACCGCCTTGACAAGTACACGTCGGCCGGGCGCTTCGTCTGGATGGTGGGCAAGGGCGTCAACCGGAGCACGGGTGGCAACTTCTGCAGTGCGCGAGAAATCAAGCGTTACAGGTTGCGTTGCGGGTCGGGCGCTGAAAATTCGACTCATGGCGCCGCCGCGGGCGCGTTCAGATCCGCCCCCCAGTCTGGCAACCTGGTCGCCGCCGGCGGCCCGGAACGTCTCGTCTACGTCGGCGACGAATACCGGGTCCAGGAGTTCGACTCGGAAGGCCGCTGGAAGCGCGAAATCCCGCTCGTCTCGCTCTCCGCGGCGCGGACGAGCGCCGTCGGCTCGCTGGCGGTCGACGAAAACGGAGGGCTGTACCTGGTCTACAAGACGGTGAGCTCGGCGGGTGAAGCTCTGCTCGAACGCGCTGATGTCGTGCGCAGGCTCTCTCCAGCGGGGGAGCAGGTCGGGGAGTTCGCTGTGGTCCCGCGGCTGGCAGGCGCGGAAGCCCACATCGATGGCGTCGCCACCGATCCTTCGGGTCGAGTCCTGGCTACTATCGGCGTGGAAGTCGGTGCCGGCTTCTACAAGCGCTTCGGCCTCGTCTACGACGGGGTGAGCGGTCGGCCGATCGGGGAATTCCCGCCGCCGCGGGACAACGACGGGCTCACGCTGGACGGTCGCGGCGACCTCTATGTCGCGGCCACAGACGATCAGGAAGTCGTGGCCTACGCGCCCGCATCGGCCGCCCAACTGGCTACGGCGCCGGTGGCCTGCGAAGTCGCGCTCCCGAGAGCGGTGACTGCCTTCAGCTGCGCGATGGATGGGGCGGGGGCGCCGTGGCAGGAAGCCTAGGAGTCTTTCAGCTTTCGGAACAGTAATTGACTTTTGCTCTTGCATTTTTGCGGAGTGTCTGCAAGACTTGCACTCGGCCCGATATCCAGAACTTGGATCGTGGGCCAGGAAGTGCCGGTCAAGCGGCCGAGCTGCCCTCAACGGGGGCTCGGGCACATAGCTGGCCGGAGCGTCGGGGAAGCGCTTGAGACCAGATGGGAGGTCGGGCCACCGGTGGGCAACGCCAGCGAAGTTGAAGCGAGATGGCTGCGCAGCCGAATCAACGGCTCGTCTCTTTTTAGTGGGAAACACTCCTGGACTTCAGTGCGGTACGCGGCGAGGATGTCTTTCGAGTCGGCGGGAGAGGGCTAAGGGTTCGACCGGTGGCGCGTGAGGCATCCGCAACTATAGGGGCCGATCGTGGCGCTCTCTGACCAAGGGCGAGTGCTCTGTGCGGCCGACTCAAGCCTCGGAAGGGGCTCAACCAAGCCTTGGACGAGGGAAAGGCAAGTTAAACATCATGAGAAAGATTCAAATCCTAGGGGCCGGGCTGTTTGCGGTGTTCGCGTTCGCGGCGTCCACGGCAGCGTCGGCTTCCGCCACTGAATTCTTAATCAGCGGCGAACCGGTATTAGCTGTTACGTTAGTGTATGTCGAAGGCGAATTGTTACTGGAAAACATGAGCAATGGTGCCTCGGTCTTATGTTCGGGCGTCTTTAATGCAGATATTGTTAATGCGACTTTAATCGAACTTTTAGAACTTTTGATGTTAACCACCTTAGAATTATTAGACGAAAATGGTGGTACGACAGGCGCAAATGATATGGTAGATTGCATCGGAGAGAAAACCTGCGAAGGCGAAGAAAACTTACTCACTGTGTTAGGACTGCCATGGCATCTTGATCTGGAGTTAATGGAAGGTGCCGGAAAATTAGAATTCTTAATCCATTTCTTAACCGCAGCTGAAGCCGGTGCGCCGTACGGCGAACCGGACTATATGCTCAAGTGCAAAACCTTCCTTGGCGAAGTTGAAGATGAATGCTTAGGCTTAACGTCGGGGATTCTGGAAAATATGCCGTTGGAAACTCCGCCCGACGTATTAGCTCTCTTTAATACTGAAGCTGAATCCGAGGCTGGCACCTGTCAGATAGGTGGCGCAGGACAAGGGTTACTCGAAGACGAGGGGATATTAATCTATGAACCAAATGGATTAGCACTGGCAATTTCGTAGTGCTTTGAAGTAACGGCAGGACGGTTGCCAAGCGAGGTCGTGTCTCGCTTGGCAACCTTATGATAGTCGGGTAATGGGAGGGTGTCGTGTGGGATAGAGTAGTCCGGTTGCTCTGTACGGTTGGGATGATTTTGTGTGTGTGTTGCTGTATGCCGGTGTTGGCGTTTGGTCTACCGAGAGAACGTGCATATGAGATGGTTTCGCCTACGTATAAGGCTGGATATGGCACCAATGCGATTGTCGCGGTCGCTCCTGATGGTGAAAGTGTGGCGTTCGATTCGATTGGAGCGTTCGTCGGGGATCCGATAAATGATGAAGTCACTAATGATTACATCGCGCACCGCGGTTCGGGAGCATGGTTGACTATGCCGTTGCAAACTCCTCCCAGTATCGCGCCCAGCGCGGAAGTCTTAGATTTTTCGGAATCGCTCGATTTATCACTTAGTGGGGGGAAACCTGGTCCCAATTCGGGTATTGCGCTTTACGATGGTGGCGAATATGGGTATTGGTTGCATTCGACGAGTTTTGCTGACATTGCGGAAGGCTTTGAACTGGCGGGTACGGTGTTGAAGGATTCAGCTGGTGATCCGTTTACGCCGAACTATACGGGCGCGAGCGCCGACTTGTCTCACTTGCTTTTTTATGTCGATCCCCCGGTGCGACTATCGCCCACGGTTGGCGGTCTACCGCAACTATATGACCTGGCGACGGGCTCGCTAGGTGGGGAACGCTTATTGCGGCTCGCCGGTCTGAACAACAAAGGCACGCAGGTGACGCCGGAATGCAAGGTGATGCTTGGCGTTGAATCGGGTAAAGCTAGTTCGTTCAATGCAGCCGCGGACAATGGTGGCCAGATATTTTTTTCGACCGGTGTGACCAATAACTGTTCTGGGACCCAACAGCTGTTCATGCGTGCGGCCGGTTCAAAAACGGTGGAAGTGTCCGCTCCATGGAGCCCGTGCCTCTCGTGTCCAGTGTGTCCGGAAATGCCTTGTCCGGGCGCTGAAAGCCGGGCGCCGTCGGAATTTCAGGGAGCGAACGAAACGGGCACGGTGGTGTTCTTTACCACGGCCGAATCGCTCCTCGGCGGGGATACGGACTTGAGCGAGAAACTGTACATGGCGAGGATTGGTTGCGCGGGTGGTGAAGCCGAATGCGAACGTGAACCAGTGAAGAAGCAAGTGGCATCGCTGGTAGATGTCTCTCGTGCGGGCGAACCGGCCGGAGTACAGGGTGTTGTGGCGGTGAGTCAGGATGGATCACACGTCTATTTCGTCGCGCGAGGCCTGCTAAGCGAAGGTTCTAACGCGGAGGGCAAGATGCCAGTAAAGGGCGCGGACAACCTGTATGTGTACGATAGTACGACCGGTGGACGCCCAGCATTTATGGCGGAGTTGTGCTCGGGCCCCGAATTATCGGGTATAGTGGAAGACATCCGCTGTCCGGCGAGCCTAATTTCTTCGGGTGCAAATAATGACAGCGGCTTGTGGGTAAGCGCGTCGCCGGAAGCTCAGACTGCGGATGGTGGCAGGGTTCTCCTGTTCTCGAGTTTCGGCCGGCTTGTACCGGGCGACACGGACATAGCGAAGGACGTGTACCGGTATGACGCCGCCAGCGGAACACTCCAGCGGGTGTCCGTTGGCGAAGCAGGACGCGACACGAACGGCAACGACGGTCTGTTCGCGGCCACGATCACTCCGACTGTCCTTCACCGTAGCAAGATCATGAATAGCCGAGCGATCAGCGAAGATGGTAAGCGGATCGTGTTCGAGACAGCGGAGCCGTTGTCCGCGGCGGCCGTGAACGGCCTGGAGAACGCGTATGAATGGTATGACGAACCTGGTAGCTCCGAAGGAAGCGTGTCATTGATCTCGACCGGCGCCGCCACGGAACCTGTTGAACAAGTGGCGATCTCACAGTCGGGCAGAGACGTGTTCTTCAAGACGACGCAAAGCCTTCTCGCGCAAGATGTCGACCTGGCAGCCGACATCTACGATGCGCGTCTGGCCGGGGGTTTCCCGCCTCCCCCGACGCCAAGGCAGCCGTGCTCCGGAGATGCCTGCCAGGGCCCGCTGACGAGCCCGGCGGCGTTGCTCGTGCCAGGCAGCGTGTCGCAGACACCGGGCGAAAGCCTATCGTCGCCAAAGAAACCGATGGTCGAGCTCACCCGCGCACGGCAGCTCGCGCGCGCGTTGAAGGTGTGCGCGAACAAGCCGAAGAGAAAGCGCGCTGCGTGCAGGAGCAGCGCACGCAAGAAGTACGCGAAGGCTGGAGAGTCGGCCGGGAGGGGACGATGATGGACGAGCCTTGTAGACACGTGCGATTGTGGTCTATGGTCGCGACGATGGCCATGTCGCTCGTGCTCGCGTCGTGTGTAGGCACAGCGTGGATAACGCCTGTGCTTGCTAGCGTCCCCAAGGCAAAACCGTTTGGCATCACAAGGTTCACGATGCAGACGATCGACGGTCAGAAGGTGGAAGCTGGGCCGGAAAAGCTTCGTGTTGTCAGTGTGCCAGCGACGTCTACTCAGGCGGGTGGCCATCCGTGGGGGCTGACTACGACAGTCGAATTCACAAACGAAGCGGCCAAACAAATCAAAGCTGTTGTTCCCACCCGCGACCCCAAGGATGTGATCGCCGATATTCCCCCTGGTTTGCTGGGGGACCCGCAGGCTGTGCCGCGCTGTCCACTAGCGGTGATTTTGGCGAACGCGATCGCGCGCTGTCCGGCCGATACGCAGGTCGGGATGGTGAGGTTGCGCTGGTTTGGGGGCGATAAAGAAAGCTTCGCTCCGATTGTCAACACTGTGCCTGAACCGGGTCAGTCGGCCGAGTTCGGGTTGGAAACCGAAGCAAAAGTGACAGTCCTGCTGACCGCGCATGTCATACGCAATGGCTCGACGTATGGTTTGACACTGCTCAGTAGCAATATAACGCTCGTGGAACTGGTGGAATTTGAAACGACGTTTTGGGGAGTGCCGACAGACCCGAGTCACGACGCGATGCGCAAACTGTTATGCTTTGGCACAAGCGAATCCAGTGAATGCTTTGGTGGTAATGTGGCGAGCGGTATCCCCTCCGTTCCGTTTCTGACGATGCCGACGGACTGCACTGGCGGTCCTGTGACGACGAGGATTCACGTGGACTCGTGGGAGGAACCTGGCGTCTTCAGGCAGGCTTCGGCGTCGATGCCGCCTGTGACGGGGTGTAACAGGCTGCAGTTCGAACCGTCGATCGAAGCGCAGCCGGACACGCTGCTCGCCGACGCGCCGGTCGGGTTGGGTGTCAACCTGAAGGTGCCGCAGGTCGAAAACCCAAAGGCAGCGGCGACGCCGGAGCTGCGCGACTCGGTGGTGACGCTGCCGGAGGGCCTCTCGGTCAGCCCCGGGATCGTCGACGGGATCCAGGCGTGCAACGAATCGGGGCCGGAAGGCATCAACTTCGAAGGACCAGAATCCGAAGAAGTCGGCCTGAACGGCGAACTCCAGCTCGCGCCGGGGCACTGCCCGGACGCGTCGATCGTCGGGACCGCCGAAGCCGAAACGCCGTTGTTGCCCAGCCCGGTGAAGGGTCACGTGTACCTGGCGCGCCCAGGTTGCGGTGGCGATGGGCAGGCGCCCTGCACCGAAAGAGATGCACTCGACGGCAACCTCTATCAGTCTGTATCTGGAACTGGGCGGGACCGGTGCGCTTGCCGATGCGGGAGTGAACTTGAAGGTCCATCTGAAGACCGAGGCCAATCCCGCAACGGGGCAGCTGACGACAGTTGCCGAAAACACGCCTCAGTTGCCGTTCAACGAACTACGAATCCGCTTGAACGGTGGTCCCAGGGCGCCGTTGGATAATCCCGCGGTGTGCGGTCGGGCGGTCACGACGAGCGATTTCACGCCGTGGAGCGCGCCTGGTATCACTCCTGAAGGCTTGTCGGTGCCGGGTACGCCTGATGCGGCACCCTCGTCCTTTTTCGGTGTCGAAGGGTGCGCGAGCCCGCCCGGCCTGGATCCTGGCTTCCTTGCGGGGACGGTGACGCCGCAGGCAGGGAAGTTCAGTGCCTTCACGTTGAACTTGTCCCGTAATGATCGCGAACAGTTCGTGAAGGGGATTCAGGTGCGTACTCCGCCCGGTTTGCTTGGGATGCTCTCGAGCGTCCCGTTGTGCGGGGAACCAGCCGCGAACAACGGGACGTGCCCGGAAGCTTCTAGGATCGGTACGACGAGGGTCGCGTCTGGTGCTGGTTCGCACCCATTCGAAATCGAAGGGAGCGTGTACTTGACGGGCCCGTATGGTGGTGCGCCGTTCGGGTTGAGCGTCGTGACGCACGCTGTCGCGGGTCCGTTCAATCTTGGTTTGGTGGTCGTTCGCGCCCGGATACAGGTGAATCCTGAGACGAGCACACTGACGATCACCACAGACGAAACGGGGGCGCATGCGATCCCTCAGATCATCTTTGGTGTGCCACTGCGATTGAAACGCGTGACGGTCAACATCGACCGTCCCAATTTCATGTTCAACCCCACTAACTGTGGTGCGCAGCAGATCACCGCGACCGTGTCCGGGTCCCAGGACGCGACGGCGAACGTGTCCAGCCCGTTCGCTGTGGGTGGCTGCAAGAGCCTTGTTTTCAAACCGCGGTTCACGGTCTCCACGAGCGGGCACACCAACAGGAGGAATGGTGCGAGTCTCGACACGAAGCTCTCCTATCCGCCCGGTTCGATGGGTAGCGCGGCGAATATCGCGCAGGTCAAGGTTTCCTTGCCCAAGCAGCTGCCCTCGAGGCTCACGACCTTGCAGAAGGCGTGTCCCGCCGCGACCTTCAGCGCGAACCCCGCTGCGTGTCCTCCTGGGTCGGTGGTGGGTATCGCGCGGTCTTCGACGCCGTTGCTTCCCGTGGGCTTGTTGGGACCGGTGTATTTCGTCTCGCACGGTGGCGAAGCGTTCCCGTCGCTGATCATCGTCCTCCAAGGAGACAACGTTCGCGTGGACCTGACTGGCACGACGTTCATAAACAAAGCTGGCATCACCAGCAGCACGTTCAAGACTGTCCCAGACGTCCCAGTCAACACGTTCGAGCTGTACCTCCCACAAGGCAAATACTCAGCCCTAGCCGCAAACGGAAACCTCTGCAAGACCCAGAGCAAGCTGATAATGCCCACTACATTCATCGCGCAGAACGGCGCGCAAATCAAACAGAACACGAAGATCAGCGTCAAAAACTGCACGGCAAAGGCGAGAAAGACGAGCTACGCAACCATCCAAAGCATCAAACGCACGGGCGGCACACACGCACCCGGCGCGCTACGACCAGCCACCACCGGGAATGGGGGTGTCGCAAAATGATCCGCCACGCACTCCGCAACATGATCATCATGATCGCCGTGTTCGCAACGGCCGCGACAGTCACAGTGGCGGACGCATCTGCCGCGCCAGTCAAGCTCGTCCTCTCGACGCACATCAAAAACAATCTCCTGCTGCCGCGTGGCGTAGCAGCGGCACCCACAGACAATATCTATGTTGCCGACACTGGGCATAACCGTGTGCAAGAGCTGACGCCGACGGGAGCGTTCGTGCTCATGTTTGGCAAGGAGGTCGACGAAACGACCGGAGCGAACATCTGCACCGCTATCTCTGGCGATAAATGTAAGGAAGGAGTGCAAAGCGGCGTGACGGGAGCGCTCGACAAAGACAAGAGCGTCGCGGTCGATGAAACCCACGTGTATGTGGAAGACCAGAACAATTCCCGTGTGCAGGAGTTCACGCTCGCGGGAGAATTCGTGCTCATGTTCGGTAAGGGCGTCAACAAAACCTCAGGGGGTGACGTTTGTACCGCCGCGGAAGCGGCGAGTTGCCAGGCGGGCGTCGAAGACACGGTAGGCGGCAAAGAAAAGAGCGCGTTCAGATTCACGCCGGGAGCCGGCAATCTGCTAGCCGTGAACGGCACGACCGTTTACGTAGGAGACGAACACCGCGTACAAGAGTTCGACGCGACTACGGGGGCGTGGAAGGGCGAAATATCACTCACGAAAATATCGTCGCACGTAGAAACATTTGTACGGGCGCTCACGATTGACGCTAAAACCAATAATCTCTATCTTGCATACGGCGGGCAGGAATTTCCTGCTGATCATGTGTACAAGTTCGACGAAAATGGTCTGGAATTAGGCAGTTTCCCTGTGGAACCGCAGACGCCGGGAACCCCCCTCTTGGTGGAAGCAATGGCGATCGACTCGTCTGGGCGGTTGGCGGTGATCGCGAACGAAGTCGGTTTACCGTTTGGCAGATTGTACGACGCGACGACCGACGAGCAGATCACTGAAATCGGGACGCCCACGTTCGTGACGGGCGCGGGCTTCAACGCTAGCGGTGAACTGTATGCCTCGGCTGAAGTCGGCGAAGTGCTGGTATACAAGCCGGTGCCCGTGGCGGAAGTGCTCGTATTACCGGCTGCGTGCAAACAGGGGAGTGTGGTGGAAACGTCGGCGACGTTCGAATGCGCGCTCGAGGGTGATGTCAATCCAGAGGGTGTCAACGGGACCACCACGTGGTTCCAATGGGGCGCTACCGAATTAAACAACGAAACGAACAAGCAGCTGATCGTCACGAGCAGCATTCTAGAACCCATTGAAAGGACGATCGTAGGGCTGCGACCTAACGAAACATACGATTACCGAGTCCTCGGCGAAGACGAAAACGTGGTCGCGCCAGAACAACTGTCGAGCAAAACTGAAACGTTCAAAACCACTGTAGTGCCACCGGTGATAGTCGGTGCGCCGCACGCCGCGTTCATCACGGCGGCGTCGGCTGTTCTGTTTGGAGAATTGAACCCTGAGCACGATAGCACCGAATACTACTTCGGATACGGAGCGTGCTCAGAAAACCAGTCAGCCCAATGCGCAAAAAGCCCGTATCCGTTGAAGACGGCGGCCCTCAGCGCGGGGACTTATGGGGCGATTGAAACGGCGCTCGAAGTCACGAATCTTCAACCTGGCACCACGTTCCACTACCGGCTCGACGCGATCAACAGCAAAGGCGAATCGGCGGTCGCGAAACAGGAAGAGGTGTTCACGACCGATGCTGCACCGAAAGTTCAAGCGGTGACAGGCAGCGCTGGCGATGTCGGTACGACGAACGCGGTCGTCTCGGGCGTGGTCGATCCGGGCGGGCAACCAGCCACGTATGCGTTCGAACTCGGTGTGTACGCGGGGTCGGAAACACAGTTCGGCACGATCTTCACCGGTTCTGTCGGCGCGAGTGCGTCACCTGTCGAAGAGTCGTTCGTGCTCACAGATCTACAGCCCGGCACGCAGTATGCGTATCGCATCGCGATAGCCAGCGGATACGGGCACGCCACTGGTGCGACATCGCTCTTCACCACGATCGGAATGCCCGTCGTGCTGGAACCACCACCTATCGCCCCACAGCTCGCGATACCCAAAGTGCGCTTCCCAAGCAACACGTCTATCAAGAAATGCACGAGGGGATACACGCGAGGCAAGCGCGGAGTGTGCCGCAAGACAAAGGGCGAGGGTCGTGGCAAAGGCGCAACACGTAAGCGGCGCCACACACGAAAGAAATAGCAACCGCGACATATCGACAAAACACTAGCCGCGACAGTTCATAGCGGCATCTATCGGATGGAAATGGGAGGATATGATATGCTGGCAGCAATTCGAAAGCGGCTCACGTACACCAACGTGGGAATTACCCTGGCGCTGGTGTTCATGATGACCGGCGGGGCCTACGCCGCGAAGCGGTACGTCATAACCTCGACGAAACAGATCAAGCCAAGCGTGCTTAAGCAACTCGAGGGCAAGACAGGACCCGCAGGACCCGGGGGACCAGCAGGACCCGCAGGACCCGCAGGACCAGTTGGACCGGGAGGAGCGGCAGGCAAAGAAGGCGCTCCAGGGAAAGAAGGGGAAGAAGGCGCTCCAGGGAAAGAAGGGAAAGAAGGCTCGCCTTGGACGTTGAATGGTGTGGTGCCAAAAGGTGTGACCCTCACGGGAGAGTGGAACGTATCCGCGCCGACGGTGGGGTCCGAAGTTGCGACCAAGACAGTGACAAATAGTGTAAGCTTCGATCTCCGATTCGCGGAAGCGCCACAACCCCACTATATTCGGGCAACCGGGCGGGAGCCGATTTACAACGAAACGAAGAAAGAAGAAGAAGAAGTGACGTCGACTGCGTGCACCGGGTCGGTGAAGGAACCTAAGGCGAATCCAGGCACACTGTGTGTGTACTCTGCGACTGAACGAAATCTCACCAAGCAGTTCTTCAATCATCCAATGCCATTCATCTGCCAATGGGAGGCTGGTGCGACTGGTTGCGTCCCGAACCAAGCCAGTACGCTGGGATTTGGCATCGAGGCCCTGGGCGAAAACGAAGGCCAAGCCGTAGCCGCTAACGGCACCTGGGCAGCGACTGCAGCAGAATGAAAAGCCGCTAAGTGTCAGACTGACGACGACCGAGAAGAGCCCTGGCGCGACCGATCATTGGTCGAGCCAGGATTGGGGCTGTCAGTTTCTTTGTGTAAATGGCCTGTTGGTCAGTGTCGTCTTATTGGGTGGTGGCGAGTCTGTCGCCGTAGTGGATGGTCAGGAATGTTCAGTGCTTGCTTCCAGTTGCTGATTTGCGGGTCAGGTTCTCGCGGTTCTGCCAGCGTGTCGTCGCCACGAGGTAGAGTACCCTCATCGCGGCTTGCTCGTTGGGGGAATGTCCCCGGTTCGACGTCGATCCTCACCGTCTTCGGGTAAGCGCACTGCTGCCGCCGCCGTCATCCGTCACCGCCGCCATCACAGAGGCGGCAATCGTTGAATCGTTCATCGGCACGATTCTCCCCCACGGCCCCGCCCAATACAGACCATCTAGCCAAAACAGCCAGCCGCAGAGGTGGGGCCACTTCAAACGTCGACACTGAGGCCAGTTCAGACGTCTATACTCACGGACAGCTTAATAGAATATTCGTTGACTTTTCGGGCTTGAATTAGGCCGGGCAGATATGTAAATCTTGAGTAAGGTCCTTGGCTCGGAACTATGGGCGGGGGCCATATGGGGCTTCGGCTCCGCCTATTCAAGTCTCGGGACGGGCTCAACCAAGCCTCGACCAAAGAGAAAGGCATGTCAGACATCATGAGGAAGATACAAATTCTAGGGGCTGCGCTGTTTGCGGTGTTCGCGTTTGCGGCGTCCACAGCAGCGTCCGCTTCTGCTACTGAATTCTTAATCAGCGGCGAACCGGTGGTAGCTTCCACGTTAGTGTACGCCGAAGGCGAACTGTTATTGGAAAACATGAGCAACGGTTCCCAAGTCTTATGCTCGGGTGTCCTCGGCGTAGATATCGTTAACTCGACCTTAGCCGAAGTCTTAGAATTTTTGATGCTACCCAATTTAGAATTATTAAATGAACTCGGTGAACTAAACGGTGCTGGCAACGACATGATCGACTGCCCCGGTGAGAAAACATGCGAAGGCGAAGAAAACTTAGAGCGCCTAACAAAAGGTAGGATTCGGTGTGGGGCTGTCGAAGTCCTGCGTTATGGCGAAACCTTTGCTTCCAGATGGGTTGTGGGCTCGGATAGAGCCGATCTTGCCGGAGCGTGAGCCGCGGCTGACTGGGCGCCCACGGGTGGCCGATCGAGCGGTGCTGACAGGGATTTTGTTCGTGTTGAAGACCGGGATTCCGTGGGAAGACTTGCCGCAAGAGATGGGGTGTGGGTCGGGGATGACGTGCTGGCGGCGCCTGCATGAATGGAACGAAGCCGGGGTCTGGAGCCGGTTGCACCAGGTGCTCTTGGACGAGCTACAGGACGCCGGCCAGATTGACTGGTCCCGCGCAGTCGTGGATAGCTCGCATGTGCGGGCCAAAGGGGGGGCGAGCAAACCGGCCCCTCGCCGGTCGACCGCACCCGCCTTGGCAGCAAGCACCACCTGATCGTCGACGGCAGGGGCACGCCGCTGGCGTTCACGCTGACCGGTGGGCACCGCCACGACATAACGCAGCTCACGGAGCTGGTGGATCGCGTCCCGCCGACCGGCCGTCACGGCAAGTTCCGCCCCCAACGCTTGTACGCCGACCGGGCGTACGACTCCAAGCGCCACCGCAAAGAACTCCGTGAGCGCTACATCGTCCCCAAGATCGCCAGGCAGAAAACCGGCCACGGCTCCGGGCTCGGACGCGAGCGCTGGGTCGTGGAGCGCACGATCTCCTGGCTGCACGCCAACCGCTACCTCGCCCGACGCCACGCACGCCGCGCCGACATCCACGAAGCCATGCTAACCCTCGCCTGCGCAAAGATCTGCCTCAAACAAGCCAACCACTTTTGTTAGGCGCTCTTAGTTACGGTGTTATTACTTCCGTGGCATCTTGATCTATTGTTAATGGAAGGTGCCGGGACATTAGAATTCTTACTTCATTTCTTAACTGAAGCTGAAGCGGGTGCGCCGTATGGTGAACCAAACTATATGCTCAAGTGCAAAACCTTTCTTGGCGAAATTGAAGATGAATGCAAAGGCTTAACGTCCGCGATTCTGGAAAACATGGGAACAGAAAGCGATGTGTTAGCCATTTTTGGCGCTGAAGCTGAATCCGAGGCCGGTACCTGCGCGATAGGTGGCGCGGGACAAGGGTTACTCGAAGGCGAATTGTTATTCTATGAACCAAACGGATTAGCAGTAGCTATCTCGTAGGCGACGGCCAATAGCTAATAAGACGGTAGACGCTCGCCGGGCGGACGTTCGTGTCCTGCCTGGCGAGCGTCAAATATCCAGCAGTCTGCTCAATGAGCGTCCTACGCGAGCTCGCTCAGGGATTGCGCCCGCATTCGTGAAAGCCGTCGCGTGCACCGACGGCTTTCATGTGCTGTTGGATATTCTTGGCCGCCAGCCCCAAGGCTCTCGTGGCTGGGATGTTCTGGACCTTGATGTATTGTGCGAACCTGGCGGTGTCGGTCGACAGCGTCTGGGTGTCGGCGGCTAGCTGGTTCCAGTCGCTCGCCATGGACGCGGGCGGGACGAGCTTCCGGAACTCTCCGACCGCGTTCTGCTCTGCCGCCGCGAGCGTCGGCAATAACGTGATGTAGGACTGCTTGGTCTTGAGTTTGATCGTAGACCGCAGCCCATTGATAGTTGCGCAGATGGCGTCTGCCTTCGCGATCAATTCGGCCTTGGTGAGCGTCCCATCGCTGGTGTTACTGCTTGCTACACTGCTCGATTTCCCGACGCTGTTGTTGCTGGTCGCTGCGCTGCTCGATTTCCCGCAGCCGGAGGCTGCGAGCGCGGTCGCTGCGAGCGCGAGCACCGCGAACTTTGTGGATAACATTCGATCCCTCCGATCCGGTTGGTTTAAGTACTACTATGTCTCACATCATCCTACAGAATGGAACTGGCTGCGTCCAACGCGGGGCGTGTCCAGACGGGATCGGGTGCGTATGGTGTTTGAGTTCGAGCTTCTCGCCGACGAGCCAAGACTACTTCCGCGGCCGTTTGGGTTAGGTCACAGGCATCGGTGGCGACAGCGCCGTCCGGCTCTGCCCGGTGGCGTGGTGCTGTGTGGAGACCACCAGCGCATGCCGGTGCGGCACGAACGCGATCGCGCTCTTTGCCGCACGCTCCGAGCGCGGGTCGGCCGGCCGCAGGTCGACTTCGCTGACCACGGTGCTGATCACCTGCTTCATCAAGAGTTGCGCATAGCTAGCGGCCAGGCACCGGCGTCACGCCCCCGCCAAAGGGAATCCACGTGTAGGTGCCGGCGGGCCGCTCGAGGAAGCGCTCGGGGCGAAGCGCAGCGGCTCCGGGTAGATCGTCGGGCCGGCGGTGCACCAGGTGCACGCACGGCGCCACCGTCGTCCCGGCCGGGATCGTGTACCCGCCAAGCTCCATCGGCTCGAGCAGCTTGCGCACGACGATCGGAGCGGCCGGACACAGCCGCATCGTCTCCTTGACGACCGCGTCGAGGTAGGTCTCCTCTTCGCCGGCGTCGACCTCGGCGCGCAGGCGCGCGTACTCGCCGGATGGCGCAGGATCCGCTCGAACGACCACGACAGCAGGCTGGAGGTCGGCCCGTCCGTCAGCAGGGTGACGAGTTCGTCGCGCAGGTCCTGCTCGGTCATCGGCGAGCCGTCCTCGTACCGCGCTTCGCCGAGCATCGCGGCGATGTCGGTGCCGTCCGTGCACGTCGGGGTCCAGCTCGGCGGCGGCGCACCTCCTCGAGCACGGCGTCCTCGACCGGGCCCATCATCTCGCGGTAGTCGCTGTTACCGGCGAAACGGCTGGGCCCGGCCGCCGCCAGCAGGTTCAGCCGTCGCGGGTCGTTCATCCAGTTGGTCAGCCGCCGCAGCAGACTGGCGCAGACGTCGCAGGCGATCGGTTTCCACCGGGCCGAACACGACGCGCATGATCGCCTCGAGCGTTATCTCCTGCATCCGCGGCCACAGCTCGAATGGCTCGCCGATCGGCCAACTCGCCAGCTCGCGGCGCGTCACCTCGGCCATCATCTCGCTGTAGCCCTTCATGCGCTCGCCGTGGAAGGGGGGCAGCATCAGCTTGCGGCGCCTCACATGCTCGGGCTCCTCCAGCAGCATCACCGAGCGCGGGCCCAGCAGGGGGCCGAGGATCGAGTTGGCAAGGCCGACGCCCAGCACGGCGTGGTCGGCAGTGAACACCTTCTTCACATCCTCCGGGTCGGCCAGGATCACCCACGTGCCGGCGTGCTTGACGCGAATGGTGAAGGTGTCGCCAAAGTGTTTCTGACACCGCTCCAGGAACGGCAGCGGGCGTCTGCGCCCATGCCACGGCCTGCAGTGTGCTTGGCATTCGTCGGGCCGGGCGGGAGCTCCTGGCTGAAGGTGGGACGAGTCACAAGATGTGGTATTGTCCCGCCGAGCATTTACCACCTCGTGGGACCCTGCCGACTCGGCGGCGTCCGGTGTGGTGGGCAAACCGGCACCAGTACCTTAAGCGGTGAAAGGGGCGGACTTAAAATCCGCAGATCCGGGTTCGAGCCCCGGCTGGTGCACTGGCTGCTGAAGCTATGTGAGGCTCATCGCTCGCTGGCCTCCGCCGTCGCGGGCGGGGCTTCGATCAGCTCGTCCTCGAGCTTGCACGTCGCGCCGATCAACAGCTCGAACAGTGCGGCGGTGAACTCGGGTGGCAGGTTCACCTCGGCGCCGCGGGCGAGGTAGCGTTCGCGCACCTCGATCACGCGCTCCGGTTGCATCATCGGGATGTCGTGCTCGCGCTTGTACTGCGCCACTTCGCGGCAGATGTCGAAGCGCTCCCCGAATAGGCGCGCGATCTCGTCGTCGAGCGAGTCGAGACGGCGGCGAAAGGGCTCCAGGCCGCTCAGCTATGCCATCCCGTCGCTGAGCAGGCCGGCGGCGAACGCGTGACTGCAGTCGGCGAGCGCCTCCGAGCGAGTAGCCGCCCTCCTGCACGACGCAGATCGGCAGGCCCGAGGCCGCCAGGACTCGCCGATGCGCGTGAAGATGATCCGGCGAGAAGTCCCACGAGCCGTGCGGGTCGCTGGCGACGATGTCGTAGCCGAGCGAGAGCACGAGCGCCTCGCGAGGTGCGCGCCAGCTCGTCGACCATCTCGCCGAGCGCGGCGATGTACGTGTCGTCGTCGGGCGTCGTGTCGAACTCGACGAACCACTCGTGCTCGCCCGGCTCCACGCGCCGCCACGGGACCTCCGCGAGCGTCGAGGCGTGCAGCGAGCCGAGGCTCACGTTCTCGAGCGGCGCCACGATCGCCGAGGTGCCCGTCGGGAAGTGGAAGTCGACGTCGAGGATCGCGACCGGCTTCACGCCGCCCTCGCACAGCGCGTAGGCGGCCGCGGCGGCCGTGTTCAGGTAGCAGTAGCCGCCGAACCACGCGGGGCCGGCGTGGTGGCCGGGGGGGCGGCACAGCGCGTAGGTGAAGCGCGCGCCGTCGACGATGCGCTGCGCCGCTGCGATCGCGGTGCGCACCCCCTCGAAGGCGGTGCTGACGACGCCCGCCCACACCGGGCTGTCGGCCGGCAGGCCCGGGGGCGCCCACTCGGGCATCATCGTCGGCTCGTCGCAATTCACCTGCCGCAGCGCCTCGAGATAGTCGCCGGTGTGCAGGGCGGCCAGGATCCGCTGCACGTCCTCCTCGCGCGCGTCAGCGCTCGTCGGGTGCACGTCTTCGTGGCGCGTGAGCCCCTCGCGCAGCTCGGCGGTGCGGCGCTCGTCGTCGCGGCCCTCCATCTTGTGGCCGTGGCGGTCGAGGATGAACGGCGCGCCGTCGCCGTCCGCGCCGCCGGAGCGCTGCTCGACCATCAACAGCTCCCGATCACAGCAGCCGCCGCATGCGCCGGCCGATCGTGGTGAAGCCGTTGTTCAGGTAGAAGGCCTCGGTGGCACCCAGGTGTGCGGTAGCGCTCGCTCGGCAGGCCGACCTCGAGCGCTTGCGACCTGCCGGCGGCGTGCGAGCTCGAAGAGCGCCACCAGCAGGTCGCCTCCGATCGTCCTCCCTCGCCAGGGACGGGTGCACCCACAGCTCTTGGATCAATCCGTATCGTCCCGGTATTCGGATCGCGATCTGCCAGCTCACGCCGAGCACGCCGACGATCCGACTCCTCCGTCCTCGGCGACGAGCAGCGACTCCCGCGTCGGAGTCCTCTATCAGCGCGCAGCGCCGTCTCTTCGAGCGCGGCCGGTCGCGGCCGGCCTTGCCGCCCAGCTCGATCAGCAGTTCGCCGACGCCGGCCACGACCGCGGTCACGTCGGCGTGGCGCGGCCTGGCGTATCTCCCAGCCGCTCGTCTCCGACTCGCTCCTCGGCGTCGGGCTCGATCGGGACGATGCTCGCTCATGACGCGCTCCCCGCGAGCTGCGTCGCGACTCCAACTCGACCGTCCACGCCTCGGCGAGTCGCTGCCCGTGACCGCGCGCGCGATCGCCGCCATCGGCGCGCGCGCCTTCAGCAGGATCTCGTCGAACTCGTCGGCCGGGTCGGACTGCATCACGATCGCGCCGCCCGCGCCGATCGTGGTGGTTTTGGCGCCCCCGGTATCGGTGCTCCCACCCGTCCGCATCACGATCGTGCGGATCACGATCGACAGGTCGACGACGCCGTCGACGCCGAAGTAGCCGATCGCGCCCGAGTAGACGCCGCGCGCCTCGCGCTCGATGTCGTCGATGATCTCCATCGTGCGCAGCTTCGGCGCGCCGGTCATCGAGCCGCCCGGGAAGCACGCGCGCACGCAGTCGATCGGCGAGCGCCCCGGCTCCAGCGTGCCGACCACGTTGGAGATCATCTGGTGGACCGTCGCGTACTGCTCGATCACCATCAGCTCCGGCACGCTCACCGTGTCGACCTCGCACACGCGGCCCAGGTCGTTGCGCAGCAGGTCGACGATCATCAGGTGCTCGGCGAACGTCTTTTCGTCCTCCTGCAGCTCCACGCGCGTCGCCTCGTCCTCGACGGGGTCGGCCGAGCGCGGCGCGGTGCCCTTGATCGGGCGCGCCATCACGTGGCGGTCGCGGTCGACCGACAGGAAGCGCTCGGGCGAGCTGCTCACGATCGCCAGCTCGCCCAGCTTCAGGTAGGCCGCGAACGGCGCGGGGTTGGAGCGCCGCAGCCCGCGATACAGCTGCCACGGGTCGGGCGCGGCGTCGGTGTGGATCTGATCGGTCAGGCACACCTCATAGGACTCGCCGGCCTCGAGCGCGCTCTGGCAACGAGCGATGTCAGCCAGGTACTGCTCGCGCCCGCGCCCGACGCGGAAGATCACCTGGTGTGTCTGGGGGATTGCTGTTCGTGCCGGTCGGCGCAGCTCGGCGGGGGTGCAGCGATCGCCTCGCGCACGGCCCGCTCCGCCTGGTCGAGCCACTGCTCGCGCCTCGGGCTCCTCGCCGCACGCGAGCGCCAGCACGTGCGTGCGCCCGCGCACGTGGTCGACGGCGACCACGCGGTTGGCGAGCATCTGCACGGCGTCCGGGACGTCGGAGACGTGCGCGTTCGTGGCCCCGCAGTCGGCCTTGCACTCGTAGCCGAGATAGCCGACGAAGCCGCCGACGAGACCGTGGTCGGGGTTCGACGGTGGCTCGATCGCACGGTTGTCCAGCTCGCGATCGAGCACCTGGAAGATCGACCCATTCTCCTTAAAAGTCCCATTCGCGTCGTGTCGCGTCACGACACCCGTGCTCGCACGTCGTATTCGAGCACCACCCGGTTCGGCCCCATCGAGGAGCCGATGTAGGAGCCCTGGCCGAGCTTCGTCGAAGTGTCGGCGCTGTCCAGCCAGAACGCATGGGGCTCGCTCGCCGAACAGGCGCTCGAACAGTGGCTCGCGTCGGGCTCGCCCTCGAGCGTGCGCGACAGCAGGCGTCACGCTCGACTCGTCGGCGCCGCGCCGGCGACAGCGCCGCGGCGGCACGCTCGGGCGGTTCAGACGGCCCGCGCGCGGCGGGCGGCGCTCGCGCGCGAGCCTGTAGAAGTTCTGCGAACAGCTTGCGCCCGTGCTCGGTGCAGATCGACTCGGGGTGAAACTGCACGCCCCACAGCGGCCTGGTCGCGTGTTCGATGCCCATCACGACGCCGTCCGTCGGTCCACGCGATCTCGCGACCCTCATCGCCGAGCGAGCCGCTCACCGCCAGCGAGTGGTAGCGCACGACCTTGAAGTCCTGCGGGATGCCCTCGAACAGGCCGCTCGCTCGTGCTTGACCCGCGAGAGGCGTCCGTGCATCACCATCGGCGCGGTCGTCACCGTGCGCTTTGAGCACGTGCCCGAGGCCCTGGTGGCCGAGGCACACGCCCAGGACCGGCACCTCGCTGAAGCGCAGGATGTCCGCGCACACGCCGAAGTCGTGCCAGCGCTCGGGGCGCCCGGGCCCGGGGGAGAGCACGATCGCGTCGAAGTCCCAGCGCGACAGCGCGCGCCAGGAGACCATGTCGTTGTGCACGACGATCGGCTCCTCGCCGCAGGCGGCCGCGAGCAGGTGGAAGACGTTGTAGGTGTAGGAGTCGTAGTTGTCGACGAGCAGCGTGCTCACCCTGCTCCGGCCTCCAGGGCCGCCGATGGCCGCCCGTCAGCCGGGCGCTGCGGTCGAGCAGCGTGTGGATCACCCGTTCGACGTGGCTGGAGCGCTCGCTCTCCAGGTACCAGCGCGCCAGATGGCGCAGGTACAGGGCGAGCGGGACGACGTCGTAGCGCTCCACCGACCAGGCGCAGATGGCGGCGGTAGATCTCCGACTGCACGACCGCCGAGCGGTAGTCGGGGTCTTCGGCCGGACGGTGACCGGGGGCGGTGGCCAGCGTCCCGCGCGTCGCGCGCGCGCGCACGAGGTCCCAGCCGAGCGACTCTCGCGCTCGGTCAAGCAGCTTGCTCGTCTCGAAGTCCACGCGCGGGGTCATCGGGTAGGGCAGGAAGTAGCCGAGCGCGACCTGCGCCGGGATCCGTTCCGGGGTGGGGTGCGCGCGCCGCACCTCGCGCATCTGCGGGTCGGAGTCGATCCGCGTCTCGATCCACTCGATCAGGTCGTCGATCAAGAGGCCGCCCTCGTCGCTCGAGCTGACCGCGCGCTTCTGCTGGGCGACCATCCCGTGGAAGATGTCGTGCGTGGGGTGGATGCCGCGCGAGACGCCGCCGTTCTCCGCCGGCGTCAGCTCAGTCATCAGCTGGCGGATGCAGGTCGAGTGCGCCACCCACTCGGTGCCGGTGATCTGGATCGTGGTCACGCCCTCGACGTCTGGCACTCCCATCCAGTAGGAGACGGCGCGCATGTGCTGGGTCGTCTGCCCGTCGGCGCGCACGAGCGGCATTTCCTCGAGGTGCTCGACGCCGGTGTCGTAGATCACGACGCCGTCCACGCGCCGCTCGAGCTTGCCCTCGCTCAGGCCACGCTCGGTCAGCTCGTTGCCCTCCTCGAGGAAGTCGGACTCGAAGAACACGCGGTCGAACGCGACCCCGAGCCGCGCGAGCGTCTTGCGCTGGCCGGAGATCACCCACGCGCGTGTCTTGAACCACAGCTCCAGGGCCTCGCCCTCGCCGGCCATCACGCGTTTGAGCAGCTCGTCGGCGGCGTCGTTCTGCATGCGCAGCTCGCGCGTCAGCGAGTCTTCGCGCTCGTCGATCCCCTCCTCGGCGAAGCCGCCGGCCGCGACGTAGTCGGCGTAGCAGAGGCCCACGAAGTGGTCGCTCTTCTGGTCGCCCTCCGGCCAGGCGGAGGTGTGGTGGCCGCTGCGGATGATGCCCGCCATCGCCTCGCCCATGCAGCGCCCGGCGTCGGAGATGACCGAGCGCCGCTCCACCTCGCCGCCGCCCTGTTCCAGCGAGGCCGCCAGCGCGTTGCCGAGCGCGAGGTTGCGCAGGTGGCCGACGTGCAGCGCCTTGGTCGCGTTGGCGTCCCAGAACTGGATCGCGTAGCGGCGCGCGCGCGCCAGGTCGACGAGCGCCGCTTCGGCGCCGCCGCCGGCCTCAAGCGCCGCGCCGGTCGTCTCGATCCAGCTGTCGTCGAGGCGCAGCTCGACGCCCTCGGGCGTGCGCGTGACGCTGTCGGCCCACGGCTCCGCTTCGATGCGCTCGAGCGCCTTCAGCGACTCGGGATCCTTCTCCCAGTCGGGCGCGCGCGGCACGAGCTTGATGTCGAAGCGCGCGCTCGGGCGTCGCGGCGCGCGCGCCGCCCATGGCGCATGAGCCCCATCGTCTCCCGTGTACTTCCTCGAAATAGTCAAAGAGGTTGGTTGTCATCGATCAGCTAGCGAAGAAGTCGAGACGAGCATAGCGAACGCGCGGCGTCGACGAGAGCGCAAAAAATGAGAAACATCCGAGCGCCGCGCGCAGGCGCGTTTTAACTGTCACGAGGCTCCGTCCAAAAGTAGGAAACAGTCGCGTCATTTTGCTTGCGTTGAGGCCCTCGGCAGTGATAGGAAGCACCCGGCCCCTCCAGGCTAGCCGGCGTCGGGATGTCTCTGACCTGAACGAAGACGCGCATCCCGGCGCCGGCCTCACAACCCCTCGAAAAGGAACGATGGTCGCGATGGCGACACTCGGTCTCACGACACGCAAGGGGCTGATCGCCATGCGCAGGCATGGCCAGAAGCGGATGGCAGTGGACGCGCTCCTACACCCGCGACGGCAAGCGCCCGCTACACGGTGCCCGCGTCGCTCCATCTGGGACCTGCGCTGCGAGGAGGCGCCCTGCGCCCCCAGGCAGGGGCGCATGAGCGCACGCTGGTCTCCCCGACGTTCGCGCTGGCGCGCTGGAGGTCGCTATCGCTGAGCTCGACACGATCTCCGAGCCGGGCCCGCGCGCCCGAGCACGCCGCCCTTGCGTGGGCACGGTCGACTTACCGGAACACCGGCTTCGGGCAGTCCACGCCGGGGAGATCGCGGAATCGGCACGATCGGCCGATTTGAACCTGTTCACCCAGACGAGGCGAAATCTCGCATGCGATCGAGCAATCGACGTGTAGTCTTACGCCGTGCGTGAGATACGCCTGTACGATTCGCTCACCGGGCAGCTCGTGCCGGTCTGCGCGGGCGACGCCATCCGCGTCGAGGTGCGCACGACTCGCCGAAGGCTCAGCGACGCGCGGCGTCGATGTCGAGTCCACGCGCCCGCTCGTGCTGTTCAGCTTCCTCGAGCGCTTCCTCCAGCGCGAAGGCTTCGGCACGAAGTTCCTGTTCGACTCGCCCACCGGCGAGGACATGCTGTACGAGCTCTCCGGAGCGGAGCCACGAGCCTCGACCTGAGCGCGCCGACGGCGACGACGGCGAGCGATGGGAGCTGGCGACGGACACGACGATGAGCCGGCTCGAGGTGTCGCCCGCGCACGGACGTCGACCGCTGGGTCAACGTCTGCTTCGGCGCGGGCCGCGACGGCGAGGCCTGGGAGCCCGCCGCGCCCGAGCGACCGCATCATGCTCAGCGACGCCCTGCAGCGCTTCGGCCACCCGGCGGTGGCGCTCTACCTGCTCGGCACGCACTACTCGCTCCCGCTCGGCGACGCCTCACACGGGTCTGCGCAACGGCTCCAAGAACGCCGTAGCGCATCCGCGAGGCGGTCGGGCGCGCTCGTCCCCGACCAGCCGAGCCCGCCGGACATGCGCCACTACATGGAAGCCTTCCGCGACGCGCTCGCCAACGACCTCGACACCCCGCTCGCCTTCGTGGTCATGTTCGAGTGGGTGCTCGAGGCCGAGCGCCGCGGCGGCGAGGTCGGCGACAACGACCTGCGCGTGATGCTCGAGGTGCTGGAGCTGGACGACCTGGCCGCGCCGGTGGGGGCCTCGTAGCGCACGGTCGGGTCCGCGGGGTCGGGTCCGCGGGGTCTGGTCGGCGGGGTCTGGTCGGCGGGTCGGGTTGGCGGGTCGGGTTGGCGGGTCGGGGCGATGGGTCGGGGCCGTGGGTTGGGTCCGCTGGCCGGACTATGACGGCGTGCGCTGTTGGCTCCAAAACGGGCCGCCCCACGCGTACGCGTGGGGAGTCCTCCGCGAGTCATAGACTGCCGCCTCTGTGTCCCGCTTCCACGAGCCCCAACATCCCGACTTCGTGAGGATGAACACGTCGGTCGGCTTCGACCGTCGACTGTGGCCGCAGGACGTGGCGCAGTCGCGGGCGCACGCAAGGATGCTCGCGGCGCGAGGGATCGTCTCGGAGGCCGATCGCGACGCGCTGCTGCACGGCCTCGACGAGGTCGAGCAGGAGCTGGCGGGGGGCATTTCGTCTTCGCTCGCGGACGACGAAGACATCCACATGGCGATCGAGCGCCACCTCACCGAGCTGGTGGGGCCGGTCGGCGGCAAGCTGCACACGGCCCGCTCGCGCAACGACCAGGTCGCCACGGACTTGGTTATGTATACCCGCGCGCGCGCGCGCGAGCGGCGCGCGCAGGCGGTGGCGCGGACTGATGGGCGCCCTGCTGGAGCGCGCCGAGCAGCACGTCGACTGGCCGATGCCCGGCTACACGCACCTGCAGCGCGCCCAGCCCGTCTACCTCGGCCATCACCTGCTCGCCTACTTCTGGATGCTGGCGCGCGACCGCGAGCGCTTCGCGTTCGCCGAGCGCCAGTGCGCGCGCCTGCCGCTCGGAGCCGGCGCGCTCGCGGGCGTGAGCTTCGACACCGACCGCGAGCTGGTGGCGCGCGAGCTCGGCTTCGACGAGCACCGGCGCCGAACTCGATCGACGCCGTCTCAAACCGCGACTTCGCGCTCGACTACCTGAGCGCCGCCTCGACCTGCGCCACCCACCTCTCGCGCTTGGGCGCCGAGCTCGTGCTGTGGTCGAGCGCCGAGTTCGGCTTCTGCGAGCTCCCCGACGCGTGGAGCGCCGGCTCCTCGATCATGCCCCAGAAGAAGAACCCCGACGCGGCCGAGCTGCTGCGCGCGAAGGCGCCGCGCGTCGTGTCCCACCTGAGCGGCTTGCACGGCGTGATGCACGCGCTGCCGCTCACCTACAACAAGGACCTGCAGGAGGACAAGGAGCACCTCTTCGACGCCGTCGACACGCTCGAGCTGGCGCTCGCCGCGGCTTGCGGGATGGTCTCGGGCGTCAGCTTCGACCGCGAGCGGCTCGAGCCGGCCGCCAGCGACGAGCTGATCGCCGCCACCGACGTCGCCGACCTGCTCGTGCGGCGCGGGCTGCCCGTTCCGCGAGGCCCACGGCGTCGTCGCCGGGCCTCGTACGCCTGGCGGTCGACAGCGGCAGGCAGCCTGTCCGAGCTGACGCCCGAGGAGCTGCGCGCGCACAGCGAGCTGCTGGACACTCCCGGGGAGCGAGCGAGATATTACGAGGTGCTCGCGCGCGACTCGTGGCTCGAATCGAAGGTCTCGCAGGGCGGCACCGCGCTCGCCGCGCGTGCGCGAGCAGCTCGAGCTGGCACGGGCCGTGCTGGAGCGCTCGCCCGAGGGTCGATGGCCGTCGAAGTGAGTGCCGTCTCGGTGCGCGACGGTGGCGCCGATGCTGTTCGCCACGAAGCGGGGGCCGCCAGCCGCTCTCGGAGTTGGCGCTGCCAGTTTCGCCGGCGGAGTCGGCGCTGCCAGTTTCCCGGCGGAGTCGCGCTGCCGGCGTGGGCATTGCGAGAAGCAGCGGTCCCGCGTCACCGCGTGGGGCGCTCCCGGCGGAGTTCTACGCCCGCCCAGTGCTCGAGGTCGCCCGCGAGCTGATCGGCTGCGTCGTCGAGCACGAGGGCCTTGCCGGGACGATCGTCGAGACCGAGGCCTACCACGAGAGCGAGCCCGCCTGCCACGCGTTCGTCGGCATGACGCCGCGCACGCGCACCTTGTTCGGCGAGCCGGGCGTCGCCTACGTGTACCGCTCGTACGGCATCCACGCGCTGTTGAACGCCGTGTGCGAGCCGGCGGGCGTCGGCGCCGCCGTGCTTGATCCGCGCGCTCGAGCCGCTCGAGCGGGATCGAGGAGATGCGCGCCGCGTCGCGGACGTGGGCGTGGCGGTGAGCACGCCCCGATGCGCGATCGTGATCTCTGCTCGGGCCCGGGCAAGCTCACCCAGGCGCTCGGAGTGGAGCTGTCGCAAAACGACACGAGTCTCCTCGACGGGCCCGTCACGATCCGTCTGGCGACGCCGGGCCGGTCGTCTTCCCGGGTCGTCGTGGGGACGCGCATCGGGATAACGAAGGCGGTCGATCTGCGCTGGCGCTTCTGTGCGGTGCGCAATCCCCATGTCTCGCGGCCGCGGCCGTAGTGACCGGGCGGAGGACTCCGTGCCCGGTCACTACGCCTAGCATCGTCTTACCGCATGGCTCTCACGAGACTGACAGCAGTCCGCCGCTGCTTGTGTCGAGGTCTTCGCCTTCCCAGAAGCCTGCTTCTTTGCCGCCGATGCTGCAAGTGAACTTTTCGGATTCTCCTTCGTACTTTTCGAGATCTCCTTCGGCCGTGTTTTCCATCAGCGCGCTCGTTTCGCCTTCGCATTTGTCTTCTGTTTCGCCGAGCAGGGTTAAGCATAAGATGTCGAAGGACACGCCTAAGATCATATCCCTGATTAACGTTCCTACCACTAACAGTTCCGATGCCCACGGAAGGTTTAAGAAAGTCACGTCCACCGTTTCGGGAGCGCAGGCGCCAGCTTGTAAGATGAGACAGAACAGTAAATTGTTTTCGCCGATCCCATTTAATTTATCTATGGCTGTGATCGAGTCTAAGACCACGTTGCCACCGCTGGCAAAGGTGCCTAACTTTATCCAGCTGCATCGAAGCGACACGATGCCGCCGGGGGCTAATAAGTCGCCCATGGTTATTTCTCCCGAGCTTTCCTCGGCTAATTCTTCTGTGACTTTCGCTCCGCCGAGTAACCATTCGGGCGTTTCCGCGAACGCCGACGCCGCAAAGACAGCGCTGAACACGACTACCGCAAAGAGTGTAAGCCCTAGTGCACTGATCTTCTTCATCGCTCTTGCCCTACCTTTCCCTTTTCCGAGGCCGGTTGGGCCCCGTCCAAAGTTTGACTCGGTCGGGCGGAGCACTCGTCCCAGGTCAGAGAGCGCCGCGTCCGACCCTATCCAGTTGATGTGGTGCGCACCGTGCCGTAGGCAGGCGTCCTTGCTCGGGTCGCGCCACCTTGACCCAATTCCCACTAATTCTAACTGTTAGGAAAATATAGGCAGATGTACTTTTACATCTTCGACTCGAGCTGTCAAGGGCGAGGGCAAGGCCTACTGGATGAGCCCCTGAGTCTCAATGAGGCGGTGAGTCTCAATGCCCTGGGTCTCAATGAGGCCGTGAGTCTCAATGAGGCCCGGGGCTTACGCCCCCGGTGGCGCCCGCGCCTCCACCCGATTTGGACGTTGGGGCGCCACCGGGCGCCGGCGCCGGCGCGGGCGTGGCGGGCGGGGTCGCCGGGGCCGGGCTGGCCGGAGTGGGGCTTTCCCCGGGAGCCCCGCCGCCAGCTTCGCCGCCCGCTTCGCCACTCCCGCCGCCGCCCCGCGTCGTGGGGGTGGCTTCCGGGGCTTCACCCGCGCCGTTCGCGTGCCCTGTTGTTGGCGTCCTTGCGCTTGTCGGCGTCCGTGTGCTCGCGCCTTCGGCGCCGGCGGGCGCTTCGAGCCGACCGCCCGCGCCGGAGCTGCCCGACTTCGCGGCCTTGGCCGATGACGCCTGGCTCGCGCGAGTCTTTTCCACCTGCAGGGCGCTCAACATGAAGTCGTGCCAGATCAGCGCTGGGAAGGTCCCGCCGAAGACGGGCTTGCCGTTGAACTCGGTTGTCATCGGCACGAGCTTGTCGGGGTAGCCCACCCATACAGCCACGGTGTACTTGCCGTCCCAGCCGACGAACCAGGCGTCGCCGAAGTTGGAGGTCGTGCCCGTCTTGCCGGCCGCGAACTGCCCGATCGCAGCCGCCTTGGCGGTGCCGTACTGGAGCACCGTCTCGAGCATCGAGGTCTCGGTCGAGGCCACCCCGGGCTCCAGCACGCGCTTGACGCGCACGCCGTTGCGGTCTTGGTGGTGGCCGTCGGGGAGCGTGCGCCCGCCGGCGTCCACTTCCTGGATCCCGACCGGCTGGAAGTCGGAGGCCAGCGACCCGCTCACGCGCTCGCCGTTGTGGGCGATCGTCTCATAGGCGTGGGCCATGTCCAGCGGCGTGACGCCCACGTTCAACCCCCCGATCGTCATCGCGGGGTTGGTGGAGATCGGGGTGGTGATGCCCATCTGGCGCGCCAGGCGAGCGATCCGGTGCGTGCCGACCTTCAGGCCGACTTCCGCGTAGATCGAGTTGTCGGAGTAGGCGGTCGCTCCCGTGAGTGTGTTCGAGCCCGTATAGGCGCCTTCGTCGTTGTGCACGACGAAGCGTTCCTTGCCGTGCGTGCCGGGGACGTCGAAGATCTTCAGGCGCGAGGACCACACCGATTCGGGCGAGATGCCGTCTTGCAGCGCGGCCGCGAGATCGAACGCCTTGAACGAGGATCCGGGCTGGCGCTCGCCCTCGGTGGCGAGGTTGAACGGGCTCGCCCTGAAGTCGCGCCCGCCGACCATCGCGCGCACGTCGCCGGTCGAGTTTTCGATCGCCACCAGCGCGGCTGTGGGCCCGCCTGGTCCGGGGAGGTAGCCGTCGACGGCCTGTTCGGCGGCGCGCTGCAGGTCGAGGTCGAGCGTCGTCTTCACGCGCAGGCCCCCGTCGAACACGCGCGTCGGCTCGTAGCGTTCGATCAGCTGCTGGGTGACCCAGCCGACGAAGTAGCCGGCGTCGACGCCTTCGGCGAGCGTCTCATGCGGCGGCTGGATGTCCTTCGGGGCCGGCAGCGACTGGCCCACGCTTTCGTCGTACTCGGTGTGGTTGAGGTAGCCCTGCTGGAGCATCTCGGAGAGCACGAGGTTGCGCCGCGCGCGCGCGGCCTGCGGTTTGGTGACCGGGTTGTAGAAGCTGGGCGACTGGATGATGCCGGCGAGCAGCGCCGCCTCCCACGGCTTGAGCTCCTGCACGCATTGCTTGTGCGCGAGCGTGCCGCAACCGAGGTGGTTGACGTCTGAGCCGAA
Organism: uncultured Solirubrobacterales bacterium; assembly: GCA_963764655.1. GTDB lineage: Bacteria > Actinomycetota > Thermoleophilia > Solirubrobacterales > Solirubrobacteraceae > Palsa-744. The sequence continues at coordinate 350,221 of CAVXTI010000001.1, forward strand.
GTACGTGCGCGCCGCCGACTCGATCCCGTAGGCGCCGTTGCCGAAGTAGATCGTGTTGAGGTACTCGGTGAGGATCTTTTCCTTCGACCACTTGTGCGCGAGCTGGTAGGCGAGCGCTGACTCGCGCAGCTTCTCGAAGAGTGTGCGGTGCGTCTGGGCCTGCAACGCGTTCTTGACGAACTGCTGCTCGATCGTGGAGGCGCCTTGGAGCGTGCCTTTGTGCAGCACGTCCTGGAAGAACGCGCGCGCGATCCCGCGGATGTCGATGCCGCTGTTCTCGCGGAAGCGCTTGTCCTCGATCGAGATCACCGCGTCCTTGACGATCGCCGGGATCTGCTCGGGCATCAGCAGGATCTGGTTCTGGCGGCTGAGCACTCCGAGCTGGCGTCCCTGGTCGTCGAGCAGGATCGAGTTGCGCGCGTTGTCGTACTCGGCGCGGTTGTCGAGCGACGGCAGCGTCGATGCGACGGCCATGAACATGCCGAACACAAAGGAGATGAGGCCAAGCAGCAGGACGGCGAAGAGGATCGACAGGAAACGAAGCCTCTTCAAGCGCGGCCGGCCGCGGGCAGGCAATGCGGCTAGCTCCACCGGGAGGCGAGAGTCTAGCATTGGGCCTCATGCCGAATGCCTTCGACACGGCGACGCGGTTGAGCGCGAACGCCGTGGACAGCCTGCCAGAGGGCGCGCTCGCGGAGAAGCTCGAGCAGGCGCGCCCGCTGCGCGTGAAGCTCGGGATCGACCCGACCGCGCCGGACATCCATCTCGGCCACACGGTCGTGTTGCGCAAGCTGCGCGAGTTCCAAGACGCCGGGCACATGGTGGTCTTGATCGTCGGCGACTACACCGCGCGTGTGGGCGACCCGTCGGGTCGCTCGACGCTGCGCCCGATGCTCTCGGCTGAGGAGATCGACGCGAACGCGGCCACCTTCCAGACGCAGGCGCTGAAGATCCTCGACGCCTCGCCCCAGCGGTTGGAGGTGCGACGCAACGGCGAGTGGCTCGACATGCCGATCGTCGACCTGCTGGCGCTCGTGCGCACGACGACGGTCGCCCAGCTGCTCGAGCGCGACGACTTCGCGCGGCGCTGGGGCGACTCGGAGCCGATCTCGGTGCTCGAGCTGCTCTATCCGCTCCTGCAGGCATACGACTCGGTGGCGGTGCGCGCGGATCTGGAGCTGGGGGGGACCGACCAGAAGTTCAACCTGCTGCTGGGGCGTGACGTGCAGCGCGCCTACGGGCAGCCCGAGCAGGCGATCCTGACGCTGCCGATCCTGGTCGGCACCGATGGCGCCAAGAAGATGTCGAAGTCGCTCGGCAACCACATCGGGATCACCGACGAGCCGGCGGAGATGTACGGCAAGACGATGAGCATCCCCGACGAGGCGATGGACGACTACTACAGGCTGCTGCTGGGCCGCGAGCTCGACGTCGACGTGCCGCCGCGCGAGGCCAAGCGCTCACTCGCGCGCGAGATCGTCGCGTGGCTGCACTCGCCAACGGAGGCCGAGGACGCGGAGCGCCAGTTCGACCGCGTGTTCGTGCAACGCGGCGCCCCTGAGCAGATCGAGGAGCTCACGTTCGAGGCCGAGAACGGAGCCGTGCACCTGCCGGCGCTGATCGCCGAGGCGTTCGAGCTGTCGCGCTCGCAGGCGCGTCGCCTGATCGACCAGGGTGGCGTGTCGCTCGACGAGCGGCCGCTGGCCTCCGGCGAGCACGATCTCGCGCCAGAGCGCCTGAACGGCGCGGTCCTGCGCGTCGGCAAGCGCCGCTTCCGCCGGCTGCGCGCGGGCTGATGGGTCCTGGTGTGCCCCCGACGTAGGGGCTGGGTAGGGTCTGGGCCGCGTATCGGCCGTTTCGTGGCCACTGGCGCGCTCGCGGGACTTTCGACGACGTGCGTCTGCGAGATGCTCTATAGTCCCAGCCACAGCAGCTCGGCTCTGCGAACCGAGACGGTGGGCTACGCTCACATCACGATGCAGAGCGGAGCGCTATACTGTACGGTCGGCCTGAAAGCGCCTTTGGGCGTGGGCTGAACGGTCTCCTCTAGCGAGAAGTCCTCTCGAAGAGGCTACGACGGTCTTTGAAAACTCAACAGCATGCGCACCAACGATCGACCTCGATCGTGGTGTGCGTCCAGGTTCGACCCGTCACGGGAGCGCATCGCGTGCCCGGTGACGGCAAAGAGTCAAGTAGAGAAGTACCCCGTCATGGAGGGGACCACGGTGTATGGGTCCCTACCAACCCATGACAGCTTTTCGTGAAGTTCTTCACGGAGAGTTTGATCCTGGCTCAGGACGAACGCTGGCGGCGTGCTTAACACATGCAAGTGGAGCGACGAACCAGGGCTTGCCCTGGGGCAGAGCCGCGAACGGGTGAGTAACACGTGGGTTACCTGCCTCGATGACCGGGACAACCCGAGGAAACTCGGGCTAATACCGGATGTGCCCGCAAGGGGAAAGGAAGCTTCGGCCTCCGCATCGAGATGGGCCCGCGGCCCATTAGCTTGTTGGTGAGGTAACGGCTCACCAAGGCTTTGATGGGTAGCTGGTCTGAGAGGACGATCAGCCACACTGGGACTGAGACACGGCCCAGACTCCTACGGGAGGCAGCAGTGGGGAATCTTGCGCAATGCGCGAAAGCGTGACGCAGCAACGCCGCGTGGGGGAAGAAGGCTTTCGGGTTGTAAACCCCTTTCAGTTGGGACGAAGCCTCATCGGTTAATAGCCGCGTGGGGTGACGGTACCTTCACAAGAAGCACCGGCTAACTACGTGCCAGCAGCCGCGGTAATACGTAGGGTGCAAGCGTTGTCCGGAATTATTGGGCGTAAAGAGCGTGTAGGCGGCCCGATTAGTCCGCTGTGAAAGTCCAGGGCTCAACCCTGGAATGCCGGTGGATACTGTCGGGCTAGAGTCCGGAAGGGGCGAGTGGAATTCCTGGTGTAGCGGTGAAATGCGCAGATATCAGGAGGAACACCAATGGCGAAGGCAGCTCGCTGGGACGTGACTGACGCTGAGACGCGAAAGCGTGGGGAGCAAACAGGATGAATATCTTGTCCTCTCTGGTGGTAACACCAGTGCCTAAATCAGCTGTATCGGCGAATCTCCTACTCTTCCATCCGGTGTAACCGGTAAATTGGAAGGCATGAGGACAACGCCGAGGGAAGTTCAGGATCGATTATTGACGCAGGAACAGCACGCAGTATTGACAGGGACTCTTTTGGGCGATGGAAGTCTGCCTATTCATGGCCGGCATCCTCGCCTTTTCGTGAAGCACAAGGCAGATCACGAGACGTTGGCATTGTTTAAGTATGAGGTGTTTCGGGAGTTCATCTCGATGTCTCCTCATTATTTCGACCAACGTTTGAACGGGCGTTACTACCCGTGCGTTCAGTTCGTGACCCGCACAAACGCGGTTTTTTCCGCTTGTAGGCGGCGCTTTTATCGAGGGCGCCGGAAGATCGTTCCCGTTGATATTGCTTGTGACTTGTCTCCGCTCGCGCTGGCTGTGTGGCTTATGGACGACGGTGCGGCAGATTATGCCGGACTGACGTTTCAGACTCACAGTTTTACGCGGACTGAGACTAACCGCCTAGCAGCGGTCCTGCGGAGGGAGTATGACTTGCGCACGAGCGTAAGGGCGAATCGCGGTAGCTGGATCATCTACGTATTCGCGGAAAGTATTTCGCGTTTGCGGGAAATCGTAGCTCCGCACATTCTTCCCGAGTTTGAGTACAAGTTGATCCCTCGTCGATCAAGAACCCCGTAGAGACTATACGCTGGCCCCGAATGCTAGTTCGGGTGATGACATAGTCCGACCTCGTCGGTAACGGCGAGAGATCATCAGAAATGGCGATCCGCCGAGATGTCTTTCGGTCAGTAACCTGTAAAGATACAGGTGAAAGTAACAGAAGTGTAGATACCCTGGTAGTCCACGCTGTAAACGATGGCAACTAGATGTGGGGGGTGTCGACTCCCCCCGTGTCGAAGCTAACGCATTAAGTTGCCCGCCTGGGGAGTACGGCCGCAAGGCTAAAACTCAAAGGAATTGACGGGGGCCCGCACAAGCAGCGGAGCATGTGGTTTAATTCGACGCGACGCGAAGAACCTTACCTGGGCTTGACATGTGCCTGACCGCCATGGAAACATGGCTTCCCTTCGGGGCAGGTTCACAGGTGGTGCATGGCTGTCGTCAGCTCGTGTCGTGAGATGTTGGGTTAAGTCCCGCAACGAGCGCAACCCCCGTCGCATGTTGCCAGCATTCAGTTGGGGACTCATGCGAGACTGCCGGTGACAAACCGGAGGAAGGTGGGGATGACGTCAAGTCATCATGCCCCTTATGTCCAGGGCTACACACGTGCTACATTGGCGCATACAGAGGGCTGCGATACCGCGAGGTGGAGCGAATCCCTTAAAGTGCGTCTCGGTTCGGATTGCAGGCTGAAACTCGCCTGCATGAAGGCGGAGTTGCTAGTAATCGCGGATCAGCATTGCCGCGGTGAATACGTTCCCGGGCCTTGTACACACCGCCCGTCACACCACGGGAGTGAGCAACACCCGAAGCCGGTGGTCTAACCCGCAAGGGAGGAAGCCGTCGAAGGTGGGGCTCGTGACTGGGGTGAAGTCGTAAGCAAGTTGCGACCCGCGCCGGTAACGGCGCGTGAAAAACTCGGCTGTATGCTGGAAACTCCGAGTATCCCTTTGCTACTCGTTGTTCTGGTTGGAGCAGTTTTCCGTCCGGAGCAGCAGTGAAAATGTAAGGGTGCGGACAATCAGCAGGGAAGTCGCGGAATCGCCCAACCAGGCGGTTCCGTTGACCCCTCAGAGACTACACGCCGAGCTCCTCGAGACCAGTGCTTCTGGTGCTCGGGCTTATCTCCATGGAGCAGCACACGATGCAACGATCAGCAGCAGGCACCAGACCGTCCGGTTCGGGCAGTCTGACGCCAGATGGCTGTTCGTGCTCAAGGTGTTGCTGGATGGACTGGAAAGACGTTCATGGACATATCGTGAGGGCAGATCCAGATCGTTCTGGGTCTTGGAGACCTCCGCGGAAGTTTTGGCGGAGCGACCTGAGTTCTCAACGCAAGAAGAACGCCTTGCTTATGCAAGGGGTTACTTTGATGCAGAGGGTGGGATGCCCCGCGACCCATCTGCGAGGTTCTATCTCCAGTTTGTTCAGAAGGACCATGGCGATATCGACGAGCTACGAACGATGCTCGTGTCTGAAGGCATAGATTGTGGTCGGATTCATAACCCGAGCCGCCAAGTAGATCCAGATCTCTGGCGGTTCTATGTTCTGGCATCTGGTCACGAAGCTTTCGCGACACTTGTAAATTCGTGGCATCCGAGGAAGCGAAGTCTGCTCGAAGCGCGGTTTGGCTCCGAGCGACGAGGATGAAGATATAGTCCACGCCCCATGGCGACATGGGGAACCACGTGAACAAGGTAGCCGTAGCGGAAGCTGCGGCTGGATCACCTCCTTTCTAGGGAGCACCAATGGTGCCCCGAGCGCAACGGCCGTCAGGTCCTTGGCTCTTCGTGAGCCTTGAGATCCTGTCGGTGACTGTACGCTCGGGCCTAGCATGTCGACCGAACCTGGCTGGATGGACGTGCGCCGTGAAGACTCCTGACTACTTGGAGTCCGATCGACGTGAGTCCGCAACGATGCCAGCATGCTGTTGAGTTTTGAGAGACCGGCGTCCGCCGGTGGTGGGGCAGAAGCGATTGAGATCGCCTCCGCATAGACCCGCTGACGGCCGGCGTTATACGCCTCTCGACGGTCCTTGAAAACTGCACAGAAGCCACATCAGCCGCCATCGATAAGCGGCGGCTGAAAAACGGGTATCACCGGACCAATCGAGGCGAGGATCTCCGCAAGGAGCTCCAGACCAAGAACGGTCAGATCACCGTCAAGATAGTAAGGGCGCATGGTGGATGCCTTGGCACCAAGAGTCGATGAAGGGCGTGAACGGCTGCGATAAGCCACGGTTAGGCGCTGAATAGCCTATAACCCGTGGATTCCCGAATGGGGAAACCCAGCGCTGGTAATGCGGCGTTATCCCCGGTTGAACACATAGACCGGTGGAAGACAAGCGGGGGAAGTGAAACATCTCAGTACCCCGAGGAAAGAAAATCAAAAGAGACTCCCTGAGTAGTGGCGAGCGAAATGGGATCAGCCCAAACCCGGCAGGTGTAAGCGGACACGCGTTGTCTGTTGGGGGTTGTAGGGCGTTTGTTCCGAGCCGTGTCCGGCTCGGCGGAAGTTACAAAATCATGTGGTAGTCGAAGCGTGTGGAACCGCGCACCATAGAGGGCAACCGTCCCGTAGACGAAACTGCATGATCTTCCGTCAGACGTTCCTGAGTAAGTCCGCGCCCGTGAAACGCGGACTGAACCTGGGGGGACCACCCTCCAAGGCTAAGTACTCCTTGGTGACCGATAGCGGACTAGTACCGTGAGGGAAAGGTGAAAAGTACCCCGGAAGGGGAGTGAAATAGTACCTGAAACCGCGCGCCTACAAGCGGTGGGAGCAGCTTCGTGCTGTGACCGCGTGCTTTTTGCATAACGAGCCGGCGAGTTACTCGTCTGCGGCAAGGTTAAGCGATGAGCGGAGCCGTAGCGAAAGCGAGTCCTAATAGGGCGACATAGTCGTAGGCGGTATACCCGAAACTGAGCGAGCTATCCATGGGCAGGCTGAAGCGGGGGTAAGACCTCGTGGAGGGCCGAACCGACCTAGGTTGAAAACTGGGCGGATGACCTGTGGATCGGAGTGAAAGGCTAATCAAGCTCAGTGATATCTGGTTCTCTCCGAAATATATTTAGGTATAGCCTCGGATAAATTACGTAGTGGCCGTAGAGCACTGTTTGGATAAGGGGCCCTACCAGGTTACCGATTTCAGGCAAACTCCGAAGACCATTACGTCTACTCCGGGAGTCAGTTGCTGGGGGATAAACTTCAGCGTCGAAAGGGAAACAGCCCAGACCGCCAGCTAAGGTCCCTAAGTACTAGCTAAGTGGGAAACGATGTTCGAGTGCATAGACAACCAGGAGGTTGGCTTAGAGGCAGCCATCCTTGAAAGAGTGCGTAACAGCTCACTGGTCAAGTGTTCGAGCGCGGACAATGTAACGGGGCTCAAGCTAGTCACCGAAGCTGCGGGTGCGTGAGATCTTCGGATCGATCGCGCGGTAGGAGAGCGTTCCCATGCCAGCAAAGCGGCGGCGTAAGCCAGCCGTGGAGGCGTGGGAAGTGAGAATGCCGGCATAAGTAACGAAAGAGGGGTGAGAATCCCCTCCACCGATTGCCTAAGGATTCCTGGGTAAAGTTCGTCTGCCCAGGGTTAGTCGGGACCTAAGACGAGGCCGAAAGGCGTAGTCGATGGCCAACAGGTTGATATTCCTGTACCACGTCGCTTCCGTTTGACCGATGGGGGGACGAGGAAGGCTAAGGGAACCCAGGCGATGGTTGTCCTGGGGTAAGCATGTAGGGGTGGCCCATGTTAAATGCGGGGCCGCATAACCTGAGGTGCGATGCCAGCTGGCACTAAGCCGGCGAGTCCCTGACGCCATACCTCCGAGAAAAGCCTCTAGGGAGGAAGCGCGTGCCCGTACCAAAACCGACACAGGTGGGCAAGTAGAGAATACTAAGGTGATCGAGATAACCATCGTTAAGGAACTCGGCAAAATTGCCCCGTAACTTCGGGATAAGGGGCGCCCCAGTAGGGTAAAACTCTTCGCGAGTCGAGCCCGAGGGGGCCGCAGTGAATTGGCTGAAGCGACTGTTTACCAAAAACACAGGTCTCTGCTAAGTCGTAAGACGACGTATAGGGGCTGACGCCTGCCCGGTGCCGGAAGGTTACGTGGAGTTGTTAGGGCTTGACCCGAAGCAGCGAAGCTAAGCCCCGGTAAACGGCGGCCGTAACTATAACGGTCCTAAGGTGACTAACTAATCGTTGCCCCCCGGTGTCGTGAGGCGCCGGGTGCAGCTGGCCATATGCTGGAATATCCGAGTATCCCGCACTACGTGTTCCGTCCGAAGGGGATGGTACCGTGACAATGTGTCGGGTGCGGACAATCAGCAGGAAAGACTCCCAGTAGATGGGAGTATCCTCAGAGACTGCACGCCAGCCACCTCGTGTAAACGAGGTGAAGATACAGTCCGAACTCCACGGCGACGTGGAGAGGCCGACAGAGATGATCGGTCGCTAGATTCGTAGAATCTAGTCGAATCAATGCTCTTAGGAGGGTTGATAGTAACAGACTTGAGCGAAATTCCTTGTCGGGTAAGCACAAACACTTGCCCCACCGCCTCGCGAGAGGCGATCGAGAACCGGCTCATATCGGGGAAACCCTCCTGCCATCGGCAGTGGGCAATCCCGAGGGAAGTCCTAGTGACCCCCTAACGACTGATCCGAAAGGAGAGGCGTGTCACGCTTCGGAAAGTCCGAAAATCTATGTGACGCGCAATACGCCGGCCCTCATCGAAAGACAAGGCGCCTATGAAGTGGCAGTACCGCTGGATCCCTGGTATGTCACAGGTCTGACGGATGGTGAGGGATGCTTTTGCGTCTCGCTAGCCATCCGAGCGAAGCTACGAACCGGTCTCGAGGTGAGGCCATCGTTTTCGCTCTCGCTCAATGAGAAGGATCTGGGACTGCTGGAAGGTCTGCAAGCGTTCTTCAGTTGTGGTTGGATCCGTTAGTCCAAGAGCGATCGCACCTTCAAGTACGAGGCGCGCTCAATCGGGGATCTCACGAGTAGGGTCCTGCCGCACTTTGAACGGTTCCCCTTGCGGGGAGATAAGGCGAGAAGCTGTGCAGGCTTCTCCCAAGTCTGCCGGATGATCGAACAAGGAGATCATCTGCAGCGCAAGGGTCTGAGAGAGATAGTTGACATCGCCTACCAAATGAATATGGGAAAGCGACGTCACTCGAAGGCCACGCTTCTAAGGGTGCTGGATGAGGTGAAGGGATAGTCTGCGCTCTCGGATAACGAGAGATCACGTGAAGTTCCGACCTGCACGAATGGCGTAACGACTTCAGCGCTGTCTCAACGATGGGCTCGGTGAAATTGCAGTCTCGGTGAAGATGCCGAGTACCCGCGGCTAGACGGAAAGACCCCGTGAACCTTTACTACAACCTGGTATTGGAATTCGGTGCATTTCGCTCAGGATAGGTGGGAGGCTTTGAAGCGCAGGCTGCGGCTTGCGTGGAGCCAACCTTGAGATACCACCCTTGGTGTATTGGGTTTCTAACAGCATTCCGTGAATCCGGGTGCTGGACAGTTCCAGGCGGGTAGTTTGACTGGGGCGGTCGCCTCCCAAAATGTAACGGAGGCGCGCAAAGGTTCCCTCAGCACGGTCGGAAATCGTGCGTAGAGCGCAAAGGTAATAAGGGAGCTTGACTGCGAGACCGACAGGTCGAGCAGGTACGAAAGTAGGTCTTAGTGATCCGGCGGTAGCAAGTGGAAGTGCCGTCGCTCAACGGATAAAAGGTACTCCGGGGATAACAGGCTTATCGGGCCCAAGAGTCCACATCGACGGCCCGGTTTGGCACCTCGATGTCGGCTCGTCGCATCCTGGGGGTGAAGTCGCTCCCAAGGGTTGGGCTGTTCGCCCATTAAAGCGGTACGCGAGCTGGGTTCAGAACGTCGTGAGACAGTAAATTCCGTTGCTGTCTATAAATTCGGCTATATGCTGGAAACTCCGAGTATCCGGCGCTACTCGTCTCCGAAGTGGAGGCAGTGAAAATGCGTCCGGTGCGGACAATCAGCAGGAAAGGCCGACCATAAGTATGTGGTCGGAATCCTCAGAGACTATATGCCGAACACGAGGAGTGATGCCTTCGTGAAGATATAGTCCGAGCTGCATGGCGACATGCAGAGTCAGGCAGAAATGTCCTGGCCCTCACGCTAGGTATGGCGTGGGAGTAACAAAACTGTCGGTCCCTATCTGCCGTGGGCGTTGGAGAATTGAGAGGATTTGTCCCTAGTACGAGAGGACCGGGATGAACGCACCTCTGGTGTATCTGTTGTCCTGCCAAGGGCATAGCAGGCTAGCTACGTGTGGATCGGATAACCGCTGAAAGCATCTAAGCGGGAAGCCGGCCTCAAGATGAGTTCTCCCATCCCCTAGAGGGAGTAAGACCCCTGGTAGACCACCAGGTTGATAGGCCGGATCTGGAAGGACGGTAACGTCTGAAGGAGACCGGTACTAATGGGTCGAGGGCTTGACGGATTTTTATTGTGCCCCTGAGTGTCCCAATCGGGACGCGAATGGGGTATTGATCCCCGTAATGGGGAGTGATACTCGCTGTGGCGCTGTGCAGTTTTGAAGGACCCCGAGACGCGTGGTCTCTCACGTTTTTCCGGTGGCCTTGGCGAGGGGGAAACACCTCTTCCCATTCCGAACAGAGAAGTTAAGCCCCTCAGCGCCGATGGTACTTGGCTCGCAAGGGCCTGGGAGAGTAGGACGCCGCCGGTTCTTTAACGCACACGAGCCGCCCCCAGGGGCGGCTCGTGGCGTTGCTATGCCCATTCGCTCCTAACTGCGCGTCATCTATTCGCGCAGGCTCTGTCGAGCGGAGAGGAGCCGCGCGTCACTCCGGCGCGAGCTCGCCCGCTCACAGGACACAGACACGACTGCTCGCGTGGCGCCAGCGCTCCGGAGCGACGCGCACCCAACCGGCTACGCAAAGCCACCCGGTGTGGATGGACACCATGACCCGATCGCTCCCAGCCGGATCCAGACGACTCCGCGTGCTCGTCCTGGTCGACCTCCCAGTCGACGTCGTAGTCGTCCTCGAGCAACAGGAACGAGCGGATCAGACGCAGCGCTCCACGCAAGCGCTCCGCGAGCGGTGACGTGTCGGTAGAACAGAACATGTGTTCGTACTGTAGGAAGGCCGTCGGACGGAAGCTATGCGAACATGTGTGCGTATCGTCTTGACTGGTGTCCGATGCCCCCAATGTGGCTTGTTCATGCGCTATTCGGCTGCTGGGTGGCTGCAAGGAGGATTGCAGGACCGGCTGAGCGCGGGTGCGCGCGTACGGGTTGATCGGTTGTGGGCAGGGTCTCGGAGACGCCGCGCGAACTTGTTCGGTGAGATGCCTGTTACGCTTGCCGAGCGCCGCACCCAGGATTCCGTCGAGGCTCCTCGTCGGCGCATCCAGCTCATGGAGAAGTTCGTCATCGAAGGCGGCGTCCCGCTCTCCGGCACGATGGTTCCGGCCGGCAACAAGAACGGTGCTCTGCCCATCCTCGCCGCGTGCCTCCTGACCGAGGAGCAGGTGGTGGTGCACAACGTGCCGCGCATCCGCGACGTCGACGCGATGCTCGCGATCCTCAAGTCGCTAGGCGTCTCGGTCGAGTGGAGAGGGCCCAATGAGCTTGCGCTCTGCTCAGCCGACGTCCACCAGATGGAGATCGACCCCGAGCTGGCGGAGCAGATCCGGGCCTCCTTCCTGCTCGCCGGCCCGCTGCTCGCGCGCTTCGGCCGAGCCGTGATGCCCCCTCCCGGGGGCGACGTGATCGGTCGTCGCCGACTCGACCCGCACCTCGACGCTTTCCGGGCGATGGGGGCCTCCACCGAATGCAAGCGTGAGATCGTGCTCAGCTCCCCGGGCGGGCTGAGGCCCACCGACGTGTTCATGGACGAGCCGTCGGTGATGGCCACCGAGAACGCGCTGATGGCAGCCGCGCTCACTCCAGGCATCACCGTGATCGGCAACGCCGCATGCGAGCCACACGTCCAAGACCTCGCGCGCATGCTCGTGAAGATGGGAGCCGACATCCAAGGGATCGGCTCCAACCTGCTCGCCGTAGGCGGCGCGAAGCGGCTGCGTGGCTGCGAGCACCACGTCGCCCCCGACCACATCGAGATCGGCAGCTTCATGGCGCTTGCCGGCGTCACCGGCGGGGAGCTTCGCATCAAGGACACAGTGCCCGGCGACCTGCGCATGATCAGGCTCGTGTTCGAGCGGCTCGGCCTGCGCTCCGAGCTCGACGGCGACGACGTGATCGTGCCGGGCGGCCAGCGGCTCGTGGCGCAGGCGGACGTGGGGGAGTACAAGAGCAAGATCCAAGACGGTCCCTGGCCCGCCTTCCCCGCCGATCTCACCTCGATCGCGGTGGCCCTCGCCACGCAGGCGACCGGCTCGATCCTCGTGCACGAGTGGATGTTCGAGAACCGGCTGATCTTCACCGACAAGCTGATCCTGATGGGTGCAGACATCGTGATGTGCGATCCGCACCGTGCGATCGTCACCGGCCCGCGCCGCCTCAGAGGAGAGCGCGTGGAGTCGCCCGACATCCGTGCGGGCATGGCGATGCTGCTCGCCGCGCTATGCGCGGAGGGACGCAGCGAGATCGGCAACATCCGTCAGATCGACCGTGGCTACGAGCGCATCGACGAGCGCCTGCGCGAGCTTGGCGCCCGCATCGAGCGGGTGGCCACAGAGCCAGTCCACGCGTAGAGTCCACGCGTCGTGATCCACCCGATCCCCAGCGGCACCCGCGACGTGCTCCCCGACGAGACGCGCGAGGTGCGCGCCATAACCGACGCCCTGCGAGAGGTGTTCGAGCGTCACGGCTATGGCGAGGTCTACACGCCCGCGCTCGAGTACGAGTCGGTGCTGGCACGCGCCGACATGGCTGGCGCCCAGCCGGCCTACCGCGTGTTCGACGAGACCGGGGCGGTGCTTGTGCTGCGCTCTGACATGACCGTCCCGATCGCACGGGTCGTGGCGACGCGCTATCCGACGGTCGAGCCGCCGCTGCGCTTCTGCTACCTGGCTCACTGCTACAGGGGCGTGCGCCCCCAGCGCGGGCAGCCGCGTGAGCTGCTGCAGGCCGGGATCGAGCTGATTGGGGCCCCGGCGCCGCAAGGGACGGCCGAGGCGCTCGGCGTGCTGTGCGCGGCGCTCGACGCGGTCGGCCTGGAGGGCTACAGGATCGGCCTCGGCGACGCCTCGCTGTTCCCCTCGCTGATGGTGAGCCTCGGTGTCCCCGAGCAGGCCCGTCAGCGGCTGTTGGGCGCACTCGCCCGGCGCGATCTCGTAGCGCTCGAGCGCGACCTCGCCGAGCTGGAGCTCTCAGCGCAGGCACGCAGCCTGCTGCTGGAGGCGCCCCAGCGCCGCGGCGGCCCCGAGGTGCTGGAGGCGTCCGCCACGGCGGCGGCGGACGCCGCGGCGAACATGCGCCAGGTGCACGATCTGCTCGAGCCCAAGGTGGCCGAGCGGGTGATCTTCGATCTCGGCCTGGTGCGCAGCATCGGCTACTACACGGGTGCGGTGTTCGAGGTCTACGACCCCGCGCTCGGCTCTCCGATCGGGGGTGGTGGTCGCTACGACGAGCTGCTCGGGCGCTTCGGTCGACCGTTGCCGGCCGTCGGCTTCGCGCTGGAAGTGGAACGCCTGCACATCGCGCTGGCCGGCGAGGAGCGCGGTAAGCCCGGGCAGGCCCACGCGGGAGCGCTGTCAAGGTGAACGCTCTCAACGGGCTCACGATCGCGGTGCCGCGCGGAGCGCTGTTCACAGAGACCGTCGACCTGCTCGAGGGGCTTGGGTTGAAGACCGCGGAGTTGCGCTCCAACGACCGCAAGCTGCTGTTCGAGGACATCGGCGTGATCACGATGCGCCCCTCCGACGTGCCCACATACGTTGAGGCGGGAGCCGCCGATATCGGCATCACAGGCAAGGACGTGCTGCTCGAGCAGGCATCGCACGGCTCCGAAGATCCGGCGCGCGAGGTGTATGAGCTGCTCGACCTCGGATACGGGCGCTGCACGATGGTGCTGGCCAGCAAGGCGGGCCCCGACCCAGCCGCGGAGGCGTTGCGACGGCTCGGAGTGATGCGCGTAGCCACCAAGTATCCGCGCATCGCGGCGCGCCACCTGGAGCAGACCGGGCGTCAGGGGGAGATCGTCGAGGTCAAGGGCTCGGTGGAGCTGGCCCCCCTCACCGGCATGGTCGACGCGATCGTAGACCTGACGGCGACGGGCACGACCCTGCGCGAACACGATCTGATCGTGCGAGAGGAGATCGTCGAGTGCACCGCTCGCCTGATCGCCAATCCCGTCGCGCACAAGCTGCGCGCCCACGCGATCGACGAGCTGCTGGAGCGTCTGCGTGCCACTTAAGACGGCACAGCTCGCCTTCGGCGCCGAATACCGCTCGCGGGAAGAAGCGCATGCTCGTTGAGCGGGTGACGCTCACAGACGTCGAGCGGCCAGGGGCTCCCGCGCTGGCGGCCGCCAACCTGCGCAGGCTGATCGGAGGCGTCGAAGGGATCGAAGAGGCTGTCGCCACGATCGTCTCTCACGTGCGGGCGGAGGGGGACGAGGCGGTACACGAGTACACGCGCAAGTTCGACACCGACGGCGCGGAGCCGCGCGAGCTGTGCGTGACGGCGCGCGAGCTCGACGAGGCACTCGAGCGGATGCCGCTCGAGGTCGTCGCGGGGCTGCAGGTGGCGATCGCGAACGTCGCGCGCGTGGCCGACGCCTCGATCGGCCAGGATCGCGTGGCGGTGGAGCTCGCGCAGGGCCACACGGTCACGCTGCGCGAGCTGCCGGTGGGAGCCGCCGCGATCTACGCCCCAGGAGGACGTGCGGCTTACCCGAGCACGGTCGTGATGGGAGTCGTCACCGCGCGCGCGGCGGGTGTGCTCGACGTGGCGGTGTGCACGCCACCCGGCCCCGATGGGCAAGCCCATCCAGCGGTCCTCGCCGCGTGCAGGCTGTGCGGGGTCGAGCGTGTCTACAGGATGGGCGGCGCTCAGGCGATCGCGGCGCTCGCGTTCGGGACGGAGTCGGTTGGTCGCGTAGACGTCGTGGTCGGCCCCGGCAACCTTTACGTGCAGGAGGCCAAGCGCCGGCTCTCGCATGTGGTCGGCATCGACGGATTCGCGGGCCCGAGCGACCTGATGGTGGTATTCGGGCCAGACGCCGACCCGCGGCTGGTCGCCCTCGACCTGCTCGCCCAGGCCGAGCACGGCGCCGGCAGCCTCGTGGCGGGCGTCTCGCGCTCGCGCTCGGCGCTCGACGCGGCCGGCGCCGAGATCGAGCGCGAGCAAGCTTCGTGGCCCGAGCTCGAGCCGGACGCCTGCGTGCTGATCGAGACGAGCAGCTCGGTGGCGGCGGTCGAGCTCGCGAACGCGTTCGCCCCCGAGCACCTGCAGCTCGTCGGGGCAGCCGAGGAGGCGCTTGCGGGCAGGGTGCGCGCCGCCGGATGCGTGCTGCTGGGGCGGGGCGGGGGCACCGCCTTCGGCGACTACACCGCCGGCTCCAACCACGTGCTCCCCACGGGCGGAGCGGCGCGTTTCGCCTCGATGCTCTCCCCACGCCACTTCCGCAGACGCATGTCGGTCGTCGAGATCGGCGAGCAGGCGGCCGCCAAGCTGGCACGGGCCGGAGCGCCGGTGGCGAGAGCGGAGGGCTTCCCCTTGCACGCCCTCTCAATGGAGGCGCGCATAGCCGAGCAGGGGTGGCGGACGCCGGTGAGCGAGAATGGGTGAGATATGAGCCCCGAGCCGACCGCCGGCAAGCAGACGACCGCCGGCAAGCAAACGAGTGCTGGCAAGCAAACGAGTGCTGGCAAGCAAACGAGTGCTGGCAAGCAAACGAGTGCCGGCAAGCGCACCGCCACGATCGAGCGCGTCACCGGCGAGACCGACGTGCGCCTGTCGCTTGCGCTCGACGGGAGCGGGCGCGGCACGCGCGAGACGGGAGTGGGCTTCCTCGACCACATGCTCGACCTGCTCGCGCGCCACGCGCGGATGGATCTCGACGTGAAGGTCACGGGCGACCTGCAGACCGGCGCCCATCACACCGCGGAGGACACGGCGATCGCACTCGGCCAGGCGCTCGATCGGGCGCTTGGGGATCGAGCGGGCATCTACAGATATGGATATTGGGTCGTTCCCATGGACGAGGCGCGGGCCAGCTGCGTCATCGACATCTCGGGACGGCCACACACGCTGTTCGAGGCGGAGCTTCCGCCGGGCGCCACGGGCGGCTTCGACCACGAGCTGGCGGAGGAGTTCTTCAGGGCGCTCGCCAACGCCGCGAAGCTCACGCTGCACCTGCAGGTGCAGGCGGGCACCAATGCCCACCACATGATCGAGGCGGCCTTCAAGGCGTTCGCGCGCGCGTTGCGCGAGGCGGTGGCGCTCGACCCGACAGAGACCGGCGTGCCGAGCACGAAGGGGACCCTGACAGCATGAGCGGCGCTCCACAGCCAGGCGACCGCGGGCTGCTCGAGGAGCCCGTGGAGATCGCGGTGGTCGACTACGGCATGGGCAATCGCCGCTCTGTCGAGAAGGCGCTCGAGCACGTCGGGGCGAGTGTGACGATCTCAAGCGATCACGACCGTCTACGCGCCGCCGCGGGCCTCGTCGTGCCGGGCGTGGGGGCGTTCCCGCGTGGCATGGCCAACCTGCGCGAGCTCGGCCTGGACGAGCTCTTGCGAGAGCGCCTCGCGCGGGGCACGCCGGTGCTCGGGATCTGCCTCGGGCTGCAGCTGGCGTTCGAGCGCTCCACCGAGCAAGGCGGCGCAGATGGGCTCGGGGTGATCGCAGGCGAGGTGCGCCAGCTCGAGCACGGCTCGCTGAAGCTTCCGCACATCGGCTGGAACGAGGTGAGCTTCGCCGCGACCTCGCCGCTGTTGGAGGGCTTGCCTGAGCGCTGCGCCTTCTACCACGTGCACTCTTTCGCTCCGGCGCCGAGCGCCCGCGAGGACATCTTGGGAACCGCCGTGTACGGCACGCCATTCGCGAGCGTTGTGGGCCGAGATAGCTTCTACGGGGTCCAGTTCCACCCTGAGAAGTCATCCGCGGCCGGCTTGCGCCTGCTGGCGAACTTCGCGCGCATCTGCGCTCGCGCCGTCGTGCCCGCCGGGTCATGAACCTCTACCCGGCGATCGACATGCTCGGCGGCAAGGCCGTGCGGCTCGTCAAGGGCGACTTCGACGCCAAGAAGGTCTATGACGAGGATCCGCTGTCAGCCGCGAGCGAGTGGGTGAGCGCGGGCGCGCGCCTCTTGCACGTGGTCGATCTCGACGGCGCGCGCGACGGGGCGCCCGTGAACCTCGCTCACCTGCGTCGGATCGCCGCGGAGCTGGGCGTGCCCGTCCAGTTCGGCGGTGGCCTGCGCTCGCTTGGAGCGGTATCCGACGCGCTCGACGCCGGCGCCGAGCGGGTGATCCTTGGAACGGCTGCTTTCACCGACCCCAACCTGCTCGAGCAGGCGCTCGCGGAGTGGCCCGGGAGGGTGCTCGTGTCGGTGGACGTGCGTGGCGGGCGAGTGGCCACCGCGGGGTGGACCGAGACGATCGCCGATCGCACCAGCGAAGAGGTGGTGGCACGGCTGTGGGAGCGAGGGGCGAGCGAGCTCGTGTACACGAACGTGGATCGCGACGGGATGCTCGAGGGCCCCGACCTGCGGGAAGTGGGTCGCGTCGCGCGCGCCGTGCCCGGCAGTTTCGTCTACTCGGGCGGGATCGGCGAGCTGTCCGACCTGGAAGGCCTCGTGAGACTCGAAGCCCCGAGCCTTGCGGGCGTGATCGTCGGCAAGGCGCTCTACGAGCGGCGCTTCAGCGTGGCCGACGCGCTTGCCGTGCTCGACGGCTGAGGCCGACCGAGCGCGCGCACACGCCGGCTGCTGGTTGGACCGATGCTCGAGGAGGCTGGTCGCCGACGCTTAGCCGCGCGCCGCTGGTGTCGGCGAGCGCCGCGGTCAGTCCCGTAAGGCGCTGGGCTCGGCGGATGCTCGCGGAAGGCTGGTCGTCGAGGCTTAGCCGCGCGCGCCGCCGGTGTCGGCGAGCGTTGTGGTCAGTCCCGCAGGGCGCTGGGCTCGCTACGGTGAGCGGATGCACTACAAGCGCGTGATCCCCTGCCTCGACGTCGACGGCGGCCGCGTCGTCAAGGGCGTGGAATTCCTCGACATCCGCGACGCCGGCGACCCGGTCGAGCTGGCCGCCCACTACGACCGCGAGGGCGCCGACGAGCTCGTCTTCCTCGACATCACCGCGACGCACGAGCGGCGCGAGACGATCGTCAAGCTCGCGCGCGACACCGCCGACGACGTGTTCGTGCCGTTCACGATCGGCGGCGGCATCCGCTCCGTAGCCGACGCCCAGGCGGTGCTCGACGCGGGCGCCGACAAGGTGTCGGTCAACTCCGCCGCGCTGGCTCGCCCCGAGCTGATCGACGAGCTCGCGGCGGTATTCGGGGCGCAGTGCGTCGTGCTCGCCATCGACGCGAAGACGGCCGCCTCGCGGAACGGTGGCGCCGCTAGCGCCAGCCACGACGACGACTCAGGCGCCCCGGCGGGCGCGCCGCGGGCACTTCGCTGGGAGGCGTATGTGGCGGGCGGTCGCACCTCCACGGGTCGCAACGCGGTGGCGTGGGCGCGCGAGGGCGCGGCGCGCGGGGCGGGGGAGATCCTCTTGACGAGCATGGACCGCGACGGCACCAACGACGGCTACGACCTGCCGCTGACCACCGCCGTCAGCGCGGCGGTCGACGTGCCCGTGATCGCCTCGGGAGGGGCCGGGAAGCTGGAGCATCTCGTCGACGCCCTGCAAGCCGGCGCCGACGCTGTGCTGTGTGCTTCGATCTTCCACTACAACAGATATACGGTCTCTCAGGCCAAGGCGCACCTTGCGGCGGCGGGGGTGCCGGTGCGCATCGACTGAGTCCGCGGGAAGGAATGGGCCCGGCGGCAGTCAACAAGCGGGAACGGGCGTAACGGGAACGGGCGTAACGATGACCGACAACTATGCAGGCGCATACGGGGAGGAGCGGATCGGCTTGTCAAGCAGCGACGGTGCGGCAGTGCTGGAGCGCCTGCGGGAGCTTGCGGGTGGCAGCGAGCTGCTCGACGCCGCGGCCGAGCACGGCGGGAGCGTCGAGCTCGTGGGGGGAGCGGTGCGCGACATCATGCTCGGCGCCCGCCCGCGCGAGCTCGACGTGATCGTCGAGGCAGGCGTGGAGCGGCTCGCGCAGGCGCTCGCGGCACGGCTCGGCGGGGAGCTGACGCTGCACGAGCGCTTCGGCACAGCTGTCGTGCAAGGCGGCGCCGCGCGCGTAGACCTCGCCACGATCCGCGCTGAGAGCTATCCGGCTCCGGGCGCGCTTCCGGAGGTCCGTCCAGGCTCACTCGCCGATGACCTGCGACGGCGCGACTTCACCGTCAACGCGATCGCCGTGACGCTCTCGGGCGAGCGGCCCGGAGAGGTGCGATCGGCGCTCGGGGCGCTCGAGGATCTGGCCGCGCGCCGCCTGCGCGTGCTTCACGACGCCAGCTTCGGCGACGATCCCACGCGTATCCTGCGGCTCGCGCGCTATAAGGCGCGCTTGCGCTTCGAGGTCGAGCCGCATACCGCCGCGCTCGCCGCGGACGCGCTCGCCGCGGGCGCCCTCAGAACCGTCTCCGGCCCGCGCCTCGGCGCCGAGCTGCGCCTCGCCCTCGCCGAAGCCGACCCCGTGGCGTCGCTGGCGGAGCTCGATCGGCTCGGCGTTCTCACGGCGTGGGAGCCGGGGGTGAGCTTCGACGAGCACGTCGTGCGCACGGCGCTCGAGATCCTCCCCGAAGACGGGTCGACGCAGGTGCTGCTCGCCGCCTCGCTGCTGCTCGATCTGTGCGAGGAGCTCGGCAAGGAGGAGACCGAGCCCGCGATGCGCGGCTTCCTGCACGACCTCGAGCTGCCGGCGCGCGACGGCGATCGCGCCTTCGGGGTCGCCGTGAGCGCCGCCTTCGCGGTCGACCACGTCGACAGCGCCGACACGACGGTCGACTTGCTGGAGCTGACGGTCGGCACGCCGATCGAGTCGCTCGCGCTCGCGGCGGCCGTGCGCGAGATCGAGGACGGCCCCGGCTCCTATGGCCGGCGGGTGATCGAAGAATGGCTCAACGAGCAGCGCCACGTCTGCTTGGAGGTCACGGGCGACGATTTGATCGCCGCGGGCGTGCCCGAGGGGCCCGAGGTGGGTGTGCGCTTGGAAGAGTCCTACAAGCTGCTCCTGGAAGAACGGATCGAGCCCGGGCGCGAGACCGAGCTGCGGGCGGCGCTCGAAGCGAGGGTATGAGCGCGGGCCAGCCACGCCTGCAGCGGCGCCCACGTGTCGGCTCCGGGGAGGGCGAGAGCACGAGCGCACGTGCTTCGTGGGCGCTCGACGCCGAGCTCTTCCAGCTGCCCGGCGGTGGGCGTGCGCTGTTCACCGGCCGGGCCCAGGGCAACCTTTCAAGCGTCGGCGGAGAGCACGCCGAGCGCGGGCTCCAAGCGCGCGAGCGCCTGCGCGAGCTGATCGGGGTGCGGCGCCTGGTGCGCGGCTATCAGGTGCACGGCGCCGTGGTCGGGCGCGTGACGGCCGAGGTCGAGCGGGTGGGCCAGCCAAGCCTCCTCGACGAGCGCGACAGCGGTCAGCCCAGCTTCCAGGCCGACGGTCACGCGGTCGCGTGTCGCGGAGCGGCGGCGATGGTGCTGACGGCCGACTGCGTCCCCGTCGTGCTGGGCGCTCAGGGTGCGGTGGCCGCGCTGCACGCGGGCTGGCGCGGGCTGGCGGCCGGCGTGCTCGAAGAGGGGGTGCGCGCCTTGCGCGATGTCGGCGGCGACGGCGAGATCGTGGCGGTTGTGGGCCCATGCGCGGGCGTCTGCTGCTATGAGGTCGGCGAGGAGGTCCATGCGGCTCTCGGCGGCGCCCATCGCGACGGGCGCCTGATCGACCTGCGCGCGATCGCCCAAGAGCGGCTGTTGGCCGCCGGCGTCGCGCAGGTGCGTCACGCGCGCGCGTGCACGATCTGCGACGAGCGCCTCTTCTCCCACCGGCGCGAAGGCGACCGCGCCGGACGCCAGGCTGGCTTGGCGTGGCTCACGGGATGAGCCGCCGCGCGTCGCGGGCGGAGCTTCGAGGGCGACGATGGCGCGGTTGACTCACGGGTTGAGCGCCGAGCGCGTACGGGCGAACATGCAAGCCCTACGCGCCGAGCTGGCCACGGCCGCCGAGGCGTCCGGGCGCGACCCGAATCGAGTGGAGGTGCTGGCGGCCGGCAAGTACGTCCCCTGCGAGGAGCTTCCCGCGCTGGCGAGCGCCGGCGTCACGCTCGTCGGCGAGAACCGCGCCCAGGACCTGAACGAGAAGGTGGCCGCGCACGGAGACCTGTTCACGTGGGACTTCATCGGGGCGCTGCAAAGCAAACACGTGCGCGCGATCGTCCCGCACGTGCGCTTGATCCATTCGCTTGCCAGCGACTCGGCCCTACGCGAGCTCGAGCGCCACGCGGATCGCGCGCGCCCGGGGTTGCGCGTGCTCGTCGAGGTCAACCTGGCGGAGGATCCGCGCAAGAGCGGGATCGCGCCGGCCGAGCTCGACGCGTTCATCGCTCGCTCGCCGGTCCCGGTGGCTGGGCTGATGACGATGCCGCCGCTCGCCGCCGAGCCCGAGCGGAGCCGCCCCTGGTTTCGCCGCCTGCGCGAGCTGGCCGAGGAGCGTGGCTTGAGCGAGCTCTCGATGGGCACGACCCAAGACTTCGCCGTAGCCGTGCAGGAGGGCGCCACGATCGTGCGGATCGGCACGCGGTTGTACGATTAGGGGACAGAACACGGGCTCCAGCCCCTTCGCCGCCGCGCGATGGATGCGCCGCACGAGCAGGGAAACGCCCGTTCTCAACGAACACGCCCTTTACAAATGGCATTTCGCGACTCCTGGCACCGCGCTCTCGTGTACTTCGGCCTCGCCGAGGAGTACCACGACGACTACGACGAGCCTCCCCACGAGGAGGAGATCGCCGACCGCTATCGCGAGCGGCCCAACGTGCGCCGGCTCTCCCCGCGCCGCCGGCGCGACGAGTTCGACGAGATCTTCCCCGAGGACGAGCGCTCCGAGCAGCGCGGGCGGCCCACCACCACCCTGCGGCCCGTCGGCCGCGGCAACGGCGACGTGCGCGTGCACCTCGTGATCCCGAAGTCGTTCAACGACGCCCAGCAGATCGCCGACAAGTTCAAGGACTCGATCCCGGTGATCCTCAACCTGCAGGGCGCCGACACCGACCTCTCCAAGCGCCTGATCGACTTCGCCAGCGGGCTCACCTACGCGCTGGACGGAGGCATGCAGCGGATCGCCGACAAGGTCTTCATGCTGACGCCGCGCAACGTGGAGATCTCCGCCGAGGAGCGCGCCCGCTTGATCGAAAAGGGCTTCTTCAATCAAAGCTAGCGGCCGCGCGGGCCGGTAGCCTGAGGCGCGCTATGAAGATAGGTCTTATCGGCTGCGGCAACATGGCGCGCGCAATGGCGCGCGGGTGGGGCAGGCCTGTGCTGTGCTTCGACCCGCTCACCGAGCGCGCGCTCTCGCTCGCACAGGAGACCGGGGGAGAGGCGCTCGCGTCCAACGCGGCGGTGGCCGAGCGCGCCGAGCTGGTGGTGCTCTGTCACAAGCCGGCGCAGCTGCGGGCCGTCGCTCGCGAGGTGGCCCCGACCGCCAAGGCCGTCGCCTCGATCCTCGCCGCCACGCCGCTGTCCGCCCTGAAGGACGCATACCCACAGCTCCCCGTCTACCGCTTCCTGCCCTCGCTGCCGGCCGAGGTGCGTCGCGGGGCGATCGTCCAGGCCGCCGATCCTGGATGTGAGCCGTCGAGCTCGGCCACCGGAGATAAGGCGCTCGAAGCGCAGGCGGGTGAGCGTTCCGTCGGAAATGAGGACCTCGACGTGCGTGTGCGCGAGCTGTTCGCCGAGCTCGGCACGCTCGTCACGCTCGACGACGCGCTCGTCGACGTCGCGATGGGCCTGATGTCATGCGCCCCCGCCTATGTCGCGCTCGTGGCAGAGGCCCAGGTCGACGCGGGCGTGCGCCGCGGCATCCCGCCGGCGCAAGCCTCCGCGCTCGTCACCGAGACGCTCGCCGGCACCGCCGAGCTGTTGCGCCGGCGCGACTACGACACGCTCGCGGTGCGCCGCGAGGTCACATCCCCCGGAGGAATCACAGCCCGTGGACTCGCGGCACTGGAGCGTGGCGGTGTGAGAGCAGCCTTCGACGACGCCCTCGACGCGGTTCTCGACAGATGAGCTTTCTGCTCGCCAGCGCGCGCACCGAAATCGCCGGCTACCTCTCGACGCTGATCTACGTCTACACGCTGCTGATCGTCGTCTACATCGTCACGCAGCTGCTGTTCGCCTTCGGTGTGCGCCCGCCCTACTCACGTGCCATGGACGCGGTGCTCACGTTCCTGCGCGACGTGTGCGAGCCGTACCTGCGCATCTTCCGGCGCATCATCCCGATGGTCGGCGCGTTCGACTTCAGCCCGATCGTGGCGATCATCGTGCTGTCGCTCGTCGGCAACCTGGTCGTCGGCCTGATCCACGGTTGACCGCGCTCCCCACCCAAGCGTCCATGCGGCGGATGGGCCTGCCGTTCCTGTGGGCCGCGCTCGTGATGGCCGTCGTCGTGGCGCTCGACCAGCTCACCAAGGCGGCGGTGCGCGACTCGATCGTGCCCGGGGAGACGCGGAGCGTGCTGCCCGGCCTGCAGCTCGTCAACACCCGCAACCAGGGCGTAGCCTTCGGCTTCCTGCCCGGACGCCACCTGGCGGTGAGCCTGCTCGTCGGCGCGGCGCTGCTCGTGCTCCTGATCTACTTCGCGCGCCACTACGACAAGCCCTTGATCTGGCTCCCGACGGGCATGCTCCTTGGGGGCGCGCTCGGCAACATCCTCGATCGCCTGCGCGCCGGCTCGGTCACAGACTTCGTCAAGCTGCCGCTCGGCTGGCCGCCGTTCAACCTCGCCGACGCCTCGATCACGCTCGGAGTGCTGCTGCTGTTCCTGGTCGTCGAGGCCCCCGCGAGCGGATCGGAGCCCTCGCGGCGCTGAGGCACGTGCTATCAGGCTCTATCGATGCCACTCAAAATGGAGACCGGCGCCGACAGCAGCCCTACCAGACGACAGCGAAAGTGTCTCCCCCAAAAACCCCCTCCTTCGAGATCCTGTTCCAGGACGAGCACCTGCTCGTGGTCGACAAGCCCGCCGGCCTGGTGGTGCATCCCGCGCGCGGTCACCGCGAGGGCACGCTCTCACAGCTGCTCGCGGGCACCGCCGCCGGGGGTGAGCCAGAGCGCGCCGGCATCGTGCACCGGCTCGACCGCGACACCTCGGGGCTGCTCGTCGTCGCCTGCTCGGAGGAGGCCCACCGACTGCTTCAAGCCGCCTTGCGCAAGCGCCTCCTCCAGCGCGAGTACCTCGCGCTGGTCGAGGGCCGCCCGCCCGCCCGCGGCGGCACGATCGAGGCGCCGATCGGGCGTCATCCGCGCATCCGCACCCGCATGACCGTCGGCGGCGCCGCCAGTCGCGAGGCTCGCACCCATTTCACGCTCGAGCGCGCCCTGCGCGGTGTGTCGCTGCTGCGGCTGCGCCTCGACACGGGCCGCACCCACCAGATTCGCGTGCACCTGCAAGCGATCGAGCACCCGGTGTGCGGCGATCCCGAGTACGGGACTCCAGGGACGTTTGGGCTGACGCGCCAGTTCCTGCACGCGACGCGCCTCAGCTTTCCCCATCCGATCACCGGGACGCCGGTCGACGTCAGCTCCCCGCTTCCCCTCGACCTGCGTCAAGCCCTCGAGCGCGCCGAAGGCGACTCTGGGCGATAGACTGAGCGGTCGCAACCAACTGAAAGCGCCGTGCGAATGCGTAACGCGGCCCTGCCCGAGCCCCGCCTATATGGCGCCATCGGGTCCGCGACGCACCGCTCGGATCTAAAACGAGACCACATAAAGGGAGCACCCCGTGACCCAGGTAGGAATCGCGGATCTGCTGGAGGCCGGAGTCCACTTCGGCCATCAGACACGCCGCTGGAACCCCAAGATGCGCCGCTTCATCCACGGCGAGCGCAACGGCATCTACATAATCGACCTGCTGAAGACAGCTGTGCTGTTGCAGCAGGCCCAGGAAGTCGCCGCCCAGATCGCTCATCGCGGCGGCACCGTGCTGTTCGTCGGCACCAAGAAGCAGGCCCGCGACGCCATCAAGGAGGTCGCCGAGGCCGCGGACATGCCCTACGTCAACCACCGCTGGCTCGGTGGCCTGTTGACCAACTTCCAAACGATCAACCAGCGCATCCGCCGTCTGCACGACCTCGAACGCTATGAGACCGAGGGTCAGCTCGCGCTGCTCCCCACCCGTGAGCGCATGGCCGCCCAAGCGGACCTCGCAAAGCTGCGGGCCAACCTCGGCGGCGTGAAGAACATGCAGCGCCCACCCAACGCGCTGTTCGTGATCGACCTGAAAACCGAGGCCATCGCCGTGCGCGAAGCCCAGCGCCTGCGTATCCCGATCATCGGGCTGGTCGACACCAACTGCGACCCCGACGGGATCGACTACGTGATCCCCGGCAACGACGACGCGATGCGCTCGTGCGCACTGATCGCGAAAGCGATCGGCGACGTCGTCGCCCAGGGCCACGCCGTGTTCCGCGCCGAGGAGGAGAAGGCCCGCGCGGAACGCGCCGAGCAAGCCCGTCGCGAGGCCGAGGAGCGCGCCCGCCGCGAAGCCGAGGAACAGGCAAAGCGCGAGGCCGAGGAAGCGGCAGCCAAGGAGGTCGCGGAGAAGCAGGCCGCGGCCGCGGCTGCTCAAGCGGCAGCCGCTGAGCCGGCGGCCGCTCAGGGGTCTCCGGCAGCATCTCCGGCTCAGGCGTCTCCAGCTCAGGCGGCTCCGGCGCAGCCCGCTCCGGCTCAGGCGGCTCCGGTACAGGCCGCTCCGGCACAGGCCGCTCCGGCACAGTCCGCACCGGCGCAGGCGCCCAAGCCCACCGCTGCGCCGACGCCGTCGGCGCAGGCAAAGGCATCCCCAGCGCAGCCGCCGGCTGCTGAGCCCGCGGCTCCCGCTCCGGCGGCCGCCGAGGCGCCGGCTGTGGAGACACCATCCGAGCCCGTCGTCGCCCCCGCCGAGACGGCGCCGAGCGCACCGGCGGAGAAGGCGACAGAGAACGTGCCGGCAGAGAGCGCACCAGAGAACACGTCGGCAGAGAGCACACCGGCAGAGAAGACACCCGCGGAGGAGGCAAGCGCATCGTGAGCACGACCGAGATCTCCGCCAAGGACGTCAAGGCCCTGCGCGATCGCACGGGCGCCGGCATGATGGACTGCAAGAAGGCGCTCGCCGAGTCCGAGGGCGACATCGACAAGGCGATCGAGCTGTTGCGCCTGAAGCAGGGCAAGAAGATCCAGGATCTGGGCGAGCGCACCGCCACCGAGGGCACCGTGCAGGCCTATATCCACGCCGGCGCCAAGGTGGGCGTCATGATCGAGGTCGACTGCAACACCGACTTCGTCGCCACCAACGACGACTTCGTCGGCTTCGCCCGCGACATCGCGATGCAGATCGCGGCGACCCCAACCGTCAAGCACGTCTCCCGCGAGGACGTTCCCGCCGAGGCGCGCGACGCCGAGGCCCGCATCTACGAGCAGGAGGCCGCCGAGAAGCCTGAGAACGTGCGCGAGAAGATCGTCGCGGGCAAGCTCGACGCCTGGTATCGCACGATCGTGCTGCTCGAGCAGGAGATGCACAACCCCAAGTTCGACGGCAAGACGGTTCAGCAGCTGCGCGACGAGCTGACCGTCAAGACGGGCGAGAACGTCGTGATACGCCGCTTCGTGCGGTTTGCCGTAGGCCAGTAGTGCGAGCGGGCGGATAGGCTCTTCCGTCGATGAGCGCCCCTGCCTTCAAACGCATCCTGCTCAAGCTCTCCGGCGAGGCCCTGATGGGCTCGCTGGAGTACGGCACCGATCCCGACCGTGTTGCCGCCGTCGCGCGTCAGGTCTCCGCGGTGCGCGCCCAGGGCGTGGAGGTCGCGATCGTGGTTGGCGCCGGCAACATCTTCAGGGGCATGAAGGGGGCCGCCGAGGGCATGGACCGCTCGACCGCCGACTACATGGGGATGCTCGCCACCGTGCTCAACGCTCTGCCTCTGCAGGACGCCCTCGAGAAGACCGGCACCAACACGCGCGTGCAATCCGCGCTCGGCATCTCAGAGGTCGCCGAGCCCTACATCAGGCGTCGCGCGATGCGCCACCTCGAGAAGGGGCGCGTGGTGATCTTCGCGGCGGGCACCGGCAACCCGTTCTTCACGACCGACACCGCCGCCGCCTTGCGCGCCGCCGAGATCCACGCCGAGATCATCCTGATGGCCAAGAACGGCGTCGAAGGCGTCTACAGCGCCGACCCCGCGATCGACCCGCAGGCGCGAGTTCATCCCCCAGATCACGCACATGGAAGCGCTCGAGCAGCGCCTGCGGGTCATGGACTCCACAGCGCTCGCCCTGTGCATGGAGAACTCGATGCCTCTGAACGTCTTCAACATGGACGACGAGACCAATATCGCGCGGATAATCTCGGGCGCCCGGGTGGGGACGCTCGTGAGCACATGACTTCGAGGACGAGAGGAGCCAGGATGGCCGCTGAGATGATCGACGCCCTGCTGGACGACGCCCGCGAGCGGATGACCAAGTCGCTGGAGTCGACCCAGCACGAGTTCTCGACGGTCAGGACCGGCCGCGCGAGCCCGGCGCTGCTGGAGCGCGTCGTCGTCGACTACTACGGCGCACAGACGCCGCTCAACCAGCTCGCTACGGTCTCGGCCCCCGAGGCGCGCCTGATCACCGTCCAGCCCTACGACAAGTCGTCGATCAAGAACATCGAGAAGGCCATCAACGAGTCCGACGTAGGCCTCAACCCGTCCAACGACGGCAACCTGATCCGCCTCGCCGTGCCCGAGCTCACCGAGGAGCGCCGCCGCGAGCTCGTCAAGGTGGTGCGCAACCTCGCCGAGGATGGCCGCGTCGCGATCCGCAACGTCCGCCGCGACACCATGCAGCACCTGCGCGATCTGAAGTCCGAAGGCGAGGCCGGCTCCGACGACGAGCACCGCGCCGAGGTCGAGCTGCAGAAGCTCACCGACGGGCGCATCGCCGATCTCGACGCGATCCTGAAGGCCAAGGAGGAGGAGATCCTCGAGGTGTGATGTCGCCGCGAGCGCCCTCCACACAGTCACAGGACACGGTGCGAGCCTCCGGCGCACGCAAGGGCGCTCCAGTGCCGAGGGCTGACACCTCGCGCGCCCGCTACGTCGCGATCATCACCGACGGCAACGGCCGCTGGGCGCGCGCGCGCGGCTTGCCCGTCAACGACGGCCACGACGCCGGCGCGGACACCGTCAAGGCGCGCCTGCGCGACGCCGCCGAGCTCGGGCGTCGAGGAGCTGACCGTCTACTCGTTCTCGACGGAGAACTGGTCGCGGCCCCCCGAGGAGGTGCAGGGCCTGATGGAGATGTTCGCGAAGCGCATCTCGCGAGGAGACGCCCGAGCTGCACGAGGAAGGCGTGCGCATGCGCTTCATCGGCCGCCGCGAAGGCGTCGCCCCCGACCTCGTCGAGCGCATGGCCTGGGCGGAAGCGCTCACCGACGCCAACGACGCGGATCACGCTGTTCGTGGCCTTCAACTACGGCGGCCGCGCCGAGATCCTCGACGCCGCGCGCGCGTTTCAAGGCGGCGACGAAGCAGGACTTTCGCAAGCTGCTCTACGCACCGGAGATGCACGACCCCGATCTGATCATCCGCACCAGCGGCGAGCGGCGTCTCTCCAACTACCTGCTGTGGCAGTCGGCCTACTCTGAGCTCGTGTTCCGCGACGAGCTGTGGCCCGACTTCTCGCGCGAGGCGCTCGAGCAGTCGCTCGCCGAGTTCTCCGAGCGTCGTCGCCGGTTCGGTGGCCGCTAGCGCGATGGAGCCCTTTCGCACGCATGCCCGAACCGGTCTCGCCGCTCGCGCGGGAGACTCGGATGTGGCCTCGCGCTTCCTCTTCGCGCTGCCCCTCGATCGCGCTCGCCCTGTTCCTCGTGATCGAGGGCGGCCCCATCTTCGCGGCTGGGCGTGTTCGTGCTCGGATGCATGTGCATGCACGAGCTCTATGGCATGTACGAGCGCGCCGATCCGGTCCGCCTGGCCGGCTTCGTCGCGCTCGCGGGCCTGCTGGTGGCCGCCGCTGTACGGCGACCAGTCGCAGGTGCTGCTCGCGGCCACAGCGTCGCTGCCGGTCCTGTTCGCCCTGACGCTCGCCCAACGTCGTCCCAGCGTCGGCGGGATGGCGATCACGCTGCTCGGCATCTACTGGATCGGGTTCGGGCTCGCCCACGCGGTGCTCTTGCGCGAACTTCCCCACGGCGAGGGTATCGTGATCGACGTGCTCGTGGGCACATTCCTCGGCGACACGGGCGCCTATCTCGGCGGTCGCCTGTTCGGACGTCGCCCGCTCGCGCCCCCGCATCTCCCCGAACAAGACCGTCGAGGGACTGCTGATCGGGATGGCCTGCACGGTGCTCGCCGTGTGGTTCGCCGGCCGCTACCAGGACTGGCTCCCGGGCGCCCACGCGCTCGTCCTCGGTCTCGGCGTGGCCGTGTTCGCGCCCGATCGGCGACCTGTTCGAGTCCTTCGTCAAGCGCCAGGCCGGCGCCAAGGACACGGGCACGCCTGCTCGGCGCCCACGGCGGCGTGCTCGACCGGCTCGACGCGGTCCTGTTCACGGCGGTGGTCGGGTACTACATATGGTTGGCTTATGCCTAAGCGCCTGCTGATCCTCGGCTCGACCGGCTCGATCGGCACGCAGGCGCTCGACGTGTTGCGGCGCAGCGACGAGCTCGAGCTCGTGGGCCTCTCGGCCGAGCGCTCTTGGGAGGCGCTCGTCGAGCAGGCACGCGCGCACGGGGTTCGCGCGGATCGCGCTCGTCGACGAGCACGCGGCCGCGCGCGGCCGCCGGCGCATGGCCCGACGGCGAGGTGCTCGGCGGCGCGGAGGGGCTCGTACGGCTCGTCGTGGAGTCCGGAGCCGACCTGGTCCTCAACGCGCTTGTGGGCTCGGCCGGGCCTGGGGCCCGACCGTCGCGACGCTCGGCGAGGGCATCGACCTGGCGCTCGCCAACAAGGAGTCGCTCGTGGTCGGCGGCGAGCTCGTGGTGGCGCTCGCGGAAGCGACAGGCGCACAGATCGTGCCCGTGGACTCCGAGCACACGGCGCTGCACCAGCTGCTCTCCGGTCAACCGCCCGGCGCGGTCGAGCGCCTGACGATCACCGCCAGCGGCGGCCCCTTCCGCGGCCGCTCGCGCGAGCAGCTCACCGACGTGAGCGTCGAGCAGGCGCTCGCCCATCCCACCTGGGCGATGGGCGGCAAGATCACGATCGACTCGGCCACGCTGATGAACAAGGGCCTCGAGCTGATGGAGGCTCACCACCTGTTCGGCATTCCCTACGAGCGCATCGACGTGGTCGTGCACCCGCAATCCCTGATCCACGGCCTCGTCCAGCTCGCCGACGGGGCGATGCTCGCCCACATCGGCCCCAAGGACATGCGCATCGCGATCTCCTATGCGCTGCACGGCGCCACGAGCGTCGGGCTGCCGATCGCGCCCACTCGACCTGGTTCAGGTCGGCTCGCTCACATTCGAGGCGGTCGACCTCGACGCGTTCCCGTGCCTGCGTCTCGCGCGTGAGGCGGCGCGGGCGGGCGGCACCGCCCCGTGCGTGCTCAACGCCGCGAACGAGATCGCCGTGCACGCCTTCCTCGCCGGACGCCTTCCCTTCCTCGGCATCGCCGAGGTGATCGAGCGCACGCTCGAGGGGCTCGGCAGCTCGCCGGTGAGGGCGTTCGAGTCGCTGTACGAGGCCGATCGCGAGGCGCGGGTGCGGGCTGAGGAGGCTGTGGCTGCCAAACTGAGCCCATGAACTGGTTGATCACGATCCTCGGGATCATGGCGCTGATCGTCTTGCACGAGGCGGGGCACTTCGCCGTGGCTAAGGCCGTCGGGCATGCGCGTGGAGCGCTTCTCGCTGTTCTTCCCGCCGAAGCTCATCGGGATCAAGCGCGGTGAGACCGAGTACATGATCGGAGCGATCCCGGCGGGGGGTACGTGAAGATCACCGGCATGAACCCGGAGGAGATCGAGGGACTGCCGCCGGAGGTCGCCAGTCGCGCTTACTACTCGCAGCCGCCGTGGAAGCGGATCGTGGTGATCCTCGCCGGGCCGGGCGTCAACCTGCTGATCGCTTTCCTGCTGTTCTGGGCCGTGCTGTTCGTGGGCAGCATGAACGGCGCCTTGACGCTCGAAGGCGTCAGCCCCGCACGTGCAGACGCTCAAACCGGCCACGACCACCGTTGGGGCGTCGAGCGCGATATGCCCGCGACCGGCGTTCTGCGCGCGGGCGATCGGATCGTCGCGGTCGACGGACGCCGCGTGACGGTGCGCAGCGCGGTGGAAGCGATCTCCTCGCATCGCTGTGTCGGCGCCGTGTCTGAGGGCTGCCGCGCACGCACGCCGGCGCTCGTGACTGTGCGAAGAGGCGGCCAGCTCGTGAAGCTGTCGATCGTGCCGCGCTACAGCGCTGAAGTCAAGCGCATGCTGCTGGGCTTCCAGTTCGCGATCCCGACTCCGCGCTCGTTCGGAGCGCTCGCGGCGGCGGGCGCGTCCGCTCAATTGATGTGGGCGATGACCACCCAGACATTCGCCGGGTTGGCGAAAGCTCTGACGAGCGCCAAGCAGCGCCATCAGATCTCGAGCATCGTGGGCATCAGCCAGTTCACCGAGCAGGCCGTCGCCGCCGGGCCAGGCAAGGCGCTCGTCGTGATCGGCTACGTGTCGCTTGTGCTGGCGGTCCTCAACCTGCTGCCATTTCTGCCGCTCGACGGCGGGCACGTGCTGTGGGCCCTCGCCGAGAAGGTGCGCGGGCGGAGAGTCTCGCTCGCCGCGATGTGGCGCTTCAGCTCTGTTGGGATCGCGCTGCTGTTGTTCCTTGTGGTGACCGGCTTCAGCAACGACATCGGCCGGCTCGGCGGCTAGCGCCACGGGGCCGAGCGCACTCGCTCGGCTAGCGGTCGCTCTCAGGCGCGTTGCTCAGTCGTGAGCCGGGCGGGCGCACGCACACCCAGCTCTTGACGAGCGGCCCGACGCGCTCGGGCAGCGCCGGCCCGAACATGGCCTCCAGCTCGCGGCGCGAGAGCAGGGAGATGTCCTCCCACGCGCCGGCCGCCCCCAGGCGCCAGTAGGGCTTGCGCATGCTCGCGGGCAGCCAGTGGGCGCCGGGCAGCAGCGAGTGTGGCTCGATCGGGAAGGAGCGGGCCGGGGTCTGCACGAGCCAGCCACGGCCCACGCGGCGCAGCTCGGCGGCGAACGCCGGCCGCAGGACGGGCGTGACGTGCTCGATCACGCTCGAGCAGTAGACGAGGTCGAACTCGTCCTCCGCGAACGGCAGGCCGGCGGTTGCGTCGGCGCGCACGAATGGCCCCGGGTAGTCGGGGCGCTCGACGAGGTCCACGCCGGTGATGTCGAGATCGGGCTCCAGCGCGCGCAGCCCGAGCGCTCCGCAGCCGAGGTCGAGCACACGGGCGCCCGCGTGCAGCCCGGTGAGCGCGAAGAAGCGCTCATGTCTGCGCTTGCGCGCCCATGCGGCAAGCGGCGAGGCGAGGCGTGCGAGCGGGCCCCGGGCGGTTGCGTAGACCTTGGCGGACGGCGACGGTGGCGGGGACGAGCGCGTCATGGGCACGTGAGGTTAGGCGACGCGGCGCCCGCGCGACATCGACTTCACGGCGTGTGAGCGAGGCCACATACAATGTGCCCATGGCTTCAAAGCGCCAGATCCAGGTGGGCGCGGTGCCGATCGGGGGTGGAGCCCCCGTGGCGGTGCAGACGATGACCAAGACCGAGACCGCCAACCTGGCGGCCACGATGGAGCAGATCCGCAACGTGGCCGACGCTGGGGCGGACATCGTGAGGGTGGCGGTGCCGCGCGAGCAGGACGTGGAGGCGCTGAAGCGGATCGTCGTGGAGTCGCCGATCCCGGTGATCGCCGACATCCACTTCAACCACACGCTCGCGTTGAAGGCGATCGAAGCCGGGGCCCACTGCGTGAGGCTCAACCCGGGCAATATCGGCGGGCCCGAGAAGGTGGCTGAGGTGATCGCGCTGGCCAAGCGCCACGGCACCCCGCTGCGCGTGGGGGTCAACAGCGGCTCGCTGCCCAAGCACTTGCGCGAGCTCGAGTATCAGAGCCCGGTCGAGGCGCTCGTGACCGCGGCGCTCGAGACGGTCGCCTTGATGGAGCGTCTGGAGTTCGAGGACTTCAAGGTGTCGATGAAGTCCACGTCGGTGCCCAACACGATCGCCTCCAACAGGATGCTTGCCGCCAAGATCCCTTACCCGTTGCATCTCGGGGTGACCGAGGCCGGCACGAAGTGGTCGGGCTCGCTCAAGTCCGCCGTCGGCCTCGGCACGCTGCTGGCCGACGGGATCGGCGACACGATCAGGATCTCGCTGTCCACCTTCCATGCGGAGGAGGAGGTCAAGGTCGCTTGGGAGATCCTCAAGGCGCTGAAGCTGCGCGAGCGCGGGCCGGTGCTGATCGCGTGCCCGACGTGCGGACGCTTGCAGTTCGACATGGACACGGTCGTGGTCGAGGTCGAGCGGCGCCTGGAAGCGTATGAGGACCCGATCGAGGTGTCGGTGCTCGGCTGTGCGGTCAACGGCATCGGCGAGGCAAGGCACGCCGACTTCGGCATCACAGGCGCCAAGGACATGGGGATGATCTACTCCAAGGGCGAGCCCCTCAAGAAGGTGCCCACCGACCAGCTGGTGGACGAGCTGTTCAAGGAGATCGACCGCTACTACGCTGCCGGCAAGAAGGTCGAGCGCGACGAGCGCGCGGCGCAAGAGGCGCGTGAGTGGCTTGCCGCCAACGAGGACGCCACCGCTATGACCCCAGAGAAACTGGCGGCGCTCGAGGCAGCGGCCGCCGAGCAGGAAACCGAGGCCGACGCCGTGCTCGAGTCGATGCTCGAGCCGGTGGGCTCGGCGACCAGCGGTGGCTCATCCGCCGGCGATGCGAGCGTCGTGCTAGACGAGTCGGCTTCCCCGGTCGCCGGACGGCGCTTCAAACGCGGCTGAGCTCGGATTGCCGGCGATGCACTCGTTGTGAGCGCAACGCGGAAGATCTCAGCGTGACCGTGTCTCAGCCCGACTTGGAGGCTTCGAGCACAATCGAGCGCGAGGCGGCGATGCTCGGCCTGTTCGGCGAATCGGCATTGGCTACTTGACGGCCGGAGATCACGACACGCTCTGCAACTACATACACGTCTCTTCATACACGTTAAGTGTCATATCGTGTAGTACGATATGTATGTGGAGCGCTCCGTGCATAGACTGAACGTGACGCTCGATCCAGAGCACGCCACCCGCCTGGCACGTCTGGCTGAGCGGACGCATGTCCAGGAGGGAACGCTCGCCCGCTCGCTGCTGTCAGCCGCGATCGAGGAAGCCGACCCAGATGCGCGCAACATCGCAACGCTGCTGGATGGAATACCAGGAGCCCATGAGCGAGCCGAGTTCGGTTTGCGACGCGCCCGCGCCGGCGAGACGATCTCGCTTGATGAACTCTAGACAGTGGTCCAGGTTCATCTGAGTGTTGTCGCGGTCGAGGATCTCGACCGCATGATTCTCACACACAGCTTGCCGGCCGATACCAGGGCGCGGGTGAAGCGCTCGCTGCGCGTGCTGGAAGGGTTCCCACTCATAGGCCGCGAGCTGGGGGGACGCTGGCAGCCCTACAGATTCGTGCTCGGCCCGTGGCGGTGGCTGTTGATCGTCTACATCTACGATCAACAGGAGGGTGCGGTAGTGGTTGTCACCATTCAGGACGCCCATTCGTCTTCTGCTGCAACGTCGGGCTGACGGACTGCCGACTCCTCGAGCCCGTCAGCCCGCTGCGATGCGTGGGCCGTCAGGACAAGGCTCTCAGCTCGACAGCTCCGAAGCGCTCGGCCACCTTGCCCCAGTCGACCGTGCTCCACCACGCGTCGAGGTAGTCGGGGCGACGGTTCTGGTACTTCAGGTAGTAGGCGTGCTCCCACACGTCGACGCCGAGCAGCGGCGTCTTGCCGTCGGAGATCGGGTTGTCCTGGTTGGGAGTCCCGACGACAGCCAGACCGGAGCCGTCGTGCACGAGCCATGACCAGCCTGAGCCGAACTGGTTGACGCCGGTTTCCTTGAGCTTGGCTTGGAAGTCGGAGAAGGAGCCGAACGTGGAGGCGATCGCATCGCCGAGCGCGCCCGATGGCTCACCGCCTGATTGGGAATCCCCACCCGCCCGCATCGACTCCCAGAAGAGCGAGTGGTTGTAGTGGCCGCCGCCGTTGTTGCGCACGGCGGCGCGCTTGTCCTCGGGGACCCGCGAGAGGTCCTTCAGGACGTCCTCGACGGAGGCGCTCTCAAGCGGCGTGCCGGCCAGCGCGGCGTTGGCCTTGTCCACATAGGCCTGATGGTGCTTGTCGTGATGGATTTCCATCGTCAGCTTGTCGATGTGCGGCTCGAGCGCGTCATACGCGTAGGGAAGCGGCGGTACTGAGTAGGCCATCGGGGCTCCTTTGTGGTGGACGGTTGCTGCCTAATTCATAGCGTGCCCCGGCGCTCGAGGTCTGATCGAAGCGCGCGGGGTGGACGGACGGGATTTTTTTGGGCTACCCGACTTCGCCGTCGCGCAACACCCGAGGGAGCGGGAGGACGCATAGGATGCCGACCACGCTATGACCAGACTGACCGAGTACCTGCTCCCGACCGAGAAGCAAGCCCCCGCCGACGCGGAGGCGATCTCGCACAAGCTGATGGTCAGGGCCGGGCTGATCAGGCAGATGGGAGCCGGAATGTGGACGTGGCTGCCGGCCGGCTGGAAGGTGCACCAGCGCGTCGTCCAGATCGTGCGCGAGGAGATCGACGCGATCGGCGGGCGAGAGATGCTGATGCCGGTGCTGCAGCCGGCCGAGCCGTGGCGCAAGACGGGACGACTCGCAATCGACGAGCTGTTCAAGCTGCGGGATCGCAAGGGCTCGGAGCTTGTCCTGGCGATGACCCACGAGGAGGCGGTCACTTTCCATGCCGCCCAGACGATCAACTCCTATCGCGATCTGCCGCTGATCCTGTACCACTTCCAGGTCAAGGAGCGCGACGAGCCGCGCCCGCGCGCGGGCGTCTTGCGGACGAGGGAGTTCGTGATGAAGGACTCCTACAGCTTCGACCGCGACCAGGCGGGGCTCGAGCAGCGCTACGCCTTGCACGTCGGCGCGTACGATCGCATCATGGGGCGCACGGGGTTGCGCTTCTACAGGGTCGAGTCGGACGTGGGCATGATGGGCGGGCTGGGCGCCCACGAGTACATGGCGCCGTGCCCGGCCGGCGAGGACGAGGTGGTCTTGGGCGAGGGCTATGCCGCCAACGTCGAGGTGGCCCGCGTCAGCCCCGAGGTGGAGCAGACGGCGGACGGCGGCTACGTCCGTAGCGGCGAAGCCTTGACGGTGGAGCCCGCGATCGAGATCGGCAACATCTTCAAGCTCGGCACGCGCTACTCGGAGCCGCTCGGCGCCAGCTACCTGGACGAGCACGGCAACGAGCTGCCGATCTGGATGGGCTCCTATGGGATCGGCCCGGCGCGCGTGGTGGCCGCCGCGGTCGAGCAGTTCGCCGACGAGCACGGCATCTCCTGGCCTTTCGCGCTCGCGCCGTTCGCCGTGCACCTGGTGGCGGTCGGCCGTCCGGGAACGCCGGAGCGCGATGCGGCCGACACGCTGTACGAAGCGCTGCTCGCGGGTGGCGTGGAGGTCCTCTACGACGATCGCGAGGTGGGGCCGGGGGAGAAGTTCGCCGACGCCGAGCTGCTCGGCTGCCCGGTGCGCTTGACGGTGGGCCGACGAAGCCTCGAGTCGGGCGAGATCGAGGTTCAAGTGCGCCGTGGGCGCAAGGACGCACCCGGCCTGCCGCTCGGCGGCGACCCTCGCGCCCTCCTAAGGGCCTTGGACGAGCTGTGTCGGAGCCTCCCGTAGGGCCTGACCGCGGGCCTGCGCGCCTGACCGTGCGCCGGCTGGTGGGCCTCGACCGCTCGGGCCCGCCGCCACCACAGACGCTCGCCGGTCAACCCTTGCGGCCGTGGACGATCCCCAACGCGATCGGCTTCATACGGCTTGCGCTGATCCCGGTGTTCCTCGTCGTGGCGCTCTCGAGCGGCGACGGCGTGAGCGCGCTGGGAGCGACGCTGTTCGCGGTGATCGGCTGGGGCGACTATGCCGACGGGATCGCCGCGCGCGTCACGCGCCAGTACAGCCGCTTGGGGACGTTGATGGATCCCGTGACCGACCGACTGCTGGTGGTGTCGGGAGTCGTGGTGTGCTGGCGCTTCGACCTGTTGCCGCGCTGGGCGCTCGCCGTGCTCGTGGCGCGCGAGCTCTCGATGGTGGCGCTCGGGCGGTATGGCTTGAAGCACGAAGTGGACCTGCGCATCAACTGGCCCGGGCGCATATCCGTTGCGCCGCTGATGGGGGCTCTGTTCTTCGCGATGACGGGGCTTGGCGTGCTGGCTGAAGTGCTTCTCTACGTAGGCCTTGTGCTCGCACTCCTGGCTAGCGCGCTGTATGTGCGCTCGGGGCGGGCACAGCTGCGCGCGCGCGCCACTTAGCGATCAGGCGCTCACCGGCGAGCCACGCCCCGATCGTGCCTGAGCAGAGCAGCAGCGCCATCAGGCTGACGTTGTAGCGCGGCTGGTCGTTGAAAAGCGTCGCCAATGCGGCCACCGACAGCAGCACCGCGGCGCTCACGATCAAAACGAAGCGGCGCGTGAGGATCGCTCCCGCCAGCAGCCCGATCCAGGCGAGCACCAGATAGATCATGTGCTGGGCCTGGCTGGTGTCGGGGTTGTAGGTGCCGTTGCCGCCGCTCCACACGTTGTCCCACATCTTCCAGAACTTGCTCCACAGCATCGCGGCGAACGCAGCCGGTTTGCCGAGCATGTACTTGCGCACGTTCTCGAGGTTTTCCTTGTTCACCGCGGCTTCCTCTGAGAGGCCCGGATGGCGTGCTTCGATCAAGCGGAACACGGGCGCCGCGCTGTGCTGCCAGTAGCGCCCGCAGTCCTCGGGGAAGTGACGACACACTTCGGGCGCAAGCTGCTCCTCGGTGGGCACTAGCAGCCCCTTGCCAGGCAGGTAGCTGCCGATGAAGAACGCATGGGGCCCGGCGGTGGTGATCGGCACGAAGCGGCCCTCCTTGCTCGACGCGTAGGCGAGCCACGGGGTCAGCGTGAGCAGGAGCGCCGTGAGATAGACCGCGCAGCGCTCGAGGCCAGTGCGCCAGCCGGGTCGCCCCGCAAGCGCCAGCGCGAGCGCGATCACCCCCATGGCAATCGCGAGATCGCCGCGCGTGAGACAGGCGATCGCACCCACTGTCCCGGCAGCGGCCACCGCCAGGAGCTCGCGACGCTTACCGAAGCGCGAATGGGCAAACGCGGCCGCGGCGACCGCCGCCACCAGCACGAGCGCGCCGAGCGGCTCGCTCAAGAACGTGCGCGTCGCGACCACGAGCGGCACATAGCCAGCCACGAGCGCTGAGGCGATCACGGCCGCCCACGGCCCCGCAAGCGCCCACGCGAGCGTGGCCACCACGATCAGCGTCAGGACGCCGATCGCCAGCTGCATGTACTGCGCGGGGCCGCTCGCTCGCTCTGCCAGACGCAGCGAATGGTGTCCTGAGAGCCGGGTCGCGACGGCAAACGCCACCGATGTGCCGGGCGGCCACTTGAAGGTGGCGTAGCGCTCTCCGGCGAGCATCCTGTTGGCGTTGCCGACATATCCGTTCTCGTCGGCCGAGAGGTGCGTGTTGCTCCCGATCGCCGCCGCCCGCGCGATCCCGCCGGCGATCACGATCAGCACGATCAGCGCCGCCGCGAGCGTATGCGTGCGCGTCAACCTCCATTTGAATACTCTCAAGCTCAACTTCACCTTTTGGTCTATACTCGGACGGCAGCATGGCAGCGCCGGCAGCTATTTGCCCTTGAATCCTTGCGCAAGAGGAGATCGCCCGCGATGGACACGTTCCCCGACCTCGGCTCGATGACGGACAGCGAGCTCAAGGAGGTCATCCGAGAGCTCACCGAGGAGGAGATGGAGATCTCCTACAAGCGCCGCTTGTTGCACGGCAAGATCGACATCCTGCGCGCCGAGCTGGTGAGTCGTTTGCGCGAGCAGCACAAGGAGGGCGAGACGGGGATCTCCGGGGAGGACGTCCAGCGACTGTCGGACATTCTCGCCAATCGCGCCGGCGGAGCTTCGACCGACGAGCTGTAGCGTGCCTGGCGCGGCGACAGCTCACGTCAGGATCTAGGGGGCAGACACGTGGCTTTGCACTGTCCCGAGTGTGGTTTCGCGGGCGGCGAGGGCGCCAACTACTGTCAGCGCTGCGGCGCGCTGCTCCCGCGTGGCGAGGGCGCCGCGGGCGAGCCGGTGACGGCTACCTACCGCATCGACGAGGCCGGCGAGCTCGTGCCGGTCGAGCTCGACGAGGTCACCGCGCACGGGCCGGCGCTCGTGATCCGCACCGGCGGCGGACGCGCGGGCGAGAGCTTCCCCGTCGATCGCGAGCGCATGACGATCGGCCGCCGTCCCGACTCCGACGTGTTCCTCGACGACGTGACCGTCTCGCGCGACCACGCGCTGCTCGTGAGCCGTGGCGAGCACTGGTACCTCGACGACTGCGGCTCGCTGAACGGCACGTACGTGAACCGCTCTCGGATCGAATCTCATCGCCTGGAGGAGGGCGACGAGCTTCAGATCGGCAAGTACAAGCTCACCTACCACGCCCGCTGATGGCCACGCTACCGCGAGGCGCCGAGACGCAGCAGGCTGAGCTGGAGCTCGCCGAAGCCGGCGCTCCTAACGGCTCGGGCACGGGCTCCCGTCAGAAGGCGCTCACGATCGGCGCGGTCTGCAAGGCGCTCGTGCAGGAGTTCCCCGACATCTCGATCTCGAAGATCCGCTATCTCGAGGACCAGAAGCTCTTGACTCCGCGGCGCACCCCGGGCGGCTACCGGCTCTACGCGCAGAGCGACGTGCAGCGGCTGCGCACGATCCTGCGCATGCAGCGCGACGAGTTCCTGCCGCTGCGAGTCATTCGCCAGGAGCTCGCGGCCGGCCGCGCGGGGGAGATGCAGGTGCCGCGTCCCGGGCGCGAGGGTGGCAAGCGCGCTTGGCACGCGAGTGTCAGCGTGCGCGAGCAGGACGGCGCGCTCTACTCGCTGGAGGAAGTGCTCGAGGAGACGAGCGCCGACGCGAAGCTCGTGGGCGAGCTCGAAGAGTACGGCGTCGTCAAGGGGGAGATGCGCGGAGGGGTGCGCTATTTCGACGAGACCGAGCGCGAGATCGTGAGCGCCGTCGCAGAGCTCGCGCGCTACGGCGTGGGGGGTCGCAACCTGCGCGTGTTCCGCTCCTCCGCCGACCGCGAGGCGAGCCTGTTGCAGCAGATCCTCGCGCCGGCGCTACGCTCGCGCAATCCCGAGCGGCGCAAGGACGCGGTCGAGGCGCTCGAGAACCTGGCGGCGGTCACGACCCACTTGAAGCATTTGCTGCTCGTCCGCGATCTGCGCAAGATCGTCAGGTGATCGCCACCGATGACCCGCGCGCGCTGATCCGCGACATTCCCGACTTCCCGCCGCACAAGGCTCATGCTCTGCTCAGCTATGAGGCATAAGCCTTCAGTGCCGGCGGCTCGTCATCTAGTCGCATGCGCCGCACGGCCGCGAATCTCCGGGTCGGGACGCTAGCTCTTGCCCACGGCGCAGCGCACCCGCAGGATCGCCGCCTCCCGGCAGGAGTTGTGGGATGTGCTCGGCGACCCTCACCATCTGCCGCGCTGGTGGCCGCGGGTCAACCGCGTCGAGGCGGTCGAGGATGACGCGTTCACCGAGGTGCTGATCGGGCCGAGCGGAAAAGTCGTGCGCGCGGACTTCAAGCTGCTCGAGGTGATCGGCCCGCAAAGGATCGTGTGGTCGCAACAGGTGCAGGGCACGCCGTTCGAGCGCGTCCTGAAGAGCGCCGAGACGGAGGTGCTGCTCGCCGAGGCTGGCGGTGGCGACGCTCGCGATGGCGAGGAATACGTCGGCGACGGTCCCGCGACCGAGGTGACGATCGAGCTGCGCCAGGAGCTGCAGGGCTTTCGTGGCAGCGGCGCCCTGTCCCTGCGGCTCAGCGGGATCTCGCGCTTTGGCAGCCCACTCGTGCGTCGCGCGGCGCTCTCCACGGTCGAAGAGGCCCTGGACGGGCTCGAGCGGATCGTCGGCAGGCAGTCATGACGGCGCGCGCGGCTCAAGACATCGGCGCCGAGACCGGACGACGAGCGCCTAGTCACTCCACGAGCGGTCCCGACGCGCCTCGCCTCGACCGCTCCTCGCCGCCGCGCATGCGCTGGTGGGGATGGGGCGACCCCGAGCGCCCTCCTGGCTTGCCGGCGCACGCCCTCGAGTTCTTGAGCGAGACGGTCGGCCTCGGCTCAAAGCCCGCTGCCCCGGTCGCGCTTGAAAACGTCAGGATCGATCCTCGCTCCATGCCCTCGGACACACTCGAGCGGTTGCGCGAGATCGTCGGCGCCGCCCACGCGCGCGACGATCACGCCGACCGCGTCGCGCACGCCGCCGGCAGGGGCTACCCCGACCTCGTGCGCCTGCGCGCCGGGCGACCCGAGGGCGCGCCCGACGTGGTGCTCTACCCCAGCTCGCGCGAGCAGCTGCGCACGCTGTTGCGCGTGTGTGAGCAGAGCTCGCTCGCGGTGGTCCCGTTCGGAGGCGGCACCAGCGTCGTCGGCGGCGTCGAGCCGCTGCGCGGGCCCCATCGCGGCGTCGTCGCGCTCGACACGAGCCGGATGGCGGAGGTGCTGGAGCTCGACGAGGCCTCGCTCACGGTGCGCGTCCAGGCGGGGGCGCGCGCGCGCGAGCTGGAGCGCTGGCTTGCCGGCAGAGGGTTGACGCTCGGGCACTTCCCGCAGTCCTTCGAGTACGTCTCGCTCGGCGGCTGCGCCGCCACGCGCTCGGCCGGGCAGGCCTCCAGCGGCTACGGGCGCTTCGAGCGCATGGTGCGGGGCCTGCGCATGGTGGCGCCCGCCGGGGATCTCGAGCTGCCCGCGCTGCCCGCCAGCGCCGCCGGCCCGAGCGTGCGCGAGCTGCTCGTCGGCTCGGAGGGCGCGCTTGGCGTGATCGACGAGCTGACGCTGCGGGTCCGCCACGCCCCCGCCGAGCGCCTCTACGAGGGGGTGTTCTTCGAGGGCTTCGAGGCCGGCGTCCATGCCTTCCGCGAGCTCTCCCAGCGCCACTGCACGCCCGACGTGGCGCGCCTCTCAGACGAGCCGGAGACGCGCATGTCGCTCGCGCTCGCGGGCTCCGGCGGGGCTAAGGGCCGGATCGGGCGCGCCTACCTGGGCATGCGCGGCTACGGCGGCGGCTGCCTTGCGATCCTCGGCTTCGAGGGCGACAGCGAGGAGGTCGGCGCGCGTCGAGCGCGCGCTCTCGAGCTCGTGCGCCGCGGCGGCGGACTGCCAGTCGGGCGCTCGCCCGGGCGGGCCTGGCTCGCCTCGCGCTTCGCGGCGCCCTACCTGCGCGACGAGCTGCTCACGCACGGCGTGATGGTCGAGACGCTCGAGACCGCAACGCCGTGGTCGAACCTGAGCACGCTTCACCGCCGCGTCGCGGAGGCGATCGACGACGTCGCTGCGCGCGCGCGGGACGCCTGGCATGGTCATGTGCCACGTCTCGCATCTATACGAGACCGGCGCCTCGCTGTACTTCACCTTCGTCGCTCGCCAGCAGCAGGGCGAGGAGCTGGCCCAGTGGCATGCCGTCAAGGCCGCCGCGAGCGAGGCGATCGCAAGCGGCGGGGGGACCATCACCCATCATCACGCCGTCGGGCGCGACCACGCGCCCTGGCTGGAGCGCGAGATCGGCGCCGACGGCGTGCGCGCGCTGAGGTCAATGAAGGCCGAGCTCGACCCGGCGGGGATCATGAACCCGGGAAAGCTGTTGCCTTGACGGTCGTCTCCGCGACCTGCCCATGGCGCGGGCGTCTACGAGGAGAAAGCTCCGACCAGCGGGCGATGGCAGCGGGGGCCAGGGCAGTGGGGGCAGGCAGTGGGGGCAGGCAGTGGGGGCCAGGGCAGGAGGGGCCAGGGCAGGGGGGGCAGGGCAGGGGGGCAGGGCAGGGGGGCGAAGGCTAGCGCAACCCGAACGTGCCTCTCAGCACGATTGACCCAGGATGGCTCGGGTGGGTGCTGGTCTCCTTCGTGATGATCAGCTGGTGGTAGAGGCCGGCGTTCGTCGGCAGCGGGCCTCCGCCTTCCATGCGCCCATTGGAGCTGACCGTCGGCGCCCTGCCGAGCGGGGCTGAGCTCGACGGCGAGTTGTACAGCCACACCGCGTAGAAGAAGCCCGAAGAGGCGGGCAGTCCGCGTGCCGCCACATAGAACGCGTGCCGTTTGCTTTGCGAGAGGACGTAGGCGGTGCCTGCCGCTTTGAGTTCCGGTTCGACCGGTGAGAGAGCGATCGTCTTGTTGAGGCTCGGCTTGCCCGCGCTCGTCGTCGACGTGGAGGACGAAGGGGTGCTCGAGGCGGTCGTCGAGGGCCGCCCGGAGCTTTTGCCACCACCGCCTGACACGAGCACCACCACGACGACGATCGCCGCCACGATCGCCGCGAGCAACAGCGCGCCTCCCCTTCGCGAGCTCGGCGTGGCCAGCGACCCGCGCGCGTCCGCTCGCCGCGGGGACGACCCCGCGAATGCGCTCGCGTCATCCGCTCGCGTCGCTTGCGAGGCGTGGCTGGCTTCGGGGGCGCCGCCAGCCCCAGGGGCGCCGCCAGCCCCGGCGACCCCGGCCGCGGCGCGAGCGGGGGCTGGGGAACGTCGCTCAGCCGGCCGGGCCGGATCGTTGGCCAGCGCGTCGAGCGCGGCGTGAGCCCGGTCGCGCACCGCGCCCTCGGGGATCGCGAGCATCTCGGCGACCTCCCCATAGCTCTTGCCACGATCGAGCACGAGCGACAGCACAGCGCGCTGGTCGGGTGGCAGTCGGTCGAGCTCTGTCATCTCTGTGTGGTCGTATCGCGTTCCGTCAACGCGGCGCCCACCCTTAGGCTATCGTGGCCGCCCGATGTCAATCCCCACGTCCGCTGCCGAGATCAACGAGCACCTGCTGGGCTTCGACCGCCACTACGGCCTCGAGCTGCTGGAGTGCACCGACAGCGAGGTGCGCGCTCGCGTGGTCGTCGGCGAGCGGCACAAGCAGCCGGCCGGGCTCGTGCACGGCGGCCTGTACGCGTCGATCGCCGAGTCGATCGCCTCGATCGCCACCGGCGTGACCGTGCTCCAGGAGGGCAACGTGGCGATGGGGATGTCCAACAACACGAGCTTCCTGCGGCCGATGACGGAGGGAAC
The DNA here is from genome assembly GCA_963764655.1 of uncultured Solirubrobacterales bacterium. GTDB lineage: Bacteria > Actinomycetota > Thermoleophilia > Solirubrobacterales > Solirubrobacteraceae > Palsa-744. The sequence continues at coordinate 394,529 of CAVXTI010000001.1, forward strand.
CGTGCACGCGCACGCTAACCGCGTCCATCGCGGGCGCACCACCTGGATGTGGGACGTCAGCTTCAGCGACGACGACGGCCGGATCTGCGCGCTCACACGCATGACGATCGCCGTGCGGCCGCTGCCGAGCTGAACCGACGCGGGCCTGAGTCCGGCGGGGGCTATTCCGCACGCGGACGCGGCACGCTCACGCCCGCGGGGACCTCGCTCGCCAGCGGCAGGCGCCCGACCAAGCCCGTGTCGGGCATCGCCGCCGGGAGCGGCGCCCGGGCCAGCCCGAGCTCGTTGACCGGGGCCATCGTCGCGGCCGCCGCGCGAGCCAGCGATGGGTCGCGCGCGTACACGCTCACCACGACTCCTCCGGTGGGGATCGCGAGCGTCGCGCCGCGCTGAGCCGAGCTTGCGGTCACCCCTCTCAGCGCCAGCGAGCGGGTCGCGGCGGTGTGCCCCGGGACGAAGCTGTTGTCGGGCGAGCTGACGATCGAGATCGGTGTCACGCACGTGTACTGGCCGCCGATGATGCAGTCCCCGTAGCGGATCGTGACCGCGCCGCCCGGGTCGATCGACGACGCTCGCGATCTGCATGTCGCGATACTCCAACCCGAGCCAATAGACGGGAAAGCGGCTCTTCACCAGGACGGTCTCCAGCGGCGCGGGCCCGATCGGCTGGTCCTGGAGCGTGCTCCCGCCGCACGAGCCGAGCGCCAGCGCGCACAGCGCCAGCCCCACGCCGAGCAGGGCTCCGCACGGGCGTGCCCGACGGTCCCACGACGTGAAGGGCCCGACTCCGGGCAATACGCGGGCGTGCGCCGGCCGATCATGCGAGGCAGAGTAACGCCGGCGCTCGTCGCTCAGCCGCAGTAGGCGTTCGTGATCGGCATGCGCCGATCACGGCCGAACGCCCGCTCGCTGATCTTGATGCCCGGAGGCGCCTGGCGGCGCTTGTACTCGGCGCGGTCCACGAGCCGCGTGGCTCGCTCGACGTCCTCGACGGGCAGCCCTTCGGCGATCAGTTGCTCGCGGCCGCGATCCAACTCGATGTACCCGTGCAGGATGCGGTCGAGCACGTCGTAAGGCGGCAGCGAGTCCTGATCGGTCTGATCGGCGCGCAGCTCGGCGGAGGGGGCGCGCTCGAGGATCGAGGCGGGGATTGGCGCCTGTGCTCGTCGGCTTGCGCGCTCGCCGGTCGTGGCGACCGGGGAGTTGCGCCACAGCGCGAGCCGGTAGACGAGCGTCTTGGGCACGTCCTTGATGACGGCGAAGCCGCCCGCCAAATCGCCGTACAGGGTCGTGTAGCCGACCGACATCTCCGACTTGTTGCCGGTCGTCAGCACGAGCCAGCCGAACTTGTTGGAGAGCGCCATCAGCAGGTTGCCGCGAATGCGCGCCTGCAGGTTCTCCTCGGTCAGGTCCTCGTGCAGCCCCTCGAAGTCGGCGCTGAGCGTCTGCGCATAGGCCTCCATCGCGTGCTGGATCGGCAAGCTCATGTGCATTGACGCCGAGCGAGCGAGCGAGCGCGCGCGCGTCCTCCTGGGTCGCCGAGGAGGAGAACGAGGACGGCATGATCGCCACGTTGACGCGCTCGGGCCCGAGCGCGTCCACGGCCAGGCAGGCCACGAGCGCCGAGTCGATCCCGCCCGAGAGCCCGAGCACCACCGCGCCGAAGCCGTTCTTCTCGACGTAGTCGCGCAAGCCCAGCAGCAGCGCCTCGTACACCTCCTGCTCTACCGAGGGGATTGGTGTGCGCGGCTCGACGTGGGGTGGAGGAGACGGGGGCACGCCCCGCATCCCCATCCAAATCGAGAGCCAGATCGCAGACCAGCATGTCCTCCTCGAACTGCGCGGCACGCGCGATCGTCTCGCCGTCGGCGTCCAGCACGAACGAGTGCCCGTCGAAGACGAGCTCGTCCTGGCCGCCGACCATCGCGCAGAAGGCGACATGGGCGCCCGTTTCGCGCGCGCGCTCGGCGAACAGCCGCTCGCGTTCCAGGCCCTTGCCCGCGTGGTAGGGCGAGGCGGAGATGTTCACGATCAAGCTCGCTCCCACGCCGGCCTCGGCGCTGGCCGGGGGGCCGGCCACCCACAGGTCCTCGCACACGGTCACGCCGATCCTGTGGCCGCCCAGCTCGATCGTGGCGCCGCTCGGATCGCCCGCGCCTGAAATAGCGTTGCTCGTCGAACACCCCGTAGTTGGGGAGGTGCACCTTGCGATAGACACTCCGCACCGAGCCCGTCGGAGAGCACGGCCGCGGCGTTGTGCACGACCGTCGCCGCGGTCCCGGCGAGCCCGGGCGCCGGCCCGCGCAGCGCGCCGGGGATCGCGCTCGGGGAACCCCACGATCGCCACGATCCCCTCGGCGGCGGCTCGCGAGCTGCTGCAGATACGCGCCCGTGTCGGTCAGGAAGTGCTCGCGCAGCAGCAGGTCCTCGGGCGGGTAGCCGGTGAGCGCCAGCTCGGGGAACAGCACCAGCTGCGCGCCCGCGAGCTTGGCCGCCTCGATGCCCTCGCGGATGCGCTCGGCGTTGCCGGCGAGATCGCCGACCGTGGCGTTGATCTGGCAGAGGGCCAGGCGCAAGCCGGTCCTCACCGCCGTCCTGCTTGCGTCACTAGCGCGCTGCCACCGCTCGCGGACGGCGCGCCTTGCGGGCGCCGCGCGGACGGTCGCTCACGCCGGCCGCCGTCGGCCAGCGCCGCGATCGCGCGCTCCAGCTCGCGCGCGATCGTCTCGAGCTCGGGCAGCGCGTCGTAGTCCGCGAGCAAGCCGAAGCCGAGACGCCCGTCGTAGCTCATCACCGCGATCCCCAGCGCTTGGCGGCGGGCGAGCGGCACCACCGGGTAGAGCGCCTTCAGGCGACGCCCCAGCAGGTAGAGCGGGAACTGCGGCCCGGGGACGTTCGTGACGACCAGGTTGAAGAAGCGCTGGCGCGCCTGCAGGCGCGCCGCCTGGCTGAGGATCGTGGGCGGGGCGAAGCCCGCGAGGTTCGTGAGCACCTCCGCGCCCACCGCCTGACCGGAGTGCTTGAGGTCGTCCATCTCGAGGCGCACCTCGGCAAGGCACTCGACGGGGTCGACCACGCCCGACCGGCAACGGCGCCCACATCGCCGCGACCGGTTGCCGAGCGCGGGGGGTGGGCATCGCGGTCGACGTCGGCGCGCACCGACACGGGCACCATCGCCTTCAGCACGAGGCCCTCGGTGTCGAGGCCCTGGATGCGCATGTGGCGTCCCAGCGCGAGGCTCACGGCGGCCAGCACGACGTCGTTGAGCGTGCCCCCGAGCGAGTCCTTGATCGCCTTGAACTGCGCCAGGTCGGCGTCGACCCACGTGTAGCGACGGTGGGAGGTTATGTCCACGTTGAGCGGACTCGGCGGCGCCGGCGCGTTGATGCCGGCGAGCGTCGTGGCACCCACCCCGACGACCGCGTCCTTGACGCGCGCGAGCGCGCGTCGCGGTCGGCGCATGCATCGCGCGCGCGCCGCGCACCATCTCGGCGGGAGCGGTGGAGCGCTCCACGAGCGCGTCGGCGAGCAGCTTCGCCGGCCCCGGCAGCGGGCGCGCGACCCACGGCACGGGCGGCCGCGGCGTGCCCGCCGGCTCGGGCGAGGCGTCGAACAGGACGGTCGTGATGTCAACGCCGGAGATCCCGTCCACGAGCGCGTGGTGGGTCTTGGCGATCACCGCGAAGCGCTCGCCGGCCATGTGCGCCACGAGCCACAGCTCCCACAGCGGCTTGGAGCGGTCCAGCCGCTGGGAGAAGATGCGCCCGGCCAGCTGCTTGAGCTCGGTCTCGTCTTCGGGGCGCGGCAGCCCGGTGTGGCGGATGTGGTAGCGCGGGTTGAAGTGCGGGTCGTCCGTCCACACCGGCCGGCCCTGCCCAAGCGGCACGAACGCCAGCCGCTGGCGGTAGCGCGGCACGAGGTGCAGGCGCGAGAGGATGTGCTCCACGAAGTCTTCGTATTTGGGGGCCTTGCCCTCGAACACCATCACCGAGGCCACGTGCATGTGCGCGGAGCCGTGGTCCTCGAGGTGCAGGAAGGCCGAGTCCAGGCCGGTCAGACGGTCAGGGTTTGACATGGGCTCCGATTGTCGCGGGTCTGGGGTGCGGCGTCAACGCTGCGCCGCAAGCGTGTGTCGTGCCCGACCTCGTCGATGCTCGCGTGCCCGGAGAGGGCCATGTTGAGGTCGAGCTCGGCGAGGAACGCGCGCAGCACGTCGACGACGCCCTGCTCGCCGCCGAGCGCCAAGCCCCACACGTATGGGCGTCCGAGGCAGACCGCCCGCGCGCCGAGCGCGAGCGCCTTGAGCGCGTCGGCGCCCGAGCGGATGCCGCTGTCGAACAGCACCTCGCAACGATCGCCCACGGCCTCGACCACGCCCGGCAGCGCCTGCAGCGAGCCGATCGCGCCGTCCACCTGACGCCCGCCGTGGTTGGAGACGATGATGCCCTCGATCCCGTGCTCGACCGCGAGCTGGGCGTCCTCGGCGCTCTGGATGCCCTTCAGGACGATCGGCAGTCTCGTGCACTCGCGCAGGAACGCCAGGTCCTCCCAGGTGACCGACGGGTTGGAGAACTGCCACGCCCAGTACGCGACGGCGGTCGCCAGGTCCTCCTCGGGCGGCTTCGGCAGCGCCGCGCGAAAGACCGGGTCCGGCAGGTAGTTGGCGTTGCCCTCGCCGCGCAGGAACGGCAGGAAGCCGTCGCTCAGGTCGGCCGGGCGCCAGCCGAGCAGCCACGTGTCGAGCGTCACGACGATCGCCTCATAGCCGGACCTCTCGGCCCGCTCGATGAAGCTGCGCGCCAGCTCGCGGTCGCGCGGCCAGTAGAGCTGGTACCAGCAGGACTGCTCGCCGGCGGCCTCGGCGATCTGCTCGATCGTGTGCGAGGCGGCGGTGCTCGCGATCAGCGGCACCCCCACGTGCGCGGCCGCGCGCGCGCTCGCCAGCTCGCCGTCGGGATGGGCCACCGTCTGCACGCCGATCGGCGCGAGCAGCACGGGCGCGGGCAGCTTCGTGCCGAGCACCGTGCGCTCGAGCGTGCGCTCGGAGACGTCGCGCAGCATGCGCGGCACGATCCGCCACTCGTCGAACGCCTCGCGGTTGGCCCTGATCGTCTCGCCCGAGCCCGGCCCCGCCCTGGATGTAGCCGCGCGGCCCGCGCGAGAGCATCGCGTAGGCGTCGCGCTCCAGCTCGCGCCAGTCGAGCGGCCGCGCGGGCTTGCGCCCGGCGAGCATGCCGGCGGCGTAGATCTCGTGCTCGTAGTTGGAGAAGGGGGGCTCGAGGGCCATCGCGGCGTGGATGCTATTCGGAGCGATGCGGATTGTCGCTCGTGATTTGATGTAGGGGTGGCCCGGGCAACTGGACGGCCTAAGACCAATCACCTCAGGAGGCACGCGAGATGACATTCGACCAATCGAAGATCGGCCAGGTCGTGGCGGCGCAGATGGAGGCTCTGGAAGGACGCTACGGCGAGGACTGCGAGATCGGCAACGTCTGCACGATCGTCGAGGTGCTCGGCCCGCACGGCTCGGACGTGTCGGTGCGCTCGAGCGAAGCGCGCCCGCACACGACGATCGGCCTGCTGCGCATGGCCGAGGCGATGATGCTCAACCGGCTCGGGGGCGCCACTCGCGGGGAGGACGAGTAGGCGCGCCCTGTCGCATGCCGCTCAGTTGAAAGGCCGAATTGGTCTCCATGAGCGCCATTGGCAAGAGATTGGTAAGTGTGTCCGCTCTCACACTTTGAGCTGTTCTCCCTCCTCTAGCGTCTCTCCGATTGCCTGACCCTGCCGAGTCGTCTCCACAAATGGAGGCGAGCGGGGGACCCACTGCCGGGCCCGATGAAAGGGCCCGGATGGGGCGAATCGGCCGCTGATGCGGCTGTAACGCCCGACCGGCGCACGTATGGACGCGTGCCGCCGGCGGGCGTGAGCCCGACAGCTAACCCCGTAGGCGGCTACAAGAGGAGAACTCTTTTTGCTACCGCTGCTAGCGGGAATTCCCGCATGACGACCGGTGATGACGGTCCCGGGCTATGCTCCAGCTCGATGCGGCCCTGCGCACGGCGACCGCGAGCTCCGCCGCGTGAGGCGCGACGGTTGCGGGATAGGCAGGGCCAAGCTGGACGTGCTCGACGGGAGCAACGGCGACCATTCGTGGCATGTTGCGCCCCACCCTGGCCGGGCGCATGGTCGAGCTTCAGCGCCACGGTCGTCACGGATGGCAAACGATCTTGCGTACCCCCACACGCGCGCGGGGGACGTTCGTCTTGCGATACACCCCCCACCACCTGCTCACAGAGCGCGTGCGGGTCCTGTTCGCCGGCGACGCCGGCGCGCGGCGCGTGAGCCGCATCCCGGGCGTGCTGAGCTCCTACCGGCTCGCGGGCGCCTCGTGGTACGGCGGCGGGGGCGGCCTCGCCTGCGGCGGGCAGCTCACCGGCTCGACGATGGGGGTCGCCAACAAGACGCTCCCCTGCGGGACGCTCGTCACGCTGCGCTACGGGGGCCACAGGTGCGTGTCCCGGTCGTCGACCGCGGGCCGTATGTCGCGGGTCGCGAATTCGACCTGACCGAAGCGACCAAGCGCGCACTGGGGTTCGAAGGCGTCGGCGAGGTGTGGAGCACGCGCTAGCCTGGGTAAAGAGGAGAGCATGAGCAAGCCCAGCAGACAACGAGGCCGCACAGGCCCCGACAGAGATGCGCGACGCAAAGCCGCCGCGGCCGCGATGCTCGCGTGGCGCGTGCTGCGCGTCGCTCGCAAGGTCAAGCACGCCAAGAAGGCGAAGCACGCCAAGCGAAGCTCTCGCCGCCGCTCGAAGTGCAAGGGGCGGGGCGAGCGCGCGCTGTCGCTCGGCTCGGTCGCGGTCGGGTCGTTCGCGCTCGGGGCCAGCGCCTTCGGAGCGCTGGCCGTCGGGGCGGTCGCGATCCGCAGGCTCGCCATCAAGCGCGCCGCGGTCGGGCGCATCGACGTGCGCAAGGTCAAGGTCGGCAGGCTCGAGGTCGACGAGCTGGTGGTGCACAGCGATCTTCGACCGTCCAGCACGCGCCCCGCGGAGGGATCTTGACGCGAGGCGGGCGCCGGGCCGGAGGCCCATGAGCGCCACCCGCACGACCCAGACCAGCGCGGGGCAGTTGAATGTCCCCTGGGCTCGCTCGCGAGCGAGCACCGGGAGAACGCCCAATGGACCTGACATTCAACGAGCGCGAGAGCGCCTTTCGCGATGAATTGCGCATGTGGCTCGCGGACAACAGGCCTTCGCGGGAGCCGAGCGAGGGCGGCGAAGACGCCCACTACGCTTGGCGTCGCGACTGGCAGCGCCAGCTCTACGACGGCGGCTGGGCGGCCCCGGCGTGGCCGGCCGAGTACGGCGGCCGCGGCGCGTCGCTGACGGAGTCGGCGATCTACTTCGAGGAGATCGGCCGTGCGCGCGTGCCCATGCCGGCGAACGTGCTCGGCCTCTTGCTCGGCGGCCCCACGCTGATGGTGTGGGGCACAGACGCGCAGAAGCAGCGCCACCTCGCGCCGATCCTCTCGGCCGAGGAGATCTGGTGCCAGGGCTTCTCCGAGCCCGACGCGGGCTCTGACCTGGCGTCGCTGAAGACGCGCGCGGTCAAGCACGGCGACGAGTGGGTCGTGACGGGCCAGAAGGTGTGGACGAGCGGCGCGCAGTACTCGAAGTGGTGCATGCTCGTCGCGCGCAGCGACTCAGGCGCCCCCAAGCACAAGGGCTTGACCTACTTCCTGATGGACATGCAGCAGGAGGCGGTGCAAGTGCGCCCGCTGCGCCAGATCACCGGCGAGGCGGAGTTCAACGAGCTGTTCATCGAAGAGGCGCGCATTCCGGACGAGAACGTGGTCGGTGGCGTCGGCAACGGCTGGAAGGTGGCGCTGACGACGCTCATGAACGAGCGCGCGGGCCTTGGCTTCGTATTGCAGGTGCGCCTGCGCCAGCTGCTCGACGACACGATCGCCGCGGCGCGCGAGCGCGGCCTGCTCGAGGACGCGCTGTACGCCGACGCGCTCGCCGAGCTGCACATCCGCTGCGAGTCGATCCGGCTGCTGGCGTGGAAGGGCCTGACCGACATCGAGCGTTACGGCCAGCCCGGCCCGGAGGGCTCGCTCGTGAAGTGGCTGTGGTCAGACACCAACCAGCGCCTCACTAGCCTCGCCGCCGAGATCGTGGGGCCTGAGGCGCTGACCGACGGCACGAGCTGGAGCTATGAGCTGTTGCGCGCGCGCGGCAACACGATCGAGGGCGGCACGACCGAGGTGCTCAAGAACATCGTGGCCGAGCGCGTGCTGGGACTGCCGCGGCTGAAGGCGGTTGTCTAGTGGTTTGGTTTGGGATGGGCTGCGCCGCGGGGCGTTCTCGTGGTGCATCCGGGCCGTTCCAACGTCCTCGTGGCGCGGCGCTCTGAGCCGATGGATTTCGGCCTGAGCGACGACCAGCGCGAGATTCAGCGCACCGCGCGCGAGCTGTTGGCGGCGCGCGCGACACCGGAGCGTGTGCGCGAGCACGCCGAGGGGCGCCGCTTCGACGACGGCTTGTGGCGGGAGCTGTGCGAGCTGGGCTGGCCCGGGATCGCTGTCGCCGAGCGCTACGGCGGGCAGGGGCTCGGGCTGGTCGAGCTCGTCGTCCTGTGCGAGGAGTTGGGCCGCACGGTCGCGCCGGTGCCGTTGTTGCCGACTGTGCTCGCCGCCGCCGCGATCGAGCAGGCTGGCTCTGAGGAGCAGTGCGCACGCTGGCTGCCGGGCCTTGCGGGTGGCGAGCTGGTGGGCGCGCTCGGGGAAGCGCGGGATGGCGTCGCCGAGCTCGTCGTCGGGGCGCCGGGAGCGGATGTCTTGTTGCTTGCCGAAAGGGGTGCCCCCCGTGCGCGCGTGCACGTCCGCGCATACGCGCGCGAGGAGGTCGCCGTGGGGCCGCGCAAGTCGATCGACCCCACACGTCCGACCGGGCGCGTAAGCGTGTCGGCAGACGCCGGGGAGGCGCTCGAGGGCGACATCGAGGCCGGGATCGACCGCGCGCTCGTGGCGATCGCCGCAGAGCTTGTGGGCGTGTGCGACCGCGCGCTCGAGACGACCGTCGCCTACGTGAAGGAGCGCAAGCAGTTCGGCGTGCCCGTCGGCTCCTACCAGGCGGTCTCGCACCGTTGCGCGCAGATGCTGCTCGACACCGAGCGGGCGCGCTCGATGACCGCGTTCGCCGCGTGGGCAGCCGACGCTGACCCTGGGAGGCTCTGGGAGGCCGCCGCCATGGCCAAGGCCGCCGCCTCCGACGCCGGCCTGGAGGTGACCGCGTCGGCGATCCAGGCGCACGGGGGCATCGGCTTCACGTGGGAGGCCGACGTGCACTGGCTGTACAAGCGCGCCCTGCTCGACGCCTCCCTGCTCGGGGGCGCCAAGCAGCAGCGGGCGCGCCTTGCGGGGATCCTCGCGCAGAGCTGATCGCGTCTACGAGGCCGCAACCGGCGACCGGCTCGGGGAGCACAAGTCGGATCACGACCTGTGCGCTCCGCGCCTTCGCTCATACGTGATAACGTACATTTGTATGTCAGAGATACGCGATTGGGATGGCACGACCTACGACCGCATCTCCGCGCCTCAGCAGGCATGGGGGAGGGAAGTGCTCAAGCGGTTGTCCCTGCGCGGCGACGAGACGGTGCTCGACGCCGGCTGCGGCTCGGGGCGCGTCACCGAGATGCTCCTGGAGCGACTGCCGCGCGGGCGCGTGGTCGCCGTGGACGCCTCGTCTTCGATGGTCGAGTCCGCGCGCGAGCGCCTCGGCCCAAACGTGGACGTGCGCGTGATGGACCTACTCGAGCTGCGACTCGAGAAGCCGGTGGACGCGATCCTCTCGACCGCCACGTTCCACTGGATCGCCGACCACGAACGCCTGTTTGAGCGCCTGCACGCCACGCTGCGCCCCGGCGGCCGGCTGGTCGCGCAGTGCGGGGGAGAGGGCAACGTGCGGCGCACACGCGAGGCCGCCGAGGCGGTTGGCGCCCAAGAGCCGTTCGCGCCCTACATGCAGGGCTGGGAGGGCCCGTGGAACTTCAGCTCGGCCGAGATCGCGCAGCAGCGCTTGCTCGCCGTGGGCTTTCGCGAGGCGCGCTGCTGGCTCGTGCCCGTCACCGTGCAGCCGCCCGAGCCACGCGAGTTCCTGCGCACGGTCAGCCTCGGCTCGCACCTGACGCGGCTGACCGAGGAGTTGCGCGAGCCGTTTGTCGCAGCGGTCCACGAGCGCCTCGGCGAGCCGTACACGATCGACTACGTGCGTCTGAACATCGACGCCATGGCCTAGTGCCCCGAGTTTTACAGCTCCAGCACGGTCACGTTGGCGTGCTTGGCGGCCTCAGCCGCGAGGGCGCCATCCTTGGTGGCGAGCGGCTCGTCCAGCTGCTCGGCAAGAGCGACGAATAGAGCGTCACCTGCCGTGAAGTTCCGTCGCAGCACCCAAACGCGTCGGCGCAGTGCGAGGCTGGGGAAGATCTCCACGGGTAGGTCGCCGAGATCCTCAACGGCGCCGTCGGCGCGGTCGTGGGCGATTTCTCCTCGAAGCGCCTCCCGCCGCAGGACGGCGAGCACCTCGAAGATCAGCAGATCGGGGGCGGCGAGCTCGCTTTCGGTCGTCATCAACGCCTCGACTTGCTTCGCGACTCCGACGCCGAGCAGGAAGTCGACGACCGCGGAGGTGTCGAGGACGGTCACTCGCCGTGGTCGCGAATCGAGCGGACGGCGAGTACGCTCGACTCCAGCGGCTCAACGCTGCCCCGCGCGGCGATACGCGCGGAGAGCTCCGCAGGTGTGGGTCGGGACGCGCTGCGTGCCAGCACAGAACGTAGATACTCGGAAAAGGAGACCCCCGACGCGGCCGCACGGGCCTTCAGCGTGTGGTGGACATCCTCGGGGACATCGCGTATTTGGACGAGAGTTCCCATACGTTTTGTAACAATACCATACGATTGGCATAGGGTGGCCGTCTGCCGGTGCCCGCGCTAGATTCGCTTCGAGGTGCCGCTCACAACCGAAGTACCCGCCGCGACCAGGAGCTCGGTGTCTTCCGAGAGGTCGGAGCCCTGCGTCGCCCACCTCGACGCCGACGCCTTCTACGTCTCGGTCGAGCTGAACCGCCGTCCAGAGCTGCGTGGCCTGCCGGTCGTCGTGTCGGGAGCCGGCCCGCGGGCGGTCGTGACCACCGCCAGCTATGAGGCACGCCGCTTCGGCGTCGGCTCGGCGATGCCCGCCGCGCGTGCGCGCAGGCTGTGTCCGCAGGCGGTCTTCATTCCGCCCGACGGGGCGCACTACCGCGAGATCTCCAAACGGCTGATGGGCATCGTGCGCTCGCACGTCGAGCGCGTCGAGGTCGTCGGGCTTGACGAGGCATATCTCGACCTCAGCGGCCTGTACTCGCCGCGCGCGGCCATGCGCCGCATCCTGGCCGACATCAAGGCGGCCACGGAGCTGGTGTGCTCCGTCGGGATCGGCCCGAACAAGCTGGTCGCGAAGGTCGCCTCCGACGTCGAGAAGCCGGCCGGCTTCGTGGTGCTGACGCGAGCGCAGGCGTGCGAGCGCTTCGCGGACGCGCCCCCCGGCCTGATTCCAGGCATCGGGCCGAAGACGGTCGCGCGGCTCGATGCGATCGGATTGCGCACGCTGGGCGCTCTCGCGAGCGCGCCCGAGCAGCTGCTCGTGGAGCGCTTCGGTCCCAACCACGGCCGCGAATTGAAGCGCCGCGCGCGCTTCGAGCACGACGGCGAGGTGAGCGAGGCGCGCAAGGTCGTGTCCGAGTCGCGCGAGCGCACCTTCGACTACGACATCCACGACGCCGCCAGGCTGCGGAAGGCGCTCGCGCAGATGGCGGTCGAACTGTGCGAGAGCCTCGCCGCGCACGGCAATCACGGTCGCACGATCGGCATCAAGGTGCGCCTGAGCGACTTCTCGACCGTGACGCGCGCGCGCACGCTGCCCGAGCCGACCTGCGACTCGGGCGAGGTCACGCGCGTGGCGCTCGCGCTGCTCGAGCAGTACGCCCCCTCGCGGCCAGTGCGCCTGCTAGGCGTGCGCGTGGCCGGGCTGACACGGCGCGGCGAGGCGGTCGAGCGCGCCCCCGGCGCGACGGTCGGCGCGAGCCAGCTCGAGCTGCCCGTGTAGGCCTGCCGTAGGAGGCGGATCGCACGAGCGGCCTTGCGCCGTCGGTGTAATCTTCCTCGCACGATGGGGATCGCCAAGGCGGGGAAGATCGAGCTCAGCTACGAGCGCGCTGGCGAGGGCCCGCCATTGCTGCTGATCATGGGGATGAGCGGCACCAAGCATCATTGGGGCGATGCGGTGCTCGAGCAGTTGCGCCGCGACTTCGACACGATCGTCTACGACCATCGCGACGCCGGCGAATCGAGCAGGACGGGCAAGCCGTTCACGATCGCCGAGCTCGCCGAAGACGCCGCCGGGCTGCTTCAGGCGCTGCGGCTCGACTCCGCCCACGTGATGGGCATCTCGATGGGCGGCATGGTCGCGCAGGAGCTCGCGCTCGCACACCCCGAGCGCATTCGCTCGCTGACGCTCGGCTGCACCTATTGTGGCGGCGAGGGCAGCTCGCTCACCAGCGAAGAGGTGATGGGACGCATCATGGAGGGCATGTCCTCGGGCGACCGCGAGCGCGCGATCCGCACCGGCTGGGAGGTCAACGTGTCGCCGAGCTTTGCCGCCGACGAGGACGCCTACGCGAGATTCCTGGCCAACGGCATGCGCTACGCGCTGCCGGTCGCGGTGATCATGAAGCAGATGCGCGCGATCGTCGGCCACGACACGAGCGCGCGGCTGCCCGATTTGCGGACGCCCACGCTCGTCGTGCACGGCACGCTCGACCAGATGCTGCCTGTCGAGAACGGCCACATGATCGCCGGGCTGATACCCGACGCGCGCCTTGAGATCCTCGAGGGGATCGGCCATATGTTCTTCATCGAGCGGCCCGAGCAGACGGCGGAGCTGGTGCGCGAGCACGCCGCTGTAAATGCCTAGGGACTTGCTCGCCCTCTTCGCGGGGGCCATCGTCATTCTTGTCGAGATCGGACTGAAGAGGCTAAAGCGGCGGATCGGTCTTCCGGACTGGTCCGCGGACGAGTCCTACGTAGACAAGCTTAAGCCGATGGCGGTCTCCGAACAACTGAGCATCGCGGCCGGCGACGGCGTGCAACTTGTCGGTGAGCTAGCAGGAACTGGGTCGCCGATTGTGCTGCTTCACGGTCTCACCGCTACTCGTCGCTATGTCGTCATGGGCTCGCGGCTGCTCGAGCGCTCAGGCCATCGTGTGGTTGCCTACGACGCGCGCGGACATGGCCATTCGAGCCCGGCGCCCGCGTCAACCGGATACACGTATCGGCTGCTCGCCGACGACCTAAGAGCGGTGCTCGACGAGCTCGGGATCGAGCGGGCGGTGCTCGCGGGCGCCTCGATGGGGGCTCAGACGGCGCTGCGCTTCGCGCTCGATCGGCCCGAGCGTGTGCTCGCGCTGGGGTTGATAACGCCGGCGTTCGATCCCGAGGCAGCGGCGAGGCCGGACGCGTATGCCGGCTGGGACAGGCTTGCGCGGGGCTTGCGGGAGAGGGGGGTGGAGGGTTTCGTCGAGGCCTATGACCTCGGAGCGGTCCCGGAGCGCTTCAGGGAGACGGTGGCGACGGTTGTGCGTCAACGTCTCTCCGCCCACGACCATCCGCTCGCCGTGGCGGATGCGCTGGAAGCCGTCCCGCGCTCGAGACCGTTCGACGCTTGGGGGGAGCTCGAGTCGATCGCGACACCCACGGTGGTGATCGCCAGCCGCGACGAGGCCGACCCGACCCATCCGCTGGCGGTCGCCGAGCGTTACGCTGCGGCGATTCCCGATGCGATGCGAGTCGTGGAGGAGGCCGGCAGGTCCCCGATCGCGTGGCAGGGTGGCCAGCTCTCGAAAGTGCTCGCCGGCCTGGCCGAGCGCGCGTAGCGACCTGCTGTGGTGGACACTAGTCGTAGGCCAGCGTCGCCGGGGCGTCCGCGGCGGGATCGTCCTCGGCGACCTCCCCTCCGCTGAGCAGAGCGGCATAGCGCCCACCCAGCTCGAGCAGCTCCTCGTGTGTTCCGCGCTCGACGATCCGCCCGGCGTCGAGCACGAGGATCTGGTCGGCGTCGCGGATCGTGGAGAGGCGGTGGGCGATCGCGATCGTCGTGCGGCCACGGGAGAGGTCGTCGAGCGCGCGCTGCACGGCGCGCTCCGTCTCGGTGTCGAGCGCCGAGGTGGCCTCGTCGAGGATCAGGACCGGGGGGTTGCGCAATACGGTGCGGGCGATCGCCATGCGCTGCTTCTCACCGCCGGAGAAGCGGTATCCACGCTCGCCCACAGGCGTGTCGTAGCCGTCGGGCAGCGAGGAGATCAGCTCGTGGATCTGCGCGGCGCGGGCGGCGTCTTCGATCTGCTCGTCGCTGGCCTCAGGACAGGCGAAGCGCAAATTCTCGCGGATCGAGGCGTGGAACAGGTAGGTCTCCTGCGACACGAGCCCGACCGTCGCGGCGAGCGAGGCGAGCGTCATGTCGCGAATGTCGACGCCGTCGATCTCCACGCGCCCGCGCTGGGGCTCGTACAGCCGCGCCACCAGGTAGGCGAGCGTGGTCTTGCCCGAGCCGGTCTCGCCGACGAGCGCGGTGCGCGTCCCGGCGGGAATCTCGGCGGCGATCTCGCGCAGGGTCCAGCGCTCGTGCTCAGGGTCGTATGTGAACCACACATCCTGTAGGCGCACATCGCCGCGCACCCCGCTCATCTCGCCGGCGTCGGCACGCTCCTCGATGTCCACCGGCAGGTCGAGGTACTCGAAGATGCGCCCGAACAGGGCGAGCGAGGTCTGCACTTCGAGGCCGACCGACAGCAGCGACTGGATCGGGAACAGCACGCGCGTCTGCAGCGTCGTGAACGCGATCACGGTGCCGATCGAGATCGCGGCGCTGCCCTGGGCGATCGAGTAGCCCGCGAACCAGTAGACGGCGGCCGGCATGATCGCGAAGCTCATCTGCACCGAGGCCATGCGCCAGCGCCCGGCCATGCGCGCGCGCACCTCGAGGTCGGCCAGTTCGCCGGACTCATCCGAGAAGCGCCGCACCAGCTCGGGCGAGCGGCCCATCGTCTTGCCGAGCAGGATGCCCGAGACCGACAGGGACTCCTCCACGAGCGTCGACATGTCCGCGAGGCGCCCCTGGCGCACCGACTGGATGCGCCGGCGCTCCTCGCCCACGCGGCGGGTGAGCCACACGAAGAACGGCAGCAGGAACAGCGAGAAGGCCGCCAGGCGCCAGTCGAGCAGGATCATCGCGACGACGACCGCCACTACCGTCGTCACGTTCTGGACGATCGAGGTCGCGGTCGAGGTCACGACGCTGTCGATGCCGCCGATGTCGTTGGCGATCCGCGACTGCACCTCACCGGTGCGCGTGTGCGTGAAGAAGGCGAGCGACATTCGCTGCAGGTGCGCGTAGACGGCGGCGCGCAGGTCGTGCATCACGCGCTGGCCGACCTGGTTTGAGATCCACGTCTGCGCGACGCCGATCACGCCGCCGACGATCGACAGCGCGATCATCCCGCCCACCAACAGGCTCAACAGGCGCGTGTCGTGCTCGGGGATCGCGGTGTCGATCACTTCTCGCAACAGGAACGGGCTGACCACGCCAAGGCCCGCCGCGACGAAGATCAACGCCAGCAGGCCGCTCAGGCGCACCCGATAGGGCTTGAACAGAGCGCTGATGCGCCGCAGCGAGACGTGTGCGGCGGCGCGGTCCTCGGGCGTGGCGCCGACCCTTGCCTGGCTGGGGGTGACGCCGTGGCGCCTGCGTCCGTCACCGAAGGGTTGGCTGCTCATCGCAAGAAACCTGCCTTCCCGACGATCGATCCGCTCACCTGTCGATCTTATCGTCGCGTCGAATCGCCCCCGTGCGGGTCCGCGGGATCGTAGGATGAAGGCGATGGACCTCTCAGACCCCGAGATCCGCGTGCTCGGATGCCTGCTCGAGAAGCAGCGCACGACCCCCGACCACTATCCGCTGTCGCTGAACTCGCTGCGTCTGGCGTGCAACCAGGCGACCAATCGCGAGCCGGTCGTCGACTACGACGACGCCATCATCCGCGACGCGCTGCACCGTCTCGAGCGTCGTGGCTACACGCGCCTCGCCGGGGCGAGCCGAGCGGCGAAGCACCGTCACCTGCTCTCCGATGCGCTGCCGATGTCGAGCGGCGAGCAGGCGGTCATGTGCGTGCTGATGCTGCGCGGGGCACAGACACCGGGGGAGCTCAAGCAGCGCGGCGAGCGCATCCATCCGTTCGAAGGGCTCGAGGAGGTGCACGCGACGCTTGCCGCGCTGATCGAGCGCGGTCTTGTGGCACGTTTGGCGCGCCGCCCGGGACAGAAGGAGGAGCGCTACGCGCAGTTGCTCGGGGAGGACGCCGAGCGGGGCGCGAGCACTGGCATGCAGGCGCCGAATGGGGATCGCGACCTCTCTCCGCGCTCCGTTGCCGGCCCCGCCTCGGACCTGGTCGAGCGCGTTGCGCGGCTGGAGGCTGAGGTCGCCGAGCTGCGCGCCGCATTGGCGGAGCTGCAGGGCGCGGGACACGCGCCTGAGGCGCCGGCCGTCGAGCGCGAGTGGAGCGGACAGGCCGCCCAACCGGCCCCTGAACCCGCCCCATGAGCTCTGCCGCGCATCTTGTCCTTGCCAGCTCGGGCGCCACCGACGCCGCCAGCGGCGTAGGCATTCCCGTCGCGATCGCCGCGGGGCTCGTGTCGTTCCTCTCGCCGTGCGTGCTGCCGCTCGTGCCGGGCTACCTCTCGACGGTGATCGGCGTCGCGCCGGCCGACATCCAGCACGCCGGGGCGCGCAGGGTGCTGGTCCCGAGCCTGCTGTTCATCGCGAGCTTCTCGCTGATCTTCATCCTGCTCGGCCTCGGCGCCACAGCGATCGGCTCGACGCTCAACACGCACCGCCAGACGCTCGAGCAGGTCGGCGGCGTGCTGATCGTGCTGATGGGGATCGCCTTTCTGGCCACGCCGTTCGTGGACGCGCTGAACTTCGAGTGGCACTCGGAGTCGCTGCAGCGACTGGCGGGGCGCGGTGGGCCGCTGCTGGCGGGGGCCGCGTTCGCGATCGCGTGGACGCCGTGCACGAGCATCACGCTCGGGGCGATCCTGACCCAGGCCGCGGTCTCCGACTCCGCCGCCCACGGCGCGATCCTGCTCGCCTTCTACTCGGCGGGCCTTGCGATCCCGTTTCTGCTGATCGCGCTCGCGTTCGAGCGCATGAGCGGCGCGCTCGCCGTCGTCAAACGCCACTTTCCAGTGATCGTGGGGGTGGGGGGGGCCGTGATGATCGCGCTCGGCGTGTTGATCCTCAGCGGCGAGTTCACGATCCTCAACGCCGAAGCGAATCGCTTGCTGCAGGGCACTGGCCTCGACGTCTCGAAGATCTGACGCGGTCGCTCACAGAAGGCCGCCTGCGCGTGAGGCGGATCCGCAGCCTCCGCGCTTTCGCCCGGCTCGGCGTGGCGGGGGCCGTCACGGGTACGCTCGCGTGTGGATGACGGCGGGCAAGATGCCATCTCCACAGCGCATCGCGCTTGCCTCGGTGGTGGCGGCCGCGCTGCTCGTCGCGATCAAGCTGGTCGTCGGGCTGCTCTCGAACAGCCTCGGGGTGCTCGCCGAGGCGATCCACTCGGCCACCGACCTGGCCGCGGCGCTGCTCACCTTCTTCGCCGTGAGGGTCGCCGTGAGGCCCGCCGACCGCGACCATCCATACGGTCACGGCAAGGCTGAACATCTCTCGGCGCTGGGCGAGAGCGTGATCCTGATCGCCGCGAGCCTGGCGATCGCCGCCGAGTCGATCTTCCGGCTGACCGGGCACGGCGGCACCGTGGACGTGCACTGGTACACGTTCGCGGTGCTGCTGGTCGTGATCGCGATCGACAGCACTCGCTCGATCGCCTCTTACCGTGGCGCTCATCGCCACGAAAGCGCCGCGCTCGGCGCCAATGCGTTGCACTTCACGCTCGACCTGATCGGCTCGGTCGCCGTCTTGATCGGGCTGCTGTTCGTGAGCGCGGGCTATCCCGACGCCGACTCGATCGCCGCGCTGCTGGTGGCGGGGCTCGCGCTGTTCTCGGCGGGGAGGCTGATGCGGCGCAGCGTCCACGCGCTCATGGACCGCATCTCACCCGAGGACGACCTGCGCTACGCCAGCGCGCTGCTGGTCCTGCGCCTTGCTCCCGAGTCCACGCAGGGCGACGCGGAGGCGCTGGCG
The DNA here is from genome assembly GCA_963764655.1 of uncultured Solirubrobacterales bacterium. Classification (GTDB taxonomy): domain Bacteria; phylum Actinomycetota; class Thermoleophilia; order Solirubrobacterales; family Solirubrobacteraceae; genus Palsa-744. Next base: position 412,830 of record CAVXTI010000001.1, read on the forward strand.
CGACATCTGCGCGCGGAGCACCCGGAGGTCGTCGACGTCGCGATTCGCGCGCCCCGCGATCAGGGGCGAAATGCCACCTGACTCTCCTCTTGTGAGCTGGCCGCTCTCCTTGTGCGAGAAAGCGCTTTTCCCACGCCTCCTGGTTGCGCTTCGCGTCGAGCACGAACGGCGAGTAGCCGATCGCCTTCACGATCAGCTTGTTGAGCTGGGACCAGGGGGAGGGGAGTGGGCGCAGCACGTCGACGAACAGGACCACCCGCGTCTCGTCGGTGTCGTTCCAGACCTCGTGGTTGAAGGTGTCGTCGAACACGAGGCTCTCGCCCTCCCGCCAGTGGCGGACGTCGTCGCCCACCCTGATCCGGCACTGCTCGGCCGCCGCGGGCACGATCAGCCCGAGGTGGTAGCGCAGCACGCCCTTGTAGGGCCCACGGTGGTCGAGGATGTGCTTGCGCGGGGAGAGGATCGAGAACATCGCGGTCGTCATCCCAGGGATCTCCCGCATCAAGCGCCGCGGTCTTCGGGCACGTCTGCACGCCAAGCTTCGCGGCGAAGCCGTATCCATAGAGGAAGTAGGTCTTCCAGTTGTCATCGTCGGTGATCTCGATCTGGTCCTTGGAGATGTCCTGAAAGTTGGGCAGCGCCTCGCGGTCGGCGAGCACGCCCGCGAGCTCGTCGCGGATCGTCTCCCAGTTGGCCTCGACCTGCTTGATCCAGGGGAAGCGCTCGTTGGGGAAGAACGTCGCGTCGCCCACGAGCGAGCGCTTGCCGATGAAGCGCTCGATTGGCGCCAAGCAGGCGTTCGCCGACCGCGATCGTGAGATCGACTGTGCGCTCCCACAGTGACTTTTCCATCCATACCTCCTCGAGTCAGCCTCTGTTGGGGGATATTGGCACACCGAGTGGAAGCGATTCGGATCGACACGGTGTGGGAAGGATTCAGATCGGGCAGTGTCATAACTTGACGCGACCCCAACAGACGGAGGACAAGCCGTGAGGCTCAACACAGCAGATCAAGCACAAGCTCGACGTGTCCCGATGGTCTCGCTGCTCGCCCTCGCGGGGGCCATCCTCGCGCTGGCTGGCTGTGGCGGCTCGAAAGGCACGAGCTCCTCGGCGACGCCGGCTGCCACGGCGCCCGCCACGACGGCGACGACGACCGAATCCACAGCCGTCGCGCCCGCACCCTCCTCGAGCGCGCTCAGCCTCGCGGCCAACCCCGAAGGCCAGTTGAAATACGACAAGACCTCGCTGCGCGCGAAGGCGGGAAAGGTGGCGATCGACTTCACGAACACGCGCCCGCTTCGCTCACAACGTGACGGTCGAATCCTCCTCGGGCTCGCCCGTCGGCGCGACCCCGACGTTCCAGGGCGGGAGCAAGACGCTCTCGCTCAACCTCGAAGCCGGGCACTTACAAGTTCTACTGCTCGGTGCCCGGCCACCGCCAGGCCGGCATGGAAGGCACGCTTGTCGTGAAGTGAGCAATCCCCCGCGCGGGGGGGTGCAGCCATTTCGCGAAGAGTAGCGCCCCGCCGGCCACAGCAGGCGACCCGGCGGGGCGCATAGGACCCTTGAAATCTCGCTAGGCGGCCTCGCGCAGCGCCGCCAGCTCGGGCGACTCGGCGAGCTTCTTCAGAGCGCGCTGCTCGAGCTGGGAGGCGCGCTCGGCGGAGAAGCCGAGGCGCTTGCCGATCGCCGTCAGCGTCTGCGGCTCCTCGCGACCGGTGCCGAAGCGCAGCGTCAGCACGGTGCGCTCGGTGTCCGGCAGCTTGGCGATCGCGTTGTGCACGATCCGCTCGCGCTCGTTGTCCCAGGCGGTGTCCTCCGGGGCCTCGGCATCTGAGGGGAGCAGGTCGCCGAGGGCGGTGTCGCCGTCGTCTCCAACCTGCTGGTCGAGCGAGACGAGGGCGGCGCGCTGGTGGCGCACCTCCTCGACCTGCTCGATCGCCAGGCCGGTCTCCTCGGCGAGCTCCTCGAGCGTCGGCTCGCGGCCGAGCCTGACCGACAGCTCGCGCTCGACGCGGCCGACCTTGCGGGAGCGCTGCGCCACGTGCACGGGCAGGCGGATCGTGCGGCCGGAGTTCTCGAGTCCGCGCTGGATCGCCTGCCTGATCCACAGTGTGGCGTACGTGGAGAAGCGGAATCCCTTGCGCCAGTCGAACTTCTCGGAGGCCCTGATCAGGCCGAGCATGCCCTCCTGGACGAGGTCGGCGAGCGGCAGGCCCTGGTTCTGGTAGCGCCTGGCGTTGGAGGCGACGAGCCTCAGGTTGGAGTTGATCAGCTTTTCCTTGGCCTGCAGGTCGCCGCGCTCGATTTCCTGAGCGAGCTCGATCTCCTGTTCTGGGGTGAGCAGGGGGTAGCGTCGCGAGTGCGCGAGCAGCTGGTCGACCGACTCCGGGATGAAGCGACTCGGCGGTCATGTCTATGGTTGTGGTGGGCTTCTTCGTGAGGTCTGACATGAGCGTCTCTCTATTGGAAATGTCGAGGGGCCCGGCTCGTCGGCCTGCGGCCGACTGCGCCACCCTCGTAATCCGATGCTTGGAGTCGGAATTATACGCCGCGATAGTTGCGTTGTCAATCAATTTCTGTCGGGCTTGTCCTCTCGACCTGTTCGACGCCTCCCACACTGCCACCTTCCCGCTGTCATAACCCGCGAAACCGGCGGAAGTCACGCAACTGGAGCGCAGAGATCCTTGATCGGGCAAGCAGAAGGCCCTACCCGCTCAACGGCACGTATACCGAGCATCGGTCGATTGGGCGCTTTTCATAAGGGATTTCGGGTCGTTCTGAGCGATGAACGCACTGTCTGGGTTGTCGAGCACGTAAGCTGGCCAGCATGACAACAGACCTTAAAGACCAAGTTGTGGCGATCACCGTCACGCCGCTCGCGGCCGAGGACATCGCCAAGTCGGCGAGCTGCTCGTGCGGCCCGCTGGTCAGGGCTAATAGGTGCGCGGCGGGGACTCCGACACCGCCGATGGTGTCGGCAGCGAGCACGTAAGCGGCGTGCGTGACGCCTCACAAGAGACGCGCTCGCGGCTGTTCTCGCCCTCGTTGCTCGACGGGCAGGTGGCGATCGTCACCGGAGGAGGCAGCGGTCTCGGTCGCGAGACGGCACTCGAGCTGGCTCGCTGCGGTGCTCGTGTGGTCGTCTGCGGACGCCGCGAAGAGCCGTTGCTCGAGACCGTGGCCGCCGACCCGCGCGGCTTGATCGAAGCGCGACGTGTGCGACATCCGCGAGGAGCAGCAGGTCGATTCGATGGTGGATGGGGTCATCTCGCCGTCACGGCCAGATCGACCTGCTCGTCAACAACGCCGGCGGTCAGTTCCTCGCGCCGGCCGAGTCGATCACGCCGAAGGGCGTTCAGGACCGTGATCCGGCTCAACGTCGAGGGCACGTGGCTCGTGACTCATGCGGTCGCCACGAAGGCGATGATTCCCTCGGGGCGCGGGGGCAAGGTGCTTCAGCGTGACGCTCTCGCCCCACAACGGCATGCCGGGCATGGCACACTCGGGCGCCGCCCGGGCGGCCGTCGAGAACCTGATGCGCACGCTCTCGGTGGAGTGGGCCCGCTTTCGGCATCCGCCTGCTGGCGCTCGCCGCCGGGCAGTTCGAGACGCAGACCCTGCTCACGAAGTATCCGCAGGCGATCGTCGAGCGCGTCGCGCACACGATCCCGCTCGGGAGGCTGGGCACCGAGCGCGAGTTCGCCTGGCTCGTCGCCTACCTGGCCTCGCCGGCCGGCGACTTCTTCTCCGGCGCGGTCGATCACGATGGACGGCGCCCGCGACGACTGGCTTGGGCCGTGGCCGCCTGCGCAGGCGGCCGACGAGCAGGGGACTCCGCTCAGCGAGGAGCGACGCTGCGGCCGCGCGGAACAGTTTGCTCGCCGAGGAGTCAAACACGCCCCAACAAATCTCTCACCCGAGGTCAACATGTGGACGACTAGCGTTGACGGGCGCGGGATCGCCCGCAAGACATGGCGCCCTCTAGGACATCGATGTCAGAGCAAGACCCACAACAGCCCGACACCGAGCCCGGCCGCGACGAGGGACGAAAGCAGCCCGCTGAGCGGTTGATCGACCGGCGCACGCTGCTCAAGGGCGGCCTGCTCGCCGGCGGCGCGCTCGCCGGGTGGAGGCGCCGCGCTCGCTGACCTGATCGTCAAAGCAGCCGCGCCGTCTCGGGCGCCGCGCAGGCGCGGCAAGCGCTCGGTCGCGGCTCGACACGCCGCCGCCGGCGCGGCGCAGAGGCGGTGCCGGCTCTCCAAGCAGCCGGGCCCGGGCAAGCGCCGCCGGCCGCCGAACATCCTCGTGATCATGGTCGACCAGCTGCGCACCCCGCAGTGGTTCTCCGCCAGCCCCGGAGCGCCGCCGCGCTGATGCCCAACCTCGCGCGCCTGCGCAACGGGGGGGTGTCCTTCGCGAGCCACTACACGGCCTCCAACGACTGCACTCCCGCGCGCGCCGCGCTGCTGACCGGCCTGCACACCCACCAGACCGGCTGCATGATCACCGGCGGGAGCACGCTCGACCCCGGCTTTCCGACCTGGGGGACGATGCTGCGCGAGCAGGGCTACCGCACGCACTGGTACGGCAAGTGGCACCTCACGCACGGCGACAACCTGTGGGACTCCTACGAAAACTCGGGCGCGCTCGAGCCCTACGGCTTCGCGCGGCGGGACCTTCCCCTCGCCCGACGGGGCGCCGGGGCAGGGGTGGCGGGTGGACCCGCACATCGTCACCCAGTTCGAAGAGTGGTTCGCAGCGCGCGCCCAAAGCGCGACCCGTGGTGCACGACCGTGTCGTTCGTCAACCCTCACGACATCGCCTGGTGGTACCACTGGAGCGAGCGCTTCGCCGCCGAGGCGGAACCTCCGAGCATGGTCGGCGGCGCTGCCGCCGAACTTCGAGACGCCCGAAGAGATGATCGCGCGCGGCAAGCCACGCCTGCAGCGCTCGCTGCAGGACACCGCGCAGGCGTCGTTTGGCAAGGTCCCATACGACGGGCCGGAGATGCGAGGCAGACGTGGCTGCCGTTCCTCGACCTCTACCTGCAAGCTGCTGGGCGAGGTCGACAACCACATCGGCGCGGTGCTCAACACGCTTGCCAGCCGGCCCGACGTGGCCGCCAACACGGTCATCCTGTTCACCTCCGACCACGGCGAGTACGGCGCCTCGCACGGGATGCGCGGCAAGGGCGGCGGAGCCTACGAGGAGGCGATCAGGGTGCCCTTGATCGTGCGGGACCTGCGCGAGACAGCTCACACAGGCCCCGACACAGGAGCGCACGGGCTGACCTCGAGCGTGGACGTCGCCCCGCTGATGCTCGACATCGCCACGGGCTCCTCCTCGTGGCGCAAGGACAGCCACTACTCCCACCTCGCCTCCCGTCACGACGTGGCCGCGATGCTCGCCGACCCCGCCGCGCCGGGACGCGACTACGTGCTGCACGCCACCGACGAGACCGTCACCGAGTTCGCGATCGAACCGTATGCCGCCGAAGCGCCCGCTGCACGTCGTGGCCCTGCGCACCCCCACGGCCAAGTACGCGACTTACTCCAACTTCGCCCCCGGCATCGCTCACGCCGTCACCGCAAGGCCGCGAAACCGAGCTGTACGACTACAGCACGCCAGCAGGGGCGCATGGAGCTGCGCAACGACGCCGGCCGCAGCGCGCTCGAGCCGAAGCTCGCGGCGCAGCTCGCAGCGCGCGGTTCGCGACGAGCTGCGCGAGCCGCTGCCCAAGCGCTTGGAGGGCGCCCGCAAGCGCGGCTTGAACGACTATTTCAAGACGGCCGCGCGCGCCGCCGAAAAGGCCACGGAACGCCGACGCGAACGCGCCGAACGCGAAACGGAAGGCCCCTTCGGCGACGAAGAAGGGCGTCGGCGACAGGCGGGGAGGCTACGGCGAGCGCTCGGCGGCGCGCAGGCCGAAGAGCGTCCAGACGCCGAACACGACGATGAGCGCCACCGCGCACGCGAAAGCCAGCGCGGTGTGTTCGTGGGCCGCCGGAGATCAAGTCCGCGCCCGGCCCCGAGGAAGGCCGTCGCTGGGTTGACGCTCGCGACCGCGTGGATCCAGCCCTTCAGCAGCGCCAGCGGCACGTACACGGGCGCCAGGAACAGGATCAGGAAGACCGGCGTCTGCATCAGCGGGCCGGCCTGGATCGAGCGGAAGCGGAAGGCGACCCCGGCCGCCCAGCCATAGCCGACCAGGACCAGGAGCGCCGCGCAAGCCATATAGGCCCACGAGATCGACCCCGTCTCCAGTCATCCGCATGCCCCGCGATCAAGGCCACCGCCGTGACCACCGTCAGCGTGATCGCGGCGCGCGAGAGAGCGACCACGAGCGCATAGCCGAGCACGATCCCGCGGCGGTCCTCGGCCGCGAGCATCAGCCGACGCGCGAAGCCGCTTTCGAAGTCGAAGGCCACCGTGAAGCCGGTGAACAGGCCCGCAGAACATCGCCGCCTGCAGCATCACGAACACGAACTGAAAGGCGGTATAGCCCGCCGGGAAGTGAAACCCGGCAGCCCGAGCGCCGAGAGCCCGCCCGCGAAGCTCGCAAAGAAGACGAGCGGGAACACGAGCGAGGGGATGAACAGGTCGGGCCGGCGCGTATAGGTGTGAAGGCCACGCCAGGCGATCGCCCGCGCCACGCCCCACATGCTTGCGTGCGGCTCGCACGCGCGTGCTCATGTGCGCTGCAGCCTTCCGCGCATCGTCACCGCCACCAGCGCCAGCCCGATCACGAGCAGGCCGAGCGCCACGGCGAAGCCGCGCGCGAGCGCGGTGGCGTCCCAGCCGACGATGTACAGGCTGCGGAAGCCCTCGATCAGATAGGAGATCGGGTTCCACGTGGCCACCGTGTGAAACCAGCCCGTTCGTCAGCAGGTTGCGCGGCAGGTTGCTGGAGGAGAGGAAGATGAACACGAAGAACAGCGGGAAACAGGCCCTGCACGGCCTCGCCCGAGCCGGTCTCTCAACGCCGCCACGCAGCCGATCGCCCCGAAGCCGCGTCGCGGCGAGCGCGCCGAGCGCGATCAGCACCAGCACGCCCCACGCGCCCGCGGCGACGTGAGCGCCGGCGATGACGCCTAGAACGACATATATGGCCGATTGCAGCGCGCCGAGCACGGCCACTCCGAGCAAGCATCCCCGCGATCAGCGACACGCGCCGCATCGGCGTGAGCGCGAGCCGGTTGAAGAAGCCGCTCTCGATGTCCTCGGCCAGGTTCGTGCCGGTGTTGATCAGCGAGAACATGCCGCCCTGGATGAACGCCACCGCGATCGCAAAGGAGATGTAGGAGCTTGTCGGGAAGCCCGGCAGTCGCGTGGCGGCTCGCAGGCCGCTCGCGTTCACCGCCAGCAGCATCGCCGGGAAGAACACCACGGGGAACATCTGGAAGGGTTGGCGCAACGTCTTGAGCATCGAACGCCGCGCGAGCGCCCCGACCTGGGTGGCGAGTGCCGCGTTCACGCCGTGACAGGCTCGGTGGGCGTCTCGCCGGCGTCTCGCGCCCGTCCCGTGATCGGCTGCGCCCTCCAGCGAGCGCCCGGTCTTCGCGAGGAACACGTCGTCGAGCGTTGGGGCGTGCACGCGCAGGTCGGCCACCTCGATCCCCTCGGAGTCGAGCACGCGCACGATCTCGGCGAGATCGCCCAGCGCCATCGGCCAGCTGAGCGGCCACGCCACCGGCGGACGCGGTGGTCGCATCGCCGAAGCGATGCAGCACGCCGGCCAGGCGCTCGCGCTCACCGGGATCCTGAGGGATCGCCTCGACGGTCTGGCGGCCGATCTCGGCCTTCAAGGCAGCGGGCGTGCCCTCGGCGACGATCTTGCCGTGGTCGATGATCCCGACGCGGTCGGCCAAGACGTCGGCCTCCTCGAGGTACTGGGTGGTCAGGAAGACCGTCACGCCCTCCCGCGCCAGCCGCCTGACCTCGTCCCATAGGGCAGCCCTGCTCTGCGGGTCGAGGCCCGTCGTCGGCTCGTCCAGGAACAGCAGCCGGGGGTGGTGCAGCAGCGCGAGCGCCAGGTCCAGGCGACGCTTCATGCCGCCCGAGTAGCCACCCACCTTGCGGTCGGCGGCCTCGGTCAGCCCGACGCGCGCGAGCAGCTCGGCGCCGCGGGCTTCACGCTGGCCCTTGGGCAGGCCATGCAGGGCGCCCTGCAGGCGCATGTGCTCGCGGCCGGTGAGGAACGGGTCGAGCGCGGACTCCTGCAGCGAGGCGCCGATCGCGCGCCTGACATCGGCGCCTTGGCGGACGACGTCGAGGCCCGCCACGCGGGCGCTGCCGGAGGTCGGCGGCAGCAGCGTCGTGAGCACCAGCACGGTCGTCGACTTGCCGGCTCCGTTGGGGCCGAGGAAGCCATAGATCTCACCGGGCGCCACGCGCAGGTCGATGCCGTCCACGGCTCGCACGTCGCCCTTGAAGACGCGGACGAGCGACTCGACTTCGATGCCGTTGTGGGCTTGCTCCATCGACACGACGTTATAGCCAGTCGGCGACAGACGCCCGGCCGCCCCCAAAACCCGCCTCCCGAGCTGCCTCTCGTCGAGATCCCAAGGGCGGGCGGCAAGTCGTCGCCAGGTCCCGAGCCCTACCGTGAGCAAGTGATGCCAGATGGGCGGGTGAGGCACGGCGAGCGGTTGAGGCTAAACAAGCAGGAGACTAGACGAGTGGTGAAGCCAGAAAACTGGTGAGGCTAGACGAGCACTTCGTCGGCTGAGGCGATGATGCGCAGGTGCTCGCCGACGCCGGCGATCGTGAATAGGCGCTGCACCTGCTCGGTGCCACGCGTCAGCGCGAGCGCTCTTCCCTGCTTCTGGGAGTGCTCGTGCGTGGCGAGAATCACCCGCAGGCCGGCCGAGTCGACAAACTGAAGATCCTCGAGGTCGAGCACGAGCATCGGCGGCGCGCCCGCTTCGACGTCGTCGATCTTCTCTTGAAGCGAGGGCGCGCCAAGCAGGTCGAGTTCACCGTGAAGCTCGAGCACGACCCTGTCGGGAGCGTTGCGCACGTCGATACGAAGGTGCTCCCCTGTGACCGCCATGACTTGGAGTTTACCGCCGAGATGGCTCGGGATGTAAGAGGCGCAGGCCAAGCAGTGCGAGGTCGTCGCGCAGGCTTCCCTCGGCGTGCTCGAGCGCCACGTGCTCGATGTGCTCGAGCAGCTCCGCGAGGCTGAGGGTGGGCGCCTTGCGGCACAGCCGTGTCAGCCCGTCCTCGCCGAGCTGGTCGTCCGAGTGGCCCGCCTCGGGCACCCCGTCGGTGTAGAGCAGCAGCGTCTCGCCAGGGCCGAGCTCCGCCCCGGTCTCGGTGTGCTCGACCGAGTCGAGCACACCCAGGAGCGTGCCCGGCCGACCGATCGCTTGGGCCTGCCCGTCGGGATCGACCAGCAGCGGCGGCGGGTGTCCCGCGAGCGCGACCTTCAGACGGGCTCTCGCGGGCGTGCGCTCCACCGCCACGAGGCACACGGTGCAGAGATCCTCTCCGGGTGGCTGGTGGCGCAGCGCTCGATGCAGCGTCTCGAGCATCTCCGGCAGCAGTCTGGCCGCTCATCGCGGCCGCGCGCAACGTGTGGCGCGCGAGCGCCGTCACCCCGGCGGCGCGCGGCCCCTTGCCGCATACGTCGCCGATCATCAGGATCCAGCGCTGGGGCCCCTGCTCGAGCACGTCGTAGAAGTCGCCGCCCACCTCGTTGAGCTCGCCGGCGGCGCAGTAGCGCGCCTCGACCTCGGCTCCCGGGATCTCAGGCAGCGAGTCCGGAAGCAGGGCCTGCTGGAGGGTGTGGGCGATTCGCGAGCGCTCGGTGTACAGACGAGCGTTTTCGACGGCGGTGCCCGCGCGACGGGCAAGGCGCTCGGCCAGTGCCAGGTCGGCCTGGGTGAGCTTGTGGGCCGACTCCGAGGAGACGAGCGTGATCGCGCCGATCGTGCCGGTGGCGCCGATCATCGGCACGATGATCACCGCGGTCGCGCCTACTGACCGGAGCAGCTCGAGGTGCTCGCTGTCGCGGGCATACCCGGCGAGGGCATCGGGCGGGATATCGGTGAAGATCCGCGACGCGCCGGTGCGGATCACCTCGGGCACGCCCGCCGGCTCGTCAAGCCTTGGTCGATAGTCGCGATCGAGCCGCTCGGCAAGCGCGAGTCGCGTCGGATCGACGTGATGGGCCGCGACGCGCTCGATCTCACCCTCGTCCTTGAGGAGGTCGATCGCGCACCAATCGGCGATCTGCGGGACGACCAGTCGCGTCACGCGCTTAAGCGTCTCGCCGTAGTCCATCGAGGAGGCCAGCACGCGACTGGCCTCGGCCATGAAGCTCTCCGCGATCTGCAGCCGGTGCAGCTCGGAGAAAAGTCGTGCGTTGTCGATCGCCAGGGCCGCCCGACGCGCGAGCTCGAGCACCAGCGCCATATCTTCGGCGCCGTAGGAGGGTCCCGTGCCGAGCCTCAGGACCGAGAGCGCTCCGAGCGTGCGTTCGCGCGCGAGCAGGGGCGCCACCACCGCCGAGCGGTAGCCATGCTCGATCATGAAGCGGGCGTGCTCTGAGCCCTGCGCGAAGGAGCTCAGCAGCGCGTTGCTCATCCGCGTCAGCAGCACCGGCTCACCCCCGCGGATCACGTGCGCGACCGGGTGCTCCCCGTGTGGGTCCAGTGGATAGTTGGCGCGCAGCTCTTCGAGCTCGTGCGCAAGTCCCTCCTGGACGGAGGCGACCGCCACGTCCTTGATCGAGCCGTCCTCGTCGCGCAGGTCGATCACGCACAGGTCGGCCAGCTGTGGCACGGTCAAGCGGGCTACCTGGCCCATCGTCGTCGTAAGCTCGAGCGAGCTCGCCAGCACGGCGCCGGCTTCGATCAGCAGGCCCATCGCGAGCTCCCCTGCCGGATGGGCGTTTACGCTGATTGGCTCCCCCTGCTGTGGCTTAGGCATCGCGTTTGCCCGACATCCCCCGAGATCCGTGCGTTTTGTCCAGATGCCAGGCAACGACCAGTATCGCACCGATGCCACGCGCCTTGCCTACGCGCTCCGGTTGATTCTCACCTCGGTGGGTAGCTCTCACTTTGAAGGAGCACTCGACCGAGACACTTGGAGGTGTGAGATGCCACCCCGTGGCGTTAGCAAGGGCAGCAAGCGTGGCCGTCAATACGAGCACATCAAGGACAGCGAGCGTGAGCGCGGCGTCTCGGAGAGCCGTGCCGAGGAGATCGCCGCGCGAACCGTCAACAAGGAGCGCGCTCGCGGCGGGGAGGCGAGCAGCCGCTCGCGCTCCTCGACCGACGACATCTCCTCTGGGCGGCGCGGAGGCCTTCGCTCGGGTAAGCCGGGACCTCGTGGGCGCACCCGCGAACAGCTCTACCAGGAGGCTCGCAAGCTGGGCATCGACGGACGCTCGCACATGAGCAAGTCCCAGCTCCAGCGTGCGGTGGATGCCAATAAGCGGTAGCTAGTCATCGGCTCGTGTGTGCTCTGAGACCCGGTGCGCTCGTGCGTGTTCTGAGACGGGTGGCTCATGCGTGCTCTGTTAGACCTGTGGCTCATGCGTGTTCTGTGAGACGGGTGGCTCGTGCGTGTTCTGAGACGGGTGGCTCATGCGTGCTCTGTTAGATCTGTGGCTCATGCGTGTTCTGTGAGACGGGTGGCTCGTGCGTGTTCTGAGACGGGTGGCTCGTGCGTGCTCTCAGGCCAGGCGCATGTGCACGCGCACCACGCTGCCGGTGGGCGTCGAGCGAATCTGCACGAGATCGCAGAGATGGTTGACAACCCATAGGCCGCGGCCGCTCGGGCGTGTGGGGATCGGAGGAGTGCGCCCGACCAGCGGCTCGGTGATATGGCCGCTGTCGTGCACCTCGCACAGCAGCGTGTCGGCCTCTGTCCAGATTCGCAGAGTGCCCATGCCGCCGCCGTGAAGCAGGCTGTTGGTGGCGAGCTCGTTGACGGCCAGCACCAGGTCCGCGGCGCGGCCGCTGTCAAGCGATGCGTCAGTCGCGCGCTTGGAGACGAACCGACGCAGGCGCGCCAACTCCTCGCTGGTGAACGCAAGCTCCTGTGGCTGGGCGCACGGCACTGGCAGCTCGCCGTGAAAGGGGCTCGTCGCCTCGTGATGGCGCAGGTAGGTGTCGCTCATCCGGCTGACGCCGTGCTGTTCGACGAAGGGGTGGCTGTGCCGAGCCGCCTCGATCACATCATCGTCAAGCGCGTCGAGGTCGTAGGGACACAACAGCCGCCAAGCTTGGCCTCCGTCAAAAGCGACGTTCAGCAACGACTCGTGCCGCTGGCACTCCGTCAGCTCCGCCTCGCTGCGACCCGCCCAGATCGGTTCACCGATGCCGCGAGCCGGACGCTCGTCGGAAGCGTGCTCCTCGAGGAAGCGACGCCAAGCGGGGATGATGCGGGCTGGATTGCTGCCCAGCACGTGCATGTCCGCAAAGCGCACCTCCTCAGCCTGGCCTCCAAGCGCCTCCCTCAAGAGTTCGATCTTGGCGCCTGCCACCGCGACGAGCGTGGGTTCCCCAGCGGCCACCGCTTCCTCCAGGAATGGCAGCGCTCCCTCGAGGAAAGCATCCGCACCGGAGTAGAAGAGAGCTGAGTGGTGAAAACGACATTCGTCGTCCTCCGTGGCCTGCTGGCCCTGCATCCGCTCAGTATGCCACCCGACGGAGTCCAATCCGCCGGGTGCACAACAAAGTTGCGGGGTAATACTCAATGTGGGCTACCAACGCCTCTCAATGTGGGCTACCAACGCCTCTCAATGTGGGCTACCAACGCCCATACCAGCGTCGACCTCCGCCACCGACGGGTGTGCCTCCGATGAAGAAGCCGATCAGCCACAGCAGAAGCGCCACGATCAGCACATACCAGAGAACGTGCACGGCGAAGCCCAACCCGCCAAGCAGGGCCAGGATGAGCACAAGAGCAACTAGAGCAACCATGTGTGTGAATCCTCCATTCGTAGGCACCTGACGCGTTACGCGTCTGTAGCGTCTCATTACCCAACCCTCCGACTACTAACCTGCCGCCGACGCGAGTCTGCGCTCGGGGCCAGTGAAGCGCGACCAGGGCGGACGATCCGGGCGTGCTGGAATTCGGGGATGGTGCCCCGGTCTGAACCTCCTCGAGCGTCTCAGCTTGCCATCGCATCTTCCCTGTCCTCGCGTCGGCGCTGGCGCCTATACCGCGCCAGCTGGTGTCTTGCGCCGCACCTCACGGCATCTGTATCTGACAACGGCACAGCTTCCCCCGCTCGGCTTCTCGGAAACTCCCTTAATTGGCGCCTCAGAACCCTGATGTTCGTTTCGTGGAGAGGTCCCCCGGGTAGGCATGTTCACTCCGCGTACACTTCGATTGTGGTGAGCGCCGGTTTCTTTAAGCGCTGAGCTCAGCGGGGGAGAGGCGGGTCAACAGGAGAGTTGAGGTGCGAGATGAGTCTGAGAATGCGAAGTGCAAGGCAGGCGAAGACCGAACAGGTGTCACAGGGCTCACGGGCCGAACCTCAGACGCGCGAAGACGTCCAGCCTAGGCAAGACGGATCGGATAGGGAAGGCGTGCCTGTAGGCGGGGGACGGGAGCGGCGCGGATCGCGAACGCGCGAATTGGGCGCGTCGGCCGTCGGCGCCGCCGGCTCCGGTGTGCTGCTGATCGCACGGGTCGTGATGACGGCTGCGGTTCTGATCGCCCTGCTGATCGGATTGGCGATCGTTCTTCGCGATGTGGGCGCCAACGGGCAGAACACGATCGTCAAAGGAATTCACGAAGGAGCGAACTTCTTCGCTGGCGCCTTTACAGGCTTGATCGCCTTTAACGGCCATCCAAAGCGGGCTATCACCGTCGATTGGGGTATCGCGCTTGTCGCATATCTGATTGTGGGCGCGTTGATCGCCAGTGTGATCGCACGCATCGCTCGAGGCGGCCTGCGCTACGAACAGACCCACCGCGCCGCGGTCTGACGGGCGCTCGCAAGTGCTCTCGATGGAATCCAAGTGGCTCCTGGAGTCCCTCGCCGATGCCTTCGACCTCAGCGTCGATCTCGATGCTTTGGTCTCAGCGTCGATCTATCAGGCCGAGCGTGAGCGCCTCATAGGGCCCAAGCGCCGCGAGCTCACGCCGATCGGTGAGCGTCTGGATGACGCCTCCGAGATTCTCGACCTTCGAGCCTCCGATCAGTTGCTGCGCACGCGCGGTGTCCAGCGGCGCGATATGCAGCTCGAGGTCGCGTGGCTCGACATTGACACCGACGCTTATGTGCTCACCGCTCAACGCTCCCTGCGCGTATGCGACCAGTGCGTCCGCGAGCAGTTGCACGTCTGAGATGCGATCCGTCGAGAAATGGGCGCGCGCGGCCAAAGCGATCGCCAGACGTGGGAGGATGGTGCGCGCCAGGCCGATCGGCGCGATGCTCACCGTGATCGTGGCGGGTAGGCCGGCCAGCGCGAGAGTTGGGAGGCGCGGGCTTTTACTGAGTGCGGGCTCGAGCAGCTTGCTGCTCGGCGTGGCAAACTCCATCCAGACCTTGGTTCCTCCTCCGGGTACCTTCTCGAAGTCAACGCGATCGGTGAGCGTGTGGATCACGTGCAAGCCAATCCCAATGTCGGCGTCCCCTACGACCCCGGCCTGCTGTGCGGAGATCCCTCTGCCACGGTCGCGCACCAGCACGCCGAGCGCGTGCGGTTGAACGCAGACCTCGACCTCCAAGGGCCCCGATCCGCCCTCATAGGCGTGCAGCACGACGTTGTTGCATGCCTCGGTGACCGCGGTTCGGATGTCGTTGAGCTCGCCGTCGAAGCTCAGTGCTTCCGAGACGCCTGAGAGCATCTCTCGGACGAGCACCACGTTCTCCGGCGTGCTGGCAAGCTCCAGGCGAACATTTGGCGGTGGCTCAACCATCAGGGTGGTGCGATCTCTGGGGATCGCCAGAAGCGAATTGCTCGCCCCTGAAGCGGCCGGCGCGAGACGGCGCTGGCCGCGGCGACCGCGTCAACGCACCTCGCTGGCATCCCGCGTCAAGGCCCGCAGCTGGTCGAGCGAGCGGCGCAGCAGACGTGAGACCTGCATCTGGGAGATACCGAGTCGAGCGGCGATCTGCGTCTGGGTCAGGTCCTCGACGAAGCGCATGTGCAGTATCGCCCGCTCGCGCGCGGCTATGTGCCGAAGCGCGGTGACGACGGTGGCGTCGAGCTCGACGAGCTCGTAGCGCTCGTCCTCGAGTCCCATCGCGTCGCCCAGCGTGGTCGCGTCTTCCTCGGCTCCGGCCCGCGGGGCGTCCAGCGAGAGCGCTTCATATGCATGGGTCGCCTGGAGCGCGCCGAGGACCTGCTCGACGTCGAGCTCCAAGTAGACCGCCAGCTGGTTGACGGTGGGCGCGTGACCGCGTTCGTTTGTGAGGGTCTCCTGCGCCTCGCGGACCTTCAGCGCCCGCTCCTGATCTCCGCGAGGCACATGCACCGACCAGCCGCAGTCGCGGAAGTAGCGTCGCATCTCGCCGAGGATCGTGGGCACGGCGAACGACGGAAACGAGAAGCCGCGTTGCGCGTCGAAGCGGTCCAGGGCCTTGAGCAGGCCCATGGAGGCGACCTGCAGGAGGTCGTCGAAGGGCTCCGAAGAGCGGTCGTAGCGCCGAGCCAGGCTGCGCGCCAACGGCATGAACCGCTGTACCAGGGCCTCGCGCGCGGCGGCGTCGCCCTGCTGCTGCCAGCGCGCGAACAACTGCACTGAGTCCTCGGCTGCGCCGCGGCTGAGGCCCAGACTGGGTGTAGCTGTCGCGAGTGACGCCATCTCAACCTCCTCTGTGGTCTCAGCTCGGTATAGCCGGCGCCAACGCCGGCGTCAAGCTCCTCGCCAGGCTCTACCCGATCCGCAGCGAGTTATGCACCATATTTTGCGCGCCCGCGAGAAAGCCTTTTCTGGCTGGACCGTGCGCATTCGATCGCGTATCTTGGGTAGCCGGATGACCATGCCGCGCTCTCTATGGAATGGCACGATCGCGTTCGGGTTGGTGCGCGTGCCCGTGAAGCTGCACTCGGCCACAGAATCCAAGCGGATCCCCTTCCGCGAGCGTCACGCGGCCGACGGCGCCGCGATCGAGCACCGGCGGGTGTGCGTGAAGGAGGGCCGGGAGGTGCCCTACAGCGAGATCGTCAAGGGATTCCAAGTCAGCGCCGGCTCCTATGTCGTGCTCTCTAAGGAGGAGATCGCCGTCGCGGATGGATCGCAGGCACGTGTCGTTGAGATCGAGCACTTCGTGGACGGCGAGGAGATCGACCCCGTCTATTACGAGCGCGCCTATCACCTCAGCCCGGGAAAGCTCGGCGAGGAGCCCTACCGTCTGCTGCACGCGGCCCTGAAGCGCTCCGGTCGGGTGGGGATCGGGCGGTTCGTGTTTCACAACAAGGAGCACCTGGCCGCCGTACGGGGCCTGGACGACGTGATCGTGCTGCACACAATGCGCTTCTCCGACGAGCTGGCGCCCGATCGCGACCTCGATCTGCCCGAGCCCGGCAAGAAGCCGAGCAAGCTCGAGGTCGACACGGCGCAGCTGTTGATCGACCAGCTCGACTCCGCGTTCGAGCCAAGCAGCTACGAGGACACCTATCGAGAAGCGGTGATGCGGCTGATCGAGCGCAAGGCGCGCGGCGAGGCGGTCGAGGCGCCCGAGAGCGAGCAGGTCACTCGTAAGGGCGATCTGCTGGAGGCGCTTCAGGCGAGCATCGAGGATCACGACGCGCGCCGACGGCGGACGAAGACAGGCGCCGCGCGCGCGCCCACCCGCACCCGTGCCCGGAGCGGGCGCTGATGGCCCGCTCGCTATGGTCCGGAGCGCTCAACTTCGGCCTCGTGAACGTGCCGGTAGCGCTGCACAGCGCGGTGCGCGATCTCGACGTGCACTTCAATCAGCTGCACGAGCCGGACGGATCGCCGATCGAAACGCGTCGGGTTTGCGCACACGAGGGCCATGAGGTGCCGTGGGCGGAGATCGCCAAGGGCTATGAGCTCGACGACGGTCGCTGGGTCCTGCTCAGCGACGAGGATCTGGCGGCCGCGGCGCCGAGGAAGAGCCGTACGATCGACATCGAGTCGTTCGTCGAGGAGCGGCAGATCGACCCTGTTTACCTCGACCGCCCATATGTGCTCGTGCCGAGCGACGAGAGCGCTGCCCGGGCATACGCTCTGCTGGGCCAGGCGATGCATCACTCGGGAAAGGTTGCGCTGGGCCGCTTCGTGATGCATGCGAAGGAGCACTTGGTGAGCATCCGCCCGCGCGCGAAGCTGCTGATGCTCACGACGATGCGCTTCGAGGATGAAGTGCGCTCCAGCGGGGAGATAGCTGAGGGGATCGATGGCGCCGCGCCCACGGCTGAGCAGGTAGAGAACGCGATGGCGATCATCGAGGAGCTCGAAGTCCCGTTCGACCCGAGCAGCTATCGGGACGAGCATCGCGCGCACCTCGAACGGGTTATCAAGCGCAAGCAGAAGGGCCAGAAGATCTCCGCTCCGGTAGTCGCCAAGTCGGCCAAGCCGACTCCGACGGCCCCCGACCTGATGGGCGCGCTGGAGCAGAGCCTCGCGCGGATCAGGGGCGAGGCCGCGAGCGGCGCAAAGACGAAGGCCAGGAAGGCCAAGAAGGCTCCGACGAGCCCACGACGCGCGCGCCCAAGCGGCTCGCGCGGTTGAGGTCGATCCGATCGCGGTGGGTGGCCGGTAGCGGGGTTCCGCGCCTCGCGCGGTTGAGATCGATCCGATCGCGGTGGATGGCCGGTAGCGGGGTTCCGCGCCTCGCGCGGTTGAGATGATCAAATCGCGGTGGTGGCGGGTAGCAGGCTCCGCGCCTCGCGCGGTTGAGATCGGTCACGGTGGGTGGCCGGTAGCGGGGCCCCCCGCCCAACGCGACCGGCGCTGGGTGTCGTGCTGGGCGCCGCTCTGTGCGTCGTGCTGGGGATCGAGTTGTTGCGTCGCTGGGATCGAGCTAGGCGCCCGAGGTCGCTTCGAGCAGGTTCGCGATCAATGCCACGAAGTCGCCGTAGAGGCTCGTGTCGATCTCGCCCGGTTGATTGAGCGCCTCGACTGCGAGGCCGATGCCGAGTGCGCGCACGATCAGAGCGATGTCGGCGGCTGGGAGGGGGAGGGGGGTCTTGGTCTCTGCTTCTCGGTCGATGACGCGGCGCTCGATCTCCAGCCGCAGTGCCGCCATGCGCTTCCCGAGCTGCTCGCTCAGATGTGGGTTGCGTGCCGCATGGATCATGAACTCCAGGTGCAGCAGGAAGGTGGCGCGATCCTCGACGAAGCGTTGCATCCACTGGTCTGCCGCCGCACGCGCTCGTTCGGCAAACGATCCCTCGATCTGGGTCGCACGGGCGACCTCATCGATGCGTTGAGCCATGTAGCTCTCGAAGACCGCGAGGAACAAGTCCTCCTTGCCCGCGAAGTTGGAGTACACCGCGCCGTGCGAGTAGCCGGCGACCTCCGCGATCTCCTCGATGGTCGCCGCTTGAAAGCCCTGTCGGGCGAACACCGTTGCCGCCGCCTGGATGAGCTGCTCGCGAGTCTGAGCCTGCCTTTCAGCTCGCGTCAGTCGTGTGCTGGGCATCTCCCCGACCATTCCTGGATGATGACAGCAATTCAGATTATGATTATAATCTGTCTGAGTGCTTTCGATCCGGTCACGAAAGCCCGGCACTCCTCTGGAGCCGAACTTCGACAGGGAGCGCCTCGAGCCCGAGCCAGGAGAGATCAGAGACGATGAAAGACATCGATCGCCTACTTGCCGAGCAGGCCCACTACTACCGCGAGCGAGCCGCGGAGTACGACGACTGGTGGCTTCGCCAACGACGCTATGACCATGGCCCCGAGATCAATGCGCAGTGGTTTGCCGACGGGGCCGAATTGCGGGCGACCCTCGAGCGGTTCGAGCCGACCGGCGACGTGCTCGAGCTTGCCTGTGGCACCGGTCTTTGGACCGAACGCTTGGCCGCTCACGCCGATCGCGTGACCGCGGTCGATGGCTCCGCGGAGATGCTCGAGCTCTGTCGTGCCCGGATGGGAGGCGCACACGTCGAGCGTGTCCAGGCGGACCTGTTCGCGTGGGAGCCCGACCGGACCTATGACGTCTGCTTCTTCAGCTTCTGGCTCTCACATGTCCCCGAGGAGCGTTTTGAGGTGTTCTGGGAAAAAGTCAGGCGCGCGCTCGCCCCCGACGGTCGAGTGTTCTTCATCGACAGCACACGCAACGATCTCGCATCCGCCGTCGACCACAAACTCTCAGACCCGGAGGATCCGACGATGCTGCGGCGGCTGGCCAACGGAAGCGAGTACCGCATCGTAAAGCGCTTCTTTGAGCCCGAGCCGCTGCGCCGGCGCCTCGCGGGTCTCGGCTGGAGCATGGAGGTTCATTCGACATCCACCTTCTTCATCTACGGGCACGGGCGCGTTGCGGAGGCGTGAGCGGATCGCTCCGGGGCGCCGACGCTCAGACGGCCGCTCGAGCGGCCATGAGATGATCGTCCGCTCGTCATGAAGAGCTTCGAGAGCCGCTTCGCGCGATCCATCGTCGACTTCCTTGCTTCAGCGTCTGAATGAGCATCTGGGAGGTTTTGGCGATCGGCCTGGCAGGACTGGCGGCGGGCACGATCAACACGGTGGTGGGCAGTGGAACGCTGATCACCTTTCCGGTGCTGCTGGCTTTCGGCTACGCGCCGGTGACTGCCAACGTCTCCAACACGATCGGCCTGGTCCCGGGCTCGATCTCCGGTGCGGTTGGCTACCGACGCGAGCTTGTCGGCCAGCGCGAGCGGGCAGTGCGACTCGGCACGGCGTCGGTGCTTGGCGGCGTCACCGGGGCTGCGCTGCTGCTGGTGTTGCCGGCGTCCGCATTCGAGGCGATCGTGCCGGTCTTCATCGCGATCGCGCTTGCTTTGACAGTTCTACAGCCACGCCTGAATCGAGTGCTCGCCATGCATGTCGGCGAGCTGGGGCGCCGAGGCCGGCTTCTCACGCTGCTGGCGATCTACGCGACAGGCGTCTACGGCGGATACTTCGGGGCGGCGCAGGGGATTCTGCTGTTGGGGATCTTGGGCTTGGCGCTGCCACAGGACCTGCATCGCAGCAACGCGCTGAAGAACGTGCTCGCCGGCCTCGTCAATGGGGTGGCCGGCGTGTTCTTCATCGTCGTTGCGCACGTGGAGTGGGGGCCTGCCGCGATCATCGCGATAAGCTCGGTTCTCGGCGCCCAGATTGGAGCGCGCTACGGGCGCCGGCTGCCTGTCGTGGCGCTGCGGGGGCTGATAATCGCGGTTGGCGTCACCGCAATCGTTCGACTTCTGGCCGGGTGAGCCGACGTCTGACCGGCTGGCCCACGAGGTCCCAGTATTCGGGCGAGGCCCCAAGTATCGTTTCGCCGAGTGTCGGAGGAGTGGTCTGACCCGAGCCGCGTAAGTGAATATCTCTCCCGCGAGATTCCCCACCGTGAGACGGCCGAGGCGATGCTGCTGGAGGCGCTGCCCGAGCGCGTCGAGCGGTTCCTGGATCTGGGGGCGGGAGATGGAAGGCTGGCGGCGCTCATACGCAGCCGCCATCCGCGCTCGCGCGGTGTGATCTTCGACGTCTCTGAGCCGATGCTCGCTCGCGCCGCCGAGCGCTTCGACGGCGATTCGATGGTTGAGCTCGTGGCCGGCGATCTCAGCTGGCGCATGGGCGTCTCTGGGCCATTTGACGCGGTGGTGTCAGGACTTGCGATCCACCATCTCGAGGACGAGCGCAAGCGCTCCCTCTTCGACGAGATCCATACGCTGCTCGCGCCGAGAGGTGTCTTTGTGAACTTGGATCTCGTGGCCTCGGCGACCGAGCAACAGCACGAGCGCTTCCGCCGCGCGATCGGACGAGAGCGAGACGACCCGAGCGACAGGCTCGCGGGACTCTCCGAGCAGCTCGGATGGCTGCGGGGTCACGGCTTCGTGGAGGTCGACTGCCACTTCAAGTGGCTCGAGCTGGCGTTGATCGTCGCAAGGCGTGGCTGAGCCATCGGATGTGCAGTCGGTCGCCCTCAGGCGGGCACATAGCGCAAGGGCGCTCGCCGGCTGGCTATGGCCATTCCACATGGGGCAGAGAGGGAGGGGAGGGGTCGACGCAGACCGCCTGTCAGCTGGGCTAGCGGCGCTCTGTGTCGAACATGGCCAGCGCATGCCTGCCGGCGGGATGAGCGCGCAGCTCCCTTACGACCTCGGCCGCGTATGTGGGCAGCTCGTCGGGCTGGGGGAGCGGCACTCCGTAGCCGGCGGGCATCAGCATGGGCGCCGCAAGCGCGGAGAAGGTTAGATCGGCCGCGGTGAACTCGTCGCCGCAGAGGTAGGCCCGGCCGTCATCCAAACGCTCCCCGACGGCATCGAACACGGCTCGCACTTCACCCTCGGATCGCGCGGCGGTGGCGGGTGTGACGTCGAGCACGCGCGCCACGATCGCGATCAGGGCAGGGTAGCCAGCTCGCAGCGTCATTCGCTCCCAGGTGGGGATCCCGGCGCTGCCGTAGTCGATCGCGAGGTCGCGACGCGTGCGCAGACGCTGATACAGCCAGCAGCGCGAGGCGGGACCCAGGCGTGTGTTGAAGTCGTGCTCGAGTCGCCGAACCTCGGCGGCTCGCTCAGGACTCCGTGGATACAGCGCTCGATCGGGCGCGGACTGGGCGTCGACCCAGGAAAGGATGTCCGTGGAATCGGCCAGAACGCCCTCGTCGCACACGAGCACGGGCGCCGTGAGCCCGCCCCCGGCTCGCCGTGTCGCGAGGCGATGGATGGCCTGCGTGTGGGGCTGCTCGACGAACACGATCCCGGCGCGGTCAAGCGCCCATCGCGCCTTCTCGCAATAGTGGCTGATGGGGATCGTCACGAGCACGTTGGCTGTCCTCGTCTTGCGCATCGCGCCTCTCAGGCTACCTGCGCGGCGGAAATCGCGCACGCCTTGAGTGCCTCGGCGCCCGACGCGGCTGCGTGCCAGCGCGGCAAGCCAGTTCCCAGCGAACAACCAGCCACGCCGGCGGTGGCGGCAGGGGTCGAGGATCACATTTTGGACACCAGTTGAAATCGTGGGGGATGCTCGATCGGGCCCACAGGCTACTCATGGCTTTGTATCTGGCTCTCCAAGAACTTCTGGGCAAAGCGAAGCATCCCGAGCGTGACCCACGGAAGCTGCCCGGCCCTGACACGTAGATTGACCTCTCCGTTGGGCCTGATGACCTCGACGACCGTGATGACGCGGCCTATCTGGTAGTCGTCGCCAAAGTCCGTTTCGATCGCGTCCATCTCGCTGGCCACTTCCTGCATGAGCCTTGCCCTTGGGTCGAGCTGCTCGCCCTCGTCTCCCGCGTCTCCACTTCCAGTGCTTGCCATCTCAACCTCCAATTGAACGAAAAGAAGGCACCATGCTAACCATCGAAACTACGGGGAACGCACCCTCGAATGCGTGTGGCCGCCGGACTCAGACGACGCGGGCGATGCTCCGAGGACAGCAACGACCAGTTCACCGGCGCGCTGTGGGTCGAACGGCTCATCTGACATGAGCCGTCGGTAGAAGATCGGTCCCAGAAGCGCCAGCGTGGCGAGCTCAGGGTCAACGTGCCGCGGGGAACTCCCCGGGCTCTGGCCCGGCTAGGGCAGGATCTCGACGTACCCGTCCGTTCCATGCACGCGGATCCGCTGTCCATCCCGGATCAGCTGGGTAGCGTTCTCCACCCCCACGATGGCCGGCAAGCCGTACTCCCGTGCGATCACCGCGCCATGGGTCATCAAGCCCCCAACCTCCGTCACCAGGCCCTCGATCGCGACGAACAGGGGCGTCCAGCTGGGGTCCGTGTACGCCGTGACCAGGATGTCGCCAGGTTCGAGATCGGCCTCTGCGATGTCCAGGATCACGCGGGCCCGCCCCTCGATGGTCCCGCCGGAAACCGGTAGGCCTATCAGCGCGCCGGTCGGCGCGTCGTGGCGTCTGTACGTCCCGGCGATGACCTCGCCCTCCGACGTGAGCACCCGGGGCGGTGTGAGCGCTTGATGGGACCTGAACGCGTGCTTGCGCTGGGAGATGAGCTGGTCATCCACTTCGTTCGTGCGCACCACGTCGTGGAGCTCCTGAAACGCGAGGTAGAAGATGTCCTCCTTCTCACGAAGCACGTCGGCCTGGACGAGGCGCTCGGCCTCTTCCAGCAAGGCCTGCTTGTAAACGAAGTAGCGGCTGACCATGCCGTACTTCGGATACTCCCGGTACCCGATGAAGGTCCGGACCCGGTCGATCATCCGCTTGGCCTGTTCGGCCTTCCGCTCCCCGTCCGGCAAGACCCGCAAGCGCTCGAGCAGCTCCTGTCCCTTCTTCCAGGCCTCCTGCCGCCCTTGCTCGAAGCGCCGCTCGCCGGCGCCCCGCTCGAAGCTCTTGATGTTGCCGAGGATCACGGGCACGAGCGTGGTGGGGCGTTCGCTCCAGCGCGGCCTCGTGATGTCGATCTCGCCGACACAGCGCATGCCGTACTTGTCGAGGAAGGCCCGGATGGCGTCTCGCGCTTCCCGTCCGCCTTCGAGCGTGGCCAGCTCGTCCAGGAAGCCCTCCTCCTCGACGTTCTGCAGAAAAGCCACCACCTCCGGATACGGCCTGATCACGTCCGCGACGTCCAGGAGCGCCAGCCCCATCTCAGACGTGACGTTGTGGGGAACGGACTGCGTGA
This sequence comes from uncultured Solirubrobacterales bacterium, assembly GCA_963764655.1. Taxonomy (GTDB): domain Bacteria; phylum Actinomycetota; class Thermoleophilia; order Solirubrobacterales; family Solirubrobacteraceae; genus Palsa-744. The sequence continues at coordinate 436,531 of CAVXTI010000001.1, forward strand.
GCGTGTCGGCCGCGTTCGTCTCGCCCAACCACGCCTGCAAATGCTCGTTCAGCCACCACGAGGCCTCCATCGCCCCCATGAACACCTGATGGCTTCGCGGATCAAACAGGATCCGCTTCAGCTCCTGGACGTCCGCCAGGATGAAGTCGAGCAGCGCCGATCCGGACTTCGTCCGGACGTCGCGCTTCAACGCGGCGATCGAGGCCTCGTTGCGCCCGATCAGCTCGGCGACGATGGCCGGGTCGGTCTCGATCGGGGCCGGCGCGCCGCCCGCCGGCGCCCCGTCTGGGCCCTCGTCCGGGAGGGTCGGGATGAAGTCGCCGCGTTCGAGGATGGTCTGCAGCGCGTCCCCGATCAGCGGATCGGATCTCCCAAGGGCCTCCAGGAGGCCTGCGCGGCTCGTTTGCGAAGCCAGGCCCTGGGTGACGTCGACGAACAGCCTCCCGCCGGCCTCGTACATCGGCCGGAGGGCCGTCAGCTGCCACAGGGAGAGCCCCAGGGGCTTCATGGGGTCAGTCATCATCTGCTGATGGCCGACGGAGACGTAGACGTGGTTCTCTCGGTCGCTGGCCGCGGGGATCGGGAACAGCGTGGTGATCGGCCGGCTCTGGACGATCTGGAAGCCGTCGTCCACCAGGCACCACTCGATGTCCTGGGGGCTGCTGAAGTGCGCTTCGACGCGCCGGCCCAGCTGCGCGAGCCGCACGACCTGCCCATCCGTCAGCGCTGGCTGCTGCCGGCGCTTCGCCTCGATCGTCTGTTCCTGTGTCCCGCCTGCCGGCGAGGCGTGAATGGCGAGCCGCTTGGCGGCGACCGCCTTGGCGACGACCTCGCCGTCCCGCACCTTGTAGACGTCGGCGTTCACCCGACCGGAGGCCAGGGCCTCGCCGAGGCCGAAGCTGGCCTCCACGGAGGCGACCTTCCGATTGGACGTGACGGGGTCGGCCGTGAACAGGATGCCGGCCGCCCGCGGGAAGACCATCTGCTGCACGACCACGGCCATGTGAACCTTCCGGTGGTCGAAGCCGTTCCGCGGGCGGTAGGTCACGGCTCGCTCGGTGAAGAGCGAGGCCCAGCACCGGCTGATGTGCCGGAGGATCGCGGCCGGCCCCACGACGTTCAGGTACGTGTCGTGCTGGCCCGCGAAGGAGGCCGTCGGCAAGTCCTCCGCCGTCGCACTCGATCGGACGGCGTAGGCGGCTTGCTCGCCGAGACTGGCGAGCGCGAGGGTGATCGCCGCCGCCACATCGTCGGGGATGGGGATCCCTTCGAGCGTCCGGCGGATCTCCGCGCTGAGCTTGCGGATCGCGTTCCGGTCGTCCGGGTTCGGGCGCGACAGTCGATCGAGCAGATCGTCGATCGACGGGGCCTCGGCCATGATCTGCCGGAAAGCATTCGTCGTCACACAAAAGCCAGGCGGCACGCGGATGCCTTCGATTTGGGAAAGCTCCCCCAAGTGCGCGCCCTTGCCGCCAACGACCGCAGCTTGGGTCTGGTCGATCTCCTGGAAATCCAACACGTAGCAGCCCATCCGCTCACCTCCCTGTGAGTTGACCCCGGTCAACTCATTCCTGTTCATTGATTTCAGCGTGCGGCGGGCGATTATGCGGCATGAAAGCGGCGTCTCACTGATGTGAGACAGGGCAGTCTCATCCATCTGAGATGGTAGGCGTCTCACCCATGTGAGACGGATTCCGGGGCGTCGGGCGAGGGGATTTGCCGCGAACTGCGACCCGGTTGTCGTCCCTTCAGTCAGTGCGGGTCGTGGAGCACAGGGGCGTACGAGATCCCGACGATCGCGCCCTCCGGTGACTGCAGCCTGGCTACGGTCTGACCCCACGGCTCCTCGCGCGGTGGGTGCAGCAACTCGTAGCCGGCCTGCTCGAGCTCGCGTGCCGCCGGGCCCACCGCCGCGGCGTCCGCGACGTCGAACTCGACGCTGACCTGCGGCACCGGTCGCTCCGCCGGCCACTGCGACGTCCCGAAACACGCCTCTGCGGCCTGGGACAGCGGCCAGATGCCAAAGGACTTGCAGCCGGCGATGTGCTCGCTGTGGTGATAATCGTCGCCGTGGCTCTCGAGCGGGAGCCCGAGCGTGTCGACGTAGAGCTTGCGACTGGCGGGCGGATCGGGCGCGATCACCGCCAGAGTTGAGAGGAACTCTATGTTCACGCCACCTACCTCCTCGTTCGCCGTGTGCTCGCTCTCCGATCCAAGCAGGTTCCGCAAGCCGTGTCACTTCGCGTCCAACGTGCGTTCGACGCTTCCGGCCCGATGGGTGAGGGACACTCGGCCGCCGCGAGCGCCTGCCCGTTGCTCCTATGTCGAGCGAGGCTCGGAAATTGCTGGGAAGTGTCCTGCTCATCATTGTCTGCGATAGGGCGACCACCAGATCGCCCCGACTCTTGTCGCCGGTCCCGCCAGGGTGCGCGAGGGGCGATGTAGCCGTCCAGCGACACAGTCATCGAATAGATCAGCTTCCGCATCACGGTGGAGTGTGCCCGCCCGAGACGCGAAGCGCTATTAGTCGGCCCACCAGTCCCGCTGACCCTCGACGTCTTCTCGCGGATTTTCGCCGAGATTGGGCGCACCGAACACGAGGATCTCGAGGCCATCTGGCCCGCTCTCGTAGCCTCGCCACATACCGGGCGGGACGCGCACCACGTCCCACTCCTTGACCTCGACGATCTTGTCGTCGAGCTTCATCCGCCCGCTCCCGCCCACGACCACGTACACCTCCTCCTGCTCCTTGTGCGTGTGGCCGTACGGGAAGCGATAGTCGGGCGGAATGCGCTGATAGCTGAGACCGGACTGCTCGAGCTCGAGCGCCTTGCTCGCCATGCGGAACTCCAGGTCCGGCGCGCCGTCGAAGTTGGACCCAAGGTCCTCCAGATCCTCTCTAAGGTTCCTGAGCGTGAACGGCACGACCGCGATTCTACGGCTCAGGCTTCATACCGCCGCCGCGCCATGACCCTCACGCGCATGACACGCTGATCCACATGCCTTGACTATTCCTCTCGGGGGGCAATTCCCCTGATCGTCAACTGTCGGTGTGCGGTGGCGCGGCGGGGAGTTGCACCGTGACGCAGAGCCCGCCAGCGGCTCGGGGGGGTGAGGGTGAGGGTGCCGTCGTGTGCTCGGGTGATGCTCTCGACGATTGCGAGGCCGAGGCCCACGCCTGCGTGGTCGGCGCGTACGCGTTCGGTGGCGCGAAGAAATGGCTCGGCAAGCGTCGCAACCGGCGATCGTGCTGGCCGACGAGCCGACCGCCAACCTCGACCAGGCGACCGGGCAGTCGATCCTGGCGCTGATCGACCAGCTCAACCAGGCGGGCTCGACGATCGTGGTCATCACCCACGACCACGCGATCGCCGAGCGGATGTCCCGCAAGGTCGAGATCCTCGACGGCCACATCGTCGCCGACACCCGCCCGGCGGGCGAGGATCCGTCGTGACCGCGAGCGCGACCGTGGGCCGCCGGCGCCTACCGGCTTCCGACCTGGCTCGGCTCTCCACCGTCGGACTCCGCACACGGAAGCTGCGGGCCGGACTGTCCGCGCTCGGTATCGCGATCGGCGTAGCGGACGATCAGCGGCCGTGGTCGGTCGAGGAGCTTGTTCGTGATCGCAATGACAGCCATGTCGATCGTGAGGACACGCTCGACGCGATCATGCGGCTCAGCTCCCTTCAGGGGCGGTGATACGCAGCCGGTAGGCTGCTCGCGGGGTGACTGCAGTGGTCGACTTGCGTGGTTTGCCGGCGCCGATTGTTCAGGCGGGGATGGGCGCTGTGGCCCGCCATGAGCTTGCTGCGGCTGTATCTGAGGCCGGCGGGCTGGGGACGATCGGGGGCGCCCGCGCACCGATCGCTGCGGAGCTGGCTGCGGCCCGGAGACTCACCGACCGGCCAATCGCGGTCAACCTCGTGCTGCCGCTTCTTCGGCCCGGGGATGTGCAGGCAGCGGCGGACGCCGACGTGATCGTCACCTTTTGGGGCAAGCCACGCAGGCTTGCCCAGGGAACGTGGGTCCACCAGTGCGGCTCAGTCGAGGAGGCAAGAGCCGCGGAGGCGGCGGGAGTTGACGCGGTGATAGCCCAGGGCGTCGAGGCCGGCGGGCACGTTCGCGGTAGGACGCCGGTACTCGAGTTGGTCGAGCACGTTCGGGCTGCGGTCAAGGTCCCGGTGCTCGCGGCCGGAGGGATCGTTGACCGATCAGGCGTGGGACAAGCGCTCGATGCCGGCGCGGTCGCTGCCGTCTTGGGCACGCGCTTCCTCCTCAGCGACGAGAGCCGCGCGCATCCTGACTACAAGCAGCGCTGCCTGGAGGCCGACAGCACGGTGCTGACCGAGTTGTTCGGGCTTGGGTGGGCTGACGCGCCGCATCGGGTGATCCCGAACGCTGCGACCCGTCGCTGGCTGGGCGAGGACCCGCGCGGGCCGCGCTGGATCCGGCTCGTCAACCGGCTCGCCTCGCCAGTCGTGCTGCGAGTCCCGGAAAGGCTCCAGGATCGCGGGCTTCAGGTCCAGCGACCATCACTGCCCTTTCTGGGCCCGCCAATGGCCCTGGACGATGGACCGGCCAGCCTTCTGGACTCCGGGCCGCTCTACGCGGGCGCGAACGTGACCCGAATATCCGACATCCATCCAGCCGCCCAGATAGTCAGCGACCTGACCCCGTAGCCAGCCGCCTGCGCACCGGCAAGCTACCTAGCCGAACGCGGATAGCGCCAGCGCCCATCCACCATCGCACCAGGATATAGAGTGACGACCGCCGCACGCGCGGCCAGGACGAGCGATGTTCGAGCCGCAACGAACCCAAACTGACAGAAGAGGAGCGGGACATGGCGGACGGATTGGGGTGGGACGATCTCCCAAGCGACTTGGAAGGGCCGGGGGTAGCAATCCGGCGCAAGGACTTCGATGGTCTCGCCACGTGTCTCATCCGCCTGGAGGCGGGCGGAAAGACCGACGAGCTGTTTGCTGGGCTCCCGGACGATCGGTGTCAGTGCGCGCACTGGGGCTACATCGTCAGTGGCACGATGCGGGTCCATGGCGCAGACGGCGCTCGTGACTTCACGGCTGGTGAGACCTACTATTGGGCGCCCGGCCACAACCTCGAGGCTGTCACCGACGCTGAATACTTCGAGATCTCAAAGGTCGAGGACTACAACGTGCTGATGGACCACTGCAGGCGAGGCCTCGCAGCAGCGGCTGAGGCGGCGGAGTAGGACGAGAGCGCAGTGACGAGCGCGGCGAGGACGCCCACCGACCCGCCCGACCCTGACGACGTGGCCAGGTTCGCGTTTCGCGTGTGGAGCTACAAGCAGGGTGAGATGGTCTCGCTGCTGGTCCACCTGGGCGACCGGCTCGGGCTGTATCGGGTGCTCGACGGTGCAGGGCCGGTCACCGCGGAGGACTTCGCCAGCCGGACGGGGCTGCACCCGCGTTGGCTGTACGAGTGGCTCCGGGGCAACGCAGCGGCCGACCTGCTGGCGTCCGAGGACGGGGAGCAGTTCGAGTTGACCGCGGCTGGCGCCCTGGTGCTCGCGCGCGAGGAAGAGAGCCTGCAGTTCGCGGCTGGCGCTTTCGGCCCGCCGCCCGAGCCGGCGCTGGTGGACGACTTGGCCGATGCGTTCCGCACCGGCACCGGGCTGCCTTACGATCGCCACGGCGCGGAGGGGGTGCATCGCACAGAGCGGATGCTCGGCCCGTGGGCCCGCCTCAGCCTGGTGCCCACGATCCTGCCGGCGCTGGACGGAGTGGCCGACCGGCTCGCTGCGGGGACGCTCGTAGCCGACGTCGGGTGCGGGGCGGGGGTGGCGTTGAGCACCCTGGCCGAGGCCTATCCGCGGTCGACGTTCCACGGGTACGAGCTCTCGCGCCTGGCCGTCGAGCGCGCCCTTGCCAGGGTGGCAGAGGCGGGCCTGACCAACGTCGAGATCGTCCACCGCCGGGCCGAGGAGCTACCCGAAGGCAGCGACTACTCGCTGGTGCTCACCTTCGACTGCCTGCACGACATGACACGGCCCGATGCGGCAGCGTCCGCCATCCGGCGTGCGATCGCCGAGGACGGGACCTGGCTGGTCAAGGAGGTCCGCTGCGATGACACCTGGGCCGGCAACCGCCGCAACCCCATGCTCGCCATGTTCCTCGGCTTCTCGATCGCCTCGTGCATGTCCTCGGCGCTGTCCGAGCCAGGCGGCGCCGGGCTGGGCACCATCGGCCTGCCACCCCGGAAGGCCGAGCAGCTGGCGCGCGACGCCGGCTTCACCCGCTTCCGGGTGCACGACTTCGAGGACCCCGCCAACCTCTACTACGAGGTTCAACCCTAACCAGAACAGTGCGCCGGCGCCCAGCCCGCCACCACGATCGCGCGGCTCGGCATCCGTACGCGGAGCACGCCGTCGTGGTGTTCGCTCGCGACCTCAGCGGGGAGCGGTGTGACGGCTTCGGCGATCGGCACGAGCAACAGATTGATCAGTGCCGACTCCATGGACTGCCTGTATTGCGGATCCAGCCGTGGGCCGGTCGTTGAGCCCTTTCACCACGCGGAAAGCGAGCGATCTCTAGCCCACAGGGTGCGCTCTGACGGCCACGAGATCGTCGCTACCGCAGACCAACATGGGCCAGGTGGCGATCGCCTGGACGAGAGTGTTCGCGCGCGCTAGTGGTGGTGCGGGTGTCCGCGTATCGTGCGCCAGCTCTCGCGAGTGATGCGCAAGATCACGACGGTCATCCCCAAGCCGATCAGCGGATCGAGGATCGGGACGCCAGCCGCGACGGCTGCGGCGCTCGCGATGACCGCGAGCGAGACGTATGCGTCGACGCGGGCGTGATTACCGTCGGCCACCAGGGCAGGACTGTTGAGCCGGTGCCCGGCGCGAGTGCGTACCAGCGCGGCCAGCCAGTTGCCGGCAAACCCAATCGCTCCTGCGAGCGCGAGCGCGAGCAGGTGGCTCGGTGTCGAAGGATGGACGAGACGCAGAGTCGACTCATACGCGGCCACGCACGCGGAGATGAAGATTGCCGCCACGACCGCCAGGCCCGCGAGGCGCTCGGCGCTCGGGGAGCGCAGCGCGAACGCGATGCCGAGCGGAATCGCGGTCAGCGCGTCGCCGCCGTTGTGGATCAGGTCAGCGAGCAGCGCCAGGCTGCCGCTGAAGGCGAACACGACCGCCTGCACCGTTGCGGTGCCGGCGAGGATCCCCAGCGTGCGCGTGACGGCCCGAACCCCATCGCGCGAGCGCTTGACGCTCTCGTCAACAAGCCCGTGCGAGTGGCCATGCGTGTGCTCGTCGTGGTCGTCATGCGGGTGTTCATGGCGATCGTGCTCGTGCGGTTCGGTGTGGGGGTGAGCGTGACGCAGGGTGCCGTGACGGTGCAGTTCGCCCTTGACGAGTTCATAGGTGACGGAGGGCACGGTCAGGTCTCGGCCGGGGGCGCGTGCACTGGTGACGTCGATCGGTAGCGCTTCAGAGCGATCAGGGCCCAAACCGCCTCGACTACGCCGAAGGGCCATGTGCCTGCGAGGAAGCCGTAGACGCTCGAGAATGCACAGCCGCAAGCGAAGGCGAGGATGAAGACTCGGCCGCGTCGTTCGAGCGCGTACATCACGACCATGAACGTGACGGCACAGGCACCGAAGAGGGTGAGCACACCCAGGAGTGTGCCAACGCAATCGGGTCTCTGTCCTGGCGTTGAGCGCCCGGCGGGCGGGGAGTAGCCTTCTGTGCGTGCCTGGTTGACGCTGACCACTTCCGTATGCGGCCTATCCTCGTCCGCCTCCCTGACGTTCGCTAGTTCGTGTGCGTCGCGCGCCGCGACCTGAGACGACACGTAAGGACTCAAGACCAGATGCGAAAAGGAAGGCGAGCGAAGATGAGCGTGATCAACGAGAGCCCAGAGGTAGCTCTGATCCAGCGGCTGTGGGTGGCGATCTCCCGTCGGGACCTGTCGGTCCTCGAGCAGGAGCTGGCGGCGGACGCGCGCTGGCGGGCGGTGACCGACGGGCCGTGGAACTGCGAGGGCCGCGAGGCGATCATCGAAACGATGAGCCGAAACCTCGCCGGCGGTGTGCGCGGCACGATCGAGGCGACGATCCAGGACGGGCCGCGGGTGCTGGTCGCCTTTCGGCCCGAGATGCCGCTGTTGGACGACCAGCGTCCGCTGGACGACGGGATCGCCTACGTGGTCGTGACGATCCGCGACGGGAAGCTCGTCGAGTTGAAGGGGTGTGCAGACCGGGCCGCCGCCCAGGCGTACCTGACCGACCCGGATGGTTACGTCCTGATGGTCGCTCAGACCGAGCTGGAAGACGACCCACGGCCCGAGACCAGGAGTTAGCCGGAGATGTCGGTATGAGCACGCAGGTCCCGTTGCTGTCGGTCATCGCGCCGGGCGCCAGGAGCCGCTCGCGGCTCGTGCGCCGCGCGAGGATGCTCTCGTTGCTCAGCATCGCGTGGATGAGTATCGAGGCGGGTGCGGCGATCGTCGCGGCGCTGGTCGCGGGCTCGGTTGCGCTGCTCGGGTTCGGATTGGACTCGTTGATCGAGCTTGCCTCCGCCGGGACGATTCTTTGGCTCTACACCGGCAGCCGCACCGGCTCTGCGACGGCCGAGCGCCGCGCGCAGCAGCTCATCGCGATCTGCTTCGGCGCGCTCGCGTTTTATGTGACGTTCGACGCGATCACGGCGCTCGCGGGCGGCCCGCACCCGGATGTGAGCTGGCCCGGGGTTGCTGTGGCGGCCGGGGCGATCGTCTTGATGCCGCTGCTGGCCCGCGCGAAGGGTCGCGTCGCCACGCAGCTGGGCTCCGCGGCGACCGCCGGGGATGCGGCGCAGTCGTGGCTGTGCGCGATCAGCGCCGCTGCGGTGCTGATCAGCATCCTCGCCAACGCCGCCCTCGGTTGGTGGTGGCTTGATCTGGTCGCGGGCTTGGGGATCGCCGGCCTTGCTGTGAGCGAGGGCCGCGAGGCGTGGGCCGGTGAGGTCTGCGGCGACTGCGCGCCGCTTGGCTTTCTCGCCGAGACGAGCGGCGGCGAGGGCGACTGCTGCTAGAGGTCCAGCAGGCGGGCCGAGCATCCGACGCGACACGTTCGGCGCGGGCGCCGCTGCGCGATCAGCACGGGTCTGCGTCCGGGCGGGAGGTCTCACATCGTGTGAGAGACCCTCGGCTGTCGCCCTCGGTGACCGCGGGGCGCGTGGTGCCTGCGGACAGCGCAGTGTGCTCGGGCCGACACGACCGCCATCGCTTGGACCGCGGGGGCAACCGCCAGATCAATCGGGCTCTGCATGTCATCGCGATCACCCGCGGACGCCTGGACCCTGAGACCCGCGCCTACTTGCAGCGCAAGGAAGCCGAGGGCAAGACACGGATGGAGGCCATGCGCTGCCTCAAGCGCCACCTCGCCCGCAGGTACTATCGGCTGCTCAGCGACCGATCAAGACACCGTATCGAACATCAGGTGTACCCTGGCGTTCCCTAGAGTGAGCCATTCACCAACCGAAGGCGAACTATGAGCGCCACACTGCAATTCGACGAGGAGGCCTCCCGGCGCGTAGAGAGGATCTACACCACGCCCGATGTCATCGAACAGCGCCAAACGATCCTGCGGGCACTCGCGCTCCAGCCCGGCGAGCGCGCGATCGACATCGGCTCGGGTCCTGGTCTACTCGCGTGCGAAATGGCCGTTGCTGTCGGGAGGAGCGGGCGGATCTGCGGGTGGACGTCAGCGAGAACATGCTTGCCCTCGCCAGGGCGCGCAGGCCACCAGCCGGCAGCGGCCCGATCGAGTACCAAGAAGCTGGTGCGCACACGCTCCCCTATGCGGATGCGAGCTTCGACGTCGCGGTCTGCACACAGGTGTACGAGTACGTCGATGATGTTCCCGCCGCGCTGCTGGAGCTAGGGCGGGTGCTGCGCCCGGGAGGCCGGGCGCTCGTGCTTGACACCGACTGGGACTCGATCGTATGGGCTTCGAGCAACAACGAGCGCATGGACCGGGTGCTCGCCGCGTGGGAGGAGCACCTCGTTGACCCTCATCTGCCGCGTACGCTCACACGGCTGCTGCGCGATGCTGGACTGGAAGTCATCGACCGCCAAATCGTGCCGTTGTTCAACGCCGGCTATGACCCCAACACCTACAGCGCCGGAATGCTTGAGCTGATCGCCACGTTCGTACCCGATCGCAACGGCGTGAGCGAGGCCGAAGCCACAGCATGGGCACAAGACCTAACTGAACTCGGCCCCAACTACTTCCTCAGTCTCAACCGCTACCTTTTCCTGGCGCACAAGCCCACATCACGACCGGGCAGGTAGCGGCGGGTCAGCCTTCGCCCACGCGACTGCGTGGGCGCGGGTGTCGATCGCGCGGCCTGCCGTCATCTGTCGTCTCTCAAGTTGTTCGAGTGGCGCTGGGTCTCATATGGATGAGACGTCCAGAGTCTCACATGAACGGGATTCGGCTGTCTCAGATCAACGGGATTCCCGTCTCACATGAACGGGACGCCGCACGTCTCACTCTCAAACTGACCCACTACCAACCTACGCTCGATAATGTATCTTATGTAAACCAAAAACCTGCAAAACACCATTTTTCGAGCGCTACCACACCAGGAAGACAGAATGATGCAGCGTCGCATATACGACACAACCACCAAGCAACAGCCGACCCATCAATCGAACAGCACGCCGTTCTGACGACGTCATGACCAGCCGAGGCCGGAAACGACGACGCACCGGTCGCAACACGAGTGGTCGCGAAAACGGCGTAGGTTGACCCCCGACTAACGGCTGCTGCAGATCTCCAGCAGCACGTCGATCCCGCTCCCAAGGCTCTTCACGGTGAGTTGGCACTTCCAACTATTCGACAACTGAGAACCTAGCCTTTAGAGATCACGCACAGACGCAAGCAGCTCGTCGAGCGGAGCCCACGCTTCCGCTTCGCGCAAGACACGCGCCACGAGGATTCGTTGGTGGCGAAGCGCCTGCTGCTCCCACACCAAGGTCCTGACCTGTACAGCTTCAGCGATCGCCGCACTACGATCCTCGGCACGCACCCTCTCCCCCCTCGGCACACAACCAGACTCCAAACCCTTGTCGTACCACTGACCCAAAATCTTGACACCTGAGTACCAACGCACATACACAGTCTCAACCGAACCCGACCCATCCTTCGCAAAACGCACCTCTGCCTGAGAACGCGGAGCCGTAGTAGACACAGCCGCGACACCAGCCAAAATCGCAAGACCACGAGCACGAGATCCCGGCTGAAGATCAACCGTCGCATCACAACGACGAAGACCACCAAACCCAGGCTGACCCTCCAAACCCGGCAACACATCAGCAGCCTCCTGACGAGCCGCCCACTGAGACGCCGGCACCGGCACCCCAGACGCCTCCAGAGCAGCCACAAGACTTTCATACGCCACCGGAAGCTCACCGGGCGGCAAACAAGCCACGGTTTCACGCTCCTGCGACCTGCAAACCCGCTCAGAACCAAGCACCGGGTCGTCGGACAGAAAGCTCTCGATCTAGCGCGTCAGGCGGCGCTTTGCTTCATCAAGGACGGCGCTTCCGACGGCTGGGTCGATGTCGATGTCCAGCGTCGTCATCAGGCGCGCAAGCATGTGGTAGCTCCCGATTACGAGCAGCAGCTCGACGATCTGGCGAGGTGGGAAGCGATCACTGATGGCGGCAAAGGTCGCGTCGCTTACACGTGACAGCTCGAGCGCCTCGGAGGCAAAGCAGAGGATGACTCGGGCATCGGCGTCGAGGCACGCGGCTTGAAGGTCGCCTCGCTCCACGGCGGAGATCTGCTCGTCGTGGATTCCGAGTGTTTTTGAGATGCCGACGTGTTGCACCCACTCGTACTCCGCACCGGTGCGTGTGGCAACGAGCAGGATCGCCAGCTCGCGCAGCTTGGGATCGAGCTCCAGCTGTGCGAGCAGGACGCCCGCGAAACCCAAGTATGGAGCGAACGCTGAATCGGCTTGGGCGAGCATCCGGAAGATATTGAGCTGCGGGAGCGCGTCGAGCGCCGCGCGCACTTCTGGCGATGCGGCCTGCTCGTCGACGTAAGGAAGTCGAGCCATCGGCTCAGCGCAGGGCGAGGAGCCCGCCATCGACGGGCAGCGAGTGCCCGGTGATGTAGCTGGCCTCGTTGGAGAGCAGGAACACGGCTGCGTAGGCGACCTCCCATGCGGTGCCCTGGCGCCCGAGCGGAATCGGACGCTCCTCGCGGCTTGGGTCGGCCTTGCTGGCCAGGCGCCCGAGCGAGGTGTCGATCAGCCCGGGAACGACGATGTTGACCCGGATGTCGCGCGCAGCGGCGTGCTTGGCCAGCCACATGCCCAAGCCGTCGAGTGCCGCCTTGGAGGAGTGATAGGCGACGACCTCGTTGGCCGGCATGAGCGCGGCGATCGAAGAGGTGAGCACGATCGCGGCGCCGTCCGGCATCGCGGCCAGCGCGTGCTTGCAGGTCAGGTAATGGGCGCGGACGTTGATCTGAAAGACACGGTCCCAGTCCTCCGCGCTTGTGTGATCCAGACCCCATCCGCCGACGATGCCCACATTGGCGACGAGTCCGTCGAGGCCGTCCAGTCCCGCTCGAGCCTTGGCCACCATGCGCTCGATCTCGGCCGGCTCGCCGACATCGGCAACGATTGTGACCGCGGCTGAGCCCTCCGCGTGCACCTGGCGGGCGGTCTCCTCCACGGCGGCGGCGTTGAGGTCCGCGACCGCGACGCGCGCCCCCTCTCGGGCGAGCAGTCGGCTGATCGCGCGGCCGTTGCCGACGGGGGGATCGTCGAGGTCATAACTCTGCTGGCCAGCGCCGACGATGAGTATCTTGCGCCCCTCGAGTCGCCCGCGGCCGGCGGCTGCGCCGTACGCCTCAGGCTGCACCGGCTGGCGAAGTGTGGACATCCAGAGCCTTTCAGGCCGTGACGCGATGACTAAGAATTTCGATACTAGATGGTATTGAATACCTGACAGTATCATGTCCCCATGTCGTCGGACAAGAAGCAGCCGAAGAAGCGCTCGCGCCCGACCCGCGCCCAGACGCGTGCGCGTCTGCTGCAGGCCGCCGGCGAGGTCTTCGCCGAACGTGGCTACGACCGCGCATCGCTCGACGACGTTGCCGCCGCGGCGGGTTTGACCAAGGGCGCCGTCTACTCCAGCTTCGCCGGCAAGGACGAGCTTTTCTACGCCCTGATGACTGAGCGCATCGGCGAGCGACTCACGCTAGTCGCAGAAGCCGTGGAACGCCAGAGCAGGCCGGAGACGATGACATCTGATGCTGGAAGCGGGTTGATGGGGTTGATCTCAAGCCAAGTCGATTGGCACCTCCTGTTCATCGAGTTCTGGGCCCGAGCCGTGCGCGACCCGAGCCTAAGGGAGGAGTTCGCTCGCCATCGACGCGCCGCGCGCGAGGTCATTGCGCGCTTCCTCGAACAGCAGGCCGCCCAGGTCGGCGTGGACCTCCCCGCCCCCGCCGATCAACTCGCTGTCGCGGTGCTCGCGCTCTCCAACGGCATCGCCATCGAGCACCTCGCGGACCCAGAGAACATCGATCCCTCGACCCTCGGCGTGATCCTCAGCCTGCTGCTCCAAGGGCTGGGAGCGCCAACGGCGCCACAAGCCGACTGAGCGGCCCCGCCCGCTCTGGTAAGGAGCGACCGCCTGACTCGCTTTGATCGCTCAACGGCCCGCCTATAGCGGCAAGCTGGATTATCCCGCCCTCGTGGTCTCAATCGCGTGTCGCGTTGAAGGTCTCAGTTGTCTGTCGCGAAGCGATGTGCTGTCTCCGGGTCGTCCTACAAATTGGCTGCCGATGTGCCGGGGCGCGTGCTGTGGGGGCGCACTGGAAGGCGCCGGCGGGCGGTAGTAGCATCGAGGGTGATGGCTCTATGGCTCCTGCTCACGCTGATGGGGCTCGTCAAGCTCCTCGCGGCCTCGCTGATGCTGTGGCTGCCGTTCCGCTCGGATACAGCGATGAGCGCACTGGGAGACAAGCAGCGCTCGGACTCCGACGAGGAGGGCGGGAGCAAGACGCTTCCGGGTGCCCCCTCGGATCCGCGTCCGGGGCTACCACCGCTCCCCCGCGGCCCGCGTCGCGGCCCGCACGCCTCACCCCCGCCGCCATCCCCGGCACGCGTGCGTAGTCGCCCGCGCCGGGTGCTCGCGCCCGCCCGCGTCAAGCGCTGACCCAGGGCATGCCGCGCGCTCGATGACCGACAGAGCTTCGGCTGGTGACCGCTGGTTTGATTTGGACGGACGGCGATCGCTTGGGAGCTGGCGAGCCTCAGCGTCAAACCAGAAAGCGTCGTCTCGTCCTCACCCGCGGGCTGTGGATTCGTGCCTTTTGACGCCAAAGAGCTTGCTCAATCGTCCGATCTTTGACATAATCCCGTTATACGGGCTTCTGTTATAGGTCTAGGACCGCCACTCTGTCAAGCAGGGAGTGCGGTGCGCAGCCGAGCAAGCCGTGTGCCAGGCCTCGATTCGAGGCTGTGGCAAGCCTGTCGGTGAGCCGTACCACGACACCAGCGGTGGATCAGGAGGGAGAAGGACTGGCACTCCGCGCTGCTGCCGAAAGAAGGCCGACGAGACCATCGCCATTAGTGACTGGCGGACGTCTCGGCTAGTCGCTTGAGCGCTGATCCCGCGCGGCGAGGGCGCGGGATCAGCGGTTGCGCTTGCGCTGACGGCGCGCCGCCTTGGCCTTCGCACGGCGCTTGCGCTGACGGGCCGCCCTGTCCTGCACAGAGCTCGCGCTCGCGAGCCCGTCACCAGCGGGGGCCATGCCGCGCGCGTCGCGCATGATGAAGAATGCGATGCCGCCGAGCAGGACGAGCCCGACCGCGAAGATCGGCACCAGCACGTTGATCGAGAGGCCGGAGGAGGACGAGGCGGCCGTTGTGGCCGTCGTCGGGGTCGTCGTTTCTTCTTGGCCGCCCGTGCCGCCGGTCAAGTTCGAGAAGGCTTCTGAGCCCGAGGACCCTGTGCCGGCGCCTGCCGACCCCGCGCCTGTCGCCCCTTGAGCGCCAGCGCCCTTTTCCGCCTTGGCCTTCGCGATCGCTTCCTGCACCTGCTTGTTGAGCGCCGCCTTGTCTATCGTCGGGCTGTTGGCGGCGGCGGCGAGGCCAACGCCGACCACCTGCCCGGTAAGGCAGACGGCGACGAGCGCGGCGACGAGTTGTATGTGCGAGCGGATTCGACGCATCGATCTGAGACGTTTCAGGAGAAGCGAGAATAGCGCTTGAGGCCCATCGCGCCAGCTATCGCTGGAGGCCTCGCCGCCCCCGCGCGGGAGTCCCCCATAGAATGGGCTGGCGATGGCTCCCAAGCAGCGACAGATCCGCGTCGAGCAGCGCGGCGCCCAGCAGGCGATCGAAGCGCTGGAGCAGCGCAGCGACGAGGAGCTCGAGACGGAGACGAAGTACAAGTCCGCGGCGCTCGCGATCCTCGGGGCACGAGCATCCGAGCGCTTCGACGCCGAGCAGGCTCGCGCCTACTTCCAGCGTGCGATCGCCGCCGCCCGCCCCCAGGAACGAATGCAGCTCAGGCGCATGGCCGACGCTTCGCTGGCGCTCGCTGAGCGGCGCGCGGGCGATCTCAAGGACGCGGTCGAGCGGCTTGGCCAGACGCCACCGAGCGGCCGGCAGATGTTCGCGTTGCGAGCGATGGGGCTGTTGATCCCTCCCGCCAGCGCGGGGATCCTCGCGCGGATTCGCGGCATCCTGCTGATCCTCGCGCTCGTATTGGCGCTGCTCGCGCTCGGGCTGGGAGTTGTGGAGCTGATCGCCTTGCCATTTGGCGGGCTCGGGCTCGCCCCGGGCATCCTGCTCGGACTGTTCCTGGCGATCGCGGGCGTCGCGATCGCGGCCATGATCGGTCGGCGACGGCGCGACCGCGCGAGCGCCGCGGCGCAGCGCCCGTCGCGCTAGCCCGCGGCAGTCCCAGTCCGTCGAGCGCATGCTCGCTGAGCCGAGAGCGCGCTAACTCGAGGAGAGCGTCGCGTGGCTGATGACGACCGGCGTCTTGGGGGCGCCGTCCTGCGGCGGATCGGTGGGAAGTCTCGAGATCGCCGCGACCGCGGCGAAGCTGCCCACGACGTCTCCGACTAGCGCGTATTGCGCCGGCAGCGGCGCTTGTTGCGTCGTGACGATGAAGAACTGGCTGCCCGACGCGCCCGCGGGATCGTTGCTTGTCTTGGCCATCGCGACCGTCCCGCGCGTGTAGCGCATGTCGCTCGGCGGGGGCTCGACGACGCTGTAGCCGGGACCGCCCGAGCCGTCGCCGTTGGGATCGCCACCCTGGATCACGAAGCCCGCGGCGACGCGATGGAAGGTGAGATCGTCATAGAAGCCGCGCTTGACCAGATAGGCGAAGGAGGCGGTCGTGCGTGGAGCCTTGCGCACGTCGAGCTGAATCTCGATCGTGCCGCAGTTGGTGGCGAGGCTCACGACGTAGCGCTTGGCTGGGTCGAGCGTCAGCGCCGGCTTGTGAACGCTCTGGGCGCCCTTCGGGGCGGGCGCCGCGACAGAGGCGCACTTACCCGCGAGCGGTCTCGAGCTTGCCTTGGAGGCGGCGAGAGCGTGTCCTTTGGATGGATGGGTCGTGCTTGACTGCGTGCCGTCGCCCCCGGTGGAGCCGCCGCACGCCGTCGCCACCAGCCCGATGGCTGCGGCCCCCGAGCAGCACAGCAGACGGCGTGCACGGGAGCGGACGAGCATCCGCGCAGCATAGTCGTGCATCCCGCCATTCCGAGCGATGTTCGCTCATTCTTAAGCGTCCCTTCGCTATTCCCAAACACTCCCGATATTGACGGTAGTCAAGCCATGCGCGCGCTCGCCCAATACGCTTGCGCGATGCCAGCGCCTGTGTGCCTGATCGTGAACCCGTCCGCCGGTGGCGGCAGAGCCGGCCGCGCTCTGCCAGACGTGCTGGTCGCGCTCGAAGGCCACGGCCTTCAGGCGCGCGCGGAGCTCACCCGCGACCTCGAGCACGCGCGCGAGCTCGCGCGCGCGGCTGCGCTCGCCGGGGAGACCGTCGTGTGCTTGAGCGGCGACGGCATGATCGGCGCGGTGGCCGACACGCTGCGCGAGATCCCGGATGCGCTGCTTGGCCTGCTGCCAGGCGGGCGCGGCAACGACCTTGCGCGCGTGCTCGGCATCTCCTCAGATCCTGTCCAAGCTTGCGCCACGGTCGCCGGCGGCTTCTCCCGCAAGCTCGATCTCGGCGAGGTCGGTGGGCAGGCGTTCGTGGGGATCGCGAGCGCGGGCTTCGACAGCGACGCCAACCGCATCGCAAACGAGGCTCCGGCGTGGCTGGGTGGGCTCGTGTACGCCTACGGAGCGCTGCGTGCCCTGCTGTCTTGGCGTCCCGCTCGCTTTGAGATCGAGCTGACCGACTCCGAGACACCGGCCGGAGCGCGCTCTAAAGAGCACACGCCGGCGGGCGAGCCACGCCGCGAGCGCCACAGCTTCGTGGCCTATACGGTGGGCGCCGCGAATTCGAAGACCTATGGCGGCGGGATGCGCGCGGCGCCGGACGCGCTCCTCGACGATGGCATGCTCGACGTTGTGGTTCTCGAGAGCATCAGCAAGATCAGGTTCGTGACGAGGATCCTGCCGAAGGTGTTCAAGGGAGATCACGTGCGGGAGCCTGGCGTGAAGGTCTTTCGCGCACGCGAAGTGTCTGTTGGCGCTGACCGTCCTTTCACGATGTACGCCGACGGCGACCCGATCGCCGAGCTGCCTGTGCGGGTCAGGGCCGTGCGTGGCGCTGTGCGGGTGCTCGTGCCGGCCGGCGGCCCGGGCGCCGACGCCTTCCTCGACGGGCAGGATGGCGCGGACGCCGCGGCGCGGCTATGAGCACGCTGCTAGGGCCGAAGCTGGCGTTCGCACGCGCGGTTGGCACGCTCTCCCGCTTGCGCGGCGGGGGCGCCACGAGCCTGCCTGGCAAGCTGCTGGTGCGCATGGACCCATCTGCGATCGCGGCGCTCGCCGGGCGCCTGCGCGAGGGCAGCGTGCTCGTCTCGGCCACCAACGGCAAGACGACGACCGCGGCGATGGCGTCGAGCATCCTTGAGCGCGCCGGGATCGCGCTCGTGCACAACCAGGCTGGGGCGAACATGGCAGGCGGGATCGCCTCGACGCTGCTTGCGGCGGCCGGCCCGCATGGCACGATCGCCGGCGACTTGGGCCTCTTCGAGGTCGACGAGCTGTGGCTCGACCGGCTCGCGGTCGAGCTGCGCCCGCGCGTGGTCGTGCTCGGCAACCTGTTCCGCGACCAGCTCGACCGCTACGGCGAGCTCGAGACGATCGCCGAGCGCTGGGCCGGCGCCGTGCGCGGCGGGGCGGCTTCAAGCGCGCGCCTTGTCTGCAACGCCGACGACCCGCTTGTGGCCGACCTTGGGCGCGAGCGATCCGGAGCTCTCTACTACGGCGTCGAGGATGACGCGCTCGCGCTCGAGGGCATGGCCCACGCGGCCGATGCCAAGCACTGCCGCCGCTGCGGTGCGCCCTATACGCTTCGACGCCGTCTATCTCGGCCATCTCGGCCACTACCACTGCTCCTCCTGCGGGCGGCGACGGCCCTCCCCCACCGTGCTCGCCCGCGGCGTGGCGCTCGAAGGGGTCCGCGCGGCGCGCTTCCAGTTGATCGCTCCTGAGGGAAGCGCGGAGGTGAAGCTGGCTCTGCCCGGCCTCTACAACGTCTACAACGCGCTCGCCGCGGCCGCGCTCGCCGTAGCGTTGGAGATCCCGCTCGCCGACATCGTCGCTGGGCTGGAGGGCACGAGGGCCGCGTTTGGGCGAGCGGAGACCGTGCGCGTCGCCGGTCGCGAGACGCGCATCCTGCTCGTCAAGAACCCGGCTGGCGCAAACGAGGTCCTGCGCACGCTGGCGCTCGAGCCCGGCGCGCATGATCTGCTGGGGGTGCTCAACGACAAGACCGCCGACGGTCACGACGTCTCTTGGATCTGGGATGCCGACTTCGAGCTGCTCGCCGGGCGCATACGCGTGGCGACGTGCTCGGGCACGCGCGCCCCCGAGCTCGCGCTGCGGCTGAAGTACGCGGGGATCGAGCCAGAGCGCATCCGCGTCGTTGACGATCTCCCCTCTGCGCTCTCCGGCGCGGTGGCCGATCGTCCCGCCGGCTGCCGCGTCGCCGCCGAGCGCCCCGAGGCGGCCGGCCTCGATGGCCATGATCGTCCCGACGCCGACGCCGACGCCGACGCCGGCGCAGACGGCGCAGCGGGCATGCCGCTGTATGTGCTCCCGACCTATACCGCGATGCTCGCCCTGCGCGAGCTGCTCGTCCAGCGCGGGGAGGCGAGCAGCTCATGGCGGTGAGCGAGCCGCGGGATCGTGTCCTGAGGGTATGCGCGCTGTACCCCGACTTGATGAACATCTACGCCGACCGCGGCAACCTGCTCGTGCTCGAGCGCCGCTGCGCATGGCGGGGGATCGGCTTCGAGTTGAGCGCCAGCGGGCTCGGCGAGTCGCTCGACGGCGACGCTCACGACATCTACTACATCGGCGGCGGCCAGGACCGCGACCAGCTGCTCTGCGCCGAGGACCTCGTCGCCGGCAAGCACGAGGCATTGCACCGGGCGGCGGCGCGCGGCGCGGTGGTGCTCGGCGTTTGCGGCGGCTATCAGCTGCTCGGGGAGTCTTATACGCTCGGGGAGGAGCAGTTGCGGGGCGTCGGGCTGCTCGATGTGCGCACCGTCCGCCAGCCGGGGCCGCGCCTGACCGGCAACGTCGCGATCGAGGTGGACTTGGACGGGCATGAGAGCGTCGGCGAGAAGCACGTATTGGCCGGCTTCGAGAACCATGGCGGACGCACCTATCTACGCCCCGCCGCCACTCCCCTCGGACGCGTCCTCAAAGGCCACGGTAATGACGGTCGCAGTGGCTTTGAGGGCGCTCGCATGGGCAGCGTCATCGGCACCTATCTGCACGGTCCCTTGCTTCCGAAGAACATCTGGTTCGCCGACTGGCTGATCGCCACCGCCCTCGGCGTAAGCGTCGAGACGCTAACTACGCTCGACGACACCCTGGAGAGAGCGGCTCACGCTCGCGCTTATCGAATAGCAGGGTTGTGACCAAGAACCGTCCGAAGCGATGAATACAATCGTCTGTGACGGCGGGTGTTGCGTCGAGGTCGACGTGAACCATTGTCAACGGTGAATTCGGGGTAGCTCCTCGGATGGAGTTCGAGTCTCCCGCCCGCCGCCAACGATTTGCTGAGCCCGGCCGGGCAGAGTGCAATGGGCACGCACTCGCGGATAGCTCCCGCCTCGGTCACACGGTCGGGCCAGCACATGTCGTCTGTCAGGATGCTTGCTACTGTTATATCCCCGTTGGCAAAGGTCGGAGGTAGCCCCTCCAACACCCACACCCGACCCGCTCCGGCGGGTCGAGTTGTTTAAGCGCTCAGGCCACAGCGAACCTCGCATAGCGGTCTGCCAGCCGCGCCGGCACGAGCGCGCGCACGAGCACGCCCTCGGGTGTGTCCTTGCGCTGCAGATCGCCGACTACGTCGTGCAGCTCGGCGAGGCTTCCTCCCTGCGAATAGGGAACGAGCAGCTCCATCGGGCGCAGCGTGTGGCGCAGCTCTCGCTCGATTCGCGCCTGCAGCTCGGGCAGGCCGTCGCCGCTTGCGCCGCTGACGAGCACGGCGTCGGGGTGGCGCAGGCGCAGGTCCTCGCGTGCCTGCACGTCGAGCAGGTCGACCTTGTTGAGCACGAGCACGCGCGGTCGCTCGCCGGCGCCGATCTCCTCGAGCACCTCCTCGACGGCCTTGCGCATCGCCTCCTGATCGTGCTCGGGAGCCGAGGCGTCGAGGACGTGCAGCAGCAGGTCGGCCAGACGGGTCTCCTCCAACGTGGCCCCGAACGCGTCCACCACCTGGTGGGGAAGCTTGCGGATGAAGCCGACCGTGTCGGTCAGCAGGTGCGGGCGACCGCCGATCCTCAGCATGCGCGTGCTTGGGTCGAGCGTGTGGAAGAGGCGGTCGCGCACCCCGACCTGTGCGCCTGTCATGGCGTTTAGCAGCGTGCTCTTGCCCGCGTTGGTGTAGCCGGCCAGCGCGATGCTTGGGCAAGGCCGCGCGCTCGCGCTCGGCGCGCATCACCGAGCGCGTGCCCTTCACGTGCTCGAGGCGACGGCGCAGCGCGGAGATGCGGTTGCGCGCCAGGCGCCGGTCGGTCTCGATCTGGGTCTCGCCGGGTCCACGGGTGCCGATCCCGCCGCCGAGGCGCTCGAGGTGCGTCCACAGACCTCGCATGCGCGCCAGGTTGTACTCGAGCTGGGCCAGCTCCACCTGCAGCTTGCCCTCGGCGCTGGAGGCATGGGTGGCGAAGATGTCGAGGATCACCGTCGTGCGGTCGACGACCGGCACGCCGAGCTCCTGCTCGAGGTTGCGCTCTTGGCGCGCGCTCAGCTCGTCGTCGCAGGCGATCACGTTGGCGTCGCACTCGTGCGCGGCCTGCTTTGCCTCCTTGACCTTGCCGGGGCCCAGGTAGGTGTTGGGGTGCGGCGCGTCGCGTCGCTGGATCATCTCCCCCACGACTTCCACCCCGGCTGTGCGCAACAGCTCGCACAGCTCGTCGAGGTTGTCCTGGTCAGGCAGCGATGCGATGCAAAACGCGCGCTGAACCGCGCGCCGGGTCGGTTGGTTCATCTACTCCCAGTGTAGATCAGCTCGCCAGAGCAGCCAAACGCTCGACTGCTTCGGCTAGGCGGTCATCGGGCGTCGTCAGGGCGATCCTGAACCAGCCCTCGCCGCTCGGCCCGTACGCGCCACCGGGCGAGATCGCGACGCCGGCCTCGTCGAGCACGTGCTCGCAGTAGGCGGCGGAATTGGCGAAGCCCTCGGGTATCGGCGCCCACACGTAGATCGTGCCCTTCGGCGGGGTGACGTGGACACCGGCCTTGGCGAGCGCGTCGCAGACGAGGTCGCGGCGGCGGCGGTAGAGCTCGTTCATCGAGGCCACCTCGGCGTCCGCGTCGGGCGAGAGCGCGGCGATCCCCGCCAGCTGGACCGCCTCGAACAGGCCCGAGTCGATGTTTGTCTTCAGACGCCAGTAGTCCTCGATGACGTCGGGGTTTCCGAGCACGGCGGCGCAGCGCCAGCCGGTCATGTTGTAGCCCTTGGAGAGTGAGAACACCTCGATCCCGACGTCCTTCGCACCCGGGGTCGCCAGGAACGAGGGAGCGCGGTAGCCGTCGTAGGTCGTCTCGCTGTAGGCGTTGTCGTGGACGACGAGGATCTCGCAGGTGCGGGCGAAGTCGATCACACGCTCGAAGAATCCCGGAGGCACAACGGCGCCCGTGGGGTTGTTAGGGTAGTTGAGGTACATCAGCTTCGCCCTGCTCGCCGTCAGTTCGTCGATCGCTTCGAGATCCGGCACGAAGCCGAGCTCGGGCACGAGTGGCATCACCACCGGATCGGCGCCCACGAGCAGCGGCCCGCCGGTGTAGACGGGGTAGCCGGGGTCGGCGGCGAGCGCGACGTCGCCCGGGTCGAGAAAGGCCAGGCTCAGGTTGAAGATCGCCTCCTTCGCGCCGATCGCCGGGATGATCTCCGTGTCGGGGTCAAGCGTCACGTCGAAGCGCCGCGCATAGAAGTCGCCGAGCGCTTCGCGGAAGTCCGCGCGCCCGCGGTTGGACGGGTAACGGTGAGTCTCGGGCTCGGTGACGGCCTCCTGCATCGCCTCCACGATCAGGGGCGGCGTCGGGCGGTCGGGGTCGCCGATGCCGAGGCTGATCACGTCGACGCCGGCCGCCTTCTTGGCGGCGATCTTGCGCTCGAGCTCGGCGAACAGGTACGGGGGAATGCGGCTCAGGCGCTCACTCGGTCTCATTCAGCTCCTTTAGGAAGTCGTCGCTGAGGCGCCCATCGAACACCGGGCGCGCCCAGCCTGTCAAGTTCACCTGCAGATCCTCTCCGATCTCGACGTCGAGCTCGCCGCCGTCGAGCCGCACCGTGACGTGCGCCGGGCCACCGGCCAGACGGTGGGCGATCGCGGCGCCCGTTGCGCCCGTCCCGGAGGAAAGCGTCTCCCCCACTCCGCGCTCGAAGATGCGTGCGCGAATCGCCGCGCGACGATCCGCTGCGTGCTCCTCATGTGGCGCGACCCTTTCCCCGGAGGCGGGTGTGAGCTCGCTCGAGTCGTGACCGTCGGCGCCAGGCTCGAGCTCCGTGTACCACGACACGTTCGTGCGGTTGGGGAACAGCTCGTGGGCTTCGATCGCCGGCCCGATCGCCGGCAGGTCGAGCGCTCTCAAAGTGGCCAGGTCCTCGACGTGGATCGCGCACTGCGGGTTGCCGATCGACACGTGCTGGAAGCTCCAAGCGCGCCCGTCGGCGACGAGCTGGCCGCGCCCGTCGCCGGGGCCGTCTGGGAAGTCCTTGGAGCCGAGCTTGGCCTGACCCATGTCGACCCGACAGGTGTCGGGCCCTGTGACCGTCGGTCGGATCTCGCCGGCGGCTGTCTGGATCTGAAAGATGTCCTGCTCTGTCCATCCACGCCGGCGCAGGTAGAGGATCGCCTCGCGCGCCCCGTTGCCCGACAGCTCGGCCTCCGAGCCGTCGGGATTGTAGATGCGCAGCCGCGCCACGAAGCGCCGATCCTCAGATGGCGTCAGCAGCAGGACTCCGTCGGCGAACACGCCGAAGTGCCCTGCGCAGAGCTTGCGTATACGCGCCGGCGTGAGCTCGAACGGCAGCTCCGCCCGCTCGAGGATCAAGTAGTCGTTCCCGAGCGCCTGCCACTTCTCGAACCTCATGTGTCGCCGTCCCGGCTGGTCTTGACTGTCTCAGCAGGGGGAGTCGGGACGAGGAGCGATTGCTCGGCGTGAATCGTCATGCGGCGCAGCAGTCTAGGGCTTCGTGTCGATCGTGTCTAAGGCGCTCTCTCCGTTGAGCTCGGGCCGCTCGAGCTTTCCGAGCTTCTCGGCGATCTCCTGAGCGACGTCCTCGGCGTCGCGATCTGTGACGTCGATCGGCTCGACGCCGGCGAGCTTGCGCATCCACGTCAGCTGACGGCGTGCGTAGTTGCGCGTGCGTCGCTTCATCGCCTCGACGTCGCCTGAGAGAAGCTCCTCGAAGCCGAGCGCCTTGCGGGCCGTCGCGCTTGCCCCGGCGCCGTGCGCGCGAAGCACCTGCTCGCGTACCCCCTGCGCGAGCATCTCCTCCACGCGAGCGTCGATTCGTCGGTAGAGCTGCTCGCGCTCCATCACGAGCCCCACCAGCAGCGTTGGCGCTCGCACCTCATCCGTCCAAAGCTGCGAGGGCCCGTTGGGCGGCTCCAGCTCCCCCGCCTCGAGCAGCTCGAGCGTGCGCACGACGCGCTGGCGATCGTTGGGGTCGATCTCCGCCGCGGCCCACGGCGCGCTCTTGGCCAGGCGGGCATGCAACGCGGGCGAGCCGCCGCGCTCGAGCTCGGCGGTCAGGCGCTCGCGCACTCCCTCTGGTGGTGGAGGACGGAGATCCAGGTCGGTGAGCGCCGCGCGCAGATAGAGCCCGGTGCCTCCCACGACGATCGGACGGCGAGCTTCGCTCAGCGCCGCGTCGATCTCGGCGTGCGCGAGCTCGGCGTATTGGCCGGCGCTGAAGCTCCCGTCCAGGGGCAGGAAGGAGATCAGGCGATGCTCCAGCTCGCCGCGCTGCGCCTTCGAGGCCACCCCCGTCAGCGTCTCCAGGCCGCGATAGACCTGCAATGCATCCGCTGAGATCGCCACGGGCCGCTCCCCGCGGTCGCGAAGCGCGCGCGCGAGGGTGACCGCGATCGCGGTCTTGCCGACGCCCGTCGGCCCAAACAGCGCGACCACGTGCATCCCGGAGCGCATTTGCATAGGCTTGCAGCTCATGGACGTCTCGGGCTCTACCGTCATGCTGACCGGCGCGAGCGGCGGGGTGGGACAGGCGATCGCGCGGGCGCTGGCGGTCAGGGGCGCCCGGCTGATTCTCACGGGTCGTCGTCTGGACATCCTCGAAGGGCTTGTCGAGGAGTTGGGCCCGCCCGCCCGCGCGATCGCGATCGACTTGAGCAGGCAGGAGGAGTTGGAGCGACTCGTGAGCGAGGCCGGTGAGGTGGACATCCTCGTGGCGAACGCGGCGCTGCCCGCTAATGGGCAGCTCGAAGGCTTCACCGTCGAGCAGTTCGACCGCGTGCTCGACGTGAATCTGAGAGCGCCGATCGCGCTGACGCACGCGCTGAGCCCCGCGATGGCGCGGCGAGGTCGGGGGCATGTGGTGTTGATCTCCTCTCTCGCGGCGAAGCTGGGGGTCTCGCGCACCTCGCTGTACACCGCGACGAAGTTCGGTCTGCGCGGCTTCGCTCAGTCGATGCGCGCCGAGCTGCATGGCGCCGGCGTGGGCGTGTCGGCAATCTTTCCTGGCCCGATCCGCGACGCCGGCATGCACGCGGAGTCGGGCGTCAAGCTCCCGCCGGGCTCGCCCACGAGCAGCCCCGAGCAGGTCGCGCGCGCGGTCCTCTCCGCGATCGAGCGCAACCGGGGTGAGGTCGACGTCCTGGCCCCCTCGCTGCGCGTCGGGACGTTCATCGCCAGGCTGCGCCCGGACCTCACCGCCTCGATCGCACGCAGGCTGGGCGGCGACCGGCTCGCCGACAATTACGCGCAGGCGCAGTTCGAGAAGCGCTGAGCGCGCGAGGCGTCGTGCGCGTCTTCGCTTGCGAGAGCATCGCGCACGTGTCCGATCGGGGATTCGCGTAGGCTCTCATGCGATGGAGATCTCTGGATCCACAGCGCTTCTGACCGGTGCCACGGGTGGGCTTGGTCAGGCGATCGCGCGTGCGCTCTCGGCGAAGGGCGCCAAGCTGATCCTCAGCGGCCGCCGCGTCGACGTGCTCGAGCCACTCGCATCGGAGCTCGGCGCTCGGGCTCTCGCTGTGGATCTCAGCGAGTCCTCGGAGGTCGACCGTCTGCTCTCGGAGGCTGGTGAGATCGACATCCTTGTCGCGAACGCCGCCTTGCCGGCCAGCGGTATGCTCGACTCCTTCACGGTGCGGGAGATCGACCGCGCGCTCGAGGTGAACCTGCGCGCCCCGATCGTCATGGCCCACGCGCTCGCCCCCCAGCTCCGCGAGCGCGGGCGCGGCCACCTGCTGTTCATGTCCTCCCTGTCGGGCAAGGCTGGCACAGCCGGCAGCTCGATCTACAACGCCACCAAGTTCGGCTTGCGTGGCTTCGCGCAGGCGTTGCGCGCCGAGCTGCACGGCAGCGGCGTGGGTGTCTCGACGGTCTTCCCCGGCTTCATCCGCGAAGCCGGCATGTTCGCCGAGGCGCAGGTGCAGCTGCCGACGGGCGTGGGCACACGTAGTCCCAAGGACGTCGCCAGCGCGGTCGTCCACGCGATCGAGCGCAATCGCGGCGAGCTTGACGTCGCCCCACTCTCGCTGCGTCTTGGCTCCGCGTTCTCTGGGATCGCGCCTGAGCTGGCGGCGACGATCACACGCAAGACGGGCGGCGAGAAGATCGCCAATCAGCTGGCCGACGGCCAGCTCGCCAAGCGCTAAGCGTCCATAAGAGCTCTTCCTACATAGCTCTTCGCGTGCGCTTAGGCACGCGTTCTGCTCGGCTTAGGGATTGGTCCGAGGATGGTCAGGGTAAGCCCCTCGACCATGGAGGTCCTATGAGACAGGCAGGAATGATCCGAGTAGGGATTGTCGTTGGCGCTCTCGCCACCGGAGGAGCGGTCGCCGGTCTTGCGGGCGCGGCGGCGGCGCCCAGCTCGACGACGTCCGCCACGACGACCACGCAGTCAACTCCAACGTCCTCGACGCCGTCGACGACGACCACGACACCCAAGACACGGACGCCGCCCCCACAGCATGGGTCCAGCGGCCACCCTTGCCCGAACATGGGCAAGCCCGGGTCTGGCTCGAGTTCGGAATCGGGCTCGAGCTCTGGCTCGGTCTACGAAGGCGGCCCTCCGGCTGGAGCTACCTACCAGTAGCAGCGAAACAGCGAAACGTCCTCGATGGTGGATCACGGGTAAATGAGCCTCCCGGGCGACTCATCGCCCGGGAGGATGCCCGTTTCTCAGGCGGCCCGAGTGTCTGTCTCTGCCTCCTCCGGCTCTGGCGCCACCGCCAGCGGGGTCTCGGTGCCCTGGATCGGCCGCACCTTGTCGGCGCCGATCCCGAGCGCCGCGTACACCTTGCGCTCGATCTCACCGGCGATCGCCGGGTTCTGATCGAGGTATGCCTTGGCGTTGCCACGGCCCTGCCCGAGGCGCTCGTTGCCGTAGGAGAAGAAGGAACCTGACTTCGAGACGATCCCGTGCTCGATCCCAAGGTCGACGAGGCACCCGGACGTCGAGATGCCCTTGCCGAACTCGATGTCGAACTCGGCCTGGCGGAAAGGCGCGGCGAGCTTGTTCTTGACGACCTTCACGCGCACGCGGTTGCCGACCGCCTCGGTGCCGTCCTTGAGCGTCTCGATGCGCCTGATGTCAAGGCGCTGGGAGGCGTAGAACTTCAACGCGCGCCCGCCCGGCTGGGTCTCGGGCGAGCCGAACATGACCCCCACCTTTTCGCGGATCTGGTTTGTGAGGATGCAGAGCGTGCCGGTGCGGTTCAGGTTGCCGGCGATCTTGCGCATCGCCTGGGACATCATGCGAGCCTGCGCCCCGACTGTCTGGTCGCCCATCTGGCCCTCCAGCTCCACGCGCGGTGTGAGCGCGGCCACCGAGTCGATCGCGACGACGTCCACGGCGCCGGAGCGCACGAGCATGTCGGCGATCTCGAGCGCCTGCTCGCCGTAGTCGGGTTGGGAGACGAGCAGCTCGTCGATGTCGACGCCGATCTCCTTCGCGTACAGCGGGTCCATCGCGTGCTCGGCGTCGATGAAGGCGCACACGCCACCGAGCCTCTGGGCTTCGGCGAGCACGTGGTAGATCAGCGTCGTCTTACCAGAGGACTCCGGGCCGAAGACCTCGACGATGCGCCCCTTCGGCACCCCCCCGATGCCGAGCGCCAGATCGAGCGAGAGCGCCCCCGTGGGGATCGCGTCGACGCGCACCTGAGCGCCCTCGTCGCCCATGCGCATGACCGAGCCCTTGCCGAACTCGCGCTCGATCTGGCCGAGCGCGCCTTGCAGGGCGGCATCGCGCGCCTTTGCGGCCTTCTCCTCATCGGTCACGGGCATCGTCTTGTCCTCCTGTCGAAAGCTGGAGATGAAAATGTATGGGGCCATCCGGACGGAACCATGGGAACGTGTGTTCGCTCCGGTGAGGCCGAGTCCTCCAACCTCTCGCGATGTGCCGATGAGCGGAGGTCGTCAGCCAGCCGCACGGGCGAGAAGGCTCTCCTCGCCCGAGAGGGTCTGGCTGGTGGCAGCGCTTATCTCGACCTGAGCAAGCTCCCCGGGGGCGGCCAGGCCAGCGAAGTTGACGACCTTGTTGTGGCGCGTGCGCCCGCGCCGGCGCTCGGGGTCGGTGCGAGAGGGGCCTTCGACCAGCACCTCCAGCGTGCGGCCCACGAAGCGTTGAGCGCGCTCCAGCGCGCGGCGCTGGACCACCTCCACGAGGCGTTCCATACGCTCCACCTTGAGCGGGTGAGGCACAAGCCCCTCGCTCATCTCGGCCGCCTCCGTGCCCCGGCGCGGTGAGAAGATGAAGGTGAAGGCGCTGTCGTAGCCGACCTGCTCCGCCACCTCGAGCGTCTGCTCGAAATCCTGCTCGCTCTCCCCCGGGAAGCCCACGATGATGTCGGTCGTCAGCGCCACATCGGGCACGTGCTCGCGGATCAGGGCGACGCGGTCGAGGTAGCGCTCGCGGTCGTAGGTGCGGCGCATCGCCTTGAGGATGCGGCTGGAGCCGGATTGCAGCGGCAGGTGGATGTGCTCGCATACGCTCGCGAGCTCGACATGCGCGCGGATCACGTCCTCGCGCATGTCCTTGGGGTGTGGGCTCGTGTAGCGGATGCGCTCGATCCCATCGATCGCGTCGAGTCGCCTCAGCAGGTGGGAGAACGTCTCGGAGCGTCCGTCCACTCGCAGGTCGCGCCCGTAGGAGTTGACGTTCTGGCCGAGCAGCGTGACCTCGCGCACGCCGTCGACGGCCATTGTCTCGACCTCCGCCACAAGCTCATCCAGCGGACGCGAGACCTCGCGCCCGCGCGTGGAGGGCACGATGCAGTAGGAGCAGCGGCAGTTGCAGCCGACGCTGATCTGAAGCCAGCCTTGGAACGGCCGTGCGCGCTTGGCCGGCAGATGCCCGGTGAAGCCCTCGAACTCGAAGTAGCCCTGTGCCGTCAGCGAGTCGCTCGTCAGGAACTCGGCGAGCTTGTGCGTCTGGCCGGGGCCGAAGGCCACGTCCACGAACGGGAAGCGCTCGAACACCTCCTCCTTGACCGACTGCGCCCAACAGCCCCCCACCCCCACGACGCGCTCGGGCGCTTCGCGCTTCAGGCGCTTGGCCTCCCCCAGGTGCGCGACGAAGCGTGAGTCGGCGGTCTCGCGGATCGAGCACGTGTTGAACAGGATCAGGTCGGCCTCGGCGCGCTCAGGCGCCTCGCTGTAGCCGAGCGACTCGAGCATCCCCTTCATGCGCTCTGAGTCGTGCTCGTTCATCTGGCAGCCGAAAGTGGTGAGGTGGTAGCGCTTCATGGCCCATGAAGCGTAGCTCTCAGTCGATCGAGCCGGCTCGGACCACCCACTGGCAAGACTGTCCGGTCACGGTCGCGATCAAATCGAAGTCGGCGTCGTAGTGCAAGACGGTGAGGTCGCGGGCCTCGGCGGCTGCGGCCACGAGCAGATCGGGCACCTTGCGGCTGCGCTGATGCTTGGAGGCAAGCAGACGCTGCACCTGCCTTGCGCGGCGCACGTGCTCGGCTGCCGTCTCTACAAGCTCAAATACCTTTACAGCGTCCGCGAGGCGATCCCACTCGGGGGCGTTGCGGGCCGAGAAACCAACCTCGAGGTCGCTGACCCCCGCGCGCGCAAGCTCCCCTCGCTGCGCCTTGAGCTCGATCGCCTCCCGTACCGTCGGCTCGCGTAGACGAGTGAGGACGCTCGTGTCCAGGAGATGCGTCAGCGCCATGCCTGCTCGCGTGGCGCGAGATCGGCGCCCGCAAGCACGTCCAGGCGTTCCCTTACCGCCTCGCTGCGATCGCCGCCGGCCAGGCGGAGCGCGCCGTTGACCGTCTCCTTGATCGTCTTGACGCCTAGCTGAGCCTTCGCATTCCGCAGAGCCTGCTCGTCTATGTCAACCAGGTGCTTGGTCATCACGACCAATATATACCATCAAGCCTCGATATATACATTCTTGTGAGGAAATGCCGATCGTCGATGTCTCCACATTTGATGCTACCCTTGTGTACATGAGCGCCACGGTCGGTGTCGCGGAGTTGCGGCAGAACCTCAGCCGTTACCTGCGTCGCGTGGAGCGCGGCGAGCGCTTGGTGGTGACCGATCGCAACCGACCCGTGGCAGAGCTTGGTCCACCCGCGAGCACGGGCGCCGCGCTTGACCGACTGATCGCCGAGGGCCGTGTATCGCGACCTGTCCGTCGCGGGCTGCCCGAGCCGTTGAGGCTCACGGGCGATCCGCACCTACTCAGCCGAGCGCTGGACGAGATCCGCGGCGACAGCTGAGGTGGCGCTCTTCTATGCCGACGCCTCGGCGCTCGTCAAGCTGGTTCGCGAAGAGGCCGAGAGTGAGGCTTTGCGAGCGTTCGTGGAGGATGCCGACCTCCTATCCAACGAGCTTGTTCTCACAGAGATTCCCCGCGCCATCCGCCGCGCCGTCGCGCACGAGCCTGACTTGCCGCTCGACGCGCTCCTGGAAAAGACGGGCGAGCTGCTCGATGCCGTGGCGCTGCTGCCGCTCGATCGCGCGGTCCTGATTGCCGCCGGCCAGCTTGACGAGCCGGCGCTGAGAGCGCTCGACGCGATCCATGTGAGCGCCGCGCTCGGCGTCACCCCACTCGATGCCTTCATCAGCTACGACGAGCGCCAGAGCGCCGCGGCGCGCCTGGCCGGGCTGCGCACTATCGCACCCGCCGGTGCGCGAATGCCGCCGCCGGACGACAGTGACGAGGCGCCTGAGCCACACGACCAGCAGTGAATGTAGGCTGAGTGGATCTGTGGCAGGACCGCGACGATCGCGGAGCTGTGAGGATCAAATGCCCTCCGGCCCGTAGCCGAGAATCGCTTCGCGCTGCGCGCGGGAGATTGGCTTGTCGAGAGCCTCCGGAGGCACCCGGGGCCAGATCTCTCCCTCGAGCAGGTCGGTCGAGAGAATGCTTTCGTCGTCGGCCCACCTCGCTACTCGATCGATGTAGCGATCGAGCTCGCGCAGCAGCGTGTTGACGCCCTCGTGCAGCGACCTCCAGTTGGCTGGCGGATAAGCGTGAGCTAGATCGTCGCGCATGTCCATCGCTTCCTGGAGGCTCGTCGCCGAGCGCGTGGAGATCACTTTGAGCCCGGCAAGGCGCTCCCATGGATGGCCAGAAGCCTTCTCCACAGCTCCGAGGCGCTGACCCTCGGCGAGCAGTCGAGCCGCCAGCTCGTTGCACCAGTTGAGCAAAACCTCATACTCACGCTCGACGACGGCGACCTTGTTTCGCTCTCGCGCATCAGTCGACTCGGCGGCCGCGATCAGCGCCGCGACATCGAAGTCGGGAGGAAATGCCTCCATCGCGACGAGCAGCTGCTCCCGCGCGACAGGGATCCGACGCAGGATCGTGTTGATGCGGCGCTGTCCCTTTGAAGGGCGTGCCGGCGGTTGCTTGGGCGGAGTGGGCGTCATGGAAGTCGAGCCCGCGCCGCGATGATCGCGTCGAGAGCGCTCGTGGCTGTGACGCGATCTTCGTTCGTCGCTTGCTCGAGTATGTCATTCGCTTGTGCGCTCAATTCGCTCCACAAGCCGTCGCGGTCGGTCAGCGGACGGCCCTCCTGGAGGATGTCGGCGAGCAGGGACGGGGAGCTCTGTGCCTGCTCGAGGCTGACGAGATGCACCGGCTGGTTGAGAGCGCGGCGCAAGCGCAGCCTGAGCCCGGCTAGCGAGCGCGACTCTGAGCGGCGGTGGGCAACCAGCACGTCGACGTCAGAGCTCGGCTGGTCGTCTCCGATGGCCGTCGAGCCGAAGAGAACGGCGAGGCGAACGTCGCGCTCGGTACGGAAAGCGGTCTTCAGCGCGCGAAGCAACGCCCAATGGCTGTGCAGATAGCGCGCTTCGTCGACTGAGAGCTCGATGCCTCGGTACGCGACCCGACGGCCGCGCAGTAGGCCGTCGCCTACGTAGCGGCGCAGCGTGCGCTCACTACAGCCGAGCTCGTCGGCTGTATGTCCGAGAGCCTGTCCCATGTGTCCAGTATATGGAGCTATGTGTCCATGCGGGTCAAGACGCGGGCGTCTTGGGTGCGATCGCTGCGTGGATCTCCCAGCCTCTGGTGGTGAGTGTCCAGGCGTTTGGCTCTCCGCGGGCGGAGGGGGCGGTGGTGTTCTCGATCAGGCCGAGGGTGTGCAGGCGTGTGAGCAGCTTTGAGATCTGGCCTTGGTCGGGGATCCCGGCGCGCGCGCCGACCGCACGATTTGAGGAGCCCGGTTGCTCGGCGACGGCTATCAGTGCGCGGACGGTTCTGTAGGTGAGGCGCATCTCGAGGTCGCGCAGGGGGTCGTTGCGTGCGGGTGGGATCTTCGCTGGGCGTCTCGGGGTGAGCCGTTCGAGCTCCTTGCGTGCTGTGGTGGGGCCGAGGTAGGGCAACACGATCGTGGCCATCAGGGGGCCGGTGAAGTCGAGGATGCTGTCCGGGTCCTCCTCGGCGAGTCGCGCGTGCAGGACGGATAGGACGCCGCCGACGATCCCCTCGGCTGTTAGTGGTGGCGGGTCTGCCCCACTCTTGCCTTCGGTGCGTCCCTACGGCCCATCAACCGATCTGGTGAGAGGCGACCGCTTCGTAGCTCGCCCCCTCCGGCGACAGCCACGAGCGGTACAGCACCAGCTCCTCGGGTGTGAACGACAGCGCCGGCGTCGGCGGCAGCTTGCGCTCGTAGCGGGTGGCTGAGCGGCCCATGCGCGCGACGGTGACGTGCGGGTGAAAGCGCCGCCGCGTGGCGCCCACGCCCCGGTGGCTGCCCTCCCCCGCCCCCGGCTGCCAGCCGCTGACCTGCTCGAGCGCCGCGACGACCTCGGCTTGCAGGCGCGCGAGCGCGCCGCTCTCGTCGTGCAGCTCGACCGCCAGCGCCCGTGGGCGGCGCGGTGGCAGCCACAGGGGCGCTCCCAGCGACAGCTCCCCGGCTGTGCCCACACACGCTCTCAGCTGCGGCGCCAGCAGGTCCATCTCCCCCACCGGGCGGTTTCCGAGGAAGCACAGCGTCACGTGCAGCAGCTCGGGATCGAGCACTCGCAGGCCCGCGTTCGCGCGCACGTTGCCATCTCCCACGCGCGTGGCGCCGCGTGCCCACGCGGCCAGCTCCGTGCTGACATCCTCGGGCGGATCGACCGCCACGAACAGTCGCGCTGTGGGACTGCGGATCACCTTCTCAGCGTAGGGCGGCTTGGGCGGGAAGAGCGGAGCGCGCCTGGGCGCTCATCGCAAGATCGGTCCCGGCGCCGCCGGCTGGGGGTTGCGCTCCCCGTCGCGCTCGCCGGCCAGCAGACGGCGAATCAGGTGCATCGCGACGGTCACCGCTCGCTCGCGCACGTCAGTGCGGCCGCCGGGCAGGCGCACTGAGCGCGTCATGCTCGCACCGTCAGGGTCAGTGACGCAGATCCACACCAGCCCGACCGGCTTCTGCTCGCTGCCGCCTCCCGGGCCCGCGATCCCGGTGATCCCCACCCCCACGTTGGCGCCTAGTCGCGCGCGTGCGCCCGCGGCAAGCGCTTGCACGACCTCCGATGAGACAGCCCCGTGGTGCTCGATCGTCTCGGGTGCGACTCCCACCTCGGCGATCTTGACCTCGTCGGAGTAGGCCACAACACCACCCAGCACGTACTCCGAGGCGCCGGGCGGGTTGGTCAGGCGCGCCGCGAGCAGGCCTCCCGTGCACGACTCCGCCACCGCGATCGTGCGCGTCGCCATGTCTGCATCGCCCTTCAGCAGCGCGGCCACCTGATCGTCGACGGTCGTGCCGTCGACCGAGTAGAGCGTGTCCGCGTGGCGCTCGGCCACGATTCCAGCGAACGCGTCGTAGGCCTGCTCGGCGTCGGGCTCGTAGCGCGTGACGATCTCGATCTCCCCGCCGCGCAGGCACGTCGTTATCTCGAGGCTTGCGAGGCCGCACGCCCTCGCGCTCGGCGTGGCGCAGCGTCTCGGCGATCTCCGACTCCGGGATGCCGAACAGGCGCAGCATCCGCTGACGGTAGTCGCGCGCGTGCGCGACCGCGGCACGCCAGGCGTCGGTGACAATCGCCTGGCGCCACATCGGCTGCAGCTCGCGCGGAGGGCCGGGCAGCACGACAACCGTCGGCCCTGCGCGCCCCTCGGCTGAGGGCACGACGAGCCCGGCGCCGTGCCGACCGGCTCGAGCACGGTCGCGCCCACGGGGATCGTCGCCTGCTTGCGGTTGCCGTGCGCGATCGCGTCGCGGTCGAGGTTGGGGTAGCGCGCCGCGAGCGGCTTGCAGGATCTCCGCGATCCGACCCTCCAGCGCCTCGTCGAGCACCATCTCGCGACCCTGGAAGCGCCCCACGACCTCGGCGGTGAGATCGTCGGCGGTGGGCCCGAGACCGCCGCTCGTGAGGACGACGTCCAGGCCCTGCTCGGGCCATGAAGCCGAGCGCGCCGCGCATGTCCGCGGGACGGTCGCCGACGATCGTCGTGTGGGCCAGGTCGACGCCCGCCTCCCGCAGCCGGTCGGACAGCCACGGGCCGTTGCGGTCGCGTACGCGGCCGGTCAGCACCTCGGTGCCGGTCACACGATGCCCGCGCGCGCGGCGCGGCGCTCATTGCACGTCGGGAGCTGGCTCGCGGCAGCGTGTGGCGGCCCTCGCGCGTGATCGAGTAGCCGATCGCCTGCGTCGAGGCGGGCACGCTCAGCGCTTTGCCGTTCACGTACATCGTCACCGCGTTGTTGCCGAGCGTAGATCAAAGCGCGTGGCGTGGTAGGTGCGGGGCGTGTAGGGCCGGGCTCGAGCATCAGCGCCGGGGATGCGCTTTTGGCGGTCGTCGTCGATCAGGCACACGTACACGGGCCCGGAGGGCTGCAGCGAGAGCGCCACCCTGGTGCCGGCGCTCGGCCGCGGTGGCGCCAGCGTGAGTCGGTTGGTGCCGTGATGTGCCTGGGCCTGTGTGCCCTTGGCGCTCGTGCTGCTGGCCTGCTTGGGCGAGCCGCCGCCTTCCCCTTTACCCGACAGCAGGCCGATCAGGAGCAGCAGGATGAGGATGGCAAAGCGCGCCGACCGCGATCGCGTAGCCGCGCGAGGGCCCCGCGCGCCTCCCGGCGTCGCACGCCGGCTGGGACGGCGCGAGGCGGAGATCACGGGCTGGTGCTCGAGCTCGCTGGGCTGCTCGTAGAAGCCGGCGGTATTCGTCGACGAGCGCCTTGTCGTCGAGGCCGAGCGCCTGCGCGTAGGTACGCAGGAAGCTGCGCACGAATGTGGGCCCCGGCAAGCAGGTCCCACTCCTCGTTCTCGAGCGCCCGCAGGTACTTGGCGCGGATCTTCGTCTGGGCCTCGATCTCGGACACGTCGATGCGGGCGCGCATGCGCGCCTCCCGCAGTGTCGCTCCGATTTCTGTCATATCAACCGGACAGGCTAGTGGCTGGCGCGTGGATTCGCGTTATTCGCACGCGGGCTTGCGTGCGCCCGAAGGAGTCACGTCGAGACTCCGGCGGACTCGTTGTCGGCGCTCGGCACCGCCAGGCCCGGCAAGCGCCGCGAGCACTCGGGGAACGTCCCCTTCCCCAATCAAGACCTGACGCGGCTTTGATCCCTCATACCCCGATATGACGCCGCGGCGCTCGAGCATGTCGATCAACCGCCCCGCGCGCGTGTAGCCGAGGCGCAGGCGTCGCTGCAGCATCGAGGTGGAGGCCGTCTGCATTTCCGCGACGAGGCGGATCGCGTCGCCGAGCAGGGGATCCTCGTCGGGGTTGAACTCCTCGTCTCCGCCCACTCTCGGGCTCCGCGGGCTCGACCTCCTCGAGCAGCTCCTCGCGCAGCTCGGGCTCTCCCTGCTTGCGCCACATGTCTGTCAGCTTCGCGATCTGCGACTCGTCGATGTACGCCCCCTGGATGCGCTGCAGGCGGGAGGAGCCCACCGGGCTGAACAGCATGTCGCCCTGCCCGAGCAGCGACTCGGCGCCGTTCTGATCGAGGATAACGCTGGAGTCCGTCTGACTGGAGACCGAAAAAGCGATGCGTGAGGGGACGTTGGCCTTGATCATGCCGGTGATCACGTCAACGCGCGGGGACTGCGTGGCGAGCACCAGGTGGATGCCCACGGCGCGCGCCTTTTGGGCGAGACGGATTATGGAGTCCTCGACGTCGGCGGGGGCGACCATCATCAGGTCCGCAAGCTCGTCGATCACGCAGAGGATGTAGGGCAGGGGGGCTTCGTTACGAAGCTCGCGTGCCTTGTTCAGCTCGATCAGGCTGCGCGTGCGCGCCAGCGACATGATCCCGTAGCGCTGCTCCATCTCCTTGACGAGGTTTTGCAGGGCGTTGGCGGCCATGCGCGGGCTCGTGATGACGGGCGTGAGCAGGTGCGGGATCGACTCGTAGTGGTTGAGCTCCACCTGCTTGGGGTCCACCAGCACGAGGCGCAGCTCGTGCGGGGTGGCGCGCAACAGCACGCTGCACAGCATCGCGTTGATCGCGCCGCTCTTCCCCGCGCCGGTGGTCCCCGCGACGAGCAGGTGGGGCATCTTCGCGAGGTCCGCGCCGATCGCCTTGCCGGCCACGTCCTTGCCGAGCCACACGGTCAACGGCGACCAGTCCGCGGGGGGCTCCTGGAAGACGTCGCCGAGGCGCACCATGCGCCGCTTGGCGTTGGGGACCTCGACGCCGACGGCCTGCTTGCCGGGGATCGGGGCGAGGATGCGAATGTCGGTGGCCGCCAGGGCGTAGGCCAGGTCGTCCTTCAGCTGGGCAACCTTGGCGACCTTCGTGCCCGGCGCGAGACGCAGCTCGTAGCGGGTTATGTGCGGGCCCTGCCACCGTGCCGATCACCTTCGCCTGCACGCCGAAGTGCCCGAGCGCCTCGATCAGGCTGGCCGCCGTGCGCTCCTGGCCGGCGGTGTCGGGCCGCGCCTGCTCGGCCGTGGAGCGCGTGAGGATGCGCCCCGAGGGCGGCAGCTCCCACACGAAGTCGGGGTCGTCGGTGACGACGTCGCGCAGGCGCCCCTGGGGCGTCAAGAGCGACTCGTCGAGCGGCTCCTCCTCGTCGCTCCTTGTCGGAGGCGCGCAGGTCGACGGCCTCGAAGGTGCCTTCCTCGGCGTTGGCCTCCGTTTCTGAGGACTCTGGCACGTTCTCCTGGTCTGCGCTGGCGTCGTTGGTTTGGTAGTCGGCGGGCAACTCCCACGGGTCCAGCTGCGCCCAGGCCAGGAGGCAGCCCGTCGACAGATGGCGCCTCGACATGGGTGGCACGCACGATCAGATCCTCAGGCGCTGGCTCGGGCGGCTGCACCGATACTCCGCGTCCGCCGCCCTCGCCCGTGCGTCCTGCGTGCGCTCGTCCAAGATCTCCGCGCGAGGCCTGCTCCAGGGCGCTGGCCCGCGCACGCAGCACCCTACTGGTGTCCACCAGGCCGTTGCCCGTGGCGCGCAGGACCGCGGCGAGCGAGGCCCCGCTCAGCAAGACGACACCGACAACCATCAGGAACACGACGAGGATGTCGACGCCGACGGTCTGCACCATGCGGTGGGCCACCCAGTAGAGACGCCTGACCGAGGATGCCCCCGTGGGTCTGCAGGAAGGCCGAATGCCACTGCTCGGAGGAGCCCGCGTGCGCGGGTGTGCCGCCACTGCTACGCCGAGCGTCCCCGCCGCGAGGGCGAGCGTCACCGCCGCAAAGAGGCACAGGCCGCCCGTACGCAGGGGCCGTCGCGTGGGCATCAGCTGGGCGAGCAGCAGCGCCCCACCCCCCACGACGAGCGCGACAGGCGCAAGCACCCTCGCTTCGCCCACGCACCAGCCGAGCGCCACCGACAGGCCGTGGCCCACGCGGCCTCCGTCGCCAGTGGCCGTACAGAGACGAAGGCCATGAAGACACCGACGGCGACCAGGCCGAGGCCGAGCACGTCACGCTGGCTCTGGGTGAGCGGGGCAGGCGCGGCAGCGAGACCGTCGAGAGGCGGCCGGAGGGGCCCGTCCGCGCCGCGTGCGCGGCTGACGTGCGCTCGCGGGCGTCTGCGCTTGCGAGCGGGCGCTCGCTTCGGGCTCCTACGGGCTGGCGGCCATCAGGCCAGGCTTCGACGCCGAACCTAAAGAACCTGCCAACATTGGCCGACATGAGCGATTTCGCCCGTGCCCCACGCGTGCTGGTCGTCGAGGACGACGAGGACATCGCCCAAGCGCTGCAGCGCTCACTGCGCATGGAGGGCTACGAGGTGCGCGCCGCCGCCGACGGCGCCGCGGCGCTCGAGCATGGCCGCTCGTTCGCCC
Organism: uncultured Solirubrobacterales bacterium; assembly: GCA_963764655.1. Classification (GTDB taxonomy): domain Bacteria; phylum Actinomycetota; class Thermoleophilia; order Solirubrobacterales; family Solirubrobacteraceae; genus Palsa-744. The sequence goes on from CAVXTI010000001.1 coordinate 475,121, forward strand.
CGGACCTCGTGATCCTCGATTTCGGTCTGCCGGAGGTCGACGGGATCGAGGTCGCCAAGCGCCTGCGCGAGCGACGACGACGTGCCGATCCTGATCCTCACCGCCCGCGACGCGCTGGAGTCGCGCGTGGAGGGCCTCGACGCCGGCGCCGACGACTACCTCGTCAAGCCGTTCGAGCGCCAGGAGCTGCTCGGCGCGCATGCGCGCGCTGTTGCGCCGCCGTCCCCCGCGCGGCTCGGCGCCGCTGCACGTCGGCGACCTGTCGCTGAACGTCGACACGCATGAGATCTCTCGCGGCGAGCGTCCCATCGAGCTGACACAACGTGAGTTTGAGCTGCTCGAATACTTGATGCGCAACGAGCGCATCGTCATCTCCCGCCAGCGCCTGCTCGACGAGGTGTGGGGCTATGACCCCTTCTCGACGACGAACACGATCGAGGTGTTCGTCTCCAACCTGCGGCGCAAGCTGGAGGCCGACGGCGAGCCGCGCCTGCTGCACACGATCCGAGGAGCGGGCTACGTTCTCCGAGCCTGACACTCCGGGCGAGGATCCCCACCGCGGGGCGCCCCCGATGGCGGGGGACAAGAGGCGGACGAGCCGATCGTGCTCCAGCGCGTCGTGGGCTCCTGGTTGAGAGCGCTGGGCGGGCGCGTCTCCACGGCGTTCGACCGCCTGCCGATCCGCACGCGCCTGGCGGGCGTCTCGGCACTGCTCACCTTCACGATCCTGTGCGCCTTCGCGCTCGTCGTCGGATCGCTCACCGTGCATCGCATCCGCACGAACTTCAACCGCGAAGTCGCCGTCTCGGCCGACAACCTGGCCGCGCTGCTGCAGGTCGAACGTGAGGGGAAGCTACATCGAAGGCTTCAAGCTGAAGATCGTCAACCCGCCGAACCTCGACCGCTTCGCGAGCTCCGAGGACGCGGTCGTGCGGATCCTCAGCGAATCGGGGAGCGTGCTGGCGAGCACGAAAGGGAGCGCCGAACCTCGGGCTGCTCGAGCGAAGCGACTCCGCACGGCTATCGCGTGCTACACGAAGCAGGTCGCGCTCGGCGGGCCGGTCGGCGGCACCGTCATCGTCCAGTACGGCCGGCGCCTGGCCGACCTCGACGCGACGATCGCCCGCGTCGAGCTGCTGCTGCTGCTCGGGCGTGCTCGCGGGGACGGCGCTTGCGCTGCTGGCCGGCATGACGATCGCGCGCCGCGCGATGGCGCCGATCGCGCAGCTGACGAGCACCGCCGCGGAGATCGCGCGCACGCGCGACCCGTCGCGCAGCGTGCCTGAGCCGCTCGCCGACGACGAGGTCTCAGAGCTCGCGCGCACGCTCGGCGGGATGCTGCGCGAGCTCGACGCCGCCCACGCCGAGACCGAGGCGACGCTCGCGCGCCAACGTCAGTTCGTCGCCGACGCCTCGCACGAGCTGCGCACGCCGCTCACGAGCGTGCTCGCCAACCTCGAGCTGCTGGCCGAGTCCCTGCACGGCGAGGAGGCCGACGCGGCACGCTCCGCGCTGCGCTCCTCCAGGCGCATGCGCCGGCTGGTCGCCGACCTGCTGCTGCTGGCCCGCACCGACGTCGGGCGCGTCGTGCGCCGCGAGCCGTGCGACCTCGCCCAGATCGTCGTGGAGGCGGCCGCCGAGCTGGGGTCGGTCAGCGGCGAGCACGACATCTCACTCGACGTGCGTGCGCGCGGGCCGTGGTCGGAGGCCTCCCGCGACGAGCTGCACCGATTGGCGCTCAACCTGATCGAGAACGCGGTGCGTCATACCCCGCCGGGCACCGAGATCCGCGTGAGCACCGGCATCAGCGGCGACGGCGCACGCTTGCCCGCCAATGGCGCACGCCTGCCCGCCAACGAGGGACCCCTGCCGGCCGGCGAGCCATCTCTGCCCGCCGGCGAGGCACATCTGCCCGCCGGCGAGGCACGTCTAATCATCGAGGACGACGGTCCCGGCGTGCCCGAGCGCCTCACCGCCAACCTGTTCGAGCGCTTCGTGCGCGGCGCCGGCGACCGCGGAGGCTCCTTCGGCCTCGGCCTCGCGATCGTGCGCGCGGTCGCCGAGGCCCACGGTGGCACCGTCACGCTGGAGCCGACTCACCCCGGCGCCGAGCCGCGGGCGCACGCTTTGTCGTCTCGCTGCCCGCCGCGTCGGGGAGCGCATCGCAATCGCCCGCACCCGAGGGCGACAAGCTCGAGGTCTAAACCGACAACCCGGGAATCGCCGCGACCGTGGTTTGCGGCTCCGCCGTCCCAAAAAACGACAGGTCTAGACCTCGACCACGACGGGAAGCACCATCGGCCGGCGCTTCAAACGGTCGTACACAAGCGCCGCGAGGTCGTCGTGGAGCATCTGCTGGAGCAGGTCGACCTCGCGGATCTCCTCCTTGGCGGCGCGCGCGAGCGTCGAGTCGACCGTCCCGCGAATCTCCTCGATCAGCTCGCCGGCCTCGTCGGGGAACGGTACGCCGCGGAAGATCACCTCTGGGTCGGCGACCGAGCGTCCGTCCTGCTCGGCGATCGTCACCACTACGATGAAGATCCCGTCGGCGGAGAGCATGCGCCGGTCGCGCAACGCTACGTCCGCCATGTCGCCGATCTCGACGCCGTCGACGAACACCATCCCGGACTGCTCGTGCTCTTTGAAGCGCGCCCCGCGCTCGTCCATGTCGAGCGGCAGGCCGTTCTCGCCCTGGAAGATGTCCTCCGGCTCGATGCCCGACCGCTTCGGCGAGCTGCGTGTGCAGCCGCAGCCGCTTGAAGTCGCCGTGGAACGGCATCACGTAGCGCGGTTTGACGAGGTTCAGCATCAGCTTGACCTCCTCGGCATAGCCGTGCCCCGAGGCGTGCACGGGCGCGTCGCGCGCCGTCACCACGTCGCAGCCGATGTGGTAGAGGCGGTCGATCGTCTCGTTGACCGCGCGCTCGTTGCCTGGCACTGGGGTGGCGGAGAACACGACCGTGTCGCCGTGGCGCAGCTTGACCTGAGGATGGTCGCGGTAAGCCATGCGCCGCAGCGCTGACAGCGGCTCGCCCTGGGAGCCGGTCGAGATGATCACGATGCGCTCGTCGGGGAAGTCTTCGATCTCGCGCGTGCCGACGAGGATCCCCTCGGGCACATCCACGTGGCCGAGCGTGCGCCCGATGCCGACGTTCTTGCGCATCGAGCGACCCACGAGCGACACCTTGCGTCCAAGCGCCGCCGCGGCGTCGATCACCTGCTGCACGCGGTGGATGTTCGAGGCGAAGCTCGTCACCACGATGCGCCCCTCGCAGCGCGCGAACGCTTCCTCCAGATGCGGGCCCACGAGCGACTCCGACGGCGAGAAGCCCTCGCGATCGACGTTCGTGGAGTCGCCGCACAGCAGCAAGACGCCCTCGCGCCCCAACTCCGCGAGCCGCGACACGTCGGCCGGCGGGCCGTCGACGGGCGTCTGGTCGAACTTGTAGTCGCCGGTGATCAAGACCGTGCCGAGATCGGTGCCGAGCGCCACCGCGCTCGAGTCCGGGATCGAGTGGGTCATGTGGATCATCTCGAGCGTGAACGGGCCGAGCTCGAGCGTCTCCCCGGGCGCGATGTCGCCCAGCTCCACCTCGCGCAGCTTGTGCTCTTCGAGCTTGGAGCGCGCCATCGCGATCGTCAGCGGCCCGCCGTAGACGGGTGGGGCGTCGTGTTGGACGAGCTCGCGCATCACCCACGGCAGCGCGCCGAGGTGATCCTCGTGGCCGTGCGTCACGACGATCGCCTCGATGTCGCGCGCACGCTCGCGCAGATAGGAGAAGTCGGGCAGCACAAGGTCGATGCCCACCATCTCAGGCGTCGGGAAGCGCAAGCCGACGTCCACCACGACGATGCGCCCGTCGTACTCGACGACGGTCATGTTCTTGCCGATCTCCCCCAGCCCGCCGAGGGGCAGCACCCGCAGCGCGCTCACAGGGCGATCTCTCGTGTGCGTCTGATCCCTGCCCGCTCAGCGAGTGGCGGGCTCCACCGTGCGATCACGTGCGCGCGGGGGTGGGTTGGACCGGCATGAGGCCGTGGCGCACGAGCATCGCCCGCACCGCCTCGAGCTCCTCGTCGCTTGCCTCGACGATCGGCAGACGCACGCCGCCGGCGTTGTGGCCGAGCATGTTCAGGGCCGCCTTCGTGCACGTTGGGCTGGCGGTGATGAACAGGGTCTCGTAGACGTCGCGCAGGCTCGCGTCGATCTCGGCGCGACGCTCGGGCTCGTCGACCATGCGGCGCATCTCGTCGCCGACGATATGGCTGGCGACGCTGATGCCGCCGGCGCCGCCGAGGTCGAGTGTGCGGGCGAAGCTGGAGTCGTCGCCGGTGTACAGCGTGAGCCCGTCTATCAACTGCAGCTCAGCCGCATTCGACTGCTTCACGCCCTCGATGTGCTCGATCTGGGCCAGCTCGGCAAGCAGCTCGGGGCCCATGTTGACGGCGGTGCGTCCGGGAATGTTGTACAGCAGGATCGGCCTGTCGGTCGCCCTGGCCACCTCTTCGTAGTGGCGCACGATCCCGCGCGGGCTGGGCTTGTTGTAGTAAGGGGTCACGCTCAAGGTCGCGTCGACTCCCAGCTCGCTTGCCACCTCGGTCAGATGGACGGCGTGGCGCGTGTCGTTGGAGCCGGTCCCCCCCACGATCGTCGTCCCCGGCGGGCGCTCGCGCACAGCCAGGCCGATCAGGCCGAGGTGTTCCTCGTCGGTCAGCGTGGCCGCCTCGCCGGTCGTGCCACACACGACGAAGCCGTCGGAGCCGTGCTCGGCGAGGTGACCCATGAGCGCGACGAACGACTCCTCGTCCACCCTCCCCCGCTCGTCGAAGGGGGTGACGATCGCCGTGAGGATCGTGCCGAGGAGGGCTCATTGCTTGCAGTATTCCACGCTTGTCGGCAACAACCTCGTCCTCTACTCGCCTGCGAACAGCAGGTGCTCGAGGCCCACTACGGGCGAGCTGCGCAAGCGTGCGGACGCCGCGGATCGCAAGCAGCACGCCCGGCATGAACGACTCGCGCCCGGTCGTGTCGTGGCGGATCGTGAGCGTCTGGCCGACGTCGCCGAGGATCACCTCCTGGTTGGCGACGATCCCCGGCAGGCGCACCGAGTGGATCGGGGGCTCCTCGCCACCGGAGGCTTCGGCCATCAGCGCGGCGGTGCGCGCCGCCGTGCCGCTTGGCGCGTCGAGCTTGCGGTCGTGGTGAAGCTCGACGATCTCGGCCTTGGCCATGTGCTTCGACGCCTCCGCGGCGAAGCGCATCATCAGGACCGCGCCGATCGCGAAGTTGGGGGCGATGAACACGTTCGCGCCGGCACCTCGCGGGGCTCTCGGGTGGCTCTCAGCGCGCTCGCCGGAATGGTCGGAGCTCCGGGTCGACATGCCTTGGCGCTGTGCCCTCACGCGTGGGCAGCGATCGAGGTCGAAGCCCGTCGTGCCGATCACGACGTGGACGCCGGCCCGCATGCATTCGAGCGCGTTGGCGAGCGCCGTGTCAGGGCGCGTGAAGTCGACCACCACCTCGGGCTTGCTCTCGCGCCAGCACCTGCTCCGAGCGTGCTCTCGAGCAACGGGTCTGCTCGACCCACCAGCTCCATGTCGGTGGCGTTCTCGCACGGCGGCGCACACCGTCTCGCCCATCCTGCCGGCAGCTCCGGCGACCGCCACGCGGATCATGACGCCACACCCACAGCGGCCTCAGTGCCGCGTCGAACGTGCCCTCGATCGGATCCAACGCCCGCAACCGACAATCGCTCGCCGACGAACAGCTCGCTCGGCCAGTTCCTTCAGGTCCGAGAGCCCGCACGCCGTCGATGCGCTCGATGATCTCGTCCACCGAGAGGATCGGCAGCTCGCTGAGGACGGAGGACCCGAGTCGGCTCATGCGCGCGGCGGTGGACTCGAGCGCCAGCACCACCCTTCCCTTGACGTTCTCGCGCGAGCGCGTCAGCTCCTCGGGGGTGTTGTCTCGCCGGGTCCCTCGACGAAGCGCTCGAGCTCGCCGGCGATCGTCGCCATCGCCTCGCCCAGGTTCTCCGGACGGGTGCCCACGTACAGGCCCGACCTCGCCTGTGCGCGCGTGCAGGTTGGAGAAGGAGAACACCGAGTAGGCAAGCCCGCGCTTCTCGCGCACCTCCTGGAACAGGCGCGAGGAGGACGTCCCGCCGAGCACGCCTTCGATCACGCGCAGCGCGAAGCGGCGCTCGTCGTCGCGCGCGATCCCGCGGCCTCCGAGGCACACGTGGTACTGCTCGGTGTCCTTGCGCAGGAAGCGCACACGGCGCTCGAATCGACGGCTCGCCGATCTCAGTCGTCGATAGGCAGTCCGTCGGGCGCTCGCCGCGCTGCGCCCCCCGCACCATCCCGACCAGCTCGTCGTGGTCGACCGAGCCGGCGGCGGCCACCACGACGCTCCGCGGCAGATAGCGCTCGGCGATGAAAGGCGCGCAGCCCGTCGAGCTCGATCGCGCGCACCACCTCGGCGCGCCCGATCACGGCGCGCCCCAGCGGGTGCGATGCCGAACACGGCTTCGCCGAGCACGTCGAACACCCTGTCCTGGGGGTCGTCTTCGTACATCGCGATCTCCTCGAGCACCACCTCGCGCTCGGCGGCGAGGTCTTCGAAGCGCGGCTTCCACAGCATCTCCCCCATCACGTGCAAAGCGCGCTCGAGGTGACGGTCGAGCACACGCGTGTACAGCGAGGTCGTTTCGCGGTCGGTGCCCGCGTTTATCTCCGCGCCCATCGCGTCGAAGATCTGGTCGATCTCCTCGGAGCGGTAGCTGTCGGTGCCGCGGAACAGCATGTGCTCGAGCAGATGCGACAGGCCGGCCTGGTCTTCTGACTCCATCGCCGAGCCCGTGCCGATCCAGAAGCCAAGCGCCACCGAGCGCACGTTCTCCATGCGCTCGGTGACGACTCGCACGCCGTTATCCAGCGTGGTTATTCGATGCTCGCGGGCAACCTCGAGTCGCGGTCGCGACCGCCGTGGCGGGGACGGCCCGAGCCACGGTCGCCGCCGGTGGCGAGCCGCCCGTCCCTACGGCCATTTCGGCCTCCACCGTCGCGGTCGCGCGGCGGACGTCCGCCGCCGCCGGTGCCACTGACGGTGGCAAGCTCCTCGACGCTCTTGCCGGCGACCTCGGGGTCCTCAGCGAGGCGCAGGCCGATGCGCTCCGCGCTCGCGGTCGACCTCGACCACGCGCACGTTGATCTCATCGCCCTTGTTGAGCACGTCCTCGACGGTGTCGACGCGCTGGCCGGGCGACACGTTTGAGATGTGCAGGAGGCCGTCGGTGCCCTTGGTCAGCTCGACGAAGGCGCCGAAGGTCGTCGTCTTGACGACCTTGCCGGCGAACTCGTCGCCGACCTCGACCTCCTTCATCATCGTGCGGATGCGCTCCACGAGCGCGTCCCCGAGCTGGCCGTTGGCCGAGTACACGAGCACCTGGCCCTCGTCGTTGACGTCGATCTGCGATTCGAACTCGTCGGAGAGCCCGCGAATCGTTTCGCCGCCCTTGCCGATCAGCATGCCGATCTGGCTCGGGTCGATCTGGATCGTCTGGATGCGCGGGGCGTGCTGTGAGAGCTGCTCGCGCGGGCCCTCGATCACCTCGGCCATCTTGCCGAGGATGAACGTGCGTGGCCTTGTGCGCCTGGGTGAGCGCGTCTTTGAGGATCTCGAACGTGACGCCCGAGATCTTGATGTCCATCTGCAGCGCCGTGATCCCGCGGTCGGTGCCCGCCACCTTGAAGTCCATGTCTCCGAGGTGGTCCTCCACGCCCGCGATGTCGGTGAGCACGATGTAATCGTCGCCCTCCTTGATGAGGCCCATCGCGATGCCCGCCACCGGGCGCTTGATCGGCACGCCCGCGTCCATCAGGGACAGCGAGGAGCCGCACACCGAGGCCATCGAGGAGGAGCCGTTGGACTCGAAGATGTCCGAGACGACACGGATCGTGTAGGGGAAGTCCTCGATCGAGGGCACCACCGGCACGAGCGCACGCTCGGCCAGCGCGCCGTGACCGATGTCGCGACGCTTGGGGCCCAGGCGGCCCGCCTCGCCCACCGAGAAGGGCGGGAAGTTGTAGTGGTGGAAGTAGTACTTCTTGGTCTGCAGGCCGAGCGTGTCGAGGCGCATCTCCTCCTTGAGCGTCCCCAGCGCGGCGGCGCTCAGCGCCTGCGTCTGCCCGCGCGTGAACAGGGCCGAGCCGTGCGTGCGCGGCGTGACGCCCACTTCGATCGTGATGTCGCGGATCTCGTCCTCCGCGCGACCGTCGGGGCGCTTCTTGTGGACCGCGATGCGCTCGCGGATGATCGCCTTCTCCAGCTTGTCGAAGGCGAGCTGGGCGGCCGCGCTGCGCTCCTTGGCGGCCTTCAGCTCGTCCTCGCCGGCGCCATCGGACGCGGCGGGGCCGTACTGCTCGAGGATCGCCGTCTCGACCGCCTTGCAGGCGTCCTGGCGCTCGAGCTTGTCCTCGACCTGCGTGGCCTCGTCGAGCGCCGCGCCGTGCGATGCCTTCACCGGCGCGAGCAGGTCCTCGTCGACCTTGGGCGCCTCGATCGGCGTCTTCTCCTTGCCGACCTTCTCGGCCAGCTCGCGCTGAAGCGCGCAGATCTTCTTGATCTCGCCAGTGGGCGATGTCGAGCGCGTCGAGGATCTCGGCCTCGGAGATCTCGTTCGCGCCGGCCTCCACCATCAGGATCGCGTCCTCGGAGCCCGCCACGACGAGGTCGAGGTCGGAGCCGGCGCTGCCTCGGTGGCGAGCAGATCCTCCTCCGGCGGGTTCACGACGAAGTTGCCGTCGATCTTGCCGATCCTCACCGCGCCGACGGGGCCGGCGAACGGGACGTCGGAGATCATCAGCGCCGTCGAGGCGCCGTTCATCGCGAGGATGTCATACGGGTGGACGTGGTCCACGGAGATCGGGATCGCCACGAGATGCGTCTCGTAGCTCCAGCCCTTCGTGAACAGGGGACGCAGGGGACGGTCGATCATGCGCGCGGTCAGCGTCGCCTTCTCTCCCGAGCGCCCCTCGCGCTTGAAGAACGAGCCGGGGATCTTCCCGGCGGAGTACATCCTCTCCTCGACGTCCACTGTCAGCGGCAGGAAATCCACATCGCGCTGACCGCCCGCGGTGGCTGTCGAGAGGACCATCGTGTCGCCCTGGCGGACGACCACTGCGCCGGAGGCCTGCTTGGCCATCCTGCCGGTCTCGAACGAGATCTCGCTACCTGCGATCTCCACGGAGACCCGCGTAACGGCGTTGCTACTCATATTGACTACCTTCCCTCTCCGCCCGTCGGTCGGCGGAGCCGTTTTCTTTTACCCTTGTATCCGAACGTGTGGCAGCTTAGCGAGACAGAAGGCGTCGGGCGTGACGTTCGTCAGCCTACGCGTTCTTCAGGCCGCCGAGGATCATGTGCGACAGGCGGAAGGTCGGCCGGCGAGGGGGCCTGATAGCTCCAGCGCACGACGCCCTCGCCACCGACGATCACAAGCGCGCGCTGCGCGAAGCCGCCGGGGTGAAGCACGCCGAACGCGGCGCATGCGACGCCCTTGGGCTCGAAGTCCGACAACTGCGCGATGCTCACCCCGAGCTTCTCGCGAAACGCTTTCTGCGCCCAGCTGGAGTCGCACGAAACGCCATAGATCTCGGCGCCCTGAGCGGTGATCTCCGGAAGGGACTTCTCGTACACCTGCAGCTGGTCGGTGCACACGGGGCTGAAGGCGAACGGGTAGAAGACGAGCACCGTCGTCTTGCCCTTGAGGTCCTCTTGCGTGAAGCTGTCACCGCTTTCGGTGGCGAGCTTGAAGTCGGGGACCTTCGTCCCCGGGGCCAGCACGGTGGCACTGGCGTCGGTGGCGCTCATCCCGCTTGCCACCGTCACTTTCGGAGACCCAGCTCCTTGATGAGGGCGCGGTAGCCCTCGAGGTCCTTGCGCCGCAGGTAGTCGAGGAAGCGGCGGCGGCGGCCGACGAGCATCAGCAGGCCGCGGCGCGAGTGGTGGTCCTTGCTCTGCTCGCGCAGGTGCTCGGTGAGGTGGTTGATGCGCTCGGTGAGCAGCGCGACCTGGACCTTGGTGTTGCCGGTGTCCTGCTCGCCGGAGCCGAACTTCGCGGCGATCTCTCGCTTGCGCTCAGTGGTGATCGTCATCGCGGTCGCACAGGCTAGCAGCCGGCGGCGATCTCGCGCGTGCGCTCCACGTCGCGATGCATCTGCTCGATCAGCTCCTCGGCTGACTGGAAGCGCCGCTCGCCGCGCAGGCGCGCGAGGAAGTCGAGTCGCAGCCGCTGGCCGTAGAGGTCGCCGTCGAAGTCGAGGATGTAGCGCCTCGACCAGCTCGCCGCGACCCGTGACGAATGTCGGGCGCACGCCGACGTTGACCGCTGCGGGCGCCCGTCGGCCAAGCACGCGTACACGCCGTGGCCGGGGCACACGAACGCGTCGTCGGGAATCAGGTTGGCGGTGGGAAATCCGAGCTCACGCCCGCGCTCGTCGCCGTGCACGACCTCACCGCGCATCTGAAACGGCGCGCCGAGGAAGCGCGTCGCCTGGCTCACCTCGCCGGCGAGCACCAGCCCCCGGATGTGGCTGGAGGAGACGATCTCCCCGTCGACCTCGAGCAGTGGCGCCACGCGCGTGGAGAAGCGCTCGTCCTCGGCGAGCATCTGCGGGTCGCCCTTCGCGCGATTGCCGAAGCGGAAGTTCTCTCCGACGGAGACATAGCGTCGCGCGTGAGCGTGCCCACGAGCACGTCGTCGATGAACTCCTCGGGGCCGCGCTTGGCGAAGTCGGCGTCGAAGGGGATCACGATCAGCTCGCGCACGCCGAGTGCCTCCACCAGCTCCGCCTTGACCTCCAGCGGCGTGAGCAGCTTCGGCGTGTGCTGCGGGGCGACGACTGCCGAGGGGTGCGGGTCGAACGTCAGGACGCTGTCAGAGCCACGGATCACCTCGCGGTGGCCGAGGTGAACGCCGTCGAACGAGCCCACCGCCACGCGCCGCTCCCTGCTCTGCACGTCGGGCAGCCAAGTGATCCTCACGGGGGCACAGCCTATGTCACGAATGGCGCGCGCGCCCGCGCGGCGGGCGTGCCTCGCTGTCGAAGCGCTCGGCGGCGCGCAGCGTCTGCTCGACGCCGCGCAGCGGCGGGTCCGCCCAGGCGCCGTCGCGCGGTGGCGGGGGCGCCGCGTCCGCGACCTCGAACGGGCCGATCGCGGTGCGCCTGAGCTCTTCACAGTAGGCGTCGCCGAGATCCGCGATCAGGGAGCGCACATACGTCCCCGAGGAGCATTCGATCAGATAGGCCGCGCGAGCCGCCGCGCCCGGCTCCACGGGCTGCTCGCGCCAGAGCTGCTCGAAGCGGCTGACTGTCACGACCCGCTCAGGCATCTGAAAGCTCTCTCCGCGCCGAGCCTTGCGGTAGGCGCGCTCGCCTTTGATCTTGATCGCCGAGTGGGTCGGTGGGCGCTGTCGGATCTCGCCGATCGGCAGCACAGGCGGCTCGGCTGGCAGCCTGCCGGTCTCGGTGATCTCGCCCTCAGGATCGCCGGTGCTCGACAGCGCGCCCAGTCGCGCGACGGTCTCGTAGCGCTTGGGCAGCTCCATGAACCGTCGTTGCAGTGCGCGTCGCGGCTCCGACAAGCACGATCAAGCAGTCCGCTCGCGAACGGGTCGAGCGTCCCCGCGTGGCCGGTCTTGGCCCCCCGAGCGAGCGTCGCACGCGTGCGACGACGTCGTGGGATGTGAGCCCCACCGGCTTGTCGATCAGCAGGATGCCGTCCATGTAGTCTGCCAGCGCCGTGCGAGCGCCCTGCGCGCGCCAGCCGACTCAGGCGAGGGTGGGAATCGGTGGCCCGTTTGGCGCGGTGTGCAACTGCGCGGCTATCTCATGGCGCAGGAGCGCGGTCAGCTCGCACGACTCGAGCGTCGTCGAGAAGCCCGCCGCGCGACGGTGGCCGCCGCCACTCTGGGTGCGCGCGATCGCCGAGACGTCGACGTCGTCGCCGGTCGCGCGCAGCGAGACCTTGCGCTTGCCCCGGCTCTCGGCGGCGGTGAGCTCGCGGATCAGCACCGCCACCTTCGTGCCCGCCACCGAGCGCAGGTGGTCGACGATCCCCTCGGAGTAGGCTCTCCTCGGCCTCGGCGCGCTCGAAGTCGGTCGGCGTCGAGCGCGACCAGCGTCAGCGTGCCCGACGTCGAAGCGCTCGATGCGCTCCAGCGCGATCGCCCAGCAGGGTGAGCTTGGCGGGCGGCATCTCCTCGTACAGGCGTCTGTTGACAGCCGCCACGTCGACCCCCGCGGCAATCAGCTCGGCCGCCATGCTGGTGGGCGCGAGGCCCGGTGTTCTCGTACATGAAGCGGCCAGTGTCCGTCACGAGCGCGACGTAGAGCGCCTCGGCGATCGCGGCCGTCGGGCGCGACGTCGAGGCCGTGCATCAGGTCCCACACGATCTCCGCGGTGCACGAAGCGGTTGGATCGACGAGGTTGAGCGTCCCGAACAGGGTGTTGTCGTGGTGGTGGTCGATGTTGAGCAGGTGCGCCCCGTGCTGAAGCACGGCGGCCGGGTTGCGGTCGATGTTGCCGCAGTCGAGCATCACGACCGTGCGCTTGCCGATGTCCGATGGCGCCGCCTGGATCGCGTGCTCGAGCGTCGGGCAGCGGTACTCGCGCGGGAGCGGCAGGTCGCTTTGCGCGATGAACATCTCCGAGCTCTTGCCGAGCGCGGTGAGCAGGCCGTGCATCCCGATCAGCGAGCCGAGCGCGTCCCCGTCGGGGTTCTCGTGCGTGGCGACGACGAAGCTCGCGTCGCGGCGGATGCGCTCGAGCACCAGCTCGCGCGTCTGCCTGCTGGTCGGCTCGCCGCTCATGCCGGTGTCGACTCCTCACCCTGCTCGCTCGCGGGCGCCCGCCGATCGTCTGCCACTCGCGGCGTCTCTCGCGTCTGGAGCTCAGCGTCGATCAGCGCGTCCAGGCGCATCGCGCGGTCGGTCGTGTCGTCGTAGGAGAACTCGAGCGTCGGCGTGCGCTTGAGCTTCAGCTCGTGGGCTATGCGACCTTGAAGATAGCCGTGCGCGCTGCGCAGGCCCGCCAGCGTGTCTTCGCGCGCGTGCGCCTCGCCGAGCACGCTCACGTACACGCGGGCATGGCTCAGGTCTGAGCTTGTCTTAACGTCGGTCACGGTCACGAATCCCACCCGGGGGTCCTTCAAGTCTGAGGCCAGCGCGTCGCCGATCACCTGTCTGATCGCCTCGTCCACACGACGCATGCGGTCTGAGCTCATCCTACTGGTCCAAGCCCCTCGAAAGATCCGACCGGCCCGGCCGCTTGCATGAGCAACCCTTCATGAGGAGGTCCGCTCTCAGGCGAGCTGACGCTCTTGCAGGCGCGTCTCGTATGTCTCCAGGACGTCGCCCTCGCGCAGGTCCTGGAAGTTGGTGAGCACGATCCCGCACTCGTAGCCGGCCGACACCTCGCGGGCGTCCTCGTTGAAGCGCCGCAGGCTCGCGATCGTCGTGTCGTAGATGACGGTGCCCTCGCGCACCACCCTCACGCGCGCTCCGCGCGTCACCTTGCCCTCGCTGACGTGTGAGCCGGCGATCACCCCGATGCGCGATGCCCTGAAGAGCTGGCGCACCTCCGCCTGGCCGAGCGAGGTCTCCACCTCTGTGGGCTCGAGCATTCCCTGCATCGCGGCGCGCAGCTCTTCGATGGCCCGGTAGATCACAGAGTAGGAGCGGATCTCAACGCCCTCGCGCTCGGCCAGCTGGCGCGCGTCCTGGACCGGTCGCACGTTGAAGGCGAGGATCAGCCCGGAGGAGGCGGAGGCGAGCATCACGTCGGACTCGTTGATGCCGCCGACACCACGATGGATTATGTTCACGGAGACCTCGTCCTGCGGCAGCTTGGCGATCTCGTCCTCGATCGCCTCGAGCGATCCGGCGACGTCAGCCTTGATCACGAGGTTGAGCTCCTTGACGGTGCCTTCCTGGGCTAGCTTGAAGACATCCTCGAGCGACACCTTGCGCCCGGAGCGGCGTGCGAGCGCCTCGGTCTTCAAGCGGTTGGCGCGCTCGCCGGCGAGCTGTCTCGCACGGCGCTCGTTCTCGACCGCGCGCACGAATTCGCCGGCCTCGGGGACGCCGTCGAAGCCGAGCACCTCGACCGGCTCTCCGGGCTCCGCCCGCTTCACGCGTGCGCCGGTGAAGTCGTGCATCGCACGGACACGACCGAAGCTGGCGCCCGCGACGAGCGCATCTCCGACCTCCAGCGTTCCCCGCTGGATCAGGATGCTGACCACCGGGCCCCGTCCAGGGTCGAGCTTCGACTCGATCACGGTGCCAGAGGCCATCGCGTCGCGGTTGGCCTTCAGCTCCTCGAGGTCGGTGACCAGCTGGATCGTGTCGAGCAGGCCGTCGAGGCCTTCGCGGGTCTTGGCGCTGACGTCGACGAACTCGATCTCCCCGCCCCACTCCGCCGGCTGCAGGCCGTGTTGGGTGAGTTCGGTGCGCACACGCTCGGGCTGGGCGCCCTCCTTGTCGATCTTGTTGACCGCCACGACGATCGGCACCTCGGCGGCCTTGGCGTGGTCGATCGCCTCCTCGGTCTGCGGCTTGACGCCGTCGTCGGCGGCCACCACTATCACGGCCAGGTCGGTCACCTGTGCTCCGCGCGCGCGCATCGCGGTGAAAGCCTCGTGGCCGGGGGTGTCGAGGAACGTGATCACCTTGCCCGAGTGATGGACCTGGTAGGCGCCGATGTGCTGGGTGATCCCACCCGCCTCGCCCGCCGCGACCTCGGTCTGGCGGATCGCGTCGAGCAGCGAGGTCTTGCCGTGGTCGACGTGCCCCATGATCGTGACTACAGGAGGACGATCGACGAGGTCCTCCTCGACGTCTTCGAACACCGGCTCGACTTCGACGTCGTCGGCGGCGTGAACTATCTCGATCTTCTTCTCGAATTCGTCGGCGAGCACCTGGATCGCGTCATCGGAGAGCGTCTGCGTGAGCGTGGCCATCTCGCCGAGCATCATCAGCTTCTTGATGATCTCCGGCACCGGCACTCCCAGGTACTCGGCCACGTCCTTGACGGTCGAGCCCGAGTTGACGCGGATAAGGTCGGTGGCCTCCATCGCGGTCGTGTCGATCGGGGCGATCGTCTCGTCGTATGTTCCCCTGCGACGGCGACCGCGGCGCGGCCGGCGCACCGGCTGGTTGGCCGGCCCACCCTGCTGGCGGCGAGAGGCCTGCGAGTCGATCACGACGCGGCGGCGCCCGCCCGCGCCCGCTCCGCCCGGGGCCCGCTCGCCCGTGCGCGAGTCGCGCGTCGGTCGCACGCGCTCCCCGGCCGGGCCCTGCGCCGCGGCGCCGGCGCCATCGGGGGTGGCAGCCGCCTGGTCGTCGGGCGCGGGCGGGTCGGTGCTCGCCGGTGAGCCGTCGGTCGCCGGCGCCGGCGATGGAGCCGGCTTGGTGGTGGTCGCGGACGCGCCGTTGCCACCGATCGACGATCGTTGGGATCCCCGATCGGCCAGCGCGCGCAGCGCGTCGGCCTCCTCGACCGAGGAGGCGGCGGCCTTCGCGGCGACGCCGGCGGCCTCGAGCTTCTCGAGCAGCTCCTTGCTGGAGATGCCCTGCTCCTTGGCTATTTCGTGAACTCGCTTCTTGCTCATCGGTCAATTAGATATCGAGGGGTCGGGCCAGCCGGGCTGGTGTCCGGCCGCGCCACCCTCGTGTTCGATTCTAGGAGCTCGACGGGGACGTCGACGGCGCCGCGAAAGGCGCGTTGCAACGTGCCCTTCCTCGTCGCGAGCCTCATGCACTCGCGGCTCGGGCTTGCGCAGGCCTCCACACGGCAGACGTAGGCGCCACGCCCGGGCAGCGTGCCGGCGCGGTCAAGCGTCGCGGTCGGATGGCGCTCGGGCCCTGCGGGAACGCTCGCCAGGCGCACGAGCTCCGGCTTCGGCGCCACGCGCCCGCACCCGACGCACCGGCGCCGGGGCACGCGAGCCCCTATGACGCTTGCCCCTCGGTTGCCTGGTCGGCGACCTGGCCCGCGTCCTGCCCGTTCTCGACGGGCGGCTCGTCCGCAGGCGGCTCATCGATGACCGACGCCTCGGCCCGCGGTGGGTCCGCGACGGGCGCGGGCGCGTCCTCGCGGCTCTCGCCGGCGGGCACATCCGCGGGGGTATCGGCTGGCGTCGCGGTCGCTTGCCCACCGGCTTGCGGCGAGAGGTCCGCGACGTTGTCGCTGTCGATCGAGGCCAAGGCCTGATGGGACTCGAGGCCGCAGTAGCGCGAGCCGGGCAGCGACGCGTTCGGGCAGCGCCGGCCGTTGGAGAGGACCGCGGCGCAGCGGCCCTGCAGCTCCTCCTCCTCGTAGCCGTGCTCGGCCTCCTCGGCGGCGAACTCGGTCTCCGAGCGGATGTCCACGCGCCAGCCGGTCAGGCGTGCCGCCAGGCGCGCGTTCTGACCCTCGCGACCGATCGCCAGCGACAGCTGGTCGTCGGGCACGATCACCGTCGCCTGCTTGGCCTCGTCGTCGACCAAGACCTCGCGCACCCGTGCGGGCGAGAGCGCCTTTGCCACGAATCGTGCGGGCTCTTCGTTGAACGGGATGATGTCGATCTTCTCTCCGCGCAGCTCGGAGACGACCATGCGCACGCGTGAGCCGCGCGGGCCCACGCAGGCGCCGACGGGGTCGACGCCGTCGGCGTGCGAGACGACCGCGATCTTGGAGCGGTAGCCAGGCTCGCGTGCCACGTTCGCGATCTCCACGAGACCGTCGGCGATCTCGGGCACCTCGAGCTCGAACAGCTTCTTGATCAGCTCCGGGTCGCGGCGCGAGACGATTATCGAGGGGCCCTTCGTCGAGGGCGAGACCTCCTTGATGACGGCCTTGATGCGTTGCGAGTGGTCGTAGCGCTCGCCGTCGACCTGCTCTGACTTGGGCAGCAGCGCCTCGACGCGCTCGCGCAGCTGCACGAGCGTGTAGCGCGAGTCCGACTGCTGCACGATCCCGGTGATCAGCTCGCCGACGCGGTCGCGGTATTCCTCGAACATCATGTCGCGCTCGGCCTCGCGGATGCGCTGCAGGATCACCTGCTTGGCGGTTTGCGCGGCGATGCGGCCGAAGTCCTCGGGGGTGACGTCGCGCTCGTCGATCTGGTCGCGGTACTGCTCGAACTTGGCCGGGTCGATCTCGGGCTCCTCGGGTTCGCGCAGCTCGCCGGTCTCGGGGTCCACGACCGTGCCCTCGTCGATCGTCTCGACGATCAGGTGGGCCTCCAGGCGCTCGGGGATGATCAGTTCGATCACGCGGAAGTCGGCGGTCTCGCGGTCCATTTCGACGCGTGCGTACTTGGCCGATCCCGGCTGCTTCTTGTAGGCGGAGAGCAGCGCGTCCTCGAGCGCGATCATCAGCTTCTCGGGCTCGATGCCCTTCTCGCGCGCCAGCGCGTGCATTGCTTCCAGGATCTCGCGTGACATAGGTTTTCTCTCCTACTCCTCGACGAGGTTCGAACGACGGATCTCCGAGTAGGGGATCGCGATGACGCCCCCGTCGGCGGCCAGTGTGATCTCGCTGTCGGTGACTCCGACGAGCTCTCCGGTGAAGCTCTTTGCGCGCCGCTCGGCGGCCGACCCGGCGGCCGGGATCGGGCGCGACCGATCGGCGGCACCGCCGGCGGAGCCGGTGGTGGGCCAGCGAGTGCGCACGCGGGCTCGGCGCCCGACGTAGCGACGGAAGTGCGTGGGCTTGGTCAGCGGGCGCTCGGCGCCCGGCGAGGA
This sequence comes from uncultured Solirubrobacterales bacterium, assembly GCA_963764655.1. Taxonomy (GTDB): domain Bacteria; phylum Actinomycetota; class Thermoleophilia; order Solirubrobacterales; family Solirubrobacteraceae; genus Palsa-744. Next base: position 492,911 of record CAVXTI010000001.1, read on the forward strand.
CACCTCGAGCGAATAGCGCTCGCGCATGTCTCCGAGCAGCGCGGTGACGCGCTCGCACAGCGCGAGCGTGACGCCGTCGGGATGGTCGATGAAGACCCGCAGGGCGCCGGCGGGAACGACCTCGGCGAGCAGCACCTCGACGTCGGGCTCGCTCGCGGCCAGGCGCTCCTCTATCTCAGACTGCAGTGCCGACATCTACGTATCTGACTCTCTTCCCACGAACGAGGCGTAAAAAAAAGCGGGCGTGCGCCCACTTTCGGTGCTGCCAGCCACCGCCTGAGCGACGACTCGAAAGTTGTGCTTCGAGAATAGCATCGGGCTGGGAGGGCGATCACCCACCGGTCTGTCGGCCGCGCTTCGCACCGGGGCGCTCAGGAGCGCGCGGCATCGCGCCGCGCGCGTTCCCGATAGAGACGGTAGTCGGCGCGGGCGGGGCGCATCGAGCTGGCGACCGCCAGCGGATGGCATGCCTCGCGGTGGCGCCCGAGCAGCTGCATCGAGCGGCCGAGGCAGAAGAGCGCGTAGTCGTTCGTGGGCGAGGCCGCGGCGAGCGCTTGGAACTCCTCGGCGGCGCGCTCGTAGTGCTGGGCGTGGAACAGCGCTCGTCCGAGCGCCTCGCGGATCGAGGCCTTGTCGGGCTCGAGCTCGCGGGCGCGCGTGAGCGGCACGATCGCCGCCAGATGGTCGCCGTGGTCGAGTAGGTCGCATCCACGTCGGAAGAGCTCGTAGACGCTGTTCATGCGATCTACTTTAACCGCGAGCGGGGGCCGCGTTCAAGCCGTCTTTCGCAGGCGATCGACGGCGTCGAGGATCGCGGCGGCGATGCTCTCCTTGGGCGCGCGAGGCAGCGCCTGCTCGCCCTCCCGGGTTACGACGGTGACCTCGTTGGCAAGCGACTCGAAGCCGATGTCGGCGCGCGAGATGTCGTTGAAGACGACCGCGTCGACCCCCTTGGCGACGAGCTTCGAGCGCGCGCGCTCGATGTCCGCGGGGCCGTGCTCGGCGGCGAACGCCACGAGCGTCTGGCCCGGCGCGCGCCGGCCGGCGAGCTCGCAGAGCACGTCGGCGGTCGGCTCGAGCTCGATCGTGAGACGCTCGCGCCCGCCCTTCTTGATCTTGCCGTCCACCCGCGAGGCCGGGCGGAAGTCGGCGACGGCGGCCGCCATCAGCAGCACGTCGCACGCGGGGAACTCCTGCTCGCAGGCCCGCTCGAGCTCGGCGGCGGTGCTCACGCGGCGGACGTCGACACCGGCTGGTGGCTCGAGTGCGACGTTGGCCGCGACGAGCGTCACCTCGGCGCCGCGCCGTCTGGCGGCGTCGGCGAGCGCGAGGCCCATGCGCCCTGAGGAGCTGTTGCCGAGAAAGCGCACGCTGTCGATCGGCTCGCGTGTGCCGCCGGCCGTGACGAGCACGCGCAGGCCGGCCCAAGGGCCGGCCGCGAGCAGCGCCTCGCAGGCGGCGAGCAGCCGCTCGGGCTCGGCGAGTCGCCCGACGCCTTGCTCGCCGCGCGAGGCGAGCCGTCCGACGCCCGGCTCGACGACGTGCACGCCGCGCGCGCGCAGCAGCTCGACGTTCGCGCGCGTGGCGGGGTGCTCGTACATGTGGTTGTTCATCGCCGGGGCCACGAGCACGGGGCAGGTGGCGGCCAAGGCGCAGCTTGTGAGCAGGTTGTCGGCGAGCCCGGCCGCGAGCTTCGCGAGCGTGTTGGCCGAGGCCGGCGCGATCAGGTAGAGGTCGGCGTTCGCGACGAGCCGCAGGTGGCTGAGGGGCTGATGCGTTGGAAGCTCCTGACCGGGAAAGGCCCCACGCGCCGGGTCCTGCTCGAACTCGTCGAGGAGCACCGGGCGCGCCGCTGAGCGCGGCAAACGACGCCTCCCCCACGAAGCGCCTGCTGGTGGGCGTCTGCACGACGCGAACGCAATGACCGTCGGCGGTCGCCAGCCTTATCAGCTCCAGCGCCTTGTAGGCGGCGATGCCGCCGCTGACGCCCAGCAGGATCCTTGCCATGTTGACTTCTTAGGCGCCGCGCCCGCTCATCTCAAGCGCTGGTCGAACGCTTGCGCGCGGCTTTACCGATAGTGGTACTTGATCTTGCCCGCGGCGACTTCCTCGAGCGCGATCGTTAGATAGTTCTTGGAGGAGGTCTCGATCATCGGCGGCGGGAATTCCTCGAAGGCTCCCTCGCCGAGGTTGTGGTAGTAGCTGTTGATCTGGCGGGCGCGCTTGGCGGCCACGAGCACGCTTGCATAGTTGGAGTCGACGTTGTCGAGCAAGCGGTCGATGCGGGGTGAGGTCATCATCGGTCGGGAGTGCCTTTCCTTGTGGACTTGGCAGTGTAGTGGCTGGGCGGAAGTCCTCCGCCCGCTCAGGCGCAATCGTCCAGCTCGTCGGTGACGATCGCGACGAGCTGAGCGAGCGCGTCCTCGAGGCGGTCGTTGACGACGACGTGGGCGAACTCCTCGCGCGCGCGCAGCTCCCGCTCGGCGACCCGCAGGCGCCGCTCGACCTCCTCGTTGCCGTCGGTGCCGCGCCCGATCAGGCGCGTGCGCAGCGCCTGCAGTGAGGGGGGCGCGATGAAGACCTGGACCGCCTCTGGCATCGCGGCGCGCACCTGGCGGGCGCCCTGCACCTCGATCTCGAGCACGACCGGCGCCCCCGCGGCGACGCGCCGCTCGAGCTCGCTGCGCAAGGTGCCATAGCGGCGGCCGGCGTAGTCGGCGTGCTCGACGAAGTCCCCCGCCCGCACGCGTCGCTCGAACTCGGCGCTCGAGAGGAAGTGGTAGTCGACGCCGTCTTGCTCGCCTGGGCGTGGGGCGCGTGTGGTGGCCGACACCGACAGCTCGAGCCGCGGCACGCGCTCCATCATCCCGCGGATCAGGGTTCCCTTGCCGACGCCCGAGGGGCCGGTGATCACAAAGACGCACGCCACGCGCGAGACCCTAATGTCGAAGGCGGCGGGAGCCGGCGATTTAACGGCGTAGCAGCATGACGAGCTCGCTGCGCTGGCGCTCAGATAGGCCGCCGATCGTCTTGCTCGGGGAGATGCGGCAGTGGGCGAGGATCTTGTTGACCTTGACGCGGCCGTACTTGGGGACCGCGAGCAGCATGTCGAAGACCTTGGCCGTCTCGACGTACTCCGGGGGGTTGAGCAGCAGCGTGTGGATCGACAGCCGCCCCGCCTTCAGGTCGCGCTTGAGCTGCGCGCGCTCGGTGCGGATGCGGTTGGCGCGCGCGAGCGCGTCCATGCGCTGGTTGAGCGACCGCTCGGGGGCGGCGGATGGCTTGGAGGTCATGGTCGAAGACATCGGGCCCGTCGCGGTCGGCATGGGCGGCGAGTCTACAGACCCGGGCGCGCCGTTCAAGGCAAACCGGGTCAATTCGCATCAAGCTCAGGTCGAGCTTTAGGTACGTCGAGGATGGTGGATGGTCGTGTGGCCGGTTTGCAGGGGTTTTCCAGCCCGCAATCGAGCGCGTGCCGACAATCAGAACGGTGGCGGGGGGACGCGGAGGGTCTCGACCGTCAAGCGTCGGCTGGGACGCCGTGGCTGGGCTTGGATCGGCTCTGGAGGGTTGAGCCGTCCGTGGTGTCGAGCAGGCGCGCGATCCGCGCGGCCGCGGTGGGGTCGCGAAAGCTCTCTGTGCCGATCGCCACGAGCCGCGCGCCGACATCGAGGAGCTGAAGGGCGTGAGTCGCGCTCTGGACGCCTCCCATGCCGATGACGGGGATCGAGACGCTGCCGGCGACCGCGGCGACCTGTGCGAGCGCGACGGGGCGCAGCGCGGAGCCGGACAGACCGCCGCCGCCACCCCCCAGCCACGGCGCCGGCTTCAAGCTCATGGCAGCTCGTGCCGGCGCCGGGGCGAGCGCCAGAGCCCGCAGCGTGTTGATCAGCGAGACGGCGTCCGCTCCCCCGGCCGCGGCGGCGCGGGCACACTCGGCGACGTCGGCGCAGTTGGGCGTGAGCTTGACGATCAGCGGCTTGCGCAGCGCCGGCCTGACCTCACGCAGCACGCGCTCGAGCTGGACGGGGTCGGCGCCGATGTCGAGGCCTGTGCGCACGTTCGGGCAGGAGACGTTGAGCTCGACGGCGGCGATCTGCTCGTGCGCGTCGCAGGCGCGCAGCAGCTCCGCGATCTCCTCGGCGGTCGAGCCCATCACGTTTGTTATCAGCGGGACCGGCAGCCGCGCAAGCTCGGGCAGGTCCTCTGCCATGTAGCGCGTCAAGCCCTTGTTGGGGAGGCCGATCGAGTTGACCAGGCCCGTCTGGGCCTCCCACAGGCGCGGCGGCGGGTTGCCGACGCGCGCCGTCAGCGTGATCGTCTTGGAGACGAACGCCGCGAACGGGAACTCGCGCTCGAGCGTGTCCCCGAAAGCGGTGCGGGCGGCGATCGCGTCAAAGGTGCCTGAGCCGTTGATGATTGGATGGGCAAGCGCGATGCCGCAGAAGTCGACGCTCATCCCGATCGAGCCCCCGACCTCGACGGGCCCCCGCCTCTCCGCGAAGCGTCATTCCCCGCGCGCGCGGAGGCATCCCTTCTCGAAGGGCCCAACCCCGCCTGCTCACGAAGGCCCTCCCGCCTGCTCACGAAGGCCCTCCCGCCTGCTCCCCCACCCCGGCGAGCCGCGCGGCATCGAGGACCGGGCCGTCGACGCAAACGCGCAGATAGCCATCGCGCGTGGGAACGACGCAGCCGAAGCAGGCGCCGAAGCCGCACGCCATGCCCGCCTCCAGGGCGAGCTGGGCGGGCACGTCCCGCTCGGCGCACAGCGCGCGCACCGCCTCGAGCATCGCCGGCGGCCCGCACGCGTACACGCTCGCGTGAGCGTCACGATCCAGCTCGGCGCTCAACAGGTCGGTGACGAGGCCGCGACGGCCGACCGACCCGTCGTCGCTTGCCAGACGCGCGCCGTCGAGCAGGACGGCGCCGTCGGCGTGGGCGCCGTCGCGGAAGCCGAGCAGCACCGTTGCGCGCTCGCCGGCCACGCGACCCGGGCGGGGCGCGCCAACCGCGTCGACCAGCCCAAGCGAGTTGAGCTGGTCCCGCCAGATGGCGAGCGGGGCGATCCCGACGCCGCCGCCGACGAGCAGCGCGCGACGATCCTCCGCGGGCGCGGTGAAGCCTCGGCCAAGCGGTCCCAGCAGCCACAGCCCATCCCCAGCGCGCAGCTCGCACAGGCGACGCGTGCCGGGACCGACGTCCTCGAGCAGGAAGTGGGCCTCGCCGGCCAGCCAGCGCGCGTAGGAGCAGGCGCGCGGCAGGTAGGGGCGCTCGTCGACGCCCGCTCCCCAGCGCTCGGCGGCGGCGAGCATCGCGAACTGGCCGGCACCCGGCTCCGGCCCATCGGGGTCGGCGGCTCGGAGCACACGGTAGGCGCCCAGCCGCTCGTTCGCCGTGACGGTGAGCAGACGGCGCCCGAACGGCGCAAGCGGGCGCTGAGCGCCATCCGCCGATGTCCCGCGCTCAGCTCGCTCGACGCACGGCTCGCTCGCGCTCACGCCACCCCGGCCTCGTCGGGAGCGTCCGCGATCGGGGCGCCGCGGTGGAGCTCCTGCAGCGAGAGCACGTCGGGCTCGCCGAGCTTGATCGCCTGGGCGATCGCGCGCGCGGCGGAGACGCCGGCCGAGAGCGTTGTCAGGCACGGGATGTTGTGCGCGATCGCGCAGCGACGGATCTCCCAGCCGTCGCTGCGCGCGCCCGAGCCGGTGGGCGTGTTGACGATCAGGTTGACGTCGCCGCGCTCGATCCAGTCGACGACATGCGGCGAGCCCTCGCCGATCTTGTTGATCGCCCGCACCGGCACGCCCATGCGCTCGATCGCCTCGGCGGTGCCGCGCGTGGCGAGGATGCGAAAGCCGTTGTCGTGCAGGATCTGGGCGACGGCGAAGACGCCCGGCTTGTCGGAGTCGGTGACGGTGATGAAGGCGGTGCCGCCGCTCGGCAGCGGCGAGCCGGCGGCGGCCTGCGCCTTGGCGAAAGCGGTGGGGAAGTCGCGCGCGATGCCCATCACCTCGCCGGTGGAGCGCATCTCGGGCCCGAGCAGCGAGTCGGCGCCGTCGAAGCGGTCGAAGGGAAGCACCGCCTCCTTGACCGAGACGTGGTCGCCGAAGCCGAGCGCCCTCGCGCGCGCGAGGGGAGGCCGAGCTCGGCGATGCGCTCGCCGAGCATGATGCGGCAGGCGAGCTTGGCCAGCGGGAGGCCGACCGCCTTGGAGACGAACGGGACGGTGCGCGAGGCACGCGGGTTGGCCTCGATCACGTACAGGCGGCCCTCGTGGACGGCGTACTGCGACGTTGAGCAGCCCGACGACGCCGACGCCAAGCGCGATGTCGCGCGTGGCGGCCGCGGATCTGCTCGAGCATCTCCTCGCCGAGCGAGTGCGGCGGCAGCACGCAGGCGCTGTCGCCGGAGTGCACGCCGGCCTCCTCGACGTGCTGCATGATCCCGCCGATCCACACCTCGTGGCCGTCGCAGAGCGCGTCGACGTCGACCTCGACCGCGTTCTCGAGGAAGCGGTCCAAGAAGATCGTGGGTCTGCCCGCGGCGCCGTTCGCGCTGGGAGCTTGCTGGTCTTGGGGGATTTGCTGTTCGTGCTGGTCGACTGTCCACTCCCGGGCGTTGAGGCCGGGGCTGTGCGCGGGGGAGCCGGCTGGGACGCCGCGCGGCGATCGGCGCCGGGCGTCTCGCGACGGAGGTAGTCGGCGAGCCCGTCGCTGGAGTAGACGATCTCCATCGCGCGGCCGCCCAGCACGTAGGAGGGGCGCACGAGCAGCGGGAAGCCGACATCCTCGGCCTTGGCGAGCGCTTCCGCGACCGAGCAGGCCGTGGCGTACGGCGGGGCCTGATAGCCGAGCCGCTCGAGCAGCTCGCCGAAGCGCCCGCGGTCCTCGGCGAGGTCGATCGCGTCGACGGAGGTGCCGAGCAGGGGCACGCCCGCCTCGACCAGGCCGGCGGCGAGCTTCGAGCGGCGTTTGGCCGCCGAACTGGACGATCACGCCCTCTGGCCGCTCGACCTCGATCACGCCGAGCACGTCCTCCAAGGTGAGCGGCTCGAAGTAGAGGCGGTCGGAGGTGTCGTAGTCGGTGGAGACCGTCTCAGGGTTGCAGTTGACGATCACCGCGTCGCGACCGGACTCGCGCACGGTCATGGCGGCGTGCACGCAGCAGTAGTCGAACTCGATGCCCTGGCCGATGCGATTGGGGCCAGCGCCGAGGATCACGACCGAGGGTCGCTCGCCGCGCACGACCTCGTGCGCGGCCTTGCGCTCCCAGCCGGAGTAGTAGTAGGGGGTGCGCGCGGGGAACTCGGCGGCGCAGGTGTCGACCGACTTGAACGAGCGCTCGCCGGCGAAGCTCGCCCGCGGGATCCTTGGCGATCTGCTCCAGCTCGCGCAGGAACCACGGGTCGATCGACGGTGCGCTCGTGGATCGCGTCGATCCCCACGTCGGCGCGCCACCGGGTCGCGGCGAGCAGCTCGAGGATCGCCTCGTAGCGGTCGGCCGTCGGGCGTCAGCAGCGAGTCGAGCAGCTCCCGCTCGCTGCGCTCGCCGAGGCGCGGGGGCTTGTCGAGCTCGCGCGAGCGCAGCGCCTTGGCGAACGCTTGTGAGAAGGTGCGCCCGATCGCCATCGCCTCCCCCACCGACTTCATGTGCGTGGAGAGCGTCGGCACCGCGCCCGGGAACTTCTCGAAGGCAAAGCGCGGCCACTTCACGACGACGTAGTCGATCGTCGGCTCGAAGCTCGCCGGGGTGACGCCCGTGATGTCGTTTGTGATCTCCTCGAGCAGGTAGCCGACGGCCAGGCGCGCGGCGATCTTCGCGATCGGGAAGCCGGTCGCCTTGGAGGCCAGCGCCGAGGAGCGCGACACGCGCGGGTTCATCTCGATCACGAGGATCTCCTCGGTGGACGGGTTGACCGCGAACTGCACGTTGGAGCCGCCCGTCTCCACGCCGACGGCGCGGATCACGGCGAGTCGCCTGGTCGCGCAGCCGCTGGTAGAGAGCGTCGGTGAGCGTCTGTTGCGGGGCGACCGTGACCGAGTCGCCGGTGTGGACGCCCATCGGGTCGATGTTCTCGATCGAGCAGACGATCACGACGTTGTCGGCTTTGTCGCGCATCACCTCCAGCTCGAACTCGCCCCAGCCGAGCACCGACTGGTCGAGCAGGACCTGGCCGATCGGCGAGGCCTCGATGCCCGCGCTTGACGATCGACTCGAACTCCTCCTCGCTGCGCGCGATCCCTCCACCGCGTCCGCCGAGCGTGAAGGCTGGGCGCACGATGCAGGGCAGGCCGATCCTCGGGAAGCGCGTCGCGTGCCTGCCGCAGTCCGAGCTCGACGCTTACCCAGCCTGAGTCAGCCGCGCCGCCAGCCACGGCCCCCACGTCTTCAACCCACCCGGTCACGATCGCGCCGTCGGGCATCTTCAGACCCGCGCGGGCCATCGCGCCAGGCGAACAGGTCGCGGTCCTCGGCGCAGAGCGATCGCGTCGTAGTTGGCGCCGATCAGCTCGACGCCGAAGCGCTCCAGCGTGCCGTCGTCGTGCAGCGCCTTGGCGAGGTTCAGCGCGGTCTGCCCGCCGAGCGTCGGCAACAGCGCGTCGGGGCGCTCGCGCTCGATGATCTTCGCGAGCGGTCCTGGCAGGAGCGGCTCGACATAGGTGGCGTCGGCGAACTCGGGGTCGGTCATGATCGTGGCCGGGTTGGAGTTGACCAGCACGACCCTGTAGCCCTCCTCGCGCAAGACCTTGCACGCCTGCACGCCCGGAGTAGTCGAACTCGGCGGCCTGGCCGATCACGATCGGGCCCGAGCCGAGGATCAGGATCGTGTGGATGTCATCGCGTCTGTGGCATTCACTGGCCCCCGACAGCGCCGAGCACGCACATCCAGGACCCCGGACGGGGGTCCCCTCCCCCAAAAGACGGGCCGTGTTCCTCGCGGGCATCAGGCAGTCGCGATCCGCTCTAGGAAAGCGGTCGAACAGGTGCAGGGAGTCGTGCGGGCCGGGGCCGGCCTCCGGGTGGTACTGGACGGCTCCGCCGGGCACGTCGAGCAGCTCGAAGCCCTCGACCGTGCGGTCGTAGAGGTTCACGTGGGTGAGCTGGGCCGTGCCGAAGTCGGTGTCCCAGCGCACGGGCTCGTCGCTGTCGAGCGTGCGGGCGCCGCCCGGCCCGAGCACCGCGAAGCCGTGGTTCTGCGAGGTGATCTCGACGTGGCCGCCGTGCAGGTCCTTGACCGGGTGGTTGGCGCCGCGGTGGCCGAAGGGGAGCTTGTAGGTCTCGAGGCCAAGCGCGCGGCACAGCAGTTGGTGGCCGAGGCAGATGCCCCACACCGGCTTGCGCCCGACGAGCTCGCGCACCGTGTCGACGACGTAGTCGAGCGCCGCGGGGTCGCCAGGGCCGTTGGCGACGAACACGGCGTCTGGGCCCTCGGCGAGCAACTCCTCGGCCGAGGTGGAGCACGGGTGCAGCGCCACGCGCGCGCCGCGCTCGACGAGGTTGCGCACGATCGAGAGCTTGATGCCCGTGTCGAGCACGGCGATCAGCGGCCCATCGCCCTCGCCGTGGACGCTGACCCGATTCGGGGTGACGACGGAGGCGAGGTCGAGCCCGCTCATCGACGGCTCGGCCGCGATCAGCGCGCGCGCCTCGTCCTCGGCGACTGCGGCCGGGAAGATGCCGCCGCGCATCGCTCCCGCCTCGCGGATGTGGCGCACCAGCGCGCGCGTGTCCACTCCGCTGATCGCCGGCACCTCGCAGTCGCACAGCCAGTCGAGCCAGCCGCGCTCGGCCTCGGGGGCGTCCTCGCGGTTGCACGCCTCGCGCATGATCGCCGCGCGCGCCCACACGCGCTCTGACTCCATCGCGCGTGCGCTCACCCCGTAGTTGCCGATATGGGGGTAGGTGAACGTGATCAGCTGACCGGCGAACGAAGGGTCGGTGACAGACTCCTGGTAGCCAGACATGCCGGTCGTGAACACCACCTCGCCGACGGCGTGCGCGTCCGCGGCGCACGCCTCCCCGTCGAAGTGGGTGCCGTCCTCGAGCAGTACGTAGGCCCCACGCGCGGCCATCAAACGACCTGTCTGACGGCGCCGTGAGCATCCAGTTCGCACATCAGACGATCAGCCTCTGGACTTCCTTGAACTCCGGCGTGCCCGCCCGCTCGAGCAGCTCGAAGAGGACCGACTCGACTGTGCTCACGACCGCGCCGGCGCGCTCCAAGCGCTCGAGCCCGCGCTCGTAGTCGAGCTGATGACGGGAGCCGACGGCGTCCGCGGGAACGTGCACTTCGACGCCTCGCTCGAGTAGGTCGTGCACGGTCTGCGAGACGCACACATGCGTCTCGATCCCGCACACGATCGCCTGGCTGCGACCCGCTAGATCGAAGCCCTCGGCGCGGGCGGCGGAGAAGACGGTCTTCTCGACGATCGGCTCGTCCTGGAGCTCGACCTCGGGGGCTGTGTGGCCGAGGCCCTTGGGGTACTGCTCGCTGACGATGCGCGGCACCTCGAGGATGCGCGCTCCCTGGAGGAGCTTCGCGCAGGCCCGCGCGACCGTCTCGAACGACGGCATACGAGCGGAAGCCCTCCTGCACGTCCACCACGACGAGCGCGGCCTTGTCGCGTTCAAGCAGGCTCACCTCACTCCCTCCTTAGACGCACCAAGCTCCCGTGGGGTCATGCAGCCACCACCGAGAAGGCACGCTCGCGGTAGGCGATGGCGCCCGCCGCGACGGTCATCAGCACGCGCCCGGTCAGGCGCCGGCCGGCAAAGCAGCAGTTCTCCGAGCGACTCTCCCAGCCGTGCTCACCCGCCACCCACTCCGCCGCGAGGTCGACGAGCGTGAGGTTCGCGGGCTCGCCGAGCGGCGATGCGCGGAGCGGGCAGCCCGAACAGGGCCGCGCCCGGCGCTCATGCGCTCCACCAGCAGCCCGAGCTCGATCGTCGCCCGTGAGCACCAGCTCGGTGTGCAGCGCCGCGAACGCAGTCTCTAGGCCCGTCGTGCCCATCGGGGCCTGCTCGAACGGGACCTCCTTCTCGTGGCGGGCGTGCGGAGCGTGGTCGGTCGCGACGCAGTCGATCGTGCCCGCAGCGCAACCCATCGATCAGCGCGAGCCGGTCGACCTCGCCGGCGAGCGGAGGGTTCATCTTCATGCGCGTGTCCATGCCGCGCACGTGCTCGTCGGCAGAGCAGCAGGTGGTGCGGCGTGACCTCGGCGCTCACGCGAAAGCCGCGCTCCTTGGCGGCGGCGACGGCGTGCACAGAGGCGGCGCAGCTCAAGTGCTGGAAGTGCACGCGCCCGTCCTCGTAGCCCGGCGAGCTCGGCGTCGCGGGCGACCATCGTCGACTCGCTCACGCTCGGGATCCCGCCGATGCCGAGCGCGGCGCTGACCGCGCCCTCGTGCATCGAGCCGCCATGGGAGAGCGAAGGATCCTCCTCGTGCAGGGTCGAGCACCCCGCCGCACAAGCGCTGGTATTGAAGCGCCTTGCGCAACACGCCGGCGCTTGCCACCGGGCGCCCGTCGTCGGTGAAGCCGAGCGCCCCCTCCCCCATGAGCTCGGCCATCTCGGTCAGCTCGACGCCCTCCAGCCCGCGGGTGATCGCCGCCATGAAGCCAACCGGCACGCGTGCCTCGCGCGCGGCGGCCTCGCGCAGCGAGCGCAACAGCGGCGCCGAGTCGATCACGGGGTCGGTGTTGGGCATCGCGATCACCGCGCAAAAGCCACCGACGGCAGCGGCGCGCGTGCCCGTTTCCAGATCCTCCTTGTGCTCCTGGCCCGGGCTGCGCAGGTGCACATGCGGGTCGACGAACGCGGGCAGCAGGTGCTTGCCCTGCACCCCGCACCAGCTCGACTCCCTCGCCGCTCAGCTCGCCCGAGGCGGCCAGCTCGACGATCTGGCCATCGCGCACGAGCACGTCCGCGGGCCCGTCCAGGCCGGCGCGCGGGTCGAGCACGTGAGCGCCCGAGATCAAGAGATCGGCGCCCGGGTGCCGACGCGCAATGGTGGACCAGCGAGGCGATCGCCATCACGCCAGCTGCGGCTCGGGGACGGGACGGAACGCGCGCGAGCCCGACAGAAGCTCGTACAGGACAGCCATGCGCACGACCACGCCCGCCTCGACCTGGGCGGTGATCAGCGCCTGGGGCGAGTCGACGACCTCGCCCGATGAGCTCCACGCCGCGGTTGACGGGCCCCGGATGCATCAACAGCTGGCGCGGGGAGAGCCGCCGCGCCCCGATCTGAAAGCAGGCGGCGTACTCGCGCATGGAGGGGACCAGGGCCTCGTTCATGCGCTCGTGCTGCATGCGCAACGCATACACCACGTCGGCGCGGGCGATCTCGTCGAGCGCGTAGCGCACCTCGCAGCCGAGCGCCTCGATCCCACGCGGGATCAGGGTCGGGGGGCCCGGCCACGGTCACCTTCGCCCCCATGCGCTGAAAGGCGAGGATGTTCGAGCGCGCCACACGCGAATGGGCGACGTCGCCGACGATCCAGATCGAGGCCCCGTCGAGCGAGCCCGAGGCGACGCTGCAGTGTGTACACGTCGAGCAGCGCCTGGGTCGGATGCTCGTGCTTGCCGTCGCCGGCGTTGACGATCGACGGCGCTCGTCCAGCTCGAGACGAGCTCCGCGGCGCCGGCCCATGGCGTGCGGATCACTATCGCGTCAGGCTTGTGGGCGCTGAGCGTGAGCACGGTGTCCTTCAGCGACTCGCCCTTCTCGACGCTCGAGCCGCTCGAGACGAAGTTCACGACGTCGGCGGACAGTCGCTTGGCGGCCAGCTCGAAGGAGCTGCGCGTGCGCGTGGAGGCCTCGTAGAAGAGGTTCAAGACCATCCTGCCGCGCAGGGCCGGCACCTTCTTGATCTCGCGGTCGGACACCTCGGCAAAGCGCGAGGCCTGCTCGACGATCCGCTCGATCGCCTCACGGTCGAGATCCTCGATGGAGAGCAGGTGGTTCACGCCGCGCACACCGATCCCTGCGCGCGATCGGGACTCGCGTTCGGCAACGGCGAGCGAGCCCGGGCTCCGGAGGATCGTGTCCCCCGCGATCATGCCCCGGCCCTCACGGGCGCGCGCCCGATCGCGACCTCGTCGACGCCGTCGAGCTCGCTCGACGCGCACGCTCACGTGCTCCTCGCGCGAGGTCGGCAAGGTTCTTGCCGACATAGTCCGGGCGGATCGGCAGCTCGCGATGGCCGCGGTCGGCGAGCACCGCCAGCTGCACGCGCTCGGGGCGCCCATAGTCGAACAGGGCCTCGATCGCCGCGCGCACGGTGCGGCCCGTGTAGAGCACGTCGTCGACGATCACGACCGTGCGCTGAGATAGGTCGAAGTCGATATGCGAAGCGTGCACGACCGGCGCCTGCGGCCGCGAGGCGACGTCGTCGCGGTAGAAGCCGATGTCGAGATCGCCCAGCGGCACCTCGACGTGCAGCAGGTCTGTCAGCAACGCTTGAAGACGCCGCGCGAGGATCGCCCCGCGACGGTGTATGCCCACCAGCGCAACCTGTGAGGCGCCCGTGTTGCGCTCGGCTATCTCGTGGGCGATGCGCACCAGCGCCCGCGCGACCTCGTCCTCTCCGAGGACGATCTTTCCGTCTTGCATTGATTCCTTCCTGGCCTCTCGGGACCGGATTAAAGGAGCACAGCGACTGTATCAATGCCTGGCGACGCTGCCCAGAGGAGCGTTGCCTGTGGGCGCGGGCTCGCCAACGGATCGTGGCGGCTGCTGATTGTCGAAGGACTCGGAGGCCGGCCCGTCGGTCACCGCGTCGCCTTCACCGCTCGGGTCTTCGGGGCGCGGTTGACTAGGACGTTGGCTCGACCAGCGGATCAGTTGCGCGGGGCCCTTCTCGGGGAAGGGCACGTCGATCGTGTCGAAGTCGCGTGGGGCCTCGGTGGCGAGGAACACCGAGCGCGCCTGCTCGCGCAGATCCCCGCCCGGATAGCGCGTGGAGATGTGTGTGAGCGCGAGCAGCCGCGCCTTGGCGTCGCTCGCGATTTGGGCCGCCTGGCGCGCGGTGCTGTGACCAGTCTGGCGGGCGCGCTCGAGCTCCTCCTCGGCGAACGTGGCCTCATGTACGAGCACGTCGGCTTCATGAGCTGCCAGCGCGAGCATCTCGCACGGTGAGGTGTCGCCGGAGATCACGAGCTTGCGACCCTCGCGCGTGGGGCCCATAACCTGCTCGGGGGTCACCCCCGCGATCGTCTCCCCGCGCGTGAGCCTGCCGAAGTCCGGCCCCGGCGTCACGCCAAGTCGCTCGGCGAGCCGTGGGTCGAGATGCCCTGGGCGCGGTTCCTCGACGATCGCGTAACCGTAAGCGTTGGCGCCGCGATGGCTCACCGCGACGGCCGCCACCTCGTAGCCGTCGAACGGCACCGTCTCCCCTGGATCGAGCTCGACGACACTCATCTCATAGGGAAGCCGACCGTAGATGAAGCGCGTCTCGTCCATCATCCGCCGTAGCCCTCTGGGCCCATAGATGGTCAGTGGCTGGTCGCGTTCGCGAAGCGCGAACGACTTCAGCATCCCAGGCAACCCGAGCCAGTGGTCGGCATGGAAGTGCGTGATGAACACGCACCCCAAGTCCGCGAGCCCAACCGAGCGCATCAGCTGCCGCTGCGTCCCTTCGCCGCAGTCGAACAGCAGTCGATCGCCCCCTCTTCGCACAAGGATCGCGGGCAGCCCGCGCCGGGGGCTCGGCACCGAGCCGCCCGTGCCGGCGAAGAACAGGGATAGGTCCATTGGCGCAACGGTAGCGATCAAGCCCCACGTCAGCCCTCCCACGCACTAAGCTCAGGTGACCAGCGGCGCCGCCAACCCAGCGCCCGTTGCGCCCGTAGCTCAGTGGATAGAGCGTCCGCCTCCGGAGCGGAAGGTCGCGTGTTCGAATCACGCCGGGCGCGTCGATTGATTTGGCTTGGTTTAGCGGATTCTGAGGGGTCGAGCCGAGTGTGGGCTCGGCGCGTTATCCGCCTCTCGCGGCCTGAGTGCCTTTTCTTGTGCCTTTTCGCTCAGACGAGCGAGAGTTCGCGCATTTCGCGCAAGGGGTGCCGGCCGAGGCGGCTGGGGGTCATGTAGGCCGGGGCGTGGCCGTTGACGCGCTGGCCGACGGTGACGGCCACGCGACCGCGCAGCTTGTCGAGCAGGCTGCGGCGTCGCGGGAGGAGCACCAGCTCGCTCTCCTCGTTCACTACGACGGTGGCAAGGCCCTGGGCGAGGTTGCTCCACACGACGTCGTCGGCCCACTCTTGGTCGCCGGGGACGAACTCGACATCGTCCGGGTAGCCCAAGTCGTCGTCGCTGAACGACGCGACCCTGAACAGTTCGTGGGTCCTATCGGTGACTGTGCTCATCTTGTGCGCTCCCAACTACGAACGATATCGCGCCATGTGTCGGTCAGCTTGGCCTCGGCGGCGTGCATTGCTTCGTTCACCGAGCCGCGGGTGACGATCGGTGGTTGCTTCTCAGCGCCGATGTAGCGATGCTCGTGATGTTCTTGGTGACTGTGGGCGTTGTCGAACGTCCTCACTGTTTGCCAGCGGCCATCGCGCTCGACCAGCAGCACGATCGCGTATTCGACCGGGTGAGCGCTTGAGCGCTCTATGACCATCACGACATCGTTGGCGAAACGGACGCGTCGCCGTCGATCCTTAGGCATTGGTCCCCTCCACCAGGGCGCGCAGCGCCGCCTTCTCGTCGTCTCCTCGCCGCATCGACTGGCGGTACACGCGCAGGGCGAGCGCCGGGTCGGTGTGGCCCATCTCGTCCATGACGACGCCGGGGTCCTCGCCGATCGCATAGAGGACGCTGGCGAAGGTGCGCCGCAGCGAGTGTGGCGTGATGCCTTCCGGGAGTGGCGACATCTCGCGCCCTCGCAGGTTCTTGTTGGCTTGCTCCACCGACGCGGCGATCACCCGCGAGCGGAGGTTGTCGGTGCTCTGCCGCTTGCCGGTCCTCGTCGCGAAGATGAAGTCGTCGGGGTCGGCCCCGGCCCGAGCGTGACGGACGCGTTCCAGCTCTGCCGTGAGCGCCGGTCTGAGGCGTATCTGGCGGGTGCCGGCGTCCGTCTTTGCCTCCCCCACGCGCAGCCATCCAGCGTTGAGGTCTACGTCGCGCCAACGCAGCCCGCACAGCTCGCCGATTCGCAAACCGGCGAACACAAGCGTCGCGATCATCGCCCGCCGCTCGATGTGTCGTCTGTCGCGGTGCGCTTGGCGATCAAGGTCAGCGGCGGCGTCGAGCAAAGCGCCGATTTGGGCGGCCGTGTCGAGATAGCTGCGCCGTGGTGCCCGTTCGCGCACGCGGCGGCCCCTCCCCCGTGCCGGGTTGCGCGCGATCAGCTCGCGCTCGACCGCGCCCTCAAGAATCGCGCCGAGCAGGATCACGGTCATGTTGATCGAGCGCGCCGAGAGAGGATCGGCTTCGGCGAGCTTTGCCGCGATGTAGCGCTCCACGGCGTCGAACGTGATTGCGTCCAACGGATAGTCCTTGAAGAACGGCAGCAGGTGCTTCTCAAGGCGCCAGCGATAGTCCGACTGCGTATTCGGCCGGAGGCGGCGCTCGTGGCGCAACCACCAGTCCTCCGCGTACTCGTGGAACGTCGGCAGCGGATGCGAGCTGGATCGCGGTGAGGCACGCGCCGGCTGCCAAATCCCGCGCTCGACATCGGCCAGCGCGTGCCGGAGCTCTCGCTCGGCCTCGGCCAGAGTGACCGGGCCGAGCGAGACGTACTCGCGTCTGCCTTTGGCGGTGAACCGGAGCCCTCGGTAGGTCCGGCCGTCCTTGCCTTGGCGTTCGACGATCTGGCCTGTGGCCGGGCGTGGCATCAGGCAGTGGCAGAGAGCCCGGTCGCGGTCAGGAACTCTTCGATGACGCGCGCGTTGTGTACAGCCGTGTGGCGTTGCTGCTTGGCACCCGCGACGTCGGCGTGTTCGTTCATGTAGTCGTGCTCGACTTCCAAACGAGTACGCATCGCTTGCGCGATCACGGCGCGATGTGCGTCAATGTCGAGCGAGACCGGCTCCTGCTTGTCGGGCTCTTGCCAGCCAATCGCGTCAAGGACGGCACGATGCGCGTCGAGCGCTCGCAGCGGCTCCAGAAAACGCTCGGGATGCTTCTCCTTGTCCGGACTCATGCAGGCTTCGTCGAGTTCGCCGGCTGGTATTCCGAGCTGGCTGAGCAGCGCGGAGCGCAGGATCGCGACGGCGACGGCGGGGATGTGGTTTGCGGGCATGTCGGTTCCTCCTTGGTTGGAGGCTCCGGGAACGGCTCTAGCGAGCGAGAGACCCTGCCGTGGTTGGTTAGGGTGTCTGACGCGCCGGTAGTTCACGCTTCCGGTGCCACGCCCCCGGCCGTGACAGCGGTGCGGGGGCACTATTTTGGTTTGGATCGAACAACAACTACCTGGCTGAAAGTACCAAGTGGACCGGACGGAATCCAACGCTGTGGACGACAAGATGAGAGAGACCGACGCCGCCGCCGAAGACCACCGCTCCGTCGGTAGCGCTTTGCGTGCGCTGCGCCATCGAGCCGATCTGACGCAGGAGGCGCTGGCCGCGTGCTCGGGCATCGACGTGACGTACATCTCCCAGGTCGAGAACGGTCGGCGCGGTGTTCGCTGGCATACCGTAATGCGGCTCCTGCGAGCGCTCGGGATGAGCGTGAGCGATCTCGGCACTGAGATCGACAAGCAGAAGGACAAGTAGAACGCGCGGCACTCGGACTCGCCGGCGGCGATAGGCGCGAACGGGCTCACGAGGGGTCTCGTGGTCGCACGGCCAGAACGCGACCGACCGTCGGCTTCGGGGCGCCACTTCGGCGAGCATGACGACGAGCTGGTGCTCGGCTGTCGGCACCGTTGACGCTCAGGCGGGAGCGCCGCTCGACGACGTGCTGTGCGGTCAAAACGGCGCGGACGGTCAGCATGTTGAACCTGAGTCGGGCCTTGGGTCCGGTGCCGAGCCGGATGGGGTGCAGCTCGTTGGCGTGTTCGTAGACCCAGGAGCGCTCGACGCCGAGTTCGCTCGCAAGGGTGGCGGCGTCAACGAGACGGTGACGAACCTCCTCGCGAGCGTCGTCGCGGATTAGCCTGGCGACGTGTTGTGCGATGGCCTCGACGTAAGCGTCGTCGAGCCTTGGGAGTGTGTCAGGCGAGTGCAGGTCGGTGGGTGGCTGGTCAGGGTGATCCATTCCCTCCTATTGACCACCAACCCGTCAGACCGGCCAAAATCTATAAGCTCGACCCTCGCCTTATTCGATGACGGTCGCAACCCTCGACTGCTCGCATACTCCTCGCCCGCGTCACCACGACGACACTCCAGCTCGCCGATCGAGCCGCCTCCGTACAGCTCGCGGCCTCCAACAGCCAGAGCAGACAACATGCACAAGGGTGTGAGTGCTGTGTGACGACTGTGTGACGAAGTGGTTGGCCGGTTCGGGTGTTTGCAGGTCATTGGGTGCAGTGATGACCGCTGCAAGCATCCCCGCCGCGCGTGGTGGCGACTACGCCCGATATTTGGAGGGAAAGACCGTCGCGCCTGAGCGCGGCGACTACTACCTGACCCCCGACGGCGAGATGAGCCAGGCTCCGGGACGATGGTTGGCCGACTCGGAGACGCTTGAAAGGCTCGGCATCCGGGCGGACACGCCAATGAGCGGCGAGGACTTCGTCGCGCTCATGGAAGGCCGCCACCCACAGACCGGGCGGTGGCTCCGTCGCGCCGGCGCCGACGGTAGCCGTGGTGGTGGGATCGACGGCGTATTCAGCGCCCCGAAGTCCGTATCGACCACTTGGGCGCTCGCTGATCCGTGGCAGCGAGAGCAGATCGAGAAAGCCCACACGAACGCCGTCGAACAAGCCGTTAGCTACATGCGGGAGAACGTCGGCGTAGTCCGTCGCCGTTACGGCGGTGAGGTCATCGAGGAGCCAGCCAAGGACCTGATCGCGGTCGAGTACCAGCACACAACGGCACGCGGCGTCTCAGAAGCCGACGCGCCCGATCCACAACTCCACAGCCATGTCGTCATCACGAGCGCGGTACGCGAGGACGACCGGATCGTCGCCGTCGCCTCCCGGCCTGTGTTCCGTGCGGCAGGCGAGGTCGGCGCCTTCTACCGCTCCGCACTCGCTCAAGAACTCGCCAATCAGGGATACGCAATCGAACGAGAGACAGGGAAGAACGGCAAGTATTTCGAGATCGCTGGCGTACCCGAGGAGCTACGCGACGCCTTCTCGGGACGCTCCCGTGAGGTCGCGAGAGCTGCCGACCGCTTCCGTGCTCGCTACGGTCGCGCCCCCGAGCGTGGCGAGCTGCGAAACCTCGCGCTCGAAAACCGCCGCGCAAAGAAACTCACCAACCGCGCCGACCTTGAGAACGTGTGGAGAGACACCGCGAGCCGTTACGAGTTCGGTCCAGACGAGGCACTGCGGCTACTCGCCGGCGAGCGCACCCGGCCTGCCGTTCGGCCAGTGGAGGATCGGATCGAGGAACACCTCACCGAACGTCACGCCGTGTTCGAGTTGCGCGACCTGCACACAGTCGCGCTGGAGCAGACCACTGGAGAACTGTCGCCAAGCCAAGCGCTCCAGGTAGCGAGGGAGATGATCCGCGACCGGCGCGTATTGAGCCTTGAGGGCGGGCGGATGACGACGCTTGCAGTACGTGCGCAAGAGCAGGCGATCGAACGACGAGCAGCCACACTCGCACTACCAGCGGGACGCGATGTCGGCCACGCCGCCAGGATGAACGCGGCGCGCGAGGTCGCAGAGCGCATCGGCGCTCCACTCACCGAGGAGCAAGACATGGCGTTGCTCGTCCTGACTGGTCCCGAGCGTGCAAGCGTGCTCGTCGGCCCAGCGGGAACAGGCAAGGGCGTCGTCATCGACGCCGCAGCACGAGCAGAGCAACTGGCAGGACGCGAAACAATCGGGATCGCGGTCTCGGGCTCCACCGCCGAGCGGCTCGGCGCCGACAGTCCAGCACTCCAAGGAAACACACTCACGCTCGACGCGCTCACCGCCCGAGCAAACACCGGAACCGTCCACGTCGGTCCCGATACAACGATCATTTTCGACGAGGCCGGCATGGTCGATCACAAGCGCCTCGACGCGCTCACCGAGCTGGTGGAGCGCTCAGGCGCGAAGCTGATCGCGGTTGGCGATGGCAAGCAGCTCCCCTCGATAGGTCCGGGTGGCATGTTCGACCGGCTCACCGGCCGCGCGTCGACGGTGGAACTGGAGACGATCCACCGCACCACCGATCCACAGGAGCAGCGAGCGTGGCAAGCGCTACGAGCAGACGAACCCGAGCGCGCTATGGCCCACTACAAGGCCCAAGGACGACTCCACCTCGCCGACACCCGCGACCAAGCCTCCGAGAGCGCCGTCCAGGCATGGGCGCAACTCACCAGGGAAGTCGGGATCGACAAAGTCGCGCTGATCGCTGACTCCTCGAACAAGGAGATCGACAGGCTCAACGCCCGAGCCCAACACCTACGCGCGCAACGCGGCGAACTCGGCCCCCACGAACTCCCCCTCTCAAGCGTCCACTACGGGCTACGGCAAGGCGACCACATCGCGTTCATCGCCCAACACCGCTCCAGAGGCCAACCACGCGTCGAGAACGGCACGCGCGGCCAAGTCACGAACATCGACCAGGACGGGACGCTGACGCTCGCGCTCGACGGGTCAAACCGCCGGCTACAGCTCGCACGCCAAGACGCCGAGTCGCTGCGGCTCGCCTACGCCCAACACGTCTACCGCCAACAGGGCGCAACCGTAGATCGCGCCGTGGTGCTCACCGGCGGCTGGCAAACAAGCCGAGAGTCGGCCTACGTCCAGGCCACCCGTGCCCGCCACGGCACAGACTGGCATCTCGCCCGCGACCAACTCGGCGAAGAAGGCCAAGACCCCGACCGGATCACACGCCTCGCCGGACGGATGAACCGAAGTCGAGCCCACACTCCATCCGTCACTCACCGAGAAGCTCCAGGACCTTCGTGGGACCCCAGCCGCGATCCACTACGCCTGGACCGTCTGATTCCTCATGTCGGCAGGCTCATGCGAACACCAGCACGCGATAAGCCCGATCGCGACATCGAACGCGGACGCTGACCGATTGGTCCCACTCGCAGCTTGCCAAACTCCTGGGTCAGCGGTCGGGACGGACAGTCAGACCGCGCAAACCGCGATCAGAGTCACTCAAGGCTGGCGGCCACGGGTGCCGAGCACCAGTTACGATCAGCTCGTCTGAGCGGCGCCGATGGCATACGGCACGATCTCGGTAAGGTCGCGCAGCACTCTTCGTTCCGAACCGATCCTCCAGATCGGTTGTTTTGACGAAGTCGGTCTAGACCCCGCTCGGTAACTACGACATCGCAGTAGACGATTGCGGAAAGCGGCGACGACGAGGGTCGGGTCGCGGACACAGACCAACACTCCCTGTCGCGCCCGTCACGGTCGATTTGCCGACCCGCCCAAGGAAGTGGATCCCGGAGATCGGACTGGGCAGACAGGCGAAGCCAGAGCATTCTCGGCGATCTGGAGGCTCACGTGGCCAACTGACACCGCACATCGACCAACGACTCGTAGAAGCGACGATGGGCCTCCCAACCATCAAGGATAGGCTCGTCGTCGCGCCCCAACCATGCCTCCCCGGTCGGCGGGATGCCCTCAAGGAGATCGCGGTCGCCAGCGCGGCCGACAACCACGCAGCCGTGACGGTGGCGGGTAGTTAGGACACATAGCCGGCCGGAGTCCAGGTGAAAGCCGTCCAGAGCGTGCAGGCCGGCTAGGGGGTGCCAGGCGATTACAAGGTCGAACTCGAGACCCTGCAGGCGGTTGGCGGTCTCAACTATGACTTCATGCTGTCCGCGGGCGGCCATCTCGCGGCGCAGGGCGCGAACTTGTTCATTGTGGCTTGCGCCGACCGCAACGCGGCCTGCGGCCAGCCGAGAGCCGGTAGGGTGGTGCTCGCAGACCGCGTCGGCCGGTCGGCTGGGATGGAGTGCGCGGCAGACTAGGTCCGCGATGACCTGAACGATCTGCGGGTCGGCTGCGGAGGTGACAGCGGCTGGTAGTTCCAGTAGGCAGAAGCCCTGGCTGCCTGCGATACCCAGAATGTCGTCCAGTCGACGCTCACGGGCGCCCATCGGCCGCGGCCCCGACCAACTCAGAGCTCTCACTCCGACTGGAACTACCGCCTCGAAGTCGTGGTCAGCCTCGTAGAAGGAGCGAGCGGCCTGAGCAGAGCGGGCGTCTAGCCGACGGGTGATCGGGAAGCGATGGACACGCGTATCAACGGTCGGGTTATCGGAGACAACGTCGACGGCGGTGCGCACGGGATCCTCGGGCAGCCCCCGCCAGCGCAGGGCCTCAGGCACAGTCGTAAAGGGCGCGATCTGGCCCGCGTCACCAACGAGCAGGTGCACGCTAGCGAGGTCAGCAGCACGGTGGTAGCGACTTGAGTCCGCCTGGTATGCCTCATCGATGATCAGGCAGTCGCTGGGACTGAGATCGTTGCGGCCGAAGGCGTCACCGAGCTTGTCGAGCGTACCGAGAATAACTTGGTGGCCACGGGCCTCCTGGGCGCTGACCGTGCGCACGTTTGACAGCTGGTGAGCGGCTGGCAGCTCGACTGTGTTGGCGGGCACGTAGTTGACGATCAACGCCGGGTGAGTGCGGGCTACAGCGCCGACGAGGGCGAAGACCTGCTCGTTTGTGGGGGCAGCGATGATCACGCGCGCTTCGTTGGCCAGTTGACCGACGGTCTGAGTGATGAAGGTCGACTTGCCGCCGCCGGCAATAGCCTTGAGGATGACCGCGCCTTGCTGGGAGCTACGGATCATCCGACGTACGTCGTCGCGGCATGCTGCGGCGACGGTGTCGGCTCGCTGCTCAACGGTCGGGTTAGTGGCGTTCACGCAGCCTCCTGGACGTCGATGTCACCATCGGTGAGGACCACGGGCGTCGCATAGGGCCACGGGACATCGGACGACGAACTGCCACGAAAGCGCTCTTCGATGCTCAGCGTCGCCACACACATCAGTTGTCCCTCAACAGGCAGGATCGGCGCGTTGGGGTTGTGGAGTAGCAGCATCACGAGGTCTCCATTACCGTCGCGCGGTGTCACCGTCTCGATTTCATAGCGGCGTCCGGGGTCAGCATCCCAGTGGACCGTTTCACCAGCCAGTAGCTGACAGTAACCGTCAAGTTCGAGCTCGATGCGTGGGCGGCGGACCATGTTCTTTGGCCCCTGGATGCGATGGTCTGCATTGACATACCGCACGGTGCCGATTATCGCCCGACCTGATAGCAGCACTTCGACCATCTGGAGTGGGTCGTCATAGGCTTGCTGGGCGGCGACCCGGGCCGCCGCATCCTCCCACCTAGTACGCAGGGCGATAGTCTGCGCGATGGTTTGACGGCTGCGTCTGCGAATACCCTGGTCCATCAACTGCATGTGGCGGGCGTAGTCGGCCGCATCGGCTGCAGCACGCAACCCTACGGTTCGTGCCTCGGGCAGCTTGTCAAGCAGTCGCAGGCGGGTCTGCCAGGTCAACCGCCAAGCGTCAGCCAATAGACCCTGATAATGGGCGTCAATGGCGGCCAGTAGAGGCGTTATGGTGGCCGGGTCTGTGGCGCCACGGCGGTCGCGGTTAAAGCGATCAAGTAGTGGACGCAGCCGGTCATCCTGAAGGGTGTCGGGGCGCGGACCGATCGGGGTGATGTCGACTTCAGCTGCGGCGGTGTGCCCGACCACCCCCTCCGGCGGCTCGATAGCGGCATCCTGCGCCGAAAGCGAACCGCGCTCCCAATCGCTCAGCGCCATGTGAAAGTGCAGGTCGTTGAGTTCCGTGGCAGCAATGATCAGTTGCTGGCCAGCGACAATTGCATGCTCGCGCACGAAAGCCAGATGTGCTCCAAGGCGAAGTAGCTCATCCGGGGCGTTCTCCACAAAGCGCAGTCGGCGGCCCAGGCGACCCAGCAGCATGACAGTCTCACGATTGGGGACAAGGAGTTGTGGCGGCCTGGCCACCTCGACGACCTCGTGACCGTTACGATTAACCTCGATTGTGCGCGCTGCCCACGGCGTCTCGAAGTAAGCGTTGAACTCAGCAGCAAAGCTCCGCAGCGACGAGAACAGTAGGTCGCGGTTGCGCGGGTCGCCGGCAACGGTGCGCCGCGGATCGGCGGGATCGATGCCCCACTGCACGGCAGCTGCCGAAAACGGCTCTGCACCCAGCGAGAACAGGCATATCACCAGGGGCTGCTCGATCAGGCGCCGATGGCAAACCATGGTTGCGGGCAGTGCTCGGCCGCCGACGAACGCCTCGGCTTTCTGTAGCGTCTCAAGTGAACTCATGCTGGCACCGCCCGCGTCAAAGCCTGGTCTCGCAGAATGGCTGCGGCGCGCAACGCCTCTGCCGCCCCAGCCTCTTGCGCTGTAGGTTTCGAGCCGCCGGCGAGCGCCACGGCGCGCTGTATGGTGGGTACGCCAGCCAGTTGTCGCGTGCTCCGCTCGCCGAGACTACGGACATCACCGGATGCATGAGTTCGCTCGCGGCATAGTCGCAATAGTCCGCATGACTGGCAGGCGTCTCCATAGCAGGTGCCTACTTGATCGCAGATGTCATGTAGAGCAGCGACGCGCTCGGCGGCCGTTCGTCCGGCAGCGCGGACAGCTTTGTGAAACGGCGCGGCCGGCTGATCTCCGGCGGCCGGGATGTTGTCCAGCAGTCGCTCGATGCGACGCATGCGCGTGCTGATGTCGCGCTCGCTAAGGCACGGAGTCATTGCGACATTGCGCGGACAGATGAGTACGAGGCGCCGCGAGACCAGACTGGGATCCATGTCAAGGTCGATCAACAGGTGCTCGACGAGCAGCGTGTAAAGCGCACCCTGGTCCAGCGCGGAGGCCAGCGCCGCCTTATCGACCTGTCCATCGACCTTCGGGAAGGACTTGATCTCGACAATCCGCAGTTGGCCACCCAGGCGGAAGGCCAAGCCATCCGTCTCGTAGAAGGCAGTCTGTCCGCCGACGGTGGCTGACAAAACGGCCCCGTCAATAAAGTTCACGCAGCCCGGCACCCCTCGGGCGATCTCACCGACGAGGCTGCGTGTGTCGGTAGCACGAGCGGCCAGGTGGCGCTTATCGGTGGCTATTAGGTGCGGCGGAGGCGGAGGATGGATCGCGCGCAGGTTCGCTGCGCGCGCCTGGCTGATATCGAAGCCCAGCTGGTCGCGCAACATCTCCAACATCGGCCCATACGAACAGACCCCATTGCCGCGATCTCCCTTCACTATGGCCTCGAAGCGCGTGCCACGCGCGAAGGCGTAATCCGACTGGCCGAAGGCGGCGTCATACTCGGTCCCGGTCAGGAGACGGTCCAAGTCGATCTCCTGTGCGAAGGCCGCGCGTGCCGTCGCGCACCGTGCGAGTTCAGTAAAGGACGCCAGGGCGGCCACCGACCGTGATGCACTCACATGTGCCTCCTACTCTCCCCGCGGGGGGACTCCGCTCTCGATATTCGCCGGGTCGTCTGTCATTTCTCACCGACCACTTCCAGGCCGCGCCCGTGGGTGTCACGGCCCCATATCATCTCCGCCTCAGTGAGCTGCGCACGAGCACGCTCGGCGGCGCCAGCGCGCTCGTCGTCGTCCTGTGGGCTAAGGATATCCAGCTCACGGCGAACTGCGTTTGCGATCAGTTGCGGCTCTGCGTCCTGGTCAGGGGGTATGGCCCCCGGGACTGTCCGTGCGTAGCGTGCGGCCATGACTGTCAGTGCACGGCCCAGCTCGCCTTCTAGACGCTCACCTAGTTCGGCCAGGCGGATGGTCAGGCGCAGATGGTCCACCCGTGGCGAGGAAGCACCGACTAGGCGCTGCTCAAGCTCCCAGGAACTCAGCGTCAGGGGACCACGCACTGGACGAAAGAAACGGATGTCCAAGGCCGGAGTTAGAAACGTGGCGCGCGAAGAGGGGTCTCGCTCCCAGGCGGCGACCTCGTCGCGGCGGACGCTGGCCAGCGCGCGAACGTCAAGGCGGCTGGAGAACCGCGCCTCGTGGAATTCGGCAATCTCGCGAGGGGGCGAAGGAACCCCCATCTCAGCCAATGCACTGACGGCCTGCTCGCGGGCGGTCAGGCGCCCGCCGCTGGCGGAACTCGAGCGACGGACGACGCGGGCAATTGTCAGGCGCGCGTGCCGGCGCAGCTCGCCCGCCCGCACCTCGAGAGCCTCGGCGGCGGACAGGTCGCCAGCGGCCATCGCGTCGGCGGCCTGGCGGGTCAGCTCGGAGGATTCGGCAAGCAGCTCGGCGGCGTGGGCTCTGGCAGTCGATTGATCCATGCTTCAACAGAAGATAGCAGCTTTCGACTGAGAGGTCCTGAAACTTCCAGATATGCCCACAGAGCTGCTCCACGGCACCCCCCCGGCATGGCTGTGAACGTCCGCGAGATAGCGCTGCGCCACACCGACTCGACCAAATCCATGGGCTGGTGGCCCCAAAGGTGGCCCCAAGGCGCCTTTGGGGCGGTGCGCAAACCCCTTAACGCAAGAATCCCGCCCAGTTGAGCGCGATTCGCGAATGGGCCCGCCAGGACTCGAACCTGGGACCAACCGATTATGAGTCCTTGCAGATTAGGGGCCTTCGAGCTCCGTTGGACCGATCACAAAGCCCAACCGAGCCGTTCCCCGTCGCATACGTGCGTCGAGCGTGACGAGACGGCAGCCGAGGAGCCGCGCCAAAGCCACGTAATTGGCGTCATAGGTCTTGGCCCAGCCCATCTCCTCGGCGATATCCCATGCTTCCTTGGCAAGTCCATCCGGTTCGTGTCGTCGCACGGGAGCCGCAAGTACGCGGTCCCGCATTGACTTGGCCTGCTCGCGGCGTAGCTCGCCGCGCCAGAGCATGGCGTGCAGGCTGGAAACCGCCTCGATCCACATCAACGGCGGCGCGACCAGCTCGAACCGGCGAAACCGCTCGAACCCGACGGGATTCGCTGCCGCGGCGATCGCGACGTTTGCGTCGATGACGAGCTTCAACGACCGTGCCGCGAAAGCGCGACCGCCGCGACCCAGTTCGGTGCGGGCGAGCCATCCTCAAGCGTCTGCCACTCGGGCGGCATTGGCAGCATCGGATACATCTCGTCCCGAACCTCGTCGAGCGCTCCTGGATCGATCAAACGCTTACCGTGGCTCGTGGTAGCGGCCAGACGACCCTCGCGCACCCAACGACGGACTGTCCCTGGGCTTCTGCCGACTCTCTGCGCTGCCTCCGTCACTGTGAGCATGAGCAGATGCTACGCCCTCCGCCCGACGGGCTGGTAGGTCCAGACCACTCGCTGACTGAGGTGGGAGCACCAAACGGTTCGTACATGCGCTTGACGGTATATGCTGTCTGGAACATAATGGCGCAATGACCACCAAGACACGAAACTTCAACGAGTTGCGCGAACAGGCGCGACGTCGCGATCCCGGTTGGGATGAGCAGGTGGCCGAGCGCCAACGTGCGATGGAGGACGCCCTGGCACTCGCCGATCTGCGGCGCACACGCCACGTCACGCAGGTGCAGCTCGCCGAGGAGCTTGGCATCTCACAGGGCAACGTCTCGCGACTGGAGGGCCGCAGCGATGTCTATCTATCGACGTTGCGCTCCTACGTGCAGGCGCTTGGCGGTCATCTGGAGATCGCGGCTGTGTTCGATGACGAGCGCTACCCGGTCGCTCCTGGCGCGAGCCCGTAGGCGGTATGTAGGACGCCGCCTTCGATACGACTCCAGTCTTCTGGGTGGCCACGGGGCCCGCACGAAAAGGCAGCCCTGCCAAAACCCGCCCGAAAAGACCGCAAATTGCGGCTAAATGTTCGACCTGCCCATCGCCGCCCAATCACCGCATCCCCAGCAACCATGCGGGATTCAAGCCAAAATCACTCCCCAACCAAAGCGCCTCCGGAGCGGAAGGTCGCGTGTTCGAATCACGCCGGGCGCGCTCTCGAAATCCCCCATAACCGGACAGAGCCGTCTTCGCGTACTGTCGGGCGCCGTCGACGGTTGAGACTCAGTTGCGGTGAGGCTCAGTCGCGCCCAGGATGTCGCCCCATGAGATGTCTCACATCTCGTTCAGGACGGGTCGTAGATCAGTGCTGTACGTCGAAGCTCGTCCTCGGCGCCCGTCTTCCAAAACTCAAGGATCTTGATGTCGCGCTTCTTGCGCTCGCCGGTGTACTGGCTCAAGTCAAGCAAGTAGGCCTCGTAGATCTTGCCCGGCCGGTCGCGAACCGTGATTCGAGACTTGACCAAGTGGAGAAGCCTGAGATCAACTAGCTCTTGGATATGTTCGTAGCCTTCGCTGGGCGCGTCCTTTTCCACCAAGAAGCAGTTCACGTGCTTGTCGTCCAAGCAGAATTGACGAATGCGCTCGAACTCCTCTATCAGGGGCCCCTCGTCGCCGCCTGCGTCGCTGGAGAGCTCCTCGCGCTTGGTTGCCTCATGCTCACCGCACGCCTGGTTGACATCCTCGGTGTTGATCTTGGAGCCGCGATATGTCTTGCCACGCTCGCGAGCCACGCTGATCGCCTTATTGGTGATGGAAAGGAAGTCACGCGCCACGCCACCGGAGGCGAGCACGAGCCGATCAACGGCGCCTTCGGTCAGGAGATCGTTTGTAGACATATCGCACTTCGCGGCGATCTCGCCGAACACGAGGGTCAGGAAGTTCTTGGCGGTGCGATACTTCTCCAGTGTGATGTCGAGGTTGATCTCGTCGGCGTCGTCGCCTAGCTTCGTTCCCACGGCTGGGTCTCCACGCACGTACCAGCTGGAGCGGTGGCGGATTGTGCCGACCTTTAGCCAAAGACGCTGGTTCTTTGTCAGGCGGTGGAAGTAATCCACGATGAGTGGCTGATCTGAACGCCTGATGTAATAGAGATCATCGAGGACCAGCAGGCCGTCCGCTTCGGCCAGATCCACAACCCGCTTCAAGAGTCGCTGATACTCGAGGATCCGTCGGTGCAGGTAGTTGGCCTTGGATCGACGCAGCTTCTCCAACATCTCCTCAGTGCGCTCTTGCGAAGAGGATTCACCCATCGACAGTCCCGCCTTGATCGGGAGGGTGGCCACTCCTGAGGCGGACAAGGACGCTTGCGCCATCGATGATTGTGTCGCCGCGACCTGCGACCGGCGCTCGATCTCAGCGTCGTCTTGAGAGTGAAGCAGCTCCTCCAAGCTCACCAGGATGGACTCGACATCGGCGCTGATCTCTAGAGCAGTCGCCCGAGCGAGCGGCTTCTTGCGGGGCTTTGAGAGCCACCTCTTCCAGGTTTCAGTTCGGTTGGCTGGAGCTATCGCCACCTCATTCAACCAGAGCTTCAGACTTCGAAAGAACTCGATCAGCACGCTGATGAGCACATCCGGGTAAGTGTGGCCCTTGAACGGCTCCAGGTCGACGAATGCGCTAGGCCGTCGGTCAAGGGTGTGCTCGGCGATCGCCTTGCGCAGCAGGCTCGTCTTGCCGGAGCCTCTGCGGCCGAAGATCAGGTGGGGGCGTCGGCTGAGGGCAATGCGCAGCGTGCCGCTCGCGGGCTCGATGAAACGCTGCACGCCCTTCTCGCTTGCACGCGCGGCCTCGGTGAGCGCGTTCTGAAGACTGTGAACTGCCGAAGAGTTGAGATCGATCTCAGACACAGCCAACGTACTGTACTGGTACCTGTGGCCGACAAAGACCTTGCCTGTCCTTGTGCTGGAGCGCAAGCAGGCCGGTCCCTCATGAGGGGCTGGACCCCCTCCCCTGGCCCGTGCGCCGCGCGGCCCCCGCACGCCGACCCGGGCTCCCCGGATCGCGGGCTCGCCTCCCTCGACCCGCCGGTCGACTCGATCCGTCGATCAAGCCCGGCGGGGACGCAAATTGGATCCACTCCACCCGGTTGGGGGGGCGGAGCGTGAACCACCTGCACATCGCGCATCTGGGGTATCGCGAGACGCCTCGGCAGCCGATAAGCTAAAGGATCATGTATCCACAAGAGCTTCTACGCCAACAACAAGACCTTGATCCAAAGGACGATCTCGCTGAGTACGTGAACGAGTGGGTCGTTCTTCGAGCTGGGCACGTCGTAGACCACGCGCAGGACGTCAAGGCGCTGGTTCAGCGAGGCATCTACAGCGACGGAGACGCGCTGCTGCAGGTCTCGGATCCAGCAGAGCCGATCCTCTACTAGCCGTTCAGTATCGCGTGGCCGGGCGCGTCAAGTTCAACTACGAGCGCGGCCTTGACGGCATACTCCGTCCATATCTGTGGCTCAACCTCAATGTCGAGGGCGGCCTGACGGTCAAGATGCGCGGAGTGCTGGACTCGGGCGCGGACACGACCGTGCTTGCGATGGCGTTGATGCATGCGCTTGGGATGAAGCCAGGCGATTTGGAATCGCTGGCTATGCGGAGCCCGTCTGGAGAGGTGTCCGCGGCGCGCTCCCGCCGCGTGGTGCTGGCGAGTTTGCCTGGCGAGAAGGAGATCGCGGCGCCGCTGCGCCCAATCTTTGTCCCCGGAGACACACAAACGCGCTGGGGACGAGACTTCATGGCGGCCTACTCGGTGGCCTTCGACGAGCAGGCCAGGCAGTTTTCGCTGTTCGGATCCCCACTTGGACCCAAAAACGCCGTTGACGAGCCTTGACGGCTGGGAGCGACCCGATGCTGAGCCTCAAGCCTGGTCTGTCGCCTGGTGGGGGTGGGTGGGGCGTTGGATCTACCGGGAACTTCTTACAGGAATAAGACTAGCCGGGAGCATGACGACAAGCCCATCCGTGTCGTCAAGCAGCTCTGCGAGGGCTCGCTCTGGGCAACTGCTCGTGGGGCTGACGCTCGTTGGCCTGCTCCCCGCGATCCTTGGGTTCGCACTCGGGCTCAACGACTTCGTTGCCCACGTGCTGGCGGGGGCCTCGGGCTTGATATTGGGAGCTGTGTTGGCTGTGGCGCTCATCGAGCGGCTGCTGCGTCAGCAGCACCGGGAGCATTGGAGCCCCGTGCACGACGAGATGCGGCGCGCGATGTGCGAAGGCGTCGTCGAGATGGCCTTCACATTCGCGACGATCCTACCGAGCGGTGCAGCCTTCATCGACGTCGTCGCCGACGAGGAGGACCTGCGCCCTCATGCAAGGATCGCCGATGCGTTGCGACGGCTTGTGGAGGCCGCCGAGTCAGATGCGCAACCTCTTGCCCGAGACCTCGACTCCGAACGTGCGTCCTCGCGAACCCTGTTTCGTCAGGTCGCTCCCGTCATAACACCGCTGCGCGACGCCATGACCTCTCGTTTGATCGCGCTCGGGGACGAGCCTGCGCTCGTCACGGTGCTGCTCGCGTTCGAGCGCGCGCAGCGACAATGGGCGATCGGGATAACGTCGGTCGAACACGCTCGCGCCCCCGACAGGTTCGCCTGGGAGTGTGCGACCTTAACGTTGCAGGCAGGCGTTGAGGTCTACAGCTACTTCGTTCGCGCGAGCATCGAGGAGCCTACGGCTACTTAGATTCGCGACAAGCGCTAGGCTCGTCTCATGTGCGTTGGTTGCGCGATGGTGGCTGTCTCCGCTGCCTCCGGCTTTCGAACGTGGCTGCAGACTCACCACATGGGCTGGCTGACGCCGCGGCGCATGCGCGCGCTCACCATCGGAGCTATGTGCGCGGCTGGGCTCGTGTCGACCGTCGGCGTTAGCGGCTCGACGCCGCCGACCGCCCACAGCGCCTCCTCCGCGCAGCACGTGACCCGGGCCGAGATACGCCCTTAGAACGTGTTCTTAGACGCCGGGGCCTGCTTGACGGTGTGTCCCAGCGTCGCTCTAGCCGCCGGCTACGGCTGGGAGGATCGTCAACTCCGCGCCGTCGTCGACAGGAGTGTCGAGGCCGTCGAGAAAGCGGATGTCCTCGCCGCTGAGATACACGTTCACGAAACGCCTGAGCGAGCCGCTCTCGTCGGCAAGGCGGTCGCTGAGGCCGTCGTAGCGCTCG
This sequence comes from uncultured Solirubrobacterales bacterium, assembly GCA_963764655.1. Classification (GTDB taxonomy): domain Bacteria; phylum Actinomycetota; class Thermoleophilia; order Solirubrobacterales; family Solirubrobacteraceae; genus Palsa-744. Next base: position 524,919 of record CAVXTI010000001.1, read on the forward strand.
TACAGGCTGTCGAGCACCTCGCGCACGGTGGCGCCTTCCAGCTCGGCCTCGCTCTCGCCGCCGGCGGCGGCCCTGAGCTGCGTGGGGATCTTGACCGTCACGGCCATCCCCGCTCAGCTCCTTGCGGCGCCCGCGAATGCCGCGGACGCTCCCGTGGCGTCGGCTGGAGCCTGCTCGACGAGCGTCTCGAACTGCTCGACGGATGGGTCGATCTCGTGGGTCTGGAATGAGCCGCGCACCGCGTCCAACGTCTTCAGGCCCTCGCCGGTGATCACGAGCACGACGCGCTCGTCCGGCTCGATGTCGCCGCGCGCGGCGAGCTTCGCGAGCACCGCCGTCGTGACGCCGCCGGCCGTCTCGGTGAAGATGCCGGTGGTCTGTGCCAGCAGCGCGATGCCCTCTCTGATCTCATCGTCGCTGACCGAGTCCACGCCGCCACCGCTGCGACGGGCCTCTTCGATCGCGTACGGGCCGTCCGCCGGGTTGCCGATCGCAAGCGACTTGGCGATCGTGTCGGGCTTCACCGGCTTGCACACGTCGTGGCCGGCGGCAAAGGCGCTCGCGACCGGCGAGCAGCCGTCGGCCTGGGCGCCGTTCATGCGCGGCAGTTGCGGCGCCGACCCTGTTGCTCCCTCGAGCAGCCCAAGCTCGCGCCACTCGGAGAAGCCCTTGGCCACCTTCGTGAAAAGCGATCCCGAAGCGATCGGCACGACGCAGCGATCGGGCAGCTCGAAGCCAAGTTGCTCGGCGATCTCATACGCGATCGTCTTCGACCCCTCGGCGTAGTAGGGCCGCAGATTGACGTTCACGAACGCCCAGTCGCGCTCGGCCGACAGCTCCGTGCAGAGCCGGTTGACGTCGTCGTAGTTACCTCTCACGGCGACCAGCTTCGTCCCGTAGATGCCAGTGGCGAGCACCTTCTGCTCCTCGAGATCGGCGGGGATGAACACGTAGGAGTCCATTCCCAGCGCCGCCCCGTGGGCCGCCACGGAGTTGGCGAGGTTGCCCGTGGAGGCGCACGCGATCGTCTCGAAGCCGAGCTCGCGGGCGCGCGCCGTGGCGACCGAGACGACGCGGTCCTTGAAGGAGTGGGTTGGATTAGCCGCGTCGTTCTTGACCCACACCTCGCGCAGCCCGAGCCGCTCGGCCAAGCGGTCGGCCTTGATCAGCGGCGTGCACCCGGCTGGCAGCCCGGTGCGCGAAGCCAGGCGCCCCGACGGCCCCGGGGGCCCGTCGACCACGGGCAGGAAGTCCGCGTAGCGCCAAATGTTCTGCGGCCCCGCCTGGATGCGCCGGCGCAGCCCGTCGACGTCGCCGCCGAGGCGGCTGTGGTCGTATGCGACCTCCAGCGGCCCGAAGCAGCGATCGCAGACGTACAGCGCCTCCAGGGGGTACTCGGTACGGCACTCTCTGCATCTAAGGTATGTGACAGCCACGGGGGGCTCCTTCCATCAATTCGTCTTCGCCGGTGAACCGTGTGGCAAAGACTGGAAGCCCGCCACACATCTCTCTGGAATTGGCACCTGCCGCTGTCACGCGGTGGTTGTCGGGGGTTCGCTGGGCCAGGTCCCTCCACCCCTCTGGATGTGTTCAGCTATGCGAGAGGGCAGTATACGAGGCTCGTCGGCGGAACACAAGCCCCGTGCGGGCGGATCTTCGCGCGTCCCGGTAACGCATGTCACCCGGCGGTGTACGGGCTGCTGTGAGCACCGGTGTGACCCCTGAGGATCGAGCCTCGACAGAGGCGCCCGACATCTTCGAGCCGGTCACCCTGGGAACCAAGAAGCGGATGCTGATCATCGTCAATCCGTACGCCACGACCGTCTCAGATCGACTGCGCCACCTCGTCGTGTACGCGCTCCAAGGCCGCTACGAGGTCGACGCCGTCGACACCGAGGCCCGCGGCCATGCGATCGAGCTGTGCCGCGAGGCGGCTCACGAGGGCTACGACGTCGTGGTCGCCTTCGGCGGCGACGGCACCGTCAACGAAGCGGCCAACGGCCTGCGCGGCTCCCCTACCCCGCTCACCTGCCTGCCGGGCGGATCGGCCAACGTGTACGGCAAGATCCTCGGCATACCGGGCGAGCTCGTCGACGCGACCGAGCACCTGCTGGGCATGGCCGACGACTGGAGCCCACGCAAGGTCGACCTGGGCGTGGTCAACGGCCGCTGCTTCACGTTCGCATCAGGGCTCGGCCTCGACGCGAGCGTGGTCCAACGGGTCGACGCGAACCCGCGGTGGAAGGCACGCTTCGGCGCCTACTACTTCACGTGGGCCGCGATCAGCACGTTCACGCGGCGCTACATCCTCAAACCACCTCACCTCACGGTCGAGGTCGACGGCGAGCAGCACAAGGGAGTGACGGCGATCGTCCAGAACGGCTCGCCGTTCACCTACTTCCAGGACCGTCCCATAGAAGTCGCCGAGGGCCCCGAGCTCGACTCTGGGACGCTCGAGACGTGCGTGCTGCACCGCGCCCGCCCGCTCGACATGCCCTCGATCGCATATCGCGCGTTCTCAAAGCGCGCTCGGGTCGTCCGCCACCGGCAAGTCACCGCCCTGCGCAGAGACCGCCGAGCTCAGCGTCCGCTCGAGCGACGGCGAGGCGCTGCCGCTGCAGGTCGACGGAGACTATCTCGGCCACGTCACCGAAGCGCGCTACTCGGTGCTCCCCGGTGAGTTGAGCGTCGTCTCCTAGAGGCGCTTGGCAGTCGGCGATCCAGGCTGCGTTCGCGCACGGCGCGGCGAGGTCATTGCCTAGCCGGCGCCGCCAGGGGTGACCCGGTAGGCGTCGAACACCGAGTCGGTGTTGCGCAACCGTGAGATCGCGCCCTTCAAGCTCTGGGTGTCGGCGAGCTCGACCACGAAGCGGTTCTTGACCATCGGGGGGCTCGACAGGCAACGCGCTTCGAGGATGTTCGCGCCCGACTCCGAGAAAGCGCGTGAGAGATCCTCGAGCAGACGGTGGCGGTCCCAAGCGTCGATGTGGACTTCGACGACGAACGAGGTCTCCTGGTCGCCCTCCCAGCTGACGCCCGTGAAGCGTTCGGGATTGCGCTTGAGCAGCCTCGCGTTCGGGCAGTCCTTGCGGTGGATCGTGATCCCGCGGCCGAGCGAGATGTAGCCGACGATCGGGTCGCCTGGCACCGGGCGGCAGCACTTGGCCAGGCGCAGCATCACGTCTTCGACGCCGTCCACCCTGATCCCGTACTGCCCGGAGGAGCTCGTCGGCCGCTGGCGTGCGCGTCCCACCTTGAGCAGGTCGGTGGCGCTCGCCTCGCCGTCGGCGGCCTCCCCCTGCTTGAGGCGTTGCAAGACTTTGTTGACGACCACCTTCGGTGAGATCTTTGCCGCGCCGAGCGCGATGTAGAAGTCGTCGGCCTTGCGATAGCCCATCTCGCGGATCACGTCGGCGAGCAGCGCCGAGCCCGTGATCTTCTGCGCCGGCAGCCCCTGCTTCTTGAGGTGCTCCTGCAGGAGCTCGCGCCCTGTGTGCTCGGTGCCCTCGCGCGACTCGGCCTTGAACCACTGCTTGATCTTGTTACGCGCCCGCGTCGTCTTGACCATCGCCAGCCAGTCGCGCGATGGCCCGCGCTCACGCTTGGCGGTCAGGATCTCCACGATGTCGCCCGAGCGCAGCTCGTAGTGAAGCGGCACGATCTTGCCGTTCACGCGCGCCCCGACGCAACGGTGGCCGATCTCGGTGTGCACCTCGTAGGCGAAGTCGAGCGGCGTGGCTCCAGCGGCGAGCGACTTGACCTCGCCCTTGGGCGTGAACACGTACACCTCGTCCTCGAACAGGTCGATGCGCAGGCTCTCCATGAACTCCTGCGGGTCAGACATCTCCTTCTGCCAGTCGAGCATCGATCGCAGCCACTTCATCTTCGCGTCGCCGTCGGCTCCCGTCGCGTCCTCCTTGGACTGGGGACGCTGCTTGTACATCCAGTGCGCCGCCACCCCGAACTCCGCCATCTCGTGCATGTCCTGCGTGCGGATCTGGATCTCCAGCGGCCGGCCCTCCGGCCCGATCACGGTCGTGTGCAGCGACTGGTACATGTTGAACTTGGGCATCGCCACGAAGTCCTTGAAGCGCCCGGGCAGCGGCTTCCACAGCGAGTGGATCACGCCGATCGCCCCGTAGCAGTCCTTGACCGAGTCGACGATCACGCGCATCGCGGTGAGGTCGTAGATCTCGTTGAACTCACGCCCCTTCTTGGTCATCTTCGAGTAGATCGAGTAGAAGTGCTTGGCTCGCCCGGCGATCTGCGCGGAGATGCCGAGCGCCTGCAGCTCTGTCGCCAGATAGGCGCCGGCCTCGGTCACATAGCGCTCGCGGTCCTCGCGCTGCTGGGAGACGAGCTCCTTGATCTCGCGGTACTTACGCGGGTGCAGTGTCGCGAAGGCCAGATCCTCGAGCTCCCACTTGATCGCGTGAATGCCGAGCCGATGGGCGATCGGAGCGTAGATCTCGAGCGTCTCGCGCGACTTCTCCAGCTGCTTCTGCTTGGGCATCGCGTCGATCGTGCGCATGTTGTGCAGCCGGTCGGCGAGCTTGATCAGGATGACCCGCACGTCGCTGGCCATCGCAACCATCATCTTGCGGTAGTTCTCCGCCTGCGCCTCGTCGCGTGACTGGAATGTGATCCCCGTCAGCTTGGTGACGCCGTCCACGATCCCGGCGATCTCCTCGCCGAAGCGCTCGCGCACCTCCTCGATCGAGGCGGATGTGTCCTCGACCGTGTCGTGCAACAGGGCGGCGCACAGCGTCTCTGTGTCAAGGCGCATCCCTGCGCAGATGCGCGCCACGCCGACCGGGTGCACGATGAAGTCCTCACCCGACTTGCGCCGCTGCGCGGCGTGGTGCTCACAGGAGAACACGAACGCGTCTTCCACGCGCTCGCGGTCGATCTCCACGATCGCGTCGGCGGCGTGCTCTGAGACGATCGCGAACAGATCGTCGAGCAGCCGCCGCTCGAGCTCGCTCAGCTCTGGGCGGCGCCCACGGCGAGTGGAGCCGGCGGCGGGAACAGCGTGGACTGAGCTTGGCGCATTCTCAGGCATGGCTCAATCGTAGCCTCCTCACAGGCCGGTTGTGCGTGGCGCAGCACGAGCCGCGGCTCGCTCACCCCTCTCCACTCGTTGACCTCGAGCACGAAGCTAGCGTCCGCGGGCTCGCCGTCGGGCACCCCGAGCGCCCCGCCGGCTGCCGAACGCGACCGCGCGCGCGTGCACCCCGTCGGATTCGATCGTGAAGCGGGCGTGCTTGCCCTCACCCATGAGGCGCACGTCGCGCAGCACCGCGCCCCTGACCATCAGCGAGACGGCCGGGTTGCCGCGCCCGAACGGGGCGAGCTTCGCGAGCTCCTCGGCGAGCTCCATACCGAGCTGCTCGCCGCCGACGACAGCGTCGACGCGCTCACGCGGGACCAGCTCCCGCGGCGAGAGCGCGTGCGCGGCGTGCGCGTCGAGCGCGGCGGCGAACGCCGTCAGCGAGCCGCGCTCCAGCTCGACGCCGGCGGCGGCGCTGTGCCCTCCGTAGCGGCCGAGGTGCTCGGCGCAGGCCGTCAAGCCCGCGAGCAGGTCGTAGCCCTCGACGCTACGGCCCGAGCCGCGGCCCGTATCGCCATCGAGTGAGATCAGCACGACCGGGCGGCGATGGCGCTCGACCAGGCGCGAGGCGACGATCCCGATCACGCCGGGATGCCAGCCCTCGCCGGCGAGCACGTGCGCCGCGCGACCGTCCGGATCGCCGAGCTCGGCGATCCGTGCTTCGGCCTGAGCGCGGATCGCAAGCTCGGTGTGCCTGCGCTCGCTGTTGGCGCGATCGAGCTCCTGCGCGACCTGGGCGGCGCGCACAGGGTCCTCTGTGAGGATCAGCTCGAGCGCGGCGTCCGCTCGGTAGAGCCGGCCGGCCGCGTTGATGCGCGGCGCCAGCCCGAAGCCCACCGCGCGCTCGTCGACCTTGCCCGGATCGACGCGCGCGACCGCCATCAGCGCGCGCAGCCCCGGCTTGGTGGTGCCCGCGAGCGCCTTCAGGCCGCGGCGGACGAGGCTGCGATTCTCCCCGACGAGCGCCACCACGTCGGCGATCGTCGCAAGCGCCACTAGATCGAGGTCGCCGTCGGCCTCGCGGCCGTCGCGACCCGCGGCCTCGAGCGCGGCCTGCGCGAGCTTGTGGGCGACGGCGGTCGCGCACAGCTCGCGACATGGATAGCCGCAAAGGCCTGGATGCACGATCGGCGCGTCCGGCAGGGCGCCGTCGGCGCGTGGCAGATGATGGTCGCTGACGATCACCTCGACCCCGAGCGAGCGCGCGAGGGCGACCTCGTCGACCGCGGTGATACCGCAGTCGACGGTGATCAGCAGCTCGGCGCCGCGCTCGGCGAGCCTGCGCACGGTGTGCGTGCTCAGCCCGTAGCCGTCCGCGGCGCGGTCGGGCAGGTACCAGTCGACCCTGGCGCCTAGCGCGCGCAGCGTGCGCACGAGCACCGCGGTGGAGCAGACACCGTCGACGTCGTAGTCGCCGTGGATCGTGATGCGGCGTCCCGACCTCGCTCGCTCCACGACCAGCGCCGCGGTGTCGCGCAGCCCCGCGAACGCGTCTAGGTCGTGTCGCTCATCCGCCGCGAGGAACGCTCGCGCGCGCTCCGGATCGCTGTAGCCGCGTCGCACCAGCACTTGCGCGGCCGCGTCGCTGACCCCCAGCCGCTCGCACAGGCGCGCGATCTCGGCTGGGTCGCAGTCGGATACGTCGAAGCGAACCATCGCCCGGCCACCTTACGGCGCGCACTGGACGGATCGCGTATGCGAGCGTGGTGGAAAGGCGCCGGCGGCCCTCAGGCGCGCATCTCTTCGACGGGGGCGGCCTCGCGCCGGATCCCCTCGAAGTAGACCGCCGCTATCCCGAGCAGCGCTCCAGGCACGGCATACAGCACAACCGCGATGTCGGTCTGTTTCAGGCCGGGGATCTGAAGCGAGGAGCTCTTGACCGCATAGATCAAGAGCCCGGTGAGCACCGCCCCCACGAGCGAGCCGACGAACGCGCCCACGATCCCACCCCAGAAGCGGTCTGGCAGGAAGATCGTGAAGTGCCAGATCGACAGGCCCATCATCACCCACGCGAGCATCCCCATCAGCGGCTCCCTCCGTGCGCGTGGCTGCTCGCCGAAGAGGTCATCTCGATCCGAGGCGCCAGCGCCCCCTCCCGTGTCTGCGCGCCCGAGGGCGAGCGGCCGAATCTCATCGTGGCCTCCCATGCCTGTGACGCTTGCCGCCGGGCCGCGGCGCCCGCCGCGGCTTGCGCCTGTGGTCGGGATCCTGCTTGAGGACCAGATCCTCAGGCGTCAGGTCGGCTGTCGGGTCGCGCGGCGTCGCCGGCTCCTCGGTGGCGCTCGCCTGCTCCCGCGGCTTGCCGTCGCTTCGAGCCGCGCGCCCACGTCGCGCGCCAACCCCGGCGCGTGCGCGTCCAGCCTGCTGCTCGGCGAGCTCGGGGCCGATCTCACGCACGAGCTCGTCGAACTCCTCCTTGGAGAGCTGCTCTCCGAGCTCGTCCGTGTTGATCGCGGCGCGGCGACCACGCTTGGCCTTGGTGGCGGGCTCGACGTCGATCGGGGCGTCCCCAAGGGCTGTCGCATAGGCGGGCACGTAGCCAAGGTCGCGCTCGATCCGCGCGCGACGGTTGCGATAGACGCCCTCGCGCTCCTTCCAGTGCGTCAGCACCGGCGAGGCGATGAAGATCGACGAGTAAGCGCCCGAGGCGATCCCGACGAGCAGCGCGAACGCGAAGTCCTTCAGTGTGGCACCGCCGAAGAGCAGCAGCGCGAGCACCGGCAGCAGCGTGCAGAAGCTCGTCGCCAGGGAGCGGGTCAGACACCTCGGACATCGAGCGGTTGACGATCTGCGAGAAGGCGGCGCGCGGCATGCGCGGCACGTTCTCGCGCACACGATCGAACACGATGATCGTGTCATACAGCGAATAGCCCAGGATGGTGAGCAGCGCGGCCACCGTCGAGGTCGTCACTTCGCGGCCTGTCAGCGAGTACACGCCGGCGGTTATCAGTAGGTCGTGCATCAGCGCGATCAGCACCGGCACCGCGTACTTCCACTCGAACCGCAGCGCGATGTAGATTGAGATCACCAGCAGCGAGGCGATGATCGCGATGATCGCGCTTTTCGCGACGGTCTGGCCGAACGTCGGGCCGATCGAGGTGCTCGAGAAGTTCTTCGTGCCGGGCGATAGGGGGCCGGACCCGAACTTCGCGTCCAGCGCGGCCTTGACGCTGCTGGACTTCTTCGGGCTTGAGCTTCTTCAGCGAGATCTGATACCCCTGCCCGCCCACGCCCTTGCTCGAGAACTTCTGGATCTCCGCTGTCGGAGTAGCCGGCGCCCGACATCACCGTGCGCACCTGGGCCTCCGTGGCGGGCTTGACGAGCGCCGTCTGGATGCGCGTGCCCGATTTGAAGTCGATGCCGAGATTCAGGCCCCTGCCGCCGAGCGCGAGCGCGCCGATCAAGAGGATGCAGCCCGACAGCGAGAAGAACCAGCGCGAGGCGCCCATGAAGTCGAACGTCCATTTGCGGGTTCGCTTGCTCGCGCCGAGCAGCGCTGGATGCGACACGGCGCGCGAGCGTCCCATCGCGCCGAGCGCCGCCTGCGTCGCGAGCACCGCGGTGAACAGCGTCAGCAGCGTGCCGATGCCCAGCGTGAAGGCGAAGCCCTGCACTTCGGCGGTGGCGAGCGCGAACAGGATGAAAGCGGTCATGAACGTCACGACGTTCGCGTCGACGATCGCGGCGAAGCCGCGCTTGTAGCCGGTCGCGATCCCCGCCGCGATCGAGCGTCCGCCACGGATCTCCTCCTTGACGCGCTCGAAGATCACGATGTTCGCGTCGGCCGCGATGCCGATCGTCAGGATCAGGCCGGCGATCCCTGGCAGCGTGAGCGTGATCGGGATCAGCTTGACGAGCGCGAAGTAGTAGATCGCTGTAGATCAGCAGGCCGGCGACCGCGATCGCTCCGAGCACGCGGTAGAACGCGAGCAGGAACAGGCACACGACGGCGAAGCCGACGAGCCATCGCGACCAGGCCCTGGTTGAGCGCGGTCTTGCCGAGTGTCGCCGAGACCTGTGACTGGGAGATCAGTTCGAGCTTGATCGGCAGCGCGCCGGACTGGAGCTCGTCGGCTAGATTCTGGGCGGAGGTGAGCGTGAAGCCGCCGGAGATCTGCGAGCCGGTGGTCGGGTCGATCCCTTCCGGGTTGGCGGTGTAGTCGATGAATGGCGCCGTGATGATCTGGTTGTCGAGGACCACCGAGAAGTGCTGCTCGGCCGCTTGCTTTGAGACCCCGGGCAGCTGTGTCTGCTGGCCGCGTTCGGCGATTTCGCGCGTCACTCGCTTGAAGGTCGAGACCCCTTTTGTGTCGAATTCGAACGTCACGTTCGGCGCGCCCGACCCGCCGTTGTCGAAGCTCTGACGCGGGTTCTTGATTTCCTGGCCGTTGAGCACCGGATTGTCGTTGAGCACGTACCAGCTTTCCGGTGTCGGCTGGGTTACTTTCCCTTCCTTGCCGGTGATCGGCTGGGCTTGAGCGAGCACCGTGCCCGGGTTGACCCGCACCGCCTTGACCTTCGCGCCCGGAGGCACTTTGTAGTTGTCGGCGTAGAGATTCTGTTCGGTGTCCTCGGGGCCTTTCAGGACCTTCTTGTGGGCGGTGTCGAGCAGATACCACTGGCCATAGATGCACCCGTTCACCTGCTTGGGGGTGCATCCTTCCTCGTAGGTCGTGTCGTTCTTGCGGATGATCGCCGGGCGCTTGATCGCGCGCTGCACAGCTTCGTACTCGGGCACTCCCGTTTCCGCCTGCGCCGGGTTGGGGCCGCCTGTGACTGTGGGTTCGGTCGGCGCGGGCTTCCCGTCCGGCCCGATCACGTTCGGCTCCCAGTCGTAGAAGAACAGCTGAGCGGTCTTGCCGACCTGCTGCTGGGCGCGCTGAGCGTTGGTGACGTCGGGCAGCGCCACGTCGATTTCGCTCGACGCCGGTGCGCTGGATTTCCGGCTGGGCGACGCCGAGCTGGTCGACGCGCTTGCGCATGATGTCGATCGCGCGGTTCAGCGATTCGGTGTCGACCTTCGCCTGCGCGGTCGCCCGGCCCTGGTAGATCAGCTGCACGCCGCCCTTCAGGTCGAGGCCCAGGCGCGTCGGCTTGCTCGCGATCACCGCGAGCGAGGCCGATCACGAGCCCGGCCACGATCAGCAGGACAGGGCGTTTCGACGACGGTCGGCCACGGTCGAATCAGCCTACTTGTCGGGGGTCAGCACGAGCAGCAGCCCACCGTCGTCGTCGTATGCCGGGAACATGTCCGCCTTCGCGTTGGCCTCCACGTCGCGCTCGCCGCTCACCTTCACGGGCACGTCGAGCGCGCGCACGCCCCACTCGAGCACGGTTTCGACGGGATCGTCGCCATTGGCGAACGTCAGGCCGAGCACCTGCTCGACGCGCTGGCCGATCACGCCTTCCTCCTCGAGGCCCGTGAAAGCGAACGAGTTCTTGCCGCAGCCGATCACGCGACCCTCACCGTCGCACACGAAGAACGCGGCGTCCGGCGCCGGGTAGTAGTCGTCGAGCAGCTCGAACAGGAAGGCAAAGCCGCACTTCGCGCAGCCCTTGGGCTGGCGCGTGAAGCCTATGTTGCGGTCGATCTCGCGCGTGCGGTGACCGCAGTTCGGGCAGATGAAGGGATGAGCCATCGGACTCCACAGAGTAGGGGAGCCGGCGAGGTCGACGTGCAACCGGACCGCGGCGCCAGGTCGCCTGCGTCCGCGGCGCCCCCGTCGAGGAGCCACTCGCGCCCCACCGGCGCGACCCCTCAGAACAAGGCGTCGTGCGCCGACGCCGCTGGCGGTGGGCTCGACGCCGAGGTGCAGCGAACGCCGCCGCGGTCGCGGTCCTGCCGCGAGCGGTGCGCTTGATCAGCCCCTGCTGCAGCAGGTAGGGCTCGTACACGTCCTCGATCGTGTCCTGCTCCTCGCCGACCGCGACCGCGAGCGTCGAGAGCCCGACGGGCCCACCGTCGAACTTGACGCAGATCGCCCTCAGGATCTCGCGGTCGAGCCGGTCGAGCCCCTGCTCGTCGACCTCCAGCAGGTCGAGCGCGCCATGCGCGGCGTCGGCGCCCACCACGCCGTCGAGCCGCACCTCCGCGTAGTCGCGCACGCGCTTGAGCAGGCGGTTGGCCACGCGCGGGGTCCCGCGGCTGCGGGCGGCGATCGCAAGCGCGCCCTGCTCGTCGACGTCGATCTGCAGGATCTCGGCCGAGCGCCTGACGATCCGGGCAAGATCGTCGGCGCCATAGTGCTCCAGGCGCGCCTGGATGCCGAAGCGATCGCGCAGCGGCGTCGTCAGCAGCCCCGCCCGCGTCGTGGCGCCCACGAGCGTGAACTGGGGCAGCTCGAGCGTCACGACGCGCGCGCCCGCGCCCTGGCCCGACCGTGATCGGCAGACGGCGGTCCTCCATCGCCGGGTAGAAGGTCTCCTCAAGCGCGCGCGGCAGCCTGTGGATCTCATCGACGAAGAACACGCTGCGTGGCTCCAGCGCAGTCAGAAACGCGGCGATGTCACCCTTGCGCTCCAGCGCCGGCCCGGCGGTCTGTATGAACGGCACGTCGAGCTCTGACGCGACGATCTGCGCGAGCGAGGTCTTGCCGAGGCCCGGGCGGCCCGGCGAGCAGCAGATGGTCGAGCGCCTCTTTGCGGCGCCTGGCCGCCTCGATCGCGACCGCCAGCTGCTCGCGCAGGATGGGCTGTCCGATGAACTCCTCGAGCGCTCGCGGGCGCAGCGAGCGGTCGAGCTCGTCCTCGGGGGTCAGGTAGGGCGTCTGGATCCGCTCGGGCCCCTGCCTGGGTCATGGGAGTCGTGGCCCTCATGCGGCCCGCGCGATGCCCAGCGCGCCGGCGATCAGCTCCTCCGGGCTGTCGCCGTCGATGCTCGCGCAGCAGCTCCTCGGCTTCCACGCGCGTTGTAGCCGAGCGCGAGCGAGCCCCTCATGGGCGAGCGCCCGTGGACCGTACGCACGCCCGACGATCCCCAAGCTCTCAGACTCGCTGTCCACTCCCACCTTCTCGCGCAACTCCACGATGATGCGCTCGGCCGTGCGCTTGCCGATCCCCGGCACCGCCTGGAAGCGCGCCGCGTCGGCGCCGGCGATCGCGCTGAGAAGCTCGCGCGGCGAGCCACTGGAGAGGACCGCCACGGCCACCTTCGGGCCCACCGCCTGGACCGACAGCAGCATCAGGAACAGGTCGCGCTCCTGCTCTGAGTGAAAGCCGTGCAAGCAGCAGCGCGTCCTCGCGCACGACGAGGTGCGTGTGCAGCGTCGTCTCGCCACCCACGGCGGGCACGTGGCGCAACGTCTCGGTCGAGACGGCCATGCGATAGCCGACCCCGCCGCAGAGCACGACCACGTGGTCGGCGCGGCGGATCGCGACCTCGCCTCGCAGCAGGGCGATCATGGGCGCGCCCCGGCGTCTCTGCAGCGCTCGCGCGACGGCATCCGGAGCGGCGAGCCGTTGACGTGGCAGATCGCCACGGCGAGCGCGTCGGACGGCATGATCGCTCGTCGGCACGCTGTGGAAGCGCCAGCAGCGTCTGCACCATGCGCGCCACCTGGTCCTTGGCCGCGCGACCGTGGCCGCACACTGCGGACTTGACCTGCTGGGGGGTGTAGGAGGAGCAGGGGATCCCGCGCTCGCCCGCCGCGAGCATCGTCACGCCACGCGCTTGGCCGACGGCGAAGGCGGTGCGCACGTTCTGACCGAAGTAGAGCTGCTCGAGCGCCATCGCCTCGCAGCTCGTGCTCGTCCAGCAGCTCTCGGATGCGGACCGGCGATCGTCGCGCGAGGCGTCGCTCGACGGCGACGCCCGCGCGCGTCTCGATCACGCCATCGTCGAGCGCCGTGAGGCGAGCCCCGTCGCGCGCGACGACGCCGTAGCCGGTGTTTGCGAGACCTGGGTCTATGCCGAGAACGACCATTCTCTGATGGATTCTGCGTGTCCCCCCGGACGCCTGCCGCGTCACCACATCCGCCAGGGCGGCCTCGCCCGCGACTCCCACAGGTCGTTGAGCGCCACCGCGTCCTTATAGGTGTCCATGCACTCCCAGAACTGCTTCGTGGCGGTGGGCGCGCAGCTCGTCGCTCGCCGCCAAGCCGCTCCAGCGGGTCGCGCTCGAGCACGCTGTCATGTCTCAGATAGTCGAGCACACCGGGCTCGAAGCAGAAGAACCCGCCGTTGATCCAGTGCTCGGAGCGCGGCTTCTCGCGAAAGCCGAGCACGCGCCCGTCGAGCGCGTCGAGCTCGGTCACGCCGAACTGCAGCTCGGGCCGCACGACCGTCATCGTCGCCAGGCGTCCGTGAGCCGCGATGGAAGGCGAGCAGCTCCGGCGAGGTCCACGCTGGCCAGCCCATCGGCGTAGGTCGCGCAGAAGCGCTCCCTCGCCAGCAGCTCTCCAGCAGCTTGATGCGCCCGCCCGTGGGCGTGTCCAGGCCCGTGTCCACGCACTCCACGCTCACTCCCCGCCGGCCAGGTCGGCCTCGCGGACGAACCGCTCGATCAGCTCGCCCCTGTAGCCGGTGGCGAGCAGGAAGCGCTCGAAGCCCTGCGACCGCGTACAGCTGGATCACGTGCCACACGATCGGCAGCCCCCGATCTCCACGAGCGGCTTGGGGATCTCCTGGGTGTGCTCGCGCAGGCGCGTGCCGCGGCCGCCGCAGAGGATCACGACGGTCGGGCGCGCATGGTCGGCGGTCTGCGCCCCCGCCGCTGAGACGACGCTCATCCGGCGACGCGCTCGAGCACCTCGGCGGGGGCGTCGAAGTTGGCGTACACCTCGTCCACGTCGTCGAGCTCGTCGAGCACTTCGATCAGCTTCATCAGCCGCACCGTCTGGGACTCGTCGATCGGCACGAGGCTCTTCGGGCCGATAGGCGAGCTCCGCGCTCTGGATCTCGACGCCCGCCCCTTCGAGCGCGCTCGCGCACCGCCGCGAAGTCGCCGAGCTGGGTGATCACCTCGAAGACGTCCTCGTCGGCTGAGATGTCCTCGGCGCCGGCCTCGACCGCCACCATCAACTCGTCCTCGGAGTAGCGCGTCGCGTCGACCACGATCGAGCCCTGCTTCTCGAACAGGTAGGCCACCGAGCCCGGCTCGCCGAGGCTGCCGCCGTGCTTGGAGAAGGCGTGACGCACGTCCGCGCCGGTGCGGTTGCGGTTGTCGGTGAGCGCCTCCACGAGCACCGCGACGCCGCCCGGGCCATAGCCCTCGTACAGGACGGTCTCGATCGCGTCCGCCTCGCCGCCCTCACCCGTGCCTTTGGCGATCGCGCGCTCGATGTTGTCCTTCGGCATCGACGCCGCCTTGGCCTTGGCGATCGCGAGCGCGAGCGGCGCGTTGCCCGCGGGATCGCCCCCGCCGTCGCGCGCGGCCACGGTGACGGCGCGCGCCAGCTTGGTGAACTGTTGAGCCGCGACGCGAGTCCACGATCGCCTTCTTGTGCTTGATGCTCGCCCACTTGGAGTGTCCGGACATAGCCGGGAAGGATACTTCGAGACCGTCCGGCCCCGGCGCACGGGACCCTCCGGCGGCGCGACGCCTCTAGGATGCGGCCCTCATGGCGATCGATCCGGGCATCTTCAAGGCATACGACATCCGCGGCCTCTACGGCGAGCAGATCGACGGCGAGGTGGCGCTCGCGATCGGCCGCGGCGTTCGCGCGCGTGCTCGGCCGCGCTGTCGGGCAAGCCGACCGACCGAGCTGCGCGTCGGCCTCGGCCGCGACATGCGCCTGACCGCGCCCGAGCTGGCGGCGCGCTATCGCGAGGGGATCGCTCGCTGGAGGGGGCCGACGTGCTCGACGCGGGCCAGGTGGGCACCGAGATGCTCTATTACCTCGTCGGCTCGCGCGAGCTCGACGGCGGGCTGATGTGCACGGCCTCGCACAACCCGAAGGCCTACACCGGCGCGAAGCTGGTGCGCGAGGGCGCGATCGCGCTGTCCGGCGACGCGGGCATCCAGGACATCCGCCGCGCGATCGAGGACGGCCTCGACGCCAGGCGCGCTCTCCTCGCCTGGCACGCTGCAGGAGGTCGACGTCTACGAGGAGTTCCAGGCGGCCGCGCTGCGCGCTTGATCGACCCGACGGCGATCAAGCCGCTGAAGGTGGTCGTCGACGGTGGCAACGGCATGGCCGGCCCGATGGTCGGCCCGCTGCTCGAGCGCCTCGGCCTCGATCTGATCGAGACCTACTGGACCCCGGACGGCAACTTCCCCGACCACGAGCCCAACCCCTTGCTGCCCGAGAACCGCAAGTTCATCATCGAGAAGGTCCTCGAGAGCGGGCGCCGACCTCGGGATCGCCTGGGATGGCGACGCCGACCGCTGCTTCTTCATCGACGACACCGGCGAGTTCGTCGACGGCGACTTCCTAACGGCTCTGCTCGCGGAGTCGTTGCTGCACAAGCGCCCCGGCTCGACGATCCTCTACGACGTGCGGGCCAGCTGGGCCGTGCCCGACACGGTCAAGCGCCTGGGCGGCATCGCGCACGTCAACCGCGTCGGCCACGCCTTCTTCAAGACCCGCATGCGCGAGGAGGGATCGCTGTTCGGCGGGGAGGTCTCCGGGCACTACTACTTCCGCGACTTCTACTGCGCCGACTCGGGCACGATCCCGGCGCTGTTGATCCTCGAGCAGCTCTCGCTGCAGAGGCAAGCGCCTGTCCGAGCTGCTGGCTCCCTATCGCGAGCGGTACTTCATCTCCGGTGAGATCAACTCCGAGGTCTCAGACCAAGAGGCCAAGATGAAGGAGATCGCGGAGCGCTACTCCGACGCCAAGCAGAGCTGGCTCGACGGCGTCTCGATCGACTACGAGGACTGGCACTTCAACGTGCGGCCCTCCAACACCGAGCCGCTCTTGCGCCTGTGCCTCGAGTCGCTGCGCTCGCCCGAGCACATGCGCAGGCGCGCGCGACGAGGTGCTCGAGCTGATTCGCTCGCCCGCGCCGCCCGCGCCGCGAGGGGAGTTCACTGTCTGCGCGATCCCCACGCCTTTCGCCGTCGGACGCGTCAACTGTTACCTCGTCGAGGACGACCCGCTGACGCTGCTCGACGCGGGCCCCAACTCCGCCACGTCGCTGACGGCGCTCGAGGCGGCGCTGCAGGCCCATGGGCATCGCGTCGAGGACCTGGGGCGGATCGTCGTCACCCACCAGCACATCGACCATATCGGGCTCGTGCAGATCCTCGCGGAGCGCTCGGGGGCCGAGGTGTGCGCGCTCGACCGTCTCGCGCCCTGGCTCGCCGACTACAAGCACCAGATGGAGGAGAACGACAGCTTCTCGGCGGAGATCATGCTGCGCAACGGCATTCCCCAGGACGTGCGTGTACGCACTGCGCGCGGTGTCGGCGAGCTTTCGCGCGTGGGGCGCGGCCGCGCACGTGACGCGGCCGCTCGCGCGACGGCGAGCTAGCTGGAGTTCGCCGGGCGCGGCTGGCGGGTGCTTGCACCGCCCGGGGCACTCTCCGTCGGACACGGTGTTCTGGGACGAGGCGTCGGGGGAGCTGTTCGGCGGCGACCATCTGATCAAGCACATCTCCTCGAACCCCCTTCTGTCGAGGCCCCTCGAGCGTCTGCCCCCGCACGCGGATGGTGGGGACGAGGCAGCAGGGGGTAAAGTCGCTCGACACCCGGGACTCCGAGGGGCGACGCCCGCGCGCCCTGATGACCTACATGGACTCGCTGGCGCTCACGCGCGAGATGGACCTGTCGGTCGTGCTACGCGGGGCATGGCGAGCCGGTCGAGGACCACCGTGCCCTGATCGACGATCGCATGGGCATGCACGCGCGTCGCGCGGACAAGCTGTACGGGCTGATCGCCGAGCAGCCCCCGCAACGCCTATGAGCTGGCCCAGGAGATGTGGGGCAACGTGGCCGTCACGCAGGCTTTCCTCACGCTCTCGGAGGTGCTCGGCCACGTGGATCTGCTGATCGACGAAGGTCGCGTTGTCAGAGCGCGAGGCGGACGGCGTCGTGCGCTTCGAGGCCACTGAAGGGCTTGCCAAAAACGTTAGAGTACAATAAACTCCATGACTCGCAGTTGTGGTCGTGTCTGACGAGGAGGAGCTTCCCGGCTCACGATCGCCGAAGACACGATCGGCGAAGACGGGAATGCGCCAGGAGCTCGCGCGGGAGGGTCATGGAGAGCACCACCTCGAATCCACACCTGAACGTGTTCGAGCCCTACCGCGAGCTCTCGCGCGGCCACGAGGATCAGCTCACGCGCGCCGCGATGATCGTGCTGCGACTGGTCCCGCTCGCGCGCGAGACGCTGCTGGCGAGCCATCGACGAGCCCTCTCAGAGCCAGCTGCCCGACTGCGTCGTGGACATGCAGGCCACCAATCTGGTCGATCCCTCCGAGGAAAGCTCTCGCGCCGGGGAGGTGCGGCGCGGACGGCTGGTGAGCGTCTTCCTGACACCGGACACGGAGCCGTTCGACCTCGCCGAGGAAGTCACCGACACCGACGACAACCAGCGCTTCGACGGAGTGCTGCGCTTCGACCCCGACCTGGTGGTGGTGCTCGAGAGCAAGGTGTGCCGCCGCTGGGCGCGGCGCAACGGCCACCGCGTGGCGGAGCTGAACCTGAACGGGACGCGCTTTGCCGAGCGACGCACGAGCGTGCTGCGCTGGCACGACCTGCTCGAGTCGTGGTGGCGGCTGGTCGAGCTGGGCGTGCTCGGCCCCGCGGAGCAGGCGATCGTGCAGGACGTGCTCTCCTACGCTCATCAGGACTTCGGGCAGCTGCTCCCGTTCGGCACATTGCGCCGCGTGGGCAGCGACCCAGTGCGTCGCAAGTGGCGCCTGCGCTCGCTCTTGCGCGAAGCCACAGGGATCGTCCCCGAGCGCGCCGGATTGGTCCACGTGCGCTTGGACACGGCTTTGGGGGTGGCCTCGCTGCAGCGCGCGGCGCTGGACATCGAGGAGGAGCGCCTCGACGCTGCACCTGTGGCCGGGCGAGCTCAAGGCGGCAGGCCGAGCAGCTCTACGCGGGCGGCCGCGCCGAGACGCTTGTGCGAGCTGCTCGACGAGGATCGGCCCGGTGCCTGGCAGGTCAAGCCGCAGCCTCTGCTTGGCTTTCGCAACGCGCCGGTGCGCACACGCGTCTACCTCACCTGCGGGCTCGACCCGGCTGAGTACGCGCGTCGCTGGCAGGGCGAGGACTGGAAGCGAGTGGGCGCCCATCACCGCAACCACATCCTCCCCGACCTGTGGCCGTGGCTGCTGGAGCGCGGATACGCCTCAGAGCGCGACCGCGCCCGGCTCGACCCGTTCCTGCACGCGCTCGGGCGTCGCTTCGCGCACCTGCGCCCCACGATCCACGTGTCGCGCTCGTGGGACTGGAACGAAGCCGAGCGCCTCGACGACGAGGGCCTATTGCCCAGCGAGATTCACGATGCCCTCAATCGCGTGCTCGGGCTGCTGGAGGAGCCGCAGCTCCCCTCAACCAGCGTCGAGGACCGCGCGGACCGAGCCACGCTTGCGGACTCGGCCAGAACAGCGGTGACGCGATCGTCTCCGCCTAGCTCGGTGTGGAACGCGACCGCCAAGACCTGGCCCTGACGCGCCGCCACCGCACGGCCGTCGAGCTCGGCGAGGATCTCCACGTCGGGGCCGTGCTCGGCGATCCAGGGCGCCCTGATGAACACGCCCCGCAGCGGCCCCCCGTCGAGGCCGTTGACGGTCAGATCGGCCTCGAAGCTACGCACCTGACGCCCGAACGCGTTGCGCTTGGCGAGCATGTCCATGATCCCGAGGTGGTCTCGGTCGAGCATGATCAGCCCGGCGCACGAGCCGAGGATCGGATCGCGTCGCCCCGCCCTCGCGAGCTCGCGCAACGGCTCGGCGAGGCCCTCGCGCTCCACGCCGAGCGTCATCGTGGTGGACTCGCCGCCGGGGATCACGAGACCGTCGAGGCCGTCGAGGTCGCCGGGCACGCGCACCTCGCGCACGCGCGCGCCGCAGCCGCGACAAGACTCGGCCGTGCGCCTCGAAGTCGCCCTGCAGCGCGAGCACGCCCACCAGCGGCTTCGCCGTCGGTGCCGACGGCGCACTGTTGGTTACCGACGGCGACCCCGCCGGCGAGCCTGCCATCGCCGGCGCTACCAACCTCGCTGGGCGAGGAGCTGCTCATCGGCGAGCTTCGAGCTCTCCAGGCTCGCCATCGCCGGCCCGAGACCCGCGCGAGGCGGCCGGCGACGCGCTCGGCATCCTGCCAGTGGGTCGTGGCCTCGACGATCGCCCGCGCACGTGCGGGGGGATCGTCGGACTTGAAGATGCCCGAGCCCACGAACACCCCTTCGGCGCCGAGCGCCATCATCAGCGCGGCGTCGGCCGGGCGTGGCGATGCCCCCCGCGCAGAACAGGCACGACGGGCAGGCGCCCGGCGGCGGCGACCAGGCGCACGAGGTCGAGCGGCGCGGCGTGCTCCTTGGCGGCGGTCGCCAGCTCGCTCTCCTGCAAGGACGCCAAGGCGGCGGATCTCGCCGGTGATGCCGCGCATGTGACGCACCGCCTCGACGATGTCGCCGGTGCCGGCCTCGCCCTTGGAGCGGATCATCGCGGCGCCCTCGCCGATGCGTCGCAAGGCCTCGCCGAGATTCGTCGCGCCGCACACGAACGGCACCTTGAAGGCCCACTTGTCGATGTGGTTGCGCTCGTCCGCGGGCGTCAGCACCTCGGACTCGTCGATGTAGTCGACCTCGAGGGCCTCGAGCACCTGGGCCTCGACGAAGTGGCCGATGCGGGCCTTGGCCATCACCGGGATGCTGACCGCCTCCTGGATCCCGGAGATCATCTCCGGATCTGACATGCGCGCCACTCCGCCGTCGCGGCGGATGTCGGCGGGCACACGCTCGAGCGCCATGACGGCGGCGGCGCCCGCGTCCTCGGCGACCTTCGCCTGCTCGGGAGTCGACCACGTCCATGATGACCCCGCCCTTGAGCATCTCGGCCAGGCCGCTCTTGACGGTGAATGTCGCCTCGTCGCGCATCAATCAGGATCTTATCCCGACCGGCGCATGCGCCGGTCGGCCACCCGTACATGTACGGGGTGGGACAACGCCACATGTGGCGTTGTCTTCCCAAAGTAGGAAAAATCTTTCCCTACTTGAGCCGGAAGGCCTTGATGCGGTCGTCGTACTGCGCGCTGTCCTTCGCGTACACGCCGTAGGCGAGCGCTTGAATCAGGCTGAGCAGCGCCGTGTGCGAGCGCACATAGGCGGGGCTGTTGGAGGAGTAGTAGAGCTTGATCTGCGCCAGCTTCGCCACCTCCGAGAGGGTGGCGTCGGTGATCGCGGCCGTGCGCGCCTTGCGGTGGCGGGCGAGCTTCATCGCGCGCACCACAAGCGGATGCGGGCGACCAGCCGACAGGCCGATGACGAGCGTCTCCTGGTCGATCCGCCCGAGGCGGCTGAGCGCCTCTTGAGAGGGGCTGGCGACGACGTCCACGCGCAGGTCGAGCAGCATCAGCAGATGGCGCAGGTAGCTCGCGAAGAAAGCCATCTGGTCGGTGCCGGCGACGAGCACCTTCTCCGCGCCCACAATCGCCTCTGTGAGCGCGTCGACGGCCGGGCGCGACACCTTGCGCGCCGTCTCCTCCACATTCAGATGGTCCGCGGCCAGCGCGGTCTCGAACTCGTTCTGGTCGAGTGAGAACAGCGGCGCCGAGGTCTCAGAAGGACTGCTCGACTGAGGCCGGGCGTGAATGCGACGGTACTCTTCGCGCGCGGCCGCCTGCAACTCGGGGAAACCCTCGAAGCCCAGCGCTTGAGAGAAGCGCACCACCGTCGAGCTCGACGTGTTGGCGCGACGCGCGAGCTCCTCCGCGGTCTGAAAGGCGGCCTCGTCGAGATGGTCGACGATGTACTGCGCCACGTCCTTCTGCGAGCGCGAGCACTCGTCGAAGCGCGACTGGATGTACAGCGAAAGGCTTTGGTGCTCCCCTACACCGCTGGGCGGCGGCTTCTCTGGTGTGGTCGCCAGTCGTCTCATCGGCGCACTTGTTCGACGGGTGCGCCCCACACTCCTCTACAGCGCCCATCGACTTCAGGCGCCCGCCTCGCCCTCAGCGGCGCGCAAGCGCGTCGCCATCTCCACGAAGTAGTCGAGCGCGCGCGGGTTGGAGAGCGACTCTACGCTGGCCGCCTGCGCGGGAGCGACGCCCATCAGGATCCGCTTCACGGGAACCTCCAGCGTCTTGCCAGAGAGCGTGCGCGGCACCTCGGCGATCTGCAGGATCTCGTTAGGGACGTGTCGCGGCGAGCAGTCCTCGCGGATGCGTCGCTTGATCGTGGCCTCGAGCCGCTCGTCCAGTGACACGCCTTCGCGCAGCACGACGAACAGCACCATCCACAGCTCCTCCTCCGCGTCCATGCGCGGGATGTCGACGACGAGCGCGTCGACCACGTCGTGGACCGTCGCGGTGGCGCGATAGATCTCGCTCGTGCCCATGCGCACGCCCTGACGGTTGATGGTCGAGTCCGAGCGGCCGTAGATCACCGCTCCGCCACGCGCGGTGATGCGAATCCAGTCGCCGTGACGCCAGATGCCCGGGTACATGTCGAAGTAGCTCTCGCGATAGCGCTCGCCGCCGCAGTCTCCCCACAGGAACAGCGGCATCGAGGGCAGCGGCTCGGTGAGGACCAGCTCCCCGACCCCGCCTTCCATGCCGTGCGCCCCGTCCTGCAGCGGCCGGCCCGTCTCGTCCCAAGACTCGACAGCGCAGCCGAGCGCGCGGCATTGGATCTCCCCCTCGTAGACCGCGAGCAAGGGACAGCCACCGACGAAGGCCGTGCACACATCGGTGCCGCCGCTGGTGGAGAACAGCCAGATATCGCGCCCGACGTGCTCGTAGACCCACCGAAAGCTCTCCGGGGGCAGCGGCGAGCCTGTCGAGCCGATGCTGCGCAAGGCGCCCAGGTCGAAGTCGCGCGCGGGCTCGATGCCAGCCTTCTCACAGCTCGTCAAGAAGCCGGCGCTCACGCCCATGCAGGTGAGGCGAGTCTGCTCCGCAAGGCGCCACAAAGCACCGAGGTCCGGGTGGCCAGGGCTGCCGTCGAACAGCATGATCGCCGCGTCGGCGAAGAGGCAGCCGACGAGGAAGTTCCACATCATCCAGCCTGTCGTCGTGAACCAGAACATACGGTCTCCGCGACGCAGGTCGAGGTGCATGATGCTCTTCTTCAACTGCTCCACGAGGACGCCACCATGGCCGTGCACGATCGCCTTCGGCAGGCCGGTGGTGCCGGAGGAGTAGAGCACCCACAGCGGGTGGTCGAACGGCACCTGCTCGAAGCGCTGGCCGACCGAGTCACGCGAAGCGCGCGCCCGATCGCTCGGCGCCGACGCCGCGCTCGATCAACTGCTCCCACGTGAGCCCTCCAGGCAGGCGGGTCGCGTCGGCGTCGCTCGGACAGGTAGGGAAGCACGATCGTGTGGGCTACGGTCGGCAGCCCCGCGAGGATCGTGTCGCAGCGCGGCGCCGCGGTCGAAGTCCTTGCCGCCGTGGCGGTACCCGTCGACGACGAACAGCACCTTCGGCTCGATCTGGGCGAAGCGGTCGATGACGCTGCGCGCTCCGAACTCCGGCGCCGCACACGACCAGATCGCCCCGATGCTGGCGCGCGCGAGGAACGCGACGAGCGTCTCGGGAATGTTCGGCATGTAGGCGGCGACGCGATCGCCGCGCCCCACCCCGAGCGAGCGCAAGCCCGCGGCGACCGCCGCGACCTGCTCGGTGAGCTCCCCCCACGTCAGCTCTTCGAGTGGGCGCAGCTCCGAGGCATGCAACACCGCCGTCTCGCTCGGGTCGTGCTCGCGCATCAGCATGTTCTCGGCGTAGTTGAGCCGCGCCCCCTCGAACCAGTGGGCGCCCGGCATCTGCCGTGAGGCGAGCACGCGCTCGTAGGGAACCGACGCGCGCACGCCGCAGTACTCCCAGATATCGGCCCAGAACTGCTCGATCTCGTCCACCGACCAGTCCCACAGCTCGGCGTAGCCGTCGAATCGGCGTCCATGACGTTTGCCCGCCCACTCCATGAAGGCGGTCATCCGCGCGCCTTCCACCATCTCGGTGGAGGGCGACCACAGCGGAGCCTTGTCGTGCATGTCGGACATCGCGCACCCCTTTCTAGCGACTCTTTGCACAGAGGCGCCCATGCCCCACCGGCCGGCGGCGTCCACGCAAGCGCTCCACCTGGCCCTCGCTATAGATACCGGTCCTACACATCGAGCGCAAGACCCGCACGATCGCGCCCACCGCGACCGTAGCGCCCGCAAGCCCCTATGCTGCCCGCTCGTGGGCATCGAGGCGCTGCGCGACGAGTTCCCCGTGCTCGAGCGGGTCGCCTATCTGAACGCGGGCACCGACGGGCCGCTGCCGGCCGTCGCGGCACATGCAGGCGCTGAGGAGCTGCTCGGCGAGGCGCGCACGGGCCGGGCCGCCGAGCACTTCGAGCGCCGCCACGAGCTCGCCGAGAGGCTGCGCGGCGCGTACGCGCGCGCACTCTCCTGCGAGGCCGAGCGAGCTGGCGCTGACGACCTGCACGAGCGAGGGGCTCGCGATCGTCATAGACGGGCTTGGGCTCCGCGGAGGGCGATGAGATCCTCACAAGCGACGAGGAGCATCCGGGCCTGCTCGGCACGCTCGGCGCGGCGCGGGAGCTGCACGGGCTCTCGGTGCGGATGGCCCCGTTCGAGGAGATCGCCGAAGCGGTCGGAGAGCGCACGCGGCTGGTGGCGTGCTCACACGTCAGCTGGATGACGGGACGGGTCGCCCCCGAGGCGCTGCGCGAGCTCGACGTGCCGGTCGTGCTCGACGGCGCCCAAGGCGTGGGCGCGGTGGCGACGGACGTGCGCTCGTTGGGCTGTGACGCATACGCCGGCGCGGGCCAGAAGTGGATGTGTGGGCCGGACGGGATCGGGATGCTGCACGTCACCCCCGCGCTGCGCGAGCGCCTGCGGGTGAGCCGCCGCGGCTACGGCAACCTGGCCGACCCAGGCGCGGGGCTCGACGCGCGCGTGCACGAGGACGGTCGTCGCTACGAGACATTCGCGCTCAGCGCGGAGACGCTCGCCACGGCGCTCGCGGCGGCGGAGCTGCTCGAGCTGGCGGGGTGGCCAGAGCGTCACGAGCGCGCCGCCGTGCTGGCGTCACGACTCGCCGAGCTGCTGGAGGAGGCTGGGCGGCAGACGCTCCCGCGTGGGCGCGGCACGCTCGTGTCGTTCTGGAGCCCCGACCCGATCGGCGAGCGCGCGCGGCTAAGCGAGCAAGGCGTGGTGCTGCGCGACATCCCCGGCAAGCCCTGGCTCAGGGCCTCGGTGGGAGCTTGGAACGACGAGCGCGACTTCGAGCGCCTGCTCACGGGCTTGCAGCCGTAGCCGTGGAGCGATCGCTGCGCTCGCCGCTCGAGCGCGTCGGCCCTCAGCATGCCGCGCTCGCCGCGATCCTCGCGCTGTCGGCCGTGCTGAACACCCATAGGCTCGCCCAGAACGGGTACGCCAACACGTTCTACTCGGCGGGCGTGAAGTCGATGCTGCGCTCTTGGCACAACTTCCTGTTCGTGTCGTTTGACCCGAGCGGGCTCGTCACGATCGACAAGCCCCCGCTCGGCTTGTGGGCGCAAGCGGCCAGCGCCGAGCTGTTCGGCTTCGCTCCGCTCAGCCTGCTGCTGCCCGAGGCGATCCTCTCGACGATCGCGGTGGCGGCGCTCTACAGGGTGCTGGCGCGCCGCCTGGGCGCGGGGGCGGGTCTCGCGGGGGCGCTGACGCTCGCGGTGTTCCCCTCGTTCGTGGCGGTGTCGCGCGACAACGGCGTCGACTCGTTGCTGATCCTGCTGATGATCCTCGCCTGTGGGGCGGCGTTGAGGGCGATCGAAGACGGGCGCTGGCGCTGGCTGCTGGGCTGCGCGGCGCTGACCGCGCTCGCGTTCAACACGAAGACGCTCGCCGCCTGCCTGATCGTGCCTGGGATCGCGCTCGCCTACCTGCTCTGCGCTCCCGGCTCGCCGCGCAGACGCGGCGCGATGCTGTTGGTGGCGGGGTTGCTTTGGGTATCGGGTCGTTCTCGTGGATCTCAGTCGTCGAGCTCACACCAGCGTCACAGCGTCCGTTGTCGGCAGCTCGACCGACAACAGCGAGCTCGGCTTGACCTTCGACTACAACGGCTTGGGCCGCGTGGAAGGCGAGGCCGGCGGGCCGGGCGAGGTGCCCGTCGCCGAAGGCGCGCGGCTGCCGAAGGTCGGGCACGCCGCTTCGGCTGGGCGCCGCGTGTCGGCCAGGCCCCTGCTTTCGGCCGGGCATCCCGCGTCAAGGGCTGCTCATGCTGGCAGTGCGCTTGCCCACGCGCCCGTGAGGCGCGCCCCGCCGCTGGTGCTCCCCAACGGGCAGGCTGCGCAACCCGATCTCCTTCGGCGGGAGCGACCGGCCCACTGCGCCTGTTCGAATCGCGCCTCGCCGATCAGGGCGCGTGGATGTTCCCGTTCGCGCTCGTCGGCCTGCTCGCCTTCGGCCTGCTGATCCTCGCGCGGGAGAGCGTGCGTCGCGATCCGCGCCTGGCCGCTGCTGATCGTGCTCGGCGGCTGGCTGCTGGCGGAGGTTGCGATCCTGAGCTTCTCCAAAGGGATCGTCCACCCCTACTACGTCTCGGCGCTCGCGACCGGGCGTCGCGGCGATGGTGGGCGCGGGCGCGTTTGCCTTCGCGCGCTTTGCCAAGCGGCGTGACTGGCGCGTTGCTGCTGCCGTGCCCGCGGTGGCCGCGACCGTCGCGGCTCAACGGCGATCCTCGACTATCAGCACTACATGCGCTGGTTCCTGCCTGTGATCGTGGCAGGAGCGCTCGTGTGCATGGCCGCGATGGCTGTCAGACGGCTGGCTGCTCCGGCGATGGCGCTGCTGGTGTGCCTGCTGCTGGTGGCGCCGACCGTCTATGCCAGGACGACCTGGCTCGCCCCCGTCCAGGGCACCTTCCCGGCCGCCGGCCCGCATCAGGCGACAGGCAGCGGCGAGCTTGGCGTGAACGGAAATCGATGCGCTACTACCTCAATCTGATCGCTTACGTTCGCGCGCACCGCCCCGGGACCCACTGGGCGGTGC
Source organism: uncultured Solirubrobacterales bacterium (assembly GCA_963764655.1). Classification (GTDB taxonomy): domain Bacteria; phylum Actinomycetota; class Thermoleophilia; order Solirubrobacterales; family Solirubrobacteraceae; genus Palsa-744. Next base: position 551,123 of record CAVXTI010000001.1, read on the forward strand.
TGACCGATGCGGCGCCAACCGCGGCGCCGCTGATCTTGCTCGGCTTGCCCGCCGGCGCGGTCGCCGGCTACAGCGGCACCGACCCGGCGCTTGACGGCCCCGGGCTCGCGCGCCTTGTGGTCGCGGGCTTGGCGCGCTACGTCGTGCTCGGCGGCGCGTACGCGTCGCGGGGAGGCAACATCGCGACCAAGGCGGTGCTGCGCGCCTGCAAGGAGCTGCCGGCCACGGCATGGCATGGCCCACGGCCGTCGCCCTACCAGCTGGTCCTGTTCGACTGCGCGGGCCGCGAGCGGGCGCTGTCGGCGCCCGCGAGTCGCTGGCGCTTGGCTCCCGCAGGCGCCTCAGGCGGCGCGCGCGTTGGGCGCGACCGGGTTGGCGCGGCGCGCGAGCGCGACGGCCGGGTCAGGCTGTCGGCCGATGAGCTGACGCTCGAAGAGGATGCCCTCGCGCAGGCCGGCGCCGGTCACCTCGATCGCGGCGAACCCACCATCGCGCATCACGGTCTGGATCACAACCGCGCCGGCGAGCACGATGTCGGCCCTGGCCGCTTTGATGCCCGGAACGCTGGCGCGCTCGCCAGCCGGGAGGGAGGCGAGTCGCTCGACGAGCTCGTCGAGCACCTCCCGCTCGATCTGGAAGCCCTGAACCTCCTCTGAGGGCAGGCCCGCCGCGCGCTCGGCCGCAGTGGCGAGGTTGCGCACGGTGCCCCCGAGCCCGACCAGGCGCGGACCGGCCAGCTCCAGCCACGGGGCCCGTTCCAGCTTGCGCGACACGTGTGCCGCGAGCGCCTTCAGCTGGCTGCGCTTGGCGGGGCCCTGGTCGGCCAGGAAGCGCTCGGTCATGCGCACCGCTCCAAGCCGCCATGAGTCGCACTCGCGCTCGAGCCGGCCCACGACGCGCACGAGCTGCAGCGAGCCGCCGCCGAGGTCGAGCACGCACCCCTCCGTGAGCGTGGTCGAGTTGACGGCCGCCAGATACCCGTAGCGCGCCTCCTGTTCGCGGCTGAGCACGCGCACGTCAAGGCCGGTGCGCAAGCGCACGCGCTGGAGGAACTCTCCCCCATTCTCGGCGTCGCGGATCGCGCTCGTGGCGACCGCGTCGAGCGCGTGCCCGTGGAGCCCACGCCGCTCGCACAGCTCGGTGAACTGGTCGAGCGTCACCAGGGCGCGCTCCATCGCGACATCGCTCAAGCGCCCGGTAGCCGCAAGCCCCTCGCCGATGCGCACGGCCGAGGACAGCTCGTCCTCGCGCTCCCACGGGGGGCCGTCCACTGGGAACACCACCATCCGAAACGAGTTGGAGCCGAGGTCGATGACCGCGACGCGCTGCTTGGGATCTTGGGCCATCCGCTAAGCGTAGTGGGCGCGTCGGAGGGTCATTTTGACGTGGCGGGTGGCGGCTGTGGCGAGGGAAGTGGAGGATTCGGAGCTGACCCGCGCCGCGCTCTCGCTGAGATCGCTTCACGCGCTCAGGTGAGCGCGATCCGTGCCAGCAGGCCCGCGCCGGACTGCGTCGCAAGTGCGCGCGATCGGTAGCGCTGAGTCTTGCCCGATGGGACAGCGCGGCGAGCAGGGTGTGCGGGCGCTCCTCGCCGCGCTTTTCCAGAGCAACCCTGACGCCGATCTGATCATCGTCGACGTCGACCACGGGTGGGGCGAGCGCGCACGCATGCAACGCCCGCTCGCGACCAGCTACTACAATTCCCATTTCTTGCTTCACTCCTTCACGATGCGCTTCACCCCTTCACGATGCGGCGGCTGGAGCCGATCACATATTGGGAGACGCTGTTTGAGTCGTGTGGCCTAAAGGTGGTGAACAGGCTCACGACGGACCCGCGGCTGGACTCCACCGGCTTCGAGGTGGGATGGCTCTTGCGGCGGATCGACCGCTGAGAGCGATGCGCCGGGCCTCGCGACCCGGGAACGCCAGATGAGAGCGAGCGCCAGGGTCGTGGTGGTCGTGCTGCACGCCAAACAAGCGATCGGGGTCGATCTGCTGGAGGTCTTCCCGCCGGAGCGCTTCGAGGTGTGCGTCCTGACCAGCGCGAAGGGCTCTGAGGTGTTTAGGCCAGAGGTCCCGAGCATCGCCGCGATCCGCTCACTGCCGCGCGAGGCTTGGAGCTCCTGGGTGCGCTCGCTCGCCGACGACGGCGCTCACGTCGAGCTCGTGACCAACGACGAGTACTGCATCGAGGACTGCGCTGCGCTGCGCGCGCTGCTCGGGGCCCCTGCGCGTCATCCCGAGGACCTGGCCGGATACCGTGACAAGGTCGCGATGAAGACGCGCCTGCGGGCCGCCGGCGTCGAGGTCCCGCGCTTCGCGTCGCTCGACCCGGTGCCCACGCCTTCGCCGGAGCTGGTCGAGCGGCTGGTCGCGCTGGTGGGCATCCCACTCGTGGTCAAGCCTCGCAACGGTTCCAACAACCTGGGTGTGGAGATTCTTGCCGATCGCTCGGCGCTCGCTGCCTGGCTTGCGGCGCACGCGGGCCTGAGCGAGTGGCAGGTCGAGTCCTACCTCGCCGGACGCACACTGCACGCGAACGCTCTGGTCAGGGATGGCGTGCTCACGCCACTGCTGGTCGGGCAGTACACCGATTCGCTGCTGGAACTGGGCGCGGGCCGCGCGGTTGGCAGCATCACGCTGGCCGCCGACGATGATGGCGTCCGTGTGGGGATGGAGCTCAACGCGGCCGTGGTCGCCGCGCTCGGCGGCAGGGGCAGCTTCGTCGTCCACACGGAGCTGGTCCTCACGACCGACGGGCGCGGCGTGCTGCTGGAGACCGCAGCCCGCGCGCCCGGAGCACTGGTGTCCGAGATGGCCTGGCTGCATCGCGGGGTGCACCTGGAGCGAGCCAACCTGCGCATGCAGGCGGGCGAGACCGTCGCGGCGCCGCGCGCGACGGGCCTGCACGCCATGTGGATGTGGTTTCCACGCGGCGAAGCTGCCTCGAGAATGGTGCGCCGGCACGAGTTGAGCAGCGACTATCGCCTCCAAGTCTCGCCCAGCCGCTCGGCGATCGGCGCGAGCCTGCTGGCCTGGAACCGAGACCTCGGGGCGTTGCACGACGATCTGGCGGCGATCGACGAAGATCAGGCGCTGCTCGAGGCGCCGTCGAGCTCAGCGATCGGAGCGCTCGGAGCGGCGCGAGAGAGCTAGCAATGAGAGCATCTCGAAGCACGGGCTCGAAGCCAAGACGCCGGTGATCCCGACGGGATCGAGAGCAGGCGGCCACCTCGACCGAGTTGTAGCCGTTCAGACACAGGAAGGTGTGAAACGTGACGCCGTCGGGAAGCTTCGGACGATGTCCGGGGAAGGCGATGTTGACGATCGCCACGCGCCGTTTTGGCTATAGGACCATGTTCGAAGCGCGTAATGGGGGGATCCGCTCGGGCCGGCACGAACGAGCCGCCGAGGTTCGCCAACGTCGCGCGCGAAACGCTCGAACAGGCCGGCGGCCATGCGCTCTGGCACGCCGGCGAGGCCCCCGGTCGGCGGCACGCGGCGCAGCGCCCAACGCCGCTACAGTCGCCTGCGATATCAAGATTTGATATCAAGATTTGATATATCAGTCTGTTGGCCGTACTTATCCATCAATGGTTGACATCAGTCTGACGTCAGTTGACATCTTGACCTGCATCTGAGAGGATCTCGGCGTCAGTATGCGAGATGCACTTGCCGGCTTGCCTCCGGGCCCACGCCTCCCAAGCGCTGTTCAAAGCGTGCTGTGGGTTCGTCGAGCACAGTGGTTGATGGACACCTGCCAGGCGCGCTTCGGCGACATGTTCACGCTGAGGCTTGCAATCCAAGGCACGTGGGTCGTGACCTCGGACCCGGACACGATCAAGCAGATCTTTACCGGCGACCCGCGCCTGCTCCACGCGGGCGAGGCGAACCGTATCGGGCTGCCCGTTTTCGGGCCCAACTCGCTGTTGCTGCTCGACGAGGGCTCGCACTTGAGACAGCGCAAGCTGATGCTCCCTTCCTTCCACGGCGAGCGGATGCAACGCTACGGCGAGCTGATGGGCGCGGTGGCGAGAGAGGAGATCGAGCGCTGGCCGATCGGCGAGCCTTATCGGCTTCGCCCGCGCATGCAAGCGCTGACGCTCGAGATCATCCTGCACGTTGTGTTCGGCCTCTCGGAGGGCCCGCGCTTGGAGCGTCTGCGCCATGATCTCCACCGACTGCTCAACATCGTCATGAATCCCTTGGGCGGCGTTGTCATGCTCACGCTCGGACCCGACCGCGGCGGGCGATTCAGCTTTCGTCGCGAGATCGAGCGTGTCAACCGTCCAATCTACGAGGAGATCGCCGAGCGTCGGCTGGCTCGAGATCTGGCCGAGCGTGACGACATCATGTCGCTGCTGCTGCAGGCAACGCACGAGGACGGCAGCCCGATGAGCGACGAAGAGCTGCGCGACGAGCTCGTGACGCTGCTGGTGGCCGGTCATGAGACGACCGCCAGCGCGCTCGCATGGGCCCTCGAGCGGCTCTGCCGCCATCCCGAGAAGCTCCAGCGACTCGCCGAGGAGGTGAGCGCCGGCGAGACTGGCTATCTGGAAGCCGTCGTGCAGGAGACCCTACGCCTGCGACCGGTGATCTCGGTCGCGCCCCGGCTCTTGGTGGAGCCTATGGAGATCGGCGGTCGCTTGCTGCCCGCGGGCGCTTCGATCGTGCCCTCGATCCATCTCGTCCACCGCCGCGGCGACATCTACCCTGAGCCGAACGAGTTCCGGCCCGAGCGTTTCCTGGAGCGGATGGGCGGGCGACCGGCTGGAGCGTACACCTGGATTCCGTTCGGCGGCGGCGTGCGGCGTTGCCTGGGCGCCGCCTTCGCCCAGTTCCAGATGGAGACGGTGCTGCGCGAGCTCGTCCTGCGACGGACGATAAGTCCCTCGCGACCGCGATCCGAGCGCGCCCGTCGGCGCGGAATCGCCGAGATGCCGGGCCGCGACGCCGAGGTGCTCGTCGGTCCTCGCCCCACCAACACCTCGCCACCTCAGCCTGAGGCCAAGATGGCGCTCGCCTGAGCGCCGCCCACGCAATCCACCTGCGCGGCGCATGTGCGAAGCCTTTAGCGCGGGCCGGTAGCTGTGGCCAACGAGCGAGCTAAGCCTTAATCGACGCCAGCTTCGTCGGGAATGGGCCCGATTTGTTACGTAGAGCCGATCCGGCCAGTCGTTATGGGGCATCGTCGTATGAGTTGCCTCCGCTCTGCCTCTGACATCTTGGCGTGGTTTGGGATGACCGCTTGCCGGTCGAGCTTGCCGACCGAACGGCACGGCAGTATTTCGGTAGATGCCGACAATAAGCCGCTTCTTCGGACTCACGATCACGATGTACTTTGATGACCACGGGCCTCCCCACTTCCACGTGCGGGCTGCAGGGCACGGCGCGAAGGTCCGCATCGACACGTTGGAGGTGCTGGTGAGCGACCTGCCGCGTCGTGAGCTTCGGCTTGTGCTTGCGTGGGCGGAGATGCACGCGGCTGAGCTAGACGAGAACTGGCGTCGAGCGCGCGAAGGTGCCACACTGCAGGAGATCGAGCCACTGCGATGATCGGGCTTACTCCAGACATAACCCAGGCCACTGTCCCCCAACACGGAGTCTTGCGGCTCATGTTTGCCGATGGTGTAAGCGGCGAGGTCTACGTGTTGGACCGTATGCGTGGCCCGGTGTTCGAGCGCGCCGTGACCTCCGAGGGCTTTGCCGAAGTCAGCGTCGATTCCGAGACCGGGACAGTCTGCTGGCCGGGTGGGGCTGACCTCGCACCCGACACGCTCTACGAGCGCGTACGAACCGGTGTTTGGCCTGACCAGAGCCAAGCCGCGTAGATCCTCCTTGTCGCGCGCGGCGAGGACCGAACAAAGGCGCGCCTCATCGTAACGACTGCCTCCGCTCTGCGTCTGGCCCCGAGCGTGTCGTGGAGCGTCGTGACGTCCGTCGATTTGGCCCTAGTGCTGGAGATTCGTCGGTTGCTCGTCCGCGACTATGGGTCTGACTCGCGCAGGGCATGTTTGCACTTTGGTTCGCGCCCAGAGGATCGTGATTTTCCATAGACGCGAAGCCGGGCTACGAAGTTCTACGAGATCGCGGACAACCTCCCGCCTGCTCCACGTCCGAGCCCAGACTGAACGCTTTTGTGTGGATGCGAGCACGCCGACGAACGTCGCTCACGTTGCCGCCTTGGACAACCAAGCGAGCAGTACGGTGCCCCCAGTCCGCGCGCTTCGTTACCATATCACGTGACCACCAAGGTGCCCACATGAAGGTCGTGACTGTCCGGGACTTCCGCGACCATGCGTCTGAGATGTTCCGCTCCGATGACGTGATCCTCGTCACCCGCGAAGGCTCGCCCGCAGGCTTCTTCCTGCTGTGGGATACGCCCGACGTGCCGGTCGAGGTTCGCCGCGAGGTGTTCCTACGACTTTCGGAGCAGATCGGAACCGAGCTGGCCGCCAGGGGCGTCAGCGAGTCAGAGGTCATGGACGATTTCGCTGCCTCCCGAAATCGTCGCTGACGCGAACGTCGTCCTCTCGGCGTTGATCGGCGGCCGCGCCCGTCTCGTCATCGCCTCGCCGCACGGGCCGTCGTGCGTTTCAACCAAGCAGTGGCAGAGGAGATCGCCCGGCATTCCCCCGGCTGGCCGCCAAGCGCGGTCTCGATGAGGCGCGCCACGCACGGATACTAAGCATTCGTGGTCTGCGGGTCTCGCGCGCAATCCGCTCGTTTACCCACAAATAGCGGGCTTTTCGGGCGCGTTTGGGCGTATACGCCCATTCAGACGCGGCCCCAGAGTACCCGGTCGCCGCTGGGCCTTCTCTCACGAGACAGGCCCGATCAGGCGCTCGGGCGTGCCGATGCTGCGCAGGAAGCGAGCCTCCTCGGGGTCTCTCGGCTTGGCGCGCCGTATCGGCCCAAGGCGCGCGACGACCTCGGCGCTCTTGGCCCGCCGTTCGGGCGCTTCGCGGCACCATTGCTCGAAGGAGATCCGTTGAGTCTTCATGGTCCCTTAGAAGGGTACTCGGCCCGCAGCGCATCTTGGGCGATCTTGTGCAGGTCGCCACTTTCCGGCAAGACATGTCCCGCTGCGAGATCGTCCGCAAGCTGGCGAACCGCCTTGAGGATCGACCCCAAACGACGACTGGAGGTGCGTGCGTCAAGATCCTCGGCTTCGTCGCTGGAGATGTCGGCGAGCAGCACAAGCGCCTGCTGCACAGCATCTTCGTGACCGGTTGCCTCAAACTCGGAGAGGCGGTTGATGACGATGTCCACTCGCGAAATGACCTTGGCGGTGCGGCCGGATGGCAGCTCTATCTCAGCCACAACGGCATCGGGGTCCAAGCGTGAGCTAGGTGCCTCAAGAAAAATGTCCGTGCCCTCAAGCATCCAGTGTCGACCGTCTGCCGCACGGACGAACCCAAGCTCGGCGAGGTTGGTGGCAAGCGCATCAGGAACCTCCATCACGACATCGATGTCGTAGGTCACGAACGCGTCGCTTTCAGTCCAGAAGTCGTCCGTCGCCGTTACGGCGGTGAGGTCGTAGAGGAGCCCGCGAAGGACTTGATCGCGGTCGAGTACCAGCACACAACGGCACGCGGCGTTTCAGGAGCCGACGCGCCCGATCCACAACTCCACAGCCATGTCGTCATCACGAGCGCGGTACGCGAGGACGACCGGATCGTCGCCGTCGCCTCCCGGCCGGTATTTCGTGCGGCAGGCGAGGTCGGTGCTTTCTACCGCTCCGCGCTCGCTCAAGAACTCGCCAATCAGGGATACGCGATCGAACGAGCGACCGGGAAGAACGGCAAGTATTTCGAGATCGCTGGCGTACCCGAGGGCCTGCGAGACGCTTTCTCAGGGCGCTCCAGAGAGGTCGCGAGAGCTGCCACCGCTTTCGTACTCGCTATGGCCGCGCGCCCGAGCGCGGCGAGCTGCGCAACCTCGCACTCGAGAACCGCCGCGCAAAGAAGTTCACCAACCGTGTCGACCTTGAGAACGTGTGGAGGGACACCGCAAGCCGGTACGGGCTTGGTCCTGACGAGGCGCTGCGGCTACTCGCAGGCGAGCGCACCTGGCCTGCCGTCCGGCCGGTGGAGGATCGGATCGAGGAACGCCTCACCGAGCGTCACGCCGTCTTCGAGTTGCGCGACCTGCACACCGTCGCGCTGGAGCAGACCGCTGGAGAGCTGTCGCCAAACGAAGCGCTCCAAGTAGCGCGAGAGATGATCCGTGACCGGCGCGTACTCACACTTGAGGGCGGACGAATGACGACGCTTGCGGTACGTGCGCAAGAGCAAGCGATCGAACGACGAGCAGCCGTGCTCGCTCAACCGGCTGGACGCGATGTTGGCCATATCGCACGGACGAACGCGGCGCGCGAGGTCGCAGAGCGCATCGGTGCTCCACTCACCGACGAGCAAGACATGGCGTTGCTTGTCCTGACTGGTCCCGAGCGCGCAAGCGTGCTTGTCGGCCCGGCGGGAACGGGGAAGGGCGTCGTCATCGACGCCGCAGCACGAGCAGAGCAACTGGCAGGCCGCGAAACAATCGGAATCGCCGTCTCAGGCTCGACGGCCGAGCGACTGGGAAGCGACAGTCCAGCGCTCCAAGGCAGCACACTCACGCTCGACGCCCTCACCGTCCGCGCAAACACCGGAACCATCCATGTCGGTCCTGACACGACGATCATCCTCGATGAGGCCGAATGGTCGACCACAAGCGCCTCGACGCCCTGACCGAGTTGGTCGAGCGCTCAGGAGCAAAGCTGATCACGGTCGGCGACGGTAAGCAGCTCCCCTCGATAGGTCCCGGAGGCATGTTCGACCGGCTCACCGGCCGCGCGCCGACCGTGGAGCTGGTGACGATCCACCGCACCACCGATCCGCAGGAGCAACGAGCGTGGCAAGCACTACGCGCAGGCGAACCCGAGCGCGCGATGGCCCACTACAAGGCCCAAGGACGACTCCACCTCGCAGACACCCGCGACCAAGCAGCCGAGAGCGCCGTCCAAGCATGGGCACGACTCACCAACGAAGTCGGGATCGACAAAGTCGCGCTGATCGCCGACTCCTCGAACAAAGAGATCGACAGGCTCAACGCCCGCGCACAACACCTCCGCATCCAACGCGGCGAACTCGGCCCCGACGAACTCCTACTGACCAGCGTCAACTACGGGCTACGGCAAGGAGATCATGTCGCGTTCATCGCCCAACACCGCCCGGATCGTGAACCGCGCGTCGAGAACGGCACGCGCGGCCAAGTCACAAACATCGACCAGGACGGGACGCTCACGCTCACACTCGACGGGTCAGACCGCCGGCTACAGCTCGCACACCAAGAGGCCGAGTCACTGCGGCTCGCCTACGCCCAACACGTCTACCGCCAACAAGGCGCGACCGTAGACCGCTCCGTCGTGCTCACCGGCGGATGGCAAACAAGCCAGGAGACCGCCTACGTACAAGCCACCCGCGCTCGCCACGGCACAGACTGGTACCTCGCCCGCGACCAACTCGGCGAAGAAGGACAAGACCCGGATCGGATTACGCGCCTTGCGGGACGAATGAACCAAAGTCCAGCGCGGACTCCATCTGTCCTCCACCGAGAAACCGCAGGGCCATCGTGGGACCCCAGCCGCGACCCGCTACGCCTCAGCCGCCTGATTCCTCACGTGGGCCAGCTCATGCGAACACCAACACGCGACGCACCAGATCGCGACATAGGACGCGGACGCTGACCAGCCGCCAAGGGCGAGCAAGCAACAAAAGCGCGTGTGTCTTCGCGCGGCCGTAGAGCAGGGAAAGCAGGCGGCGCTCTTCGGCCGATGGGAACGGCCTCGCCGCACCATCGGCGTGCAGCACGATCTCGGCTCGCCCAACTGCAAAGCCGAAGGTGTCTTCGTAAAAGGGCAGCCTCTTCTTCTCGTGGTATACAGCGCCCGCAACCGTGCTGCGTACGCGCAACCAATAACCGGCAACGCCCGAAAGCGGGAACGGTAGCGATGAAACCTCGATCCTGGACCTTGTAAGGTTCACCACCAACCAAACGTCCCGACGCCTCGCTCACGCTCGACCGCTTCACACAGTCAGTTGCGCTTGCTCGTCGTACCGCCGCAACATTGTCACGCGCGATCTCAGAATTGCTCATCACGTAGATGATTGAGTGTCCGCCTGCGACAGGCGGCCTTCCCACGATCACACCGGCGCGCAGACGTCGCTGCCCCCTGGACCGGACGAACCAAGGTGACTCGAGCCCCAAAACCTCGTTGGAGACATCTACGTGAGTGGCGCACCTACCAAAGGGCGGGCCGTTGTTGGTCTCGAAGCCAGCGACCAAAGTCCCCATCCCGGGCACGTCGCCGCCGCGCAGGTTGACCGCGCTGGCCAAAGCGATGGCCCTCCTCTTGGCGACAGGACCACCGACACCAGCACCGCACGCAGCTAGCAGCGCGATGCACGTAGCGAATGCCAGTAGCGAGGCGCTTAATCTCACGACGGACGAATGATGCTTCGAGCTGCACCAACCTCGGCGGGCCGGTCCTGTTGAAACACCCCGAACTCCGGGTCGTCATATGGGGAGCAGCATAATCTCCTCCGCCTGCAACTCTCCCGCGTGTCAAATGGCACCCGGCAAGCCGAGCAAGGTGAGTTCAGTCGGCAACCCTACCGTCCCGAAGCCCACTGACTGTGACAGACTAGAGACAAGTGAGAAGTACGTTCGTCTCAGACCGGCCTGCAATGCCGCATCATGCCGTTCCACGAGCTGAGCTAATGACCTGGTACTGCCGTCCTCGTAAAGTGCGAGCAGCTTCCAGATCGCCTCGCCGATGGATTCAGATTCCTCAATCATCCGGCGCTCACGTGCGGCCACAGCTGGATCTGGGGGACCACCCGAACACACGGTGAAAGATCCTCGTCGCTGCCTTCCATGATGGAAACGCCTGCATATCCGCTTATTCGCAGGTAGAGGCTGCTGCCACCAATCAGCCGCCGCTTCGATGATTTTCCCTTGCATGCCCACGACTGCGGCAACGTGACTGTTATACCGTTCCGTGCTCGACGGGATTCTCCGATACCCACTGTGAGACCACAGCTTCAGGTCACCACACAGATCCGGAACGTCGAGGTTCACTGCAGCATCTTCCCGTATAGCCAGGCCACGTACCAACAACGTAAGCTGGGGGTCGCTCCAACGCAGGCTGGCGACCGTATGGTCGAACTGCTTGATAGCAGCGCCGTTCGCTCGGCGCATGACCGCAGCCGGGGCACGAGTCGCCTCGACACTCATAACGCTGAATCCCGCATTATGTGGAGCCAATTTCGCAGCAGCAGGACACTCGCGGGCAGTCCTCGTCACAAACGCTTCGCCACTCTCACGGACACCCGGTAGGGCGGCAGTCGTGGCCCGGTCTAGCTCCGATCTTGCGTTCAAATATGCGCGCGTAGCCATCGCGTCGGCACTCGGTATCGGTCGTGCGTCACCGCACGACGCTGCGAACCCACAACTCAGGAGAACAAGCAGTGCAGCGCAAAGCCAAAAAGATAAAGATGGAATCAATCCCCGAGTCATGGCCGGACACCTGAGAATGTAATCTCGCATTTGGCTATGTTTCATAGTTTTCGACGATCCCTTTGGCGCTAAAGCGGTGAGCCGTTTCCGTGTATCGTTTCGTCTGGTATAACATAACACCAATGTACTTCTCGTAAATCGCTTGACATCCCCTCGCACCAAGATACTATTGGGAACTTTTCGAAATTTATCACCGTGGTATCCAAGGTGAAGATCGTTATGTCATAAACAGCGGCGCGACAGCCCCCGTGAGAGTGTTTAGTCCTGTGCAGTTCGGCAGTGCATTTTTCCAAATAACCCGCGTATGCCAATGACCATTCTTCAATCTTATTTCTGCCGAACAGTGCGTCGAGAGTCGCTTCAGGGCCCATCGCAAGATTAAAAAGCCCGCCCAGAAAGTCTACAAGTCCACCTTCTTTGACCTTTTCGCGCAATTCAGCGGCATATTTGTTTGCTTCCCATGCTCTGTAGTGTTCGACGGGATCTTCTTCCTGGCTGCAAGACAGAGGGGCTTTTTCACACGCTTCCCTTTCGCGCTCTTTCTGACGTTCGGATTCTGTTGCGTTGAAGATCCTTGTGGCTTCTGCTGCTGCAGATTCTAGAGCTCCGGCTGAGATAGTCGGTACATATTGTGTTCCCGGCTGGCCGTCGGGGAATGCGCCGGGCGGGATGACTGGCGCGGTCTGTAGGGCGCGGGCCACCTGCGGCACGTATGACGCGCCGCTCTCGGTGGCCACGCCTGCAGACTGCGAGGGTTCGCTCGAAACGCCCACCGCACCGAGCCACGCGTACTTCGGCGGAGTTTTGCCTGGTTGCGGTACACCGAACTCTGTGCTGTTGTATGTGGAGAGCAGTTTCGTTTCGCTTTCGCTGACTGAGGCCGTGCCGACTATGTTGCCTTGTAGATCATGCAACTGTAGTACAGGTGTCGTGCCGTTCGTCTGCACCGCGCTGAGTGTGCCGTCGATGCCCGGAATGTTCCGTGTCCATTTTTCTGTGCCTTCGCTTGTCCAGGTCACTGCGCCGCCAGGTCCGGCGTAGTGGGAGATCGTCACAGTCTTTGCTTTGCTTTCGGTGTTTTCAACACTGCTTTCCATCGTTCGGCCAGCAGGGTCGTAGATGTAGTTGTCGAGACTCTTGTTCTGTTCCTGTGTGGCAATTTGGTTGTCGACATAATAGGTGCTTGTGATTTCGTGTTCGCCCGCGTCAGCGGCAGGCATTTTGGCGATATTCCCGAACGTTTCGTAGCTCACGCCTTCATCCGTCAGGCGGTTGGCTTCGTCGTAGGTGTGGCCTTGGATAGTGCCGCCTTCGCTGGCACATTTGCCTTCCGTGCCGGGTTCGCGCGTGGTCAGGTTCGTACGATTGGATTCCACGTCGTAGGTGTACAGACGGGTGACGCAGCCTTTGCCGGTTGGCGTTTCTTGAGCTTCGGCGAGCCGTCCGGCGCTGTCGTAGGCGTAGTTCTCTTTTGAGAGGGTGCTTGTCTGCTGCAGTGTTTCGCCGTGGATCGACGGCACTATGCTGTTGCTGAACCACACGGTCGCGCCACTTTCTGAGCAATTGCGCGTCTTGACGTATTCAATACTTGTCGCGGCGCCGACAGAGTTGTAGCCGGTGTTGGCGCACATGCCGTTGGGATAGATCTCGCTGGTCATCCTTCCTTCGAGATCATAGCTAGCTGTGAAGGTGCCGGCGGCAGAATCAATGAGCTTTGTCATGAAACCTGTCGTGGGGTCATACGAATAGGTCTGTCCGCTTTCTGCTTCTTTGCCCTTACCTTCGGTGATTGCCTCAAGCCGCCCGTCGCTGCCTTCTTCGTAGGTGTATTTTGCGACGTTGCCTTCCGCATCGGCGTATTCGACAAGTTGTCCAAGTAAATTGTCCTTGACAGTAAGCGTCTTTGTTTTTTCGGATATCGTCGCGCTCTGCTTTTCGAGCGCTCCGGTTTCTATATTGTATTCGATGCTTACCTTTGGCAATTTGGTGTCGGTGGCGGGTGTCGCCTTCTCTTCGCTCGTCACCGCGCGACCTGCCTGATCGTATTCCTGAATCTTTTCGCGCTTGACGGCACCCGCACCGCTTCCGAACGTTTCTGTAGCTATTTCGGTCTCGTCCCATATGTTGTAGGTGAATGAGACAACGGGCAGTTCTGGTAGACCACGGTTTGGCTGTGCCACTAGCTGCGTCTGGCATGGAAGATTGGCCCATTCCGGACGGTTTTGGCACGTCGCGACTTCGGCTTCTGTTTTGGCCGTGTAGTAAATCGTCTTGGTGTCGTGTGCGGCTTGGTTGGCTGGGGTCCATATTTGGATGTGGTTGTGGGTGCTGTCTGCGATGTAGATGTCGCCGGCGGCGTTGATCGCCATTGCGAGGGGGTTGGATAGTTGTCCTTCGCCGTTGCCGGGTGAGGCGAATGTCGCGAGGTATGTTCCGGATGGCTTGAACTCCTCGACCCGTCCGTTTTCGTTGTCCAGTACGTAGAGGTTGCCCGCAGCGTCTGTGACGATCCCTTCGGGGCTCTTGAACTCGCCGCTATCGTTGCCGCGGAACCCGAACTGTTTGATGTAGGTGCCCGTCATCGATAGCTCTTGCACACGGTCGTTACTGGTGTCCACGATGTACATGTTCCCGCCGGAGAACGAGATGTCCGCGGGTTCGTTGAACTGGCCGTTGCCGGTACCGTAGGACCCGTAGGCCGCGAGGAACGTGCCTGTGGCGGAGAACTCTTGGACACGGTTGTTGTGGGTATCGGCGACCCACACGTTCCCGGAGGAGTCGATCGTTACGCCATCCATACAGCTCAGCTTCCCTGGTTCTGTGCCCGCGCTGCCGAATGTGCGTACGAATCCTCCGGTGGAGTTGAGCTCCTCGATACGATTGTTCCCGCAATCTCCGACATACACGTTGCCAGTGCTCTGGTTGACCGCTATCCCTGTCGGATGGACGAACTGTCCGTTGCCGGCGCCTTTCGTACCGTAGGACGCAACGAATTTGCCTGCGGGCAAGAACTTCTCTATCCGAGCGTTGTTGTAGTCCGATACCCAGAGGTTCCCCGAACCGTCTACCGCCGTGCCCGCGGGTTGGCTGAACTGTCCTTCGCCGCTGCCTTCGCTACCGAACGATGTGGAGTAGAGCATACGCGCTCCTCCCGCTTCCGGTGGGAGCCACTCATCGACACGCGCATTGTATTGGTCTGCGATATAGATCGTGCCCGTCGGGCCGACCGTGAGCCCCGTAGGACCGTGGAACTGGCCGGCTTCCGCTCCGTATGCTCCGAACACCGCCAGGTACTTGCCGTTAGGGGAGAACTCCTCTATCCGTTGGTTCCCCGGGTCCGATACGTACAGGTCACCGTTCGCGGCATTGACAGCGATGCCTTCTGGTCCTTTCAACTGGCCCTGGCCTGCTCCTTCACTACCGAACTTCGTCACGAAGGCACCCGTCGGCGTGAACTCCTCTACGCGATCGTTACCGAGATCGGTGACATATAGCTGTCCTTCAGAGACCTCGACCCCGGTCGGTTCGACGAACTGACCATCCCCCGACCCTTTGCTCCCGAACTGGAATAAATACGCACCAGTCGATGAAAACTCCTCGACCCTACTATTACCCAGATCGGCTACCCAAACGTTGCCATGCGAATCCACCGTCAGACCATCGGGTTCTTTGAGCTGCCCGTTACCCGACCCCACCGACCCGAACATCCGCACAAACGCTCCCGAGGAAGTAAACACGTCGATACGATTGTTCCCAGCATCGCTGACGACAATGTTGCCCGTCGTCTTATCGACCGCTATCCCCCAGGATTCTTTGAATTGTCCTTCACCCGACCCATCTGACCCGTAGATCCCTAGCAGCGAACCCGACGGCGAGAACTTCTGCAAGCGATGATTGTTCTTATCATCCACCCAAAGATTCCCCGACAAGTCAACCGCAGTGTCCTCCGGATGATTGAACTGGCCAGAACCCGACCCTTCCGTACCCAAAGACGACGAAAACACTGGCGGATACACAGATTCAACAGACCCACCAGGAGCCCTCGCTTCGACGACATTCCCCGTCGTTTCGTCATATATGGTCGTGTGCACCGGGTCGAGGCCAGCCGGATCGGTGACAACCGCCGTCGGCTTGCGCAGTTTCCATCCAAGACCTTTCTGGCCGTTGTAGGACGTGACGGTAGTGCGCTTGTCCTTTTCTTCGCCGTTTGACAGCAGTGCGCCGTTCACGCTCCTCGTCAACAGGTTGTATTCTTCTTTGTTTTTTTCTTCAGCTTCTTCGGCGCCTTCGTCATAATAGTTATGCTGGATTGCGCGCGCCGATACTTCAGTGCCGCTCGACAGCTTGACCTTGTGTTCGGGACCGGTCACCTTGACAATTTCGCTGCCTCCGGGGCCATATTCTGTCTGCGTATCCAACTTTTCTGAGACTTCCGCCGACTTGCATTCTTTTTTCGATACCGATATACATCCTTCGTTCAGGGCCGCCGCTCGATTAGCGGGACTCAGCGTACGGACAACCTCGTTCAGTTCGTTGTATTCGGTCGTCGAGACCCCACGCGTCGGCACGGCGGTGTTGACTGTAAGCCCCTTACCGTTCATATAATCGATTGTCGCCCGGGTGTAGCCGGACGCGGGCCAGTTCTGTGGTTCGTCGGGCGGGAAGACGGCCGTGCCTTGCACGGGGTCGTTGTTTTCCCATTCGTTGTTATCCTTCTGACCCCACTTTTCGACTTCTTCCTTGCTCAACACGTAGGGAGCGCCGGAGCCGGTGACGGGCACGTGGTACTCGATCGTGGAGCCCGGCTGTGGCGAGCGCGCTTCCCCTCCCGATCCCGTCCCAGTGGTCACCACGCCACTGGCTGCGCTCGAGGCGGGAACAGACCCGCCACCGTTGATCGCCGTGACCTGTGCGATGAGGGTATGGCCGACATCGCCACTGACGGGCGTGTAGTTGGCGTTAGTGGCGCCCAGGATCGCAGTACACGATTTTCCTTCTGAGTTGCAATCCTCCCACTGGTAGCCGTACACGACCGGACTGTTAAGCCAAAGCCCGTTGGACACGCTCATGCGAATGCCGACGGCTGGGGTGCCCGAGAGTTTCGGCGCTTCAAGCTTGACCGGCGTTTCCCCGCCCCAGAGTGTGGCCGAGGCGGGTGCGTGCGTAACCTTGAGCAGGCGTCCCGTATTCGTGTCGCCACTGATTGTCCCGTATACGAACGCCCAACTCTCCTGACCCGGAGGGTTCAGTGCACTCACATGTCCTTCTGCGTCGTATCCATAGGAAATCTTCAAAGCCGAGCAGGGTTTTCCGCAGTCGGTCGTCGATTCGACGCGGGGGTCCCACTCGGTACGTAGCCGTCCTTGTTTGTCGTAGTAGTACTGCGCGACAGCCTCTTCTTCCATCGTTTTGCTCAAAGGATTGTATCCGTGGAACATGATCTTGCTGAGACGACCCTTGTATTCACCCCAGGCGCTACGATTTTCGCCTTCTTTTGTAGTTGTCGTTTTCGAATACGTGAAGGTCAGTGCTCGACAACCAATTTTCAGTTCTTCCGGTTTACTTCCACAAGAAACGCCGCTCGGGGGCGGAGACAGCACCTCATACGGATACATCGACGTTTCTCCCGCGCTGTTTTCAACGGGGGTATATAGGAAAGTGGTGTGGTCCGTCAGCGCTCCCTTGACGCTCGTCGGCCACCATGTCGCGCGCAGCCACTCGGTCACTCGTGCGTGTTCGAAATCGGTGACGTAGACACCGCCTGTCGAGCTGACGACTACACCCATCGGTTGGACGAACTGTTCGGTACCGGAGCCGCCCGATCCGAACTTTGTCACGAACGCACCCGTTGTTGTGATCTCCTGGGCCCGGTTGTTGCCCTGTTCTGTTACGTACAGGTTGCCGCTCACTGGGTCTGTAGTCAGTCCGCGGGGATGGTTGAACTCGCTATTTCCTGAGCCCGCTATGCCGGCCCTGCAACTGCTCGTGCATGTCTCGGCGACTTCTTTGCCATCACTTACACCCCATCCCATCGTCTTGATAAAGCTCCCCGTCGTTGAGAACTCGTCAATACGATTGCTGCCTTCGTCGGAAACGTACAAATTACCGCCAGCGGTCGCGACGTTCATCGGTCCATTGAACTGCGCGGCGCCACTTCCAACAGACCCGAAACGCGTCACGTATTTGTTTGTTTCATTGAACTCCTGGATACGGTTGTTGCCGTAGTCGACCACCCAGGTATTGCCGCTGGAGTCAACCGTTATGCCCTCCAAAGCGCTGAACTGGCCTTCACCGGACCCCGCGATCCCTATCCTGCAGCTGCTCGTACATGTCTCGTATTCCGCATTGCCGTTGGTGACGCCCCAACCCATCGCAGCAATGAACGTGCCAGAGGAAGAGAACTCGTCTATGCGGTCGTTGCCGTAGTCGGTGACATAGATGTTCCCCGTTTTCTGGTTGATTGCGATACCCCACGGCTGGATCATCTGACCAGCTTCCGTTCCATACGACCCGTAGGCTTTCAACAGGACGCCTTCTGCCGAGAACTCCACAATGCGATCATTGGTCCAGTCAGTCACCCACATGTTCCCTTTCGGGTCAGTGGCGATACTGACTGGTCGTTTCAACTCGCCTAGTTCTGAGCCAAACTGATTGACATATTTCGGAGCAGTCGATTCTGTGCCTTTTGGCTGTTCAAAGACAGTTTCTGCGCCTGCGGTCGCGTCTTTGAGCACATACTCGTGTTCTGCCGCCTTGTATTCCATCTTGAGGTTTTCATCGCCCTTCGGCGATTCGAATTCGCCTTTCGAGTTGAGCGAGTACGTCGTCTGGCCGCTATTGCTTGAGAGCACCGCGACGCTGCCCGTCGGTAGGACCTTCAAGGACTCCCCACCACCAACGCTAACCGGCCACTGCGGCCCGAGTGGCCCACCGGCACCAGCTGTTGTACTGCGCGACTGATATGTCCGCGATACACCGCCGGTCCCGGCCAACGCGACATCGGTTGCACTCAGCGTGAGGTTACCTGTGACTGGATCCACGTTGCCCGGACCCACCGCGACCGGCGAAGCGTGGCGCACATCGAAAACGAATTCCTTAGAGGCGGGGACTCCGGAGTTGCTGACCGCAGAGACGACGAGCCTGTGCACCCCTTCCGAGAGTTCTTCACCTTTGAGCGAGAACGCGCCGCTTGCCGTACATTCGCCTTCAGGACAGCTCGCTCCAGACACAACCGTTTCTTTGCCGCCGTCGATCGAGACCGAAATGGAGCGCACCCCAGAACTCGGCGTCGGTTTTTTCCCGTCGGTTGCGTGTATCGTCAATTGACGCGGGGCTGCACTGATTTCAGCTTCTTCTTCAGGCATGCCTGTAAAGCCAAGGTTATAGGGCTGCGAGTTGTCGACCTTGATCGTCGCGTACGAATATCCGTACATCCCCGCCGCGTCTTCCGCGAACAACTCGATCTGATCGGCACCGTTAGCCATTTTTTCGTTGTACGCCAACGCTGTTTTGTACGTCTCGCTACATTGGATGCCCGCGCACTTTCCTTCTTCGTTTCGTATGAACTTCTCCACCGACATGCCCGCACCACTGACGGCGGCGAAGCTAACACCGATCCCAGGATCGTGCGTAGTCACTTCATATGCGCCCTGATAGGCGCTCAGCCAACTGCCCGAGCCGTAAAGCACATTGGCACGACCTCCGGCTTCAGAGATAGTAGAAGCCGTAATGTTAAAACCACATTCTTTGCACGTTGCCGTTGACGACGCTTCCGGGTGCTTGCTTTCTTCCTGGGCCACGTACACACGAGCGGCCCAAGTCCACGTCCAGAAGCCGTAGAGCGGCTCGTGCTGGGTCGTGTAGTCCATGATCCGCACATCGTTGCCTCTCGGCGTTTCGAGTGGATTGTTGAAATAACCCGACGTCATCGACAACGGTTCGTATTTGTAGCGCGTCTGATTTATCCCTCCAGACAACACCACATGGTTGTCCTGCCCTTCGTTGTGAGGTCCATACCGATATTCGACCTGTGTGGTTGTCTGGCTAGGTTCGTTTTCGCCCTCCACCCACATTTCCAAGTTATAAACTGTCGATTCCCCCTGGGTTTTGTATTCCAGACCGACGGCTTCGCCTGCGTTGTATTCTCGATTTGGTTCGATGTACCACGACTGTTCACACCAATACCGTTCGCTGCCACAGCTATATTTCTTCTGATACGTATGTTCTTCGGTAAAGCCAGACGAGAATACGGGCTTCCAATTCGTCCCGCCCTTATAAGGTTCGACAGGAAACACAGCGCCAGTCAGGCTGCGATCTTCGGCCGTATAGTATTCAGGATCGACGTCCAATGGATACTGGTATTGCGTCGTAGGGCCTTCCACGTCTACGGTCAACAGGGTGCCCTGAACGTGCATGGAGACCGGCACCACTGCCCCGCTAGCGTCGATTGCGCTTGGGGGCCGTACCACGCCGAGCAAGCGCCCAGCCGAGACGATACGCGCCGGCCCTCCTGGCCGCGCCTGGACCAAACTAGCTCCCGCTGGCAGACCAATTCGATACAAGAGCCGACGCGGACTATTAATTGAGCGCAAGATGGAGCTGAGCTCGAAGCCCATACTGGTCGGCTTCGCGACAGTGTCGGTGTCCGACTGCGTATTGGCGTATATAACACTTGTCCCCTCCACGGTTCCTTGGCCGCCCGCTGGTCGCTGACTGACCGAATCGATCGGCGTAAACGACACGCTATCCACGGACGTACGGACTCCTTCGGCTATCCGCTTTGGTATCTGCACCGAGACACCGGAAGAGATCGGTACATAGGAGCGTCCGGCAGCCTTGAGTGTTAGATTGACCGGTACGAAACGGCCGGATGTCGTGCGCTTTGCCATTGGGCCAAGCGATTCGACGACGGCACGCTTGCGGCCGGGAAGCACGAGCTGAGCGATATTCGGGGACGTATAACGCACGATCCGCTCGCCTGCGGGAAGCCTCGGCGGCCCCCCATCCCGCTGATCGACCAACACTGGAAAGGCGCTACGGACTACCCGTCCGGCAGTCACGGCCCCCAGATGCGAGAACTTGGTAAACGAGCGCTCCCGCGAAAAGAACGCCTGCGGGCTCGCACGCAACGCCCGCTCGGCATCCACCTGCTGCTCCGCGCCCTCTATTCCCTGCAAACCAGGAACAACGAGACTATTCAATAACAAGGATCCTACCGGCTGCGACTCGCGAGCTGCAACAGCGGACCCTAGAGCACCCACCGGACTGCTGTTCGCCGACCACACAAACCAAACAAGAAAGCCCACCACAGCACCGCTCAAGACGGCCACCGTCGCCGCCAGTCGCCTCGTTGACCGCATGCCCGAAACCCCCTACCCGTGATCGCTGTTGCAGCCAAGCCGCAGAACCCGACGAATCTATATTTTCAAACCGACCCGAGTCAAGAATTTGGAACCAGGCGACCCAACGACAAGTCGCAAATACCGAGATAAACCTATTAGCTGGAAGCACTTGTCGAGTCCGACCCATAGATCCAGCGCTGATGGTCCGTCGCACGAAGATCGCGAAGTCGGTCTCTTCTCTACCGATCGGCCACGCCTACCACGACAAGAGGAAGCAGCGACCACCGGGCGCAACGGTGCTCCGGTGTTGGACGAAGGACTGCGGCGCAACCGGCCACGCGAGCGTGCTGCGCGGGATCGTTCCCCGATGGTCTGGTGGCCCCAAGGGTGGCCCCAAAGCGCGTTTTGGGACGGCACGCACAACACCTAACGCAAGAACCCCGCTCAACTGAGCGGGATTCTTGAGTGGGCCCGCCAGGACTCGAACCTGGGACCAACCGATTATGAGTCGGCGGCTCTAACCAACTGAGCTACGGGCCCTTGTCGCGTCGTGCGCGACCGTTCAGAAGCTACCAGCGGAGCACCCGCGTGCGTCGGCGGGCGCTGGGATGGTTTGATTCATGGTTCAACCAGCGAGAGGAGCAGCAATGGCGCAGCGTGCAGCGATCGTCACGGGAGCATCGAGCGGGATCGGGCTGGCGATTGCGCGAATGCTCGCCGAGGAGGGCTATGGGGTCACGATGGCCGCGCGGCGGCCCGAGAAGCTCCAGGTGGCCGTCGATGGCCTCGCCGCCGAGGGCTTCGATGTCCATGGCGTCCCCGCCGCCCTCTCCGAGGAGGCGGAGATCCAGAAGGTCGTCGCCGCTCACCGCGAGCGCTACTCGCGGCTGGATGTGCTCGTCAACAACGCCGGCGTAGGCATCGGCGCACCGGTCGGAGATATCCAAACGAAGCATCTCGACATGCAACTAGACGTCAACCTGCGCTCGATCGTGCTCTTCTACCGCGAGTGCCTCTCGATGCTCAAGCAGGCCGGGGCCGAGCACTCGAACGCGCTGGTCGTCAACACTTCCTCGATCTCCGGCAAGCGCGCCGAGGCGTGGCTGTCGGTCTACTCCGCCACCAAGCACGGCGTCGTCGGCTGGACCGAAGCCATGAACAAGGAGCTCGGCTCCTCCGGCATCAAGTCCACGGCGCTCTGCCCGGCGTTCGTCGACACCCCAATGACCGACTTCGTCAAGGGCCAGGTCAAAGCCGAGGAGATGATCAGGCCCGAGGACATCGCCGAGTCCGTGCGCTTCCTGCTGCGCGTCTCACCCGCCTGCGTCGTTCCTGAGATGATGTTCGTGCGACCCGGCGACGCGCTCTAGCACCATCAAAAGAGCCCATTTCCCGTCGCACTGGCGTGGCGACCGGCGACGTAAGCCGCCTGCGGGCCTTTGCGTCATTGTCTCCCACCCATAACGAGCCACTCCCATCACGACAGCCCTGTCTCTTCGCAGCCACCTCGGTTCAGCTGAAAGGAACACCACATGAAGCTAGGCGTGCACATCGGCTACTGGGGCCTCGGCCTCAGCTCTCAGGATCAGCTCGAGATCGTCCGGGAGGCGGAGCGGCTCGGCTACGACTCGGTGTGGGCCGCTGAGGCCTACGGCTCCGACACCGCCACCGTGCTCGCCTGGCTTGCCGGGCAGACATCCACGATCCGGCTCGGCTCGGGCATCTTCCAGATGCCGGGGCGTTCGCCCGCGATGACCGCGATGACCGCCGCCACGATCGACCAGCTCTCCGGCGGACGCATGATCCTCGGGATCGGCTCCTCTGGCCCGCAGGTCGCCGAGGGCTGGCACGGACAACGATTCGGCCAGCAGCTGCAGCGCACACGCGAGTACGTAGCCGTCGTTCGCAAGGCCCTCGCCCGCGAACGCCTCGAGTTCCATGGCGAGACGCTCGAGCTTGCCTCTGCCCGACGGGCCCGGCAAGGCACTCAAGCTCACGATTGCCCCCGTCCAGGAACACATACCGATCTACCTCGCCGCGATCGGCCCGAAGAACACCGCGCTGGCCGGCGAGATCGCCGAAGGATGGATCCCCACGCTCTTCTCGCCCGAGCACGTCTCTGAGCTGCGGCCTTTCCTCCAAGAAGGCGCCGACCGCGTCGGACGCTCGCTCGAGGGCTTCGACATCGCCCCCACCGTCAACGTCTTCATCACCGACGACCTCCAGGGCGCCCGCGACGCCATGCGACCGTTCATCGCGCTCTACGTCGGCGGCATGGGCTCGCGCAAGCAGAACTTCTACAACAACCTCGTCTGCCGCTACGGCTTCGAGGCGGAGGCGAAAACGATCCAGGACCTCTACCTGGAAGGCAAGCGCGAGGAGGCGATGGCGGCGATCCCCGACGCCCTCATCGACACGGTCTCGCTGTGCGGGCCCAAGGACGTCGTGCGCGAGCGTCATCGCCGTCTATCGCGACGCGGGCGTCGGCACGCTCGGGATCACGCCGATCGCCTTCAACAAGGACGACCGGCTCGAGCAGCTGCGGCTCGTCGCCGAGCTCGCCGGCTAGCCTCCGCGCCTCGCCCGCCGAGCCATTCGTCGCCCTCCAGTGTCCGTCTCACCTCGCCGAGCTCGCCCGTCCGGACGATCTCTCGGACCGGCCTGCCGCGCCGCTGCGCCTGCTGCTCGGCGCCTTCGGCGACCCCGGCCACGCTTTTCCGATGATCGCGCTCGGGCGCGCTCTTCTCGCTCGTGGCCACGACGTCACGCTGCAGACCTGGGAGCGCTGGCGCGCGCCCATCGAGGCCGAGGGCCTCACGTTCACGCCCGCGCCCGAGTACACCGCGTTTCCCATCGACGAGGGCCCGCTCGACTTCTACGAGGCGGTCGTCTACGCCACGCGCGACACGCTCCCGCTCGTGCGCGACTTCCAGCCCGACGTCGTCGTCCACGACATCCTCACGCTCGGCCCCTCGCTCGCCGGCGAGCTCGTCGGCGTCCCGCGCGCCACGCTCATCCCCCACGTCTTCCCCGAGGCCGGCCCCGGCTTTCCGATCTACTCCTTCGGCGCACGCCTCCCCCGCACCGCATTCGGCCGAGCGTTCTGGGAGCGCGCACACCTGCCCGTCCGCCGCGGCCTGGAGAGCGGGCGCCTGGCGCTCAACCGCACCCGCGCGCAGGTCGGCCTGCCGCCGCTCTCCCACGCCCACGGCGGCACCTCCCGCGACCTCGCGCTCGTCGCCACCTTCCCCCAGCTCGAGTATCCGCGCGTCCTGGCCCCCGCACGCCCACGTCGTCGGGCCGCTCATGTGGGAGCCGCCAGCCGATGAGGTCGCCGCTCCCGCCCGGCGACGATCCGCTCGTGCTCGTCGCTCCCTCCACCTCCCAGGATCCCGACCACCGCCTGCTGCACGCCGCCCTGCGCGGCCTCGCCGACGCTCCGGTGCGCGTGCTCGCGACCTACAACCGACGGCTCCCGTCGCGTCCGCTGCCCGATCCCTTCCAACGCCGCGTCGTCGACTGGGTCTCCTACGCGCGCACCCTCCCCCACTGCGATGCGGTCGTCTGCCACGCCGGCCACGGCACGCTCGTGCGCGCACTCTCGTCCGGCGTGCCTGTCATCGCCTGCCCGGTCGCCGGCGACATGAACGAGAACGCCGCCCGTCTCGCATGGTCCGGCGCCGGCGTGCGCCTCCCCCGGCGCTTCATCTCACCCCGGCCCTTGCGCCACGCGGTCTCTGCACGCGCTCTCCGAGCCCTCGATCCGCTGCGCGTGCGCGGGACCTGGCTGCCTGGGCCGCCACACACGATGCAGGCGCCCGCGCCGCCACGCTCATAGAGGAGCTTGCGTCAAAGACTCTGGGGGTGGGACTCGAACCCTCCCACTCCATCCGGAGACACTGCCCGCCCCGAAGGGCAGATGGAGGGGCTATTGAGGCTGTCGTGGATTGGACTCTCTGATCTCCCTCTGGGGATCTCGCTCCCATCAGAGCGGAGAGTTCTTAGCTCTGGGAGTGGGACTCGCACACTCTCTCCATCCCCTCCGGGGACACCGCCCCCATCAGGGGGCGGAGGGGGTTTTAAAGCTCTGGGGGTGGGACTCGAACCCACAACCCTTCGGTTAACAGCCGAATGCTCTGCCAATTGAGCTACCCCAGATCGTGAGACTCCGGCTACTTTACTAAGCGTCCGGCGCAGTCGACCTTAGGCTGCGCCCTCCGCGCCCGTCTCCGCCAAAGCCCGCTCCTGCGCGCGGTCGAACTCCCGCTTGACCTCGCCGCGCATACGCGCCAGGTCGCTCACCTCACCCGCCCCCTGCGCACGCGCCGTGTGGATACGGCGGTCGATCCACGCGAGCTGGAGCTGGAGCTGCTGGACCTCGAGCATCGGCGGCTTGCTGGAGCGCTCAGACACGGGCCAGCGCCCCGCTTCGACGGTCAGCTCTGCAAGCAGGCTCACCAGCTCGCGGTCCTCGGCGTCCACCTCCTTCAGCGGCTCCACCAGGCGCCCCTGCTTCAAGTGCTCGGCGGCGCGACGCAGCAGCTCGCTCGTGAACACCCCCTGGAGGTCGACCTCGCGGAGCGAGCGCTCCCCGTGCTCGGGCGCCGCGATGCACAGCGCCAGAAACGCTCGCTCGGTGTCCTCGCGTGCCGACAGGACCCTGCTGGCCCGCGCTCCGTTCTCGCCACCCTCACTCGATGCTCCGCCCGCTCGGCGATCGCCGAGGGCTGCTCGCCCTCCACTCGCTTGGCTCTCGCCGGTCGGGCGCGCGCCGCCTCGGACCTGCCCCCCGGTCGAGGAGAGCAGCGTCTCGGCAAGGCCCTCGCTCAGCCCGAGCCTGCCCGACACCAGGCGCGTCAACTCCATCCGCATCGCGCTCGGCGGCAGCGTCGCGAACACTGGCCGCAGCTCGCCCAGCATGCGATCGCGGCCTTCGGGGCTGGAGTCGTCCCCGCGTGCGAGCACCCGCTCGACGCTAAAGCGCACGAACGGCACCGCCGCCCCCACAGCCACTTCGATCGCCTCCGCCCCGCCTTGCTGCACGAGCTCCGCCGGATCGGCCCCAGCCGGCAGCTCCACCACTCGCAGCTCGAGCTTGCGCTTCGCCGCCAGCCGCGAGGCCTTCAGCATCGCCTCCTGGCCAGCGCTGTCGGCGTCGAGCGCCAGCAACACGGTCTGCCCGAGGCGTCCCAGCTCACCCACCTGCTCGTCGGTCAGGGCGGTGCCCATCAAGCCAACGGCGTTCTTGAAGCCCGCCTGATGCAGGGCGATCACGTCCGTATATCCCTCGCAAACGATCGCCTCGCCAGCCTTCGTCGCGGCGGCGCGAGCCAGGTCGGCGCCGTAGAGGTGACGGCCCTTGTGGTAGACATCGTTATCCGAGGTGTTCAGGTACTTCGGCTTCTGCTCCTCGCGCATCGCCCGCGCCCCGAAGCCGAGCACGCGTCCCCTCACGTCGGCAAGCGGGAACATGATCCGCCCACGGAAGCGGTCGTATGGCCGGCCGTTCTCCTGGGAGCGCTGCGCAAGGCCCGTGTCATACAGCTCACGCTCAGAGAAGCCGCCGTGGCGCGAGGCAAGCAGCACCCGGTCCCAAGCGCTCGGGGCGTACCCCACCCGGAAGGCTCGCAGCGCCTGCTCGCTCAAACCGCGACCTTCCAGATAGTCGCGCGCGCGCGCCGCCTCGGTCGACCCCCACAGGTAGCGCTCGTAGTAAGAGGCCGTGCGCGCCAGCAACTCGAGCAGCCGCTCGCGCCGCTGGCGCCGCTCGGCTTCGCGCGGGTCCTCGCGCTCGAGCTCGATCTCGATCCCGTAGCGGTCGGCCAAGAGCTCCAGCGCCCCTCTGAAGTCGACGCCCTCTGTCTCCTGGACGAACGTGAACACGTCGCCAGAGGCCTGGCAGCCAAAGCAGTAGTACACCTTCTCCGTCGGGTCAATCCCAAACGAAGGCGTCCGCTCGTCGTGAAAGGGGCACAGCCCCTCATAGCTGCGCGGCCCCGCGCGGCGCAGCTCGGTGCGCGTCGACACCAGCTCGACGAAATCCACCGCGTCGCGCACGCGATCCCTCGAGTCGCCTGTATACAGAGCCATCGCAGGCTACGCTAGCCACTCGGCGGCCACCTCGCCAGGCCGGCTTGCCGCCGGCGCCTCAACGAGCGAACGCGCGCGGCACTTCCAGGTCGGTGTACTCACGGATGCAATAGCGGTCGGTCATCCCCGCCAGATAGTCGGTCACGCTCTGGGCGAGCTCCATCCCCGCCGGTAGGCCCTCGGGTGACTCGAGCCGCGAATGCTCGCCCTCGCCCGGGTCGCCTTGCTGGGAGGCTGGCAGCAGCTCCGGATGCTCCACGTAGTGCTCGAACAGCCGTCTCACCACATTCGCGATGCGCGCGTGCTCGGCGCGCACCGCCGGGCCGAGATAGACGCGCTCGAACATGAACGCCCGCAGCTCCGCCATCGCCGGTCCCGCCATCGGGCCTTGGACGATGTCCCCCGCGGCGCTCGAGTGCTCCACCATGTCGTGCACGAGCGCGTCTATCCGCTCAGACCCGCTCGCCCCGAGAACGGCGATCGGCTCCTCCGGGAGATCTCCTTCGCGCAGCAGGCCCGCCCGCACCGCGTCGTCGATGTCGTGGTTTATGTAAGCCACGCGGTCGATCACGCGCACGATCCGGCCCTCCAAGGTCCGTGGAAGCGGCGCTCGACTCGAATGGCAGGCGATTCCCTCGCGCACCTGCTCGGTCAGGTTCAACCCCGCGCCACCACGCTCGAGCCGGTCCACCACTCTCAACGAGTGCTCGTAGTGGCGGAACTCGCTGCCGAAGCGCTCTTTCAGACAGCGGTCGAGTGCCTCCTCGCCGATGTGCCCGAACGGCGGGTGCCCGAGATCGTGGCCGAGCCCGATCGCCTCCACCAGGTCCTCGTTGAGGGCGAGCGCGCGCGCCACCGTGCGCGAGATCGTCGTCACCTCGAGCGTGTGCGTCAGGCGCGTTCGGTAATGGTCCCCGAGCGGAGCGACGAACACTTGCGTCTTATGCGTCAGGCGACGAAAGGCCTTGCAGTGCACGATCCGGTCCCGGTCGCGCTGAAAGGGCGTGCGCAGGCCGCAATCCTCCTCCACCCTGGCCCTGCGGGCCGGGTAGGAGCGCGCCGCCAGCGGCGAGAGCTCAGCAGCCTCGATCTCCTGGCGGCGCCGCCCGAAGGCAACGGCGACCGACTCGGTGTGCTTCGCGACGCTCACACAGTCGATTGTCGCAGCGGCGCGGGACTCAGGTCCCTGGAGGGGCGCCCGCTGATCGGCGACCTCCCCGATCGCCGATCGGTCGCTGGCATCAAGCGCACGTGCGCATGGTGCTCGAGCGTCTCGCTCACCGCACGCTCCACCTGGCCGAGCACCCGCTCATCGCTCGTCGGCGCCTCGCTCAACGGACGACCGAGCGCCTGCGCCATGAACTCGTGCGCCTGTTCCTCGAGTGGGAATGCTCCTGCCTCACAAGAGCTGCACACCACGCCCCCCGCCGCGCCCGAGAAGCCAACGAGATGCTCGCGCTCGCCGCAGCACACGCACGCCCCCAGTTGCGGCGCGAGCCCCGCCGCCACCAGCAACTTCAAGCGAAACGCCAGCGCGCTCGCGCGCGTCGCCCCGGCCGGGTCCTCGTCCAGCAGCGACAGCTTGCGGCACAGTAGGTTGAACACGCCCGGGTGTGGCTCTGAGGTCTCGAACAGGCGCCCCACCGCGTCGCACACCCGCGCGGCCGCATCCAGCGCATGTGCGTCCTCCCGCAGGCTCGGGTACCCATTGACTGTCTGGGCGCCTGTGACGGTCAGCAATTCGCCGCGGCCCTCGTGCAACTCGATCCTCAAGTGGAAGAAAGGCTCCAGGCGCCCCCCGAAGCGGCTGCGCGCACGGCGCACCCCCTTTGCGATCGCGCTCACCCTGCCACGATGCGGCGTATAGATGTGCAAGATGCGATCCGCCTCGCCGTAGCGCATCGAGCGCAACACCACAGCCTGGGTCTTAACAAGTCCCGACATGACCGATCGAGTCTAGGATCGTGCCCGGCGGAGGACACCCGGGAGACCGCTCCCGGTCGCTCGCCGGCCACCGCGCGCGGGCAAGTAGACAATGAGCAGTTGCGAGCGCCTGCCCACATCGGAGAGGATTCGATGTAGGACGCGGTAGCAATCGCCCCCATGAGACAGGGGATCGAGGGAGACGCAGCGCCCTCGGGGAGAGAAGGCGTCGCCAACGTCCGAGCGGCGTGTCTGGCTGTCCATTCGAGGTCGGCCAAACCAGATAGGAGGACTGACTTTATCCGTCCTTTATGCACAAGTTCGATAGCTGCCGCCATCACGGCTATGGTCGGGATGGCCCAATTTGGTGGTCGCGCCGACCGCCTGGAGCGCAAGCCAAGCACACGATTCCTCCTTGACCGTCGGCACGACCCGGTAGCGCGAGAGGCGCTCGTGCATCGCGTCACACCCCTGGCGAGGAGGATCGCGTCACGGTACCGGCCGCCGCGGGCGGCGGACTTTGACGATCTGCTCCAGGTCGGGCTGATAGCCGCCGCGGATGCGATCGCCGTCTGGGACCCTTCAGGTACCGCGTTCACAAAGCATGTCGCCATCACGATCCACTACAGGATCACCGACTATGTCCGGATGCGTGCTCATCGCAGCGAGCGCGGCTTAGACGATGCCTTGAGCGACGATTCGCCGAGCGGGGAGGGACTGCTGGCACTCCTACCAGCCCACCAGCCGGGCCCCGAGGAGGTCGTGCTTGCACGCGAGAGGGTCAGCTTGCTCGCCGCGGTGATCCAACGACTACCGCCTAGGAAGCGCATGGCGCTCCTCGGCATGACAAACGACAAGACCCCTCGAGAGATCGATCCCGAGGCGTCCGAGAACGCGATCTACTCATCGGCGAGCCGCGCTCGCAGCAGGCTCAAGCTGGCGCTCGCGGAACTATGACGATCGCTCACACCACCGCGGCACGACATTTCTATACTTTCTGAAGTAATGGATGACCCCGGTCAGATAACCGTCTACACGACCGAGCCATGCTCTTTCTGCGCGCGCGTCAAGGGCCTCTTGAAGGCGCGCGGGCTGGAGTACTCCGAGGTCAACCTCTCCAAGGACCCCATCGGACGGGTAGAGCTCGCGAGCCGCACAGGGATGCTGAGCTTCCCACAGGTCGTCGTCGGCGAGGAGCTGCTTGGCGGGTATGCCGAGACGCTCGGCGCTCTGGAGAGCGGTCGTCTCGACGAGCTGCTCGCCGTCTAGCCATCTCACGCTCCCTCGCGCGTGTGGTCACAAGGCGCGCACACGGAAGTGCGCTACGTACGTCTCCCACGCCGCGCGCGCGGGCGCGGGCGCGGGCGCGGCTGACACGTCTCGCACACATAGGTCCCTCGCCCCGCCGCCACCATCTTCACGATCCTCGTGCCGCAGCCCGCGCATGGCTCGCCCTCACGCCTGTGCACCCGGAAGCGGTCCTGGAAGGAGCCCCAAACCCCGTCGACGTGACGGAAGTCGTCGATCGTCGCGCCGCGCGCCTCGATGCCGGCCCGCAATGCCCAGATCACAGCCTCGCGCAGGCGCTCGTGCTGCTCGACGGTAAGCGTGCCGGCGGGTCGCAGCGGGTGGATCCCGGCGCGGTGCAGAGCCTCGTCGGCGTAGATGTTGCCGACGCCCGCCACACGACGCTGGTCGAGTAGGAACGCCTTCACGGGCGCGGTGCGCCCATGCGCCAGCGCGCGCAGATGCTCGACGGTGAAACGCTCGTCGAAGGGCTCGAGGCCAAGCCGCTCCTCGAAGAAGCGCTCGAGCGCCTCATCCCCGAGCAGCAGCTCGCCCGTGCCGAACCTGCGCGGGTCGACGATCGCCAGGGGTGGGCCTCGATCGAGGTCGATGCGCACACGCACGTGGCCTTGGCTTGGATCGGGATCGCACAGCACCGTCCCCGTCATGCGCAGGTGCTGAGCCAGGTGCACCTCATCGCTCAAGCTCCAAACCAGGTACTTGCCCCTCCGCCCGAGTCGCTCCACTCCTCGGCCCTGCACGGCGTCGACCACTTCGCTCGGCTCAAGCGGCCTGCACCAACGCGCGTCGAGGATCCGAACGCGCTCGAGCGTGCGTCCTTCAACCAGAGGCGCCAGCTGGCGCCTGATCGTCTCTACCTCCGGAAGCTCTGGCATCTGAGCCCCTCAGCATATGCGCGCGTGGATGCGCCCCGAAGTAGGCGTCCTTCAAGCGTTCGGCCGACAGGTGCGTGTAGATCTGCGTTGTCGCCAGGTCGGCGTGGCCGAGCATCTCCTGCAGCGAGCGCAGATCGCAGCCTCCCGAGAGCAGGTGCGTCGCGAAAGTGTGACGCAGCGTGTGCGGCGTCATCCGCTCCGCGAGCCCGGCCGTGCGCGCATGGCTCTGGACGATCTTGTACAGGCCCTGGCGGCTCAGGGCCACGCCACGATGGTTTACGAACAGGTGCGTCTCCACCCCCACGCCGACAAGCCACGGGCGAGCCCGCCTGCTGTAGAGATCGAGCGCTTCCACCGCCCGGCGCCCCACCGGCACGATCCGTTCCTTAGAGCCCTTGCCGCGCGCCCGCAGCATCCCCTCCTCCAAGTCCACGTCTCCGATCTGCAGGCCGATCGCCTCCGACACTCGCAGCCC
Source organism: uncultured Solirubrobacterales bacterium (assembly GCA_963764655.1). Classification (GTDB taxonomy): domain Bacteria; phylum Actinomycetota; class Thermoleophilia; order Solirubrobacterales; family Solirubrobacteraceae; genus Palsa-744. The sequence goes on from CAVXTI010000001.1 coordinate 582,700, forward strand.
GCACGCGTACATGACCTCCAGGAGCGCCCGATCGCGCAGCGCTAGCGGCTTGGTTCCCCTGGGCTGCTCCAGCAGCTTGCCCACCTGCTCGCGCGAGAGGACCTTCGGCAGTCGCCTGAGTTTCGGCGGCCCCCTCAGGTCGGCGGTCGGATCGTGCTCGATCAGGCCTTCCCGTCGCATGTGCCGGTAGAACGAACGCAGGCAGGCAGCCTTTCGTTGAAGCGTGGCGGGCGCCACCGGTGGATGGCCCTCCCTCCCGCCGGCCAGCTCTGAGAGAAATGCCGCGAGATCTCCGTGCCGCACCTCGAGCGGCGCCACTCCGCGTCGAGCGAGGAACCTGCCGAGCTGAGCGATATCGGACTGGTAAGCGTGCAGCGTGTTGCGCGACAAGCCACGCTCGAGCTCCAGATAAGCGAGGAAGTCGAATGTCAGGCGCTCGAAGCGCATCGCGCCTGAGACTGCAACCGCCGGAGGATCGCCCACCCGTTGGACTTCGCCTCGAGCGCCTGCGTTCCTTGACATGCAAGCCCGCTCTCAGAACCCGCCTGTCCACAGACCCTCAACCTGTGCTGCCCTGCGCTCCAGCCTCGCATCGCTCGAACAGGTCGCACAGCACCGTTCCGCCGGCGAGCGCCGCGCCGAAGAACAGGGGGTCCTCGACGAGCATGCGACCCATCGTCTCGGCTGGCAGTCCGCTTGCCAGATAAGCAGGCATGTCCACGGGCGCCCGGCGCCAGTCGTGGCGCGCCATACGCGCCGGGCGCTCGACGTCGAGCTCCATCTGTGGCTTGAGTCGGCCCGCGGAGGCGCCGAACACCGACCCGAGGCGCGCGCGCAGGTCCGCGCCCACGGGCGAGCGAATCCCGGCCGGAAGCGCCACCGTCACAGGCTCGAGCAGCAGGTCGAGCACCGTCAGGGTGTGATGGGAGATGCCGCGATGACGCGGTCTCTCATCAGCCGATGACATGCGCGCGACCACGAGCGTCGGGGCGCCGAGCGCGAGCGCTGTGTGAGCGGAGTCGAGCGCGCTCATCCCGCCGTGGCCGAGCGGCGAGCTGGAGCCGACGATCCCGGGGCCGGGACCACACACGGCCGCGTCCCAGCCAAGCGTGCGCAGCCCGTGGTGTAGGGCGCCCGCGGTCGTGACCGCCTCGCCCTCACCGCCGTGAGCGGCGCCGGCGGTGAGGTGACCGGCGAGCAGCCCGCGCTGCCGCAGCGTCCGCGCAGTGCGCGAGTGCCCCCCCGGAAGCGCGCCTCCAGGGGTCTGGACAAAGCCGAGCCGCCCACCCGGGCGTGCCTTGGCGAACGCCCATGCCAGCGCGGCGAGCTGACCGTGCAACGCGAGCACCGCGACCGGCTTCTCCAGCGGCAGCAGCAACTGCTCCTCCTGCCCCTCGACAGGCGCCACCGCGTGCTGAAGGCTCGTGTAGTTGAGCTTCATCACGTGTGCGCGCGGCGCCCCGTCTCCCGACAGGCCCCTCGTCAGGTTGGCGTGCACGATGTCAAAGCCGCCCGAGCCAAGCCCGAGGTCGCGCGCTTGCACGTTGACGATCACCTCGTCGCCCTGCTGGCTAGCGCCGATCAGGGCAACGTCCGCGATCGCGGGACGGCGCTCGCCCTCCAGCGAGATGGTGAGCTCCTGCTCGGGGCCGTCGATCGGTGCCGCCTGTAGGACGGTGGCTCGGCGCAGCTTTAGCATCACAGTCGTTAAAGCTTCATGGGAGCCGCGCCAGGCTCAACCGGGTATGACGCGGCGTCTGACCGAATGCGCTCGATGTCGACGTCGAGGTCGCATTCGCACTCGGGCAGGTTGGCGATCTCGTGCGCGCTATCCACCATCTTTGCCGCCACAGCCTGCGCCTGGCGGTCGTCGGCCACGTGGAAGACGGCCTGCACGCGCACGGCCGCCACCTTCCCGGGCGGCTCGACACCCGAGAGCTCGGAGCTCACAAGCGACCCGCGAGCGTGCGGTCGCCTCCGGCACGCTCGGCCGAGCGCTCGAGCGCGGCCGCGACGAAGCTCCGGAACAGAGGAGCGGGGCGCTCCGGACGCGACTTGAACTCTGGATGAAACTGCGAGGCGACAAAGAACGGGTGCTCGTCGAGCTCGATGACCTCGACGAGGCGCTCGTCAGGCGAGGTCCCGGAGACGCGCAGGCCCGCACTCTGCAAGCGCTTGCGCAATAGGTTGTTGACCTCGTAGCGATGGCGGTGACGCTCATAGACAACCGCCTCGCCATAGGATTCCCTGACCCGCGAGCCGTCGTGCAGCTTGATCGGGTCGGCGCCCAGGCGCATCGTGCCGCCGAGGTCCGCGACCTCCTTCTGCTCCGGCAACAGATCGATCACCGGATAGGGCGTCTCGATGTCGAACTCAGTCGAGTTGGCGCCCTCCATCCCGGCGACGTGCCTGGCGAACTCCGCCACCGCGATCTGCATCCCCAGGCAGATGCCGAGGTAGGGGATGCGCCGCTCGCGCGCCACGCTGGCCGCCGCGATCTTGCCCTCGATGCCGCGACCGCCGAAGCCCCCAGGGATCAGTATCCCGTCGGCGCTCTCGAGCAGCTCGCGCGCTTGGGGTCGACCCTGCTCGTTGGTGGCGGGGTTGTCGGGATCGGCTGGGTCGGGATCCTTATCCAGGCGCTCGGAGTCGATCCAGTCGACTTGAACGGTGGCGCCCTGAAGCGCCGCGGCATGACGGAGAGCCTCGGTGACAGACAGGTAGGCGTCCTCGAGCTGCACGTACTTGCCCACCAGCGCGATGCGCACACGGCGCTCGGCCCTCTCCACCCTTTCGATCGGCTCCTGCCAGCTGGAGAGCTCGGGCGCCGGCGCCTGTACGCCGAAGTGGTCGAGGATGAAATCGTCCACCCCTTGCTCGCGAAACACGAGCGGCACCTTGTAGATGTTGTCGACGTCGCGCGCGGAGACGATCGCGTCGGCTGGCAAACTCGCGAACAGGGCGATCTTCTTGCGGATCTCCTGCGACAGCGGCCCCTCCGAGCGGCACATGAGCATGTCCGGCGCGATGCCGATGCGTCGCAGCTCGTTGACCGAATGCTGCGTCGGCTTGGTCTTCAGCTCGCCCGCGTGGCCGATATATGGGACGAGCGTCAGATGGATGAACATGCAGCGGCGTCTGCCCACATCCACCGGGAACTGGCGGATCGCCTCGAGGAACGGGAGCGACTCGATGTCACCTACGGTGCCGCCGATCTCGGTGATGACGAAGTCGACGTCGGTCGACTCCGCGATCAGCGCGATCCGCTGCTTGATCTCGTCTGTGATGTGCGGCACAACCTGGACGGTGCCGCCGAGGTAGTCGCCGCGACGCTCGCGGCGGATGACAGTGTCGTAGATGCCGCCGGCCGTGACGTTCGAGGCCCGGCTCGTGTTGGAGTCGGTGAAGCGCTCGTAGTGGCCCAGGTCGAGATCGGTCTCGGCGCCGTCCTCGGTCACGAACACCTCGCCGTGCTGGTAAGGCGACATCGTGCCCGGGTCGACATTGATGTAGGGGTCGAACTTCTGCAGGCCCACCGTCAGGCCACGGGCTACGAGCATACGCCCGATCGAGGCCGCCGCGATGCCCTTGCCAAGCGAGGACACGACACCGCCGGTTACGAAGATGAACCGGGTCTTGGCCGGAGCCTGTGCGTGGCGGTCAGAGTGAGGCGAGGTCATCGAGGTGCGCCCCAGGAGTCTAGCCCGCGCAGCAGCGGCATCCGCTCGATGAGCTTTGAGATCGAGCGCAGCTCCCCGTACACCGTGATGAGCAGGAGCACCGCGAGCGCCACGGCCTGCGCCGTCTCAGACAGCGTGAGCACGAGCCACAGACCCGCGAGCGCGCCGATCAGGTTGGCGCCCGTGTCGCCAAGCATCGCGCGCTCGCGCAGGTCGTAGACGCCTGCGACCAGTGCGGGGCCCACAAACAGGCCGAGCGCCCACAGTGGGCGCACGCTCGCCGCGCCGATCGTCAGACCGGCCCCGAGCAGGACGAACACCTTGATCGCGCGCCCCGGCCGCAGGTCGAGCAGATTGAATACATTCGTGGCGAGCACAAGCACGGCGCTCGCGAGCAGCCAGCGCCCCGTCGCGAGCCCGGTGTAGCTCGTCGCGTACAACGCGAGCCCGAGTGAGCCGGCCGCCTTCAGCGCGCCGGTGGACAGCCTCCTGTGGAGCGCCGCCCCGCCATGACCGCGCCAGCCGCGCGCGTCGCCACCGAGCGTGTCGTCGACGAGACCGAGAAATGCCACCCCCAACGCGTACACGGCGACGGTGAGCGTCTCCGGGTGCAGCAGGCTCGCGACTTCCAGCTTCTGCAGAAGCGTGAGCGGGATCAGCGCGACCAGCGCGCCCGCCACGCTCAGCACGCCGAAGGGAAACGCGACGCTCCGTTCCCTGAAATTGGCCTTGAGGTGGCCGCCCTCCGTCAGCGCGCGCAGCAACAGCGGCGCGAGGAGGGCCGCGCAGGCCGTGGCGAGCACGAATGGAAGCGCATGCACCGGCGCAAGTTAGCGGCCGGCGCGGACGCGCGCGAGCACACGGCACAGTCAGCGCTTGCAAGGATCGCGCCGGAGGAATCCGCGCTCAGTGCTGGCTCGAGGAGCCGACCACCGAGGGAAGCAGGGCGTCCGCGGTCGACTTCACCCCATATGCGCCGTGATCTCCGGCAAGCGCGAACGCCAATGCGGCGCGGCCAGCGATCGTGTCCAGATCGTCCACGCTCGCCAGGTTTTCAGCCTTGTACCACGAGACCTGCGACGGTTCAGTGCTGCTCAACTCCACCCCCACGGCGGGGACCCCTTCGGAGGCGACCCCGGCGATCAGGCCCGACTCGAATTCCGCCGTGCTCTTCTTCGCCGGTTCGCCCATGCCCGCCGGATCCCCGCGCACGATAACGAGCCCTTCGAGCTTGCCCAGTTCCCCGTCGTAGGAGCTGAGCAGCCTCGTGTGCACCCGTTCGAGCAGCTGACCCCCACTGACGAGCTGCTTGCCGATGCGCATCCCGAACTGCCTGACGAGCGGGGGGTCGGAGGCGAGCGTCGTATAGCGCGTGCCGATCGCCTGCGCCGCGACACCGGCGGTGTCGAGCGGCTCGCGCACAGCGACGACGGCCTTCACATTGCCCCCAGCCGCTCCCACGCCGTCACGTACCAGTGTGTCGATCTGGTCGGACGAGCCGCCAAGGAACACCAGGCCGATGCTCCTTCCACTCAGCGCTTCGTGCACCGCGAACGGCCACAAATCCGCGGCAAGCGCTTCCTGTCCCGAGAGTCGCGCTTCGGCCTGTTCGAGTCTGTGTTGCGAGTCGCTCACTTCGGAGCGCAGATTCCGCACGATCCCGTTCTGAGCCGAGGACACGAGGTTGGAGTCGCCGATCGCCACGCCGATCAGGACACCGACGGCGAGCGCGAACAGGACGGCGGCCAGCGAGAGCGCGTGATAGCGATAGTCGAACATCGGCGGAGGTGGATCAACCGCTGCGAGAGCCGAACAGCAGCTGCAGCTTGAGCCATAGTAGATCCACGACGTCGCGCAGCGCCGGGGTCATCCAGACCACAGCGGTCAAGGCGATCAGGCCAGCAACGATCACCACGACCAGCGGGGCCAGCCCCGGCATCGGGCGATAGAGACGGCTCACGCCCTTGGCGTCGATCAGGATCTCACCGATCCGCAGACGCGTCAGGAACGTCGAGGACATGCCTTCGCGGTTGCGGTCCAAGAACTCGACGAGGTTGAACTGCGAGCCGACCGTCACGATCAGCCGCGCTCCCTTCTCCGCCGCGATCAGCATCGCCACGTCCTGGCTGGTGCCGGGAGCGGGGACCAGCTTGAACGGCGCCCCAAGCTCCTCCAAGCGGCGCCTGCCGGGGGCGCGACCGTCGGGATAGGAGTGCACCACAAGCTCGGCCTTCCCGTCGCGCGCGGCGAGCAGGGCGACTTCGCTCGCCGAGTCCATGTCCCCCACGATCATGTCGGGCGTGAGCCCCGCTTCCAGCAGCGCGTCGGCCCCACCGTCGACCGCCACCAGCACCGGGCGCGTGTCCCGGATGAAGGGCCTCAACGCGCGCAGATCACGTTGATGGTCCACGCCGCGCACAACCACGAGGGCCGAGCGGTCGCGGAAGTCGGTGCGAAAGCGCGGCAGGTCGATCCGCCCCGCGAGCAGCTCTCGCTCCTCGCGCATGTGCTCGATCGTGTTGTGCGCGAAGCGCTCCAGCGCGTCGCCGATCTCGCGCCGGCGCGCCTCCGTCTCGGCGCGCACGCGCGCCACGTCGAGCACCACTCCACTCACAAGCGGCTGACCCTTGTAGAGCACCTCGGCGCGTGCGTCGAGAGTCGAGGTGCGCACCGTGACCGCGTCACCGTCAGAGAGCGAGTGAAACAGCGAGTCGTCGGGCAGGTCGACGAGCAGCACACCGGCCTCGACCAGCAGCTGTGGTCCGAGGTTCGGGTAGGTGCCGCTCGTGGACGCGCGACAGTTGAGCACCGCCGCGGCGCCCGCCACGATCAGCTCCTCGGCTGACACCCGGTCGATGTCGAGGTGGTCGACGACGGCGATGTCCCCCGCCATCAGGCGCCTGACGAGCAGCTTGGTCTTGCGTCCCAGCCGTACGGGACCGTTGACCTCGCGCGCCGGCGCAGACAGGATCTCCAGCCCTGGCGCGGGCGTGCCTGGCGGCTGCCGGGTCGTGGCCATCTGATTCGAGAGTAACGATCAGCCACGGAACGCGCATCGGACAGTCGATGTCCGCAAGCCTTCAGGCCGCACGGCGCAGGTCGCGCGCGTGACGACGGGCTGCTCTGTCCTCGTCCTCAGCGCCAAGCATGCGCACGAGCTCGGTCACGACATCGCGCTCGGCGAGCTGCGCCACCGTTGCCAAGGTTGGGTCGGCCGAGGTGTCCTTCGCCACCGAGAAGTGCCGCTCGGCCAGCGAAGCGATCTGGGGCAGGTGGGTGATGCACAGCACCTGCCGCTCGCGCGCAAGGCTCCGCAGTCGCTCGCCCACGGCGCGGGCGGTGTGGCCGCCGATGCCGGCGTCGATCTCGTCGAAGACGAGCGTCGACTTCGACGAGCCGCTCCCGACCCCGGCGCCGTCGTTGCTGGCGCTCGTGAGCGCGAGCATCACGCGCGACAGCTCTCCGCCGGACGCGATCTCTCGCAAGGGCGCGGCCGCCACCCCTGGGTTGGGCGCGATCGTGAACTCGGCCGCGTCGCCGCCGCTCGCTTTCATGCTCGCCGGCTTCAGGGCGATCTCGAATGTCGCGTCGGCCATCGCCAGCGCGGCGAGCTGCTCGCGAACGGCCTGGGCGAGCCGCGTGGCCGCGCGCTCTCGCTCTGAGCGAAGCTCCCGCGCGTAGCCGTCGAGCGACGCCCGCTCGTCCGCCAGTCCCCGCGCGACGCTCTCCTGGGCAACGGACGCGTCGAGCAGCTGCTCGCGCCGCTCGCGCGCCCGGCGGGCGTAGTCGAGCACCGCCGAGATCGTGCCCCCGTGCTTTCGCGCAAGCCGCTCGAGCAGCGCGAGCCTCTCTTCGAGCGCCTGCAGCGAGCCGTCCTCGGCTTCGATCCCCTCGCAATAGCCGCGCAGGCCCGCGGCGACGTCCTGCGTCTCGATCGCCAGCGCGGCGCAACGCTCGCCGAGCGCGTCGAGCTCGGGGTCCACGCCCGTGAGCGCCCCGAGCCGCGCCGACGCGCCGGCAAGCAGATGCGCCGCCCCCGGGCCCTCGGAGGACTCCGGCGCAAGCGCGTCCATCGCCAAGCCGGCGCCCGCGCGCAGCGCCTCCAGGCGACGCAGGCGCTCGCGGCGTGCCAGCAGCCCTCGGTGCTCGTCCTCGTCGGGCGCCGCCGCGTCGATCTCAGAGAGCTCGTGCTCGAGCAGCTCCAGCTCGCGCTCGCGCACTCGCTCCAGATCGGATAGGCGCTCGAGCTCGGACTCCAGCCGCCGGGTCTCGGCATACGAGCTCGCGCATGCCCGCAGCCGCTCGGCGTGCTCCGCTCCGCACACCTCGTCGAGCAGCTGCAGCTGCGCGCTGGCCAACACGAGCTTGCGGTGCTCGTGTTGGCCGTAGAACGAGATCAGTCGCGCGCCGAGCTCGCGCAGATCCCCGACGGTTGCCGAGCGACCGTTCAGATAAGCGCGCGTGCGCCCGTCGGCGCCGACTCGGCGCGCGAGCGTCAGCTCTTCGACGTCGCCCTCGAGGCGAACGCTCTCCGGCAGCGCTCGCCCGATCTCGGCTCGCAGGCCCTCCGGCACCGTGAAGACGCCCTCCACATATGCCTCCACGGCGCCTGGGCGGACGATCCCGGTGCGCGAACGACCGGGGCGGGCGGAGCCTCCCATCAACAGGTCCAAAGCGTGGGCGAGCACGGTCTTGCCAGCCCCTGTCTCACCGGTCAAGACGTTCAAGCCGGGGGCGAGCGCGAGCTCCGCTCGCTCTATCAACAGCAGGTTTTCGACGCGCAACTCGCAGAGCACACGGACAGGTGTACCAGTGCCCACCGACGGATAGCATTTCGCGTAGCAGCGAGGATGGGTCCATAATCTTGGGTGTCACGGGCTCACGCCGCCCCAGAGAGCGTCCGCGACCCCTTCCAAAGACTTCATCGGCATGGCTGCCAACGACTCCCACACCTCGACTCGAGCGCCCAGCGGCCCACACGACTGCCTCTCCACGCCGCAGTTGGCGGCGCGCCTGGACGAGGAGGTCAACCGCGCTGGGCGCCACCGCACCGCGCTGAGCTGCCTGCTCGTGAGCCTCGACGACGCCGCCGAGCTCGCGCGCGCACACGGCGAAGAGCTCCCGACACAGGCGCTCGCCTATCTGGGAGCGGCGCTCGGGCGCCAGCTGCGACGCTTCGACCGTATTGGCCATGCCGCCGAGGGCGAGCTGCTGGTGGTGCTGCCCGGCGCCGACGAGCGCCAAGGCGAGATCGTCGCCCGGCGCGCGCTCGGCAGGTTGCACGCAGTCAAGATCGAGGTGGACGGGGAGCGCCGTCCATTGCGCGTCTCGATTGGGATAGCCGCTTGGCGCGAGGACCTCAGCGCTGAGCAGCTGCTCTCACAGACACGCCTGGCCGCACGACGGTACGACCCATCCGACCGCCCACGGGCCGAGCCTTCCGCGGCGCCAAGAGTCGACGTGGGCGAGCGGCCGGCGCTGAGACAGTCATAATCCCACGCCGTGCTCTCCGGGTCCGAGCTATGGCTGCTGCGCCTGATGGCCGATCGAGGCCTCGCGCTGCTCGACGCCTCGACGCTGCTGATGGTGGTCGAGGAGCGCCGCGAGCTGCGCGTGGCCGCCTCCAGCGGGCGGGTATCTGTGCGGGTGCGCGTGCTCCCGATGGAGGGCAGCGCGCTCGGGGCGCTCTACGCGACCGGCAAGGCGCTTTCGTTGGAGCGCCCGCGCGGTCAGGAAGCGACTTGGCTGCACGAGCTGGGACTCGAAGCCCGCGCGGTGCTCGTCGAGCCGTTCAGCTTCGACGAGCAGGCCGGCGGGCTAGTGATCGCGGCACGCGAGGACGGCAGCTTCCGCGAGCCCGACCGGCGCGCTTTGCACGCGTTCGCGGCGAGCGTCGCGCAGCGGCTCGCCGCGGAGCGCTCGGTCGAGATCGAACGGCTGCGCTTCGGCATGGAGGCTCGCGAGCGCGAGCGCACGCGTTGGGCCAGGGAGATCCACGACGAAACGGTCCAAGGTCTCGGGGCGCTGCGTCTGAAGCTCGCCAACGCCCGCGACCTCGGCGACCAGGCCGCCTTGAGCACAGCGGTCGATACCGTGCTGGAGGGCCTCGGGCAGGAGATCGACGGGCTGCGCCACCTGATCACCGAGCTTCGCCCCGCCGCCCTCGACGACTTCGGGCTGGTGCCGGCGCTGGAAGCGCTCGCGCGCCGCGGCCAGGCGATGGATGGCCTCGAGATCGAAACGGACATCGAGCTCGCGCATGGCGAGCGGCGGCTGGACGCCGAGCTCGAGAGCACCCTCTACCGCGTCGTCCAAGAGGCCCTCACCAATGTCAGCCGCCACGCAAAAGCCACGCGTGCGGTGATCAGCGTCCGCGAGGGCGACGGGAAGGTGACCGCCACCGTCACCGATGACGGACAGGGACTCCCCGACGGCGGCCCGTCGCGGCCGCGCACGGCCGGCGAGGAACTGAAGGGCGGCTTTGGCGTCTCTGGCATGCGCGAGCGCGCCGAGCTCGTCGGCGGCGAGCTCGAGCTCGTGCCGGCGCCGGGAGGCGGCGCCACGATGCGCTTGACCGTCCCCCTCGCGGGACGCCCAACCGCCGTCTGAGCAAACCGCTGTCTGACTGCGCCTCCCCACGCGGAGAAGCCACCCGTTTGAGCGTCCCCCCGCGCGCGCGGGGGGACCTTCGTTTTGAACAGTCGTTGCGTGCAATCGTTTGAGCGCATCGATCGTATGCGCAGGGCCACCGTTTAGGCGCCGTCGCGCGCGAGGGACAGCCCAACAGTGAGATCAGCGATTCGCGCCCTCGCGCGTGGTGCTGGCCTACTCGACGAGGCCGAGCTTGCGCGCGTAGGCGGTTATCTCCGCCCGTGAGGAGAACCCGAGCTTCTCGATCGCGCGCGCCCGGTAGGTCTTCACGGTGCGCTCGGCCACGTGCAGCTGCTCGGCGATCTCAGGGTTGGTGAACCCGAGCGCGATCAGGCGCACGACCTCGCGCTCGCGCTCGCTGAGCGCCACGCCATCCTGCTGGTTGTCTTCGCCTGTCACCATCAGCGCACCGAGGCGCGGATGCAAGTAGTTGCGCCCGGCCACCGCCAGGCGGAAGGCCTGCAGGAGCTCGGCGGGCTCGGCCTCCTTGAGCACATAGCTGCGCGCGCCGGCGCGCAGCGCCTGGCGCGCGTACTCGGGGTCCTCGCGCATCGTGAGGATCGCCACGGCCAGCGTTGGGTGCGCCACAAAGCATGTCGGCAGGGCGGCCAGGCTTGACCCACCCGGCATCGTGAGGTCGAGCGTGAGCAAGTCAGGCTTGAACTCCCTCACCGCACGGATCGTCGCGGGCACGTCGGCGGCCTCCGCGACCACCCTGAACTCGCCGACCTCGCGCTCCAGCACGGCACGAATGCCGTCGCGCACGACCGTGTGGTCGTCGGCGATGATCACGTCGATGGGCCGGTCGACGCCGGGGGCCTCAGCTGCCATGCAGCGCTAACCGTACCGGCTTGGAGGGCGGCACCGCGGCGCACGACGCGTGCGCGCGGTGGGAGCTGGCGGGCAACGGATGCGACCAGTCGCGCCGAGGACCCATCGGGACGACGCGAGTCGGCACTTTTGGGGCGACACGAGTGGGCACTTTGGGACGACAAGATCGGCACCATGCGCCCTACAGACAAGCGACCTTACGGACTTCATCATTGCTCGGGCGATGTCAGAGCTCTCTCGTCATGGCTGTGCTCGATCATCCTGGGACGACTCCACGCTTGCCAGCGGGAGACGGACTGATGGTTGACCTCGGCGTCGCGCTCACTTGGATCGCCATCTCCGCGGCGAGCGCGAAGGGCCTGTCGGTGCTCGCTCGCGCCGCCGCGATGGGTGAGACCGATGCGGAGATGGTGGCGCTCGTGGGCGAAGGCACGTTGGCGCACGACGACCTCCACGCGATCGGTGGCTCACCCTGCCTGCCGCGCGGGCGGCCGTGACAGGAAACCCCCACTCGAACACGCCGTTCGATGTCGACGCGACGAGCGTCTAGACGCCGAAACGGGCGCGATCCGACGGGAATGTCGCGGTCTTGCCATGTGTCGTCGGCGGCTCACCCTAGAATGCCGCCCACCCGGCGACAGAGTGCCGGGCCCCCGCCAGCGTCGAGAGGCGTCCTTGCTTCCCAAGTCTCCCCGACTGCGGAGATTTCTGCTTGCCTATACGGTCAACGAACTGGGCACCTGGTTCGGGTATGTCGCGCTGGCCTTGGGCGTCTACGACCACACGCACAGCGCGATCGCCACAGCTGGGCTGTTCGTCGCGCGAGGACTGCTGCCGGCGCTGCTGGCGCCGGTGCTGGTGGCCCGCACCGAGCGCTCCCAACGTCGCGATCTCCTCGCATGGCTGTACGTGCTGGAGGCATTGCTGACCGTAGCTCTCGCCGGGCTGCTGTGGCACTTCTGGCTGGCGGGCGTGCTCGCGCTCGTGACGATAGATGGCGCGGTGGCGGTGACGGCGACCGCGTTGGTGCGGGCATCGGCGGCGCGTGTGTCGGTCAGCGACGCGCTCGCGCAAGCCGGCTCAGAGCTGGACGTCAAAGCGCGGGAGGCGACGACCGACACCGCCCAACGACAGGCGAGCGCCGCCCTGAACTTCGCATTCATGGGGACTTTCGCGATCGGCCCGGCGCTTGGCGGAGCGCTCGTGCACGTCGTCGGAGGGTCGGCGGCCCTGCTTCTCGACGCGTTCACGTTCCTGATCTGCGCCGGCCTGCTGCTGCGCGTGAGCATGTACATCGCGGAGGCCAGCGGGGACTCTGTCCGTACTCGCTTGCGCGCGGTGGTGGAGCACCTGCGAGCCGTGCCGGCGTTGCGCACACTGTTCGTCACCGAGGCGGTCGCGATGGTCTTCTTCGCATCGGTCGAGCCCGTCGAGGTGCTCTACGCGAAGTCCACCTTGAACGCCGGCGACTTCGGATATGGCCTTCTCGTGGGCGCGTGGGGCGTCGGCGCGGCGCTCGGGGCGCTCGTGTTCGCTCGCTCGGTGCGACGCCCGCTTGGGCCGATGCTCACCGGTGGAACGCTGTTGGTGGGGATCGCCTATCTCGGGTTCGCGGCGGCGCCCGTCCTGGCGGTTGCGTGCGCGGCCGCCGTCGTCGGCGGGATCGGGAACGGGATCCAATGGCCATCGCTGATCAGCGCCGTCCAGCAATTGACGCCGGCGAGCCTGCACGGTCGCCTGATGAGCGCCGTCGGATCGTTGAACGCGCTCTGCCCGGCGATCGGCTTCATCCTCGGCGGGAGCATCGCGGCGCTCAGCTCTCCCCGCATCGCGATGGTCGTTCCCGGTGTCGTCGCCACGCTTGCGACGTTTGCGTTCCTGCGCTTGCCGATCCACGGCCTGCGATCGAGCAGCGAGCCCCATGTCGCGGTCGCGACGGAGCCGGAGCTGCTGGCCACGCGTCAGTAGAGAGCCGGCGGACGGACCAGCGCCGGCCTCGCGGCGATCGCGTGGGGCGCCAGCAGCCTCGGCACGCAGGCGCCGCGCGAACGCTGGCACGGGCCGGCCGGAGGCCTCACCACCTCCAGCTGCCCTTAAGTGCGACGCGCTGTCGGCCGTTAAGGACTACAGAGAGCCGCCCCCACCCGTGATGAGCATTCCGCGACGACACCTTTACAGGCTGTACCTGGCCAGCCAATGGCTGCTGCTGGCCGGCGCCGTGGCGGTGGCCGTGCTGACCTCACGCTCGGCCGACTGGCATCCCACCGAGCTCGTCGCGCTGCTGCTCGTGCTGAGCGTGGTCGGCGAGTGGCTGACGATCACGATGGGCAGCCAGAGCGTGTCCGCCGGCTTCGTGGCGCTCGTGCTGGCGATGACGCTGCTGGGCCCGGCGCCGGCCGTGGCGATCGGGGTGGCCGCGATCGCGGCCGATTCGCTCTCGCGCCGTCCCGCGCTTGCGGTGTGCCTGTCCAACGTGACCACCTACGCCGTCTACCTCGTGCTTGGCGCCCTGGTGAGCCGCGCTCTGATCGGGCACTCCTACGTCGAGACGGCGACGTTCGCGTTCGTTGTGTTCGGCGTGTTCATCACCACGAACCTCCTCAACTTCGCCCTGATCGCGATCCAGAAGAGCGTGCTCCAGGAAAAGTCGTTCATCAACCAGGTGCACACCGTGCTCGTGCCGGTGCTTCCGGGCCAGCTCGCGGCCGCGGTGCTCGCCGTGATCCTCGCCGTCGCCTATACGAAGATGGGCTATCCGGTCCTGCTCAGCTTGGTGCTCGTGTTGGGCATCTTCCAGTACCTGGCCCGCGCGCTGCTGCGATCTGAGGATCGGGCCGAGCAGCTGGAGGCTCGCTCGGTGCGGCTCGCGTCGATGCAGCTGGGCGTGCTGGTGACGCTCGTCGAGACCCTGGCGCTGCGAGATCGGATGACGGCGCGTCATGCGGCGGCCGTGGCTCGTTATGCGCGCGCGCTCGCTCGCGAGATGGGTTGCGACGAGGCCGATCAGGACCTCGCTCACACGGCCGGGCTGCTCCACGACATCGGCAAGTTCGCGCTTCCCGACCGGATCCTGCACGCCGAGATCCTCTCCGACGAGGATTGGGCCGTGGTCCGCCGTCATCCTCAAGAGGGGGCGACGCTCGTGGGGCGGCTCGACGGCTATGGCCCTGTGGCGGACGCGATCCTCTACCACCACGAGCACATCGACGGCAGCGGCTACCCGGCCGGGCTGATCGGCAACGAGATCCCACTCGCCTCGCGGATACTCGCGGTCTGCAATGTGTACGACACGCTCACGGCGCGCGACTCCTACCGCTCACCGATGACTCCTCAGGACGCGATCGCCGAGCTGCGACGCGTGGCCGGGCGTCAGCTGGACGCGGAGATCGTCGATACGTTCATCGCAATGCTCGAGCGCGACGGGCCCGTGACGTTCGCGCACGGCGACGATGCCGACTTCGAGGCCGAGCTGGCCTTCGAGCGACGCACGCGCGCGCTTGCGCAGCCGTCGCTGCGCTAGCCACAGCTCTTGGCGCGCGCCAGGTCTGACCCGGCAACGGCACCTCGAGCGAGCGACTGGACGTTAAGCACCAAGGACGTCACCAGCAGGCGACGTCCTTGGCTCGATGACGCCTCTCGCGAGGGCATCGAGGAACTGCATCAGCCTTTGAAACCCATTGAATGCTCCTTCCGTCGCGCGGGCGGCTCAACCTCTCGCGTGCGGACGGCCTCCATCCTCAGCCAAGCACGATGAGTGTTGAGTAGGTTCGAAGAGCATAATATAGAGATTGGACGATTTGTCCACTTTGTACAAGCGGATGCACAATCGCTTGCAGCAAGCAGGGGTGTGACTTGCCTTCGCGTAGCTTTTGCCTGCTTGCGAGCAGTTTTTTAGAGCGGGCAACAACGACCTCAGCTCCTCGATCGCGCGCTATTGCCGGTAGTTGACCGCAGATAGTGTGGTTTTCCCGCAACAAATGGCCGGTTTTGCCCGCCAATCGTGAGTGTCCCCAGACTCCGCGTCTATGCGCCTCTTCGGGGCCTTTCTCGACCAAAGGTCCACAAAGCTGGCGGAGGCTCATCCTCTGCGCTCAGAGCGCCGAATCTCCCCGTATAGGAGCGCAGAGCGTCCGTGAGAGCGGGAGCGCGCTCCCGGCGACAGGCGGCGCCAGCAGGCGAACACGACCAGACCGAACACGACCAGACGAGAGGCACCATGTCTACACCACAGCCAAGCCACGAGCACCAGCTCGTCTTCACAAGCTCGCAGGCCGCACGCTACCTTGGCGTGTCGCTCGCGACGATCCGCCGCTGGACCGACGCCGGCTATCTGACCGGCTACAGGACTCCGGGCGGCCAGCGGCGCTTCTCGCGCGAGCAGCTCGATGGCTTCATCGATTCGCTGCACACAACCGACGAGACGGCCAAGCGTCGCACGAGCGTCGCCTGAGCCCACGCGGCGATCGTCTGAGAGGCGCCCCTCACACGCGCGAGGGGCACATGCCCTGAACAGGCCGTACTCCCCACCCCTCGACGCACTTGGGCGCCCTTCAGGGGCGTGCCCTGCGCCGAGTCGCGCTCAGCGCGCGAGTCGGCCGAACTTCTGGCGCAGCCTGCGGTAGAAAGAGGAGCCCGGCAGCTGAGCGATGATCCCGGCGTCGTCTACGAAGCGAGCGTCGATCGCCGCGCCGGGCGCGATCTCGCCGACGGGTCGCCCGTCGACCGAGACGTCGAGCGCCTCGCGCGAGCGGTTGTGGATCTCCAGACGGTCCCGCGGAGCCGCCACCAGCGTGCGAGCCGTCAGCGAGTGCGGGGCGATGAAGGACACGACGAATCCCTCCACGCCCCACGCCATCACAGGGCCGCCGTTGGCCAGGTTGTATCCCGTCGAGCCGGCCGGAGTCGCCACGACGAGCCCGTCGCAGCGCACGCTGCCGAGCTCCTCGCCGTCGAGCACATAGGCGATCTCGGCCACCCGCTCGCCGACCTTGCGGTGGATCGCGACGTCGTTGAACGCGCGCTCGAATCCCGTGGGCGCGTCGAGCGTGATCGCCGGCAGCCGCAGCAGCTCGAAGTCGCCCGCGAACGCGCGCCGCACGCCGTCGGCCAGCTCCTCCGGCTCGATCGTCGCGAGAAAGCCGATATCGCCGAAGTTGACCGCGAACACGGGAACGTCGGTGCCCGCATAGCGGCGCAGCGCGCGCAGGATCGTGCCATCGCCGCCCAAAACGACGCACAGGTCGACCGCGTCGTCGTCTCGCGCGCCGACCACGACCCCCTCGCACGCGATAAGCCCGTGCTTGCCGGTCTCCCCCTCGTCGAAGCACAGGCTGACACCGGCCCTCACGGCGCCCTCCGTCAGCGTCTGCAGAGCCTCGGAGGTCTGTGCGGGCCGACTGTGCGTGAGCACCGACACGGCGCGCACGGCCTTGCCACTCGACGCCTGTGCGCCGAGCACGATCTCGACGGCGTCGTCACTCATGGCTCGACCTCGCGCGCCATCCGCTCCAGCTCCTCCGGCCCGCTCGCGCCGCCGCCGCGCCCTGCCTCGGCGAGCCAGACGAACGTCTCCAGATTGCCCTTCGGGCCCGGCAGCCCGGAGGAGCGGTAGCCGAGCACGCTCTCGCCGAGCGCGAGCGCGGCGGCGCCTACGTCTACGAGCGCCGAGCGTCGGTCCTCGGCGGCGCGCACGACCCCGCCCCTGCCGACCCGCTCGCGTCCGACCTCGAACTGCGGCTTGACGAGCGCGAGCGCGTCGTAGCGCTCGGCCAGGCAGCCGAGCACCGCCGGCAGGACCTTGCGCAGCGAGATGAACGAGACGTCGAGCACGGCCAGCTCGGGAGCGTACGGCAGCAGCTCGCGCGTGAGCGCGCGGGCGTTCGTGCGCTCGAGCAGCCTGACGCGCGGGTCCGAGCGCAAGCCGTAGTCGAAGTCTCCGTAGCCGACGTCGACGGCGACCACCTCGGCCGCGCCGCGCTTGAGCAGGCAGTCGGTGAAGCCACCGGTCGAGGCGCCCACGTCGAGCGCCCGTCGACCCCGCACGTCGAGCTCGAAGGCGTCGAGCGCGTTGGCGAGCTTGATCCCGCCGCGCGAGACGAACGGCGCGCGCTCGCGCACGCCGAGCTCGGCGTCGACCGCGACCATCTCCCCCGGCTTCTCAGCCCGCCTGCCCCGCGAGCCCACAGTGACCTCGCCGGCCATCACCGAGGCGGCCGCGCGCGTGCGCGAAGGGAACAGGCCCCGCTCGGCTAGCAGCGTATCCAGGCGTTGCTTAGGGCTCTTGAGGGATCCACCGGTCATGACGCTTGCTGAGACGGTATCCGCTGGCGCCCTCGGGCTCGTCACCGACTGAGCAAGTTCAAGTAATCCAGAGAATTCGAGGCCTATGTGATCGACATCACACAAACATGCGTTCGCCTGGTGCATGATTCCTCTCGACCCGAAGTACAGCAGCATCCCTCCTCCCCTCGAAACGGCCCGCTTCCCCAGCGGGTCGTTTCATTTAAGAGCCGCCCAAGACATTGATGCTGTTCCGACCGGCACATGTGCCGGTCGGCCGGGCCGTACATGTACGGCCCGGGACCGAGCCGCATGCGGCTCGGTCTTCCCTATGAAGATCAAAGACCGACCGCTGTGTCATGCAGGCCGACTGGGCAAGGATCAATTGGTCTCGATGACGGCAGAGCTGCGGTCGGTGATCGCGGCGCGCACGCGCTCGGCGATGCGCTCGCCCGTGAACCCGACCTCCTCGTGCAGCAGCGCGGGCTTGCCGTGCGTCACATAGCGGTCGGGGAGCCCGACGCGCAGGATCCGCGGCGGCGCGGTGCCCGCCTCGTTGAGGGTCTCCCACACGGCTGAGCCAAAGCCACCGGCGAGCACGCCCTCCTCGACGGTCACGAGCAGGTCGTGCTCGGCCGCGAGCTGAGCCATCAAGCCCGCGTCGATCGGCTTTGCGAAGCGCGCGTCGACGACTGTCACGGCGATCTCCTCGCCCGCCAGCAGGTCGGCAGCGCAGGTCGCCTTGCCGACACCCGAGCCATAGCCGATCAAGGCGACCCGCCGCCCGACAGGGCCGGCGGCGCCTCCTTCGCGCAGGATCTCGCCGGTGCCGATCGCAAGCGCGCGCGGCTCGGTCGGCAGCGACACGCCGAGCCCCTCTCCGCGCGGGTAGCGCAGCGCGATCGGGCCGTCGTCGTAGCGAAGCGCCGTATGCAGCATCTGCACGAGCAGCGCCTCGTCGCGCGGCGCCATCAAGACGATGTTCGGCAGACAGCGCAGGTAGGCGATGTCGAACGCGCCGTGGTGGGTCGGCCCATCATCGCCGACGAGGCCGGCGCGGTCCATCGCGAAGACGATGTTCAGCTTCTGCAGGCACACGTCGTGCACGATCTGGTCGAACGCCCGCTGCAGGAACGTCGAGTAGATCGCCGCCACCGGCTTGACCCCCTGCAGAGCGAGCCCAGCGGCAAACAGGATCGCCTGCTGCTCGGCGATGCCTACATCGAAGTAGCGGTCTGGAAGCGCCTCCTGCAGGATGCTGAGACCCGTGCCCGAGTTCATGGCGGCCGTGATTCCCACGACGCGCTCGTCGCGGCGGCACTCGCGCACGAGCGCCTCACCGAACACCTGCGTGTACTGAGGCGCCTGCCCGCCCCTTGCGCCATCGCCGGAGGCTGGCTTGGGCCCATGCTCGCCACCGCCGGAGACGGGCGTGGGCGGGCTGGGCGGCGAGGCGGTGGGCACGCCGTTGAGGATCGACTTCGGCTTGGCGGCATGCCACTTCTCCATGCCCTCCAAACCACCGTCCTCGGCGGGAGCGAAGCCCTTGCCCTTGACGGTGGCGATGTGCACCACCACGGGGCGTTCCGCCGCCAGCGCCTCGCGCAGCGCCTCGCGCAACGTGCGCACGTCGTGCCCGTCGATCACGCCCATGTAGGCCCAGTCGAGCTCCTCCCACCACAGGCCCGGCGCCCAGAAAGCCTTGATCGACTCCTTCAGCTGCGGCCCAAGTCGTTCGACGGCCGATCCGATCGCGCCCGGGAGGCGGGTGAGGCCGCCCTCCACGCCCGAGCGCGCATGCCAAAGCTTCGGGTTGAGCCTCACCCGGTTGAAGTAGCGCGAGAGCGCGCCTACGTTTGGCGCGATCGACATGCCGTTGTCGTTGAGCACGACCACCATCGGCGTGCCGAGCCCGCCGGCCTGGCCGATCGCCTCGAACGCGACCCCGCCCGTCATCGCGCCGTCCCCGATCACGGCTACCACCTTCCCGCCAGAGCGCTCGTCGTCGAGGTGGCGCATGCCCTCCTTGATGCCCACCGCATAGCCCACCGACGTCGAGGCGTGGCCGGCGCCCATGATGTCGTGCTCGGACTCCTCTCTCGAGCAGAACGGGGCGAGGCCGCCGTACTGGCGGATCGTGTGCAGCTGTGCGCGCCTGCCCGTGAGGATCTTGTGCGGATAGGCCTGGTGACCAACGTCCCAGAGGATCTTGTCGCGCGGGGAGTCGAGCAGCGAATGAAGCGCCACAGCCAGCTCGCACGTGCCGAGGTTGGCGCCGAAGTGGCCGCCGATCTCCCCAACCGTGTCGATGATGTGCTCACGAACCTCCTGTGCCAGCTGCACGAGCTCGTCCTCGGAGAGGGCGCGCACGTCGGCGGGACCGTCGATCCGTCCAAGCAAGGCATGGCGGCGCGCCTCAGGCAGCCGCTCGTCGCCTCCAGACGAGCTCATGCGCCGCACCCGATCGCGTGCACGACGCCGCGGCGCCACGCATGAGTGTCTTCTTCTCCGCGGCGGCCCCCCCGTTCGCGCGCGAGGCTGGATGTTTGAGTTGTGGCTCTCACGATGTGCGTGTGTAGATGAAGTCTGTGATCTGCTCGAGCTCAACGGTCGGCGCGGGACCGTCCGTGGGCGCTACCGCCGCGGCCGCCTCGGCGAGAGCGGCCCGTGCGGTTCGGTGAGACTCCGCCGCCAGCTCCTTAGCCCGATCTATCCCGAACTCACTCACGTATGTCCGCTTGCCGTGCCTCTCATCGCTGCCTCGCGGCTTGCCGAGCGCTTCGTCGGTGCCGGTCACGTCCAGGATGTCGTCGACGATCTGAAATAGCACGCCCAACTCCGCCGCGAAGCGCTGGAATGCAATTGTCGCAGGTCCACGCACGCCAGCCAAGCACAATACGCATACGACCGAGGCGCCGATCAAGCGCCCGGTCTTCAGCTCGTGCAGGCGCCGCAAGCCCTCGGGCCCCGCTGGAGCGCTCGCGCTCACGTCCACATACTGCCCGCCAACCATGCCGTTGACACCCGTCGCGACGGTGAGCTCCACGGCCGCGGCCAGCACTCAGCTCGGGCGCCGCGCGGCGCATCGAGAGCAGATGGTGGAACGCCTCCGCGTACAAGCCATCGCCGGCGAGGATCGCGACGTCCTCGCCGAACGTCACATGACACGTCGGGCGGCCGCGCCTGAGGGCGTCGTCGTCCATCGCCGGGAGATCGTCGTGGATCAGCGAATAGGTGTGGATCAGCTCGAGCGCCGCCGCCAACGGCATCGCCTGCTCGCGCGAGAGGCCGACCGCGTGCGCGGTCGCGAGCGCCAGGACGGGCCGGATGCGCTTGCCGCCGGCCAGCAACGAGTAGCGCATCGCCTCCTCCAGGCCCGATGTGAGGGACGCCTCAGAGAAGCGGATTCCCTCCAGATAGCGCTCCACCTGCTCGCGCAGGTGCTCCGGGTAGGCGACTTGCACGAGCGGGGCGGCTGTCGTCAGAGCAGCGAATCCTGCCCCGGGGCGGGCTGTGAGACCTCGGCGTGCGCCTGACGCTCGAGCTCGGCGCTCGCCTGCGTCGCAAGCGCCGCGCAGTCCTCAACCATCGTGGCGGCCGCGTCGGTCGACAGCTCCCCCGAGCGCAACTGCTCAGCCGCTCGCTCGAGCTGCTCGATGAGATCGTCGATTCGTTTCAAACTCATTGCTGCGGAGCATTCTGGCGCAACTCGCGCAGAACCGCCGCCAAGACCCCGTTGACGAACCCTGGCGCGTCGCTTCCACAGAAGGTCTTCGCGCTTTCCAGCGCCTCCTCGATCGCGCCCTCAGCGGGGATCGGGGTGTCCCCTGGCGCCACATCCGGATGCAACATCTCGATCAAGGCGACCCGCATGATGCTGCGCTCGAGCGGCTGGATGCGCTCCACCGACCAGCCGTGAGCATGACGGTCGAGCACCTCGTCGAGCTCCTCCGCCCTGTCCGACGCCGCGTGCGCGAGCGCGAGCGTCAGCAGCGAGGCGTCAGGCCCGAGCGTCTCCGCGAGCGGCCTTCCCGTCAGATCGTGCTGGTAGAGCGCGAACACCGCCGCCCGACGCTGCTCGGATCGGCGCACGATGCTCCTACGACGCTCGCGACATGTATTCGCCGGAGCGCGTGTCCACGCGAATCTTCTCGCCGACGTCGACGAACAGCGGCACCTGGATCACCGCGCCCGTCTCAAGCGTCGCGGGCTTGTTGCCACCGCCCGAGGCGGTGTCGCCGCGCAACCCTGGCTCTGTCTGCGTCACCTCGAGCTCGACGGCGCTCGGCAACTGGATATCCGAAGGCTCGTCGTCGATGAACAGCACATCTACCTCGCTGCTCGGTGTGGTCCAACGCAACGCCTCGGCGAAGCTCGCTTCTGGCACGGCGATCTGCTCGAAGGACTCCGTGTCCATGAAGTGGGCGTCCGTCCCGTCCGCGTACAGGAACTGCATCCTGCGCGCCTCCGTGCGCACCGCCCTGAACTTCTCGCCGGCCCGGAAAGTGCGGTCGATCGCGGCGCCGTCGGAGACCCTGCGCAGCTTCGTGCGCACGAACGCCCCGCCCTTGCCCGGCTTGACGTGCTGGAAGTCCACGATCTTGAAGATCGTGCCCTCGACGTCGATGTGGTTGCCGTTCTTGAACTGGTTGGTTGTCAGAGCCACATTGCCTACCCTTGATCTGAAGTCCGATGCCTACACCTAAACGCTTCGACGGATATGTGCGAGTCAGCCGCAGAATGGGCCGCAAGGGACCCGGCTACATATCGCCGACGGTGCAGAGAGAGGCTATCGCCCGTTGGGCAGAGTACCGGGGTGTGGAGATCGCGGCCTGGCACGTCGATGAGGACGAGTCCGGCGGCACCCAGGATCGGCCAGGTCTGCGGGCAGCCATAGAGCGCATCGAGAGCGGCGAGACCGAAGGGATCGCGTGCTGGCGGCTCAACCGCTTTGCTCGTAACGTCGCGGGCGCGATCGATGACGTGCAACGCATCCAGGCTCTCGGCGGACACCTCGCGTTCGTGGAGGAGGACATCGACCCCACCGGCCCGTTCGGATCGTTCATCCTGACCGTGCTGCTCGCAGTGGCCACGCTTGAGCGCGACAACATGGTCGCCGGCTGGCAGACCGCCAAGCGCCACGCGATCGAGCGCGGAGCAAAGATCAGCCCGACTCCCTACGGCTACGAGCGCCAGGAGGACGGAACGCTCACCCCGAACCCCGAGCAGGCCCCGCAGGTGGTCGAGGCGTACCGGATCGCCGCCGCGCAGGACGTGAGTGCCGCGTGCGTCTATCTCGTGGAGAACGCACCGGGACGCACTTGGACTACAGCAACGGTGCGACGGATGCTCGCCAACCGGAGCTACCTCGGCGAGAGCCACAACGGCTCGGCGGTCAACTTGGAGGCGCAGGACCCGCTTGTCTCGCTGTCGGAGTGGACGGCCGCACAGCGCGAGCCACGCCGCAGACGAGCCGCCACCACCTTTCCCCTTTCGGGCTTGGCTCGCTGCGGAACCTGTGGGAGTGCGTTGGTTGGCAGTCGCGGTGGGCCGATGATCCGCACCTACCGCTGTGCAGCCACGCAGAGCCGCCGCACGGGCGAGCGCTGCCCGCGTGGCGCGTTCGTGAACGCGGAGCCTTTGGAGGAGTACGTGCGCGAGCAGTTGCGGGCGTTTCTCGCCGGTTTGGACGTCGAGATAGGCGAGGAGACCTCCGACGAGCTGCGAGCGCTTGAGCAGGCAGTTCTGGACGCGGAGAGCGAGCTTGACGCATTCGCGGCAGACATCACGCTCAGGCGAGCGCTCGGGGACCGCTACCACGCGCATCTCGACGCTCGCGTGCAGGCTTTGGAGCAGGCGAAGGCGGAGCACAAGGACTTCGCGCGGGATGTCCAGGTGCGGGAGCGGATCAGCGCCGCCGATCTTCTCAACAGCGAGGACCCGCTGATACTGCCCGAGCCGCTAGGCGGCATCCTGGCGTCGATCGAGGTTCAGCCTGGGCGCGGAAACCTCGCGAGCCGCGTCAGGCTCGTTCCAGTGGGCGACGATGTGCCT
The DNA here is from genome assembly GCA_963764655.1 of uncultured Solirubrobacterales bacterium. Taxonomy (GTDB): domain Bacteria; phylum Actinomycetota; class Thermoleophilia; order Solirubrobacterales; family Solirubrobacteraceae; genus Palsa-744. The sequence continues at coordinate 606,195 of CAVXTI010000001.1, forward strand.
GCCGGGATAGCGGCAGCGCACTATGCGTAGGACGGCAGCCTCGGCGACGGCGTGAGCGGCGGCGCTCCATTCGACGCGCGGCTGAAGGTCAGGTGCGGTTGATCTATTTGTCCTTCCCACACTGTTAATGACCGTGAGCACGCGAAAGCGGCCAACGAATTGTCGGCCGCCCTCCGCGCGTGGGGTTTTCTGAGGCCCTGCAAGCGTCGCTCCTACTCGTCGGCCATAGCCGCATCGCCTGGCGAGGGTCGGTCCTCGTCCTCTGCATCGCTGAGCGCCAGCCCGAGACTCGCCAGCAACTCGGACAGCGCCTCGGTGCGTGCGATCGTGGCCTGCGCCTTGGCGGCCCTTGCCGAGCTTGGCCCGCTCCATATTGACCAGCTCCGCCTCCTCAATCATGTCCCGGTGGACAAGCGCCTTGGTGCGCAGAGAGCGCAAGAGCGGGCACTTGTGCCGGGCAAGGTCGATCTCGACACCGACCGTCTGCGGGCGTTCGCCCCAACCGACCTCATCAAGTAGCGCACGAGCACCGTCGAGCCTCGCCAATGGCTCCTCGTAGCGTTCTGGGTGCTCGGTGGCCCTTGGTTCTTCGGTGACGCGCTGGACTTCGCTCGCGGCATCACCAAGCTCGCCGTGGAGCCCCATGCGGAGCGTCCGGACCATCCTTGCCGGGATCTTGAACTTTCTGCTCATCTCGGTTCCTCCTTTATGTCGGAGGCACCGAGAGATGATCGGCCGAGGCGGCCCGCGCTCGCCTTGGTAGCGTGACCCGCGCACCGGGAGCTCGTACTCTCGGAGCCACGCCCCCGGCAGCTCCAACTGCGCGGGGGCACTTGATTTATGCCGCAGAGGCTAGCACGAGAACCGGACCATAAATACCCTGGCGCTTTTGGACCGCCTGCCGTGAGTGTTCCCGCCGTGAAGCGCAACCCCGAACCGACTGCCGAGCAAGACCAGCTCCTCCTTGGCGATGCGCTCCGTTCGCTCCGTAAGAACGCGGGAATGACTCAGGAACAACTCGCGGAACGGCTGGGGGTCGATCCCACGTTCGTTGGCCGTCTCGAGCGCGGCCAACGCGGAGCCCACTGGCGCACCATCCGACGCATTCTCGCTGCGCTCGACACGAGCGTCAGCGACTTCGCCGCCGCAATAGAAGCCGCCGAGCGCACACGGCGGCGGTAGCAAGCTCCGCGCAGCTCCCACAACGGAACGCGTCCGCAGCCACCCGCGACTTCTGCACAGACTACGGGCATGAAAATGCGGCTGGGCTGTTGTCCGGCCGGGATCGTAGGGTCGCGTGTCCGGGACAGGGGCCTCGTGGAAGCGCGTTGTGGGCAGGCCGTTGTGCATCTGGGCTGCGAGCCCGTCAATGACTAGATGGCCGCCCCTGCGACTCGCCCGGTTGGGCTGAGAGCCCGTATCCGTAGTTGTCGCTGCCCGCGCGCCTTCCAGCTCAAAGAGATCACGATGAGAGGAGGCGATGCCGTGCAGCGCTCGTTTGGTTTGGATGTTCACCTCGACTTCTGCGAGGTCGCGGTGTGTGAGGACAGCCAGGTTTCACAGCTCGGTCGGATCGCGAGCACGCCGGCGGCGATCCGCGAGTTCGCGGCCGGTCTGAACGACAGCGATCAGGTGGTGCTCGAGGCGTCCTGCGGCGCGATGAGGATCGCGCGACTGCTGGAAGAAGGCCCAGTCGCGCGAGTGGTGGTGTGCAATGCAGCCGATACGCGCGCGATCTCGCACGCGCGGGTGAAGTCCGATCGCTACGATGCGGCGATGCTCGCGAAGCTGCTGGCGGCCGGGATGCTCAACGCGGTGTGGATACCCGACCAGGAGACGAGTGCGTTGCGTCGCCGCGTGGGCCGCCGCGCGGGGCTGGTGCGTGCGAGGACCCGCGTGAAGAACGAGGTCCACGCGGTGCTCGCACGATGCCTTATCGGCCGTCCGCCGGTGAGCGACCTGTTCGGCAAGCAGGGCCGCGTGTGGCTCGCCGAGCAGGAGCTCCCCGAAGAGGAGGCGCAGACGGTGACCAGCTGCCTGCGCCACATCGATTTCCTCGACGGCGAGATCACCGAGCTCGATCAGCGGATCGCCCGCCAGGCGCTCGCGCTGCCGGGGTTTCACCGGCTGTTGACGATCCCCGGCGTCGACGTCGGCACCGCCGCGGCGGTGATCGGCGCTGTCGGCGACATCACCCGGTTCTCCACCTCTGGTCAGCTCGTCGCCTATCTCGGCCTGGACCCGCGTGTCCGCCAGTCGGGCTCAGAGCCCGCGCGCTATGGACACATCTCAAAGCGTGGGGACCCGCAGGCCCGCGCGATGCTGGTCGAGGCGGCCTGGCGAGCGATCCGCACCCCAGGACCCTTGCGCGCGTTCGGTGAGCGCGTGCGTGCGCGCCGCGGCGCGCAGATCGCCGCCGTCGCGGTCGCTCGCAAGCTGCTGGTGCTCTGCTGGCACCTGCTCACCAAGGACCAGGACTACGCGTTCGCGCGGCCCTCGCTGACACGCCAGAAGACTCGCCGGCTGGAACTACTCGCCGGCGCCCCACCGCTGCCGCGCCGTCACGACGGACCACCGGTCTCGCCGACGAGCAGCCAGCGCGAGGCCGAGCAGGCGCTCCAAGCGCAGGCCGAGCACGCCTACCGGCGGCTCGTCGCTGATTGGCGCACGGCGGCACCGAGAGGGGGTGCGGGCGCGACACCGGGGCGCGCATCTAATAGGCCCTCGAAGGGCAAAGCCGCGCGGCAGGCCACAAGCCCCTGACGCCTGCGCTTCGCTACGTCAGTCACCCGCACCCAGCCACATCCTCCCACCATCGCCCGCCGAACGCGACCCGCTCACGCGGATCAACTCGGCGTGCTCGAGCTGCCCCGCTGCGAGCTCTCCGAGCGCGCCGCTGCACAGCACAACTGCCCGTATAGACCAGATGCACGCCCCAGCAGGGGCTGTGCGATCGCTGTGTCGTTCCCCGTGCCGATCACGGCCGACGTCGACGTCCTCGACCGGGCCATCGGGGATGCCCAACGCGCAGGACGCCGCCACCCTCCAGGCCCACCTGTTCCCGCAACGAGCGACAAAATCGCAGCGGCACTCTTGCTTTTTCATCCGCAGATGCACGGGACCGAATGGGCCCAGCTTCGGTCCCCAAACTCGTTGGCCGTTTTCGCCCACTCACGGTCATTAACAACAGGGCGCAAATGGCACCGCCGACCAACGAGACTGGAGACGACACGATGAGCCGACGAATCAAGATCACCCTACCGGACCCACTGGTGGCCCAGCTCGAAGCGCTGGCCCAAGAACGTGGCGAGCCGACATCGCGCGTCGCGGCGCAGCTCGTCTGCGCTGAAATCGAGAAGCGGATCGGCGACCGAGCTACCCAAGCTGTCGTGCCCTTTGTCGACCTGCTACGGACCACGACTTGGATCGACGCGCACCCTGGATCGAGCCCTTCTATGACCATCAGGAGTGGCGAACCCAGATGTGGGGCTCGATCGTCGCTCTATACGGGCGTTATCCGAGGGCGCTTGAGCATCTCAAGGACGGCTGGTGGGAAGACTCCGCCCATGTCGAGACACTGTGTGCGCTCGTCATCTGGCGCGACTGGATCGACCAGGAGGCGGACGACCCAAGGTATGAGTTGGCGTTCCAGGCGCAGCTCGTCGACTACGGGCGGGAACTTCGGCAGGAGGGCGGCGGGGTCACGCGGGCTTGGAGGCCCGGAGCGCCGCCCGACGAGTGGACCTATTGACGGTGTTAGCGCTCCAGTCGAACCCGTCAGCAGGGAACCTGCCTTAGTTTGCACACGTACGTCAATGGTGATGCTGAGATACCTTCGCAGAAGTGTGCGCACCCTGTGCCCCTATAGTGATACCAAGTCCAGCCAGACAAAGTGCGGCCATGACCATCACTAGTCGCACCTCTTTCATCACGCTTCCCTCATCGACCCACTCTTTAACTCGAAGGCCGCGAGGCGGCTCGCGGTTTCGATACCAAAAAACAATGATTAGTCGATCAATCAGAGCACCAAGAGCTTCAAGAACCTGCTTCACGCCAAATCCGCTCAGCACAAGCGCGATAGTTGCGAGATTGATCTTACCTGCATCTGTTTCCAACTCAAGGCTGCGAAACAGGTTTGCGACATCCGCTACCGGAACGGTCATGTAAACGCAGCGACAACCATAGTTGCGGCTAGGCCGAGACCACCATAAATACCCATTAGAGAGACGCGGGGTGAAACGATTACGTCTCGCTCACCGACACGATAAGCCGCATAATTCGCAAAACAAAACACAGTTAGACCGAGAAAGAGACCGGCTAGACCGGCGGCATTTGACACGAGCATGACAAATACAGAAATGAACATTAGTCCCAAACTAACTTGTATTCCACTCTGAAGTATATGCACGCCGTCAACGGCACGCGCTGCCGTTGACGTATCTGTTAGTGAGATCGGGGTAGCATGTGAAAAATCCACAGTAATCGGCTCCTCGATCGCTGAATGATGATAGTAGTAAGTGCTTCCACGTTGCTCTGGCGGTTGCTCCTCAAGCGGGAAAATCACATGCTGGTGATATGCGTTTATACTTTTACGAAGCACGGACTCAAGATCGCCCGCAGCGGACGCGGCTCGCTCAAGACTTTGCATTCGATGCCCGGCCTGCGAGGCACGTAGAAACGCGGATAGCTTCTCCTCAGTTGGAAAAGAAGTCGGATCAGAAATATTAACTAGCCTAATGTACTCCGCCCGGCCTTTTGACGCTACGGCGGATCGTTTGGTCTCATCAGGGTTGCGGCTGGGATCAGTCATTAGCGTTGCCATCCGCTGCGACTCCGACTAGCGCAGTTCGCATACGAGTCAATGAGTCGATGAGATAGTCGACATCATCAACGTCCATGGTGAGAACAAGTGCATTTGTGCCCTTGCCTGTCATCAACTCAAAAAAGTTCGGACTCGGAGCACCGGTTTCCAACCGCAGGATCGCAAACGGCACCGGTCCACTGCCTGGACGCTCAAGGTCGTCGTCTGCCAGCTTACTTGACACCTCCCAGTCGACGGTCCTTGTAACTTCCGTCTTGGTCGTGCGCTTGAGCCAGGCCCTTCTGGCGAGTTCGGTAATCGGGAATATCTCCACGGCCTTTTCGTACTTCTGTCGGGCGTCGCTAGCATCTTCCCTCCCTTCTCCTCGGTCCTCGTCCGTTCTAGTAGCAATGAACGAGTCCATGTCCTGGGATCGAGCGACGAATGTCAAGGCTTCAGCGATGTCAGGGAGCGTGTCGCGAAATTCCTGATAGTCGATCAATGCTTCGGCAAAGTAGGCGACCACCCGCTCGTCATCTCTGCGAACGACAAACCGCACCGCTGCCGCTTGAGGCCCAATAGGGTCATGAGCTTGTACGAGCAAGCGAAGGGCGCCGTTCGAACGCAGGGCCAATACAGCCTCTGCGGCTTGCTGGAATCGATCAGGCGATATCCTCATGAGTCCTGGTTATATACGATACGACGCAGAACAGGAACGGTCGCGCTAAATGACGCTAAGCCAGAGCATGCGAGGCAGAGGACAAGTCCTCCAATCCCCGGCTCTGACTCGGGCACATGCAGGACTTTAGATGGGGCTGGGGACAGGAACATAAGCGTGGGATCTGGACCTTGGTGCACAGCCAAGTGCCCTTGAGTTCGACGCTTGTGACCGATACGCCTGCCCGAGACCGCTGCGGGTCCTATCCGAGCGAGCATTGGGCTCGCTAGCGACCAGAGCGTCCGCGACTGGGGGTATGATCGCGGTCCTGAGAGGGGCCAGATAACGACAAGCGCAGGCGCGACCTCTCCGGCAGTTGTCTCGACCGCCTCAGGAGTCGTGACCACGAAGCGCCCGTCGACCGTCATGAATGCGGCGTGGACCCATTGCGGTCAAGCCAACCACACGACTGGCCCCCGGTGAGCACTGGATGACATGGCCCTCCGGTGTCTCCTCTCCCTCGCCGACTTGTGGCTTTCCCACATACAAGATAGAGCAGATCGTTGTCTGCGTCGTAATCGGCATGATCGAAGTCCAGCCCGTCCGATTCGTGATGTTCACGCGCTCCATGACTTGGGTCCTTTCGGTTGGCGAACACGGAGACGATCAGCACAGACGTCTATTCATTGCTTACGATCGCCAGCAATCAGCGGCTAGGGCCGAGATCGCGCGTAGTAGCGCGTTAGGCTCGAAGATGGGTTGGCCGCAACGTGATCATGTGCCGACACGGCTCGCAGGACATCCAGCCTGTGCTCGGCGATCTCCGGATGCTCCCGTACGATCGTCTCGCACCATACTCTCACCCTGAGAACGACCCGAGCGCCGTTCGGGCCGGTCGTCTTATTTGCGCGAGCGGCTTGTCCTCCACAACCAAGCAGCATCGTCATCCCATCCGGACGGTATGCCAAACTCAATGTGGTTCAATCACGCACCTGAACTGGTTGGTGTTGATGATGGTCGATCAGCTCCTTCTTGAGCCAAAAGGCAATGTGGTTCGGGATGAAGGACAGAGGCGCGGGCTCGATCACGATAGCTGCGACGAGATGCATTAGACCACGACAAGCAAATGCGCTGCTAGGAGCAAAGGTCCGCTCCCCAAAGGGCTCAGGCTCACCGGGTCGAAACCCGCTACATGCCGGCCGTTCGACCTCGACTCCCACCTAACTGACCCTAACGACTTCTATCTATATCTAATGTGCTCTATCGTATTCTAATCAACTATCTTAGAATCTAGTAGGGTCTTGCTGAATTGGACGCGAGGATCAACCCATATGCACCGGGGGCTGGCACGCGTCCCCCTCTGATCGCCGGTCGGGACAGCGAGATTCAGGCCTACGAAGTCCTGCTTGACCGTCTCAAGCGCGGCACGGCCGGTCAGAGCATGATCATCACGGGCCTGCGTGGCGTGGGCAAGACGGTGCTTCTAAATGCCCTAGAGGACATCTCGGTCGAACGAGGGTGGATCGCGGCGGGACGCGAGCTCGACGAGGGGACCTCATTTCCGGTCGCGATCGCTCGGAGCGCCAAGAGGATTCTCAACGAGCTGCGGCCAACGAGAAAGGTGGCTGAGCAGGTCATACAGGCTTTTGGCAGGCTCGCATCCTTCACGCTCAAGGACCCAAACGGCTTTGAGTTGAGCTACACGCCCGGTCCCGAGCCCTCGCGTGAGACGCTCGGCGAAGATTTTGTCGACCTACTGCTCGCGCTCGGCCAGGCTGCTCAGTCGAAGTCCAGCGGTGTCGCTTTCCTCCTTGATGAGGTCCAGTTCGTGCCAGCAAAGGAGTTCGGGCCCTTTGTGGTCGGTCTGCACCGCCTCAACCAGAAGGCCCTGCCAGTCACATGCGTTGCCGCTGGACTCCCGAGCCTGCCCGCACTTGTGGGCAACGCCAAGAGCTACGCCGAGCGGCTGTTCGAATACCCACGCATCGATCAACTGGAGAAGGTGAATGCGCTGGAGGCCCTCGCCAATCCCGCCAGCAAGCTCGATGTCGTCTGGGAGTCAGATGCACTCGACTACGTCTTCAGCCAGACGGCCGGCTATCCATATTTTCTCCAGGAGTACGGCAAGTATGCCTGGGACGTAGCGTCAGACGGCAGAATCACAAAGACGGACGCACGGACAGGCGGTCGCATAGCTCAGGATCGTCTTGACCATGGCTTCTTCAAGGTGCGCTACGAGGGCCGGGCAACCAAGGCCGAGCGGGCATTCCTCCATGCGATGGCGGGCTGCCAAGGCCCTCCTTACGCGATCGCGGAGGTCACGTCTGCGCTTGGCAAGAGCGACCAGCGTTCGATCTCAGTTCGACGCAACGCGCTCATTCGCAAGGGACTGATCTACGCGCCCGAACACGGGATGGTGGACTACACAGTGCCGCACTTCGCTGCCTACCTCAGGCGTCAAGACGCAGACAGATAAAGCGGCATCGCACGCTGTCAACACCTCGTCCAGCTCCCACACCGCATCGCAAGCGCTCGTCTGCCCCGGGTTCATCGCCGGTGACGGCATGTATGCCCGCATGGCCGCTAGTGGCCACCGCTCAAACCGCGCGATGGGTGAGACGACCACCGACAAGGTCGCCGACGCCGTCCTGCGGGCGATCCTCAGGGACAGGGCTGAGATCGTCGAGAGCGGCGCGCCGATCCGCCCGCTGCTAGCGCTGGCACAGCTCGCGCCGGGACTCGCGGAGCGTTTGATGCCGCGCTTCGGCGTCACCGATCTGTTCCGCGGCGTGGCAGCCGAGCGTGGGCGCATCGACTGATCTCGCGCACACCCGACCCTCCGCGCACCCAACCTCCCCACCGATAGTCAGGTGGCTCGGCCCAGAAAGGCCCTCATGTGAGGATCAGCCACGCATTCGACCAAGCCGTAAATAGGCGGCGAGCGGGCCATCTCGCTCCTCAAGCGCCAAGCCTGTCCAGTCGATGCAAGTCAGGTGATGCGACGAGTGCGCGAGAACGCTCTGTGCGCTTTCCTGGCGGGCGTCGGCTGCGTTGCGATGGCGTGGCTGGGCCTATACGGATTCGCATGGAACGACTACGACAACGAGGCGCGGCCGGCCTTCGACGCGCTCGCGCACGGCCACCTGCTTGAGTTCCTTCGGCTTGTGCCCGCCTACGGAGGGTCGCTCGTGGAGCGGGCCCCGTTCGCGCTCCTGCCCAGCTTGTGGGGCGCGGGAGAGCTGGCCGTGTATCGAATGGTCGCGCTTCCCTGCCTGCTCGCGAGCGCGGCGCTCGGAGTGTGGCTTCTCAGTCGGATTCGCGCGCGGGGGGGCTCGAAGCTGGTCCGCGCGGTGACCCTTGGGCTGTGCGTCGCCAATCCCCTCACGCTTCGCACACTTGAACTAGGCCACCCAGAGGAGCTGCTCGGCGCCTGCATGTGCGTGGCAGCGGTCTTGCTTGCAAGCCGCGGTCGCTGGCTCCCCGCCACAGTGCTCCTGGGCCTGGCGATCGCCAACAAGGAGTGGGCGCTCCTGGCCGTTGGACCCGTTCTGCTTGTGCTTCCACGGCAGCGGCGGCTTCCCTGCCTCGCACTCACAGGGGCTCTCGCCGCGGCCATTCTCGCGCCGCTCGCGCTCGTCTCCTCCGGAGGCTTCCTCGTTGGCGCTCGCGCTGTCGCCGCCCCGGCGGCGACCATCTTCCAACCCTGGCAGGCGTGGTGGTTTCTCGGTCATCACGGGGCTCTCGTTCACGGACTGTTCGGGGTCCCCAAGCCCGGCTATCGCGTCGGCCCCTCCTGGGTCGCGACGATCAGCCACCCGCTCGTTCTGCTCGTGGGACTGCTGCTGACGGCGGCTCTGTGGCTGAGAAGGCGACGCGCCGCGGGAGTCGCCGCGCCGCTGAGCGAACCAGACGCCCTGCTTGCCCTGGCCCTGCTGCTGTTTATGCGATGCCTGCTCGATACGTGGGACATCGTCTACTACCTGCTGCCGTTCATCTTCGCGCTGCTCGCCTGGGAGCTCACAAGCTCGGTCCAGCGGCCTCCGATCCTCGCACTGTCGAGCACTGTGCTCGCGTGGGTCAGCTTCCAATGGTCGCCCGCGCACTTCTCTCCAGACGCACAGGCGGCGCTCTTCCTCGCTTGGTCGCTGCCGCTCGCCGCATGGCTCGCCGTCAGGCTCTACGCGCCAGGACACGCACTAGTCGACCGTCGTGAGCTCCTTCGGCAGGCTCGTGAGCCGCTCGTGCCCCTCGTCGCCGACCACCACCAGGTCCTCGATGCGCACTCCTAGGCATCCCGGCACATACACGCCCGGCTCCACGGTGACGATGTTGCCCGCCCGCAGCGGGTCGTCTCCCGCGGTGCGCGACAGGCGCGGAGCCTCGTGGATCTCCATCCCGACGCCGTGCCCGACCCCATGCCCGAAATGCTCAGCGTGACCCGACTGCTCGATGATCGAACGAGCGACACCGTCCACCTCGCGTCCGCTCACCCCGGCGCGCACGGCGCCGAGCGCCGCTTCTTGGGCGCGTAGCACGAGCTCGTAGACATCGGCCGCCTCCTGGGTGACGGGCCCGGTGGCGTAGGTGCGCGTGCAGTCGGAGCAGTAGCCCTCCAAGTAGGCGCCCCAGTCGATCGTGACGAGTACCCCTCGGGCGATCTCCACGTCGCGCGGCTCAGCGTGCGGGAGCGCGCCGTGATCGCCGCTTGCGACGATCGAGGGGAAGCTCGGCGCCTGGGCGCCGAGTCTGCGCATGCGCAGCTCCAGCTCGATCGCGACATCCCGCTCGGTGCGCCCTGCGATACCCGCTTCGAGGGTGCTTCTCAGCGCGGTATCGGCGAGCTCGCAAGCAGCGCGAACGCGGGCGATCTCCTGCTGGTCCTTGACCTCGCGCAAGCGCTCGACGACGCCCGCGCATGGAACGAGATCCCAGCCGCTCGCAAGCAGCTCACGCAGGCGGCTGTGCTGCTTGACGGTCAGCGACGCGTCGTCGAAGCCGAGGGCCCGCTCGCCCTCGATCCCGCCCCGCCCGAGCGCTCGCGTGGCCGCCTCCAACAGCTCGGCTGGCGCTATCTCGCGCCCGAAGCCATCGGGCACCTGCTCGGCCGACTGCGTGGCATAGCGAAAGTCTGTGAAGAAGCGATGTGGAGGACGGGAATCCGATTGCTCGTTCGCGGCGATCAGCGCGAGGCCGTTCGAGCCCGTGAAACCGGTCAGGTAGCGCACGTTGACGGGCGTGCTCACGAGCAGCCGATCCACCTTCAACGCGCGCAGCTCAGTTGCCAGCAGCGCGGCGCGCGCGAGCTCACTCACCCCTCGCCACCGAGCTCGTCTCGCAGTCGCGCGAGCGCGAGCCGGTAGCCCTCGATCCCCTTACCTGAGATCGACTCGACGCACAAGTCCTCGACTACCGAGAGCCGCCGCCAGGGCTCGCGTGCCTTGACATCGGAGAGGTGCACCTCGACGGCGGGCAAGCCCGCGCTGGCCAGCGCGTCGTGGATCGCCCATGAGTAGTGCGTCCACGCTCCGGGATTCAGCACGACCGCGTCGACCAGGTCGCGCAAGCCGTGCAGTCGCTCGACGTACTCGCCCTCGAAGTTGGTGCGAAAGAAGCGCGTCTCGAGACCGATCTCCCCCGCGAATCCTTCGATCTGCCGCTCCAACTCGTCGAGTGTGAGCGTGCCGTAATGCTCCGGCTCGCGCTTGCCGAGCATGTCGAGATTGACGCCGTGCATCACCTCTATGCGAAATGTGCCGGCCACCTCAACTCAGAGACTACCCACCTGCCTGGAGCTCCGCGATGGCGGAGCGCAGCTCGCTCTGGGGCACGTGGCAGCCGATCCGCGCGTCCCCGGGTGCGCCGAGCAGCACGAAGGGGACGTGCGCGCCGGTGCGCTTCTTGTCGCGCAGGGTCGCCGCCACGACCTCCTCGACATCCTCATCGTCCAGTTCAACTGGGAGGCCGCGCGCGCGCAGGAGCTCTCGCACCTGCGCGTGAAGCTCGGGCAGGCTCGACAGGCGCAGCGCGACAAGCAGCCCCAGCCCGACGGCCTCGCCGTGACGGTAGCGCTTGTAACCTGTGACGGTCTCGAGCGCATGCCCGACGGTGTGCCCGAGGTTGAGCACCTGACGGCGTCCACCGTCGCGCTCGTCCTCTGCTACGACGGCCAGCTTGGTGCGAGCGCACGCGAGGATCGTGCGCTCGTCGAGCGCCTCGTCCGCGGCCACCCGCTCCCATAGCTCGCCACCGGCGATCAGGGCCGTCTTGAGCGCCTCGACATATCCGGCGGCGAGCTCCGGCGCCGGGAGTGTGGCAAGCGCGTCCGGGTCGACCAGCACCCCCGCCGGTTGGTGGTAAGCGCCTATGTAGTTCTTGGCCTGCGGCAGATCGACCCCGGTCTTGCCCCCATAGGCGGAATCGACTTGCGCGACGAGCGTGGTGGGCACGTGCACGACCGGCACCCCGCGCTGATAGGTGGCCGCGCAGAAGCCCGCGAGATCGCCCACCACGCCGCCGCCGAGCGCCACGAGATGATCGGCACGGGTCATCCCCCCCGCGATCAGCGCGCCCCACACGAGCTCGGCGCTCGTGAGCGTCTTGTAGCGCTCACCCGCAGAGATCTCCACGAGCTCACGCATCCCGCCGAGCCGCTCGGCGTAAAGTCCAGCAACGTTCTGGTCGGAGACGCAGAACGGCCTCGACGTGGAGCGGTCCAGCGGCCACACGGCGGGCCGTGAGCACACCTCGGGATCCAGCAGCCCGCGCCCGACGAGCACCGGGTACTCCCCAGACGCGGCGCTTGCCCACAGCAATCGCGTGCCGGCGGGCGCCTGCGTGAGCCCGCGCAGCGCGGGGAGCGCGCGCACGGCAACCCGGGGCGCCAGCGCGGGCAGGATTGCGTCCGCAAGCCGCTCGTAGAGCGCCGCGCGACTCATGTGCAACCGCCCGAATGCCTCGCGATCGGTCGCGAGCGGGCGCTTCTCGCGGCCCGCGCCGGCTCCCGCCCGCCTCCATGCGGCCTGCGCGTCGATGTCGAGCAGGACAGTCAGGTGGGGCTCCAGCGCCGCGCGCACGCGCTCTGAGAGAACGCTGCCCCCACCGAGCGCTATGACCGAGCCCGGGCCGGCCTCGTCCAACAGCCGGCACGCGAGCCGCTCCTCGGCTTCCCTGAACGACGCCTCTCCCCTGCGCTCGAACTCCTCGGCGATCGAATGGCCGAGCGCCTGCTCCAGCAGGCGATCGCTGTCGAGTGCCTGCACACCGAGCGCGGCGGCCACTTCAGCGGCAACCGTCGTCTTGCCAGCCCCCATGAAGCCGACGAAGACGAGGGCGCGATCCGGCATGTCGATCAAGGACGCCGTCCGCGCTCGACGTGAGGTGCTCGGCGTCGCGCGGGGCTCGCGCTCAAGGCGATGGCCACCCGATTCGCTTGCGATAGGCGCCAAGCGCCTCGCGGATGTCGTCGATGTGGTCGCCTCCAAACTTTCGCCGGTAGCCATCGGCCAGCACGAGCGCCACCATCGCCTCCCCGACGACGCCTGCCGCGGGCACCGTGCACGAGTCGGTGCGCTCACGCAACGCCTCCGCGGGCTCGTGCGTCGAGATGTCGACCGAGCGAAGCGGCTTTGTGAGGGTTGGCAACGGCTTCATCGCGCCGCGCACGATCAGCGGCTCGCCGGTGGTCATACCGCCCTCCAAGCCCCCCGAGCGGTTCGTCTCGCGGTAGTAGCCGCGCTGCTCGGAGTAGAAGATCTCATCGTGCGCCCGCGAGCCGGGAACGCCGGCGATCTGAAAGCCATCGCCGACGGCGACGCCCTTCATCGCCTGGATCGAGAGGATCCCCATCGCGAGGCGGCCGTCGAGGCGCTCCTCCCATGAGACATGCGAGCCGAGCCCAGGCACGAGCCCGAACGCCTGCACCTCGAACACGCCACCGAGCGACTCGTTGGCCTTGCGCAGCGCGTTGATCTCCGCCACCATCGCGCGCCCGGCCCGCTCGTCCAGGCAGCGCACCGGCGAGTCGTCGACCTGGTCGAAGTCGGCGAGCGTGAGCGCCCGCTCGCGCTCGGGCGCATGGACCGAGGCGATCTGGATGACGTGCGAGCGCACCTGCACTCCAAGCGCGCCGAGAAACGCCTTGCACAGCGCCCCGCCGGCAACGCGCGCGGCGGTCTCGCGGGCGGAGGCGCGCTCGAGGATGTTGCGCACGTCGGTCTGCTTGTACTTCTGCGTGCCGACGAGATCAGCGTGCCCTGGGCGCGGCAGGTGAACCTCGGCGACCTCTGCGTCCACGGGCCATGGCGACATGCGCTCTTCCCAGTTGGCGTAGTCGCGGTTCTCGACATGCAGGGCGACCGGGCCTCCGAGCGTGAGCCCGTGACGGACGCCGGCCGTGACGCGAGCGCTGTCCTTCTCGATCTTCATGCGCCCGCCCCGACCGTGGCCGAGCTGGCGGCGCGCCATGTCCTCGTTGAGATCCTCCGGGCGCAGCCGCAGACCCGCCGGCAGACCCTCGAGAAGACATGTCAAGCCAGGGCCATGGGACTCACCGGCGGTTATCAGGCGGAGCGTCATCTCCGCGGTAGCTTATTTGCTCACCTGTGTCTTGCCCAGGCAGCAGCCGACCTAGCCCTCTATGGGCTCGGCTCGCCGCGCTACCCGCGCGCCACTGAAACGCTCATCGCGCTGGCGGCGCCGATCGCCTGCGCCGCCCTTGGCTTGGGCTGTGCGCGCGCCACCTTCGCGTCGTGCTTCACCCGCGCGGCGCTGGCGGCGGCGCTCCTCTTGGTGATGCTCACGACCTTCAGTTCATAGACCAGAGCTTGGCCGCCTGTGTCGATGTATTCCAGTTCCTCCGCATGTCCCACTTCGAGGTCGATCGCCTCGCATTCGGATGCGCTCGGCAGGCAGATCCCGGATCCGTGCACGATCGGTGGGACCACGAGCTTGAAGACCGCGCCGCTGCCGCTCGCCGTGACTCGTTCGAAGGAGACGAGCGCGTCCTGCTTGGATGGCAGCGGCTGCGACAGCCTCAGGCTCTCATACGGCGTCAAGGTGGTGGGTTGCCCGGGCGTCGTTGAGACGCGCCCAAACAGGACCGCCACCACGTATGGAGATTGCGTTGGCTTGGCGGGCTTCTTCGGAGCCGGCGCAGGCGCTTTCTGTCCACCTCCACTTGGGCCTCCGCTCGGCGACCCCCCAGTGCTGGGCGAGGACCCCCCCGTGCTGGAGCCAGTCGACTTGCTGGAGGAGCTTGCGGAGCTGCTTGCGCCCGCGCTCTTTTCGACTGGCGCGGAGGGCAGCGGCACGAACGGGTCGCGTGTCGGCCCGTGGCTCTGGTAGCGCACACCGCCGGGGGTCTCTGAGACAGCCTGGTTCGGGTTCGCCGGCGCGACCACCACCGGCAGCGCGCCGGGTCCGCTCGTGGCAGGCGCGCTCGGGACATGCGCCGACGGCGTTGGGGCGGAGCCGCTCGAACCTCCCATCACGGCATACGCGACAGCGGCGGTGAGCGCGACGATCAGCAACGCCACGAACGGCAGCAGGCGCCGCGAGAGCAAGTCCGACCTGACCGAGTTCAAGAAGTCGGTCATGGGCTGGCCTTCACCACCGCGGCCGCTGGGGCGCCACTCACGGCCCTGCCCGAGGTGGGCGTCGAGGAGCCCGTCGCGGAGCCGGCGCCCGCTGGACCTGAGGGCGTCGCGCCCCCGAGCGCCGACTCGCCGGCCGGCAAGACGTAGGCGGTCGCCGTGATCGTTCCGGTCAGCTGGCCCGCCTTGGGCTTGCCCGATTTCGAGGAGCCCTGCCCTTCCCCTGTGTTCGGCGCCAGGCTGACGGTGTCGATTGTCAATAGACGACCGTCGACGTGCAGCGAGCCGGTGGGCGTTTGCACGGTGAAACCTTCGAGCTGGTTGAGCAGCTTGTTGAGGTCGACGAAGCTCCCGTTGAAGACAAAGGTGAAAGGCTGCTGCGTGAACGCGGCTCCCTGCGCCACCGGCGCGGCGCCAGCGCTGGCGCCGCTCGAGCCGGACGAGCCGGACGAGCCGTTGACGATCGAGGAGAACTGAACGTCGCGGCTGTGCGAAGCTCGGTCGAGCGTATAGATCAGCGCTGGGGTTTCCGCCGAGGCCGGCACTGCCTGGCCTAGGCTCACAAGCGACGAGTACGCGGTCAGGTACCGGGCACGCGCGTTGATCGCGCTGTCAGCCTGCGATTCAGCGCTGGCCAGCTTCTGACGCGCCGATTCCACTTCGGCGGTGACCTTCGACGCTCGCTGGCGCTCAGGCGCCACAGTCGTAAGCCAGGCGCCGAGCAGCACGGCAAGCGCGACGATCCCCATCAACATCAGCCGGTCGCGGGTGGTCATCGCGACACCGTCTTTCCATGGGCCGAGACCGGCTCGGTTGTCCCGCCGCCGTGCGCCGCCGTGGCGGAGGGGGACGCTCCGGCCGAGACGCTGGGCGTCGAGGCGGTTGGCAAGCCCGCGAAGACGATCTGTGCGGTGAAAGTCGGGTCGGTCGCCGGGCAGCCCCCTCCGGCGCCGGCACTGCTCGTGCCGGACTTGGCGGAGCTCTGCAACTGGACTTCGCTCGCGCCGTCGATCAGCTTCAAGCGTTGAAGCGTCTGGGCGACGTTCGACTGGCTCGTGGAGCAGCCGGTGAGCGTGAACACCGGGGTGCTCCCGGGCGGAGTGCTCGAGGCCGGCGTGGCGCCCGCCGCACTGGGGGCGCTGCCCGAAGCTGAGGTTGAGCCCGCCGTTCCGACCGCTCCGTGAAGCGAGATGAGCGAGCTGCCCGTCGGCAGCACACGGCCGAGCTCGTGCAGTGCGTGCGACCAGTCGAAGCGCGCCTGCGCCAGCTGCGAGACGGTCTGCACGCGCTGGTCGGCCATCGCGACAAAGCTCGTGTACGGAGTGAGACGCCCCGCGCGGGCCTGCATCGCGCTCACCTGTGCGTTAAGCGTGGCGACTTCGCCGGTCTGGCTCGATATCCGATGGTGGGCGCTGCCGTACATCGCCACGAGCGCCGCCAGCCCAGCGATCAACCCGAGCACGATCAGCGCGCCTCCGCTCGAGCGTCCCGTGATGCTGCCGGCGCCCTGGCGCTGTTCGCCCGGGATCAGGTTGACGGCCTTCATCGCGGCGCCTCCTCAACGGCGAGGCCGGTGGCCACCGCAAGGCGCTCGGCCGAGATGGATCCGGCCGACTGCTCGTCGAACAGCCCAACCGTCTGCGGCACGACCGGCACGTGAAGCTCGCTCTGAAGCGCCTGCGCAAAGCCTGAGATCTGCAGGGCGGGCCCACTCAAGACAACGCTTGCGACCTCTCCGCCCCCGTCCTGGGAGCGGTGGAAGTCCAACGAGTTGCGCACCTCGCCCGCGATTTCGCGCACGCCGCCAGAGAGAACCGGGAGCACGTCGATCGCCGGGCGCTCGGGAGCGCTCGGCGAGGCGTCGGCGTCGAGCGGCGCGACGGGCGCCTGCTCTTCGAGATCCACAGACGCCAGCAACTCGCGAGCATCGTGCAGCTTGATGCCGTGGCGCTCGGCGACGTCGGCGGCCATCGACTCCAGCCCACCGCCAACGACGCGCGTGAAGCGACACACGGTCCCCTCGGCGATCGCCATGTTCGTGAGCCCGCCGATGTTCAGATACAGCACGCGTCCCGCGTGGTCGTCGTCGGCACGGTGCAAAGATCGGATCAGCGCAAATGCGGACAGGTCGATGCCTTCCGGGCGAAGCCCGGCGCCACGCACGGCCGCGAGCAGACGCTCGACCATGTCGCGCTGGGCCGCGACGACGATCACACGCTGACGCGGCCCGGCGGGCGTGTCAACGATCCCAAGCGGATGAAAGTCGAGCACTGCATTGTCGAGCGGCATCGGCACCTGATCCTCGGCCTGGAAGCGCACGGCGGTCGCGAGCTCCTTGCGATCGGTGATCGGCGGCAGCTCGAGTGTGCGCAGCACGGTGCGTTGATTGGCGACGCCGACACGCACACGCTTGTCCAAGCGCGAATCCCTGAACATCTCACGCAGCGTCGCGGCGAGCGACGCGCCGTCGAGCACCTCACCCTCGCGCACCGTGTCCGGCGGCAGAGGCGCGCCGGCCGCGCGCTGGACAAGGATCGAGCCGTTTACGCGTGCCTGCACGGCGCTGACGTAACCCGGCTGGATATCCAGGCCGACGAGCGTCGCACCTGCGCGCGAGCGTCCGCCCACTTGAGTTTCAGGCTCGGGTTGGGCATTGAGGCCATCTTGCGCTTGGCCGGCTCCGCGACGGTGTCCTCGGCGGGCGGCTCCGGCGGAGCATCGACCACGATCGAGGTCGGCCTGAGCAGGCTCAGGTTCTCGCTGGTCGCTTGTCTGGGCTCCGGGGTAGTCATCAGCCGAGGAACTGGGTCGAGTACCAGTTGACCAGCGGATCGCCCGCGAATACGGCGACGAGCGATCCAAACGCAAGAAACGGCCCAAACGGGATTGCGGTCTTGCGGGCGGCGCGAGCCCCGACGCGTGCCGTGATGAGCGCGCCAAACAGCACACCGGCAAGCAGCGCCACGAGCATCGCCACGGCTGCGGCGCTCCCCAGGAAGAGGCCCATCACTGCGGCGAGCTTCACGTCGCCCATGCCCATCCCGCCGGGATAGGCGAGCGCCGTCACCAGCAGAGCCCCTCCCGCGGCGACGCCGGCGATCAGGCGCTCGGGCTCGCCGCTGGGGTCCAGCGCCGTCCCGATCGCGATCGCGAGCACGGCGCCGAGCGCCGTCAGCTTGTTGGGGATGATGCGGTGCTCCACATCGATCAGGGCGATCGGGACGAGCAGCAGGATGAACGTGACGTTCAGGACGATCGCCGCGGTGCTGCCACCGGCAAGCACAGCGCCGACGCACAGCAGCGCTGTCAGCGCCTCCACGAGCGGATAGCGCTTGGAGATCGGGGCCGAGCAGCTGCGGCAATGCCCGCGCAGCAAGAGCCAGGAGAGCACGGGCACGTTGTCATAGGGCTTCACGCCCGCCCCACACGAGGGACAGTGCGACGCCGGTCGCACGAGCGACTCGCGACGGGGCAGCCGGTAGACGACGACGTTCAGGAACGATCCTATGATCGCGCCGAACATTCCCGCGAAGGTTGCGGTCTCCATGGACGGGTGATCGGCGCGCGCGGCCCCACACTTGAGCGCTTCTGCAATTGGACGCCCAACGTTGGCACGGGAAGGCTCAGCACCAGACGCGAAGAGGACGGCGCTGGCCGTCCTCTTCGTTGCGCAAATCTCGGAGCTGGAGAGCCCGAGGGTCCTCACCAACTGCCGGTTGGGCAGCCGCCTTTGTTCGCTTCCGTGGCGGCTTTGCACGTGCGCGTGACGACGCCGTTCGCGCTCTTGATCGTGAATTCGTCACCCGTTGGCTCGGCGGTCGCGGTCACTTCATAGCCTTTGCCGGATTCGATTTCTTTCGCGGCGCTGATCCAAGCGTCTTTTCCGTCGTTTGAGACCAGCATCGACTTTTCGTATTCTTGCAAGACTTTGGGTTCGGTAATAGCCGAGTAGTTACCGTTGCTATCAGTCCCGACCGTCTCGGCAGTCGTTTGAGCTGTGCGTACAAGCTCCTTAGCTGAAGCGTCGTTCGCCTTGCTCTTCTGGTTAAGGAACGAAGGAATGGCGATCGCGGCCAGGATGCCGATAATCAAGATCACGACCAAAAGCTCGATAAGCGTGAATCCCGACTCCTCGCTTGCCCGTGGATGTAGTCGATATCGCACTAGCAACTCCTATTTCGTGAACTGGGGAGGACACAATGGGGGCGGCCAGTTGGCCGCCCCCATTGCAGTGCTAGCACCGTCTGTCCAAAGCAGGACGCTTTGGAAGCAGGCGACTACCAGCTACCCGTTGTCCCACCTTTGCAGCCAGTCGTGGCGCTTTTGCAGGTTCTGTTGATAGCGCCTGTATTGGTTCGTTCGATCGCATAGACGTCTTTGGTGGCAACCGATTCAGATTCGACCAAGTAGCCTTCGCCGGTTGACTTTTCTTCAGCCTTGATGAGTTTGACCGAGGTCGTTTCTTTTAGCGTGGGCTCGATTTTTTCAAGTTCGGCCACGCTTATGCTTTTGTAGCTGCCGTTGTTGTCCGTCGAGTACGTCTCGGCAGCCGTCTCAGCGGTACGCGCCTGCGTCTTAGCGGCCGCGTCGTTTGCCTTGCTCTTCTGGTTCAGGAACGACGGAATGGCGATCGCGGCGAGAATGCCGATGATCAGGATCACAACCAGGAGCTCGATGAGCGTGAAGCCACCCTCATCTCCCGAGCGCTGGCGCAGTCGATATAGCATTGAATCCTCCTAGGATTCTGGTTTTAGGGCGCCAGCCCTCGATTCAACCGTCTCCTGTGACGGTGCGCTCCCCTTTGACGATTTTTGACAATCGACTCGAGGGACCGCCGGCTTTGCCACACGCCCTCGTCGGCGCTTGCCTTGTACCGCGGTCTGGCTTGTCAGCGCGTTCATCGGCCAACGCCAAAGAGCGCTTTAGCCCTGCACTCAACCTGGACGCATTTCCCTTTAGAAGGTCTTTAGTCGGGCTTCGCTGCTTCTCTAGTCGAGCTTCCTGCTTCTCAGTGACGCTTGAGCTTCGCCTGTTCCTGCTGCCACTCCTGAGCGTCGACGCCCGTGAGACGCTCACCGCCACCGCGACACCACGGGCATGTCACCTTGCTGGTGTGCCCGCCAAGGTTTGAGATGACCTTGCCGGTTCCGTGGCACGGCACGCACACGCGTGGCTCGTGCGACTCCTCGGCGGACCCCTCATCGTCCTCACCGCGCGCGGAGGACGGCGCCTTGCGAGCGCCCGCGGCCGCGGACTTGAGGTCGTGTGCGTCACTCATGCAGTCGCGAGGTTAGCGTTCCGAGCGTGAGAACGCCGGCAATACCCTTGCGCTGGGTCGCCCTCGCGCTGATCACGGCGCTCGCCGCCGCGCTGCGGCTGGTCGATCTGGGCGCTGTGCGACTCGACCCTTTCTACGACGCGGCCGTGCGCAGCATGGGCCTCTCATGGCACAACTTCTTCTTCGGAGCCTACGAGCCCGGCGGCAGCGTGTCGATCGACAAGCCTCCTGTCGACCTCTGGCTGCAGGTTGCAAGCGTGAAGCTGCTCGGATGGGGCTCGACCTCGCTGAAGTTGCCCGAGGCGCTGGCGGGCGCCGCGTCGGCGCCGCTGCTCTATGCGGCGTTGCGAAGGCCGTGCGGAGTGCTCGCGGGGCTTGTCGCGGCCGCGACCTTGGCTGTGCTGCCAATCGAGGTGATCACCGCGCGCTCGGACACGATGGACGCGGTCATGATGATGCTGCTCGTGCTGGCCCTGTGGGCCGCCGTGCGCGCGAGCGAGACGGGCCGCACAGCGTGGCTGCTCGGCGCCGCCGCCGCGCTCGGGCTCGCCTTCAACGTGAAGCTGCTGGAGTCGATGGTGGCGCTCCCGGGGCTGCTCACGCTCGTCTGCCTTGGATTGCCACGGAGCTCGCCAAGCGCGGCCGGGGACCCACGGCCGCGGCGCTCGCACGCAAGGCTGGCGGGCCAGCTTGCCGCGGCGACGGCCGTGTACGTGGTGGTGGCGCTCTCCTGGCTGAGCGCGACATTGCTGTTCCCCGCTCACCTGCGCCCATATGCGATCGGCTCGACCAACGGCAGCGCCTGGAACGCCGCGTTCGTGTTCAACGGCAGCGAGCGCTTGACCGGCAAAGCGGTCGAAGTCGGCCAAGTCACGGCTACCACGGCAAAATACCGTGGTGGCGGGAGCCGTCTGACCTCCTCCGGCACGACGCCGATAACCCCTCCCTCACCCACACGCCTGCTCGCGCGCGGCGGCCAGCTGCCAGCCAAGTGGCTTGGATGGGAGACGCTCGCGGCGCTGCTGCTCGGGGCGGCCGTCATGGTCTCGCTCGCACGGAGCGAGACTGGGCGCGTGCGGCGAGCCACCGCGATCGGCCTGTTTGTGTGGCTGCTCACCGGGATCGCCCTGTTCAGCGCGATGGCGCGACTGCATCCGCGCTACGTCGAGAGCTTCACGCCGGCCGTGGCGGGCACGCTCGGCATCGGCGTGGCCTGGGTCGCCAGCGCGAGCAGTCGTCTGCGGCTGCTGGCCGCGCCGCTGGCCGCCCTGCTGCTTGCGATCCCACTCGTGGCAAGCATCGAAGCGGTCAACGACAGGACCTCCGACGCCGGCGTGGTGGGCGCGCTCGGCGCCGCGGAGCAGAACGCGGCAAGCGCCTACCTGCTTGGCCACCAGGCGGGCGCGCGCTACGAGCTGGCGGCAGGGTCTGCCACCGGCATCGCCTCCCTGATCGTGAAGGATCAGCGTCCCGTGGTGATGCTGACCAGCTATAACGGCCTGCCTCTGACGAGCATCGCCCAGCTGCGAGCGCTCATCGCCCGCGACGAGGTGCGCTATGCGCTGCTTGACTCAAGCTGCCGCCCGCGCGCGACAACGATGACGGCCGGCTGCGCGCCCGTCGCGCGCTGGATACGCGCACACGGCACCGACGTCTCGCGCCAAGCCGGTCTGGGCGCCTCCGGCGTGCTGTGGCGACTGCCAGGAGCGGTAGCGTGAACGACATGAATGCGACCGATACGTCCGGCTCGATGCGCATCCTCGTCGTCGACGACGAGGCCCCGCTGCGCGAGACGCTGACGCGCTCCTTCTCGAAGGAGGGCCATACGGTCGAGGCCGTCGCCGGCGGAGCGGAGGCGATCGAGCGCGCCGACGCCGAGCAGTTCGACGTGATCCTGCTCGACGTCGCGCTCGGCGCGGGGCCGAATGGCTATGACGTCTGCCGCACGCTGCGCGAGCAGCGCAACATCGTCCCGATCATCATGCTGACCGCGCTCGATACCGAGGCGGACGCCGTGCAGGGATTGGAGGCCGGGGCAGACGACTATGTGACGAAGCCGTTCGGCCTGGCCGAGCTACGCAGTCGGATCCGCGCCGTCCTGCGCCGCTCCGGCCCACGCGCCCTCGGTCGCGAAGTGCTCAGCATCGGACCTGTGACGCTTGACCGCAGCCACCGTGAGACGACCTTGAACGGCGAGCAGGTGAAGCTGACCTTCTCGGAGTTCGAGCTGCTCGCGCAGCTGATCGGCGAGCCAGGCAGGCTGTTCAACCGTCAGGAGCTGCTGCGCGCCATCTGGGGAGACTCGGCATACCGCGACCCGCGCGCGATCGACGTGCACATCAGGCATTTGCGAGAGAAGATCGAGGAGACGCCTGAGGAGCCGAAGCTGATCCTGACGGTGCGCGGCGCCGGGTATCGCTTCCAGGAGCCGTGAGCGCGTCAGAGCGGCGACAGGCGCCCGCGTCGCCAGGCCTCAGCGCCAGGCGCCGACGCGTGCTGGGATTGCGTCCCAGAGTGTTCGCCGCGCTGCTGCTGTCAAGTGTCGTGACGCTCGTGGTGGCGGCGCTCGCGCTGCTCTCGCCGCTCGAGCACAGATTGCGGGCGGACGGAGAACGAGCAGTGTTCACGGCGATAGCCGCCTCTCGCTCGGAGTTCGCCGAGATCGGTCGCTCGCGAAGCACCGGACGGCCCAGCGCCACCGAACTTGCAGCCACGGTAGCGCTCCTGCGCCGCCGCTCGGGCGCTCAGGTGACCCTCCTCGACCGGCAGCTGAGCACGGTCTACTCTCCCGCCAACCAGGACCTCGAGGTGCCCGACTACTACGCCCAGGCACGCCGTGCGCTGCTCACAGGCCGTGGTGTGCACACGCTCGTCGGCAACGAGCTCGTCGCCGCCGAGCCGATGCGAGTCGGCGAGAGCGGCGCTACCGATGCCGTGGTGCTCGTGCGACGCCTGCAGTATGTGAGCTCGGCGGTGCACGTCGTGCAAAATGCCTTTATCGAGGCTGCCGCGGTCGGCTTCGGGATCGCGCTGTTGCTCGGACTCGCGCTCACGACGACGCTGTTGCGACGCTTGGAGCGCTTGCGCGACGCGGCAGGGAAGCTCGAGCGCCACGGGCTGGACGCCCCGATACACGTCGACGAGCGGCGCGATGAGATCGGCGACCTGACGCGCGCGTTCGCGAGCATGCAAACGCGCCTGCGACGTCAGGAGGAGGCTCGTCACGCGTTCGTGGCGACCGCGTCGCACGAGCTGCGCACCCCGCTCGCCTCGCTCAACGGGACACTCGAGCTGCTGGAAGACGACCTCGACCCGCAGCGGCTCGACCTCGAGGACGCCCGCGAGCGCACATCTCTCGCGCGCGAGCACTCCCGGCGACTGTCCAGCCTTGCCACCGACCTGCTCGACCTGAGCCGGCTCGACGCTGAGGTCTCCTTGCGGGTGGAGCCGGTCGAGCTTGGCGAGCTGTGCCGAGCCGTGGCGGCGGAGTTCGAGCGCCGTGCCGACGAGCACGGAGTTCGCATCGAAGTGCGCCGTCCCCAGCCGGCGTGCTGGGCGAGCGGGGACCCAGGCGCCGTGGCGCGGATCGTGCGGATCCTGCTCGACAACGCGATCGGGATCGGGCCCTCGGGATCCTCCGTCGAGGCGCAGATGACCACAGAGGGCCCGTGCGCGCAGCTGATCGTGAGCGACCGCGGGCCAGGAGTGCCCGAGCGCGAGCGCGAGCGCATCTTCGGGCGCTTTCAACGCGGAAGCACCTCTGGCGGACGCAGCGGGTTTGGCCTCGGGTTGGCGATCGGTCGCGAGCTGGCGACGCGGATGGGAGGCTCGCTGACGCTGCTCGAGGGCGCCCGCGGCCGCGACGCCGGCGGCGCACGCTTCGCGCTGCGCCTACCCGGGGCGCACGTCGAGGACGACCGCGCTCCCTGAGCCGCTTCGAGCCCGCGGCGCGCAGGCACGGCTGATCGGCGAGGATAGGTCTATGACCGCATCGTTTGTGAGCGCGAGCGATCCCGGCTCGGCGATCGTGCTCGAACAGGTGGCCGAGCGCGCGCGCGCGGCCGGGCGGATCGCGCTCGATACCGAGTTCATGGGTGAGGGCCGCTACCGCACTCTGCTGTGCCTGATCCAGCTGGCGGTCGCGGACGGCCAGGGAGGCGAGCGGATCGAGATCGTCGATCCCCTGGAAGGCGACCGATCGAAGATCGCCCATCGCGGTGAGCCGCTCGCGCAAGTTCTCGCCGACCCGCGGATCGAGGTGGTGGTGCACGCCGGGCGCCAAGACATCGCCTTGCTGCGCAGGACGCTCGGATGCGAGGCGAGCAACGTCTTTGACACGCAGGTCGCGGCCGGCTTCCTTGGGATGCCGGCACAATGCTCCTACGACACCCTGCTGGCCGAGCTGCTCGGCGTGAAGCTCGCCAAGAGCGCGAGCTTCACGCGCTGGGATGCCCGCCCGCTCTCGGCCGAGCAGCTCTCCTATGCGCGCGAGGACGTCGTTCACCTGACCGCGCTGGCCGCCGAGCTCGAGCGCCAGCTGGAGCAGGTCGGACGCGTGGGCTGGGCGCGCGAGGAGTGCGAGTTCCTCGAGCGTGTCAGCGACGAGCGCGACCTCGACGCGATCTTCGCGCGGCTCCCTCGCATAAGGGGCATGAGCGCCACCTCCCAGGGAGTAGCGCGCGAGCTCGTAGCCTGGCGCGAGCAGACGGCCGCCGAGCGCGACAGGCCCGTCCAGAGCGTGCTCGGCGACGCCGCGCTCGTAGAGATAGCCAAGCGCAAGCCGTCCTCACCGCGCAAGCTGGAGGAGATTCGCGGCGTCAGCCAGGGCAGTCTGCGCAAACGCGGCGAGGCGCTGCTCGCGGCCGTGCAGCGTGGCTTGGAACGCGCACAGGAGCCGATGCAGACGGGATCGCGACCCGCCCAATCTCAGCCAGGCGACGCGCCCCTGATCGCGCTCTCGGAGGCGCTGGTGCGAGCGCGCGCGCGCGAAGCCGACCTCGCGTACGAGCTGCTCGCCTCGCGCGCCGATCTGCAGGCGATCGTGGCGGGTGAGCGATCTGGAGAGCAAGCCGACGTGCGCACCTTGCGCGGCTGGCGCCGCGAGCTGGTGGGCGAAGAGCTGCTCGCGTTGCTCGACGGCCGCATCTCGCTGTCCGCGCACGCCGGACGCATCGAGATCGGCCCACCTAGAACCGTCCCAAGCGCGAACTAGCTTTTTTGAGCGCTTCCTACGAGGGAGGCAACCGTCCCCGGCCTGAGTGCTGACAGCTGGGCAGCACTTACGAGGGCCAGCAGGCGCGGGTCCATCGTCTTATTCGATGTGGTTGTAGACCGTGAACATCGGCATGTACATCGAGACGACGATGAAGCCGACGATCGAGCCGATCACGATGATCATGACGGGCTCGAGGATCGAGGTGAGCGCTTTCACGGATGCTTCGACCTGATCCTCATAAAAGTCCGCGACCTTCGCGAGCATCGCGTCAAGCGCGCCGGTCTCCTCGCCGACACCGACCATGTGGGTGACCATCGTCGGGAAGATCGAGGTCTTTGACAGCGGCTCCGAGAGCGTCCCGCCCCGCTTGACCGAGGCGATCACGCCGGCCATCGCCTCCTCGACCACCACGTTGCCGCCGGTCTTGCCCACGATCTCGAGCGCCAACAGCAGCGGCACGCCGGCGCTCATCAGCGAGGCCAGCGTGCGCGACCAGCGCGCGACGGCCACCTGTTGGACGATCGCGCCGATCTTCATCGGGACGCGCAGGCGGAAACGGTCCCATTGCGGGCGCCCCCACGAGGATTTCTTCCACTTCAGGAACGCGAATGCCGCGGCGCCGGCGCCGGCGAACATCGCCCACCAGTAGCCAACGACCGCGTGTGACATCGTCACCGAGACCTGCGTGATCGCCGGGAGTTCGCCGCCGAACTGCTTGAAGACGCCGGCGAAGACCGGCACGAGGAATGCGACCAACGCCATCATGACGCCCACCGCAAAGGTGATCACCAGCGTCGGATAGATCATCGCCGAGCGGATCTGGCGGCGCAGCGAAGCGTCCTTCTCGAGCTGATCGGCGACGCGCATGAGCGACTCCTCCAGCAGCCCCCCGGCCTCCCCGGCGCGGGTCATCGCGACGAACAAGGGGTTGAAGACCTTTGGGTGTGCTTCCATCGCCCCGCTGAGCGAGAGGCCCGCCTCGACGTCCTTGCGCACCTGGACGACCGTCTCCTTGAGGAACTTGTTCTCGGTCTGTTCCTCGAGCACGTAAAGCGCGCGCAGGATCGAGAGGCCGGATGAGATCATCGTCGCGAGCTGACGCGAGAAGACCGCGAGCTCGCCCGACTTGACCGACTTGAGAAAGCTCAGCTCGATCTCGCGCGAGGCGTGCTTGTCGGCGATGTCGAGCACGATCATGCCGCGCGACTTCAACTGGTTGGAGACGGCTTCCTTGGAGTCGGCTTCGATCTCCCCGCGTGCCTTCACGCCTGCGAGATCCATCGCCTTGAAGACGTAGGTGCTCATCTCACGCTACTCGCCTGCCAGATTGGCCGACGTCGAGCACTGAAGACCGGGGTCCTCACGCCGCCATCGCTCCGGCGCCGAGCAGCCGGCGCAGCTCGTCAGGGGACGACGAGCGTTCTTCGGCCAGTTTCTGAGAGACCTTGCCGGTGCGGATGAGCGACACGAGCGCCGCGTCCATCGTCTGCATCCCCTGGGCGGAGCCGGTCTGCAGCACCGAGTAGATCTGGTGGGTCTTGCCCTCGCGGATCAGATTGCGCACGGCCGGGTTGGGGACGAGCACCTCGCACGCCGCGACGCGCCCGGAGCCGTCGGCGGTGGGCAAGAGCTGCTGGGTGACGATGCCCTGCAGCGCGACCGACAGCTGCACACGCACCTGTCCCTGCTGCTCGGGCGGGAACACGTCGATGATGCGGTCGACCGTCTGGGCGGTGTCCTGTGTGTGCAGCGTGGCGAACACGAGGTGGCCGGTCTCTGCGGCTGTGAGCGCCGTTGAGATCGTCTCCAGGTCGCGCATCTCGCCGACGAGGATCACGTCCGGGTCCTGGCGCAGCGCGGCCTTCAGGGCGGCCGCGAATGACTGTGCGTCGGAGCCGAGCTCGCGTTGGTTGACCAAACACTTCTTGTGCGCGTGCAGGAACTCGATCGGATCCTCGATCGTCATGATGTGCTCCTCGCGGGAGGCGTTGATCTCGTCGAGCATCGCCGCGAGCGTGGTGGACTTGCCCGAGCCGGTGGGGCCTGTCACGAGCACGAAGCCACGCGGCTTGCGCGTCAAGTCGTGCACGGCGGCCGGTAGGCCGAGCTGGTCGATCGAGGTCAGCTCGAAGGGGATCAGGCGGAACGCCGCCCCGATCGCGCCGCGCTGGAAGTAGGCGTTGACGCGGAAGCGCGCATGCCCGGGGATCGAGTAGGCGAAGTCAAGCTGCCAGTTGGTCTCGAGGCGCTGGCGCTGGTCCCCGGAGAGGATCGAGTAGACGATCTCGCGCGTGTCGGTGTCCGACAGCACCGGATAGCCCTCGAGCCGGTCGAGACGGCCGCGGACCCGTACCGTCGGCGGCGCTCCGGCGGAGAGGTGCAGGTCTGACGCGCGTCGCGCGACGACCTCCATCAGGAGATCGGCGAAGTCGATGCTCATCGCTTCGCCCGTCGCTCGGCGGTGTGCGAGTGGGAGGTCATGCGCCCCTTATCGGCAGATGCACGGCACATCTCAACTGCTGCCCAGCACGCGCGCGATCTCGGCGATCGAGGTGAGGCCCTGGCGGACCTTCTCCAGGCCGTCGTCGCGCAGGCGGCGCATCCCCTCGCGGATCGCCACCTCGAGGATCTCCTCCGAGGGACGGCGCTCGAGCGTCATGCGGCGGATGTCGGAGGAGACCGTCATCACCTCGTAGATGCCGAGACGGCCGCGATAGCCGGTTCCGTTGCAACGACGGCAGCCGCTGGGCTCATAGGCCTCCAGGTCGACGAGCGCCTTGTAGCCGTTCTCGCGCAGGACCTCCGCCGGCACGATCGTGCGCTGCTTGCAGTTTGAGCACAGCATGCGCGCGAGCCGCTGGGCGAGCACGCAGTCGAGCGCCGAGGCGACGAGGAACGGCTCGATCCCCATCTCGGTGAGGCGTGTGATCGCCGACGGAGCGTCGTTGGTGTGAAGCGTGGAGAGCACCAGGTGCCCGGTCAGGGCCGACTCGACCGCGATCTGGGCGGTCTCGCGGTCGCGGATCTCACCGACCATGATCACGTCTGGGTCGGCGCGCACCATCGCGCGCAGGCCCGTTGCGAACGTGAGGCCCACCTTGGCGGAGACCTGCACCTGGGTGATCCCGGCGAGCTGGTACTCGACGGGATCCTCGACTGTGATGATGTTCTTCTCAGGGGTGTTGAGCGCGAGCAGGGCCGCGTACAGCGTCGTCGACTTGCCGGAGCCCGTGGGACCGGTGACGAGCACCGCGCCGTGGGTCTCGCTAAAAGCGCGTTCGAAGCGCTCACGCTCCTCGGCGGCCATGCCGAGCTTGTCGAGCTTCATCACGACCGAGTCCTTGTCGAGGATCCGCATCACGATCGACTCGCCGTGCACGCTTGGGAGCGTGACCACGCGCAAATCGACATGACGGCCGTCGACGGTGAGGCTGACGCGGCCATCTTGGGGCAGGCGGCGCTCGGCGATGTCGAGCTCGGCCATGATCTTCACGCGCGAGACGACGCCCGCGGCCATGCGCCGCGGGACGGTGGTTATGTCTTGCAGGATGCCGTCCACTCTGACCCTGACGCGCACCTCGTGGCCGTCGGGAGCCAGGTGCACGTCGGACGCGCCACGCTCGACGGCCTGGCCGACGATCTGGTTGACGAGCTTGACGACGGGTGCGTCGTCAGCGGTCTCGCGCAGGTTGACGATCTCAGCCTGGCTCTCCTCGCTCTCCTCGATGGCGCTCTCGCCGGAGACGACGTCCTCGAGGCGAGCCATGCGCGATATGAGGTCGCCGATCGCGTCCGGGGAGGCGACCGCGACGCGCACCTCATAGCCGGTCATGATCGCCACGTCGTCCACCGCGAGCACGTTGGAGGGGTCAGCCATCGCGAGCAGCAGCGTGCGCTTGTCCACAAACGCCACCGGCACCGCCTGGTAGCGCTTGGCGGCGGTATTGACAACGAGATTGGCGGCACCCATGTCGACCGGGAACAGGTCGAGGTCGAGATGGTCGAGGCCATAGCGCTCGGCGAGAGCCCGGGCCAGCCCGTCCGATGTGATCGCGCCAGCGGCAAGCAGCACGCGCTCGGGCGTCGTGCCTTCGTTGCGGGAAGCCTCGATCGCCTGGTCCACGCGCTCGCGCGAGGCGAGCCCCATTTCCGCGATCACATCGGTGAGAAAGCGCGAGGAGGAGCCGCGGCGGCTCGGTTGCGTGACGCCCTTGGAGGGCTCGGGCCCTGGCGTGCCTGACTCGCCCTGGGTGGGCACGGACGACGACGAAGCGTAGGGATCACCGTTTTCCCTGAGCCCCCCGCCGACCCCACCGAAGGACAGGTCGCCGCCCTGCTCGGGCTGATCGGAGCTGTGCTGCTCGCGGTTGACCTCGACGCTCACCTGCGGCTCGCCGTCACCGAAGACGCCGTCCTCGTCGCGCAACTCGCTGAAGGGGGCGCTCATCGCTGGCGTCCTCGCGTCGAACACCCGACGCTCGGACGTCTCACTCGACTAACGCTCCCGCTCTTTGACACCTGCCCCGTGACGCATCGCGGCAAGCGGCGCCGGGCGACCGGTCCAATGCTCGAAGCTGAGCGCCCCCTGTGCGACGAGCACCTCCAAGCCATCGACGGTCGGCAGCCCGTGGCGGCGTGCGGCCGCCAGCAGCGGAGTGAGCCGAGGACAGTCAGATCCGGGGTGGGTGGCGCTGGGCTTGGCGGGCCCGGGACGGGTGGGGCCGGGGTGAGCGGGGCCTTCATATACAAGATCGACGACATACGCATACCCACCGACCAGATCGGCGCTCAGGCCGAGTTGGTTGAGCGCAGCCGCCTCACTGGCCGACCGTTGCAGCCCGACCGACGTGCAGTTGACGAGCAGGCTCGCCTCGACCGGACGCTCGACCGCGCGCGCTCCGAGCTCACGAGCCAGCTCGGCGGCGCGCTCGGGCGTTCGGTTCCAAACCGAGACGCTTGCCGCGCCGGCGTCCAGCAGGCCCCACACGACGGCCCGCGCACTTCCCCCAGCGCCGAGCACGAGCGCGCTGGGGTGGGCGGGCATCCCAGTCAAGCGTCCGAGCGCGGCGATCAGGCCGGGGGCATCGGTGTTCTCAGCCTCGATCGCCCCGTCCTTTGCAAAGGTCAGTGTGTTGGCCGCCCCGATCGCGCGCGCCGCGTCGCTGGCGCGGTCAGAGATCCTGAGCGCGGCCTGCTTGTGGGGGATCGTCACGTTCGCTCCAACGAACCCGCTTGCGCCGAGAGCGCGCACCGTCTCGTCGAAGAGCTCAGGCGGGAGCGGCAGGCGCTGGTAGCTCCAGTCCTCCAGCTCGCATGCCGCGAACGCCGCGCGGAACATCGCTGGGGAGCGACTGTGGGCGACCGGCCAGCCGATGACGCCGAGCCGGCGCACTTAGCTTCTCACGCGCGAGTCGCATGCGATCGGATCGAGCAACGCGCTACCCCTTACCGCAGGTTGGCACGCGCCCGCCGTTCTTGCGCAGCGCTTCGCGGTAGGCGGCGGCGTTCTTTTCAAACTGGGCGTAGCTGGTGGAGAACACCTGCTCGCCACAGCCGTCGGCGCCGGCCACGTAGTAGAGATAGGAGACTTTCGCGGGCCGTGCCGCCGCCTCGATCGCGGCTGCTCCCGGGTTGGAGATCGGTGTTGGCGGCAAGCCCTTGTGAATGCGAGTGTTGTAGGGAGAGTCGCTGCTCAGCTGCGCTTCGGTGAGCGGATGAGCGAAGTCGTGCAGGGCGTAGCGCAGGGTGGCGTCGATCCCGAGCGTCATGTCTTGGCGCAGACGGTTGTAGACGACGGCGGCCACGAGTGGGCGATCGTGCGCGGTGCCCGCCTCGCGTTCCACGATCGACGCGACTGTCAGCAGCTGGTAAAGGGTGACGCCGAGCGCCTTGGCACGGTGGGCCTCCCCGCCGCCGAAGTTTCGGCGAAACGCGGTGAGCTGCTCGGAGACGAGCCGCGCGGCGGGCGCGGCCCTATCCATTTCGTATGTGGCCGGGAACAGGAAGCCTTCGAGGCTCGGCGTCCCCGCGGGGGCTCCGTAGCGCTTGGGGTCGAGTTGGGCCGAGCGCTTGGAGGCCGTCAGATAGCTGCCGCGCAAGCCGTCCGCATGGGCGAGTCCAGCGATCTGCGTGCGCGTGTAGCCCTCAGGGATCACCACTCTCACGACCGCTGGGAGGGGTGGGATTTTTGGTCGTTCTGAGTGGCGCACGAGCAGCACCGCGCCAACAGCGAGCGCGCCAAGCACGGCGATCAGCGCGAGCAGTGCGAGCGCACGCGCCACGCGTCCCCGCCAGCGCGGGACATGGGGACGGTGGATGTGGGGCCGGTGTGAGCGCGGGCGATGCGACTTAGGCTCTCCCTTTTGGCGCTTTCCGCGCGAGATCAATGCTTGCCGTGAGATCTCCGAGGTCGGGCTCGGTAATGGCAGTCGGTAGCGCGGCGTGGCCGCCGCGGGCACGTCCGCTTGACTTGGCTGGAGCGCCGGAGCATCGCTTGCGATGGGACCATTCGATGGCTTCTCCAGCTCCCCGGGCAGCTCCGTCAGTGGCGGCGGAAGCGGCGGCGCTGGCAGCGCCTCAACCGGGCTGTCTGCCGTCGCGGAGCCGGCCTTGGCCAGGCGACGGCGCTCGCGCTCTTCGCGGGCCTGCTCGCGCTCCGCCTCGGTGCGCTCGCGCGCCTGTGATCGGTTTTCCCTGGCCAAAGCGTCCCGACCCTACCGCGATCGCGCGAGCCACCCCTCCAGCAGGATGGCGGCGGCGCGCGAGTCCTCGCTGGTGGTGGCGTGCTCCATGCCGGCGGCGATACGAGTGGTGAAGCGCTCGTCGTGCAACTCGACTGGGACGCTCTCGCCAAGCCGCGCGGCGAGCGTGGCCGCGAACTCGCGGGTCTCGCGCGTCTGCTCGGTGTCCTCCCCGCGCAGCGAGAGCGGCAGCCCGACGAGCACCCGCTCCACCTCCCGCTCGGCGATGAGGCCGGCAATCGCCGCCAGGCCACGCCGGCTCGTCGGTCGCGACACCGCCTCGATCGGCGTGACGATCGTGCCAGTGGGGTCGCTCAGCGCACAGCCGCAGCGCGCGCTGCCATAGTCAAGCGCCAGGACCCGCATCGACCGCGAGGGCGATAGTGCCGTGACCGACGATCACATCGCCCGCGTACAGACAGGCCACCTGACCGGGAGCCGTGCGCTCGATCTGCTCGAGCATCCGCACATCGAGGCACTCATGGCCACCGGCGCGGGGCGAGCCCTCCAAGCGACAGGGCATCCGCGATCCGCGATAGCGCACCTTCACCCCGTCTACGCTCTCCCCGTCCGTGTGCAGGGTGACGTCGCGCACTCGCACGCGGCCGGTGCGCAACTGCTCACGCGAGCCCACTGTCACCGTGTTGGCGCGCGCGTCTGTGGCGATCACATATAGAGGCCCGCCCGCCGCGCCGCCGCCGATCCCCAAGCCGTGGCGCTGGCCGACGGTGACGGTGTGCACCCCCCCGTGCTCGCCGAGCTCGCGCCCCTCACGGTCGACGATCGTTCCGGGACGTCTGCTCAGCCCGCCGTGGCGCGCGAGGAAGTCGTTGCGCTTCGTGCCAGCCAGGAAGCACAGATCCTGCGAGTCGGGCCTGCGCGCGACCTCCAGGCCCGCATCAGCGGCGCGCTCGCGCACCTCGGCCTTGGTCAGCTCGCCGAGGGGGAAGCGCAGCCGTGCCAGCGAGCGCGGGGAGAGCGCGACGAGCGCATAGCTCTGATCCTTGCTCTCGTCGACCGCCACGCGCAGCAGCGGCTCCCCATCCGCGCTTCCGACGCTCGCGGGCGCGGCGGCGCCGACGCGCGCCTTGGGTGTGCCCTCGCTCGAGGCCGTGTGCGCGGCGCGCCAGACCCGTGCGTAGTGACCGGTGGCAAGCGTCTGCGCTCCCAGCCGCTCGGCGAGGTCGAGCATCGCGTCGAGGCGCACTTTGCCGTTGCAGCGCACGCACGGGTTTGGCGTCAACCCCGCCGCGTGATCGGCGAGCCAGCCATCCACGACGCCCGCCCGGAACTCCTCGCGCAGGTCGATCGAGAGGTGCGCCATTCCCATCCCGTGCGCGATCTCGCGTGCCGCGCGCACCGCTTGGGCCGAGCAGCAGCTGCGCTCGCCGTCGTTCTCGGGATCAGACCACAGCTCGAGCGTCACCGCGATCGTCTCCCGCTCCTGCCTGCTGACGAGCAGCGCCGCCACGGCGCTGTCGACTCCCCCGCTCATCGCCACCAGCGTGCGCGACTCCGCTTGGGCGAGCGACGCCCGTTCGCGAGCCGCCCAGCCCAGTGCCCTGTGCAGTGCGTCGGCCGCGAGCTCGGCGGCGTGAAGCTTGGAGGCACTCAGGCCGCCTAGCTCCGCGACTATCTCAGCGGTGCCGACACGGGCCGCGTCCAGGAGGCCCGCTCCGCGCACTAGCCCTATGACGGCGCTGCCCGCGGCGATCGCCGCGCCGCAACCGCTCGCGTCGAAGCCCGCGTCCACGATCCGGCCCTCGGGGCTGTCGCGGTCGACCGCGACGGAGACGCGAATCAAATCGCCGCACGCCGCCCCTCCGGCGGCGCCGGTGCACGCGTCCTCGGGCACGTGACCGCGCCCGAGGGGTCGTTCCATGTGATTGGCAAGCGCCTCGACGCCCATCGTCTGTCGAGTGTACGGACCAGCGCTGCCACGACCGCGACCGGAGGATGGCGGGTCTCGCGCAGTCCGCCTAAAGACGACGACCGGAGAGGCGCCGCAAGGGGAGGTCCCCTAACGACCGGCGCCGCGGGCTTCGCGTACCGCTTGTCGGAGCGCGAACACGTCGGTGAGCCCAGTGAGCGTGCTCACGACCCCGTGCCGATTTACGATCAGGATCGTTGGCGTCTGGTAGACGCGGACCACTTCTGTGATCGTCCCGAACATCCCCACCTGGTGGGCGAGCGCCATGTGCACGGTCACGGCGCCTTTCGAACCGCCGGCGAGCGCGACGGCCTGTGCCCGCACATCCCGGTCGACCGTGGAACGCGGATTCCAGAACACAAGCATCGCGGTCTTGCCCTGTGCAAGCTCATGTTCGACCGCCAACTGTTGCACCGTGCGCCCCTTGTGAGCCTTTTGGGTTGCGCCGGCGTGCGCGTGATGTCGCGCGGCGGTCTTGCGCGCGAGCGCAGACGCTTCGATCGTGCTCTGCTCAGCCGCGGCGCCGGTGGCGCCGTGCGCGCCCGCCGCACTCGAAGGCGTACTTGTGGAAGATTGCGATTCGCCGGAGGCTTCGCCCGACTTGCTCCCGAGCTGCTGTGCGTTCTGCTGTGAGGTGGCAACCGCGCCGTGCGCTTTGGCGATCGCCCGCGTGAGTCCTTCCACGCCGGGAGCGGCCCCGTGGTAGATCGGGGTCGGCGTCGCGGCGGCTTTGGCCTCGGCGGCCGCGCCCGTGGCCTTAGCCGTCGCCGTAGCCCGCGCGGGCGAGCTGGCGGGCGTCGGTTCGCTCGGGTTCGCGGAGTGACCGCGCAGGGCGATCATCCACACCAGCCCGAGCACCGCCACCGCGCCGAGGGCGATCTGATAAGGACGCGAAAGTTGAGCCACGTCCCTCACTTCGGCATCTTCGCGCCGAGAGTTGAACGGCGGGATCGGCTGTGGACGCGCCGCAAGCGCTGTTTCACCGCGCGGAAACCAATCTTCTCTCACCAACTATGCACCAGCGGCGCGCTGATCGCCTCACGGGCCGAAGCTATGCCAGCTCGCGCAGGCCGCGCAGGGCAGCGTGCACAACCTTGCCTGTCTCAAGCGTCTCCTGCGCTCCGTCTTGCATGTCCTTCAAGAGCGTCTCACGCTCTCCCACGATCGCCACGAAACGCGCGCCTATGCGGTTCGCGTGGCCGAGCTGGCCCTTCAGCGAGCGTCCCGCCATCTCCATCTGCGCCGTCAGCCCCGCCGAGCGCGCTCCGCTGAGGATCTCAAACGCAGCCGCCTTCGCCCGCGAGCACGACCCATCCTCCCCCAAATCGGAAAGCCCCACGTAGAGGTCGACGGCGTGGCCGCCCGCCACCGGCGGGCTGCCGGCGAGCAGGACCCGCTCGATCCCGGCTGCCCAGCCCATCCCTGGCGTGGGCGGTCCCCCGAGCTGCTTGACGAGCCCGTCGTAGCGTCCGCCGCCACCCACGCCACTCTGTGCTCCTAGCGCATCGCTCGTGAACTCGAACACGGTGCGCGTGTAGTAGTCAAGGCCGCGCACCAACGTCGGATCGACCTCGTAGGCGACCCCGGCTCGCTCGAGCAGCTCGCGCACCGCGGCAAAGTGCTCGGCGTCCTCGACGTCCAGCTCATCGAGCAGGCGCGGCGCCCCATGCATCACGGCGATCGTGCCCTCGTCGGCGGAGTCGAAGGCCCGCAGCGGGTTGAGGTCGATGCGCTCCCTGACCTCGGTTGAGAGGCGTCCCTCGTTGGTGCGCAAATACTGTTGCAAGCGCTCGCGGTAGCGCTCGCGGCTGTCGCCGCTGCCGAGGCTCGAGAGGCGCAACCGCGCCTCCCTGACCCCCATCTCCTCGAGCAGCGCCCCGAGCAGCACGATCGACTCGGCGTCGACGGCTGGATCCTCTGAGCCGAAGGCCTCCGCCCCTACCTGCCAGAACTGACGAAAGCGGCCCGCTTGCGCGCGCTCGTAGCGGAAGAAGCTCGATAGGTACCACAGCTTCACTGGCTGGGGCAGCTTGTGCATGCCATGCTCGACATACGCCCTGCACACCGGCGCCGTGCCCTCTGGGCGCAGCGTCAACGAGCGCCCGCTGCCGTCAGTCAGCGTGTACATCTCCTTTTGCACGATGTCCGTCGATGAGCCCACGCCGCGGGCGAACAGCTCGGTCGCCTCGAAGGCAGGGGTCTCGATCCGCTCGTAGCCGGCGCCCTCGAGGATCGAGCGCGCGCGCGCCTCCAGGGCGGTGCGCATCGCCGCCTGCTCGCCGAGCACGTCGAACGTGCCGCGCGGCGCCTTGATCCGCTCGCCGCTCAAGTTCCGCGCGCCCGCACGGGCGCGGGCGCCATCGCGCCGGCGCGCAGCTCGCTGAGGAACGGGTTGGCGTCCCACTCACGGCCGAGGGTCGTCACCCCCATGTGCCCCGGATAGACGATCGTGTCGCGCTCGAAGCGCTCCATCAGCGTGCCGATCGAGCGCTCGAGCGTCTGCCAATCCCCGCCCGGCAGATCGACGCGGCCGACCGACCCCTGGAACAGCACGTCGCCGGAGAGCAACACGGGCGCCACGTGGGACGGAATGCGCTCGCCACTCGAACTCACTCGCGGCACATCCGATGATCGAATGTCCTCCGCGCCCGTCGCGACGGAGATCGCATAAGTCACATGACCGGGACTGTGACCCGGCGTGGACAGAACCTCGATGCCCAGGTCCGCCAGGCGCAATCGCTCGCCACCCTTGACCGTGTGCTCAGCATTCCAACTCTCAAACGGGCCAAACCCCGGCATCGTCCATTTCATGATGTCCGCGAGCACCCCCACCTCAATCTCTGGACAGTAGACCGGCGCTCCCGTAGCGCGCGCGACAGGCGCCACCGCGCCGATATGGTCGAAGTGGCAGTGCGTGATCAGGATCGCCTCGATCTCCGCGTCGAGCGCGCTTGCCGCGTCGAGCAGGCGCTGAGGCTCCTCACCCGGGTCGATCATCAGCGCGCGCGTCGCCTGTGCGTCCGCGCGCACGAGATAGGCGTTCTCCTGCACCGGCCCAACGGTGAACGCGCGCACGTCGATCACTTCACGCTCGCCCCACCTGTCTGCTTGGCCTTGCTCGCCATCCTGCGCTTGTAAAGCCACGAGTCGGTGTAGTAGCTGATCGGCACGTACCCGATCAGCACGATCGGGAACAGCGCGATCGCCTCGTTGGGCTTTTTCAAGAGCAGGATGCTGATCAGCAGCATCAGGACCGCCGCCGCCATCGCCCGGTAGAACGCCCCGCGCCACGTCGGCGCCTGTTCGAGGCGACTCACGCGCTTGTCCTTGCCATCCGCGGCCGCTCCCCCGCCCTTGCCGGTCTTCTCGGCTGTCGTCGGCTTGCGCCCGGTGCGCCCGCGTGACTCCACGACGCCTGCCGCGTTGCCGCGATGCTTGGTCTGCCGCCTGCGCTTCGTCTGAGCCATCTCGCGCCTTGTTTCGCGTCTCTACACGGGATACCTGCGTCCCGCCTTGTTGCGAGACACCTAGAACCCTAGTGCGTTCTCGATCACGTGCACCCCGGCATCGAAGCCAGGCAGCGGGATGTCTGCCGGAAAGCCCTCGAGCGCGGCACGCGGCACAAGGCCCACGAGCTCGCCGCAAGCGACCTGCGCATGCCTGCGCACGGCCTCCACGACGACGCGCAACGGAACCTCGAGCGGGCGCTCCACATTCATCGAGACCTGCGCGATGGTCTCTCCGAATGGCCCATCCTCCCCGCGCGCGGGAGGCGCTCCTTTGTGGCGCTTCCGATCCCCCGTCTCCTTTCCCTCGCCAGCACGCCCACGAGAGCGCCTCGCGGCCCTGCGCAAGGACACCCCGATCGCCCGCACTCCGGAAAGGCCCTCCGGGCCGCCTTCGCGAATCAGGCTCGCGATGCGCTTCGCGTCCTCGACGCTCGCGGGCGGCGCGAGCTCGAGGTTGAATGCCACCAACGGCTCGCGCGCCGCCACCAGCGTCGCACCGGCCGTCGGGTGCAGCCGCGCCGGGCCGAAATCTGGGCGCAGCTCGCCCGCGTTCAGCCTCTCCTCCAAGCGGGTCACGCCTCCGCGCCGTAGCTCAGCGCGCGTGCGCCCCTGGGCGAGCTCGCCATACAGGAGCACCGGCACCCCGAGCCGTTCGCCGATCTCATGCGCCACCACCAGCGCCTCCGCGCACGCCGCTCCGCGCTGAGCCGCGTCGAGGTACACGACCGGCATCACGTCGACCGCGCCGACGTGCGGGTGCGCGCCGACGTCCACCGGGTCTCGGCCTTCCCCAACGTCGATCCGCTCCGCTGCCGCCGAGGCGCCCGCCAGCAGCGCGCCCGAGAGCTCGCCTTGGATGCCCGCGAGGGTGAGCACGGTGCGGTGATGGTCGGCGTCGGAGTGGACATCCAGCAGGTCCGCCATGCCACGCGCCGTGAATGCCCGCGCGATCTCCCGCACAGTCGCTCGCTCGCGACCCTCAGACACATTTGGGACGGCTAGCAGGGGCTTGTTGGGCGTCATCGCAGGGGTGCGGGGCAAGCGGCGAGCACGACCAGACGATCTGTCGCGAGAGGCTAAACTCCCCGCTCCCGCCGGAGTAGCTCAGTTGGTTAGAGCAGCGGAATCATAATCCGCGTGTCGGGGGTTCGAGTCCCTCCTCCGGCATCCCGAATGTCCTGCAAACACGACGTTTTCAGTGTAGCGCAGACTGCGGACAAAGTCCAAAG
Organism: uncultured Solirubrobacterales bacterium; assembly: GCA_963764655.1. Lineage (GTDB taxonomy): Bacteria > Actinomycetota > Thermoleophilia > Solirubrobacterales > Solirubrobacteraceae > Palsa-744. Next base: position 645,145 of record CAVXTI010000001.1, read on the forward strand.
TTTCCCAGGAGTTTCTCCAGCGGTCGCGCGCTGGCGGAGAGTCGCTAGCTGTGGACGGGCTCTGGGAGCAGGACACGCCTGCTGCCGTCGGCTGAGACGAGCACCACTGCCCGCTGTTCATCGAGGGCGCTCTTGATCGCCTTCTCCGTTTTGGGAGTATCGGCGTCGATAAACGCGGCGCGTTCGGGATAGGGCGAGCGTTCTTGGATGGCCAGCTCGATAGCTTCCTCCATGACCCGCATCGCAGGAGACTCGTTGGTGTTCGTGCTCATTGCGCTTGCCATGCCTCGATCATCGACTGATAAGTGCGCTTGATCTGCTCGATCGCAGCGCGCATGCCTTCTCCAAGGGTACCGCCGTAGAACACCTCTCCCTGTTGCTTTCCTTGAGCGCGCGTGTAGCGATGCATCTCGTTGATGCCGTGCGCGCCGTCGTAAAGCCGAACGGTGTGCCTCTTCCCATCTCTCTCGGCCGTAAGCAACACCGCATAGTCCATGATGTCGCGCCCATAGGTCCTAAACCGAACGTGCATTCGGTCGTCAGACACTTCGTCCAGCTCGACGAAGTACTCCGTATTCATCCTCCGACCGATCCGTTCATCGATATGCCTCGTTGGGTGGTGGATCGTGGTGATCGTGGGCGGCTGTCCGCTGCCTGGTGTGATCACGAGCGCTTGGCCGGTGTAGAGCTGCTGTACACGACTGGGATGGATCTCGTAGTCGTAGTCGCGCCTGCGGCTTCCGCGGCCCGACGGCCCAGATCCGACGAAGCCGTTCTCGGTCTGCTGACTGGTGGAGCAGTTGACGATCGCCGACCCTCCCGACCTGAACCGATGCGAACAAGCCATCCTCATCCGCCTCGACCGACCTGACCTCCCGCTCGCTCAGGACACCCCAACCCGGCAGGTGATGACCCAGCTCGACCGAGGCTTGAGCGACTTGCCACGCGTGCTCGAACCCACCCGGACGCACGCTGCACACCCCAAAGCGACCAAGGCTTTGCCAACGCAGGCCGACCATCGTGGCCGAATACATGCCCGGGCGCCCGAACAACACGGCGTGATGCTCGAGGAGCCCTTCACAGGCAAGCGAGCCCAACCGGCGATAGGCCACAGTGCGACTCAGCCCGAAGCAGCGCATCACATGCCCGGCGCCGGCCGCGCCAAGACGACCGATCCAAGCGACTATCTCTGCGTCCATATACGTCTGCATAACGCGATCTCCATGCCGCTAGAAAACCCATATACAGGCTTAATCCGGCCAACCACCGCAAACGGGACACGAAATGGTGCAAAGAACGGCGCTTCAGGCCCGACACACGTTCAAAGACTCCCGACCACGCCCCGCAAGACACTCCCAGATGCTGCAGTTTCATCTGCCAACAACGATCAAAGACGCAATCAATGCTGAAATCGAATCTGCGTCAGAGTCTGCTCCGGATCGGCAATCGCCATCCACAGAGACAACGGGCGGCGGCGCTCTTGCCCTGACCACGATCCATGTCTCAATTGCGTCTCACCTGGAACGTTTTTTGACCGTCGTGGACTCCCCCTAGGAAAACTGTCGCGTCATCGCCGATCACTTCCACCCCTGGCTTCACCCTTACAGGTGTTCGCATCAAGATGACTAAGAACGGGCTCTCGGACCATATTTCACATGACATGTCCGTCGGCATGCTCGGAGCGGACCTCGTCAAGGATTACATCGCGACACGCGCAGCCCACGACACTGACTTTCCTGATCGCCTTCGCGGTGGCTTCGTCCACGAGTACAACCAGCTATATGATTCTGGTCTACGGGGTGACGAGCTATTCTTCGGGCTCCGCAACTTTGTTGCAGCTCCACACCATGATCTCACCTGCCAGGTCGCAGGCTTGGCCGTGTTTGTACATCTCTTTCGTATCTGCGAGGTGTTCGAGCCGTGATCCTTCCAACGAAGCATGTGAGTCCAGCCCAATCCTACTCGGGGTCGCATCGCGCATACTTGAGCAACTAGATCGATCTCGCTCCGTTAACCAACTCTGGGAGGAACTGAGCCAGGACAGCGCCGTAGGTGTTTTTGATCGATTTGTCAATGCGCTTGACCTGCTATTCATCATGGGAGCTATCGAATTCGATAGCGGAAACCTGCGGATTGTAAAATGATTCACTCGATCAGCGCCAACGACTCGCGGTTTAAGACCGTGACTTTGCATGTGGGCATCAACGTTATCGTTGCCGACACGACAGACAAGTCGTCGTCACAGGACACGCGAAACGGCGTTGGAAAGACCCTCCTCATGGATATTGCACTTCTGCTTGGGTGGATCAGCACCGCGCACCGGCGGCTTGACCTCCCCTCACTTGACCGGCTGGGCCTTTACGGTCGATCTTGACGTCGGTCCCTGATCGAGTCCAGGTTACTCGCGCTCTCGGTATGCCACAGACGGTTGGCATCGCAGTAATTCCGATCATTGGTCCGTGCAACCATCCTGGGACGAGGAGTCAGGACGGTTGGCCCATCGTCGGGTCGAGCGAGGGCGTGGGCCGCCCTCGTTTTCCGTGGACACGAAACCGGGGGCACTCCAGTATCGTTAGCGACGAATGGCTCCAAGCCGCGGTAGCGTCGCTCGGTCGCCCCGGGCGACGACCTCGCCCGGCGAACGAGAACACGCAGACCCTTCGCGTCGTGAGCGCAAGCATCCGGCGGGTCCAGTCCCGCTGAGGGTCGTCGCAAAGGAGTGGACACGGATCGGCGTGACGGGGTTTGGTGGGCCGGCCGCGCACATTGTGATGCTGCGTCGGCTGGTCATCGACCGCTACGAATGGATGGACGCCCGTTCGTTCGAGGACGCCAATGCCGCGTGCGGCATGTTGCCCGGTCCCGCGTCAACGCAGCTTGCGATCTTCTGCGCCTATCGCGTTGCCGGGCCGTGGGGCGCGATCGTCGGCGGCCTCGGGTTCGCGGTGCCCGCCGTCGTGATGGTGCTGGCGCTGTCGGTCCTGTTCCTCGCCAGCGCGCCGCCAAAATGGGTGATCGGCGTTGGAGCGGGTGCGGGCGCGGCGGTCGCGGCCGTGGCCGTTCACGCCGCGCTGCGTCTGCTTGCCCCGAGCTTCGAGCGGGTGCGGGCTGCGCGCGGGCGCGCGCTGCGCTGGTTGGCGTATCTGCTCGCGGCCGCGGTGGCAGCGGCGACGATCGGCAGCTATCTCGTCCTCGTTCTGCTGGCGTGCGGAGCGTTCGAGCTGGCTTGGCGGCGACGCACGGTAGCTGCGCTGTCATTCAATCCGCTGATGCTCGCCGCGGTCGCGGGCGGCGCGGGCGGATTCGGCGCGCTTGTGTGGACCGCGTTCAAGGTGGGCGCGCTCGCCTACGGCGGCGGGTTCGTAACCGTGCCGCTGATGCAGGCCGACGCCGTAAACGTCTACCACTGGATGACGGGCGGCCAGTTCCTGAACGCCGTTGCGTTGGGGCAGGTCACTCCCGGCCCCGTCGTCGCTACCGTCGCCGCCGTCGGCTATGCCGCGCACGGCATCGCTGGCGGCGTGCTCGCCGCGGTCGTCGCCTTCACGCCGTCGTTCTCGTTCATTCTGCTCGGCGGCCAGCGCTTCGAGCGCCTACGCCAGAACGCCGCCGCACGCGCGTTCCTCGACGGCGCCGGACCCGCCAGGATAGGCGCGATTCTCGGTGCCGCGATCCCGCTGACGAGTGCTCTACAAGAGGGGTGGCAGTACGCCGTGCTGGCCGCCGCCGCGGTAGCGCTGCTGCTTCTGCGGCGCGGGGTCGTACAAACACTGCTCGCTGCCGGCGCCGTGGGCCTGTTCGCCTCAGTCGCAGGCGCTCCCCTGCCGCACTAACAGCGGGCAGCACGGCGCGTCGCCGAGGCCGACTGTCGGCGGCAGATCGAGCAATACATCTGCCGGTACTTCCCTGCTCGAAAACGAGGTCTTTGCGCTTCCGGCAGATCGCATTCGGCTCAACCTCGACTCGGCGCACTCGCTGTCCTGAGCGTGAACAATCATCCGGCAAGGTAGACGAGTCGCAAACGCCTCGCCTACCGTCGTTAAACGACTTAGCCCCGGCGACATGACCGAAGTCAGCGGTCCACCGGGGCTTTCCAATGGAATTATAAAGCCGCCGGCAGCAAAGCACAATGACTCCTGATGCCAATCATGCAGGGCAGCCCAAGGACGGGCCGTGGCTGGAGCAGTGGTTGAGCGCCCCTCGCCTCCAGAGATACCTGGATGAGGCAGGTCAGGACCGAGCCAAGGCGCTTGCCCTATACGACTGGAACGCACGTGCCAGCGGAACGCACGTGCCAGCGCGGCGGTGCTTCGCGACCTCGCACACTTCGAGGTTGCGCTTTGCAACACCTACGACAGAGCCTTGACAGGCTCCACGCCTGCGGGATACGCGCACTGGACTTTTGCCGCAACGATCGTGTTCCCGCCCCTACACCGCACCAAGCGCGCCCACGGCAGGGCGCCATCGTCCGTGGATGTCAATCGCAAGTCACGCGAGATCATCGAGGCGGCCGTGCGCGATGCGGGAGGCACCTCAGCGCCTCCCGGCAAGGTCATTGCGAACCTGACCTTCGGCTTCTGGCGCTACCTCTCCTCGAAGCTGGGTCTACGAGGCCGTGCGGGCTGGTCGCCTTCCTTGCCATCGAGCAGGACGGCACATCCGCTTCACGCGCCCCATGCTCGATGACTGGCTCGCCGATCAGACCAAGCTCTAGGTTGATATCCGCGGACACGATGAGCGAGCGCGTACCCTGCCGCGATGCGACCTGCGGACTGCCCGGCAGAACTGCCGCTCACCGAGATCGCACGAGAGTGGGGTCGAATCGGCTGCATAGGGTTCGGCGGGCCGCCCGCGCACGTCGCGCTGTTCCGCGAGCTGTGCGTAACGCGCCGGAGATGGCTGACCGAGGTGCAGTTCGAGCGGGCGATCGCGGCGACGAACCTGCTGCCTGGCCCGGCCTCAACGCAGCTTGCGATCTACTGCGCTTGGCGGTTGCGTGGTGCCAAGGGAGCACTCGTCGGCGGGCTGGGCTTCGTCTTGCCCGGCCTCGCGCTGATCCTTGCGCTCTCTGTGCTGTTCCTCGCGGGGTCGCCGCCCGTATGGGCACGGGGTGCCGGGATGGGAGCCGGGGCGGCCGTCGCCGCTGTCGCGGTCAGGGCCGGTCTGGGGGTCGCCGTTCCGATCTGGAGACGCGCCACGGATGCCCAGCGGCCCCGCGTCTTCATCTACGCGCTCGCCGGAGGGATCGCGGCGGCCACGACCGGCCCGTGGCTTGTGCTCGTCCTGTTGGCGTGCGGTGCGATTGAGCTGACGTGGCAGCGCCAGCTCGCCGACGCCGGCATGAGCTTTCATGCTTGGCCGCTGCTCGCCGCGGTCACAGAGCCCGGCGGGACAGGCGCGCTGATATGGACTGCGTTGAAGGTCGGTGCGCTGGCCTTCGGCGGCGGGTTCGTGATCGTGCCATTGATGCAATCAGACGCGGTTGGCACCTACCACTGGATGACTCACGGGCAGTTCCTCAATGCTGTGGCGCTCGGTCAGGTGACTCCAGGGCCGGTCACTCACACCGTCGCGGCTGTCGGCTACTCCGCCGGCGGGCTTCCCGCAGGGCTCTTGGCCGCACTCGTCGCCTTTGCGCCCTCGTTCTCCTTCATCCTGTTCGGCGCAACGCGCTTCGAGCGGCTGCTGCTCAACGAGCGAGTTGCCGCGTTCCTCGCCGGGGCCGCCCCCGCTGCGGCCGGGGCGATCATCGGCTCTGCCGTCCCGCTTGCCGGCGCGCTGAGCGAGATGTGGCAGTACGTTCTCCTCGCCGCTGCGGCCATCGCCTTGCTCGCGCTACGTCGTAGCGTGGTGCTGACGCTGCTCGCCGCCGGCACAATAGGCGCCGCGGCCGGGCTACTCGGCGCCCCGCTCCCACACTAGATGGCCGGTCTCTACTTCAGCCACCCAGCTTGCCTGGAACACGATCCGCGGGCGCACATGCCAGAGCACCCGGACACCCCGGAGCGGCTTGAGGCGATCGAGAAGCTCTTGGACGCACACGACTGGCTTGGCTGGGAGCGACGCGAGGCGCCAACAGCGTCGGAGGCTCAGCTTGCGCTGGTCCATAGCTCCGCTCACGTGCGGCAGATCAGGGAATTGTCTCTCGCGGGCGGCGGCGCGATCGACCCGGACACTTTCGTCGGAGAGCCCTCCTACCGCGCTGCGCTGCACGCCGCCGGCGGCGCCTGTGAGATGACCCGCGCGCTGATGGCAGGAGAGGCGACCATCGGGTTCTGCGGCGTGCGACCTTCAGGCCACCACGCCGAACCGGATCGCGCGATGGGCTTCTGCCTGTTCAACAACATCGCTATCGCGGCCGAGCTGGCGATCCGCGAGCTGGGCGCCCAGCGCGTATTCATCCTGGATTGGGATGTCCATCACGGCAACGGCACCGCCGAGGCATTCCGCCGCCGCTCGGATGTCCTGTTCGCGAGCATCCACCAATCGGGGATCTATCCCGGGACGGGCTCTCTGAGCGACGTGGGCTCCGGTCCCGGAGAGGGCTACACGATCAACCTGCCCGTCCCGGCCGGCTCCGAGGAGGACCTGTGGCTGTCGCTGCTCGAGCACATCGTGCTTCCCGTCGCCGAGGCGTTCGAGCCCGAGCTCGTGCTGATCTCCGCCGGCTTTGACGCCCACCGCGAAGACCCGTTGGCGAGCTGCCGCCTGGAGGCGGACTCCTTCGCCGAGATGGCTCGCCACGTGGGCGGCCTGGCCGCCCAACTCGACGTGCCACTCGGAGCAGTCCTCGAGGGCGGCTACGAACCCGCTGCCCTGGCGCAATCCGTGCAGGCGACGCTCGCCGCGCTGGGCGGGGATAAGACGGCGCGATCCGCGGCGCCCGAGCCGCTGCTGACATCGCGCGCCGCTGCGCACATCGGCCACTACTGGTCCCTGTAGTCACCCTGAGGTAGTTTTCCGCGTCAAGCTGACGGCCAATCTCTGATGCCCGATCTTGTGGCGTGTAGGAGTGTTGGCATCGTGAGAAGCGCATGTCCAACGCTCCCTGTCTCAGCCACGACGGTGTTAGCCGACCCGTCGGAGGTAGAGTTCGTCCGGCTGCGTGACGGCTCGCGAGTCACAGTGCGCCCGGCCACGGCCGCAGATGAGCCCGCGCTGCGGACATTTCTCATGGGACTGTGCCTGGAGGCCCGGCGCCTACGGTTCTTCAGCGGCGCGGTAGACATCAGGTCTGCTGCGCACCTGGCAGCCACCGCGAACACGAGACACTACGGGCTCGTCGCCCATGACGACGAGGGCATGCTCGTCGGGCACGCTACATACGTCCAGCTCGATGACACACGTGCTGAAGTCGCGGTCGAGGTCGCAGATCATCTCCACGGCCGCGGGCTCGGGACGATCCTCATCGAGCGCTTGGCGATCGTCGCCGAGCAGCATGGGATCACGCATTTCGTCGCTGAGGTGCTCTGTGAGAACAGCGCGATGTTGGATGTCTTCCGTGAAGGATTCGATGCTCGTGTGGTGCGCCACGAGGGACCGGAGGAGAGAGTCGAGTTCCTCACCGCGGGCTGGCGGCTGGCTCGCGAACGCTTCGCATCGGATGCTTGAGCGTGGTGTCGAGGCCGAGTCGTCGCGGCATGATCGCGTAGCTGCTCGCGCGCGTCGGGGTGCGCGGCGTGCTCGATGATGAGCCGGGCCTGCGCGCGCTGGCTGCGCCCGAAGATGTGCGCGGCGCCCTGCTCGGTGACTGACCGCGGAGTGCTGGAAGGAGGTCACCGGGTCTGTCCAGGCGAGGCACGATCGTCGAGCTGTCGCTGCGCTCGTGCCAGGAGCGCAGCGCGATCACGGCGTGACCTCCGGGTGAGTGCAGGGCGCCCTCGACGAAGTCGGGCTGGCCGCCGAACCCGGAGTACAGGCGTCCGCCGATGTGGCTGGCGCCGGCCTGGTCTGAGAGATCGACCTGCAGCGCCGTGTTGACAGAGATCATCGCCGGGTGCGCGGCGATGCGGGACGGGTCATTGGTCGTCTCGGTGCGAGTCATCCTCAGCCTGGGGTTCTGGTCGACCCACTCGTAGAGCTCAGGCGAGCCGAACAGGAAAGAGCACGTGATCGGTCGTGCTGGATCGAGCGCTCCGCCGCGGTCGAGGTCCATCACACCGTCGCTGACCATCTCCGACCAGATCGCGAGCCTGCGCCTGCCGGCGAGCGCGCGCAGAGTGGCATCGGGGACCTGGCCGATACCGAGCTGCAGCGTGGAGCCGTCCTCGACCAAGCCGGCGACGAGCTCGGCGATCCGCTCGGCGTGTTCGTGCTCTGGTCCGATCGCAGGCGTGGGGAGGTCTTCCGTTACCTCGACCGCGAGGTCGATGAGGTCCTGGTCAAGCTCGCTGTCGCCGAGCGTGTACGGCATGTGAGGGTTCATCTGCGCTATCACCAGACCCGCCGCGCGCACGGACCTGCTCGATGGCGGCTGGGAGGATGTTCACCTCGATTCCGAGCGAGAGCTTCCCCGCTCTGGGAGTCGAGGTGTGCAACAGCACGACGTCGGGCGGGCGCATCGTCGCGAACAGTCGCGGGACGAGTGAGAGGCGCATCGGCAGGTAGTCCAGCCGCTCGCCTGCGTCGCGCATCCCGGGTCCGACGAACGGCGTCTCGAGGATCACCCCGTCGCGTGCGGGCAGCGGGCCCTGTGCGGCGAGCATGAACAGCCGGTAGCGCTCCACCGTGCGCTCCAGTGCGTCGAGCAGCGCTCGCGGGGTGGCGAGATTCCCGCTCGCGACGACCCTGGGCTCCACCGTCGCGAGCGTCCCAAGGGCCTCCTTGAGCTGCTGCTCGGCGATAACTCTCATGGCGCCCAACACTACGCTCGCGAAGAGCGCAGTCATGGGTGGCAACTACGGAGCGCGTTCAGTGCCGAGGGCGGTAGCTGTGGATGGTCTCGCTGGCTTGACTTCTCTGCATAGGAAAAGCAGGGAGCCACCGAGGAGTGATGGCCCGATGAGCATTGCTAGCGATGTCGATATCCGTTCCCGCATCGAGCTCGTGCGGTCGTTCGCGTGTCTGGGCAGAGATGACGTCGCCTATGCCGGCGTTCATTGCAAGAGCTCGCGATCGAATATGACCCGCAGGGCAGCACGCGGACGCGGCCCCTCTCGCGCGAGGAGGGCTTGCGTCCCACGTTGGATGAGCGGGAGGTCATGGCTGTGGCCGCACTGGGCCTGCGCATCGAGGAGCACTACGGTTCCCCACAGGACACCGAGTGGGCGTTTGACCCCGACGGTACGTTGTGGATGCTGCAGAGCCGTCCGATCACCACCCTCCACGAGGAGGCCTGCGACCGTCGACGGCGGCGGAGCGCTACGAGCCGCAGACTGTGCTGTTGCGCGGGTTGGGTGGAGCGCCGGGCAGCGCCAGCGGCGCCGCGCGGGTGCTCACCTCGCTCGCAGACGCTGCGAGCTTGAGCGACGGCGATGTGCTCGTCACCCACATGACCTCCCCCGATTGGCTGCCGCTGTTGCGCCGCGCAGCGGGCGTCGTCACCGACTCGGGTGGCATGACCTGCCACGCCGCGATCGTCTCGCGCGAGCTGGGCATCCCCTGCGTGGTCGGAACCGGAGAGGCGACCCAGCGCCTGCGCGACGGGGAGATCGTAACCGTCGACGCTACTCGCGGTTTGGTGCTCGAGGGCGCCCGAGCGAGCGAGCCCGCCCCGACGTCCCCCATTGACGAGCGGGTCGCGGGCACTAGCGCAGCTGGCGCCCAGGGGTTCGGTCCTGTGACCGCGACGCAGATCCTCGTGAACCTGTCCGAGCCTTCGCAGGTGGAGCGCGTCAAGGACACTGCCCGTCGACGGTGTCGGTCTGCTGCGCGCAGAGATGATGGTGCTCGAGGCGCTTGGCGGGCGACCATCCTCGCACCTTGCTTGAGGAAGGACGCGGCGAGGATCTCGTCGCTCGGATGACCGAGGGGCTGAGCGCGTTCGCGACTGGCTTCGCTCCGCGGCCGGTCACCTACCGCACGATCGACTTCCGCACCAACGAGTTCTCTGGGCTGCGGGGCGGCGAGCGCTTCGAGCCGCACGAGGCCAATCCGATGATCGGCTACCGCGGCGCGCTGCGCTACACGCACGAGCCGGACATCTTCGCGCTGGAGCTTGAGGCCGTGCGCCGGGTGTGGGATGCCGGCATGCACAACCTGCACGTGATGCTGCCGTTCGTGCGCAGCACCCGCGAGCTGCGCCGCTGCCGCGATCTGATCGCCGAGTCGGGCCTGCTCGATCGTCCCGGCTTCGAGCTGTGGGTGATGGCGGAGGTGCCCTCGGTGCTCTTCAACCTGGCGGAGTACGCAGCGCTGGGTGTGACGGGCATCTCGATCGGCTCAAACGACCTCACGCAGCTGTTGCTGGGCGCCGACCGCGACAACGAGGTGCTGGCCGAGACCTTCGACGAGCGCGACCCGGCGGTCACGGCCTACCTGCGCGAGCTGATCCCCCGCGCCCACGAGCTGGGGTTGCGCACCTCGATCTGTGGCCAGGCCCCCTCCGTTCATCCCGAGTACGCCGAGCTGTTGGTGCGCGCCGGAATCGACGCGATCTCAGTCAGCGTCGATGCGGTCGACCGAACACGAGGGCAGGTGGCAGCCGCGGAGCAGCGCGTGCTGCTCGACGCCGCGCGCACCAGCGGGAGGGTGAGACCATGAACGTCTGGGTCGTATTCGCGAGTAAGTATGGGAGCACTCGGGAGGTCGCGGAGGCGATCGCCGAGGAGCTTGGTCGCGTCCACGACGTGCGTGTGCGCGACGCGGCCGAGGTCAAGAGCTTCGACGGGGCCGACGCCGTCGTGCTTGGCAGCGCCATCTACGCAGGGCACTGGCTTAGCCGGCACGCACGCTGCTCGAGGAGCGGGTCGATGAGCTGGCGTCTCGCCCAACCTGGCTGTTCAGCGTCGGCCCGATCGGCGATCCACCGCAGCCCGCGGACGCAGGCCCCGAGCGGATCTCAGAGGCGATGGATGCCATGCGAGCACGCGGTCACGAGGTCTTCGCTGGCAAGCTCGACCACACCGCACTCAGCCGTGTCGAGCGGCTGATGGTTCGAGCGCTACGCGCCCCCGAGGGTGACTTCCGCGACTGGGACGCGATCCGCGCGTGGGCTCGGGGCGTAGCGGCAGAACTCTCCTGACCGCTGACCAGGTTTCTAGGGACGCAACCGGAATGGCGGGTACAGACCATGCGCGTGAGAAGCCACCGATCGCTGCAGGAGTTTCTACGGACGCGCGTGAACTGGCCTGAGCTTAGGGTGCTTTCGTTGCCCAGCCGCCGTCCGCGCTGGCTGGCAGAATCTTGAAGAGGAGCGGCGCATATGAGTGTAATGGGCGCGATCATCAACCTGAATCATCCGGCGCACGTCGTGGAATGGCACTTCATCCAGCTATCTGTGGCGAACATAGTCGTGATAGCCCTGATGATTGTGGTGTTCGTGTTGGCGATCGTGCTGCCGTTCCCGGGCGCGGCGCGTAGACGCGGAGAGTCCTCGTGAGCGCGACGCCGACCCCTCCACCTTCGTGGACGGGCCGTGTCCGTGAGGCTGCCGTTGACGCGCTGCCGCCCGAGAAGCTGCTGCCCGACACCCAGCCGACCTACGTGGCCTCCTGGATCTACGTGTTCGGGGTCGCCAGCATCGCATCGCTGGTGGTGATCATCGCCTCCGGCTGCATCCTCGCGCTGAAGGGCCCCGCCTGGTGGCACTACACCGGCGTCGGACACTTCTTCAACAGCATCCACCTGTGGGCTGTGGAGCTGTTCTTCTTCGTCGATGGTCGTGCACCTGTGGGGCAAGTATTGGATGGCCGCCTGGCGCGGCGGGCGCACGCGCGTGTGGATCACCGGCGCCGTGACGTTCCTCGTCGCGATCCCGTGCGCGCTGACCGGCTACGTCTCCCAGCAGAACTTCGACGCGCAGTGGATCTCGACGCAGGCGAAGGACGGGCTGAACTCCGTCGGCGTTGGAGCCTTCTTCAACGTCACGAACTTCGGGCAGATGTACAGCTACCACGTGCTGCTGCTGCCGGCGGCTGTGGTCGCGCTCGTCGTCGCGCACGTGCTGCTCGTGCGCCGCCACGGCGTCGTGCCGCCGTTCGCGCTCGAGGACCGGGCGGTCTCCTCAGAGGTCTCCTCGGCTGAGTCTGAGCCTGCCCTCGCTGTTGTGGAGGGACCTTCCTCTACCGCCGGTGGAGGATCGTCGTGAGCCTTCTCGGCCGGTTGCGCTCTCACGACGACACAAAGCCGTGGACCGGCGCCTATGCGCCCTACGACCTGGTCAAGGAGCTGTGCGTCGCGATCGGCGTGATCGCGCTGCTGGCGATCCTGCTGACGGTGCTGTTCTCCTCGCCCGACGAGCAGCCGAGCACGATCGCGCAGTGGTCGCGCGAGCAGCCGGTCAACTTCGTCGCCGACGGCAGCAAAGGAGCTCGAACGGCACGAGCGACACCGCCGAACTACGGCCCCCCGTACAACCACAACGGCGAAGGCCAGCACGCCGCCTTCATCTACCTGCAGAAGTGGCTCGGCGTCAGCCATCCGATCAACACCGCCAACGACTTCGTGATCGACCCGCTGCGGACGATTCCAAACGATCCCGCGCTGCAAAGCGCCATCGCCCAGTACCGGGCGGCGCCCGAAAAGACGCAGAAGGCGTGGGGAGAAGCCTACGCCAAGCCCCTGGAAGAATATGAAACGGCGGTCGAAGAAAAGAAGACGCCGCCGAAGACTGTCACACTCGATCCGACGACGGGCGCCGTGACGGTCCAGGCGAGCGGCGCCGGTCCCGTCCCGACGATGATGGGCAGCCTGCTGGGCCTCGCCAGGAGCGGCGGCCTGGATGGCAGCCTGCTGACCAGCAACCAGTTCTTCCAGACCGACTACACCAAGCCGCTGCTGTTCATGGCCGACGGCGGGCTGCTCGCAGAACGAGCCGAAGCCCAGCACCTGCTCGGCGAGCAGTGGGGCATGATGAACGAGACCGGCAGCTATCCAGGTCAGACCTGGCTGTGGCTTTACACCCTCTGGTATCAGGTCGAACCGTTCAAGACCTCAGAAAACGCCGACGTTCTCGTGATGATCGTGATGGGCGTGCTCAGTCTGGCGTTGATCTGCATCCCGTTCATCCCGGGCGTCCGCAGCCTTCCCCGCAAGATCCCGATCTACCGGCTGATCTGGAAAGAGCACTACCGCGCGCGGCAGAGCGCGTAAGTCAGGCGCTACGCGCGCCGCCGGGGCTGATCAGTCCGCGCTCGAGCGCGTAACCGACGAGCTCGGCACGGGTGGAGAGCCTGAGCTTCTGCTGTATATGCGAGCGATGGCTCTCGACGGTGCGCACCGATAGGTACAGCTGCGCCGCGATCTCGGCGTTGGTGTGCCCGCGTGCGATCAGCCGCAGTACCTCCACCTCGCGCTCTGAGAGATCGTCCGGCGGGCCTGGAGGCGGCTCCGAGGCGATGCGCGCACCCAGCCTGGGGTTAAGGTAGCTCTCTCCCACGGCGGCTCGGTGCACCGCCTCGACGAGCTCGCTGTTGGCGGCCTCCTTGAGGACATAGCCAAGCGCCCCCGCGCCAAGAGCCTCGCGGGCGAACGCAGGCTCCTTCTGCATTGTCAGCACGACGATCTGCGTGTCGGGCGACTCCTCGCGGATGACCGGAATCGCCTCGAGGCTCGAACCGCCGGGCATGTTCAAGTCGAGCACAAGCACTCTGGGGTGGTGTCCGCGCACGTAGCGCCGGGCGCTGTCGATGTCGCTGGCCTCGGCGACGACCTCGAAGTCGCTTTCTCTGTCGAGCAGCAGCCGCAACCCGCTGCGCACGACCTCGTGATCGTCAGCGAGAACGATGCGGATAGGCTCCACCGCAGCGCTCTCGCCGCTGCCAGCGCTGCCCGTCGGCGTTGCGTCTTGGTCGGGCATCCGCATGAAGATACCGGCTGGGCACGGCCTACCGCAGCGCCTGCGTTCCGCAGAGGAATGAGCATGTCGGTCCATCACACACGTGCGTGACCTTCCAGCTCAAGCACTCAGGTGACGTCGATAGTTTTAACGGCGTAGTTGCCGTTGGGCAGCGCGAGGCGGACGTGGACAACGCCGGGCCGGGGGAGCGTGTAGCGCACCCTAAATCCGCCATTGCGGGCGTTCGTGGACGCGAGCTCGTACCACGGTCCTGATTTCCACTGGCCTTCCACGATGATGGGGCCGCTTTCGCCTGGAGGGAGCGTGCCGGTGACCGTCATGTATGTGCCCCGGGGCACCGAGCTTGGGCCGCTCATCGTGGTGTAGCGCGGGGAGGGGGGCGCGGGCGTGGTGCTCGTGGGGGGCGTGTGTGGTAGCCGTAGGTACGGGGTTGGAGCGGGTCCACCCAAGGGAGGGCTGATCGTGCGCTGGGGGGAATGGTTGAGCGCACCGCTGTAATACGCCACTGCGGCCGCAATCAGTATGAGCGCGGCGACGTCTCTCCGGGTTCGGGGCTTACCACTGCTTTTGGGGCTGAACCGTGGGGCTGAGCGGCTGGTTGAGCGCGTGGTCCCGAAGAAGCGCTGGCGCTCCGCGTCTGTCCATTTGGCCCAGTCTCGCTCGCGCCAGCCCACGGGACAAGTCTAATGGCCCATACGGCTGCGTAGCGGTCAGTACCCCCAGCTGATCCCGCGCGAGGCGCTCGGTGGCTCGTTCCTGTACGTGTGGCGCCACCGGTCCTCAGCCGCAGCCATGGCCTCCCGCGGATCGGACGCTGGGCCTACGAGATGGAGTCCTCGCCCGGGTCGGTAGCGACGACGCGGGGCAGTACGAGCAGTGGGCCGCGTGCGTGACGCGCCAGGTAGTTGGAGGTACTGCCGAGCACCAGGCGCTTGACTGGCCCGTAGCCGCGTGAGCCGACCACCAGGAGATTTACCTGATCGCCGAAGGCGGCCAGCTCCTCACCCGCGAGGCCGTAGACCGCGCGACCCTCGACATCGGGCAGCTTGCTCATGCGGTCGGTTGCCTCTTGGAGCATCACCTCGACGCTATCCCCGAGCGCGGGAGGAATGATCCCGGTGTAGGCGACTGTGGGAATTGAGACGACGTCCAGCGCGTGAACCTCTGCGCGGGTCCGTGCCGCAAGCGTGCGGGCCATCGCAAGCGCCGCCTTGCTCTCCGGGGAGGAGTTGTAGGCAACGCCGACCTTTTTTATAGGTGCCCGCCCGCCCCGCCCGTCGGCGTAGCCAAGGGGTGCGACTGCGACCGCGCAGGGAGCGCCGTTCAGCGCGGCGCGCGTGTCATCGCCGAGCATCGCGCGGCCGAAGGCGCCGTGACTGCAGGAGCCCACCACGATCAGGTCGGCGTGCTGCTCCTCAGCCTGCTCGTGCAAGCCGCGACCGGGGCTCATCGAGACGATGCTGATGAGTTGTGCTTTGACGTCGGCCGCGGCGCGCTCCTGCTCGAGCAGCTTGTGGGAGGCTTCGCGCTCCTCGGCCACCAGACCGGGGGCAATGACGTGAGAGGGGCGCAGATCGCCGGTGTGGACTTGGGCGAGCGTCAGCTCTCGATCGGGGTCGGCGAGCTGGGAGGCAAGTGCGATGGCGTCACGACCGCCCGCTCGGCCGTCCACTCCCACGAGCACATTCTTGAACATCACAGGTCTCCTTGTTGGGTGGGCTGGAAGCTAAATGCAGACGGGCCGTGAGGCATCCGCTAGGGCCACTGCGCGACATGCGGACTTTTACGGAGCCTCCCGCGATATAGGCCGGGTGTGCCGCAGGGCGACGATGCGTAGCATGGGCGCGATGCCCGACCTAACACCGCAGGAGCCTGATGGTGTAGGCGCCGGCTTGACGAATACACACCCGCCGATGCCGCGCGACAAGCGCGGCTGGCACGTCTCCCCCGCACCCGACGGGCGCGGGATGCCCGAGCAGGCACCGAAGGGCCCGCCGGCACACCGCAGACCAGGCTTCTTGTGGTTCGTGGTGTTCCTGCTCGCGCTCAACTGGATCTCGGTGCTCATCTTCGCGCCCGTGGTTGGTCAGCCGCGAGTAACCGTGTCGTTCAACCCTTTCTTCCTCGAACAGGTCAAGGGTGGCGACGTGAAGTCGATCTCCTCCAAGGGCGACACGATCCAGGGCACCTTCAAGCACAAGCTGCGCTATCCGGCCTCAAATAAGAAGGCGACGCCCAGCACTCTGTTCGCTACACAGGTCCCGTCGTTCTGGAACGGCAGCCAGCTCTCGGCGCTGTTGCAAGAAAAGGGCGTTGAAGTCAACGCGAAGTCGACAAGCACCAGCCAGTCGCCGTTGAGCGAGTTGCTGCTCGGCTTCGGCCCGACCCTCTTGATCGTCGGTCTGTTCATTTTCATCGCGCGCCGCGCCGCAAAGGCCGGCGGCGCGATGGGCGCCCTCGGGAACTTTGGGCGCTCCCAGGCGCGGCGCGTCGACCCGGCGAAGATCCGCGTCACCTTCAAGGACGTCGCCGGAATTGACGAGGCAAAGTCCGAGCTCTCGGAGATCGTGGACTTCCTGCGCAATCCCGAGCGCTACGGTCGCCTGGGCGGACGGATGCCTCACGGGGTGCTGCTCTCCGGCGTGCCCGGGACCGGCAAGACGCTGCTCGCGCGCGCGGTCGCCGGTGAGGCGCATGCAGCGTTCTTCTCGATCTCCGCCTCGGAGTTCATCGAGGCGATCGTCGGCGTCGGCGCCTCGCGAGTGCGTGACCTGTTCGTGAAGGCCAAGGAGGCGGCGCCGGCGATCATCTTCATCGACGAGCTCGACGCGATCGGACGCTCACGACAGGGATCGGTGTCGGTCACGGGCGCGAACGACGAGCGCGAGCAGACACTCGACCAGATCCTGACCGAACTCGACGGTTTCGAGAGCTCAGAGGCAGTGGTCGTACTGGCCGCGACCAACCGTCCCGACGTACTGGACTCCGCGCTCTTGCGACCTGGCCGCTTTGACCGCCGCGTCACAGTGCAGGCCCCCGACCGCAGCGGCCGGCGGGAAATCCTCGCGGTCCACACGCGCTCGATCCCGCTCGCCGAGAACGTCGACCTCGACGCGCTGGCCGCGAGCACACCGGGCATGGTTGGAGCGGACCTTGCGAACCTCGCCAACGAGGCGGCGCTGCTAGCTGCTCGTCGCGACCACGAGAAGGTGCAGATGGCTGATCTCACGGACTCGCTGGAGAAGATCATGCTCGGCTCCCCGCGCGGCATCCTGCTCTCACCTGCCGACCGCGAGCGCACCGCCTACCACGAGTCTGGGCACGCGCTGGTGGGCATGCTCACGGCGGGCGCGGACCCGGTGCGCAAGGTCTCGATCATCCCGCGCGGCATGGCGCTGGGAGTAACGCTCTCCACTCCCGACTCAGATCGTGTCTCGTATTCGCTTGAGGAACTGCAGGCGAAGATCCGCGTGGCGCTCGGCGGCCGCGTCGCCGAGGAGGTCGTTTACGGCACGATCACCACCGGAGCGGAGTCCGATATCCAGCAGCTCACGCTGATCGCGCGTCAGATGGTCGGCCGCTGGGGCATGAGTGAGGCGGTCGGCCCGATCGCCGTGCTACCAGCCGACGGCGAGGGACCGTTCCTCCCAGGAGTGAGCGCGACCTCAGAGTCCACCCAGCGTCTCGTGGACGAGGAGGTCAGACGGATGATCGACACGGCCCATCAGGAGGTCACAAGCACGCTCACAGAGCACCGCGAGCAGTTGGAGAGTCTTGCTCAGACGCTCCTTGCGAGTGAGACACTCGACGGGCTCGATGCGTACGCGGCAGCCGGGGTGCCCGTGAGCCAGCAACAGCCGGCCGTCCTCTCCTGATCTGACGGCAAACGAGTAGCGCCTGGGCGCTATGAGATTGGGCAACCCGAGCTTCAGCTCACCATGTAGCGCACCGGCACCTCACGCTCGGACTGCTTGGGCGGGCGCTTGTACTTGCGCCGCTGGCGCGCGGGGAGCTTTACTTTCTTGGCCTTGTCGGGGTGCTCGTAGGGAATCAGGGAAAGCAGGTGGCTTATGAGGTTCAGGCGGGCGGTGCGCTTGTCGTCGGCCTCGACCACATGCCACGGGCTGTGGTCGGTGTCGGTATGCGCGAACATGCGGTCCTTCGCCTCGGCGTAATCCACCCAACGGGCTCGGGCCTCCAGGTCGGTGGGGCTGAACTTCCAACGCTTGCGCGGATCGTTCAGGCGCTTCTCAAAACGGCGCTCCTGCTCCTCATCTGAGACCGACAGCCAATACTTCACGAGCGTGATCCCTTCGTTCTGCAGCGACTGCTCAAACTGCGGGCAGAAGCGCAGGAACTCCTCATACTCCTCTGGCGTGCAGTAGCCCATTACGCGCTCGACGCCCGCCCGGTTGTACCAGCTGCGATTGAACAGGGCGATCTCTCCAGCGGGCGGCAGATGAGCGGCGTAGCGCTGGAAGTACCACTGCGTGCGCTCGCCCTCGTCGGGAGCTGGCAGTGCCACGATGCGACAGGTGCGTGGGTTCAGGTAGGCCGTGATGCGCTTGATCGCGCCATCCTTGCCGGCCGTGTCGCGCCCCTCGAAGAGGACTACCAGCCGGCGGCGCTGAGCGACGATCCACTCCTGCATGTAGACGAGCTCGGTCTGCAGGCGCAGCAGCTCCTTCTCGTACTGCTTGGGGCTCAACCGTTGTGGAGCTGACACCGATGGCATCCTCGCACTTCTGACCTGGCTGCCTCGGGTGCCCTCAGCCTCGTGTGCCACGGGCCAAGCGTAGAGTCTTCGTTATGAGCGATGACGCGACCGTGACAGACCCGCCGACTGTCCTGTCGGGCGAGGAGCTGCGCGCGTTGGATGCCTACTGGCGGGCCGCAAATCATCTCTCGGTCGGACAGATATATCTGCTCGACAATCCGCTGTTGCGCGAGCCGCTTGCGATCGAGCACGTCAAGCCGCGTCTGCTCGGGCATTGGGGGACGACCCCTGGCTTGAACTTCCTCTACGCGCACATGAACCGCGTGATCCGAGAGCGTGACCTGAACGCCCTCTATGTGGCTGGCCCCGGTCATGGTGGCCCCGGGATCGTTGCGAACGTGTATCTGGAGGGCACCTACAGCGAGGTCTACCCCCACATCGGCCGTGACGAGGAGGGCCTGCGCAGGCTGTTTCGCCAGTTCTCCTTCCCCGGTGGCATCCCGAGTCACGTGGCGCCGGAGACTCCTGGGTCGGTCCATGAGGGCGGCGAGCTCGGCTACTCGCTCGCGCACGCCTACGGGGCCGCGTTCGATAACCCCGACCTGCTGGTTTGCTGCGTGGTCGGCGACGGCGAGGCAGAGACGGGTCCGCTGGCGACGAGCTGGCACTCCAACAAGTTCCTGAACCCCGCCCGCGACGGCGCGGTACTCCCGGTCCTGCATTTGAACGGCTACAAGATCGCCAACCCGACGGTGCTGGCGCGCATCCCGCAGAGGGAGCTGCGGTCTCTGATGGAGGGCTACGGGTACGCGCCGCGCTTCGTCGAGGGTGATGACCCGCAGACGATGCACCAGCTGATGGCCGCCACGTTGGATGAGGTCACGGCGGAGATCGCGGAGATCCAGCGTCGCGCCCGCGAGGACGGCGAGGCTGGTCGCCCGCGCTGGCCGATGATCGTGCTGCGCACCCCCAAGGGTTGGACTGGCCCGAAGGTGGTCGACGGGCTACCGGCGGAGGGGTCGTTTCGCTCCCATCAGGTTCCGCTCGCCGACCTGGCCGGCAACCCGGAGCATCTACGTCAGCTCGAGGAGTGGCTTGCCTCCTACCGTCCCGAGGAGCTGTTCGACGATGACGGTGCGCTGCGGGCGGAGCTCGCGGCGCTCGCGCCCGAGGGTGAGCGGCGCATGGGCGCGAACCCGCACGCCAACGGCGGTACGCTGCTGCGCGATCTCGAGCTGCCCGACTTTCGTGACTACGCCGTCGAGGTGCCGGCGCCGACGGCGAGCATCAGCGAGCCCACGCGGGTGCTCGGCGCATTCCTGCGCGATGCGATCGTTGCCAACCCGGCGAACCTGCGCATCATGGGTCCTGACGAGACGGCTTCCAACCGCTTGGGCGCGGTGTTCGAGGTCACCAACCGCGCGTGGGACGCGCAGCGCTTGGACAGCGACGATCACCTCGCGCCTGACGGGCGTGTAATGGAGGTGTTGAGCGAGCATCTCTGCCAGGGCTGGCTGGAGGGCTACTTGTTGACTGGTCGGCATGGTCTGCTGAACAGTTACGAGGCGTTTATTCACATCGTGGACTCGATGTTCAACCAGCACGCGAAGTGGTTGAAGGTGACTCGCGGCATCCCGTGGCGCGCGCCGATCGCGTCCTTGAACTATCTGCTCTCCTCGCACGTGTGGCGCCAGGACCACAACGGGTTCTCACACCAGGACCCCGGGTTTATCGACCACGTGGTCAACAAGAAGGCGGAGGTCGTGCGCGTGTACCTGCCGCCGGATGCGAACTGTCTGCTTGTCCGTTGCCGATCACTGCTTGCGTAGCCGCGACTATGTGAATGTGATCGTCGCCGGCAAGCAGCCGGCGCTGAACTACCTGACGATGGACGAGGCGGTCGCGCACTGCACGCGCGGGGTCGGCATGTGGGACTGGGCCTGCAGCGACGGGGGCACCGCGCCCGAAGGGCGTGGTCAGGAGCCCGATGTGGTGCTTGGCTGCGCCGGGGACATCCCGACCCTTGAGAGCGTCGCGGCAGTGGCGATCCTGCGTGAGCGTCTACCTGAATTGAAGGTGAGGCTTGTGAATGTCGTTGATCTGATGCGCCTGGAGCCCGACACCGAGCATCCCCACGGGCTGCCCGACGCGGAGTTCGACGCGCTGTTCACGACCGAGCGGCCGGTGATCTTCGCCTACCACGGCTATCCGTGGCTGATCCACCGTCTCACCTACAAGCGCGCTAACCACGCCAACTTCCATGTTCGTGGCTACAAGGAGGAGGGCACCACCACGACGCCGTTTGACATGGTGATGCTCAACGACCTGGACCGCTTTCATCTCGTGATGGATGTGATCGACCGGGTTCCCGGCCTGGCTGAGCACGCGGCGCACATCCGTCAGGAGATGGTTGACGAGCGGCTGCGCCACAGGGCTTACACGCGCGAGCACGGACAGGACCCGCCCGATGTCACAGGCTGGTGTTGGCCCGGCGTAAACGAGGCTCGATCAACATAGGCTCGGCTATGCGGGTCCTGGTCGTCAACGCCGGCTCAAGCAGCCTCAAGCTCACGCTGCTCGACGGCGATGACACTGCGATCGCCGCGCGGGAGCTCGACGCTCCTCGCGCGCAGGTGGACCCGGACCAGTTCCGAGCCGCACTCGACACTGTGCTGCGCGAAGCGGATGCGGTTGGGCACCGCATCGTCCACGGAGGCGAGCGCTTTCGTGAGGCGGTGAGGATCGACGGGGATGTGGAGGCGGCGATGCGCGAGCTGAGCGACCTCGCTCCGCTTCATCAGGCCAAGTCCCTCGCCGCGCTTGATGGTGTCACGGCGGCGCTGCCGGAGCTGCCCGCGGTCGCTTGCTTTGACACGGCTTTCCATGCGACGCTGCCGCCGGCGGCTTCGACCTATGCCTTGCCCGCGGAGTGGCGGGAGCGCTGGGGGCTGCGCCGCTACGGCTTTCACGGCCTCTCGCACTCGTGGGTCGCGCGACGCACACCCGAGCTGCTTGAACGGGACGCCTCGGGGCTTCGGATCGTCAGCTGCCACCTCGGAGCGGGAGCGTCGCTGTGCGCGATCGAAGACGGCCGCTCGCTCGACACGACGATGGGCTTCACGCCGCTTGAGGGTCTCGTGATGGCTACCCGATCGGGCAGCGTCGATCCGGGGATGCTGCTGTGGCTGGCAGAGCACGAGCATCTCGCCACGCACGAGCTCGCCGACGCGCTGGAGTACCGCTCCGGGATGCTCGGCCTCACGGGCAGCGCTGACATGCGTGAGATCCTCGCGGGTGCTTGTGCAGGTGAGCCCGCGCCGCGCCTGGCCTTGGATGTGTATGTCCATCGGCTGCGCGCGGGGATCGCCTCGATGGCTGCCGCACTGGATGGTCTGGACGTACTCGTGTTCACCGGCGGCGTCGGCGAGCACTCAAGCGAGGTGCGCGCACAGGCGGCAGCCGGGCTCGCGTTCCTCGGCGTGGCAGTCGATGGCGCCCGCAACGCGCAGTCACAAGCCGACCGTGAGATTGGAGCCCAGGGCGCGCGAGTCCGCACGCTGGTCCTTAGCGCCCGGGAGGACATCGAGATCGCACGGCAAGTCAGGGCTGTGCTTGTAGGCCAGTCTCGCGAACGGGCACGACCTCGCTTTCGCGACGGATGAGTCGCTCGACTCCGAGGGGTGTCGTCGGGCTTATGCCCTGCTCATATGTCGCTTGGCGTCAGCTGAGCGGCGCCTGCGGGGGTGTGCTCATGGCGGCGCAGCAGGTAGCGGCGCAGCTCGTCCGAGCTCCACACGATCACGGGGAAGGCGAGCAGCAGGAGCAGGTCCTTGGGTGGCGGGCCGGCGGTCGAGAGCAGCGACTGCAGCGGGGGTGCGTAGACGACGATCGCCGCGACGAGTATCTCGGCGGCGATGCCGAGGAGTAGGTAGGGGTTGCTGAATGCGCCGATCGAGCGCAGCGAGGCGCGCTGGGTCCTCACGGCGAACGCGGTCCCGATCTGTCCGGCGATCATGCCGAGGAAGGTCATCGTGGTGGCCTGCAGGTAGGCATGGTGAAGCGGCGTTCCTGTGTCGGTCGGGTCACCCGGATGCCAGCCGGCTCCTCCGAGCACGAGGAAGAAGCCGTCGAGTGAGAGCAGCGCGATGAGCAGGCCGAGGTACAGCCAGGCGCGCACGAGCATCGGCCCGCGGATCACGCCCTCTGAGCGGGGCCTGGGCGGGCGGCCCATGATTCCGGGCTCGGCGGGGTCGCGACCGAGCGCCAGCGAGGGCAGCGTCTCGGTGGCGACGTCGAAGGTGAGCAGCAGCAGCACGGGCAGCGGGAGCGGGATCGCCCCGCCGGCGAGCGCGAACACGATGAACGGTAGGACCTCGGGTGTGGCGTGGGCGAAGATGTAGACGATGAACTTTCTGACGTTGTCGTAGACCTGCCGCCCGGCCTCGATTGCGGTGACGATCGTGGCGAAGTCATCGTCGGTGAGGACCATCGTCGCGGCCTCTCGTGCGACGTCGGTGCCCGAGCGGCCCATCGCGACGCCGATGTCCGCGCGGCGCAGCGCGGGCGCGTCGTTGACGCCATCGCCGGTCATCGCGACGACGTGTCCCTGCGCGCGCAGTGCCTCGGCGATGTGCAGCTTGGCCTCTGGCGAGGCGCGCGCGAAGATGACCTCGCCTCCGTCGGCGAGCAGCTGCTCGATCTCACGCTCGTGGGTGTGGTCGAAGCGCTCGGCGAGAACGACCTTCGAGTCCTCGGCGCCGATCCCGACCTGCCTGGCAATCGCGGCGGCGGTCAGTGGGTGATCGCCGGTGATGACGATGATGCGGATGCCCGCGGCGTGGCAGCGGGCCACGGCGTCTGCGACCTCTGCTCGTGGCGGGTCGAGCATCGTCATCAGGCCGAGAAAGCACAGCTCGCGCTCGGCCTGCTCGCGGACGGGAGCCTCGCCGGCAGCGGGCAGCGGCTTCTCGGCGAGCGCGAGGACGCGCAGCCCTTGCTGGGCGTAGCTCTCCACCTGCCGGGTGATCCGATCGCTCCTATCCGGATCGAGGGGCCTCTTCCGCCCGTCCTCGTCGACCGTGCTCGTGCAGCGGGGCAGCACCGACTCGGGAGCGCCCTTGGTGTGTACTCGTTCCCCTTCGTTTGAGCTGTCCAGCGTGCTCATCAGCTTCAGCTGCGGGTCGAAGTTGTAGCGGTGGCGCCGACAGCGCTCGCGGGTGGCGGGCTGGATGTCGGCGCCGAGCGCGCGGGCGCCGAGCAGCAGGGCGATCTCGGTCGGATCCCCTACGGACTGGCCGTCGGGTTCAAGACGCGCGTCGTTGCATCCCGAGGCTGCCTCGGCGAGCGCCCGCAGGGCGTGCGTCTGCGCCTCACTGGACAGTGTGGCGTTCTCCTCGAAGGTTCGCTCGCCGGCGAGTGTCCAGGCCGCGATCGGGCGCATGCGATTCTCGGTCAGCGTCCCGGTCTTGTCCGTGCAGATCACGTCTGTCGAGCCGAGGGTCTCCACCGCGCTCAGGCGCTTGACGAGCGCGCCGCGGCGTGCGAGCAGGCTCACGGCTACCGCGAGCGCGAGCGTGATCACCGGCAAAAGGCCCTCGGGCACGTTTCCCGCGAGCAGGCCGACGGCGAACACGACGCTCTCCTTCGGCGAGAGGCCGGCGCCGAAGATCGCGAGTGGCACGAACGCTACGGCCATCCCGACGGCGATCGCGGCGATCAGCCACGCGACGCGGCGCACCTGACCCTCGAGTGGGCTGGGCTGCGCCTTGACGCGCTCGGAGAGAGCGGCGATCCGTCCGAGCTCGGTGTGCATGCCGGTCGCGAACACGACCGCGTGCGCCTCGCCTCCGGTCGCGCTGGTGCCGCTGAAGATGAGATCGCGTGCGGCCAGGCGTGGCACGTCTGAGTCCTGCAGCTCGGCGGAGCGCAGCGCGGGCACCGACTCGCCCGTCAGCGTTGACAGGTCGACCTCGAGCGCACCGGAGAGCAACCTCATATCGGCGGCGATGCGATCTCCCTCCTCGAGCACCACGACGTCTCCGGGTATGAGTCCGGTGGCCTCGATGACCTGCGGGGCTCCGTCGCGCAGCACCGTGGCGTGCTGGGGCATGTAGCGGGCGAGCGCCTCGACCGCGCGCCCTGCCTGGAGCTCCTGTATGAACGCGAACGCGGCGTTGAGGACGATCACGAGCAGCACGGCGATCGCGACGGTCTGACTGCCGACCGCCAGCGACAGTCCCGCCGCGAGCCACAGCAGCAGCGCGAGCGGATGGGTCAACTGCCGGGCGAGCTCCCCCGGCCAGCGCCAGCCGCCGCGGTGGCGCAGCTCGTTCGGGCCGTACTGCGCAAGGCGCCGCTGCGCCTCGCGTGTGGAGAGCCCCTCGCGGGAGCTGCGCAGATCGCGCAGCAGCAGATCGACGGCCTGCTCTGCGTCGACCTCGCTCCTCGGCGCAGGCTCACTCATGTTCGAGCAGGCGACGCAGGGCATGGCGCTGACTCATTGCCCGTGAGCGAGCGCAGCAGTCGCAGCTCCTGCGTCAACAGGCGCGGCAGCAGGAAGTGCTCGCGCACGTGCTCGCGCCCGCGAGCGCCGAGCTCTGCCGCCAACTGCCGGTTCTGCAGCAGCTCGAGCATCGCCGTGGCGCACTCCTCGGTGCTCTGCACCAGCCGGCCTCCGACGCCGGTTGGCATCTGCAGGGGGATGCCTCCGGCGCGGCCGGCGACAACGGGAGTGCCCTTCCATAGCGACTCGGAGACGACGAGGCCGAAACCCTCGCGGATCGACTTCTGCACGATCACCTCCGAGAGGCGCTGGAAGGCGTTGACCTCGACGTTTCCGACACCCGTGAGGTTGGTGTAGATGTGGATCATGGGGTCGCGCTCGGCGGCATCCGATACCTGCTGGTAGACCTCCCACCCCTCGGGGTCATCCAGCGCCATCGAGCCGACTAGCGCGAGCTGCAGCTCACCGATCTCCTCGCGCACGAGCCGGTAGGCGTCGATCACGCCGAGCGGGTCCTTCCAAGCATCAAAGCGCGAGACCTGCGTGACGAGCCGCCCGGGGATCTCCACGCCGATCCAGTCGAGGATCTGACTCGCCACGGCGGGGTCGAGTTCGATGTTCTTGGGGCTCAGCGGGTCGATCGCGGGCGCGATCACCTCGACGCGCTGCACGGGCAGGCCGGGTGGCACGAACTCGGGCATCGTGAACACGGCCGCGTTGAAACCCTCCAGGCAGGGTGCGAGAAAGCGCCAAGCGTCGGGGTTCGGCTCGCTCGTGTCGATGTGGCAGCGCCACACCCAACGCGCCTCACCCTTGCCGTGCGCCTGCAGCAGCCCGACCGGCTGGGGGTCGTGGACGACGATGAAGTCGTAGCCGCCGTCGAGGGTCGCGGCGTTCTCCTCGTTGCACTCGCGGTAGGCCGCCTGCTCGGCCTCGCTCAGCGAGGCCGGCGCACCCTGCAGAGCGTTGTGCAGCGCCTTGGTGGCGTGGAAGAAGTCGGGGTTGCCGCCGATCACCTTCCAGTCCACGACGAGACCAAGGTCGCGCAGCAAGGGGACGCTCGAGCGCAACAGCTCTGAGACGCCGCCACCGTAAGCGGTTGCGTTGACGTGCAGGATGCGCGCGCCCTGGAGTGCCCGGGCGTGCTCGCGCAGCTCGGCCATCACCCCCGGCGGCGCGATCGCGTCGTATGAGTCAAGCGCCCAGCGCCCGACCGTCACCTTCTGGAGCACGATCCGCCGCTCCCTATTGTCCCGTCAAGTCGCGTCGCCTGAAGACCCAGATGGCAGCGAGCGCGCAGGCTACCGCGCCGGCGAGCATCACCGCGGCGGCGCCGGTGCGAAACGGCTGTGTGGGGACGAGCCCGACGTGTGCGAAAGGCGTCAGGTCCACAAGCCATTTCGGCGCCCCGAGCAGCGAGCCGGTCAGCTGCCACAGGAACATGACGGCCAGGAGCCCGTAGGAGATCCCGGTGCTCGCTCGGGGCACGATCGCATAGGCGAGCGCCGCGACCCCTCCGAACAGCAACGCGACGGGCAGGCAATTGGCGCCGGCCTCGAGCATCCGCGGCAGCGAGATGCTCACGCCCTGCAAGACGGCGCCTGCCCAGGTGAGCAGTCCGGCTGTAACGGAGAGAATCACGGCGCCGCACGTTGCCAGTATGAGCCGCCCACCGAGCCAGCCGCGGCGGCTGACCGGCAGGGAGAGCAGCGTCTCGAGCCGCTCATCGGCTTCTTCGTGTCTCGCAGCGGCGATCTGCGCACACGCGAACAGGCTGACGGCCAGGATGAAGAAGATGAACACGAAGGCGAGATAGCCGGTGGGCGTTTCGATCGAGCCAGAGCCGAACTTCGCTATCTCTCGCTGCACGCTCCCCGAGACGCCCGCGGATGAGATGCTCGCCGAGACCATGCCGAGGATGAACGCAAACGCGCCGATGCCGCCCGTCCACACGATCAGGCTTGCGCGCTCTGAGCGCAGCGCCTGCGCGGTCGGCGAGGAGAGCAGCTCGAGGTGCGCCTCGGCGCCCTCGCGCGCCGGGAGCATCCCAGTGCCGATGTCCCGGACGGCGGCGATCCGCGCGGCGAGGAGGAGCATGAGGGTGCTGGCCAGAACTGGAAGCATTAGAACCACCGGATGGGAGCCCGTGAATGGGCGCAGCTCCTCTGCCCATCCGAGCGGTGTCGCCCAACGCAGCCAGCCGGCGCCGTGTGAGGTATCGGCGATCACCCGCAACAGCAAAGACAGCCCCACTACTGCGCCCCCCAGCTCGAGTGCAACACGCCGTGTCGATGCGAGCTGGCTCGTGAGCGCGCCGATACCCACGAACACCGGCACGACGGAGACCGTCGCGAGGGCGAGGTAGGCCGACCCGCCTACGGGCAGGCCACCCGCGATGAAGCCGACAGACTCGGCGAGCCACAGGATCAAAATGCCCGCACCGATCGCGACCAGCGCCGAGAGATACGCCGTGCGGCGTCCGACGGCTCCTGCGAGGACGAGCTCCATCCGCCCGCTGTCCTCCTCGCTGCGAAGCGCGCGCACCGCGGCCAGCAGCCCGAAGACGGCGGCAAGGATCGTGAGTGTCCCGCCGACGCGCCAGGCGCTGTAGCCGCTGACCGTCAGCGGGTCATACGGATAGCCGTAGAACAGGCGCAGCGCGTCGTTGCCGGCGAAGCTGTGAGCGAACGCGAGCCGGTCTGAGAACGTTGGGTAAGCGTTGCGGTAGCCGACCGGCTGGATGTAGGCGTAGATCGCGAACAGGTAGCCGAACGCGATCGCGCGGACCCGAGCGTCGCGGAATGCCCGGCGCGCGAGCACGGCCGCGGGTCGATGAAGGAGAGCTATATCCATACAAGCCACCGGCGCATGCGCCGGTGGCCCGGACGGCGCATGCGCCGTCCGGCGGGTGGGCGCATGCGCCCACCCGAACAGCAAAGGAGATCTAGGCATCGGCGACGCGACCGTCGGAGCCGTCGTAGTGGTGCAGGAATATCTCCTCCAGTGACGGTTCACGGCTGGTAAGGGTCTTTATGGAATCCCCGCCCGCCCGGGCGAGCGCGCCGATCAGCGGGCCGACGCTCCCTGAGACCTCGAACCGCAGGGCGTCCAGCCCGGCGCTCTGCACATGCACCCCCGGCAGCGCGGGGAGCGCGGGCGCCGGGCCCGCGAACGTGACCTCGACCGTCTGCGCGGCGAGATGGCGCAGCTCCGCAAGCGTTCCCTCGTCGACGAGCCTGCCGTCCCGGAGGATGCCGACGCGGTCGCACAGCGCCTCCACCTCGCTGAGGATGTGCGAGGAGAGAAAGACGGTCTGCCCGCGCTCCTTCGCCTCCTCCACACAGTCGCGAAAGGCGATCTCCATCAAGGGGTCAAGGCCGCTCGTGGGCTCGTCGAGCAACAGCAGCTCAGCGCGCGTGGCGAGCGCCGCGATCAGCTGCACCTTCTGGCGATTTCCCTTCGACAGCGCCCTGATCTTCTTGCGCGTGTCCAACTGAAAGCGCTCCACGAGAAGGTCGCGATAGGAGACGTCGGTGCCGCCGTGCAAGCGGGCGAGGAACTCGAACGTCTCCGCGCTCGTCAGCGAAGGCCACAGGAACGGCTCGCCTGCGACATATGCGACGCGGCGATGCGCTCTCACCGGATCGCGCCACGCGTCGAGGCCGAACAGCTCGGCTCGCCCGCCGCTCGGGCGGTGCAGCCCCAGCAGCAGTCGGATGGTCGTGGTCTTGCCCGACCCGTTCGGGCCGAGGTACCCATAGACCTCGCCGTCGCCCACCGCCAGATCGAGTCGATCGAGCGCGAGCGTGCTCCCGTAGCGCTTGATCAGCCCCTCAGTGAGGATCACCGGATGCACGAAGTCTCCTTGTCGAGCAGGACATCGTGCGGCAGGCTATTGCGATTCTGCGCGGCGAGCATCGGCGCTTGGCCGCATCGGCTTCAGGGAAAAACCGCAGCGACAACGAGTCGGTGCCGTGTCCGTACTCCTCCGCACCCTCGGGCGGGCGACTCCCGATGCGCGCCCATTGGCAGGTGCTTAGCCTCGTGTTCATGTTCGAGAAGATTGTGGTGGGCTATGCGGGAGACCAAGCCGGACGTGACGCGGTCAAGCTGGCTGCGAGGCTCGCGGCCGTGCTGAGCGGTCATGTGACGATTGTGTTCCCCTGCCACCCGCTACTCACCTCGATTCCTTGTGAGCAGGCCGAGGAGCGCGTCCGGGGAGAGGTGCAAGCGCTCGTGGCGGGTATCGGGGGACCGACGGCGCCGACATACCACTGGAGTCCGTCGCCCTGGCCCATCCATGCGCTGCACGAGCTCGCGGGCTACGAAGAGGCGGACCTGATCGTGTTCGGCGCGGCCCGCGAGGGGCTGGCCGATCATCTGCACGTCAGCCTGATGGAGCGCATGGTGCATGGTGCGCCTTGTGCTGTGGCGGTGGCTCCCGCCGGCTACGCCGGCGGCGACCCCGCCGAGGCCGGTCGTGTTGGCGTCGGCTTTTCCGACTCCGACGAGGGCAACACAGCCCTTCATCTGGCTCACGAGCTTGCCGGCATCCTCGGCGACGAGCTGGAAGTGATTGCGGGCGCGGGCTTGAGCCCAGCGCTTGCAAGCTACGCCTTCTCCTCGCCCTCATTGCCACAGGTCGAGAACGAAATGTACGCGTCGACCAAGGCCAACCTCGAGCGGGTAGCGGGCGAGCTGGGCGATGGTGTGCCGGTCCACCTTGAGACGGTCAGGGGAGATCCGTCCGAGGTGCTGATCGAGCGCTCAAAGAACCTGGACATCCTCGTGCTCGGCTCGCGCGCCTACGGGCCGCTGCGCCATGCACTGCTGGGAAGCGTCTCAGCTTGTGTGATGCGCGGGGCGCACTGCCCGGTGCTGGTCGTTCCCCGAGGCGCTCCTCGACACGGCTGAGCCTTGCCGACCACAGAGAATCGGACGTGAGGGCTCGCCTGCTGGAGCGACTGCGCGTCCTGGGAGCACCGGTCCTGGCGCTGAGCGGCATCGCAATCGGCGGGCTGCTCGCGCTGCTCGTCGGATCCGCCCCGGCCAACGCGGTGTGGGCGGCGACGGTCGCCTTCACGCTCGCGCCGCTGACGTGGTCGGTGGCGCGCTCGCTGCGGCGCGGAGACATCGGCGTGGACGTCATCGCGCTGCTGGCGATGGCGGGGGCGCTCGCCTTGGGCGAATATCTCGCCGGCGCCGTGATCGCGCTGATGCTCGCGGGCGGCAATGCGCTGGAGGCATTCGCCTCGGGCCGCGCCCGCCGCGAGCTGACCGCCCTGATCGAGCGCGCCCCACGCACCGCACACCGGCGGACCAAGGACGGTTGGGAGGAGATCCCCGTCGAGGCTGTCGAGGTCGGCGAGGTCCTTTTGGTGCGGGCCGGCGAGGTGCTGCCGACCGACGGCGTGATCGTCGGCGAGCGCGCGGTGCTCGACGAGTCCAGCTTGACTGGCGAGCCACTGCCCGCGACCTATGCCCGCGGGCACAGGGTACGCAGCGGGACGGCGAACGCCGGTGATGCGTTCGAGCTGCGGGCCACCCGCCGCGCGGGCGACAGCGCCTACGCGGCCCTGGTGGCGCTGGTCAGAGAGGCCGAGGGGCGGCGCGCTCCCTTCGCACGCATGGCAGACCGCTACGCCGCGTTCTTCCTGCCGCTGACGCTCGTCATCGCCGGGGGCGCTTGGGCGGTCAGCGGAGACCCGATTCGAGCACTGGCTGTGCTCGTCGTGGCCACGCCCTGCCCACTGATCCTGGCCGCGCCGATCGCGTTCGTCGCCGGGCTCTCACGCGCCGCTCACATCGGCGTGATCGTCAAGGGCGGCGTTGCCATCGAGCGTCTAGGCGACGCGCGCACCGTCCTGCTGGACAAGACCGGGACGCTGACGCTGGGAGTCCCAGCGATCGAGCGAGTGATCGCGCTCGAGCGCATCGCCCGTGAGGAGCTGCTGCGCCTCGCCGCCTCTTTGGACCAGCTCTCGAGCCACGTGCTCGCCGCCGCCATTGTGCGCCAGGCAGACCGGGAGGCGATCGCCCTCACGCGGCCCGAGACGGCGCGCGAGGCCCCAGGCCAGGGAATCGAAGGCGTCGTGGAAGGCCGAAGGGTCCTGGTGGGAAGCGCCGCCTGGCTGGCCGAGCACGGGATCGACCCCGCCGATCGCCAGGCGCTGGGAGTGTCAGCCGAAGGCAACGCGATCGTGCTCGTGGGAGTGAGCGAGCACCTCGCCGGCGTCTTTGTGATGGGCGACCACATTCGCCCCGACGCCCACGAGCTGATCCGACGGCTGCGCGCCGCCGGTGTGCGCCAGGTGGCGATGCTCAGCGGAGACCGCGAGGAGATCGCCCAAGCGGTCGGTCGGCAGCTCGGGCTTGACCGGGTCTACGCGCAGCAGAGCCCGCAGGACAAGCTGGACATCGTCAGGCGTATGCAGGGCGACCCGCGCTGCTCGCCGGTGGTGATGGTCGGCGATGGCATCAACGATGCGCCCGCGCTCGCCACGGCCGACGTCGGCATCGCCATGAGCAACGCCGCGGCGACCGTGTCCTCAGAGACCGCCGACGCGGTGATCACAGTCGATCGCATCGACCGTGTAGCCGACGCGATCGCGATCGGCCGGCGCACCGTGCGCATCGCCCGCCAGAGCGTGGTGAGCGGCATCGGCCTGAGCATGTGCGGGATGGTCCTCGCCGCAGCCGGATTGCTCGTGCCGGTGGCAGGCGCGATCTTCCAGGAGGCGATCGACGTCGCCGTGATCCTCAACGCTCTGCGCGCTCTGCGTGGCTAGCACGTGAGGCAAGGGCTGAGGCCGTGGATCACGCCGCTTCGCTCTTTACCGCCGAAATCTCAAGTGCGATCTTCACCTTGTTGCCGAGCAGCACTCCGCCTGTCTCAAGCGCCTGATTCCAAGTGAGGCCGAAATCTCTGCGGTTGAGCTCTCCGTGCAGATCGAGCTCTATCCGCTCGTCGTCATCCGCACCGTGTCTCGTTCTGTTGACCTTCGCGTCGAGTGCGATCTCGCCGGTGACGCCGCGCATCGTCAGGTCGCCCACAATACGGAACCGCCCGCCGTCGAAGGGGACGATCTGGGTCGAGTTGAAACTGATCTCTGGACAGCTCTCGATGTCAAAGAAGTCGGGCGAGTCACGCAGGTGCTTGTCGCGCACTGGCTCGTTCGTGTCGATCGAGGCGGTCTTGACAACTCCGGTCGCCCGCAGGTCGCCTGACACTATCTCCAGCGTCCCGTCGAACTCGCGGAAGCAACCACGAACGGTTGCGAGCATCATGTGCTTCACGGCGAACGTGACGCTCGAGCGCAAGGGGTCGACTGACCATTTGCCTACGGGCACAACGCGCGCAACGTTGGTCCTATCCATTACAGACATTCAGAACCCCCTGATCGGATGGCGATGCGGGAAGACTCGCGCCTGCGGTGCGCTGACGCATCGGTAGACGACCCCGTCGTCGGCTGGTGGTTCTCCGCATCTGGCGCGGCACAGTGGCTCGACGAGGCTGTCTGGTGTTTCAGTGCGTCTTTCACCGAGCCTCAGGACGACCAGTGGAATGGGCCGTGCCCCCGCTCGGTAGTGCGGGGGCACGGCCCTTTTGGCGGGGCAAGCTTTCAAGTGGCGGTGATGTAGCCGCTCATGAAGCCGGGGTTCTGCATCGCCCATCCGTTGGCGTCGCTGTCACACGGGAGCATGCAGTACCACTCGAACCTGCCGGCTTTTGTGACGACCAGCGTGTAGGTGTGGACGCCGGGCTGAGCGATGATGTTCACGCCCGCTACCGGCGAGGTGATGCTGTGGGGGACGTCATCGGTGTTGTCGATCTGAAGCTTCAGCGGCTGCCCCACTTTGACGGCGAATTCGGTCTTGGTGAAGGCGTCGTGCTTCTTGCCGTCCGGGGCGACCTTGTAAGAGCCGATGATCTTCAGATCCACGACCTTGCTAGCCGCGGCGCTCGCCGCGACGGGTGTGGAAGCCGCCGCGGGCGCCACCGCTGCCCGGGCGGCGGGCACCGCGACGCTCGCTTCATGTTTTTCGCCGCTCCTGTTCAGCGCAACCATCGACATCAAGAGCGCGCCCAAAATACCCACGCCCGCGAGCACCTGCAACACCACTTTGCCCTTCCTGACGACCGCTTCGTCGAACCGCTGTTGGTCGGTTGCCTGGTTGTTCATGTCTTCTCACCCGCCTTCGTTTTTGTGGCTTGCCCTGCAGGCTTAACGTTCCAGGCGCGCACCCCTCTGTGGTCCCATGGCCCCGAAAAGTCATGCGGTTTGTGATCACAGGCCATAACCTATGCGCATGACCGAGGGCTCTCAGTCTCCGCGCGGGCCCCAGCTTGAGGAGCTGCGAGCGTTCTGCGCCGCCGTGGATCTCGGCGGCATCGGGCGCGCCGCGCAGCGCCTTCACCTCAGCCAGCCGGCGGTGTCAAGGCGCCTGAAGTCGCTGGAGCAGGTGGTTGGCACTCCCCTTCTTGAGCGCTCCGCCCGAGGGGTGTCGATGACCGCCGCCGGGGAGCGTCTCTACACGCACGCGCGGCGCATCGCAGCGGAGATGGACGAGCTCACGGGTCTACTCGAACAGATCCGCGGCAACAGCGAGACCGTTCATCTGGCTATCAGCCATACCGCGGCCGAGTTCCTGATGCCGAAGGCACTCGTGTGGATGCGCCGCCGGACAAGCGCCCCGGTCGAGGTGATCATTGCCAACTCGCGCGTGGTCAAGCACATGATCGCCGCCGGCGAGGCCGACGTCGGCGTCTCGGCTTGCGTGCACGACGAGAGGGTCTCAGGCGCGGCGTGCGAGCCGCTGATCGACGATGAGATCGTGATCGCCGTGCCGCTCGGTCACCCCTGGGCGCGCCGGTCTTCGATCGTGCCCGACGAGCTGCTGGCCACGCCGATCGTGCTACGCGATCCCGACGCGCACACACGCCAGGTGATCGACGACACGCTCACCCGCGCCGGGCTCGGCGCACTGCGAGCAGCCTGCGAAGTGGGCTCGACCCAGGCCGCCAAGGACGAGGCGCACGAGCTCGGCCTGCCCACCACGATGTCGCGCCTGGCGCTCGCACCGGCCGATCGCCTGGAGATCGTGCCGGTCGATGGGCTGCGCTTCAGGCGGCGCTTCTGCATCCTGCACCAGCCAGGAGACCCCTCCTCGCCCAGCGCCCATCTGATCGAGGCGTTCAGGTAGAGCACCGGCGGCGGCGGCGACGCATCGCAGCCAAGCCGTTCCCCTGCGGAGACATTCACTCATCCCCGGCGGTGACGGTCGGCAGACCGTTGCTTCTCCTGGGCGGCTCGCTGCGTGCCTGTACCTGTTTATGACTGCGGGTGCGGCCGCGGTCGAGCTCCTTGCCGAAGGCCACCTCGACCGCACGTGTCATCGTGGGCGCAAAGCTGGCGAGGAGCGCCTCGGAGGCGAGCGGGCGCAGCTGGTCGAGCGCGGCTCGCACGGAGGGCCAGTCGGACTCGGGCCGGTCGGCGTCGTCGAATGGCTTCCAGATGAACTCCAGGAACATCTGCACGAAGATCTGTGCGATGCGCTGAGTGTTGCGCTTGAGCTGATCCATAACGTCGAGCGCGGCCTTTAGGGGCACACCCAGGGCGACCAGTCGCTCGCCGGCGGCAAGCAGGGTTGGGCTGGGGACTTCAAAGCAGTTCTCGTCGATCGGGATCACAAGGCCGAGCTTCTGGGCCTTGGCGAGCAGCTTCGGGTCGACCTCGCCGCCCAGGCGCTTGACTAGATCGGCGTGCTCGACGACCTCCGGCGCCTCGGTCTCGAAGGGAGCCATCAGGGAGCGTGTGAAGCCGAGAACCTCCTCTCCCGATCCGCGAGCTTGCTCGAGCACGTGAGCGATAGCGGTGAGGTTGAACCCCTGGGCCTGCAGCTCGCGGATCAGTTGCAGTCGCGCCAGGTGCTCGCCGCCGTAGTAGCCGATTCTCCCTTGCACCTCCGGTGGGGGGATCAACCCGCGCGACTGGTAGCTGCGCACGTTGCGCACGGTGAGCCCGGTGCTCTGGGCGAGCTGGTCGATCGTGAGCCGCTGCTCGGGCGGGGCGCTCCCATGCTGCTCGCTCGCCGCTGGCGCTCTCGCTCGCCGCTTGTGCTCTGTAGTTGCCATCTCCCCTAATCGTACCCGATCCAGATGGCGCACAGATCAATGTTACGTCATTCTATGTTACATTAGAAAGCGTTATGTTGGCTTGGATCGCTCTTCGACGATCGGTGTGCCAAGGAAGGCGGTCGTGAGCGAACAGCGCGAGCCAGACGGCGTCGCCCCGAGGCGGCGGTCGTGGATGATCCTGATCGCGTGGGGTGTGGCGATCGCGGTGCTCACGTTCCTCGGCGCTGGCATCACGCAGCGGCTCGCGCCGATGTCGCTGGAAGTGCCGGGCACGCCCTCCTCGCGGGCCGAAGCGATGCTGCGCGCCAAGTTCGGCAACACGATCCCGATCGCAATCCTGCTCAAGGGCCCGCCCACGCTCCTCGACATCCAGGGGCGACAGTTGGTTTGGAAGCTGCGAGGCATCCGCCAGGTCCAGGTGCTCTCACCGTGGGACCAAGGGAGCACGATGAGTTCGCTGCGCCCGCAGCCCGGCGCCGCCTTCGTGCTCGTGAACTACATCCGTCCCCCAAGTGGCGCGATGGCGGTGGTGCCGAGCACCGAAGCCATCCTGGCTCGAACCATCCATCCGCCGGTGCACAGCTACCTGACCGGCGTGGCGGTGATTGGACACGCGCTCCAAGAAGCCACGATGTCGGACACCGTGCGTGCCGAGCTGATCGCGCTGCCGGTGCTGATCCTCGTGTTGCTGCTTGTCTTCCGCTCGCCTGTCGCCGCCGCGGTGCCCCTTGCGATGGGCGGTGCCACCGTGATGGCCGGGCACGGGCTGCTTTGGCTCGCCAGCTTCCTCACGCCGATCAACTCGCTGGGAGTCGCGATCGCCGCGATGATGAGCCTCGCGCTCGGCGTCGACTACGCGCTCTTGATGGTCTCGCGGGTGCGCCAGGAGCTTGCCTGCGGGTGGGACTACGAGGCGGCTGTGGCGGTCGCGTCCAGGGCGGCCGGGCGCACGATCGCCGCGGCCGGAGGGACGCTGGCGCTGACGATGCTCGCCGCCAGCGCGGTCGCGACGCCCGGCCTGCTAGGCCCGGTCGCGATCGGCGTCGTCATCTCGGGCCTTCTCAGCGTCGCGCTGGCGCTGAGCGCGATGCCGGCATTGCTGCGCGTGCTCGGCCCCACGCTCAACCGCTGGGAGATCCGGCTCCCTCGCTCCCGCCACGAGGGAAGCAGCAACGGCGTGGGTGCGCTGGCTGAGAGGCTGATCGCGCACCCCGCGATCACGGTCCCGCTGATCCTCGCCGGGATGCTCGCGCTGGCGGCCCCCGCCGGCGCGCTGCACATGGGCCCACCGGACGCCGCGGAGCTCCCGGCTTCCAGCCCGGAGCGCCAGGCGGTGCAGATGGTGGAACGCACGATCGGCCCCGGGTGGTCGGCGCCGTTCGTGATCGTCGCGAGCGCTCGCGACGGCGCGATCACCACCCCAGGACGCCTGCGGGCGCTGATCAAGTGGCAGGAAACGATCGCCCGCGCGCCCGGCGTCGCGGCGGTGCTAGGCCCGGCATCGGTCGCGGGCGCGCAGGTCAAGCTCGCCCAAGCCCGCACCGCGCTCATCTCCGCGCCCAAGCACCTGGAAGGCGCCCAACACGGCATCCAGGGCCTGCGCTCGGGGCTGAGCCACGCAAGCGACGGCGTCGCGCAACTGCGCCAGGGTCTCGTCTCGGCCGCAAGTGGCGCAAGATCGCTCGGTGGTGGCGCCGGGAGCGCCGAGAGCGGGGCGCAGCGGCTGACGGGCGAAACCGGCCGCGCCCACGCAGGCGCAAAGCTGCTCGCAGCCGAAACGACCCGCGCCCACTCCGGCGCAAGACGGCTCGCGAGCGAAACGATCCGTGCTCACGCAGGCGCAATGCGGCTCGCGAGCGAAACCGGCAGTGCCGGCAATGGCGCGAAGCGGCTGCAGACGGGCCTTGCACAGGCGGCAGGCGGATCGGCCCAGCTCGCGAACGGGATCGACGAAGCCTCAGCCGGGGCCGAACGCCTGGCCATCTCCGACGGTCAGCTCACGACCGGCGCGGCGCAGCTCGCCCAAGGCATGGACACGCTCGATGACACCGTCCATGCGGTACTCACGCCGATCGAGCAGCTCGCTCAAGCGCTCCACGACTGGGTCGGCTGGATCGCCACTCTGCGAGCCTCCGACGAACAGTTGCGCACGCGCATGAGCGAAGCGACGCGCGAACTGGAAGCTATGACGGTTGGTCGCAACGACCCCCGGTATGGAGCGCTCGCGCAGGATCTTGCCGCAGCCACGCGGCTGATCGAACAGAACGGTCTCTCACAGCTGGCCCGCATCCAGCAACAGCTGCTCGGAGGCGTGGAAGGGCTTGCGAATCTGCCGGCAGAGCTCTCAGCGCTGACTGCGGGCCTTGACCGGCTGCGCTCAGGCGCCGACCGGGTCGCGACCGGCACGAGCGAATCCGAAGAAGGCGCGCTCGCTCTGCACTCCGCCCTGCAGCGCCTGGCCGTGGGCGGACACAGCCTCACGAGCGGACTCGCCGGGCTGAGCGGGGGAGCGAGCCGGCTCGCCAGCGGACTCGGCCTGCTCAGGGACGGCAACACGCAACTGGCGGCCGGGCTCGGCAAGCTCGCAGGCGGCGACACGCGGCTCGCGGCGGGACTCGGCAAGCTCTCAAACGGCAACGAGCAGCTGACGGGCGGGCTCGGCAAGCTCGCCGCGGGCAACGCACGACTCGCCGGAGGGCTCGGCACGCTCGTCGCCGGCGACGCTCGGCTCGCCGGCGGGCTCTCAGCGGGTGACAGCCGCGCCGGGGCGCTCGCCGCCGGCCTCGCCCAGGCACAACATCCGCTGCGGAGCTACACGACGATGCTGCATGGCTACCAGCAGGACTACCGGCTGCTGCACGCCGATGCGCCGAACGCGCTCGACTCCGGCTATCTCGTGCTCACTGCGCTCGACGGGACGGTCTCGCCGATGCGCGAACAGGTCGCCCAGCTCGTCAACGTCGATGGGGGCGGCCAGGCCGCGCGCATCATGGTGGTCGCCTCCAGCCCACCCAGCTCCCTTGCCACCACGGCTCTCAGCAGCAGGCTGCGCCGCAGCCTGCCCACGCTCGCGGCCGCCACCGGCGGCAACGTCGAGATCGGTCAGGGGGCGCAGTACCTATTGGATTACAAGAACGCCAACACGGCTCGCGTCCCATGGCTCGTGCTCGCGCTGGCGATGGTCGCGATACTCACGCTGATCGTCGTCTTGCGGGCACTGCTGCTGCCGTTGATCGCTGTCGCGCTGAACCTCGCCACGATCGCGGTCGCACTCGGGGCGCTCGAGCTGCTCACCGAGGAGCACGTGCTCGGCGGCCCAGGCTACATAGACGCGGCCTCGGGCGCCGGCATCCTCTCGATCATGTTCGTGCTGTCGATCGACTACGAGGTATTTCTGCTGACGCGCATGCGCGAGCGGTGGCTCGCCACCAGCGACTCCGACGGCGCGATCTCCTACGGCCTGCGGCACACAGCAGGCGTGATCACGGGCTCCGCGGCGATCATGACGGCCGTGTTCCTCGCGTTCGCCGGAGCCGACGTCATCCCACTGCGCCAGTTCGGCGTGGGGCTGACGATCGCGGTGGCGCTCGACGCGACGATCGTCAGGCTCGTCCTCCTACCGTCCATCATGCGGGCCCTCGGCCCACGCGTCTGGTGGCTGCCCGCCTGGCTGGAGGGCAGGCTGCCGAACATCGAGCGCATGCCCAGCAAGCTCGCCACGCCCGGCAGTGGGAGGCGGTGAGCGACCGTAGAGCAATACATCAGCCGTCCGTCGAGCTCTGTGAGAGCACGGGCGCGTGCGTGTGGAGGTACGGGCTGAGGTAGCGCCCGAAGACCTTCTCCGGAGGCGTGACGGATTCGGAGTCGCTGAAGTGACCGTGGACGGTGGAGGCGGCGGTGACCTGGCCAAGCTGGTCGAGCTCTGTTCGCAGAAACACTGGACGTGCGCCGCCGACGAGCCGGGCGCGCAGTACACGACGGATCCGTGGTTGCGTGACAGGAGCCCCGTGGTTGGAGGCGATACGATGCGCGATCACGTCGGCTTGCTGAGCGGCCAGCCCACCCTGCTTGATCGGGAAGCTCGTCATGTCGCCAGCTGCGTAAACATCGGGCAATCCGATGACGCCGCCGAGCGCATCCGTCGTGATGAAGCCCGATCGGTCGGCCGGCAATCCGGTGATCCTGGGTCCCCGGAGCTTGGGTGCGGCAACTACACGATCGGCATCCAGCGTCTCTCCCGAAACCAATACGAGAGCTCCGCTTCGATCGACGCTCCGGGGATCAGACCCTCCGATGAAGCGCACGCCTCGCTCAGCCAACAGATCCGCGACAAGGGGCGAGGCTTGCTCGCCAAACACACAAAGGGGCATGATCTCGGGGCTCACGAGCATGACCTCACCAGTGACATTCAGCTCTCTGAGGCGAGTGGCTGTGAGCAACGCCAACTCGTACAGAGGCAGCGGCCACGAACAGCCGCTTGGCACAGCGAAGATGATCCGGCGCAGCGCACCGGAGCACAACTCAGTCATCAGGCGACGGATGTGGTGAACCTCGTGTTGATCGCGGAACGTCAGCGCGCCCGGTATCGCGCTGACTGCACGGGCACCCACAGCAAGGACGAGCGCGTCGTAGTCGAGGTGAGCGAAGGACGCGAGCCGCACACTGTGATCGTGGGGAGCGACCGCCTCCACGCGATCCAGGCGAAAAGACGCGCCGGCATCGGCAACCATCGCCTGCAGGTCATACGTGCGCGGCGGGGTTTCGTCGAACGCCTCTATGGTCGCCGCCGGCTTGTACGCGAGTACCGCGGAGTCCGAGATCAGCGTCACGCTCACACGCCCCGGCGCGAGTGCGCGCAGGGCGAGCATGGCCTCCACCGCGCCAAACCCACCTCCAGCTATCAGAACGCTCATCGGATCCGATGGTGGAATGTTCGTAGGAACGTGCACCAGCTGCTCTCAGGCCAGCAGTCGCCCGCCGTCGACGACGATCTGGCTGCCGGTCATGTAGCTGGCGAGGTCGCTGGCGAGGAACAGCACGGCACGGCCGATGTCGTCGGGCTCGCCCATGCGGCCCATCGGGATCATCGCCTCGAAGGCCGCCAAGTTCTCCTCGTCCATCGCGCCGATGCCCGGCGTCCTGATGCCGCCCGGAGCCACCGCGTTCACCCAGATCCCGTGCGGGGCGAGCTCGAGCGCCACGTTCTTCGTGAAACCCCACGCTCCGTGCTTGGAGGCGTCGTAGTGGGCGAGCCCGACCATCGAGGGATGCAGAGCGTCAATCGAGGTGACGTTGACGATGCGACCACCCCTCCCCCGAGCGACCATGCGCTCAGAGGTAGCCTTGGTGCAAAGGAACAATCCGGTCAGGTTGACCTCGAGTACGCGGCGGAAGGTCGCAACGTCGATGTCGGCCATCGCCACCATCGGGTAGATGCCCGCGTTGTTGACGAGGATGTCCACCCCGTCGAAGCTCTCGACAGCGGCGTTCACCATCTCCTGTACGCTGCCCTGATCGCTGACGTCGCTGCGCACCGCGATCGCACTGCCGGGCCGAGCAGCGATGAGGTTCTCCGCCGTTCCCCGCGCGGCGTCGATGTCGAGGTCCGCGATCAGTACGTTCGCGCCGGCCTCGTGCAGTCGGTGCACGACGCCCAGACCGATGCCCATCGCGCCGCCGGTGACGATCGCCGTGCGACCGTGCAAGTCGAGGAGCTCGGCAAGCGAAGCTTGTGATGTCGACGTGGTTGTCATGCGCCCAAGGTTCCACGCCTCGGCCACGCGATCTTCGGTACCAGTCCGCACATACCGTCGCGGCAAGCTACTGACGGTGGGAGGTCCGTAGTCGCCCTACACGGAGCCCCGGCCTAGTGCGGATGGCGGCCGCATCCGTTAGTGGTTTGCTGGCGATCCAACCGCTTCCCCGAGCTTTCAGGAGAACTCTTCGTGGCAACCGTCGAGCAGGAGAAAGGCACTGATCCTGCCCTCCTTGAGGCACTGACAGAGCCGGCGATGTACGGGGAGAGCCTGCCGGTCGTGGTGCACGAGACGCACGCCTCGTGGGTGTTCCTCGCCGGCGAGCTCGCGTACAAGGTCAAGAAGCCCGTCCAGCTCGCTTTCCTTGACTACAGCACGCTCTCGCTCCGCCGCGCGGCCTGTCTTGAGGAGGTGCGCGTCAACCGGGGGCTGGCCCCCGGCATCTACCTCGGGGTACGGGCGATCCTCCGCACAGCCGAGGGGTTTCGCTTCGCAGCGCAGGACACGCCGGGCGCGGTCGAGTACGCCGTTCTGATGCGCCGCTTCGATGAAGCGCACACGCTGCTGGGGACCATCCAGACTCGATCTCTCACCCACGCGCAGATACGGGAGGTGGCTCGGCGTCTCGCTGATTTTCACCTGGGCTCACCGGCGCTCGCCGCCGGTGGAGCGGCCCAGGTCCTTGACGCCTGGAGCGCGAACGTCGAGGAGATCCAGCGCCTGGAGCGTCCCGGCGCGTGGCGAGTGGAGGCGATGCGTGGGTTCGGCGAGGCGTTCGTGAACGCCCACGCCACGAAGATCGAGCGGCGCGTCAGGGAAGGATGGGTGCGCGACGGGCACGGGGACCTGCGTTGCGAGCACGTGCTGCTCGGGCGTCCGGTTCGCGTCGTGGATCGGATCGAGTTCGACCCGGCCCTGCGCCACTTGGACGTCGCCTGCGACCTCGCGTTCCTGACGATGGACCTCGAGGCTCACGGTCGGCGCTGGGCCGCACGGGAGCTGGTCGGCGCCTA
The DNA here is from genome assembly GCA_963764655.1 of uncultured Solirubrobacterales bacterium. Lineage (GTDB taxonomy): Bacteria > Actinomycetota > Thermoleophilia > Solirubrobacterales > Solirubrobacteraceae > Palsa-744. Next base: position 687,228 of record CAVXTI010000001.1, read on the forward strand.
CCGTCACGCTGGTGGCAGCCCAGGCAGCGAGCAGCTCCGCGGCTTTTATGGCGCTTATTGGGCGCTGGTGCGAGCCAAGGTGGCATTGATCACAGCCGCTTCAGGAGAGGGTCGGGCCCACCGGCGTGAATGGGCGCGAGCTGAGCAGCTGTGGAAGCTCGCGCAGCGACTGTGCTGGCAGGCTCGCGGCCCGATCGTGATCGTCGTATGCGGCGCTGCGGCGTGTGGCAAGTCGACGCTAGCCGCTGAGCTTGCGCGTCGCTCCCGGTTCCCGGTCGTCTCCTCCGATGCGATCCGCAAGCGCCGCGCCGGCCTGCGGGCAACCGAGCGCGCCTCAGCCGAGCATTACACCAAGGAGTTCACTCATGCCACCTACGATCTGCTGAGCCGCGATGCGCTCGAGCACCTGGGTCGCAGGGGCGGCGTGATCGTGGACGCGACCTGTCACTCCAAGAGCGAGCGTGCGTTGCTATTTCACCGTCTGCGCCGAGGCGATGTGACTTTCCTGGTCGTCCACTGCCAGGTGAGTTTGCAGACCGCGCTCGCCCGCGTGGCGGCGCGGATGCAGAGTCCCGAGCGGATCTCGGACGCCACGCCGCGGATCGTCACCGAGCAGTTCCGCCGTTTCCAGCCGCTGGACGAGCTCCCCGCTCAGAGCGTGCTCGCACTCGACGGCGAACGGGACATCGACGTGCAGGTCGCCGGGGTCACGCACGCGGTGGACGAGCGGATACGCGCAGTGGCAAGGCGGAGATCGCCACCGTCTCGAAGCCCGTGCTTTCCCACGGTCGATGTGGGCGTTTGCCCGGTAGTCCGAAGGCGAATCGGCGCCTAGCTTGAGGGTATGGCCGCGCACCTGCACCTGGCGCCGAGTCCTGCCGTAGCTGGATCGGCCTCCGAGGTGACGACGCCGATCCGGGTCGTGCTGGCCGACGGTCATGCATTTATGCGCAGCAGCCTGCGGCAATTGCTTGAGGGTGAGCGGAACATCGCGGTGATCGCCGAAGCCCAGGACTTGACCTCAACGGTGAGCCACGTGCACAGCGATCGCCCGCATGTGCTCGCGCTCGATCTGAGCCTGCGGGAAGGGTCCGGTCTTGATGCGATCGGCGAGCTGCGCGAGCGCGCACCGGAGACCCAGATCGTGGTGCTCACCATGAACGACAGCCCGATGTTTGCTCAACGGGCGCTCGCCGCCGGCGCCGTGGGCCTCGTCCTGAAGAATCGCGCCGACAGCGAGCTCTCCGAGGCTGTTCGCGCGGCGGCACGAGACGAGGAATACGTCAGCCCGCGTGTAGCCGACCGGCTGCGAGTGTTTCGGCACTCGCTCACCGAGGGTGAGCTGAGCGTCCGTGAGGTCGAGGTGCTGCGGCTGATCGCACTCGGCTACACAAGCGTCGAGATCGCCCGCAAGCTACACCTCTCCCCGCGCACGATCGAGACGCACCGCGCGCACATCCACGGCAAGCTCGCCTTGAGGACTCGCTCCGAGCTGGTCCGCTACGCGCTAAGACGCGGCTTGCTGAGAGCCTGAGCGCACCGCGCCATTAGACGCGGCTACGGGCAGGCAGACACGTACCAGCGTGCCCTGCTCGCCGGAGCTGATCTCGAGCGTGCCGCCGGCGAGGCTCACACGCTCGCGCATGCCGGCCAGCCCGAACCCTGCGGTCTTGGTGGCAGTGTCGAAGCCGCTGCCGTCGTCCTGCACCTCGATCGAGACCTCCTCGTCGGACCCGCTGATCGCCACACGCACGCTATCTGCCCGCGCGTGCTTGGCGACGTTCGTGAGCGCCTCTTGCACCAGCCGGTACACGGTGTCCTCAAGCTCAGCGTGCGCCATGTCCGGCAACTCCAGCCGACTATCGACCTCAGTTCCGTTCTGCTCGCGGTGGCGGTCTAGCAGCGCCTCGAGCGCCGTCTTCAAGCCGAGCTCATCGAGTGCTGCGGGACGCAGCTCGGTGATGATCGAGCGTAGGTTCTCGATCTCCCGTTCGATGTGCTCCACCGCTTCGCGCATCGCTCCGTGCGTAAGGTCAAGGTCGTCATGGAGCAGTGCAGAGGACAGCAGCAGCTGCAAGGGCGCCGAGGCCCTGCAGCGTCTCGTCGTGGAGCTCTCGCGCCCAGCGCCGGCGCTCGGTGTCGGCGGCTGCGAGCGAGCTGCGCAGCCGGTCGCTCTGCACGCTCTGCGCGAGCGCCACAGCCGTCGCGGCGCTCGCCGCGAACGTGCGCAGCATCTGCTCGTCGTCCTCGCTGAACGCGGCCTGATCGGCTCCATGATCGAACGCCGCGAGGATGCCAACCGCGTCGCCGCGGTAGAGCATCGGCACGAGCAGCGCGGTCTGCGCGTCTGGGACACCGAACTCCTGCGGCGCGACCCGAAGGCGTGCCGAGACGTCGGTGATCCGCTCGGGCCGCCCGCGCTGGAGCACCTGCCCGGAGGTGGACTCGGCGATCGGTAGCCGCACATCGCGCACGTTCTCGGTGTGCCCGGCACTGGCCCGCACGACCAGCTCCTCCCCTTCGCGCAGCATGATCACGAGGCTGCGAGCGCCCACGAGCGCACGCCCACGCTTGACGATCAGCTCAAGCACGTGCTCGAGCGCGATTTCCCCGCCGATCGCAACCGCCACGTCGCGCGTCGCTTCAAGGCCGCGAAACGCCTTCTCGAGCTCCTGGCGGCGGCGCTCGCTGGTCTCGTACAACCTGGCGTTCTCGATCGCCACGCCGGCCCACCGCGCGAGGATCACCGTGGCCTCCTCGTCGGCATCGGTGAACTCGCCGTCGCCCTCCTTCTCGGTCAGGTAGAGGTTGCCCCACGCTTGACCGCGGACTAGGACGGGTACGCCGAGGAAGCTGCGCATCACAGGATGACCGGCAGGGAACCCGTAGCTGCTCGGATGCAGGCCCACGTCGGCGAAGCGCAGGGGCTCGGGGTGTTCGATCAGCGCGCCGAGCACGCCGCGCCCGCGCGGCAGATCGCCGATCTTGCGACGCGTCGCCTCGTCGATGCCGGCGGTCAGGAACTGCTCGAGCTCGGCGCGGCGGTCGTCGAGGACCCCCAGCGCCGCGTAGCGCGCCCCGGTGATCTCGCGCGCCGCCTGAAGAACCTGATCCAGCACAGCCTTCTGGTCAAGCTCGGTAACCAGGGCCTGACCGACGTCAAGCAGACGGCGAATCCACGACTCGTTGGAATCTGTGGTCATCGTCTCTTATAGAGCTTACTCGTAGTTTGCCCCATCAGATTGTGGGATCCCCCCCTACGAGCTCGGCCTCGACGTGGCACGAGCACTCGTGTGGGGCCCGCGACCGGCGAGCGTAATCGCGGCTACGTAGTTATCCCTTCGCGAGCACGGATTTCCTCGACTGGCAAGACCACCACGCGACCATAACCTCAGAGCCATGACTACAGACACCTCCCGTCCAGAGAAGCGCCGCGTGGTCGTCGTCGGCGGCGGCGTGGCAGCGCTGGAGACGACGCTCGCCTTGAGCCAGCTCGCGCCCGAGCAGACCAGCGTGACCGTGATCGCCCCCAACGAGGAGTTCGTCTACCGCCCGCTGAGCGTGCGCGAGCCGTTCGCCTACGGCGCGGCAAAGCGCTACCCGCTCGCGCCGATCGTTCGCGACGCCGGCGCGGAACTGCTGGTCGACGAGCTTGCCTGGGTGGACCCGGAGCAAGCGGATCGCCCACACCGAGTCCGGCGCGGAGGTCGAATACGACGTGCTGGTGCTAGCGCTCGGTGCCCGAGCCAACCCTCGCTACCAGCACGCGGTCACGATCGACGACCGCCGCATGGACGAGATCCTGCACGGCGATTATCCAGGATGTCGAGGGGGGCTACCTGAAGAGCCTCGCGTTCGTGGCACCGGGTCGGATGGCGTGGCCGCTGCCGCTGTATGAGCTGGCGCTGATGACCGCCGGTCGCGCCTATGACATGAACATCGAGCTCGCCGTCACGATCGTCACCCCCGAGGACAGCCCGCTGGCGATCTTCGGCCAGAACGCGAGCAGCGCCGTCGCGGAGCTGCTGGAGCGCTCCAGAATCCAGACGATCCACTCCGCCTACGCCGAAGTCCCCAGCTCCGGGGAGGTCGTCATCAACCCCGGCGACCGGCGCCTGCACGTGGACCGTGTGATCGCGCTGCCAGAGCTCTACGGCCCGAGCGTGCGCGGCATCCCACTCAGCGAACACGGCTTCCTGCGCGTCAACCAGCACGGGCGCGTGCTCGACGTCGAGCACGTCTACGCCGCCGGGGACTGCCACCGAGTTCCCGGTCAAGCACGGCGGCGTGGGCTCCCAGCAGGCCGACGCGGTCGCGCAGTCGATCGCGGCGCTCGCCGGCGCGCCGGTCAGCGCCGAGCCGTTTCATCCCGTGATCCGCGGGATGCTCTTGACCGGCGATAAGCCCCTCTACCTGACCGCGCGCATCACCGGCGGACACGGGTTCAGCTCGGAGGTCACCGACACGCCGACCTGGGACCCGCCGAGCAAGATCGCCGCGAAGTACCTCTCCCCCTATCTCGACGCGCACGACCGCGAGAAGACCTCGACATGAGAACGCGTTGACCCGATCGAGCGAGCGGGCCGCGCCGCCCGCGCTCCTGGCGGACCCTGCATGGTCCTTGGTTATGACCGCAGCGAGAGCGCCCGCCACGCCGCGAGCTGGGTGACGAAACGAGCTGCTGTCGGGTGGGAAGCTCGTGATCGTGTACGCCAGCCGGCCGCTGCATACCCCGCCGGCGCCGCTCAGCACGGCGAGCGAGCGCCACGAGCTCGGCCGGGCACTACTGGATGAGCTGATGCTCGACGGCGATGAAGAGCTGCTGGACATCGACTTCGCGACCGAGGTGTCAGACGAGGACCCGGTGACGGCGCTGATCGACGCCGCCCGCGAGCCATCGACGCTCATGCGATCGTGATCGGCGCCAAGCATCACTCGCGGCTACACGAGGCGCTGGGAACGTTACAAGCGAACTGCTGAAGACCTCGCCCGTGCCGGTCATCACGGTGCCGTTGAGCGCCAGCCAGGTTTCCGGGCAGACGCTCACGCAGTCCAGCGCTGCACAGTAGAGCGCCCGAACGCGAGCGCCACCGTAGCGTCGCGCCGGGAATGACGCAGAACGTCACGCACGTGGTCGCACAAGTGATCGCCGAAGCCTGCGGCTTAGAATCTGGCGGAATGCAAATCTGGGAGCTAGATCGTTTGCGTGTCGCGGCACACCATCCGCAGATCCTTCACTCCGATGAGGGCGCCAATCGCGTGATCGCGCTGCTGCTGCCCCAGGGCGAGCGCCTGCAAGAGCACCAGGTCCACGAGCACGCGCTCGTGTTCGTCGTGCGCGGCGAGCTGCTGGTCAGCGCTGGAGCCAGCGAGCGGTCTCTCTCAGCGCCGAGCCTGATCCACTTCGACCCCGCCGAGCGCCACGAAGTGCGCGCGATCAGCGAGTGCCAGCTCGTCCTGTGCCTGGCTCCGTGGCCCGGCCCTGGACACCCAAGCCAGATCCACCACCACGTAGGTCCAGCTCGGTGAGCCATGTCTGGTTTCGTCGTGCGCTGGCTGCACCTGCTCGCGATGGCGTTCTTCGTGGGCGGGCAGATGATGCTCGCCGCCGTGGTCGTCCCGGTCGGACGGCGCTCAGCCGATCGCGAGAATCTGCGCTTGATCGCGCGCCGGTTCGGCTATGGCACGCTCGTCGCGCTGGGAGTGCTGATCGCGACCGGAACGGCGATGGCCTTCCATCTTCATCTGTGGGGCGATGGCACCTTCCACGTCAAGCTCGCGCTCGTCGTCGTACTCGGCGTCCTGCTGGTGTGGCATATCCGCCGCTCGGACCTGCACGTGCTGGAGGGGATCGTCTTTCTTGCTCTCGCTGGCGATCGTTTGGCTCGGCCTGTATCTCGCCAACGGTTACTCCTGATTGGGCAGGCCGACTCCTGTCCGAACTGTCGGACGCCTCGGTCGCAGCGGGTGGTGGAGTCAGACTGTCCAGAATCGTTTGATCGCTGACCAGAGCGACCTCTAGGCCGTGTGCCACGCGGGGCGTGCCGTCGACTTCGTAGCGAATGTCAACGGTGTCGTTTTGGCGGTAGGTACCGTGATTGGTGGCTCGTGCGGCGCTCATGGGGCTTCTCCCCAAATGGGACCGAAGCTATGCTGCCCGTTGTCTAGTCTATCCTAATCTTAGAAGATGGTAGGCTAATAAGGATGGCGAGCTTGGAGGCGAGATTGCCCGGCTGGGCCTCAGCAGAACCCCCACTTCATGCCTTCAGTCTCACGAGCTCTCACGCGAGTACGAAGACCCGACGGGCCACGGGGGCGGCCTGGCGCCAGATGTTCGGAGAGCTGTGGAGCCAGGTCGCTTGCGGAGATTTGATAGGTCGTCACGCCGATCCGCGAAGCGTGGGGATCAGAGCCAAGCGGCATTTCGAGGTCGTCCATCGCGATCTGCTGGCGCTGTGGAAGGGGTCTGATGTGAGCCGCCGCTCGGTGTTGCATTCGGCGGTCGTTCCGCTTGAGTGCAGCGCCCGGGTCTGGCAAGCCTTCGGGCCGGTGGCCGGTCAGCGCCATCTACATCTGCTGCGCCGCCTCGAGCAGACACTCGCCAGAAGCGAGCGCCAGATCCGAGCCGCCGAGCTGCCGCTGGCGGTCAATCGCCCGACGGTCTCTCTGGCTGCCCGCGCGGCGCGCGCCGCGATCGACGATCTTCTCGGCGCAACCGTCGACCGTGCTGAAGCACTTGCTGCTCTGGAGGACGCTGCAGTTGAGCTCGCGTCGTTGGCGGTGCGTATCGCTGTGAACTTGAACGCCATCGTCAGCACTCGGCGTGGATACACCCAGCGGCCGCCGACGCTCGGGCGCCGGTTGGAGGCACTAGCCGCGGAGGTGAGCGCCGCCGCACAGGAGCGCCGCTCGGATAGGGCCAACGATGCAGAGGAGGAGCACCTCGGCGTGTGGTTGAGCAGGACCCTCAGCGTCGAGTTTCCCGCTGAGGCGATCGCGCTCGCTGCTCTGAGCGACGGCGATCCGTGCTTGCGCGCCGATGCGCTCTGCTCGCTTCGCGCGTGCTGGCTTGAGCTGACTGTTGGGCTGTGGGTGATCGTGCAAACACTGAATGACTTGCTGGCGATGGGAACCTTCGGCGATCAGGAGCGGTTGAAGGACGCGGTGAGCTCCCGCGCCGGGATCGCACTGGTGGCCAGCGGGCTGTGCCAGAGTCCGAGCGACTTTGACCATATGCAGGCGTGGAAGAGTCACCGCGAGGCGTCGTGTGCCCTGGTCAGCGATGTCTGCCTGGCATTGCGGACTTGCGAGCCGGATGCGGTCGTGTGCGCTCAGCAGCTCGCGTTGCGTCGACTGGCACGAGCGCTGGCCGCGATCTGGACCGTCGATGAGGGCGTGCGCTCGCCCGCGCGAGCGAGCCGTCCATGCCCCTGAGAGCAGCAGCCATGAAGGCCAGCGTTTGCGAACGCTACGACGCGCGGCTGGCTCGGCACGTCCTTGAGGGCGGCCCTAACGCGCCGACGGCGGCGATGACGCTGTTGGAGTACGGTGATCCTCCGACGCTCACCGCTGCGGTCGCGCTCCTCGCCGACTACGGCACGGTGACGGAGAATGCCTTCAACTGCGTCGCGGACGCCTGGGAGACCTACCGCCACGTCAAGCATCAGTCCTGGGACTAGCTCATGCCGGTGTCCTCACAAGATCAACGCTCGCGTCCTCACCGCTGGCGGTTGCGCAGCTACGTGCTGGACCGGAGCGACTTCAACGAGATACGAATGCGGCTGCCGCGTGCTGTGCGGCGCGATGTGCAAGCCGTCCCCGAGGGGCATGTGGGACTCGTCGCCCAGGCGATGGTGGGCGAGGAGGAGGATCTACCGCTCGCAGTGCTCTACGACAACGCCCCCGCTCTGTTGGCAACCGCGGGGATGCGCAAGCTCGAGCAGCGCCTCACGGAGCTGCTCGGATGAGCATCCGCAGATCCTGTCCTCACGATGCGCGGGTGCCATCCAAGCCCGCCGTGCGCGCCGAGCGGAACACCAACCGGCCGGCAAGGACCGCGCCGCGCTTTCCTTGGTTGCGTTTTCTGCGCGAGCACGCGGTGGCGCTTTCGCTGATCGGACTATTCGCGTTGGTCGCTTTGCCACCGGCGCTCGTGAGCCCATCCGGTGCGCTGCAGGTGATCGCGACCGGAGCCCTGACGATATTTGCGTGCGTTCTCGTGGCTGCGATCTGCTACGAGAGTCTGCGGCGTTGAGCGGCGTTGAGCGGCGTTGAGCGGCGTTGAGCGGCGTCGAGCCGGCAGAGCGGATGCCTGTAGCGCCCTGGGGGATGACGCTCGGGCCGCCAGCCCGCATGTGGTTTGCGATCTGACGGGGAAGATGTCCGGGACACGTCGGCCGGGCAGCTGCTCGGCCCTTCGACCGCAGCGCCACAAAATCAAGTCTTATTGGATTCTAAGACTAGTTGCTTAGAAGTTTCTTGCTATAACTTTGTCGGGTCGTGACCGGCCCAATTCGCCAACTGACGACCGAGCCCGCTTGTCGTCCGGCGAGCTGCGGGCTCGGCGCTCCTCCATCACCTGCTGCTATCAGCGCGGTAATCCTCGCTGGCCCGTCTCGACGTTGCTCGCTTCTGGATTGAACGCTTGATGAGCGCTACCGACGCGCTGGTTCTCGCCGGGGCGGCGGCGGTCGTTGCCGGCACCGTGGCCGCGGGGTTCCCTCGCCTCTCGCGCACAGGGCTGGCCGCGCAGTCGGTGGGTGTTGCGTTGCTCGGGGCGGCCGGTGGATGGGTGCTCGCCTCCGGCCACCCGGTGGGCGCGGGGTTTCGCGGTGACGTGCACTTGGCCTTCGGGATCGACGGTCTCAGCGGCTTCTTCCTGCTGGTAGTCGCCGTTGTTGGCGCACCGGCTGCGCTGTTCGCGCGCGACGCACTGCGGACGGACGGCCAGGGCCGTTCGCTCGCCGTCGCGACGGGGGTGTTCCTGCTCGCGCTGGTCGGGTTCGTGTGCGCGCGTGACGTGAGCGACGTTCCTGGGGTTTTGGGAGCTGATGACGCTGGTGCCGGCGGGCGCGATCCTGGTGGCACGGCAGGACGGGAGGCCCGCCGCGGCGTGTTCGTGTACCTCGCGATCACGCACCTCGGGCGGCGCGGCGTGTGGGTGTCGATGCTTGTGCTCGCCCAGCACGGCGCGCTGGGCGGCCACGCCGCTGGGCGGCGGCCTGGCGGCGTTCGTGGCGTTGCGCGGCGCTGGTCGGGTTCTGCTACCAAGGCCGGGTTGATGCCGCTGCACTCGTGGCTGCCGCGCGCGCACCCGCTGGCGCCCGCGCACGTCTCGGCGCTGATGTCGGGGGTGATGATCAAGCTCGCGCTCTACGGGCTGATGCGCGTGCTGTTTCAGTGGCTGGCGCCGCGCCGCTGTGGGTCGGGATCACGCTGCTGGCGGTCGGGGCGCTGTCGTGCGTTGGGCGGCGTGCTGTACGCGCTGATGCAGCACGAGCTCAAGCGGCTGCTGGCGTTTCACTCGATCGAGAACGTCGGGATCGTCGCGCTCGGGCTGGGAGCGTCGCTGGTGTTCGCGCGATATCGGGCAGCCGACATGGAGCGCGATCGCGTTCGCGGCGGCGCTGCTGCACACGCTCAACCACGCGCTGTTCAAGGCGCTGCTGTTCCTCGGCGCCGGAGCCGTTCAGCAAGGCCGTCGGCGAGCTCGAGCTCGACCGGCTCGGCGGCCTGTTGCGGCGGATGCCGTGGACGGGCGGCGACGTTCGCGGTCGGCGCGATGGCGATCGCCGGCCTGCCGCCACTGAACGGGTTCGTCTCGGAGTGGCTGACGCTGCAGTCGCTGCTGCACCTCGGCGTGTACGAGCCATCTCGGGGTCGCGCTCGCCGGGGCGCTCGCGACAGCGGCGCTCGCCGGCGACCGCGGCGCTGGCGGTGTTCTGCTTCGTGAAGGTGATCGGGCTGGTGCTGCTCGGCTCGCCGCGGCGCCCGGAGTGCGCAGAGCGCGAACGAGGTGCCGGTCGGGATGCGGGCGACGCTGGTGTTCCTCGCCGGGCGCGTGCGTGGTGCTGGGCGTGCTGCCCGCGCTGCTGGTCCCGACGCTCGCCGCAGCTGGGGCCCGGCGACGTCGCGCTGCGCACGGCGTGGCGTTGGACGTGCCCGGCACCGGGTCGCTGCCAACGCTCGCGTTGGCGGTCGCGCTCGTGGTGCTCGTCGGTGCTGCTGGTGAGCTGGCCGGCACGCGCCGCGCCGCGCCGCGCCCCGACGTGGGCCTGCGGCCAGCCGAGCGCGCCGGGGCTCGCGTGGACGTCGGCGGGGTTCACCAAGCCGCTGCGGCTGGTGCTTGAGGCGCTGTTTCGTCCACGCCGCGAGGTGACAGGTGAGCGCCTCTGGGCGGGGTCGTTCAGAGCGTCAGCCTACCAGGCAGAGGTCCCGCACCTGTTCGACACGCTGCTCTACGGGCCGGTGTCGCGGGCGGCGCTGCGTGCCGCGGCGCGTCGCGCGTCGCTTGCAGTCGGGCAGCCTGCGCGCCTATCTGATCTATCTGCTGGTGCTGCTGGGTGTGCTGTTGGCGCTCGCGCGCATCGGGGTGCTCGGGTGAGCGCCGCGACGCTGATCGCGGGCGTCGTTCAGCTCGGTCGGCGGCGTTCTGGGCGCACCGGCGATCGTCGGGCATGATCCAGCATCTGAAGGCGCGCCTGCAGGGCCGGCGCGGACCTCTCCGTTCTGCAGCCCTACCGCGAGCTTCGCCGGCTGTGGGGCAAGAGCGGCGTGGCGCCCGAGCCGCACACGGTCGATCTACGACGCTGGCGCCCGCGGTCGTGGCTGCGTGCACGCTGCTGGCGCTGGCTGCTGCTGCCGATCGGCGGGCACGCCCCGGATTGGGGGCTCGGTCACGACGCGCTCGTGCTGGTCGGTCTGCTCGCGCTTGCGCGCTTCGCGGTCACGCTCGCGGCGTGGGACACGGCTGGCGGGTTCGGCCTGATGGGCGCCGCCGCGATCTGATGTTCGCGGTGTTCGTCGAGGGGCTGCTTGCTGCTCGTGCTCGTGCTGCTCGCGCTGCCGCTGCGACAGCACCGATCTGCTCTCGATGAGCCGCGCGGCGACGCATCCCGGCGGTGTGGTCCACGCCCGCGCATTGGGTGGCCGCCGCTCGCATTCTGCCTGGTGGTGCTCGCCGAGACCGGTCGCCAGCCGGTCGACAATCCCGACACTCACCTGGAGCTGACGATGGTGCACGAGGGGCCGCTGCTGGAGTACGCTGGACGCGACCTCGCGTACCTGCAGTGGTCGGCCGCCGCACGGCACTGGATCATGCTGGTGCTCGCGATGCGAGCTTTTCATCCCGCATCCGGGGCCCGTTCGCGGCGCAGGTCGCTGTGCTCGCTGGTGGCGTATTGGCGCTCAGCGCGGCGCTGGCCGTGTGCGAGACGGTGCAGGCGAAGATGCGGGTCCTGCGCGTGCCGCTGCTGCTCGGCGTCGGGGTGCGCGCTGTGTCTGCTGGGGCTGGCGAGCTGGTTCGCCGGGGGCGGCGGATGACCGGCGCGCGTGACCTGGGGGCTGGTGATCAGCTCGCTCGGCGGTGATCGTCGGTGCGTCGGCGCTCGCTGGCGATCGCGCTGGTCGCGGCGCAGTCGCTCGGGCTCGGCGTGTACGCGATCACGCAGGGCTCGCGGACCGTCGACCGCGCTGGTGGTAGCCGGGACGGTCCTGATCGCCAAGGCCCTGGTGCTCCCCGCGTTGCTGCTGTTCACGGTGCGCCGCACGCGCAAGGCGCAGCTGATCGCGACCGAGCCCACCGCGCTCGCGCGACTGGCGATCGTCGATTGCGGTGGCGCTCGCGGTCGAGCAGTTGATCCCGCGTTTCGGCCTGACCGGCGCCGGCGTGGAACACGCCGCGGTCGGCGTGCTGGCGCTCGGAATCCTGACGGCGGTCGTGCGTCGCGCGGTGCTCTTCCAGGCGCTCGGGTTCCTCGTCGCCGAGAACGGGATCTACCTCGCGGGACTCTCCGCTGCCTGGCGGCCTGCCGGTGTTCATCGAGCTCGGCCTCGTGTTCGACCTCGTCGTGATCGTGTCGGTCGCGGCGGCCTTCGCCGCAAAGATCCACGAGCAGCTCGGCAGCGGCGACAGCTCTCTGCTGGAGGCGCTGCGTGACTGACGCTCCTCGTGATCGCGGTGCCGCGCTCGCCGCTGCTTGGGGCGCTGCTGGTGCGATTGCCCCGCACGCCGCGCGGCGCGGATCGCGTGAGCGCTGCTCAGCGCGAGCGTCAGCGCCGCGGTGGCGCTCACCGCGAGCGTCGTCGGCCTCGTTCACGGCGCGACGCGGGCTGCACGGCTCCTGGTATCTGTCCTCGACCGTGCCGGCGCGTGCTTTCTCGCGGTGATCGCGCGTGTCGGGCTGGTGCAGCGCGCTCGTCTCACCGACCTACCTCGCCGGCGCCGGCACGAGCTTGTTCACCGCGCGGCGCGCGCGCGCCTGGTACTACATCGCGCTTTCACCTGTTCTGGGCGGCGCTGCTGGCGCTCGCCGCTGGTCGAAGAACCTCGGTGTCGCGTGGCTTTTGGTCGAGGCGACGACCGGCGCCTCGGCGCTGCTGGTCGCCTACAGCGGACGCACGCAGCGCGCTGGAGGCCGGCTGGAAGTACCTCGTGCTGACCACCTTCGGGCTGGCGGTCGCGCTGCTCGGCATCCTCGATCCTGTTCGTCGGCCTGGCGCCGCACGGCGGCGACGCTCGCTACGCTCGACTGGCAGAGCATCGCCCGCCACGCCCGCGGCCTGCCACACGAGACGGCGCTGTTCGCGTTCATCCTGATCCTCGTCGGGCTGGCCGCGAAGATCGGCTGGGCGCCCGGTGCACAACTGGCTGCCCGACGCCCACAGCGAGGCGCCGCCGCCGGTCAGCGCGCTGCTCTCCGCCGCGCTGCTGCCGACGGTCATGCTGATCGCCTGGCGCGTTGTGCTGACGCTCGGCCCGGCCGTTGCAGACCATCTGCGCGCGATCATCTCGTGCTCGCGTTCGGGCTCGCCTCGCTGGCGATCGCGGTCCCGTTCCTGTGGCGGCCGCTGGCGTGGAAGCGGCTGCTCGCCTATTCGAGCCTCGAGCACATGGGCGTCCTCGCGCTCGGGATCGGGTTCGCCACACCGCTGGCCACCGTCGGCGTGGTCGTCCACCTCGCCGGGCACGCGCTGGCGAAGTCGCTCGGCTTCTACGCGGCGATGCCGCTTGCTGCGCCACGACCCGTCAAGCTGCGCACCAGCCGCCGCGCGGGCTCGCGCGGCTCAGCGCGCCGGTCGCGGCCGCCGCCGGCGTCAGCCTCGGGACGCTCAGCGGGCTGCCGCCCTCGCCGCTGTTCTTCAGCGAGCTGTTGATCCTGCTCGGCGGCGATCGCCGCACACCAGGTCGCGGTCGTCGTCGATCGCCGCGGTGCTGCTGGCGCTCGGCTTCCTCGGGCTCGCGCACGCGCTGATCGAAGGCGCTCGCCGGCGAGAGCCGCGGGCATCGCTGGCGCGCGGGCGCACGGTGCGCCTCACCGCACGGCTGACCGTCGCGCTCACTCTCGGCCTGCTCGCTCTCTCCGTCGGCGCCTACCTGCTCGCCGGCTCCGACGCCGGCGAGACGCTCGATGCGAGGCGTCGCATGAGCAGCCACGCGCGAGCGATCCTCGCCGGCGCTCACGCCCGCTGCGGGTGCAGCGCGTCGCACCGCGGGAGTGGCGCGCGGCGTGCGAGCGCCACGCACAGGCCGGCGGACGCTTCTGCGGACTGTTCGCCAGCAACGGCGCAGCAGGGCCTTCAGGTCGAACTGCATCTTCGCCCGCGGCGGCCTGGAGCACGTGCTCAGCGCGCCCGTGCCATCGGGTGCGATCGACACGCTCGTCGACCTGTTCGCGGCGGCCGCCTGGGACGAGCGCGAGGCACACGACTCTATACGGCGTGCGCTTCGACGGCCATGAGCCGATGCGGCCACTGCTCGACGCACCCCGCGCGAGCCCGAGGCATGGACGGTCCCCGTGAACGGTCACGACACCTACCAGGTCGCGGTCGGACCGATCCACGCCGGGGTGATCGAGTCCGGGCACTTCCGCTTCCACGTCGTCGGCGAGCGCATCCTGCACCTCGACCTGCGCCTCTTCTACAAGCACCGCGGACTGCAGGTCGCCGCCGAGGGCCGCCCACTCGCCGACGGGCTGGCCTACGCCCAGCGCGCCTGCGCGGCGTGCGCTGTGACCAACACGGTCGCCTACGCGCAGGCGTGCGAGTCCGCGCTCGGGTTGGCGCCCGACCGCGCACCTGCGGCGCGCTCGCACGCTGCTGCTCGAGCTCGAGCGTCTCTACAACCACCTCAACGACATCTCCGCGATCTGCGCCGGCGTCGGCTTCGCGCCCGGCTCGATGGCGTTCGCGGCGTTCAAGGAGCGCGCACAGCGACTCAACCAGCGCCTGACCGGCCACCGCTTCCTGTTTGACACGGTGCGCGCTCGGCGCCAGCACGCTACGGATCGGGCAGGCCGACGCGCACGCGCGCGCGCGAGGAGCTGGCGAGCGTTGGAGCATGAGCAGCGAGCCGTCTGGCGCGAGCTGCAGTTCGCCGGGTCGCTGCAGGATCGCCTCGGGGAGGTCGGGCATGCTGACCGCAAGGACGACGCGATCCGCCTCGGCGCGGTCGGGCCCGTCGGCGCGCGCCGCCGGAGTCGACCACGACACACGCAGCGAAAGCCCACGACTCTCCTACTCCGGGTTCGCGCCCGCGACACGCCCGGCGAGCGAGCGGCGATGTCGCCGCGCGCCTTGACATCCGTCAGGTCGAACTGGAGCAGACCTTCGCGATCCTCGACGAGCTGCTCACCGGCCACTTCGCGCCCGGCGGCGTGAAGAAGCTCGACGTGGCGCCAGCCGGGGTCGGCATCGCGCGCGTCGAGAGCCCCCGCGGCGCAGACGGTCTGCGCTGTGCAGACGCGACGGGAGCACGATCGAGCGTCTGCATCTGCGCACCGGCTCCTACGCCAACTGGCCCGCGCTCGCTCACGCCGCACGCGAGAACCTGCTCCCCGACTTCCCGCTTATCAACAAGAGCTTTGAGCTCTGCTACGCCTGCGCCGACCGCTAAAGCGATGTTCGTCCTGCTCAAACACCTTCAGCGCGTCCGTACGCGAGATCGCGCTGCCCGCCCGCCGGCCGGCGTGGCTCGCTGGCGCTGCGCCACGTCGACGCGGGCTCATGCAACGGCTGCGAGCACGAGCTGACCGCCGCCGCCAACCCCTACTACGACCTGCAGCGCCACGGTCTGAACGTCGTCGCCTCGCCGCGCCATGCCGACGTGCTGCTCGTCACCGGGCAGATCACCACCCGCATGGTCGAGCCGCTGCTGCCGTGCCTATGAGGCGATGCCCGAGCCACGCCTGGTCGCCGCGCTCGGCGACTGCGCGGCCGGCTGCGCCGTGCTCGGCGACCCCGCGCAGCTCGCCGGACCGCTGGAGCGAATCCTGCCCGTCGACCTGCGCATCCCCGGCTGCCCACCCAACCCGCAGCAGATCGCCGACGCGCTGCTCTGCCTGATGGCCAAGAGCGGGCGAGACGCTTCTGCTCCCCGATCGTCTGATGAGTACACGAGCATCCCGCTGACTGATGCCGGCGGGCTTCACACCGACATTGAGTAGCAACGACGTGCCTGACATCGAGTTCCGACCAGTACCGGCAGCACGCCGAGCCACCTGGCAGTACCCGCCGCCGCGCAAGCAGGCGACCGGATGCCCCTCGAAGACATGCTTATATTGTAGCCTTATAAGGCTAGAGACCAATAAGGTTACGGATGGCGCCGGTGCGTGCGCCGTGCTTTGCCGCAACTCGATTGGGCCGCTTGAAGAACTATGAACCTAACGTCCACCCAGGGAGTGCTGGCATGAGCCGACGCTCGAGCGAGAGTGCTGTGCCAGAGGCAGTTCAGCGCCGCGCCGTCTACCAGATGAAGGCCGAGTTCTTCCGCACCCTCGGACACCCCGTGCGGGTCCGCATCCTAGAGTTGCTCAGGGAGGGCGAGCGCACCGTTGGCGACCTGCAGAACGAGCTGCAGATGGACTCAAGCGGAACCTCCCAGCACCTCGGAGTGCTGCGCAAGCACGGCATCCTGGAGGGTCGCCGCGAGGGCACAAGCGTCTACTACACGGTGCGCGATCCACGTATGTTCCAGCTCCTGGAAGTGTCGAGGCAGATCCTGACCTCCAGCCTCACCGAGTCTCAGGCAGTCCTCGGCGAGCTCACCGGCCCCGAGTAATCTTCACGGACGAATGGTTCGCGGCGCAGCTCCACTCCAACCGAGATGGGGCCACTCGACCCTCAGCAAGCCCGCGCGACAAGAGTGCCCGCAGCGACGCCGCCGTGTGGGACGCCCACGCTCACGCCTGGACTCTCCAGCGCCGCCAGCATCGCCATAGCGCCCAGCTCGAGGCGATCGACCACGCCGCGAGTAGTGATCGCCGTTGCGGTTTCCCCGTGATGAGCTTCGGTTGTGCCGGTGGAGCCGCTCGTCTGTCGGATGAGTACCAGCGTTGTCGTTCCGGGAGCCTGTCCCGGTGCGCTCGTGATGATGTTGAGCGTGTTCTGGCCCGGGTGAAGACTCGCGACGCACGCGAACGCGCCGTTGCCCGCAGCGGCCGAATGACCGTCAATTTCGACCTTCGCCGTGGCGGGCGTCACGGTGCCGTGGACGGTGACGCTTTCCGCGCCGACGACGCTTCCGTTCGTTGGCGACGTCACGGTGATGCTCACGGGCCCGTTGCTGTTCGCGCTGCTCGTCGTCGTCGGTTTGGTGTCGCCCGAGCCGCAGCCCGCGACAACGAACGCGCCGCCGATGGCGGCGGCGACTATAGCTGCCCTGAGTCCCCGCGACCCCGACATGCGCGAGGCGGCTACCAGCTGGCGGGACCGACGAGTCAGCGACCGAGACCTGTCCTCCCTCCGGGATTCGCGCGTGCACCCCACGTTGCCCTGACCATTGACTGAATGGTTCCCTGCGATCTCTACGGTTAACGCAGCGTCAGGCGTCCGACTAGAACAGTTGGCCGCCCCGTCCGCGCCGCGAATCGTACGGTTACGACCGCGCTAAGCTGGTGTGCCTGAGTGAGGGCGCGCCTCCCCGCCGGCGTCAGCGCGACGCGCAGCGAGTACCGGCCGCGCTTGCCGACTCGCCGCGCGCCTCGAGCGAGGACCATGCCTCGTGAGGTGTGACGTACGGCTGTCGCGCTGGCGACGCTTGCGGTCCTGCTCGCTGCCCCGGCAGTCACAGTGACTTGCAGGGTTCCCGAGCCGGCAGCTGGGAGTCCTCCCGTGGTGAAGCCCCCGCGCATCACGACCGCGGAGAGGTGGATGCCAGGCGGCGGATAGTAGCGGCCGGCCACGCCGACGCAGCGCCACGGGTACGCGCCTGTCCCCGTCCATTCGAGGCGGGAGCCGCGGAACTGTTCCGCGCAGGCCGCGCGGAAGTCGACGGGCGACGTCATCGTCACGGGGATGGGCAGTGTGAAATTGCCGAGCTCGTTGCCCGGCCCCTGCATGGAGACGAGGTACGCGCACCGCCAGTTGTTCTTGCCGGGCGTGCCGACGACGCCCTTGAAGAGCACGATCCAGTCTGCCTCGCGGACCTGCGTGTCGTAGCGGTGGATGTCCGAGTTCGCACACCACAGGTCGGGGTCGGGCGGCAGCGCCTGCGTGGTCGCGCTCGCGAGGATCACTGGCGTCGACGGTGGGGTCGGCGTGGTCGCGGGCGCGGGCACGTTGCACGCGGGCACGCCCGGGGGCGCCTGGTTGATCGGGGCGCTGTCGTTGATGAAGTGCTCGTTCAGCCAGCCCTCGCCGCGACCGGGGCCGGTGGCCCAGCTAGCGAGCTCCCACATCGTGTCCGCGGAGCCGGGCACAGACGTTCCGGACTGGTGGCAGTGGACGGTGACCGCCGTGCCTTCGTAGACGCCGTTGCCGGGTTCCGCCTCGGGCGCAGCCCAGTTCGGTTCCGAGCGCCAGTAGATGCCGCCGCTCGAGTTCATCACCGGGAAGGTGGGCCCACTCGGGGCCGGCCCGCCCGGGCTGCCCGGGGACCCGCCACCGCCGGGAGCGCTTCCGCCAGGAGTCGGAGGTGGTTCGGCTGGCGGCGCGCTGCCGCACTGTGGGATGCCGTACTTCGCGGTGAGTTCCGCGTTCGAGTGGTAGCTGCTGTTGTCGTAGTACGAGGCGTAGTAGCCGGTGACGCCGTTGTAGGTGACGTTGAACCAGACGGGGACGCCGTTGATGGTCTGGCCGTATGCGAAGCAGTGGTAGTCCGGGCTCGCGCCTTCCGGCATCCAGCCGAGGCGGGTGCTTGAGGTGTTCGGTTCGGAGCGGATGTAGACGCCTTCGCCGCCCGTGTTCGTGATCTGGATCGGCGCGCTGATCGCAAGCGCCTGCGCGACCCCGAGGACGCCGAGGCCGAGGACCGCGAGCAGGGCTACGAGGGCGAGGCGCCGCGATCGGTGACCCCCGCCGAGTGCTTGTGTCGCCGCGACACGGGCGTTTGCGTTGCAGTCAGCGTGGTGACGTGCGTCGGTGCCCTCCCGACGAGCCGTGCTGTCAAGAATTTGTGAGCGCTTGCCCACCCTGCATCCCCCGATGTCGTCGTGGCCCGTAGTGGCCTGGAAGGTACCACGGCGTGGAACCACTGGACACGTTTCGTTTATTGGGCCTCGCAGTTGGAGGGTCTTGCCGCTATGCTCCGGCGCTGGCGGCGTCCATCATGGGATCCGCTTGCGCCCTGCCGCCGCGCGTAGCGGCGAGGGGAACCGCACTTCAACCGGGGGTGGACGCGTGAGGACGAGGGAGCACGGTGTGTCGCCGAGGAAGTGGCTCGCGCTGGTCTCGGTCCTCGTCAGCGCGGTGGTCGCGGGCGTGGCCAGCGCCGCCGTGGTCGGGACGAGTCTGGGCAGCCCCGGGGACGCAGCTGCTGTGCGTCATCACCGGCGCCCGCACCGCCAGGCGCTGCACGGCTCGCTGAAGCGCGCACACGTCAAGGTCGTGACCGTGCTCATCAGGGGCGGGAAGGGTGGCGGCGGCGACCCCGGCGACGACTACCCGGCGAAGTGGAGGAACATCCCGATGGACTCGGTGCTTGACCAGTGGCGCGAGTACAACCGGGAGTGCACGTCGTTCGTCGCCTGGGCGCTGTACTCCCGCAACGGCTTCAACATGCCGTTCTACGACAACGCGAACAACTGGGGGCCGGACGCGGTGAGGCGTGGCTACGCCGTCAATACGTCGCCCGCGGTCAGCTCCGTCGCATGGTCGAACGCGGGCACGTTCGGTCACGTCGCGTACGTCGTCGCGGTTGGCGGTGGCAGCGTGACGATCGAGGAGTACAACCACTACCTCACAGGCACGTACGACAAGCGGACGGTCCCCGCGTCCGCGTTTACGGGCTACATCCACTTCAAGGACGTGCCGCCGGAACCTGTGCCGCCGCCCCCGCCGCCGGCTCCCACGCCAACGCCAACGCCTCCCCCAACGCCGACGACACCGACCACCCCCACGACACCGCCCCCGCCGACAGAACCCACGCCTCCGCCTCCGCCACCTCCGCCGACGCACGCGGAGACCACGGGCGGCGTCACGCACACCTGGACGAACTACACGAACGCGGGCGGCACCCAGGGGCCGTCGATCCCATCAAACGCGACAGTGCAGATCGCCTGCGCGCTCGCCGGCTTCCGCGTCGCCGACGGGAACACGTGGTGGTACCGCATCGCCTCAAGCCCGTGGAACGGCGCGTATTACGCGTCCGCGGACGCGTTCTACAACGACGGCCAGACCTCCGGCAGCCTCATCGGCACCCCGTTCGTGGACCCGGCCGTGCCAGGCTGCTGACGCAAACATCTCACTCCGGGGCGGCGCACAGGATTGCGTCCCTCGTTGCGGGTCAGCGTGGCACAACGCACGTCGTAAGGCACCGGAAGGCACGGGCGAAGTGGGACGGCCGGCGGTAGTCGACCAGTCGCTACGTCGCACACCTGGACATTGGGCTGGGATAGCAGCCCAGCGACGGCTGCCATCCGTCGCGCCCGGAGATCCCGTGGCACTCCATCCAGCCGGAAGTGCAGGTGTTGAAGCTGGTGCACCCGCTCGCGCCTAACGCTGAACAGTTCGCCGATCTGATCCAGGGCGAGTCCCTCGACTGCGCGCAGGCGGAACATCTCGCGCTCGCGGGTGGTCTGGATGTGCCCGCCGTGTCAGGCAGTGGCTGTGAAGCTCGCCGATGAGCTGTACAGCTCCACCCTCGGGTGCTGAGCTCGGGGCGGCGGGGCAGCTCGCCGGTTCGGTGTTCGGCGATCCGCTCCACATCATGAATACCGGCCTTGGCCAGGCTGGGAGGACAGCCTGGCTCAAGGCCAGTTTGGTGACGCGCATAGCTGGCCCTCGCGCGTCAGAGCATCATCTGGTCGAGGCGCCCGGCTACCTCGGAGGCGATGACGTGCTCGGAGCGGCGTTCGATCAGACCGGAAGCCTCGAGGCTGATGAGCGCGTCGGTGATCGCGAGCTTGCGCTTGTTCTCCTTCGCGCCGAACGCACGGTGAATCTTCAGTTCGGGTATCCACCGTCAGCGCTTGGCCGTGCGGACCAGCACGCTTTCAAGGACGGCGTTCTCGGTGTGGTGCTCCTCGGACACGTGGCGTCCCCGGACTGCGAGAGCTCGAAGAAGCGCACGGAGGGGTGCGAGGCGCACGCCAGCTCGCCCCAGCAGTGGATGAGCCCGGCGCTGCGCAGCCGCTCGACGCTCGCAGGGACGTGCCCGGGGGGTGCTGAGCATGCGGGGCGATCTCGGTCGTAGACCACGGCCGCTGACGCTCCGCGCCGAATAGGAGATTGAGGACTGCCTGGTCAAGCCGAGCGTGCTCCTCAGCAAGTTCTGGGGTACGGTGATCGCACATGGGAGGTAATAGCTTCTGTGTCACGACCCTGGGGCAGTTACAGCTGTCGCCGGGGTCAAATTGTCAGTTGTCCCCCGACCATACATGGGCCTCGGCGGGCTATGGGTGCGCTTTGCCGAGTCGGCGGCAGAGAAGGTGCAGAGATGTAACAGTCGAGGGTGGGCTGACCGGCCGGACTCGCCTCTCAGCCGCTCAAGAACGGGTTGCTCGTGCGGCGCGGCTAGGGCTCGATGCGCGCGACGGTCTTGACCCTGTCGATCGTCCGATCGAAGGACAGGACCGCCTCGACTCCCGTCGCCTCGGCGCTGGCGACGAGATACGCCTCGGCGAAGTCCAGGCGCTCGATCTCATACAGCTCGAGCGAACGCAACAGCAGGCGTGCGTCGACCACGATCACCGACGGTAGCGCGATCGCGGCTCGCATCAGCTCGGCGACGCGAGAGCGGCCTACCTCGTAGAAAGACTCAAGGACATAGACGCACTCAGCGAGCACGAGGTCGGCGAGCAATAGCTGACCGACGCCTGCGAGCGTCGCGGTCGCGCGCTTGGCCATCTCGGGCGGATCGCCCGTGAGGTGACGTACGAGGACGTTCGTGTCGAGGAACGCCCTCAGCGGCACTTCTCCGCGCGCGAGCGGCGCGTCTGTCGCAGAACCTCATCCCAAGAGGTTCCGCGCTTTGCCTGCGGCACGGCAACCGAGCTGGCCATGCCGATGAAGTCGGGGGTCTTTGCGACGATCGCCCGCGTGCGCTCCACGCGGAAGACGATCTCATCGCCCTCGTTGAGCTCCAGTGCCTCACGCACCGCCTTGGGGATCGTGACCTGCCCCTTGGAGGTCAACCGCGCCGAGTAGTCCATACGCTCTCCTTACCCATAATTACAAGTAAGGATACCAATGTGCCGGGATGAGATCGTTGGCAGCTGAGCAGGACGACGGCTACTCGCCGGCCCATTCCGCTGGCGGCGCGCCGGGCTTCCACGCCTTGGTGACGCCGCCACCCTGTTGGCGCAGGACTTGGGCGTAGTCGGCGAGCTGGTTTTGGAAAGCGAGCTCGTCGCGGGGGTCTTGGCCGGCGTCGTCCAGTTCGGCTCGTCATACGGCCAGCGCGCACAACGTCTCGGTCTGCGATTCGTCGGTCCACCACTTCTCCTTGAGCGCCTGTAGCTGCGCGGGATAGCGGCCGTGCAGCGCGACGACTGGACATCAGGACCACCGCGATCGAGATCGACCTATTGCCTGTCGGAGACCGGCAGGTACCGGTATGGGTTATGCACCCCGAGCGCTGCATGGAGAGTCGTGTCCACAAACAGTGTCCTGGCCAACAAGCAAACCGATCTCGCGTGGCGCCAGCTCGAAGCATCCGTCGCCTGCGCGCGAGCCTTCAGTCGCCTGCTGCTCGACGAGCGCGGCGACGCAGCCGTCCGCGACGTGCTCAAGCTCAACGAGCGCATCTTCCGTTTCGCACAAGAAGACCGATGTACTCGCCTGGCGCTTGATAGGAACGTTGAGGCCTTCGATGCTGTCCTCGATGATGAGCGCCTACCTGAGAAGTTCAGGACTGTGCGACTACCTCAGATGCAAAAGCGGATTCGAAGCTTGTGCGAAGGCTTGGCCCGAGGACGGTCGGTAGCTGATGCCTGAGCGTTTCCGGCGCCCGATCTTCGCTCGCGTATACACGAAGTTCGCAGAGACGAGCAACCGTCGCGGCGGCGCCGAGCATCGTCGCAAGCTGCTCGCCGACCTGAGCGGGCGTGTCATCGAGCTGGGAGCCGGCAGCGGCGCGAACTTCTCGCATTACCCTACATCCGTTGACGAAGTTCTCGCCGTGGAGCCCGAGCCATATCTACGCCAACAGGCACTGACGGCGGCAACCGAGGCGCCGATAAACATCCGGGTGTTAGACGGCGACGCGTATCGCCTACCCGGCGACGAGGGGGCTTTCGACGCCGGCGTCGCCTCGCTCGTACTCTGCACCGTTCCCGATCAGCAGCGCGCGCTCGCCGAGCTGTTCCGAGTCATCAGGCCAGGGGGCGAACTGCGCTTCTATGAGCACGTCATTGGCCAATCCAAGTGGGAGGCGCGCTTTCAACGGCTTGCCGATGCGACCTTCTGGCCCCACTTCGCCGGTGGATGTCACTTGGCGCGAGACACGGCCACCGGAATTGAACAGGCCGGGTTCGTAATCGAGGCGTGTGAGCGTTTCCCGTTCAGTCCCTCCGCATTCCTCCCGCCCGATCCGCACATCCTGGGTATCGCGCGCCGACCCGGAAGTTCTTAGCCCCCGGCGACGTGACCGAAGTCAGCGGTCCACTGGTGCTTCCGAAACGAGTGTAGCCCCGATCACCAGGCGCCGGGGTGCAAAACAAAGTGCAAACATGCCCCACACCGGTCGACGCCAAAACCCCAACGGCTTAGAGGCGAACCCCTAGCAATAGAGCCAATCGCGCCGACCCAGCCGCAGCCCACAACACCCCTCGGAACGAATCATAATCCGCGTTTCGGGGGTTCGAGTCCCTCCTCCGGCACTGCGAAATACGCCTAACCCACGCAGTTTGAGTCTACCGGGGGTCGCGGACGGGACATCTTAAATTCTCTACTGATTTCCCTCGGGGGGCGTCGTGGGGACGTGGCGGCTCGAGGGACTGGTGGTTCATTGCTCAGCGGCTTCTCGACTGTGCAGAGGTAGTAGAGACCTAGCAGGAAGCGTTCAGTTGCTACCGGCCCATAGCTAGCGAGGTCGTCCCACGGGCGCGAGTAGGGGTCGCCTGGTGCGAGCTTTGCCAGAAGGCAGGCGATGAGACCGAGCGCGCGGCGGAGTCTGGGGTCGGTTAGTCCCATGTCCATCACGACGAGCCGAGCGGAGGGACGCAGCAGCTTCCAGGCCCGTGCGAGTGCGGGACCGGGTTCGGGTAGGACCGAGTAGCTGAGGCTGAAAAGCACAGCATCAACGTCGCTCATCGAGTTGCAGTTGGGCGGCGTCTTGGTGGAGCAGCTTGAACATTTGACCAGCCGTGGCGCTCGATGAGCTTGCGCGCCTCGGCCAGCATCCCCTCGGAGGCATCGACAGCGATGACGGTGCCGTTCGGGCCAACCGCGTCGACCAAGTGGGGCAGGTTGCGCCCGGTGCCGGCTCCGATCTCGAGAACGACGTCGCCGGCTTTCAGGTTGAGTGCTGCGACTGCCTTGCGCCGGGCGGGCGGGAAGATCAGGTAAAGCGGCTCCAGGGTGCTGTAGAGCCGGGCAACCCGGTCGTAGCCCTTGACGATCTCTCAAAGCGGTCTGCGGTTGGGGTACTCCCCAGCGACAGTCCGTGGTTGCTTCCCGTCGATGCGTCCCACGAGGACCGGCGTACCGTGCTGTGGGACGAGCGTGATGCCGCGCATGACCACGGATTCGGGATCGGGCCGTGTCGGTTGGAGATCGACGCTCGAGACGACGGTGCGGATTACCTCGGCCATCTCGGCCTGGGCGAGCGACGCACCGATGCAGCGACGGATGCCGCCACCAAACGGAAGCCAAGCGTAGGACTCCGCCTCGCCGTCGATGAACCGCTCTGGACGGAACTCGTGGGGCTGTGGGTAGAGATCCTCGCGCAGATGAACGACAGCAATCGCCGGGTAGACACGGATACCGGCGGGAAGGTCCCATCCGCCGATCGTGCGGGGCTTGGCGAGCGTGCGCGCGCTGGCGTCGATCACCGGCCGCAGCCGCAACGTCTCTGTCACGACGGCATCGAGGTATGTGTCATCGTCTCCGGCGATCAGCTCGTCCCGCAAGCGGCCTAGCACGCGAGGATTGTGCAACAGCAGGTCGAAGGCGAAGCTGAGGCCGGTAGCGGTCGTCTCGTGACCGGCGAGCAGCATCGTCATCAGCTCGTCACGAAGCTCGACATCGGTCATCGGCTGGTCGTCCTCGTCGCGGGCACGCAGCAGCAGCGAGAGAACATCGGTGCGGTCCTCGAGGTCCGGCTCGGAGCGGCGGAGGGCGATCTCCTCGTAGATCAGCGCGTCCGCTGCCTGCAAGCGATGCTGGAACTGTCCCCACGGGCTAAAGCGACCGAGATCGTGGCGCAGCATGTCCGGCAGAAAGAGCACGGCCTGCATGTCGAGCACGGAGACCAGGGTGCTGCGCAGCCGTTCGATGCGATCTGCGCTCGGTGACTCCGAAGACGGCACGGACGATCACCTCGAAGGTGAGCGCCCGCATCCGCTCGCGCATTACAAAACGCTCGCCCTCCCTCCAGCCGCCGATCTCGGCTTCGGCGACATCGCGGATGATCGTGCGGAAGCTCTGGATGGCCGATCCTTGAAACGGCGGTAGCAACAGCTTTCGCTGGCGCAGGTGCTCGCGTCCATCGAGGACCAAGGACGGAGCGCTCGCCGAGCACCGACGACAGGGGCGCGTTCGCCTCGCCGGCGTGAAGATCGGACTGCTCGCCAGTCAGCATCTCGCGGATCGCGCTCGGATCGCAGACATAGACGCCCACGCCAAAGACAAGGAGCGGCATGGTGAAAACGTCGCCGTAGCGCTCACGCCAACCGAGCAACGACTGCAACGGTCGCTGGACAAGACGAGCGGTGTTGACCGATGCTGGGGCACTAGGACCCGGCGGCAGCGGCCCGTGGACGCGACGGCTCATATCCTGAGCATACACGACGGGAATGTAGTAGAGTCTTACTCATGGCGGGAAGGCCGAGAAACACAAGCCGTGGGTCTGCTCCCCTGAGTCCGAGGTGATGGACGCGATCTGGAATACAAGCCGATCTGTGTCGCGTGAGATAGTCGAGGCTCGGAATGACGCCCATGGCCGTTTTCGGGTGCTTCGCTTGCGGGAGACTCGTGATAGTTCTGTATGACGCAGACTGTGGCTTTTGCCGGTGGGCGATGGCTTGGGCCGTGAGGCGCGACCATCGCCACGTGCTTGTTACGGTGCCGATTCAGTCTCCGCTCGGCGCCGAGATACTGGTGGACGTCGCCCCGAGCGAACGTCTTCGTTCGGCCCATGTCGTCCGCGACGACGGCTGCCGTCGCTCGGGAGGTCCCGCTGCCGCGGACGTGCTAAGCGTGCTCCCCTCGACGCGGGTGCTAGGTCGACTAGCCCGCAGCTTGCCTCGGACTACCGCCCTGCTCTACGGCGTGGTCGCAGCGCGACGAAAGAGCTTCGGGCGGCTCGTCGGCAAGCAGGCTCGGCGGCGCGCCGACGACCTGCTCGGAGCCACGTGCGCTCCGACCGCGGCGCAGCTCAGAGTCCGGTCGGGATCGCAGGCCTAACGAGCTGCCGGCGCGGTGGACGTGCCGGCTCCCCGCTGGTGCTCCATTCGAGCGTTCCAGGCCCGTTCGATCTGTCGCATCAGGGCCGGGTATACGACTCGATGTCGGAACGGCGCGATCAGCGCCATGTATGCCGCCCCGAATCTGCCGCGCGGCTTGACGTACACCCCCATCTGCCCTTGATAACGACCTCCTCCCCGGTCGACCCAGGCCAGGTGCATCACGGCGTGAACGGTTCGGTTGGAGAGCTCAGCCGCCCACTCCACATCAGTGCGGTAGAGGGGCAGGAAGCCATGTGAGCTGAGATCCAAGCCCGTTGCGGTGCTGCGCAGATCATCTGGGAGCCGGGCGCTCAGGGTAGATTCGCTGTCGTCCGGGATGGCGAGTGGGCGCGACGGGTCATCCCATCCGAACCATCCGCCGACGCGATACCGAATACTGAAAAGGGCGCGGGTCGCAAACGACTCCCCGTTGGCCGGATCGAGCGAAGACATCACCTCGAGCAATGTCGCAAAGTCATCAGCGCCACCGTGCGCTGGGAGCGCCCAGGCATCCTCCAGCCTGAAGTCGGGCGCGACCTCGCTAATACGCCAGCCGTGAGATTCGTGCTCGCTATTTGAAAGCCTCATGTCAGTCTCGAGTGCGGCGCCACAGAATTTCGTGTCCCGAAAAGATAACATACATGCATGCACGTAGGACCACAAGCCAGCCATCGGTCGAACGCGACGGGGTCCGCGAGCGGCCGCCGCCGGACGCAGGCTGATCGAAGCGCACGCACGCGCAGCGCTTTGCTCGAGTCAGCCGCGAGGGGACTCTCCCGCTACGGCTACGGCAACCTCATCCTGGAGCGGGTGGCGAGCGAGGCCGGCTACACCCGCGGAGCGCTCTATCACCAGTTCAAGGACAAGCAGGACCTCACCCTGGCCGTGATCGATTGGGTCGATGAGACATGGAGGCAGGAGGTCGGCCGGCTCATCGAGCAGGAGCCCGATCCAGTCGTCGCACTGCTCGTCATGGCGCGCGGCCATGCCGTCTACTGCCGGCGAGACGTGGCTCGGGTGGCGATGGCGCTAAGACTCGAGTTCAGCGGTCAGGATCACCCTGTCGGGCGTCACCTCGAGCGGGTCTCCGAGAGTCTCGTCAAGCGCTGCACCCGCCTCATCAGCGCGGGGCGCAGAGCGGGGACGATCCCAGCCGGCCCGCCGGCCAGAGCCGTCGCGCTCGCCTTCATCGGAGCCTTGGAGGGCGCGGTCATCCAACTCGCTGGACAAGCGCCCCACGATGAGGTGCTGGCGGCGCGCGCAGCCGCCGGCGTGCTTGGACTGGACTACGTAACGGCCGCGGCCCAAGAAAGCGGCAGTCAGCGGCCGTCGGAACCGGTAGGCGGCGAGCCCGGCCGTCGCCTGGTCTACACCTATGAGGTCAGGAACTAGCTCCTCTGAGCGCTTCGTGATGAGCACCGCCGAGGGTGCGCTGGTTGGAGGAGGGCCGTAGCCGCCGAGTTCGCGACGCTATGGCATCTCGTTCATTGTGTGAGCGCCGCCATGAGCGGCGCCCGGCACGACGAGTCCGGGGACGCTGTCAGGTACCGCCACGAGCGCGACCGCGAGGGCGAGCAGGATAGCCGCGGTGGTCCAGGTCACGGCGCGCCCCCACGGAAGGGTCTTCTCGAACGCGATCAGCGCCGCGACGAGCGCCATCCACGCGAGGCTCATCACGCCGAGGGCAAACAGCGCGGCCATCAGCGCCCAGCAGCAGCCCAAGCACCAGGCGGCATGCCTGGCGCCCATCTCCAGGGCGCCCCGCGGCCCGTCGCGCCATGTGCCTAGCAGGAATCCCAGGGGGCTGCGGCACTTCGCCAGGCAGACGTCCTTCAGCGGCGTGAGCTCGTAGATCGCGGCGATGGCCAGACACGCCCCCGGCCAACCACCGGCCGCCGGCGTCCCAGGCCAGGTCGGCGCCAAACAGGCTCCTGCCGAGGTGGAAGAGACCGTAGGCGACCACCCCCGCCGCGCCCCACACGAGCAGGTAGCCGCTGGTGAACAGCAGCGGGCGGCTCGAGGCCGCGCCGGCGCGTCATCTGCGCGT
The DNA here is from genome assembly GCA_963764655.1 of uncultured Solirubrobacterales bacterium. Lineage (GTDB taxonomy): Bacteria > Actinomycetota > Thermoleophilia > Solirubrobacterales > Solirubrobacteraceae > Palsa-744. The sequence goes on from CAVXTI010000001.1 coordinate 715,536, forward strand.
AGAGCGCCACCGTCGGCGCGACCGAGGGGAACATCATCGCCGCCATCATCACCACCCACACCCCCAGAAACCAGCCGAGAGCCCCAAGGTCGGTGCCGGGCCCGCCGTCCATCCCGGCCATCTGCTCGGCGGTCGACCACCAGGCGAGGCCGGCCAGCGCGAACAGCAGCGCGACGAGCCCCAGCCGCGTCCGCACGGCGGCGAATCGCCTCAGGCAAGCTCGCCGCGGCCCGCGCGGACGGTCGAGTGCGGGGGATTGCCGCCGCGCTCAGGCTGCCCACGAGAACTGCGACGTGGAGAAGGCGGCCTTCCCCTCATATTGGATGCCGAAGGCGTCGATCTTCGAGCGCGTCGCGTGTGCCACCGTCAGCTCGGAGCCGGCGGGATGGAAGATGCCGGTGAGCTTCGCGGGCTCGCCGCTCTCCACGCCGAATGGCACGACGTCCTCGATCTCGAAGTCCACGGCGTCGCCGATGCGGATCGAGTGGCTGCAGGCCGTCCTCCTGGACCTCGATCGGCAGCGCGCTCGACTCCCAGGTTCTCAGCCACCAGCGGCCCCAGGGCCTCCATCGGGCCACCCAGCGCCCCCGAGAACACGGCGCCGAGCTTCTCGGCCTGCTCGTCGGAGGCCGCGGCGTCAATGAACACGCCAAGGCGCCAGTTGCCCTCGCTCATCACCTTCGGCGTGTCCGCGACGGCGGCGACCGTCAGGCCGCTCACGTCGGTGCCATCCACCTCACCGTCTGGACGTTGAACACCAGCGTGACCTTGCAGCGGTCGTGTGTCGCGCCGAGCGCCAGCGACGCCGTGCAAGGGCAGATCACATCACACGAGCACGTCTCAAAATACGAGCCTTCGAGCTTCCAGGACATGTCGCCTCCTAAAGCCGAAAGGGATACGCCCGCGATTATCGCCCAGGGGGCTGGGCAAGTCAAGCTGTCGCGCCATCGCGCCACCATCTCGCCTTGCTCGCCGCGTCGTAGCCTCACGTGAGCCACGACTTCTGAAGGTGAGATGGCGCGCCGAGGAGTCAAACGGGCCACAAAGACGGTCGCTTCGATTGAAGTCGACCTTCGAAAGGGCATCAAGCCCCAACCCGCGAGAGAAACGCCACTAGCCGCTGGTCATAGAGCGTCGAGATCGACATTCCAAGACTCGACATGCCCAGCGCGCGCCACCCGGAAATAGGTGACCCAGCGAGACAATGCCTTCGCAAACGCGTCGGAGAGCGAGATCGGCACCGTCTTGTCTTCTGTGCCGTGGAAGAGCAGGATCGGGACGTGGAAGCTGTATGTGTGCCTGAGCGCGTCGAGGCGCTACCAGTCTGCGTCGATGCGCGCGCCGATCATCCACTCGACCGGGAGAGCCGCGACTGAGAGAAAGCCCTCCTCTTTGGCGTTGAAGGAGAGGATCTGCTTCCAGTCGAGGGCGCGGGGCATCCAGGACGATGGCCGTGACGCGATGCGCAATGGGCGAGCGCTCCATGAACTGGGTCACGATCGCACCGCCCATGGAGTAGCCGATCAGGAGCAGGCGCTGTGCGCCGTGCGCGAGCGCGTAATACGCGGAGGCTTGCAGATCCTGCCACTCGGTGAGCCCCATGTGGTGAAAACCGCCCGGGCCGCGCGGGGCGCCCACATCGCCGCGGTAGGTGATCAGGAGCACCGGCAAACCGGCGCGGTGGAGGGTGGGCACGATGCGTAGGTTGTCTTCACGGTTGCCGTTGATCCCGTGCACGACGATCGCCCACGTGCTCCCGCGAGCATGGGATGAGCCAAGCCGGCATCGTCCGAGCACATCGGGGATTGGAACGTCGACGAACGGCAATCCAAGGGTCTGACGAGGGTTGCCTTCGTAGACGCTGGAGTCGAGGGCCACCTTGACGCCGGGCACCAGCTGACCGCGTACGTCGCGCAATTGTCGCGTCACCGAGCCTGGACCGCCGGCCACGATGTCGCCGACGATCGCGTGACCCCCGTGCCAGTCGAGGCCGAATGATGCCTGGGCGCAGGCTGTCGCTTCAGATCGGGATAGGGCGACTCGACCCGGGGAGACGCGCGACCACTGTCGCGTCGCTCGGTCGCGCGGAATGGTCGGGACCAGGACCAGGGAGTGAGAAGTGCCAGACTCACAGTCACCAGCGCGATCAGCGCGAGGAGCAGGCGACGCCCGCGAGGATCACCCCTCGGCGATGCCGGCCCAGCCACGAGCCGGTGGTCGCCACGGCTGCGGGTGGAGCGGCGCTCCACGCTATCGAAGCTACCAATGGCAGCCGACGCCGAGCCTCGCACCGGCCGCTTCCCCGGGACCTATCAGGTGATGCGCGATTCCCTCCTCGTCTTTCCGGATACGCGCGGATCAAGGTCATCAGTAGCTATCACTGGCACCGGATTGAACGACCCAAAATCAAATCGTCGGCAAGAAACCTTGCAACCCTTCTCATGTGATGCATCTTGCAACGGACCTGATACGTTGACCCGCGTTCGTGCCGAGTCCTTGCCTCCACGGGGGTGAGGAGCGGGGGACCCAGTGCAGCCGATCAGGCTGCGGGGGCGAATCGTCACAGTTTGTGGCGTAGCGCATTGTGCGCGAGCCCGACAGCTAACCCCGTAGGCGCCCTGAGATAACCGAAAGGACGCTTTTCACATGTCGGGATCCCCGCGCGATCTTGCTGCCGTTGACCCCTGGGAGGCTTCGCTCGCTCGCTCGCGCGCACGCCGCGAGCGAGCCGACAAGCGCACCGCCCGCTCTCCCATGCGACTGGCCAACCTGATGGACGCCCGCAACCGACTGCTGACCGATAGGGGATCCCTCCGATCTCCGATCGGTCCGCGGAACCTCGCCGACAGCGAGCCGTGGGACCTCTCGACGCTGCGCTCGCGCACCCGCCGCCGCGCCGCCGAGCTGCAGTTCGTGCCGACGGCACCCGTGCCCGCCGCGTCTCGCCTGGGAACCTTGATCGCCATCGCGGCCGGTCCGGCCGCCGGGCCTGGCCGACGCCAGTGGCAGCCCGCAGGCGACGTCCGCACCGGCGCCCGAGCCGCCCACGACGAGCGAACACCACATCCAGCTGGAAGAGCGGCAGCGAAGGCCGCCAGGTTCGCATCCTCCAGCACGCGCTCGGGCTGCGCCGTCGACGGTGTCTTCGGGCCGCAGACCGAAGCGGCCGTGCGCGCCTTCCAGGCCAACCACGGCCTCGCCGTCGACGGCGTCGTCGGCCCGCAGACGAGCGCGGCGCTCGCCGAGGGCGCCCCCGACGATCGCCTCCGCGGCGGTCTCGGCCACCGAGACGGTCGCGGCGATCACGAGCCGCCCACCAAGCGCTCCCGCTGCGGCAGTAGCAAGAGCGCCGTGCGAGACACGCCGACAGACCCGATCGTCGTGCGCCTCCAGGAAGCGCTCGGAGTGCAGGTGGACGGCACCTTCGGCCCCGAAACCGAGCGGGCCGTGCGCCGCACTCCAGGCACGCCATCAACTGCACGTCGACGGCGTCGTTGGAGGGGAAACGTGGAGCGCTCTGGGGATCCACGAGCACGCCACGCTCCATCCGCGAAAGCGCCTGCTCGCCATGCCCACGCTCACTCGCGCGCAGCGACGGGCGCCCTCGCCCCAGCGGTCGCCGCACAGCTCGAGCTCGGGCGGCCGCACTGACGCCGTGCGGCGTCTGCAGGAAGCGCTCCACGTCGAAGCCGACGGCAACTTCGGCCCGGAAACCGAGGCGGCGGTGAAGCGCGTGCAGGCCCGCCACGGCCTCAACGTGGACGGCGTCGTTGGACCGGAAACATGGAGCGCGCTGGGGATCGGAGAGACACACCACGCTGCACCCACCCCACGCCTCGCAAGTCGAGCGGCTCTCGCAGCAGCACCGGCGGCGAAGGCTCGAGCGTCGTCGAGCGCGTGATCGCCGCGGCCGATGAAATCGCCACGCGGCCGTACGTGTATGGCGGCGGCCATGGCTCATTCCAGTCGACCGGCTATGACTGCTCGGGCTCTGTCTCCTACGCTTTGCACGGCGGTGGCCTGCTCAGCTCGCCGGAGGACTCGAGCGCGCTGGAGTCTTACGGCGAGGCGGGCCCGGGCAGCCACATCACGATCTACGCCAACTCCGAACACGCCTGGATGGTGATCGACGGGCGGCGCTTTGACACGATCGCTCAGCAGGAGTCGGGCACCCGCTGGTCGGATTCGATGGGCTCGACGGCCGGCTACGTGGTGCGTCACCCCGCGGGGATGTAGGGCATCGCGGCGGGCTTCGCCGCTCGCCGGCCAATCCCTGCCGCGTCACTCTTCGGGACAGGCCTGCACCAGCCCCTCCTGGGCCAACCACCCGCTCCCCCTCCGGACGGTCAGCTCCACCGGACCACCATCTTGAGCTGGGGCGAAGGTCTTCAAAAGGCCGCCCCACGCGTACGCGTGGGGCACGACTTTGGCGACCCGGAACTACGGGCTTCTGGGCCGATTTGGTGCCCGTGGGACGAGTACCGTCCCAAGCGCCGCGTAGCTTGAGCTGCCTCGCCTGACAAACCGCGAAGGGAGGCACAGATGCTCGCTCGGGCGCGCACGTTCACGATCGAAGGTCTTCATGCACGCGCGGTGAGCGTGGAGGTCGATATCCGGCCGGGCCTGCCCGCGTTCGCGATCGTGGGCCTGGCCGACGCCGCCGTGCGCGAGGCACGCGACCGCGTCCACGCGGCGATCCTCAACTCCGGCTTCGAGTTCCCGGCGAGGCGCATCACGGCCAACCTCGCGCCCGGGGACGTGCCGAAGGTGGGACCGGGCTTCGACCTTGCGCTCGCCTGTGGCGTGCTCGCTGCAAGCGGGCAGATCCCTTGCGGAGCGGCTCGACACCCACGCGCTCTTCGGGGAGCTCTCGCTCGATGGTGAGGTGCGCGCCAGTCATGGCACGCTGGCGGTCGCCGAGGCGACGCGGAAGGCCGGAGCTGGAGATGCTCGTGCTGTGGCCCGCGGCGGAGCCCGCGAGGCGACGCTCGTCGAGGGCCTCGAGCGTCGGCGTGGTCGAGCGACTCTCGAGCGCCGCGCGCGTGCTGCGCGGCGGCGTGCCCGACCCGGTCCCCTGCCACGAGTCGAGCCGCGAGCACGCGGCCGCCGCGGCACACGAGGCCCGACCTCAGCGACGTGCGCGGCCGACCCGAGGCGGTCAAAGCGCTCCTGATTGCCGCGGCGGGCGCTCACAACAGCCTGCTGAGCGGGCCACCCGGGACGGGCAAGACGATGCTCGCGCAGCGGCTCCCCTCGATCCTGCCGCCGCTCGAGCGCTCGGAGGCGATCGAGGTGATGCGCATCCACAGCGTCACTGGCAGGCCGACGCGGCGGCGAGCTGCTCGACGGAGCGACCGTTTCGGGCACCCCACCACTCGATCACGACGGCCGGTCTGATTGGCGGCGCACGCCGTGGATGGGTCGGGGAGGTCGTGCTGGCCCACAACGGCGTCCTGTTCCTCGACGAGCTCTCGGAGTTCGCGCGACCCGACCCTCGAGGCGCTGCGCCAGCCGCTGGAGGACGGGCCGCGTGGCGATCGTCGAGAGCGCGGCACTCGGCCGTCTACCCGGCGCGTTTCATGCTGCTGGCCGCCACCAACCCGTGCCCGTGCGGGTATGCGGGCGAGCAGGAGCGCTGCCGCTGCAGCGAAGCCGACCTCGCACGCCACCGCCGCCGTCTGAGTGGGCCACTGCTCGACCGCATCGACCTGCTCGTGAGCATGGAGCGCACGGCGAGTCGACCATCTCGCGAGCGAGTCCCACGACGAGCTCTGCCCGCGCCCGCGAGCAGGTGATCGAGGCACGCGAGCGCCAGGCTGCGCGACTGCGGCGGGAGGGTGTGCTCGTCAACGCGCACATGGACGCGCGCATGTTGCGCCGGCACATAAAGCTGGACGAGCGCGGCGAGAGCATGCTTGCGCGTTGGCGCGAGAGCGGCCTGCTCAGCGCGCGCGGCCAGCATCGCGCGCTGCGTGTGGCGCGCACGATCGCAGATCTGAGACGCAGCAAGCAAGTCGAAGCCGACCACCTCGCGCGGGCCCTCTCACTGCGACCGGAAGCCGGGCTGCCGGGCCGTCGAGCCGCATGAGCGTCGCCTGCACGCAATGCGCGCGGCGCGCATGGCTGCTCGAGCAGCTGAGCGCTCGTCTCGACTTCAGAGCTCGCGACCTGTCGCGCTTCTGGGGTCTGCTCGAGCTGCTCGACGAGGAGCTGATCGAGACGATTGGCGGCCGACACCGAGCCAACCTGCGCTCCGAATACGCGGCTTGGGAACCAGCGCGAGCGCAGGCGCGGGACGCCGACGCGCGGATCCTCTGCCGACACCACTGCGCGTATCCACGCCTGCTGCGCGGGGACCCGCTCGCCCCGCATGCGCTCGAGGTGCGCGGCCGGGTCGAGCGCCTCGACGGAATGCTCGAGGAGAAGCTCGTGGCGATTGTCGGAACGCGCCGGGCGAGCGACTACGGCATGGAGATCGCCCGCGGCCTGGCGCGCGGCCTGGCGGCATCCGGCCTAACCGTCGCGAGCACGCTCGCCGAAGGCATCCCGAGCGCTGTGCACGCGGGCGCTCTTGAAGCCAATGGGGCGACGCTGACCGTAGTGGCGGGCGGCGTGGAGCGCTGCTCACCGGCATCGTGCGCCCCGCTTTACCGCCGCATCACCGTCAGCGGCTGCGCGATGTCCGAGGCCGGGTCGAGCCCGCGCGCTCGCCACTGGACGCAGCTCGCGGCTGCCCGCACGCTGGCGTTGATAGCCCAGCTCGTGATCGTGGTCGAGGCCGGCGAGCAACCGTGGGAGCTGGCCTGCGCGCAGGTCGCCCACGCGCGTGGAAGAGCCGTCGCGGCGGTGCCCGGGCGTGTCAGCTCGCCCACATCGAGAGGGACGAACGCCTTGCTCATCGACGGCGCGAAGCTCGTGCGGGACCCACAGGACGCGCTCGACGTCCTCTACGGCGTCGGCGTGCGCGAGACGAGCGACCCAGCGCGAGAGCCCACCGCGCTCCAGGCCCCGCTTGCGAGAGTGCTCGAGCGAGTGGGAGGCGGACAAGACACGATGGCGAAGCTCGCGGCACACGGCGCCGAGCCCACCGAGGTCGCCGTGGCACTCGCCGAGCTGGAGCTGCGCGGCCTGCTCGTGCGCGGCGACGCGGGTAGGTACGTGCCGTGCTCCACCGCATCCACCGGATGAGTCGGGCGGCGCCGATGAGCAATGCCAAGCATTTGACTCCCGCTCGTCAATCATCGGATCCGGGACTACCTGGCGCGGGACTATCTGGCGCGGGACTATCTGGGGCGGGACTATCTGGGGCGAGCCTTAGGGTGGGCTGTCTCCGAGTGCTCCCGACAGTTGGGGGTTCTATAGGTCTTTCTGGTTGAGGTCGGACGGGCCCCGTTTGGGACCCGTCCGTGCCTCGGCTCAGGCTGCCTCCTTCACCGCCAAGTGAAGAGGAGGTTGTGCCGATGACCAAGGATGACGTGCTGTTCGGCTACCGCCAGCAGTTGTTTGCGGAGGCAGCGAGGACGAGCGTGTCGGCGGCATGCCGGACGTTCGGGGTGCACCGTTCGACCTATTACGCCTGGAAGCGTCAGGTCGACCGGCACGGTCTTGAGATGCTGCGTCCCCGCGAGCGCCGGCGGCCGCAGATGCCTAACGCGCTGCCGAAGATGGTCGAGGAGCGGATCGTGTCGTTCTCGATCGCTCACCCCGGCCTGGGTCCCAGGCGTGTCGCCTCGGAGTTGGCGCGGGAGAAGTGGGGCGGGATCATCGTCTCCCCGAACGGCGTGTGGAAGGTGCTCTGCCGTCACGGGCTGAACACCCGAGCCAAGCGTCTCGGGCTTATCGCGGGCTACGCGGCGCCTTACGAGCCGCCACGCGATCCCGCTCCAGAACAGCACATCGACGTCGATCGTCCCGGTGAGCTGGTCGGGATCGACTGCTTCTACGTCGGCAGGTTGAGAGGGACCGAGGGCGCGATCTGGCAGCTCACCGCAATCGACATCGCATCCTCATACGCGTGGGCGGAACTGGTCATCTGCAAGAACGACAAGCCCACAGCCCAACAGGCCAGCAAGCTCGCCCAACGCGTCGCCAGAGAGCTAAAGAGCGCCGGGTGGCGACTGGAGCGCCTGCTCTCCGACAACGGCAACGAGTTCAAGGGAGACTTCAACAAGACCACGGTCGCCCTGAAAGCGCGTCACACCAGGATTCACGCCGGCAGGCCACAAACCAACGGGCACGTCGAGGCGCTACACAAGACGATCCTCGACGAGTGCTGGCGACCCGCGTTCGCCCGCTACCTCTACCCCCGCTACAGCGGCCTGCGACGCGAACTGGACACCTACCTGCACTTCTACAACACCGACCGCGTCCACCACGGACGCCTCACCCAGGGACGCATCCCCACAGACATCGTCTACCGTGCCCGAAAGATGGAGGCAAGATGAGCCGCACCTGTCGGCACATCCCGAAGGCCGCCCACCTTAGTGTGCGGTCAATCCTCCGCGTCCAGGCTGGCAACGGACGCGAGCTCACAAAGGACAACCGATAGCTGCTCCAAGTCAAAGACGCGAGCAAGTCACAGATCCCGGCATCGACCGTCTCGAGCTGCTCGCGATCGCATGCGGCGGGGCGCTCGGGGCGCTCATCCGTATCGGCGTGGCCGAAGCGTTGCCGACGAACGCAGGCGGATGGCCGTGGGCGACGTTCGCCGTGAACATCGCGGGGGCCTTGATGCTTGGCTACCTCGTTACGCGCCTGCAGGAGCGTCTGCCCGTGTCCACGCTGCGCCGGCCCCTGCTGGGGACAGGGCTGTGCGGCGCGCTCACTACTTTCTCCACGGTCCAGGTCGAGTTGCTGAGGATGGCCGACCATCACCGTTATGGCCTCGCCGCGGGCTACCTGCTCGCAAGCGTGCTCGGCGGGTACTTCGCGGTGTTCGGCTCCTCAGCGCTCGTGCGCCGTGTGAGAGCGATCGCTTGATGAGACAGCCCGACCAAGGCGACCGCAGAGGGCCAACGTGAACACCGTGGCCTGGATCGGCGTCGCGATCCTCGGCAGCCTCGGCTCACTCGCGCGCTTCCTGCTCGACGGAGCCATCTCCGCGCGCAGTCAATCGAGCTTCCCGTTCGGCACGCTCGCGGTGAACGCCAGCGGCGCGCTCGTCCTTGGGCTGCTCACCGGTCTGGCCCTCTCAGGCGAAGCGCTCGTGCTCGCGGGATCGGCCACGATCGGCTCCTATACGACGTTCTCGACGTGGATGTTCGAGACTCACCGCCTCGGCGAGGATGGACAGCTGCTGGGCGGAGCGCTCAACGTGCTCGTGAGCATCCTCGCCGGACTCGCCGCCGCCGCGCTCGGCAGGACAATCGGGACCGCGTTGTGAGCCAGGAGGGACTGAAGCTCACGACCTACTTCGGCGAGCGCAGTCGCGTGAGGGGACGGCTGCTCGCCGACGAGCTGCTCGACATCCATGCCCGCCACGGGATCCGAAGCAGCATCCTGCTGCGTGGGGTCCAAGGCTTCGGCGCCAAGCATCGCCTGCGCAGTGACCGCCTGCTGACGCTCTCCGAAGATCTCCCGCTGGTGTCGGTGGCGCTCGACGCTAGCGAGCGAATCCAGGCGCTCACAGAGGATGTGAGCGCGATCGGACATGAGGGGCTGACCACGCTCGAGCGCGCTCGCTTGAGCGGCCCCGAGATCGAGCGGAGCGAGCTGCCCCACGCCACAGATGAGGCGGTGAAGCTGACCGTCTACCTGGGACGCCACAAGCGACTGGACGGCTCGCCCGCGTTCGCCGCGGCCTGCCAAGCGCTGCACGACAGCGGCGTGGCTGGCGCCACCGTGCTGCTCGGAGTGGACGGCACCAGGCACGGCGAGCGCCAGCGGGCACGGTTCTTCGCGCGCAACGCGAATGTGCCGCTGATGGTGATGAGCGTCGGAGAGCCGCGGCGGATCGCAAGCGCGCTACCGCGCCTTGCCGCGCTCCCGGGCCAACCCCTGTTCACGGTCGAGCACGTTCGCGTATGCAAGCGCGACGGCGTGCTGCTGCAACCCCCCCACGACCAATCACTGGCGGACGAGCACGGCGCCGAGCCGCGCCAGAAGCTCACGATCGTCACCTCTGAGGCGGCGCGTCACGAGCACGCGTCGACCTACGTGGAGCTCGTCAGACGCCTGCGCGCGGCAAGCGCCGCCGGCGCGACCTCGTTGCGCGGCATCTGGGGCTTCCACGGAAACCACGCCCCCCACGGCGACCGCCTCCTCTCGATCCGCCGTCACGTGCCGATCGTGACCGTCGCGATCGACACCCCCGAGCACATCGCCGCCCTGTTCCCGATCGTCGACGAGCTGACCCGCGAGCGTGGACTAGTCACGAGCGAGATCGTCCCCGTCAGCTCGCCGCCATACGGGCTCCCTGGTCTATAGTTAGGCGCCGCGCGGCTGTAGCTCAGTTGGCTAGAGCGTCTGCTTGCCATGCAGAAGGTCGAGGGTTCGAGTCCCTTCAGCCGCTTCGCAAGAAGTCCTGCAAATCGCGAGGCTTTTTTCGTTTCTATAGCCGTTCGTCGGAAACTTCTCCCCAAAGTTTCTCCCAAAGTCGCCTCCAGGGTGGGGGCCTGCAGCAGATTTCGCCGGGGATGCCTCGTGGCGAGATAACTGGACTGTGTCTCCGCCGGGACCCCTGCCTGATGAGGACCCCCTAGCAGCCGTTGGGACGGGCACTGGTCCGGCCTTGGCAGCGCTCGTCGCTAATTGCGTGACCGTTTTCGCGTGCTCACGGTCAGTACTAGAGACGGGACAGGTTTGCCCGCGATTTGTTGGGAGATATTTTGTCCGCGTCGCCGACGAGTGGTTATAGCGAATCGAAAGCGATTGGAGCGATTGAAAATGACCGGAACACGGAAGACGTCGACAGAGACTGGTCCTCGGGACGGGCATGAGACTGTGCGGTCAGGCCAGGGTGGGCCAGAGGCTCTCGCCGATGGTGCGGCACTGTCATTGGCTGAACGTTGCTTGATTGCTGGCGGCCGCCGCGTTGTTGAACGTGCGGGTGTCTTGGGTGCGCGACGCGGCGCGCGAAGGCAACTTGCCTTGTATACGCGTGGGGCGCCACCTGAGGTTCACGCGGATGATGCTCGAAGAGTGGCTGGCCGAGCAATTCGACCGGCCGACCGGCCACCGTGGACGCGAGCGTATGGCGCCTGTCCGAACGGTTGCCCGTCCAGCACGCGCTGGGTTTCGACGTAGTACTGAAGCGGCGTTGCTGGCAAGCGCCTTCCGGTCAACTCTGCGAGCGAAGGCTTGCTGTAATGTTCCGACCCTCAGGATTCACCCGATATGACTATGGCTGACCGAGGGACAAGCAAAGAAACCAAGCTTGGCGGCAAGTCGCCGATCCGGGTTGCGGTGCTCGCGGCGCTGATCGAAGCGCCTGCGCATGGGTGGGATGTGGCCCGTCGCGCAAATCTGCGCATGGGCTCCGCTTGGCGGGTTGATCCCAAACATATCTACCCGTATCTCGACCGACTGGAAACGGACGGGCTGGTGCGCTCTGAGCAGAAGACCTTCAAGCGTGCGCCCTATGTTCGCGATGTCTATTACCCGACCGAGAAGGGCAAGCAGGCCAGGCGTGAATGGCTGGCAGCTCGCCCCAAGACGAATGCCGTTCGGAGCGAGCTTCATGTTCGTCTGGGGTTCTCAACCGAGGAAGATATCCCTGACCTACTGCGCGCCCTTGCGGAACGCCGTCTCGATGTGCTCGAAGAAATCGAGGAGAATGCCGCCTGCGATACACCACGAGTTTCGTACGTGGGGACGGTCATCAGCCTGCAATGCTCAGCGGTGGATAGGCGATTGACCGCCGAGAAGGAATGGCTAGATGAAGCCCGCGCCGAGCTTGAGGAACGGCACGAGGCGCGGCTGAAGCGATGAGCCTGCTCGCGTTCCGGCAGGTGAGCAAGCGCTTTCCTGACGGTGGCGGCGAGATCGCCGTCTTGGATCACGTCTCCTTCGAGGTCGAGGTCGGTGAGACGGTCGGCCTGCTGTGCTCGCGCCGGGGCGGCAAGACCACGCTGCTTGAGATCGCCGCGGGCCTGATGGCACCCGACGATGGCAGCGTCTTATGGGACGACCGCGAGCTTGTCGAGATGAGCGACAGCGAGACCGCGCACGCTCGCCGGCATGGCGGGATCGGGCTTGTTCGTGGCGAGTGGCGCACCAGCCGCTCGACCTCCGTCCTCCAGCACATTTCGATTCCGCTCTATAGCGGCACGTCGAACATGGACGAGGCAGAGGATCGTGTCTTGCGCACGCTTGAGCTGGTTGGCGCGGCGCACCTTGAGCGCAGGCGTACCTCAGCGCTTGGTTTGAGCGAACGTATGCTGGTCGAGCTGGCCCGCGCGATCATCCACGAGCCGCGCCTGCTGCTCGTGGACGAACCAGCCGTGTTCCGCAAGTCAGAAGACGCTCGCGCCTTCTACACGCTGTTGCGCTCGCTACCTCAGAAGATCGGCTGTGCACTGTTGATCGCCTCGGAAGAAGCCACCCCGCTGCGCGGCTGCAAGCCGATGATGAGCCTCGCGTACGGGCAATTGAGTTCTACGATGTCGCGGCGGAAGGTCATCGACTTTCCCACGCTGCCCGGTGGCGCTAAGAGCGCGTCGTGAGCACACTTGAGCTGCGGAATGTAGTGAAGCGCTACGAGAGCGGCGGCGAGACAGTCAATGCAGTCGATGGCGTCTCGTTGAGCGTCGCACCCGGCGAGTTCGTCGCCTTGTACGGGCCAAGCGGATCGGGAAAGACCACGCTGCTGATGATGGCCGCGACGATCAAGCAGCCGGACTCCGGCTCGATCGCGTTCGGTGGGCGGGAGATCACTGGTCTCACCAAGCGGGAGAGCGCCCATTTTCGCTTGGAGACAGTCGGCATTGTCTTTCAGTCCTTCCACCTCATGCAGGGTGCCAGCGCGCTCGACAATGCCTCGTTGAAGCTCTTTGGGCTCAATCTGAGGTTGTGCGAGGCGCACGATATGGCCCGTCCGTGGCTGGAACGCCTTGGACTCGGCCACCGACTCAACCACAAGCCGTCGGAAATGTCGATGGGCGAGCGCCAACGGGTCGCGATCGCCCGAGCCCTCGCCAACAAGCCCCGCGTCTTGCTGGCCGATGAGCCAACCGGCAATCTCGACTCGCGGCGTAGCCGTGAAGTGCTCGGCTTGCTCGGCGAGATTTGCACCGAGGAGAACATTCCGGTCGTACTCGTCACGCATGACCCGCAGGCGGCCGGGGTCGTCACGCGCGTCCATACTCTTCGCGATGGGGCTCTCAGCGACGGGTTGGACCTCGATCTCCACGCCACCATCTGAATGAAACGAAAGCGGCGCTTATCGTTCAACCCAAGGATCTTGGGGGTTGGGGTCCAGGGGCTTTACGCGATCTACCGTGATCGGTGGCGCTACTACCGAGCCTCAGAGCTTATGGCAGGTGCCGGAATCGCCATCGGCGTGTCGCTCGTCTTTGGCGTACTGATTGCCAACAGCAGCATCCTGGGCTCGACCCGCGAAGCAATCAACGCCGTCAATGGCACTGCGTCTCTGGAGTTGGTCGCCCGTTCTCCCGGCGGCTTCAACCAGGAACTCACCAAGCGCGTGTCCGCTCTACCCGGTGTCCAAGCGGCAGTACCGATCTTGCGCGAGAGCGCAGTCATCGAGGGACCAACGGGACAGATGCTCGGCCAGCTCGTCGGTGTCAGCCCGGGCATCATCGGCCTGCAAAGCTCGGCAACGAAAGACCTGGGTGCCGGCGCTCAACTTCTCCAAGGCGGCGTCGGCTTGCCATCGGGCGTGGCGGACACAATCGGCGCGCACACTGAAGGCCAAGCAACACTGCTGGTGAACGGCACTCGCCACATCGTACCCGTGCGAGCGGTCCTCGACGCCGGCGCCATCGGGCCATTGGCGTCCAGCCGCGTCGTGGTAACGCTCTTGAACACGGCGCAGAATCTTGCGGGCGAGCCCGGCCGCGTTACGCAAGTCCTCATCAAGACCTACCCCGGCAAGAACAAACAGGTCGAAACCGAACTGCGCCGGCTCGCGGCGGGACAACTTAACGTCGAGCCCGCCAACCACGAACTAGAGCTGGCCCAAACCGCACTGAAGCCCACCAATCAGTCAACGAGCCTGTTTGCGGCCATCTCCCTCATGGTCGGGTTCCTGCTCGCGCTCAATGCCATGCTGTTGACCGTCCCCGACCGCCGATGGCAAGTCGCAGAACTACGCGAACAAGGTTTTGACTCACGCCAAGTCATCGCCGTGCTCGGCTCACAAGCACTGGTCTTGGGACTCGCCGCGTCGGTCGTCGGCGTGCTGGTGGGCTATGTATTGGCGCACACGATCTTCGATGAAGTACCGAACTACCTTGCGACAACCTTCCCGATCACTGGGCACCAGCAGGTCGGTTTTGTGACCGTACTTGTGGCTATCTCCTGTGGAGTGCTCGCGGCGTTCGGCGCCTCGATGCTGCCAGTCCTTGATCTACGTAGGAACAGGGGCATAAACGCCGTACTCCAGGCCCCGGGAGAGCCGGGCCAGAACATCGGCGATGACATCACTCGCAACACGGCCCTGCTTGGCTTGGCCATCGTCGCTCTCGCCACACTCCTGGTGCTTGTTAGCCCCGGATTGACGATCCTCAGCGGTGTGGCGCTGGCATTTGCCGCCCCGTGCTTCATACCGATCCTATCTCGTGTCGCGACTAAAGTGCTTGAACACATAGCCCGCCATTACCACGGGAAAATGGTGGCCATCGCAACGATTGAACTGGAAGCAACCGCCACCCGCTCGGTCGCGCTCGCCAGTATCACGGCACTGGCAATCTATGGAGCCGTCGCTGTCGGTGGTGCCCGATCCGATCTCATCCGAGGACTTGACCAAGGCATATCCCAACAATGGAGTACGGCAGCCGCGTGGATTACGCCAAACGAGAACATCCACGATACCGATAGCTTCAACGCGAGCCGCGTCATCGGAGCTGTTGCGCATACACCTGGAGTAGCGTCAGTCAGCGCCCGTCAAGGTTCCTTTCTCGACGTTGGCTCACAGAGGCTTTGGATACGTGCCGCACCACCGGGTAGCGGCTCGATGATTCTCTCAAGTCAGCTGGAAGACGGCACTCTTGACCGCGCGGGCGCACTGATGCGTCAGAGCGGATGGGCGACCGTCTCAACCGGCTTCGCCTTAGAACACCGCCTAAAGCTGGGTAGCTCATTCATGTTGCCAACCCCGTCTGGTGCTGCGCACTTCAACGTCGCCGCAATCACCACAAACATAGGCTGGCCACCTGGCACAATCACGGTCAATACCAAGGATTACAGTCGCTACTGGCAGAGCATCGATCCAACCACACTCGCCGTGAACTTCAAGCACGGCACGACCTCGACAGACGGTGTCCGCGCCGTCCGTCAAGCCCTCGGCGGCACGAGCGCACTACGCATCCAGACATCGAGCGAGCGCATCGCCGAGGTCGAGGGCATTGCCCGCCAGGGCCTGAGCATCCTCAACGATGTATCGAACTTGCTGGTGCTGATCTCGGCGCTTGCACTGGCCGCCGCTCTCTCGACAACCATCTACCAACGGCGCGGCCGACTGGCCTCGCTGAAGGCCCAAGGCTTTGATCGTCTCCAACTATGGCGCGGGGTTCTTATCGAGAGTGCCGTTGTGCTCGGGATCGGCGGTCTCGATGGGGCAATCCTCGGGCTATATGGACACGCGCTCGCAGACTACTATCTGCGCGTAAGCACCAGCTTTCCAGCGCCGTTTAGCGTCGGCGCAGTCCAAATCATGCTCACGTTGCTGATCGTCGGCGGGGTTTCGCTCGCCGTCGTTGCGATTCCGGGCTACTCGGCTGCCGGCGTTGCACCAGAACTGAGCTTTCAGGAATGAATAGCCCCATCAAACATACACAGCCCGACACGCGCAAGGCTATCTGTTGTGAACCCGCCATTCGCGCAGACAGCTATCGCCTTCGCCTCGGCAGCGCGTCGCTACTGGATCGGGGTGTTCCCCGTGGTGCAACGCGAGATTCGCCGGTTGCGCAGATGCGCAAGGGAAATCCCCGATCCGGTACTGCGCAGTCTGGCACTCGATGCCCAGCGGCGTAAGTGGGCGAGCCTCGAGGGAGCAGCAGCGTTCGCAGTTTTTACGCCTCGAAGACAGCGCACGCAGCTCATACGGCTACTCGTAGACCTTCAAGGTGTTTTTGACTACGCCGACACCTTGATGGAGCAACCCAACGACACTCCAGCCGCAAACGCTCGCCAATTGCATCACGCATTCGTCGCGGCACTAGATCCCGACCTACCCCACCATGACTACTACCAGTATCACTCCCACTGTGAAGATGGCGGCTATCTCACCGAACTTACCGACACTTGCAGAACCTCCGTCCGCGAGCTGCCATCCTATCCTGCGGTTGCCGACGTGGTACATAAGCACGCCTGTCGAGTCGTCTTCTACCAATGCGACGTCAACCTCGCCGTTGCCGCCGACTACGCCGACCTGGCTCACTGGGCAAGCAAACAGGTGGCTGGAGCTGAGCTGAGGTGGTGGGAGGTTGGAGCGGCCTGCGGTTCATCGCTCGCCATCTTCGCCCATGTGGCAGCAGCCGCCTGTCCGAGCCTTGCTCCCAGTGAGGTCAACGCGATCGACAACCTCTATTGGCCGTGGGCAGAGGCATTGCACATTTTCCTGGACAGCCTGATCGACCGCGCTGAAGACCGCGCGACCGAACAACCGAACCTACTTGACCACTACTCCTCACAAGAGGAGATGACCGAACGCCTCGGCCTGCTCGCAAGCGAGACCGCCAAGCGCGCCCATGAGGTAGCGCCGCACCACCGGCTGATCCTGGCCGGAATGGTCGCACTCTATCTCTCCGACGAGCAGGCGTGGACCGCTTTTGCTCGTCCTGCTACCGAGCGCATCCTAGAAGCGACTGGCACCTTCGCCAAGCCTGCTCTGCTCGTACTTCGAGCCCGTCGTCTTGCAGTGAAGGCCCGACGCTCGCCGCTATCGCCGCCATTGAGCAGATAGCCGCATTGGGACTGGCCGCTCAAGTATCCACCTCAACTACGAAGTCAGGTGCTGGGCCGCGTAGGGTCGCGACACGCAGGCGGTTGCGCTAGGGACCCCACAAGTCGAAGGGATTGGTTAGCCACTCAAGAAACGCTCTGCGCATGGAGATCGGAGGGGACTGCCAGTCATTGGGCGTTCGTCGCGCTACCCATTGACCACTCGTGTTGCGCAGGTAGATCCACTCGGCGGCAGGTATATCGAGGCTCTGCTGTCGCTCGGCCTCTGCCTTCGCGGCATCCTCGCTCGCACATGCGATCTCGCGCCAGTCGAACCCATCAGCATGTTTGCGCTCTGTGCTGTGCCTGCGGTGTCGCCATCCCAAGGCACGCTGACCGTCATTCGCCGCTGACATATCGCAGTGAGCGTAGCGCACGTCTCGCCTGCAGACCCCGCAGCCACGACAACGATCTAGCGGCCTCCTCAAGCGCCTCTCGGGCCTCGGTGGCTCTGACTTGCGCAAGCGCGACCGCAGCCATCCGCCGCGTCTCCCTGCTCCGCTCACCCAACAGCGCCGCGAGCACAGGCACCTCGCTCCGGTGCGGAGTCTGGTAAAGCGCCCAGACGAGAACCTGCTTGTCTCCCTGACGAAGTTCGTCGTGGCGCTCCTCCAACGTCCGAACGAATGCGGGTCTAGCTCGCGCGGCATGGTCCTCCGCAAGCGACTTGACAGCGAAGGTGAACCCCGGTCCAGTTGTCACCGCAAGAGAGTCGATCAGCGCATCGACGGCTTGCTCAGTGCCGACGTGAGCCAGCGCGAACACGGCACGCACCTGACCCTTAACGTCGGTGGACCATAGATTCGCCCGCAGGACATCGATGCTCCGCTCGGTGCCCACTTGCTGGAGCTTCAACAACAGCACCCGGCGGCGCTTCTCGCTGAGGCCGTTTGCTTCGAGCTCTGCGACGACTTCCCGCTCGTCGTCTGTCTTCTCAGTCATCCTCCGAAAAGATGCAAGAGTTTTTCGACCACAGATTTGACGATGAACAGCTTGCCGGGTTGTGAAACCTGCTGTTTTGCCTGCTGGTTCAACAGCAATGCCGCAGCCTTCGGGAAACGGTTGGCGAACTTCTGAAAGAGCTGCGGTCCCAAGTCCTCCGGCAGCAGAAACGCTCCGAACAGCGAGCCATACTGTCCAATTTCGTAGCCAGTGCTGCAAGAGTTTCCGCTGCCTTCTATTAGACCTCCCGTAGCACCATTGACCAGGCCACCGCCCACGTTGGCGATGCTTTCTCCGATTTCGTTTGAGAGCCGTTCGATGCCCTCGGTAGGCGACCAAAGTCCCGTGGGATCGCCGAGGTTCAGCGGGTTGTCTTCGGCGTAGGTATATGGGGCCCGCGTGATTGGTGCGATGGGGTCCACGCTCAGGAACTGCGCCGTCGCCGGGTCATAGGTGCGTGCCTGCAGGTAGATCAGTCCGGTGTCACTGCTTGTGTATTGGGCGTCGTAACCGAGCGGCGTGGTGCCTGTGCCGGTCGAGCCGGTCTTGTTGCCGTAGGCGTCGAACGTGGTGCTGCCGGTCACGGTGCCGGTCGCGCCGGTCAGCAGTCGGATGGAGCCTTGCTGGTCATGGTGGAGGTACGTCACGGTGCCACTACTAGAGATTTGCTCGACGGGAAGGCCTCCCGGTCCATAGATGTAGCTGTTGGTGGTGTCGTTGAGGAGGAGCGGCAAGCCTCCGGTTGGGTTCCATGTTAGGAAGCTGGCGGTTCCTGAGATGGTTTGGGAGGCGCGTAGGCCGTTGCCGTCGTAGGTGTAGGTGTCTTTGAGTTCGGCTATTAAGCCTTCTTTTGGACGAGTGATGGAGATTGGGTTACCGGCTTGGTCGTAGGCGTAGGTGGTGGCTGAGCCGCTTGTGGGGGTGCGTTTGGTGCGCTCGCCGAGTTCGTCGTAGGTGTATGTCAGGCTCGTGCCGGTTTTCAGTTGGTCGGCGTTGTCATAGGTGTTGGTGGAGCCGGGAATTTTGGTTGGGTTGTCTGCCGAATCGTATTCGTAGGTGTTGGTGGCGGCTTTGGTGAGGCGGTTGTTGGTGTCGTATTCGTAGCCTGGTTTTTCTTCGCCGGGCAGCCCTTTTGAGGTGATCGTTTTGACTTGTCCGTCGTTGTCTCGGGCGTAGATGAGCGATGCGAGCGTTTCGGCGCTCTTGGTCATCTTGGTTTCGCTCATCTGATCCGCTTCGTTGTACGTGTATTTGTCGACGTTGTTGGTTCCGGTGGGGAACGTTGTCGTCGTGAGGTTCGAGTTGGGGTCGTACGCGAATTTGGTTGTGTGTTCGAGCCAGTCGGTGATCTTTTCGAGGCGTCCAGCTTTGTCGTAGGTCTGCGTCACGGCTTTTCCGTTGGGGTAGGTGATCTTTGTTTGCTGGTTGGCGAGGTCGTATTCGTAGCTGGTTTTGTCGCCGTGCCCGTCTTTGCTTTCGGTGAGCCTGTCTAGCTGGTCGTAAGTGTAGCTCGTAGTGCCGGTCCCGTCGATCATGCTCGTGCGGTCGCCGTCGGCGTCGTATCCGTATTTGACAAGGTGCGTTTTGCCATCGGAGTAGGTGACTTCGGTCAGCCGGTTGGCGGGGTCGTAGGTGTAGGTCGTGGTGCGTGTCGCTGCGTCCGTGAGTTTCTTTAGGTTGCCGACTTTGTCGTATTCCTTGGTTGTTTTGCGTCCGAGCGGGTCGATCGCTTCGGTGACCTGCTCAAGGATGTTGCGCACGTATTTCGTTTCGTGTTTGTTGCCGTCGGTCTGGCTTGTGATCCGGCCGGCGCCGTCGTAGCCTGTTTCGATCACGGTTCCGTTGGGCTCTTTGATCTTGGTCTGCTCGTTGTCGGCGTCATAAGTGTAGGTCGTCGTGTGGCTGTTGGCGTCAGTGCGGGTTTCGATGTTGCCGTCGGCGTCGTAGCTGTATTTCGTCGCGTGTCCCGGCGGATCGGTGATCTTCAGTGGGCGACCTTGGGCGTCTCGTTCGACGCTGGTGGTGTATTTTGCGGGTTCACCACCGGTTACGTTTCCACGTGGACTGACGGTCGATGTCTCCTGGGAATCTTCGTTGTAGCCCCATGTGCGCTTGTCGCCTTCGGGGTCTGTTTCGGCCGTGCGGTCCCCATAGCTGTCGTATTCGTATTTCCACACACGTTTCAGCGCGTCTTCCATGCTTTCCACGTTCCCCTGGGAGTCATATTTGTAGGTCGTGATCTGGGTGGTGCTGCCGGGCGCGGGACGGGAAACCGTTTCTGCATTGCCGTGACTGTCGCGTTTGATCGTCGTCGTCTCGCCCTTCGGCGTCGTCGTCGTGAGCACGTCGTGGGTGCTGTTGTATGTCCATTTCGTTTCGTTTTTGTTCGGATCGATCATCGTCGTGCGATTGCCGGCAGGGTCGTAGTGATATTCCGTCGTATGACCGTCGCCGTCGGTTGCAGTACGAACCTCGCCCCATTCGTTGTACGCGGACGTTTCCGTGGTGGCGCTTGATGTACCATAACCACGGGTGACGGATTCAGGCTCATGGCCTGCTGTGAAGATCTCCTTCGTGACGCTTCCTGTGGTTTTGTTGGTGATAGTCGTCGTGTTTGTCCCGTATTCAAAGCTGAGGACGCGGTTGGAGGGGTCGGTCTGCGAGATCACGCGGTTGGAGCTGTCGTATTCGTTGGTGGTTGTGCCACCGCGACCGTCGGTCATCTTGATCAGCCGGTGCGAGGCATCGTATTCAAAGCGCCAGCGAGGAGCCGTTTCGCCCGGCTCGGTCACACTAACCAGGTTCCCGCCTTCATAGACGTATTTGACCGTGTGTCCCATCGGGTCTTTGACGCTTTCGACAAAACCTTCGGGGTTGTAGGCAAACGTCAGTTTGCGGCCCGCCGGGTCGGTGGCGGCTTCCAGACGCCCTGTTTCCGTGTAGGAGAGCGAGGTCGTGTTGCCATTGCGGTCAGCCTCGCTCAGCAACCGACCTGTTTCGTTGAACTTAAAGACCTCTTGATTTGGCAGCGTGTACACATAAATATGTTCGCTGTTAAAAGCCAATGTTGCCTGCACCCATTCAGGGGCCACCAGTTTTTCGCCGACCACGCCGAGGGTACCTGTGAAAGTCACCCCGCTCCCGTTCGCCTGAACCACCTCGATACGTTTTTCGGTCGAGTTGAGCACGAGATGGTCACTATAGGACGCACTCCAACCATAGCCAAAGGAGCCAGGCGTACCCTGGTTGACCGCCGCCTGCGCGTTATACGTGCGCGCCAGGTTGAGCCCCACGCCCCTACCAGCGGCCGACAGGTCTGTCTGCGACACGCTCTCATTGCCAGTCGCGCAGTTGACCGGTTTACCCGCACAAGCACGGTTGTACTGCGGCTCACCAGGATTTTCCGGCCCAAGCAATTCTTCTGACGCTGGTTCAGGCACGAGGAAAAGATACGGCTCTTCAAAGGATGGCCCCGAATAACAAGGTGTTGGAAGGTTCCGTTTTAGAAGAAAGGATTTTTCCCCTCCACTTGGGTTTATTGTTGCGATATTACTGCAACCCTCGTTTGCTTCGGGATAGGAGGGAAATTCTTGGTAGGCAATCCTAGTTCCTTGCTTATTCCACACCGGGCCCGATACTCTGGGACCTTTGATGGGGGATTCGGTATCGAACGTTAGCTGGGTTAGTTTGCTACCATCGAAATTCACAGTAAACACCTGGTCGGTTTCTGTAACACGAGCGGTGGTCATGAACGCGAGCTCGTCACGTGGACCAAACGAACATGCGGTATAAGTGCGGAGCTCGGTTTCGGACCCTTCCGGATGTTCATTTTCCAGCACTGCCCGAGGGCTACCCGTTCCGTCCGCATTCATTACATCCAACTGGACTCCTCCGGTTTCTTCTCCTAGATGCGCCACATCGAAAGCGATATAGTTCCCGTCCCGCGACCAGCACGGGTCGATTTGCTTTCCGGTGCCACCAAGCAATCGCCTTTTCCCGGTAGCCACGTTGAGCACGTATATTTTTTCGACTTGACCGCCCTCGTATACCAACGAGCCACCATCAGGTGACCAGCGAAGAGGTGTCCCATATTCCAGGTCCGCGACCAGACGCTTTTCGGAACCATCAATATTGACCACGTACAGTTCCGTGATTCCAGCCGTTTCGTTTCGCACCTCATATGCGCCCTGAGCACCAGACGGAGATAGCACAAACCCCCCTGCTTGTTCAGTGCCCGGCACCTTAACCTGATTTTCTCCCGTAGCCGCATTAGCAACCCACCAGCTCCCGCCCGTCTCGAAAGCCATCAGATCGGCTGAAGCTACAGACGCCGACGCAAGCGAGACCGCGAGCAACAATGCGGTCAGCAATCCGACGCTCGTCGCCGTGAACCTGCCTATGCCGAATGGAAGATGCGTCACAACGACTGCCGTTCGAAACACCCTGCACATCCTTTCAGAAAATAAGTCGGTTCGGTCGGCTCGCGTCCTGCCTTGCAGCGTCATGAGTCCTCCATCTTTTTCGTTCGGCGAGATGCCGAGCGTGGTGGCGCGAGAGCGTAGCATCGTCGTCGGCTGTAGGCAAGAGGATCGACAATATTTTGGAATAAGTGCGACTAGCGAGCAACCCTATTCGTGTTAAGCGACGCTGACCGAGGAGGCTGATTCCCTTTACCTGAGCAAACTGCCGGCACGCGATAGCCGCATTGGTACTAGCCGCGCGCGTACTAGCCGCGCGCGTACTAGCCGCATGCGTACTAGTTCGACTGCGGTCTTTCCAACGATTCATATTCACGGCACCATCTGAGTTCGTGACAGCTGATAGCGACGAACGCTCAGCGCGGGCGGCCAACGGCGCACCCGGACACCAACACGTACTCACCGCCGATGGCGACAAGTCAGGGAAGCTGTCCACATCGCTACTACGCGGCATGAAGCTACTTTTGATGTTCTCCGAGGGAAATCAGCTGCTGGGCATAGCGGAACTCGCTGACCTTGCCGGCTTCAGCCGCCCCACAGCCCACCGCTACGCATCCACCTTCGTTCAGCTCGGCTACCTGGAGCAAGGCCCCGCACGCAAGTATCGTCTCGCGCCCCGCGCTGCCGACCCTGGCTCCAGGTTGATCCGACAGCTTCGCTATTCAATACGTACGGACGAGCCGCTCCGAGATTTGCGCGCCAAGACAGGCCACACAGTCAGCATGGGCGTGCTCGATAGTGCGCGTGTCCTCTACGTTCATCGCTTCTTTGGTCACCGCCGGGGGCAGCACAAGATCGACCTTGAACTGCGCGTCGGCGCAGCCATACCCGCGTATTGCACTGCCCTCGGAAAGGCGATGCTCGCAAACCTTCCCAAGAACGAGCGCCGTGAGCTGGTCACAACGATGAATCTCATACCGGAAGGCCCGAACTCGACCGTCGAGCACGGTGCGCTTCTAGCCGAACTGGATGAGATTGACCCACAAGCACCGCTGGTCAGCGATGAAGAGCTCACCCCCGGAGCCCGCTCAATCGCAATGCCCATTGCACGGCGAGGCAGACCAATAGCTATTGACGTGACCGTGCCATCCGAGGCGTACACCGCCAAGCATCTCCTGGAGGAGATCGGACCGAAGTTGATACAGGCGGCCGAGCTGATCGCAAAGCCGCCCGCAAGATAGCCGCGTGCAGACTATGGCGACTGCGGTCTTTTAGATAGTCCGGTAGTCGGTCAACATCGCTGCGCGATGACCCACACCCCAGATAATTCGCCAAGCAGACGGCTTGAGAAGTACACACATGAGACCAGCGAAGTCCCCTTGGTTGTCGAGCCTGCGGACCCGGCCGCGCTGGCGGCTCGCCGAGCCGTGATCTTGGCCAAGCGCCGAGCACGACGACTGGCGAAACCGACGTATGTCAACTCCGACGCCTCATGGCGGGAGGGTGTGGCCGGCTTGGTCTACGTCAGCGGGTCGCTGGGCAACCGCACTGCGCTTGTTGCGTGCTCAGGCTCCAGTGAGGCAGAGTACCTTGCGCTACTCATGGCGATGGAAGACGCAGACCGCGCCAGGCTCCCCGGCTCGATCGATTTTTGTGTGGGCTCGACAGCAGTCGCCCACCTCGCGTGCGGGACGTCGGCCGACCTGATCGAGTTGCGCGCCCGAGTCAAGAGACTGCTCGCCGAGCATCCAGGGTGGCGGTTGACGTTCTTCGAGCGCGGAGGGAACTGGGTGGCAGGTGGCATGGCGAGCCGAGCACTGCGGCGCTGGCAACAAGCTACGTCCGATTGACCGCCCATTCCAGTCTGCGACGCCGCCGTGCGTCCTCCCCCGCGATGCGTCAGGCCGCCTCGCGCTCCTCGGCCGCCGGTCGAAAGGCGCTCGATAGCTGCTGTGCGTCGTCCGCGCGGCTCTTGTGGTGCAGGTAGCGCATGGTCGTCTTGATGTCTGCGTGGCCCATCCATGCCTGGACCTGGACGATTGACGCGGAGTTGATCGCGAGCGACCCGAACGTGTGCCGCAGGTCGTGGAAGCGCAGGAAGCGCAGTCCAGCTCGCTTGAGGTCATCTATGTAGCGGCGGCGCAAGGCCGAGCCGTCGATCATGCCGCCGTCCTCGCTTACGAACACTGGGTCCTTCGGCTGCGTGTGGTGCTCGCGGCCCTTCAGGCGCTTGAGCGTGGTAGCGACGTCCTCGACCATCGGGACAGTGCGTGACTTGCGCGACTTCGGGATGCCGCGTTCGCGTCGCGTGACCGTCTCCCACACCCGGATCGAATGATTCTCGAAATAGATGTCTTCCCACAGCAGCCCTATCAGTTCGCCGCGACGCAGGCCGCTGAACGCGGCCGTGAGATAGATGGCTCCGTCTTGCGGATCGCCGGCGCTCGCGACCAGCTTGCGGATGTCCTCGGGCGAGTAGAAGTCGAACCGAGCGGCCTCGTAGGACTCGCGCAGCTTTTCGACGTCCTTGACGGGATTGCTCAAGAGCCCGTGTTTGCGCACGGCGTGCTCAAAATGCCGTGCAGGATCGCCAGGAGCTTGTTCGCGTTGCGACGGCTCATGCCGTGGTCGGCCACCCGTTCGTCTCGCCAGCGTTCGATGCGCGAGGGGCTGATCGACTCGATGCGCAGCTCCCCGAAGGTCTTGTTGAGATGGTGGTTGAGCGCGGAGCGGTAGTCGCTGCACGTGCTCGACGACCAGTCGCGCTTGAGCTTGCCAGAGCTGTACCAATCCTCGGCTACATCCTTGAAGCTCACGCGCGTGCGGCCCTGTGCGGCGGCGCCGCGACGCGCGTCTACGTGGATCGCATCGAGCATGGCCTGCGCGTCTCTCTCGCAGAGGAAGCCAAGGTCGGGAGGACCTGGCTCTTTCCAGTCCTTGCCGAGCCGCTTCTCGTGCTGGCCGCTCGCGTCGCGCCACTTGGCGTACCAGACGCCTCCGCGCTTGCCGGCACGCAGCCGTACGTGGCCGCTGATCTGGAAGGTAGACGACATGCGCGGGCTCCTCTCGCTCGAAGATACGTCCGAGCCTTCTGCATCACTGAGATTGTGGACGGAAGGCCATTCTTGTGCTTGCTCGTATCCGTAGTGTAGAAGCCATACCGGCGGAACTTCTCCCAAACTTTCTCCCCGAGCTACTCGAAAGGAGCCTATCCTGTCCGAGCCTATCCGGCTTATTCATGCGGTTTCCGCGCCAAAATCTTCTCCCGGAACGAATTGCCATGCAGAAGGTCGAGGGTTCGAGTCCCTTCAGCCGCTTGGAAAAGCCCTTCTCTCAAGCCCCCCTCAGCGAGTAGGCAACCCGCCAGGCCCGCAGGACCGGTCCCAGCAGAGCGGCGAGCGGGCCTCCTGAGCGAAGCAGCATCTGGCTTGTCAGCGCCAGCTCGGGAGTCAGCGCGCTGTCCTTTGACAGGTACAGAGCGATCATGCACGCGACTATCACCGCATGGCGATGCCCGTTACGCAGCGTGCCCACTTCGTGCATCGCCCGCCGCACGATCTCCCGCGCGCGCCTTACACCTTCCTCTTTGGTCGGGTAGTGAGCGAAATAGCTGTGATCTCCGTTATTCGTGTCTTCGACCTCGTCGACATAGCTGTCGAGCACGGTGGCCGCAAGGCATACCCAGAAATAGGCGGCATACGTTTCGACGCCTTCCTGTGGTCTGCGCCCAGGCTCGGAGGCGAGCGCGAGCAACGCCAGCACGGAGATCCAAGTGCTCGCCGAGCCCGACAGCTCATACCAGGCGAGGCCTAAGCGATCGGCGAACTCTCGCGCTACCCAGTCGCGCAAGGTGACGTCGCGCAGGTGGGGGTCGAGCTCGTGGTTGAGTCCCTGCACCTGTGCGAGAGTGGCCGCCCGAATCAGCGCCGGTCGAATCGCCATATAGGACGGAAGTAACAGGCATGCCGCTCGGCATAACTCCACCAGCAGACGCAGATAGCCGCCATCGTCGCGCCAAGGGTGATACAGGTAATAGTCGGATATTGGAGCGCCTGGATCGAGCGCCTCGGTGAAAGCGAGATGCAATTGCCGTCCATTTGCCAAGCCTGCGGCGGCGCCCCGCTCACTTATGCTGTCGAGAAAGTCACACATGATCTCGTACGTCACGAGCAGGCGCAGGAGATCTGGCCTGCGTGTATCCGGGAGTATCCAAAACAGAGCGGCGCCGTCGGTGTTTCCCCGCTTGCTCTCCAGCGAGCTGAGCGCATCCTCCCTAATCGCATTATCTGGTATCGCGGCGGCCCGACCGCGCCAGTCCTCGACCTCCTCGGAGACCGCCGGCAACCCCCAGCACAACTCGCGAACGACCGCCACGACGAGCGCCCTGACCTGCCGGAGGGCGACACGGCTCGCGTCTTTGACTGCACCCGGCATTGACTTCCTCGGGTAGGCAGGACGCTGTCTCGGTCAGTCTTGGAGAGCCGGTTTCACCTGTGTCGCGAGGTAGCCGGGCAATGCCGCGATCGCCACCGCGATCGTTGTCACGATCGCGAATATGCCAATCGCGATCGGAACCCCAATCGAAAAGACGACGGGGAAGCCCGTGACGCTCACCAACGCGTGGCTCAACAAGAGCTGGCCATATAGGCCGAACACTGCACCGATCGAGCATCCTGCCCCAAGCAGCAGCGCGCTCTCACACAAGAGCGCACGCCACAACTCCCCCTGGTCGAACCCATCGACCTTCATTCCCGCCAGCCGCGGACGACGTTGCCAGATCATCGCGCCCATCGCCGCCGCCATCGCGAGCGCGGCGGCGATCAGCACCAGCGCGGCGATCTCGCTGAGCCTAGACAAGCCCTGTCGCTGCGTCGAGCGGTATACCTGTTCGCGTTGGTAGGCGCTCTGAACCATCAGAGGAGCATGCGATCCGAGCATCTGGCGAACCTCTCTCTGAACCGCGCTCACCGACGCGCCCGGCGCCACCCGCAGCTCGTATGCGCTCGGGTCTGCGCTGCCCCACGCCCGCGCATAGTCCTGCGCGTTCAGGATCACCGCCCCGGGAGGCCATCCGAAATTAGTGGTGACGGCCGCCAGCCGGAACTTGGTCGGCTGGGGCGAGGGCAGCGTGAACGCATCGCCGATCCGGATGCGATGGTCGCTGGCCAACGCTTGCGACAGCGTGGCCCAGCCACCGCCGCGAACCAGTTCGGTCGCACGCCCCAGACCGCCATCTACAAGCTGGTTAGGCGGAATTGGATGGGCCGCGTCGCGTGGGGGCGCGATCACGAGCGTACGGCGATCGCCGATATCCAGGAAACCGCCACGGTAGACGCTGAGACCGGCGACGCCTGGCAGCCGCTCAAGGGCGCCGGCGATATGGCCGACGAACGGAGTCGTCCCAATCGTGTTCGACCTCCCGGCTGGCGATACCCAGATGTCGGTGACCCGGGTCACTTCTCTGGATACGCGGTCGAGCCCACTCTCCAGGTTCTGACGCGCCCCCTCGATCGCGACGCTGCCGAACACGGCGATCGCGCCCGTCGCCGCAATCGCCAGCGACCGTGCGCGAGTGGAGCTCGACTGCAGCTCGATGACGGCGATCCTCGGCGAGACGCCCATAACGGGGCGTTGAACCATGTCGAACAGCGCCACCAGACCGGTGAACGCGATCGGCAGGATCAGTAGCAGTGCGAGCACGAGGCTCACGAATGCCGCCACCGCCATCGGCACGCTCGTGATGCCGACGAGCATGATTGTGCTGGTGATCGCGAGTCCCGCGAGGCCACCCAGCAACAGGACCGCGACCCTGCCTCCGCGCGAGCCGGCCGGTTTTCGTGCCGCCGGAGCTTGATGGGCGAAGATCTCGTGTCGCAATGGAACGGTGACACCAACGACCGCGGCAAGCAGGCCACCCCCCACAGCGAGCGCGATGCTCTGCCAGCTCACGATGCGCAGAGATCCGACGGGGAAGGCGAACGAGAGATAGCCGGGATTCGTTCGAAGAAGACCGTGCGAGAGAGCGTCGCCGAGCAGCAGCCCGATCGCCGATCCCACCAGGCCGAGCACGAGCGCGTCGAACAACATCACCTCGACGATCTCGAGCGGCGGGTAGCCGTCAAGGCGCAGGTCGCTGATCAGATTGCGACGTTGGGGCACCGTGAGGAGCATCGCGTTGAAGGCGAACAGGAAACCGACGAGCGCGCTGATCGCCGAGAACAGCTCGGTGGATTGGGTCGTCGGACTCTCGGCCTGGCGAAAGACGGTCGCCTCGAAGTCCGCCGGCCGGACGTTCAGGCGCCCGGCGGCGAGCCGCTGGAGCGCCCGCTCGACTTCGCGGTCGTGGCCGGGGCGGGGCTCGACGAGTATTCGGTTGACGGCGCCCTGCATCCCGACGAGGCTCTGTGCCAGCATAAGTGGAGCTATCGCGACCGGGCTGTCGACCAGCTCGCCTACGTCGCTGCCCTGAAGGATTACCGACACAAGCGTCTTTACGCTGCGATCACCGACTTGGAAGAGCAGCGGTTGCAAAGGACCCGCGCCGATCTGGTGAGCTACCGGCGCCGGGAGCGCCAACCCCGGCTGCTGGGCCAGCTGTGCCGCGCTGACATGCGCGAGCAGCTGGCCTTTCAGGCGCACGAAGCGCACATCGACTCCGATCAGGTCGACCGACTCCGCGCCGGTCGGGCCGACCACGTTCACGCTGCGCTGCAACACCGGGGCCGCCGCGAGCACACCTGGCAGTCCTTGCACGTCCGCGAGCAGACCTTCGCTGAACCCGTGCAGATCGCGCGCGGTCAGCTGCAGACGCGACTTCCCAACAAGCTCGTCGGTGAGATGCGTCACCGACCCCGCAAGGCTCGTGTTGGCGACCTGGGAGGCGAACAGAAGCGCTACCCCGACGGCGATCCCCACGACGGCGAGCATCTCCTGCACCAGTCGCGCGCGCAAGCGCACGCGATAGAGATAGAAGATCGTCGACAACCTCATGACTTGCTGAGCGTGCGCCGCGCTCGGCGCACGGCCGACTCAGTCGGCATCGAATGGAGCGTACGCGCGGTCTGGCTCGTACGCGACGAGCCGCCCGTCGCGCAACGCGTGCACCTGATCGGCGAATGCGGCCGCCTGCGGATCGTGCGTGACGAGCAGGACCGCCACGTCGCGTTCGTGGCATACCTCGGCGAGCAGTTGGAGCACTTCTCTGCTCCGCTCGGTGTCGAGGCTGCCGGTGGGCTCGTCCGCAAGCACGAGACTGGGACCGGTGGACAGCGCCCGGGCGATCATTACGCGTTGGCGCTCTCCCATCGAGAGCTGCTCGGCGCGCTGCTGGGCGCGCCCGTTGAGCCCCAGCCGCTCCAGCAGCGGCGCCACCCGACGCTGCGCATCGCGCCGTCCGGAGGTCGCGAGCAGCTTCAGAGCAGCATTGTCGTCGGCGCGCACGCCGGGGATCAGGTCGAGCGACTGGCGGATGAACCCGAGCTCTGAGCGCCTGTAGTGCGCTCGCTCGCGTGCCGAGAGCGAGGACACGTCTCGTCCGTTCACTTTAACGCTGCCGCTGTCGGGGATCAACAGCCCGGCGATCAGCATGAGCAGCGTCGTCTTGCCCGATCCGCTCGGGCCGTACAGAGCCACGAGCTCTCCCCCCCTCACTGACAGGCATACTCCGTCGACTGCTCTCACAGTCTCTCCATCCCCGACGCGATAGTGCTTGACGACCTGTTCGAGCTGGAGCATCGTGTCATTCCCTTGACGGGCCGCCCCGTCGGTGGCAGCGGCTAAATAGTCCCGCGCGTCGCAGTCCATGAGTGTCAGTATTGCTTGCTCCCCCGGATGCCGCCGTAGACCACCCAGCCCCTTGCGGCGCGCTTTTCAAATGTCGGTGTCCAGCTCACCCCTGGCCTCCAGCTGACTGACCGACCCTGTCACAGACAATAGCCGAGACCAGATGCCGCATCGACGCATCGTCCCGATAGTCGGTCTCAGCCTCCCGCAGACACATAACCCTGGTTTCTCAGCCGCCGGCCGACCGTCGCTTTGCAGCCACTTTCTGCCCGCGCCAGCTGGCAAACAAGTCAGAGACACCGACCACCTTTACGCTGGAGAAGTCAGAAACATTCGAGCCGGGAGCTTTGGAGACGACACGCGGGCGGAGATTCAGGGACGACACAGGTTGACCGGGAGCGACATCGGTTGACCGACGGCGGCACGGTTGACCGGGAGCGACATCGGTTGACCGACGGCGGCACGGTTGACCGAGAGCGACATCGGTTGACCAACGGCGGCACGGTTGACCGAGAGCGACATCGGTTGACCAACGGCGGCACGGTTGACCGAGAATGACACCAGTTGACCGACGGCGGCACGGTTGACCGAGAACGACACCGGTCGACCGACGGCGGCGCCAGCCTGATCGTCCACGATCCCTCTCCGCTAGGCTGCCGCCACATGGAACCACGATCATGAGCCTGATCCGCCTCGATCAGGACGGCCCGCTGGTCGTCCTCAGCATCGACAGCCCGCCGCTGAACCTGTTCGACGGGCAGCTGATGGGGGAGCTCTCCGAAGCCGTCGACAGGCTCGTCGCAGAGCCCCCGCGCGGCCTGCTCGTCAGAGCGGACGGGCGCGTGGTCAGCGGTGGCGTGGACGTGCACGTCTTCGACGGACTGTCCACCGAGCAGGCCGCGGAGATGTGGGTGCGCCTGCTCGATCTCGTGCACCGGGTCGAGGAGCTCCCGCTGCCGACGGTGTTCGCCGCCCACGCGCTGTGCCTGACGGCCGCCTTCGAGCTGTCGCTCGGCTGCGACCTGCTGCTCGCCGCGGAGTCGGCGCGCTTCGGGCTGGTCGAGACGGTCGTCGGGCTGACGCCCGCTATGGGCGGCACCCAGCGTCTCGCCGAGCGCGCCGGGCCGGCTCGGGCGCGCGAGCTGGTGATGACAGGCGAGCTGTACGACGCGGCGACGCTCGAGCGCTGGAACGTCGTCAACCGGGTGCTCCCGGACGAGGGCTTCGACGTCGCTGCTCGCGAATTCGCGCGCAAGCTCGCCGAGGGTCCCACGCGCGCCCACGCCGCCACGAAGAGGATCGTGCGAGCGGCGCTGGATCGCGGCGGCGCGCACGGAGCCGACGAGCGTGTGCCAGAGCTCGCCGGCGACCTGTTCGCGACCGAGGACCTCAAGGGCGCCGTGCGCTCCTTCCTCGAGCGGGGCCCCGGTCACGCTAGCTACAAGGGTCGCTGACCGCCAAGCGCGTATCTCCGCGGGATGTGCGGCGGGGTGCTCGTCGCCGTCGGGCGGGCACAGCGGAGGGAGAGCTGCGAGCGACGCGGCCCTCGAACCGTGTCCGCCACTCCACGCGGACGCGGAGCGGCGAGCCGGCCTTCACACGGCGACAGGACGATATTCGCGCGTGTGAGGGTCCTGCTCGAGCAGACCCACGGCGCGCAGCGTCTTCACGTAGCGATGCGTCGTCGACGGTGACATGCTGAGCTCTTTGGCGAGGTCGATGATCGCTCTCCACGGTCTTTCAGGTCCGTAGCAGGAGAGAATCGCGAGCCCGCGCAGCAACGACTGCGAGAGCTGCGGATCGCCTAGTGCGTTGGCGAGCGCGTGCTGGGTCGCATCGTGCAGGGAACGACGTGTCTTGACGATCTCCGTCGGGTGAGTGGGCATTGTCGAGCGCCGCGATCAGCAGACTCGACACCGTGCCATTCTCGGCGTGGCCCGCCAAGCGAATCACCTGCTCGATCTGCGCTTGCCGACAGTGCGATCGCAATATTCTGATCCTGTGTCATGACTCTGATCTCCCAAGCTCACTTTCTGCATATGGGCGGAAACCGGGTAGCCCTGGTGACGCCTCCGAACTTGGAGCGCTATGAGAGTCTCCACGGCTAACCCCACTGTGGATGCCCCCTGTCATCCACATTTCGATACTACCCTGCAGGTTTGCTAAACATTCAAATGTCAGTAATCGAATGTTTCTGGTGCGTGGCGAGCGCTCTCTTGGATCACTCAGATTGATTAAGTGTCATTCACAGAATTAGGACGATCCGTGTCCCTGCCATGGCGGTTCAAGCGGCGCCTGTCAAAATGCGGTGCTTGTGGGGCGGTTGAGGCGGCGAGCCTCGCGTAACCAATGGAGATCGACGGTGTCATACGCCACGAGGTCGAGCGGAGCACGGACGCGGGCACGGGCTTGACGGCATCAAGTCAAGCCCACGGGACACAGCTCCACGGGGGCCATCGGTTGCTCTGGACGTGTGCGCATTTTGACGAAGCGCGGCTGAGCGCTCGCCGCAGAGCCTCAACGATGGGGCTCTGATACACCCCCACTCCAATGAGCGCGCCGCCGACACGACACCGCACCGCTCGGCGCGCCGGCGTGGCCGTGGCGGTCGCTCCTGCTCGCGGCGGTGCTCGCCTTCGCGCTCACCCGCGCTGAATCTCCCCCAGGTCGCGCACGCGCTGGTCTCGGCCAGCCCCGGCTGGCTCGCTCGGGCCCTCGCGCTGATGATGCTCTCGCTGCTGGCGCGCGCCGCCTCCTGGCGTGCGACGCTGCGCGCGGCGCTGCCCGCCGCTCACGTGCCATGGCGGTTGGTGACTCGCGCGACGATGATCGGCGTGATGGCCTCGGCCGTCTTCCCGGGAAGGATCGGCGAGCCGACGCGAATCCTTGTGCTCAGCCGCCGGCTGGAGGGCCCTGGCGACCCGGACATTCCCGGTCGTCGCCGGCACCGTCTTCTCGCAGACGCTGATCAACCTCGCTGCGCTCGGGATCCTCGCGGCGGTCACCTTCAGCGAGCGTGCCGCTGCTGCACGGGCACGCCTCGGCGCTTGAGGCGGTGCTCGCGCGTGCCCGTGTTCGTCGCCCTGTTCGTGTTCGGCGGCCCCGCGCTGCTGCGACTCGCGCAGCGCTCGCGCAACCCGCGCATCCGCGGGCGGCGCGATCGCGTTCGCCAGCCTGCTGCGTCTCGCCCAACGCGGCCTGGTGGTGTTCGCGCAACCCCGCCACGGTGTGCCCGCCGTCGGCTTCCAGCTGCTCGCCTGGGCCTTGCAATGGGGCTCCTGCTACATGGTGGTGCTCGCACTCGGCCTCCAGCACCAAGCCACGCCTGTCACGGCGGCGGCGATCCTCCTGGCGGTGAATGTCACCGCGGTGCTACCCGCCACCCCGTCCAACGTCGGCGTCTTCCAGGCAGCCTGCCTGGTGGTGCTCGCCGCCTATGGCGTCGGCCCCGGACCGGCGCTCGCCTACGGGATCATCCTGCAGGCGATCGAGCTGCTCACCGCGCTCCTGCTCGGGTGTCCCGCGCTACTCAGGGAGGGGATGACCTGGCAGGACATCCGCCGCACGCGACTCGCAGGACGGAGTCGAGCTCAACCGCCTGTCGAGCAGGACGGCGACAGCAAGGCCGGCTAGCCGAGCAGCGCGCTGCACCGACTGGCGCAACGAGTGCGTCGTCTGCAGCACCGCGGTCGGCTCGTACCCGCAGTGAGCCATGCAGTTCTCACAGCGCGGGATCCTTGCCGCGGCCGTACTTGCTCCAGTCGGTCGTCTCGATCAGCTCCTTGTAGGTGGCGGCGTAACCGTCTGACATCAGGTAGCACGGACGCTGCCAGCCGAACAGCGAGTAGCTCGGAATGCCCCAGGCGGTGCAGTCGAATTCCGCCTTGCCCTCGAGGAAGTCGAGGAACAGCGGGCTGTGGTTCAGCCGCCACCTCTTACGCCTCCCCCCCGCGAACGCCTCGGCGAACAGCTCGCGCGTCTGGCGCACACCGAGGAAATGCTCCTGATCGGGCGCCTTCTCGTAAGCGTAGGCGGGCGAGATCATCATTTCGTCGACTTCGAGATCGTCGTTGAGGAAGTCGAGCACGTCGCGCACCGTCTTGGGCGAGTCTTGCGTGAAGAACGTTGTGTTCGTCGTCACCCTGAAGCCGGCGGCCTTGGCGACCTTGATCGCCGCCACGGCCTTGTCGAACACGCCATCGCGTTCGACGGAGGCGTCGTGGCGCTCGCGCAAGCCGTCCATGTGGATCGCCCAGGCGAAGTACGGGCTTGGCTTGAAGTCGGCAAGCTTGCGCTCCAGCAGGATCGCGTTCGTGCACAGATACACGAAGCGCTTGCGCTTGACGAGCTCGGCCGCGATCAGATGGATCTCCGGGTGGATCAAGGGCTCGCCGCCCGCGATCGACACCATCGGCGCGCCGCTCTCCTCGATCGCGCCAACCGCCTGCTCGACCGACATACGCCGACGCAGGACGTGCTCGGGATGCTGGATCTTGCCGCAGCCCGAGCAGGCGAGGTTGCACTGGAACAACGGCTCGAGCTCGACGATCAGCGGGAACATCTCGCGCCGGGCCAGCCGTTGGCGCATCAGGTACCACCCCATGCGCATGCCCTGCCTGATCGGAACCGCCATTTCCTGCCCTCGCTTTTGCTCTTCGGGCCGCAGCTCCCAGAAGAATAGATCCTGATGGCGCGGCACACCGCGGGAGCGCCCACCGCTCGGACCCTACCTGCCCATCAGCACCGTCTTCACGTCATGCTCGCGTACCAACTGCTCGAGTGCCGCGGCTGTCCGTCGCAACGATAGCGCCGCGCGCGCCGCTCCCGCGAGCGTCAACAGGGGACGCGTCACCTCGCGTGCGGGCGTGTCTGCCACGACACGGATGACCGCGAACGGGCGATCGCCCGCGCCGGGCGCAAGCCACGCGGACTCCATGTCCACGACGACCCCCCCACGCTCGCGCAGCTCCACGCGCTTCTCGCCATGCGCGATCCGCGCGACCGACACGACCGCCCCACGACGTACGACGACCCCGAGGCGCTCGAGCGCCTCGGCGAGTGGCCGCGCGGACGGGCAGGCCAGCCGCTGCTCGGCGGCCTGCTCGCCGTCGAGCAGCTCGTCGGCGATCACGACGTCGCCGGGCTCGCAGCGCTCGTCAAGGCCACCGCACACACCCATCACGACGAGCGCCGCCGCCGGATCGCTCTGAAGCTTCGCGACCGCGGCGTGCGAGCACGCACGGCCCATCCCGGTCTTGTGGATGCGCAAGCTTCGCGCGCCGGCTCTGATCGCGAGCGCCTCCAGGCGCAATGGCGCGGCCACGAGCACATCGCTCATGTCGTTCTCCTCCGCGCGGACGTTTGGCGCCCCGCCGAGACCCGAGCAGCGCTCGCGCGAATCGGGTCGCGACACTTCACGCGGCGAGCGCCTCACGGGCCGCGGCATGACCACTCAGCACCGCGCCCTCGAGCGTCGCCGGCCAGCCAGTGGCGGTCCAGGCGCCGGCCAGCGCGAGTCCGCGCACGCTCGTCCTCGCGGCGGGACGCAGCGCGTGCGTGCCCGGGCGCGCGGCGAAGGTGGCAGCGTGCTCACGGCTGACGTGCACGCCGCGCACCACCGCTTCGCGGGCGCGGGGAAACAGCTCCCGCATGGCCGCCACATAGCACTCACGCAGCTGCTCGGAGGAGAGCCCCATCTCCCGCGCGGCCCCCGACACGGACACGGCCAGGCACTGCCCGTCCGCGAGCCCGGCGGCGTCGCTGCGATCGAACACGTACTGCACCGGCGTCCCCACCCCCGCCGCGAACGGCGGCTCGCACACACGCCTGTCGTACACGATGTGCACGTTAACGATCGGTGAGACGCCGAGCCCAACCCAGCTCTCCGCCTGGGCGCCCAGCAGTGGGGCGAGCAATCCCGCGGCGCGCTCGTGCGGCACGGCGCAGACGACCGCCTCGGCCTCGAGCTCTCCACCGCTCGCGCCCACCCGCAGGCTGTCTCCGACACGACTCACGCGCTCGGCGCGCACCCCCAGGCGCACCTCCACCCCGGCTTCCCGCAGCACCCTCGATGCCGGCCCTCCGAGCGTCTCGCTCAACGGTCGCATGTGAAAGCCGATGTCGCCCGCGTCGTTGTGCGACAGCAACCCAGTACGCAGCACGAACGCACCGAGCGCGAGCGATCCCTGGGCTGCCGGGAGATTCAGCGTGGGCAGCGCGATCAGATCCCACAGGGCCGCCACTGTCGCATCGTCCTGGCCGTGCTCGGCCAGCCACTCCCCGAGTGTGCCGGGCGCCGGGCCGACAGCAGCGATCCCTGTGCCACCTGCGTCGACGCTCGCGCCACCCGGACTCTCTGCGCCTGAAGAGCGATCGGGCGCATTGCCGGCCAGGCGCTCACGCTCGAGCGCCGCCCGCGGGCCCAGGCGTGCCAGCGCAAGCGCCGCGCGGGCGGCGCGCAGGCGCTGTGCGAGCGTCAGATGGGAGTAGCGTGCGAGCGTGCCGGCGAGGTGCAGCGGCGCCGGCAGCGCGCCGCGGCGCAAGACCACCCGTCTGCCCTCCGGGCTAAGCACCGGGATCTCCAGGCGCGGCTGGATCCTCACACGCCCACTGCTGCCGAGCCGTCCGAGCAGCGCGCGGTAGGCGGTGCAGCAGCGCAGGAACACGTGCTGGCCGTTGTCGAGCCACAGCCCGTCGCGCTCGAACGAGTAGGCGGCCCCTCCCAGTCGCGGTCGGACCTCGAGCAGCGTCACGCGCGCGCCCGCCTCAGCGCAGTCGAGCGCCGCCGTTATCCCGGCGAGCCCGCCGCCGAGCACGAGCACACGCCGGCCGTGAGTCATAGACTCGGTGTGAGCTTGCCGAGCGTCTGCGCGTGATCTGAGGTTCCACGATGTCTGCGAGCACGCTGGCCCCATGGGCGCGAGCACCGGGAGATGTCAGGCGCGCGCGAGTTCCGGGAGACGCCCTCGAATCTATGACTCACCACACAAGAGCTCAACGCAGGGCCGCCGCGAGCACGCTGCGGGCCGCCACCCACAGCTTCTGCCAGATCGGCAGCGCCACCCGTTCCCGGCTCGTGCGCTGCGGGTTGGCCTCGATCCGCGCGAGCAGGCGACTGTAAATGTTCGCCATCGCCAGCACGCACGCGCCGCTGCGCCTGTCCAGCAGCCCCACCAGCTCGAGCCCCTGCTCGAACCATTCGCTCGCGCGGCGCGCCTGGAAGCGCACGAGCGCGTCGAGCTGGCCCTCCTCGCCCGCGAAGCGCCCGTCGGTGCTGAGCTGGTAGCGCACGAGGTCCTCCCGCGGAAGGTAGACACGGCCGTCGCCGGCGTCCTCGCGCAGGTCGCGCAGGATGTTCGTCAGCTGCATCGCCACGCCGAGGTCGTCGGCCAGCGGGCGTGCCCGCTGCTGCTCGCGCGCCCCGAAGATCGCCAGGCAGAGCCGTCCGATCGAGCCCGCCACCCGCCGGCAGTAGCCGAGCAGCTCCTCGAAGCTCTCATAGCTCGTGCCCGTCACATCCATGCGCACGCCCGCGATCAGGTCCTCCAGCGCGTCGAGCGGCAGCGAGAAGCGCGCGTGGGCGTCGGCGAGCGCCACGAGCACGGGATCGAGGCTCGTCGTCGAGAGCTCTTCGAGCGAGCGCGCGGCGGCGTCGAGCAGCTCGAGCTTCTCCCGCGACTCGAAGCGGCCGTCGCCGATGTCGTCGATCCGCCGCGCGAACGCGTACACCGCGCAGGTCGCACGGCGCTTCTCGCGCGGGAGCAGGCGGATCCCGTAGTAGAAGTTGGCCGCCGCCGAGCGCGTCAACGCCTCGCAGTGCTCGTAGGCTTCGCTGACTGTCACGCGCGACTCTCCGCGAGCACGCGCGCGAGCGCGCCAAAGAGGCGTGCCCGGCTCGCGCGCCGCGGCCCCCCGCCCAGCACGTCGAAGCGAGCCCGCTCGATCTCATCCAGCGCGGCGCGGCCGCCGGCGACGAACGCCGCCAGCGCGAGCTTCGGGCGCCCCCGCACGCCCGCGACGAGAGGTATCCCCGCCGCGAGCAGCGCGCGCGCGCGCGCCGTCTCGAACGCGACGGTCGCGCGCAGACGATCCGCGGAGCGCCCGGCATCCTCGCCTGGAGTGGACGAAGCAGCGGGAACGCCCCGCAAATCCAAATCCGCGATCCCCTCCGAGACCAGGCGGGTGAGCTGCTCGTGGGAGCAGCCGAAGCGCGCAAGGTCGTCCGCCGGCAAGTAGGCGCGCCCACGCCGCACGTCCTCGCCGACGTCTTGCAGATGCTCGACCAGCTGCAGCCCCGTGCACACCTGATCGGACAGGGCGACTCGCTCGGGCGTCGCGAGGCCGAACACGCACAGCACCAGCTCGCCGACCGGGTTGGCCGACAGCTCGCAATATGCGCGCAGCTGCTCCCAGGTCTGATAGCGGCTCACGCGCTGGTCGAGGCGATTGGCCTCGAGCAGGCGCGCCAACGCCTCGCGCGGCAGCGCACACTCGGCCAGCGTCGCCTGCAGGCTGCGCAGCAAGGGATGTCGCGCGCCGCCGACGTAGGCGCGGTCGACTTCGTCGGCCAGCCAGTCGAGCGCCGCGAGCCGATCGCCCTCCAGCTCGTCGCCGAGCTCATCCGCGAGCCGCGCGAACCCATAAACCGCCAGCAGATGGCGGCGGTCGCGACGCGTGAGCACACGCGCCGCCACGGGGAAGTTCTCGCCGCGCGCCTGGCCCATCACCGCCGGCGCGTTCGGGATCTCAGGGGGCGAGAGCTCGAGCGGCGCGGCGTACATCATCCGTCGTGGGTGGGTGGGGCTTCCAGGACGCGGCCAAGCGCCATCACGGGAAACACGAGGCGATAGAGGTGATAGTTGATGTAGTAGTCCGATGGGAAGCCTGTGCCCGTGTACTGCGGCTCATCCCAGCTTCCGTCCTCGCGTTGCGTCTCCACAAGCCACCGCACTCCGCTCGAGACCACCTCGGAGCGCTCCCCGGCGGCGTGCAGCGCAAGCAGCGCCCAGGCGGTCTGCGAGGCGGTGCTCGCGCCGCGCCCGACCCACTCGACGTAGTCGTAGGAGCGCGGGTCCTCACCCCAGCCGCCATCGTCGTTCTGGTGCTCTTCCAGCCAGCTGACCGCGCGCCGGACGCAAGGCTCTGAGGACGCCACGCCCGCGGCGATCAGCGCCGGCACGACGGCCCCCGTGCCGTACACGTGGTTGACCCCCCAGCGCCCGAACCACGAGCCGCCGGGCTCTTGGCGCTCGATCAGCCAGCGCACGGCCTGCGCGCACTCGAGATCCCGCGCCCGGCCGAGCGCGGCGAGCATCTCGACCGCGTGCGCGGTCACGTCGGCGCTCGGCTCGTCGATCACCTCGCCGAAGTCCAGGAACGGCAGCTCGCGCACGAGCGCGCGCGTGTTGTCGGCGTCGAATGCCCCCCATGCCCCTTCGCGGCTCTGCATCCCCTTGGTCCACGACACCGCCCGATCGACTGCCGCCCGCGCGCGTGGAAGGCAGTCGCCTTGAACGCGACGCAGCGCGAGCACGACCTCTGCCGTGTCGTCGACGTCGGGGTAGTTGTCGTTGGCGAACTCGAACGCCCAGCCACCGGGCTGCAGCCGCGGGCGCGCCACACGCCAGTCACCCTCCACGCGCACCTCCTCGTCGAGCAGCCACCGCCCGGCACGCACGAGCGCGGGATGATCGCCGGCGAGGCCGGCGTCACTGAGCGCGACAACACTGAGCGCCGTGTCCCACACGGGCGACTGACACGCCTCCAGGCGCCGACCGATCGAGGGCACACAGCCCGGAGGGCTGGATCGGCCAGCGCCGGGCAGGACACCAAGGATGGGCAGGTCTTTCAACTCGTCGTCGCGATCCTCGACCATGAACCCGTCGAGCCCCTCGATCCCACGTCTCATCACCGGATGCTCGAGCGAGTAGCCGTTCAAGCGCAGCGCCATCAGCGAGTACACCCACGGCGGCTGGATGCCGCCCCAAGAGCCGTCGGCCTCCTGACGGCGCACGATCCAGCGCTCGGCTCTGCCCATCGCGATCCTGCGCAGCAAGCGCACGGGACGGCGCTCGTAGGCGCGCAGCACGCGGTCCAGCCGGGTGAGCCATCGTCCGCGAGCGCTGGTGGGCCGCGCGGGCCTCCACGGCCGCGGGCCGCGCAGCTCCTCCAAGGCGAACGGCAGCGTGTGCCGCGGCCGGTGAGCCATCACGAGCGACAGCGCCACGATCGTTTGGCGCGCCCAGCAGGCGAAGTCGTACACGTTGAGCGCCACCCACGAAGGCAACAGCACGATCTCCGGCGGCAATGCCGGCACCTGCTCCCACGGCCACAGGCCAAACAGGGCCAGCCAAACGTGCGTGAACACCCGCGCCTCCTCGATCCCGCCCTGCTCGCGGATGAAGCCGGCGGCGGCGCGCATGTGCTCCAGCTCAGGCTCGTCGCCGGCGAGCCGCAGGGCCCAGTAGGCCTCGATCGTCGTCGACAGCTCTCCCGGGCCTCCGTGGAAGTTGGCCCACGTGCCGTCGGCGCGCTGCTGCGAGCGGATCCACGCCGCCGAGCGCTCGGTCTCCTCGGCTCGCCGGATGCCGAGGAACTCGCGCAGGAGCATGTCCTCCGCGTCCATCGTGACGTTCGTCTGCAGCTCACCGCGCCACCAGCCGGCCTCGTCTTGCAGCGAGAGCAGGTGCTCGCGCGCGCGCTCGAGTGTCATCTGCGCCTCGCTGACTGTTTGAGCGATCTGCGATGACATTGCGGTTACGTCGGTTTTCCCAGTGAGCCGGGGATGAGCACCTCCGGATGGGGCGCGAGCGTGATCTCGTGAGAGCGCAGCACACGCTCAGAGATCGTGACAGGGACGCTGGATGTGAAGCGGTACACGATCAAACCGTTGACGTCGCGACGTTCCGCGAGATGGAACCCAAGGGCCGGTGGGCGCCCGGCCGACTTGCGCAGCGGAGCGTAGCCGGTCTCGTCTATCTCGGTCACCTTGACGCTCGAGCCGCGCGCCGCGTTGCGCAGCGGCGGCAGGTAGTACTCGAGCGGTGCGGCGCCCAGCTCGACCGTCACGATCGCGTGCGCCGGCCGGGCGGCGCGCAGGACCGTCGCGACGCCCGACCAGTCGCCGCGCCGCAGGCGTGGACTGAGCTCGACGTCGATCGTGAGCGCCAGGAACGCGAGCACGAGCAGCGCGGCGAAGCCCATGCCGACGCGGCCGCCACGTCGCGCGGCGATCACGACCGCGAGCAGCACGCTGACAGGCGCCATCGCGGCCACCAGGTTGCGCGGCGCGAGATAGTCGGCGCCGAGCACCGCCAGCGCGACTGGAAGTAGAACCCCGGCCGCGGCGACCGTGAGCGCGATCAGCGCGCCGCGCTCCTCGCGCGGTGTGAGCGTGCACCACAGGCCGTGCGCCACGCCCGCCAGGACGACGACCAGCACGAGCAGCTCGATGCCGTGGCCAAGCGCGGCGCCCGTATAGCCGGTCAGGTAATACTGCGGGATCGCTTCCAGGCGGCTGGCGAGCGCCCATTCCCCGATCCACTGCGTGCCGTGACCGCCCTGCGCGAGGATCAGCGGGATCAGGGCTGCCCCGACGAGAGCAGGGAGCGCAAGCGCGGCGAGCACGCTTCGTGGATTTTTTGGATTTGCTGTTCGTTCCCGTGGCGCGAGCTCGCCTTGCGAGCTGTCAGCTTGCTCTCCGCCGGCGCTCCCCGCACGCCCGCGAGACACGCGGCCGCGGTCCTCGCCCGCGCCCGCGAGCGCGCTCCACGCGAGCCACAGCATCATCGGGATCAGCAAGAACACGGCGAAGTAGTGGGTCAGCAGCGCAAGCGAGGCGCTCACCGCGAATGCCGCAAGATTTCGGGGGCTCGGCTCGTGCAGCGCGCGCAGGAAGCACAGCAGCGCAAGCGACGCGATCAGCACGAACAGCGCATAGGCGCGCGCCTCCTGCGAGTACCACACGAGCAGCGGGCTGCTCGCCACGAGCGCCGCCGTCACGAGCGCCGCACGGCGGGTGGGCGGGCCCTGGAGCTCGCGGCCGATCGCCCAGGCGACGGGCACCGTCGCGATCCCCGCAAGCGCCGAGAGCAGGCGCAACGCGACCACGCCGCTGCCGAGCACGCGCGAGACGGCCCACTCGAGCACGTACCACAGCGGCGGCGTGTTCTCGCTGTGCACGACGTTGTGAAGCGTCGCTCCGAGCGAGGCGCGCAGCACGTGCACGGGCGTGAACGCCTCGTCGTACCAGAAGCTCTGCGAGCCAAGCGTCGCCAGGCGCAGGATGGCGGCAAGCGTCGTGATCGCCACGAGCGGCCACCACGACGGCAGCGCGTGCGCGCGTCGCGCCGGCCTGGCGGATGCGGTCACATGGGCCTGTCCGGCGGTGGCTGGGAGCGCTGAGCCGCTCATCCTCGGCCGGTTGGGAAGGGCGGGGCGGGTGGGGCGCCGGCGGGCGGCTGCCTCAGGCCGCACATACCCGCGAGCGCCGCGGCGCCGAAGCATGCGTAGCGGCTGCGGCGCCCGTCTTCGGTCTTGGCCGGCAGGTAGTAGCCGCCGCTCACCATCCTGCGGCCAGAGCTCACCGGGCCCACGAGCACAAGGCATATCTGCGTGCGTTCCCTGGGCCCTCCCGGCGAGACGTTCCCACAGACTGTGTCGCGCGTGGTGTGGCCCTTCACGTCCTGCTCGGTGCCCACGTTGTGGTAGTCGTGACCGGTAACCTCGCGCCAGGTGCGCAAGTCGGCGACGAGCCGGTGGTTGACGTGCGTCTGCTTGACCACGTCGGCGACCGTGGCGATCGCCAGGAACAGGCCGAGGAGGATCAGGATCGTCGTCTCGGCAAGTCGCAGGCTGCCGAGGCCGCGACGCTCCCGATCGAGTGGGCGGGCCCACGCGGGCAGGCGCGCCGAGAGGCCGGTCGCGGATTGGGCTTGCGGGTCGCTCATGAGACGGGCGCCCACAGCGGCGAGGTCTGGTGGGCTATGAAGAGCGCCTGCACCGCGAGCGTGGCGGCGAGCAGACGGCGGTCGCGACTGACGGCGGCGAGCGGCAGCGACCACAGCGTGTACCAGGCCAGCAGCCACGTGCTCGTCACCGCGATCGTAAGCAGCGTCCAGCCGGAGGCCGCCACCCAGTCATAGCCGCGCCACGTGCGCCACATGAGGTGCAGCACGATCAGCACAAGCGCGCCCTTGAGCAGGTCGTGGTCGATCGGGAAGACCCCCGGCTTGCCGAGCAGGTGAGCGATCTCGGTGGGGAAGCTGTCGGTCGAGACGAACGCCGCGTCGCGGTTGAGCGCGGCGATCACGTCGATGCCGTGGATGCCGAA
The DNA here is from genome assembly GCA_963764655.1 of uncultured Solirubrobacterales bacterium. Classification (GTDB taxonomy): domain Bacteria; phylum Actinomycetota; class Thermoleophilia; order Solirubrobacterales; family Solirubrobacteraceae; genus Palsa-744. The sequence continues at coordinate 759,129 of CAVXTI010000001.1, forward strand.
CACGAGATACGCGACAAGCGCGCACGCGAGCCCGGCGACGACGGCCCCGAGGAGCGGAGCCAGCCGCCTGCGGCTGAGCAGCATGAACGGCAGCAGCACGATGCCCGTCGCCTTCACGAGCGCGGCGCCAACCACAGCCGCCCCCGCGTAGGCCTCTCGGCGAGCGAGCGCGAGGCTGACCGCGACCATCATCAGCAGGGTCATGATCAGGTCGTTGTGGGCGCCTCCGAGCGCGTAGATGACCCATAGGGGGTTCACGCCCACCGCGATCAGCGCGACCCTGGGCTCGAGCTCGCGCAGGCGCGCGCAACGCCACGTCAGCAGCAGCGTGCCGGCGCTCGCCGCGAGCGCCATCAGCTTCATCCCCCACAGCGCGCCCGTCACGCCGAGCCACGCAAGCGGATAGGAGATCAGCGTGTACAGAGGACCGTAAGCGGTGGCGACCATCTTCCAGTCTTTGCCCACGTCGTGATAGACCGGATCGCTCACGATCGACTGGGGGCCGTGGATGTAGGGGTTGATGCCGTGCACCACTCCCATGCGCGCATAGGCGATGTAGCTGAACACGTCAGTGGACAGCAGGATCGGCCCGGCGAACACGATCAGCTGCAGCGCCACGGTCAGGGCGATCGCCCAGCGCGCGGAGATGCGCTTGGCGAGCAGCAGGATGCCGGTGTAGGCGCCGGCATACGCGAGCAGCGCGATCAGGAACACGCGGAAGCCGAGCCGCTCGCCGACACCGCTCAGCCAGCCGGCGATCTGCGGGGATTTGGGGATCAGCGGCGAATGGCCGACCGCCCCGTCCAGCACGATCTCGAGCGTGGCGGCGAGCAGCACCGCCGTCAGCGCGCCAGTCAGCGGCAGAGCCCAGCGCCGCCCTGCCTCGGCAGGCCGACCCCCGCTCAGCCGATGCGGTCGCTGCTCGGCAACCGAGCTCAAGACTCGAAGCGCAGCACGTCGAGCGCGCCAGTCATCTCGAACACCCGCTGCACCGGCTCCTGGCCGGGCAGCAGCACGAGCTCATAGCCGCGGGCGCGCGCACGGGCGTCGGCGAGCAACAGCACGCGCAATCCGCTGGAGTCGATGAACGCAAGCCCCGCGAGATCGACCACCACCCGCGAGGGCGACTGCTCGTCGAGCGAGGCGAGGTGCTCTTCCATCTTGCGTGCCGAGGCCAGGTCGAGCTCGCCTTGCAGAGCGACCCGTGCGGCGCCGTCGACGAGCACACTCGATATCTCGAGGCTCCCAGGCTTCGCGCTCATGCCGCGGACTCTAATGCACGGTGGGGCCGCTCCGCGAGCGCTCGTCCCGCGCATCGAACCTGTTCAGCCCAGCGCGGTCCATACGGTCTTCGTCTCCAGGTAGGCGTCGAGCCCGTCGTGACCGTGCTCGCGCCCCACGCCCGATGCCTTGAATCCGCCGAATGGCGCGGCTGGATCGGACCCACCCCAGTGGTTTATGTATACCGAGCCGGCGCGCAGCATCGCGGCTAGACGGTGCGCGTTGCCGACGTCGCGCGTCCACACGCCGGCGGCGAGCCCGTACTCGCTGTCGTTGGCACGCCGCGCCACCTCCTCCAGCGTGTCGTACGGCGAGGCGACCAGCACCGGCCCGAAGATCTCCTCGCGGGCGATGCTCAAGTCGTCTGAAGTGGCGCTGAACAGCGTCGGCTCGACAAACCAGCCGCCGCTGTCGGCGAGCGCGACACTGCCTCCGGTGATGAGCTCGGCGCCCTGCTCGAGGCCTGCGTCGATGTAGGACATGACGCGCTCGCGCTGCTCGGCCGAGACGAGCGGCCCCAACTGGGTGGCCGGGTCCAGGCCCGCCCCGAGCCGCGTCGCCTTCGCGCTCTCGGCGAGCGCTCCCACGACCTCGTCGAAGCGCTCGGCAGGCACGAACAGCCGCGAACCGGCGTTGCAGGCCTGGCCGGAGTTGAAGTAGATCGCCTGGTAGGAGCCCTTGACGGCAGCTTCGATGTCGGCGTCCGGGAGGATCACGTTGGGCGACTTGCCGCCGAGCTCGAGCGTCACGCGCTTGAGCGCGCGCCCCGCCTTGGCGCCGATCTCGCGTCCGACGACGGTCGAACCGGTGAACGCGATCTTGTCGACGCCCGGGTGGTCGACGAGCGCGGCGCCGGTCTCCCCGTCACCGGTGATCACGTTGAGGACGCCCGGCGGGAAGCCGACCTCGAGCGCCAGCTCGCCCAAGCGCAGCGCGCTCAGAGGCGTCTGCTCGGCCGGCTTGAGCACGATCGTGCAGCCCGCGGCGAGCGCCGGGGCGATCTTCCAGGCGGCCATCAACAGCGGGAAGTTCCACGGCACGATCTGCCCGCACACGCCGACCGCCTCGCGGCGCGTGTAGCACAGCATGTTGGGCGCGCTCACCGGCAGCACGCTGCCCTCGATCTTCGTCGGCCAGCCCGCGAAGTAGCGCAGGTGGGCGACCGTGCCGCGCACGTCTACATACTGAGCGAGCTTGACTGGCTTGCCGTTGTCGAGCGACTCGATCTGGGCTATCTCCTCTTCGTGCGCCTCGATCGCGTCCGCCAGCGCCGCGATCAGCTGGCCGCGGGCCAAGGGGGCAAGCGTCGCCCACGGGCCGCCCTCGAACGCCTCGCGCGCCGTGGCGACCGCGCGCGCGACATCCTCGGCGCCTGCCTGAGCGACGACCGCGATCTCACGACCGCTCGCCGGGTCGAGCGTCGCGAACGTGTGCCCGTCGGCGGCCGGCACGCGCTCCGCGCCGATCAGCAGGTCGTGCCGGCTCGAGATGAACGCGCGCGCGGCGTCGCCAAGCGCGTCGGGGAGGGCCTGTTGGGCAACGGTCGTCATCGAAGCTCCTTGTCGTCCATCGTGGCGTCTGTGTCGGTCACAGCCTCAACGCGGGGCCGGCCGAGGCTAAGAGGATTGTGACAGCGCGAAGGCATCTGGCACATCATCGACGGTCATGGGGAGATCACGGAGTCAGAACGATCTTCAGCGCCTCGCGACGGTCGTACAGCGCGTAAGCCCGCGGAGCCTCCTCGAGGCCCATGTGATGGGTGACGAGCGGGGTGGGATCGAGCAGCCCAGCCGACATCATCGCGAGCACTCGGTCGACGTGGGCGATCACGTTGGCGTGCCCTGCGCACACGTGCAGCGACTTGATCCACAGCAGCCCCATGTGCACCTCGGCCCGCTCGGCGTACACGCCGATCGCCTGCACCGTGCCGCACTTGCGCGTCAGGCGCAACGCGAGGTCAAGCGCCTGCGGGTGGCCGACCGCGTCGATGCACACGTCCACCCCACGCCCCTCAGTCGCCTCGCGCGCGGCGCCGCGCGGATCCCCGTCGCTGAGATGGACAGGCAACGCGCCGAAGGACTCGGCCATCGCCAGGCGCTCGGGCACCGTGTCGATGGCGATCACGCGCGCGGCGCCCGCGGCGCGGGCCGCCTGCACGGCACACAGCCCGACCGGGCCGAGCCCGAGCACGGCGGCGACGTCCCCGGCGCGCAGGCCGCTGTCGGCGACCGCGTGGTAGCCGGTGCCCATCACGTCGCCGGCGAACAGCGCCACCTCGTCGCTCATGCCCGGCGGGATCTTGCGCAGCACAAGCTCCGCGCTGGGGATCAGCGCCTGCTCGGCCTGCGTGCCCTGCAGCGAGCCGAGCGCCGCGCCGTGGCCGAACGTGCGCGAGGAGTCGCACTTGTGAAACCAGCCGCGGCGGCAGAAGAAGCAGCGCCCGCACGCGCTCTGAAAGCAGCCGAGCACGCGGTCCCCGACCGCCACGCTGCGCACCGCCTCGCCGACCGCGAGCACCGTGCCGACGTACTCGTGGCCGATCGTGAATCCCGGCTCGATCTTCACTCGCCCGTGGTAGATGTGCAGATCGGACCCGCACACGCCGGTGGCCTCGATCCGCACGATCGCCTCGCCGGGATCGGAGATCTCAGGCTCAGGGACGTCCGCTACGAGCACCTCGCCGGGCGCCTGGAAAGTGACCGCACGCATCAGCACCGCACCCTAGAGCACCGCACCCTAGGGAACCCGCGCGCGCGATGGCCGCTCGCCCGCGCGGGGAGAGCCTTGCCGCGGGCGAGGCGAGGCCCGAGCAGGGGCGGCAGATCTCAATTCCGTATGCTGCGCGGATGCCCGACGCACCCTCGAAGGCCGTGCTCATCACCGGATGCTCCTCCGGCATCGGCGAGGCGACGGCCAAGCGTCTGGCAGCTCATGGCTGGGCCGTATACGCGACCGCCAGGCGCCTGGAGTCGATCGAGTCATTGGCCGACGCCGGCTGCAAGCTCCTGCGACTCGATGTCACCGATGAGCAGTCGATGCGCGCGGCCGTCGAGACGATCGAGCGCGAGCACGGCGCCGTGGGTGTGCTCGTCAACAACGCCGGCTACTCCCAAGGCGGCCCGATCGAGCAGGTGCCGCTCGAGGCGGTGCGCCGCCAGTTCGAGACGAATGTGTTCGGCGCGATCGCGCTGACACAGCTCGTGCTGCCGGCGATGCGCGCGCAGCATTGGGGCAAGGTCGTCAACGTCGGCTCGATGGGCGGCAGGCTCACGCTGCCGGGTGGCGGGCTCTACCACGCGACCAAGCACTCGCTGGAGGCGATCAGCGACGCGCTGCGCTTCGAGGTGAGGGGCTTCGGCGTGGATGTCGTGCTCGTCGAGCCGGGCCTGATCACAACCGAGTTCGGCAAGACCGCCGCCGCCACCGTCAACGAAGCCGACTCGGGAGCTGAGGCCAGCGAGGGGGATGGAGCCGACCCCTACAAGAAGTTCAACGCGAAGCTCGCGGCGATGACCGTAGGCGTCTACGAGGGCCCGATGCGCCACCTCGGCGGCGGCCCAGACGTCGTCGCAAAGGCGATCGAGAAGGCGATCTCACGCCGCAAAGCGCCCTCGCGGATGCTGCTCACCCCCTCGGCGCACCTGACGGTGCTTCAACGCAAACTGCTGCCAGACAGGCTCTGGGACGCGATGTTGCGCACCCAGATGCCAGAGCCGCGCTAGGACGCCGCTGAGCGGTGCTGGCCGATCTTCGATCGGTCTGCGTCCTCGCTCGTTCGTGTGCTGGCCGATCGAAGATCCCGTCGATCTCCGATCGGTCACTTCACTCGCTGCGTCCTTGTCTCGCTTGCTCATCGCCGCCCTAGGGGCACGGCTAGCTGGCCGTGGTGAGCACAGATGAGATCGAGGAGGCGACGCTCCTCATGCCGTCGCAAAAGCCTCCCGCTGACCACGGGGACGCCCGACCTCAAAGCCCTGGGCGTAGTCGACCCCGTAGCCGCGCAAGAGGCGCATCGTGGGCTCGTCGCCGACGTACTCGGCGATCGTCTGCTTGCCCATCCCACGAGCGACTCCGACGAGCGCCTGCACGACGAGCTGGTCCTTGCGCGAGGCGGGCAGCGTGCGGATGAAGTCGCCGTCGATCTTCAGGTAGCGAAACGGCAGATGCTTGAGGTATTGGAAGGACCCGAAGCCGGCGCCGAAATCGTCGAGCGCGACCGAGCTGCCAAGCATCTGCACGCCTTCGCAGAAAGTCTGGGCGCGGCGCATGTCGCCGATCGCCGCCGTCTCTGTGACCTCCACGATCAGGCGCTCAGGACCCACCTCGCGGCGGACCAGCTCCTGCTCGATGTGGGCGAGCATCCCGCGATCTGTGATCGACAGCGCCGACAGGTTCACGGCGACACGTGCCCGGCGGTCGGCGAGCTCGCCGCCCATCAGCGCGACGACCTTGCCGATCACCATGCGGTCTATCTCCTGGATCAGGCCGTAGCGCTCCGCGGCGGGCAGGAACGCGCCGGGCGGTGTGAGCGGCTCCCCGGGATCGTCGGCGAGTCGGATCAGGGCCTCGTAGTGAGACACAGCTCCGCTCTGCAACGACACGATTGGCTGGTAGTGCAGCACGAACAGGTCCTCGCGCAGCGCGCGCCGCAGCCGCTTCAGCCACGGTCGCGGGTGCAGGCCGGCGGACGAGGAGAAGCTGGCGAGGGGATCGGGGTAGCGTCGGGGAGGGTGTATTGAAGTCCCACCCACCCCGCGCAGGTCACGCGCTCGAATGACGAAGCTCGACGTGGCGTCTGTGGTGGAAGTTGGCATCGCGCGAGATACTCGTTGACCGCCGCCCAGAATGCTCATGCGCACCCGGTATATGGAGGTTTTCGACCCAAAGCCGCAGCGAACCTCCTCAAAAGTGCGCAATCGCGGTCAAAACGGCTGTCCGAGCGCACGATCAACGTGACGGCGAATAGGGTCGCCGGGCCCTGTCTGAGACGACGAGCAGCAGCGCGAGCAGCACGAAGTTCATAACCACCGAGGAGCCACCGTAGGCGACGAACGGCAGTGTGACGCCCGTGAGCGGGATCACACGCGTGACCCCGCCGACGATCACGAACACTTGCATCGCCACCACGAACGACAGGCCCACGGCGAGCAGCTTCGAGAACGAGTCGCGCGCGAGCATCGCCGTCTTCAGGCCACGAGCCACGAGAAGCAGATAGGTGAGCAGCAGCGCTGCCGCGCCGGCGAGGCCGAGCTCGTTGACGATCACGGCGTAGATCATGTCGCTTTCGGGCACCGGCAGGATCGGTTCATGATGGTGGGGGAGCACCAGCAGCGACTGGTCGAAGCCCGTCCCGAGCAGGCCCCCGTCGGCCTGTGCGAACAGCGATTGCGCGAGCTGGTAGCTGCCGCCGCGCTTTTCGTAGAGCGACTTCTCGAAAGGGTGTTCCCAGGCAAGCACGCGACTGTGAACGTGTCCGACATGCGTCGCCACGAACCACGCGCCGAGCGCGAACAGCACGAGCCCGATCAGCGGGAACGAGAAGCGTCCCGTAGCGACATAGAGGAGCGCGAGGAAGGCGCCGTAGAACATCAGCGATGTGCCGAGCTCGCGCGTCAGCAGCAGTGTCGCCATCGCAGCCCCCCACACAACCAGCATCGGGCCGAACTGCTTCATCGGCGGCACCGTCAGGCCGAGGATGCGTCGTCCCGCCGTGACGAGGATCTGACGATTGTCGCGCAGGTAGCTGGCCAAGAAGATCACGATCGCGATCTTCGCGAGCTCGGCAGGCTGGAAGGAGACCGAGCCGAAATGGATGTCCAGGTAGGCGCCGTTGACCTGCTCGCCGATCACCGGGAAGCGTGGCAGCACCGCCATCGCGATCCCGACGGCCGCGATCGTGTAGCGATAGCGCTCCAGCACCCCCACGCCCGTGCGCCGCAGCCACAGGATCGTGGCGGCGAACAGCACCAGGCCGAGCACCATCCACTGGGCCTGCTGGCGCGCCAGCGCCGGGTTGATCCTGTAGACCATCACGATCCCGACGCTGGCCAGCACCGCGCCGAGCGGGAATAGATATGGGTCGGCGTGCGGCAGCGCGAAGCGGATCACGAGGTGCGCGGCCAGGCACAGCCCCAAGAACAGCAAGCCATAGGTCAACGACAGGCTCGAAGCGCGGTTGAGCGTCACGTTCGTGGAGGCGCCGAGCGAGCTGTTTTCCTCCTGTATGAAGATCGCCGTGAAGCCGGCGGTGACCAGCAGGCCGGCCGGGATCAGGCCTAGCAGCTCGCGATTGCGGGGCTTGAGCACGGGATCGAGCGTATCGGGATGCCCGGCGCGCGACGGCCGATCGGCCCGCTAGGCTTGGCCTACGGGCGGGCCGTGCCAAACAGCGGCTGCCGCGATCCCGCATATGAGCGTTCCTCCCGCGCCACCACTCGACGACGAGCGCCCACCCTCGCTGGCCCTGGGCATGTGGAAGCGCTTCGCGATCGCGGGCGCGCTGATCCTGCTGTTGAGCGGCGCGGCGACCGCCACGGTGGCGCTCACCAAGCTCAACCACATCGCGAGCGAGGTGTTCCCGCGCGGCAGCCAGATAAAGATCGCCAAAGGCGTCGTCCAAGCCGCCTACAGCGGCGAACCGCAGACCTTCCTGATCATCGGCTCGGACAGGCGCGTCGGCTCCAAAGACGCCTACGACCGTAACAACCCGCCGCGCAGCGACACGATGCTGCTCGTGCACCTGGACCCCGAAGTCGGACAGATCTCGGTGCTGTCGGTGCCACGCGACCTGCTCGTCACGATCACGACCAGGAGCGGGCAGAGCTACTACCCGCGCAAGGTCAACGCCGCCTACACGCTCGGCAGCGCCGAAGGCGGCACCGATCGGGGCGCCGAACTGACGGCGCAGACGCTCGAGCGCTTGCTGCACGTGAAGCTCAACGGAGTCGTCGACGTGACCTTCAGGGGCTTCAAAGGCATCGTCAACACGCTCGGGTGCGTCTACACGAACGTCGACCACCGCTACCTCAACGAACCCAACGGCAGCCCGGAAACGAACTACTCGGCGATCAACCTGCAACCTGGCTACCAGCGACTGTGCGACGAAAACGCGCTCAGCTATGTGCGCTACCGCCATCGCGACTCGGACTTCGTGAGGGTGGCGCGCCAGCAGGACTTCATTCGCGACCTGCGCGAGCAGGTGCCGGTGGGCAACCTGATCGGTGAGATCGACACGGTCTCAAAGGCTGTCGGCAAGGCTGTCACGAGCACGTTCCACTCCTCCGCGGGGCAGCTGATCGAACTGGCGAAGCTGATCGCCTTCTCACAGCAGAAGCCGCTGCGCCAGGTCAAATTCCAGGTGGACAACGCGAACGCGATGATCGGCGGGGAAAGCTACGTGACCTCGACGGCGACGCTCATCAAAGCCACGGTCAGGGAATTCCTGCACGGTCACGAACGGCTGAAGCTGCCCGCCTCCGTATCCTCGCATGGCCACCACTCCGCGCACAGCCCGTCAAACGCGTCGCTTGGCCTCTACCCGGTATCCGCCTCAGGGAAGGCGATGGCGCTGACCGCCGCGCCGGGCGTGCCCTTCCCAGTCGAGTACCCCTCCGTGCAGACGGGCCCCGCGATACCCCAGGAAGTGCATGTCTACAAGCTCGAGGATCAGCACAAGCACGTCCACCACGCTTACGTCGCCGTGTGGCAGCAGAACGGGCTTGGCGGCTACTACGACGTGGAGGGCATGGACTGGGTGAACATCCCCTTGTTCGCGCACGCGCGCACACAGCGAATCGGGGGACGCTCCTACCTGCTCGTCGACGACGGCTCGCATATACACGACATCGGCTGGCGCGTCGGCAAGGTCATCTACTTCGTCAGCAACACGCTGCTCGAGGACCTCTCCAACTCGCAGATGATCGCGCTCGCGCGCGCCACCCACGCGCTGCACTGAGAGCCCCAGCGTGGGCGAGCGTGTGGAGCCTCAGCGTGGAGCGAGCGTGTGGCGCCCCAGCGTGGGACGAGCGTGTGGATCCTCAGCCCGATGCCGTCGCGCGCGCCTCGTCGAGCGCGGCGTTGACGAGCGCGTCGGCATCGGCGTTCTGGGCACGCGGGACCGTGCGGATCTTCCACGCGTCGAACCCGCGCAGCGCCGCCAGCGCCTCACGGTGCAGGGGGCGCATGGCTGCGTGCTTGACCTTGTAGAGACCTCGAATCTGCTTGGCAATCAACTCGGAGTCGTTGACCACCTCCACTTCGGTGGCCCCGAGAGCACGCGCTCGCGCGAGGCCGAGCAACAGCGCCCGATACTCGGCGACGTTGTTGGTCTGGGCCCCGAGCAGCGCTGACGCCTCGTCGAGGATCTCGCCCGAAGGCGCGGAGACGACGCTCGCGGCCGCGGCCGGCCCCGGGTTTCCGCGTGAGCCGCCGTCGACGTGCACGACGAGCTTCATCGTTCCCATGTCTCGGCGCTTGGGCAGACCACAGAGCAGAGCGCTAGGAGCCGTCGACGAGCGGCGGCAGGTCCCCGGGGACGCGGGCTCGCCGACGATCGCGGACGACACGGCGCTGCAGGTCGCTCTCGGAGGGACGCGAGCCCCGCGCGCGACGGTCTGCCTCGCGGCGGTCCACGATCACGGTCACGTTGTCATCGTTCTCGTAGTGCTTGACGAGCTTCGGGTAGAGCTCGTCGGCCATCGCCGTCGGTACGACGCAGTAGATCATCGCCTTAGATCGTACTGCGCGGGGACACCAGGCCGATCGCAGAGCGACCCACGCGAGCTCACTCGCGAGGGGCTCACGCCGACAGCGGGGCCAGCTCGCCGCGCTCGTCGGCGGCCGCGTTGGCCAGACGGTCACCCTCAGGCAGCTCGTCGAGCTCCATGCCCTGCGTGACCAACCGCGCTCCAGCGGCCTCGTCACCGAGGTCGACCTCATAGCGGTACCAGCACAGCTCCCACGCGACCACGATCGCGACCGTGCTGCCCGACTCCTCCAGCGGGCGCACCGTGACCGATGGTGCGCCGAGCGAGCGCGCGACACCCGCGACCCGCCTGGGCTGCTCGCCCGCGTTGAAGACATCCAGAGCCCGCGCGACCTTCAACTCGCCACTCGTCGACGCCGCATGAGACGGTCGCTCGACGTGCGCGGGCAGCCGTTGCGCGCGCGACTGACGGTGAGCCGCCCGCCCGTTCTCCGCGGCGTCGGCCGGCTCGGCGCTCCACTCTCCCTCGCCTGCGTCAGACGCATCGACGGAGCCGATGTAGATCTCCTGCTCACAGGGCTCGGCGCGCTCGAGCGAGCCGTCCTCGAGGAAGTCGTACAGGCCGTCGTCGGGCAGATCTCCGTCCTCGGCGCCGCTATGTGGGGCGAGCGGCCGGCTCTCACGTCGCAGGGGCCGTTGGGGAGGCTCGCGTAACTGGCGCAGTCGCCCAAGCAGCGTGCCCGCGCGCCGCGTGCGTGTGGGACGCACGCCGGCGGAGTGATCGTCGGCCTCGCGCAGCCAACCCTCCGCCGCGGCCCTCGGGACGCACAACTCGCAGACGGTGCGGCGCTGGCCACCCGCCAGGAACACGTCGGGGCTCTCCCCACGCAACAGGCGCCTGCCGCACACGTCGCAGGCGACCACGGGGTGCGACGTGACGATTGCGCGCGTAGCCATCGGCCATCAGAGTACCGGACGAGCGCCTTTGCGCATTGCGGTCAGCGTCAGGCGTGCGCGGCGAGGTGTTCGGAGTCCAGGCGCTCGAGAACCTTCTTGGCCAGCTCGACTCGGAGCCGCGTCGTAGCGCAGCAGCTCGAGCGTGTAGTCCCCCTGACCTTGGGTTATAGAGCGTAGGTCGGGGGCATAGCCGAGCATCTCGGCCATCGGGACCTCCGCCTTGATCTCGGTGGCCGAGCCGGTGGGCGCCATTCCCTGTGGACGCCCGCGACGGCTGTTGAGGTCGCCGATCACGTCGCCGACGTGCTCGTCGGGGACCGAGACGCTGACGAGCATGATGGGCTCCAGCAGCACAGGACTGGCGTGGCCGAGCGCCTCCTTCATCGCGAGCGCTCCGGCGAGCTTGAAGGCCAGCTCGGAGGAGTCGACCGCGTGAAACGAACCGTCGAGGAGCGTCACGCGCACGTCCTTTACCGGATAGCCGGCGACGGGACCCGCGTCCATCGCTTCGAGCACGCCCTTCTCGACGGCCGGGATGAACTGGCTCGGGATCGCTCCGCCCTTGATGCGGTTGACGAACTCGAAGCCGCTCGGGTGGGTGGGATCGTTTCTCAGCGGCTCGATCTCGATGTGGCAGTCACCGAACTGTCCGCGACCACCGGTCTGCTTCTTGTGGCGCCCATGACCCTTTGCGCAGGCGCGAATCGTCTCGCGATAGGGCACGCGCGGGGGCTTGAGCGCGACCTCGACGCCGAAGCGCGAGCGCAGACGCTCGACGATCACTTCGACATGGACCTGCGATAGGCCGGCGACGATCTGCTCGCCGGTCTGTGGATCGCGGTGCAGGTCGATCGTTGGGTCTTCCTCTTGCAGGCGGCGCAGGGAGGCGAACACCTTCTCCTCCTCGCCCCTGCTGCCCGGCTCGACGGCGAACGCCATCACGGGCGCCGGCAGGCTCGGACGAGGCATCTCCAATGAACCGATCTCGGCCCCGCTGGGGCCGAGGATCGGCCAGCGCGGCGTAAGCCAGTCCCCGGCATGGGTGTCCTTGAGCTTTGCGACGGCGCCCATGTCGCCGGGGCCGATCTCCCGCACGTGCTCGCTGTCCTTTCCGAAGAAGGCGATCAGCTGACCGATGCGCTCGCGTGCGTGCGAGCGTGTGTTGAGCACTTGCGTATCGTGGGAGAGCGCTCCCTGATAGACGCGCAGCAGGTTGACGCGCCCGGCATAGGGGTCGGCGCGAGTCTTGAACACGTAGGCGAGGAGCTCGGCGTCCTCGGACGGGGAGAGCTCGAGCTCACCGACGACGAGCGGGCCGTGCCTCACCGGCGAGGGCAAATCCTCCACGATCGCGTCCAACAGGCGTGAGGCGCCGAGGTTGCGAGTCGCGACGCCACACACGACTGGGAAGATCTCCCCGTGGTTGGCGCCCTGCTTCAGCGCGGCGGCGATCTCCTCGTGCGAGATCGCCTCACCCTCCAGGTAGCGCTCCATCAGCACGTCTGAGACCTCGCAGACCTCGTCCATCAGGCGCTCGCGGTATTCGTTGGCAAGCTGTAGCTGGTCTTCGGGGATCGGCGTCTCTTCGACATCCCCGCGCTCGCAGGATCTCTGGCGGAAGGCAACCATGTCGAGCAGGTCGATCACTCCGTCCACCCCGCCCTGAGACTCGAGCGGGATCTCTGTGGCCACCACATGCGGGCCGAACGCGCGCTTGAGCGACTCAAATGCGGCGAGGAAATCGGCGCGATCGCGGTCGAGCATGTTGACGAACACGAGCCGGGCGATGTCCAGCTCGGCCGCGCGCGCCCATAGGCGGGTCGTTGTGACCTCCACGCCGGCCACGGCGCTGACGACGAACACAGCCGACTCGCATACGCGCAGCGCGGCGAGCGCGTCGGCTATGAAGCTCGGCTCCCCCGGGGTGTCGAGCAGATTGACCTTACGCTCCTGCCAGCGAAGCGAGGAGAGCGTCGTCGAGATAGACATCTGACGCACCTGCTCGTCGGGCTCGGAGTCCGACACGGTGCTGCCATCGGGGACGGCGCCGAGCCGGCCCACCGCACCCGCCTCGAACAGCAGCGCCTCATGCAGGGAGGTCTTCCCCGAGCCGCGATGGCCGACTAGGGCGACGTTGCGAATCCGATCGGGGGCACCGCCGCCGAAGGCGGTGGTCGGGCGCACGAGCGTCTCCTTTCGTGATCTTCAGCCCAAGATACCGCCGATCCGAACGCCTGCCTAGGGGTTGACCGCGCTAGTCAAAGGAACCATCCTGCATGCGGCCTCGCAGCCGAAGAACCGCCTTGGTGTGCAGCTGGGAGATGCGCGACTCGGTAACGCCGAGCACCTCGCCGATCTCGCGTAGCGTGAGGTTCTCGTAGTAGTAGAGAGCGATCACAAGCTTCTCGCGCTCGGGCAAGGCGGCGATCGAGTCGGCGATGCGGTCCTTGAGGTCGCCGACATCCAGCGCGCGCGAGGGGTCGGGCGCGTTGGGATCCTCGATCGTGTCCATCAAGGACACCTGATCGCCGCTTGAGTCCGAGACGGTCCACAGCTCGTCGAGCGCCGCCACCGAGGAATGGGAGATCGCAAGCAGCGACTCGTGGAGCTCTGGGACGGTGAGGTCGAGCTCGGCGGCCATCTCCTCGTCGGTGGGAGTGCGCTGCAGGCGATGCTCGAGCTTCGTGTTCGCCCGCTCGATCTCTCGTGCGCGGGCACGCACGGAGCGTGGCACCCAGTCGATCGAGCGCAGCTCGTCGATGATGGCGCCCTTGATACGCGTGATCGCATAGGTCTCGAACTTGATCTCGCGCGAGATGTCGAAGCGCTCGATCGCGGAGATCAGCCCGACGAGGCCGTAGGAGACCAGGTCGGCCTCCTCGACGTGTGGCGGCAGGCCGGCGGCGGTGCGCCCGGCCACGTACTTGACCAGCGGCGAGTAGGCGACGACCAGCCGCTCGCGAGCACGAGTGTCCTTATCTGACTTATAGCGCCGCCACAGTTCGCGCAGCTCGATCGCTTTGACGTTCGTCTCCAGGGTCTTCTCCCGCCGATCAGGCCCGAGGGTGACTGCGCGCATAGGCGCTTCTGAGTCTGGCGGACTCTACCCGAGTGTAGACCTGGGTTGTCGAGATGCTCGAGTGCCCGAGCAGCTCCTGGATCGAGCGCAGGTCCGCTCCGCCGTCCAGCAGGTGGGTGGCGAAGCTGTGGCGCAAGGCGTGGGGAGAGACGCCGGCGGGCACGCCCGCGCGCGTGACCCACGCCCGCAGGCGGCGGCGCACGTCGCTGGTGCCTAGCCGCCTGCCTGAGCGGCTTAGGAAAAGGGCGCGCTCGTCGTCCTCGCCACGCAGCGCCGGTCGCGCGCGCTCGAGGTAGGCCCGCACCACGTGTAGGGCGACCTCGCCGGCTGGGACGAAACGGGTCTTCGAGCCCTTGCCCTCGATGCGCAACTGCTCGGCGTCGTGGTCGACGTCGGCCACGTTCAGCGAGACGATCTCCTCGGCGCGCAAGCCACAGGCGTAAGCAAGCTCGAACAGGGCGCGATCGCGCAGATTGAGTGGCCCGCCCGCCCCATCCGCTGGGATGCTGTCCAGCAGACGAGCGACTTCCGGCGCCTTGAGCACGCGCGGCAGGTGCGAGGCTCGCCGTGGTGTGGCCAGCAGGTCGGCCGGGCTCTGCTCGATCTCGCCGTGCTCGCGCTGGCTGCAAAACAGGGCACGGATCGCGGCGAGCTTGCGCGCCGTGGTGGTCGCGGAGAGCTTGCGCTCGGAGAGATGGGCCAGGTAGCGTCGAACGTCTCGTGGCTCGACGGTGACGGGACTCAGGTCGTGCGTGTCAGACCAGCACGCGAACTGAAGCGTGTCGATCTCGTAGGCGCGCCTGGTGCGAGGCGCGGCGTTCGTGCGACGCAGATCTTCGTCGAGCCGGGCGAGCGCGCGCCTCCACGGCTCGCTGAGGCTGGCCTCGCGCTCGAGTTGACTTCCGTGCGGGTCGGCTTGGTGAGCGCTCATCACGCTACATAGTTCGGCATGGCAGCCCCCACGCCCTTCCGGCTCGCGTGCGCTTGCGCGGCGAATCCCCCCCAAGGTGAGATCGCGGTGGACGTGCGTGGCCGAGCTCAGGGTGGATGTGCGTGGCCGAGCTCAGCGTGGACGTGCGTGGCCGAGCCCAGGGTGGACGTGCGTGGCCGAGCCCAGGGTGGACGTGCGTGGCCGAGTTCAGCGTGGACGTGCGTGGCCAAGCTCAGGGTGGATGTGCGTGGCCGAGCCCTGGGTGGACGTGCGTGGCCGAGCTCAGCCTCCGCGGGCGAGCGTGCGCGTGGGCTTCGCGAGCACGGGGGCGAGCAGTTGCGCCAGCTCGTGCCAGTCGCTTGCGCCGAGGACGTCCTCGACCTCGCAGAGCTCCGCGTTCCAAGGGTGCAGGATCGTGGCCGTGGCCATGCCACGCTCGATCGCCGCCCCGATGTTCAGAGGGCTGTCGTCGATGAGGATGTCGATATCGAGCTCGACGCAGCGCGTGACCTTGTCATGGGAGCAGCAGAGGTCGTCGAATGGGAGCCCCAGGCTCTCGAGCCAGCGCGCGGTCGCGGGAGCGCAGGCGGTCGAGCGGTGGGTTGTGACGTGGATGAAATGTCCCTGCTCGCTCCACGCGCGGATCGTCTCGACCGCGCCCGGATAGGGTCGCCCCGCCAGGATCTGCTCGTCGCCGTGGCTCTCCTCGATACACAGGGCCAGCTGGTCGGAGCGCAGGCGCGTGATGCCCCAGGTGAACTGCTCCTCGTAGGGCAGCTCGACGCCGAAGCGCCGGCGGGAGATCCCCGAGAGCACGTCCCAGTAGTGATGCAGCGTTGAGTCGACGTCGATGGCGATGCGCATTGGTGGAGTAGATTATTGACCGATGAGCGGCTGTGAACCTCACGCCCCGAGATCTGGCGCGCCGACACGACCGTTGCGTGGTTGGCGCATTCCGTCTACGATCCGACCGCCTCGATCCCACCGTCTCTCGTGACGCCAGGAGCCGAGACCCTCCCGAGGACCGATCGCAACCAACCCTATGGCCCCGCGGGGCGCTCGGCGTGGCTGGACATCGACTGGGGAGAGCACCAGCGCTGGGTGGCGGTCGCAGGCCAGCCGGTGAACGTGATCGAGCTTGGCGAAGGCCCTGCGATCGTGTTCGTGCACGGGCTGTCGGGCTCATGGCCAAATTGGCTCGAGCAGCTGCCTGTGTTCGCGCGCGACCATCGCGTGATAGCAATGGACCTGCCGGGGTTCGGCCACTCGCCGATGCCGCGGGAGCACATCACGATCTCGGCGTACGCGCGTATCCTCGACGGTCTGCTCGACACACTCGAGGTGGACGCGGCGACGATTGTCGGCAATTCGATGGGTGGCTTCGTCTCGGCGGAGCTCGCGATCGCCTTCCCGCAGCGCGTCGAGCGCCTCGTGCTGGTGTCGGGCGCCGGGATCAGCACGTACCGCCATCGAGATGTGGAACGTCTCGAGCCCTACCTGCGCCGCGTGGCGCCGATGGTCGCCGTGTACACAGGCTGGACGGCGGCTAGGTCAGATTGGGTGGCGCGCCGTCCTGGGCTGCGCAACCTCACGCTGGGGCTCGTGACGCGCCATCCGAGCCGTCTGCCGGCGGCGCTGGCCGCCGAGCAGCTGCGTGGCGCGGGTAAGCCCGGCTTCATGCAGGGGCTGCGCGCCAACATCGACTACCCGGTCAAGGAGCGCCTGCCGGAGATCGCGTGCCCGACTTTGATCGTGTGGGGAGACGAAGACAAGATCATCCCCGTGCGCGACGCGAGCGTCTTCGAGGAGCTGATCCCGAGCTCGCGCAAGGTGATCTTCGAAGGAACAGGGCACATGGCGATGCTCGAGCGCCCCACCGCTTTCAACGAGCTGCTCAATGAGTTTGTCGAAGAGGAGCCCGACTCGGCTCACGGCTCAGCTCGTGACGGCGCCCTCGGCGGCTGAGCCGACGAGTCGCGCATACTTGCGGATCGCGACGTCGATGTGCTCATCGGCACGCGGCGGCTGCGCGTAGGCTGCCAGGCGCTGTGCAACCTGCTCGTCGCCGAGATCGACGTCGATGCGCCTGGCGTCGACGTCGATCGTGATCTGATCGCCGTCGGCAAGCGCGCCGATCGGGCCCCCGCGCACCGCCTCGGGGGCGACGTGGGCCGCCATGAAGCCGTGGGTGGCGCCGGAGAAGCGCCCGTCGGTGATCAGCGCAACGCTCTCCCCCAACCCCTCGCCGACGATGGCGGCGGTGACGGCCAGCATCTCGCGCATGCCAGGGCCGCCGGCGGGGCCCTCGCCGCGGATTACGACGACATCGCCGGCGGCAATCTCGTGAGCTAGCACGGCCGCCATCGCGGCCTCCTCGCCGTCGAACACCCGCGCGGGACCGACGTGGCGACGGCGCTCGTGGCCGGCGAGCTTGACGACGCAGCCGTCGGGCGCGACGTTGCCGTGCAGGATCGCAAAGCCCCCGGTGGGCTTGAGCGGCTCTGTGAGCGCGCGCACGACGCGCTGTCCCGGCGTCTCCCGCGCCTCCTGCGCGTGCTCTGCGACGGTGCGGCCGGTGACGGTGATCGCCTCGGGGCGCAGGATGCCCGCTTCCTGCAAGCGTCGCATCACGAGCGGCACCCCGCCCGCCTCGTAGAGGTCGGTGGCGACGTAGTGGCCTCCGGGCTGCAGGTCGCAAAGGAGCGGCGTGGCGTCGGAGATACGGTCGAACTCATCGATCGCCAGGGGCACTCCCATTTCGCGCGCGACGGCGAGCAAGTGAAGCACGCCGTTGGTGGAGCCTCCGCTGGTGGCGACCGCCGCGATCGCGTTCTCGAGCGCTGGCTTTGTGATGACTTCGCAGGGGAGCAGGCCTTTGCGCAGCACGTCCATGACAAGCTCGCCGCACCGCACGGCAACCTGCAGCTTGCGGCCGTCCTCGGCCGGCACCATCGAGGAGCCAGCGGGCGATATGCCCAGCACCTCAAAGGCCATCGCCATCGTGTTGGCGGTGAACTGGCCGCCGCAGGCGCCGGCGCCAGGCGAGGCGGCCTCCTCCAGCTCGTGCAGCTCGGCTTCGGTGATCTTGCCGGCGGCGTAGGCGCCGACGGCCTCGAAGACCTGTTGGATCGTGACGTCCTCGCCCTTGTAGTGGCCTGGGCGGATCGAGCCCCCATAGAGCATTAGCCCGGGAATGTTCAGGCGCGCGAGTGCCATCACCGCGCCAGGGATCGTCTTGTCGCAGCCGGAGATGACGACAAGCGCGTCGAAGTGGTGGGCGGAGGCGACAAGCTCGATCGAGTCGGCGATCAGCTCGCGTGAGACGAGCGAGGCGCGCATCCCGTAGGTGCCCATCGTGATGCCGTCGGAGATCGCGATCGTGTTGAGCTCCATCGGGGTGCCGCCCGCGGCGCGAATGCCCTCCTTCACCTTGGCTGCGAGCACGCGGTTGTTGAAGTTGCACGGCATCGTCTCGATCCACGAGTGCGCCACGCCGACGATCGGCTTTGCGAGGTCCTCGGCGGTGTAGCCGATCCCGTGCAGGTAGGCGCGCGCGGCGGCGCGCTCAGGACCCTCGATGAGGGCGCGCGAGCGATGCTTGACATCGAAGCGGGAGAGAGTGCTCACAGCGTCGGAACACTACTGACGCGCAGCGGCGCAACACCCCGCGACCGCTGACGCTCGCGCTCCCAGCACTCCAGGCGCGCAAGATCGCGGCGTGCCTTGGCGACCCGGATCTGGCGTCCTGGGAGGTGCATGTTCGCGAGCTCGATGAGCGCGCGCTCCTTGGTGGTGAGCGCGACCCACTTGGCGAGCACGTCGTCTGCGTCTGGAAGCCGCGTGCTGCCGTACGGGCGCGTGTGGTCGGGGAACTCGACGCAGTACTCGCCAAGCATCAGGTCCGTGCCGTAGTCGTAGGCGAGGATCGGCTTGTGCGGATAGACGAGGTACGCGTATGGGCGCTTGCCGAGCGCTCCACGCACGCGCAGGAAGCCAAGATCGCGGTACATGGCCCACTCCTCCCCGTTCACGCACGAGCGCAGCAGGGCGCGTGCGCGCTGCTCGGCGCGCAGCTCGCGACCGGGATCGTAATCCTCGACGGGCGCCGGTCGAGGGCTGCGGCGGCACGCGAGCATCCCTCCAGGAGTCGGTGCGAGCAAGCGCAGCAGCCGTGGCATGACGAGCACCGACAGCAATGCGATGAAGAGGATCGCCGCTGTCCCGAGCGCGAGCGTCATAAGCGCCTCAGGGCTTCTGCCGCGCCGTCAGACGAACGCACCCGATCGGCCCTGACCGCCCTGGCATCAGCGACCACCGGCCGCACGGGGAAAGAAGACCACCCGCTCGGCGTCGGGTGGGATCTCCTCGAAGCCGCGGACCAGCTCCGCCTCGCGCCGTCCGGAGGCGGTCGAGGTGGGCACCGCGGCCCACATGCCGGCCTGAAGCTCGCGGCTGAAGGCATCTTGGAGGCGCGCGTGCTGCTCAGGAACCGCCATATCGCCCTCGGCGAGCACCACCTCACCGTGACCGGGCTTGACGCGCAGCAACTTCATCGCGACCGATTATGACAAAGCGATCGCCGCCCGATCAGTCGCGAGCCGGACGCAGGCGCGCAAGCCCGATGACGTCGACCGGCCCAGGGCCCCCGCCGATATCGCGTAGCCCGTCGGCGACCGCGGCCCCGGCGAGCGCGCGGGCCACGAAGGCCGCCTGCAGCGGGGCGCGACCGAGCGCGAGCTGCGCCGCCAGCACTGAGGAGTGGGTGCAACCGGAGCCGTGCGCGGCGCCGTCTAGGTGGCGCTCACCGGGGATGCTCACGATCCGCTCAGGCGAGCGGGAGTCGAGGAACAGATCGACCGCCTGCGCGCGGTGGCCACCGGTGAGCACGACGATCTCGGGACCGAGCGAAAGCAGCACGCGCGCCAGCCCGCTCGCCTCCAGCTCCTCCGCGGTCGCGGCATCCCCCCGTGACGGCTCGCTCTGCCCGTGATCGCGCTGAGCCGGTGCGCCGGTGCCTGCCGTCGCCGGCGTGGCGCCTGAAGCGTGGCGCGCGAGCGAGCGCGCCTCAGGGAGGTTGGGGGTGAGAATCGTGGCGCGGGGCAGGATCTCCGCGACGAGCGCCCCCTGGGCGTCGGGATCGAGCAGCTGCGCGCCGGACTCGGCCACCATCACCGGGTCAACCACCACTGGCGTGCCGGCGGGCAGCTCGTCGAGCGCTTGAGCGACGATACGGATGGCTTGCGCCGTGCCGAGCATGCCCACCTTGACCGCGTCAACGCCAATGTCTGAGATGACCGCCCGAACCTGAGCGAGGATGATGTCGGCCGGGATCAGGTGCACAGCGCTCACGCCGAGCGTGCTCTGCGCCGTGATCGCCGTGATGGCACTCATGCCGTGGACGCCGCAGCGGGCGAAGGCCTTCAGATCGGCTTGTATCCCGGCGCCACCACCCGAATCGGAGCCTGCGATCGTGAGCGCGCGGGGGGTATGAGCGATTTTGGGCATCGGGGCGTGCTCGACGTGACCATGCGGCTGGGCGCCGCCCGTGCGTCAGCTTGCTCGCGGGCGCCGGCGCGCCGGGAAGATCGCGTAGCTGCCGATCGCCGTGACGAGCAGCCGACCGTCCTCGTGGCGCACCTCGCTGCGCATGACCGCGTTGGTGCGGTTGCGCCGGTCGAGCTCGGTCGTGCACACGATCTCGCCCTCTATGGCGGTCTGGATGTAGTTGATCGAGATGTTGAGCGTCGCGATGTGCTCGTCCTTGGTCGTGTGTGGCCATAGGGTCGAGCCCATGCAGTAGTCGACGAGCGCGTAGGTGACCACGCCTGAGAGCAGCCCGGCGGCGTTGATCAGCTCCGGTCGGATCGCGAGACGAACGGTGTCAGAGCTGTCCCAGCGCATGCCCATGAAGCCGCTGACGCCGTCGATGCCGGGCGGGCGTGGATCGGCGCCTTGCTCGGGCAAGGAGGAAGAGGTCGCTGGCACGACGACCGCGCCGCTTTGGTTGTCGGGAGTTTCGTTCACGAGGCAGACTCGATCGAGCCAACGCGAGGATATCCGGCGCCAAGGCGCGTGCCTTGGGTCGATCTCGGTAGGCCCAAAAGCAGAGCCGAATGCGCCATGCCTGCAAACTGGCGCACTTGTGTCTTTTACGTCACATTTCTCTGCCTATGGTCGAGGGATGCTTTCCTCGAGCCCCCTTTCAGCCGGCGCTCCAGCCCCTCGCGACCGGCGCCGGGCGCTGGGCGCGCTTGGCGAGGATCTCGCCGTCGGGCATTTCCGCCGCATGGGATTCGTGATTGTGGCGCGTAACGTGAGGACGCGACACGGCGAGATCGACCTGATCGCCTTCGACGGGCGAGCGCTCGTGTTCGCGGAGGTCAAGACGCGACGCGCGAGCAACCGCCGCCGAGGGCTGTGCCCAGAGGAGCAACCGCTCGCCTGGCTGAAGTTCAGCCAGCGCGCACGTCTCAGGAAGCTCGCGTGCGCGTGGCTGTACGAGAACACCCACGCACGACCCAAGGCCCAGACGATCCGCTTCGACGCTGTCGGCGTGATCGTCGACGGCTCCGACCGCCTGCTGCGCCTCGACCACATCGAGGGGGCTTGGTGAGCTGCTGCGGCTCGCGGTGGAGAAAGGCCCGGGGGGCTCGAGTCGGGCTGCCAGGCGCTCAGAGCGCCAGCTGCCGGTAGGCCAGCGACTGGAAGGACATCCGGTGCAGTGGAGAGACTCCCTGGCGCAGGATCGCCTCACGGTGCACTGGGGTTGAGTAGCCAACATGCTCGGCGAAGCTCCAGCCGGGGTGCATCTCGTCCGCATGGTGCATGTAGCGGTCGCGCGTGACCTTCGCCACGATCGACGCCGCGGCGATCGCGGCGCTGGTGGCGTCTCCATTGACTATGGGTCGGTGAGGGCGCTCGAACTCGGGGACGGCGAAGCCGTCGGTCAAGCACATCACCTCGCCGGGGATCCCGCTCGTCACGCCTCTGATGGCGTCGCGCAGAGCCGCAAGGTTTGTCTTGTGCAGACCCCGTGAGTCGATTCCCTGCACGCAACGCGAGACGACGGTGACACGCAGCGCTGTGCTCAGCACCAGCGGATAGAGCTGCTCGCGAGCCTCGGCCTTGTGCTGCTTGGAATCGTTGAGGGTCGCGAGGGCGCGCAGCTCGCGAGTGGTGAGCTGCTCGTAGTCGAACAGCACTCCCGCGGCCACGAGCGGCCCCGCCAAGCAGCCGCGCCCCGCCTCGTCCGCGCCCGCCACAAGGCGGACTCCGAGAGCGCGATCGAACGCGAAAAGACGCTGACCGCTCTTGCGACGCGCGCGACGACGAGCGGCTCGCTTTGAGTAGGGCGCCCTGGAGGAGCCTTGCCTGGAGGAGCCTTGAGCCCTAGAGGAGGCCAATGCGGTCGGGGGGCCAGTAGGTGGCAAAGGCCCCTCCGATGATCCAGCTCGTGGGGACCGGTCCCCAGAATCTGCTGTCGTCCGACTCGCCACGATTGTCCCCCATCATGAACCAATGACCGGCCGGAACTTTGATCGGCGTCGGGAAGTTGCACTCAGAGCCGCCTCCACACGGGTTGATATAGGAGTCGCTCTCGCGCTTGCCGTTGCGGAACGCGTGGCCTTCCTTGATGTAGAGCGTGTCGCCCGGGCCAGCCACGATCCGCTTGATGAAGTTCACGCTCGAGGACTCGGGCTCGGGCATCGAGCAGGCCGCGCCGCCGGGCGTGACCATGTGAGGGGCTGGCCCGCACACCTGCTGTTCGGCATCCTTCGGCGGATGAAATACCACGATCTCACCGACGTGAGGCTCTTTGAAGTGCATGCCGACACGGTTGACGAGAACCCGCTGACCCACTTTCAGGGTCGGTTCCATCGAGCCGCTGGGAATCCGGTATGGCTTGACCACAAACGCCTGTATGCCAAGCGCAAGGCCGATCGCGACCAGGACGATCACGACAAGCTCGACGATCGAGTTCGTCTTTGACTTGGATGCCCCCCCACCCTCGCCCTTTTCCTCAGCGCCCTTCACCGAGGGGGACTTCGCCTTCACGCCGCGGGGTCGCCGGCTCCGGCGTCGCCGGCGCCGGAGGGAGAGTCTGTCTCGTCGGGGCTCGCCAGTGGCTCACCGGGCTCGTTCTGAGCGCCACTGCGCGCTCCCGAGCCCTCCACCTCGCCGGTGGCCACCCCCTCCGACCCTGACGTCTGGCCGGCGGACGCGGACGCCTCGTCTGGACTGTCGCTGGCGGTCGCCGTCTCCGCCACCCCGGTCGACTCCGCGCCCTGCGCTTCTGAGACCGTCTCCTCGGCGGTCGCACCGTCTGCGTCCGTCGCCTCTGTCGCCTCGTGCAACAGACCGTACTCGACCGCTTCCTCGGGTCCCGTATAGCGGCGCTCGCGCACACGAGCGCGCTTTCCGACACGATCGCGCAGGTAATAGAGCTTCGCGCGGCGCACGTCACCCCTCGCAGCCACCTCTATGCGGTCGATCTTGGGGGAGTGCACCGGGAACATGCGCTCGACCCCAACTCCGAACGATTGCTTGCGAACGGTGAACGTCTCGCGAGCGCCGTGACCCTGGCGCTTGATGACGACGCCCTCGAAGACCTGGATGCGGCGACGGGTGCCCTCGATCACCTGGAAGTGGACCTTCACGCGATCGCCCGGCGCGAAGTCGGGGACACGGCGCAGTTGCGCGCGCTCGATGCTTTCGATAACGGTGCTCATAAAAAGAAGGCGCCGTGTGAGCGCAAGTCGCTGCACTCGCCGACGCGACCGCGAATGGTAGCGAACAGCGCTCGCGGGAGCGCAGGTGGCCGTTCATGACCGAGCGAAGCGCGCACGGCCAGCCATCCATGCTCAACCACACGTGGTCACCGTACCGGCAGCCTGAGCCCGTCCTCGCGATGTGCGCACGAGCTATTTGCGTGTATTGCCTCTTTCTCCGCGGCGCCGGCTTTGCTGGGCTCGCCACGCTCGTATCCGCTCGTGGTGTCCCGACAGAAGCACATCCGGCACAGGCCAATCGCGATACTCCGCGGGGCGCGTGTAGTGCGGGTACTCCGGGCCTCCGTCGAGTGCCTCGCTGAAGGACTCCTCGACGGCCGAGTCGACATGCCCGAGCGCTCCGGGGAGCTTACGCAGGACCGCATCGCACACGACCATCGCCGCCGGCTCCCCGCCCGAGAGCACATAGCGGCCGATCGAGAGCGTCTCACTCGCGAAATGCTCGACTATGCGCTCGTCGAAGCCCTCATAGCGCCCGCAAAGCAAGGTGAGCATAGGCTCCACGGAGAGCTCCTGCACATAGCTCTCGTCGAGAGCCCGCCCACCCGGTGCGAGCACGATCACACGTCGGCTCTCGCGCACACTGGTCGCGTCGACCCCGTAGTGCGCGCGCAGCGCGGCGTCCATCACGTCGACGCGCAGCACCATGCCAGCGCCGCCGCCGAAGGGCGTGTCGTCGACCTGCCCGCCACTCAACGGAGTGTGCTCCCGGAAGTTCACGTAGCGCAGCCGCGAGCCGCGCTCGATCACATTGCGCACGTGTCGCTGCGCCTCGAACCACTCGAACCACTCGGGGAACAGGGTGAATATGTCGATCTCCATCAGACCTCAGCGCCCAGGCGCTCGACCTGCTCTGCGTGGCACGCGCATGTGGGCGCCACGCAACCGCTCACAAGAGGCTCTCTCATGACCCCTCTCCCAAAAAGCTCATGTCGATGTCGATCCGGCGCTCGCCGATATCGACGCGGCGAATCGCCTGACGCACCATTGGCACGAGCAGCTCGCCCGCCGAGGCGTCGACATCCGCGACAGCAAGGCGAACCTCGAGCGCCTCGCACGACGGCAGCTCGACGAGCCGCGCGACGATCCCGACGTGGCGCTCGCCGTCGACCACCTCACAGCCCTCCAGCTCGCTGGCCCACCACTCTTCCTCTCCGAGCTCGGGCGCGGCGGCGGGCTCGACGGTCAGCTCCAGCCCGCGCAGCGCCTCCGCGGCGCCCCGATCCCCAACGCCCTCCAACCGCACAATCGGATGCTCGTCGGTGCCAGCGCGTCTTGCCACGCTCGCGGTGCGCCCGGCTACCGTCACCGCGGTCCCAAGCGCCAGCAGCCGCGGTCGAGCCCCTGTCACGTAGAAGCTCCCATCCAAACCGTGAGCGCGACCGACCCGGCCTGCCGGCACCGGGCGCAAGCCTCCGCCTCCACTTCCCGCTGATGGCTCACCCGCCGTGGCGGTCACCGCGGAGCCCTCAATCGACTATGTCGACGAGCACGCGGCGCTTCTCACTCACAGCCGCGGCCTTTACGACCGTCCTCAGCGCGTGAGCGGTGCGCCCACCGCGACCGATCACCTGACCGTAGTCCTGCTCGGCGACGCACAGCTCGAGCACGACCGTCCCGTCGTCCTCCTCGAACTGCTCGACCGACACGTCTTCGGGGTTGTCAACCAGTCCCTGCGCCAAATACTCCAACAACTCTCTCATGACCTCCGAGGACACCCGGTCACCTTTCCTGAGCGCCGTCAAGCGTCATCGTGGAATCGCAGCATGTGACGCCGCACAAGACGCTACTGGCTGATTCCCTGGATGCGCAAGAGCTTCCGAACCGTGTTCGACGGCTGAGCCCCGCGAGCGAGCCAGCTCTTGGCGCGCTCCTCGTCGATCACGATCGTCGACGGATCCGTCTGGGCGTTGTAGTGGCCGATCGTCTCGATCACGCGCCCGTCGCGCGGAGAGCGCTGATCGGCGACGACGACGCGCCAAACGGGATTCTTCCTTGCGCCCACACGCGTGAGCCTTAGCCTTACCGACACGATTTCCTCTCTGAGTGCTTACTGATCCAGTTTGAGAGCTTAGACGCTGGGCGCTCAGCGCGCCTGTCGCGTCAGGGCGGCCATGTCCGGCACCTTGCCGTGACTGATCCCGCGCATCATCTTGCGCATCTGGCCGAACTGCTTGACGAGCTGGTTGACCTGTTGCACGTTGGTTCCTGAACCGCGCGCGATCCGCAAGCGCCGCGAGCCCTTGATCAGCTCAGGACGTGTGCGCTCTTCGGGTGTCATTGAGAGGATGATCGCCTGGATGCGGTCGAGCTCGCGCTCGTCCACCTTCAAGCCTTTCAGCTGCGCGCCCGCGAAGCCCGGGATCATGCCGAGCAGGTTGGTGAGCGGCCCCATGCGGCGGATCGTCTTGAGCTGGTCGAGGAAGTCGTCGAGGCCGAACTCGTTGCGTCGCAGCTTGCGCTCGAGCTCCACGGCTTGGCTCTCGTCGAACTGACGCTCAGCCGTCTCGATCAGGCTCATGACATCGCCCATCCCGAGGATCCGCTGAGCCATGCGGTCAGGATGGAAGCGTTCGAACTGGTCCAGCTTCTCGCCCGTCGAGGCGAACAGGATCGGCTTGCCGGTGACCGCCTTCACCGACAGGGCCGCGCCGCCGCGAGCGTCGCCGTCGAGCTTGCTCATCACCACGCCATCGAATTGGACGGCCGTCGCGAACTGCTCGGCCACGTTGACCGCGTCCTGGCCGGTCATCGCGTCTACCACGAGCAGCACGTCCTGTGGCTTGACCGCGTCGCGGATCTTCACGAGCTCGGCCATCAGCGTCTCGTCGACGTGCAGGCGCCCGCTCGTGTCGATGATCAGCACGTCCTTGCCCTCCCGCTCGGCCCGCTCGAGCGCCCACTCGGCAATCCGCACAGGGTCGCGATCGGGGTGGGTGGGGTCTCGGAAATACACGGCGGCGCCAGCCTGGGCTCCGACCTTCACGAGCTGGTCGACCGCCGCCGGGCGGTACACGTCGCAGGCCGCAAGCGCCACCGACGAGGAGTGCTCCTCGCGCAGGTAGCGCGCTAGCTTCGCCGTGGCGGTCGTCTTGCCCGAGCCCTGGAGGCCCGCCATCAGGATCACGGTGGGCGGGCTCGAGGAGAAGCTCAGGGTGGGCGGGTCCTCATTCGGTCCCCCACCCATCAGGCCCGTGAGCTCGTCCGCGACGATCTTCACGACCTGCTGGCCCGGGTTGAGCTTGCCGACGATCTCGGCGCCCAGGCAGCGATCCCTCAACTCGCTGGTGAACGCCTTGACGACCTTGAAGTTGACGTCGGCCTCGAGCAGCGCGAGGCGGATCTCGCGCATCGTCTGCTCGATGTCCTTCTCGGTCAGCGTGCCCCGTTGGCGCACGTCGCCCAGCGTGGCCTGCAGCTTCTCGGCGAGAGAGTCAAACATCAGACTGGTGATTCTCGCAGCCTTGTGGCCAGCGGCACCGGTCTGGCTATTCGCGCGGGTGACAGCGTGGTCGCGCTAAGGCCGCGATCAGGCCGACCCGGGCGTGGGGGGCTTCTCGCCGGCGCGCCGCGCCAACGCCTCGCCGATGCCACCGAAGGCCTCGGCGAACTCGGAGGGTATGACGAACACCTTGTTCGAGTCTCCTTCCGCCAGCTGCGGGAGCATCTGCAGGTATTCGTAGCTGAGCAGCTCCCGCGAGGGTTTGCCGTCGTGGATCGCTTTGAAGACCGTGTCGATCGCCTTCGCTTCGCCCTCAGCCCGCAACACGGCTGCCTGCCGGTCGCCCTCGGCGCGCAGCACCACGGCTTGCTGCTGACCCTCGGCCGTGAGGATCTGAGCCTGCTTCTCGCCTTCGGCTGTGAGGATCGCGGCCCGCCGGTCGCGCTCGGCGCGCATCTGCTTCTCCATCGCCGCCCTGATGTCTTGCGGCGGGTCGACAGACTTGATCTCGACCCGGTTGATGCGTATCCCCCACTTGCCGGTCGCCTCGTCCAGCACGACCCGCAACTGAGTGTTGACGCTCTCCCTTGCGGTGAGCGTGTCCTCGAGCGTCAGGCCCCCGATCACGTTGCGCAGCGTGGTCACCGTCAACTGCTCGATCGCCTGCAACGGGTTGGCCACTTCATAGGTCGCCGAGCGGGGGTCTGTGATCGTGAAGTAGAGGACCGTTTCGATCGCCACCACCACGTTGTCTTCGGTGATCACCGACTGCGGAGCGAAGTTCACGACCTGCTCGCGCAGGTCCACGAGCGGCTTGACCCTGTCGATGAACGGGGTGACGATCGTGAGACCGGGCTCGAGCGTGCGGGAGTAGCGACCGAGCCGCTCCACCACCCCCGCGCGCGCCTGCGGGATGACACGGATGGTGCGCGCCGCCACCACCAAGAGGAACAGCACTACGACTGCTACGACGATCAAGGCGGCCATGAGGTGGGGATGTTCCTTTCTATCGAGATCTACACAGGAGCCTACCTGTGTCAGCTCCGCATCTGAGGGGTCGATGGTCGAGCGAGGCTAGGACGTACCCGTTCGAGGCACAGACAGCTCGCGTGGCGTGCCTAGCACGCAAGCCGGCGAGGACTACGCCTCGCGAAAGCGCCAGCGACCCCTCAGTGCATGACTAGCGCCGTCGCGCCCCTTATTTCGACGACTTCAACGCGTTCGCCCGGATCGAACACCTGGTTTTCGTCAAAGCTGCGCGCCGTCCACACCTCACCGTCGATCTTCACGCAGCCGACACCCTCGTCGTTGGCGATCCGCTCCAGCACGATCGCCTTGCGACCGACGAGCGCCGCGGCGCCCGTCCTGATCGACGGTGGCAGCCTGCGGTGGCGGCGCGCGACCGGCCGCAGCGTCCCAAACACGATGCCCGAGGCAACGAGGAATACGACCGTCGTGAGCAGCACGCCGACGCCCAGCAGGCTGATGATCGCCGCCAGCGCGGCTCCCGCCGCGAACGGCGCGAGGTAGAAGCCACCCTGATGCATCTCGCCCACACCGAGCGCACAAGCGGCCACGAGCCACACGATCCACGCGTCCATGCTCTGATTATCCCTTAGAGCGCCTGACGAGATGCGGGTGCGGCTGGGGCGGTCGAGGGTCGAGCGGAGCAAGGACGCAGGGGCGAAGGCTTGGTGGTGCCAAGTCGAGTCCCGAGGACACAGCTCCGCGAAGGTCATCGGCCGCATTCAGACGTGCACACATCTCGTCAGGCGCTCTCTGCGACGAGCGCGCGGGCGAAATCTTCGGGATCGAACGGGCGCAGGTCCTCGAGCTGCTCGCCGACCCCGATCAGCTTCACCGGCAGGCCCAGCTCGCGCGTGATCGCAAGCGCTATCCCGCCGCGAGCGGTGCCGTCGAGCTTGGTGAGCACGATCCCGCTCACCCCCGCGGACTCGGCGAACGTCTGCGCCTGGAGCAACCCGTTCTGACCAGTGGTTGCATCGACTGTCAGGAGCGTCTCGTGCGGCGCTCCCTCGAGCTGCCTCTCAATCACCCGCCGCACCTTCGCGAGCTCTCCCATGAGGTCGTCTTGCGTGTGCAAGCGCCCGGCCGTATCGACGATCACCACGTCGATGCCCTCGGCGCGGGCCTGAGCCACCGCCTCAAACGCCACTGATCCGGGGTCTGAGCCCTCGGGGCCGGTGACGATCTCGCACTCCGCGCGCCGCGCCCAGCCTTCGAGCTGCTCGGTGGCCGCCGCCCTGAACGTGTCCGCCGCGCCGAGCAGCACGCTCACGCCGAGCTCCTTGCGCAGGTGCCATGCGAGCTTGCCTATCGTCGTCGTCTTACCGGTGCCATTCACCCCGACGGCGAGGATCACGGTCGGCTTGGCGCGGATGTCGATGCGGCCATTCTCGCTGCCGGCGGTTCCCGCCAGCAACTCCACCAGCCGCTCGGAGAGCTCAGCACCGCTCGTCAGCCCCCCCTCGGTCGCCTCGCGCTCGAGCGTCTCCACGATCGAGGCGGTCGTGCTCGCCCCCACGTCGGCCATGATCAACGCCTCCTCAAGGCGTTCCCACGTGTGTTCGTCGAGCTTTGCGAACAGCGTCGCTTGGATCTCCGAGCCGAGCGCCTGCCTGGTCTTCGACAGGTTCTCCCGCAGCCGTCGCAGCAGCCCGCGACGACGCTCCCCGCCCGCTCCCGACTCGGAGTCGTCGCTCGCGCGCGGCTGTGCGCCGGTGATGAACAGGTCGGCCCAGTCTCGCGGCACGGGCTGCCTACGCTACCGGGGCCACTTGCGGGGTCGGCTCCTCCCTGGGGAGCCGCCGCGAGAGCACCTTGGAGACGCCGTTATCGGCCATCGAGACACCGTACAGCCAGTCGGCGGCCTCCATCGTGCGCTTCTGGTGAGTGATCACGACGAACTGCGCCCTGTCGGCGTAGCGTCGCAACAGCGTCAGGAAGCGGTCGAGGTTCAGGTCGTCGAGCGCGGCCTCGACCTCGTCGAGCACGTAGAACGGGCATGGACGCGCCAGGAATACCGAGAACATGAACGCGAGCGCCGTCATCGACTTCTCTCCGCCGGAAAGCAGGGACAAGCGCTTCGTCGACTTGCCGGCGGGCGTGATCTCGATCTCGACCCCCAACATCTCCTCGGCCTCCTGCTCCTGCTCGTCGGCCTCCAGGTCGGCAGTGGCCTCCGCGTCGCCTCCCTCCTGCTCCCGCGGCGTGGGCTGACCGCCGAGCACAGCTCGCGGGCCCTGCTCGTCCTTGACGAGCCGCAGCCGTCCGCTGCCTCCTGGGAACACGTCCCCGACAAGCTCCTCGAAGTTCCGCGCCGCCGCGTTGAACGTCTCGTTGAACGTCTCGTGTATCTGGCGGTCGGTCTCGCGGATCACAGCTCGAAGCTCGCGCAACGCCGTCTCGAGGTCGGTGCGTCGCTCCTCGAGCTCCTCGACATGAGCAACAGCCTCCGCGTACTCCTGTCCCGCCAGTGGGTTGACGGGGCCAAGCTGCTCGCGCCTGCGTGCCAACCGCTCCAGACGAGCCCTCAGCGCCTGTTCCTGCTCCTCGCCAAGCGGCTCCGCGGCTCCGTCCTCGTGGGGTCCTTGCCGCTCGGAGGCCTGCCGCTCCGACCGCTCGGCTTGAAGGCCCTGCGACTCGCTCTGCTCTGACCCGGGCTGGCGCGATGGCGCAATCCGCGGCATCGGCAACTCCAAGCGCTCCGAGACGACCCGCAGCTCCTCTTGCGCCTCGGCGGCCTGGTCGCGCAGGCGCTGTGCTGTCACCTCGGCTCCTGTGACAGCCTCGCCCTCAACCCTAAGCGACGCCTGAATCTCGGCCTCCTCCCGCGCGCACGCACGCAGCTCGGTTGAGACTTGCTCGCCGGCCGTCCGGTCATCGCTGAGCAGCTCCTCGATCTGCGCAAGCACGCCCCCAAGCACCTCGCTGGCGCCCGTGAGCGCCGCCGCCAAGCGCTCGGCGCGGGGGGCCAACTCGACGTCGGCGGCGTGCTGTGCCCGCAGACGTCCGATCCGCGCGGCGCGCTCGGCCTCCTCGGCCTTCCTACGCTCGACCTGCCTGCGCTCGGCCCCCAGCTCACCCAGCAGCTCAGCGCGGCGCACCGCGAGTGCGCCCTGCTCGGGAGCGGCCTTGCGCTGCTCGATCAGCCAACTCGCCTTGCGTTGCGCCTCGAGCCCCTCGGACAGCAGGCGCTCGCTGTCGCGCAGCGCCCCATCGCTCTGATCGCGAGCTCGCTCGGCATCGCGCAACTGCTCGAGCGCACCTTCGACAGCCTGCCTCGCCGCATACTCGTCAGCCACCGCCCGCTCGCTCTGCGCGATCAGACTGTCGCGTTCGTTGCGGCGCGCCAAGACCCGCTCAGCGCCACCCTCGCTCACCTGGCGCAGCTCGCCCCACCCAGCGAACAGCACTCTCCCTGACCGGGTGCTTGCGACACCACGAAACTCCTCGCCCACATCCTCCAAGCGCTCGACCACCCATGCGTCTGCGAGCAGCCTGCTCGCGAGCTCGAGCACTGGGCGGGCGCCGCCTACAAGGTCGATCAGTCTGAGCGCCCCAGGCGCTGGTGGCTCCCCCTCGGGTCGACTCGCGGTGGCCTCTCCTTCCTCGTGCCGCGCAATCGCCTCGTCCCCGCTTGCCGCCTCCCCCGCAAGCAGCGCCGCCGCGCCGTCGGGACCGGCCCCATCGAGCAGCCTGCGAGCGCCGTCCATATCGCGCACCAACGCCGCGTCCAGTCGCCCACCGAGCGCCGCCGCGAGCGCCAGCTCGTAGCCCGGCTTCACCTGCAGCGTCTCGCTTAGGGCGCGCGGCGACCCGGCACGCGCACCGTGAGCGCCCGCGTGGCTACTCAGGAACTGATTGGCCGCCGCCAGCTCGGCGCCCACCTCAGCCGCCTCGCGTCGCGCCGCCCCAGCCTCCGCTTCAACCTCGCGCAGCCCCGCGCGTGCCTGCTCGGCGTGGGCGTCTGCCTGCTCGCGCGCCTCACGCGCCGCCTGCGCCTGCCTCTGCAGCTCCTCTGAGCGCCGGGCGGCCTGATCGCGCTCCTCGTCAAGCCCTTCGATCTCGCGCTCCAGCTCGCGCTCGTGTTCGCTGTCGATCTGGGCGAGCGCCGCCTCGATCGCGAGCAGACGCGCCTCGCTTGCCTGCTCCGCCGTCGCCGGGTCGTGCTCAGAGCCCTCGCCGCCAAGCGGCTGGTCGAGCGCGCCCAGCTCGATCTCGATGCGGCTCGCGCGCTGAGCGACGGTCGCCGCGGTCGCCGCCGCCTGCTCCGCGCGCATCTGCAAGCGCTCCCTGGCCGAGCGCGCCTCATAGGCCCGCTTGGCGATCGCGTCGTGGCGCTCGGTGCGCTCCGCCAGCGCGCTCTCGGCGGCCGCACGCCTCTGCGCGACCGTCCGCAGGCGCGACTCGATCTGCTCGCGCGCCGCCCTCGCCGCGCGCACGCCTTCCTCTGCCTGGGCCAGCTCCTCGCCCCTTGCCCTGACCGCCTCGCGCGCGAGCTCGAAGCGCGCCTGCAGCATCTGGTGCTCGAGACGCTCGTGCAGCTCGGCCGCCTCAGCTTGGCGCTTGAGCGGGCGCAGCCGCGTGCGCGCCTCGCGCTCCACGTCGAGGGCCCTGTCCAGGTTCTCTTGCGTGCGCTCCAGCTTCAGCTGCGCGCGACGACGGCGCTTGCGGTGCTTGCCGAGCCCGGCCGCCTCCTCGATCAACAGACGTCTGTCGCGCGGCTTTGAGGTCACGATCCCCTCCACCCTGCCTTGCGAGATGACCGAGTGTGTCTCCTTGCCGAGACCCGTGTCTGAGAGCACCTCGATCACGTCCACGAGTCGACAGCGAGCCCCATTCAGGCGGTACTCACCATCGCCGGAGCGGTCCAGTCGACGCACGATCGAGATCTCCGACAGCGGCAGGTCCACGGTGCCGTCGGAGTTGTCGAGCACGATCTCGACCTCCGCCGAGCTGCGCGCCTGCACGCCGCGACCCCCGCCGAAGATCACGTCCTGCATCGATTGACCCCTCACAGCAAGCGGCGACTGCTCCCCCATGGCCCACAGGAGCGCGTCGGTGACGTTTGACTTGCCCGACCCGTTCGGTCCCACGACGACGCTCACCCCAGGTCCGAAGTCCAGTTTCGTGCGATCCGGGAACGACTTGAACCCCTTCAGCGTGAGCGACTTCAGGTGCATGGGGATCTACGCTTTAGCGAGGCTCTCCAGCGCCTCGTTGGCGGCCTTCTGCTCGGCATGCTTCTTGCTGCGTCCCCGACCCTTGCCGAGCGGCTTGCCGTCCACCAGCGCAACCACAACGAACGTGCGGTCGTGCGGCGGCCCGTGCTCGTCGGTCACCTCGTAGACGATCGTCTCCCCACGCCTTGCCAGTTGCTCCTGCAGCGCCGACTTGAAGTCGAGCGGGTGCTCGAGCGCGTCCTCGATCTCAGGCGCAAAGGCC
The DNA here is from genome assembly GCA_963764655.1 of uncultured Solirubrobacterales bacterium. Lineage (GTDB taxonomy): Bacteria > Actinomycetota > Thermoleophilia > Solirubrobacterales > Solirubrobacteraceae > Palsa-744. The sequence continues at coordinate 792,780 of CAVXTI010000001.1, forward strand.
TCCACGACGGCTTGCGCCGTGCGCTCGTATCCGGCGTGCAGGTGGCAAGCGCCGATGACCGCCTCGATCACCGAGGCGAGCACCCGCTCGGTCTCCAGCAGTCCGACGAGGCGGCCCTCGCCACTCTCGGGCGCCGCGGCGCGCAAACGATCGCCGACGTCTAGGCGTTCGGCCACGGCCCGACACGAGCGGCCCGACACAGCCTGAGCTCGAATCTTCGTGAGCCGCCCGGCGCCGAAGCGCTCGGCTTCCAGGCGCGGGTACAGGTATGCCGTCACCGCCAGCGCCAGCACGCTGTCGCCGAGGAACGCCAGTCGCGCGTAGGAGTCGCTACGTCGCTCGGTCCACGAGGCGTGCGTGAAGACCTGCCGCGCCAATTCCTCGGGCAGCTCGTCGAGCAGCGACCTCAGCAGCGCCACCCCCTGCTCGCTCTGCTGCTCAAGCATCGGGCGTGTGCGCCATCACAAAGTCCACCGCCTGGCCGACGGTCAGGATCTCGGCTGCCTGCTCGTCTGATATTCGCACCCCGTAGCTGTCCTCGAGCTCCTGCACGAGCGTGTACAGGTCGAGCGAGTCGGCCTCCAGATCCTCCTTGAAGTGGGTCGCCTCCCGGATCTGGGCAGGCTCCACGTCGAGCTCGTCGGCCAGGTGGGCCTGAATCAGGGCGAACACTTCCTCGCGGGTCATTCGCCTGCCAGGCTAGCCGGATCGGCGGACAGGGGGGTCCTTCTGAGCGCTCCGGCGTCCAGCAGCGCCGCGTGCGTAGCCCCCACCACGTCCTCACGCGCGCCCCGCTCGGCGCGCACGATCGCCTGGGCGAACCCGTGCCTTCCGAAGCGTCCATGCGGGACCACCGCCAGGCGGCGCAACCCCAGCAGGTAGGCGCCGCCCTGCCCTTCGGGGTCGATCTCCTCACGAAAGCCGCGCAGCGACGGGCGCAGCAGCATCCCGCCGAGCTTCCCGCGCAGCGATGACATCGCGGCATCGCGCACCGCGCCCAGCATCGTCTGGGAGACGCCCTCCATCAGCTTCAACGCGACGTTGCCGGTGAAGCCGTCCGTGACGACCACGTCGGCCGCGCCGCCCACGATGTCCCCGCCCTCGACGTTGCCGACCCAGCTCAGCTCCCTGCCCTGCAGGCGCTCGGCGAGCTCGGCGCCAGCCCGCACGACCAGCTCGCTGCCGCGCTCGGCCTCCTCGCCGTTCGAGAGCAGTCCGACTCGAGGACGCTCCACGCCGAGCGCCGCCCTCGCGAACGCCGCCCCCATGAACGCGAACTGGACCAGGTGCTCGCTACGCGCCTGCACGTTCGCTCCAACGTCGAGCAGCGTCACGGGGCGGGTGGATCGAGGTCCCGGAACAGGGATCGGCAGCGCGAGCGCCGGACGGTGGATTCCGCGCGCCCGCTTCACGTTGAACAGAGCCGCCGCGAGCGCCGCCCCGGTCCCCCCCGCGCACACGAGCGCCTGTGCGCGATCATCGGCCACCGCCCTGCGCCGCCTGCACGATCGACGCCTCGGGCGTCGATCGCACCGCACGCGCGGGATCGGCGCTCTTGGCCACCGACACGGGCGCATCTATCACCTCCACGCACGCCCCCAGGGGCGGGAGTGTCTCGATCTCCTCGAGCCGGGCGAACAGCAGCACGCGGATGCCGCTGCCGCGCCGCGATCCTCACACCCTCCGCGACCTCGGACGCTCCCATGTCGGCGCCGTTGGCGTCGACTGCGACGACCACGTCCCGCGGTCGAGCGGTCCCGCCGCTCATCGGCTGTCGCTCAGTCGTGGTCGTGGTCGTGGCCGTGCGCCTCGGGGGCCACCACCTCACGACCCGCGTAGGTCCCGCACTGCGGGCACACTCGGTGTGGCCTGCGCGGGCTGTGACAGCGCGGGCACTCGTTCACGCGCGGGCGCCTCGATCTTGTGGTTGGCGCGGCGCAGCGCTGTGCGGCTGTGCGATTGCTTTTTCTTGGGGACCGCCATCGGCGGCACAGGCTACCAGGACTACTCGAGCTTCAAGTGCTCCACTCGAGTGCCGAAGTCTCGAGCACCCGAGCGTCGAGGGCCATCAGCCTCGACTACTCGAGCTTCAACTCGCTCAGCTTCGCCCAGCGCGGATCCGGCGCACGCTCGTGCGCGTGCTCGAGGCCGGCCTCGTTCAGGTCTACTGCGCACACCGGGCACAGTCCCGCGCAGTCCGCACGGCACAGGACCTGTGCCGGCAGCGCGAGCACGAGCGCGTCGTGCGCCCAGCTTGCCAAATCGAGTGTCTCCCCTTCGATATAAGGGCTCGACAGCTCCTCTCCCCCGCCCGGCCGGTCAACCTCGCGCGCGTCCACCTCGATCAGCGGGGCGGCATCCTTCAGGCAGCGCATGCACGCGCCCGTGAGCGTGGCCTGGAAGCGCAGCCTCAACGCGTACCCATTGCCCATCATGCGCGACACATCGAGCCTCACCGGCACCGTCGCCGGGCGTGCCCGGTATGGCTCGCCCGCGAGCGTCAGCGGCTCGACGTGCGCCGCCAACTCGAAGCTACGGCCCTCGCCTGCGCTGAGGCGCAGCCCGCCAAGCTCGAGAATGTCGCTCACCACAGGCATTCCCTCAGATTAGTAAGACTCCGCGCCAGCCGATTCAGCCTGTGGCCGACACGCGCGTGAGCAGCGCAGACCGTCGCGCCGACTTCACCGGCGGGCGCTCCTCACCTTTAAGGAGACGCTCAGGGCGCTCAGGGTCTTCCACCGCTCGGATCTTCCACGCTCGGGATCCTCGACCTTCAACCCACTCTGCCGCTCAAACCCACTCTGCCGCTCAGGCGAGCTCGCGCTTGAGCACCTTGCCGGTCGCGTTGCGCGGCAGCTCCTCCACGAACACCACCTCGCGCGGCACCTTGTAGCGCGGCGAGGTTGTGCTTCACGTACTCCTTCACCGCCTCCTCGTCGAGGCTCGAGCCGCTGCGCGAGACCACGAACGCCTTCAGGCGCTGGCCGAACTTCTCGTCATCCACGCCGATCACCGCGGCCTCCTCGATCCCCTCGTGGTCGGCGAGCAGGTCCTCGACCTCGCGCGGGAACACGTTCTCTCCGCCGGAGACGATCATCTCGTCGTCGCGCCCGTCAACGAACAGCCGGCCCGCCGGCGTCCATGCGGCCGACGTCGCCGGTGCTCATCAGACCCTCCACGATCTCCTTGCCGCCGCCGCCGGTATAGCCCTCGAACACCATCTCGTTCGCCGACGAAGATGCGCCCGCTCTCCCCCTGTGCGACCTCGCGGCCCTGCTCGTCGAGCAGCTTCACCACAGTCCCCATCGGGGGCTTGCCGGCGGTGCCGGGAGCGGCCCGCAGATCGGCTGGGGTCGCGATCGTCGCCCACGCCACCTCGGTCGAGCCGTACAGGTTGTAGAGCACGTCGCCGAATACGTCCATCACGTGCGTCGCCATCTCGCCAGGCAGCACCGAGCCGCTGGCGGCGATGACCTTGAGCGCTCGCATGTCGAAGCTCTTGATCGTCTCGATCGGCAACTCCAGGATGCGTCTGAAGCATCACCGGCACCACCGCAAGCGCGCTCGCCCTGTGCTCGGCAACCGCACTTCAGCGTCTCCCGCGGGTCGAAGCGCCTGCGCAGCACGAGCGTCGAGGAGAGCGGCAGCGCGAGCGTGAAGTGCGCAAAGCCCCACGAGTGGAACATCGGTGCGGCGATCACGGTGGTCTCGCGCGCCTTGAGTGGGATCTTCGAGAACAGCGCCGCCAATGGCTCCAGCGAGTCGGGCTGTTTGCGCGCCGCTCCCCTCGGGGTCCGGTCGTGCCGGAGGTGAGGATCACGACCCTGCCGCTTTTCCGCGGGCGGCTCATGGTCCTGCGTACTCCCTTTCGCGATCAAATCGTCGATCAGCGGATCTCGTCGGTGTGCGAGCCCGGCTCGCTCCAAGCCACGAAGCGCTTGCGACCCTCGCCGCCCTCGCTCACGAGGTTCGTGAAGTCTTCGTCGTACACGAGCCCCGCCGGATCCTCGCGTCGCATCACGTCGGTGATCTGTGGCCCCGCAAACGCCGTGTTCAGGTACAGCGCGCTCGCGCCGAGCTTCGAGCACGCCACCGTCGCCTCGATGAAGCCGCGGTGGTTGCGACACATGATCGCGACCCCGTCGCCTTCCTCGATCCCGGCCGCTCGCATTTCGCTCGCGAGCGCGTTCGTGCGCCGGTGCACCTCTTCGAAGGTGAGCGTCCCGCGCTCGTCCACGATCGCCGCACGGCTCGGAAAGCGCGCTGCCGAGCCGGTATACGCAGCCGCCGGAGTCGGTCCCCAGCGCTTGAGCGCCACGACCGACCTGACCGCGCGATCGGGCCTCACGGGCGCGATCATGCCGGTCCCGAGCAGGACCTTCGCGACTTCCAAGCGATGCTTCAGGGGCGAGCTCACCGCGGGCACCCTACCCAAAAACGTTTCCACGCGGTGGCACAGCACCCATGCGGGCCCACAGTGCGGCCTTGGAGCCGCTCCACGTCGGTCGGTCGGCCTGACCGCGCACGTACGGTCGGGGACCTGCAGACATGGACCCGGGGCTAAGAGACTTCCGCGGGCTCGTCCTTGCCCTGCAGGCGCTCGCGCCCGCGCTGCACCGCGGCGATGAACTTCGACAGGTTGACCTCGAGCGTGTTGAGGATCTCATCGGCGTAGTCCTCGGCGCCAAGCCGGATCTCGCGCTCGCGCGCCCTTGCGTCCTCGACGATGTCCTCTGCGGCGCGCTCGGCCTGCTTGGTGACCTCCTCCTCGCCCACCAGCTGCTCCTGGCGCTCGCGCGCGTCCTTGACGATCCGCTCGGCCTCCTTCTTGGCCTCCGCGAGCATCTCCTGGCGCTCCTTGACGATCCAGCGCGCCTGCTTGATCTCCTCTGGGATCGTCGCGCGCATCTGGTCGAGGATGTCGTAGATCTCCTCCTTGTCGACCCTCACCTGGTCGGTGAGGGGCACCGGCTTGGCGTTGTGCACCAAGTCGTCGAGCTTGTCGATCAGCACCAGCACGTCCATCAGCGATCACCTCCGTGACGCTTCGCGCGCCACGACGTTTGAGCAAAGTTGTCTCTCAAGATGGGTCTCACGTCACCAAAGTTCGTCAGCGCCGCAACTCTTCCTGCAAGCGCTCGGCCACCCTCGAGGGCACGAGATCGTCGATCCGCCCGCCGAAAGTGGCGAGCTCCTTGACGCCGCTCGAGGACAGGAAGCTGTATTGCGGGCTGGCCATCAGATACACCGACTCTATCTCGGGATCCTGCCTGCGGTTGAGCTGGTTCATCTCGAACTCGTACTCGAAGTCCGAGATCGCCCGCAATCCCTTGACGATCGCCTTCGCCCCAACGCGCCTGGCGAAGTCCACGACGAGCGTGTTGAACGGCTCGGCGCGGACGCACGGCAGGTCTGACAACGCGCTTTCGATGAACTCCATCCGCTCGTCGATCCCGAACAGCGTCTTGTCCTTGCGCACCGAACGGTTCACGACCGCCACCACGACCTCGTCGTAGAGCTGAGCCGCACGGCGGATCACGTCCAGGTGGCCGTTGGTTATCGGGTCATAGGAGCCCGGGCACACGGCTGTCGACTTGTCAATGCTCATCGCTGTCCTCTGTGAGGTGATGGTGGATTGTGATCGTGGTGTCGCCGTAGCGCCGCCGTTGCGCCACCTCCATCGGCAGCTCGATCGGCGTGCGCCGATCGCTCTCGACTACGACGCGCGCCCCGGAGGCGAGCAGCGCCGGCAGCAAGGCCGACAGCTCACCCTCCAACTCACGTGCCTGCCTATAAGGAGGGTCGACGAACACCAGATCGTACGTTTCGCCGGCTCCGCGTGCGGCGCGCAGGGCGCCGAGCGCATCCCCGACCCGCAGCTCGGCCTCGGGCTCGGCGAGCCCGAGAGCCGCGAGATTCGCGCGCAGCGCCTGCGTCGCCGTGCGGTCGCGCTCGACGAACAGGGCGCGCTCAGCCCCCCTGGAGAGCGCCTCGATCCCGAGCGCGCCCGTCCCCGCGAACAGGTCGAGCGCGACGCTTCCCTCCAGGTCGCCCAGCATCGAGAACAGCGCCTCGCGCACGCGATCTGAGGTCGGTCGCGTGGTCAAGCGCCCGCGCGGCGCCTTCAAGCGTCGACCGCCAAAGCGCCCGGCTATCACCCTCATGCCGATATCGGGCGCAACGCCTCCGCGCCGAACGCGCCCTCCAACGCTCCTCCCAGCAACACGTGCAGCGAGCCCTCGAGCTTGGGGTCGAGCGCAAGGATCTCCCGCGCTCGCGTACGCGCCCGCTCCAGCAGCTCGGCGTCCTCGGGCAGGCTCGCGAACTTGAACTGGCCGAGCCCCGACTGCCTCGTGCCGACGAGCTCCCCCTCCTTGCGCAGACGCAGGTCGATCTCGGCGAGCGTGAAGCCGTCGGAGTGCTGCGCCAGCGCCCGCAGTCGCGGCGATCCCGGAGGGCCGGCGAGCAGGCAGGTCGAGCGGTGCTCGCCGCGCCCGACGCGCCCGCGCAGTTGGTGCAGCTGAGAGATCCCGAAGCGCTCGGCGTTCTCCACGAGCATGACGGTCGCGTTCGGCACATCGACGCCCACCTCGATCACGGTCGTCGCGACGAGCACGTGCGCCTGTCCGCGGGAGAACGCATCCATCGCCCGCTGCTTCTCGCGCGGGCGCATCTGCCCGTGCAGCAGCTCGAGGCTGAAGCCGGCAAGCTCGCCCGCACGCAGGCGCTCGAACTCGGCGCTGGCCGCACGCAGGTCGCCCCGCGCCCGGCGCTTGCGAGGCGGAGCCCTCCTCGCCTTCCTCGACGAGCGGGCACACCACGTAGCGCCTGGCGGCCGCGCGCCAGCTGCTCGCGCAGCAGGCTGTAGGCCTCGGCACGCCCGCTCTCGCCAGCCACGATGCGCGTGTCGATCGCCTTGCGCTCGCGCGGCAGCTCGCGCAGCACGGTGCGGTCGAGATCGCCGTGGCGCGCGAGCGCGAGCGTCCGCGGGATCGGGGTGGCTGTCATGTGCAATGTGTGGGGCCTGGGAGCAGGTGGTTGGATGGACGGCCCGGTGGGTCGGCCGGCGGGCTCTCGGTCGTCGAGCGCGGCCCGCTGACGCACTCCGAAGCGGTGCTGCTCGTCGACGACAGCCACCGTGAGCTCGCGGAAACGCACGTCCGGCTCGATCAGGGCATGGGTGCCCACCACGAGCGACAGCTCGCCGCTTGCCAGCTTGCCGAGCGTGTCGGCGCGACGATTCGTCGCGGTCGACCCGGTCAGGAGCGCGACCGTCACAGACTCCGAGCCGAGCAGCCGCTGCACGGTCGCGAAGTGTTGCTCGGCGAGCGTCTCGGTCGGCGCCATCAGGGCCGCCTGCGCACCGTGCTCGACGGCCCGCAGCATCGCGTGCAGCGCCACGACCGTCTTGCCGCTGCCCACCTCCCCCATCAACAGTCGCTGCATCGGGCGCTCCCGCGCCAGGTCCCGCGCGATCGTCGCTATCGCCTTGCGCTGATCGCCGGTCAGCTCGAACGGAAGGCTGCGCTCGCAGCCAGCGCTCGCTCAGGCTCGGCGGGTCGCGCAGCGCGCGCGCGCGAGCTTGTGTGGCGCGCCGCTCACGTCGGGTCAGGAAGACGAGCTGCGTCAACAGCAGCTCCTCGAACGCCAAGCGCCGACGCCCCTCATGCGACGCCTCTCCGGCCCCGCCGAAGTGCATCGCGGCGAGCGCCGTCCCGCGCTCGGGCAGTCCTTCGGCGACGCGGACGCTCGCCGCGAGCGGCTCCACCACGTCGCTGAGCGCGTGCCGGTGCTCGCGCACGAGCGTGAGGATCTGGGTGGAGCTCACGCCCTCGGCGGCCGGATAGTGAGCCACCGACCGCGACCGCCCCGCGGCGCTGCGCGAGCCGACCTCGACGCCGATCGCGTGATGAGAGACCTTGAAGCGCCCACCCCCGTCGGCCTTGCCGTGCAGCACCAGGCGCGTGCCCGCGGGATAGCGGCTCACAAGCCATGGCTGATTGAAGAACGTGGCCCGCATCGATCCGGTCTCGTCGAACACGGTCGCCTCGACAAGCCCGCGCATCCCGCGGCGGCGCACCGCTCGGCCGGCGATCGAGCGGACCTCCACGGCCACCGTCGCCTGCTCGCCCACGCGCAGCTCCGCCACCGTGCGTGCCTCGCGATGGTCGCGAGGCATGTGCTCGAGCAGCTCTCCGACGCTGTCCAAGCCGAGCGCAGCCATTCCCTCGACGGCCTTGGCCACAGTCAACTCGAGTGGGGCGCGCAGGCGCGAGGGCCTCGGCCAGCGCACCGGCGCGGCGAGCATCTCCTCCCAGCCCAGCCCCCGCGCCGTCGCAAACGCGCGCGGGCCGACGCCCACATCTTGCCCGGGGCGGGGCTCCGACGCGACAGTGGCGGTGGCTATGGCGTGCGGCATCTCCGACCAAGCATGATGACCCGCCAGCCGGTCACGCTTTCGGCGGAGCGGTTTCTTGCCCCTTTTGCGAAAACTACCATCGCACTTACTATTCGTATAGACAATGGTTATTAGGAGGTTGACGCCTACCCCATCTCATGCCTCTGCCTAGCGGTCCTGCCCCATCCTCCAAGGACCGCTCTCGGCTGCTACTCCGCCGTCAACAGCCACCAGTACGCCGGTTGGCCGCCTTCGCGCAGCTCGAGCTCGACTTCGCCGTTCACTATCGCTCCGACCTGCTCGAGCGCCAACGGCGCGCGCGCGCCGGCAAGCACGCTGACGAGCTCGGCGTCCACGGCAAGCACCCGCAGCACCGCAAGCAGCGTCTCGCCGGGCTCACCCCAGGCGACCACCTCGTCTTCGACGAAACCCACCGCTTCGCCCTGGCGGAAGCGGCCCTGAGCGTCCGCACGGGCCGCTTGCGCGACGGCGCCGGTGCGCAGCGCCTCCAGCGCTTCACGCATCGCCCGGGCGTTCTCGTGCACGCTGCGCTCGCTCTGCAGCGCGACCGCGACCGCAAGACCGGTCTGTTGACTGGTCGCGGGCACGACGAGAACCTGCTTGTCGGACAGCTCGGCGGCACGCTCGGCGGCCATCACCACGTTCGCGCTTCCCGGCAGCACGACCACCTCCTCGGCCGGCACCTCGTGGATGCTCGCGAGCAGCTCATACGTCGACGGGTTCAGCGTCGGGCCGCCGTCGATCGTGTGCACGCCCAGCTCGCGATACATGCGCGTCAGCCCAACCCCGTTGACCACCGCGAGCGCCCCACAGCGAGCGCGCGGAAGCGCGCCAATCTCCCCGTCTGGGCTGGCGCCGTCACCGTTCGCCCGCGCCGCTTGAAGACGCTCGTCGCGATCGGCCACCTGCAAGCGCATGTCCGCCACGTCGAGGTGCGACACCTCTCCCGCATCCGCGAACAGCGCGGTGGCACGCTCGGGCTCGTCGGTATGAAGATGCACCTTGAGCGTCGCGGGGTCGCCCACCACGAGCACCGAGTCGCCCAGCCCTTCAAGCGCCGCGGTGAAGCGCGAGGGGATCAGATCGCTGCCCGTCACCGCGAAGTTCGTGCAGTAGCGGTAGGTGCTCGAGCTGTGCTCGGGATGGGTGATCTTGGCGGGCGCATAGTGCTCCAGCTCGGGCGGCGCCTCGTCGCGCAAGGCGGCCACCACTCCGGCGAAGATCACCGTCAGAGCGTGACCCCCAGCGTCGACCACGCCCGCGTCTCGCAATGCCGCGAGCATCTCAGGCCCGCGCTTGACCGAGTCGGTGCCGGCCGCCACGGCGGACTCGAGCGTCCTTGCGATCGCGAGATCCTGCTCGCGCGGCTCGGTCGCCGGCCCGAGCCTGCCGGCGTCCTCGCTGTGCGCGACGTCGGCCATGATCCCGTGCGCCATCTCGCGCGCCACCGTCAGGATCGTGCCCTCGGCCGGCTCGCGCACCGACGCGTAAGCGCGGTCTGCGGCTTTCGCCAGCGCGGCGCCGATCAGCGTCGCGTCGATCAGTTGACCGGGCCTTGACACGAGCTCCTCGGCCGCGCCCCTGATCAGTTGAGAGAGGATCACCCCCGAGTTGCCGCGCGCGCCAAGCAGCGCGGCGCGCGCCACCGACTGCACGATCTCCTCGCGCCCGATCTCGTCGATCGTCTTCGCGGAGTCGCTGCCCTGAAGCCGGTCGAGCTCGTCTAGCACCGCTCGCAGAGTCAAGACCATGTTGTCGCCGGTGTCGCCATCGGCGACCGGGAACACGTTCAGATCGTTGACCTCCTCGCGGCGGGACTCGAGGTGCACGAGCGCGCCGGCCACGGCGGCTCTGAAGCGGATCAGGTTGGTGTCAGTCACGCGTCAGATCGGACAGTCTGCTGCGGCGAGCGCTCGCAGGCAACCACACATCCCAGCACAACCGCCGGTCGCACCCCACTGAGCCCGGGCGGAACCGTGAAGCGCTGTAGGGCCGAGAGGCAAGTCAGGCAAGTGTCGACGGACCCACCCACCCCGCGAAGTGTGCTCCGCACACGAGTTGGCCGATCGGAGATCCCATCGATCTCCGATCGGTAGGACGCCGCCTGACGCCGCCTATCGGCCCTACAGGGCCTTGGTGACCTTGCCGGCCTTCAAGCAACGGGTGCACACATACACGCGCCGGGGCGCCTTCCCCACGAGGATCTTCACCTTCTGCAGGTTCGGGTCGAAGCGGCGCTTGGTGGCGACCATCGAGTGACTGCGGCTGTTGCCGAACGCGGGACCCTTCCCGCAGCTGTGACATACCTTGGCCATGAGGCTCGGCAGTGTAGCTGACGGAGCAATGAGCGTCGCTCGGTGACGCTTCTAAGTTGGCCTGCTCGTTGCACCGGCGGGCCGGCGTCTCAGAGCGATCGCGCCCGTGCCTCGCCCGTCAGCCGCTCGCGCAGCCCGGCCATCCGCAGCACGGTCTCGGCCGCGTGACGGCCTTGATCGCGCTTGTCCCCACCCGAGCGCGCGAGCGCCTGCTCCATCGTCTCGCACGTGAGCACGCCGAACGCACATGGCATACCCGTTGTGAGCGCGACCTGCTGGATGCCGCGCGCCGCCTCGGCGCACACGAAGTCGTAGTGGTCGGTCTCGCCACGGATCACGGCGCCTAGGCAGGCCACACCGCCGAAGCGGCCCGAGTCAGCCGCGTAGCGCGCCGCCAAGGGCAGCTCGAACGCTCCGGGGACATCGAACACCTCCACGTCGACCCCGCCTGCGCGAAAGCCTCGCGCGCGCCTTTCTCCAGGCGCTCCGCTAGATCCTCGTAGAAGCGCCCGATGGCGATGGCGAACGTCACCGCTCGCGCCCTTTGGGGTGCTCGCGCTCGCGATCCTGCTCGCGCTCGGCGTGCAGCAGCTCCGCGTCGAGGTTGAGCCCCTGATGGTGCAGGATGTGCCCCATGCGCTGAGCCTTCGTGCGCAGGTATGCCTCGTTGTGCTCGTTGGGAGCGTGCTCGATCGGGATCTGGGCGCTGACCGACAGGCCGTAGCCCTCCAACCCCTTGATCTTCTTCGGGTTGTTCGTGAGGATCCGGATCGAGCTGAGGCCGAGGTCGACGAGGATCTGCGCGCCGATCCCGTAGTCGCGCAGGTCCGCCGGCAGCCCAAGGCGCTCGTTGGCTTCGACCGTGTCCAGGCCGTCCTCCTGCAGCCGGTAGGCGCGCAGCTTGTTGAGCAGGCCGATGCCGCGACCCTCCTGAGATAGGTACAGCAGCACACCCTCCCCCTCGCGCTCGATCATCGACAGCGCCGAGGCGAGCTGCTCGCCGCAGTCGCAGCGCAGCGAGTGGAACACGTCGCCGGTCAGACACTCTGAGTGCACGCGCACGAGCACGTCCTCACGCCCGGCGACGTCTCCCTTGACGAGCGCCACGTGGTGCTTGTCGTCCACCAGCGAGCGGTAGCCGACCGCCTCGAAGTCGCCGAAGGCCGTCGGCAGGCGCGTCGATACGACTCGCTCGACGAGCTGGTCGTTGCGCCGACGGTAGGCGATCAGGTCGGCGATCGTGATCATCTTCAAGCGGTGACGCTCGCAGTAGCGGGTGAGGTCGCTGACGCGCGCCATCGAGCCGTCCTCGTTCATCACCTCGCAGATCACCCCCGCCGGGATCAGACCGGCCAGGCGCGCCAGATCGACGCTTGCCTCGGTATGGCCGGTGCGCTCGAGCACGCCGCCCGTCTTTGCCTTCAGCGGGCTGACGTGACCGGGCTGCACCAGGTCGTCGGGCCGGCTGGCGGGGTCGGTCGCGACTTGCATCGTGCGCGCGCGGTCGTGCGCCGAGACGCCGGTCGTGACACCCTCACGTGCCTCGATCGTGACCGTGAAGGGGGTCTGCAGAGCCGACTCGTTCTTAGCCGTCATCAGCTCGAGGTCGAGCTCGTCGCAGCGCTCAGGAGTCAGCGCCAGGCAGATCCAGCCGCGTGCCTCCTTGGCCATGAAGTTGATCGCCTCGGGCGTCACGAACTGGGCCGCCATCACGACGTCGCCCTCGTTCTCGCGGTCCTCGTCGTCGCAGACGACAACCATCTTGCCCTGCCTGATCTCCTCGATCGCCTCCTCGATGGTCGCGAACGGGCTGGCCCCGCGCGCGTGTGGGGGTGTGGTCTCGGCTGCGGTCGTTTCCGTTGCGGTCGTTGTCTTTGACTGGCTCATACGCGGGCCTCCATTTTCGAGTCGCTCTACATGCTTGGCGAGGATGTCCACCTCGAGTTGACCCGATCCCCAGACCTGCGCCTCCCCGAGCTTGGTGCGAGCGAGCGTCTCGGGATCAGCGACACCGAGAAGCCCGCCGTCGCGAAGCTCGCTCACCGTCAGGCTCACCCCGTCGAGCGCCACCGAGCCCTTCTCCACCAGATAGCGCGTCAGATCATCTCCCGTGCCCGGCCTCGACGTCAACGTCGAGCACTCGCGCGAAGCCCTCCTCGCGCACCCGCCTCGATCGTCCCGGTGCCGTCGACGTGCCCCTGCACGATGTGCCCCGCCGAGCCGGCCGTCGGCGCGCAGCGCAAGCTCCAGGTTGACGCGCGCGCCGACCACGAGGCGCTCGAGCGACGAGCGCCTCAGCGTCTCGACCATCGCCTGCGCGCGAAAGCCATGGCCGTCTACGGCCGTGGCGGTGAGGCACACGCCGTTGACCGCCACGGAGTCGCCCTCGGCGAGCTCGCCGGCGAGCGGCGTCTCGATATCTCGAGCGTCGCGCCGTCGGCGTCGCAGCTCGACGCTCGCGGACGCTGCCGAGGTCGGCGATCAGGCCGGTGAACATCTCTGCAAGCTCATCGTCGATCGGAGGCCGGGTTACCACTCGCGCAGACGCGCTGAGACGAGGAGGTCGTCGCCGACGCGGTCGCATTCGAACGAGAGCGCGCGCAGACGCCTCGGAGATGCGCTCCACGCCTTCGCCCTCGAGGGGATCGCGCGCGGTGCGCCCGCCGAGCAGGATCGGGGCGAGGAACAGGCGGATCTCGTCGACCTCGCCAGCGTCGAGAAACGCGCCCGCGAGGTGCGGGCCGCCCTCCAGCAGCACCGAGGCGATCCCGCTCGCGCCGAGCTGGTCGAGCGCCGAGCGCACGCGCGCCGGCTCGTTTTCTCCGGTGGCGACGAGCACCTCCGCGCCGGCGGCCTCCAGCGCATCGGTGTCGGAGCGCGCCGCGGCGCGCGATACGCACACGGTCAGCGGCACCTGTCGGCGGCGCGCCACGAGCTGGGAGGAGATCGGCAGGCGCGCGAGCGAGTCGAACACGACGCGGCGTGGCTGGCGTGGCAGCTCGGCGGGGATCCCGTCGGGCCGCGCGGTCAGCTGGGGGTCATCGGCGAGGGCGGTGCCGATCCCGACGACCACCGCGTCGACCGACGCTCGCCAGGTGTGGGCGAGCAGGCGACTTTCCTCGCCGCTGATCCATTGCGAGTCCCCCGCTCGCGTGGCGACCTTGCCGTCGAGGGTCATCGCGGACTTGAACAGCACCCATGGGCGACCCACGCGCGCGTGCTTGCGAAACGGCTTGGTTGAGCAGGCGTGCGCGGGCGGCCAGCTCGCCGTCGGCGACGATCACCTCGACTCCCTCGTCGCGCAGGATCCCAAGACCCCGCCCCGACGCCTTCTCGGTGGGGTCGTCGGAGGCCACGACCACGCGGCGCGATGCCGGCCTGCATGATCGCGTCGGTGCACGGGGGCGTGTTGCCCTCGTGGCAGCACGGCTCGAGCGACACGTACAGCGTGGCGCCGGCGAGCTCCCCCGCTCCACATGCCTCGATCGCGTTGACCTCGGCGTGCGGGCCGCCGTAGCGCTCGTGCCAGCCCTCGCCGAGCACCTCCCCGTCGCGCGCGACGACCGCCCCTACGAGCGGGTTCGGCTTCACCTCGCCGGCCCCGTGCTCGGCGAGCTCGATCGCTCGCCGCGAGATGGACGCGGTCGGTGTCGGTGGTGATCGTCATACGACTGTCCAGGATAGGGGCTCGGTCCCGTGCGCATCACGCGCAACGCCCGCCGCGCAGTCGATAGACGGTCATCTCAGGGCCCGGGCGCGTGTAGGAGAGCGGGTAGTAGTCGAAGGTCCAGTCGAAGTTGAACGCGGGTGGACGTGAGCCCCGCGAGTACGGCGAGACGCGATAGGCGACTTCGGCCTGCGCAGGCGAGCGCGCGGTAGTAGGCGACCGCCAGCGGCGCGGCGCGCGGATCGGCAAGCGCGCGACCCGACTCGGTGGAGCCGCTCACGACCCAGCAGTAGCCCTGCCGCTCGTACCAGCCGATCAACGCAGGGCTGAGCGTGGTCTCGTAGTCCTCCAGCGCCACCGAATGGCGCGCTCTGTGGCGCGAGCGCTGCCGTCGGGCGCGATCACCGACTTGCAGCGACGGATACTTCTCCCAGCGCCTGGCGCTCGACCCTCCGCCTTGCTCGATCCACGAGGCGAGCACGACCGGCTCGAGCACGATGCGCGCGCCGCGCGGCACGTGCGCGACCATCCACGATCGGGTGAGGTTGCGCGTGTCCGCGCGCGCCAGCACGACGTCGTTGTGGACGCTGTAGAGCGAGGCCCTGAGCGAGCAGCGGGCGCACGACGCGAGGCCGGTGAGCCAGGCGTTCGCGAAACGCGCCTGGCCCCACGCGGCGACGCGTGCGGCGCCACAGCCGGACTGTCGCCGGCGCCGGGTCAGCGCGACTCACCCCTCGCGAGCCATCGTGAGGAGCGTGCGTGCGAAGTACGCGGCGAGCAGGCACGCGATCGGGAAGATCGGCAACAGCCAGCGCCCGAAGTAGCGGTCCTGCAGGCCCATGAAGGCGAGGAAGAGGAGCAGCCGCGGGCACGAGCAGCCAGCCGATGCGCGCGTCGCGACGCCAGATCGCGATGGCGCCGCCGAGCGCGGCGAGCGCGGGCGCCCATCCGAGCCCCCAGGTGAACGACCAGAGGTAGTAGAGGAGCCCGCCCTGTCTCGGGAGCGCCCGAGCTTGCCTTGGGCTTCCCCGGAGAGGCTCGACTGGTGGATGAGTTCTGAGTGAAAGCGCTGGAAGTCGAGCAGCGCGTAGGGGTTGGCAAGCAGGAAGGCGGCGATGGCACCGTGCCCGCGACGGCGAGTCCCGACCACCTGCGCCCACCGAGAGCGGGCCGTCGCGGATGTCGGCGCCGAGTCGGTCGGGGAGCCGCGGCGAGGATTTCAGATAGTGGGCGGCGACAGCCGCGGCGAGCGGCACGATCGCGATGCCGGCGGTGTACTTGCTGGCGCAGGCGAGGCCGAGGCCGACCCCGGCAAGCGCGTAGTCGCGCGTGCGTCCGTGGAGCATGACGCCGGCGCTACCGAACAGCGAGAGCGTGAGCGGGAGCAGCGTGGCGGCGTCGTTGAGCGCGTAGTGCCCGTAGAAGACGGGCAGGAAGGCGACCGCGAGGAGCGCCGCCGCGAGCAGCCCGACGCGGCGGTCGAAGAGGCGGGCGCCGAGCAGGTAGAGCAGCCAGACGGCGCCCGAGCCGAGCAGCGCGACGGTGACCCTCGCGACGAGGAAGACCCGGTCGGGGTGCAGGGCGTATTCGCGGATGACCCCGTGGGCGCCCGCCGAACCAGCAGGACGAACACGAAGTGCAGGACGTAGGTGAGCGCCGGGCGGGTTGACGAAGTAGTGCGGGTTGAGGCCGTGGGCGGACATGGCGACCGCCTTGGGCACGAAATGGCCGGCCTCGTCGATGTTGTAGATGTAGGGCAGACCCTGGCCAACGCCCCACAGACGCAGGGCGAGGGCGCCGACCAGCACGAGGCCGAGCGCCGGCCAGGCCCAGCGCCGGGCTCAGCAGTTGGCATAGACCGCGTAGTAGCGGCTGGTGTAGACGCGTTTGAAGCCGCGCAGCGGCACCTGATCGCGGGGGTCGTCGCCGACGTCGACGATCGCCTCGACGAAGACGGCTTCGCCGAGCGGGTAGACGGCGACGCTCCCAGCGCGGATCCGGCGCTCGAGGCCATGGGCGCCCTTGCGCGCGTCGGCGGTGGCCTGGCTGCGGGCGACGATGTCGCGCTGGCCGGTGCTGTCGAGGATCCAGCGCGCGTCGGGGATCAGCTTGTTGTTGGGGAGCGAGAGCAGCGGGCAGCGCCTCAGCTGAGCTTTGACGGCGGGGCTGTGCAGGGCCGCGACGAGTCCCTCGTGGAAGTCCTCGTGGTAGGCGAGCGTGGTGCGCAGGCTCCCCAGGCTGAGCGTCGTCGCCGCGGACGACCCCGCCGTAGAGCACGAGCAGCGCCGCGCCGGCCATCCACACGCGTCGCAGGGCGGAGCCGGGCTCGAGCATCGACCAGCCCCCGACCGCGACGGCGCAGAAGACGAGCGCCACGACGGCCGCGCCGATCATGTAGCGGTCGACGACCGAAGCGCCGGCGGCGCCCTCGGCGATGAACACGAACAGCAGCGTGGCGAGCACGACGAGCGGCACGAGCACGCGTCGCGGGGCGAGCCAGATCGCGATCAGCACGCCGCGGATGCCGCCGAGCACGACGGGCAGCTTGTCGATGCGCACCGCGTAGGACCAGGTCGAGGAGAGGACTTCGGAGAAGCCCTGGGTGCGCCCCAGTTCGGCGGCCAGGCCAGATGTGGAGTGCAGGGAGTAGAGCGGGTTGCCGGTCACGACCGCGTCCACGCCCAGCCACAGGACGGGGGCGATCGCGGCGAGCACGAGATAGCGCAGACGCGTCGCGGTTGTCGGCGGGTCATCGCGCACCACAGCCAGTAGATGCCGCTCAGCAGCCAGGCGTCGGGGCGCAGCAGGCCGGCGGCGGCGAGCAGCAGGAACACGACGCGGCCCGCGCCGCGGGCGCTCGATCTCGAGCGCCGTGGCCCACACGACGAGGGCGACGTAGGAGATGTCGAGGTAGCCCTGGGCGGCGAGGTTCTCGACGAAGAAGCGGCTCAGGACGAGCAGCCCGGCGACCGCTCCGACGAGCAGGCCCGAAGCAGAGCCGCCCGACGCCGGTAGACGCCCGCGACGAGCGCCACGAAGGAGACGATCGAGCCGAGCACCATGAGGCGCGCCCCGCCCTGGCCGAAGATCGAGCAGAGCGCCCCGAAGGCGATCGCCGAGCGGGTGCTCGGTGGGGCCGCGGTAGACGTGGAAGTCGGGCATGTGCAGGTGCAGGACGTCGCGTCCCCACAGGAGCGCGTAGAAGGAGTCGTAGGTCGGGTAGGTGGGGTAGGCGAAGTAGCCGACGAGCGCGAGCGCGCACATGGCCGCGAACGCGAGCTTGGCCCATCGCGAGGCTGGTATGGCACGCAATCTCCGCAGCTGGATACCACCCCGGCCCGGTCCGGGTCAACGTGCGCTTGCCATCGGCGCGTAGAGCCTAGAGGGGTAGGCTGTCGCCGGATGAAGCTCATCTCTCCGTCCCGGTGCCGGTCCCACTGCGGGGGCCGGGGCGAGAACTAGGCTTTCGCCGATGAAGCTCATCATCCAGATCCCGTGCTTCAACGAGGCGGAGCAGCTGCCGCGGACGCTGGCGGACCTCCCGCGCGAGGTGGAGGGGTTCGACGTCGTGGAGTGGCTGATCGTCGATGACGGCTCGACCGACGAGACGATCGCGGTGGCACAGTGCGCACGGGATCGACCACATCGTGAGGCTGACGAACAACAAGGGCCTCGCCGCAGGCTTTCAGGCGGGGCTCGACGCGTGCTTGAAGCTGGGCGCTGACGTGGTGGTGAACACCGACGCAGACAACCAGTACTACGGCCCGGACATCGTCAAGCTCGTGAAGCCGATCCTCGACGGGGAACGCCGACATGGTGGTGGGCGACCGCGAGGTGACGAACATCGAGCACTTCTCGCCGGTGAAGAAGAGCCTGCAGCGGCTCGGCTCGTGGGTCGTCCGTCAGGCCTCCTCGACGAGCGTGCCGGACACGACGTCGGGCTTTAGGGCCTACAACCGCGAGGCGGCGATCCAGATCCTGGTCGTCTCGAAATTCACCTATACGCTCGAGACGATCATCCAGGCGGGCAAGCACCTGGTGGCGATCGACCACGTCCCGATCCGCACGAACCCGAAGACGCGCGAGTCGCGCCTGTTCCCGTCGATGTGGGCGTATGTGCGCAGGAACTCGATCTCGATCTTTCGCATCTATGCGCAGTACGAGCCGTTGCGCGTGTTCTGGAGCCTGGCGGGGCTGATCGGGCTCGTGTCGCTCGCCGTGTGGGTGCGCTTCGTGGTGGCGTACGCGGAAGGCAACGGGAAGGGGCACGTGCAGTCGTTGATCCTCGGGGCGGTGCTGTTCATCGCGGCGGTCGTGCTGTGGGCGCTGGGCGTGATCGGCGACCTGTTGGCCGCGCAGCGGGTGATGACGCAGAAGACGTTCGAGCGGGTGCGCAGGATCGAGCTGCAGCTCGGGGTGGCGCCCTCTCACTACGAATCGAACCCTGCCCGCCCGGCGCCTGATCGAGACGCGGCGGCGCGGCCGGCCAGACGTCGAATGCGCCGCGGCGCGCCCGTCGAGGAGGAGCCGCCGGCGGAGGAGACGGTGCGGGTATGAGCGGCGGCGTGACAGTCTCCGAGGACGGGATCGTCACCGGCAACACGTACGACAAGTACGGCTCGACCAACCCGCTCGTGAGGCGCATGATGGCCGGCTTCGAGCGCACGCTCGACGAGCTGTTCACGGCGGCCGACCCCGAGTCGCTGCTCGACGTCGGCTGTGGCGAGGGCGTGCTCGTGCACAGCTGGGCGCACGCCTCGGCGAGAGCGCGCGTCGTGGGCATCGACCTCGAGGAGCCGTCGATCCAGGCGGGCTGGGAGCAGCGCAAGGCGCCGAACCTCGAGTACAGGGTGATGCGCGCCGAGAACCTGCCGTTCGCCGACGGGGAGTTCGACGTGGTGAGCGGCGATCGAGGTGCTCGAGCACGTCCCAGACCCCGAGCACACGCTCGCCGAGATGGCGCGCTGCGGGCAGCGCCACCTGCTCGTGTCGGTGCCGCGCGAGCCGCTGTGGCGGATGCTCAACATGGCGCGCGGGGCCTACTGGCCAGCGCTGGGCAACACTCCCGGGCCATCTCAACCACTGGTCCAAGCGCTCGTTCGTGCGGCTGCTCTCGCGCCACGGCGAGGTGGTCGAGACGCGCTCGCCGTTCCCCTGGACGATGCTGCTTGTCCGCCTCTAGCCAAGCGCCCGGCCAACCGCCCGACATGTCCGACCGGCCGTCCGCGCGCGCGCGGGAGGCGAGCCAGATGCGGCAAGGCAGGGTCGCTCTTACGGCAGCGGCGCGCGCATGCTCTCGATCGGGATCGCCTGCACGGGGCTGCTGACGTTCGCGTACTTCTCGATCTCGAGCCACGTGCTCGGCGAAGAAGCGGCGTCTCGCGATCGCGCTGTTGTGGTCGATCATGTTCGTGATCATCTCGGTGATCTACAGGCCGATCGAACAGCTGCTCGCACGCACGATCGCCGAGCGCAGGGCGCGCGGGCACGCACAGCATTCGGTGCGCGTGCCGATCGCGATCCAGGCCGGCTTCGCGCTCACGTTCCTGATCGTCGCGCTGGCGTTGAAGGAAGAGCTGATCGACCACGTGTTCGACCACTATGAAGCGCTGTACTACGTGCTCGTGGTCGGCACGCTGGCATACGCCGCCAGCTACTTCGCGCGCGGCTGGCTGGCGGGACACGAGTACTTCGCCCTGTTCGGCGGGCTCGTGCTGATGGAGGCGGTGTCGCGCCTGTGCTTCGCGCTGGCGGCGGCGCTCGGGATCACCAGTGGGCAGACGGCGGTGGCGCTGGGGATCGCGGCCGCGCCGTTGGTGTCGCTGGTCGTGGTGCCGGCGGCGTTCGCACGCAGCCGCGAGGAGCGGCGGGGGCAACCGGGAGCTCGGCGCCGCACGCGCACCGCGCCGACGCGGCGCGGCTCGGCCGATCACCGTCGACGAGGCTGACGCGGCGCTCGCGGGGCCGGGCACGGAGGGCGGTGCAGGAGGCGGCGGCACCGACGATCTCTCGCTGCGGCGTGGGACGGGCTTCGCCGGCTGGGTCTCGGGGATCATGCTCTCCGAGCAGACGCTGTTGAACGCGGCGGTGCTCACGATCGCGGCGACCGCCACGAACAAAGCGCTCGTGGGGATCGTGTTCGACGTGCTGCTGATCGCGCGCGCGCCGCTGCAGCTGTTCCAGGCGATCCAGACCTCGCTGCTCCCCCACCTGACGGGGCTGGAGGCAACCGACGGTCACGAGGCGTTCGCGCGCGCGATCCGCGTCACGCTGCTCGCGATCGCCGCTTTCGCCGGCGCGGTCGCGCTCGGCCTGCTCGCGATCGGCCCGTTCGTGATGAGCCACCTGTTCGGCCAGCAGCTACGACTACGGGCGCGTGGGGCTCGCGCTCGTCGGGCTCGGGATGGGCATGCACCTCGCCTCGGGCACGCTCAACCAGGCGGCGCTCGCGCGCGACCAGGCGCGAGCGGCGGCCCTGTGCTGGCTGAGCGCGGCGGCGATCTTCGTCGTGTGGATGCTGCTGCCGCTCGTGAGCGACGAACTGCTGCGCACCGAGATCGGCTACTTCGGCGCGGCCGGCCTGCTCGCGCTCTTGCTCGGCGCCGTCTATCGCGGCAGCGGCGCCGCCCCGGCGCCTCAGAGCGCGCCGGCGGCCTCCACGATCGCCCGATAGGCCGCGGCCGGGTCGGGCGATCCGAAGACGGCCGAGCCGGCGACGAACAGGTTGGCGCCGGCGGCGCGGCAGGCAGACGCGGTTGACGAATCCACGCCGCCGTCCACCTCGAGCGCGACCCCCTCGCCGAGGATGTGGCGCAGGCGCTCGACCTTCTCGAGCGTGTGCTCGATCAACGGCTGCCCCGCCCAGCCGGGGTTGATCGTCATGCACAGCGCGAGGTCGATCGAATCGGCCATCTCAGCCAGCGCGCCCACAGGCGTGGCCGGGTTGATCGCGACGCCCACGCAGGCGCCGCCGTCGCGCACGCACGCCGCGGCGTACGCCACGTGCGGTGTCGCCTCGGCGTGAAAGGTGATCGAGTGGGCGCCGGCCTTGACGAACTCCTCGACGTGGCGCTCGGGACGCTCGATCATCAGGTGCACGTCGAGGACCGCGCCGGCGCCGCTCCACCTGCTCGCGCAGCGCGGAGACGACGAGCGGGCCGATCGTGATCGGCGGGACGAAGTGACCGTCCATCACGTCGACGTGGATCACGCGCGCGCCCGCGTCGAGCACCTCGGCGACCTGCTCGCCCAAGCGCGCGAAGTCGGCCGACAGGATCGACGGCGCCACCCGCACCTCGCGCAGAAGATCTGTGGTGCTCACGGGCAGATCCTCACATACCCGGGCTCATATGGACACGCAGGGCAAGCCGGGCAAGGACGCACCGACCGCGGTGTGCTGAGCACATGAGGGAGGGAGGACGCCGCCCGGCGCCGCCATGCGTGTTCATATCGGCATCAGCATGCTGTCGCCGCAGTTGTTGCACTTGAGGATCGCGGTGGATGACATGCGCACGATCGTCGAGTGCTCACCGCAGTTGGGGCACACCGAGGAGAGCTCGAAGCGGTGCATGCAGTAGACGCAGCGGTATCTGCCAGGCAGGTTCGTGGGGCGCAGCCACGGCTCGCCGCAGTTCGGGCACAGCGGCCCCAGGTCGACGTGCTCGCTCGCCGGGGTCTCATGGTCGCCCTCCATTCTCAGAGCCTACCCGGGGACGGCTCGCCCACCCGCCGCATCCGCGCGATGAAGAAGCCGGCCGTATGCTCGCGGTGAGGCATCGTCAAGAGGACGTTGGGGGCGTGGGGATGGGTATGGATTTGCTGTTCGTTCGTAAGGTCATCGAGCGCGAAGTCCGAGTTACGAGCTAGGAACTGTTCTATCTGTCGCTCATTCTCGTCCGGGGAGATCGTGCACGTCGAATAGACCAGCACGCCGTCCGGACGGAGTGCGCGCGCCCCGGCGTCGAGGATCGCCGCTTGCGTCGCGGCCATCTGCGAGACCTGCTCGGGCGTGACGCGCCAGCGCAGGTCGGCGCGCGCCTGCAGCGTCCCGAGCCCAGAGCAGGGCGGGTCGACGAGCACACGATCGAAGCGCTCTCCCGCGGGCCGGGGCGCCGCGGCGTCGGAGACCTCGACGCGCACGCTCGTGGCGTGCAGCCTGCGCGCGGTGTCGCGAAGCTCCGCGGCGCGGGCGGGGTTGCGCTCGACGGCGAGCACCTCCCCCTCACCGCCCATCAGCGCGGCGATGTGAGTGCTCTTGCCGCCCGGGGCGGCGCACAGGTCGAGCACGCGCTCGCCCGGCCGTGGGTCGAGCGCGCGCGCGACGAGCATCGCCGCGCGCGACTGGGCGAGGATCGCGCCCGCGCCCCACAGGCTCGAGCCGTGCAGGTCGAGCGGGCCCTCCAGCACGAGCGCCTCGGGCAGCTCGGGATCGGTGTGCGTGGGCGCCCTGAGCTCACCTGAGACGGTCGCGGCGTCGGTGAGCAGCGTGTTGACGCGCAACGCGAGCTCGCCGGGCTCGTTGTCGGCTGCCATCAGCGCACGGGCGTCCTCGGGGCCGAGCTCGCGCCACCACATGCGCGCGATCCACTCGGGGTGGGAGTGGGCGATCGCCGCCTGCTCGGGCGTGCCGTCGCTCAGCCCTCCGAGCAGCGCCGTCGCTCCCTCGCGCGCCGCTTGGCGCAGCACGGCGTTGACGAGGCCGTGACCGCGCCCGCGCTCGCCCTTGGCAAGCTCGACACAGTCCGCGACGATCGCATGGTCGGGGGCGCCGCTCAGATACAGCAGCTCGTACAGGCCGAGCCGCAACGCCGCCAGCAGCGGCGCGTCGAGCCGGTCCACTGGGCGCCGCGCGAGCCGCTCGATCAGATGGTCGAGCGTGCCTCGACGCTGGATCGCGCCATAGGAGAGCCGCATCGCGAGCGCGCGGTCGCGCGCGTCGAGCTCGCCCGCCTGCGCCTGCAGCGCGCGGTCGGCGTAGGCGCCCTGCTCGAACACACGACGGATGACCGCGTAGGCGCAGCGCCGCGCGGGCGCGATCGGAGCGCCCGCGAGCCGCGGCTCGCGACGCGCGCGTCCCTCCCGCGCGCGTCCACGATCGGCTCCGCCGGCTCCTGCCATCAGGCGGACGGCAGCTGGCGGCCACGCAGGAACGCCCCCGCATCCATCGCTCGCTTGCCCGGCGGCTGGACGACGAGCAGCTCGAGCGCCTCATCCGAGCAGCCGAGCAGCAGGCGGCCTTCGCTCGCGTATACGCCGGCGTCGGCGAGGGCGTCCGGAGCGAGCGCCGCACGTTGCACGCCGAGCAGCGTCCCGTCGGCGAGGGCGACGCGCGCGCCCACGTGCGGGTGCAGGGCGCGCACAAGGCGCTCCAGCTCGACGGCGGGCCTGGCCGGGTCCAGCAGGCGGTCGCCCGGCCCGATCTTCTCAGCGTAGGTGACCAGTCGCTCGTCCTGCTCGGCGAACGCGAGCGGCTCGCCGTGGCCAAGCGTGTCGAGCGCCCTGAGGAGCAGGTCCGCTCCCACCTGCTCGAGCTTCGGGGCCAACGACCCGAACGTATCGTTAATCAAAATCTTCTCGCTCTTTGTAAGGCAGACTGGCCCGCTGTCGAGGCCGGCCGTGAGGCGCATGATCGAGACGCCCGTGCAGTCGTCGCCGGCCATGATCGCGCGCTCGATCGGCGCCGCGCCGCGCCAGCGCGGCAGCAGCGAGGGGTGCACGTTCAGCAGCTCGTAGTCGGACAGCAGCGGCTCCTTGACGAGCGCGCCGAAGGCGCACACGACCAGCACGTCGGGCGCGACGCTCCCGATCAGCTCGCGCGTGTCCGAGTCGTTGACGCTCTCGGGCTGGGCGAGGCGCAGGCCGAGGGCGCGCGCGGTATCGGCGACCGGTGGCGCGGTCGGCTTGCGGCCACGGCCGGCGGGACGCTCGGGACGCGTGATGACAAGCGCCGGGCGGTGCCGACCGACCGCGCTCAGTGGGCCGGGCGCCCCGGATCGGTCGCTTCGCTCGGCCTCGCCGGCGAGACGCGCGAGCACGGCGGCGGCGAAATTGGATGTGCCGAGGAAGACGGTGCGCAACGTGCCGGCAGCCTATCGCCGGGCCCGCGAGCGCCCGCTATGCCGCGCTTGCGGCGGTGACCGCTTCGCGCATCGCACGCATCGCCTGCTTGCGCAGCTCGCGCGGGATCCGGTCGAGGATCAGGATGCCGTCCAGATGGTCGACCTCGTGCTGGATCACGCGCGCCTCCAAGCCCTCAGCCTCGACGACGATCTCGTTGCCCTCGCTGTCGCGCGCGCGACAGCGCACCCGCGCCGGACGCTCGACCTCGACGTGCACGCCCGGCAGGCTCAGGCAGCCCTCTTCGAGCGTCTCCAGCTCGTCGCTTGACCACTCGATCACGGGGTTGACGAGCACGCTCAGCGGGTCATCGCTGTATGCGCTGTAGACGAGCACGCGGTGCAAGACCCCCAACTGGGTGGCGGCGAGCCCGATGCCGAGCGCATCGTGCATCAGCTCTCCCATGCGCTCGACCTCCTCGGCGAGCGCGCCGTCGAAGCGGTCGACCGGCAGCGCGACGGCGCGCAGCACAGGGTCGCCGAACTTGCGCACGTGACGCAGGGCGGCGTCGCGGCGCGCCCGCGTCTGCGGATCGAGCTCGGCGACGGTCGAGGCGCCCTGCTCGGGCTCGACCTCCGCGTCCATGACCTCCTCGTCGCTCATCACCAGAAGTCTAGGGCTCGCCTCCGTGGCGAACCACGTCGGTTGGGCCGCTACTGGGGATCCACGTCGACGCTGAAGCTCACGCCCGCGTGTGCGCGTGCGTCGGCCGTGCGCTGAACCGCCGCGCCGACGCTGTGGATCACGGCCGCGCGGCTGCGCGGGGGCGCCTTCACGACCAGCACCTGACGCTCACGCCCGCGCAGGCGAAACAATCCAGCCGGCCCGAGCACGGCCCGGTCCTCGCTGGCGTCGCCGTCGCGGCCAACGACGCCGGCGCGCACCGCCTCGGCGGCGGCGCGGGCGCGATCGGAGCGCTCAGCCGAGCACACGATCCGGATCAGGCTCGAGAACGGCGGGTAGCCGAGCGCTCGGCGGCGTTGAAGCTCGCCGGCGAGGAAGCCGTCGCTGTCGTGAGCGGCGGCGTGGGCGATGGAGCGGGCCTCCGGCGCGATCGTCTGCACGAGCACGCTCCCGTCGTTGCCGCGCCCGACACGGCCAGCGAGCTGGCAGACCAGCGCGAACGTGCGCTCCTCGGCGCGGAAGTCGGGAAAGCGCAGCGTTGCGTCGGCGTCGAGCACGACGCCGAGCGTCACGTCGGCGAAGTCGTGACCCTTGGCGACCATCTGCGTGCCGATCAGGACGCCCGCGGGAGCCGCCTCGAAGCGGCTGAGCAGAGCCCCGACCTCCGCGCCCGAGCCGCTGGTCGTGTCCGCGTCGAGACGAAAGACCGGGAAGCCCCCGTCGTCGAGCGTGGCGGCAAGATCGTGCTCGACGCGCTCTGTGCCGGCGCCGTGGCGCGCCACCGACAGCGACCCGCACCCGCACTGGCTGGGCGCGCGCTCGCGATGGCCGCAGTGATGGCAGGCGACGATCCCCCCGGCACGGTGCAGGACGAGCGCGACGTCGCACTGCGGGCAGCCCCACACGCGCCCGCATGCGCGGCAGGTGAGGAAGTTCGACCAGCCGCGGCGGTTGAGCAGCACGATCGCCTTGCCACGGCTCGCGCGCACGTCGGCTAGCGCCTGTGAGGTCAGCGGGTGCAGCCCGTGGGCCTGCTCGCGCATGTCGAGCACGCTCACATGCGGCAGCGGCCGGCCGTCGACGCGGCGCGAGAGCCGGATCGTGCCGGCGGCGTCGTGGACGCTCTCCGGGCGCGGGGTGGCGCTGCCGAGCAGCAGCAGCGCGCCGCAATCGCTCGCGCGCCGCGCGGCGACGGCGCGCGCGTCGTAGCGTGGGTCGCCCTCGTGCTTGTAGGAGGAGTCGTGCTCCTCGTCGACGACGATCAGCCCGAGCCGCTCGATCGGGGCGAACACGGCCGAGCGCGGCCCCACGCACACGCGCGCCTCGCCGACGCGCAGGCGCCGCCACTCCTCGCGGCGCTGAGCGACCGTCAGGCGCGAGTGCAGGACCGCGATGGTGTCGCCGAAGCGCTCGACGAAGCGCCCGACGATCTGCGGCGTGAGCGCGATCTCGGGAACGAGCACGATCGCGCCGCGTCCCTGCTCCAGCGCCTGTGCGGCGACGCGCAGGTAGACCTCGGTCTTGCCCGAGCCGGTGATCCCGGCGAGCAGCCGCGTCTGGGGCTCCGAGCCACGCAGCGCGACCGCGAGCTCCCTCAGCGCGGCGGACTGCTCGGCGGTGAGCTCGGGCGGGCCCGCCGTGCGCGCGCCGACCCTGACGTGCTCGGCTCGCGCCGGCGCGAGTCGTCGTTTGCGCCCGCTCAGGCGGCGCGTGGCGGCCGGAGGCAGCACCAGCGCGAGCGCGCGTGCGAGCGTCGAGCAGTACTCCTCGGCGAGCCACTCGGCAAGCGCGACCAGGTCGATCGGGACGCCGAGCTCGAGCGCGCGCAATGGCGCCAGCAGCTTCTCCTCGGAGATCTCGCTGCGATCCGTCAAGGCGGTGACCACGCCCAGTATCTCGCGCCGGCCGAACGGGACGACGAGCATCGAGCCGACGCCCACGCCCTCGCGCAGCTCCTCGGGCAGCCTGTAGTCAAACGGCCCGCGCAACGCGCGGGCCGTCGTCATCGGCTCGACCTGGGCTATCGCTGACACCTGCCCACTCTAATGGCGGCGCCGGATCGGCTCACGGCGCACCTGCGCCCCAGGAGGGTCTCTGGGCAAGCCAGACAAGGACGCACCGACCGCGGTGTGCTACGCACATAGGGAGGGAGGACGCCGTATGGCGCCGTCCAGAGGCCCTCCTGGTCAGACGGCGGTGCTCGAGGCCTCGAGCCCGGCAGCGGTGCGCAAGGCCTCAGCCCTGTCGGTCTTCTCCCAAGTGAAGTCGTGGTCTTCACGACCGAAGTGACCGTAGGCGGCGGTCTTCTGGTAGATCGGGCGGTGCAGTTTGAGCTCCTCGCGAAAGGCGCCCGGGCGCAGATCGAAGTGCTCGTCGACGAGCCTCGCGATCTCCCCGCGACCGATCTTCTCGGTGCCGAACGTCTCGACCATCACCGACACTGGATGGGCCACGCCGATCGCGTAGGCGACCTGCACCTCGGCGCGGTCGGCCAGGCCGGCGGCGACGATGTTCTTGGCGACCCAGCGCGCGGCGTAGGCGGCGGAGCGGTCGACCTTCGAGGGGTCCTTGCCGGAGAAGGCGCCGCCGCCGTGACGGGCCATGCCACCGTAGGTGTCGACGATGATCTTGCGCCCGGTGAGCCCGCAGTCGCCCATCGGCCCGCCGATCACGAAGCGACCGGTGGGGTTGACGAGGAAGTTCTTCATGAGCTTCTTCTCGTCGTAGAGTTCGGCCGGCAGCACGGGGTGCAGGACGTGCTCGAACAGGTCGGGCTTGATCAGCGTCTCGGAGTCGATCCCGTCGGCGTGCTGGGTGGAGATCAGGATCTTTTCGATCTCGACCGGGCGCCCGTCCTGGTAGCGCACCGTGACCTGCGTCTTGCCGTCGGGGCGCAGGTAGGGCAGCACCTCGCCCTTGCGCACCTCGGCGAGGCGCTTTGAGAGCTTGTGGGCGAGCGCGATCGGCAGCGGCATCAGCTCGTCGGTCTCGTTCGAGGCGTAGCCGAACATCATCCCCTGATCGCCCGCGCCGGCGATGTCGAGCTCGTCCTCGTCGGCGGGGTCGTGGCGTGTCTCATACGCCGCGTCGACGCCCTGGGCGATGTCGGGCGACTGCTTGTCGATCGCGTTAATCACCGCGCACGTGTCGCAGTCAAAGCCGTAGGCGGCGTTGTCGTAGCCGATCTTGCGCACCGTCTCGCGCGCGACTTCCTGGATGTCGACGTAGGTGTCGGTTGAGATCTCGCCGGAGACGACGATCAGGCCGGTGTTGACGAGCGTCTCGCAGGCGACGCGGCCGTAGGGATCGTCCGTGAGCACGGCGTCGAGCACGCCGTCTGAGATCTGGTCGGCGATCTTGTCCGGATGGCCCTCCGTGACCGACTCGGAGGTGAACAGGAACTCTTTGTCGGAATGGTGGCTCATGGCTTGGGGATCGGCTCCACAGGTCTCGCGGGAAGAAAGAGGCAGAGAAGTCTATTCGGCCCGCGCATGGGAGCACGCGGGCGCCCGCGCAGAGCCGCTATGCGGCGCGCTCGCGAGTGCGCGTGCCACGCTCGACGAAGTCCACGATCAGCGGCACCCCGTCCATCCCGTAGCGGGCGCGCAAACGGTTCTCCAGGAAGTAGGCGTAGTCGCGCGTCACGCGGGCGCGCGAGTTGACCTGGATCGCAAAGCGCGGCGGGCGCTCCCCGATCTGGGCCATGTAGATCAGCTTCAGGCGGTGATTCGATCCCCGCCCGCCCCCGCCGCGTCGCGTCCCGACGGGCGGCTGGCGCGCCTGGACCGCCTCGGCTAGGAAGCGATTGAGCTCTGGGGTGGGGATGCGCCCGCGGCGGCGGTCGCCGAGCGCGAGCGTCTCCGCGATCAGTCGCGAGACGTTGCGGCCTGTCTTGGCGCTGGCGGTCAGCACGCGCGGGCGCAAGCGCAGCTTTTCGGCGACACGGGCACGCTCGTGGTCTAGGTCCTGCTCTGTGCCTTCGTGGAGATCCCACTTGTTGAGCACGATCGCCGTCGCACAACCGGCCTTCATCGCGATCTCCGCGACGCGCAAGTCCTGCGATGTGACGCCGTCGCGGGCGTCGCACACGACGAGCGCCACGTCGGCGCGCTCGGCCGCGCGCTGGGAGCGCAGCGCGGTGTAGTACTCAACCGAGTCGGTGACCTTCGACTGGCGGCGCATGCCGGCCGTGTCGATCAGGACGAGCCGGCGACCGCCTGTGCCCTCGGGGGTATCGACCGTCAGCGGCGTGTCGATCGCGTCGCGCGTGGTGCCGGCGACCTCGGAGACGATCACGCGCTCTTCGCCGAGGAAGCGGTTGACGAGCGAGGACTTGCCGACGTTCGGCCGCCCGATCAAGGCGAGCCGGATCTCCTCCTCGTCGGCGGCGGCCTGCTCATCGGCGGGCAGCAGCTCCACGATCCGGTCGAGCAGATCCCCGGTGCCGAGCCCTTGCGCGGCGGAGACCGCCAGTGGCTCGCCGAGGCCGAGCCGGTGGAAGTCGGCCGCGAGCGGCAAATCGGCGACGCCGTCGCACTTGTTGGCGGCGACGATGCTCGGCAGCGGCGAGCGGCGCAGCAGCTCCGCCATCTCCTCGTCGCCAGGGCGCACTCCCGCACGGGCGTCCACGACCAGCACCGCGACCAGCGCATCGGCGAGCCCGGCGCGCGCCTGCTCGCGGATCGAGCCGGACAGCGGATCCTCGTCCTGGAAATCGACGCCGCCGGTGTCGATCAGCGTGAACGTGCGCCCGCTCCACTCGCACTCGATCTCGTTGCGGTCGCGTGTGACCCCGGGCCGCTCGTGCACCACGGCCTCGCGCGAGCCGGCCAAGCGGTTCACTAGCGAGGACTTGCCGACGTTCGGATACCCGACTATCGCGACCTTTTGCATCAGAGGAGTATGACCGGCCGGGAGGCCCGTCCCGGCTCGGAGGACCCCCGGCGCCGCTGAGTCTACGTCCGAGCGGCGAGCGTCAGTTGCGCGATGCGCTCGACGACCTGCTCGATCGTCATCCCTGTCGTGTCGAGCACGACGGCGCCGGGGGCGGCTTCCAGCGGGCTGTGCACACGCGTGGAGTCGCGCTGGTCGCGCAAGGTCTGCTCGGCCATGACCGTCGCCTGGTCTCCGCCCAGCTCTACGGCGCGGCGGCGAGCGCGCTCCGCCGCATCGGCGGTCAGGTAGACCTTCAGCTCGGCATCGGGGGCGACGACTGTGCCGATGTCACGGCCCTCGGCGACCCAATCTCCGCCTGAGATCAGCTCGCGCTGCTTAGCCACAAGCGCCTCGCGCACGCCCGGGTCGGAGGCGACATGAGAAGCGGCCTCGGAGACCTCGGGGACTCGGATCGCCTCACTGACGTCGCCCCCGTCGAGCAGTACGCGCGGCTGAGACGCGCCCTCCTGGGAACGCTCTGCCGCGAACTCGATGCGAGCGCTGCGAGCAAGCGTCGCCGGCGCCTCGCCCGGAGCGTTTAGCGCGAGCAGCCCGACGCAGCGGTACATCGCGCCGCTGTCGATGTAGGTGAAGCCGAGCCGCTCGGCGAGCGCGCGGGCCACAGTGGACTTGCCGGCCCCCGCGGGGCCGTCGATCGCGATCAGCATCGGAGCGGACGATAGTCGCGAGAGCTCGAACATCGCGGCCCAACCCTGATCTCCGACCTCTTCTGTGTGCTAGCTTGTGGCCATGCGTCTGCACATTACTCTGGACAGCGACCTCGTGCAGCGACTCGACAGGCGCGTCGGAAGGCGACGTCGCAGTATCTTCATCTCGGAGACCGTCCGCCAAGCCCTCGAAGACGAGCAGCGCTGGGAAGACATCGAAACCGGCATCGGCGGTCTCGCTGGGCATGAGCATGAGTGGGATGCGGACCCCGCCGCCTGGGTGACAGCGCAACGACACGCCGACCCGAGTCGTGTCGGCTAGCGCTTGCGACTGCTGCTCGACACCACCGTCCTGATAGACGTGCTGCGCGGGCGCCCAGCGGCTGAGCGCGTGCGGGCTCTGCGCGATATCGGTCAAGCGCCCTGGATCTGTGCGATCAACGTCGAGGAGGTGTTGCGCGGAGCCAGAAGCGCCGAGGATGCGCTCGTCACGCGTTTCCTCGGCGGCATGCGCTTGGCTAGGCTCGACCTCGCCGAGGGAGAAAGAGCGGGGCGCTGGCGCAAAGAGTATGCAGAGAGGGGAGTCACCCTCAGCCAAGCCGACTGCTTGATCGCCGCCGCCGCCGTCGGTGTCGGCGC
This sequence comes from uncultured Solirubrobacterales bacterium, assembly GCA_963764655.1. Classification (GTDB taxonomy): domain Bacteria; phylum Actinomycetota; class Thermoleophilia; order Solirubrobacterales; family Solirubrobacteraceae; genus Palsa-744. The sequence goes on from CAVXTI010000001.1 coordinate 824,163, forward strand.
TCGACTGGCGACGGGCAATCCGAAGCACTTCCCGATGCCTGAGCTCAACGTCGAGCACTGGCCGGCCGGCGCGTGAGCCTCATCTGTGGGTGTTCTGTCTTGTTATTGCGTGTTGTATGTTCCAGCCGCGTTGGGTGAGGCCCCAGGCGTTGGGGGCTCCTCTGGCTGTGGCGGCGCGTGTGTTTTGGATGAGGTCGAGGCGTTGTAGGCGTGCGAGTAGCTTTGAGATCTGGCCCTGGTCATCCATGCCGGCGCCGAGGCCGATCTCACGGTTGGAGGCTCCCGGGTTGGCCGCGACGGAGGTGAGCACTCGCACCGTGCGGTAGGTGAGCCGTATGCCGGCGTCGCGCAGGGGGTCGCCGGGTACGGCGTGGCTCACAGCCCGCCGCTTCGGAGCCGGGCGGGCGAGCTCCCTGCGTGCCGCGGCTGGCCCGAGATAGGGCAGCACGATCATGCTCATGAGCGGGCCGCTCAGCCCCAGCAGCGAATCGCTCTGGGCCTTCCCCTTGCGCGGGCCGGGCGTGGTGGGGCCGAGCAGGCGCGTGTGCAGGACCGACAGGACGCCCCCGACGATGCCCTCGGCCGTGAGCGGTGGGAGCTCTGAGCCGGACTTGGCCTCCTCGCGTCCTTCGTCGACGACGGCCACGATCCGCTCGAGCACCTCTCGGCGACGCTCGATCGCCCTGGCGCCCGCCCCGAGCGAGCCGACGATCAACAGTTCGCCGGCGCCCCGCTCGGCGTCGAGAAACTCGAGCAGAGCGAACAGGGCCGCCCTGACCCGTTCGACCCAGCGGGCCTCGGGATCGTAGGAGCCCGTGGCTCCAGAGGCCATGCCCCACGCGGGTCAGCTGAGCGCGGCGATGTCCTCCACAAACCCCGGGTAGGACATGGCTGTCGCCTCGAGCCGCGCCGCCCGACCGCGATCAGCTGCTGGGCAACGAAAGCTCGCGGATGTCAGCGAGATCCTGCTCGCGGCCTGCCGCCCGCTTCATGGCGCGCAGATGCTCGATCCCGCAGACACAGATGTCCCTGCCGCGGAATCGCACCGTAATCGCTTGCTTGGCCAACTCGGGATAGGCCAGATCCCCCTCAACGCCAGAGACCCACTGGAGGATGTCAAGCGGTCCATGGCTGGTTTCCAGGCGGAAGTTGGCGCCTTCCGCGAGTTGCGCTGGGTCTGTGGGGTCGTGCGGAAACTCGTCCGCCGAGAAGTCCTCGAGACCGACGTGCCGAGCGCCGATCTCCGCGAGCAGCCCGGCAAGCCGCACCAAGTTCTCAGGCGTGGGATCGGGCACGATGTCGAGATCCTTGGTCGCGCGTACGAAACCGTGAACACCGACCGCGACTCCCCCGATGACGACGAACTCTACGCTGGCGTCGGTCAGCGCGAGCAGCAGATCATCTGGCTCGAACATCGCCCGGCAGGCCCTGCCTGAGCTCGCTCATGAAGCGGCTGAGACGCAGCGTCTCCTCCAGACGCGCCTCAGGAGTCTGTTCGCTGTTCTGTCGCGCGCGAACCATGCGAGCTCGCTCCTCCCGCTCGCGCTCCTCACGTGTCCAGCCAGACGATCGTTCGACGGTTTGCCGCTCTGCCGCCCGCTTGCTGGTGCCGGCCATACCGCCAAGGCTACCAGCGGGTCATGCGGAGCGAGCGAGACTGAGCCGGCTTTCATCTGTGGGTGTTCTGTCTTGTTATTGCGTGTTGTATGTTCCAGCCCCGCTCGGTGAGGCCCCAGGCGTTGGGGGCTCCTCTGGCTGTGGCGGCGCGTGTGTTTTGGATGAGGTCGAGGCGTTGTAGGCGTGCGAGTAGCTTTGAGATCTGGCCCTGGTCATCCATGCCGGCGCCGAGGCCGATCTCACGGTTGGAGGCTCCCGGGTTGGCCGCGACGGAGGTGAGCACTCGCACCGTGCGGTAGGTGAGCCGTATGCCGGCGTCGCGCAGGGGGTCGCCGGGTACGGCGTGGCTCACAGCCCGCCGCTTCGGAGCCGGGCGGGCGAGCTCCCTGCGTGCCGCGGCTGGCCCGAGATAGGGCAGCACGATCATGCTCATGAGCGGGCCGCTCAGCCCCAGCAGCGAATCGCTCTGGGCCTTCCCCTTGCGCGGGCCGGGCGTGGTGGGGCCGAGCAGGCGCGTGTGCAGGACCGACAGGACGCCCCCGACGATGCCCTCGGCCGTGAGCGGTGGGAGCTCTGAGCCGGACTTGGCCTCCTCGCGTCCTTCGTCGACGACGGCCACGATCCGCTCGAGCACCTCTCGGCGACGCTCGATCGCCCTGGCGCCCGCCCCGAGCGAGCCGACGATCAACAGTTCGCCGGCGCCCCGCTCGGCGTCGAGAAACTCGAGCAGAGCGAACAGGGCCGCCCTGACCCGTTCGACCCAGCGGGCCTCGGGATCGTAGGAGCCCAGGACATAGCGCGAGGCACGCGAGATCGCGTCGTCGAACCCCGCCAGGAAGCACTCCTCGCCGTCGGCGAACAGTTCATAGAACGTGCGCCGCGAAACGCCCGCGCGCTCGACGACATGCGCGACCGCGACGTTCCCGGCGCCACGCTCGGCACTGACCTCGAACAACGCCGATATCAAGCGCGCACGCTGAATATCGATCACACGCTCACGCCCGACAGACCGCGCCCCGTCGTCGACGGTCCCCGCATAGGAGCGCCCGCGCGTCGCCCGCCCGCCTGCGCGAGCTACGCCATTGGGCGCCGCCTGAGCAAGCGGTGCGCTTCCTCTGCCAGCCATCTCATTTCTTCTTGTGCTTGGTCTTTGTCTTTTTGGCTGTCTTCTTGTGCTTTAGGCAGCCCGTGACGGCGATAGGTGTGTTCTGCTTGATCGTGGCGCCGTTCTGCGCGGTGAACGCTGTCGGCATCTTCAGCGTCGTGTTGCAGAGGTTGGTTGGTGCTGCAAGCGCTGAATAGCGGCCTTGGGGCAGAGTAAGTTCGAATGTGCCAACAGGGACGTCAGGGATCGTTCTGAACGTGCTGCTCGTGATCCCTGTCTTGCTGATGAACGTTTCAGAGCGCAGGTCCACGGTCACGCCGTAGCCGGATAGCACGATGATCAGTTCAGGGAACTTTTCGCCGGCGTGACTGACGAAGAACACGGGTCCTTCCAGTGGCACCGGAACCAGTGGCGTGGTCGCCTTCGCGGTTCCGATCCGTGATTGGGAGGAGCAGGAGGCGGGGTCCGCTTCAAAGACGGCGACGGGACAGGCCTTCTGCAGTGTTTCAAGGCGGGAGGGCAGCTGCTTCGGCAGGTCTACCTTGACGCTCTTGATGTTCGCCTGGGACCCGAACCCTGTTTTGGGGTAGGCCAAGTTGACGTGCAAGCTCGCCCCGTTAGCCCTTGAGGTCTTTCCCGAGGTCGAGACCTTGAACGACGGTTTGAAACCCAGGATCGCACAATTGGTGACCTGGAACGGCACCGACACCACACTCGTTGATCCTTCGGTGCTGGAGATGCTGCCCGTGACCTTGAGTGGGTTGCAGTCTGTCGGGTTGAATGTGAACCCGGGCCTGGTCGTCGTGAAGTTCACGTGCTTGATCTGCAGGGGGATACCATCGAGGATGTGCGGGATCGCAAACCGACCACTCGTATCGGTCGTGACCGTCAACGCGGAGGTCGTGGGGTCCACTTCGATCCTGCCCCGCACGACGACCTGTCCAAGATCGTACGGTCCAGCCTTCGCGGGGACCACGACCGATAGCCCGAACGGCGCGCCCTCATACGGTCCAGTGATGTACACCTTCCCGCCGGTGACACTGTAGGGGTCCCCGCCGAGTCCTACGCTGACGGTCGTTTCCCCGATCAGACTGTTAGGACCACAGCTTCCCGCGTCTGCTTGTGCTTCACCGCACAATTCCACACCCGTCAACAAGCCTGAGAGGCCGTCTGGCATGTGCAGCTGTATCGCGCCGATGCTCTGCTGCCCGTCTTCTCTTGAGACCGTCATCGTGAACGGCGTGAACCCACCAGCCTGAATACTCGTCGTGCCCGCATTCAACCCCGAACTGAACGGCAACGGGCTCGCACACGCACCACCGTTAGGACCAGAGGTGATGTTGAACATCGAGGAAGACGTCGATGGTTCGTTACCGGACCACGGCGCAATAGACGAGTTTGTCGTGTAAGACCCACACGACGCGGGCGTCCCCAACGGTGCGCGGTCACCGCCGAAGAAGTGCAGGCTCAAGTCTTCAAACGGTAGCTGCGGCGTGTCCTTGAACGTCGAGACTATCCGACCGGTCACAGGATCCAGTTTGACTTCACCCGCAACCTTCACCAACGTCCCCGACACGGGGTCTTCAGCGACGATATACAACGCGACCAATGACCCGAACGGGTTAGCGTTCTGCGCCGCCAAATACACAGCACCGGTCAACGCGTTCGGCAGCAACGGCGTCCTGATTTCAACCGTCCCCGCCTTCGACGCGTCAGGACACAAAGCTCCCACGTCCTGCGACAGCGCTACCTGGCCTTCAGAACACGTCTGCAACCCAGCCGCGGCCGGGTTCAACGCCACCCCCTCAGGCAACGCGACAGTGGTGTCCTTCACGTTGGACTCCGCCAAGCCGGTCGTGTTCAACAACGCATCTTGCGGAACATGGATGCCTACCGTCAAACCCGACGGGCTACTACCAGCAGACCCATCCGGCGCGACGCTGATAGACGAGGAGAACGGCAGACGGTTGCAACCATCGAGCGCCGGCTCACCCGGAGACGGCTTCAAGTTGAACACTGGCACCGTGACCGGTTGCACTTCGCCGAACAGGTAGATTGTGACGGTCGCGACACCCAAGGCGGTATTGGCCGGGCATTCGTTCACGAATTCGACTAGTTTCGTGAACTGTGCGTCTGTGCATTGCGGGAACGGCTTCGGGTTACCGATCAAACCGGGCGGCAGCTTGAAAACTAGGTCCTTCGGTATCGCCGGTTGAAACGGTTCCTTCGCGGTACGATTCAAATCCAGTGTCGTCGTCAACCCGTACGGATGCGAGCCAGCCTGCGTATCCACCGAGCCGTCTTCACCGAACGGCGTCATCTCATAGCTTTCGACACCGTAGGGTGTGGGCGCGCTGCTCACCACGAGCGGACGCTTCAACGTGACGCCCGGCGCGCCACCACCGGACACGCTGACTTCGTTGACTTCACCCGATTCTCTAGCACCCTGAAGGACGCTCACCCCGATCGTCGCTTCCAGCTGTTCATACGGTGGCAGCGACCCTTCGAACGTGCATTCCACCAACGAGCCGGACACAACCAAGCATTTCGGTTCGGCACGAAAGCCCAGGGCGCCCGGGAAACCACCCACCGCCCCGAACACAGATTTCGCGACCAGACCCGCTGGCAGAACATCGCGCAACACCACCATGCCGCCCGACGCTTCGACTTCACCGCCGAGGTTCGACGCGCTCACGACCAGCTTCGCGTTCCCACCCGGTGGCAGGTTCCTCGGCACCGACACCGAATCCAACTGCCACCAAGGCGCCATCGCACCCGCACTGGAGACGAACACCGAACAGCAGACCATAGCCACACATACCGCTATAACGCCTAGCAAAGACCCTTTCACAGAGACAGCTTTTCTCACGATCCGCACCGCGATCACCCCCGAGCCTTTCTCGTCGCCCTACCAGCGTTCTTCCCACCAAACCGTCTCCGTGCATGCCGCTTACACGCCGAGCGCTTGCTCTTTGGCTTCTTCGCGCACACCCTCAACGCGCGCGCCAACCTCTGCGCCCGCGTCAAAGGCCTGCTCTTCACCACCGGCGCCGACAAAGAGACCGCAGGCACATTCCCCACACCCGTGAACGTCGAGCTCGCCGGAGCACCAAAGATCGCCGGCTGCGGCGTAGGCGCAGCCTTACACGAATCACCAGTGCTACACGGCGGTGGGCTCACAGGCGGCGCCACACACGGCATCGAGGCTGTGCAAGCATGCGAGTCATACAAATCCAAGCCCGTGTCCAGATCCTGTGAGGTCAAACGACTCTTGGTCAAGAAGAACACATCACTGCCATCTTCGCTGGCGTCCACGAACCCCGATTCTTCAGACGACGTGCCCGCAGAGATCAAGGACACGCACCCACCCGAACCTTGATCAACATTCACACTAGAAGAGGAACAGGTACCCGTGCCTTCGGGCTCGAACTCGTACACATCCTCTTCACCATTTACATCCTGCGGCACAAGCGCATCACCGCTGTTGAAGAACAACCGGCCACTATCAGACAACGCACGAGGATGATACAACGATCTCCCATTTGTCCCTTCGATCGCCTCACCCGGGGGGAGATTCGCAGCAATCCAATTTTCCGGTCCATAAATACCGCCGTTCCCCCCATCGGCGGCTACGATGTTTTCGCGGAGCTTTTTCTTGGTGAATATCTCGAAGTCGCGGACTTCGACTCCCACAGGCCGGCTGCCCGTCGGATTGCACGACGAGCACGTAAGACGCCCGGTCTGCACATCATACAGGTAGACCTCCATATCGGGCTTACCACTATTCGCGTCGCGATTGTCATAACCAGTCAACGACCTATCCGACATGAACGCCAGGTAACGCCCATCCGGCGATGTGACAGCAGTCTGAAGGGCGATATAGTACCTGCCTTCGTTTTCAGTGGCCCAATCATTTTCGTCTTCGGCTGACAGCCGCGCAACAAACGTCATCGTCCCGCCGTGATACTCGTACAGGTTGCACGTCGCACCCGAGGGAGCTTCGCCCCTCGCGCACGCTCCCTGCGTCGCTGTTTCGCCCTCGCCGTTGCGATTTTCGCTCAATACACCGTTCGCCACGAAATACACATGCGAGCCGTCTTTGCTGGCGCCCACGAGCACTTCGCGTACTTCGGCCGACTGCCCGGCGCGCGCAGGCGTCAAATCTGTCAGATCACACTTCAACCGACCGCCCGCTTCCACGATCTGACACTCATACAGATCGCCTATACTTTTATTATCGCCTGTACCGGACTGCGCCGTCAAACGTTGGCTGTCGGTGAAAAACACTTTAGATCCGTCGCTGCTGGCAGCCAGGAAGGCCGGGAGCGCGCTTTCGCCGCTCGGCGCACCAGGCTGCTGCACATCCAACCGCACCGTTTCCTGCTTCACGGTATCGCGCATATATAGATGCAGTTCGGTCGACCCTGCCGGGTTTTCCATCCAGAACACGCGCGAACCGTTGCTCGAGACAGCATTCCTCACCCCGGAGTTGCCAGCCGGACCTACCCACGCGAGGCCCGACGTCGACCCGCCGCCTTCGCTTTCCGGCAGCACGCTGACCAGCTGCGACTGTTCAGACCGCGGCGCATCCGCCGACCACTCATAGATCTGGGGAACGACTATCGGCGTCGACGTCAGCGCCATTTTGGATGTGATCAATATGTGACCGAAATCTGGCGTCGCGGTTTCGAACGAAAAGTTTCCCGAGCCCGGTATAGGCATATAGCATTCGCTCGCGGTCGCCGGCGAGTTGCAGAGGCTTTCGCGGCGAACGTAGTCCAGCTGTCCCGTCTGCCCAGCGAGCAACTTGTCTGCTGTGTTTGGTTTCACCAGACCCAGCGATAGGTCGGTCGAGAACAGCACGTATTCAGGCACATCCGTCGGTTCGATCACCGATTCGCGCGGCACCGATATATCCCGCGAAGACCAGCCACCGGGACCACGCGCCGAATGAACCTGTATCAGCGCGTCCTGACCAAACCCCGCGGGCTCCGCTTCGGTCGGCACATCCATCTGATAGGCGATCCCGCTGCCGTCACCAGCAGCCTGCAACGGACCTGAAGTCCTCAGCGATGCAGGGGACCCACCGTGTTTGTTCGGTGGCGACACGAGTTCCCATTGCCTCCCGTCTGGCAGCGAGAACTCGCTGCCGGCGGTTTGCGTGGTGAACGTCCCGTCGGCGCCGGGGACCGTTTCGCTCCTGGACCCGACGATCGCGACGACACGATAATGGTAGACCGTGTGCGGCGACAGATCCTGCGGATGCGCGCTCACGGTCACACCTGCAGACCCAGATCCCACGATCCCGTCCGGCACTGGAATGGCGGACCCGTACGCTCCGCCAGTGCCGTATTCGAAACGGTATGTCGTTTCGCTGCCCTGCGGGTTGATCTTGGCCTGCAGCGTCGCGCTCGTGCCCGCCACGTCCAGCACCGCCTCGTCTTCGACCACCGGCGGCGACACAGCCAACGCCACTGGCGCCGAGAGATCCACGGCCCCCACAAGAGAACAGACGAGCACGATGCCTGCCAACACGATCCGACGAGAACTCATCACACCCATCCCCTCCTAGAGCAACGATCCACACGAGACGACCCGCGGGACCGCGGGCATGGCAAAGCCGCCGCGGGCAAAAAGCCCGCAGCGGCTGAAAAACTGACTAGGTGAGGGGCTAGACCCTCGGCTCCAGAGGCCATGCCCCACGCGGGGTCAGCTGAGCGCGGCGATGTCCTCCACAAACCCCGGGTAGGACACCGCCGCCGCCTCCATCCCGAGCACCGTTACCCCCTCACGCGAGGCCAGTCCCGCCACCGCGCCCGTCATCGCCAGGCGATGGTCGCCGGCGGCGTCGATCGCGCCACCCCTCAGCCCGCCCGTGCCGCTCACGGCGAAGCCGTCCTCGAGCGCGTCGATGTCGGCGCCGAGGCCGCGCAGGCCCTCGACTACCGTCGCGATCCTGTCCGACTCCTTGACGCGCAGCTCTCCGGCGCCGCGCACGACCGTCTCCCCCTCCGCGAAGCAGCCGAGCAGCGCCACCAGCGGCAGCTCGTCGATCGCGAGCGGGACCTCTTCTGGCTCTACGTACGTGCCCTCCAGCGCGCCGTGGGCGACGTCGAGGTCGCAGATCGGCTCCTCCGCCACCAGCTCGCCGCTCTCGTCCTCGAGGTCGCCGAGCACGATCCCACGCATGCGCTGCAGAATGCGCAGGAAGCCGGTGCGCGTCCAGTTGGCGCCGACGTCGCGGATCAACAGGCGCGAGCCGGGCACGAGCACGCCGGCCGCGATCGCGTACGCCGCGGAGCTCGGGTCGCTCGGCACCACCACGCGGTCGAGCACCAGCTCGTCGGCGTTCACGACCGTCACGTGGCGGCCGTTGCGGTGGATGTTGACCCCGGCGCGTAACAGCATGCGCTCGGTGTGGTCGCGGCTGCGCGCGGGCTCCCCCACTGTCGTCGCGCCGTCCGCCGCGAGCGCCGCCAGCAGCACGCACGACTTCACCTGCGCGCTCGCCACAGGCAGCTCGTAGGAGATCGAGCGCAGGCGCGCGCCTTTGATCGTGAGCGGTGGGAAGCGGCTCTCGCGCGCCTCCAGCTCGGCCCCCATGAAGCGCAGCGGCTCGGCGACGCGGTCTACTGGACGGCGCCTGATCGAGTCGTCGCCGTCGAGTGTGAACGAGCGGCCCTCCTGCGCCGCGAGCCAACCCGGGAGCAGGCGCAGCAGCGTGCCGGCGTTGCCGACGTCAATCGGGCCGGCGGGCACGCGCGCCTCGCGCAGGCCCGTGCCCCTGACCGTGACGACCCCGTCGCGCTCGTCGACGAGCGCGCCCAGCGCCCGCACCGCCGCCAGCGTCGAGTCGGTGTCCGCCGCGTGCAGGTAGTTCTCGATCCGAGTCGGCTCGGAGGCCATCGCGCCGAGCAGCGCGGCCCTGTGGGAGATCGACTTGTCGGCCGGAGCCCTCAGCTCGCCGTGCAGCCCGTTGGAGGGCTCGAAGCGCACGTCCATAGACCGCCTACCCTACGAGCCTGGGGCCAGACCGGCGCGGCGCAGCTTCTCGCGCTCGTCCCGCGCGCGCTCGTTCCACGTCGCGAGCGCCTGCGCGTCGGCGGCGTCGAGCGCGTCGCGCACCTCGCCCAGCTGCTCGATCGCCTCCTCGACCGCTTCGGCGAGCAGGTCGCGGTTGGACATGTAGATGTCCGTCCAGATCGACGTGTTCGCGCCCGCCACGCGCGTCGCGTCGCGGAAGCTCGGGCCCGCCCCGAGGCGACCCTCTGCGCGGGTCACGTCGTCGGACTCGGCAGCCCGCATCGCGCGCGCGACGAGCACGTTCGCGAACACGTGCGGCAGATGCGAGACGTTCGCCATCAGACGGTCGTGATCCTCGGGGTCGATCGTCACCGGGCGCGCCCCGAGGCTTGCGATCAAGTCGCGCAGACGCTCGATCCTCGTCGCCGGCGAGGCCTCCGCCTCAGACGAGCGGATCGCCTCGACAGAAACTCCGGCTCTGATCGCCGGGGTCAAGTACCACGTGGCGCCGTCGAACAGGTCCTCGCGCGCGTTTGCCACTCCGGCCGTCTCGGCGCCAGCGAGCGGGTGGCCGCCGACGAAGCGTGGATCGCACAGCTCCCGCGCGATCTGGCGCTTGGTGGAGCCGACGTCGCTGAGCACGCACTCGGGCCCCGCGGCCTCCAGCGCCAGGCGCGCGGTCTGCGTCGCGACCCCCACCGGAGCCGCCACGAACACGACGTCCGCATCGGCCACGGCGGCGGCGATGTCGGATGCGGGCTCGTCGATCGCGCCGAGCTCCACGGCGCGCTCGAGCGTCGCCACGATCGGGTCATAGCCGACCACATGAGCCCCCGCGCGAGCGCGCGCCGCGAGACCGATGGAGCCCCCGATCAGCCCGACCCCGAGCACGGCTAGCTTCACGCGGTGCTGAACGCCTTCCCCGCGAGCGCGGCGACGCGCTCAACAGCGCTCACGTAGTCGGCGAAATCGTCGGCCAAGAGCGCCTGCGGGCCATCGCAGAGGGCCTCGTCGGGGTTCGGGTGCACCTCGACGATGATCCCATCGGCCCCGGCGGCCGCGGCCGCGAGCGACATCGGCGCCACCAGCGAGCGCCGCCCGGCCGCGTGGCTCGGGTCGACCACGACCGGCAGGTGCGACAGCTCTTTCAGGACCGGTATCGCCTGCAGGTCGAGCGTCGTGCGGTAGGAGTTCTCGAATGTCTTGATCCCGCGCTCGCACAGCATCACGTTGCGGTTGCCTTCCTTGAGCACGTACTCCGCGGCCATCAAGAGCTCGTCCAGCGTCGCCGACAGGCCGCGCTTGAGCAGCACCGGACAGCCGGAGCGCCCGATCTCGGCCAGCAAGGGGAAGTTCTGCATGTTGCGCGCGCCGACCTGGATCACGTCGGCCACCTCGAGCACCGCCTCCATGTCGCGCGCGTCCATCAGCTCGGTGACGATCGGCAGGCCAGTGCGCTGCCTCGCCTCGGCGAGCAGGCGCAGCCCCTCCTGGCCAAGCCCCTGGAAGGCGTAGGGGGAGGTGCGCGGCTTGTAGGCGCCGCCGCGCAGCATCGCAGCCCCCGCCTCCTTGACGATGTCGGCGGTCTCGAGGAGCTGCTCGCGCGATTCGACCGTGCACGGCCCCGCGATCAAGGCGAAGTGCTCGCCGCCGATCTTGCGCCCCTCGATCTCGATCACGGTGCGCTCGCCGTGGCGAATCTGAGCGGAGGCGAGCTTGTAGGGCTTGAGGATCGGCATCACGCGATCGACCCCCGGCTGGCCCTCCAGGCCCAGGCTTTCGAGGTTGACGTCCTGCTCCACGTCGCCGATCGCGCCGATCACGGTCAGGCGTGCGCCCTTGATCGGGTGGGCCAAGGCCCCGGCGCCCTCGATCTTCTCGATCACCGCGCCGATCTGCTCATCGGTCGCGTCCTCCTTCATGACGATCATCATCTGCTCAATCCTTTCAAGTACGGGTTGGTTGTGGCTGCTCCGTGAGGGCCGCGACGTCGTGGACGTCGCGAAGGCGGTGTGCCGGTGGGAGCGGCGCTCGGCCCCAAGGGACCCAGATGCGGCCTGAGCGGCCTCCGCTCACGGACGGAGGCACGGCCGGAGCGCCTAGCTAAATCGCCAGGTGTGGCAAGACGACCGATACGACACGAGGGCACACGCGGGGGCGGGTGCCGATACGGATGTCGAGGCGGTCGTCTGCATGATCGTCTCAGAGCTTTGTAGCAGACAAATGGCGCGCGGTCGAGCGCCGCGAGGCGATTCTCCGACTTCTCACAGCACCTCGCCCAGCGCATCGAGGAAGATCGCGTTCTCCTCGGGCGTGCCATAAGTGACGCGCAGCGCTCCGGGCTTGCCGAGCGCTCCTCCACCGCGCACGAGCACGCCGCGCTCCGCCAAGCCCCGCATCACCTGCGCCTCGCGCTCGAGCGCCAGCTCGGGCTCGTCCTCACCGAGGCCGAACCAGCAGAAGTTCGCCTGCGACTCGGCCGGCTCGATCCCCAGCGCGCGCAGGCGCTCGTCCACCGAGATGCGCTCGGCGATCGTGCGCGTCACGCGCTCGGTGACGGCGTCCTGGTGGGACAGCGCCTCGACCGCCGCCGTCTGGGCGACCGCGTTGCAGAAGAACGGCTGGCGCACCTGGTCGACGGCGCGCGGCAACGCATCGGAGCCGCACAGGGCGAAGCCGACGCGCAGCCCGCACAGCCCGTACACCTTCGAGAAAGTGCGCAGCAGCACCAGGTTGGGGTGCTGGGCCAGCAGCTCGACCGAGGCGTCGGGGTCCTCCAGCAGATTGAACTCGCAGTAGGCCTCGTCGACGATCACGCACACATGAGGCGGGACCTCGGCGAGGAAGTCGGCGATGCTCGCGAGCGGCAAGGCGGTGCTCGTCGGGTTGTTCGGGTTGCAGACGATCACAAGCCGCGTGGCGACCGTGATCTCGCGCAGCATTCCCTGCAGGTCGTGGCGCTCCCACGCGTCGAGCGCGACGGTCACCGGCCGCGCGCCCGAGGCGGCGCCCAGATGCGGGTACACCGAGAACGACGGCCACGCGTACACGAGCTCCGCGCCCGGCTCGAGCAGCGCCTCGCCCGCCGCGAGCAGGATGTCACACGAGCCGTTGCCGATCGCGATCCGCGAGGCGGGCACGCCATAGCGCTCGGACAGACGCTCGCGCAGCAGCGAATTCGTCGGATCCGGATAGCGGTTGAGCGTCGGCAGCGCCTGCTGGATCGCCTCGATCACAGCCGGCAGCGGCGGCCAGGGCGACTCGTTGGAGGCGAGCCTCACCTTCGGCGCCCGCTGGGCATAGCCGTCCGCCGCCGGGTAGGAGGGGATGCGCGCGATCCGCTCTGAGAACTCGATTGCCATCGCACCTATTGTGGCGACTACGCGGGCGGCTTCGCTTGGCGACTCAGCACGCGGCTCGACTGGCGGCGCGGCTGGCGACTCAACGCATGAGCGTCAGCGAGCGCGCCAGCTGCCAGCTGCCGCCTTCCTGGCCTTCGACCGTGACGACCAGCTTGCACGACAGCGTATGCCGCTGGCGCAGCAGGGCACGGCCTTTGGCGTTCAGCGAGAGCAGCAGCTCCCCCAGCGACCCCGGCGATCTCACGAACACCGCTCCCTTGGGCACGCCTTGGTCTCGAGCGGCGCCCACCGACACCAGCGTGCTAACGCGGTGTTTGTGGGAGATGCTCGGGATCCTGGCATACAGCCGCAAAGCCACCGCACACGCCGGTGGGCATTCAGCACGCCCGAGCAGGAAGGGCCCACTGCCCAAGAGCTTCCTGCCGTTGGCCGGCAGGCCGAGCTTTGCCGCCAGCTGGGCTGGCGTGAAGTGAGCCAGTGACGCTGCCGGCTCCATGACGACTGCAGGCGCCGGCGGTGGCGACGGCGATGGCGACGATGGTGGCACGGGGGCAGCGCCCACGTTGACGCGCTCGACTGTCGTCCGCGCGTTGCCATAGGCGTCATACGCGGTCAGGCCAACCTCATATGCGCCGGGCGCGGAGTAGGTATGCGAGGTGATGGCGCTCGGCGTGCCGAGCTGTTCGCCTTCGAAGTCCCACACCCAGTACACCGCCGCATCCCCAGGCGCGCCCGACGTGGAGCCGTCGAAGCTGACGGGAACGCTCGCCGCGGCGCCCGCAGAGACGCTGAAGCTCGCCCCGATCATGCGCTGAACGCACGCGCCTTCGCCGAGGCCGGCTTCGTTGCTCCACTCGCGCTGTGTGAAGTAGGGATCGCCGCCGATCAGCTGGTTGTAGAGCGTCGAGGGGCTCGAGCCGCCCAACGCTTCGCCGAAGACCCCAAGCGGGGTCGACTCGGGCGGCAGGCACTTGTCGGCTATCTCCTGGCCGATCGCGTCCGTCCACGCGTTGTGCTCGCATTCGCTGGGCCCGATGGCCCCCGCGGCGCACTGGCTGCCGATCGGGTCGGTGATCGTCTCGTTTATCTCGTGGCTCGCGTCGTCGATCGCCGCGTCCACTCCGTTGTCGGGATTTGAGTTGGGGTGAACGCCCAGTTCGCCGGCCAAGTCGCAACCCGGCACTTTGCCGGCGAAGGGCAAGTCCGCATAGAGCGTCTGCTGGCCGGGCGTCACACCGTCGCCACCGAAGTCGCCGTGATAGGCGCAATACGCCCTGTAGGCGCACTCGCCTTCCGCAAAGCAACCGCCCACGCCTGCGGGAGTCAGCACCACGTAAATGTCTTGAAATCCCCTCGGGCTCGAGCCGGCGTACTTTTCGATCTCCTTGTGCAGGTCGGCGTCGAGCACGCACGGGCCTTCCGAGAATTCGGTTTCGTCGCTGCATTTCGATGGCAGAAAGGAATCGGTGTCGTCGATGACCTCCACTTCTCTGCTCAGCGCGTATTCGCCAGGGGCATAGCTGCCTGTGACTTCGTCTCCATATTGCGAGTCCACCGCGAACACGTTCGTCTGGGCGCCGCTGTCCCGCGCAACGTCTTTGAAGTAGCGCACAACCGCGGATTCGTAGCCTTCGGGGAACGGCTTCACCTTTTCTTCTCCGGCACCGCCAGGGTTGCCCTGCCAGAAGATCAGGTGAATCCTCGGGTCGCGCAGCACCGGCCCGCCGCGATAGCACACGTCCTGCGTCGCAAACGAGCGTTCTTCTTCGAATTCGCTCACGCACGGCGGCTGGCCGACTTCGTTGGCCGTCGGCGGGCCGGCCAGGCCCAGCAGGCGCTCACCGGGCGGATGCCGTGCCCTTGCCGCGGCGAACGCGCCCCTGACGAGCCGCTCGCGCGCGCCGACAGCCGCCTTGGAGCCGAGCACCGGCACGACCCCGCGCACGACCGGGAACCCGGGCAGCCTGCCGACGTGCGGATGGGGCTCGGCTACGCTCCTCGCCCCGGCGGCCGCGGGCGCGAGCGCCACGCACGCGCACACGAGCAGACCCACGAGCCTTACGCTGGGCCGCCCCCGGCTCATCGCTGCTCCGGCTGCGCCCGGTTCAGCGTGCGCCTCACCGTCATTGCGCCGCGAGCAGATCGGCCCGCAACGTCGCCGCCTCGCGCAGGTAGACGTGCCGTGCCTCGTGACCATCATCGGCGTAGTAGTGAATCAGAACGCGGATCACGCGGGGTAAGGAGCCGGGCACGGGGATCTCACGCGCACACAGGAGCGGCACGCGCTCGAAGCCGAGCGCACGCGCCGCCACGGCCGGGAACTCCGCCTTGAGGTCGTCGGTGACGGTGAAGATGCAGCTGACGACGTGCTCGGGAGCGAGCTCGTTGCGCTCCATGATCTCCTGCATCAACTCCGTCGTGGCGCCCAGGATCTCGCGCGCGTCGTCTTGGGATACCGAGATCGCGCCCCGCAGGGCATAGAGGCGTTGCGGCATCTGGCGCGATTCTTTCAGAGCGTGCCCACGAAAGTTGCCGCTTACGACCCGCGCGCCCCGCGACGCCACGACGGAAGGTCGGTTGGCGCCGACTGCTTGCGATCCTCTGGACCGCCGCGCAGGCGCCTGAGCTCGGCCTCGTCGAGTCGTCGAGACGCGCCCGAAGCGAGCTCTCCGAGCTTCAGTCGCCCAAAGGCGATGCGCTCGAGCGCGACCACGGGATGACCCACCGCCTCGCACATGCGCCGCACCTGACGGTTACGGCCCTCGCGGATCGTCACTTCCAGCAACCCCTGTCCCACCCGCCGCACCTGCGCGGGAGCGGTCATCCCGTCCTCCAAACGCACCCCCGCGCGCAGCTTGGCAAGCGCACTCTCGCCAACAGGCCCCCCATCCACTCCCACGCGGTAGGTCTTGGGCACCTCATAGCTCGGATGCGTCAAGCGCTGCGCAAGCGCGCCGTCGTTGGTGAGCAGGATCAGCCCGCTCGAGTCGGCGTCGAGGCGCCCGACGGGATACAGGCGCCGCGCCTCCCCCGGGACCAGCGAGACGACAGTCGGGCGACCGTGGGTGTCCTGCGCGGTGCTCAACACACCGATCGGCTTGTTGAGCGCATAGACGACCGTCAGCTCGGGGCCCTCGATTGGACGCCCATCGACCGTGACGGCACAGCCCTCGTCGACATCGCGTGCGGGATCGAGCACGACCTGCCCAGCGACGGTCACTCGCCCTTCGGCGATCATCGTCTCGGCGGCGCGGCGCGAGGACACTCCCGCGTGGGCCAGATACTTGGCGAGGCGCATGAGCCTGCAAGGATAGGAGCGTGGACCTGGAGCTCCTGGATCGAACGCTGGCTGCCCACGGCCAGCCCACCTTCCGCGCCCGCCAGGTATGGCGGTGGGCCGCAAGGGGGGCGAGCGGATACGAGCAGATGACCAACCTTCCCGCCCCTCTTCGCGAGTGGCTGACCGACGCGGTGCCGTTCTCGAGCCTCGATCTGCGCGAGGAGCTCACGGCAAGCGACGGGACCGTCAAGGCGCTGTTTGCCACCTCCGACGGACGGCCCATCGAGGCGGTGCTGATGCGCTATCGCGACCGCCGCCGCTCGATCTGCGTCTCCTCGCAGTCGGGCTGTCCGCTTACGTGCACGTTCTGCGCCACCGGCCGGATGAAGTTCGCGCGCAACCTGACGGCGTCGGAGATCGTCGATCAGGCGCTTCACTTCCGCCGCATGGCCGCGATCGACCACTGCGTCTTCATGGGCATGGGCGAGCCGATGCTCAACCTCGAGGCCGTGCTCGCCGCGTGCGAGCGACTGCCGGACCTCGGGATCGCCCATCGCCGCACCGCGATCTCGACCGTCGGCTGGATCCCCGGGATCGAAGCGCTCACCGAGCAGGACATGCCATTGCGCCTCGCCCTCTCGCTGCACGCGGCCGACGAAGCCTTGCGCAGCGAGCTGATGCCCGTCAACGACCGCTACCCGCTGGCCGACGTGATCGATGCGTGCCGCACCTTCTACGAGCGCAAGCGCCGGCGCGTGTTCGTCGAGTACGTGATGCTCGCCGGCGTCAACGACCGCTACGAGCAGGCCGTGGCGCTCGCCAAGCTGCTCGGCCCACGCGGGTCGGGTGAGCAGCCGCGCATGTTCAAGGTCAACCTGATCCCCTTCAATCCGACGGACTCGGCTTACGAGGGCTCCAGTCGCGACTCGATCGCAGCGTTCAAGGGCGCGCTCGAGGCGCGCGGCATCCAGGCGACGGTGCGTCTCACGCGCGGCCGCGACATCGACGCGGCTTGCGGTCAGCTCGCGGCGCGCTCTCCCTCAGGGGCTCACGCCGCGTAAGCACGCCGCGTAGCTATTGAAGCTCGGGCTGAGGGCCGCCACCAGCCCGCGCCTCACCCGCGCGCAGCAGCCTGTCGCGTAGCTCGGCCTGCTCCTCGGGGGTCGGGTCCCACTTCGCGACGTCGGGCAGCTCCTCGAGCGTGCGCAGCCCGAACAGCTTCAGGAACTGAGTCGTCGTGCGGTACAGCACCGCGCCGAACTGGGAGCGCCCGGACTCTTCGACGAGGCCTCGCTCCAAGAGCGTCGAGGCGGCAGAGTCGGCGCTCACACCGCGAATGCGGGTGATCTCGGGGCGCGAGATCGGCTGCAAGTAGGCGACGATCGCAAGCGTCTCGGCTTGCGCCGGGGTCAGCGCGGACGCGCGCGGCCGGCTGAACAGGCGCCTGGCCGCGTCCTCGGTCTCGGGGTCGCTGGCGAAAGTGAAGCCGCCTCCGAGCTCGCGCAGGTGGATGCCGCTGCGAGCGGGCGCATACCGTCCGGCCAGCTCCGCGAGCGCGGCGAGCGCGTCGAGCTCCTCGACGGCGGCCGCGTCGGCCAGCTCCCGCGGGCTGAGCGGGTCGGGCGCCAGGAACAGCAGCGCCTCGACCGTGCGCACGGTCAGCGGGTTGGGCTCGGGCAAGCCCTCGATGTCGAGGGCGCTTGCGAGGACGGCCTCCTCGAGCGGCTCGGACTCCTCGGACTCCGCGTCCAGGACGATGTCGCTGATCTGCTCCGACTCGACGTCTGCGACTGACACAACATCTTGATCGGCAGGCGGCTGCTCATCCTCAAGCCCTGGGCGACTTGTGCCCGCGAAGGTATCCGGCCCCTGCTGCTCCTCGCTCAACCCGCGAGCCCTCCGGCGCGGGCGCGCGGGACCTCGGCGGCGGCAGCCGCGTGCACGGCGATCTCGCCAAAGCTGTCCTGCTGCTCCCACCACGCTTCCCCGCGCTTGTAGAGCTCGAGCAGCGCGAACACGGTCACGGCAACCGTCATGCGGTCCTCGCCGCGCACGGCCTCCTCGAAGGAGAAGCGCCCGCGCCGCAGCAGCCCGCGCAGGTGCTCGAGGCGCTCGGCGACGGTCACGCGCGTCGTCGAGAGGTGGCGCAGGCTGATCGTGGGCGGCATTCGCAAGAGCCGCCCGATCGCCTCGCCGAGCACGGCGGCGTCCTGCGAGCCGTCGGTCGGCTCGACGATCGACTTGCGCAGGTGCGGCGGCAGTGGAGCGCTGCGGAAGCGCACCCCCCGCTCGCGCTTGAACAGCTCCTGCAGGTGCTCGGAGGCGGAGCGATAGCGGCGCGCCTGCAGCATCCGCTCGAGCAGCTCCTCGGCGGCTTCGCCCGGCTCGATGTCGAGCAGCTCCTCGCCATCCTCGGCCAGCATCAGGCGCGACTTCAATTCGAGCAGCGCCGCGATCAGGACGATGAACTCGGTGGCGGTCTCCAGGTCGAGCTCGCCACGGCCCTCGAGGTGGTCCAGGTAGGCGAGCACTACGTCGGCCAGCTCCAGCTCGAGCAGATCGACCTCCTCGCGCAACACCAGCGCCAGCAGCAGGTCGAACGGGCCGCTGAAGATCTCCAGGTCGAGGTCGAGCGCGGGGAGCGTCACCCGGCTACCGTACCGATCGCGGCGGACCCACCCCCATGCGCTCGCGCACGTCGGCAAGCGTCTCGGAGGCAATCGCGCGGGCACGCTCGGCGCCGCCGGCGAGAACGGCCTCGAGCGCGCGCTCGTCGGCGCGCAGCTCGACATAGCGCTCGCGCACGGGGCCGAGCATCTCAACGACCGCCTCGGCGACGGCCGCCTTGAGGTCACCGTAGCCGCGCGCGTCGCGCATGTCGGCTTCGACCTGCTCGGGAGAGCGATCGCGTGCGACGGCGAGGATGTCGATCAGGTTGGATACCCCGGGCTTCTCGGGTCCGCGTTCGATCTCCCTGCCGGAGTCGGTGACGGCGCTCTTGAACTTCTTCACGATCGCCCGCGGCTCGTCGAGCACGTGCACGGTGCCCTGTTCGGAGCCGCCGGTGGTGGACATCTTGCGCGTGGGGTCCTGCAGGTCCATGACGCGCGCGCCGATGTCGGGGATGCGGTGCTCGGGGACGACGAGCACCTCGCTGCCGTCGCCGAAGCGGGCGTTGAAGCGGCGGGCGACGTCGCGCATCAGCTCGAGGTGCTCGCGTTGGTCCTCTCCGACGGGGACCTCGTCGGCGCGGTAGGCGAGCACGTCGGCTGCCTGCAGCACGGGATACATGAGCAGGCCGGCGGAGACCAGCTCGCGCTGCAGCACCGACTTGTCGCGGAACTGGTGCATGCGCCGCAAGCGCCCCAGCTCGGTCACCGAGCAGAGCAGCCAGCACAGCTCCGTGTGCTCTTGGACGTCCCCCTGGCGAAAGAGGATGCAGCGCGTAGGGTCGAGACCGGCGGCGAGCAGCAGCGCCGTGAGGTCGTATGTGCCGCGGCGCAGCTCGGAGGGCTCGTAGGCGACCGTGATGGCGTGCATGTCCACGACGCAGTAGAGCCCCTCGCCGCGATCCTGGCCCTTGACGTACTGGCGGATGGCGCCGATGTAGTTGCCCAGGTGCTTGGCGCCTGTGGGCTGGATCCCCGAGAAGATGCGCACGGCGAGCCAGGCTACAGGGAAGCCGCAACCTCCGCCGGAGCGCGTCCGCGCCTCAGAGAGCCTGGCGGATCACCGGATGCTTGGCGGCGGCGACCTCGTCGAGGCGCCTTACCGGCGTCGTGTAGGGCGCTTGCAACGCGATCTGCGGATCCTCGGCGGCCTCGCGCAGGATCTCGGCGATCGCCTCGGCGAAGCCGTCGAGGGTCTCCTTCGTCTCCGTCTCGGTCGGCTCCACCATCAGCGCCTCCTCGACCAGCAGCGGGAAGTACACGGTCGGCGGGTGGTAGCCGTAGTCGAGCAGGCGCTTGGCGAGGTCGAGCGTCTTGATCTTCAAGGCGCGCTTCATCGGGCCGCCGGACAAGACGAACTCGTGCAGGCACAGATCTCCATATGCAAGCGGCAGGTGCTCGCAGACGCCCAGCTCGCGTAGCCGCGCAAGCAGGTAGTTGGCGTTCAGGACGGCTGTCTCGGAGGCGTCCTTGAGGCCGGGGGCCCCCAGCGAGCGGATGTAGGCGTAGGAGCGCACGAAGCAGCCGTAGTTGCCTTGGAAGCCGCGCAGGCGCCCGATCGAGGCATCCCCATCCCCCACGAGGTCGAACGAGCCGTCCTCGGCTCGCACCACGCGCGGGACCGGCAGGTACGGCTCGATCCGCTCGGACACGGCGATCGGGCCGGAGCCGGGGCCGCCGCCGCCGTGCGGCTGCGTGAAGGACTTGTGCAGGTTGAAGTGGACGATGTCAAAGCCCATGTCTCCGGGGCGCGAGAGGCCCATCACCGCGTTGAGGTTGGCGCCGTCGTAGTACAGCGTCGCCCCCACCTCGTGTACGACCCGCGCGATCTCCTGGATGTTGGGGTCGAACAGGCCGAGCGTGTTGGGGTTGGTGAGCATCAGGCAGGCCACGTCGCGGTCGGCCTTGGCGCGCAGGTCCTCGAGGTCGACGCCGCCGTCGCGGTTGGTGGCCACCTTGACCATCTCGAAGCCCGCCATCGTGACCGTGGCCGGGTTCGTCCCGTGCGCGGTGTCGGGCGTGAGCACCTTGTGGGGCTGGCCGATCTTCGATCGGTCACCGCGCGACTCGTGGTAGGCGCGGGTGAGCAGGACCCCCGCCAACTCGCCGTGAGAGCCGGCGGACGGCTGCAGGCAGACGTGTGGGAGACCCGATATCTCTGCGAGCGCGGCTTCGAGGTTCCACATCAGCTCGAGTGCTCCCTGCGCGCGCGCCGGGTCCTGCAAGGGGTGCAAGCGCGCATGCCCTGGGAGCGCCGCCACGCGCTCGTGCAAGCGCGGGTTGTGCTTCATCGTGCACGACCCGAGCGGGTAGAAGCCAGAGTCGAGGTCGAAGTTGCGCTTGGAGAGACGCACGTAGTGGCGCACGATCTCGGGCTCTGAGACCTCGGGCAGGCGCGGCGGCTCGGCGCGGCGCAAGCGGGCGGGGAGCAGCTCGTCGAGTGGGACTTCGGGGACGTCGAGCGCCGGGCACTGAAACGCACGCCGGCCGGGTGCGCCGCACTCGAAGATCGTGATCGCAGGTTCACGCTGCAGGGGTGTATCCGTCGTGCTGACGGGGGGCCTGCGCGCGTGCGCGCGCACGAGAGGGGTGTTTTCGTTCATCCCTACACTCCCACCGAGCGACCGGATCGACTGTGGCTCATGCTCGCGCCCCGATCTCGACTGCGCGCTCCGCGTCGCCGTCGGCTTGCCCGCTTGCCTGCCCCCCGCCATGGGGGGTGCCCTCTGGGGCATGCCCTTGAGGGTGCGCCCCGTCATGGGGTGCCCGCCGCTCGGCGAGGAGGGCCTCCCCCAATACACCAGCCAAGCGATCGATGTCGGCGCGCGAGCGGCGCTCGGTGATCAGCAACCAGCAGCCCGCCGCGATCCTGCTCACGTCCCGGTGAGCGCGAACAGGTCGGCGCCGGGATTAACACCCAGGTTCGCGCAACGCCACGGACGGACGCGACGTCGGCGTCGAGGCGCACGGCGAACTCACGCACGACGGGGTGTGAGTGAAGCGGTGCTACGCCATCGCAGCGCACAGAGCGTCTCGCGCGCGTAGTGGGTGCGCCGCAGCAACAGCTCGCCCAGCTCGAGGAATCCGCGCCGCCCCAGCCACGACAGATAGACGACGCCGGCGAGCGCGTTGAGCGCCTGGGAGGTGCAGATGTTGGAGGTGGCCTTCTCGCGGCGGATGTGCTGCTCGCGCGTCTGCAAGGTGAGCACGAAGCCGCGACGACCGTCCACATCGGTCGTTTCCCCCGCGATGCGTCCTGGCATGCGCCGCAGATAGGGCTCCCGCGCGGCGAAGAAGCCGAACGAGGGGCCGCCGAAGTCGAGGCGGTTGCCGAGCGACTGGCCCTCCCCAACAGCGACGTCGACGCCGCACTCGCCCGGCGGGGCGAGCACGCCGAGCACGATCGGGTCGACCTGGGCGATCGTGACGAGCTGCTCGCCGCCGGCCTCCTTCGCGGCGGCGCTCAGCGCCGCCGCGTCCTCGATCGCGCCGTAGAAGTTGGGTTGGGCGAAGATCGCGGCGGAGGTGTCCTCGTCGATCGCGGCCGCCCACGCGTCAGGGTCTGTGACGCCGTCGCGCAGGCCCACCTCGACCACCTCGATGCCGTAGCCGTGGGCGTAGGTGCGCAGCGTGGCGAGCGTGTGCGGGTGCAGCCCGGCGCTTGCGACGAAGCGCGAGCGGCCGTTGTGGAGCTTGGAGAGATAGCCGGCGGAGGCGACCGCGCTCGGGCCCTCGTACACCGAGGCGTTTGCGACCGGCAGTCCCGTCAGCTCGCAGATCGCGGTCTGGTACTCGAACATGACCTGCAGGCCGCCCTGGGAGATCTCGGGCTGATAGGGCGTGTATGGGGTGAGGAACTCCGAGCGCTCCATCAGCATGTCCACGATCGCCGGCACGTAGTGGTCGTACATGCCGGCGCCGAGGAAGCACAGCTCGTCCTCGGCGCAGACGTTGCGCGCGGCGAGCTCGCGCAGGTGCTCGTAGACGTCCTGCTCGCTCATCCCCTCGGGTAGGGCGAGGGGACGGGAGAGACGCACCTGCTCGGGAATCTGGCGCTCGAAGATCTCCCGCACGGAGGAGACGCCGATCGCCGCGAGCATCGCGGCGAGGTCGCTGTCGGTGACTGAGGTGTAGGTGGTCAAGTGGGTTTGAGCGTAGCCGCTGCGACCGCGGGCTCGGTAGCCGCCGAGCGTGGCGGAGTAGGCGTCGGCGTCGAGCAGGGCGTCGCGCTCGGAGGGGTCGGCGAGGCGCACCTTCACGAGCCAGCCCTCGCCGTAGGGGTCCTCGTTGATCAGGTGGGGGTTCTCGGCGAGGCGCTCGTTGACCTCGACGATCTCGCCGGAGAGGGGCGCGACGACGTCCGAGACCGCCTTGACCGACTCGACCTCGGCGTAGGGCTCGTCCTTGGCGAGCGTCGTGCCGGGGACGGGCGGGTCGAAGAAGACCACCTCGCCAAGCGCGTCCTGCGCGAACCAGGTGATCCCGAGCGTGGCGAGCTCGGGCTCGGCGGAGTCGATGCGGGCCCAGTCGTGCTCGGGGTGGTACAGCAGGTCGTCTGGGTAGCTCACCTCAGCCATCGGCGGGGCTCCTCGGTAGTCGTTGGTGGAGGCAGGATATTTATTTGGATGGACGGGTGTTCTCGGGGCGATCCCACGCGGTTCGCCAACACTGAGCATGGACAGGCCGCTTTCGGCGCGCTTCTCTGCGTGGGCGCTGCTCACGCCTTCTTTGCCACGAACGGCATGGAGTGGACGGGGGCGGCCCGCACGCGCCCGCGCACGTCGATCTGGATCGGCGTGCCGACGGCGGAGCGCTCAGCCGGCACGTAGGCCAGGCCGATGCCGGCGTCGAGGCACGGCGAGAGCGTGCCGCTGGTGACCTCGCCGCCGCCGATCACCGGGTTGCCCTGACGGGCGATGCCGGGGCCGTCGAGCATGAACGCGACGAGCTTTTCCTGCGGGCCGCTTTGACGCGACGGCCCCGGATCGCCTCTGAGCCGACGAAGCCGGTGTCCTCGCGACAACACCAGCCAAGGCCGGCTTCGATTGGGTTGCGCTGGAGCGTGAGCTCGTGGCCGTACAGGTGAAAGCAGGCCTCCAGGCGCAGCGTGTCGCGCGCGCCGAGGCCCGCGGGCGTGGCGCCGCGATGGCACAGCTCGTCCCACAGCGCGGGGGCGTCCTCCGGCGACAGCGAGCAGCTCGACGCCTTCCTCGCCGGTGTAGCCGGTGCCACAGACGAGCACCTCGGCCCCGGAGAGACGGCGGGTGGCGGCGGTCATGCGCGCCGGGAGCGGCGTGTCTGAGATCGCCTGCACGATCTCCCGCGCGAGCGGCCCCTGGACGGCGAGCATCGCGTAGTCGTCGATGCGATCGCGCACGTGGGCGTCGAGCCCGGCGGCGTCGGCCCGCGCGCGAAACCAGGCGAGGTCGGGCTCGTGGTTGGAGGCGTTGGTGACGGTCAGGTAGCGGTCGGGCTCGACCTGGTAGGTGAACAGGTCGTCGAGCACACCGCCACGCTCGTCGCAGAGGACGCTGTACTGAGAGCCGCCGACGCGGATCTGGGAGACGTCGTTTGAGAGCAGGCTTTGCAGCAGCTCGCGGGCCTGCGAGCCGGAGACTTCGATCTCGCCCATGTGCGAGACGTCGAAGATGCCACAGCGCTCGCGCACCGCCATGTGCTCGCCGCGCACGCCTAGCGGGTACTGGACGGGCATCTCCCAGCCGGCGAAGTCCACGAGCCTGGCGCCGGCGGCCACGTGGCGGTCGTAGAGGGGGGTGCGGCGCACGGCGCGCAGACTATCCATTTGCTGTTCGAAGTCGTACATGTACGACTTCGTCGAGGGGCGCATGCGCCCCTCGATCCGGATGGTGCATGCACCATCCGGCACCCCCGCACATGTGCGGGGGTGAGCCACATTGGAGGTCCTCCCCCACCACCTGCAGGCCATCCTGGCCTGGATCGGAGAGTTAGCGCAAGAACGGCGGGACGTCGATGTCGTCGTCGGAGATCTCGAGCGCCGAGCGCTGGCGATCGTCGATGCGTGGGCCGCGGTCGGGGCGCGCCCACGCGGCGCTTGCGATCACCGCGCACCGCGCGTCCGGGACGGTGGTCGAAGCCGGTGCCGATCACGGTGACGCGCACGTCGTCTGACATGCTCTCGTCGATCACGGCGCCGAAGATGATGTTGGCGTTGGGGTCGGCGGCGTTCTGGATGATCTCGGCGGCGTCGTTGACCTCGAACAGGCCGAGATCCTTGCCGCCGGTGATGTTCAGGAGGATGCCGGTGGCGCCGTCGACCGACTCTTCCAGGAGCGGCGAGGAGATCGCGGCACGGGCGGCGTCGGCGCAGCGGGCCTCGCCGCCGCCGGTGCCGATCCCCATCAGCGCCGAGCCGGCGTCGTGCATGATCGTGCGCACGTCGGCGAAGTCGAGGTTGATGAGGCCCGGGATCGTGATCAGGTCGGTGATCCCCTGAACGCCTTGGCGCAGCACGTTGTCGGCCTCGCGGAAGGCGTCGAGCATCGAGGTGCGGCGCTCGACGACCGCGAGCAGCTTCTCGTTGGGGATCACGATCAGGGTGTCCACGACCTCGCGCAGGCGCTCGATCCCCTCGATCGCCTGACGACCGCGCTGGGAGCCCTCGAACTCGAACGGGCGCGTGACGACGCCGACGGTGAGCGCGCCGATCTCGTTCTTGGCGATCTCGGCGATCACGGGCGCCGCGCCGGTGCCGGTGCCGCCGCCCTCGCCGGCGGTGACGAACACCATGTCGGCGCCCTTCAGGGCCTCCTTGATGTCGTCGCGCGACTCAGCCGCCGCGGCGAAGCCGACCTCGGGGTTGGCGCCGGCGCCGAGCCCGTGCGTGGACTCGTGGCCGATGTTGAGCTTGATGTCGGCGTCGCACATCGCGAGCGCCTGAGCGTCGGTGTTGGCGGCGATGAACTCGACGCCACGAAGCCCTGCGTCGACCATGCGGCGAGACCGCGTTGGTCCCGCCTCCGCCGACTCCCACGACCTTTATGACCGCCAGGTAGCTGCCGCCGCTCTCCATGATGTCCGAGCCTTCAAGTAGTTGTTTAAGGTTTGCCCGGGCCACACCCGGCGCGCCATCAGAATACGCAAGTTATGCAGGGAACTTCGCCCTGTCAACGGCAACCCTCACTCTCGCAACGATCGTTGCAGAACCGCCAACCCTAGACTACTACTTGAGAATCGGCCTCGAAACGTGGTAACCCTCGAGTAGAGGTTCATCCTCCTGGGGAGGGACCGCCGCCGCTCGCCTTGGATGCTTCGGCAGACCCCGAGGAAGCTTCGCCTTCGCTCGCGCCCGACGCGCTGGAGGACTGTTCACTTTGAGCCGAGCTGGATTCTGAGGTGGAGCCGGCCGCGGACGCTTCGCTTTCTCCCGAGCCGGACGTCGTCGAGGAGCCCAGCGACGCCCCCGTGCCGCCACCGGCCGCTTTGGCGAGGCTTTCAGCGAGCGCCGCGGCCGTCGGGTCGGAGGCGCTTGTCGCGACCGCCGTCGAGCTCGACGGCGAGATCGAGGAGAAGCCCGCTGCTGGACGCTCGGGCAGGCGCACGTCGACGTACCATGCGCCCGCCGCGGCCGGTGAGCTCGAGCACGCGCGCGAGCGACAGCCACTTCGCGTGTGGCCGCATCGAGTTGCCGAAGTAGACGAGCAGGCCGTTGCGCATCGCCACCGTCAGCCCTTCGGACCCGTCGAAGACTCGCACGACGAAGGGCGCGAGCGCAGGCGGCGCGGCGCCGAGCACGGACACGGCGGCGAGCACCGTCGCTTCGTGCGGGCGCGCGCCCGCGGGTGGCTCGACCTTGCCGTTGACGGTCGGCAGCGAGCTGGACAAGAGGGCCGGCCCAAGCACCGTGCCGTCGGCGGCGACCGCCGTGCGCTGCCCCGCGCTCAAGAGCGCCGCGACCGGCGGGCGCTCACTGACGGAGATGCTCACCGAGTGCGGGAAGCTCGCCCTGACATGCAGCGCGCCGACGATCGGCAACGAGGAGACCGCCGAGCGCAGCGCGCTCATCTTGAAGTCCATCGTGGTCATCCGCACCGCCGCGTTGTCCAAGGCCTGCCTGACCTCCAGCGCCTCCGCCCCATGGACGCCGGTGATGTGCACGTGACGGACGGACACGAGCGAGGAGTCGCGCAACCACAGCCAGCCGCCGCCGAGCAGCGGCAGCGCGACGAGCGCGCACAGCGTGAGACGCAGCGCAAGGCGATTGTGGCGCACGAGGCCCAGCGCATGCCTCAGCGGCGCAAGCGCGATCGCTCCGAGCGGGACGGCCCCCCGGCGGGCCCGGCGGCGAGCCGTGCGACGCGGGAGCGGCAGCGATAGCTCCATCCGGGACTGTTCGACCTCGAGCGGCGAACCCCTCGTCGGTGGCGCGAGGGGCTCGCCGGCGCCATCTCGAGCGTGGAGGCGCGCTGGTCTGCTGGCTCAGGGGGTCGTGACCTTCTCTGCTTGTGCTTCCTCCAGGACCGTGGAGCGGTTCTTGTGGGAGCGCTCGTAGGAGCGAACGGTCGCCGCGAGGCCCTCGTCGGCCTCGCGCAGCGACGTGCGTATCTCCTCGACGCTCTGCTCGTCATAGCCGGGCCAGGGCTCTTTCCCACGAAGCGCGGTGATCTTCGAGCGGATCGTCGAGCGGTTCCGCTTGCGGCGCTCGTAGGAGTCGATCTTCGCCAGGTCGACCTGCGAGAGCCCGCCGAGCTTGCCGATGACCTCTGCCGCGGTGAGCTCGTCATACTCGGCTATCGCCAGATCGTCCTCGGATGCGACCGCACCCATGACCTGGCCCTCAGCGTACGCGACCCCGGGTATCTGGCGGGCCTTGCGCGCGCCCCGCGAGCTTGCCTCAGACGCGGCCTCCCTGGCCTGGGTGACCACATTTCGCGCGGCCTCCGCGGCGCCGGTGTCGCTGAGATCGTACGAGTGCTCGCCCTGCGCCAGGGCGCCCACGACCGCGTCGGTCAGCTTCGGTATCTCTCTGAGCACGCGCTCGAGCATCTTCTCCTCGTCCGCTCGAATCGACGCCGCGAGACTCGCGGTCTGCTCGTCGCCGACGGATCTCGCCAGGCGCTCGAGCGCTGTATACGTGGCGATCTCGAGCGCCTCGGTCGCGCAGGTGTCCTTGGCGTTCTTGAGCACCTTCTCCTCGCCGCCGCTGCCCCGAACCAGGTCAAACGGCGTCTTGCCAAGCGCCAGCAGCTGAGCGACGACGCTCTCGGCGAAGCCAAAGATTGCCCGCAGCGGCTCACCACCGCGCCGCAGCTCGCTGATGCGGCGCTCGAGCCTGCGCGCGTGGTCGCGGGTGACGCGCAGATGGGAGTCCAGCGCGCTGCGATAGCTTCCGCGAGGGGTCATGAGCACCTGCGCCTGGATCACTCGGATGAGCCCAGACTCCATCGCATGCGCCTCCTCGAGGTAGCGCAAGACCTTCTGATCGAGCTGGCTCATGAGCGCTCACCGATCCCACTGCCCGCGGCGGCAGCGCCGGCACGCGCCACCGGACGGGCGCCCTCGGCGAGCTCCTCGACGATCGTTGCGCAGAAGGCCGGGAGGCCATCGGGCCCGCTCTCCGACGCGAGCAGCTCGGGACCTCCGCCCGCCTGCTCGACCGCCCTCCAAGGCTTGGTCAGCTCCACTTCCTCCACGCCCTCCTGTGCGACCAGGAACGCGATCCTCTTTCCGTCAAGCTCGGATGCCACGAGGTCCTCCTTTCACTGCGTCGAGGGTGCTGGTAATCGTCTACCCAACCTCACGCGATGAAAACAGGCCGACCGCCAGGCGCTC
The DNA here is from genome assembly GCA_963764655.1 of uncultured Solirubrobacterales bacterium. GTDB lineage: Bacteria > Actinomycetota > Thermoleophilia > Solirubrobacterales > Solirubrobacteraceae > Palsa-744. Next base: position 853,029 of record CAVXTI010000001.1, read on the forward strand.
GAGTCGCGACGGTGCGCACCGGGAGGAATCAAGCGCGACGCACGGCTCAGTCCGGATATTCGTCCTTGCGCCAGGCGGCGAGGCTCCTCGGCGGGTCCTTCCGCGTTCGCTCGAGCAGGAACGAGTTGTACGTGCGACGAACCGATCGGGCGGCATGTCCCGGGTCTCACACTACGCGATTTACTCGAAGCCAAAGCGGCAATGCACACGATGTCCACGATGCGCTCCGTCGGTGGAGCGCCAAGGCGTGAAATGGCGCCGATGAAGCGGAAATAAGTCATCATGGGAGTCATGGCCGAACACAGGATTGGGACGCAGGAGGAGTGGCAGGCCGAGCGCGACGAGTTGCTCAAGGAGGAGAAGGAGCTCACCCGCCGCGGCGACGAGCTGGCCAGGAAGCGTCGCGAGCTGCCCTGGATGCCGGTTGAGAAGGAGTACACCTTCGACACCAGCGAGGGCGCGAAGACCCTCGCCGATCTCTTCGACGGCCGCTCCCAGCTGCTCGTCTACCATTTCATGTTCGGGCCGCCCTACGAGACGGGCTGCCCGGTCTGCTGCTCGATCGCGGACACGCTCGATCCCCAGGTCGTTCACTTGAAGGCCAGGGACACCACGCTGCTGCTCGCCTCCCGCGCACCGCTCGAGAAGCTCCTGGCCTTCAGGAGGCGGATGGGCTGGGGCATCGACTGGGTCTCGAGCGACGGCAGCGACTTCAACCGCGACCTCGGCTTCCTGCACACAGAGGAGGAGCTGAAGCCGTTCCTGGAGCGCGCCATCCCGGCCACCGTCGAGCAGAACGCGCGCATGTGCGGGACGGACGTGGCGGGATACGTCTCCGAGAGACCAGGCCTGAGCGTGTACGCGCTATCGGACGGGACCGTCTACCGGACCTACGTGACGACCGCCCGCGGCCTCGAGCCCGCAATGGCCTGCTACGGCCTGCTGGACCGGACACCGAAGGGTCGCGACGAGAGCGCCACCGACCCGTTGTGGGTCCGGCGCCACGACGAGTATTAGGAGGCACGCTAAAGCGACGGCTGTGTTCTACCCGCTCGAGGGTGTGCCTTTAGCCTTGATTGCGGGCGATGAGCACCAGCGCGTCGTCGGTGTCGCGCCCATGGGCTAAGGAGGCGAGGGACCTCTACGAAGGCTGCCGATCTTTCTGAGTGTCAGCCCCCTAGGGCCACCGCCCCGCACGGGGGTGTCCGCGTACGCTCGACCCCGGCTGCGCAGTGGCGCTGCTAGATGATGCTTGATCGTGGCTGGAGGCCTAGGTCTGGGCCCGCGACGTGGTGTCCTCGCTTGACGAGTTGGCCTCGGCCTCGAGGTCGGCAGCGTTGGTGAAGGCCAGTGCCTCGTTTATGCCGATCAGCTCGAACAAGCGCTGCACGTTCTCAGGACCGGGAACGATCTGCAGCTCGTGACCGCGTGCGCGACAAAGCTCGTGTCCTGTGATGAGTGCCTGCAAGCCGCTTGAGTCGATGAATGTAAGGCTCGCAAGGTCGATGACGATGAGCTGTGGCTCGCCGGCGGAGGCGTCTTTGAGAGCCGCTTCGATCTTGGGGGCGCCCAGCAGATCTGCTTCGCCGGTCAGAACGATCGTCTGAGCCTTGGCAGCGCTCGTCACGTCGATGGTCAGGTAGGGATGCTCGCTGGTCACTTTCACCCTCTGTCCTGAGGCGAGCGCATCGTCCAGGCATTGTCCGCGGTGGGGTCGCGCCGGTGCTGGAATATGGCTCCTCGCCTCGGAGTTCGCGCCATCGCCGACCGCGTTTAGGCGTTAGGGCAGCCGGCGGTGGTCTTGCCGGGTGGCGTCGCGGTCTGCGTTTGCGGGTTCGCGGCCTCTTGTAGGGCTGCTGAGAGCGTGGGATGGATTGCGATTGCGTCGGGCAGCCCGACGATCGAGACGAGGCGCTTTAGCTGTGAGGTGTCGGGAATCACGAGGATCAGCTTGGCGCGGCGGTGGTCGAGGCGATCGCTGAGGCGTAGCAGCATGTCGATGCCTGCGCTGTCGACGTAGCGGGTCTGGCTGAGATCGATGACGAGACTTGAAGCCTCGGGGCCAAGCGCGTCGGCTAGCTGCTGCTGAGTGGTCGTGGCGTTCGCGGCGTCGACGTCTCCGCCTACGTGCACGATTGATACGCCGTCGATCCGTTCGAGGTCCAGCGGACTCATGCTTTCTGGGAGAGTCTCTTGGTCATCGTCACGACGGTTCCTAGTCTGTCGCTGTCGATCGTCACGCTGTCGACTAGAGCGCGCATGATCTCGAGTCCCCTGCCGCCGCCTTGTGGGCGGACGGTGCGCCATCGGCCGATGTCGCGGACGGTGACTGTCACCTCCTGGCCGTCGTGTTCGCAGCGCACGACGAAGCTCGCTTCGTGAGCGCCATAGGCGTGCTCGACCGCGTTGGTGGCGGCCTCGGAGGCCGAGAGGGTGATGTCGAAAAGCTCGTCTTCGTTGGCCCCGACGGCTTGAAGCCAGCGGCCGAGCGTGTTGCGCAGCCCGCCGAGAATATTGGGACGCGCTGGCAGGGTCATCTCAAGCGTGTCTTCCAGTGGCAGGGCCTCGATGGCCAAGAGCGCCACGTCGTCCTCGAGCGGAGTCTCGTCGACAAGCGCGCGATACACGCAGTCGGCGAACGACGAGTCGACGCGCCCAGCGGCAGCCTGGGCGGCGACGGTCAGCCGCTGGAAGCCCTCGTCGATCGACTCGTCGCGTCGCTCGATGAGCCCGTCGGTGTAGAGCAGGAGTCGGCTGCCGGTCGGAAACGGGTAGCGGCAGGCTTGGTAGGCGTGTCCGATGCGCACGCCGACGGGCAGGCCGGGCGTCTGTTCCAGCAGGCGGGTGTGGCCGTCCGGCTCGATTAGCAGCGGCGGCAGATGCCCGGCGGTGACGACCTCCAGTTCTTCGGCCTCGGGATCGAGCTCGAGGATCGACAACGTGGCTCCGCGGCTGCGGCCCATCGAGACGAGTAGCTCGTTGAGCATCGAGATGACCTCGGTGAGCTTGTGTCCTTGCACCATGTACGCGCGTAGGGCTGTTCGGATCTCGGCCATCACTGAGGCGGCCAGCACGCCGCGCCCGACTACATCGCCGATCACGAATGCGATCCGCCCGCTTGAGAGCTGGAACACGTCGTACCAGTCCCCGCCGATCTTGATGCCGGAGCCGGCTGGCAGGTACTTGGCGCTGAAACGCATACCGGGTATCTGGGGCAGGGCGTCGGGCAGGAGGCTGCGCTGCATGATCTCGGTGACTGCCCGCTGCTCTGAGATGCGGGCGTTGTCGATCGCGAGCGCGGCGCGGTCGGCGGCAAGCTGCAGCAACATCTCGTCGTCCTCGTCGAAGTGGCGCTGGACGAGCGTGCCGATGTGCATCACTCCGATAACGCGGCCTTCGACCTGTACGGGAACGCCGAGCATCGAGCTGATGCCCTTTTGTCGGAGGATTGGATTTACGACCTCAGCCTGGTCGAGGTCCTCGATGATGATGGGACGCGCCTCGGCGGCGATGCGACCTGCGAAGCCGCGGGCGAGCGGCACTTGGACGCCTTGGCGTACCTCCTCCTCCAGTCCTCTTGCGGCGCGTGCAACGAGAACGCCACGATCCTCGTCGAGCAGCAGCACCGCTGCGGTGTCGACGTTGAGGGAGCTGCGGATGCGCTCGAGCAGCTCGGAGAGCATGTCCTCGAGGGACATGTATCCGAGTGCGGAGTCGGTGATGCTAAGCAGGTGGTCGCGGCTCTTGGATATCGAGGAGCTGAGCGTAGATTGCTCGGCGGGTTTCAGGGTGTCGGTAGGTAGCCCGTTTCGCATCTTTTGTCTCTAACGATTCGCGGCTGGTCTACCCTTGGTTATGCAGTGACAAACGAGCGCGTGGCAAGGCAAGTCTGGCCGTTCGTGGCCACTCGATGATGGGCGCATGGTCCGGCGGCGGCCTTCTGTGCCTTGGCGCCTCCCTGGGACGTGGCGTTTCGTTTGGCGCCCGAGCCCGAGCTCTGGCCACCTGGCTTGGATGAGCCTGGGCTGTTGGCGATCTTCGCGGCGCGTTCCTTGCTCATGCCCTTTTCGCGCAGCCTTCGTACTGTTTGTCGTTCTTGACACTCGGCCCGTGATCTTTGGCCATCGTCAATCCTCCTGTTGTTGTGCGAACGCCTTGAACTTCGCGGTCATCTGCTCGTCGACGTCGGGCGCCTCGCCGGCGTCATCGGTTTCAGCATCGTCTTCTGGCGTCTCGGGCTGGATGTCTGAGTTGGCCTGCAGGACGACGCTCTCGAGGAAGTGACACAGCTCGGGCTCGGCGCCTTGCTGCACGCCGGCGACCTTGACAGCGCTCTTGTTGAGGCGAACCTCGCCCCAGGTGGCGCGCGGCTTGTCGAGTAGAACGAGCACGTTCTCGAACCGCGCCTTCCAAGCCTTCGAGCCCTTGCCTGTGAGCTCGACGGTGAGCGTTCCGTCTTCTATCTGTGCGGAGGCCCAATCGATCTGTCGCGGCTCGGGATCGGCCATGAGCTACACCTACCCACCGACGGCTGGGCCCAACACTCTGATGGCCGCAGTGCTCACTTGTCGATCTCCCGGCCGATGCGCTTCTCCCCGAGGCGTTCGGCGAGCCGTGAGGCGAGCGCCATGATCGTGAGCGCGGGGTTGGCTGAGCCCTGGGTCGGCATCACGCTGCCGTCGCACACGAATAGGTTGGGGACGCCCCAGGCGCGGTGATCGGAGTCGATCACGCCGGTCTCTGGCGTGTCGGACATGGGGCAGCCGCCGACGAGGTGGGCGTAGCGGTCGATCGTGAGGATGTCCTGGGCTTCGGCGGCCTGCAGGATTTCGTCGAGCTTGTTCTTGGCAAAGGCGATGTTCGCCCGGTCGTTGTCGCACTGCGTGTAGTCCAAGCACGCGACGGGCATCCCGTTGCGGTCGGTCTCCTCTGCGAGCGTGACCCTGTTCTCTGCTCCTGGCAGCAGCTCTGAGAGACAGCCGATCGTGTACCAGTGGTTGTAGTCGCGCATGTACTCCCGTAGCGCCTGTCCCCAGTGGCCGTCGGCGAGGACGTGCTCGGCCCAGCCGATCGGCAGTGGGCCGACGGTCTGGATCGAGAAGCCGCGGGCGAACCCGCGGGCGGGGTCGGTCTCGTAGAACTGCTCGCAGTTGATCTCCGGTGGCGGCGCCTTGTACATCCGCATCTCTTCGGGGAAGCGGCCTGCGACCTGGGGGGCGCCTTGCACCATGATCCCGCGGCCTACGAGGTCGTTCTCGTTGGCAAGCCCGTTGGGGAACCGACTGCTGGCGGAGTGCAACAGCAGCCTTGGGGTCTCGATCGAGTAGCCGGCGACCGTAACGACTTCGGCTGCCTGGAAGCGCTCCTGCCCGTCGTGGAAGTACGTGACGCCAGTACACTTGCCACTCTCGTTGGTCTCGATCCTTGTGACCATGCAGTCGGCGCGCACCTCGACACCTTGCTCCAGCGCGTCGGGGATGTGGGTGACGAGCGGGGATGCCTTGGCGCCGACCTTGCAGCCCTGTAGGCAGAAGCCACGGTAGATGCAGTGCGGACGATGCCCGAACGACCCGTTGGCGATGCCGACGGGACCGACGCGCATCTCGATCCCCAGGCGCCGGGCGCCTTCCCAGGCGCGCAGCGCGCCGGCGCCGACGGGATGCGGCCCGTGCGGGTAGCCGTGAGGGTCCCCCCAGGGCCACCACTCCCCGGCGACGGGCAGCTCCCGCTCGAGACGCTCGTAGTGCGGCTTCAGGTGATCGTAGTTGATGGGCCAATCGGCGGCTACCCCATCGCGGGTGTAGACCTCGAAGTCGGATGGGTGAAAGCGCGGCGTGAACCCGGCGTAGTGGATCATCGAGCCGCCGACACCGCGCCCGCAGTTGTTCTTGCCAAGCTCCACGGGGTCCTCGCCGCCGATGATGCGCTCCTCGGTCCAGTAGAGGGGGTGCGCGCCGGCCTCGTCTGAGACCCAATCCTCGTCGGGGTCCCAGAACGGCCCGGCCTCCAGCACCAGCACCTTCCATCCCCTGCGGGCGAGGCGCTGCGCGAGCGTAGCGCCACCGGCGCCCGCACCGACGATCAGCATCTCGACCGCCTCGTCGGGGCTGTAGCGGCGCATACGCTCGCGCCCCGGCACGCCACGCCGGTGTGGGTCAAGCAGGAACGCTGAGTCGTTCTCGGGCGGACGCTGTGCCGCCTTCAGAGCGACACGCAGCCGTTCTCTCACTCAAGGCCCCGCTCTCGCACATATGATCGGGGCCCACCCTCCCCGATCGCGAACTCAGGCGGGGCCTCCCAGTGCTCGCGCTGCCCGGCGCCGAGCCGGGCGTAGCCGCGTGGGTAGGCGGGTCCGCCGAACCCGATCTCGTTCCACGCCCAGGGGTGGGAGTAGAAGGCGCCGAGCACGCCGCGCATGACCACACCCCACGCCTTGCTGACGGGCAACTCCCAATCCAGCTCGCCCTTGGAGAAACGCTCGACGATCTCGTGCTGCGCCTCTGAGCTGGCCGCAGCGAACCCGTCCTCGCACCCGCGCTGGCGGGCGCTCTCCTCGAGGTTGGACGCGACCTGCCGCCAGGTCTCGGGGTCGGAGGGCATGTCGTGGTGGCGAAACCCATCGAGCTGGCCGGCGTGGAGCTTGGCGTCGACCATCTCAAGCACAGGGACACGTGGCTCTGAATCCTGGCCAGTCACTACATCGCAGAACGCCCCGAGTGTGCGTGCCTCTTGCTCGGTGAAGAAGCGGATCGCCGGGACGTTGGCTACCCGGTCGAATACCACGGCGCGCGTCTTTGCGTCCCAGTGCTCGGCGGCGGTGAGCACGTCGTAGTCGGGGTAGCGTCCGCGCATCTGTGGCGTGGTGCCCTTGCGCTGACGCGGGAGCTTGGCGGGCGGGGTGGGTGGGTCCTGATCATTGTCGCCGCCCTGCTTTGGCAGATGCCTGGCCTGGCTGGGAGCATGCGCCTCGGCCATCGTTTAGTGCTCCCGGTCGGCCAGCGCCGCTGTCAGACCCATTCCGCCGACCAGGGCGAGTGAGCCGGGCGCCAGCAGCGGTGGCCCCATCACGATGTTGTAGAGCGGCTCCGAGAAGCCGCCGGGGCGCTTGCGAACGCCCTGAACGTGGGTGTAGACGCCGATCAGGCCGTCCAGGCAGTAGAGCGCGGAGACGGCAGGAAGCACCGTCCTCGCCGCGCGCTGAGAACGCACGCCCGCCACGCCGGCGGCGCTGAGCAGCGGCGAGAGCGCGACCGGGGTCCACATCCACTTGTCGCCGAAGGAGCCGCGGAAGTGCTCGAAGTAGATCTCCAGGCCGAGCGGCAGGGCGCTCAGCGCCGTCACCGCGCAGAGCGTGCGCTGCGCGCGACCGCGCCGCAGGTTGCCCAGCAGACGCTTGCCGCTCATCGACCGGGTAGGAACTCGGGCAGCTTCTGGCGCAGCGACTGGGCGATGATCCGTCGGCTGCCGGGGTCGCCGTGCAGGATCGCAGATGCGAACGAGCGGGCCTGCGCGACAGTGATGTGCGGAGGCAGCGGCGGGACCTCTGGGTCACAGCAGACCTCGAGCACGGTGGGCCGGTCACTTGCGAGCGCCCGGTCCCAGCACTCGCCGATCGCCTCGGGGTCGTCGGTGCGGATGCCGTTCAGGCCGATCATCTCCGCCCACCGCGCGTAGGGCACATCGGGCAGTTCCTGGGACTCGACGAACTTCGGGTCGCCAGACATGGCGCGCTGCTCCCAGGTGACCTGGTTGAGGTCACGGTTGTTGAGCACGAGCACGATCAGCCGCTGGTCTGACCAGCGCTCTCGGTACTTGGCGATCGTGATCAGCTCCGCCAGCCCGTTCATCTGCATCGCGCCGTCGCCGACCAGCGCGATCACGGGCCGATCGGGGTGCGCGAACTTCGCGGCGATCGCGTACGGCACGCCTGGCCCCATTGTCGCCAGCGTCCCTGAGAGCGAGGCCATCATGCCGGCCCGCAGCCGCACGTCACGGGCGTACCAGTTTCGCCGCCGAGCCGGAGTCGGAGGTGAGGATCGCGCCGTCCGGCAGGCGCTTTGACAGCTCGTGGAAGATTAGCTGTGGGTTCACGGGCTCGGCCGGCTGGTGGGCGCGCTGCTCGATCACCTGCCACCACTCGCCGACGTTCTTTTCGAGCTTCTCCCGCCAGCCACGGTCCTGCTTTCGCTCCAGCAGCGGCACGAGCGCTTTGAGGGTGAGCGCGCTGTCGCCGACAAGGTTGACCTCCATCGGGTAGCGGATGCCGAGCATCCTGCCGTCCAGGTCGATCTGCACGCCACGGGCGGCACCCTCCTCGGGTAGGAACTCCGAGTAGGGGAAGCTGGAGCCGACCATCAACAGCGTGTCGCAGTCCTGCATCAGATCCCAGCTTGGACGGGTGCCGAGCAGCCCGATCGAGCCGGTCACGAACGGCAAGTCGTCGGGCACTGCGGCCTTGCCGAGCAGGGCCTTGGCGACGCCGGCGCCGAGCGTGTCGGCGACCTCGATCACCTCCTGGGTGGCGTGCAGCGCGCCAGCTCCGACGAGCATCGCAACACGCTCGCCGGCGTTCAGCACCTCGGCCGCACGCCGCAGTTGCTCCTCGGTGGGTGTGACGTGCGGTGGCACGTAGCCGGAGCTGGAGTGCACGGTGCCATGCGCGTGCGGCGGCGTGGGCACCGCTGGTTCCATCTGCAGATCGTTGGGGAGGATCACGCAGGTCACAGTGCGCTCGGAAATCGCGATCCGCATGGCGCGGTCGATCAGGTGACGGACCTGGCCGGGCTCGGTTGCCATCTGCACGTACTCGTGCGCCACATCCTTGAACAAGGTGGTGAGATCGACCTCCTGCTGGTAGTTGCCGCCGAGGCCCAACCTGGCCTGCTGGCCGACGATCGCCATCACGGGCTGGTGGTCGAGCTTTGCGTCATACAGGCCGTTGAGTAGGTGGATCGCTCCCGGCCCGGAGGTAGCAAGGCAGACGCCGGCTTCGCCTGTGAACTTGGCGTGCGCGCAGGCCATGAACGCGGCCATCTCCTCGTGGCGAACCTGGATGAATTCGAGCCCGCCCCCCTGCTCGCCTGCGCGGCCGAACGCGCCCATGATGCCGTTGATCCCATCGCCGGGATAACCGTAGATCCGCTTCACCCCCCACTCAGTTGCCAGCCGACCGAGCAGGTGATCGGCGACGCTCTCGCTCATGGGACTCCCTTCCGATAGTGACGATCATTGCTTTCACTCTCGTCGGCGCTCATGCTTCGCTCCTACCCAGGTGGTGCTGGTCCAAACGGCAAAGGATCTGCCAGCCAGCCGATCGAGGCAAGACCGGCATCGAGCTCATGATTCAAAGGCCGACGGCGGGGAACGTTTATTCAGAGTCGCGAAGGCTTTCTCAGGGGACGGCCACGCAGGGCGCTTCGCCGGGAACCCAGGACGCCGACGGAGCGGCCGCAGCGTTATCGGGTTCGCATCATGTCGGGGGCTCGTGGCGCCGAGCGCTCAACACCGGCGCCGGCACTGGTCTTTATCCGTTGCGCCGGCATCACTCTTCTTCCTTTGATTTCGTTTCAGCCCTGGACGCGACATGGACGACGGGAATCTCGAGCTCCTCGCGCAAGCGTTCGAGCTCGAGCTTCTCCTGCCAATGATCCGGATCGCTGTGAGACGTGACGACGATCACCTCATCCGCGCCGGTGTCACGCAACCGGTCCTCAATCGCGGTGGTCGCGCCGGGGTCGCCGATCTCGCCGTGGGCGCGCAGCCCATGATCGTGCGCCCAAGCCATGCTGCGCGCAAGTCGCCGCCGGGCAAGCGCGGTCTCACGATCTATGTCGGTGTATGCAAGGTGCGTTCGTGAGGTACGCACAGGAGCGAGAACATCGAGCTCCACCCCGCGGCCATCGCGTTCGATGCTCTGCAAGAGCGGTGCGCCGGCTAGTGGCGCGTGCGCCACAACCAGGACGTGTCGCAAGCCGGGGGTGAAGCGTGGCCGGTGCGGCGAGCTTGCGGCCTCGCGCAGCGGTAGTCGTTCTCGATCGGCCGAGCGCAAGTAGACACCCAAGGCGAGGAGGGAAAGCGCCACGAACACGCAGACGCCTACGAGCAACGAGGTCAGCCACCCGACCAGCCCCGCGAGAACCACGAGTATCGCCGTGGTGATTGTCAGCCGGAACGCATCGGACTCTGATCTCACCGGGTTGCGCACAAGAGCCTCCAGTTCAGCGATTACCCGAACTCAGCGCGCGCAAACAAGTCGGACTCAGCCCCCTCGCAGGGCTGGGAGCAGCTCGCGCTGCGCCCACACGATGAACTGCTGTTGCCGATCGCCGCCGATCTGCACGAGCGCGACCTGATCGAACCCCGCGTCCATGTAGGGCTTGATCTTCTGCACGTGCTCGTCCACGTCCGGTCCACAGGCGAGTTGTTCTGAGACCTGTCGTTCGGTGACGAACTGGGTGGCGCCCTCGAAGGAGTCGGGGTTGGGCAGGTCCGCGTTGACCTTCCAACCCAGACCGAACCAGCGGAACTGCTCGTGCGCGCGGCGCACCGCGGTAGCACGATCGGGATCGTAGGCGAGCGCGATCTGCCCGACGCGCGGCTTGCCCTTCCCGCCGGCGCGGTCGAACATCTCCCCGAGCTTGGGGTCCGGCTGGACGGCGATCATGATGTCTGCCTTCTCCCCGGCCAGCCGGCAGGAGTCGGCCCCGGAGACGGCGATGCCGACCGGCACGCGCTCCTCGGGCAGATCCCAGAGCTTGGCGGACTCCACCTGGAAGTGCCGGCCACGGTAGTTGACGCGCCCGTCACCGTCGAGCAGCGCGGCGATGATGTCGGTTGCCTCGGCGAGCATCTGATGACGGACACCGACGCTTGGCCAGCGCTTGCCGACGACATGCTCGTTGAGGTTCTCACCGGAGCCAAGGCCGAGCCGGAAGCGACCGTGGGAGAGGATTTGCATGGTGGCCGCCTTCTGCGCCACGACCGCGGGGTGGTAGCGCAGCGTGGGGCACGTCACGTATGTCATCAGGCCGATCTGCGTGGTGGCCTGGGCGGCGGCGCCGAGCACCGACCAGGCGTATGGCGAGTGTCCCTGTGCGGCGAGCCACGGCTGGTAGTGGTCTGAGATGACGGAGAACTCAAAGCCCGCGTGCTCGGCCTGGATGAGGTCCTCGACGAGCTGGTCGGGTGGGGACTGCTCGCACATCATCGTGTAACCAATCGCGGTCACGACTTTCCTTCTACCCGAGCCACACGGTTTCAAGCGAGTGCTGCGCACGCTCCCCGTACACGCTGGACAGGGCGCGGTGGGTCGCGGATTGCCGAGCGAGGGGTCGGGGTAGATGCCCATCACAATGGAGGAGATTCTGCCAGGGCTTTTTCACTGGAGCGCCTTTCACCATTTTCCGCCACGGTGTCATGCACACCGAGCGGTTCAATTGCCCTGTGCTATGCCACGAGGCGGGCCTCGATCATTTTCAGGGCGAACATTCAGTGCCTGGTTTCGCCTTCGATCAGGAAGCTTGCCGATGACGTGTGCCTTGGAGCTCGCGTCGATCTGTGCAGGAGCTCGATGCACTGCTGTTCGCCCAGGCCGACCCAGTGCTCGCGGATGGTCCTTCGATGCTGAGAAAGTCTCTCGTCCGTGAAAAGACATCCTCGTCGTAGGTGCTCATGCCCCCAGCCTTGAGAGCTCGCGCTGCCGGCTACTCATCCTCGGCGCCTGTCGTGGCGGTCACGGGAGCCAGCTCGGGGGTCGGGCGCGCGACCGCGAAGGCATTCGCGCGTGAGGGCGCGACGGTCGGGTTGATCGCCCGCGGCCAGGAAGCGCTCGAGGCCACCGCCTCTGAGGTACAGTCGCTTGGCGGACAGCCCGTGTTGCTGGAATGCGACGTCGCTGACCCGCGAGCGGTCGAGGCGGCGGCTGGCAGGCTTGCGGAGCGTGGCGGCATCGATGTGTGGGTAAACAACGCGATGGCGAGCGTGCTCGCCCCCACCTGGGAGATCGCCGCCGAGGAGTTCCATAGGGTCACTGAGGTCACGTATCTGGGGGTGGTGTACGGGACGCTGTGTGCGCTGGCGCGGATGCGCGAGCGGGATCGTGGCGTGATCGTGCAGGTCGGCTCCGCGCTCGCTTACCGTGGCATCCCTCTACAGAGCGCTTACTGTGCGAGCAAGCACGCGATCCAGGGGTTCACCGAGTCGCTGCGCTGCGAGCTGATGCACGAGCGAAGCGGGGTGAGGGTGACGATGGTGCAGTTGCCGGCGTTGAACACCCCGCAATTCGACATGGTTCGCACACGGCTTCCCTGCCATCCGCGGCCGGTGCCGCCGATCTATCAGCCGGAGGTCGCGGCACGGGCGATCGTTGCGGCCTCTCGGGAGCCTGCGCGCCGTGAGTGGTGGGTGGGCGCCTCGACGACATTGACGCTGCTCGGCAACGCCCTCGCCCCAGGGCTCGCCGACCGCTATCTGGCACGGACGGGATTTGACTCCCAGCAGACCGGCGAGCCGGTGCAGCCGGGGCGGCCGGGGCGGCCGGACAACCTGTTTGAGCCGCTGCCGGGTGAGCGGGCCGCGCACGGAGACTTTGACGACAAAGCCAAGTCGCGCAGTGCGCAGTGGGAGCTGACGCGCCACCGGCGGCTACTCGCCGGCGTCGCGGGGGTCGCCACGGGACTGCTGGGCGCCAGGCGCCGGGGGCGATGAGCGAGCGGGCACCGTCGATCGGCGCCTATGGGCTGATCGGAGACTGCCACAGCGCCGCTCTGGTCTCAGCGGAGGGTTCGATCGACTGGTGCTGCCTGCCCCGTTTCGATAGCGGGAGTTGCTTCGGGCGGCTGCTTGATCGTGAGCGTGGCGGGTTCTGCACAGTGTCGGTGGAGGGCGATGCGACCTGGCGAGGCAGCACCTATCTGCAGGACACGCTTGTTCTCGAGAGCGTCCTCGAGGGTCCGCGGGGAACTGTCCGGGTCAAGGATTTCTTTGCGATGCGCGAGCACGGTGCGCTCGAGCCCCGCCGGGAGCTGATCAGGCTGGTGGAGTGCGAGCGCGGCAGCGCCGAGGTGCAGTTCGAGGTGGCGCCCCGGTTTGACTACGGGGCTGTGCGACCGTGGTTGCGCCGCGCCGCCGGTGACATGTTCACGGCGATCGGCGGTGACGACGGGCTTCTGGTGTGGAGCGATGGCGAGCTCGCCGCCCGGCGCGAAGCGCTCGTCGCGTCAGGCCGAATACACGCCGGGGAGCGGCTGCGGCTTCTGATCCGGTTCGTCCGCCCACATCTGCTGGAGAGGGAGTCGACCGCTTTGGATGCTAGGCAGGTCGACGGGCGGCTACAGGAGACCGCTGAGTGGTGGCAGGCTTGGCGTGCGCGTCTGAGCGAGAACGGCCCCGACCACGGCGCGGTCGTGCGCTCGGCGTTGACGTTGAAGGCGCTGACCTACGCCCCGACGGGCGCGATCGTCGCTGCCCCCACGACGTCGCTGCCGGAGGCGATGGGAGGCGAGCGCAACTGGGATTACCGCTACAGCTGGGTGCGGGACTCGACGCTGACCGCGCACGCGCTGTCGGAGCTGGGCTGCGAGCGTGAGGCCAGACGATTTCGCCATTTCATCGTGCGCAGCTCAGCCGGGCACGCCGAGGATCTGCAGATCCTGTTCGGGATCGGCGGGGAGCGACGAATCTCAGAGGAACAGCTGGGCCTGGAGGGCTACCGTGGCTCGCGACCGGTGCGGGTCGGCAACGACGCTGCGGGGCAGCTGCAGCTCGACATTTTTGGCGAGATCCTGAACCTGGCGTGGCGCTGGCATCGGCGCGGGCACTCTCCCGACGATGACGAATGGCGGTTCTTCTCAGAGCTGGTCGATGGCGCGGTGGAGCGTTGGTCTGAGCCCGACCGGGGGATCTGGGAGTGGCGTGGGGAGCCGCGGCACTTCGTCCACTCCAAGGCGTGTTGCTGGGCGGCGGTCGAGCGCGGGCTGGCACTGGCTGAGGAGTGCGCGCGCAAGGCTCCCACACGACGCTGGGAGAAGGCACGGGAGGAGATCCGCGAGGCAATCGAGGCTCAGGGCTATGACTCCGGGCGCGGCGTGTTCGTGCAGTGCTTCGATGAGCTGGCGCTTGACGGCGCACTGCTGTTGCTGCCGGTGGTGGGGTTCGTGGCGTTTGATGATCAGCGGATGGTCCGCACCACCGACGCGGTCGCCGAGGAGCTCGACGCGCACGGGTTTCTATACCGCTACCGAGAGGACGATGAGCTTCCGGGCCAGGAGGGTGCGTTCCTTGCGTGCTCGTTCTGGCTGACGGAGTGCTACGCCCGCCAGGGAAGGTTGCCGCTGGCACGTGAGGTGTTCGACCGGGCGATAGGCGCCGCCAACCCGCTGGGGCTGCTCTCCGAGCAGATCGACCCCGACAGCGGGGAGCTGCTCGGAAACTTTCCGCAGACGCTCACGCATCTGTCTCACGTCGCGGCAGCGATAGCGCTTGCCAGAGGCGGTGAACACACGGCCGATCAGTTTGACCCTTGCCGGGTCGGGTAGCGCATCCGGATGACGATCACGAGCCCTGCCGTAGAGCAGCTCGCGGCGAGGGCCTTCACGGTGCCCACGGACGCACCCGAGGCCGACGGCACTCTCTCTTGGGATACGACGACCGTGCTGCTCGTCCAGGCCAACGCCGGCGGGCACACGGGCCTTGGCTATAGCTGTGCGGCCGGTGCAACCGCGCCGCTGGTGCGGGAGCTGCTCACTGACGCGGTGCTCGGCTGCAACGCGCTCTCTCCGCCGGCGGCGTGGGCGCGGATGCGCCGCGCGGTGCGCAATGTGGGCTATCCGGGGGTCGCCTCGAGCGCGATCTCGGCGGTGGACGTCGCGCTGTGGGACCTGAAGGCGCGGCTGCTCGGCGTCGCGCTGTCCACGCTGTTGGGCCGGGTGCGCGAGCGGGTGCCGGTGTATGGCAGCGGCGGGTTCACCTCCTACAGCTCGGAGCAAATGCAGCGCCAGCTGGCCGGCTGGGTGCAGCAAGGCATCACGGCGGTGAAGATGAAGGTCGGCTCGGAACCCGACTGTGACCCTGAGCGGGTCCAACATGCCCGTAACGCGATCGGCGAGAGCGTTGGCCTGTTCGTTGACGCAAACGGCGCTTACTCGCGCAAGCAGGCGCTGGCCCTCGCTGACACGTTCGCATGGGAGTCGGGGGTCTCGTGGTTTGAGGAGCCCGTCTCCTCCGATGACCTCGAGGGGCTGCGGCTATTGCGTGACCGTGCCCCCGCGGGGATGGACATCGCCGCTGGCGAGTATGGCTATGACCTCTTTTACTTCCGGCGGATGCTCGAGGCTGGCGCCGTCGACGTGCTGCAGGCGGATGTGACGCGCTGCGGCGGGATCACCCAGCTTTTGCAGGTGGGCGCGCTGTGCGCGGCGCGCGGGGTGCGACTCTCGGCACATACGAGTCCGTCGATCCACGCGCATGTGTGCGCGGCGATCGAGCCGTTTGCGCATGTGGAGTATTTCCACGATCACGCGCGTATCGAGCAGCTGCTGTTCGAGGGTATCCCGCCGATCGATGGATGGCGCGCTGCACCCAGACCCCGGCCTGCCGGGCACCGGGTTGCGGTTGCGTGAGGGCGAGGCGGAGCGCTACGAGCACTGATGCCCGACACGCTTCGCGCCTACCGCCATGTGCAGGATATCTATTTTCCGGTAGCGATCGTCGTGTTCGCGCTCGTGCTCGTGGCGCTGGTTGTCTTGCTTGTTCGCGGCGCGCGTCGCTCGCGCCCCGCGGGCGGACGCTCGCAGGCACTCGTGTTCGAGGTCGCTTATGCGACTGTTGCTGGCGGGCGTGGTCACGGTGCTGTTGTGGGTGACGTTCACCGCCGAGACACCGATCGATCGCACCGCGGCGCATCCGGCCTTGCGCATCAAGGTGACGGCTGCCCAGTGGAGCTGGCGCTTTGAGTACTCGAGCGGGGCTACGGTCACGGCGGTCTCGACGTGGCATCCGTCGGTGGCGCTTGTACCGACCGGCGTGGAGGTCGAATTCGTCGGCACCTCGAGGGATGTGATCCATGGCTTCTGGGTGCCCCGGCTCCATTTCCAGCGCCAGTTCCTGCCCGGATATGTGACTCGGTTCGATCTGCGCTTCGACACGCCGGGCCTCTACGGCGGTGAGTGCTCGGTGTTCTGCGGCGATCAGCACTCACAGATGCACTTCGAGGTTCAGGCGGTCAGCCCCGCGATCTTCCGCCGGTGGCTCTGCCGAACGAGCCTCGGGGCGTGAGCCGCCGGATGAGCACGACAGCGCTGCCCACGTGCGTGCGGCGCCGTTGCGCACGCTCGCCTCCACCGACCACAAGCGGATCGCGGTCACCGCGGCGGGCAGTTGCGTTCGTGTTCTTCCTCGCCGGCGGGGTGCTTGCGCTTGTTGATGCGAAGCCAGCTCGCCGCTGACGGCGGCGTGGTCTCGCAGAACGTCTACGACGAGCTGTTCACGATGCACGGCTCGACGATGGTCTACCTGTTCATGGTCCCGGTCGCGCTCGCGCGCGGCCTGTATTTCGTGCCGCTGCAGGTCGGGGCGGCGGAGGTCGCGGGCCCACGCGTCGCACTCGCTGGACTGTGGCTGCTGGTGCTCGGCGGCCTGAGTATGTGGTCGGGTTTTCTGACCAGCGGCGGCGCGGCGGCGGCGTCGTGGTGGGGGTTCGACCCGCTGTCGGACTCGTTGCACTCGCCAGGCAGCGGGATGGAACTGTGGATCTTCGGGGTCGATGATGGTGACCGCCGGGACAGATCCTGTGGGCGGGCTGCGTGCTCGCGACCGCGCTGCGGCGCCGCGCGCCCGGCATGACGCTGATGCGGATGCCGGTGTTCACCTGGTCGATGCTCGTGACCTGCCTGTTGATCGTGTTCGCGTTCCCCGCGCTGATCCTCGCGCTCGCGCTGCTGTGGGCGCAGCGACACTTCGGCGGGGTGCTCACCGGCGGCCTCGGCGCGGTCGACTACCAGCAGCTGTTCTGGTTCTACGGGCACCCGGTCGTGTATGTGATGTTCTTCCCGTTTCGTCGGGAATGGTCGGCGAGGTCGTCGCGACGTTCTCGGGTCGGCGGTTCTTCGGCTACCGCGCGTTCGTGCTCGCGCTGCTCGCGTTCGCGGGCCTGTCGATGACGGTGTGGGCGCACCACATGTTCACCATGGGCCAGGCGACCAACAAGTACTTCTCGCTGACCTCGACCGCGCTGGTCGTGCCTGCCGGGGATCGAGTACCTCGACCTACTCGGCACGCATCTGGCGCGGACGGTTGCGCTTCACCACCGCGTTCCTGTTCGCGCTCGCGTTCCTCGTCCAGTTCCTGGTCGGCGGGCTGACGGGGATCATCCTCGCCTCGCCGCCGCTTGGACTACGGGCTGAACATGTCCTATTTCGTGGTCGCGCATTTTCACTACACGCTGTTCGCGGGCAGCGCGTTCGGGCTGTTCGCGGGTGTCTACTATTGGTTTCCGAAGCTGACCGGGGCGCTACTCTCAGAGCGTCTCGGCAAGGCGCATTTCGTGTTGATGGCGATCGGGGCGAACCTCACCTTTTTCCCGATGTTCATCCTGGGCGCGGAAGGGATGACGCGCCGGATCGCAAGCTACCCGGCCACGAGCGGCTGGCAGACGCTGAACGTGTTGGAGACAGCGGGCGCGGGGGTGATCGCGCTGTCGGTGCTCGTGTTCATGTGCAACCTGTGGGTGTCGCTGCGCTCGCGCAGGGAGGCGGGCGATGACCCGTGGGACGGGCAGACGCTCGAGTGGGCGACGAGTTCCCCGCCGCCGCGGCACAACTTCGATGCGCTGCCACCGATCGGCTCTTACGCGCCGCTGCTCGACCTGCGTGAAGCTCGCGAGGAGGCGGTGGTGTGAGGCGCGCGGCGATCGTGCTGTTCGGCTGGGGGCTTTTGCTCGCCGCGATGACCGCGCTGCAGGCGCCGTTTGTCTCAGTGAAGGGGCCGTTTGGGCTTCACCCGATTCAGTACATCATGCTCGGGAGCGCCTCCGCCGGGTGTCTGCTCGTGGGCGCGGCGGTGTGGGCGCTCGACGTGCGCGCAGGTTCGGATGAGGCCCCGCGGGTGATCGCCGACGGCTCGTTTGCGACCGCGGCGCTGGTCGTCGGCTTGGCGCTGGCGTTGTTGGGAGCGGGGTTCGGCCTGTGGCTGATCCTTATCGGCGTCGGTGTCACCGCGCTCGGCGTGGGCGGGCTGGTGCGCGAGGGGCGCGCACGGCGGCGCGCTCAGAGGAGCGCTCCCAGATGACTGGAGCGGAGCCGACGCTCGCAAGGCTCCTGGGCTCCTGGAGCGCTGACCCGGGGCCGATCGCGCTGCTTGCGATCACGGCGGGCGCCTACCTGTTTGGCGTCAGACGCGCTCGCCGCGGCTGGCCTGTGTGGCGCACGAGCTCGTTCCTGGTGGGATTGTTCGTGTTGGCGGTGGGGCTGTTGTCGGGCATCGACCGTTACGCGGATGAGCTGCTCTCAGTTCACGTAGCCCAGCATCTTCTGCTTGTCCTGGTGGCGCCTGCGCTGCTGTTGTGGGGTGCCCCTGTGAGGCTCGCGCTGGCGGGCTCCCCGCCACGGGGGCGTGCCGTGCTGGGGGTCATCCTCCCAAGCCGCGCGGTGAGAACACTGGGCAGGCCGCTCGTGGGATTCACCATGTTCTCGCTCGCGGTGCTCGCCACGCACTTGACAGGGTTCTTTGAGTTGGCGCTGGAGCATCCGTTGGTTCACGCTTTTGAGCACGCGCTCTATTTTTGGGCGGGCGTCTTGTTGCTCGCGCCGCTGATCGCGGTGGACCCTCTCCCCCATCGCCCCGGCCCCGTCGCGCGGTTCTGCTGGCTGATGGGCGCGATGGTCGTGATGGCGATCCCCGGCGCGCTGTTGACCTTCGCACCCATGGTCCGCTATGCGTTCTATCTCGAAGCCCGCACGCGCGCTGGGACGCTCCGCGCTCGCAGACGAGCATCTGGCGGGGGCGATCATGTGGGTCGGCGGTGGAATCTTCATGTTCGCGCTCGCGCTGAGCGTGGCGATGAGCGCGATGCTCGCCGAGGAGCGCCGCCAGAAACGGCGCGAACTGCACAGTGGTGAGCGGGCGACGGCTTCAGGAGGGGCGCTCAGAACATGAGACGCAGACTGCTGGCTCTCACAGCGGCGTTGTGTGGAGGGCTTGCCCTCGTCCAGTTCGCCGTCGCGAGCGACAAGAGCACGAGCAGCATGATCAAGCCGCGCCTGCCGGCAGCGCTCGTGTCGAGCGGGCGGGCGCTGTTTGAGTCCTCGTGCGCCTCCTGTCACGGCATGAACGCGCAGGGCATCCCCGGCCGCGCGCCGAGCCTGCACGGTGTCGGCGCGCTCGCCGCCGACTTCTACCTGCAGACGGGAAGGATGCCGCTGCCCTCCCCGCGAGCGCAGCCGCTGCGCTCGAGCCCCGCCTTCCCGCAGCCTCAGATCAAGGCGATGGTCGCCTTCGTCGCGTCCTTCGGCGGCCCGCCGGTCCCGGTCGTGCATCCACGACGGGGCTCGCTTTCTGAAGGGCAGCGCCTGTTCGGCCTTGACTGCGCGGGCTGCCACACGATCCAGGGGCAGGGCGGGATCGTGACCGGGGCGGTCGTCCCGTCGCTGAACCAGGCGACCCCGACGCAGATCGCACAAGCGATCCGCATCGGCCCGTACGTGATGCCGCGCTTCGGTCCCGGCGAGCTCTCAGACGCGCAGATCGACTCGATCGCACGCTACGTCCAGAGCATCCAGCACCCTGAAGACCGTGGTGGCTGGGGTATCGGGCGGATCGGCCCGATCCCCGAGGGGATGGTTGCCTGGCTGCTGGCCGCCGCGACGCTGCTGCTGATCGCCCGCCTGCTGGGCGAGCGCACACAGGAGCGAGGCCCGGCGTCCTGGGCGAGCGGGAGACGAAAGATGCGAGCCGCATCTGGAAGGGGATCGTGATGGTCGTGCTGTGGCGCTCGGGGGCACTGCGCCGCCCCAGAGCGAAGGATGAGCAGCAGGACCCATCGCATCGACAGGTCGGCGCCGCTGGGTGGGCGCAGCCGTTCGTCGCGCTGCTGCTCGCGCTCGACCGGACTGGCCGCGTTCTGCTTCGTTGCCCTGTTCGTCTTCGATCCGAACACGCAGCTGTTGGGGCTTGCCGGCGGCTCGGCGCTCGCATTCCTGGCGGGCGCGCTGGTGCTCGCCGGCCGCTGGCTCGTGCCGCAGGAGACGAGCGTCGAGCACCGGCCGCGGCCCGCCGCGAACCGCGAGGAAGCCGAACGGGCGCTCGAGCAGACGCGCGCGGGCGCTGAGGGGATCACTCGCCGGCGGCTGCTGGTTGGGGCGGCGGGCGCCGCGGGCGTGGGGCTGACCGCCGCGGTCACGATCCCAGTGGTCGCGCTCGGCCCCGGCCTCGAGGACCAGCTGAGCCAGCACCCCTTGGCGGTTCGGGCGCGCGCTCGTCGACGAGCAGGGCAAGCCGATCCTCGCCGCCTCGGTCATCGAGGGGAGCTTTCTGACCGCGTTCCCGCAGGGTGCCGACCAGGAGAACCTTGGTTCCCCGGTGGTGCTCGTGCGCGTCGATCCCGCGACCCTCAGACTGCCTTCTGGGCGCGCCGGCTGGGCACCCCAGGGCATCCTCGCCTACTCGAAGATCTGCACCCATGCCGCGTGCGCGATCTCGCTGTACCGCTCGCCGCTGAGCCCCTCCACGCAGGCGCGGGGTCCGGCGCTCGTGTGCCCATGCCACTACTCGACCTTCGACGTGCTCGACGGCGGCAGCGTCGAGTTCGGCCCCGCCGGCCGACCGCTGCCGCAGCTGCCGCTCACGATCGACACGCGCGGCGAGCTGCGCGCGAATGGTCCGCTGTCCGGGTCGGTCGGCCCCTCCTGGTGGGGGGATCGCCACGTGAGCCGCCGCGCTCCAGAGCGGCCGGTGGCCGCGATCGCGTTCGTGGACGAGCGCCTCGGCGCGGCGCGCGGCCTGCGCTTTCTGATGGACTACGTGTTCCCCGACCACTGGAGCTTCCTGCTCGGCGAGATCGCGCTGTACTCGTTCGTCGTGCTGATCGCCACCGGCACGTTCCTGGCGCTGTTCTTCAATGCCGACACGACCCAGGTCGTCTACCACGGCGCTACCGGGCGCTCGACGGTCAGAACGTCTCGGGCGCTTACGCCTCGGCGCTTGCACATCTCCTTCGACGTCTCGGGCGGCCTGCTCATCCGTCAGGCCCACCACTGGGCGGCGCTCGTGTTCGTCGCCGCGATCACGCTGCATCTGCTGCGGATCGTGTTCACCGGGGCGTTTCGCAAGCCGCGCGACATCAACTACTTCATCGGCGTCACGCTGCTCGGCGCTCGCGATCCTCGAGGGGTTCGCCGGCTACTCGCTGCCCGACGACCTGCTCTCTGGGATGGGACTCGCGATCGCCTGGGGGGTCGCGATGTCGATCCCCTTGATCGGCGGCCCGCTCGCCACCGCTCTGTGGGACGGGCGGTTCCCGGGGTCGAGCGCGTTCGAGTCGCGGCTGTTCATCGCGCACGTGTTCGTCATCCCCGCGATCCTCGCCGCGCTGATCGCCGCGCACCTGGCGATCATCATGCTCCAGCGCCACTCGCAGTTCCCCGGACCAGGCCGCCGCGAGGACAACGTGGTCGGCACTCCGATGTGGCCGGGCTACGCGCTGCGCTCACTCGGCCTGTTCGCCGCCGTCGCGGCGTGCTCGTGCTGATGGGCGGCCTGATCCAGATCAACCCGGTGTGGCTGTGGGGCCCATACCACCCCTACATCGGCACCAACGGCGCGCAGCCGGACTGGTATCTGGGCTGGCTGATCGGGGCGCTTCGGATCATGCCGAACCTCGAGATCCACCTGTTCGGTCACACGCTCGTGCCCAACCCGTTCTTCGGCGGCGTGCTGTTCCCGGCGATCGTGTTCGGGCTGTTGTACGCGCTGCCGTGGCTCGACCGACGCTTCGTCTCAACCGCGACCGCCGCCGCCACGACCTGCTCGAGCGCCCGCGCGACAACCCGCGCTCGCAGCGCGCTCGCCGCGGCGGTGCTGAGCGCGGTCGCGGTGGTGTTCGCCGCGGGCTCTGCCGACCGCCTGTTCTTCCAGTTCGGGTTCGGCTACGAAGGCGCGATCTGGTTCTTCCGGGGCGCGTTCCTGGTCGTGCCCGTGGTCGTGTACATGCTCACCAAACGGGTGTGCGTGGAGCTCGCGCGCGAGCGAGCGCCACCCGTTGCGCGGCTGGAGCGGGCAGGTAGTGGCCCGCAACCAAAGCGGCGGCTATGACACTCGGCCGGGCGGTCGGGACTCATACCGGGAGGGCTACCCGCATGGCGGGTAGGCAAGCAGGGTAAGTGCCTGCTCAACACATGAGGGCTCGGGCGAACAAGCGAGGCTGGGGGCTGGGGGGCGCTGTGATGTTGGTCGCGTGGTGGGCGTTGCTGGGCGGCGCGTGGATGCTGCTGGTGGATACGGTCTCGACCGTGGAGGCACTGTGCGCGGTGGTGGCGGCGCTCTTGGGCGTGCTCGCAACGCGGCTGGTGTTCAGCAGCGGGGTTGGGGGGACGCGCCCGGCGGGGAGGCTGGCGGTGGCGCTGGCGCGGCAGTTGGCGCGCGTGCCCGCCGACTTGTGGCTGCTGGTCCTTGCGCTTTCACGGGCGCTGGGTGGACACCGCCGGCCGGGCCGCTTTCACGAGCTGGCGCTCGAATTGCCCGTCGATGAGCGGGGTAATGGGCGCCGGGCGGAGATCGAGCTGGTCGGGTCGCTAGCGCCGAACACGATCGTGCTCGGCGTGGATTAGCGGCGGGTCGTCGTGCACCAACTGCTCGCGCGGCATGAGCAGCGCGAGAGCGTCGTGGAGGTCGGCTCGTGAACGCGTGGCTGATCGCGGCTCTCGTGCTGCTGCCGGCGCTGTTGGCGTGCGGGGCGGTGTGCTTCTTCTCCGCGGCGTTGTCGGGGCTGGTTGCGGTGGAGCTGGCGAGCGCGATCTCGGTGGTGGAGCTGATGCTGTTCTCTGAGGGCACGCATCGTGAGCCGTTCATCGACTTGGCGCTGGTGCTCGCGGTGATGGGGTTCGTCGGGTCGCTGGCGTTCGCACGGCTGATGGAGCACGGCCCATGAGAAGCATCGTCGTGGACGTGCTGCTGTTCGCCGGCGTCGCGGTGCTGCTGTTGTGCGCGCTGGGTGTGCTGGTGATGGGCAGCGCGTATGACCGGCTGCACTATGCCTCGGCCGCAGGGTGGGGCGTGCTCCTTGTCGCGTGTTCGATCCTGGTGCGCGAGTCGCTGTCGCTGATCGCCGACAAGGCGCTGTTGACCGCCTTGATCCTGGTGGTGTGCGGCCCGGTGCTCTCGCACGCGACTGCGAGGGCGGGCCGGATACGCGAACGCGGCGCCTGGAACCCCCCTCCCCTGGCCCGCGAAAAGAGGGCGGGATCGTGAAGGAGCTGCAGGCGGGGTTGTTCGTGCTGCTGGCCGTCGGAGGGCTGGCGGTGGTGTTGATGCGTGACCCGTTGCGCCAGGCGTTGCTGGTCGGCATCTACGGGCTGCTGCTGGCGCTTTTGTTCTTCGTGCTGCAGGCACCCGATGTCGCTTTGTCGCAGATCGTGGTGTGCACGCTCGCGGTGCCAGTGATGATCCTGCTGACGCTGGCGAAGGTCCGTAGCCACGGACACGACGAGGAGCGGGAAACGCCCTCCGGCGGCGATCGGGAGTGAGCGAGCGGGCTCGCCTCAGCCTCTTCTTGGCCGGCGCGGCGGGGTTGGCCGCCCTGCTCGTGTGGGGGTTTGAGGGGTTGCCTTCGTTTGGCGCCTTCAACGGCGCCTACGCCCTGCTGATCAATCATGTGGTTGTGGCTCAGCGTCACGCGACGGACGCGGTGACGGCGGTGAACTTCGACTACCGGGCGCTGGACACGTTGGGTGAGGAGTTCATCCTGTTCACCTCCGTGGTGGGGTTGGCGGTGCTGTTGCGCGAGCAGCGCTCAGAGCGAGAGCGTCCGCTTGAGCAGGCCAGCGGGGAGCACCGCTTCCAAGGGTCGAGCTATGCGCTGCGCGCGCTCACACTTTTGCTGGTCGGCCCGCTGGTGGTGCTGGCGTTGTATGTGGACTCGCACGGCGCGCTGACCCCGGGCGGCGGGTTTCAAGGTGGCGTGGTCGGCGCCGCCGCGCTGCTGTTGGTTTTTCTCGGCGGCGGCTATCTGACGATGCGCCGCTTGTCTCCTCATGCGTTGGTGGAGCTCGCGGAGGCGAGTGGCGCCGTGGGCTACGGCCTGATCGGTCTCGGCGGGCTCCTGTTCGGCGGGGTGTTCTTCAAGAACTTCTTGGGGTTCGGCACCCCGGGGGCGCTCCTCTCGGCCGGCACGATCCCGCTGTCGAGCATGGCGGTCGGCCTGGAGGTGACGGGTGCGTTCGTGCTGTTGTGGGGCGAGTTCCTCGACCAGGCGCTGATCGTGAGGCACAGGTGAGCGTACTTGCCTACGGCACCGCCGGCTGGCTGTTTCTGGTTGGCCTGTACGGGATCGTGACGAGCCGCAACCTGATTCACATGGTTATCTGCCTGTCGGTGGTGCAGTCCTCCACGTATGTGCTCTTGCTCAGCATCGGCTACCGGACGAGTGCGGCGGCGCCGATCTTCGCGGACATTCCACCCGGCTCCCGCGCGGTGGACCCGATCGTGCAGGCGCTGGCGCTGACAGATGTGGTTGTGGAGGCGACGGTGGTGGCGTTGCTGCTGGCGCTGGCGGTGCAGGCGCATAAGCGCTTCGGGACGCTCGACCCGGCCGAGCTGACGCCCTTGAGGGGGTGAGCCGGTGCACTCGCTGATCCCTTTGCCGGTGGTCGTTCCGCTGCTCGGGGCCGCTTTGTTGGCTGCGGCGAACAAGCTGGCGCCGCGCCCAGCGACGGACACGGTGAGCCTTGTGTGTGCGTTGGCGGTGCTCGCGCTCTGCATTCTGCTCGTCATCGACGCGAATCATCTGATGGTGTACTGGTTCGGCGGGTTTCACCCCAGCGGCCACGTGGCGGTCGGGATCTCCTTCTCGGTCGACCGGATCGGTGCGGGGATGGCGGCGCTCGCCGCGGTGATGGTCAGCGCGGCGCTGCTGTATTCGGTGCGTTATTTCGATGAGGTCGGCTCGTTGTTCGGCGCGCTGATGCTGGTGTTCCTCGCGGCCATGGTCGGCTTCTGCCTGACCGGCGATCTCTTTGACCTCTTTGTGTTCTTCGAGCTGATGAGCGTGGCTGCCTATGCGCTGACGGCGTACAAGATCGAGGAGGCGGGCCCCTTGCAGGGCGCGATCAACTTTGCAATCACCAACAGCGTCGGCTCGTTTTTGATGCTGACCGGGATCGCGTTGTTGTATGGGCGGACAGGGGCGTTGAACATGGCGCAGATCGGCTCGTCGCTGGCGGGGCATCCGGCGGATGGGCTGGTGAAGGTGGCGCTGCTGTTGATCATGGGCGGCCTGTTGGTGAAGGCCGCGATCGTGCCTTTGCATTTTTGGCTGGCTGACGCGCACGCGGTCGCGCCGGTCCCAGTGTGCGTGTTGTTCAGCGGCGTGATGGTCGAGCTTGCGCTGTATGGCCTGGCGCGGGTGTACTGGAGCGTGCTGTCCGCGCCGCTGGCGGAGCACACGGGCGGTTTGCGTGTAACCCTGATCGGGCTGGGTGTGTTGACGGCGCTGGTGGGCGGGGTGATGTGCGTGACGCAGCGGCACATCAAGCGCCTTTTGGCGTTCTCGACGATCAGCCACACGGGGATGTTCTTGATCGGGCTGGGGCTGCTG
The DNA here is from genome assembly GCA_963764655.1 of uncultured Solirubrobacterales bacterium. Lineage (GTDB taxonomy): Bacteria > Actinomycetota > Thermoleophilia > Solirubrobacterales > Solirubrobacteraceae > Palsa-744. The sequence goes on from CAVXTI010000001.1 coordinate 878,830, forward strand.
ACGCCGGCGGGGCTTGCGGCCAGCGGCCAGTATGTGCTGGAGCACGCGCTGTTGAAGGGCGCGCTGTTCATGGCGGCGGGCATTCTGCTCCACCGTTTCGGGACCGTGGATGAGCATGAGCTGCGCGGCCGAGGTCGAGGTCGCGATCCCGGCCTGCGAGCCGCCGCGATCGTGTTCGCCCTCGGCGCCCTCGGGTTGGCGGCACTGCCGCCGTTCGGGGTGTTCTTCGGCAAGTCCGCGCTCGAGGACGCGCTCACTCACACTTCTGACTATGGGTGGACACTGGCGGTGCTGGTGGTGAGCTCGGCGCTGACGGCGGGGGCGATCCTGCGCGTGAGCGGCCGGGTGTTTGCCGGTTGGGGCCCGCGGCTGCCTCGCCACCACGAGCTCTTGAGCGCCGTCAGCGAGCAGCCGGAGACGCTCAGCCCGCACGACCGTACCCCGGCGGTGATGATCGCTGCCCCCGTGCTGTTGCTGGTGGGCGGGCTGCTGGTGGGACTGTCTTCGGGGCTGCGTGACGGGATCGACACGGCGGTGGCGCGAATGGCCGATCAGGCTGTCTATGTCGCGGCGGTGTTCGGTGCCCATGCTGGCGCGGTGTCCGCGCCGCACGGGCCTGTCGTGACGCTGGACTTTCTGCTGGCCGCGGCGACAGTCCTCGGCGCGCTCGCGGTGGCTGCCTTCGCGCTCGTCGAGGCGCCGGGTTGGCGGCTGCTCGAGCGGGCCGAGCGCACGGTCACAGGCAGCATCGTGGCGTTGCGACGCTTGCACTCGGGGCGCGTGAACGACTACGTCGCGTGGCTCGTGTTCGGCTTGGCGGTGATCGGCGGGACACTTGCGCTCGCCTGAGCGCGTTTCGCGCCTGGCATGCCGGGTGACCGTCGACGATCAGGTGGTGCTTGCTGCCAAGGCGGGTGCGGTCGACCGGCGAGGGGCCGGTTTGCTCGCCCCCCCTTTGGCCCGCACATGCGAGCTATCCACGACTGCGCGGGACCAGTCAATCTGGCCGGCGTCCTGTAGCTCGTCCAAGAGCACCTGGTGCAACCGGCTCCAGACCCCGGCTTCGTTCCATTCATGCAGGCGCCGCCAGCACGTCATTCCCGACCCACACCCCATCTCTTGCGGCAAGTCTTCCCACGGAATCCCGGTCTTCAACACGAACAAAATCCCTGTCAGCACCGCTCGATCGACCACCCGTGGGCGCCCAGTCAGCCGCGGCTCACGCTCCGGCAAGATCGGCTCTATCCGAGCCCACAACCCATCTGGAAGCAAGGTTTCACAATGACACAGGACTTCGACAACCCCACACCGAATCCTACCTTTTGTTAGGCGCTCCTAGTCCCGATAGCCAGGCTCAGCGAGAGCGATAGCGTTTCCCGGATCGCCCTCTACGCACTGAGACCGCGTCACGCCTTGGTGGGCAGGCGCTCAGTGACGGCGGCGTGGTATTTGGGACGCGACGGGCAGGCGACCACACGCCGCCTGCCCTCCGTCCTCCATGGCTACCCGCAGTGCGCATCCATCTTTTCGAAGCTGACCGTGACTTTGCCCGAGCCGTTGGTGCTCAGGTGAGTTGACATATGGACGACGACGTGTGAGCCGTCGCTTGCTTGCAGGTTGATGGTGTTGGTGCTGTGTTCAACTTCGTTCTTATTGTTGCTGGACTGTCCGAACCAGGCCGCGAAGTGGCCGGCCGCGGAAACGCCTTTGGGATCTTCGGGCGTGAACGTGGCGGTTCCCTCGCCTGTGCCCGTCGCCCAGAACTCGTCCCCATTTTCAAAGAACGTCACGTGGAAGACCTCGTTTGTGGCTGTCGCCGTGAGTGTCCCTGGTTCGCCCGTACACGGGTTGGGGGTGGGAGATTCAAACAGCACAACGTTGTGTTCGTGCTGCGTTTCGGTGACCGTCGCGCGACCGCCCGTCGCGGCCAGCGCGACTCCTGCGTACAACAAAGCCGCCACTCCCGCCAAGCTGCCCGCTCGTAGAGCTGCACGTCCAAGCATTTGCGTCCCCTTTAGTCAGATAGCCTCGTATTCCTTTGCGAGGCCAAGAAGCTCGTCATCATTACAGAATCCTCCCCAAAGAGGCCCATGCGCCGATTCGCACTGCTCGATCCCAACGCGCGGCTGACGCACGTGGAAGCGGTATTCTTGTCCTGCCGCCACCGCGTCGAACCGACTGTGACCGTGTTGGGTAAAGCATGAGCAGTTTTGCGCCAGACGTCCTCGTCGATGAGTCTGGCCGGCGGCGACGGATGCTGCGGCTGGTGGGCCGTGCGGTCAGCGTGCTGCTCTTGATTTGGCTCGCGGTGCTGGCGCTTGCGTGGCTTGGGATAGAGCCACTCGGCAACTTGGGCCTCCCGGGCGCGGGGATGAGCCGTGCCACGCCGCCGGCGCTTCCCGCTCGCATCGAGTCCGCCGTGGCCGGAGCTCGTATCCTCGCGCCGCGACACTCGATCGCCGTCAGGGCAATCGGCGCCCGACCGATTCCTGCCGCAGTGCCTTCTAGCGGAGGAGCGAGCGGGCTCCCCAGGAGCATCCACCGTCGGCACGGCCCGACCTCGAACGCTGATCCCGTTCATAAGCACCTTCCTATGGGAGGCTCGATTCCGAGCCAAATCGGGACGACCCCATCCTCCTCGCAAGCGCAAGGATCCCCCGTGAGCCCCGGCCAGGGATCCCCGCAAACGACAGGCACGACGAATCCTGGCAAGTCGCAATCCTCGCCCGGACACGCCAATGGGCCGGTGACGACGCCCTCGTCGACAAGCTCGCCGGGTCAGTCGACCACGAGCCCGGGGCACACGAAGGAACCCGGCCTGACCTCGGCGCAACCGGAACCGGCCAACGGGAGTGCCCAGTCCAAAGGCAAGGCAATTGGCACTTCTCATGAAAAGACCACCACGAGTCCCGCGCCGTGAACGCGGAAGAGCCGGGCGGTGCGCGTCCAAGTCGCTGGAGGCAAGCCGCGCTGCTGCGACGGCGGTTGCGCAATCCTCCAGCGCACTGGCGTTTGCTGGGCCTGTGCCTGATTATCGTCTTCGTGCTGATCGCCTTTCAAGGTTTTTGCACGCATACGATCGGGACGAGCGCAGAGCCCCACGAAAACTCCTCGGCCTCAGCCCCCCTTCAGGACAGTGAGCCCCTGCTCGCGGCGCGCGGAGGGAAGCTGTACTCGCCCGAGCCCCCGCCCGGGCGACAGATCGCTCTGACGTTCGACGACGGCCCCGACCCTCGCTGGACGCCCCAGGTCGTGAGCGTTCTCCGCCAATTCCGAGTTCCGGGGACGTTCTTCATGATCGGAAGCCAGGCGGCCCACCATCCCGACCTCGTGCGGCTCGTGGAGGCGTACGGAGGAGAGATCGGGGATCACACATTCACGCACACCGCCTTGAGCAACGGCCCGGTGTGGCAGCGCCGCGCCCAGATCGAGTTCACCGAGGCGGTGCTCCTGGGTATCACCGGCCACTACCCACGTTTCATCCGTCCTCCCTACTCGGCGACACCTGACGCCGTGACCTCAGCCGGCGAGCGCGATCTGGCGCAGCTGGCCGGTCGACGCTATCTCATAGCCTTGGCGGACTACGACTCTGAGGACTGGACGCGGCCCGGCGTGTCGAAGATCGTGGCCAACGCCACGCCACGCGCAGGACGCGGCGGGATCATCATGTTCCACGACGGCGGCGGCAACCGCTCTGAGACCGTGGCGGCCTTGCGGATCTTGATCCCACGTCTGCGATCGGCAGGCTATCGCTTCGTGGCGGTGCGCTCCCTGCTGGGCATGAGCGCAGCGGAAGCGGAGCCCAAGGCAAGCGCCTGGCAATACACCCGGGCGCTGGCGTTCCTATGGGCGGTTCGCATGGCCTTCTGGCTGACCGGCGTCCTGGGACTGGTCATCGTAACCGTCGGCGTCCTGGTCGCCGTGCGCCTGGTCATCCTGTTGCCGAACGCTCTGCTGCACGCCCGTAGGGCCAGGCCCCGCCCGGCTCCGAGCTACTGGCCGTCGGTCGCGGTGATCGTGCCCGCTTTCAATGAGGAGGTGGGTATCGGCAGGACGGTGGGCTCATTGGCGGCCAGCGCCTATCCCCACCTCGAGATCCTCGTGGTCGACGACGGCTCGACCGATAGGACCGCCCGGATTGTGGAGGACCTCGATCTCGCCCAGGTAGAGCTCGTCAGACGGCCGAACGGAGGCAAGGCGGCGGCCCTGACGACGGGCATCCATCACGCCGATGCGGAGGTGGTCGTGATGGTCGATGGCGACACCATCTTCGAAGCGGACACCATCACGCGCCTCGTCCAACCGCTGAGCGACCCCCGAGTCGCCGCCGTGTCGGGCAACACCAAGGTCGGCAACCGCTCCAGGCTCTTGGGTCGCTGGCAGCACATCGAGTACGTCATGGGCTTCAACCTCGACCGTCGCCTGTATGAGATCCTGCAGAGCACCCCGACGGTGCCCGGCGCCATCGGCGCCTTCCGGCGCGGTGTTCTGCTCGAGCTCGGCGGGGTGCCCGGTCAGACATTGGCCGAGGACACCGATCTGACCCTGTCCATCGGTCGCCTCGGTCACCGCGTCGTCTATGCCGAAGACGCGCTCGCATGGACCGAGGCGCCATCCACCCTGAGCGGCCTGTGGCGCCAACGCTACCGCTGGTCGTTCGGCACGATGCAAGCCGTCTGGAAGCACAAGCGCGCCATCGTCAGCCGCGATCGCCGCCAGCGACGAATCGGGCGACTGGCGCTGCCCTACATGTTCTTCTTCCAGATCCTGCTGCCGATCGCCGCGCCGCTGATCGACCTGTACGCCATCTACGGCCTGGTCTTCACCAACCCGGGCCCCGTCATCGCCTTCTGGCTGGCGTTCAACGCTGCCCAACTGGTGATCGCGACCGTCGCGTTCAGGCTCGACCGCGAGTCGATGCGCCCGCTCTGGGCGCTGCCCCTCCAGCAGTTCATCTACCGCCAGCTCATGTACCTCGTCATCATCGAGGCCACCATCTCAGCCCTCATCGGCGCACGCGCATCCTGGAAACACATCCCCCGCACTGGCGACGTCGAAATCCCCCAGCAACCCGCTCTTAGCACCTGAAGCCGTTTATTTGGCGTGACCGCCGGCGCCCGAGCGCGGCCTCCCGGTGTCCCGGCTACGCCGCCTCGGAGAAGTGCTCGGCGTAGTCGCCGCCGTACAGCTGAACCCACTGCCCCGGCGTTTCGCGGGCGCTACGGGTCCAGGCGTTGGTTCACACCATGCCGGGGTCCGTACAGGGTCCAACGGCGGTTCAGCGGTGGCGCACGTCTGGGCGTAGACAAACAAAAAGCCCAGTAGCTACGTAGCTACGGCTTTTTCGAGAAGTACCGCCAACGGGATTCGAACCCGTGTTACCGCCGTGAGAGGGCGGCGTCCTAGTCCCCTAGACGATGGCGGCCTGTCCAGTCGCCGTCGAGGCTAGCAAAGCTGGGCGCGGAAGGGCGGCGGCGAGCGCCCGTGACCTCATCCGCTGGCAGCTGCCGGCTCGGGTCCCCGCACCCAGTCTCGGTGCGATATCGTCGCCTGCCCGACACGCGGATGTGGCGGAATTGGTAGACGCGCGGCGTTCAGGTCGCCGTGTCCGTAAGGACGTGGAGGTTCGAGTCCTCTCATCCGCATCATCGCGAAGAAGGTCTCGCCGATCAGGAAAGTCGTCAGTCGAGGATCCTGTCGGCGCCGGCGTCGGGAGCACCCGCACAGTCCATCGTGGCACTGTCGCGCGGCGGCAGTCCCGTCCAGCCGGCCGATCTTCACGCCGGTCGAAGCTCGCTCAGAAGGCGGTGAAATGTCGCGCCCAACTCGGCTGAGATCCTGCCTCACGGGCTACGCTCGCTCCGTGCTCGAGACCCAAAATCAAGCTCCACCGGCCAATTGCCGATGTGGCCAACGAGCGCGGCATGGTGAGACGACGACGTCCTCAGGGGGAAGCGATGGGCGCTAGGGCGATCATCGCGCGAGCGTTGGCGCTCACCGCGATCGCGCCGGCGGGTGTGGCTCTGGCCAGCACGCCGGGCCTGCCTGGTGGGAGCGCGGCGCAGACGACGCCCGGCGTCTCCGCCCCGGCTGGCGAGACCAGCTCGACCACGCCGGCCACGCCAGTGACGTCGACCACGCCGGCCACGCCAGTGACGCCGACCACGCCAGCGACGCCAGCCACGCCGTCCACGCCGACCACGCCAGGGCCGGCGCCCGCAAAGCCGACGGTGCGCACGAAGATAACGGCCCTGCCGAGGCGCGTGATCGCCGACGCGACGGCGCCACTTCGAGTCAGACTGTCGGCTCCGCCCGCGCCCGGCTCCCCCATGCCGATGCTGAGCCCCGGCGTCGCCGGCAAATGGTCGACGGTCGGGGACTATGAGTCGTTCACGCCCAAGTCGACGCTCGAGCCGTGCTCGACGTACACGCTGACCGTGTGGGCGGGCACGACCGCGACCGAGCGACTCTCGCTCGGCAAGCGTCGCGCGCTCACCTTGCACGTCACCTGCCCCTCGACTGTGGCGCTTCAGCAGACGCTCTCGCGCTTGGGCTACCTGCCTTACACGCTGCGTTCTCGCTACAACCAGAACAGTGGCGACGGGCCCGAGCCGCGCAATGTGGCCGCACGCTACCTCTACCACCCGCCGGAAGGGCCGTTCAAGCCCAATGTGCCGCATGCCCCGGGCCTGGCCTACGGCGCCCTCGACCCAACGACGCACGGCGCGCTGATGGTGTTCCAGTCCGTCCACGGCCTCTCCCCCACGGGCGCGCCAGACAGCTCCACATGGGCGTCGCTATTGGCCGCCGGGACGCTCGGCCACGACGACCCGCGGCCGTACACGTTCGTGACGGTCTCGGAGTCGATCCCCGAGACGCTCGAGGTGCACCGTGGCCACCACGTGGCCCTGACGACGCCCGTCAACACCGGCGTCGTTGGCGCTGAGACAGAACGCGGCACGTTTCCGATCTACTCGCGCTTCGCCTCGACCACGATGACCGGCACGAACCCGGACGGCTCTCACTACAGCGATCCAGGCGTGCCGTGGGTCAGCTACTTCAACGGCGGCGACGCGGTGCACGGCTTCCCGCGACCGTCATACGGCTCTCCGCAGTCAAACGGCTGCGTCGAGCTGCCGATCGGAGCGGCGGCGCGGGTCTACCCGCTGCTCTCGATCGGCGATCTCGTGATCGTCAGCTAGGCCTCTAGCGCCGCGCGTCGTGACGACGGTGTTGCGTCAGGACGATCGACATGCCCATGCCAACCAGCAGCAGGCCGCCGATCGTCACCCAGCGCAGGTCCAGGCCGGTGAACGGCAGCGTCTTGGCCTTGGCGGCGGTGGTGGCCGTCGGTTCGCTGCTCGTCTTCGTAGGTTCGGTTTCCCTCGAAGGCGTTTCTTTGGCGGTGCTCGAGGTCTGCGTCGGAGCCGTTTCCTGTTTCGGCGCCGGCGTGGTTTCCGTTTTCGGCGCAGGCGTGGTTTCTGTTTTCGGCGCAGGCGTGGTATGGCCGTAGCCGGTCGTCGCTTCAGCCGCCAGCGCGGTGGCGCCGGGCGCGATCAGCGCCAGGGCGAGCGGGAGAGCGAGCAGCCCGCGCACCATCCGGCGCCGGCGCGAGCCTCCACGGCCGATCGGTGCCGCGGTTGCCGTCAGTGGCCCGTCACAGGCCGTCAAGTCATTTCGCATGTTGCTGTCTCCCGCATCCGGTTTTCGCGTGGGCCGCTCGTCGAGCGGCCCCTCATTTCCTTTGAGAGCTTGCCAATCGCTTGGCTGTACTGCGATCGCTTCAGTCTATCCGACAACCCTTTTTCCTCAGAGTTCGATTCTCCTGCCTGGATTCCCGCAAATCGCACAACCGCAAACACTCGAGCAGGTCTGCGGCGACTCCTACTGTGTCTTCAAGACGCCCGCCAAGCTCACTGTGCGCCCACCTTCACACGCCCCGGCAGCGTGCCATCCTCGAGATGGCCGCGCAGCGCCTTCTTGTCAAACTTACCGACGCTGGTCTTGGGCACCTCGGCCACGAACGCGAACTCGTCGGGCAACCACCACTTGGCGACGCGGGGACGCAAGTGCTCGAGCAGCTCCTCGGCGCTCACCTCGACGCCGTCGCGCACGACAACGCAGCAGAGCGGGCGCTCGGCCCACTTCTCGTCGGGCTTCGCGATCACGGCGGCCTCGATCACGTCGGGGTGGGCCATCACCTCGTTCTCCAGCTCCACCGAGCTGATCCACTCGCCGCCGGACTTGATCACGTCCTTGGAGCGGTCGGTGATCTGGATGAAGGCGTGCTCGTCGATCGAGGCGATGTCGCCGGTGCGCAGCCAGCCGTCGTGGAAGCGCTCGGCGCCGGACTCGTCGTCGAAGTACTTGGCCGCGATCCACGGCCCGCGCACCTCGAGCTCGCCTGTGGAGTCGCCGTCCCACGGCACCTCCTCGCCGTCGTCGCCCACGAGCCGCAGTTGCACCCACGGCAGCGGCTTGCCCTGCTTGGCGCGCATGTCCCAGTAAGCGTCGTCGTGGCCAGCGCTCTCGTCGGGGCGCGAATAGGAGGCGACGGGACTCGTCTCGGTCATGCCCCACGCCTGGAACACGTTGACCCCGTGGCGCTCGTCGAAGTCCTTCATCAGCTGGCGCGGCACCGCCGAGCCGCCGCAGGCGGCGTTGCACAGCGAGGAGATGTCGACGTCGTGCGCGTCGGCGTAGCGCAGCAGCTCCGAGAAGATCGTCGGGACGCAGCCCACGATCGTCGGGCGCTCGGCCTCGATCAGCTTCGCCAGCGGCTCGGCCTGCAGGAAGCGGCCGGGCAGCACCAGGTCGGCGCCGGCGAGCGCGGCCGCGTGCGGTATGCCCCACGCGTTGACGTGGAACATCGGCACCACCAACAGCGCCCGGTCGCGCTGGGAGAGTCCGAGCGCGTCCTTCATCAGCGACGCCGTGGAGTGCAGCGAGATCGAGCGGTGCGAGTAGAGCACGCCCTTGGGGTTGCCGGTCGTGCCGCTCGTGTAGCAGAGCGCGGCGGCCTGGCGCTCGTCGACGTCGGGGTACTCGTAGGGGCCGGGGCCCGCTTCCTCCAAGAGCTCCTCGTAGCGCAGCACGTTCGGCAAGGCGCCGCAGTCGCCGTCGCCCATGACGACGTAGTTGCGCACGCCCGAGAAGGTTGGGGCGAGCTCCTGCAGGATCGGCACGAGCGAGTCGTCGACGAATATGACGCCGTCGTGGGCGTGGTTGACGATGTAGGTGAGCTGCTCGGCGAACAGGCGGATGTTGAGCGTGTGCAGGACCGCGCCGACGCAGGGGACCGCCATGTAGAGCTCGAGGTGGCGCTGACTGTTCCAAGCGAACGTGCCGACGCGCTCGCCCTGCTCGACGCCGAGCCGGTCGAGCACGCGCGCGAGCCGGTCGACGCGAGCCGCGACCTCGCCGTAGCTCGCGCGCACGACGCCATCGTCTGTGAGCGTCACGACCTCCGCCCCCGGATGGACAGAGCGCATGCGGTGCAGGGGATGATGGAGCGTGAGCGGAAAATCATCCTGCATCAACCCTTCGAGCATCTCAACCCGCCCCTCTGCCGTGGCTTGCGTTGGTCAACGATCAGAGGCAAAGATTGCACAACCGTGCCTCCCCACACGCGCGGGGACAACGAGCCGATCCTCGCTATGCGCGCTGCTCGGCGCGGCCACCGGCGAGCTCGCGGTAGACGGCGGTGGTGCGCTGGACGATGTCGCTCCAGTCGAAGGAGAGCACGTGCTCGGTGGCCTCGGTGACGAGCCGGTCGCGCAACCGCTCGTCGACGAGCAGCCGTTCGATCATGACGCCGAGGTGCTCGGCGTCGCCGCCGTTGAAGCGCAGGCCGACGCGCTCGCCCGCGGGGACCACCTCGCGCAGGCCACCTGTGTCGGCGACGATGCAGGGACAGCCGGAAGCCATCGCCTCGAGCGCCACGAACCCGAACGGCTCGTATAGGGAGGGCACCACGCACAGGTCGGCGATGCGGTAGAGCGAGTGCAGCGCGTCGTCGCCGATCCAGCCGAGGAAGACGCCGTGCTCGCTCAAGCCGAGTCGCTCTGCTTGGGCCTTGAGCTCGCCTTCGTGGGTGCCGGAGCCGGCCACGAGGAAGCGCACGTCGCCCACCTTGGCGATCACCTCGGGGAGCGCATCGAGGGCCAGCTGGAAGCCCTTCTCATAGACGAGCCGCCCGACGAGCAGGACGAGCTTCTGCTCGGGCAGGGCGAAGCGCAGGCGCAGCGCGTTCAGGTCGTCGACGGGGCGCAGGTCGGCCGGGTCGATCCCGTTCGGGATGACCGTGACGCGGCGCTCGTCGATGTCGTAGATGTCGGCCACATGGCCGCGCATGTAGTGCGAGCAGGTGATGACCGCGTCGGCACGGTGGGCCATCCAGCGCTCGATCGCGTGGATGTTGGACTGCGGTGGTTTGTCGACCCAGCCCTGGTGGCGACCGTACTCGGTGGCGTGGATCGTCGTCACGTAAGGGATCTCGAGCAGGTCAGAGAGCGCGGCGGCGGCGTGCGCGACGAGCCAGTCGTGACCGTGGACGAGGTCATAGGAGTGCTCCTCAGCGAGGGCATGGCCGGCGGCGAGCATGTCGTCGTTCATCTGCTCCACCCACGCCAGGAAGCGGTCGAGGTCGCGGGGGAAGCGGGGCTCGCGCACACGATGGACGATCACGCCACGCTGATGTTCAAAAGAAGGGGAATCCTCGCGACCGCGCGTGAGCACGTCGACGGCGACGCCCTGCGCAACGAGCTCCTCGGCGAGCTTGCGCACATGGCGGGCGAGGCCGCCCTCGATCACAGGGGGATACTCCCAAGAGAGGATCAGGACACGACGAGCCACCGCCTGCACCCTACCTAGCCGGGGCGCCCCTTGGAGTAGACGGCGCCTGCTCGCCCGCGAGGCGCGAGCAGGTCATGTGGCGGTCGACACACCGACCGCGGGCAGGCGCGCGCGCATCACCTCGACCGCCAGCGGATTGCAGTCGATCAGGACGTAGCGGCGGCCAAGCTCGGCGGCGACGGCCCCGAGCGTGCCTGAGCCGGCGAAGAAGTCGAGGCACCAGTCGCCGGGGCGCGTGGAGGCGCACACCATGCGCCGCACGATCCCCTCGGGCTTCTGAGTCGGGTAGCCCGTCTTCTCGGCGCCGCGCGTGGGGACGATCGTGTGCCACCAGACGTCGGTGGGGAGCTTGCCGCGCGCGGCCTTCTCGGCGGTCACGAGACCCGGAGCCATGTAGGGCTCGCGATCGACCGCCTCGGCGTCGAAGTGGTAGGCGTCGGGGTCGCTTGCACGTAGACGAGGATCGTGTCGTGCTTGGCGGGCCAGCGCCGGCGCGAGCGGGCGCCGTAGTCGTACGCCCAGATCGATCTCGTTGAGGAAGCAGTCGCGACCGAAGATCTCGTCGAGCAGCAGCTTGCAGTAGTGGGCCTCGCGATAGTCGATGTGGAAGTAGAGCGTGCCCGCGCGCGCGAGCAGCCGATGCGCGTGCTCGAAGCGCGGCGCGAGGAAGGCGAGGTAGTCCTCGAAGGCGTCGCGGTAGGAGCTCTCGGCGAGCAGCCTCGTCGCGTAGCGCCGGCCCTGGAATCCCGTCCTGTCGCCCCTGCTCGTCGGGCACCGTCCGCAGCGTCCTGCGGGTCTGCTCGCGACCGGTGTTGAAGGGGGGGTCGATGTAGACGAGCTGGAATGAGCCGTCGGCGAAGCGCGGCAGGACCTCCAGGCAGTCGCCGAGCAGGATCTCCTCGGCGATCGGATCGCTGCGAGGGGGCGGTCACTGCCTTCGAGAGGCTATGCCCCACCCCCGATGGAGGGGATGGATGGGAGACAAGATCCGCCCTGCCACCGCAGCGCGGTCCCGTCGCCGGTCGCCGCGCCCGCCGGCCGAGACCGCGCCCTTTATCGCTTCGGCAGGAGCTCGACCCACTGAAGCGGGCGCCCGCACAGCGAGCGCCAGACGCGCGGCGGGCACGGCGCGCAGCGTGGGCTCTCCCGCCGGGGCCGGCGGGAGTGAGCAGGATCGCGCTCAGCAGCGCGGCGCCGCCGTCGCCCGGCGCGAGATCGGCGCCCGGGACGAGTGATGGTGAGAACGTGCGAACCTGCGGACAGTCGCGCGCTGAGCGGGCTGAGCGTGTTGAGGTACTAGCGAGTTGCCGCCGAGCTGCGCGCCGAGCGATCCGAGCGGGCGCCCGTCGACGGCGATGCGCAGAGCGTCGCATGACCTCCCCCTTCAGCCACAGCAGCCAGGCCCCACCGTGCGGGAGGCGGAAGGCGACCCGCAGGGTGCCGGGGCGACGCATGAGGATGCCCGAGCGCGCCCGCGTCCCAGCCGGCGGGGCGGAAGAAGCGCAGGCGCGGGATCGGCACCGTGACGAGTTGGGGCGAGAGCGCCGCAAAGAGCCTGCCCCCGCGCACGCGTGGGGCAAGGCACGTTTAGCGACGCCAGACAGCGCGCCCGTCGGCAGGCCTGACAGCGCAACGTGGACCTCCGCGGGCCGGACGCCGGGCCGGCGACCCCACACCTGGTAGTAGGTGCCCTGCCACAGCAGGCGGTAGGCCGCCGGCGGGCGTGAGGCGGTGGGGTCGCGACGCGTGACGATCAAGGGGTAGGCGAGGAGCGTTGCGGGGGCGACGGCGTCGAGCGTGACAGGCCGCCCGTAGCCGCGGGAGGCCCCGGCGAGCGGGGGCGCGGGGTGGGCGAAGTCGGGCCCGTTGATGTCGAGGTCGCGCAGCTCGTAGAGGGCGTATTCGTCGAAGTCGGTGAACAGCGCCGGCCCGCGACCGGCGAAGCGCTCGTTGAGCGAGGCGAGCTCTTCGTAGCGGGCGGTGGGCGCCAGGTTCGATTCGTGGTACTGGAGGGCGTCGGAGACCAGCGACCCCACCCACGAGCACGAAGGCGACTAGCGGAGCGCCAAGACGCAGCGGGGAGGCCACGCAGCGCCGCGATGCCCGCCCACGCCATCAGGAGCACCGCCGGCGAGGTCGAGCATCAGCGTCTTGGCGTCGGCCCAAGTCGTGGCGTAGCCGACGAGCACAAGCCACACGACGAGCATCGAACGCGAACCATCCGGCGAGCGCATACCAACCCGCACGAACAGCATTCCCAAAACCCAAGACGGCAAGCGCGGACACGAACGCGACAAGGATCGACGTGAGCGTGAGGGCGAGGCCCGTGGGCACCAGCTTGTAGCTGCCGCCCGAGCCACACCCCAAGGAGCTGGGCGGGGCGCAGGGCGGTGTGCAGGTTGCCGGGGTTGGAGGTCGAGGCGATCGCCCGGGCGACGTGCACGCGAGCCGGAGAGGTCCGCCCACGTGGGCCAGGCGGCGAGGAGCAGCACGACCGTCCCCGCGAGCAGGAGATCGCGGAGCCCTTTGCGTTCTTGGGCGGCCTGCTGGGAGCCCACCGGGTCCCACTCCACCAACGGGCCGCGGGCACGCTTGGCCTGCGCGAGCTACGCCGCCGCCTGCCAGCACCAGCGCCGCGGCGAGAGCCCACGCGCCGAAGGCGACCCCGAGCACGCCCACGCCGGCCGCGACCGTCAGCGCGAAGGGGATCGCTGCCGCGCGCGCCGCCCCACAGCCAGCGCCGGTGCTCCACCACGAGCGCCCCCAGCGCTCAGGATCAGCGGCAGAGCGACGATCTCCTTGACCGACCCGATCAGCTCGTACGCGTACACGAGCGCCGGGCAGGGTGACGTGAGCGCCGCCAGCGCCGCCCATGCCCGCTCGAGCCCGACACGCCGCGCGAGCACCCAGGCGGGGCCGGCCGCCGTCGCGAGCATGAACGCGATGAAGGGCTGGAACGCCCACGTCAGCGGCAGGCGCAGCAGCCGCGCGCTGCCACCGCAGCAGCGTGTCGGCGCCGGAGGGGTAGCTCGAGGCGTAGTAGGCGTGGATGAACGCCCCGTAGGAGCTGCGCGGGTCCAGGTGCGAGTAGTCCTGGCCGTGGCTGATCAGGTAGTCGGCGCCCAGCATGTGCACGGCGGAGTCCGCCAGCGCCATGTAGGAGGAGAACGTGGGTCTGCCGGCCCCGAGGACCGGCGCGAGCGCGAGCGCGTACGCGAGCCGCATCGACGACCAGCTGCCACATTCACGCGCGCCACGCCCCGGCGAGCGTGCGCAGCCGGCTCCGCCCGAGCACGATGCCGGCGAGCGGCGACCGCCACCAGCAGATACGGCGTGGCCGGCGCCAGCGGCACGACATACGTGCTCAGCTGCGAGACGACGATCAGCGCCGCCGCCCCGACCGCCGGGAACAGCATCGCCGGCAGCACTCCCCCGCTCGCCCTGTCCACCAGCGACGCGGCGCCGATACAGAGCAGCGCGAGCACAACCGGGTAGACCAGCGTGGTGAGCACGAACATCGGCGGCGGCCGATCCTACAGTCGCGCCGGTGGTGGCGCGACGGGCCCGCGACAAGCTCTCCAGCCCGATCCTAAGGACAGGTCAGCCGATCAGGCCAAACGATCTCGTCGCACGGTGCTGTGACCCGCGAGGGAATCCTCCAAGCCGAGAGCCCGCGGCGACCTAGACTCGCTGGCCGCCGCGGGTCCGGCGCGTCACTGCCTATCCGACCGTGACGGTCTCGTGGGCGATCCCTCGCTTTGAGGCAAGCACGAGCGTGTAGCGCCCAGCCGGCACCTTGCGGCTCGCCTTCATGAGCATCCCGCCGGCGCTCGCGGAGCGGTTGGCCGCCCAGCGCGCGTACACCACGCCCTTGCGCTCCAATCTCGCGCTGACCGCCGACTTGGAGGCCGAGCGAACGCTCACCGAGCAGGCCTGCTTGTAACGCCCGTGGCGTTGGCGTGGATGGCAGACATATGTGGCGGTGAGACCGCGCGGCCCACGTTCGCCCTGGGGGCCGACTGGCCCTGGCGCGCCCTTGGGTCCCGCATCCCCGGCCTTGCCGGCTTCACCTGTCAGACCCTGTGAGCCCATCGCGCCAGCGTGGCCCGGAGCGCCGGTAGCGCCCGCTTCGCCCTGAGCGCCGGTGGCGCCCTGAGCGCCGGTAGCGCCCGCTTCGCCCTGAGCGCCGGTGGCGCCCTGAGCGCCGGTAGCGCCCGCTTGGCCCTGCGGGCCTGTGGCGCCGGTCGCGCCATCCACGCCATTCGCGCCGGTCGCGCCATCCGCGCCGGTTTCACCCGCTGGGCCCTGCGGAAGCGTTCCGCCAGTGCCCGTGAGCGCGATCACGGTCGGCCCGGCGCCCATGTTGCCCGCGATCTGCAGCGTCGCTGTGCTCGCCCCCGTGAGCTGCGGCGCGAAGCGAACCTTCAGTTGACAGCTGGCTTCGAAGGCGATCGTCCCGAGACAGCCGGAGGAGTCCACCATGAAGTCTTCAGGGTGATCGCTCGACAGCGAGGGAGTCGAGCCGGAGAACGTCTCAGCCGTGATCGCCAGCGGGTTGCCGCCGCTGTTGGTGAGCGTGATCGTCTGGGGCGCGCTCACAGTGGAGAGCGGCTGAATGCCGGGGAACGTCACAGTGCTCGAGCCCGGCGTGGCGGTCGCGGCTGTCGCGTATGTGATTGACACCGACGGAGCCGTCGAGGAAGAAGCCAGGCCGAAGGCGGCCGAGGTCGCTTCTTCGGAGACGAAGCTCGAGCCGCCGCCACCACCGCCGCCACCGCTGCCGAAGGGACCGCCGAAGATGCACGAGCCTTCGCCGCCGCCGCCGCCCCAGTAGCCGCCGCCACCACCGCCGCCGCCGGTCTGGGGAGCATCGAAGCCTTCGCCGCCAAAGCCACCCACGCCGAGCATGCCGTCCTCGCCGGACCACGGCGCCGGCGCGTCGCAACGCGCGCCACCGGCGCCACCGCCGGTGAGCGTGCCCGCGGCGCCACCGGCCGCGCGTTGCCCACCCTCGCCGCAGCAGCCACCGGATTCCGCGCTGAAGCCGTCGGCGCCGGGAGCGCCGGCGTCGCCACCGCGACCGCCGCTGCCTTCATCGAAGCCGCCACCGCCACCGCCGCCACCGCCGGCGACGAGCAGACGAGATTCAAGGCTTCCTTCGGAGGCGCTCGGCGCCGTGCGCACATCGGAGGCGCCGCCGCCACCACCACCACCGAAGCTGAGGGCGCCGCCGCCATTGAAGCCGCTCGCCGCCACCTCCACATACAGAACCTCGCCGGGCGTCACCGGCAACTGGCTTGCCACCACGGCGCCCGCGCCTCCCGGAGCGCCCGACTGGAAGGGCCCACCCGACGCGAGACCCGCTTCCCCAGCCGCGCCCGTCGCCCTCACCCGAAGGCTCGTAACGCCGGCAGGCACGACAAACGACTGCTCTTCACCGTTCGACGCAAATGTTTCGCTGACCTTGGACGAAGCCGATGCCGAGGCCGACCCGGCCGCGAGCGAGCCGGCGGCAAGCACGGCGCAAACCACGCCGGCGCCGATCCTCGCGCTGCGACGAGCCCTTACTGACAAGCGCCGTGCGCCGGTCCTGGGCGCATTCGCCTGAAGAGCTCCGCTCGGCTTCGAGCGACCTGCGGACGTATTGGTCATCGGATGTTGCTCCTGGAGTCGAGGGAAGCGCGTTCTGCGCCCCGACCTTCTCGACCGTTGGATCGCTCCACTTGAGAGACGACAACCATCGCGCAGAGGCGATGTCAGCCGCGCCGAGACCGCTCCCGTGCAGGACCGACAGAAACCTTCACGCAACCTGGACGACGGCATAGCCCGCCGTGCTGTGCGCCTCGGGCACAGGTTCGCCGTCCTCGGCCAGACCTTCGATGTGGAACTCGATCGCCTCGCGCATCTCGCGTTCGCACTCCTCGCGCGTGGCACCCACAGCCGCGACGCCCGGCACATCCGGGCTGTACGCCGAATAGTTAGTCGAGCCGTCACCCTCGACAACGATGAGATAGCGGTGGGTCATGGCTTCTCCATTCCTGCCTGCCTCAAGATGCTAGCGAGTGTCTTGGGATGCAAGGTACTGCTCGGCTTCCCAGGCACCGTGACCTTGCCCGGCCGCTCCGGGTGCCTGTACTGGCGATGGCTCCCGCGCATGCGCGACAGCTCCCAGCCAGCCTCCACCAAAAGACGTATGACCTCACTTGTCTTCATGCGAGAACTTTCTACCGGACGCTTCGGTTGGTTCTGCGTCAGGCCGATCCCCCAACTCGGATGCAGACTTTCAAGAGTGCCCCCGGCAGGATTCGAACCTGCGACCCTCGGATTAGAAGTCCGACGCTCTATCCAGCTGAGCTACGGGGGCAATGTCTCTGTCTACGGTACGCCACGAAAGGCGTATACAGCCTTTATGGGGCCCGCGGGGGCCCACGAGGACGCTGCTTAAGCAATCTTGAGGCAAAGTATGCAAAAGTTGGGACATGAGCCCAGTTGAGGATCCCGAGTCGGACCTGACGCGCAAGCAGCGCCGCGAACAGGCACGCACCGAACGCAAGGCTGTCGAGGAAGCAAGCGTCGCTCAGTCGGCGCAGCGCAAGCGGCTGATCCAGCTCGGCGGGATCGCCAGCGTAGTGATTGTGATCATCGTGATCATCCTGGTCGCCACCGGCAGCGGTGGCTCCAAAGGCGCGCCGGCGCCGAAAAGCCCGGCGGCCAATGCGGCTGCCGCGTCAGTGACGTCGCTGCTGCAGGGCATCCCGCAGAGCGGCATCACGCTCGGCAACCCCAACGCTCCGGTCACGATCCAGTACTTCGGCGATCTGGAGTGCCCGTTCTGCAAGGAGTTCACGCTCGGGGCCCTGCCCAAGGTGATCCAGAAGTACGTGCGAACCGGCAAGGCCAAGATCGAATATCGCTCGATGCAGACCGCGACCCGCGAACGAGAAACCTTCCAGAACCAGCAGGTCGCGGCGCTCGCCGCCGGCAAGCAGAACCTGATGTGGCACTACATCGAGCTCTTCTACCACGAGCAGGGGGAAGAGGGTAGCGGCTATGTCACCGAAAGCTACCTGCAGGGTTTGGCGGCTCAGGTGCCGGGCCTGAAGCTCTCGGACTGGAGCTCGGCGCGCAACGATCCCGCTTACGCCAACCAGGTCATCAGCGACGCGCAGACGGCCAATCAGAACGGTCTCACAGGCACTCCTTCATTCCTGATCGGCAAGACGGGTGGCTCGCTGCAGAAGTTCGAAGACTCCTCGTTCGGTGACGCTGGCCCCTTCGAATCGGCGATCGAAAAGCTGTTGAAAGGCTGAAGGGTGGCCGGGCGATGGCGCTGACGAGCCCCTTCCCCGCCACCGCAGGCGACGCCGGGCCGCGGCACATCGGGGCACCCTCCCTACACAGCGGGTCGAGATCCGCCGTGCGATGAGCCAACGCACACTTCGCATCGTGATGATCGTCCTCGCGACCGTCGGGCTGGGCGTGGCAAGCTACCTGACGTACGTCCACTACTCGGGCGCACCGCCCGTGTGCAGCGCGGGCGGAAGCTGCCTGAAGGTGCAGACGTCGATCTACTCGAAGCTCGCCGGCGTCCCCGTGGCGCTGATGGGACTGATCGGCTACGTCGCGATCCTCGGATCGCTGCTCGCCCCCGAAGGCGAGACCAGCCGCTTCGCGACGCTCGCGTTCACAGTCGCGGGCTTCGGCTTCTCCGCCTACCTGACCTACCGGGAGCTCTTCTCGATCCACGCGATCTGCGAGTGGTGCGCGTCGAGCGCCGGGATCATGACGATCCTGATGCTGCTAGCGATCTGGCGCTTCCTGCGTGGGGCGCCCTACGAATCGCACCAGCTCAAGCCCACCGAAGAACCCCATACGGCCCCCCTGAGCGCGAGCTAGAGTCCGTCCATCCGAGCGCGAGGGAGCGCAGTCGGATATCCGCGACGGCCGAAACGTCATGCGAGATCTCCTGGTCCACCCCTCGGCGCCCGAGCGGATGACGCCGCGGGCGCCACCAGCTGTAGGCTCGCTTGCACGATGGGGTCCCCTAGCGCGCCTGCGTCCACGTCCTTGAGCGCCACCGAGAGCCAGAAGCGCACGGCCGCGCGGGCCGCCGCCGACCTTGTGAGCGACGGCGCGCGCGTGGGACTGGGGACCGGCTCAACGGTGGCGTATCTGCTTCCGGCGCTGGCCGCGCGAGGGCTGAGCCTGCGCTGCGTGGCCACCTCCCCGGCGACCGAGCGCGCGGCGCGTGAGCTCGGTCTCACCGTCGAGGAGCTCGACGAGCTCGGCAGCCTCGAGATCGCGATCGACGGGGCCGACCAGATCGACCCGCAGGGATGGCTGGTGAAGGGCGGCGGAGGGGCGCACACACGCGAGAAGATCGTGGCGACCGCGGCCGCGCGCTTCGTCGTGATCGCATCGGCTGAGAAGGCGGTCTCCTCGCTGCGCCCGCCAGTGCCGCTCGAGATCCTTCGCTTCGGCGCCCGCACAACGCTTGCATCGCTCGGCGAGGCCATCCTGCGCGACGCGCCCCTGAGCCCTGACGGCAATCTGATCGCCGACTACCGTGGCCCGATCGGCGACCCCCGCGAGCTCGCCGCGCAACTGGCGGGCACGCCAGGAGTCGTCGACCACGGCCTGTTTGCGCCAGAGCTGGTCAGCGACATCCTGATCGCGGGGCTCGCTGGAGTCGAGCACCGCACGCTGAGACGAGCAAGCCGATGACCGAGGCACACACATCGCCGCACAGCGATAGCCCATTCGTGGCGCTCGTGACCGGCGCGTCCAGCGGGATCGGAGAGGCGACGGCCCGCAGGCTCGCCAGCATCCCCAAAGTAGCGCTCGTGCTCGTCGCCCGCCGCGAGGAGCGACTGCGAGCCCTCGCTGACTTGCTGGGCGAGCGCACGAGCTTCCTCGCGCTCGACCTGCTCGACGAGGACGCCCCCAAGCGCATCCGCGCGCACGTCGAGGAGCGTCACGGTCGACTCGACCTGCTGGTCAACAATGCCGGCGCCGCCTGGCGCGCCACGTTCGCCGACGGCGGCTACCAGAACGTCAAGCGCACGATGGACATCAACTTCGACGCGCATCTGCGGCTGACCGAGGCGCTGCTCCCACTGTTGCGCACGAGCGCGCCAAGCGCGATCGTGAACGTCGCGAGCACGGCCGGGCGCGTCGCGCGCGCGGGCTCCGGCGCCTATAGCGCGTCGAAGTTCGCCCTTGCCGGCTGGTCGGACTCGCTGTGGGCGGAGGAGCGCCCGCACGGAGTCCACGTCGGCCTCGTGCTCCCCGGGTTCATCTCTACCGAGGGCTTCCCGCAAGCTGAGCTGACTGGGCGGGCGCTGACCCGCTGGATCGTCTCCACCCCTGAGAAGGCGGCCGAGGCGATCTTCCAGGCTGGTGTCGAGTGCCGTCCCGAGCGCTACGTGCCCCGCCCCTATGCGCTCGCCGCCGCGTTGCGTCTACTCGCCCCGCGACTGGTGCGTCGCGTGCTCGGCGGCGGCGCAGCCCAGGTGATGACCACAGTCACGGGCGCCGACATGGCAGAGCACGAGCAGCGCCGACCCTAGCCGCACACCCCTACCGAGATACGCCCTTTAGCCTGGAGTGCCGTCGACGGTTCGCGTTTGCCCTCCGTCGAGTTCGTGCGTGACCGCCCGCAGGACAAACGCAAGCGCGCACATCACGGTCCCACGGGCAAGCAACACGATGCTGAGCACCACCGCGAGCGTGGCCACGCCGAACTTCGGCCACGCCACGATCAGGATCCCGGCGGCAAGATCGACCAGCCCCCAGAGGATCAGCCAGGAGCGACCTCCGGCCGCGTAGGCGGCGGCGTAGAGGCGCATCATCCCCATCACCACGAGGTAGATGCCGAACGCAAGCGCCACCACCTGAACGCTGCCGCCGGGATGGCGGATGACGATCATACCGGCGATACCGGCGACCGCCGCGCTCAGCAGCAGAGCGCCCCGGGAGCGCTCGCCTTCGCCGAAGGCCAGCGCCAGCTGGAGGAGAGCGGCGAGCAGCAGGTAGATGCCAAAGATGATCGCGATCGTGGTGAGCGTCTCCCCCGGGTAGACGAGCGCGAGGATCCCCACCCCGATCGAGACGAGGCCGAGCAGCAGAGCCATCCACCACAAGCGTCCCACTTGTTCAAGCTGCTCGAGCTGCGGCGAATCACTGGCAAACGTTGCCACTGCCTAACCATGACAGCAATCTGGTTGTATGACAAGGGTCTGGATCCGAGCCGTGGCCGGTGGACGTCCCTGGCGCGCGCGAGGACGACTACGGCAATCCCCAGCGAGGGACCCTTTTGCGGCGCGCTTGAAGAGTTCGTTTGCGTTAAAACCCCGACCCTGGCGTGCGGCCTTACACGGTTACTCGCAACTACTCCCGCGCGTAGCCTCCCGTAAGGTGAACGAGACCAGCGTATCGAGCACGACGGTGGCGCATCCTCACCGCTGGCTGGTGCGCAGCCTGATAGGCGTGGCCACCGTGCTCGGGGTCGTGGCGATCTTCGCGGTCTGGGCCAATCGGCAGCTGCTTGACACCGGGTACTGGACGAGCACGAACACGAAGCTGATCGAGAGCCCGCCGATCAGGGAAGCGGTATCGGGCTATCTGACCGAACAGCTGTACACGAACGTGGACGTGGCGGGTGAACTGAAAAACGAGCTGCCGTCCGAACTCAAGCCGCTCGCGGCCCCCGCCGCGGGCGCGTTGAAAGACGTGGTGCAGAAGGGCATCAACCTGCTGCTCGAACGCCCGCGCGTCCAGCAGCTGTGGAGCAAGGCCAATCAGATCACTCACGCGGAGTTCGTGCGCCTGGTCGAGAACAAAGGCCAGGTGGTGAAGCTGCCCGGGGGTGGCGCGGTTGTGCTCGACCTGCGCCCGATGCTCGGCGAAGTCGCTCAGAAGGTGGGGGCTCCGTCGAGCATCGTCAACAAGATCCCGCCGAAAGTGGCACAGCTTCGGATCGTGACCTCCAAGCAGCTGAACACGATGCAGAACGCGGTCAACCTGCTGCGCAGCCTCGCGCTCGTGCTGCCGCTGTTGGTTGTGGCGCTGTTCGCGCTAGCGGTCTACCTGGCACGTGGACGCCGCCGCCAGACGCTGATCGCGGTCGGCACGGCATTCATCGGAGCCGGCCTGGTCGTGGTCGTGGCGCGTGGGATCATCGGCGACAAGGTCGTCAACTCGCTCGCCACCACCGAAGCCGTGAGACCCGCCGCGCAGGCGGCGTGGTCGATCGGGACGAGTGTGCTCGCCGACGTTGCGTGGGCGAGCGTGTTCATCGGCGTGCCCGTGATCCTGGCGGGCCTGCTGGCGGGACCGACGCGGACGGCCACGACGCTGCGCCGTCTGATGGCGCCCTACCTGCGCGACCGTCCCGACATCACGTTTGGCGTGGTGGCCCTGCTGTTGCTGCTGCTGTTCGCGTGGGGCCCGATCGTGGCGACCAGAACGCTGACGGGCATCGCGATCATCATTGTCTTGGCGGTGTTTGGCACAGAGATGCTGCGCCGCCAAACCGCCGTTGAGTTCCCCGACGCACATGTGTCAAGGCCCACTGCGGGCGACGCCCCAGTCACTCCCCGACCGCCAGCGCCGAGCCCTCCCCCCACTCCCCCCACGCAGGGCTCCCAAGCAAGCACTCCTGACCAGCACGACTCGGAGAAAGAGGGCACAACTTGATTCACCCCTACGAACAAGGAGGCGATCGTGCCAGTGATAGTGGCTAGCACCGTTTGGGAAGTGCTGTGGGTGATCCTGATCGTGATCCCGATCACGATCTGCTGGATCGCGGCGATCATGGATCTGCTCGTGCGCCGCCGCGACCTGAAATGGTTTGCGGTCGCGCTGTGGCTCATATTCGTGCTGATCCTGCCCGTGTTCGGGATGTTGATCTATTTCATCGCGCGGCCAACTTTGCCGGCCGAGCAGGCCGCCATGGAGGCCGCGACTCATCAGGCGCGAGCCCAGCAGACCGCGTCGTATGCGAGCGCGCTGAAGGATCTCAGCGACCTGCGTGAGCGCGGCGTGATCACAACCGAGGAATTCGACGCGCGGCGAGCTGACCTGACGCAGCCCGCCTGAGGACCGTGCGATGACCGACACCGACAGCGTGAAGGCGCGCCAAGCCAAGGGCAAGGAGGCTCGAGCGCAGACGCCGCGCTCGAGCCACGCCGAGTGGAACGCGGCGCGGGACCGCGAGGATCCGGTCGCGATCCTCGAGCGCCAGGCGGACAGCCGCGTGCAAGAGCTCGTCCCGATCCGCTATGGGCGCATGCTCGTCTCGCCGTTCACGTTCTACCGGGGAGCGGCGGCGGTGATGGCAGCCGACCTCGCGCGGACCCCCAGCTCCGGCTTGAACGTGCAGCTGTGCGGGGACGCGCATCTGTCGAACTTCGGCATCTTCGCTTCCCCAGAGCGCGAGATGCTGTTCGACATCAACGACTTCGACGAGACCTTGCCCGGGCCGTGGGAGTGGGACGTCAAGCGCTTGACGGCAAGCCTGTGCGTAGCGGGCCGCGACCGCCAATTGAGCACGCAGGAGATCGCCGACGTGCTGGTGTGGACTACGCAGGCCTACCGACAGTCGATGCGCGGGTTCGCGCGGATGAGCAACCTGGGAGTGTGGTACGCCAGGTTGAGCGCCGAGGACATCATGGGCGTGGTGCGCGAACAGCAGCTCGTGGGCGGCAAGCGCCTGCAGAAGATGGAACGCCGCTTGGGAAAGGCCCGCTCGAAGGACAGCACGCGCGCGGTGCTGAAGCTCACTGAAGTGGTGGACGGGCGCCTGCGCTTCGTGAGCGAACCGCCGCTGGTCGTCCCGCTGGAGGAGCTCCTGGGGGAGGCCGAGCGTGGCGAGCTGCGCGAGCGGCTGGAGGGGATGCTCGAGGACTACCGTGACAGCCTGTCGGTCGACCTTCGCGTGCTGCTCGACGACTACAGCTTCGAGAGCATCGCGCGCAAGGTCGTGGGTGTGGGCAGCGTGGGCACGCGCGCGTGGGTGATGCTGTTCATGGGACGCGACGAGCAGGACCCGCTCGTCCTGCAGGCCAAGGAAGCACAAGCCTCGGTGCTCGAGCCATATGCGGGACCCTCGGAGTGCGAGAACCACGGTCAGCGCGTCGTCGAGGGGCAGCGCTTGATGCAGGCCGCCGGTGACATCTTCCTGGGGTGGCTGCCCGCGGTGGGGATCGACGGTGTGACGCGCGACTTCTATGTGCGTCAGCTGTGGGACGGCAAGCTGAGCGTGGAGATCGAGACGATGGGGCACGCGCAGCTGCGCGCGTATGGGGCGCTGTGCGGGTGGACGCTCGCGCGTGCGCACGCACGCACCGGCGACCGCATCGCGATCGCCTCCTACCTCGGGGCGGGAGGCGTGTTCGACCAAGCGATCGTGGACTTCTCAGAGGCATACGCCGACCAGAGCGAACGCGACTGCGATGCGCTCGCCGAGGCGGTAAAGTCGGGGCGCGTACAGGCCGAGAACGCGTAAAGCCGACAGCCAGGAGGACGAGATGAGCGACGCGACAGACGAGATGATCACCCGCGTGGACTTCGTTGGCGTGCCGACGCACGACCTCCCGAGAGCCGTCGAGTTCTATGGCGGCACGCTCGGCCTGGAGCGCTCGGTGTACCTGGAAGAGCGCAACTACGCGGAGTTCGAGACCGGCAACCTGACGCTCAGCGTGATCGACGCCGAGAAGATGGGCTTGGAGCACGTGCCGGTGCGCAGCGGGATCGCGCTGCACGTGGACGACGTCGCGACGGCGCGCGCGAGGCTCGAAGAGCGTGGGGTCGCCTTCGAGCGCGACACGCTCGACACGGGCGTATGTCACATGGCGATATTCAACGACCCCGATGGCAACCTGCTGATGCTCCACCATCGCTACGCGCCGCGCCCGCCGCGCTCGTAGGCGGCCCGCTCCTCCCGGCCGGCGGGTCGATCCGTCCGGCCCGTGCCGCAGGATGCCGGACTCCTTGACCCGGGTCCCGACGACATCCCTGCGCGCTTGGCAGCGCGACGCGCTGGAGCGCCTCGCCGGCTGGCGCGACGGCCCGTTCCTCGTCTCGGCCGCGCCCGGCGCGGGCAAGACGCGTCCGGCGCTCGAGCTCGCGCGGCGGATGCTCGCCAGTGGCGAGGCGAGCCGCGTGACGGTTCTCTGCCCGACGACGCCGCTCACGCGTCAGTGGGCCGCGGCGGCGGCGGAGCTCGGGGTGCAGCTGCAGCCCGACGCGCCGGGACCGCGACCGCCACGCGACTTCCACGGGGTGGCGGTCACGTACGCGCGCGTGGCATCGGACTCGCGCGCGTGGGCGGCCAAGGTCGAGCGCGACACGCTCGTGATCGTGGACGAGGCGCATCATCTCGGCGAGGAGCTCGCCTGGGGCACGAGCTTCCAGCGCGCGTTCGCCGCCGCGCCGCGCTGGCTGCTGCTGTCGGGGACCCCGTTCCGCTCAGACGCCACCCCGATCCCTGGCGTGCGCTACGACGCCGAAGGGATGGCGATCCCTGACGTCTCCTACACCTACGCGCAGGCTGTTGCCGAGGGTATCTGCCGGCCGGTGGCCTTCGTCACCTTCGACGGCACGCTGTCGTGGCGAAGCGGCGAGGACGTGATCGAGTCGTCCTTCGAGACCGTGCTGAGCTCCAGGGAGGCGAGCCGACGCTATCGCACCGCCATCTCGACCGAGCTGCCAGACGGCTTGCCTCGCATCCTCCGGGAGGCCGACGCGAAGCTGAGGGCCTTGCGCGAGGCGGGCCATCGCGACGCCGGCGGCCTGGCGGTTGCGGCGGACGCCACACATGCGCGGCAGATAGCGAAGCTGCTCGGCGAGTCGACCGGGAGAGCGCCTGTGATCGTGCTGCACACTGAGGCCCGCGCCGCTGAGAAGCTCGCGACTTTCAGGGGGTCGCGCGAGCCGTGGATCGTCGCTGTGAACATGGTCTCCGAGGGCGTCGACATCCCAAGGCTGCGAGTCGGGGTGTACGCGACGGCGGCCAAGACGCCGATGATCTTCAGGCAGATCGTTGGGCGCTTCGTGCGAACGCTCCCGCACAGGGCTCCGGAGGCCAGCTGGGTATACCTGCCGGCGGACCCGGTGCTGCGCGGGCATGCCGCGGAGGTCGAGAGCGAGCTGCGCCACGCCCTGCGCCAACGCGAGCACGCCGAGGGGCCGGACGAGCTGCGCGAGCGGCGCGCGAGCGAGCCGTCACCGGCGCTGGATTTCGTCCCACTCAGCGCGGAAGTGGCGCCACAGATGACCCTTTTCGGCGCAGCTCCCAAGCAACCGGTGAGCAGAGTCACTCAGCCTCCGAGGCCTGAGCCCACGCCTGTCGCGGCATTCGAGCGACGTAAGAGATTGCGCGAGGAACGTCGCCGCCTGGTGGCCGATCTCGCGAAGCGCAGCAACAGCAACCACCGTGAGATCAACGCGTGGGTGAACCGCGCGGTCGGTGTTGTGCGCGTAGAGTCGGCGAGCATCGAGCAACTGGAGCGCTCGGTGAAGATGCTCGTGAAGGAGCTCACGCGGCACAGCCGTCGCACGGCTCGGCTCTGAGCAAGGCTGGCTTCGCCGGAGCGCCGAGCGATGCGTGGGACGACACGACGGCCGAGCCCGCTCCTGATCAGGCTCTCGCCATGACCAGGCTCGGGATTCAGCCAACTTGGGTCGGGCTTGGCCTTACTAGGCCAGTTGGACGTTCACTGCCTTGGGCCCCTTGTCGCCGGCCTCGGCGTCATAAGTGACCTTGGCGCCCTCGCTGAGCGAGCGGTAGCCGTCGCCGGCGATCCCCGAGTGGTGGACGAACAGATCCTTGGACTGATCGTCGGGGGTGATGAAGCCGAAGCCCTTGTCGTCGCTGAACCACTTGACGGTTCCTGTAGCCATGCTATTTCCTCCGTGTTTTTCGCGTGCTGCGAACGCGGAAATTGCTATGAGCAAAGGCTACGAGCGCTGACACTGCGTTGATCGGGGCAGATTTGGGCCCCGACTGGATCGGGCAACTATAGCAATCGGGCTATGCGACCTCAGAGTAGGCGGGCTCACCGGCCCGCTCCCCCTCCGCCGCGGCCTGCTCGGCGCCTTCGGTCGCGGGACGCAGCACCATGACGGCGACAGCGATCCCGGCAAGGACGAGCGCCGTGGCGATCCAGAACGCGAGGTGGTAGCCGCTGGTCAGGGCAGCGGCGGTGGAGCTCCCCTGCGCAAGCAGCTTGTCGCTGTGCGAGGCAGACAGCGTTGCAAGCACCGCCAGGCCAAGCGCCCCGCCCACCTGAGCGGTCGTGTTCACGAGACCCGACGCGAGACCCGCGTCGCTCGGGGTGGAACCCGACATGGCGACCGTCATCAGCGCCGGGAAGCACGTGCCGGCGCCTACGCCGAGCAGCACCATCGAAGGCAACAGCCCGGTGAGGTAGCTCGCGTGAACGGGTGCAATCGCAAGCAGGACGAGCGCTATCGCGATCAGCGCGAGACCCGGAGGCAGGAGCGCCTTTGCGCCGAAGCGCGTGATCAAGGGCTCTGAGAAGCGGATCGACATCGACCCCATCGCAATCGTCACCGGCAGGAATGCGAGCCCGATCTCAAGCGCGTCGTAGCCAAGCACCCGTCGCATGTAGAGCGCGCCGAGGAAGAACATCCCGAACATGCCGGCCACCGAGAAGATCTGGATCAGGTTTGCTCCGCTGACGTTGCGCGAGCGGAAGATCCGCAGCGGCACGAGCGGCGTGCGCGCCGTCGCCTCGCGCGCGACGAACGCGGCGAGCAGCGACAGCGAGACCGCGCCCAAGCCAAGAGTCTGCCCCGCTCCCCAGCCGTCCTCGGCGGCCGGCTTGACGATCGTGTAGACACCCAGCATCAGCGCGCTCGTGATCAGCGCCGCGCCCGGTATGTCTGCGCCCTCGGAGAAGCCGATCCCCTCGTCTTTGTCGAGCAGGCGCCTTGCGAACAGCATCGTCGCGATCCCGATCGGGACGTTCACGAAGAAGATCCAGTGCCAGTTGATCGACTGGGTGAGGACACCGCCCGCCAGGAGGCCGACCGAGCCGCCGGCAGATGCGACGAACGCGTACACGCCGATCGCCTTGGCCTGCTCCCGCGGCTCGGGGAACATCGTGACGATCATCCCCAAGACCACGGCCGAGGTCATCGCCCCGGCGAGGCCTTGCACGAAGCGCGCGCCGACGAGCAGCGTCTGCGTCCATGCCAGGCCGCACATCAAGGAGGCGAGCGTGAAGAGGGCCACGCCGAGCAGGAAGATGCGCGAGCGGCCCAGCAAGTCTCCGAAGCGCCCGGCGAGCAGCAACAGGCCGCCGAAGGCGATCAGGTAGGCGTTCACAACCCAGGCAAGGCTCGAGTTCGAGAAGTGCAAGTCGTCCTGGATCGAGGGCAATGCGACGTTGACGACCGTGACGTCCAGCACGATCATCAGGACTCCCACGCACAGCACATACAGCGCCAGCCAGCGCGAGCGGTCGTGCGTGTGCTCTGGTTGTGGTGCGCGCGAGGTTGCCATCGCGTCTGTCTCCTTGCTCTCGGTCGCTTGCATCAGCCAGGCTCCCTTCCAGGCTCGACGTCCAGGTTATCCAGCCGCCCAGTCGACGGCTCGAAGGTATGACCGCTGCTCGCTCACCAACTCATCGGTGCAAGGGCGATCTACCGAGCCAGCGTCACAGAGCCGTCGTCGTGCAGCGTCCAGTGCGGGTTATGGGCGACCTCCCACGGATGGCCGTCAAGGTCGACGAACACGCCCGAATAGCCGCCCCAGAACGTCTCGGCGCCGGCGCGCCCGATCTTGGCGCCGGCCTTCTCGGCCTCTGCCAGCACCGCGTCGACATGCTCCGGCGAGCCCACGTTGCAAGCGAGCGTCACCCCACCCCAGCCACCGCCATCCTCGACTCCGCTGTCCGCGGCCAGCATGCGCCGGTCCCACAGCGCCACGATCAGGCCACCGGCCTGGAAGAACACGACGTCAGCGTCAGGCTCGGCGTGGGTCTTCCAACCGAGCCTCTCGTAGAAGGCCCGCGAATCGGCGAGATTGGCCACTCCGAGCGTGATCAGGCTGACGCGCTGGTCCATGCTTCAATCGTCGCACACCAGAAAGGAGCAGCCGCGATGGGATACACGATCAAGAACCTCGAGTCGGTCGAGGACATGGCCAAGCAGCACGGGCTCAGCGATCTGGGCGAAGCGCGCTTTTGCCAAGGAGACCTCGACGCCGTGCAGACGGGCGTGAGCCATCAGCGCTTGCGTGCCGGCAAGCGCCAGCAGTTCGGCCACCACCACGACCAGGCCGAGGAGGTCTATGTGGTGCTCGCCGGGAGCGGACGCGTGAAGCTCGACGACGAGATCCTAGAGATCGGCAAGCTCGACGCGATCCGTGTGGCGCCCGAGACGATGCGCGCGTTCGAGGCGGGAGACGATGGTCTCGAGATCCTCGCGTTCGGCCAGCACTTCGGCGGCGACGGCGAGCTGGTTCCCGGCTGGTGGAGCGACTGATCGGCTGAGACGCTCGACACGGCTGAGAGGTCGGCGCTCGACACGCTAAGAGGTCAGCGCTCACTGCTCCTCGGCGAGCAGCTCCATCAGCAGGCCGTCGCGCCACTGCTCGCTGCCGAAGCGACGCTCGTAGCGACGCATCACCCCCACGGGCTTGAAGCCGACCTTTTCGTACGACCTGATCGCGGCTGTGTTGGTCGCGCTCGGGTCGATCGTGATGCGGTGATGGCCATGCTCTCCGATCAGATATCGCACGAGGCGACTAACCGCCTCTGTGCCCAAGCCCCTGCCGTGCAGGGCGGGATCCAGGAACAGGTCGATCGTCGCGTGACGGTATTTGGGGGCCTGCTCCTCCCAGAACTGGATCATGCCCGCGACGGCGCCGTCGACCTCGATCGTCAGCCGGGTCGACTCGGGCTCGTCCGTCCAGGGGAACCCGTCATCCGGCACGTCCCACCAAAGCGCCACCTCGGGGGTGGCGTGAATGCGCAGAAGATCGGCCTCGTCCCCCTTGCTGAGCGGGCGCAGGAGCATCCGATGCTTCGCGCCCGGCGTCTCTGAGCAGGACAGAGTAGGAATAGCGGCGATTCCTCGATGATCGCAGAGCGCCTCACAGCCCAACTGCTTGCCGGGTCGCCGGCCAGTGACCCGGTGGTCGTGGCACGCCGCCTGCTGGCGGTACAGGCTCAGGACCCGCTCGGCGCGCGCCTGGCGATCCGCGCACGCACGAGCGGGCTGTCCGCGACGGACCTCGACCGCGCCCTGAGCGAGGATCGCTCGCTGCTGATCAGCTGGTTGAACCGCGGCACGCTGCACCTTGTGTGCAGCGAGGACTACCCCTGGCTCGCGGCGCTCACCGCGCCGCGGCTTCTCACCGGCAACGCGCGCGCCGGGCTGAGCGCGATCGCCTCCGAGCTGCGCACGCGCGCCGACGGGCTTCTCGACCTCCTCAAGCGCCTTCCGCCGGCCGAGATGCCACCACCGCGCCTGCTCGGCCCCTTCGACCCGGTGCTGCTCGGCTGGACCTCGCGCGAGGAGATCCTCGGCTCTCATAAGGGAATCGTGACCGTCAATGGCCTGTTCCGCCCGTTTGCGCTGGTTCGCGGACGCGCGGTCGCCACTTGGAGCTTCGCCGCCGGGGAGGTCGAGCTGAAGCCCTTCGGGCGAATGACGCGCAAAGACAAGACGGCGCTCGAGCAAGACGCGCGGGATGTCGTGCGCTATCTCGGCTGAGACTTGGACCTCAGACGGCGACCATCTCCACCGACTCAACCGGCGATCCCGTGTTGGAGAACTCCATCGCGCTGTCCTCGATCGAGCCGAACCTGAGGTTGAGGATGTCTAGCGGGTAGTTCTGGTGCAGTCGCCACGGCGCCTTCGACCCTTGCTTTGGGAACTTGTCGATCGAGCGCAGGACATAGCCGGAGGAGAAGTCGATGAACGGCCGCTCTGAAACCCCTGGGTCGTGGTTGTGCGGTGTGCACTGGCGGAATCCGCGCTCGTCCATATGGTTGATCAGACGGCACACGTACTCGCAGGTCAGATCGCACTTGAGCGTCCATGAGGCATTGGTGTAGCCCACCGCGAACGCGAAGTTGGGCACGCCGCTGAGCATCATGCCCTTGTAGCTCATCGTCTCGGCGAGCGTTATGTCGCGACCGTCGACGGCCATCTCGAGGCCTCCAAGCGCCAGCAAGTTGAGCCCGGTGGCGGTGACGATCAGGTCGGCCTCCAGCTCGGCGCCGGAGGCCAGCTTGAGGCCCCTCTCGGTGAAAGTGTCGATGTGGTCTGTGACCACCGAGGCGCGACCGTCGCTAAGCGCCTCGAAGAGATCGCCGTTGGGCACCAGGCACAGACGCTGATCCCACGGGTCGTAGCTGGGCTTGAAATGCGTGTCGATGTCATACCCAGGCGGGAGCTGCCTCTCGATTCCCTTTCGGAGCAGCCTCTTCATCAACCGCGGGCGGCGCCGACTGAGCTGGAAGCTCAGCATCGTCAGCAAGACGTTCTTCCAACGCACGATCGGATACGCCGCCTTGGCCGGCAGAAAGCGACGCAGCGCCCGAGCGACCGGGTCTTCGGCCGGCAACGAGACGACGTAGCTGGGCGAGCGCTGCAGCATCGTGACGTGCTCAGCGCTCTGCGCCATCGAGGGGACGAGCGTCACGGCGGTCGCGCCGCTGCCGATCACCACCACACGCTTGCCGGCGTAGTCGATGTCCTCGCTCCAGTGCTGCGGATGCACGATGCGTCCGGCGAAGCGCTCGACTCCGGGGAAGTCCGGGGTATAGCCCTCGTCGTAGCGGTAGTAGCCGCTGCACATGAACAGGAAGCCGCAGCTCAAGCGCACCGTCTCCTGGGTGTCGCCGCGAGCCGCCTCGACAGTCCACAGCGCATCCGCGCTCGACCACTCCGCGTGCACAACGCGGTGGTTGAAGCGGATCTTCCCCTCGATGCCATGGTCGGCCGCCGTCTGGCGCACGTACTCGAGGATCGAGGGCCCGCCGGCTATCGACTTGGCCTCCTGCCACGGGCGGAAGGAGTAGCCCAGCGTGTACATGTCGGAGTCCGAGCGAATGCCTGGGTATCTGAACAGGTCCCAGGTCCCACCAATGCGGTCGCGCGCCTCGAGGAGCGCGTAGGTCTTCTCAGGGCAGTTGGCCTGTAGGTGGCAACCGGCGCCGATGCCAGAGAGCCCGGCGCCGACGATCAGCACATCAACATGTTCAAGCGACATCTATGACCGCCGGGAATCAAAGGTTGGCTGCTGAGCTTACCCTGACACGCCGCGGATGGTCAGCCAATCGCGGGCTGGGAGCCGCTGCGCGAGTCGCGCCCGCGGGGCGAGCCTCCATCACGCCTGCCTCGTGGAGCACCTTTCAGATGAGCCCGGGGCCCTTGGATGGATGTCTAGAGCCAAGCGGCTGGATCTTGGGCGGGAGTCCATATGGCGAGGTCGCGATCTCCGGCAAGCTGAACGAGTAACCGCCCGTCTTCTGTCAAGCGAGGTAGCAAGCGATGCGACCCTGGACCCCTCAGATCGTGGCCCTCGGAGGCGGTGGCTTCTCGATGGAGAAAGACAGCTCGCTGCTCGACGACTATGTGCTCTCGCTGACGGACGCGAGGCGGCCGCGCATCTGCTTTCTGCCGACCGCCTCTGGCGACGCAGACCATTATGTCGTGCGCTTCTACCGACGCTTCTCGATGCATTGCGAGGCCAGCCACATCTCGCTGTTCCGCCGCGACCAAGGCGGCCACGGCGTCGAGGAGGATCTCGCCTCGCACCTGCTGGGCCAAGATCTGATCTATGTGGGCGGCGGCAACGTGGTGAGCATGCTTGGGGTGTGGCGCGCGCATGGGCTTGATGAGGTTCTGCGCCAGGCCTGGCGCAAGGGCGTAGTGCTCTGCGGTCCCTCGGCGGGATCGCTGTGCTGGTTCGAGGAGGCGTTGAGCGCGTTCCACGGGCCACCCCGACGGGTGCGTGGGCTCGGGCTGCTGCCCTATTCCAACTGTGTCCACTACGACGCCGAGCTTGCTCGCCGCGCCGAGTACCACAGCCTCGTCAGCGACGGGATGCGTCCCGGGTTCGCCGTCGACGACGGCGTGGCGCTGCACTTCAAGGGCACCAGCCTGCGACGCGCGGTCAGCTCACGCCCCGACGGGAGCGCTTATCACGTCCAGAGGGCCGACGGCAGGGTGATCGAGACCTCGCTCGTGGTTTCCTACCTTGGCGCCCACACCACCGCCTCCAGGCCCGTCGAGCGCGCGATCGCCCTCGCGTGAGCAGCACCGCATCGCCCAACGACCAGCAGCGGCTGATCTTCGCGATGGGCGGAGGCGGCTTCACGATGGAGCCGAGCAATCCACTGCTCGACGACTACGTGCTCACGCTCACCGACGCGCGCGAGCCCAGGATCCTGTTCCTTCCAACCGCCTCGGGAGACACGACCACGCAGATCAACGCCTTCTACGCGAGGTTCGGCGGGCGCGGATGTGTCCCGACGCACCTGTCTCTGTTTCGCCTTGGAGAGCTCGACCGCCCGCTCGAGCAGATCGTGCTCGGACAGGACATCCTTTACGTCAGCGGCGGATCGATGCGCAACCTGCTCGCGATCTGGCACGCCCACCGGCTCGACGAGCTGCTGATCAGCGCATGGCGGAGCGGCACTGTCCTTGCCGGTCTCAGCGCGGGAGCGATGTGCTGGTTTGAAGGCGGGGTCACCTGCTCCAGCGGCGCTCCTGAGGCCATCGGCGGGCTCGGTCTGCTGAGAGGGTCATTGACGGTCCACGCCGACGGCGAGCCCGAGCGGCTGCCGGTGTGGCTCTCGAGCGTGCGCGAGGGCATCCTGCCCGGAGGGTGGGCGGCCGACGACGGCGTCGGCCTGCTGTTTCGCGGACAGCATTTGAAGCGCGTGGTCAGTTCGCGTCCAGGCGCCGGCGCGCAGCGAGTCGATGCGCTAGCCGGTGAGCTTGTGCGCCACCGCCTTGAGCCCGAGCTCTTGGGCGCGGATGAGCCAGCGCGCCCGTCGGCCCTCGACGACGACGTGCAGGAACTTCGTCGCGTCCACGAGCTGCGCCGCAGGATGACCGGAGAGACACACAGATTCACTGATATGTGAGACGCTTGGCTCAGGGCAGCAAATGCACGAAGCTCGAGACAGGCGATCGCTCGGGCACGCGTTGCTCCTGGCGCGGGCGGCCGAGGTGCAGCAGCCCGATCAGCCGGGGCAGACGCCACGGGCTTCGGCGCTATGCGTTGAGCCGCGGTCGGTAGGCACCAGAGGAGCTCTGCTCGAGGACCATGAGACGTATCGTGCCTTATGGCTCGCACCTGGGTGACCATCGAAAGGAGACGGACATGAAGACGCGCACGCTTGGAAGCCAGGGCCTGCAGGTCTCGGAGGAGGGGCTCGGTTGCATGGGGATGTCCGAGTTCTATGGACGGGCCGACGAGGACGAGGCGATCGCTACGATCCAGCGCGCGCTCGAGCTCGGCGTCACGCTGCTTGACACGGCCGACATGTACGGGCCCTTCACTAACGAGAAGCTCGTCGGTCGCGCAATCGCCGAGCGCCGCGAGCAGGTGGTGCTCGCCACCAAGTTCGGCAACGAGCGCCGCGAGGACGGCAGCTGGGTCGGGATCAACGGCAGGCCCGAGTACGTGCGCAGCGCCTGCGAGGCGTCGCTGACGCGGCTGGGAGTCGACCACATTGACCTCTACTACCAGCATCGAGTCGACAAGAGCGTGCCGATCGAGGACACCGTCGGAGCGATGGCTGAGCTCGTGAGCGAAGGCAAGGTGCGCTACCTGGGACTGTCGGAGGCCTCGCCACAGACGCTCAGGCGCGCGCATGCCGTCCATCCGATCTCTGCTCTACAGACCGAGTACTCCCTATGGTCGCGCGACCCGGAGGATCAGATCCTCCCCACGGTGCGCGAGCTTGAGATCGGCTTCGTCGCCTACAGCCCGCTCGGGCGAGGTTTCCTGTCCGGCCGCTACAAGCAGCCCGAGGACCTGCCCGAGGACGACTTCCGTCGCCACCATCCGCGCTTCCAAGGCGAGAACTTCAAGCGCAACCTCAAGCTCGTGGAGCGCATTGAGGAGATCGCTCGGGAGCAGCAGGTGACCGCTGGTCAGCTCGCGCTCGCATGGGTGCTGAGCCGCGGCGATGACATCGTGCCGATCCCCGGGACCAAGCGGCGCTCGTACCTGGAGGAGAACGTAGCGGCCGCCGAGATCGAGCTCTCCGCCGATGACCTAGCCCGCATCGAGGAGGCGGTGCCCGTGGGTGTGACCGCCGGCGATCGCTACGCGAACATGTCGACGATCGACCGCTAGCGACAGATCTGCGTTTGGGCATGCGGCCTCGTTGAGCGGTCGGTAACGCGCTCGATCTCCGCGCAAGCGGTAGCCTGCGAGCCTACAGCTGGCGGCCGCTTCGGGCTATTGGTTTGGATATGTACGACTATGTGATTGCGGGAGCCGGCTCGGCGGGATGTGTGCTCGCCAACCGCCTCAGCGAGGATCCTTCGGTGACGGTCCTGTTGCTAGAGGCCGGCAGGCGCGATCGGCACATGAACGTCAAGATCCCAGCCGCGTTCGCCAAGCAGTTTCGCACCAAGCTCGACTGGGACTTTAACACCGAGCCCGAGCCCCATTGTGACGAGCGCTCCCTGTATATGCCGCGCGGGAAGGGGCTTGGTGGATCGAGCTCCATGAACGCGATGCTCTACGTCCGCGGGCGTCCGCTCGACTACGACCAGTGGGCAGCGGGCGGCGCCCCGGGCTGGGGTTGGAAGGACGTGTGGCCCTACTTCCTGCGCGCGGAGGACAACGAGCGCGGCGCCTCCGAGCACCATGCGGTCGGAGGGCCTCTGCGAGTGGAGAACGAGCGCTCGCCACGTGAGCTCTCCGGGCGCTTCCTGGCAGCTTGCCGGACAACGGGCATCCCACTCATCGACGATTACAACGGTCCCGAGCAGGACGGCGCGTCGATGGCACAGGTCACCCAGAAGGCAGGGCGACGCTGGAGCACCGCCGACGCTTACCTGCGTCCAGCGCTGAGTCGCGAGAACCTCCAAGTGACGACGGGGGCTCAGGTGCTCGGTGTCGAGCTCGACGGCGGTGTAGCCCGAGGTGTGCGCTATCGCGATCGGCGTAGCCGCGAGCAGATCGCTCGCGCCGAGCGCGAGGTGATCCTCGCCACTGGGGCCCTCGTCTCCCCGCAACTGCTGATGCTCTCTGGGATCGGTCCCGCCGATCAGCTGCGTGAGCATCAGATCACCGTCACCGTCGATCTGCCGGGCGTTGGTGAGAATCTGCAGGATCACCCTTACGTCGCCTGTGTCTGGGATGTGCCCGGCGGTGGCTCGCTGGCCGATGCGGAGAGGCCCAAGGCTCTACTCGAGTATCTGCTGCGAAGGACTGGGCCGCTCAGCTCGTCTGTAGCCGAGGCGCTCGCCTTTGTGCGCAGCCGTCCAGGTCTACCCGCCGCTGATCTTCAATTTCACTTCGCGCCCGCCTACTTCGTCGACAACGGCTTTCAAGAATATGCGGGACACGCCATCACGATGGGACCGGCGCTCATCACGCCACGCAGTCGTGGCTGGGTGAGGCTGCGCTCCTCAGACCCGAGCGCCAAGCCGCGCGTCCTGACCAACACATTGGCTGAGCGGGAGGACATTGATGCGCTTGTGGCCGGCGCACGCTTGACTCGCGAGATAGCAGCGTCTGAGCCGCTGTCCTCGGTCCTTGGACGCGAGCTGTTCCCGGGCGCGGAGCTGGACGATGACGAGGATTTGGTTGAGGATCTGCGTCGTCGCGTCGACCTTCTTTATCACCCGGTGGGAACTTGCCGGATGGGCTCGGACGAGAGCGCGGTCGTCGATCCCGAGCTGCGAGTTCGCGGCGTTGAAGGACTGCGCGTCGTGGATGCTTCGATCATGCCGCTGATACCGGGGGCCAACACAAACGCACCGACGATCATGGTGGCCGAGCGCGCTGCTGACCTGATCCGCCACAGAGGGCCCCTTGGGTCTGAGACCGTCGCCTGAGCGGTCTTTGGATCAGCTGAGTGTGCGGTCGCTGAGAACCGAGCGAGGCTGCTCGGCGACAATGTCAGAGCCCGGTTGCGCGTACTCGTCGCGGCGCTTTATCAGCAGCCACTGCGCCTTGGCGCCCGGTCGCGTCCGTTGTAGGGCGAAGCCGCCGCGCAGCTTCTCCCCGTGGAGCACGAACACGGCGTGGCCACGGGCAAGCGCCTGCGGCCACGCGACGCGTCCGCCCTGCTCGTAGGTTCCGCGGTCCCAGACGATCACCCGACTTGCTCCGAGCGTCCCCTCAAAAGCGTTGTGTGCCTTCGTGTGGTCGGCGACCTCGACGGCGAGGCGCTTGACCGCGGGGTCAAGCGACGGTCCCTTGGGAATCGCCCACGAGCGCATGACCCCATCGACCTCCAGGCGAAAGTCGAAGTGGTGCGCCCTGGCCGCGTGCTCATGGACCACGAAGGCCCCCGCGCTGACACCACGGATCGCAAACTGCTCGTGCCCCTCGACCGCGGCCTTGTGGACCGCGACCTCGCAGACACGTGCCATCCGCGGGCCGGCATGCAGGAAGCCAACAAGCCCCTCGACCGCCCGCTCGCTTCCCTCGGCGTGAACCAGCAGGGTGCCATCCTCTGCGTTGCGCACCCAGCCCATGACGCCAAGCTCGAGCGCTCGGTGTCGAGTCGCCTCCCGGAAACCGACTCCCTGAACGCTCCCCTCGACAACCGCGCGGATCGCCAGCGCGCCGGGGGGATCATCAGTCATGGGATTCGCTCCGGGTCCAGAGGTAGTCCCACCTCACGTACTGGGCGCGGGATAGTGGCCACGCCGACTCTAGCGTGGATCAGCACGATCGAGGTTCCAGTGACGCGAGGTCGCACAGACCCACAGCCACGGCTCGTCGTCCACGCGCTGCGAGCGCGGCGTGAGAAAGAAGCGGGTGATCGTGCGCTGCCCACCCTCATGATCGCCGTAGAGGACATCCACGCTGATACCGGAGCCGGCGGAGATTGCCTCGCGTAGTGGCTCATACAGAGGATCGCTTGGGTCGCGCAGAGCTGCCTGCCAGAAGCTGACATCGCCAGCGGGCACGTAGAGGTCGCGCTGCAGGCGGCGAAACTCCTCACTTGCGATCGGCGCGACGGTGGTGTCCGCGCGCCGCGGCCAGAGGTGCCAACCGTGCAGAACCGCCAGCCCAGAGGCCACGTTACGCAGCGGTATCGCCAGATAGAGGTTGTCCGCCGAGGTCTGCACAGCCGCGAGACCGTCGCGCAGCACCAGCCAGTGGTCGTCGATGTATCCGACCTTCTGTGGTGGATCCTGTGGCCGGGCGTTGAACAGCACCGGGCGCAGCCCCACCTTCAATGCCTGCTCGGATACACGCGTCGCGCGGTTAGCCGAGCGGGTCGCTGAAAACGTGGCCAACGCAAGGATCAAGGTGCCGCCGGCCGTCGCTAGCGAGGCGATCGTGCTCGTGTCGGCCATGATCGCGCAGGCTATAAAAGACTATGACTTGGTGCGAGCATCGGGCACATACCAGGGCTCGAGCTTCGGTCTGCGCCAACCACAACGCTCAGCCATAGACGCGGGTAGCCCCGCCGCCGCTGAAGGGTAATCGACGTAGACACCACGTGCCACCGACGGTCGAATAAGACATCCGTCGATCGTCCCGCAACGCGGCGCGATATTCGACGACTGTTGTCGAAGTACCGCTAATGCTCGATCTGCGCCATATCCATGCACGTGAGGGGACGGCGTCCCTCAATGAGGACAGGCTTCGCGACGAAGAGACACGCGGGAGGGGGCACCCACTCCCACGCCAGTCGCGATGAGCGGCGCAAAGCGGGCCATGCAGCACAAGAAGCATCACGAGAAACGCGCCAAGCATCACA
This sequence comes from uncultured Solirubrobacterales bacterium, assembly GCA_963764655.1. GTDB lineage: Bacteria > Actinomycetota > Thermoleophilia > Solirubrobacterales > Solirubrobacteraceae > Palsa-744. The sequence goes on from CAVXTI010000001.1 coordinate 917,634, forward strand.
AGCGCCGGCGCAAGCACCCGCAAGCCCGCCACTACTAGCCTCGGTGTCATCCCACATCGGGATGCGGTCGGCAGCCGGAGAGCATCCGCGACTCGACGGCTGTCGATTTCCGAGGCACCCGTTCGCCTTGGAGAGAAGGCCCGCACTCAAGCAGGCGGGGTATTCGCGGGAACCGACAGTCTCGGCACAGGCCGAGCGTTCAAATTGCTTCACGTCCGCGACACGCTCGTTCCCGTCATCCCCGAGCAGCTGCCCGCGCGCATGGAGCGCGCGGGTTTCATCGAGCCGCGCGTCGATACGAGCGGACGGTCGTTTCGCTTTCGCGCGCGCAAGGCGAGCTGACGGACGAAAGCGCACACCAAACGAAACGCCCGGGCACAGACCGCCTTAAAGCGTCCCAACAGGCCAGCGAATCACCAACGAACGGACCATCACAGTCCACTGAACAACACAGGCGGGCGGCGAGCCGGGCGTCGAGCGCAACCTCATCCGTGCCATTTGAGGAATGTAGGAGAGCGACCGCGTCGTCGCAAATGTCGGTGCGGTGACTCGGTGTTGCGCTATAGGATCGCGCTGTCAGGCCCGGTTGACAGCTTCAAGACCACTCATTAGAATCTGTGCGGCTCTTCGGACGAAGGATCCCGAGCCGTGGTGGTGCACCAGACAACTGAGATTGCCGTGCCACCAGGGGACCGGCTTAGCCGGCTCATTCGGGTTCGTATGGGAGCCGTCGTGCCCTCATCTATTCCTCGACTCATTACTGCAGGGCGTCCACTAGCTGGACGGCGTGCGATCCCCTCCGCCCACGTAGGCCCACACACGGCCCAGCCGCTGACCAACCCAGCGAGACTCCCGTGACCAAGAGCTACCTGATCGAGAACCGCTACTCCTATCTCGAAGACCTTCGCGTGCTGCAACTCGGGGGCACCTACGAAGTCGAGAACCCGAGCACAACCTTCGAGGAACAGGTGCAATCGGTGCTGGCACAGGCACGCGGCTACCAGCTCGAGGACGAGCTCGGCTTGGCGCTTGACGGCTATCAGCGGCTGCAGGCGCTGATACTCAAGACGGTCAATCCCCAACTGCCGGTGGCTGCCGGCAGCCACCCGAGCTGGCATCCGCCGTTCGACGGGCAGACGCTCGAAGCGATCATGGCATCGACCGCGCACTCGCTCGCGCGCACGCCGCTGACCAAGACGGTCATCCCGTCTGGCAATGTCACGCCGGATCCCGTCCCTCCCGAAGTGGCGAAGGCGCTCAAGCCCTACATCGACCTTGGCCGCGATAGCAGCGCATCCGCGGCGGTGCACCCGATCGTCGAGGCGGCAGTGGACGCCGCCGCACGCGGCGACTGGTCGGAAGCGGCGGCGTCCTACCAGCAGGCGCTCGACCAGGCGAAGGAAGATGTGGTGTTGCAGGGATATCTGCAGCACGACCTCGGACTCGTCACCGAGCGCAGCGGGGATCCCGCGAAGGGCAGGGAACTGCTCCAGCAGGCCGAGCGCACGTTCGAGGCCGCCAAGTCACCCGACGGGCGCATCGCGGCGCTCACTTCGCTGGCGGGCCTCGTCACACGCCAGGGCGACACAGCGGAAGCGACGAACGCGCTCGATCAGGCCGCGTCGGTGGCACGCACGAGCGGCATCCACCCGATCAACATCGCCGGCAAGCTTGGCGTGGAGACGATGTCGGTTGTGACCGCGTCGCACATCCTCGCCGGCGGCGGGCGCGTCCAGCCGCCAGCGGTGCTGGGGACGCTGTCGATGCCAATCGCGGCGCGAAGTGCACAGATGGGCGCTGGCGCCGTCGTCACAGCACCGGTCGTCCCGGCGGCGGGGGTGGCCGCGGCCGCGAGCGCCGCGGGGACAGCTGTGCAGGCGACGCCGGAAAGCCTCGAGTCGGCGACTCTGCTGGCCCTCCAGTACACGGACAGGACCGCCTTCCCGCAATCGGTGACGATTCTCGACGGGCAGGCTCGCCCAATCTCGATCGACCTGACAGGCGACAAGCAGGCGAGTCTGCGCGGCTTCTATCAAACCCTGCAGACGACGAGCGACCTGACGCTGCTCCACTGCCAGCGATTGCCGGCTACACAGCTGGTGACATACATCCCTTACATCTACTTCTTCGTGCTTCCGATGTCGATCGGAGACTGCCTGCAGGACATGGGCCAGTGGGCGGCGGCCGAGCAGCAGTACCTGCAAGCGCTGAGCTACCCGTTTCTCAACCAGAGCGTCGAGGTCGTGCGCGTGTGGAGCCGTCTCGCCGAGCTCTACCTTGCATGGGGCGATGCGCTCTATCGCAGCGCCGCCAACGACGCCACCCAGTACGTGGCAGCCGCGGAGAAGTTCGGCCGCATCGTGACGAGCGATGACAAGATCCCAGGCGGCTCGCCGCTCTACTCCAGCGCGACGTTCGCCGCGATGAAGGCGCGGGCCACCGCTGTGGTTGGAGCGGCAGACCCCCAGGCACTCGACGAGAATCCCGCGATCGCGCGCGTGATCGTGCAGGCGCGGCTGCGGCTGCACCAGATCGGGGCGGGGCTCAACATCTTCGGCTACACGAGCGACTACGTGCCTCCGTTCGGGTTCGAATACCTGCAGACGGTTGCGCGCTACTTCGCCCAGCACGCTGCCGTTGTCGAGCAGACGTACATCCAATTCAAGAGCCAGGCAGAGAACGAGGAGTTCCGCCGCGACCAGATGGAGCAGCAGGTGGACCTCTCCAAGGCCTCGGTACAGCTCGAGCAACGTGGGCTTGACGAGGCGCAGGCGGGTGTGCAGGTGGCACAGACCGGCGTCAACTACGCCGAGACGCAACGACAGAACGCCGTCAACGCACAGAGTCAGTTCAACAGCACGCGCTGGGAGCAGCTGGAGCTCGAAGAACTCTACGCGTGGTCGAACGCGGCTGCCCAGAGCGAAGACGACGAGGTCCACCAGACGATCTCCAACTACACCTACTACAACGTCAGCGACAAGCGACGCAGCCTGGTCGTGCAGGAACTCGCGAGCCGGCGAACCCTGCTTGCACAGCAGCAGGAGGCGCAGCGCCTTGCTGGGGAAGTGGCCTCAGCGACCGCGTACAAGGCGGTGGCGCAGGCACAGCTCGCCGAGGCCCAAGCGCGTGTGGCGACGGCGCAGCAGCGGATCGTCGTCGCCCAACTTCAGCAGCGCTTCGCCGAAGACAATCGCGACTTCCTCGACATGCGCGAATTCGGCGACCGGCTCTGGTATGAGCTCGCCCGGACGATGCGACAGCTCTCGCGCACATATCTCGACGAGGCGATCGAGATCGCCTCGCTGATGGAACGAGCATATGCCGCCGAGACGGGTAGGCAGCTCAACAAGATCCGCTTCGACTATCGCTGGTCTGGGCCCAATCAGCTGCTCGGCGCCGACATGCTCCTCGGCGACATCGACTTCTTCAGCTACGACTACCTCACATCGACGCGCTCCAAGAAGGCGCCGATCAAGGTCTCCATCTCGCTTGCCGACCGCTACCCGCTCGCGTTCTCGCAACTCAAGACCACGGGCAGCGCGATGTTCGAGACGACGCTCGAGCAGCTCGACAGGCCCTACCCCGGCTTCTACCTGCACAAGGTGCGAAACGTCGAACTGCTGTTCGTCGGTCTCACCGGAAGCGGCTCGTTTCAAGGGACGCTTCGCAACATCGGCGTGTCGTCTTTCCGCGACCAGGCCGGCAACCTGAAGCAGCTGGTCTACCCGCAGGACGTGATGCCGATCTCGCAATACGACATCCGCCAGGACGCGCTCGCCTTCCACTCCGACTCCAACGAGCTGCGCATGTTCGAGAACAACGGCGTGGCGACGATGTGGCAGATCGAGCTGCCCCCCTCCGCCAACGACTTCGACCCCGGCGACCTGCTCGACATCCAGCTCGTGCTCTACTTTGATGCCTTCTTCGACTCGACGCTCGAGGCGACGATCAGGGCAACATTGCCAACCTCGGGGGCAGGCACAAAGCTGACATCGCTGCGGCTGGAAGCTCCCGACGAGCTCTTCTACGCTCGCAACCAGGGCAATGGCCACCTGCGTCTCTCACAGGACGACCTGCCGCGCAGCCAGACCGCCTGGAGGCGAACGAAGTCCACGCTGCGACTGATCGGCGACAGTGCGCTCACCTCAGGGCTGACGCTGCGAATCACGCCGAGCTCCACGGGGGCGGAGCTGACGGTTACCACCGACACGAACGGCGTCATCGCCGGCTCCGTCCCGGCCGACCCGCTCGGTGGGCTGATTGGCCGCTCCCTGCTCGACGATTGGGGTATCGCGATCCGAGCGGAGGACAACCCGGGCAAGCCAGCGGCTCACGGGGGAATCGATCTGGCGGGCCTGACAGATGTGCAGGCATACCAGGAATACAGCTTCGACTACCGCTAGACGATGGCTGGCAACGGCACCGATCCACTGGCGATGAGCCCGCCGGCCGGCAACGGCAGCGCTCCCGGCTTCGGGGAGGCCTTCAGCCTCGATCTGAACACGGGCCAGGCCTCTTACGCGATCGACCTCACGCTGCCCGAGGGCACAGCGGGGTGGCATCCGAAGCTCAAGCTCGAGTACCAGCAGAGCGGCGGCGTCGGCCCCTTCGGAGTCGGCTGGCAGATGCCCGTGCGCTCGATCGACCGCGGGCTCGACTTCGGCGCGGCCGACACAGGCGTCGAGCGGGTGCTCGGCGACGGACAGGAGCTGATCGAGACCTCGCCGGGCGAATATCGCGCGCAGGTGGAGTCCGCCTTCACGCGCTACCGGCGCGATGGCGAGGGGTGGATCGTCGAGGAGCGCACCGGCGCCCGGCACGAGCTGGGCACCTCCGCAGCCCACCGCGTCGCTGAGGAGGGGGACCCTGGACGGGTTGCGACATGGCTGCTAGCCCGCTCACTCGACACGTCGGGCAACGAGATCGCCTACGAATGGGAGCAGGACGAGGACTGGCCGTACCTTACGTCGGTGGCATACGCCGGCTACGTGGCGCGGCTGACCTACGAGCAACGGCCGGACGTGTGGCGCAACGGGCGGGCCGGCTTCCTGCGCACGCTCGCGCGCCGCTGCACCGGCGTGGAGCTGCATGTGACGACGCCCGACGGGGATCGGCTCGTGCGCCGCTGGGCGCTCGGCTACCAGGAGGCTGCCTTCACGGGAGCTTCGCTGCTCGAGTCAGTGCAGCTCACGTCGTTTGGCCCAGCCACCAACGGAACCGGGGACGTCGTGAGACCGGCGCAGCGCTTCCGCTACTCCGAGCTCGATCCGACGCTCTGGCGCGCGCGCTTTGTGGAGCACGACGCCGACAGTCCGCCGCCGCCGCTCACCGAGCCCGACTGTGTGATGACGCCGCTGAACGAGGGCGCGCTCCCTGGCGTGCTGCAAGCGCGCGGTGGACGCTTCGCGTACTGGCCGAACGATGGCGACGGCGGTTTCGCCTCCGGGCGGCCACTCACGTCGGTGCCAGCGACGCTCGGATTGCGGACAAGCGGGCTCGAGCTGCTCGACGTCGACGGCGACGGACGCATCGACCTGCTCGTCGGCGTCGGCGGGAGAGAGCCGCGCGGCTACTACACCCACGGTGAGCGGGACGGCTGGGAGCGTTTCGTCGCCTACCCGCCAGCGCGCCAGGCTGTGCCTCCGTTCGAGCTGGGCACCGCGCGCCTGGCGGACACCGACGGCGACGGACGCATCGACGCGCTCGCCTCCAGCGGCCGCGCCTACGCGATCTGGCGCAACGAAGGCGAAGGTGGTTGGGCGCAGCCCACCGTCGAGGCGATGGGAGACGGCGAGACCGGACCCGACGCAAGTCTGGCCGACAGCGGCGTGAGGCTCGCAGACATGACGGGCGACGGCCTGCCCGATCTGGTGCGTGTGCGCTCCGGCAGGGTCGAATACTGGCCCAACCTCGCCAGCGGGCGCTTCGGCGCGCGCGTCACGATGACGGGCAGCCCACGGTTGGCGGCGTTGGCTGCCCCCGAGACCGTACAGCTGATCGACGTGGACGGCGACGGCTGCGCGGATCTCGTCGTCGTCGACGGGGAGGGAGTGCGGGTGTGGATCAACCGCTGCGGGCAGGGCTTCGCGGCGCCGATCGTCGACGCGCTCGTGCCCCCGCCGATCGCGGGCACCGTGCTCGGCGCCTCCATGCGCGGACGTTCAGGCGCCGACTTGCTGTGGTGCGCTCCGCGCTCCGGGCGCGACGCCTACGTAGCTTACGAGCTGGATGGGATCCAGCCCAGCCTGCTGGTGGAGGTCGACAACGGCGCCGGGCTGCGCTCAGAGATCGACTACACGACTGCGGCGGCGGAGGCCGTGCTCGATCAGGCGGAAGGAGTCGAGCCGCTTCGCTTCCTGCCATTCCCGCTCACGGTCGTGGCTGGGACGCGCGAGCACGACATCGCGAGCGGCCGCACCGCTGAGAGCCGCTATCGCTACCATGACGGCTACTGGGACGAGCGTACGCGCAGCTTCCAGGGCTTTGCGCGCGTGGAGAAGCGTGAGCTGGGCGACGACAGCCGCCCAGACCGTCGCACCGTGTTCCACTTCCTCGTCGCTCAGGACCGAGAGCCGGGCGCGGGTCCTGAGCAGGCGGCGCTCAACCGCATGCTTGCCCGCACCGAGCTCTTCCAGCTCGACGGAGGCTCGCTCGAGCAGGTGGCTTACCGCATCGAAGAATCGAATCACGCGCTGCAGGTGCTCGACGTCGCAGAAAACGGACGCCGGCGCGTGTTCGTGAGCGTCGCGCGCATGGCGCAGCGCTGGACGGAGCGAACGGTCGACGAGCGTGTGGAGGAGCACTCCTACGATTACGACACCGACGGCAATGTAGTGCGAGAGACCGTGCGCTGGCTGGGCACAGCGGGGGGCGCGGCGGTGGCGGAGCTGCGGCGCGTGCACGAGCTCGAGTACGCCAAGGATCCCTCGCGCAACCTCGTCGACCGCCTTGCACGCGTGACGCAGCGCGACAGCGACGGCAAGCTCCTCAGCGAGCTGCAGCGCTTCTACGACGGGGAAGGCCACGTCGGGTTGCCGCTGGGCTCAGTGGGTCGCGGCCTGCCGACGCGTGAGCTGCAATGGGTCGCCAAGCAGGCCGACTTCGAGGCGCACTACGCGGGCATGGACCGCGGTGAGCTGGGCTACCTCGACGGGCAGGACGCCGACGGCGCGGACGCGGTGTTCATCGCCCGTGCCCGCCGCGCCTACGACGCCGCCGGCCGCGTGGTTGGCGAGCGCAGCCCGAGCGGAACCGAGACGAGCTTCGCCTACGACGTCAGCGGCCTGTTCCGCGCGTCGGTGCAGGGACCGCTAGGGCGCACCGAATCGAGCTTCGACGTCGTGGTGGGCAAGCCGGTGCAGATCGTCGACGCGGATGGCTCGACGGTGGAGCTGCGCTATGACGCGCAGGGCAGGCTCACGACTGTCGTGCTGCCGGGCGACACGCTCGCGCTGCCGTCGCGCGCCTACGAGTACGACGACAGCGCGATCCCCAACGCCGTGCGTATCTCCCAGCGGCGCGAACACCAGCAGGCTGACACGCTCGACTCGGTGGTGTACTTCGACGGCTCGATGAAGGAGCTACAGCGCAGGGTGACGATGGAGGCCGGGAGGATCGTCGTCAGCGAGCTTCACACCCCGAATCCCTGGTCGGACACTGCGATGCAGCACGAGCCCACGTTCGCCACCTCGCTCGACTACGCGCCGAGCCCACCCGACGGTCGGCCCGCGCGCCGATTCCGCTATGACGCCGAGGGTCGGCCGGTGCAGACGATCGATTTCGGCGGGGGCGTCTCGACCGCGGTGTACCGCCCGTTCGAGATCGAGACAGCCGACGCCGACGACAACGACGGCTCAGCCGAGAACATGGCGCGCGGGCAGTTTGGCACACCGCGGTTCGAGCGCGTCGACGCCGCCCACCGCCGCATCGCGATCGTCGAGCAGGACGCCACCGGCGCGCTCACCACCTCGTTCGAGCCCTCCGAGCTGGGCGACCTCCTCTCGGTGAGTGACGCCGCGGGGGCGATCGCACGCTACACGTACGACGGGCTCGGCAACCGGCTCGCGATCGACCACCGCGACGCGGGCCTACGCAAGCTGTTCTACGACGCGGCGGGTCGCACAGTGCGCGTCCTGGATGCTGGCGGGAGCGACCTCCGCGTGAGCTTCGATTCCGCCGACCGCATCGCCGTGCTCTACGTGGATGGCGCCGAACGCGAGCGTTACGTGTACGACGATCTGGCGACCAACGGCTTCGGGCGCCTGCACCAGGTCACCTACCCCGGCGGGAGCCAGCGGTTCGCGTATAACCAACGCGGTCAAGTGGTGGCGCATGCATATGAGGTGGAGGGACACACGCAGCCGTTCATCTTCCAGTACGAGTACGACGCGCTCGGCAAGCAGCGCCGCGTCACCTATCCCGACGGGTCGACGATCGACTTCGAGCAGTACGGCAACGGGATGCCGCGTCGCGTCGCGGGCTTCGTCGAGGAGATCGAATACGACGCGCGCATGTTCGTGAAGCGGATGGCGTTTGCCAACGGGGTGACGACGCAGGTCGACTACACAGCGGGCCCCGGGCGCGTGAGCCACCAGCGCACGACCAGCCCGGCCGGGGTGATCGACGATCAGGCGTTCACCTACGACGCCGCCATGCACCTGCTCTCGGTCGAGCATGCCGAGCCCGGTGGCGCCGGTAGCGTCTCCTACGCATATGACCCGCTCTACCAGCTCACGAGCTTCGTCGACGATCGCACCCCAGGGCACGACGTCGCGTACGCATACGAGGGTCGCCGCATCAGCGCCAATGGGGAGCGCGACATGCGGCTGTTCTATGAGGACGCGTCACATCCGGGACGGGTGAGTCGCGTCGAGCAGAAAGCGGCGAGCTCCCCGCTGGCGTACGACGCAAACGGCAACATAACCTCGCTGCTCGGACGGACTCTCACGTTCGGGCCCAAGGGGGAGCTCGAGCGGGTCGAGCACGACAGGACGATCGTCGACTATCGCTATGACCATCGCGGTCACCGGATCGCAAAGCGCGTAACGCGGGACGCCACCGTTGACGAGACACTGTTCTTCGGCCAGCTCGCCGAGCTGCGCGGAGGAGCGCTGGCGCGATACGTGGTGATCGGGCATACGCGCGTCGCGCTCGTGCGGCAGGACTCGACGCGCTGGATTCATACGGACCCGCTTGGGAGCGCGACGTTCTTCACCGACGAGGCCGGTACGCGCATCGCCCGCATCGCCTACCAGCCGTTCGGCAACCCCTACGAAAGCGGAGCGACGGCGCCCCAGCAGGTGTTCGCACTGCACGAGTGGGACGCGGACGCGGGGCTGTACTTCATGCAGCGCCGCTACTACTCGCCGGAGCTGGCGCGCTTCGTCTCACCAGATCCGGTGTACCTCCACCGGCCAGACCGGGAGCTGGACGACCCGCGGACGCTCGAGCTCTACACGTATGTCGGCAACGACCCACTCGACAACGTCGATCCGAGCGGCACCTCCTTCTGGACGGTGCTCGGCGCGATCGTCGGCGTCATCGTCGCGGTGGTCGTCGCGGTTGTGGTGGTGGCGGCGTTCGCTTGCGGCATCGGCTTCGGCATCCTCGCGCTGGTGGGGGTAGTGGGGCTCGTCGTGGGAGGGTATGCGCTCGCGAGCGCCAACCAGGGAAACGGCTTCGGCGACTTCATGAAGGGCTTTCTGATCGGGCTCAACGCTGGGCTGAACGCGATCATTCTCACAGCCCTTGGAGCACCCGTGCTCGGCTTGATCGTCGGCGTGATCGGCTTTATGGCGGCCTTTGACTCCGTGCGCCAGAACTCGTTCTACCAGGGCGTGCTTGGATGGTCGAGCTGGTTCATGCCGATGTCGTGGCTCGTCAACGCCCTCGGATTGGTGTTCTTCGTGATCAACCTGATCCTAGCCGCGGTCACGCTGAATAAGGTGGGGGCGCTCGCGATCACCTACATCCACATCGACTGGGCGACCGGCAGCCTGATTATGAAGGGCGGGGCGCTCGCCAACGCCAACCCAATCGACACCGCCTATGACATGGGCAACTTCGTCTTCGTCGACTCCGCCAACACGGCTCCAGACGACGACGTGCCGCACGAGCTTGGGCACACGCTCAGCCTCGGCGCCTTCGGCAGCATCGTTCATCTCGTGGGCTTCGTCGACGAGATGGGGGGAATCGGTGGCGCGAACGCCTGGACCGAGCGGATGGCCGACAGCCATTCACCGCGCCGGCGGATGGAAATCACCGCGACGGGTGGGACCCCCGATGACACCTGGGGCTGACTCTCCCCCAAGTAGGCGAGATCGGTCACTTTGACAAGTGGCGCGACGGAGCATCCAATCGAAGGGAACCAGCGACCGTCCGGCAACGAGCTCCTCCGAACGGAAAACGGAGGCCCAGGAGGATCACCGCCCGCGCGGAGAGCCTGACCTAGGGCATTCGCTACCGATGCTATCCAAGCTAGCGTGAGACGAGGAGCCGAACACTCGCCGAAGACCTCGTTTTCGCGCCTCAATTGCACTGCCGACTTGCAACCGGACGCTTGCGCTCGCTCGTCGCGACGGCGTGACCGGTCCTTTCGTTGGCACGAGCGCGAGCATTCAGGGAGCCGTCGGCCGCTGTGCGTGACGTTAATGTGGCCGCCGAGACAGAAAGATCGATACACATCCTTCCCGCAAGGTCCGGTGGACCCACCTCAGTCGTCGAGACCGGCGACTATGCGCTTGACGAGGTCCGCGCAACCACGCTGTCTTCGATCAGCAGCCATTGCCCAGAACGTCGACCTCAGCGCAGCTGCGCGAGGAAGTAGACGATCTGTTCGCGACGATGCAGAACGAAGGAAGCTCCTTATCGGGCCTACCACAACCGAGCCCTGTTGCCCTTGGAGGCGATCACGGCCTTGGTGGCGCTCGCGCCGATCACTGCGACCTCGAGCGATGACAGTTCGTCGAGCGACACGATCGGTCGGCTCGCCGACGTGTACGAAAGCGAGAGTGTTGCTTCGCGGTAGGCCCGCTGCACGCTCGCGAAGCCCTAAGAGGGAACGCTGATGCCGTAGCGGACGTCGAGGTTGTGTTCCTCGGCGGTTCGTTGGCGTGCGGTGCGCAGGCTTGCGATCTTGGCGCGCGGCGAGCTTCCGGGCGAGATTAGTACGAGCTCTCCGTGGCGGATCGTGTGAGGGGCCTGCTGATCCCGAGAGACAGGCTCTCCTCGAGCACGTCCCTGGCGAGTTGGAGTGCGTCGCCGACCGCGAACGGTGTCTGCTCGACCCGTCCGACGATGGTGAGGGGCTGTCCTGTCGGGTCTAGTCCCGGCTGCCAGGGGTCATCGCAGCATCGTCAGTCTCAGCAGCATGGCCGGCGGCGTCGTGCTCGTGGGCGGCGCGGCCTACGACGCGACGAAGGCGTCGCTCGAGGCGATGACCCGCGCCTGGGCCGCGGAGTACAGCGCGAGCGGGGTGGTCGCCCTAACTGGACAGCATTTGAACCACGAAACCGTCGAGGCTATTGGGCGGTTGCATAGGAGGCTGTAGCCGCTGGCGCAAGCGCCGACGGTCCAGCGTGTGTCCGCTAGGCTCCGTCCTGCGCGAGCCAGGTCTTTGCCTCGGCTAGGTCGTGGATGGGGAAGCTGCGGGCCTTTCCGGGGAGCAGGAAGGAGAGGGCGCGCAGCGCGGGGCGTATCCAGTCCTCGTCGCTGACCACCGCTACGCGCTCGTAGGAGGTTGCGTGGCGCACGCGGAAGCCTGTGTCGGCGCTCATCGCGTCGCCCTCGATCTCGCGGGCTTCGGTGCCGATCAGGTAGAGCAGCCGCACGTTGTGGCCAGCGGCGATCTCTTGGCGCAACACGGGCTCGATGGTCTCCTCCCAATCGTCGTCCTCGACCTCTCCGACGGCCTCAAAGCCGATCGTTCCAGCTGGCATGTCCGTGATCCTTCGCAACATGGACTGGTCCCTTCTCGTGGCTGCCATCGCGACAGCGGTGTCGAAGTCAACTCTCACCATAAACCTTCTATGTCACCGAATCCAGGCAGCTGAACGAGATCTGGGTGCATGCACCCAACGAGCTGAGGGGACGGCTGAACGCACAGCCCGATTAGGCGGACGGGATCTGAGAACATGACCAACATGCCCAGAATGTCGACTTCTCAAGTAGGCTGGGCCGCAATGCGCCCCGGGCTGCGGCGCATTGCCGCAATCCTCGCGCTCATCACGCCAGCCGCGATGGCCGTGGTGGCTGCCGTCGCGCTGGCGGGTGAGGTCCCCGTCGCTGTGCTCGCGGTTGGGCTCGTCCTGTTGGCGAACGCCGCGATCTGGTTCGCCTTGACAGAGCGCGGCGTGCTGCGCGCCCTCGGCACGGTGGTCGTGGTCCTCGCTGGAGCCGGTCTGATCGTGGTGCTCGCGACCCACTGGCAGGGACTGGTGGTGCTGGCCGCGCTGCTCCTGCTGCTCGCTCTGTTCGGATTGTCCGCGCGCTACGCACTGGGGCGGGCTGGGGAGACGGCGCTCGGAAGACTGTCCGGCGCGGTCGTGCCGGTGGGTGGCGCCGGCTCGGGGGCGCTGATCATCAACCTGAAGTCGGGCGGCGGAAAGGCGGAGCGCTTCGATCTCGCTGGAGAGGCTCGGCGGCGAGGCATCGAGCCGATCGTCCTAGAACCGGGCGATGATCTGCTCGAGCTCGCCGAGAGCGCCATCGCGCGGGGCGCGGAGGTCATCGGGATGGCTGGAGGTGACGGGTCGCAGGCGCTCGTGGCGACTGTCGCCGCACGACGAGACGTTGCCCACGTCTGCATCCCGGCGGGAACGCGAAACCACTTCGCGCTAGACCTCGGCCTGGACCGGGACGACGTCGTGGGTGCGCTGGACGCGTTCACCGACGGCGTCGAGCGGCGCATCGACCTAGCGCGCGTGAACGACCGCGTGTTCGTCAACAACGCATCGCTCGGCGTCTACGCGAAGGTCGTGCAGTCCGAGGCCTATCGCGACGCCAAGCTCGGGACATGGACAGACATGCTGCCGGACCTGCTCGGCCCAGACGCTGAGGCGATCGACCTCCAGTTCACCACCCCCGACGGGAGCGACTGCGAGGATGCCCCGCTCGTGCTGGTGTCGAACAACCCATATGAGCTCACGCACCTCTCGGGCGCCGGCACACGCGAGCGGATCGACACCGGCATGCTAGGCATCGTCGCAGCCCGAGTGCGGGGCACCGACGTCTCAAAGCTCATCGCGCTCGAGCTGGTCGGCCAGGCGGGGCGCTACCCCGGCCTGCTGTCCTGGTCTGCACGGGAGTTCGAAGTCCGCTCCCGCGACCCCGTCGAGGTCGGCCTCGACGGCGAGGCGCTGGTACTCGACCCACCCTTGCACTTCGCATCAATGCCCAGAGCCCTACGCGTGCGACTGCCCCGCGGCACAAGCCAATCGCCAGCAGCACGCGCCGTAGCACTCACCACAGACAACCTGGGCGCACTGGCCCGAGTAGCCGCGGGCCGGTGAGCGCCAGGTTCAGTGACGATGTGGCGTCGCGTTCAGCATCTGGATCGCCGGCTGATGAAGCGCTCACTTGGGACTCGCTCACCCGCACTAGATCGCACCCTCATCGCCATCACGCGAGCGGCTAACTACTCGCGACTGTGGCTTGTGGTCGCCGGCGCGCTCGCGGTGTTCGGAGGGGGGCAGGGGCGGAGGGCGGCAGGGCGCGGCCTCATTGCCATCGTGATCGCGGCGGGGGTAGCCAACGGCCCGGCAAAGCTGCTCGCGCGCCGACGTCGGCCCTCCTCACGGTCGCACCCGGCGCTCATTCGTACACCGCGGTCAACGTCGTTCCCATCGGGCCATAGCGCGGCAGCGTTCGCGTTTGTCACCGGCGCCTGCGCTGAGCTGCCAGTGCTGGCGCCGGGCCTGATGCCACTGGCAGGGGCCGTTGCCTATTCGCGCGTGCACACCGGCGTTCACTACCCAAGCGATGTCGCGGTCGGTGCGGGGATCGGGATCGGATCAGGCCTGCTGGCCGCGCACTGGCCGTGGCGTGTTCACACGCCACAACGCCCCGCTCCAAGCGCGACACTTCGTGTATGACCGTCGATGCGCGACCCGGGGAGGAGACTGTGACGTCTGGCAGCACGCGCCTGGCGGTGGTGCTCGCGATGGCGATGTTCGTCCTTGTCGTGGACACGTCGTTGATGAACGTGTCGATCTCGGCGGTGGTCCATGATCTGCATACGACGGTGAGTGGGGTGCAGTCGGCGATCGCGTTGGAGGCGCTGGTATCGGCCGCTTTCATTTTGATCAGCAGCAAGGTCGGGGATCTCATGGGTCGTAAGCGGGCCTTTGTGCTTGGGCTGATCGGCTATGCGATCGGTGCGCTCGCGATGACGCTCGCCCAAGGCCTCTCGATCATCATCATCTTCTGGGCGATCATCGGCGGGCTCGGGGCGTCGCTGCTGCTGCCGGCGATGCAGTCGTTGATCCACGGCAATTTTGAGGGTGCGGCCCAGAAGCGGGCGTATGCGTTGGTGGGGGCCTCGGCGGCGATCGCGGCGGCGATTGGCCCTCTGTTGGGCGGCTTCGTGACCACGTATTTGTCGTGGCGGGTGGGCTTCATGCTCGAGCTCGTCGTGATCGCGATCGTCCTCACACAGCTCGGGCTGATCCGCGATGTGCTCTACACGGGTCCCCGCAAGCTCGATCCGGTGGGGGCCTTGCTGTCTGTCCTCGGGATGGGAGGCGTTGTCCTCGGGATCCTCGTCTGGCAGGAGGGCGGCGAGTACGTGGGCCTGATCATCGCGGCCGGTGCCCTGGGCCTGTACACGCTGGCTCGGTGGCTCGTGCGCCGCCACCGTGAAGGAAAGGTGACGGTGCTCGACCCTGATCTTTTCCGCTTGGCGCACTTTCGGATCGGGATCACCCAGCAGACGTTGCAGCAGGTCACCCTCGGCGGCGCCATGATCGCGCTGCCCATCTTCTTGCAGATCCGTTTGGAGTACAGCGCTCTGCAGGCGGGCCTGTCGCTGGCCCCACTTTCACTGACGATGTTCGCCTTCGCGATGCTCGCTGAGCGGCGAGCGGGGGACCGGAGACCGGCGAGCATCGTGTGCGTCGGGTTCGCGCTGAGCGCTGCCGGGATGCTTCTGCTCATTCCGATCGTCCCTAGAGCCGACTCGGGGTGGTATCTCGTGGTTCCCCTGATGATTGCCGGTGCCGGGCTCGGACTACTCGTCTCGCAGCTGAACAACTACACGCTCGCCCCGATCGAGGATGAGCGGGTAAGCGAGGCCGCCGGGGTCAACTCGGCGGGCGGATCGTTCGGGCTTTCCTTCGGGCTGGCGATGGCGGGCGGCATCCTTCTGGCGACGCTCTCCTTGGCGTTTACCAACAAGACCGAATCGAGCACGGCGATCCGCCCCGCGCAGCAGGATCAGATCGCCGACACGCTCGAGCACGACGCCCAGGTGGTGAGCAACACACAGCTCGAGGAGATGCTTGCCCATGAGCGCCCCGCCGTGCGGCAAGAGGTCCTCCAGATCAACCGCGACTCCACCAACCTTGCCTTGCAGGTCGCCCTGCTCGTTCCGATCCTCGCGAGCGGGCTCGGGCTCTTCAACTCGTTCCGAATGCTGCGTCTGCCCGATATCGAGCCGTCGGGCGGTCTCGAGGGTGCCGTCCCCGGCTGAGACCAGTCCGCAGATCCTCGGGCATCACCGACATCACCATTTCAGCTCGATCTCGAGCTCGCGCTCGTCGGTCTCCACCTCGAGCTCGACCTTGAGCTGAAGCTGATCGGGGACGCGCACAGTGAAATGCATTCCGCCGCGGTCGAACTCCAAGTCGTTGTTACGAGCGAGCATGTCGGCGAGGAGCCGTAGGCGCTCCGCGACCTCCTCCCTGCTGACGGTCTCCTTCTGCTCAACCTCAAAGATGTCCATCAGACTCTCCTTCGCTATAGCGGGTTGCCTGCATCGTCACGAACCGATGCGCCAAGTCGCCGCCCTCAGCATGCGCGGCGGCCAGTTCTCGGCCTGGGCAGGGTGGTTTTACGATAGGCGAAACGGCAAGCCAGCCCAGGGATAACAGCTCCCAGCCGAGCGTTTGAGACTAGCCCTCCTCACGAGTCATCTCCTGCATCGCCCCAAGCGAGCACTCGGAATCAAAAGGCTCGCCAAAGCAGCGCTGCGAACAGCTCGTTTGGCGGTGCGCAGTGCGTCGAGCACCGCCAGACGTTGGGGGAGAGCGCTGGTGCGCAGCGCGAGGCGGCTGCTGCTCTCCACAACCAGCCAGGCGTCGCCCACGCGCCGGCCGGTGATGTCGCCGAAGATCCCGCTTTGCTCGTTCACCACCCCGGGATGCCCGGCGACCGGGGGTCGCGCCGGACAGCGGCGCGCGCAAGGTCCCGGGGTGGTGGGCATCGAGCAGCGACACCATCGACCGCTCAGCCGCGATCGGTGATCTCGGTGTCGATACACGAGAGATACGCGCGTCCGATCACCTGCGGAACCGGTCGCACCCGCAACACGACGTTGCCGAGCTGCTGCTGCGCTCCATGCAAGCGGGAGCTGTCGATCGCACACCGCCCCGCCGGCGGGTTGCGACGCACGAGTACGCGCTGGCCGCGCGCTCTGCCGGCAGACCGAGGGATCGCGAAGAGCATGTGCAAACCCACCTGGGACTGCGCTGCCAGGAAACGGTCGGGTCCGGATGCCCGGGCAGAAGCTCAAGGTCTCATGCAGGTGCCTGTGGGGCGAGGGAACCTGGTCCGGCACGCCCGCCTTCTGCGGTCTGTTTGCGGTCCTCCACCCCACCCCGATCCCGGGCTCCCGCGGTTGAGCCCGCTGTATGCCGTCACTCACGCACGTATGCTGGACGCAGGTCAAGGCGACGGCCGCCAGTGCAGGACATACCCGGGCAGCGCCCGGGTATCGGACTAGGGGCACAGGGCGATGCGCGGTATAAGGCGACTATGGAGTCAATACCAACGGAGGTCAGCATGAGCACCATCGACGAGGAGATGGTCTTGGCCCACTTCATCGTTTCAGATGATGTCGAGCGTTCCCGCCGCTTCTACACCGAAGTACTTGGCGGCAAGACAGTCATCTCCGGCGAGCTGAATGACGAGGTTACCTACGTCGCGCTAGCCAACAGCTGGATCATCATCAACGTCGGAGGGGGTCCGACTGACGACAAGCCGACCGTCACGCTCGAGCCGCCGCCCGACCCAGATCGGGTGAGCAGCTTCCTCAATATCCGGGTTGCGGACATCCAAGCTGTGTACGCCCAGTGGAGCGCGCGGGGCGCCCAATTCCTGACGCCACCGAAGCAGCACGAGACCGAGATGCGCTGCTACATCCGCGATCCCGACGGCTATCTGATCGAGGTGGGTCAGACGACCCTGCCCAGAGGTTGGCGTCCACCGTCTTGACCACCTGTGTGAGGCGCTCCTGTCAGCGGGCGGCTCTACGGGATCGGGGTCGTAGTCGAGATCACCGGCAATGAGCGTGGTCTCGCAGGTTTGGTGTGCGGCCCCGACGGCTGGACGATGGGAGCCCTGTGAGTTGAGAGGCTCACGCCGGGTTCTGAGAGGGCCGGGGTGAGACTCCCCCCGGCCACTCGCCCGACACTGTCGGGCCAGCTTCCTTGCACGGCTCGCCTCGCAGGGAACGCAGGCGTCAACGGTGTGCATGAACGTTCAGCGCCGAACCAGGGACTGGGCAAGACCTCCGGCTCGAGCGGCCGATCAGCGGGATCGTCCGACTCGCCAAAGCTCTCGACAAGCCGGAAGAGCCGCACGTGGGAATGCGCGATCGCTCCAAGTTCGCGCACCAGGCTGTGAGCCTCAGGCGAATCCGTGAGCTCTTGGCGCTCCTTGATCGTTCGCATGCGCACCATCACCATCATCGCGTCGCCATTGGTGCTTTCGTAAAGCTGGGCAGACACGAAACCTCGGCGGCCGACGATCACATTTCGCACTCCGTCAGAGATCCCTCGGGCTAGCTCAACCCGCTGCGATGGGTCGACCGTCCAGACGTCGATCAGGATCGGGGATTCCATTTGAGGTCTTAGATCGTTCGTGAGCCGCCGAGTGGCGTACGGACCCTCCGGACAATCAGCGGACGGCCGACAGACAAACCTCGACTGCCGGTTTCCCTGCGATTTGCGAGCCTCCGCATGACATCGGAGAACACTGCTGAGTTGCAACTAGCAGGAGCTCCGGCCGAGCAACGAGCCACTTCCGTATTCACCGGGGAGATAGGTGTTGGAGCGCGCGGTTGAGTGGGATTCTGTGGGGCGTGGGCGGTTTCGTGGGCGGCCGGGCTCCACTCACGCCGAGAAAGCGCGTTGGGGCTCAGCGACGCGGCGAGGCTGGCCCGTCAGCACCGCTGATCTGCCAGCGGAGTCCAGGACCGAACTCAAGAACTATTCCAGCGGGGCTGACCAGCTCCCAGTTGGGCGGGTCGTCCTCCGCTTCAACGGCGGCAGGCCGCACGTCGAGCACTGAACCGTCGGAAAGAACGCAACGCAGCTCCCCCGCCTCTCCGTCTACGGCGACATCGTCGATCGAGCGCCCGACTAGCTGACCCGGGTCAGACGGCGACCACTCGGCATCTTGCGTGGCTAGACGCCAGAGATCGCCCTGCGGGTCACGAACGTCGAGGTGGAGGACATCAGGGTAGGCGATACACGCATCGACTATCGCCCCGCGCATTGAGCGCAGCATGTTCGCCGGTGAGAGATCCAGAACTGCGCCCGGCGTCGTCACCGGTCGTGCTACGCCGCAGCCACGAGCAGCGAGGCGCCCGCGCAGGCGTGCGTCTCGGCATCTCGAACCGCCTTGCGGACCAGCTTGGGCTCCCGCCCTACCGGCACGACATCGATTGCGAACTCAACGCCGATGGCCGCCGAGACCTTGATGAGCGTCTCGATCTGCGGATTCTTTTCGCCCGACTCCAACTCCACCACACGAGGCTGGCTCACACCCAGCCGCTTAGCCAACCCTCGCTGCGAAAGACCGTTTTCGGAGCGATACGCGATCAGCGTGGTCGCAACCATCCGCGCGAGCGCCAACCGCTCCCATTCGGCGGCAAACTCGGGGTCTGCAGCCAGCGCGGCGGCGAGCACCTCCTCGGCCGTCTTGACGCCCTTCGGCCAGTGGCTTGGAATCTCAACCATGCCTAGATGATATGCCATGACTTATCAACTTTCAAGGTGGCTCCCATACCGACCAGCTCGATGCTGGGCGCGCTCGACCATTGTCGCGAAGTTCTTGTGGCGATCAATCGCCAAGATCACAAAGAAGTTGCCTACTCGACGGTAGATCGCACGCCAGTCGCTGTCGCCCCGTCGCGGACGCAGCTCGCATAGTGCCGACTCAGCGACACCCTGAAGTGGCTTCATGTGCGGCCGTTCCAGCCGCTCGCCAAGTTCACGGAGCTTCTCCACTGCATTCACCAGAGCGCGATGCTCCTGCTTGGACTTCACGGCGAGCAGCTCCACAACGGCGTCAGGGTCGTAGGTGACGTTGTGGCGCTTGACGTTTGAACTCGTCATCGAAGCACCGTACCTGCCGCCGGGGATGGCATTTGAGCATCACCGAGCTGCATCTGGGTGAAGCTAGCCGTCCGCCCGTAAGCAGCGGTCACGCGGTCGAGCGCACGCTCGTGATCGCCGAGTATGTCTGGTATATCCTCGCCGAGGAGAACATTCCCGTCGACCTTCAATTGCGACGGATCGAGGGGCCTGGATTTTCCGTTACTACCCCTGGCGGCGACGGGTTGGTTGTTTATCGACAGAAGGATGCGACCCTGATCTTCCGTCTTTGGGAGATCAAGCAGGGTGGTTTCATCCGGTCGGCGCAACACGATCGTTTTTTCGTGTTGGGTGATCGGAGGAGAAGGTGGCTAAGAGAAGGGGTAGGCGTGGGTGTTATCGGTTGTTGACGCCGACGGAGCGCGCGGCGATTGAGGCGCGATTTCGTGCTGGTGTGCGGGTCCGGGAGGTGATGGCGGAGTTCGGAGTGCCGCACACGTCCGCGTGTCATATTCAGAACGAGGTGGCGCTGATGCGGCGGCGCGTGGTTTGTTCGCCGCATCGGTTGTCCTTTGAGGAGCGGGAGCGGATCTTCGTTGGGGTCTGTCGGGGGGAGAGCGACAGCGAGATCGCGAGGGCGCTTCGGGCGACATCGCTCGACGGTCGGGCGCGAGATCGCGCAGGTGCGGAGAGCGCCGGCATTATCGGCCGCTGCAGGCCGATCGCGCGGCTCGGCGGCTCGCGCGGCGGCCGAAGCCGACGAAGCTCGCGAGCTACCCGCGGCTCGTGGCTGCGGTCCAGGACGGGCTTGAGCGGCGCTGGTCGCCGCAGCAGATCTCGTTCAGACTGAAGCTCGACCATCCTGATGATGAGGGGATGCGGATCAGTCACGAGACGATCTACCGGTCGCTGTATGTGCAGTCGCGCGGCGAGCTGCGCCGGCAGCTGACCGCGAACCTGCGGACGGGTCGCGCGACGCCGCCGCTCCCGGGGCCGGATCGACGCGCGCGGTGGATCCGGGAGATGGTCTCGATCGCCGAGCGCCCGGCCGAGGTCGATGAGCGGCGCGTGCCTGGCCACTGGGAGGGAGACCTGTTGATCGGTGCCGAAAACAAGTCGGCGATCGCGACGCTCGTTGAGCGACAGACCCGCTATGTGCTCCTCGCCCGTCTCGGCCACGATCGCACGACCGCTCACGTCATCGAGGCGCTCAAAGCACGAATCGCCGAGCTGCCTGCTCATCTGTTGAAGTCACTGACCTGGGACCAGGGCCAAGAGCTCGCCGCCCACAAGCAGTTCACCAGCGACATCGGCATCCAGGTCTACTTCTGCGACCCCCGCTCCCCATGGCAGCGCGGCTCGAACGAGAACACCAACGGGCTACTGCGTCAGTACCTGCCGCGCAAGCTCGACTTGGCCACCCGCAGCCAAGCCGAACTCGACCAGATCGCAGCCCAGCTCAACAGCCGCCCCAGAGAAACACTCCAGTGGCGCACGCTAGCTGAGAAGATGGAGACCCTGTTGCGCTGACCGCCTGAGGCCACCCAGCACGACAGTCAAACCCACATCTCCCGCACCGTCGGCCGGGCATATTCCCAGCTAAGTGAGAATGCCGAGTTTTATCTCGCGCAACTCACGACCCTTGCTGATAACTACCCAGCCGACCTGGCGCAACTATACGGTGGTCTGTCCGACTTGTGGCTCGAGCGTGATCCACGTGCGGGAGCGGGCGTAGCGATCTCTACGTCTGATCAGTATCTACCCATGCGTTGCTTCGGAACGATGCATGATCGGTTTCCCGACCTTTCCGTCGACCAGCTCGCCGGCCTGATCGTGGGCCTGCGAGGCCTCCTGGCTGCCTTGAAACGGGACTTTCTTGATCTTGGGCGGGACGTAGCGGTTGATGATCTGACACAGACCGTCTTCGGCGCCACCTACCAGATCGTCGAGGCCACCGATCGACTTAGGCGCTTTCTTGCGGGAGGAGCGGAGCGCCGACTCGACGAGGCGCGCGAGCTTTTGCGTTCGGCCGCTGCTCCCGAGCCCGGCACGACCGACCTCGACGCGCGCTGGGTAGCAGCTCATCTCAAATCCTTGGCCGACGGCGAGACGGCGTCGTCGGTTTGGACAGGCTTGCCGCCAGACGTCCCGCGGGCGGTCAAGCAGGCTCTTGTCTTCACGGATCCCCCGATCGTCACGCTTTGGCGGCCGCAGCGGGAGCTGTTCGGCAGCGACGAGGCGAAGATCTTCGCGCCAGCTACCAAGCGCGTCGTCATGTCCCTACCGACAAGCGCTGGCAAGACACTTGTTGCGCAGATTCTGGCGCTCACGCACCTTGCGACGGCAACGAACAGCGTCTGTTACATCGCGCCGATGAGGAGTCTTGGACGAGAGGTACGAGACGCGCTTCGACCGCGGTTGCACGTAATCCAGCGAGAACTTCCGCCTGATCTCCCAGATTTCCTCGTCGAGACTCTCGAAGAGCTGCCCGCCCCAAGCATCGATGTGATGACGCCAGAGCGCCTCGGGCATCTCCTCCGACACGACACGGACGGCGTACTTAGCCGATACGGGATGTTCATCTTTGATGAGGCACACCTCGTCGCAGATCCTCACCGAGGGTTCGGCCTTGAGTGGGTGTTGGCCTTGCTCAACTGGAAGACTCGAACCTCTGATCACCGTCTCATCCTGCTCTCGGCCGCACTCGGCAATAGAGCCCAGGTGATGAGTTGGATCGACCCAGATCAGACAGGACACCTCTTCGCGTCAGAGTGGCGTGGTCCACGCCGCCTGCACGCCGTCTTCTATACCGACGCTGACTGGGCAAGTCCCGAGAGTGAGGTCGTGGCTTCGGCCGAGTGGCCCGAGCGAGTGCGGTTTCCGCTACGCGGCCGCGTCCAACTCCGCCCAGCAGAAGCGGTGCAACCCCGAGAGGTGGCTTTCACATCGCCCATCGGGTCACTCGCTTTCCGCGTGAACAGGCACGGAGTACGAGAGAGTCAGCGTCACGATTCCAGTACGTCGCAATACATCATGAATGCGCGCATCGTCGAGGCGGTCGGCCACGCCGGACCAGTGCTCGTGGTGATGTCAACTCGCTTGATAGCACGACAGATGGCTCGCGCGGTCTCGGCTCTCGTTCCAGCGTCCGGGGCAACCAGAGAGCTCACGGCCTTTGTGCGCGCACGTCTCGGCGACGAGCATCCACTGGTGCCGCTACTTCCACATCGCGTTGCCTACCATCACGCCGGGCTTCCGACGGACATTCTCGAGGCGCTTGAGGAGGCACTGCGCAACGAGCAACTCCTCTACCTGACCGCCACGACTACGCTGACGGAGGGGGTGAACCTGCCGGTGCGCACAGTCGTTCTCGCCGAGACACGATACGAGGGCCAAGATCCGAGTTCGCGGATTCTCGGTGCGCGGCTCATCAACGCCATGGGACGAGCCGGGCGCGCAACCAAGGAGAGCGAGGGCTGGGTGGTCGTCTGCAAGCCGGGCCACCCCACGCGTAGCGATTTCGATCAGATGCGTTCTCGATGGCGCAACGTCGCAATGTCAGTTCGGGGTGCGTATTACACCGTAGGCGTACCGTCCCGGCGTCGATGGGCGCGAACCGGAACATCACTCCCCAGCGCCCGCCTCCTTGATGAGATTGGTGCTCTTACGGCGCAGACGGCGGAACGAGCAACGGCTGCGGGCCGGTCGATCAGCGACGCCATGACCGCCATCGATGTCCTCGACGAAGCGGACGCACTATCGCGGCTATCGCGGCTTCAGGAGTCACCGAGTAGCTGGGAGTTTCGGCCAACCCCAAATGCGAAAACGCGCATCGAGGTATCGCCAGGAGACTTCCTGCGCGCGTGGATCAGCGGGGCTGAGATTAGCGACCTGGCGACGCAGTTCTTGGCAGATGTGTCGAGCCGCGAGTACGCAATAGAGCAAATTGTCGACGTGATTTCTGGTCAATGCGAGCATTACCTTGCATGGACACTAAGAGTCGTGCTCGACTTTACGGCGAGTCGAATGGAGGAACGCGGAATCGAAGCGACACTCTGTTCAGAGCTTCCGCTCTTTATCCGATATGGCGTCAATCGTCCGGGCGCCGTCGCCCTAATCACTTCGGGACTGCGGTCACGAGCCTTCGCACTGCGCGTCGCTGAGGCCGCGGAGCCCGAAGGCGGCGTCAACGACCGGGACCTACGTCGATGGCTCCAAGGACTGTCGATTGAACAATGGCGGGATAAGTTCGGCGGCACCGCTGGCGATCTGCTCGACCTGCTCGAGTACACACGATCCCGCGGACGGGGCCTACTCGGGCCTCTGCTATCCACTGGGATCGCCGAAACCGCGGTCACGATGGCCGCCACAACCCCTGATGGGCCGGTCGACGTCCGGCGTGTCCAAGAAGACGATCCGCCACAGCGCGTTGGTATTTTCCGAGACCGCGAGATGCTCGGCGAGGCCTTGGCGGCGGCACACGCTGATCTTGCGGCAGTTATCGATTCGGGCTTGGACTTTCGCGCTGAACTACGAGACCAGTCGCTACGACTCTTCGTGGCGCAGGACGCACCGGTGGCAGATCTCGACGCGCAGCGTGCCGAGGAATAGCTCGCCCACTCCCTGGCGCCCTTGAACGTCTAGATCCTTCTGCGGTCCCTTTCGCCCGCCGCTGCGGTCCTTTTGCGATCCCGCGTGCCAGGAACAGCCGGGAACAGACGAGAATGGCCGACCCCAGAACTCCAGTGTTTTCGCGGCTTTCGCCAGCCTTCGCGGCGAGCTT
Source organism: uncultured Solirubrobacterales bacterium (assembly GCA_963764655.1). Taxonomy (GTDB): domain Bacteria; phylum Actinomycetota; class Thermoleophilia; order Solirubrobacterales; family Solirubrobacteraceae; genus Palsa-744. The sequence continues at coordinate 941,949 of CAVXTI010000001.1, forward strand.
CAAGGTTCCACGAAACCGCTCACGCCTCCACGAATCCCGCTCAACCGCGCGATCCAACGCCTGTCTCCCCGATGAAAAGTCGCAGGTTCAGACGAGCGGCGCAGCGGTCCAGCCTGCCCCCCATGCCGAAGACGGTGCGGATTCGTGTCGAGCGATCACATCAGAGCCGATCCCTGACCTTCGCGTCGAACCTGACTAGAGTGGAGTTCGTGGGCTGCGGCTGCGATGACCTACTCGTATACAAACGCGCCAGCAGGGCCGACACGATAGCCGGCGAACAGATCATCCAATAATGGCTTCACTTCGGGATAACGCCAGGCGTCTCCGACGCGCTGGCAAGCGACTACTTACGCTCACCGACAAGCTCGAAGCCGGTGAGGCCAGACGTGAGGACTTCGACCAGATCGTTGCCGAGGTTGCTGGCGCTCAGCGCGACCACTTCGGTCCTCGTCCCCGCGCGCGGCGTGGACAGGGCGCAAAGCAGCAGATCCTCGACCACCTGCAGCGCCACCTTGGCAAGCCGGTGCATGGTGAGGAGCTGGCAGCCGTCAGCGGCATCCAGGAGTGGGCACGCCGCGTACGCGAGCTGCGGGTTGAAGACGGCTACGAGATCGCCGAGCTTGGCGCCAGCACATACCAGCTCGAACGGGCTGCCCCAAACATCGAGAAGGCACAACAGTGGCAACTCGCCAACGAGATTCGCAATTCCTCCGGTAGCGCGCGGCAGCGGATCGAGCGGTTCTTTCAGGCGAACGTCGGACAGGTGGTCAGACGCGAGCAGGTGGACTACGTGAGCGGCATTGCGGAGGGCAGTCGACGCGTCCGCGAGCTGCGCGACGAGTATGGCTGGCCAATCGCATCCCACATTGACGAGGAAGGCCTCCAGCCGGGCGAGTACCGCCTGCTCTCCGCCGAGCCGAAGGACCGGCGCGATCCCTTGCAGCGGCTTTACCCGGAGAACCTTCGGCAACAGGTCTTCGAGCGCGACGACTATACGTGCAAGGTCTGTCTCCGCAACCGCGAGAAGGCACTGGCCGCCGGAGACACTCGCTTCTATCTGGAGGTTCACCATAAGGTAGCGGTCGCGGATGACCTGGAGAGCTTGCCCAAGCGCGAGCGCAACAACATGGAGAACCTCGTCACCCTTTGCCACTCAGACCACCTCAAGGAGACGGCCAAGCTGCAAAAGCGCCTGGCACGGGAGCGTCGAAGCCCATCCTAGGCTGCGCGGATCTCGGCCGTCGGCGCGGCACTGTCCGCATCAAGCAACGCAGCGACAGCTTCGGCGAGCCTCTGCGCCAGCAGTGGTGGTACCGCGTTGCCTACCTGCTTCGCCACCGTCGTCATCGACTGCTCCTCCGGCAGCTCGAAGTCGTCCGGGAAGGACATGCAGCGAGCGGCCTCCCGTACCGTGATCGGGCGATGCTCAGAGGGGTGTAGGTAGCGACCCTTCTCCGGCTTGTAGAACTCGGTTCTGATCGTAAACGCCGGCCGGTCCCACCAGAGCCGGCCGAACACATCGGTGGAGCCCGACTTCTTTCGCAGCCAGCAGGCAGGCGTAATATCCGGACGGCGAGCGGCGAGGTCGAAGCGTCCTTCCCCCTCACCCGGGATAGTCATGTAGCGTTCAAGACTCATGGGACGCGGGTTGCGCGGGCGATGCCAGTTCTTGTCGGATGGCTTGCGCGGGAGACCCTTGACCGCGTCACGGAAAGTTCGCCAGGGCTGCCCGCCGAAGGAGACCGCGTTCAGCGGGAAATGCGTGGGCTCCGGCCACGCACATGCCCCAACCCGCGACCCGAGCACGATCCCGCGACGACGACGCTGAGGCACCCCGTAGTCGGCAGCATTGAGGATACGCCCCTCCACGGAGTACCCAAGGCCGCGTGCCTCGTCGGCAAAAGCGTGGTACTCGGCCGAGCGCAGCAACTCGGGCACGTTCTCCATGACGAATACCGACGGCTCCGACTGTTGCAACGCACGCAGGTACTCGCGCCAGAGCGTCCGCCGTTCAAGCCCCACACCATGCATGTTGAGCGGCGAAAAACCCTGGCAGGGGGGCCCCCCGATCAGTACATCGCAGATGGGGAACTCGTCCACTTGCTCGATTGGGCCTGCGACGATGTGATCACCGAAGTTCCGCCGGTATGTCTCCGCGGCGGCCTCGTCCCACTCGACCGCGAACACGGAGCGGAAGCGGCCCGTCTGCTCGAAACCCAGGGTCATGCCACCGCAACCGGCAAACAAGTCAACTAGGGAGTACGGGCTGGTCATCGTGGAGCGCATCCTATGCGTCGACCCGGACGGAAAGCGAACGTGTGTTCGTATGGGGCCCGGAGATCGAGATCGCAGCATCGCCAGCTTCCCACGCCGAACGAACGCGCCACACACACGGGCCGACTTCGCGCTCAACCTCGAAGTCCCACAGCCGGACGACACACCACCCGCACTTCGCGAGCTCCGCGTTGATCTGCACGTCCCTGGCCCGATTGCGGGCGATCTTCTCGTCCCAAAACTTGCCGGACTGCCCCCAGTAGTAGTCGGGATGCCCATGCCAGAACGCACCATCCACGAACACCGCCACACGCCGGCCGAGCCAGGCCAGATCAGGCCGCCCCGGAACCGTCTTGGGATGTAGCCGCCAGCCCCGCAGTCCTGCAGCCCACAGTGCATGGCGAAGCAGCATCTCCGGCTTGGTATCCCGCGTCCGCACTCGGCTCATCAACCGGCTTCGCCGCTCCTGCGTCAGCGCGTCGGACACAACCGGAAACGTAGCGACAATCGGCCGCCTCAGTCCACGACGGTCGTTCTCGACCACTCGTCGGAGACCGCGACCAAGGATTCTCGTGATGTCCAGGGCCGTACACAGCATCTTCCAGCCCCTACACCAGCCGCATCTGCGTGAAGCTGGCCGTCTGTCCGTAGGCAGCCGTCACCCGTTCAAGGGCGCGCTCGTGGTCGCGGTGGCCATAGAGACGGCGGACCAGCTCGCCGCCGTCGGTGTGGCCGAGCGCAATTGCCACGTCCTCGGAGGGTATGTCGAGGACGTTGACCATGTACCAGCCGGCAAAGTGGCGGGTGGCGAGATAGAGGCTTCCACCCCATCCGGCCGCAACCTTGACGGCCTTCCAGTGGTAGGTGCGGGCGCTCGCCGTCCAGTGCTCGCCTCGGATCGGGGCAAAGCAGAACTCGCTTTCGACCGGCAGAGCAGTGATGGCCTCACGCGCCGGATCGGTTAGCGGAGCCTCGCGCGTCAGACCGTTCTTCGGCAGCGTGAACGTGCGCGTCTTGGGAGGATGTCCCGGTCGGCGTGGAACTTTGGTGGCGGCCTGGGTGTGACTGTCAGACGGTGACGAGCGTAGCGGCCTCTTCGGTGATGTGTGTCGTGGTGGGCTGGGCGATCTCGCGTTCGACGGTGAGGGCGAGCTTGGCGAGATCGTCATAGCCAGCGATTCGCCGGAACTGTCGCTCGGCCTCGAGCATCCCAGCGGCCGTCCATCTGAGGCACATCTCACCGGACTGCCAGCGCTTGACGTTGCGCGAGCTGCGGCGGATGCACTCGATCATCGACTCGCACGGATTCGTGCTCTGCAGCGTTCGCTTCAGCGCACCCTTCACACCGAGACGGGTCACGGTGAGCGTCTCCTCCATGCCCTCTTTCAGCGATGAGGCGCCACCGGGGTGAGAGCGCTCGAGTTCCGCGGCGAGCGCCTGGAGTTCTGTGAGGGCTTGGCGGTAATCGTCACGCGCCCACGCGCGGCGCAGCCGGCGCTTGACCTCTGGCCGGTCGCGCTCGGGCAGATGATCGAGCACGTTGCGCTCCTTGTGCCGGACACACCGATGGACCGCGGTGTGCGCGGGCCGAGGACCGCGTTCACGGCGGCTCTGAGCGCCTTGGAGCCGTCGATCACGACCAGCACGCCCTGCTCGACATCCAGGCCGCGGTCGACGAGATCGGACAGCAACGAGGTCGCGACCGCCTTGTTCTCCGTCGAGCCCTCCCACAGGCCGAGCGGGACCTTCACGCCCTCAGTGGTAATCCCCAGCGCGACGACGTTGGTGTGGTCCTTCAAGACGATCCCGTCGAGCATCAGCACCGCGAGGCGCACGTCCTCAAGACGCCGACTCATCAGGGCTTTGAGCGTCTCGGCAGTGCGCGCCACGAACGTGCGCGAGACAGCCGACTTCGACGTTGAGCGCGCCTCGGCCTCGACGTGCTCGCCAGACCGGCTCCTGGGTACGCACAAACCGGCGGGTAGAGACGCCCGCGAGCATCCGCTCCAGCACGACAGCGCTCAACACATCACGACTCGCGAAGTGCTCATAGGTCTCGACCGACACCTCGCCGCCCTCGTCCTTGGCGCGCGCATCCGCGGCCGCTGCACCCCCACCCGGCGCGAACCGAGCGTCACCTCACCCTCATCTGAGCCGTGACGGTAGGCGACCCGCGCAGGGTCGTGCTTGCCCTTGGGCCGCAGATCTCCCCGACCTCCTCGCTCATCAGCTCGTGCATCACACCAAGCCCGACACCACGCTCAGCGCGAGCAGACCCTCCCTCGCCGCGCCGACCAGACCCCCCAGCGCGGCCTGCACTCGCTCCGGCAGCACCGACTGCGTGCAATCGGCCGATCGTGGATCGGCTCATGGTACGCAACTGACGGGCGCAAGATCCGCAGGAAGGTCGGCCCTGTACGAACGCCAGGTGAGCGAGATGGCTTGACGAAGGCGCAGGCCGAGGAGCGCTTCCGCCGGATGCGTGACGCTGAGCGTCCGATACGGGGCTCTGATTTGGAGCGCGTCACAATGGAGCAGGCAGGCGAGGAGCTGCGTAGGCGTCTTGAGGTTCGAGGCCGCAAGAAGTCCCACAAGCTGACGGTCGAGTCCGATCTGCGCAACCACATCGCACCCTTCTTCGGGGCTCGTGACCTGGCAAAGATCGAGCCAGAGGACATCGAACGCTACATCGCTGTCGAGCGAAGAACGCTCGCGACCAAGACGATCCGCAATCACCTGGGGACGATGCATTCTGTGTTCGAGCTGGGCATGCGCAAGCAGTGGTGCCAGAAGAACCCGGTGAAGCTCGCTGATCGCCCCGTCATCAAGAAGACCGAGACACGCATCAAGTTCCTTGAACAGAGCGAACTAGAGAGGGGCATCCTGGCCAACTACCCAAAGGATGCATTCGGCATCATTGAGCCGACGCTCTACCTGACGGCAGCAATGACAGGACTTCGTCAAGGCGAGCTACTGGGACTACGTTGGCGCGACGTCGATTTCAGTGCGAGGCGAGTCCGGGTTGTAGCACCGTATGTGCGAGGCGAGTTCAACGATCCCAAGTCTGAGGACTCGGGCCGGTCGGTCCCGATGGCCGACCGCGTGGCTGATGCCCTTGCAGCGCTTCGCGAGCAATCTCTTTATGGCGCGGACAACGAGCTGGTCTTTGCACATCCGGAGAGCGGACGACCGCTTGACCGCTCCAAGCTAGTTCGTAGGTTCAAGCAAGCTCTCAAGCGTGCAGAAGTCCGACAGGTTACGTTTCACGAGCTCCGGCATACCTTTGGCACCCGCATGGCGGCCTCGAGTGTTCCACTACGCACGATTCAGCATTGGATGGGACACGCCGACGCCAAGACCACTCAGGTCTACGCCCACTATCAGCCCTCTGATGCTGAGGCGGAGGCAATTGACAAGGCCTTCGCCTCCTAGATCCCCAGCAAGTCGCGTGCCCAGACACCGTTCAAGGGTTCTCAGACCACGCCCAGATCAGACGCCCCCAGGTGCTGCAGTTTTGTCCCCGCTGATCACGACAAGGATCGTCGACGCCGAGATCACAGCTACGACGACAGACCATGCCCACAAGGTAAGAACAGGCAATCGCGTCCTACACCAACCACGTCTCATCCCTCGACTACGCCTCATCTGGAACGTTTTTTGACCGACGTGGACCACCCCATAAGCTGCCTCTAACCAAAACCTTACGCGGTTCGCGTCGGTGACGGGGTCCCTGTGAAGTGAGCCAGGTGTAGTGCGTGGTCGTGTTTCCCGTGATGGGATGGGAGGATGGACACGATCATGAAGCGACGCGGGCATACGCCGGAGCAGGCTGTCAGGAAGATCAGGGAGGGCGAACGCCTTCTGAACGAGGGGCAGGACCTCGTTGAGGTGTTGCGCCATCTCGAAGTCTCGGAGGCGACGTTCAACAGGTGGCGAGCGGTCTATGGCGGGATGAAGGCCGACGAGGCCAAGCGCCTAAAGACGCTCGAGGCGGAGAACCAGCGGTTGAAGAAGCTCGTCGCCGAGCAGGCGCTGGATATCGACATGCTCAAGGAGTTGGCTGAGGGGAAATTCTGACCCCGGAGCGCCGTCGCAGGGCCGTTGTGGTCCTGCAGGAGCGTTTCGGGGTTTCACAGCGCCGGGCGTGCCGTGTGGTCGGCCAACATCGCTCGACGCAGCGCAAGCCCAGGCGGCCACTCAGCACCGAGGAGCAGCGTCTCGCTGCTCGCCTGCGCCAGATCGCCGGCGATCACCCGCGCTGGGGTTGGAAGACCGCGCACCAGATCCTGCTGCGCGAAGGCTGGAGCATCAACCGCAAGCGCACACGCCGCATCTGGCGCCAGGAGGGCCTGAGACGGCCCGTGAGGACACGCAAGCGCCGAAGGGTAGTTCCGGGTCAGAAGCAACGGTTGCGCGCCACGCACGCAGGTCACGTGTGGGCGATCGACTTCATGTTCGATGAGACCTCTGACCAGCGCAGGCTTAAGCTCTGCAACATCGTCGATGAGTACACCCGCGAGGCGCTGGCGATCAGAGTCGACCGGACCTGCACCGCCGAGGACATCGTCGCCGTCATCGAGGATCTGGTCCTCACCCATGGCGCACCCGAGTACCTCCGTGCCGACAACGGCCCCGAGATGATCGCGTGGGCGCTACGCGACTACTGTCGCCTCGCCGGCACCAAGACCGCCTACATCGAGCCCGGCAGCCCATGGGAGAATCCCTATGTCGAGTCCTTCAACGGCCGGTTGCGAGACGAGCTGCTGAAAATCGAGGAGTTCGGATCGCTCACTGAGGCGAAGATCATCATCGAGGACTGGCGAACCGAGTACAACACCTACAGGCCACACTCAGCACTGGACGGACTCACACCCACCGAATACGCAGACACCGTTACAGACAACAAACAACCAGACTACGCATAGACCCTGGACCACCTACCGGGACCCCGTCATCGGTCAAAAACGTTCCAGACCAGAAGGGCTGGCAGTTCAATCCGCGCAGCGGATTCCGAGTCCCGGACGTAGTCCCGGGACGAATCCCGCCGCACCGACTACAAATGAACGTGCAGTCGGGTGCTCAGCCTATGCGGCATCGGAAGTGCGCTGAGACAGCCACGACAAAATGGCGTCGGGAGCAGCTTGTCCACCGGCAATCGACTCCACCATCGGCACATCGACATCAGGTAGCGCTTCTTTCAGTGGCATGCCGTTGGCTTCCAGGAAGAGGCCGGTCAAGAAGAACGCGGTGCGCTTGTTGCCGTCGGGCAATGGATGATTGCGCGCCAAACGTTCCAGCAGGATCGCCGCCTTCTCTAGGACCGTGACGTATACCTCGACGCCCCCAAACCCTGCACGCGGGGCTGCCAGAGCCGACTCGGCGAGAGCGACATTAGGAAGGCGTGCAATCTGCGCCGCTGTAGTGCCAAGGACATCCGCGGCGACATCACAGAAGTCCCCGAACTCGGGATATATGACTGCCACGGGCTACTGACCCAAGCGATGCAGCGTCTCTCGATGCTCCTTGGCGAACCGTTGACGCCGCTCAGTGCGCTCGCGAGCGCTACCTGGGAGACCACGGGCGACAGCTTGCGGCTTCGGTGCTGGCGCGGGCGTCTTTGGAGGAGCCGGTATTGGCTTGGGTCGGGCTGCGCTCATAGTCGCATTGTAGTGCCGTATTGGACCTTCAAACACTCACGGGCCATGAACCGCCCGGGAAATAGAACACAGATAGAACATAGAGATCTCCACCTAGCTCCTCCATGCAATCCAAAAACGCTAGTTACCAGGTGTTTTGTCGAATCGGGGAGACAGGATTTGAACCTGCGACCGCCCGGCCCCCAGCCGGGTGCGCTACCAGACTGCGCCACTCCCCGTGGTCCAGTCAATTCTACGGACAAAGCGCGGGACACACCGCCTAGCCGAGATCTTGCCCGACTCGAAGCCTCACGCCGTGTCCGGTGGCTTGGCGCCAAGCGCGGGAAAGATCATGCTGAGCAAGCCTCGGGCTAGCGCCACCGTGAAGTTGGTGAAGTCGAAGTAGTCGCGCCACAGCACGATCTGACCGTCTTGGACGTCGAAGCGTCCGCACGCCCATAGTTGGACGCGCAGCCGGCGAACCTTCAGGACATCCGTGCGCTCGGTCAGCACCGACGAGCCGCCTGCCGAGATCGTGTGCACATAGGCCTCGAAGCCTGCGCCAGGCTGGCGCATAGCCGCCCGAAAGAGACGACGGACACGCTCGCGCCCGCGCACCGTTGGCAGTCCGACGTTCTGGTACCGAACGTCAACCGCCAGCAGCTCAACAGCCCGATCGACGTCCCCCGCGACAAGCAAGGCCAGGAAGCGTTCGACCACCGCTATCGGTGCCGAGTTGGCCCCCACACGGACTGCCTCTCCCTCGGTGACCTGACCAGCCGACTCGATCATGCTCCCCAGAATAGACCCTCACGGGTCGGCAGCACCGCAATACCAGCCTCCCAACCGGCATGCAAGACGGAGTGCCGGCCGAGCCGCACCAAGCGGGCGACGGGAATCGAACCCGCCCTAGAAGCTTGGAAGGCTTCTGTGCAACCACAACACTTCGCCCGCGGGACCAGCAACCATCGTACCGTCCCAACCCACCGATAACCTAAGCGTGTGCGCCTCAGATCCCTGGTGCCTCTGCTCGTGCTGGCTGCGGTCGACTATGTCCTCTGGGACTGGTCTATAGCCGACGGGCACGACATCGTCTCACTCGTGGCCGGCTTGACGCTGCTGCCGCTTGCTGCCGTGAGCCTTGGCGGGCTCGTGCTCACAAGCGCGCGGATGCTGGGGCTCCTGCTCGGGAGATCCTCGCGCTCCGCGCGTGCCGGGCGCACGGCGCGTGCGGCGCATTCAACCGAGCCCTCGCCGCACGCCTCGGCCGTGGAGACCGACTCGTCGTCCAGCAGGCTCGCCGCCTGAGGGCGGGTCTCGCGTTTGGGGGCTGACCGATGAGCGGCGCTCGACGGTTTCGCCTGCTGCCCCGCTCCACCCGGGGCAGGCTCGCGTTGGCGGGCGGCGTTGCGCTCGTGCTCGTCGGCGTCGCGCTCGCGGCTTATCTGTACGAGAGGAAACGCACCGGCGACATCTACCATCCGCACGCCGCGTTCGTGCCGCAGCCCACCCCGACCCTGCCGAAGACCAAAGGCCAGGACCGCTTCGCGTGGCCGCTGTACGGCTATACGAAGAACCATGCGCGCTTCTTCCCGGCGTCGGCCAGGATGAGGCCCCCGTTCAGGACGGTGTGGACGCACGGTGGCAGCGCGCTGCTCGAGTTCCCCCCGGTGATGTGGGGCAACCGCATCTTCCAGCTCGGCGACGACGCGGTGATCCACTCGATCGACAAGTACACGGGCAAGGATCTATGGCGCCGGCGCATCGGCGCGCTGTCAGCCTCGACGCCAGCCGTGGCGGGCGACACGGTGTATGCGACGGTGCTGTCGCGCTCCCCCGGGCGGCAGGCGGGTCGGGTCGTCGCGCTGAACACGATCAACGGCCGCCTGCGCTGGGCACGAGACCTGCCGAGTCGCGCCGAGTCCTCTCCCCTGCTCGACAAAGGCAAGCTCTTCTTCGGCTCGCAGAACGGCACCGTGTACGCGCTGAGCGCACGCACGGGCAACGTGCTCTGGACCTATCACGCGGCTGGCGCCGTGAAGGCCAGCCCCAGCCTCTCCGGCGGGGTTCTCTACTTTGGCGACTACTCGGGCGAGCTGCAGGCGGTGCGCGAGCGCGACGGCCACCGGTTGTGGGCCAGCGGCTCGGGCGGGGCGGTGCTGGGCAGCGGCACGTTCTACTCCACCCCAGCGGTCATGTATGGGCGCGTGTTCCTCGGCAACACCGACGGGCGCGTGTATGCGTACGACGCGTCCTCAGGCAAACTCGACTGGGCCGTGCAGACCGGCGCATACGTCTATGCGTCCCCCGCCGTCACCAACGCCCCCGGCCTCGGGCCGACGATCTACCTGGGCTCCTACGACGGCACGTTCTACGCCTTCGACGCCCGCTCGGGCCACATCGACTGGCAATATCACGACGGCGGGAAGATCTCGGGCTCGGCCACGATCGTCGGGCGAATCGTCTACTTCGCCGACCTCAGCCACCACACCACCGGCCTCGGGATCTCCACCGGCAAGGTGGTCTTCTCGATGAGGACGGGCGCGTTCGATCCGGTCATAAGCGACAACCACTACCTCTACCTGTCGGGCATCACCGGCCTCTACGCGCTCGCCCCACACACCTCAGCGCCGCACAAGGCGGCAAAGGCCGCCGCGGCGGCTCGAGTCAGCCGCAGCCCGCGTCGAGCCCGAGCGCGCGCCCGAGCGAGAAGCGCGCGGCGACACGCACGACACCGGCGGCGCTGACGCTCACGGCGGTCCAACCGCCGGGCGCCGCGGAGACGCAGCCGCGTCCGCTCACAATGGTCCAGTAGCGCGTGTCGTGCAGCCTCACGACAGAGCTCCCCGGCGCGGCGAAGCGCAGCGTGAACGAGTCGTGGCCGAGCCCGGTCAGCGCCGCCGGCGCCGAGGCCAGCGGCGCTGGGTCGAGCACCGCGAACACACGCCAGTGCGCGCTCGAGAAGACTTCGCGCAGGTAGGGCACGCCCCCGCGGATCAACGCGGCCTCTTCGTCGCTGGAGCCGTCGAGGCGCACGTCCGGGAGCGCTACATAGCTGACGGCGTTGTCCTGCAACCAAGCGCGGTACGCAGACGCCGTGAGGGGCTTTTTGAAGAATATTGGGTCGTTCTTGGTGTCGAGCTGACGCTCCCACCCGCGGGCGAGCGGGAACTGGGGGGCGAGCAGCGCCGCCTCCCAGTGGGAGTGCGTGAACGGCACCTCGACCCGCACGAGCGGGCCACCATGCGTGGCTAGGAAGCGCGTGAGCGGCGTGTAGTAGGCCACGCTCGTCGAGGGGTCGCCTATCACCCCTACGCTCTCCCGCACCGGGCCCCAGCCGGTCCACACCACGATCACCGCCACCGCGATCGTTGTCGCCGCCAGCGAGCGCCCTGCCCGTCGCCAACCGTCGCGACCGAGCGCGCACAACAACAGCGGGCCCGCGAGCAAGACCGCGTAGCGGTCGATGTTGCTGCCCATCGGGGTGGGCGCGATCGACAGCACGGTGACCCCGAGGTAGACGAGCGCCCCGACGCGCAAGAGGCGCTCCTCGCGCGGGACGGCGTACAGGAACGCGAGCGCCACGGCAAGCGTGGCGATCACCGAGCTCGCCGCGAACGGCTCCCAACCGCCCTCGGGAAACAAGGCCTCGAGCGGCAGCACCACCAGCCACGCCGGAAGCACGAGCGTCAGGCCGGCAAGCGCGCGACGCGTGACGAGCACGTGCGTCGCGCCGGCGAGCGCGAGCAGCAGGCCGGCGACGGGGCTTGTGGCCGCGCACACCGTGGCGAGCACGCCGGCGAGCCATGGCCGCTCGTGCACGAGCGCGAGCACCGCAAGCATGGCGAACGTGACTCCAAGCGCGAACGTGATCCGCCCGATCCACAGGTCGCCGGCGGCGGCCAGCGCGAAGCACACCGCGCCCCAGCGCGCGCGTGGGCCGTAGACGGTGAGCGCGATCCGCTCGAACGCGAACGTGGAGCCGAGCACCGCGAGCGCGCCCACGAGCCGTATCCCAACAAGCAGCGCGAGCCACGGGAAGACGAGGCTATAGCCAGGCAGGTGGTGACCGGCGTACCAGTTGTCGTCCCATAGCGTGAGCCCAGACCGTTCGAACAGGGTCGCACGATAGGTCTGCGCCGCCAGGTCGGGGGAGCGCGGGGCGAGCACGAGCCACGCCCCTACGAGCACGCCCGCGAGCGCGAGCGCGAGCGAGATGCGACTCTCGGCGAGCAGCCAACGGGCCGGACCGAGCGGAGAGGGCCGTCGCTCAACGAATGCTTCGCTCACCACAGCGGCCAGTATGGCGAGCACGGAGGTTGTCGGAGCGCAAAATCGGCCGGAGTCCGGCCCGCTACCCGACCGAGCCCCGGCACACACGCGAGTCGAACTCAATGGACGAGTCGCGCGCTTGTACCTCTACGAACAGACGAGCGACCCCGGAAGTCGCGTGCCGCCGCGGGGCAAGGAGTCGACTTACCGGCCCCACCCACGAGCAGCCAGCCACCATCGACCCACATGTCGCGTTGCGCGCCCCGAGCGCCGGTAGCCGATAATCAGCGCCGATGACCACGAGCTCAACGAGGGGCCGCCGCGCGCTCGCGCTCGCGCTGCTCGCCGCCGCGGCGCTCGTCGCGGGCTGCGGCACCGCGCACCCGCCAGCGCTTGAGCCCACCGCGCTCGCGGAAGCCCAGACGTTCCCCTACTACAAGCTCTACTGGGTCGGCCCGAGCTTCGTCGGCAAGCCGCTCGCCGCGGTCGACGGGCTGAAGGGCTACAGCACGGCAGTCGGCGACAGCGTCTACTACGGCGACTGCGTCAACGGCAAGGGGCTGCTCGGCGGCGGCGGCAGCTGCCTGCTGCCGCTGCAGGTCACGACCGTGATCTACCGCCTGCACTCCAACAGCACGCTCGGGCCACAGCGCAACACGCTGATCAGGGGCGTGCCCGTGACCGTCTACGACGAAGGACGCTCGATCGAGCTCTACAGCGGGCGCCTAGCTATCGACGTGTTCTCCGACACGCTCGCCCATGCGCTGCTCGCGGCCAACGAGTTGCGTCCGCTCAACGCGCCGGGCTCCGCGCGCGGGAGGCTGCCGCCGCCCGTCTACTGCCCAGGCCTGTCAGGGTTTGTCTCGGCCCGCGTTGCAAGCCGTGATGAGCGGCCTGCCCGGCCATCCCTGTCAGAAGGCGCAGGCGGCGCTAGCCGCCATCGCGAATATCACGGGGGTTCGCTAGCTCCCGGCGGCGCCCTCGGGCGCAACGGTCACCGGCTCGCCGATTTCGCGGCGCAGGCTGAAGAACGCCACCGACCCGATCAAGGCGGGGAGCCACAGCGAGATCGCGCGGTAGGTGACGACTGCCGCCACCACCGCGGAGACGGGGCGCACATGGAAGAGCACGAGCATCCCGATCAGGCCCCCTTCGACCGCCACCAGGCCGGCGGGGATCGGGATCGAGTTGGCGAGCTGGCCGACAAGATACGCCATCGCCACCGCCCAGAATGTCGGTGTGGGCCCGTAGGCAGCCAGGCACGCGTACAGCACGAGCGTGTCGAACAGGCAGTAGCCAACGGCCCCGAGCAGGCGCCAGTCGCGCGCGCGGCCATCAGCCGCAGCGCGCCTCGCACGCCGTCGCTGACGGCCACGAGCGCGACATGCGTGCGCCCGCTGCGCAACGAGCCGCGTCCCGCGAGCCGACCGGCGAGTCCCGCCGCGGCAAGTGTCGCGGCGATCGCGGCTATCGCGAGCGCCGCCGGCAGCAACGTGAGCAGTGGCGTTCTCAGAGCCGGGAAGCAGCCCGAGCCACATGGCCACGCCGATCAGCGCGACGGCGCCCACGTTGACAGCGCTGGTGAGCACGAACATCAGGACCGATCGCTTGGCGATGCGCTCGACCGCGACGCCCTTCGTGCGCAACACCCAGGCTCCGAGCGCGATCCCGCCGATGCCGCCGACCGACACGACCGAGTTGACCCCAAGCTCGGCGAGCGACAGCCGCCGGCTGAAGCCGCGCTCCATCTTGAAGACGAGCTCGAACAGGACCACGTAGCCGAGCGCAAGAGAGCAGCTCGAAGCCGACAGCCGCAGCTACCCAGGGGAGCTTGGCGTCGGCGATCCGCTCCCCCGCCGAGCGCAAACCGGGCACCGCGAGCAGCAGAGCGGCGACCAGCGCGAAGAAGAGCGCAAGGCTGATCAGGCCGTTGCGCAGTCGGCGCGACTGCGCCGAGACGCCGCCGTCATCACCCGCACGCGACCGCGCGAGCATCTGCTCCTCAGCGCTCGAGCGCGACGATCGTCTCGAATCGCCGCGGTGGTGTCGTGATCGACGATTCTTCGCATCCTCTTCGCCCTCGGTCCTAGATTCGTGCGGCTACCGTCACCATAGCCCTAGCTCCAGGGCACTCCGCTGCCCGCAGGAGGGAAGCGCAACCGCCCATGCCCGAGCCCGCGCGCATACTGGTAGTCGACGACGAGCCCGCCGTCCAGCAGGCGCTGTCGCGCGCGCTCACGCTCGAGCGCTACGAGGTGGCGCTCTGCGGCGACGGCGGCGACGCGCTCGAGCGTTTGACCAACAGCTCCTACGACGCAGTCATCCTCGACGTCTCGATGCCGGTGCTAGACGGCCTGGAGGTGTGCAGGCGAGTGCGCGAGAGCGGCGACCGCACGCCCGTTCTGATGCTGACCGCGCGCGAGCAGATCGACGATCGCGTCGCCGGCCTGGACGCAGGCGCGGACGACTACCTGATCAAGCCGTTCGCGCTGCGCGAGCTGATGGCGCGCGTGCGCGCGCTCCTGAGGCGGGCAGACGAGATCGAGACGGAGGAGACGCTCTCCTTCGCGGATCTGCGCCTCGACCGGCTCGCGCACGAGGCGCGGCGCGGCGCACGCTCGCTGAACCTCACACGCACCGAGTTCCTGCTGCTCGAGCTGTTCCTGCGCCACCCCAAGCAGGTGCTGACGCGCTCGATCATCTTCGAGCACGTGTGGGGCTACGACTTCGGCTCGAGCTCCAACTCGCTCGGCGTGTACATGGGCTATCTACGCCGCAAGACCGAGGCAGGCGGCGAGCCGCGCCTATTGCACACGGTGCGCGGCGTCGGCTACGTGCTGTGCGAGCGATGAGTCCCGCGCGACCGCGCACCGCTGCGCAATACGATCGCGAACATGAGCTTCCGACGGCGCATCACGTTCGTGTCGGCGGCAGCGGTGGCGGTCGCGGTCGTGCTTGCGTCGATGCTCACATACCTGCTTGCCGCCCATCAACTGCGCGGTCAGGTCGACGAACAGCTGCGCAACCGCTCTGGCGGCTTGCGTTTCATCGCAAACGCCGCGCCCGGAGGCCTGAGCGGCCGCGAGCAGCGCTATCTCGCCGGTGTGCTCACGAGCACCGGCCGGCGCAAGCTGCTCGCGGCCGACCGTAAGGCCGGAGCGCCGCTCGGCCTGCTGGTCTCACCGCCCGCGACGAGTGCGAGCGCCCGGCGGGCGCCACGGGGATCGAAGGGCGATGGGCCGATCATCGCCCTTCAAAGCAACCCATTCGGAAACCTCTCCCCGCATCCAGACCAGGTGCGCGGCTACCAGCAGTTGATCGACTCGAGCGGCAAGATCCTGTTCCGCTCCTCCTCGAACGTGACCCTGCCGATCGAGGCGGGCGCACTGCGGCTCGCATCCAGAGGCGGCAAGCCGTTCTACCGCGACGCGCACGCCAGCGGGATCCATTTGCGCATCCTCACCGACGCGCTGCGCCCTGGCTACGCCGTCCAGCTCGCCCAGCCGCTGACAAGCGTCGACCACCTGCTCAGACGCCTGCGCCTGATCCTCGCGCTGCTCGACGTCGGCGGGATCGCGCTCGCGGCGCTGTTCGGGCGGCTCGTCGCCGGGGCGGCTGTCGCGCCCGTGAGGCGCCTGACGCAGGCCACCGAGCACGTGACCCGCACACAGGACTTGTCAAAGCGGATCGAGCCCTCGCCGGCGAGGACGAGATCGGGCGCCTCGCCGAGAGCTTCAACGCGATGCTCGACGCGCTGCAGAGCTCGATGGGCGCGCTCGACGCCTCCGTGCACGCCCAACGCCAACTCGTCGCCGACGCCTCGCACGAGCTGCGCACGCCTGTGACCAGTCTGCGCACTAACATCGAAGTCCTCAAGCAGGAGCGCGACATGGGCGTCGAAGAGCGCCAGCGAATACTCGACGACGTGGTCGAGCAGATCGAGGAGCTCACGCTGCTGATGAACGACCTGATCGAGCTCGCGCGCGGAGAGCAGCCGCGCGCCGGCGCCGAGGACGTGCGCATGGACCTTGTCGTCGAGGAGGCTGTCGAGCGCGCCCAGCGCCACTCATCCGACACCCCCTTCCACGTCGAGCTCGACCCGGTCGTGCTCGCCGGCGAGTCGGGACGACTCGGCCGCGCCGTCAACAACCTGATCGACAACGCGGTCAACTACAGCCCCAACGGGAGCCCCGTGGAGATCTCATTGCACGGCAGCGAGCTGACTGTGCGCGACCACGGGCCGGGAATCTCGAATGCCGACCTCCCCTACGTCTTCGATCGCTTCTACCGTGGCGTCGAGGCACGCGCCCAGCCTGGCTCGGGCCTGGGCCTCGCGATCGTGCGTCAAGTCGCCGAGCAGCACGGCGGCAGCGTCAAGGCCGAACGCGCACCCGGCGGAGGCACACTGATGCGCTTGCGCCTGCCGGAGGCCGGGCCAGTCGAGTCGCTCTCGGCACTGGACACCGCGCTTCACAGCGCGGGTTGAAGGGCTCGCTCGCGACTTCGCTTGACAGCCGAAGCCTCGGACGACTCCGTCTCCGAGCGCCGCCGGCTGCCGCGGGCGTAAGCGCGCGCCTCGGCCCTGAAGCTCGCCGGGCTGAGTCCGTAGCGCCGTCGGAACGCTTGCGCGAAGTGAGACGCCTGGCGAAAGCCGACGAGCCGCGCGACATCGCGTA
The DNA here is from genome assembly GCA_963764655.1 of uncultured Solirubrobacterales bacterium. Lineage (GTDB taxonomy): Bacteria > Actinomycetota > Thermoleophilia > Solirubrobacterales > Solirubrobacteraceae > Palsa-744. The sequence goes on from CAVXTI010000001.1 coordinate 958,807, forward strand.
CCGGGATCGCGGGCTGCTCGATCAGCAACTGGGCTGCAACGTTCAGGCGGCGCGTGAGCAGATCCTCGCGGAACGTCATCTCGCCGAACTGGGCGTAGGCGCGTGTCAGCTGGCGTGGCGAGCTCGCGAGCGCTCGCGCCACCCCGTCGAGCGTGAGCGGTCGCCGGTAGTGACGCGTGATGACCACGCGCGCAAGCAGATACAAGCGACGACGCTGCTCGATCGTTGAGGGGCGCATACAGGCATATCCGACGGTTCTCGCTCAGCGGGACAACACACTTCGAACGGCTTGCGCCCGGTTGCCCTCAGTCGCGAGGCACAGGGTCGAGATGCTCAGCTTGCGTAGCTCTTTGCGACGCGTTCGGCCGCCACACAATAGGAGCCGCCGAACAACACGGCGTGCACGAGCAACGGCAGCAGCTGCCATAGGCTGACGCGCTCCCGCCAGCCCTCGGCAAGTGGCGTCACCTCCTCATACGCCGCGAATACGCGCTCGGAGGGTGCGCCGAACAGGCGCAACATCGCAAGGTCCACCTCACGGTGGCCCCCGTAGGCGGAAGGGTCGATCAGCCACGGACAACCGTCGGCGTCGGCGTGCACATTGCCGCTCCATAGGTCGCCGTGCAAGCGCGCCGGCGGCTCGACCGGGCCGACGAGCTGGTCGAGCCGTTCACACACGCGCTTCACGAAGGCGACCCCGGCGCTCGTCAAGGCGCCGCGTTCGCTCGCGATGCGCGCAAGCGGTAGAAGGCGGCGCTCCGCATAGAACGAGAGCCAATCCTCGCTCGGCTCGTTCGGCAGCCGCAGAGAGCCGATGCGCGCCTGCACGCCGAGTCGCTCACCAAAGCCAGGGTCGCCGAAGCAGGGCGCGCCGGCCGCATGAACAGCCGCAAGGCCGCGCCCGAGCCGCTCCGCGCCCTCGACGCTCAACCGGCCCGGCTCGACCCATTCGAGCGCCAAGTAATCGTCGGCAACCTCGATCACGCGCGGCGTCCGCAGCGCCGCCGGCGCGGCCAGCCATTCGAGCCCCGCCGCCTCGAGCCCATACTCGCCTTCCCCGGCGTCGGGCCGCGTCTTCACGAACGCCTCCACCCCATCCAAGCGCACGTGCCACGCCTCGTTGATGTCGCCGCCTCCCACGCGGCGCGGATCGACGGCTCTCGCCGGCAAGCTCATGCCGGCTCAGACGCCCGCACGTGATCGAGCAGCCCAGCGCAGGCGGCCTGGATCTGGTCGAGCACGAGATCGAAGCCACGCTCACCGTCGTAGTAGGGGTCGGGGACGTCGAGGTCATCTAGAGCGGCGCTCGCTGGGTCGAGCTCGCGCAGGAGGCGCACCTTCGCGCGCGCAAGCTCGTCCGGCGCCAGCCGTCGCAGCGCGCGCTCGTTGGAGCGGTCCATCGCGAGGATCAGGTCGAAGCGATCGAAATCGTCCTCGCGCACCTGACGGGCGCGACTCTCGAGCGCGATCCCCCTTGCTCTCGCGGCCTCTGTCGCCCGAGCGTCCGGGGGCTCGCCGACGTGCCGGCCGCCGGTGCCCGCGCTGTCCAGCTCGATGCCCTCCTCCAAGCCCGCGTCTCTCACGAGCTGTCTCATCACCCCCTCCGCGGTCGGCGAGCGACAGATGTTCCCCAAGCACACAAACAGGATGTTCACTACGCGCGTCGCCTCACGAGAACGAACAGCAATCCCAAAAATCCACGCGCCCCGAGCACCGTCGAGGCCGCTGATGTGGACGACCGCACTGTCATCACTCCTCCCCCAGCTCCAGCACCGCAAGGAACGCCTCCTGGGGAACCTCGACGCGGCCGACCTGCTTCATCCGCTTCTTACCCTCCTTCTGCTTTCCCAGGAGCTTCTTCTTGCGGCTGATGTCGCCGCCGTAGCACTTCGCTATCACGTCCTTGCGGAAGGCCTTCACCGTCTCGCGGGCGATGATGTGAGAGCCGATCGCGGCCTGGATCGGCACGTCGTACTGCTGGCGCGGGATGCGCTTGCGCAGCTTCTCGGTGAGGGTGCGCCCCATCTCATACGCCTTGTCCTTGTGCACCACCATCGACAGCGCGTCGACCGCGTCGCCCGCGAGCAGCACGTCGAGCTTGACAAGGCTCGCGGGCGCCATCCCTCTCAGCTCATAGTCGAGCGACGCGTACCCGCGCGTGCGCGACTTGAGCTGGTCGAAGAAGTCGAGCACGATTTCCGCGAGCGGCAGGTCATAGGTCATCTGCACCCGCTCGGGCGAGAGGTAGTGCATGCCCGCGGGCTCGCCACGACGCTCCTGGCAGAGCTCCATAACAGCCCCCACGTACTCCCGCGGAGCGATCACCTGCGCCTTGATGAACGGCTCTCTGATCTCCGCGATCGTGCCCGGGTCGGGCATGTCTGAGGGGTTGTGCACCTCCATCTCGTCCCCGCTTGTCAACGTCACGTCGAACTCCACCGAGGGCATCGTCGCCAGCAGCTCGAGGTCGTACTCGCGCTCCAAGCGCTCGCGCACGATGTCCATGTGCAAGAGCCCGAGGAAGCCGCAGCGAAAGCCGAAGCCAAGCGCGTCTGAGGTCTCGGGCTCCCAGGAGAGGGCGGCGTCGTTGAGGGTCAACTTCTCCAGGGCGTCGCGCAGGTCCGGGTAGCGGTCGGAGTCGATTGGGAACAGGCCGCAGAACACCATCGGCTTGACCTCGCGATAGCCCGGCAGCGGCTCAGACGTCTGCTTCTCGCCGCGCACCGCCGTCGTCAGCGTGTCGCCCACACGCAGGTGCGTGACGTCCTTGATGCCCGTGATCAGATATCCCACCTCACCCGCCGACAGCTCCTTGACCGGCGTCATCGTCGGCGAGAAGAAGCCGATGTCGTCGATCTCCGCGTGCGTGCCCGTCGCCATCGCGCGGATCGCCTCGCCCTTGCGGAACACGCCGTCCACCACCCGGATGTAGGCGATCACGCCCCTGTACTGGTCGAACTCCGAATCGAAGATCAGCGCTCGCGGCGGGGCGCTCGGATCGCCCGAAGGGGGCGGCACGCGCCGGATCAGCTCCTCCAGCACCTCGTTCACCCCAACGCCTGTCTTGCCGCTGATCTTCAGGATCGCCTCCGACGGCTCGCCGATCAGCTCCGCCACTTCGCCGCCGACTCGCTCGGGCTCGGCTCCGGGGAGGTCGATCTTGTTCAGACACGGGATCAGCTCAAGCCCCGCCTCGACCGCCAGGTAGGTGTTCGCCACCGTCTGCGCCTCCACCCCCTGTGAGGCGTCCACCACGAGCAAGGCCCCCTCGCACGCCGCGAGCGAGCGCGACACCTCATATGTGAAGTCCACGTGCCCGGGCGTGTCGATCAGGTGCAGTTGATAGGTCTCGCCGTCGGAGGCCTCATACGCCACCCGTACCGCCTGTGCCTTGATCGTGATGCCGCGCTCGCGCTCCAGGTCCATCGAGTCGAGCACCTGCGCGCGCATCGAGCGCTCGTCCACCGCGTGTGTCAGCTCGAGGATCCTGTCGGCCAGCGTCGACTTGCCGTGGTCGATGTGGGCGATGATCGAGAAGTTGCGGATGCGCGATTGGTCCATGGGCCGCTATAGCGTAGAAGGCCGGGTTGGGAATGGGATGGGAGACAAGATCCGCTCGCGCCCGCGGGATGGCCACGTCGCCGGTCGCCGCGCTCGCGGGACGAGACCGGGGCGCGATAGCCTTATAGGTCCGGCGGATCGCCCACTCGACCTGAGCCTTCGGGCTCGAACCGGGCAACGCGCCGACCTTCGGGCCGGCGGCCAGTCTCGGTGGTTGGGAGTGTCATAGCCGCCCAGGCATAAGACACAAGTCCTGGGACGTAGTAGTTCAATGGCGATCTATGACCGGACCTGGGCCGGGTGGGCGCAAGCTCTCCCGGCCCTTCTTCTTGATCAAGCTCGGCCGAGCTGGGTCCGGATCAACTGGCGCACCTGATGGGCCTCGGGGACGTTCATCGCAAAGACGGCGCGTACGTAGACGAACACGCCGGCGACTCCGGCCGCGCCCACACTCACGATCTGAGCGGGCAGCGAGCCACCGAGCAGGCGATTGAGCGCCCACCAGACGGCCCACGACACCGCGGCGAGAACCGCCGACGCCAGGGCGATGCGCGCCGTGATCATCGTCGTCTGCGCGCCTTCCAGGCGCCCGTTCAGACCGATCCTCAAGCGATGGAGCTGAAGCGCCGTCATCACCGCATTGGCCGCCACCGTGCCGATGATCAGCCCGGCGATCCCCAGCGGCTTGTAGAGGCCGACGCTGACGATGATGTCGACGACGATGTTGAGCGCCGCCAGCCTTGTGGGGATCCAGGGTCGCTGCACCGCGAAGAACACGCGTGTGAGCAGCAGGTTCACGCCGCCGAACGGAAGGCTGAAGGCAAACCAGAACAGGGCTACCGACACCAGGCGCGTGGATTCAGCATTGAATTCCCCGCGTTCGAACACGAGCCTCACGATTGGAGTGCTCAGCACGACGATGAACGCCGCCGCCGGGATCAGCAGCAGATTGATCTGACGCATCCCCACGCCGATCGCCTTGCGCATCGAGCCGACGTCGCGCCTGGAGGCCATGCGGCTGAGCGTCGGAAACAAGACTGTCGCCACCGCCACGCTGAACAGTCCCTGCGGCAGCATGTAGATGCGAAACGCGTTGTCGATCGCGCGGGGCGCCTGATCGGAGACGAGCGTCCCGAACACCGAGTTGATCAGCTGATCCAAGTTCACGATCCCCAGGCCGATCGTCACTGGCAGCATCAACGTGAACACTTGACGGATGCGGGGGTCGTGCCAATCGATCGTCATCTGCAGACGGAAGTCGATCCGCCCGAGCGCCCCCAGCGCCATCAGCATCTGCACAAACGTGGCGATCAGGATCGCGATCGCGTACGCGTACAGCTGGTCGCCGTTTTCATAGCCGCCATGAAAGTGCGGGCGCAGGATGACCAGCAGCACGATGATCACCACGTTCCACACCGCCGGGGAGATCGCGGGGATCGTGAAATGATCATAGGACTGCAGAATCCCCACGAGCAGCCCGTTGAGGCCGAGGATCAGCACGACCGGGAAGAGCACTTGGGAGAGACCCACGGTCAGCATTTCGAGGGGAGCCTTGAACGTGGCGCCCATGAACAGCGGCATGATCACGCCGGCGGCCAGGACGAAGAACGCGGTGAGCGCCCCAAGCACGATCAGGATCACCCAGAAGAGGGTCGAGGCCAAGCGGAAGGCCTCGCGCTTGCGGCCCTGCGTGAGCAAGTCGGTGAAGACGGGCACGAACGCCGCCGACAGCGCCGCGTTGGCGAATAGGTTGCTCACCAGGTTGGGGATCTGGAAAGCAAGCGTGAAGGCCGACGCGGGGCCTTTCGTCCCGAAGAAGCTCGCCGCAACGATTTCCCTGGCGAGCCCTACGACACGCGATACGCCGGTGGCCAGCGAGAAGATCGCGGTATTGCGCGCGACCCGCCCGGGTGGCGCCGGACCCGCCGGCTCCTGCGCAGATCCAATGCTCACAGACACGGGGCGCTATAGTACGGCGCTGCGCGGCGCGCCCCGGCAGCTTGCCGGCCGCACGCGCCTCTAGACATGGCCAACATCGCATCGCAGAAGAAGCGCATCCTCCGCTCAGAGCGCGAGCGTCTCGAGAACCGCGAATACACGTCGGCGATCAAGACCTACTTCCGCCACCTCGAGGCCGCGGTGCAGGAGAAGGACGGCGACACAGCCGCCAGCGAGCACCGTCGACTCGTGAGCACGATCGACAAGGCCGTCAAGCGGGGCGCGCTTCACCGCAACACGGGCGCACGCAAGAAGTCTCGTGCAGCCCGTACGCTGGCTGGCAGCGGCTCCTGAGCCCAGCCAGCCCTGTACTGAGCCCAAGCGGGCTCCAAGACAGACGCCCCCCAAGCCGACTTCGGCGCCTGCTCAGCTCGCGACGGCGAGGATCGCTCGCGTGGCGAGCGTGTCTTCCTCGAGAGATGACAGTGACGTGCGCGACCCGCTCAGTGGCGCCCCCCCACGCGTATCAAGCTCGAGGTCAGCGATGCGGCACAGCGCCGTGCGCAGTCGCTCGGGCTCAGTGCGCGCCACGTCGGCGATGAAGCGGTCGGCGGCGCGCGAAGGCATCCGCAGAGAGCGCTTGATCTCCGCCGGCGGCTCCCCGGCCCGCAAGCGCACCGACACCCCCTCGGCGTCGCGCAGCCGCTGCGCCATCAGGTACACGAGCCCGGACAGGCGCTCGCCCTGCGTGCGCAAGCGCAGATAGGCGCGCATCGCTTCACTCGGGTCGCCCCCGACGAGCGCGTCCGCGAGCGAGAAGGCCCGCCATGCGGTGGAGTGCGCGGCCTGCCGCTCGATCTCGCCTGCGCTCACCTTGACCTGACCCTCCGCCTTCTCGGCCGCAAGCGCGAGCTTCTCCAGCTCGCGCAGCAGACGCTGTTGACGCTCCCCCACCTGCGCCACCAGCGTCTTGGCGGCGAACGCATCGAGCGAGAGCCCGAGTCGCTTCGCCTGCTCGCGCACCCAGCCGGCGAGCTCCCATGGCTTGATCGTGGCCTCGGCGACGATCTGCCCCTTGGCGGCCTTGACCGCGTCGTGCAACGCGGCAGGCGCCTTGCCGCGACCCTCCTCGCGTGCGAAGAACGCGATCGTGGTGTCAGGCGGCATCGCGGCCATCGCGGGCGCGATCCACGCCTGCACGTCAGCCTCCTTGAAGCGCTCGGCCCCGTCGACCACGATCACGCGCCGCCCGATCGCGAACGTCATCGTGGACAGCGCAAGCGCCACCGCCTCTGGGGCGCCCCCGTCGCCCGACAGAACCTCGACGCTGCCCGCGTCCCCATCGGCTTCCGCAAGCGCCTTCAGCCGCGACCGCCGCTCCCCGACGGCGCCGTGATCGTCGCCGTGGATCAGGTAAGCGGGCTTGAGCGTGGACATCGAGTCGAGTCTAGTCTCGAGACGGACAGTGCCCGCACTCACCACCATACGCACAAGGACACGAGCGCCGGTGTCGGCTTCTGGGAGAGATGGACGCGCTGGTGACTCGTCGACCCGGCTGGCTGCCGCGCCTCAGCGTACGACGAGGTTCACGAGCCTGCCCGGTACGACAATCTCCTTGACGATCTCGTGCCCGTCGATGTGCACCTGGACGTTGGGCGCGGCGAGGCAGAGCGCCTTCAGCTCCTCGGCGGTGGCGTCGCTGGACGCTTGCACGCGGTCGCGCAGCTTGCCATTGACCTGGCAGACGAGCTCGTAGGCCTCGCGTTCGAGCATCTCGGGGTCTGCGTGTGGCCACGGCTGCTCCCAGACGCGCTCGCCCGTGAGCATGCCGTAGACCTCTGAGGAGACATGCGGGGCGAAGGGGAACAGGAGCGAGGCGGCCGTGGCCAGGCCGAAGCGCAGCGTGTCGAGGCGCAGCGTCTCGCGCATGCGCGAGCAGTCGTTGAGCAGCTCCATCACGGCCGCGATGGCGGTATTGAACGTGAAGCGGCGCATGTCTTCTGAGACCTTCTCGATCGCCCAGTGGGCCTTGCGCGCGAGCTCGAGGTCGTCACCCTCGCGAGAGCCGCTCTCGCCGAAGCTGTCGACAGATGGCAGCGGCTCGCCGTCCCCGCGCTCCGCCGTGTCGGCCGCCAAACGCCACAGGCGGGCGAGGAAGCGGTGCACGCCCTCCACCCCCTCGTCAGACCAGTCGGCGTCCTGGTCGGGGGGGCCGACGAACAGGATGTAGCAGCGCGCTGTGTCGGCGCCGTAGCGCTCGACGATCGAGGCTGGCGAGACGACGTTGCCCTTGGACTTGCTCATCTTGGCGCCGTCCTTGGTGACCATGCCCTGCGTGAACAGGGCTTGGAAGGGCTCCTGGAAGTCGAGCTGCCCGAGGTCCGCAAGCGCCTTGCAGAAGAAGCGCGCGTACATGAGGTGCAGGATCGCGTGCTCCACCCCGCCGATGTACTGATTGACGGGCATCCACTGGCGCAGCGCCGCGGGCGCCCATGCGGCCTCCTGGTTGCGCGCGTCGCAGTAGCGCAGGAAGTACCAGGAGGAGTCGACGAACGTGTCCATCGTGTCGGTCTCACGCCGCGCGGGGCCCTCGCAGGAGGGGCACTCGGTGGCGACCCAGTCCTCAGCAGTGGCCAGCGGCGAGCGACCGCGGGGGGCGTAGTCCTCGATATCGGGGAGCACGACCGGAAGCTGCTCGGCGGGCACGGGTTGCAGGCCGCAGCGCTCGCAGTAGACGATCGGGATCGGACAGCCCCAGTAGCGCTGACGCGAGACGAGCCAGTCGCGCAGTCGGTAGTTGACCGAGGCGTGGCCCTTGCCTTCGCGGTCGAGCCAGCGCACGATCGCGGTGAGCGCCTCGCGGTTGCCCATGCCGTCGAAGTCAGAGTGGCTGCCTACGAGCGGGCCGTCACCTGAGTAAGGCAGGCCCTGATCGTCCCCACCTTCGTCGGGGGCGCCTTCGATGACACGACGGATCGGCAGGTCGTAGGCACGCGCGAACGCGTGGTCGCGCTCGTCGTGGCCGGGGACCGCCATGATCGCGCCGGTGCCGTACTCCATCAAGACGTAGTCGGCGACGTACATCGGGATGGCCTCGCCGTTGACGGGATTCGTGACGGTGCGCCCAAGCTCGACACCGGTCTTTGCCTTCTCGAGCGAGCCGCGTTCCTCGCCCGACTCGGTGAGAGCATGGTTTATGTAGTCGCGCACCGCCTGCTCTTGTGGCGTTCCCTCCACGAGGCGCAGGACGTCGGGGTGCTCGGGGGCCATCACGAAGAACGTGGCGCCGAACAGCGTGTCGGGGCGGGTGGTGAAGACCGGGTAGTCGATCCCAAGCTCCTCACAGCGGAAGGTGACCTCGGCGCCCTCGGAGCGCCCGATCCAGTTGCGCTGCATGGTCTTGACGTGCTCGGGCCAGTCGATCGAGTCGAGGTCGCCGAGCAGGCGCTCGGCGTAGTCGGTGATGCGCAAGAACCACTGCTCGAGCTGCTTGACTTCGACGACCGCGCCGCAGCGCTCGCAGCAGCCATCGACGACCTGCTCGTTGGCAAGCACCGTCTGGTCGTTGGGACACCACTTGACCGCCGCCTCGCGCCGATAGGCGAGGCCGGCGTTGAACAGCTCCAGGAAGATCCACTGGGTCCAGCGGTAGTAGCTGGGTTCGTGCGTGCCGAGCTCGCGCGACCAGTCGATCGAGATCCCCCAAGAGCGAAACTGACGCTGGAACGAGGCGATCGACTCGGCGGTGGAGTCGCGCGGGTGGACCCCGGTCTTGATCGCGTGATTCTCGGCGGGCAAGCCGAACGCGTCATAGCCCATCGGATGCAAGACCCGGTGGCCGGTGCGCCGGTGGAAGTGCGCGATCGCGTCGCCGACCGCATATTTCTTGAGGTGCCCGATGTGGGGCTCGCCGCTCGGGTAGGGCAGCATCTCGAGCACATAGGAGGTGGCGTCCTCGGCCTCCCCGGGCAGCGCGTCGTTGGACACCTCCCACGTGTGCTCCTCAGCCCACACTTTCTGCCAGCGTGGCTCTATCTCCTGCGGGTCATAGCGGCGCTCTGCCATCGGACAGCGCAGGTTAGCGGTCGGCCCCGGACGGCTCTCCGAAAGCGCCTACCCCCCGCGCGCGCGGGAGGGCAGGCAAAACGGCGATGCTCCGCGCCGACCCGAGCATCTCAGGCGAGCGCGCGCAAGGCCTCGATTAGCCGCCTACGTCATAGCGAGCTGGAGATGTCAGGCCGGCTGCTCAGCGAAGCGGGAGTAGGCGCGCACGGCCTCGACGATCTCCGCGGGGGCCTTGTGCGGCGAGCCGGCGTCGAACGGCGGGTGCGGGTCGTACTCGAGCCCCAGCTGAATCGCCTGGGCCAGCTCGTCGCCGCCGATGCGCGCGGTGAGCTCGAGCGCCATGTCGATCCCGGCGGTGACGCCCGCGGAGGTCGCGAGCTTGCCGTCGAAGACGACACGCTCCTCCGCGACGTCGGCGCCGAGGTCGCGCAGCGCGTCGAGCGCTTGCCAGTTGCTGGTCGCGCGCTTGCCGGCGAGCAGGCCGGCGGCGGCGAGCACCAGCGAGCCGGTGCAGACCGAGGTGGTCCAGGTCGAGGTCTCATGCGCCGCGCGCAGCCACTCGTGCAGCGGGGCGTCGTCCATCAGCGCGGACTGCCCGGGGCCGCCGGGGACGAGCACGATGTCGGGGTGGGGCAGCTCGTGGAAGGCCGCGTCGACGACGACAGCGAGCTGTCCGGTGTCGGTGCGCTGCGGGGTGGCGTGCTCGGCGACGAACGTCACCTTGGCGTCGGGGAGGCGGCTGAGCACCTCATATGGGCCGATCGCGTCGAGCGCCGTGAACCGGGGGTAGATGAGAATCGCGATGTCCATGGGGATCTGCCTCTCGTGGTTGGGTTTGGATTTGCGGGTCGTTCTGGTCGTCGGCCCACTCGTGCGCGATCATGCGGCCGCCGCCCCGCCTGACGCTGACCCGCTGGGGTGAAAGCGGCGGCGGTACTCGGCGGGGCCGACGCCAAGCGCGCGCAGGAAGCTGCGACGCAGCGTCTCGGGAGTGCCGAAGCCACAGGCGCTCGCGACCGCGGCCACCGGCTGGGCGCTGTCCTCGAGCGCGCGGCGGGCGGCCTCCAGGCGCACGCTCTCCACATAGCGGGCGGGCGTGACGCCGGTCTCGGCGTTGAAGGAGCGGGCGAAGTGGCGCGGGCTCATGTGCGCGTGCTGGGCGAGCGCCTCCACGGAGAGGTCTCCGGCCAGGTTCTCGACGATGTGCCGGCGGGTGTCGCGCAGCGACTCACGGATCGGCTCTTGAGCGGCGAGCGTGGCGCTGAACTGGGCCTGGTTGCCGGGGCGGCGCAGGAACAGGACGAGGTGGCGCGCGATCGTGAGCGCCAGCTCGCGGTCGAGGTCCTCTTCGACGAGCGCGAGCGCGAGGTCCATGCCGGCGGTGACCCCGGCGGACGTCCAGATGTCGCCGTCGCGCAGGAAGATCGGATCGGGGTCGACCCGCACGGTCGGATGCAGCCGGGCGAGCTCGGCCGCCGCGGCCCAGTGGGTGGTGGCGCGACGCCCGTCCAACAGGCCGGCGGCGGCGAGCAGGAAGGCGCCGGTGCACACCGATGCGGTGCGCCGCGCGCGGGCGGACGCGCGCTCGATCCATTCGATCGTGGCGGTGTCGGCGCTCGCCTCACGCGAGCCGTAGCCGCCGGCGACGATCAGCGTGTCGAGCCGGGCGGGCGCATGGGCGAAGTCGCCGTCGGGCACGATCTCAAGGCCGCTGGACGTGCGCAGAGGCGCGCCGTCGCGGCTGAGGAGGAGCACCTCGTAGCCGCGCTCGGCGCGGCCGGAGCGCTCGAGCAGCGTTTGCGCTCCGACAAGCACCTCGAGCGGGCCGGTGACGTCGAGGCTCTGAGCTCCGGGGTAGATGAGGATCGCGATCTGACGAGGAGGGATTCGCCGCGTCCTGGCGGGGAGCGACGCCGTAGCGCCGAGATCCGCTCGATCGTGCGCGCCGATCCCCCTGGTTTGTGGCCCACGTGCAGTGCCCATCGCTCGATCATGCCTCAGGAACGACCCGTCCGCAAGGACGCATCTCCAACATATCCTGCCATCCGTCCCTCGACCGGCAGTGGACGAGCCGGTGGCTCAGGAGCGGATCGTCGAGGAGGTGGCGAGCACCTGCCCCTGCGCGCCGAGCGCTTGCACGGCGATGTAGCGCGGCGCTGTGGCCGTCGCGATCGACGTCTCGAAGCCAGCGCGCGGCACGTCGGCGAGGGGGACGAGCGCGTGCGGGCTGGAGCCGCCCAGCAATCGCCACAGAGCGACGGCGGTGGCGCCGTTCCAGCTGGCGTAGGCGACGAGTCCCCCGTGCGTGCGTGCGCGAGCCGCCAGCCGCGGGGGCTGTGTCGGGTCGCCGGACCATGGAGACTTGAGCACCGTGTAGGACTGGTAGGTGGCCGGGAGGTGCGCGTCGAACAGGAGCCGACCTTCGGGGGCGAGCTCTGAGAAGTAGGGCTCCTGGCCCCAACCCACGAACCAGTCGCCGCCGGGGAGCGGCTGGAAGTCGCCCTGGCTCGGAGCCACGAGCGGCGTGGAGTGGTTGAAGCCAGACACGAGCCTCGCCGTCATGTGGGTCAGGTCGAGCGACAGGACGATCGCGCGCGACTGCGAGTGCACCTTCGGCGTGGCGCCGTTGTCGAAGAAGGAGATCGTGCCGTCGGGCTGCTCGCGCGCGTCGTGCTGCCATGCGGGGCTCGCGCCCCGGCCCATCGCGAAGCTCGAGCGCTTGCCGCCCAGCGTCCAGGCCACCTGGCCGCTGCGAGGGTCGACGTCGTAGGCGGCCCACGTGTTGCGCGAGTCGACAAGCAGCTTGCCGTCCCCTTCAGAGACGGCGTTGATGTGAAACCAGTCCCACGGCGACCTCGGCGTCCCTCCGTGGCCGATCGACATGTAGGAGTTGGCCAGAGCGACGTGGTCGAGGCTGTGCCACTCGAAGCGGACCAGCCCGGTCTTCAAATCGACCTCCTGCGCCAAGGTGTCGGCCACGGCCCCGTCGGCGGGGCCGCCGTGGGCGCTGAGGTTGCAGCGAATCGCGTCGTAGACGGTGAAGAGCGCGGTGCCTTGGGGAGTTATGTCGAACGCGTGCAGGTCGGGCTGGTAGCCGTTGCCGGCGCGGACGATTGCGACGTCTTTATAGGAGCTGTCGGCGATCACCACCCCGGCGTCGCGCTTGCCGGCGGCGACGAGCGGATCCTGCCACCAGCTGAGAACGGGCCGACCTTCGTATTCCTGAGCGCGCAGGTCGGCTGCCCTTGATCCGGCGGGGATCGCCTTGAACCAGAGCAGGCCGCCATCCCCGTCGAGGATCATCGGCCCGTACTGGCCTGGCCCGGCGTAGGGCGCGAGCAGCATGTCGCCGGCCGCCCGGGAGCCCGTGTTCGTCGTGACCGAGACTGTGGGCGGATGCAGGTCGGGACGGGAGACGAAGCGCTGGAATTCGCTCGGCTTCGGGGGTGGTGGTGGCGGCGGCGGCGTCTCCAACGAGCGGCTCGCCGAGTCGACCTCGGCGACCGTGAAGCGCCAGGCGAACGGGGTCGCGGCGGCGCCCTTGCGCAGGGCGGCGCGCACGGTCACGACCTCACCTTGGGCAAACGGCTTGCTGGGCAGGAAGCTCGCTCCGTCGCCCTGCGAGTAGGCGGCGAGCCGGCCCGCGTGGCGACCGCTGCGCGAGCCCCGACGACGGAGATCCCGACGATCTCGGCGGTGGGGACGCCCATGAAGCTGATCTGGGTGAGGTAGGAGGCGTCGAGCGTGTCGGGCGCGGGTGAGACGGTGACCGCGCCCCCGGCAAGCGCCGCGGACGCGTTGAGCGACGCGGGGGCGCATGACGGCGCAGCGCTGGCGGCGAGACTCTGAGCAGCGCCGACGGCGAGCGCGAGCACGGCGAGCGACGCGGCGGTCACAAGCGCGCGGCTGGCTCTGGCGGGGGATGGCAAGCGGGAGAGGATACGCGGGGGCGACGCCTCGAGCGCTGGTGCGTCAAAGGGAGCTTGCTCACCTCCAACGAAGTGGGAAGTGTTGGCACGCGGATGCGATGGAGCGAAGGGATCGGGCACGTGGATGGATTCCCGCGCGAGCGCTTACCATGAGCCGATGCAGCCGAGCGACACGTCAAGGCGCGTTGAGCAGATCGTCGACGCGGCCGAGCGCGCGGCGCGCCGGCTGCGCGAGCAGGCCGAGGAGCGGGCCGCCGAGCGGATCGCGGAAGCCGACAGGGCCGCCGCCAACCGTGTGCGGGCGGCCGAGGCTGAGGCAGAGGAGCTGATCGCGCGCGCCACGGCTCAGGCGGAGCAGACGCGCAACGAGGCGCTCGCCTCGGTTGGAGCCATCCACGCCGACGCGGACGTGCGCATGCGCGAGACCGAGCGCGCGCGCGGTGAGGCTCACGCGCAGGCCGAGAGCGTCGCTGCGCAGGCACGGGAGCAGGCCGAGAGCGTGCTTGCGCAAGCTGGCGCGCACGTCGACAACGCTATGGCCAAAGCTCGGGACGAAGCCAGGGGCGTGCTAGCGCAGGCCCAAGAACAGGCCGAGACCGTTCTGACGCAAGCCCGCGAACAGGCCGAGACGCTGGCGGCCGCCGCCAAGCAGGAGGCCGAGCAAACGCTCGCGAGCACGCGGGAGCAAGTGGCGCAGACGCTCACCGCCGGCGAGCGGCAGCTCGCCGCGCGACAGGCCGAAGCTCAGGAGAAGGCGAGCCAGCTGCGCGCCAGAGCCCGCGCCGACGCGCGCGAGATCGTCAGCGAGGCGCACGCGATCGCCCGTGAAGTGATGCGCGACGGAGACGACGTGTCGCGCAACCTGCGCGACCTGTCAGCCTCGATGCGCAATAACGCCGAGCGCCTGCTGCGCGACGTGCGCCTCGCGCACGGCAGCATGACCGCCCGCCTTGACCAGGCGGCGCCGGGCGCCTTCCCCAACGGCGGGAGTGGCCGCGAACGCGGACTCCCCCCCTCGCGCCACCGCGAGCACGAAGAGCCAGACAGCGACCTGGACGTGCCCGAGTTCATGCCGCGGGGATGACACCCGTCCCCGGACGCCAAAGCGTTATACGATTGATCGCAGACTCGGGGCTATAGCTCAGCTGGAAGAGCGCCTGCATGGCATGCAGGAGGTCGTCGGTTCGAGCCCGACTAGCTCCACTTTAGAAATGCCTGCTAATTGGCAGGTTTTGGGACTCGCGGCAGCGACGGAGTGCCCGTAGGGACGAAGCAGCGGGGGGATCGCCTTTACGCCGGGTGCTAGGGCCAATGAAACCTGGCTGAGCATGTGCCGCCGGTGCTGCTTCCCGCCGCTGGCACTGGACGTTTCCGCCCTTTCGCTTCGAGGTCGCGATGGGCTTGCAGGTACGCCTCGCCCGCCTCGTCGGTGAGTTGAAGCAACGCCAGGATGATGAGCCCGGTCGCCTCGCCTTTCTTGGACGCAAGCGTGGTGGCCGTCAAACGCGTGAGCGAGATGAGCGTGGAATGGCCGGGGTCCGCAAGCCCCGCCGGACTTGGTCCGGTGAGAAGTGAGCCGCGCCCGGTGGTTGGGAGTAGGTCCGGGGTCCAGGTGATGCCCTTGGGGTTCGCGTGGATGCCGTGGCTTGCCATCCGGTAGTACGGGCGCATGTGGAGGATGTCCCGGTCGGCGTGGAACTTTGGTGGCGGCCTGGGTGTGACTGTCGGACGGTGACGAGCGTAGCGGCGTCTTCGGTGATGTGTGTCGTGGTGGGCTGGGCGATCTCGCGTTCGACGGTGAGGGCGAGCTTGGCGAGATCGTCATAGCCAGCGATTCGCCGGAACTGTCGCTCGGCCTCGAGCATCCCAGCGGCCGTCCATCTGAGGCACATCTCACCGGACTGCCAGCGCTTGACGTTGCGCGAGCTGCGGCGGATGCACTCGATCATCGACTCGCACGGATTCGTGCTCTGCAGCGTTCGCTTCAGCGCACCCTTCACACCGAGACGGGTCACGGTGAGCGTCTCCTCCATGCCCTCTTTCAGCGATGAGGCGCCACCGGGGTGAGAGCGCTCGAGTTCCGCGGCGAGCGCCTGGAGTTCTGTGAGGGCTTGGCGGTAATCGTCACGCGCCCACGCGCGGCGCAGCCGGCGCTTGACCTCTGGCCGGTCGCGCTCGGGCAGATGATCGAGCACGTTGCGCTCCTTGTGCCGGACACACCGATGGACCGCGGTGTGCGCGGGCCGAGGACCGCGTTCACGGCGGCTCTGAGCGCCTTGGAGCCGTCGATCACGACCAGCACGCCCTGCTCGACATCCAGGCCGCGGTCGACGAGATCGGACAGCAACGAGGTCGCGACCGCCTTGTTCTCCGTCGAGCCCTCCCACAGGCCGAGCGGGACCTTCACGCCCTCAGTGGTAATCCCCAGCGCGACGACGTTGGTGTGGTCCTTCAAGACGATCCCGTCGAGCATCAGCACCGCGAGGCGCACGTCCTCAAGACGCCGACTCATCAGGGCTTTGAGCGTCTCGGCAGTGCGCGCCACGAACGTGCGCGAGACAGCCGACTTCGACGTTGAGCGCGCCTCGGCCTCGACGTGCTCGCCAGACCGGCTCCTGGGTACGCACAAACCGGCGGGTAGAGACGCCCGCGAGCATCCGCTCCAGCACGACAGCGCTCAACACATCACGACTCGCGAAGTGCTCATAGGTCTCGACCGACACCTCGCCGCCCTCGTCCTTGGCGCGCGCATCCGCGGCCGCTGCACCCCCACCCGGCGCGAACCGAGCGTCACCTCACCCTCATCTGAGCCGTGACGGTAGGCGACCCGCGCAGGGTCGTGCTTGCCCTTGGGCCGCAGATCTCCCCGACCTCCTCGCTCATCAGCTCGTGCATCACACCAAGCCCGACACCACGCTCAGCGCGAGCAGACCCTCCCTCGCCGCGCCGACCAGACCCCCCAGCGCGGCCTGCACTCGCTCCGGCAGCACCGACTGCGTGCAGCGGCGCGTCCTCGCTCGCATGTACCTTCTTCATGGCGATTCCCCCTGTCTCGAATGGACCGATTTCGCACTCGCCACGGTCGCAACACGACCGGACGAGGCGGGAGGACCACCACCTCAAGTTCTACGCCAGGTGGGACAACCTCCAAACCCGTCCTTGTCATGAGATATCTTGATCAGGCTGTCGTCTAGAGCGGAAAGAGTCCGCTCAAAGACTCTATTGTCGAGGGACAGATTACGCTCTCGACACAGAGCCGCAAATGCCGATTCAAGGTGCTCAAACGAGACGTTCCGTGGCAACGACACAAGTGCGAGAATCAGTGCCCGACCGTGGTCGTCAAGCTCTTGCTCAAACGCCGACTTCCATATAAGAGTAGGCTGCTGAAGTGTCCGGGACCGCATAGTCTACGTAGTTGTCTGGCGCGACGCTCTCGTCCCAACGCTTAGCAAGACCAGTAATCATCTCGATCGTTCGCGGGTTGTAGTTCGCGTGATAGATGATTTGCTCATAACCTTTCTCAACGAGCAACGCCCGCCGAAATGGTTTACTCATGCGAGGAGAATGGAAGACTGACGGGGTCCCGGTAGGTGGTCCAGGGTCTATGCGTAGTCTGGTTGTTTGTTGTCTGTAACGGTGTCTGCGTATTCGGTGGGTGTGAGTCCGTCCAGTGCTGAGTGTGGCCTGTAGGTGTTGTACTCGGTTCGCCAGTCCTCGATGATGATCTTCGCCTCAGTGAGCGATCCGAACTCCTCGATTTTCAGCAGCTCGTCTCGCAACCGGCCGTTGAAGGACTCGACATAGGGATTCTCCCATGGGCTGCCGGGCTCGATGTAGGCGGTCTTGGTGCCGGCGAGGCGACAGTAGTCGCGTAGCGCCCACGCGATCATCTCGGGGCCGTTGTCGGCACGGAGGTACTCGGGTGCGCCATGGGTGAGGACCAGATCCTCGATGACGGCGACGATGTCCTCGGCGCGGTGCAGGTCCGGTCGACTCTGATCGCCAGCGCCTCGCGGGTGTACTCATCGACGATGTTGCAGAGCTTAAGCCTGCGCTGGTCAGAGGTCTCATCGAACATGAAGTCGATCGCCCACACGTGACCTGCGTGCGTGGCGCGCAACCGTTGCTTCTGACCCGGAACTACCCTTCGGCGCTTGCGTGTCCTCACGGGCCGTCTCAGGCCCTCCTGGCGCCAGATGCGGCGTGTGCGCTTGCGGTTGATGCTCCAGCCTTCGCGCAGCAGGATCTGGTGCGCGGTCTTCCAACCCCAGCGCGGGTGATCGCCGGCGATCTGGCGCAGGCGAGCAGCGAGACGCTGCTCCTCGGTGCTGAGTGGCCGCCTGGGCTTGCGCTGCGTCGAGCGATGTTGGCCGACCACACGGCACACCCGGCGCTGTGAAACCCCGAAACGCTCCTGCAGGACCACAACGGCCCTGCGACGGCGCTCCGGGGTCAGAATTTCCCCTCAGCCAACTCCTTGAGCATGTCGATATCCAGCGCCTGCTCGGCGACGAGCTTCTTCAACCTCTGGTTCTCCGCCTCGAGCGTCTTCAGGCGCTTGGCCTCGTCGGCCTTCATCCCGCCATAGACCGCTCGCCACCTGTTGAACGTCGCCTCCGAGACTTCGAGATGGCGCAACACCTCAACGAGGTCCTGCCCCTCGTTCAGAAGGCGTTCGCCCTCCCTGATCTTCCTGACAGCCTGCTCCGGCGTATGCCCGCGTCGCTTCATGATCGTGTCCATCCTCCCATCCCATCACGGGAAACACGACCACGCACTACACCTGGCTCACTTCACAGGGACCCCGTCATTGACGCAGTATCACGAAAGGAATGTTCATGTTCTCCTTTCCACCCATCGCAAGAACTGCAATACCTGCACTATCGAGAGCCTGGCCAACGCGGTCGGCGATTACTTCGTAAATCACTCTATCCGTGTCTCCCTCCACGAACACCACTGCATCCGCAAAGAAGCCCTCGGAGAAGGTGCGCGGAAGCTCCTTCTCAACGGCGCGGGTGACCTGCGCCTCAGGAGCATCGGCATTGACGGCGACCGCCCCAAGCGTAGTCGAGGATATTGTCGTCGCACCGTCCGACAACGCAAAACATCTAAGGGCAGTAAACTGTTCTGGAGTCACAAAATATGGACTGTGCGTAGCGATGAACAGTTGAGTTTTCGCACGTTCAGCGAGCCGACTCAACACACGCGCAAAGTTGCGAGCGCGCACAGAGTGCTGGTAAATCTCCGGCTCCTCAATGCCGATAATGAGCGACGGTAGCGTGTCATTCTCCTCCGGCTCAACTGGAGATGGCGTGGCAGCATCTGGCACGAGCGCTTGAAGCATCGCTATCATCACGGCGCGCTGCACTCCGTGACCCTGTCGCGACACATCGTTGCGCAATCCGTCGATAATGACGTCGGTGTTCAGCGAGCCGTCACCCTTCAACGACCACGACGGTGCATCGGCTGTGAACTCGATCTTAGCATTCGGCACTAGAGCCTTTAGCCGCTCGTTTACCCGATCTGCCTGCGTCGCGGTTGAGTCCGCAACGCCGCGCTTGATCTCGTCAGAAAGCTCTTGAATCTGATCAGCGAATCTTTCCTCCCAACTTGAGCGAGCAGCGGTTACCGCTTCCGACATCAAGCTACCTATGAGGTCAGAAAGCGCCGAACCACGACCGGCTGCTCCTACCTGCGAGACGATGTCGGTTGCGGCGGGTACCAGGACTAGGCGAACCCTCTTGGCGAGAGTATGCTCTCCATTAAAGCCAAACATATGCGTCGCATCGGCCTCTGGTATGTCTTCCAGCTGCTCAGCATTGGCGGGATCGTTCTCCCAGCGTGTCAGTTCTGCCAGTATTTCTTCCTTGATCGTAAGCTCCCGAAGATCGGGAAACGTTGTACGCAGCGACGCATACTCCGACCGCAGTTCGCCTATGCGAGTCTGGTTACGTACTCTGGAGAAGCCGGGTCCCTGCTTTGAGTTGCCAATCATCTTTTCTTTTCCGCTGGACGACGACCATATGCGTCGGAAGTGCGCAAAGGCACCCCGCCCATAGGACTCAAGTACACGACGATCCTCTACGTCGAGGTCAGTGAATGTGACAGCTACATCAATGTCTGTGGCAGCCGGATCACCGGCAACACGATGAATGTCATCCTCACTTAGAGGACCACCATTTAGAAACCAGTCAAGAGCATAGAGGACGGAGGACTTGCCCGAACCATTCGGGCCGATTAGGGCTGTATAATCGTCGAGGACTACCTCAAGGTCCTTCAGGCACCGATAGCTACGAATTCGTACGTTTGCCAGCCTCATACTGACTGCAAGACCCGCGTCCATGACGATAGTCTGTAGCCCGAAGTCCGGGAAAGGCTGAGATGATAGTTAATGTCGCGCTGAAATAACACTAGTCTTTGGACCCTCACAAATGGTTGCCCTAATTGTACAGGGCATTGATGCTTTGGGGCACCCGTGCGACCAAGTGCTCTCGTCGGCCATCCCGCTGCGTCGCACAAGCGGCAGTGGCCGACTGCTCCCCAAATAGCCGCCCCTCAAGGCTCTACGCTGGTGGATCGGGAAGATTCTCCGCAATTTGAAGTGCTGCCGCAGGTGTGGCAGTCGCGATGGCTGCTGGAGCCGCGGAATCCGCGTCGGACCCGGCCGCCTTCGCAGCGCTTGCCTTTAGCAACGACTTGTCAACCTGGTTAGTGAGATAGCGAGAACCGCCAATACCCACGAGGAACGCCCCGACCACGCTGGAAAGCGTCAGTACGAAGTTCTGAGACGCCGTCGCGGATTGTTTTCCCACCAGAACTTCGTTGGCATAGGGGCCGTAGAGACCCCAGGAAACAACAGCCGCAGCAACACCAATTACTACGTTGGCGACCCAGCCGGGGCGCCAGATGCGGGTAGTACCTGCCGTGTCATACTTCGGCAACGCGAAGCCATTGTCGCTCAGCATCGCATTGATTACGCCCCCAATTGCTCCCGCCGCCGCCACGACACCAAGCAAACCCCAAATTGACATAGACCCTCCAATCGTCTTGAGCAGCGGGCTTGGCTGCTGAGCCAAACTCCAATGCTCGGAACACTACTGTATCTTGCGCCGCCGAGCGAGGGGAGACGGCGTCGCACAATCGGCGTTCGGCGAAGTGGTGTGGCGGCACGGTGTCCCGTAGTTGGGTAGGGCGACCGGGAGGACAGGCCGCTTCGTGGTGCAAGAGGAAGCGCTAGCTGCTAGCTGTCCTTTTGCATTTGGCGACTGCCCCGAGACGGCGAATCGACAGGATGATCAAGCGTGACACCCGAGGAGTTCGCGCCACTGGCCACCGACGCTGGCTCGCTTGAGTCTGCTTCCGGTGGTTCTTTATCCAGCAAACTCTTTTGTGCAACGTAGGTGAGGAAGTCCGCCTGATCCTTCGCCCTTCCGTTGTTGTTGCAAAATTTCAGGTCACACAGTGTCTCCACTGTCGCAAAACCGGCCTTCTTAAGTACTGCCGGCAAAAAGCCGTCGCTAAAGGCAAACATGCTTAGCGACCCAAGACGCTTCACCCGTTGGTAACGACCGTCAGCGCGCTTTACCTCCGAGTACTCAAAGACAACGCGGTTGCCATCGCGATAGTAGGGAGCGCCGAGAACCTCGGTACCTCGGTACATGACGCGATTCGGATTATTGTTGTAAGAAAAGTTGTTCAGAGGGTCTTGGATGATGGTGTCCCACTCACGCAGGATCTTCGCAAAGTTGCGCTCATCGCACACAAGGAAGCCACCAGGCCGAAGTACTCGGTAAAACTGTTTAAGCACCTGCTCTACCTGTCGCGTTGTCTCCAAATGACACAGACTATTGCCCAATACTAGTACAACGTCGTACTGACCCGCCTGATGTCCGTTTTCTAGCTCAAGCCAATCCGACGAAGAGAATTGCGCGGCAGGGATGGGGACACCTTGGTTTCTTGCATACTTGTCGGCAGCTTCTCTGAGAGATGCCTCGATCTCATTTGACTGAACGAAATAACCCCGCTTCAGCAAATAGACAGTCTCGAAACCTACTCCTGTTGCTGCGTCAAAGATACGCACGTCCTGCTTTGGTTTATCGACCCGCTCTATCACCCCCTCAATGAGTGGCCCAGTCTGGGCGAGTCGCTCATCGGGTAGCGCAAAACGTTGCCAATTATGTGACAATCCCGGGGGATAAATGGGTAGGTCATCGTTCGGCAGCTCTTGTACATCTGGATTCATATCTAGTAGTTCGACATATTGCGCACACTGCTCATAAAGTGGATCACCCCGAAACGCTAGTCTCAGCCTAACCTGGCCACTGTGCTGCACTTGAACGTCCGGTGAGATGATCGGGTTGAACAGCAGTACATAATGATTATCCCAGTAACCGATGTCCGTGTCAACCAAATCATGCAAACCGTTAGCTTCGAGCATCTGTCGATTTGTGAGCTTATCCAACTGGTACAGTGTCACCTCTGGTTTATGAAGCTTATGCCAGCTAGCAAAGAACAGGCTTGCCTTCTCATTCGCACGATCAGTACGTAGAGTCTCCATTGAGTTAACCATGATTCGTCTGGAGGTAGAGTGAGGCATCGTGTCAATAAAGGTCTCGTGGGCTTCCAGGTAATCCGTGTACAACTCCTGGTATTCGCTGGGTACGTGACTATCGGTTCCTACGTACCGCGTCGGCGTGGTACGTTCAAACGGCCCTTCGAAGCAACGTCTAACCCATCGTGCAACATTATAGGGTCCCAAGAGGGCACCTGGTCCTTGCAGGAGCTTTAGCTCACTCTCCATTTCCACAAGATCATCGGTTAGAAAAGAGCGAACCGGCCCCTTATGCGGCGCTCCTGCCTGAGCGCCGATAGACATGACCGTTTGGATCTCGTGGTGCATAGCGAAATATCGCAACAGAGGCACTACGGGCAGCGCCACAAAGGCGGAGGCGACATATTGACCGGTGTTTGAAAGTATGGGCGAACTGATGTTCCCGGCTATGGCGGAAAATAGGATCTTTGCCAGTAGTGCGCTAAGGACTGTCACAAATATATATGTGATCTTGGTATGGCGCTCGTACGCATACAGGAGCTTCGCCGGAAGGCGCTTACGGGACTCCCGGGAGAGTAGTCCACGCCACTGGGTTACACGCGTACCGATCGCCAAACGCGAGGGACGGGATGGCTCATCCGTCGTGGACCCAGTAGCGGTTGGGCTGGGCGTCAACGTTCCATTTGGTGGCACGATGCGTAAGTTTAGCAGTAGCTAAGCTTGGATGGTGGCTGGCTTCGATCCCTCGACTCTGACGAATACATCGACCGAATCGCGTTGCCTGATCAACGCCTGCGACCGTGGTTCATGTGGCTGACACCAGTGGCATGTCGCACAAGTGCCACTGGAGGTTGTCCCACCTGGCGTAGAACTTGAGGTGGTGGTCCTCCCGCCTCGTCCGGTCGTGTTGCGACCGTGGCGAGTGCGAAATCGGTCCATTCGAGACAGGGGGAATCGCCATGAAGAAGGTAGATGCGAGCGAGGACGCGCCGCTGCAGGTGTCGGTGCTGCCGGAGCGAGTGCAGGCCGCGCTGGGGGGTCTGGTCGGCGCGGCGAGGGAGGGTCTGCTCGCGCTGAGCGTGGTGTCGGGCTTGGTGTGATGCACGAGCTGATGAGCGAGGAGGTCGGGGAGATCTGCGGCCCAAGGGCAAGCACGACCCTGCGCGGGTCGCCTACCGTCACGGCTCAGATGAGGGTGAGGTGACGCTCGGTTCGCGCCGGGTGGGGGTGCAGCGGCCGCGGATGCGCGCGCCAAGGACGAGGGCGGCGAGGTGTCGGTCGAGACCTATGAGCACTTCGCGAGTCGTGACGTGTTGAGCGCTGTCGTGCTGGAGCGGATGCTCGCGGGCGTCTCTACCCGCCGGTTTGTGCGTACCCAGGAGCCGGTCTGGCGAGCACGTCGAGGCCGAGGCGCGCTCAACGTCGAAGTCGGCTGTCTCGCGCACGTTCGTGGCGCGCACTGCCGAGACGCTCAAAGCCCTGATGAGTCGGCGTCTTGAGGACGTGCGCCTCGCGGTGCCGATGCTCGACGGGATCGTCTTGAAGGACCACACCAACGTCGTCGCGCTGGGGATTACCACTGAGGGCGTGAAGGTCCCGCTCGGCCTGTGGGAGGGCTCGACGGAGAACAAGGCGGTCGCGACCTCGTTGCTGTCCGATCTCGTCGACCGCGGCCTGGATGTCGAGCAGGGCGTGCTGGTCGTGATCGACGGCTCCAAGGCGCTCAGAGCCGCCGTGAACGCGGTCCTCGGCCCGCGCACACCGCGGTCCATCGGTGTGTCCGGCACAAGGAGCGCAACGTGCTCGATCATCTGCCCGAGCGCGACCGGCCAGAGGTCAAGCGCCGGCTGCGCCGCGCGTGGGCGCGTGACGATTACCGCCAAGCCCTCACAGAACTCCAGGCGCTCGCCGCGGAACTCGAGCGCTCTCACCCCGGTGGCGCCTCATCGCTGAAAGAGGGCATGGAGGAGACGCTCACCGTGACCCGTCTCGGTGTGAAGGGTGCGCTGAAGCGAACGCTGCAGAGCACGAATCCGTGCGAGTCGATGATCGAGTGCATCCGCCGCAGCTCGCGCAACGTCAAGCGCTGGCAGTCCGGTGAGATGTGCCTCAGATGGACGGCCGCTGGGATGCTCGAGGCCGAGCGACAGTTCCGGCGAATCGCTGGCTATGACGATCTCGCCAAGCTCGCCCTCACCGTCGAACGCGAGATCGCCCAGCCCACCACGACACACATCACCGAAGACGCCGCTACGCTCGTCACCGTCCGACAGTCACACCCAGGCCGCCACCAAAGTTCCACGCCGACCGGGACATCCTCCGGGTTTCCGGCTTCAGGGGGAGTCGTTGTTGGACCTTACGATCCCTCCGTTATCGACTTCATGGTTGACTTTTTGCGTCACAGCGCGGGGGACGTCCTGGATGTTGCTCGAGCAAGTGTATTTTTTGAGCAAGCCTCGTGGCTTTCGGCGCTTATCAAGAAGGCAAGCACGCCAACGAGCAAGGAGGTGTTTAGGGGCGATTCGCGATTCGTTGCGACGCACCTATGCGGCATCGGCGATTTCACCTGTGACCGTCCCGGTTGGTCCTAATACGTGGACTTATCGCGCATTTGGCACACGAGATCTTGAGCAGAGACTGTTTGATCTACAAGATATTGCTCACGCAGATGAGGAGTTTGGCCGGTGGTGGCGTCATGAGCTTCGCCAACGCCTGCCGTCCTGGGAACAAGGTCAAGGCGAGCCGGAGTCGCTCCTCAAATTGCTCACATACCTAACCGAAGATGACGGCGTGGATATCACGGTCGCGGCGACCGCCGCCAAGTCTGTATTGGCGTCCGGCACGTCGAGTTACATGCTCACGCTGGAGTGGCTCCACGAGTTGTGGTCATGGTGTCCGGAGGCTTTTGAGACGAATGAGTGGGACGATCATGTTGCAGAGTTCGATTCATGGCTCCGCGACGACCTAGGCAGGAACGCAGAAGATATGTCCGATCCTGACGAGCTTGAGCTTGTTGAGCGGATTGCGGAGCTATATGAGCTCGACATCAACGACGACACTTGGGCCGAGGCCGAGGACACGGTGAACAAGAACAAGGCCGAACGCGATGCCCAGATCGACGCTGACCCAAGCTACGAAAGGCCGTCATCTGGACGAGACATCGCCAATGAACGTCAGGAAATAGAGGGGATCTTTGTCGGACTTGCGGAGTAGGCCGTATCAACAAAAGCTTTGCGTAGGAGCGACCATCAATCAATGCTTCCGCAGTACTGCCACCCCCCGCTTGACCGTTTAGTCGTCGCGCGCCCGCGTGCAGCAACGGATCTCAAACCACTCTGGCAGAGTTACGGATCGCCTGGCTGCCCTTCTCCGGGCTTGTCTAGCGGCAGCTCCATGAGATCCTCTAGTAGACGGTCCAGGGGTTTCGAACGTCGTTCCCAGCGCCGCAGTGATCGAGACTCGAACCGGCGGGTGTCAGCGGCTATCGACCAGCGCCTTCCGCAAAGCCTCAACCCGGGCTCGGCGGTTTAGTCTTAGCCCGCCAGCGTCCACTCGGCTACGAATCCTGAGCTGGAAGTACCAGCTTGCGCCGGGGCTATCGCCACCGGCTGGTCGTGTGGTCCCACCGCCCGACGACCGTGGATGAGAGAATCGGGTTCAGCAGTTCGGCGGCCGCTTTGTAGCCGGCGTCGAGGTCGGGTGTGATGCCTCCCTCGCGCGGCATCTCGGTATAGGGCCGTTCCCGGGATCGCGGACGGGACGGCAGGGCACCGGGTAGGGGTTGGCCTGCTCTCGTCTGGAACACGTCCCTGGCCCGCCTCCCACGGAGGCGACCTGACGCAGATGATCCTCAGATCTCGGGCGCAGCTGGGTTCACCGCGGCTGGCGGCCGGAGGTAACGCAAGCAGATCTGGGCGATCACGACTGCCAGGAGGACGATGGTCATGATTCGCTCGCTGTCGCCGAGCGTCCCGATGAGGGCCCAGAGCTGAGTCCCGATGGCAAAGAGTTGGCATGCGACGGGGATCAGCAGCACGCGCCATCCTTGCTCCGCGTCGACGACGGGTGCGTCGGTGCGGGGCAGCCAGGCCGCATATGCGATCAACAGCAGCCCCGCTGGCCACAGGAAGTAGTAGAAGCCCGCGTGGAGACCGGGGTAGACGAAGTTTGCGTAGGAGAGGGTGTCCGCCACGACCCACAGGACGACGCCCAACGAGATCAGGTACCAGACGCGGTCGATGCGCCATGCGGCGATCGCGATCATGCCGAGGATCGGGACGAGGACCAGTAGGTCGAAGGCGGGGTGAAGGACCGCCGAGACTTCGAAAAGGGGAGCGTTCGTACGGACCTTGCTCAGCCCGATCTGCAGCGCGGCGACGAGTGGCGTGGCGGCAGCGAGGACGAGGGCGAAACCATCGAGCCAGCGCTCCCAACGTTTAGCGTTGAATCTTCGCAGCCGCGATTTGGTGAGGCTCGCCACTGTGATGAGGGCAAGCGGATACCAAAGCAGCACGCATCCCTCGCTTGATATTTCCGCCCCCGGAGATGTTCCGAAATCGGTCACGACGAGGCCGGCGACCCATAGGAGCGTGCCGAGGCCCCAGGCGAACCACGGTCGTCCTTCCTCGTGGTGGCGTGCTCGCAGCAGCATGAGGACGCCGGCGCCGAAAGCCGCGGCCTCAAACAGATAGAGGTCGAAAAGGAAGCTCGGGAAGGGCGATGATGCGTCGCGCGCGGCCTCGAGGACGACCATGAGCCCGAAGAACGCGAACAGAACCGGGACAGCCAGCGGAACGGAGTCCGGCAGCCCCATGCCGCGTCGCCCGGCCTCGGCGCCTCTTGCTATCGACGCACGGACGGCTCGAACCGCTCCTCCAACCCTCGCTGAGCCAGCCGCGATCACACCGACGGCGAGCCCCCACGGCCGCCGCTTACCGCCATCGCCGCCGCCCGGACCCAGGTGTGCGGCCTGCTCCCCCATCGAACGAGAGACTGACGAGGTTGCTCGACGCCGTCAAGGGGCCGGCTCGGTAAGGTTAGATGCGTTCGGCCCCTCCGTAGAGTTCCGCTGCGATCGCGGCTGGCAGACCGCGTGGGGACTGTCATCTGGTCGGGCTGAACGGCGACGCGCCGGCCCTCGAACGGGCCGTCCCCGAGTAGAGCGTGGTGGGCATGATGGGGTACGCGAGCCGCGTACCCTCTGTCGCGCCATCTGATTCGCTGACCGAAGCGCCCTCTGGGAAGACGACCCAGCTCAGGCACTCGTCGCGGAAAGTGCCTGAACCCGCCGCAATCGCTGATGATCCCGCAGACTCTGGGTCCGAGCCGATACAGTCGAGCGAACAAGAACCCCCTGCAAACAGCAATCCTTTCGCGCCACATCAGCCGTGCGAGCGGCATCTTTGCAAGCAGGAGGTCACCGGTTCGATCCCGGTCGGCTCCATTCCGACAACTGTCTGTCCTCAGCGGCCGGTAACTGCATTTGGGTGGCGTTGGGCCTATGCCTCCGTCTCCAGGTCGGCGAGAGCCGGGGCGTCCGGCTCGATCTGGTTGAGCATCTGCACCGCCTCCGGATCGGCAGTTGCGCGCTGAAGCCAGTCGATCCCCTGAGAGCGCTCCCCGCGGTCTACCAGCATGCGTCCCAGATCGAAGGCGGCGCGAACGTCGCCCAGGTCGGCGGCGAAGCGCTCGAGCTCCTCAGCCGCTTCGCGGCGCCCCTGCACCTCGCGGATCCTCCCAAGGGTGTGTGCAGCCATCGCATCACCACGCTCCACGGCCTCTTCGAGCCAGGGTATGGCCGCCTCGCTTTGTCCTCGCTGATGCAGGCGGATGCCCATCGTGGTCGCCCCGAACACGTTGCCGGCAGTCGCGGCTCGCCGGAACCAGGCGAGGGCCTCCTCGGCACGTGCGGGGTCCTCGTTGTAGAGCGAGCCGTCGGGGTCGAGCATGACCCCGACCGTGTAGGTCGCCGCCGGATCCCCGCCCTGCGCGGCGTCGCGCAGCCACCGCTCCGCCTCCTCGGGGCGGTTGCGTGCGAGCAACAGCTGTCCGAGACGGCCTGCGGCGTTCGGGTCGCCAGTGGCGACTTCCTGCAACAGGTCCTTGAGCTCGGGCGGTTCTTCCCCCGGGATGGCTACTTCCGGGGGCTGGCCACCGGGCGGGCCGAGGTGCAGTGATGGTGCCTCTCGCGGCAGCGCGATCGGGCAGGCGAAGAGCAGACCACCGACCTGGGCTTCCTCCTGCTCGTCCCACAGTCGACGCACGATCAGGCCGACCACCTCTTCCAGCGGACTGGTGCGTAGGACGGGGCCTCCGCTCAGGCCCGAGGCCTTCAGGCCCGCAGCGATGCTGGGGCTTTCGAGTGTGAGCAGCGGCTTGCCATTGCGTTCTGTTTCGCCGGAGAATGTCGCCAGCAGGGACAGCGCGCCGAAATCTCTTGCCGCTCCTGGAAAGCCCATGCAACGGCAGACTTCCCCGATGCGCAGCCCAGGGTGCGCCATCAGAGGCCTCAAGTTCGGAGGCAGCGGCTCGGCGAGCCGCAGCACAGCCCAGTCCTGGTCGGCGTCGAATTCAAGAACCTCTGCGAAGCGCTCATCCTCGCCGGGGAACTTGAGCCGGACCTCCTCGACCGCCGTGTCCGGGTCGTCGACTGTCTCGAACACACAGTGAGCGGCGGTCAGGACTTTCTGCGGGTGGATGGCGAACGCCGTGCCCTCGGCAGGCGAGAGTACGCGACCAACCGCAGGGACGATCATGCTCCCGGCACTCCGTGCGAGCGCCGCCATGTCATCGACGCTTGGAAGCCAGCCTTGCTCGAAGCCCGCGCGAGGATCACGCCCGCCTCAGCTTCCAACGCGAGCGAGAAGCTCAGCTGCACCTCGTCGAGATCCCAGCCCTGCCCGGCGTGCCTCCCCAGCTCGGTCAGACGACCGCTGAGTGTCTCGGCTACCTCGTTGAGCGAGTCGCCGAGTTCCTCCGCGCGCTCAGAGAAGGTCGGCGGCTTCTTGTTGCGCCAAGAAACCTCGCCGCCTTCGTGCGATACGACTACGACACGTATCTCGGGTGGAGCCCGGTCCTCATCTCGCTGCTCCGCGCCTCGTTCTGCCATGCCCCACCTCCGGTGCTCGACGGATGTGACTTGGAAAGCTACACCTCGTCCGGGGAAAAGGCATCCCAACGAGCCGAACTCTCCGCACCCTTGCGCATCGTGTGGGTCCTCATGTGCAGCCGGAAAACGGTGCTGCCTACGTGAACGTCGCGCCGGCGCGGCCGAGTCTCGCTCGCCACGGGCCGAGAGACGGAGGCCCATTGGCCAGCACGCTAACGGATGTTATCCAGCGACATCGGCTCGCCTAGCAGTCGCGCAAACCGGTTCGCGTTGACTTCGGCTGGCTCCACTGAACTTGCCGGCGCGCAAATCACGGGTGCGCCGACGCGATAGGTGGGCAGGATTTCGCTGCGGCTGTTTATGCGCAGGTCGGCGATGAGGATTGCGAGTAGCGCCTTGGCTTGCTCGGACTCGCCGTGGGCGATGACGTGCTCGAGCTGGTCGGCGATAGCGCGGAGGGTGACCGTATCCGGCGTTGTGGGCGTGTCTGCGGCGAGTTCGAGGGCGAGTGCTTGGTCTTGGCCTTGGAGGGCGTCGAGGCGCGCATCTAGGGTGGATAGGCGTTGCTTGAAGCGTGCGGGGTCGAGGTCGCCGTTCTCGAAGGCGTCCTGGTAGCGCTCGATTGCCCACTCCGCGCCTCCGCGCGGGCGATCTCCTTGGCGAGCGACGCGCGCTTTTCGGTGAGTGCCACGCGGTCGGTTTCGTCGCTGGCGGCGGCTTGCTCGATCGCGTTGCGGATCATGCCGCCACCACGGTAGAGCCCTGTGAGCTTGTGGAGGATCGCGGCCTCCAGCTTGTCCTTCGGTAGCCGCTCACCGTCGCAGCCTCGCCGTCCGAGCTTCTGTCGCCCGGTCAACGATTGTGGCGTGCTCGAACTCGGCGAACACGCCGAGCATCTGAAGCATCATCCTCCCGGCCGCGCTTCCGGTGTCGAATGGCTCTGTTGCGGAGCGCAGGTTACGCCGAGCCTGTCCAACTACTCGGCTATCCCGGCGAGCTGGCGAACCTTGCGCGATAGGCGGTCAATGCGGTAGACGAGTAGCTGGTCGATGCGGCCTTGGCGGGCGAGGTGGAGCGCGGCGCAGGCCGGGCCTGTCGAGCTTGGTGCCGGTCGCACGGTCTTCGTGGTGGGCGATGACCCGCCAGTCCTCTTGGACCTTGCAGAACGCCTCCAGCCGTTCGTGCCGGGAGGCCAGTGAGGTTGACTGGTTCTCCTCGTCGGTCGAGATGCGGATGTAGAGGTACGTACGGGTCATGGGTTCGACTCGTGCTCGGGTGTGTGTGGGTCGAGGAGATCAGATGCCACGGGCGTTCACAACCCCTCGGCGTGGGTGGCTGGGCGGGCGTGCCGGCGGCGCGTCTCGACGTTGAGGACGGCCGTCAGCGGCGGGTATGTACTGGCGCTGCTCCACACGATCACGGCAAGCGACGGGCTCATCCCAGCGAGCGTGTCCGTGACGGTGCCTGCGCGTCGTTCGCTCGGCACGATGAACAGCACGATCGGATCGACCTCGCGCCAGAACTGATAGCCGATCGTCTGCTCGTAGCGCTTGGCCTTGAGCCGCAGCGTCTCCAGGGTCTCGGTGCCTCGGTCAAGCTCAACCAGCATGTGCAGCGCCGGGCGGTCACGGAAGCCAAGCGCGGCATAGGAGTCGGGGATCAGCCTGCCACCGAAGGCACGATGCAGCCACCCGCTCGCCATACCAGTAGGGCAGCACGCCGCCAGCGGCCTGCGCTTCGACTGCGAGCCTCACGACAAACTCGTTGACCTCCAGGTGGTGCGTGAGCTTCGGGCTCGTAGCGACGCTCACGGCGACCGAGTGCTGCCAGCCGAGCTTGGCGCGCTCCACGTCCTTCTGCGCGGCAACGATGAGCGCGCCACCCTCATCGAGAATCCAGTGATACGGAGCTGTGCCACGTCCTCGCGGCAATGACGGGCGGAAGCGATCAAGCACATGCAGGCGATACAGCACATTCAGGCGAGCGGCGGCGGTGCGTGTGTCGGTGAAGTGCAGCCGCTTGATCTGGCTCGTCGTCAGGACGTGATGGTCGAAGCAAGTCAAGCGCTATCTGCCCGATCACGCTCAGTCAAATGCGACGCGAGCCTCACCACGTCCTGCGCGGTAAACCGTCTGGGGCGGACGATCTCTTTCAACTTGTCTTCCTCCCTCTATTGTCGGACTCCGCGAAAACACTCCGATCCCGCTTGGCTACTGGTGATCCGCCGCCTTCGGGGTACTCGTTCTTCGGAGTAGCTATCGGAGTGCCAATCGGTCCAGCGACCGGCCCACCGATCGGAACCCCACGGTGTTTGGCGGCGTCGGCCAAGAGCGCCGCGAGCAGCGCCGTCGCCTCACGCTCCATCGCGGCGGACAGCCGCTGGACCCGCGGGCGGGCAAGACGTACACCCCCTCAACACGTACACGCTCACGCATAACCTCTTTTCAGCCGGCGGGCTGACCCTGGGCACCACAGAAAGGTGCGATCGAGGGCCTTTATGTGACAGCCGACCAAGGGCCAGCCGCCCAGAGGGCTCCCGATACAGAAAGGTCGATCCAACCCCCGCTACGGGACACGCCGCCACGCGATCCGCCCGGCGTGGCAGCTGATTTGCAAGTTGCTTGCCAGCTGTGCCAGCGACCAACGCTTCGCCTCCTGCCCGCTCCACGGCGACCCCGAAGAAGTGCGGGCCTGCTCAACCTTCCTGGCAACCGCCGTGGGACAGATAAGTGCGGTCGCCCCGACCGTGATCGAGGGCCAGCAGACAGAAGTGTTCAGCGCGACTGTCGAACCACTCCGGCTAGTCAGCATCTGACCCAAGAAGACGAGAGCAACCTCCGTCGCCACCCAGTCATCGAGCATCTCGAAATCTTCCTCACCGAAGCCGGGCTTCCCATCGAGGTCGTGCAGATCCTCGACTCGGCCGACGCCCACGAGACATCCACTATCGAGATCCTTGCGGTCAACGTGTCGATCGACGTTAAAGCGCCGCCCGCGCGGGAGACAACGGGGTCGCGGCGTCGGCAGCGATCTGCCCTGAGAAGCCAGCACTAGCCTGCTTGCTGCGATAGGCTGGCCTGACTGTGAGAACGGTTCGGGGATGGGCGCTCGTCGCCGCGACCGCAGCGCTCTTCGCTTACGCGACCGGCACGTCCAGCGCAGCGAGCATGAGCCGTGCGCCTCGTCACAAGTGCCCGCCACCAGGTGCCCATGTAATCGCACAGGATCACGTCGTGCGCGTTTACTCGACCGGCCCGCAGTCATCGAACACGTACGCGGTGAGAGCGTGCCGTCGGGGTGCTGGTGCGTCGATGATGCTATTGGCCGCACGCTCCCAGCGGCATTTCGGCTTGCATCATTCGGTCGGGCAGTTCGCGCTTGCAGGCGACTTCGTGGGGTACATCGAAACGCAGCACGGTGTGGACTCTGGAACAACCACGCTGATCGTCGTAGACGTAGCCTCCAGACACAAGCTCCACGAAATCGCCGGCGGACACTACGTAGACGCCGGATTCGTCTTCTCGGAAGGCGTCACCGACTTCGTGGTCAGCAATCGTGGCTCCGTCGCCTGGATTACGGAACGCGGGAAAAGAGGACCGAGAGGAACGCTCGAAGAGCGCACCGTGCAGGTGGTTGGGCCGACAGGCATCGCGACCGTCGCCGACGCGAGCACGACAATCGACCCCACGTCGTTGCGGTTCTCCGGCCACACGTTGAGCTGGTCGGACGCGGGGGTGAGACGCACAGCCCCGATGCCCTGAACACGCGCGCCGGGGCTCGCGGCTTGAGTCTCGTGGGCTGGCGACCGGGCGGCCGGAACTCCACGGCATTGGCTAGCGCTTCGTGCTTGCGACGCGCGTATGCCGCGCAGGGACGCTTGCGCTGCACCAGCCCCGAATCAGCCGATACCGACCGCCGGCGCAACCATCAACGTATGGTTTACGCGCCGACAAGTTTCGCCCATAAAGCTGATTTGCAGCGGATTTCTGGGTCCGTCCTTGACGGTGGTCGAACCGCTCGCACGGGAGATGGTGATCCATCTCGGGCATCTACGGGTCCCCGCGTAGGGCTACACTCAACTCATGGATGTTCGACCTTGGCCCGTGTTGCCCGATGAAGATCGCTGGCTTGCCGACACTATGGATCGCCGGCTGCGCGACAGCACGCAGAGCGCGGAGCAGTTGCGCTCGCGAGCGCGTGAGTTGCGCGCCGAGGCGGAGCGGAGCGACGTGCAGGGGATACGCAACGCAGCTTTGGCGCTCGCAGAGCGCTACGAGCAGACAGCAACCGCCCGGCTGTCGGCCTGAGAGTCGGCGCCGCTAGCGTGCTCGACTGAGGAGGTCGAGCAGCTCAGCAACAATCTGATTCTGTCTGGCGCGAAGCGCTGTTGGCACCGGAATAAGCTTCGCGAACTCGACTTCCAGATGCTCGATGGTGCGTTCGGCTGCCGGCGGGTCCAGCAACTCTTGCTCAGCCCATTCGCGTTCCAGACCTCGCAATCGGCTGGTCAGCCCCGGCATCCGCTCGAACACCACGACTGCCGATTCGCGCAGAAGCTCGCGAGCGTGGTCGCCAGCGCCGTCCAGTTCCACAAGCTCACGGTGCAGATCGGCGACATACTCATGGGCGATCCTGGCGGCCGCGAGGTAGCCGTCCAGTTGCCCGAGCGGCCCAGGTCGGTCAATCATCGCGCCAGCGTCGCAGCCACTGCGGTCGAAACCCGGAACGATCCCTGCAGTCCTCTTCGGACAGGCCAAACCGCAGGGGTTTCGTTCGTGCCGGCTACTGCGGCCAGCGGGGACTACTCCGCGTCGTCAAGCGACATGCGCCCGCCAGGAAGCCGCGCGCAGTGGTTCGACTTGAGATCGCTTGGCTCCATCGACAGCGTCTGAGGACCAGTCCTTGTCTCGACCCCGGAGGCCAAATGCCCCCGGGGCCCTCACGCAGGCTGGGTGCCGGCCCCTAGAACGGATCGGGTCCGGAGGGACCTCCTTCGGTTGCGGGGCTTGCGAGCACGCACTGACCGATCCGATGCCCACTCACGCTGTTGGGCTCGGCCAGACGCGGGTAGAGACTTTCTGAGAGGTCGGCGCTATCCCAGACTTGACTGTTCTGCTGGCAGAGCAGGTTGCCGGAGATGTTGTTGGAGATGATCTCGATCGCGTCGGGGTCGGCGAGCTGGTTGTGGAGCATGTTCAGGTTGCCGCCGACGTGCACGCGCGCGACTCCAAGCCAGCAGGAGGTGAGACCGATCACGTCAAGGTTTCCCTTGACCGAGCTGTCCTCGTAGTCGCTGTACACAGGACTTCCGAAAGCCGCAAACGCTCCGCTTGGTTCACAGGTGAGGCCGCCACCCCCGCCGGTCTCTTGAACGTTCCCGTCGATCGTGCTGTTGTGCACCACCACGCCCAGCGGCTGTTGCTCGCTCAGATTGCCGGAGACCGCACCCGGGCTGGAGAGCGTGGGCTGTTCGGGGTTGGGATCGTCTATGCAGGGGAAGCTCTGCGGGTCGCAGCCGAGCAGCAGCACCGCCCCTTGCTGGACCTGGAGATTCCCCTTTACCGTCAGGCTGGAGCTGCCGTTTCCAGTGTGGTCGTTAAGACCGAAGGCCGCCACCACAGCCGCCCCTGGACTCAACGTCAGGTTGCCCTTGATGAGAGCTGGCCCGGCGTTGACAGCGCATACACCAGCGACGGTGACGTTGGAGCTATAGGCTCCCGCGAGCACCCCGGGCGATTCGAAGCTTCCCGTGCAGTTCGCAGGCCGAGCCGCCGCTGCCCCGGTCGCGCTCGCGGCGAGCATGCCGAGCGCCAGTCCGCCGGCGCCAAATAGAAGCGACAGCCGCCGAGCGAGCGACCCTGCTTGTCGTCGAAATTCAGACACGTCCATGTTCTCCTCCTCCGTTCGACACAGACCAGAGGCCTGCCCAGTCGGCGATCGCCATCGACGCGGCCAGTCACGGTGCGGCCACGCATTGGCAAAACGCCGCAAAACGCACCAAAGCTTAGCGAGTCTCAAGCGCCCTAACGTGGTCCTTGAGACTCGCTAGCACAGACGAGGAGCTGTCTCGATTGTCCCTCAGCCGTGGTTTTGGGTCTGCTGGTAGCAGGCGATGTCGTACTCGGAGATCGCGTGGCTCGATCCGTGTTCAGCCGAAGGCGTTCCCGGGCTGCCGGCGTAGACCCCGGCCGCGTGTTCGAAGCCAGCTCCTTCGAAGCCGGGCGGCATCACGGTCGACCCGGAGCTGCCGCACGAGGCGCCGCCAGGGCTGGCGGTGCCGGGTTGACCGGTGCCTGCGGGGTTGCGTGCCGCAAGCGCACCGCCTGCGCTCAAGCAGCCGAGCGCCACAAGGGCCATGGCTATGGCGAGAAGTCTGCACATTTGAAGTCCTCCAATCGTCGAGAGCTGTATCTCCTTCTTGACGCTGCATGCATACGATCCTTCCCTGGGCACGGAGCAATGAACCCGGTTTCGCGTCTCCAGCAACCCAAGACATCGGGCGTTGGCGCAACCAGGCCCACTGCAAACCCGCAAAAGCGACGATGCCTAGCTCATAACCGGCGGAGCGTGAAAGTTCGCCCATCGACCACATATCCACAACGTCTCCTTAGAGCACAAAGTTAGGACGTAGTCGGGGACGCACCGCAAGGTGTGCCGACGCCGTTGGGCTGGGCTCAGAGCTTGTCGATGGCGCGGTGTAGGTCACGCCGGTCGATGACTCGTGCCACCAGGCAGCGCGCGTCGGCCTCGGCGTCGAGTTCGCGATAGAGCACGCGATGCTCACCGACGCGCAGGCGAAGCCACGGTGCGCTCGCCGACACGCCGTGAGGCTACCGGCATGACCAGAGTGGAAGGTGGCGCAAGTCAACACCTTGGTGGTCTTTAGAAGCGTCCTCGGCGGCCATAGGTTGGCGAGAACCAGTACACGCAAACCAAGGAGGAGGCATCACTATGCGAGGCGCAGCGGGAACCAGCGTTGGTTACCTCAAGAGGATCGTCGTCGTCGCCACGGCATTCCTCGCACTGTCGTCCGCCGTGCTCGTTGCGGGCGCCCAGGCGAACGCCTATCAGGTGATTGGCACGGGAGGCACTCTGCATGTCCGCACCGCCCCTAGCCTTAGCGCCGGCATGGTGGGCGAAATGCGCGACGGCACTTGGATCGACATCGTCTGCCAGACAACCGGTGACAACGTCGTCGGCTCGAACATATGGGACAAGATCGATTCCCCCTACGTCGGATACGTGGCCGACTGGTATACGACCACCCCGGCCGTAGGCAAATACAGCTGGGGCCTGTCAGTTTGCGGTAGCAGTCCGACGCCAACACCGACACCGCCGCAGCCGACGCCCCAGTACACACAGCTACGGAACTACGCGAGTGTGCGATGCCTCGATGCCGACCGCGGAACACTAGGGTCGAACGGCACAAAGGTCCAACTGTGGGACTGCTGGGGGGGCTCCAACCAGAACTGGCTGATCGGTGCTGACGGCACGATTCGCAACCAGGCCAGCGGTCGCTGCCTCGACGCTGACACGGGCACGATCGGGGCCAACGGGACCACGGTACAGCTGTGGGACTGCAACGGCCAGGCGAACCAGCGTTGGACGCTCGAAGCGAATGGGACGATCCGCAACCAAGCCAGCGGGCGCGTCCTCGACGCTAATTTGGGGACGATCAACGCCAACGGGACCAAAGTCAAACTTTGGGACGCCTGGGGCGGGCGCAATCAGGCTTGGTATAGGCCCCCTTCGGCATTGCCTCAGAGCTCCAATTTCAGGTACTGCGCACCCAAGACTGCACCACTTGGGAGGTTTGGGCCCCTCGGCACAGGCATCACCTTTGAGCCGTGCATCAGCGTGAGCGACGCCTATGACGGGACATCCGCCGCTAGGAGATCGATCCAGTCGTCTGCTTGTCCGGGATACGCCACTGCATTCGACGAATCTTTGAGCTGCGCAGTCACGAAGACCGGTAGCCGCTGGAATGGTACGGCCAATGTCGACTACTTGACGATGAAGGTGCTTTGGGACAGCACCGTAGTCCAGATTGTGGGTTACGGCAGCTCCCTCTCAACTACTACTCTCGTGGAAGACCTCGTGACCCTCGAAGTTGCGACATCGCCAAATGGTCATCCCACAAGCTCCGAGGAGGAGTCGGTGATTGGTGAGCAGACCATATTTAGCTAGCACGCTGAGGCCCATATCGCCGACCGAAGTCGAGTAGCTCACTTGCGATGCTCGCGCGACTCGCGCTCGTGCTCACGGGCGCGAGTCGCCGAGCCTCTCAGCACAGCTCGCCCGGCTGACCTGGGCCGCGGGCCCGAAGTGATCCGTCCTGCGCAGTGGCGCGAATCAGCCATCAATCCGAGCCACCAAACAGGAGGAAGCGATGTACGACCAGCACGACAATCTCGATGGCGCCGACGGATTCGACTCCGGCTCCGATCCGTGGACCGCGCCGTCGACACGCAAGGGCTTCCTGAAGGGCGCGGCGGTCGTCGGAGCCGGCACTGCCGGTCTGGGGATGCTCACGCCAGCCGCCGCGCTCGCCACAAGTAAAGGCAAAGGCGCCCCGACCCGCAGCGACCTGGCGATCCTGAAGGCCGCTCAGATCGCCGAGGCCTTGGCGGTCACCACGTATACCAACATCATCAACACGGCGCCATTCTTCAAGAATCTCGCGTCGGACGATCAGGGGTATCTGAAGGCGGCCGTTCAGGAGGAGATGTCTCACTATCTACTCGAGGAAAGCCTCACCAAGAAGCCCTCGCGGTTCACGACGTTCTACTACCCGCCGAAGATGTTCGCCGACGCTCAGACGACGCTGAACGTGCTTGTGACGCTTGAGGATGCGTTCATCGCCGCGTATCTCGTCGGCGTACGCCACTTCAGCACCCCAGACCTGCGGGTGACAGCCGCTCGAATCATGGGCATCGAGTCCGACCACCGCACGCTCGCGCGCGTCGTCGGGCCAGGCGTCGCCGGCGGCGACGGTGGGCCTATCGAGCAGATCACTGGAATCCAAAAGACGGCCGAGTCGGTCGATCCGCCAAACAACAACGGCTACGAGCGCACGCTTCAGTTGAAGAACATCGGCCAAGCGGTAGAAGCGCTGCTGCCCTTCGCGGAAAAGACGGCTGCCGAAAAAGCGGGCTTCGACGCGACGAAGCCGTACGCGTTCGTGCCGTTTACTCCCACGCTGCCGGGCCCGCTCGGCGAATTCCACTCATTGAAGGGTTGACCGCCCGCGCTGACCAGTATCTCGCGACGGCGAGGTCAAGCGTCGGGGTTGATCATCGATTGAGAGTTGCTCGCACCCGCCGCAAGATCGCGGCGGGTGCACATGCGGTAATGACGCGGTCTCCGCTGCTGCTGTCAGGCTGTCCTCATGGCCAGCGAGCTGCGCTTCACCCATGGCGAGCGCGTAGAGCATGGTCGAAAGCGCAACGTCGGCCCATCACTGCGCGATCAGCTAAGGATCGAGCACCGCCAAAGGGCAACGTGAGGGGCGTGCATGACGGGCGGGGGTGGCGCGATTCAACACCTTGGGTGTCTGGCGCCGCGGATCACGCGTGAGGAGGATTGCTCACAAATGCAAGCCCTTACGAAAGGATGATCATGAGCTCCACGAGCAAGCCACTCAAAGTCGACCAGAAGCCCCGCCGTTTAGCCTCCAAGCATCCCCCAAGACCCACCCACAGGCGCACCGGCTCGCCGGCGCGCGTCGCGCGGGTCGCGACAGCAGGGACGCCGCTGGCGCAGGCCGACCTTCCAACCACGGGTCCCGGCGTCGGGGCTCGGCGGGCAGGCGCCGGCGCAAGCGAGTCGCACACGGTGATCGACCACGCCGAAAACCTAGTGCACTACGTGGTGGCGGTGATCCTCATGGCCGTCGTGTTCTTCACCCTGTACCAGGCTTCCGACACTCTCGCCAACTCGATCGCTCAGTCCTCGGTTCTGTCCGTCGCCATGAATGTGGTCAACGGAGTCATATTCGCGGTGATCATCTTCGAGATAATCCGCACGGTGCTGTTGCGCTTCGACAAGGAGGTGCAGCTGCAACGGCTTCTGACCATAGGAATGGTCTGCGCCATGAGGGACGTGCTATCGGTTGGCGCGGGGCTGACTCTGAACGACATGGCGACGAAAGAAGCGCCGCACACCTCGTTGCTGGAGTTGGGCATGAACGCGGCGGTGGTCCTTGGCCTTGCCGTATCGCTCGTGCTCATACGACGCTATGGCTCCACCCCTTCAGGGGATGAGAAGTCCGAGGACGCAGCGTGATTTGCGAGATGCCGGCCAGACGTGAGCCGCGCTCATTTGCCCGCCGGCTGGGAGATGCCGGGAGGATAGGCGGGGTAGCGCGAGGACCGCAGCTGGCGGCGGATCTCCCGGGCCGCCGCCGGAAAGCGCGAGAGGCGAAAGGGGCCGCCCTCGGTGAGACCCTGGTTGTAGACCATGAGCCCGATGCGCGGATGGCTGCGAACGAATGCGAACAGCGCCTTGACGAAGCCTGGGTCACCGTTGCGCCACATCGCCCACTCGTTGAAGCCGAACGGCTTCGATGGATATTCCGCGTACATGCGTGCGAGCCCTCTGAAGTTCGGGAAGGCGCTGTAGAAGTCAGTTCCGACGATGTCCACGTACTGTGAGCCGGGGTAGTAGGCAGCTGGGCGGTTGGCCGGTATTTCGGGAGTCCCGGCGGTCTGCGGCGCCCACATGAAGGCCACGGGAGGAGCCGGAAGCTCGGGCTGGGAGGTGTTGACAGGCGGAAGGTGAAGCGCACGCAGTCGCCTGTCGATGCGATTCACCGAGCCTCCCCGAACGATGAGCACCGAGCGTCTCCACGCCTGGCGGAAGCTGTTGGTCGAGTTTGAGCGGCCTCTTGGCGAGCCGTTCTGGTTGAAGGCGGAGTAGGCGTTGTTCGCCTGATTCATCTCCGGGAGAAGCGCGATGTAGGTCGGCTGTCTGCTTTCGGCGAGTTCCCTGCCCAGTTCGATCAGGTAGCTGTCGCTGCGACCCTCGGCGATCGCGGCAAGTGAGATCGTCTGGGATGCGCCTTCGCCGTAGCCATAGTCCGTCGAGATGTGCAACAGCAGACGTGCGCCTGAGCCGCGCGCAAAGGACAGCGGCGGCTGGACTTTCCCTCCCCACGAGCCGAAGTAGCCATACACGGCCGGATGCTTGCCGACCTGGCTCGCAAAGGCGGAGGAGCTGCCACCCGTCTGGCCGCTGAAGACCTCCCCCAACGGCGGCATCAGCGCCCTGCCTTCTTCGGCCGCCACATATTCGTGGCCCGCCGACACCGTCACCGACTTGTCGAGGAGCAGGTCGTGCACGAGGACCGTCCCTTCGGCGACCTTCACCTCAGAGCGCTTGCACGTGTCGGCCGTCAGCCAGCGTGTGCCCTCCACCGTCGTGCTCACATAGTGCCCGTTCGTCCCCCAGCTTCCGCCGTGGTCGGAGACCCAGATGTGACGCGACTTGGACGTGCGATGACTGCGACCGGCAGCATTGGCGCTGTGTCCCCGCGCACGCTTGTGGCGGCTCGTCGCGGCGCACGCCGCCAGCGGCTGGGTGAGAGCCAAGTGCGTCTCTGCCGGCGCGAGCGCGTCCTGGTGCAACAGGAACCTTCCCTGGTAGGCGATCGCCGTGGCGATCTGTCCAGGCTGGGGGGTCGCGACTGCTATCTCCACACGGCCGTGGCTTGCGTCGATCTCGCTTTCGTCGGGAAGGCTGATCGCGCCTGAGAAGGGCAGGAATGTAGAAGTGCCCTTGCTGCGAACCTGCGCCGTGCCCGCGATCAGGGTGACAGTCTCGCGTTGGCCGAGAACCGGCTCAGGGGTGGGGGGCGCACTCGAGCGGGCGGTGGGCGCGATCGCTAGCAAGCCCGCAGCAAGCCAAGGCACTGCGCGGAAACCGTGATTCATCGGGCTCTCCTCATCATCGCGATCTCGATCACAGGCTCAGTTCCTGGTCGATTGCCATGTGCGCCACGCGCCCCCTAATCGGTTTACCTGCAATCCTCCCTGGTGGACTATCCCAAGCAGGCCTAAGAATTGATCCTATTCCATGCGTTGGAGGCAAGGTGTCAGCTGGCTCTCATGCCGATGGCGATCCACTCACCAGACATTCGCTCTCGGCCACTGAGCTCAAGCGGATGTTGGCGGCCGAGCGAGCCGGCGAGCCGTTTCTCGCCTTCCGCGACGAGCTCGGGGCGCTTGGCATCCACACGTTGAGCCGGCACGAGCGCGCCGGGACAGTCGGCCGCCGACCGGAGATGGACTTGGCGATCGCTTGGGACGGTGAGGTCTCCGGCCTGCACGCCGAGCTGCAGTGCCTCGGTGGGGAGTGGACGATCCTCGACGACGGTCTCTCAACCAACGGGACGTTCGTCAACGGACAGCGCATCGGCGCGCGTCAGCGCCTACGAGACGGAGATCGCATCCTGATTGGGCGCACCGTGCTCGCTTACAACGCGGCCCAGCCGGTCTCCACCCAGAAGACCGTCTCGGCCGGTGACGCCCCGAGCCTGCAACCGCTCAGCGACAGTCAGCGCCGTGTCCTTGTCGCGCTCTGCCGACCGTATCGCGACGGCACGAGCTTCGCCAGCCCGGCCACCAATCAGCAGATCGCCGACGAGCTGTATCTGAGCGTGGACGCTGTCAAGATGCACCTGCGCATGTTGTTTGCCAAGTTCGAGCTTGCCACGCTGCCACAGAACCAGAAGCGAGCCCGGCTCGCAGAGTGCGCGCTGCGGTTCGGCTTGGTCTCACAGCGCGAGCTCGCCCGAGCTCCCCTGCTGACCTGAGACGACGGTAGGCGTAGACGGCTGCACGGCCTCGTGCGACTCCCGGACGTCGGCACTCGCCCGGCCGATGGCAGTCGACGCTCCGACCGCTCGAGCGCAGGCGACCGCAAGATCGATGGCGGTGGCGAATCGCTCGGTCGGATCCTTTGCCATGCCGCGCGCGACCACCGCATCGAGCGCCGGCGGCAGACCCGGCCTGAGCGTGCTGGGCGAGGGAGGCTCAGCATTGATGTGCGCCCACAGCTTCGCCGGCTCGTTGTCGCGGGGAAAGGGGATCTCCCCGGTCAGGCAGTGGTGGAGAACGCCAGCGAGCGCATAGATGTCAGCGCGTGCGCCCACCCCCTCGCCCTGGATCTGCTCGGGGGCGAGGTAGTCCAGCGTGCCGACCCATTGGTCAGGCCTCGTCATGCCCGCGCCAGCGCCTATGTGCATGGCGACACCAAAGTCTGTCAAATAGAGATGCTCAGGCTGATCGAATGTCACCAGCACATTGGCCGGCTTGACGTCCCTGTGCACGAGCCCGCGTGCGTGCGCCGCGTCGAGCGCGCCACACAGCTGCCCTATCAACATGGCGACCCTGGCAGGCTCGAGCGGCCCCTCCCGCTCCAGCAGCTGCGCCAGGTCGATGCCGTCGACCAACCGCATGGCTATGAACAGCAGCCCATCATCTTCACCGGCCTCATAGACGGGGATCACATTGGCGTGCTCAATCGAGGCGGCCACGCGAGACTCCCCCTTGAAGCGCTCGCGGAAGACCCGCTGCTGAGAATGGTCGGGGGCAATCAGCTTGATCGCCACGTCGCGGCCCAGTGCGAGCTGGCTGGCGCGGTAGACGACCCCCATCCCGCCTCGGCCCACGACTTCCTCGATCCGATAGCCAGCGATGATCGCCGTCGGCGACAGCTGACGGGAGCCGGCGGGATCGAGCACCTGCTCGACCACGGGCGCGGCGCCGGCGGCGAAGAGCTCGCGCAGCCTTGCACGCTCTCGGCTGTCCGCCCACAGACCGAGGATCATGGCCCCGCCCGTGGCCAGCAGGAGAGAAAGCAGCGGAGCGGTGTAGTCCAGCACGACCCCGCCGTCGAACGCGAGTTGGCTGGCCAGCGACCACAGCACAATCGCGGCAATCGCCGCGAGGGCCACGCCGAGACTCCCGAGCAAGACGCCGACGATTGGCGCCACCAGGGCGAGCGTCACGATCAGCAGGGCGTCGACGCCCGCGGAGGCGCCGCGCAACCGAAAGCCGCCCAGGGCTGTGGATACCGTGTCGGCCTGCACTTCCGGCCCTGACATCGGACTGCCGACGGCCGTGCTGTGGAGGTCTTGCAGCACCGAAGCCGTCGCCCCCACGACGACTACCTTCCCGCGAACCGCTGCCCGGTCGAAGTGGTCGCGCAGCACCTGAAGGAACGAGATGGCGCGCACCGTTCCGGGTGGCCCCGGAAAGTCGATCCAACCCCCGCGCAGCTGCCGGCTGGCGCGCCGCCCCACTCCGAGCGTGCTCGCGACGGATGCGGCGACCGTTGGCAGCCCGTTGACCTGATCGAGCAGATGACGAATCACACCGTCTCCGTCGGGCAGCAGATCGGCGGCGGCCGCCCGATCGCCGATCCGACGCAGGTTCGCGTCGCCGCCCAGAACCTCCGTGGCACCCGACGGCGAGATCAGCGAGGTGGCAAACACGATCGGAGCCCCCCG
Organism: uncultured Solirubrobacterales bacterium; assembly: GCA_963764655.1. Classification (GTDB taxonomy): domain Bacteria; phylum Actinomycetota; class Thermoleophilia; order Solirubrobacterales; family Solirubrobacteraceae; genus Palsa-744. Next base: position 1,002,468 of record CAVXTI010000001.1, read on the forward strand.
CGCGGCGGCGTCGAGCAGCGCCCTGTCTGCAGAGGACGTCGTTGGGCGATCGAAGGAGATGTCGTAGACGATCAGCCGCGCGCCGGCGGCGTGGAGGTTTTCGATCACACGAGCATGGAGTCGACGTGAGAACGGATATCGCGGGAGCGCGCCGACGCTGTCGTTGTCGATGCCCACGATCACTACGCCAGCTGGCGGCGACCGATGGCGCCGCAACGAGAGGCGAGCATCGACCGTCGCCCGCTCCAGCCGGTTGAGGGCGCCGCTGCCGTGCACCGCGAGCCCGGCCACGGCCGCCAGCAACGCGACCGCTAGAAGACCGGCCGCTCGTCGTCTGGTAACCGGCCTTCCCATCGGCGGTCAGGGACGCAAGGCCGCTCGGGCCCTTCCCCCAACTCCCACGCCCCACATTGCAGCATTGTTGCAGCAGCCAGATATACACGCGTGCCTGGGAGATGGCGCATATCGCCTTGCGAGCAAAGAACGTCAGCGGCTGAGCGCGGTTTGCTGCGCGCTCTCGTGCTCCAGCAGCCACACCTTGCGCTCGAGGCCTCCGCCGTAGCCGGTGAGACTCCCGTCGGCGCCGATCACGCGGTGACACGGGACGACGATCGCCAGCGGGTTGCGACCGTTTGCCAGGCCCACGGCGCGTGAGGCTTTCGGGTTGCCGACTCGGCGGGCAAGCTCGCCGTAGCTGATCGTCTCGCCATAGGGGATCTCACACAAGCTCGCCCACACGCGACGTTGGAAGTCGGTTCCCCGCATCGTCATCGGGATCTCGAAGTCGGTGAGCTCGCCGGCGAAATAAGCCTCCAACTGCTCCACGACATGGGCCAGTCCCGCATCGTCGCGTCGGTAGTCGTCTGGAATTTTTGGGATGTGCCGCTGTTCGCTCATGTGGACACCAGTCAGCGATCCGCCGACAGCGGTGAGGGTCAGCTCGCCGATCGGGCTGTCCATGGACGTGGTGATGGTTGCGGACGATGTCATCGTTGTCGGTGTCATGCAGCCTCCTTTTCCAGTGTCCCTGAAGACACTGGATCGACGGCGCCGTCGCTCGAAGGCAGCGGCCAGTGGTTGATCGGGTGGTCGCTTGCCGACCACAGGTATTGCACGGCATAGGCGCGCCACGGTCGCCAGCGCTCGGCGTGCGCACTCAGCGCGACTGGCGAAGCTGGCAAGCCAAGCGCCTCAGCGGCGCGCCGCACGCCAAGGTCAGCGGCGGGGAAGGCGTCGGGATCGCCGAGCGCGCGCATCGCGATCACCTGTCTCGTCCACGGCCCGAAGCCCGGCAGCTCCGCCAAGACGGCGAGCGCCTCGGCGCGATCACAACCGGGGTCAAGCGACAGGCGCGCCGAACCCAGCGCCTCAACGAGCGCGGCGAGCGTTCTCCTGCGGGTCGTGGGCATCGCCAGCTCCGCCTCCTGAAGCGCGTCTGGGGCTGGAAAGAGATGGGTGAGCTTGCCGCGGGGATCGCTCACCGGCTCGCCACGTTGCGCGACGATGCGCGCGGCATGCGTGCGCGCGGCGGCTGTGGAGACCTGCTGTCCCAGCACCGCGCGCACCGCGAGCTCGGCGCCGTCGACGCAACGCGGCACCCGGCGCCCTTCGCCGAGCGCGAGGATCGGTCGCAGCTGAGGATCCGAGCGCAGCAGCTCGTCGACGGCGGCGGGGTCCGCGTCGAGGTCGAGCAGCCAGCGGCAACGTGCGATCGCGGTCGTGAGGTCGCGCAGATCGGCGAGCGCCATGCGGCAAGAGACGTGGTCGGCCGCCGGGGTCAGCTCGACGATTCCTGGCCCGTGCGTCAGGCGCAGCGTGCGCCGATAAGTCTCACCGCGAACCTCCTCGACGCCGGGCACAGCGGTGGCGGCGAGGTGCCCGAACAGGTTGTCAGGGCACAACGGATGGCGAAAGGGCAACCTCAGCACGAGCGCGCCCGCCGCGCCGTCGCCGGATACCGACGAGTCGCCAGCCCGCCGGCACAGCTGCGTGGGAGCCGTCGCGAAGACCGCGAGGATCGTGTCGTTGAACTGTCTGACGCTCGAGAACCCCGACGCGAATGCGATCTCCGTCATCGTAAGCGCCGTCGTCTCGATCAGTACGCGGGCCGTCTGCGCGCGCTGGGCGCGAGCGATCGCGATCGGCCCGGCTCCGACCTCGGCCACGAGCATGCGCTGAAGCTGTCTGACGCTGTAGCCGAGCCGATCCGCCAGCCCGGGCACCCCGGCGCGATCGACGACGCCGTCAGCGATCAGGCGCATCGCGCGCGCCACCACGTCGGCACGCCCGTCCCACTCCGGGGAGCCGGGCGCCGCGTCCGGGCGGCAACGCTTGCACGCCCTGAAGCCTGCCTGCTGTGCCGCTGCCGCCGAGGGATAGAAGCGCACGTTCTCGCGCTTGGGGGTCATCGCTGGGCAGCTCGGCCGGCAGTAGATGCCGGTCGAGGTCACCGCGATGAAGAACCACCCGTCGAAGCGCGGATCGCGCGACTGGGCGGCCTGGTAGCAACTGTCGAAGTCCTCGATCACACCTCCAGTCTGACTGAGCACGAGGCAGAAGTCTGGCGGTATTGCGACAGGGGCGTTCGACGGCGCCAAATCGACGGTGGACGCTCGCTTCAAGAGACAGTCGCGCATCCCGGCGGTCTCGCCGCTCGCCCGATGGCACGTCCGCCGCTCACGCGGCTGCGGCGTGAAAGCCCATACGAGCACGAGCGGCGCCAGCACTTCTGTCATAACGTGAGGCGATGAATGTCGAGCTGCTGTTCTGGGAGGGCTGTCCCTCCCACCCCAAGGCGCTCGCCGACCTGCGCGCGGCAATGAGCGACCTCGGACTCGACCCGAGCAGTGTCGTAGTCCGCGAGGTTCGCACCGACTCCGACGCCACGCGCGAGCATTTCGTCGGCTCCCCAACGATCCGCATCGACGGAGCCGACGTGCGGCCATCGGGCGAGGAGCCCTTCGGGTTGACTTGCCGCATCTACCATCGTCGCGACGGCCGCATCTCGCCGACACCCGATCCGGCCGACCTGCGCGACGCGCTCGCGGCAGCCCATACCGACAGCGCCGAAAGGAAGTGAGGATGCCGGCGATTGGCGAGCTCGCCCCAACGTTCTCTCTGCTCGACACCAAGGGCGCCACGCACGAGCCGGGCGGAGCTCCGGCCACGGTGATCGTCTTCACGTGCAACCACTGCCCCTACGCGCTCGCCTGGCACGAGCGGATCGTCGCCGTCGCGCGCGACTATGCGAATCGAGGGGTCCGCGTGCTCGCGATCAACCCAAACGACGCCGAGCGCTATCCGCGCGACTCGCCGCAGGCGATGCGCGCGCGTGTCGAGGGTGGCGAGTTCGAGGGTGTCCCCTACTTGCGTGACGAGTCGCAGGACGTCGCGCGCGCCTACGACGCCAAGACGACTCCCGACGTCTTCCTGCTCGACGCGGACGGCCTCCTGCGCTACCGCGGCGCCCCGGACGCCGACTACGAGGACCCCTCGCAAGATGCAGCCTTCCTGCGCGGCGCGCTCGACGCGCTGCTCGAAGGGCGCGAGCCCGAGCCGACGCAGACGCCGCCGGTCGGGTGCTCGATCAAGTGGAAGCTCGAGGGCTGACGCGGCGATCTCGAAGCGACGCGGCAGGATCAACGAGAGATGGACGAAGCCCTGGCAGACGCCGGCGCCCACGTCGAGACGGCCCGGCGCTGTCCCAAGCAAGAGCGGGCCCGGCGCTGTCCCAAGCAAGAGCAGGCCCGGCGCTGTCCCAAGCAAGAGCAGGCCCGGCGCTGTCCCAAAGCAGACACGGGCCCGGGCTCCACCGAAATCGGTGGGCGCCCGGGCCACGGTCATCCGCTCATGCGCCCGAGGCTTCCTCAGGCACGTGAAGGCTCCCTATTTCAGCAACATGTTCGGCTCACCGGCCGAGTTGACGCCCTTCTCCGGAGATCGTGCAGGCGCCGCCCTTGGGCGTGCCCGCGTTGTAGGCCTGCGTGACGCAGTTGCGCAGCGCCAGTTGCGCCCAGTAGTTCGGGTGCAGGTCTTCCTGGATTTCATATGGCGGGAAGATCGCGGTGATCGTGCGCACCTGGTTGACCCACTCCGTCTTGTTGACGGCCCCCGTCGATTTCCAGGTGCTGAGTCCCTCTTCCTCGAGCAGCCCGACGCCTTTCTCGCACAGGCGCCGACCGTTGAAGGCGGAGGAGATGTTCATCGTCTTCAGGTTCGACAGTAATGCTTCTTCGGCGCCTTTGAAGACGGCTCCGCTGATCGTGGGCAGCATCGTGGCGTTGGCTTCGTCGGCGTCGTGGTTCCAGAAGCCGCAGCCGCCCACCGTCTGGCGCGTGTAGCCTTTCTGGGCGTAGCGGAAGCCCGCGCCGCTCGGGATCGGCGAGGGGTAGTTCTGCACGAGGACCGTGTACTGACCGCTCGTGTAGCCGGCGTTGGTCATCGCTTTGGCCACATTCAGGATCGCGCCCTTGATCGCGGCCTGCTGCGTGGCGACGTTGCTGGGCGTGAAGTTGTTGGTGACCGATTCTTCTTCGCTGCAGTAGGCCGGCCACCATTCGGGCGTGAGCAGGAAGTCCTCGATGCACGTCTGCACGATGCTCGCGAAGTTGAAGTTGTTGCCGCCGATCGAGATCGGCACGAGTTTCACGTTGTGCGTTTTCGCGAATTTTTCGAGCATCAACGCCTGGCCTTCGTGGCCGCCTGAGTTGTAGAAGTCGAGACCCGGCTTGAATACTCCTTCGGAGGTGAACGAGGACGTCTTTGCCCCCGAGCAGGCCAGGTTGTCGCCGTTGACGCCGCCGCCGATGTAGACCTCGGCGGACTGCGAGCGGTGACAGCCGGGGATCTGTTCCGCGGTGTGCCCGGAGTTGTCGTAGTAGGCGCTCGAGCCGAGCGCGTCGATCTTCGACGAGCTTTCGTTCGTGTTGCCCGGCCCAGCGACCGGCCTCGCCGGAGATGTAGGAGTCCCCGAGGGTGACGACCCAGGGCGTGCCTTCGCCGGGGCCGTCGGCGCGCGCCGGCGAGCTCGGCTGTCAGGCCGACCAGCACGATCAGGAACGTCGCCACAGCGGCGATCAGCAGCGCGTATGGCGCCCGCCGCTCGAGCGAGAGGATGGTTGAATCGTACATCCGTGCTCCCCTTCCGATGACTCGCGCGGCGCCTGTTGCGCCGCGCTTTGCGCCGACACTAGCGCCCCATCAAAGTCAATGCAACGGAATTACCCGAAGTTCGGTCAGAGCTTGGTCGACAAGCAGCTCGGCCGCCGGACTCGAGCCGCCACCGCCGGCGGCCTCTCGCACGATGCGCCGGCGCCTCTCCCCACAGCTGCTCCAAACGGTAGAACTCGCGCGTCGCCGGCGTGAAGATGTGGACCACCACGTCGAGGTAGTCCATCAGGATCCAGTCGGCGCTGCGCGAGCCCCTCGACCCGACGCGGGAGCACGCTGTGCTCGTGCTTGAGCCCCTCGAGGATCCCGTCGTGGATCGCCTTGGTCTGGCGCTCGGTGTTGCCCGAGCAGATCACGAACCAGTCGGTGTAGCCGAGCACCTCGCGCAGGTCGAGCTCCACCAGCTCGCCGGCCTTCTTGTCCTCGGCGTAGCGGCAGATCTCGGCGAGCAGCTCCCGCGAGCTCATCGCCCGCCCTCCGAGCGCGCCCGACGGGCCGGCGGCCGTAGAGCTCGTGCTCGGCGATGTAGCCGCGCCACCTCGGGGCCCACGAGCCGCTCGATCGACTCGCCCGCGGTCGATGCGCCGGCGGACCAGCGAGGAGGAGACGTCGTGAGGGGCCATCCGCAGGAACACGATCCTATCCGCGCCGCCCGAGAGGCGCAGAGCGCGTCGCAGCACCGTCTCGCGAGTCGAGCCGTCGCGCTCGGCCACGGCCAGCCGTGCCAGACCGAGGATCTCGCCGCGGCTCGCGCCAGGAGCCGAGCGTCCGAGCCATGTCGGCGCCGACTATCAGGGTCAGCTCCGCGTCTGGGATCGCTCGGCATGGATGCTTCTCAGCGTATCGACTGTGTAGGACGGGCCCGGCCGTTCGAGCTCGAGCGTGCACACCTCCAGAGCGGGGACGTCACGCACCGCAAGACGGCACATCGCCAGCGATGCTCGGCTCCCGGGATCCCACTTGGCCGGCTTGTGTGGCGGGACGAGCACAGGCGTCAGCAGCACTCGCTGCAGAGCGCAGCTCCTCGGCGGCCGCTCGCGCGAGCGCGACATGACCGATGTGGGGAGGGTTGAACATGCCGCCGAGGATCCCAATTCTTCGGCGGCGCCTGCTTTGGCGCAGCGGGGTCGGACACGAACGTGGGCGCGACCTCACCTCCGCGGCCGCCTCAGGCACGGACGTGGCCGGCACCTTCGACCAGGTACTTGAACGTGCACAGCTCGCGCAGGCCGATCGGCCCGCGCACGTGCAGCTTCTGCGTCGAGTTGCCGATCTCCGCGCCCATCCCGAACTCGCCCCCGTCGGTGAAGCGCGTCGAGGCGTTCACGTACACGCAGGCCGCGTCCACGCCGAGCTGGAACGCGCGCGCGCTGGCGGCGTCGCTCGTGACGATCGCCTCCGAGTGCCCAGAGCCGTGGCGGGCGATGTGCTCGATCGCCTGCTCGACGGAGTCCACGACACGCGATCGCGAGCGTCATCGCGAGATACTCGGTGTCCCAGTCCTCCGTCGGTGGCCGGCTCGACGCGGCTCGAACCGTCGCCGGCGAGCTGTCAGTCGCTCGTCCTCTTCTCGAAAGTCCGCAGACCCTCCACCGCCCAGCCGGCTCGTCGCCGCGGATCGCACGCCGCTCGACGAGCGGGATGACAGCTGTCGGCGCGATGTCCGCATGGACAAGCAGCGTCTCGACGGCGTTGCACACGCCGGGGCGCTGGGTCTTGGCGTTGAGCACGATCGCTCGAGCGCCTCCTCGAGGTCGGCCGAGGCATCGACGAACACGTGGCAGTTGCCCGAGGCGGCATAGATCACAGGCACGCTCGCCACGTCCTTCAGAGCGGCCTTCAGGCCCTCGCCCCCGCGCGGAATCAGCAGGTCGATCGGCCGTCCTGCGTGGCAAGCTCGGCCAGCTCCTCCCGTCCGCCGCCGGCGACCAGTCCGATGCAGCCGTCGGGAAGACCCGCCTCGACGGCGGCCTCGCGAGGCGATCGAGGCGAGCACCGCGTTGGAGTGAGCCGCGCTCGAGGAGCCGCGCAGGACGATCGCGTTGCCCGACTTCAAGCACAGCGCGGCCGCGTCGATCGTGACGTTGGGACGCGCCTCGTAGACGACGGCGACCACGCCGAGCGGCACGCGCACCTTGCGCACATCCAACCCGTTTGGCAGTCGGTGACCGTCGATCACCTCCCCGACCGGATCGCCCAGCACCGCGATCTGACTCGACCGCCCGCGGCTATCCCCTCGATCCGCTGCTCGTCGAGACGCAGACGGTCGAGCAGCGCCTCGCCGATGTCGGCTTCGCGTCCCGCCACGAGGTCTCGCTCGTTGGCACGCGAGATCTCCTCGGTGCGCTCGCGCAGGGCGGCGGCGATGCCGAGAAGCGCCGCGTTCTTGGTGGCCGTGTCGGCGCGAGCCAGCGCCTGGACGCCTCACGCGCGCGCTCGCAGACCTCGGCTACCGATGAGACAGTGACAGCCATCGCCCTAAAGGGTACGACAGCACCCCGCGACGCGAGATGGCGCACGAGCGTGGGCTTGCCGCCGCCGGCGCCCGCAGCCGACTCCGCCAAATCGTGCTCACGTGCGCGGCAAGACGCATCGGGCACTGCCAAAAGGACCTGCCCCACGCGTACGCGTGGGGCGAGCGCTCAGGCGAGCACCATGTAGTCGCGGTGCACGGCCTCCTCGGTGGCGCGCGGGAGAAGCTCCTGCACGGCGCTGCGACTTGAGGCCCATGACGCGCCGGAGCTCTGGAGCGGAGTAGCTGCAGATGCCCTTGGCCAGCGCCGCGGCCCGTACCCCTCCGGAGGGCATCGCGCTCGACGATCTCCACCGCGTCCCCGGCGTCGAAGGAGCCGAGCACCTCCACGATTCCCACCGGCAGCAGACTCGTCCCCTCCTCGCGCAGGGCACGAGCGGCCCCCGCATCCACGACGATCGTGCCGTGGCTCGGCTTGGCGTAGCGCAGCCACAGCTTGAAGGACGAGTGACGCGCGACGCGGGGGGGAAGTTGGTGCCCTCCATGTGCCCGGCGAGGACCGCCGCGAGCGCTCCCTCGCGCACACCGTTGCAGATGACGGCCGGATCCCGGCGGCGGTGGCCATGTCGGCCGCGACCACCTTGGAGCGCATCCCCCCCGAGCCGAGCGGGGAGGTTGTGTGGCCCACCTCGATCCCCTCGAGCGCCTCGAAGTCGGTGACCTCGCGCACGAGGCGCGCGTCGGGATCGTGGCGGGGGTCGGCCGTGTGGAGACCGTCGATGTCGGTTAGCAGCACGAGCAGGTCGGCCGAGACCAGGATCGCCACCTGGGCGGCCAGGAAGTCGTTGTCGCCGAAGGAGATCTCGTCGGTGGCGGTGGTGTCGTTCTCGTTGATCACCGGCACGACCCGCCACTCGAGCAACTTGCGCAAGCGTCTGACGCGCGTTCAGGTAGTGGGTGCGCGCGCTCATGTCCATGAACGTGAGCAAGCACCTGCGCGGAGACGAGCTCGCGCTCGCGCAGCAGCTCGTCGTAGGCGCGATAGAGCTTTCCCTGGCCGACGGCGCTTGCCGCCTGCAGCTCCTCGACGGCACCCGGGCGCGCGCGCAGCCCCATGATGCGCACGCCACGGGCGATGGCGCCCGAGGAGACGATCACGACCTCCTTGCCCTCGACCGTGCAGCGAGGCGACCACGTCGCAAATCCGCCGCAGCACGCCGGTGCGCAGCTCGCCGTCGTCGTCGGCGACGATGCTCGACCCGAGCTTGATGACCACGCGCTTCATCGCAACCGCAGCGTAGATGGTGGGCCCACGGCTCGTCTGTCAGACAGGCTTAGGATTTTGGGATAGCTGTTCGTTCTTGGGCAAGTCACAAGGTCGTGACCGCGGAGTGGCGACTGCGCCGGATGCGGCGCCCGGCGTCGCGAATGCGGGCGCAGTCGCGTTACGCGGGATCGTCGGGATCCAGCTCGAAGGCGACGCCCGCGATCTCCAGGTCGTCCCCGGCCTGGAAGCCCTCCGCTTCGAGCGCGCGCAGCACGCCGATCTTGCGCAGGCGTCCCTCCAGATAGGCCATCGCGTCCTCGTTGTCGATGTCGTAGCGCGCCAGCAGACGCTCAACGCCCCGACCGTTGACGGCAAACGAGCCGGGGGCGATCCGCTCGACGACGAAGCCGCTGGAGCCGCCGGGCCGGAACACCATGTGCTCGGCGAGCGCCTGCTCGACGCTCCTCCGCGCAGGTCGCTCGCCCTCGAGAGCCTCGCCGCAGCGACGGTCGCCAGCGCGGGACACGCGTGCGCAGCAGCTCCGCCGCGAGCTCCGCCACGCCGGCGCCGGTGGCGCTCGAGGTCGCGATCACCGATACGTCCGGCCCGAGGCGCTCCGACCAGAGCTCGAGCGCCTCGGCGACACGCTCCGGCGGGACCAGGTCGGCCTTGGAGAGGGCGAGAACTCGCGGCAGGCGAGCGAGACGCTCGTCGTGGGCGGCCAGCTCGCTGCTCGATCGTGGCGTGATTGGCGAGCGCGTCGGCCTGGTGGGTGGGGTCCGAATCCGCGGAGAGCTCGGGCGCGAGGTCGAGCACGTGCACGAGCAGGCGCGTGCGCTCGACGTGCGCGAGGAAGTCGTGGCCGAGCCCCGCCCCGTCGCTCGCACCCTCGATGAGGCCGGGGATGTCGGCGATCACGAGCTGGCGCTCCTCTCCCTGTGCCCCGAGGGGTATCCAGCACCCGAGCACCGGCGAGAGCGTCGTGAACGGATAGCTCGCGACCTTCGGCGTAGCGCGCGTGAGCCGCGCGAGCAACGAGGACTTGCCGGCGTTTGGCAGACCCACGAGGCCGACGTCCGCCAGCAGCTTGAGCTGCAGCCGCAGCCAACCCTCCTCGCCAGACAGACCACGCTCTGCGAAGTGCGGCGCCTGGCGTGTGGGTGTGGCAAAGCGCTTGTTGCCCCTCCCGCCAGAGCCACCCTTGGCGACCACGGCGCGCTGGCCGGCCGCCAGCAGATCCCAGCGACGTCCGCTCACATCGCCGTCGGTGCCCTGCACCTGTGTGCCCGGAGGGACGCGCACGAGGAGCGTCTCACCGTCGGCGCCGTGGCGTAGAGCGCCTTCGCCGTGGCCCCCACGCCCCGCTCGATAGTGGGCCTTGCGTCGAAAGCTCTGCAGATCGCGCAGAGAGTCGTCGCACACGAGCACGACGTCGCCGCCTCGTCCCCCGTCGCCGCCGTCGGGACCGCCACGCGGAACGTGAGCTTCGCGACGAAAGCCGGCGCTGCCGTCGCCGCCGGCGCCGGCCTTCACTTCGATTCTCGCGCGGTCGTGCAGCATCGCGCAGATCGTGGCAGGCCGGCCCGGCAAGCCGGGCGGAAGCTGTCAGTCGCTCTCGAAAGCACGTTCACGACCCGGCCACGACGGCCGGTCGTGAACTGCACGGTGCCCGGCAGCACGCGCGTAGAGCGTGTCGTCCTTGCCGATCCCGACGCCCGTCCCAGGCTTGAAGCGGGTGCCGCGCTGGCGCACGATGATCTCGCCGCCCGTGACGGTCTGGCCCGCGAACGTCTTCACGCCGAGTCGCTGGGCGTTCGAGTCGCGACCGTTGCGGCTCGATCCGAGCCCCTTCTTATGAGCCATCCTGGGTCTCCTTGGGCTTAGCGGCCGTCTTCTTGGAGCCGCAGTGCCCATCGAGATGTCGGTGACCTCGATCCGCGTCAGCTCCTGACGATGGCCGGTGCGGCGCTTGTAGCCGCGCTTGGGCTTGAACTTGAACACGCGCAGCTTCTCGCCGCGCTCGTGCGCGACGATCTTCGCCGTGACCTTGACCTTCTTCAGCGCCGGCCGCGTCGAATACGGCGTCGTCGGAGCGGTAGAGGATCGGCTCCAATGCGACGTTCGAGCCCTCGTCGGCGGCAAGGCGCTCCACGAGCAGGGTCTGACCCCGCTCGACGCGGTACTGCTTGCCGCCTGTCTTGACGATCGCGTACATGTCTACTCCGAGGTTGCCTGGGCCTTGGCGGCCGAACGGCGCCGTCCGCCTCTGCGGCCGCGGCGCCGAGGCTTGGATTGTAGGTCATCCTCGCCTCCCTCGTCCCGCGGCTCCCCTGAGCTCGACTGCGAGTCGGCCACGGCCACCAGCTCCTCGGGCTCTTCCGCGGGACCCTGCGGCGCGACGGCCGCAACCAGCCCCTCGGGCTCCGACGAGCCCGGCTCCGACTCGGCGGATCGGGCACGCTCCGCGGGCTTGGGGCTGCGCCTGCGCGAGCGCCTCGCCGCCGGGCGGGCGGCGGGTCGTGGGGCGGGACGGATCACCTCACCGGACTCGTCCAGCAGGAGAGCGCTAGGCGGCGGTGCGCCCGACCGTCTCGATGCGCACCATGCGCTTCTCACCGACGTGGCGAGCGGCGCCCGCGATCGAGATGATGTAACCGTCGAGCTTGGCCACGGCGTCGTCCACGTCGTACATGTGCGGCTCGACGATGTCCACGAGCACCTCGTCGCTCTCGCGGAACGGCAGCGCGCGTTCTTCGACCTCTTCGCGCGTCCCTTGGAAGGTGATCGCGAAGTGGTCGAGCGCGAGCCCTTCCGAGCCCTCGAAATGGAACGAGCGCTCGGTTTGCGCCTCGAGCGCGTGCAGCACGCGCGAGCCCTGTCCGGTGAACTCGGCGGTGACACGCGGGTTGATCTGCACAAGGAACGCCTCGGCGTCAGGGTGCTCCACCACGACGTCGCGCAGCCTGCGCTCGAATTCGATCGCGATCGTCTCCTCTGAGCGGATCACGCCCTCGCCGCTCGCAGGTCGGGCACGGACGGCTCATGATCTCGCGCACGCCCTCGGTCACGTTCTGGCGTGTCATCTCGACCAAGCCCAGCCGCGATATCTCGGCGGTGAACGTCTTCGTGCGGTCCTCGTCGAGCGTTTTGCGCAGCGTCTTCATCACGGCGTCGCGGTTGCGCGCGCGCGCCATGTCGATGAAGTCGATCACGATGATCCCGCCGATATCGCGCAACCGCAGCTGGTTGACGACCTCCTCGGCGGCCTCGAGGTTCGTCTTGGTGATCGTTTCCTCGAGCCCGGCGCCCTTGCCTCGCCCGATGAAGCTGCCCGAATTGACGTCGATCACGGTCAGCGCCTCGGCGTAGTCGATCATCAGGTAGCCGCCGCTTGGGAGGTCGACGCGCCGCGACATCACCCCGTCGATCGCCTCGGTCACCTTGTAGGCGTCCAGCAGCGGCTCAGCCTCCTCCCACAGCTCGACGCGCTCGACGAGCTCTGGCGCGGTGCGCGCGAAGAACGACACGAGCCGGCGGTGCTGCAACTCGTCGTCGACGATCGCGCGCTCGAAGTGCTCGGAGAAGATGTCGCGCACGACCCTGACCGACAGGTCGGCCTCCTGGAAGACCATCGCCGGAGCCTGAGTGTCCTCCACACGCTTCATCAAGACCTCGTGCAGCTTGTGCAGGTAGAGCAGCTCACGCTCGAAGTCAGCCCGCTCAGCACCGTGGGCGGCGGTGCGCACGATCACTCCTCCCTGCCCGATGTCGAGCTTGGCCGTCTGGCGGCGCAAGCGCTCGCGCTCCTTGTCCTCCAGGCGTCGCGACACGCCGACCCCCTCGCCGGTCGGCGCGTACACCATGTAGCGCCCGGCGATCGTCACCTCCATCGACAGACGCGCCCCCTTTGTCTTGAGAGGGTCCTTGACGACTTGCACCACGATCTCCTGGCCGGGCTGCAGCAGGTCGGCGATCTTGCGCCCCCCTCCGCGCCCGCGCTTGGGCGCCTCGACGCCAGGCAGCACGATCTCGTCGACGTGCAGGAAGCCGTTCTTCTCGAGGCCGATGTCGACGAACGCGGCCTCCAGCCCGGGCAAGACGTTGTCGACCTTCCCCTTGTAGATGTTGCCGACGATCGAGCGCCCTCCGCGGCGCTCGATGTAGAGCTCAGCTATGCGATAGTCGGCTCCCGGGCGGGCGGGCGATCCCTTGCGGGCGCGCCCGGCGGAACGTGAGGCGCCGGGCGTTCCGGCCGCCTCCAGAAGCGCCACGCGCGTCTCCGCGCGATCGACGCTGACAAGCACTTGCTTTCTCAATTTGATCCAGTCTTTCGAGATCTGTATTGGGCGAGGACGATGTCCTCGCGGCCCGCTTACTGGCCGAGCTCCGTGCAGGCGAGCGCTGTGCCGTTGCGGTCACGGGCGCTGCCTTGGCTGGTTGTGAGGAGGTTTCGGCGTGCATCTGTCTAGTAGCGGAAAACGCGGCCCTTCTGCGCCTGCGAGGCGCTTGCCTGAACGTAGATCGATTGCAGCAGACCCACGGCCAGAAGTGTCGTTATGACCGACGAGCCGCCGTAGCTCATGAGCGGCAGCGTGACGCCGGTGATGGGCATTATCCCAATTGACATCCCCACGTTCACGAACACCTGAAACATCAGCATAGCCACAACCCCGGCGGCCACCAGCGAGCCGAACAGGTCCTTGGCCATCGTGAGGATGCGAAGGGTGCGCCAGATGAGCAGCGCGTAGAGGGACAGGACGAACGCCGCGCCCACGAAGCCGTACTGCTCGCCGACGGCGGCGAAGATGAAGTCGGTGTGGTCCTCAGGCACGAAGTTGAGCTTTGTCTGGGTAGCGTTCACGCCACGGCCGGTCTTCTGCCCGGCCCCGATCGCTACCTTCGACTCCTCCTGCTGATAGCCCTGCTTTTCGGGGTTGCTCGACGGGTGCAGGAAGGCCGTCAGCCGTTCCTCCTGGAAAGGTTTGAGCACGTGCACACCGGCTGCGGGCGCTGCCACGAGCACGAACGTGGCCGACACCAGCACGAGCACCACGAGCGCCGGTCAGCTGGCGCCAGGAAGTGCCGGCGACGAACAGCAGCGTGAAGGCGATCACCATGTAGACCATGCCCGAGCCGAGATCGGGCTGGGCGATCACGAGCATCGCCGGCACGAGCGCGGCCAGCATCACACGCGCGGTCGTGTCGAGCTCGCGCAGCTGCCTCGCGCGGTTGACGATCAACGCCGACAGCGCGAGGATCAGAAGCACCTTGCCGAGCTCGGACGCCTGAAACGAGAAGAGCGGGAAGTTGATCGCGCGCTGCGCGCCGTTCGCGGTGTGGCCGAGGCCGAGCACGGCGAGGATGCTGAGCAACAGAGCGGCGTAGGCGCCGTACATGAGATGGCGCAGCCGCGAATAGTCCACGCGCGAGAGCGCCAGCATCAGCACGAGCCCCACGATCAGGTACGTCGTCTGGCGATCCACGTAGTAACGAGGCTGGCCCGGGATCAGGTTGCGGGTTGCCGCGCCAAGCGTGACGATCGAGCAGACGGCAAGGCCGACGGTCGCGAGCGTCAGCAACGGGTCGAGCGGGATGCGCAGCGCTCGGGTGGCCTGAACGGGGGCCTCCTCGGCCGCGACGATCGGGCTTAGAGCGGGCGGGGTCATTGCGTCTTGGAGGCGCCGGCGACAAACTTCTCGGGCTGGTTGAACCACTTGGCGGCGATCAGGCGTGCGATCGGCGCAGCCGTTTCGGCGCCGAAGCCGCCCTGCTCGACCGTGACGGCGATAACGATCGGGTGGTTGGGGTCGGCGATGTAGCACATGTACCACGACTGGTCTTCCTTGCCTTCGTGCTGTGCGGTGCCCGTCTTGCCGAAGACGGGGTGCTGCGCCTGGTTCCAGCCGGCCCACACGTCGGCCGAGGTGCCGCCTGGCTGGGAGGCGGCCTCATGGATGCCCTCCATCACGAGGCTGAGCTCGGAGTAGTTGAGGCGCACGTGACCCAGCGGCGGGGAGCTCAGTTCCTGCACCAGCCCACCGCTGGAGTCGTCTATCTCCAAGCCGAAGTGCGGGCGCACCACCGTGCCGTAGCCTTCGTGCGTGTAGGCGTTGGCGAGCGTCGAGTATGCGACCGACATCTGCAGCGGGTCGGTGAGCAGGTCCCCCTGGCCGACCGCGAGCTGCATGTTGTCGCCAACGCTCCATGGCCTCACTTCGGCGACATAGCCGCACGAGGACGTGTGCGTGTCGTGCTCGCACTTGACCTCTTCTCGGTTGCGCCGCTCACGCCATTGCCGGTCGGGGACTATGCCCGGGAATTCTTCCGGAAGGTCGATATGACTTGGTCGACCCACACCCAGCTTGCGAGCCATTCTCTGGATCACGTTGCCGTGGTTGTTGGCGCGCTCGCCGACTTCGAAGAAGTAGGTGTCTGAGGACACCTTCAACGCTTCTACGAGGCCCACGGCGCCGTATTCGGCGTGACCCGCGTTGCAGAACTGCTGCAGCCCGACCGTGATGCACTTGCCGGCTCCGAGGCCTTCGGTGGGCGTGATGACCCCACCTTCGAGCGCCGCCATCGCCGTGATCGGCTTGAACGTGGAGCCGGTTGGGTACTCGCCGTTGACCGCTCTATCGGTCAACCTGCTCGCTCCGCCGATGAGCGCCTCGTACTGTCTGGACGTGAGCGGTTTGGCGAACACGTTTGGGTTGAAGCTTGGGTAGGAGCCGGTCGCCAGGATCTGCCCGTTGCGTGGGTCCATCGCCATGTACGCGCCCGCGTTGGCCGACTTGCCGGCCGCCTGCGCCCTTGCGATGCCTTCGCGCAGCGCCTTTTCTCCCTCCTGCTCGAGGCCGAGGTCGAGCGACAGCTTGACGCTGTGGCCGGCTTGTGGCTCGGTCGGGAGCGCGGCCGTGGGCTCCGCTTCGCCGGCCGCGTTGACCTGCACATACTCGGCGCCGGGCACGCCGCGCAGATAGCGGTCGTAGTAGTACTCGAGCCCCTCCTTGCCCACGACCGTGCCCTGCTGCACTCCTCGGAAGGCTTTCAGCTTCAGCTGCCCTCCGGTGACCTGGCCGACGTGGCCTAGGACCTGCGCCGCCAGTTCCCCGTAGGGATATCTCCTGATCGACACCTGCTGCTGCTCGACTCCGGGAAATTCGTTCTTGCGCTCGGCGAGCACGGTCAGCGCGTCGCGGCCGGCGCTGGTCTTGATCGTCACCGGCGCGTAGGGGAGCTGAGTTATCCCGGCGATCACGCGTTCGTCGATCAGCCGCGGGCTGAGGCCGATGACCGGAGCAAGGCGATCGAACAGATGACGCACCTTCGTCGCCGAGCGTGGCAATCGGGGGATCGCCACATACCGTATGTGAGCGGCCTTGTGGCGCAGCGCATGCAGCTCCGTGCGCTCGCCGCGCGTCGCGTGACGGTCGTGCAACTGTGCCTGGTAGCTCTTCAAGCGCTCATCAGCCACGATGTATGCGGCCTGCGCTTCGGCGAGCGCTTCCTGATATTCGGCCGCCTGTTCGCGTACCGCGGTCGGCAGCGAGCTGGGGATGATCTGCACCGCGTTGGTGACGCTGCTGGTCACGATCGGGCGTCCGGAGCGATCCAGGATTTCCCCGCGCGGGGCCGGGATCGGCAGCACGCGCTGGTCGTTGACCTTGGCCTGCTGGACGTACTGTTCGCCGGTGAGCACCTGCAGGTACCACAGCCTGAAGAAGATGATCGCGAACATGACGAGCGCAAGGCTCCCCAGGATCGCGACCCGCAGCGCGAGCTGCGGAGAGACCGGCGTGCGCGGCTCGTTGGGCTTGAGTCGCTCGATCGTGCTCAACTGAGAGCCTCTGCGGGTCGCACGGCAGCAGCTTGCGTCATCGAGTGCCAGACGAGCTTCGTGACAGCGGACTCAAGCCTCCGGTCGTATAGGCCCGACGACGGCGACGGCGTGGGTCGTCGGGCAGCCCGCCGATCAGGCAGCGGCGCACGAGCGCCCACATCGGCAACGCCACGACTGTGTCGACGAGCACGCCGATCACGATCTCGCGCAATAGCTCCAGGCTCACGGGGGCGTCGACGCCGAGCAGGAACTCGATCACCGAGTAGCCGATCATCGCGCTGGCGGCGGCGGCGGCGCCCACGAACAGCGGGGTCAGCGCCGCCTGCGGGTCGCGCAGCTCGCGCAGCCGTCCCGCCCAGTAGCCGATGATGGTGAACGTCAGCGATGTCACGCCGAGCGTCTGCATCAAAGCGAGGTCGATCAAAAGGCCTACGGCGAAGCCGGCGATGGCCCCGAGCATCGAGCCACACAGCAGGCCGGTGAAGGCGACGAGCAGCGGGGAGAGATCGACGCTGACCCCGAGCACCGGCACCTCGGAGACGACGCTGATCTGCACGAACACGACGACAACCGACAGGATCGCCACTCGCCACAGCAGTGAGCCCGGCAGCCATGCCGAGCTCGCCTGGCCCGCAGTCGCGCTCTGGGGACTCAGCACACGGGAGCTCATCCGCCACCGCCCGTCGATGCGAGCTGACCGCTCTGGGCTCCTTCTTCGGAGCCGGATTGCGATGGTGTGAGGCTGGTCGCCAGGCTCGAGAGGCGGGCGGCGCGCGAGCCCGAGGAGTGCGTGAGCACCTGCACGACATCAAGGCTGTGGAGGTTCGCAAGCGGGCTGACGTTGACCGACTTGAACGGGCTGCGTTCGTCTTCAGAGGTGACCTGCCCGATCGGGATGCCCTTCGGGAAGAGCGTCTCGCACCGGCACGAGACCTTGCCGGCCGTGACGACGTAGTCGCCGCGCGTGACCGGGGCGTTCGAGGACAGGTACTGCATCAGCAAGCGACCCGGTTCGCCGACCTGCGGCTGCAGGATGCCTTCGTCGCCGGTGGCGCTGATCTTCGCCGTGACTTCGACTTCGCTGTCGGTGATCGAGCTCACGAGCGCACCGTCTGAGGCGACCCGCGTGACCTTTCCGATCAGCCCTTCGTCGTCGATCACCGGGTCGTTGACTCTCACTCCCGAAGATGAGCCGTGGTCGATTGTCACGGTCTTGTACCAGATGTTGGGCGACTGGTAGATGACTGTCGCCGTGACTGGGCTGTAGTCGGCGATGCTGAGCGTCTTGTTGAGGTTATAGAGCTTGAGCAGTTCCGCATAGGAGCGTTCGTTGGACTGCTTGGCTGTCAACTCCCTGCGTGCCGTGGCGAGTTGCTTGCGCAGTTCGGCATTCTGGCTCTTGGCGTGCAGTGTGCTCCCGAACCACCCGAACAGGTCGCGCACTGGCTTGAGCGCCTTGTTGGCGCCGTCCTGGATCGGCGAGACGACGGTCAGGAAGCCGCTCTGCAGCGAGTGCAGGCTGCCGTTGCGGGTCTCGCCGAAATAGGCGGTCAGCAGTATCAGGGAGAGCACGACGAGCAGTGCGAGCACTGCGCGCCTGCGCCGAACGGTCTTGTCATACACGAATAGAGACCTTCCGAAGTCTTCACGGGAAAGGGTACCCTGGCGCAAGCGCCCGACGCTGGCCGTCATCGTCGGCGGCGGTTGCGCGAGTTGCGGTTGGAGCGGTGGATCGCCTCGAACTCCTCGAGTGAGCGCCCCGAGCCGACCGCCACGCACGTGAGCGGCGACTCCGCCAGGTGCGCGGGCATCTGCGTCTCCTCGCGCAGGCGCTGGTCGAGGCCTTGAAGCAGCGCCCCCCCGCCCGCGAGCATGATCCCGCGATCCATGATGTCCGAGGCCAGCTCCGGTGGCGTGCGGTCGAGCGTCTCCTTGACCGCCTCGATGATCTGCGAGAGCGGCTCCTCAAGCGCCTGGCGGATCTCCTCGCTTGTCAGCACGACGGTCTTTGGCAGGCCCGCCACCATGTCGCGCCCGCGGATCTCCGCCTGCAGCTCCTCCTCCATCGCGCAAGCCGAGCCGATCTCGAGCTTGAGCTCCTCGGCGGTCTGCTGGCCGATCAGGAGCTTGTACTCCTTCTTGGCGTAGTTGATGATCGCCTCGTCCATCTCGTCGCCCCCAACACGGATCGACTGTGAGACGACGATCCCGCCAAGCGAGATCACCGCGACCTCGGAGGTGCCCCCACCGATGTCGACCACCATCGAGCCGGTGGGCTCACCTACTGGCAAGCCGGCGCCGATCGCGGCCGCCATCGGCTCCTCGATCAGGTAGGCGGTGCGGGCGCCAGCCGACAGGCAAGCCTCCTCGACGGCGCGCTTCTCCACGCCTGTCACGCCGGAGGGCACGCATACAACCACCCGCGGATGGGCCCAGCGGTTCTGATGGACCTTCTGGATGAAGTGACGCAGCATCTCCTCGGTCACGTCGAAGTCGGCGATCACGCCGTCCTTCAGCGGACGGATGGCCTGAATCGTCCCGGGGGTGCGGCCGAGCATGCGCTTGGCCTCGATCCCGACGGCGTGCACCTCGCCGGTGCGCGAGTCGATCGCCACGACGCTCGGCTCGGACAGGACGATCCCGCGCCCGCGCACGTACACAAGCGTGTTGGCGGTCCCGAGATCGACCGCCATGTCGCGGCCACCGAATCCGGTTAGGTAGGTGAGGATGCTCATCTTGCGAGTAGGAGCACGCTCGGATTCGGCTTTTTCGCGTCACCGGTCATCTGGCGCCCGGCGGCCGGGGCGTGCCCGGCGGGGAGTCTAGCGGACCCCATGGCTTCCCCGGCAAGCCTGACAGCGTATTTGCAGGCAAAATGCTCACCGCAGACGCGCGGAGCGGCTCAGGCCAGCGTCAGCGACAAGCCGGAGTCAGGACCGGCGATCAGTGTCGCTCGACAAGCCGGAGCCAGGACTGACGATCAGTGTCGCTCGAGGCGGGACGGGAGTAGCTCGGGGCAGAGATCGAGCAGCGTCGACAGCGGCAACCCGACTACGTTCTCATAGTCTCCGCGGATCTCGCGCACGAGCACCGCCCCGAGGCCCTGGATCGCATAGCCGCCGGATTTCTCGCGCCACTCACCGCTGGCCACGTACCAGTCGACCAGCTGCTCGTCGCAATCGCGAAAGACGACCTCTGTCCGGGCCAGCGCCACCTGCTCGCGATCTCCGCGCAGCAGCGCCACTCCGCTGAGCACCGTGTGCGTCTCGCCGGCCAACGCGGCGATCGTCGTGCGCGCCGCGCTCTGGTCCGGTGGCTTGCCGTAGATGCTCGCGCCAAGCGCCACAAGCGTGTCAACGCCAAGGATCGTCTCCCGCACGCCCGACACGCGTGCCGCGCGCGCCTTGCGCAGCGCGTTCTCCACCGCCACCTCGGCGGGCTCTCCCTGCTCGATCTCCGCGATGTGAGTAGGACGGACGGTGAACGACACCCCGAGCCGCTCGAGGGTCTTCCGCCGCTGGGGCGACGCGGAGGCGAGCACGAGCGGACGAGGCTCGGCCACGCTCGTCATCGAGCTCCTCAGGCGGTGAGGTCTGGGAAGAACAGAGCCGCCTCGCGCTCGGCCGACTCGAGCGAGTCCGAGCCGTGCACCATGTTCTGGCCCATCTCGATCGCGAAGTCCCCGCGGATCGAGCCGGGGGCCGCGTCGAGCGGGTTGGTTGCCCCGATCGCCTGACGAGCCGCCCTCACCGAGTCCGTCGCCCTCCAGCACCATCGCGACGATCGGCCCGGAGGTGATGAACTGGACCAGCTCTCCGAAGAAGGGCTTCTCGGAATGCTCGGCGTAGTGACGCTCAGCCAGCTCGGTCGAGACCGTCATGTGGCGCAGGGCAACGATGCGCAGTCCCTTGCGCTCGAAGCGAGCAATGATCTCGCCCGTCAACGAGCGAGCGAAGGCGTCCGGCTTTACGAGGATCAACGTGCGGTCCATGGGGTCCTTTGGATGGGCGTGTACTCAGGAGGTTGGGCGGGGGCGTCGCACGCCGCGCGAACGCGTGCTCGGCTTGGGAGCAGGCTCTCGGTCGACGTCCTCGCCACCCGCGTCGGGCTCAGCCGTCATGGAGCTCGACTCCGAGGCGAAGGAGGAGGGCTCGCCGATCAGGGTCGCCGGCTCAGGAGCCCTGACGGCGGCGCGCTCGGCGGCTCGCTCCGACGCGCGCGAGCGCGAAGGGGACCGCCCTGGCTCGACCTCCAGCGACTCGGCCTCCAGCTCGCTCCCCGCGGCCGCACGGCCGCGCGGGGCTGACGCGGACGCCCGCTCGTGGCGGGGCGCTCGCCGCGCCGGCTTGGCGGCGGGCACCTCAGTCTCGCAGTAGGGGCAGATCGTCCACGCGCGATCCAGCGGCTTCGAGCAGCTCGCGCAGCGCTCCTTGAGCTTGCGCAGGCAGCTGGGACAGCGGATGAAGTCGCGCTCGATGCGATAGTCGCAGTGGGGGCAGAGGCTGTGGTCGAGGTCGTGCAGTCGCGCTTCCGCGGCCTGCAACTCGAGTTCGCGCTCGCGCACGTCCTCCAGGTACTCGGGCGGGCGCAGGATCATGTACACGATCGTGCCCGACGAACGGGAACAGCGACGCGGCGGTGGCGCACCCGACAAGCATCGGGTCGGCGATCCGCCGGCGCGCGTCGGCGTAGGTCCAGTACACGAGCGAGACGTAGAGGACCACGAGGAACAGGATCAGCAGGTCGATGGCGAGGACTCAGGCCACTGCTTTCGATTCCGAAGTAGGCGATCGGTGGCATCGAAGGTCCCTACAGGGCCTCACGGGAGAGCGCTCGCGAGGAAACGCGCGAGCCTGTGCCAATTGATACTAGAGCGTGCATCGGGGCGGACGAGTTTAGAGCCTGTCGCCGGAAGGAATCCCGCAACCGAATGCGTGAGCTCATAGGAACAGCCGTCCGAAGCCATATCCAGCGGCGAAGAACACCAGGATCACAAGTGCGACGATCAAGGCGACCGCCCCGATCATCGTGAGCACCGACGGCCCGTCGTCGTTCACGCCGCTCCCCTCCCCCACGCGCCACTAGACTGCTCCTCGGCTCGACGCTCATCTCCCCGCCGATGCGCAAGCCGAGCTCGCGCGCATGCGCGAGCAGATCGCCGACCAGGTAGACCGAGCCGTCGCGAGCACCGCCCCGCCCCCCTCGCGGGTGCGCGCCCAGCTCTGCGCCTCCGGCAAGGCCGTGCGCGCCTGGGGCTCGCACGCGGCCTGTTCGAAGCCCAGCTGGCGCGCCAGCGACAGGAGCGTCGCCGGTGGCAGCGCTCGCCGGCTCGGCGGCGCGGTGAACCAAGCCCGCTCGCACAATGGCAGCAGGACCGCGAGCATCCCGGCCGCGTCCTTGTCCTCGAGCACCCCGAGCACGAGCCCCAACGAGCGGCCGGCCAGCATGTCTGGCAACGACTCGGCGAGTGCCACGGCGGCGGCTGGATTGTGCGCCCCGTCGAGCACCGTCAACGGATCGCGCGCGACCGTCTGCATGCTGCCGGGCGCCGAGGTGGACATCGCCGCCGCGCGCACAGCGTCCTCGCGCAATCGGAATTCCGGCTCCCTCCAGATACACCTCGGCCGCCAAGCGCGCGAGCGCGAAGTTGGCGCGCTGGAAAAGGCCGCGAGCCCCGAGCGTCAGATCCTCGCGGGGAGCATCGGCGATCAGCATGCGCGCGGCGTGTTGCGTGGCGGCGCCGCGAGCCACGTCAAGCACCTCCGGTTGCAGATCGGCGCCGAGCGCCAACACCGAGCGCTCGCCAAGCACCGCGAGCTTCTCGGTGGCTATGTCGACGAGCGTCGGGCCGAGCCAGCGAGTGTGCTCCAGGCCGACGTTTGTGAGCACGGCTATCTGTCGAGTCGACCACGTTGGTCGCGTCGTAGCGGCCTCCGAGGCCGGCCTCGATCACCACGACCTCCGCGCCGCGCCGCGCAAGCTCCCACAGCGCCGCCGCCGTCAGCAGCTCGAACTGGGTCACGTGGTCGTCGTCGGCGAGCGTGCGATTGACACGGTCGGCAGCCCATGCCGCCCGAGCGATCGCGGCCGCGAAGGCGTGCGTCTCGATGTCGCGCTCGGCGATCTGCACGCGCTCGGAGTAGGACACCAGGTGGGGCGACAGATAACAGCCGGTGCGCACGCCGTGACGCTCTAGGATCGCGGCGATCATGCGGGTGGTGGAGGTCTTGCCGTTGGTGCCGACCACGTGGATCGAGTCGAAGCTGCGCTCGGGCGAGCCGAGCACGGTCATCATGCGGCGCATCCGGTCCAGGCCAAAGCGCATCCCGAACAGCTCGAGTGAGCGCAGGTGACGCTCGGCGTGCTCGGGGCTCCAGCTTTGGCTCACAGCGCCTGAAGCTCCGCTTGCAGATGCTCGAGGCGCTCGCGCTCGCCCTCCACGACGGCCACCGGGGCCTTCTCGACGAAGCCGGGCTTTGAGAGCTTGCCCCGCACCCGGTCGATCTCGGTCAGCAGCTTCTCCCTGGCGGCGGCGCGCCTGCGCTCGGCGGCGCCAAGATCGAGGCCCTCCCCGGAGAGCACCTCCACCGTCCCCCCGGGGATTGGTATCGAAGCGACGCAGGCGCCATCGGCGGGGGCGCCCTCGGACAGCGCCAGGCGCGCCAGGCGCGCCAGCAGGCGCGGCGGTGGGCTCATAGCCGTCGGCGCACAGACGGGCGGGCACGATCAGGCCCGCGCGAGCGCCGACCGAGTCCCGCCAGCCTCGCACGAGCGTGACCGCCTCGATCAGCCGCTCGAGCACCACCTCCGCCTCCAGGTCGATGAGCGCGTCCTGCGAGCGTGGATAGGAGGCGCCGGCAAGCAGCTCCCCGCTGCCGTCAAGGTAGGCCCAGAGCTCCTCGGTGACGAACGGGATCACAGGGTGGGCCATGGCGACGGTCTCGCGCAGCACGAACAGCAGCGTCGCGGCGAGTGCTTGGCGCTCCTCGGCGCGCGTGCCCTCAAACCCCCCCTCGGCGCCCGCGCGATCAGACACCTGCTCGCCACCCTCGACCCGGTCTGGCAGCCGGTGCTTGACCAGCTCCAGGTACCAGTCGCACAGCTCGCCGTACACGAACTCGTAGAGGCCGAGCGCGGCGTGCGAGAAGTCATAGTCTTCGATCCGAGCGGCCGTGTCGGCCTCGACCTGCGCGAGCCGCGAGAGGATCCAGCGGTCCTCGACCGTGCGCGCAGAGGCGACAGGCCGCACGGCCAAGGCAGCCTGCGAGCCGAGACTCGCGTGGATGCGCGTGAGCGCGAAGCGCGCCGCGTTGAAGAGCTTGTTGGCGAGCGCCTGACCTTGCTGGACCTTCTCGGCCGAGTAGCGCACGTCCTGCGTGGAGGACATCGCCAGCAGGCCGAAGCGCACCGCGTCGGCGCCGTGGCGGTCGATCTCCTCGAGCGGGTCGATGCCGGTGCCAAGCGACTTGGACATGCGCCGTCCGTCGGGCGCCTGGATGACCGAATGGATATAGACGTCGGAGAACGGAGCCTCGCCGGTCAGCTCGAGGCCCATCATGATCATGCGCGCCACCCACAGGAACAGGATGTCTCTGGCCGTGGAGAGCACATTCGTCGGGTAGAACGCCTTCAGCTCGGCGGTCTCCTGGGGCCAGCCGAGCGTGGCAAACGGCCACAGCGCCGAGGAGAACCACGTGTCGAGCACGTCCTCCTCCTGGCTGACACGGCCGCCGCACTCGCCGCAGCCCGCGGGCGAGACGACCGCGACGTTGACGTGGCCGCACGTCTCGCAGTAGTAGACCGGCAGGCGGTGACCCCACCACAGCTGGCGCGAAATGCACCACGGGCGGATGCTCTCCATCCAGTCGAGGTAGACGCGGCGGTGGTTCTCGGGCACGATCCGCACGCGCCCGTCGCGCACCGCCGCGATCGCCGGGACCGCCAGCTCGTCCATGCTCATGAACCACTGCAGCGAGATCAGCGGCTCGATTCGCTCGCCCGAGCGATGCGAATAGGGCACCTCGTGCTCGTACTCCTCGCGGGCGACGATCCGCCCTTCGCGCTCGAGCTCGGCCACCACCGCCTCACGCGCCTCCATGACCGTCAGTCCCGCGAAGCGCTCGCCGGCCTCGGCGCTCATGCGGCCGTCCTCGCCGATCACCGAGACCTGGTCGAGGTCGTGGCGCTGTCCGATCTCGAAGTCGTTCGGGTCGTGCGCCGGCGTGACCTTCAGCTGGCCAGTGCCGAAGTCCATCTTCACGTAGTCGTCGGCGACGATCGGCAGATGACGGCCTACGAGCGGGAGGATCGCGTTGCGGCCCACGAGCTCGCGGTAGCGCTCGTCGTCAGGGTGGACGGCCACCGCGGTGTCGCCGAGCATCGTCTCGGGACGGACGGTGGCGATCGTGACGGCGCCGCCGTCCTCCAGGTCGTAGCGGATCGAGTAGAGCGTGTCGGTCTCGCTGCGCTCCTCCACCTCGAGGTCTGAGATCGCCGAGCGGCTGCCGGGGTCCCAGTTGACGATGTAGCGGTCGCGGTAGATCCAGCCCTTGTCGTACAGAGCGACGAACACCTCGGCGACCGCGAGCGCGTAGCGCTCGTCGAGCGTGAAGCGCTCCTCGGAGTAGTCGCAGGATGCGCCGAGCCGCTTGAGCTGCTCGACGATCCTCCCGCCATAGTGCTCGCGCCACTCCCAAACGCGTCGCACGAACGCCTCACGCCCGAGCTCTTGGCGGCTCGTGCCCTCGGCGCGCAGTGCCTTCTCGACCTGCGCTTGCGTCGCGATCCCAGCGTGATCGGTGCCGAGAATCCACTTCGTGCGCCGACCGAGCATGCGTTGGTAGCGGATCAGCGTGTCCTGCACAGAGCCGTTCAGGGCGTGACCCATGTGCAGCGAGCCGGTGATGTTCGGCGGTGGGATCGCGATCGAGTAGCTCTCGCTCGCCTCGCCGTCGGGATCGGGATGGAACAGGCCGCTCGACAGCCACCGCTCGACGATTCGCGGCTCGACCTCTGCGGGCTCGAAGCGGGTGCGAGCTTCGAGCTCTGCGATGCGCTCACCCATTGGAGCGTGAGTGTACGGCGCGAGCGCAAACGTTCGCATTGGAGGGTTGTGAACGGTTTATTTGTCGTTCCATTCGGCGCATGCGCCGAATGGCGGGGACGTGCATGCACGTCCCCGAACCGACCGGCACATGTGCCGGTCGGCCGGACCACACATGTGTGGTCCGGGACAGCGCCGCATTCGGCGCTGTCTTCCAAAGGATCTGAGGGCCTGCCTACTGGCGCTACTGCGCCAGGCCGCCGAAGATGGCAAACGGACGAGCGGGCCCGTTGACCGCGACCCACATCGGCCAAGCGGCGCCCTCGACCTCGAGGCTCGAGCCCCGCGGGGCCTCGGCGCGCAGGCGCTCGGCGAGCGCGCGCGCCTCGTCCTCGTCCTTCGCCCCGAGCGTGAGATGGCGCCAATGGCGCTGCACGGGGATCCCCTCGGCCGCGAGCCGCTCGGCAAACGCGCGCGCGTCGTGGTGCGTGGGCAGCGTGACGCGCACTTCCCACTCCGGGTAGCCGGCGCTCTCGGACTCCTCGGTCTCGAGCTCCTCGAGGCGCGTGTGCTCCACGACATGCTCGGCGGCGGTGCTTGGCAGCGCAAGCGAAGCGTCCTCCCAACGGTCCTCCTCGGGATGCCAGCGCCAGGAGCTCACCTCTGCGGCGATGCCCCTCTCCGAGAGGACGGCCTCGACTGTCGCACGCGCCCGCGCGGCCTCCTCGGCGGAGTCGGCATACAGGAAGACATGTCCCTCTTCGTGACTGACGGCGATGTGCTCGGGGCTCGGCAAGTCGGCGCCGCCGTCGCGCTCGTGGGCCTCCAGAGCGCGCAACAGCTCGTGCGCCTGCCCGCTCGAGGAGGCCTCTACGCGGATGCGGAAATCGTCATGCACGTCAGCGCTCCTCGGTGATCGACACGGCGGGGATGCTACTAGCGTCCGACCGACTGAATACATTCATTTGGAAGTAGACTTCTGTCTTCATAACTCTTAGGTTATAATCAGGGTATGTCCGACGCCGCCGTGTTGATCCGCAAAGCTCGTAACGAGGCCCACCTCAGCCAGACCGACCTGGCGAGACGACTCGGGGTGAGCCAAGCCGCTGTTGCCAAGCTCGAGCGCCCCGGGAGCAACCCGACAGTGGAGACGCTCGACAGTGCGTTGCGCGCTACAGGGAATCGCGTCAAGCTTTCAGCCGAGCCGTGGAGGTCAACGATCGACGAGACGCTTGTATTCGAGCAACTGAGAGTGAGCCCACAGCGCAGGCTCGTACAACTCGAAGAAATGTACGAGTGGGGCCGCCAACTGACGATTGCCGGAGCAAGAGCCCGTGGCTGATTGGCCTGACTTCAGCCCCGGCACACTGTTGCGTGATCTCGTCGATGGAGGGGTCGACTTCGTTGTAATCGGTGGGGTGGCGATCACGCTGCAAGCAATGCCGCGATTTACGAAGGATCTCGACATCTGCTACGCCGGCGCCCAAGCCAACCTGGACGCGCTTGGCGAGGTTCTGGTGAAACTCCAAGCGCGCTTGCGCGGAGTAGAGGAGAAGGTGCCCTTCGTGCCGGACGGACGCACCTTGAACCACACACAAATCCTCTGTTTGACAACATCCATGGGGGACATCGACCTACTCGTCGAGCCTGAGGGCGCCCCACCCTATGAGACATTGCGCCGCCGCGCTGACCTCATGGAACTGGCGGGCCAGAGCATCCGCGTGGCGTCGATCAACGACATGCTGGCGATGAAGCGTGCCGCTGGGCGTCCAATCGACTTGACTGATATCGAGGCCCTTGAAACCGCCAAGCGACTTGGCCGCGTGCGACGGCGTTCAAAGAGGTGACGGCCGCTCGCGGCCCCTACGCCGACTCCTCGCGCAGCGAGCGCTCGGCGGGCTCCTCGGGAGCGGCTTCGGTGACGAGCGTGGGCGTTGTGCCTTTTTCGACCGTGTCGCGCGTGACGACGCACTTCTTGACATCACGCCGCGAGGGCAGCTCGAACTGAACCTCGAGCAGGATCTCCTCGATGATCGAGCGCAGGCCACGGGCGCCCGTTTCGCGCTCGAGCCCCTTCTCGGCCACCGCCAGCAGCGAGTCCTCGGCGAACACGAGCTCGATGCCGTCGAAGGAGAAGAAGCGCTGGAACTGCTTGACCAGCGCGTTGCGCGGCTCGGTGAGGATCGAGACGAGGTCCTCGCAGCTGAGCTGATGGACTGCGGACATGACCGGCAGGCGACCGATGAACTCGGGGATCAGGCCGTACTCGATCAGATCCTCGGGCAGGCAGTGCTCGAAGATCTCGCCGGTGTCGCGTTCCTGTTTGCTTTCGATCGCGGAGGCGAAGCCGATGCCGTTGTGGCCGATGCGCCGCTCGATCACCTTGTCTAGATGCGCGAACGCTCCACCGCAGATGAACAGGATGTTCGTGGTGTCGATCGTGAGGAACTCCTGGTGAGGGTGCTTGCGCCCACCCTGCGGCGGGACCGAGGCCTGGGTGCCCTCGAGGATCTTCAGCAGCGCCTGCTGCACGCCCTCGCCCGAGACGTCGCGCGTGATCGACGGGTTGTCGGCCTTGCGCGCGATCTTGTCGACCTCGTCTATGTAGATGATCCCCGTCTCGGCCTTCTTGACGTCGTAGTCGGCGGCTTGGATCAGCTTCAAGAGGATGTTCTCGACGTCCTCGCCGACATAGCCGGCCTCGGTGAGCGCGGTGGCGTCGGCGATCGCGAACGGAACGTTGAGGATCCGCGCGAGCGTCTGCGCGAGCAGCGTCTTGCCACAGCCGGTAGGGCCGAGCAAGAGGATGTTTGACTTCTGCAACTCGATGTCGGAGTCATCGGACTGCATCATCTGCACGCGCTTGTAGTGGTTGTAGACAGCCACCGAGAGGGTGCGCTTGGAGGCCTCCTGGCCTACGACGTACTCGTCGAGGACGTCGTAGATGGCACGCGGCTTGGGCAGGTTCTCGAGGTCGAACGCGGGCGGCGCCGCGAGCTCCTCGTCGATGATCTCGTTGCAGAGGTCGATGCACTCGTCGCAGATGTACACGCCCGGGCCGGCGATCAGCTTCTTGACCTGGCGCTGGGACTTGCCGCAGAAGCTGCAGAGCAGCTGCTCGTTGGTATCGGTTGGTCTGGCCATGTTTGCGTCTCTCCTCCTACGACGACGCGACCCGCATGCTCAGAGCTAGTGCTCTGAGATGACGCGGTCGATTATGCCGTACTCCTTGGCCTCCTCGGAGCTCATGAAGTAGTCGCGCTCGGTGTCCTTGCTGACCTGCTCGAGCTTCTTGCCAGTGTGCTTGGCGATGATCTCATCAAGTCGTTTGCGCACGTCGATGATCTCCTTCGCGTGGATCTCGATGTCGGTGGCCTGCCCCTGGAAGCTCGAGGACACCTGATGGATCAGGATCTTGGCGTTGGGGAGCGCCATGCGCTTGCCCTCGGCCCCCCCGGCCAGCAGCAACGCGCCCATCGACATGGCGATCCCGACGCAGATCGTCTGCACGTCGGGCTTGATGAACTGCATCGTGTCGTAGATCGCGAGCCCAGCGTAGACCGAGCCGCCCGGGGAGTTGATGTAGATGGACACGTCCTTGGTGGGATCCTCGGACTCCAGGTGCAGCAGTTGCGCGACGATCAGGTTGGCGATCTGGTCGTCGACGGGGGTTCCCAGAAAGATGATCCGCTCGTTGAGCAGGCGGCTGTAGATGTCGAACGCGCGCTCGCCTCGCGAGGTCTGCTCAACCACCATTGGGACTAGTGGGCTCATGGTCCTCGCTTCAGTTTCGCTTTACAGGCCCGATTCCTTCAGAACATATCCTGGAGGGAGTGTCCCCCAGGGCCCCAAGGCTAGCGATCCGGTGTCCATAGTCGCGCCGCCGCCTGCTCGCCGGCGCCCTCGGGTTGCTGCTCCTCGGACGTGGGCGTCCAGAGCCTCTCGCGTGCCTGCGCCTGCTCGATTGGGATCGGCTTGGCCGCGGCCGCGACGAGCTCGACTGCCTGGCGGGCGGCCAGGTCCTCGCGCACATCATCCAGCCGGCCGGACTCGCCCAGGTCCTCGAACAGCTTCCGCGGCTCTATCCCCTCGCGCTCGGCGCTGGGCGCGATGACCTCGAGCAGATCCTGATCGCTCGGCGCGATCGCCTCGGCGGCCACGATCGCGGCGATCACCGCTTCGCGGCGCAGCGACTGGGCGGCCTCCTCGGCTAGCTCCGCGATCAGATCGTCCTCCTCGCGTCCCGTGATCTTCAGGTAGGCCTCACGCGATATGCCGCGATGAGAGAGAGAGTGCAGCATCCGATCCCACATCTCACTCGCCTTGGCCCGCACGAGCGTCTCGGGGGTGTCGACCTGCGCGTTCGCGACCGCCGCGTCAAGCGCGGCCTCGCGGAACTCCGCGTCGACGCGCTGACCGTCCACCTCGCCGAGGCGCACACGGATGTCCTCGGTGAGCTCATCGACGGAGTCAAAGCCCATATCGACGGCGAAGTCCTCGTCGACCTCGGGCAGCTGCTTGTGCTTGACCTCCTTGACCGTTATCTCGAACGAGGCATCCTGACCGGCGAGCTCCTGGCTTGTGTAGTCGGCGGGAAAGGAAAGCTCGATCGTGCGCGTCTCGCCTGCCTCGGCGCCCTCGATCCCCTCCTCGAAGCCGGGGATCAGGTTGCCCGAGCCGAGCTCGACGAGCTGGTCACGCCCCTCGCCGCCCTTGAAGGGCTCGCCGTCGATGGAGCCGAGATAGTCGACCACCACGAAGTCGCCGGAGGCGGCCTGGCGCTCCACTGTCTCCAGGCGCGCGAGGCGCTCACGCAGCCCGTCGACCTCGCGCCGCACCGCATCCTCCTCGACCAAGGCCTCGCGACGACCGACCTCGAGGCCTCTGTACTCGCCCAGATCAGCGGCAGGGAGCACGCCTATCTCGATCGAGAACTCGAGCGCCGCGCCCTGCTCAGGGAGGTCTGCCAGGTCCAGCCGCGGGTCGCCGACGGGGACGATCCCGGAGGTCTCGATGGCGTCCGAATACCAATTCCCGAGCGCGTCGCGGACGGCTTCCTCGAGAATAGCCTCACGGCCGACGCGTTGGATCACGAGCGGCGCTGGGACCTTGCCGCGGCGAAAGCCGGGCAGCTTCATCTCGCGCCCGAGCTGGCGAGCCTTGCGCTCTAGGCGCACCTCCACCTCGCCCGGGGGGACTTCGACCTGGACTCGCACGCGCGACTCGGGCAGCTCGGTGACCTTCGTCTTCAGGACGGGGGTCTTCAGGGCGCTCGACATGGCTGCCACGATACCGTGCCGATCCGTGACCCCTCTCGCCAGCCGCGCGCTTCGCATCGAGAGATGGCTGTGGACCGGGCCGATCGGCCATTTCCTCGGTGGCACGCTCGACTTCGCACAGGCGCTCGCGCACTACGCGCGCGCGCGGCGCGCGAGACGCTGAGATCGGAGCGCAGGACAATGGCTCCTCGGCTCGTCACGCGACGTCGATGATCCACACCCCACACCACAAGCCTCTCGCGCGTGGCGTGCGCGCCCCGACCCTGCTCCCGACAAGGCAACAGGCCGCACGGCCCCGTTGGACCGTGCGGCCGTTTCAACGACCGACTAGGCGGCGGCGACGGTAATGCCGTCGAATGCGACGGACTTGCCACGCGGCACGACAAGCACCGGGCAGGTGGCGACCTCGATCAGGTTCTCAGAAGCGGCGCTGAGCGAGACGCGACCGTGCTCGGCCTCGGGGCGCGAGCCGACGACGAGCAGGTCGCCGCGCTGCTCGCCGGCGACGCTCAGCTCCGCGCCGAGCGCCGCGGCGAGCGCCTCGGCGGTCGCCTGTGCGCTGCCATCGCCGGCGACGCCGACGCGGTTGACCCGCGCCTGTGCCTCCCGAGCGAAGCCGGCTGGGGCGATCGCGACGGCTGTGGCGCCGCCCTCCAGCAAGCGCTGGGCGGAGTTGCCCACACCGATGTGGCCGTGAGCGGTGTGAGAGTCCGAGCAGAACACGATCACATCGGCTTTGTTCTGCGCGGCGAGCTTGCTGAGCCCCTCGGGCGTCGAGCGGTCGGTGATCACGTGGCGAGGCGCTTCGCGGTCTCCCAGCAGCTCGGTGCCGCGCTCCAGCAGCGTCTCAGCCTCGTGCTGGGCGAGGATCTCGCGGCTGGTCTCCTCCTCGGGGGCGTGACGCACGTATGCGAGCGAGACCTCGGCGCCGGCGCCCGCGAACAGCCGGCCGAGCGCGACCGCGTCGTCCTCGTTATTGGTTCCGTCGTAGGAAATGATGATGTTGGCGGACATGATTGCTCTTCTCCTTGTGCCTTTCGCCTGACTCGACTGCGTGCCCGGCGCCTGTTGCCGTGATGGCGATCGTCCTGTGTGACACGATCCGAGATTGGACTTCGACCACAGGGTTCCACTTACCTGGCATCAGCACCAGTGAAATTCATAATCTGAGCTATAAGGACAGCTAATGCTGAATGTGAGCCGACTTCGAGTCCTCGCCGAGGTGGCAAGGCTGGGCTCGTTCTCGGGGGCGGCCGAGGCTCTCTCCTATACGCAGTCGGCCGTCTCCCAGCAGGTGGCGACGCTCGAGGCCGAAACGGGGATGACGCTGCTGGAGCGTCATGCGCGCGGCGTGCGCGTAACGCCGGCGGGGCAGGCGCTCGTGGAGCACGCGGAGGGGATCCTCGCGCGCCTGGAGGCGGCCGAGGCGGAGCTCTCAGCGATCGCCGGCTTGCGTGCGGGCAGGCTGCGGATGGCCTCCTTCCCAACCGCCGGCGCGACCCTGATGCCGCTTGCGATCGCCACCTTCCGCTCCAGCTATCCAGAGATCGAGCTGACGCTGGCCGAGGGAGAGCCGGAGGAGATCGCTCCCCGCCTGCGCGCCGGTGAGTTCGACCTCGCCCTGCTGTTCGAGTTCGAGGAGCCCGAAGCGGGGATGGACGGCCTCCAGCGCATCGAGCTGCTGCGCGACCCGCTGTACCTGGCGCTGCCGCGCGAGCATCCGCTGGCCGGCAAGGGCGGGCTGCGCCTTGAGGATCTGCGCGCCGAGGCCTGGGTGCAGACCTCCCGCCAAAGCCCGTGCGCGCGTCACGTGGTGCGCTCCTGCCACGCCGCCGGGTTCGAGCCGAACGTGTCGTTCGAGAGCGACGACTACCAGACCGTGCAGGGGCTCGTGGCCGCCGGTGTCGGGGTCGCGCTGATCCCTGAGCTGGCGCTGTCGGTGGTGCGCGAGGACATCGCGATCCGCGCGCTCGCCCCAGCGCCGCCGGTGCGCCAGGTGATCGCCGCCGCCCCCACCGACGCGCGTCTCAGCCCGGCCACGCCCGCGATGCTCGGCATCCTCGAGGACGCGGCCAAGCGCTACGAGGCGCTTGGAGCCGGTGTTGGCGGACGCGCGGCCTGAGCATCTGGGCCGCGGGGACATCCAGCCCGCGGTGTTGGGATGGATTTGCGGGGCGTTCTCGTTGGTCTAGGCGGCCCACGGGAACCGGATGGCTCCAAGCGTCTGGACCTCGGGCTCAAGCTCCACCCCGAAGCGCTCGATCACACGACGGCGGCCCTCGGCCATCAGCGCGACCACGTCAGCCGTCGTCGCGGCGCCCGTGTTCTCGACGAAGTTGGCGTGCTTGGGCGCGAAGCGGGCGCCCCCGATGGCGAGCCCATTGCAGCCCGCCTGCGCCAGCAACAGACCCGCTGTCAGCCCTTCGGCTCGGGGATCGTCGGGGTTCTTGAAAGTGGAGCCGAACGTCTTGATGCCCCGCGGCTGGGCCTCGTGGCGACGGGTGCGCATCTGGGCTAGCGTGGCCTTGACCGAGGCCGGATCGGAGCTGGTGAGCGTGAAGCGGGCGCTTGCGAGGATCTCTCCAGGACGCAGGTTGGAGCTGCGATAGGCGAAGCCCAGCTCTGCCGGCGCGCGTCGCTCAGAGCCGGAGGCGCCCACGACGAGCGCCCACTCGAGCACGCTCGCGAGCGCGCCACCGTAGGCGTTCGCGTTCATGCGCACCGCGCCGCCGACGGTGCCCGGGATGTTGACGGCGAACTCGATGCCAGTCAGCCCTGCGCGGGCGGCGTGGGCGGCGACCGCCGGGAGCCGCGCGCCGCCGCCGCAGACTAGGCTCGCGCCGTCGAGCTCGATCGCGGCGAGCCCACGGTCGAGCTTGAGCACGAGCCCGCTGACACCATCGTCGGCGATGAGCAGGTTGGAGCCCGAGCCGACGACGTTCACCTCGACCTCAGCGTCGTGAGCCCACGCGAGCAGCTCGGAGAGCTCGATCTCGCTGCCGGCGCGCGCGAACAGCTCGGCCCTGCCTCCCGTTCGCACCGTCGCGAGCCCGGCCAGCGGGACGTCCCGGCGAATCGAGCTGGGCGGGCCGCTCATGAGGCGCTCACCAGCTGCCGTGCAAGCGTGTCGACGTCGCCCGCGCCCATCACCACGCAGAGGTCGCCGGCGTCGAGCAGCTCTCCCAGCTCGCGTGCGGCCCGAGCGAAGCTCTCGAGCCACAGCACCGGGCGGCCCTCGGCGTGAGCGGTCGCCGAGCGGACCAGTGTCTGGCCGCTCACGCCGGGGTGATCCTCGGCGCGCTCGCGCGCGGGATAGACGTCGAGCAGCGCGATCACGTCAGCGCGCGCGAGCGCGAGGCCGAACTCGTCGGCGAGCATTGCCGTGCGGGAGTAGAGGTGCGGCTGGAAGACCGCCACGAGTCGCTTGGGATCCAGCGTGCGGGCAGCGCTCAAGGTCGCCGCCACCTCGGTCGGATGGTGGGCATAGTCGTCGACGACGACGGCTCCGCGGTCGGTCGTGCCCAGCCGCTGGAAGCGTCGGGCGGCGCCCGCGAAGCCCGCGATCGCCGCGGGCGCGAGCTCGCCGACGCCGACGAGCCGGGCGACCTCGAGCGCCGCGGTGGCGTTGAGCGCGTTGTGGGCGCCGGGCGCCTCAAGGCTCACGTCGTGGCCGCGCCAGCGAAAGCGCGCGCCTGTATCCCGTCGTGGCAGCTCGGTGAGGTCGTAGGGCACGATCTCGACCCGCGGCGGCGCCTCCTCGACGAGCGATTGTCGAGCAGGCGACACCGAGAGATCCGGCGTGGCGGGCGGAGCGAGCCCGCGTGTCAGCTCCAGCAGCTCGGGGCGGTCCCAGATCACGATCGCTTGCCTGGCGTGGGCGAGGAACTCGCGGAACGCGTCGCGCAACTCCGCGAGCGATCCGAACGTGGCGTGATGGTCGAGCTCGACGTTGGTGAGCACGGCTATGTCTACGCGCAGGCTGAGCATCGAGCGGTCGGACTCGTCGGCCTCGACTACGAGCCACTCGTCGAGATCGGCGTTGTGGGCGGGAGCCCAATGAGAATTGGCGAGGCCGGCGCCCACCGAGCTCCCGACCAGCCAGCTCGGGTCGAGTCCCGTCTCGCGCAGCACGCGCACGATCATCGAGGCGGTGGTGGTCTTGCCGTGGGCGCCGGCGACCGCGATCGTGCGGCGCAGCGCCGTCAGCTCGGCGAGCAGCTCGGCGCGCGGGCGATCGGCGAGGCCGCGCTCGCGCGCCGCGACGCGCTCGGGGTTCTCGGCTGCGACAGCGCTCGAGTAGATCAGCTCGACGTTCTCGCCCCGCGGCACGTTGGAGGCGTCGTGTCCGATGCGCGCCTCGAGCACGCCCTCGCGGACGAGGCTCTCCAGATACGGCGTCGAGGACCTGTCCGAGCCGCTGACGCTCGCCCCGAGTGCGTGCGCGGCGCGGGCATAGCCGCTCATGCCGGCGCCCCCAACCCCGACGAAGTGCAGGCGGCGGCCCCGCCACGGCTTTGTGAGCTCCCCGCTCACCGCGGGAGCTCCAAGCCGCCTCCGCGCGAGCGTGACCGGTCGCAAGCCCTCATGAGCCCGCCACGCGCAGCAGCTCGTCCGCGATCTCGCGCGCCGCGTCGGGCCGCGCCAGCCGCCGCGAGGCGCTCGCCATCGTCGCCAGACGGGCGCTGTTGGAGAGCAGCTCGGCCACCTCACGCGCGAGCCGCGTCGCGGTGAGCTCGGCGTCCTCGATCACGACCGCGGCGCCGGCCTCGGCCATCCAGCGCGCGTTGGTGGACTGATGATCGGCGGAGGCGTGCGGATAGGGCACGAGGATCGCGGCGAGACCGTGCGCGGCGATCTCGAAGATGGACCCGCCCGCCCGCGCCACGACCAGGTCGCTGGCGGCGAGCGCTTCGGTGAACTCGTCGATGTCGAGGTACTCGCGCAGGTCATACCCCGCCGGCAGGGACCTCTGGGAGAGCTCTGGATAGTCGCGGCGGCCGCACACGTGCAGGACGTGGAAGGCGTCCGAGGAGAACGCGCCGACGGCGGCCTGATTGATGGTGCGGGCGCCGAGCGAGCCGCCGAACACGAGCACGCACAGCTCCTGAGCGGCGATCCCGAAGCGCTCGCGGGCGGGCGCGCGCTCGGCGCTCGGCGCGGGGATCGGGCGGCCTGTGACGCGGTAGCGCGGCCCGTCGCGGCCCGGGATCGGGAACGACAGGCAGACGCGTCGCGCGAGCGGAGCCAAAAGACGGTTGGTGAGACCTAGGTGGCTGTCGGCCTCGGTCAGCACGAGCGGGAGGCCTCGCGTGAGCCCCGCCACCCCAACCGGGCCCGCGACATAGCCACCGCCGCCCATCACGGCGTCTGGGGCGAGCTCGCCGAGCAGTGAGCGGGCGCGAGCGGTCGCTCGCGCGGCGCGGGCAAGCGCTCGGGCAGCGCGCACAGGACTGCGGCGGCTGAGGCCTTCCACGGAGATCGTGCGCAGCTGGTAGCCGGCGGCGGGCACCAGCTCGGCCTCCGCGCGCTCGCCGCCGACAAACGTGACGGAGGCGCCCTCAGCGCGCAGCGCGTCGGCCACCGCGAGCGCCGGAATCACGTGCCCGGCCGTCCCTCCGGCGGCTATCACGATCCTCTTCGGCGCTGCGCTCACGGCCCCATCGTGCCGGTTCGCGCGCCTGTGCGTCGGCCAGGCGTCGCTTGGCGGCTTCCCGCGCGCGCGGCGCGCCGCTCTCCGGCGTGGCGCGGGCACGCGAGCGCCGGCGTTGCGCCGGGGCGACTGCGCGCACGTGCGCGGTCCCGCCGGCGGCCACGTTCAATAGCAGGCCCATCGCCGCGAGCGTCACGATCAGGCTGCTGGAGCCGTAGGAGACGAGCGGCAGGGGCACGCCCGTGAGCGGCGCGAGGCCGAGCACGGCGAACACGTTGAGAATCGCCTGGGAGACGATCAGCGATGTCGTGCCGACCGCGATCAGCGCGCTGTGCAGGCTGCGCGCGGCCTTGGCGGCACGCAAGCCGGCGTAGGCGATGAGGCCGTAGAGAAATAGAAGCGCAGAGACCCCGACGACGCCGAGCTCCTCGCCGATCACCGCCAGGATGAAGTCGGTGTGGGCCTCGGGGAGATAGAAGATCTTCTGCACCGACTCGCCCGGGCCGACCCCGAGCAGGCCGCCGGAGCCGATCGCGATCTGTCC
Source organism: uncultured Solirubrobacterales bacterium (assembly GCA_963764655.1). Classification (GTDB taxonomy): domain Bacteria; phylum Actinomycetota; class Thermoleophilia; order Solirubrobacterales; family Solirubrobacteraceae; genus Palsa-744. The sequence continues at coordinate 1,039,733 of CAVXTI010000001.1, forward strand.
CTGCACCGCCTGGAAGCCGCTTCCGGACGCGTGCGCCCAGGGGTCGAGAAACGAGGTGAGCCGCGCACGCGCGTAGGGACGCGCGATCGCGTAGAGCGCGACGAGCGCGAGCGACGAGCCGCCGATGATCGCGAGGTTGCGCGGTGGGATGCCGGCGGCGATGAGCAGCGCGCAGGTCGTGAAGGCAATCACCATCGCTGTACCGAGATCGGGCTGGGTCACGACGAGCAGGCAGGCGGCGCCTACGACGACCAGCAGCGGCCGGCAGAGCTCGCGCAGGTCGTGCACGCGCTGAGGGCGGCTGGCGAGCAGCGTCGCGGCGTACAGGACGAGCGCCAGCTTGAGCAGCTCGGAAGGCTGGAACTGGAGCGGGCCGCTGCCGAGCCAGCGACGCGCGCCGTTGACGCTGACTCCCACGTGGGGGATGTGCACGGCGAGCACGAGCGCGAACGACACCGCCAGCAGTGGCGCCACGAGCTTCTGCACCTTTGCGATGCCGTCGCGCGCCAGCATCTGCATGACGACAAGCCCGAGGGCGCCGTAGACGACGAACTTGACGAGATAGCCGGTCCCGCTGCCTCTGCCCTGAAGCAGGCTGCTCGCCGAGGAGGAGCTGTAGACCATGACGGCGCCGAAGGCGAGCAGGCAGAGCGTGGCCGTCAAGAGGATGCGATGCTCGAGCGGCTGGGCGGGCGCGAGGGCGGCGCGGAGGGGTGCGCCGTCAGCGCCAGGGGAGGCGGCATGGGCCCGTGACTCGCGGGCCACCCGCGCCGGCTTGCGCTCGCGCGACTGGCCGGCTCCCGAGATGGCTGTGGACCGACCGGACGACGACACGAGCCCCACTTCGACATCGAAGCGGGGAAGCCTTCCGGGGGCGCGCTTCCTCAGCACCCGCGCGCGGCATCGGGATGTACTTTTGCGGTCCCGGCCTGTAGAATCGTTCGATACACTTTCGTACTTAAATTGACCACTCGGAGGGCACGCGATGTTACACGCACTGCTCGCCGCGCTGGCGCTTGCGGCAACCACACTGGTGGCGTCCGGCTGCGGCGGATCGGCCAAGACCGGATCGACCGGCGCCAAGACGGCCACGTCAACCACCACGACGGCGACAACTGCGACGACGGCCACATCGGCCAAGCCCGTAACGCCCGCGGACGCGATCGTGATCGCAAAGGCGGGCACGATCTGCAAACGCATCAGGGCCCGCAGCACGTTGCTCAGGCTCGGCACGCGGCAAGCCATCGCTCGCTCGCTGCCACGGTTCGCCTCCTATCAGCAAGCAGCACTAGCCGAACTGCGCAAGCTTGTCCCCTCCGCCTCGCTGGCACACGAATGGCAACAGTTCGAGGCTGCCGCTCACGTGCTCGCCGGCGACATGACCAGGGCCGGCGACTACGCCAAGGCATACCACTTCGCCGCGGTGAGGCCGCTCTCTGGCAAGGTCGCGGAAGACAAGGAAAACATGACGACGCTGGCCAAGCGCGCCGCGATCACCGGCTGCGAGCGTCTCTACTGACGCGCACCGTGCTTGTTTGCCTTCTTGGCCTTGTGTGTCGAGCAGCCTGTGACAGTGATCTTCGTGGACTGGTGGATCGTCTTCCCGTTCTGCGCTGTGAACGCTGTCGGCATCGCGAGCTTTGACTTGCAGAGGTTGCCGTTGGCGGCCAGTGCGGAGTTCGGGCCCTGGGGCAAGGTCGAGCTGGAAGCTGGTGACCGGCTGGTCGGGGACGGTGCGGAAGGTCGAGCTCGTGATCCCGGCTTTGCTGATGAAGGTTTCCCCGTGCAGGTCGATCGTGATGCCGTAGCCTTGGAGCACGACGATCAGTTCGGGGAACTTCGCGCCGCCGTGGCTGACGAAATAGGCTGGTCCGACGAGCGGCACGGGCAGGATCGGCGTGATGGCCGTCGCGTGTCCCACAATCGACGCGGCGGGGCACCCCGCGGGGTTCGCGTTGAACATGCTGTCGGGGCACGCCTTCTGAAGTGTCGTCAGACGCGAGGGCAGTTGCTTGGGCAGGTTGACCTTGACCGAGCGGATGTTCGACTGCGAGCCGACCGGCGCGAGGGGGTAGGTGAGCTTCACGCTCAGGCTCGCGCCTCTGCTGCGCGACGTCCTGCCGGATGTCGAGACCTTGAAGCTCGGCTTGAAGCCGAGGCTCGCGCAGTCGGCGGCCTGGAACGGGCTTGTGACACTCATGGGGGCCTGATCGGCCGGGTTGGCGGGGTCCGCGCCCGCACCGGTGATCGTGTTGGAGATCGACATCGCGGCGCAACTTGTGGGGTTCAGGATGAAGCCGGGACGGTCGATGTAGACGCGGATGTCGCGCACGTGCACGACGATCCCGTCGATGATGTGCGGGATCGGATCGGACCCGGTCGAGTCGACTTCGACCTGAGCCGTGGTCGGGTTGATCCGCAAGGCGAAGCGGATCACGACCGTGCCGAGGTCGAACGGGCCGACCGTGGCGCTCGTGATCGAGACGAGCGACAGCGCCGAGCCGTGGTAGGAACCCGCCAGATACACTTTCCCCGGCGTTTGTGCGAGCACGGCGCCGACGCCCGCGCCGACGGTCGTGTGCCCGATTTCGCTCGCGCGCGGACACGACGGTTCGCTCAGCTCCTGGCGCCCGCTCGCCAGCCGTGCCGCTTCGATGTCGGCGTCTGGGCAGAACGGTATCCCGGTCAGGTTGCCGGTCAGACCGGGGGGCATCGTCGTTGAGAATTTCGTGATCTCCTGTTCGCCGTCCTGGCGGATGAGCCGCAGATAGAACGGGCTGTAGGAGCCGGCGGCGTTGTTCTGGGTTCCAGAGATCACCTGTGGATGGAACGGCGGGACGCCGCCGCTGGGGCAGGGTCCTTCGCGTAGGCCCTTCGTGATCGTGAAGGAGGAGGACCTGTGCACGACTTCTTCGGGCGCCGGATTGTTGGGGTCCGCGGCCGACCACGGCACGAACGACGCCTGGGTGGTGAACGTGCCACAACCGGGCGGGGAGACCAGCGGCGCGCTCTGCCCTTCACGGAAATGCAGTTTGAAATGCGCGAACGGGAGCTGCGGCAGGTTGTCGAACGTCGTCGTCAGCCGGCCGGTCACGGGGTCCGGTTCGATCTTGCCGGCGGCCTTGATCACGATCCCGCGTTCGGGATTCTTCGCGACGATGTAGATCGCGAGCAGCGAGTCGAACGGGTTCTCCGCCCCTGGCGTGATCGTCGCGGGATCGTCGGGCTGGGCGATGAACAGAGAGCCCTTCAGGGGCTTTTCCAGCAGCGGCGATTCGATCGTCACTTCACCCAGCTTCGAACTGTTCGGACAGCCCGCGCCGGGAGCCGACGCGGCCGTCTCGCGGTGATAGTCCGACGGGGTGCACGCCCCGAGGCCTTCCCCGGCGGACGGGTTCACCGTGACGCCTTCGGGCAGGGTGACGACCGTCTTCTTGATCTGCGGCTGCGCGAGACCTTCGGGAGCGGTCAGGCCTTCATCAGAGATGTCGAGATTGAAGTCAAGGCCGCTCGGGGCGGAGGCCTGATCGACGGTCGGGCTGACCGCGAGCCCAGGGGTCAAAGACAGACGATTACAGCCTTTCAGGCCGATCGCGTTGCCCGAGCCATCGTGGCTCAGGAAGCTGTCGGTGGCGAACAGGCCGGGGCTGGCCCACGAGTCGGCGGAGATCGAGAACGGCAGCGGCCCCGTGCAGGAGGTCGGCAGCGTGAGATAGGGCTTCGGGGGGACGCCGGCAGGGCAGGAGCCCATAGAGACGCCCGTGTTTCCGTTCAGGCACGCCTCGCCACGCAGAGGGTCGTGGCTGGGGTCTGCGGGGACGCCCCAGAGGGTGAGGGTGCCACCGGTGGGGGCGATTATCTGCGAGACATCCAGAACGGAGACCGAGATGCCGTAGTCGGATTCGGAGCGCACCGAGGCGACGAAGAAGGTCCCACCCCCGACAGGGGCGCCGAAAACGGCCGGGGCGCCGGCCGAGGGCTGGAGGTTATACACCGGCACGTACAGATCTTTAGGGGAGGCGTTACCCAGCTTGACATGCAGCACACCGACGACGGTGTCATCCGCGCAATGGTGTTCGCTGTAGAATTCGACTTCGGAGCAGATCGGGACCGCGTTGATATTGCCGATCAAGCCGGGCGGCGCATCGACGATGAAGTCCTTGAGGTTGCCGCCGGCGACGAGCGCGTTGCCGTTGACGTCTGGGGTCGTCTGAAGATCAAAGCCGTTCGTGACCTGGTAGGGGTGAGAGCCCGCCTGGACGTCGGGGGAGCCGTCAGCGTTTTCGATAGAGCCGTCGAAACCCGCCGGCCCGGGCAGGAAGCCGATACCGGCCGCGCGGGCAGGCGCGGCGGACGCGGCCGCCACAACAAGAACGCAAGCACAGAGGAGCAGGCAGGCGAGCGGGTCCAGCCGCCGCGAGCACAGCGAGGCGATGCGGTTCGCGACGATCACGCGCCGGCCGTCCTGTTGACATTGGCGTGTCGCGCTCGCGCGGAGCTGCCGGTCTTCTTGGCGTAGCGTCTGCGCGCCTGGGCCTTGCAAGGCTTGCGTTGACGCTTGCGTTGCTTTGCGCACGCCTTGAGTGCCTTCGCCAGAGCATTCGTGGGCGGCGACTTGACGGCGGGTAGCGGGGTACCCTGTCGCCCCAGCAGGTTGCCCGCGCCCGCGAACGTCAGCGATGCCGGGGTCGTGTCTATCGGGGCCGGCGGCACGTTCAGGCAGGCGTCGCCGAAGCATTCCGGTGGCTTCGGAGGCGCGGGGAAGCCGCCTTCCACGCGCGCGTCGTAGAGGTCGAAGGCGCCGTCGATGTCGCTGGAGGCGATCTGCTGCAGCGTCGCGAAGAAGACATCGTCACCGCTGGCGCTGGCGTCGAGGAAGAACGAGCCTTCGGTGCTGGTGCCGGAGGAGATCAGGCCTAGGCAACCGCCGGGCTGCCCGCAGGTGCCCTTCCCCTGCGCCTCCCACTGATAGACGTCGGGCTTGCCGTTGGTGTCACCGGGGAGCAGGGGCTCGAGGCTCTCGAAGAAGATGCGCGTGCCGTCATCCGAGATGTTGCGGGGGTAGCGAAACAGGTACAAGGCCTGAGGCATCGTCGCAGAGACCAGGGAGGCCGCGTTGAATTCGCTGCCGTCGCAGGCGCAGAGATGACTGACCTGGCTGGAGTCGGCGCTGTACTCGAAAAGTTCGCGAAACTTAGGGTTGCTCCCGCTGCTGCCGCCACCGCTACCGCTACCTTCGGCGAAGAAGGAGAGGTGGCGACCGTCGGGGCTAACACGGGAGGCACTGTGTTCCTGCAGCAGCCTGTTGGATCCGTTGATCCCCCCGATCCTCCCGGCAGCGAAGCCAGAAACGGCGTGGACGAAGGAGATCGCGCCGTCGTGGAAGAGGTAGAGGTTGCAGCTCTCCGGCGGTACGGTGCCGCAGCTGCCTGGGGACGCGGACTGTTCGAGGCTGTTTGGTGCGGTGGTAAGGACACCGTTGGCGAGGAAGTAGAGGTAGGCGCCGTCTTCGGAGGCCTGGTTGGCGACCCCCACGACGCCGGGGTTGGGCCCAGGGGTGAGGTCGGTGACAACGCCGGTGCTCGTGTCGTAGCTGTACAGGTTCCTTCCGCTCCCGGCTACCGTGTCGGAGGTCAGGCCAGCGGACGCATCGTCGAAGAAGAAGACCAGCGAGCCATCACCGGCGGCGGTCGCCCAGATGCCGCCGCCGCCGGGACCGCCGGCCTGGGAGGCGTCGACCTGGACGGTCCTTTCGCCGCTCTCGCGAACATAGAGATTGCCTTCGGCGGTGGTGAAGAAGACGCGCGAGCCGTCGGAGGAGATCGCGCCGATGATCGAGTTGCCTGAGGGATGCACTTCTTGGCTGTTGCCGGCGTTTTCACCGCCGAAGCGGCCCCCGTGGGGAGCGGCAACGCACGCCGGGCCCGCGGGACCGCAGCTCGCCTGTCCGGCGGGAGGGACCTGGCTCACGAGGCTCAGCACGCCACCCGTCCACGTGTAGAGATTGTCGACGCCGCCACCCGGCGCTTCGGGGGTCAGGGCCGCGGGGGCGTTGAAGATCACGGTACCGAGGTCGGCCGAGGCGCCATCCAAGGTCGGGTCGTAAGGGGCGGGGGTGAGCCCGGCAGCGGAGAAGTTGATGAGCGAGTAGCTATCGGTAGCGTTGTCGCGCAGGAACAGATTGGAGACCTTCGCCGAGCCGCCGGTTTCCTGCTCCCCTTCGACCAGGGGCGGCGAGTCCGCGGGGTCCTCGAGGATGCCTTTGGAGAGATCGGACGAGTAGAGCGCCATGTAGACCTCGAGGGCGCCAAAGCTGTAGGAGTAGGTTTGGGGAGGAAGGGGAGAATAGGTGGACCAGCCGCCCGGGCCACGCGAAGAGATGTACGTGCCCAGGGCGCCAGTGGCCGCGCCGGGAAAGGCACCGTTGGCTTCGTAGGAGACGGCGCCGCCACCTGCGGCGGCCTGGCCAAACTGCAGGAAGGAAGACCCCCCCTGCACGGAGTGGCCATTCTTATCGGGAGGCGAGACCATCTCGTACGCGCGGCAGTCCGGCAGCGACGCCGAGAGACCGGTACGAAGCCCTTCGTTGGGGCAGATAGCCAGCGCCGGCGTGCTCCCCAGCGACAGCCCGCCGGCCAGCGCCGACAGCAAGGTGGCCAAGCCGAGCGCCGCGCGGCGAACGATCGTCGCGGCGACCCGCTTCCCAGACTTGCCGATCAGCATCCCGCTACCCCCTCTTCCTGCTTCGCTGTGACTTCTTGGGCTTCTTCCTCACGGACGCGTATCTCTTCCTGGCCCGCCTTTCACAGCTGACGCGCGCGACCTTCTTCTTGTATCTCTTGCACGCCTTCAGCGCCTTCGAGAGCAGCGCCTTCCTGGTGGTGATCGTGCTGCCAGTCTGCTTGGGCAACGCGATTGCAACGGACGCAAGTTGCGGCGCGGCGGGCAGCGCGGGACAGAGGACGACGTTGCTGGCGCAGCTATCAGACGCTGTGGCGAAGGTCTCGTCGGAGCCGTAGGTGGTGCCACCGGTGTTGGCTGCCACGACCCGGTAATGATAGGTAGTCGAGGCGCTCAATTCCCACAGCTCGGCGCTCACAGGCGCGGGTTCGGCCCCTGAGCCCGGATAGGTCGAGCAGGGAACCATGGCGCCGTAACCGGTCGTGGGACCGTATTCGAAGCGGCAAGAGGAGGCGTCGCCTTCTGGGTTGACAATGCCAGCCAGAGTGGCGGTATGGCGTGTTATGGCCGACGCCAGGGCGGTGGTGACGATCGGGCGGTTTTGGGCGAAGGTCGCGGTCACGGCGATATCGGCAGCCAGAGTGAGCTGGCAGGCTTCGGCGCCCGAGCAGCCGCCACCTGACCAGCCAACAAAGCTGGAGTGTTCAGGCGCAGTGGCGGTGAGTGTCACCTCTTCGCCAGCGGGAAAACTGGCCGAGCACGTCGAAGGGCAGGCGATGCCGGCGGGCGCCGAGCTGACCGAGCCAAGCGAGGTGCCGATCCGGGTCACCGTGAGAGTGTCGCGGGGTCCGCCCGGGGCGAAGATCTCAACCCGCCCAGCGCCCTTGTCGGCGACGTAGACATCGCCGGCCGAGCCGCTGAAACCGCTTGCGGCGATGCCGCGGGCTTCGGTGATTTCCTTTTCGTGGGTGGTCTTGATTTCGCCACCGCCAAACGACTCCAAAACATTCGGCCCTTCACTGCCATAGGCGACGACGTCACTATGACCAGGAGGCGGAAACGGGTTGAACCGCGCGACGTACGCATCTTCCGTTGACGGGTCGACGGCAACGCCAACAGCAGGAGACGATTCGGTCAGCCGAAAATTTTCGTGGTAGGCGAACTGGGTAGAATGAGGTTGGGATTCAAAGCAGGGGCCGAGACTGTTGAACGTGTCACACTGAGAGGTCTGCAGGACTTCAAAGGGCGGATGAGAGCTGCCGTTCCCCAGATAGAGACGGCCAGCCGGGTCCAAAGCAACCCCAACCGGCACACCCACCCCATACGTAGCTGGGCTTTCGATGAATTCGCCCGAGGTCTGGGCAGCTTCGAACAACTCACCGACTCCGGTCTCGCTATGAAGGACGAGGAGTTTGCCGTCCGGCTTGACGCCGACGCCATACACTTCACCGAAGTGAGGGTTCGAGCCGCATACGACGGTGCACGATGTGCCGTCGAGCTCGCCGGGGGCGGGCGTCCCGCCCCAGCCGGTCACCAGGCCGCCGGCCGGGTCGAACTTCTGCACCCGCGCGGTGTTCTTGCCTTCAACTTCGATCGCGACGGCCGCGGTTGCCGTGCCACCGGTCAAACCGGAGGAATCAGCCGTCATCGCGGGGACGCTCGTGGCAGCGAGGTTTAGGACGAATTCGACGGTGTAGGAGCCCCCGGTGCCGCCCGTGACACGTGCGTTCGCTACGCCGGCACCGCCTTCGCCGACAAGCGGTAGGAGGGCGGCTTCGACGCTGCCTTCGCCTTTGGCAGGAGCGTTGTACGCGATCGCTTCGGTGGTCCCCCTGGTCACCGTGAGAACCGCGCGGCCGCCGGCGGTGGCGCTCGCCGACAGTTCAAAACTATTGGGGCTCACTGAGTGGGCGATCGTGGCACCGGGCGGAATCCCGGGACCGGAGACCGGGTCTCCTACGTTCCATTGGCCTGAGACGGCCGTAACCAGCGGCGAGCCGCTCGAGGTCGTGGCGTGCACGAACGAGGCGTAGCTCAGGGTGTAGCTGCCGCCGGTCGCGTTGACGGTGATCGTCTGGCGCGCGTTCGCAACGGACCCGTTGTCCGCGACATACAGGTCGCCGCCGCCACCGGGCATGTTGTCGACCGCTACCCACGTCGGTCGTTCGAACTGCCCCGGTTCAGCACCGGGCAGCCCCGCCAGGCACGTGGTTGTGCACGTCTGCAGTTCCGTGGCGCCGTTGGCGACTCCCCAACCAAACGCGTGGACGAACGTCCCCAGAGCCGTGAACTCATCAACACGATGATTGCCCGTGTCAGCGAGATACACGTCACCGGTGGACTGGTCGACCGCAGCACCCGCTTCGCCGCCCAGCTCGAACTGGCCCGCGCCCGTGCCAGCCGAGCCAAACGAGCCCATGAACGCGTGATGCTGCTGAGAAGCGACGGCCGAGGAGGAGCCGACCCAGAGGATCGCAGCGAGAACCAAGGTCACGGCAAGGGCTGGGTGGCCGCACAGCCGGGAGAGCGCGAGCGAGAGCGCACCGCTCCCGCGGCGGGAGAGCAAGTCACCGAGCGTGACGAAGAAACCGCTCTTGGCGGATGATGTCTTCGCGTTGTACTCCATTCACTGCTCTCCTCGGTGCTAGTGGGTGTCGCTTTGGTCGTCTGAAATGTCGGTTCGATGAAAGCCCGTGACTCCTGGGCGAGGCTTGGCCCACCCCGGGTATGGCGCCCGGGTGGCGCAAGGCGCCGGTCAGCCGGTCACCGCCCAGGTGCCCTTGACTTCAACTGTTCCGGCCGAGATGTTTGAGTGATACTGAACACCGAATCCAAAGCGGCTGGCGGTGTTGGCTGTGCAGCCTGATGCATCCCCCCAAGCACAGACAGTCACGTTGTGTGGCGAGTTTTTCGAGAATTCATACCAGAGTTGCGGTGCGACCAGACCTTCTTCGTGCAGTGCGTAGACGCAAAGCGTGCCGGCGGGAGCGGTCGGGTTTGTCGCATTGCCGGTGCAGACGGTGGAGGGCTTTTCTTCCACGACATGCGGAGTTACGGTTTCGTTGACAACTAGTTCCTTTTCGTGTTCGTTGAGGACGTGGACGGCGGGGGCACCTGACAGCGGCAGAGCGAAGGACTCCGTGTTTCCGAATTCTTCAAATTCCTTGTTCTTTTGAGCGATACCCCACTCTCCAAAGAGTGTCTTGCCGGCGGGCAGAGCGCCACCGGCGGTCCAGGGGGAGCCTTCTTTGCCGTTGCAGGCATAGTGCTTGGTGGTGGAGCCTTCTTCATGGAAGCTGGAGCCGCCCAGACCTCCACAGTTTGCGGTGCCTGTGTTCTCGTTTTCGGTGAGCACGCTCTTACCGTTGGTGCCGTTCGTGCCCGGGCCGCCTTTTTCACCGTTGGCTCCGTTGGTCCCGTTGGCGCCTTTTGCTCCTTCTTTGCCTGTCGGCCCCTCTTTGCCCGCTGGGCCGGCCTTGCCCTTCAACTGCTTGAGCACGCTCGGCTTGATCTGCTTGGTCGATGTGATCAGGTATTTGCTGGCGGCATATGCCCCCCCGCTCATCGCGAACACGAGCGCGAGCGTCACCACTACGTTTGTGTAAGTCAGTCGTCCGCCTATCCTTGAGAACATCGGAGTCCCCTCCCCTTTTTGTTTAAACGCGCAACCCCCGATTTGGCCGGGACCCAAACATCGAGGCCCCGGCCAAATGGTCAACAACAGTCAACCAACAACATGCCTAACTCTAACTACCCAAACTACATTGCTTGCAGACCACGGGCGGGTTCACCATTGGCATTTGGAAGGAAGATTAACACTTCACCGTCAACAAAGCCATCGTTCGAGAAGCCGTTTGTGCATACAGCTAAAGGTAAGTTTGCTGTGTCAGCTTCTGACGGGAAGATCAAATGCACCTCTAATTCTGCTAGTAAATTTTCTACTAACAGAATCGTGTCTGCTGTAGTGCATTCGTTTTCCGTGTTATTTCCGTCGCATTTGACGAACCAGCCGGGATTCCCACCAGTACCTTCAGGTCCCAATAAGTCGCCTGCCGCGTCTTCTCCTGTTGCGTTAACCAGCTGATCTTTCCATGGCAGGTTCACTGGATTAGCTAAAGGTTCAGGGCAGTTTTCAATGTTCGTGCACGCCACCGGTGCTGCTAACGTAATTAGGACTCCACCAACAGTTAAAAGTTCGGTGACTTGGCTCTCACCATTAAGCCCAACGGAACCATGCATGCTGCCTTCACATAATATCGCCACATTAACGATCCCTAAACTTAATAGCATGAGATCGGCCACTAACGATAAGACGTTTGTTAACGTTGTTATTTCTAACCATTCCCACGTTTTGGGTTCCCCTGTTACGTTACAGTTCGAGTTGGTGAACAGGCCGCTTCCTGGGGCTACTTCCATGCATTCATCCCATAATGTGAATGCCGACGCGCCACTTGCCGAGACCATGCTGAACGCAAAAATCGCGGCGAAGGCGAGCCCGATTATTTGGATCTTCCTCATTTCTCGATGTACCCTTCTCCTCGTCCAAGGCTTGGTTCCCAAACCCCTTCAGAGGCTTGCTCTGGCCGGGCCGAGCACTCGTACTTGGTCAGAGAGCGCGGGGGTCCGACCCCTGTGCTGCTGTCTCTGCTGTCCAAGCCGCAGGTCAGGCCATCGCCCACCCCGCAGCTCGCGGAGCATTCTCACAGAAGGCCATAGCAAAGTACAGACATGTTTTCCATTCAAGGTCGTGCCGAGTAAGCGTCGTCCGCCCACGGCGATCCGAAGTCGCTGCTCGCGGCCTGGGCATCCTCCGCTCGACCTCCTTCCGTAGTTCGCTTGGCATCCCGATGGAGTCGTTTGGTCCGGCGCGGCAGCCTCGATCTGCAGAGCTCCCATACCTGCCGGCCATGCTCCTGGCCCTACGCCCGAAGTTCTGGATGTCGGGCCTGGACGCACCTTTGCAGACCCCGCGTGATCTGTCAAGTACTAAGTCAGATGATGTTTCCTGCTCGGGCGACCAGTTCCCGGAAGCGCTCGCCCCGCGCCTCGAAGTCGGTGAACTGGTCGAAGCTCGCGCAGCCGGGCGAGAGCAGGATCGCCTCGCCCGGTCGAGCCGCCTTGACCGCCTCTGCGATGGCCCGCTCGAGCTCGCCGCAGTCGCGCACGGGCACGCTCGCGTCCCGCAGCGCGCGTGCTATCGCCGGCGCGTCTTCGCCGATGAGGTAGACAGCCCGGCAACTCCCCTCCACCGGGCCGCGCAGCGCGGCGAAGTCCTGTCCCTTGCCTTGGCCGCCGAGAATCAGGTGCACGGGCATTCGCTCTTCCGCCATCGCCTCGAGCGCGACCAGCGCGCTCGCGACATTCGTCGCCTTGGAGTCATTGACGAACAGCACGCCGTCTCTGCTTGCGAGCGGCTCGAGGCGATGCGGCACGCCCGCGAAGTCGCGCAGACCGACTCGCACGGCCTCGGCGTCGAGCCCGCGCGCCAGGCAGACGGCGGCGGCGGCCATCGCGTTCTCCAGGTTGTGACGCCCGCGCAGACGCAGCTCGCGACTGCGGAGCAGCGGCTCGCCTTCCCAATAGAGCATGCCCCCGCGCTCGGAGAGCTGCGCATCGGAGTCGTGGCCGAAGCGCACGTGCCGCGCCGCGCCGGGCAGTGGCGCCGATTTGAAGCCGAGCGGCACGACCGCGACGTCAGCGGGCTCCTGACGGGCGAACACGCGCAGCTTGGCGTGCATGTAGGCGTCGATCGTGCCGTGACGATCGAGGTGGTCGGGGGCCAGGTTGAGCAGCACGGCGGCCTCCGGCGCGAACGCGAGCGTGTCCTCCAGCTGGAACGAGGACGCCTCGCACACGACTGTCACGCGCTCGTCAGCTGAACCCACAAGCCCGCTGAGCGCCGCGCCGACATTGCCCGCGACGGCCACGGGGAGCCCGGCCTGGCGATGGATATGGCCGATCAACTCGACGGTCGTGGTCTTGCCGTTCGTGCCGGTCACCGCGATGAGCTCGTTGGGCAGCATCCGCCACGCGAGCTCCAGCTCGCCGATGACGCATATCCCGCGCGAGCGCGCCTGCGCGATCACCGGCGCGCTCGCGGGCGCCCCCGGGCTCTTGACGACGACGCCGACGCGCCCGAGCAGCTCGACTCCCTGCTCGCGCGGGTGCAGCTCGACACCTGCCGCCGCTAGCGCGTCGAGGCCCGCGGGCGCGCCCGTGTCCACCCCGATGACCGGCTCTCCCCTGGCGCGCAGCGCAAGCGCCGCGGCGATGCCCGAGCGGGCGAGCCCCACGACGAGGTACGGGCCGGGCGGGAGATCGGGGCGCGGCTTCAACCCTCAACCCAGACTCTGGCGGTAGAGCGTGAAGCCGATCGCGCAACAGATCGCCGCGATGATCCAGAAGCGCAGGATGATCTTTGTCTCAGACCAAGCGCGCAGCTCGAAATGGTGGTGTATAGGAGCCATCAGGAACACTCGCTTGCGGGTCATCTGGAAGGAGATCACCTGGATCACGACCGATAGCGCCTCGATCACGAAGATCCCGCCGAGCAGGATCAGCAGCGTCTCCGTCTTGGTCATCACCGCGAGCCCGGCGATCGCGCCACCGATCCCGAGCGAGCCGGTGTCTCCCATGAAGATCGTCGCGGGAAAGGCGTTGAACCACAGGAAGCCGATGCACGCGCCCACGAGCGCGCCCGCGAGCATCGCGAGATCGAAGTCTTCGGCTATGAACGTGATGCCGACGTAAGCCAGCAGCACGATCGCGCCGCAGCCGGCGGCAAGCCCGTCGAGGCCGTCGGTGAGGTTGACGGCGTTGGTGGTGCCGGCGACGACCAGGTAGATGAGCACCGGATAGAAGACGCCCAGGTCGATCTGATAGTCGACGAAGCGCAAGCGCAGCGTGGGCGCAAGGTGGGCATGGTGTTCGGCGACGAACCACAGCCCCAGCGAGATCGCAATCGTGATCGCGAGCTTTGTGCGGCCTCGCAGCCCGAGCGAGCGACGTCGGACGAGCTTTGTGTAGTCATCGGCGAAACCGAGCAACGCGCACGCGAGCGCCGTCCCGAAGACGCCGACCGAGCGCCATTCGAAGTCGGTGAGGATCAGGAACGGCACGCTGACGGCCAGAAAGATGATGATCCCGCCCATCGTCGGCGTGCCGGCCTTCTCGTGATGGCCCTGCGGGCCGTCCTCGCGGATGTGCTGGCCGAACTCGCGGTTGCGCAGGAACTCGATGAACTTCGGGCTCAGGAAGATGCAGATGAGCAGCGCGGCCGTGCCGCCGATCAGGATGCGACCCATCAGCCGACCCGCGCGCCCAGCGCTTCGCGAGCGACCGTCACGTCGTCGAAGGGCGCCTTCACGCCCCCGGCGAGCTCCTGTCCCTGCTCGTGACCCTTGCCGGCGATTACGAGCACATCGCCCTTCTCGGCGAGCGCGACCGCCCGTCCGATCGCGGCGCGCCGGTCGACCTCGGCGAGAGCCGGCGGGGCGCCGGGCGGCCGCGGCGCGCCGCTCGCGCCGGCCATGATCTCGGCGATGATCGCCTCAGGGTCCTCCGAGCGAGGATTGTCGGAGGTGACGAGCAGCACGTCGGCGAGGCGCGCCCCCACCTCGCCCATCAAGGGGCGCTTGCCGCGATCGCGATCGCCGCCGGCGCCGAACACGCAGATGACGCGGCCGCGGGCGACTTCGTGGGCGGTGGTGAGCACGTTCTGCAGCGAGTCGGGTGTGTGTGCGTAGTCGACGAGCACCGCAAAGCCCTGACCCTCGTCGACAGGCTCGACGCGGCCGGGCACGCGCACGCCGCGCTCGAGCGCCGCCACGAGCGTGTCGAGCTCGATCCCCAAAGCATCGGTCGCCGCGAGCGCAGCGAGCGCGTTGGAGACGTTGAAGCGCCCGGGCAGCGGCAGCGAGAGCGTGAGCACGCCCGTGGGCGTGCTCACTTCGAAGCGGGAGCCGGTCAGCTCGATGCGCACGTCATGCGCACGGTAGTTGGCGTCGGAGTCGATCGCGTACGTGACGACCTCCCCCAGCTCGGCGACGAGTCGTCGCCCATAGCGATCGTCGACGTTGACGACGGCGACGCCGGGCCGGGCTGCCGCCTGCGGCAGAAACAGCAGCCGCTTGGCCTGGAAGTAGTCCTCCATCCCCTTATGGAAGTCGAGATGGTCCCGGGTGAGGTTCGTGAAGATGGCCGCGGCGAAGCGCACACAGTCTGTGCGCCTGAGTGCGAGCGCGTGCGAGGAGACCTCCATCGCGCAATAGCGCTCGCCGCCGTCGAGCATCGCGCGGAAGTCGGCCTGCAGGTCGATCGCCTCGGGCGTCGTGCGGATCGCGGGGCGTCGCGCGCCCGCGACCTGCGACTCGACGGTCCCGAGCAGTCCACAGCGCTCGCCGCTCGCCTCCAGCATGGCACGTACGAGGTATGCGACGGTGGTCTTGCCGTTCGTGCCCGTGACGCCGACCACGCGCAGCTCGTTGGTGGGCTCGCCGTAGAAGTGGGCCGCGAGTGGGCCAATGGCCGCGCGCGAGGACTCCACCAGGATCTCGGGAACGCCGAGGCCGAGCGGGCGTTCGACGACTAGGGCCGCCGCTCCTGCGGTGACCGCGGCCGCGGCGAAGTCGTGGCCATCGCGCTTGTAGCCGTCGACGCAGAGGAACAGCGTCCCAGGCCCCACGAGGCGGCTGTCGTAGGCGAGTCCGGTGATCTCGATCGGCCGCGGGGTCGACGAGATGTCCCGCAATCCGGGGATCCCGGCGGCCGTCAACTCGTCGAGCCTCATGGCTTTGCGGCGTCTGGTCGCAAGGAGCGAGAGTCTAGGGCTCACACCAGAGGAGATCGGCGGATCGGCGGATGAGCCCTCGATGGCCTAACCCGGCGGGATGCCGAGGTAGGGCAGCGCGAATTCCATGATCTGGCCAAAGGCCGGGGCGGCGACGACGCCGCCATAGATCGAACCGGTCTGGGGCTCGTCGATGATCACGGCGCACAAAAGCTTGGGGTCAGACGCTGGTGCGAAGCCGACGAACGACGCGACATACGCGCTTTTCGAATATTCGCCGGTGTGCGGGTCGATCTTGCTGGCCGTTCCCGTCTTTCCAGCCAGTTCATAGCCGTGGATCGAGACCTCGCTCGCGGTGCCTCCGGGTGCGAGCACGCCCTTGAGCATGCTCTGCAGCTCGCTGGCGGTGCTCTGGGAGATCACCCGTCGCCCCGCCGGCTGGGCGACTGTGCGCCCGCCGATCTTGCCGACTATGTGCGGCGGGCGCAGCACGCCGCCGTTGGCGATCGCCGAGTAGGCGGTGGCCATCTGGATCGGCGTCACGAGCTCGCCCTGACCGATCGGCAGGTTGCCCATCGATGAGCCCGAGTAGCGGCTCAGGGGCAGCGTCGCGCCGCGTTCGTCGCCGGGAAGATCGACGCCGGCGGGCGCACCGAAGCCGAAGCGGTGCACCCAGGAGTTGAATCTCTGCTTGCCCTCGAGCAGGCCGATCTTGATCGCCCCGACGTTGCTGGATTGGGCGAGGATCTGCGAGGTGGTGAGCGACTCGCCAGGGTGTTCGGTGTCGTCGTGGATCGTGCGGTCGGCGACCTGGATCTGGTCGGGGATTTCAAAGCCGGTGTTGGGCGTTATGAGACCTTCCTGGAGCGCGCCTGAGACGGTGAAAGCCTTGAACGTCGAACCCGGTTCGTAGTCGAAGCTGACGGCGCGGTTCTGCAGCGCTTCTGTGGCTGAGCTGCCTGGACGGTTGGCGTTCACCAGCGGCCAGTTGGCCATCGCGAGGATCGCGCCGGTGCGCGGATCCATCACGATCGCGGTCGAGTCCTTCGGCTGGAACACCTTGCCGACCGCGCTCAGCACGTCTTCGGCGCGCTGCTGCACATTCGCGTCGAGCGTCAGCGATATCGAGCTGCCGGCCTGCTCGTGGCGGGTTTCGGCAATCGAGATCGGCTGGCCGATCGCGTCGCTCACGACGCGACGCTGGCCGGCGCGCCCGGCCAGCAGCTTGTTCTGCGAGTACTCGAGTCCCATCAGGCCCGCGCCTTCGTGTTCGGTTCCGACGATCCCGAGCACTTGTGCCGCGAGCGTCCCGCGTGGATAGACGCGTCGCATGATTGGCGCCCCTTGCACCCCTGGGATCTTCAGCGCGAGGACCTTGTGCGCGGCGTTGTAGGGGAGCGCGTGCGCGAGATAGACGAAGCCGGTGTGCTGACTGAGCTTTGTCAGCACTTGTGCCTGGGTCAGGCCGATCAGTGGCGCGAGGCGCTGGGCGGCGGCCAGCGGCTGCTTGATCAGGTAGGGATCCGCGCTGAGCTGCTGCGCTGGTTCTGAGATCGCAAGCGCCACGCCGTTGCGGTCTGCGATCGTGCCGCGCTCGGCCGGCACGACTTCGGTGGTCAGCTGCTGCGTGCGGGCGGCGCGGCGCAGCGCGGCGCTGTGCGGCCCGCCAAGATAGAGAGCGCGCGCGCACGCGAGCAGCAGCAGCGCGAAGAAGAGCGCGAACAGCAACCCTACGCGACGCTGGACGAGAGCCATCGGCTATTCCCGCGGGCTGGCCGGGGTCCCTCCGCCAGGTCCGCTCGCCGCGGCGCTTTCGCTCGACGAGGGGCCCGACGCGCCACTGGCCTGTGTGGCGGCGCCGGCGGGCGTGCTGGCGGTTGTGCCCGTAGCGGGCGTAGAGGTCGGCCCGCTCGTGGAGGTCGCTTGCGAGGGACTCGGCGTGGTGACTGAGGCGCCGGCCCCCGAGGTTGATGACGGTTCGCTCGATCCGCCACCCGCTCCCGCGCCGCTTGCTTCTCCAGCGGCTCCCGCGCCACTGGCTTCCCCACCCACTCCCGCCCCGCTCGCTTCCCCGCCGCCTGCTTCGCCGCTACCCGCTTCTCCGGCGCTGGAAGAGCTAGACGAGACGGCGCTCGAGGGTGTCTGAGGCGCTGTCGAGAGCGCTGCGGCCGCGCGCGAGACGTCGGACGGGCTCGCGACCACGAAGTGGACAGCGTCCGCCGGCGCGAGGACCATTCCGCTGGCCGCCGCCGTAGGCGCGACGCGGCCTTCGGCAGAGTAGGTCGAGTCTTCGATGCCCAGCTGGGCATTCTCTCGTTGAAGCGCCGCGACGCGAGTGAGCGTATGACCGATCCCGGTGTTGAGCTGCAGTACGAGCAGCTGCATCGCAACTATTCCGATCAGTGCGAAGGCGAGCAGCCCGATCCACAGGCGTCCCCGGATCAACCTGTCCAGCAGCGCGCTGCCGGAAATCCTCTCGAGCGCGTCGATCGCGCGCGGCGCAAGACCGGGCGCGCCTGTCCCCGCCCGGCTCGCCGCCTTGCGCGCGGGGCGCCGGCGGGGCGCCGTGGCGGGACGCGATGGGCGCTTGAGCGGCAGCGCGATGCCCGGCGCCGGGATCGCCACAGCAGAGGCGACCGCGGCCGATCGCGCGGGACTGGCGGGGCCGGAGACCCTGCGCGGATGGCGCGCCGCCCCGCTACGCGAGCCGGACGCTGAGCGATGGGACGAGCGGGCGGCAGCGGTGGCGGGCGGCGTCATGCCTCATCTCCTGAGTGCGTAGATGGACCAGCCCCTGCCGCAAGCTTGACGGCGGCCCGCAGGCGCGCCGAAGATGCACGGGGGTTGCGTGCCGCCTCGGCGGCCGAGGGAACGATCGCGCCCCGCGTGAGCAGCGCCGCCTCGGGCTCGCGCCCGCAACCGCAGACCGGGAGGTCTTGGGGGCAGATGCAGCCGCGTGTGCGCTCGGCAAGGAAGCGCTTCACTCGCCTGTCCTCGAGCGAGTGAAAGGACAGCCCTGCCAGCACCCCGCCCTCGCGCAGCAACTCCCACGCGAGCGGCAGCGCCGCGTCCAGCTGTCCCAGCTCGTCGTTGACGGCGATGCGCAACGCCTGGAAGGCTCGCTTGGCGGGGTGGCCCGAGGCGAAGCGAGCCGGTGTCGGGATCGCCGAGCTGATCGTCTCGACGAGCGCCAGCGTCGTCTCGATCGGGGCCTGCGCACGACGGCGCACGATCGCGCGCGCTATCCGCGAAGCGTGGCGCTCCTCGCCCAGCTCGCGCAGGATCCCCGCGAGGCGGCGCTCGTCCCATGTGGCGACGATCTCGCGCGCATCGAGCTCTTGACTCGGATCCATGCGCATGTCAAGCGGCGCATCGTAGGAGTAGGAGAAGCCGCGCTCGCGCGTGTCGATCTGCATCGAGGACATGCCGAGGTCGAGGTAGACGACGTCCGCGCGCAGCTGCTCCTCGGCTAGCATCGCGAGCGCCTCGGCGTAACCGCCGCGTATGAAGCGCATCGAGCAGGAGACCTCCTCGGCCAGCTCCATGAAGCGCTCCTCGGCGAGCGGGTCGCGGTCGATCGCGACGAGCCTGCCCTCGGCGCCCAGGCGCTCGGCGACCATGTGCGCGTGGCCGCCGCCGCCGAACGTGCAGTCGATCGCGACCTGGCCGGGACGGGGGTCGAGCAGCTCGAGCAGCTCCTCGGCGAGCACCGGGATGTGGACGGCGGGCATGTCAAGCAGGATGGTCAACGCGCGCGGTGATCTCCGCGACGCTGCCGAGCAGCGCCGGTCGATGTTCGTCCCAGCTCGTGCGATCCCATAGCTCCAAGCGGTCGCCGGCCCCCACCACGACGACCTCTTTGTTCAGCTTGGCGTGCTCGCCGAGGAAGCTCGGCACCATGATGCGCCCGGCCGCGTCCAGATCCGAGTCGTGTGAGCTGCCGTAGAAGAAGCGCTCGAGCTCTGTGAGCCTCGAAGAGAGCGACGGCAGCTCGGAGAGCGAGCGCTCGGTGTAGCGCTCGTAGTCCTGTGGGCGCCATACGCCCACGTATGGCTTGAGGTCGACCGGCATCGCGAGCACCACCCCCTCCGACAGCGCGGCGCGATAGCGAGCCGGGACGGTGAGCCGGTTCTTCGCGTCGAGCGTGTGGTCGAAGGTGCCGCGGAAAGCCACTGGGAAGGCTCCAATCGAGTAGATCGAGCCGCGGTGGAGGAGTGGGAGGAGCTCCTCCACCACGGCTCGCTGCCGCGAACTTACCCCACTTTCCCCCACAACGCAACCCCAATTGCACATTTTCTCCCACAATGCATGCTCCAAAACCCAAGAACACATAAAAAGACCTGCTCAAGCGCATGTTTCGGCGGTGCGAAGCGGGCCCGTGCGGAGCGTGCAGGACTGCATGCGTATGTGCAGGGATCGCGCGTGTAACGTTCGTTGCAGAGTCCCTGAGCTGAGTCCGCCCACCGAAAGGAACGCGTTGCCCTCCGTCAAGAACCCCCTGCACCGTCGCGTCAACACGCACGCCATGCGCCCGCCCGGACGGGATGGAACGTGCGCGACGCGCGGCGTCGGCGGGGCCTTCGCTTGCGCGCTGAGCCTGCTCGCGTTCGGGGCGGCTCTCGGCGGGTGCGGCTCCTCAGGCTCAGGCGGCGATCCAGCGACGCTCGCGCCCGCCTCGGCGCCGCTATACGCGAGCCTGGCGCTCAAGCCAAGCGGCGGCTCCGGTGGCGACGCGTCCACGGCCGCCAAGAAGCTCACCCACCTCGCCGAACCGTATGGCAGCCTCGCCCAGGCGCTGCTCGCAAGCGAAAACAGCAAGCTCGACTTCAAGCACGACATCGGGCCGTGGGTGGGCAAGAGCGCTGGCGTGTTCATCACCTCGCTCGACACAAGCAAGCTGCCACAGAGCGCAAGCTCCGCCCAGGCGCTGCTCGAAGGCGGCCTGACGAGCGTCGGATCCTCGCTCGGCGCCGGCACGTTCGGCGCAAAGGGCGCACAGGGAGCGATCGTGCTCGCCACATCCGACGTCGGCAAGGCTCGCTCGTTCCTGTCCCAACGAGCCCACGAACAGCAAGCCCACGCGACCACCTATAGAGGCGTCTCCTATCAGGTCTCCGCCACTGGAGCCGCCGAGGGCATCGTCAAGGACTTCGCGGTGATCGGCAGCGAAACGGGGCTGAAGAGCGTGATCGACACCTCGCTCGGAGACGCTGCCATGACAACCGCACCCGGATACGTAAAGCCGCCGACGGATGCGATCGCGAGCGCCTACGTCCAGCCCGAAGCGCTCGTGAAGGCGGTCCACGGCTCCAGCGGCACGACAAGCCAGGGCGTGGCCCTGCTCGGCCAGCTTTTCACGGGCTCGCAGTCGGCGTCGCTGTCGGTGACACCCACCTCCAACTCGATCGCGCTGCAGGGCGAGATCCACTCCACCGGCGGATCCACACCGCTGTTCGGCCAGGAAGGCGCGAAGGCCCTCGGCGAGTTGCCCGGCGGCTCGTGGCTCGCCGCGGGCGTCGGCAACGTCGGCGCCAACCTCCCGCGCGCGCTGGCCCTGCTGCACGGCGTCGCGTCGTTCGGAGCCTCGACCGTGTTCGCCTCGCTCGGGGGAGCGAGCATCGAAAAGCTCTTCGCGGCGCTCGACTCGCCTACGGCCAACCTGCAAAAGGACTTCGGCGGCTGGGCCACCTCCGGCGGCATGTTCGTGAGCGGCACCGGCCTGTTCAACTTGCAAGCGGCGCTCGTGATCGCCTCGAGCGACCCGGCCGCCTCGCGCGCGGCGGTCGGCAAGCTCGCGAAGCTGATGCAAAGCGCCGGC
Organism: uncultured Solirubrobacterales bacterium; assembly: GCA_963764655.1. Classification (GTDB taxonomy): domain Bacteria; phylum Actinomycetota; class Thermoleophilia; order Solirubrobacterales; family Solirubrobacteraceae; genus Palsa-744. The sequence continues at coordinate 1,061,020 of CAVXTI010000001.1, forward strand.
GCCGTCGTGAGCAACGCCTCGATCGCGGGAGCCGACGCAGCCGTCAGCGTCAAGCTGCAGGGCTTCCCCGCGGTTATCTTCATCGCCGACGGCGGGGGCAAGTTCGTGCTCGGGCTCGGCCAGCAATCCGTCCAGGGCGCGCTCACCCCATCGAGCACGCTATCCACCTCCCCCGCCTACTCCAGCGCCGCCTCGACGCTCGGCGGCGGCATCGAACCGAGCCTGATCGTCGAATTCCCGACGCTGCTCGGCTTCCTGGAAGGGGTCGGCCTGACGCAGAGCCCGGGCGTTTCCAATCTCGTGCCCTACTTCAAGTCGCTCGGCACGCTCACCGCGGGGGCCACCAGCCAGGGTGGAGTCGAGCGCTTCCGAGTCGTGCTTGGGCTGGCGTGACGACGCCCCACACGCACGCCTTTGCGGTCGCTATGGCCCGGCCTTCCCAGCGCCGAGCGCGGTCTCGATCGCCTGTCCTCGTGCGGTGAGCCGCCATACGTTCGGCTCGCCGCTTTCGCGGCCGGGGCCGCCGTTCTCCAGGAGACCGGCCCGCTCCAGGCGCTTGAGCAGCTTTGAGATCTGGCCCTGGTCGGAGATGCCGGCGTGCTCGCCGATCTGTCGGTTGCTGGCGCCGGGACGAGCGGCGATCGTCCCCAGCACGCGCGCGGTGCGGTATGTGAAGCGCAACGGCAAGTCCCTGAACGGGTCGACGCCCGCGTGCTTGAGCTCGTCGCTCACGGGCGCGCGCCGCCCGCTCCGGTTCTCGGCCGCGGCCGGGCGCTCGAGCTCGCGCTTCGACGCCGCCGGGCCCAGGTAGGGAAAGACGATCATCCCCGTCAGCGAAGGTACGAGCTGGGTGAGCGGTTCGCTGCCGGGGTCGAGCAGCCGCGTGTGGATCACGGCCAGCGCGCCGCCGACCGTGCTCTCCGCCGTAAGCGCCGGCGGCCCTGAGCCAGCGCGCGCTTCGCCGCGCCCTCCGTCGACGGTGGCGGCGAGCGCGTCGAGCAGCTCGCGCCGTCGCGCCAACACCGCCGGGCCGCCCTTGAGCGTCTCAATAACGCACAGGCGCGCGAGCCGCGGCTGCTCGTCGAGCGTGTCCAGCAGGGCCTCCAACCCAGCGCGGATGCGCTCATGCCAGCGCGCCGGTCGCTCATACGCGGGGAGCACGCGCTCACCAAGACGCTCGAGCGCCTGCTCGAACGCGGCCAGGAAGCATGTGTCGCGGTCGTCGAACAGGTCGTAGAACGTGCGGCGCGACACGCGCGAGCGCTTGCACACGCGACCGACGCTCACACGCTCAAGGCCCTCCTCGCCGGCGAGTTCCTGCATCGCCAGCAGCAGCCGGCGGCGTTGCATCTCAACGACGTGCCCGCCCTGTCGGGGTGGCCCCTGACCGGCGCCGGCCGACCTGTGATCGGTCTGCGTTCTCGGTCGCTCATATGCAGAGCACATCTCCGAACTGCTTGTGCCCCGAAGGGGCGCGGTCTCCTCTCGCTTGGTCATCGACCACCCCGGCGACCTGTGCCGACCACATCCAACGTCCGTTCGCGCACGCCGCGCTCGAGCGCGCGGCCCTTGACGGTGAGCGCCCACGCGTTCGGGCCTCCCCTGCCCTGGCCGCCGATCGCGTTCTCGATCAGCCCGACCCGCCGCAGGCGCGCCAGCAGCTTCGAGATCTGCCCTGGATCGGCGATCCCAGCCGCGTCGCCAATCTGGCGGTTCGAGGCGCCGGGACGCTCACCGAGTCCCATCAGCACCCTGAGCGTGCGGTAAGTCAGGCGCAGCTCGATGCCTCGCAAGGGATCGCCGTGCGCGCGCACCGGCTCTTCCGCGCTCGTCGGCACGGGCCTGGAGAGCTCCCTGCGCACGGCGGCGGGACCGAGATATGGGAGCACGATCGTCCCCATCAGGGGGCCCGCCAGCTCCGTCAGCGCCGCCGGATCGCGCCGCAGCAGGCGGCTGTGCACGACCGACAGCACCGCGCCGACGACCCCCTCGGCGGTGAGCGGCGGCGGGCCCTCGCCGCGCTTCACCCACGCGCGCCCCGCGTCGATCGCGGCGCTCATCCGCTCGAGCACGCGCTGGCGTCGCTCGAGCGCCCGCGGGCCGGCCCCGAGCGACTCGACGACGAGCAGCCGACCGGCAGCGCGGTTCGCGTCGAGGAACGCGAGCAGCGCCACGAGCGCGAGCCTGATCCGCTCGGCCCAGCCGTCACCTGACTCATATGCGGGCACGACACGCTCGGACGCGCGGCCAAGCGCATCCTCCAGCGCGGCGAGCAGACAGTCCTCGCGATCGTCGAAGATCTCATAGAACGTGCGGCGCGATACCCCCGAGAGCGCGACGACGTGCGCGACCGTCACGTTGGCCGCGCCGCGCTCGGCCACCAGCTCGACCATCGCGGCAAGCATCCGCGCGCGTTGAACCTCCACCACCTGCCTGTGCCCGATAGGGTGCTTATGCGCGATCGGGTGCTCCCCTGCCAGACCGTTGTGGTCTGGCTCGATCTGCGCGGACACCGCCGCTTGCGAGGGCGCCCGCCTGTCGGATGACATGGCCGCTTCCTCTATTTGCCCTTCTTGTGGCGCCGAGCCGTCCTGTGCGCCTGCTTGTGCTTGGGGCAGCCGGTGACAGTGATTGGGGTGCTCTGCTTGATCGTGGCGCCGTTCTGCGCGGTGAACACGGTCGGCATCTTCAAGCTCGCCTTGCAGAGATTGCTCGGCGCCGCGAGCGCTGAGTACTTGCCTTGCGGCAACGTCAGTTCGAACGTGCCGACCGGAGCGTCGGGGACCGTGCGGAACGTGCTGCTGGTGATCCCTGCCTTGCTGATGAACGTTTCCGCGTGCAACTGGATCGTCGTGCCGTAACCGGAGAGGACGATCACGAGTTCTGGGAACTTCGCGCCACCGTGGCTCACGAAATAGGCGGGACCGCTCAACGGGACCGGCAGCAGCGGTGTTGTCGCTTTGGCCTGCCCAATCCGTGATTCGGGTGGGCAGGTTGCGGGGTTCTGGTTGAACGTGCTGTCAGGACAGGCCTTCTGTAGTGTCGTCAGCCTGGATGGGAGTTGCTTTGGCAGGTCCACCTTGACCTTGCTGATGTTCGCCTGGCTCCCGAACGCTGCTTTGGGGTAGGCCAGCTTGACGTGCAGGCTCGCGCCGTTAGTCCTTGACGTCTTCCCAGCCGTTGAGACGCTGAACGCTGGTTTGAAGCCGAGTACCGCACAGTTCGTGACCTGCAATGGGACCGATAGGGCTGAGGTGGCTCCTTGGGTGCTGGTGAGGCTCCCGGTGATCTGCATGGGGTTGCAGTTGGTTGGGTTGAACGTGAACCCTGGCCTGTTGATCAGCACGTTGACGTGCTTGATCTGCAAGGGGATCCCGCCGAGTATCGTGGGAATCTTGTACGGGCCGGTGTTATCGGTCGTGATCGTCAGAGCTGCGGTGATCGGATCGACTTCGATCCTGGCCCTGACGACGACGCAGTCACATGGCGTGTCCTTCTCGAGATCGTATGGTCCTGCCTTGGCGGGGTTGACTATCGACAGGCCGTAGGGTGCGCCCTCGTAGCCTTCGGTGATGAAGACTTTGCCGCCCTTCACACTGAAAGGATCGCCACCGAGACCGACGCTGACGGTCGTTTCGCCGATTTCGCTCTCAGGCCCGCACAAACCCTGGTCTGCCTGTGGTTCGGGGCACAATTTCACGCCCGTCAACAGGCCCGAGAGGCCGGGCGGCATGTGCAACACGATGCCCTGCAGGTCCTGTTGGCCGTCCTGTCTTGACATTGTGGTCGTGAACGGCGTGAACGCACCAGCTTGAATGTTCGTGCTGCCGGCCGTCAGTTCAGGGGAGAACAGCAACGGGCTCTGACACGCGCTCTCATCAGGACCGGAGGTGATATTGAACGTCGAGGAGGATTCAGCCGGCGCGTTCCCGGACCATGGTGCTATCGATGCGCTCGTCGTGTAGGACCCGCATGCCGCCGGAGTGCCCAGCGGCGCCCTGTCCCCGCCGAAGAAATGCAGTCTGAAGTCTTCAAACGGCAACTGTGGTGTGTTCAGGAACGTCGAGACGAGCTGGCCGGTGACGGGGTCTGGTTTGACTTCTCCTGCGAGCTTCACACGCGAACCGGAGATCGGATCTTCGACGAACACGTACAACGCCACCAGCGACCCGAAAGGGTTCGCTTCCTGGGTAGCGACATACGCCGCACCAACCAACGGGTTCGGTAGTAGGGGTGTCTTGACTTCGACGGTGCCGACCTTCGACGCGTCAGGACACGACGGTGGTTCTTTGCTCTGGAGAGCGATCTGTTCCTGTGAGCACGCGAGCAGACCATCACCAGCCGCGGGGTTCAGCGCAACACCAGCAGGTAGCGCGACGGTCGTGTCCTTGACCTCTGACTCCGCCAATCCCGTCGGGTTCAACACGAGATCCTGGGGAACGTGCACGTCCACGTTCAACCCCGTTGGGGTGCTCCCTGCTTGCCCGTCTGGAGCGACACTGATAGACGGGCCGAACGGCAAACGGTTGCAACCATCCATCGCGGGCAACGGTTCGCTTCCAAACGAGAGGAAACCCCCCCGATCGGCCCAGGAGTCCGCTTCTACACTGGTCTGCAGCGAACCGGTGCAGGACGTCGGGAGTGATAGCAGCGGTGGGGGACGATGCGCTTCTGGGGGATTGCACGCACCGTGGAACGGTTGTTCGCGTGCGGCTTCCAAACATCCCCAGCCGCGCTGGTTATCGTGGCGGGGATCACCGGGGACGCCCCAGAAGATCACTTCGTTTTTCAGGAACGCAGCGGTCTGGCTGATGTTGTTCACGCTCACCGTGACACCGTAATCCCCGCCCGTGCGCACCGACGTGTCAAGGAATACCGGTGTTGAGAACACCAGGAACGCGAAACGTGCCGGCTCCCCCACAGACGGTTCCAAGTTGAACACCGGGATCGTGAACGTGGCGACTGGCTTACCGAAGTGCCCCTCGGGTTCGTTGATCGTGATCATCGCGACCCCCACCGCGGTCTGCGGCGAACACAAATTGTTCGGGTTAGTGTTGTGAGGACCCGAACCGACGACCGTGAGGAACTGTCCCAACGTGCACTGCGGGAACGGTGTGGGATTACCGATCAGCCCGGGTGGCAGCTTGAACTTCAGGTCCTTCGTGAGCGCGACAGGATTCGCATCAGCAGTCTGGTTCAGCGTCAGCGTCGTATTCAACTGGAACGGATGCGAACCAGCCTGCGTATCAAGCGCACCACCCTCTTCTTCGGGCGCCAGTTCGTAATCTTCAACACCGAACCCGAGAGCACCACCGACATGTAGCGGACGTCTCACCCACGCGCTCTGCGCACTACCACCAGACACGCTCGCTTCGTTGAGCTCACCCGAGGACACACCAGCTTCCACTTCGACACCGATGTGCACTTCGATCGCGGCATAAGGCGGCAGTGTCCCATCGAAAGTGCAATGCAACGCTTCGCTGGCGGGTTTGGGTGAGCACGCAAGCGTGCTGTCCGGTCCCCCAGACCCCACCGTTTCCGCGATCGCTTTGATCGAGACCGCGCTGAACCCCCCAGGCAGCTTGTCCGTGATACTCACCGGTGTCGCTTTGCCGTCCACGGCCGCGTCGCCGAGATTCGCGACCGTCACCACGATCTGGCCATCAGATCCCGGTTCGAGATCGCTCGGGAGCGAACCAGAGCTCACATGCCACCACGGAGACGCAGCCGACGCAAAAGACGACGAACCCGCGAGCGCAACCAGCGACATTACGGCGAACACCACCATCGTTACCGTGACCTTTCGCATCAGCCAGCCCTCCGGTTCGACTTCTTCGCTTTACCCACAGGACCGTACGCTCGCCGTGCCCGCTTCTCACAAGCCGGACGCTTGCGCTTAGGCTTCTTTCGGCACGCTCGTAGCGCTCGCGCGAGCTTCTGCGCACGCGACACAGACCTCAACGACACCCCAGGGCCGGACCCCGACGACAGAACATTTCCCGCGCCGGAGAACGTCGCGCTCGACGGCGACCCAAAGATCGACGGTTGCGGCGACGGCGCAGCCTTACACGAGTCGCCCGTACTACACGGTGGCGGCTGCACAACGGGCGTCGGCAAACACGGCGAAACGCTCATGCACTCGTGCGCATCGTAGACGTCGAGGGAAGTGTCGTTGTCTTGGGAAAACAGTTTCGCGGCGGTCAAGAAGAACACGTCGCCACCAGTCCCGCTCGCGTCCAAGAACGCCGATTCTTCCGGCGAACTACCCGAAGAGACCAGACCCACACAACCACCCGAACGTTCCACAAACGACACACTCGAGGTCACGCAACCCCCGACCCCAGGCAGCTCGTACTCATACACATCCCACGTACCATTCACATCCTGAGGCACAAGCGGCTCGTTACTGTTGAAGAACAACCGTCCACTATCGGACAGATAACGCGACTGGTAAAGAGCGATCCCCAACCTGTACGACGTCCATCCCGGAATGTTCGCCGCAAGCCACTGTTCGTGTTCCCAGACACGGGGGCCGCCGACGGCCGACTGGATGCCGGGACTGGGGCCGATATTTTCGTATTCCACGCCGACCGGCCGCGCACCAGTCGGATCGCACGACGCGCACACGAGACGTTCGTGCTCGGCTTCATACAGGTAAACCTCCTCGTCAGGCTCACCGCTGATCGCATCATGATTGTCATAACCAGTCAACGAGCGCTGCGACATGAACGCAAGCCAACGACCATCGCTCGACACCCGCGCAGTCAAGCTCGGAAGGCTTCTGTTCCAGTCTGCGTTATCTGCACCCGAGAGCACGGTGACAAGCTTGATCGCGCCGTCGTGACGCACGTACAGGTTGCACGTCGCTTCAGGCAACGGAGCTTCCGTACACCGTCCGGGGACGGCGCCCGCAGCGAGCACACCATTCGCCACGAAATAAACATAAGAGCCATCCTCGCTGGCGCCCAGCACCGAATAACGCACTTCCGCGCCTTCGGTCAAACGCAACAATTCACCGTGCACCACATCGTACCCATACAAATCACCATTCTCGGTGAAGAACACCTCAGACACATCCGCGGTCGCCGTCTGAAATTCCGGCGTGCCCACCAGACCAGCATCGAGCCGCACCGTTTCACCACTCGCAATATCGCGCATGTAGAGATGCCTTGTACTGCTGGTCGTCCAGACGATGCGCGAACCGTCATCGGAGATCGCATGCCTGGCATCCTTAGATAGCTGAACGCTTCCGCCAAATTCGCCGGCGACGGCCGCGCCCCCTTCGCTTGCCGGCAACACGCTGACGAGCGCCAGCCGGCCACCAGACCACTCATACAAGCCTTCTTTGACCGGCATCGCCGTCAGGGGTACCTTGGAGTTGAGCACGACATGACCCAGATCGGGTGTCGCACCCCGGAATTCGGGCCCACAAAGTACTCGGGGGGGACAGAGGCCTTCTTCGCCGAAAGCCGTGCCTTCCGGCACATTCTCAAAACCCGGTGCGCCCGTCACAAGCGGCCGATAGCACGATTCTACGCACCGTTCGTTAACATCGCCGTGCAGATAGTTCGTGTGCAGGAAGACCGTCTCTTCAGAGGCTTCCACCGACAACGAAGCATTGAACGCACTAAACGGCTGCACCACACCAAGCGACAAATCATCCGAGAAGAAACGATATTCCTGCCCATTCCCGATGGGCTGGCCCGTTGCGCTTTCGTGCGGCAGCGCGATGTCACGCGACACCCAACCACCCTCACCACGCGTGGAAAACACCTGCACCGAGTTCGAGTAACCTTCCGGTTCCGTTTCGGTCGGCTGATCCGCGAGATACGTGATCGCCCCGCCGTCCACGGAGGCCTGCAACACCGCCCCTTCGCCGATCGCTTCGATCAACGCACCATGCTTATCAAACGGAGAGACCATCTCCCACGCACGACCATCAGGCAACACAAACACGCCAACAGGCTGCGTCGTGAACACCTTTTCTCTGCCCGCGACCACTGTACCAGGCACGTTCTTTTCGTTGTGCGCAACCACGCGGAAGTGATAAACCGTGCCCGCCAACAAATCCTGCGGATGCACGCCCACACCATGCACTTCGAAATCCGCACCAGCCACACCATCCTGAACCGGAACGCTCTCCCCATACGCACTGCTCGCGCACGTAGCCGACGTCGCGCACGGCCCGTATTCGAAACGATATTCAGTGCTCGCACCACGAGAGTTCACTTCCGCTTCCAGGCTCGCGCTATTGACGGTCACATCCGAGACCGACTCACTTACTACGAGCGGCGGGCCCGGCGGTTCCGGCGAGAAGACCTCCACTGCGTTGGCAGCGGCGTCGGTGACGTAGACGGTGCTGTCCGTGGCGGTTTCGTGGTTGACCGCCAGACCATCGCCCCCGCCCAGATGCCCGGCACCGAAACGCTCCTGTTCTGAACCGCTCGAGCTGAAGGCCCCGACAGAGCTCACGTTGTCAAGGAACACCTCGTCGCTCGCCAGGTCCACGGCGACAGCACTTGTTTCTTCGGCGAAGAATGGTACCGAGACAATTTCTCCTGAACTACTGTACTTCGAGACGAAGAAGGACCCGAACGACAATCTTCGCGCGTAGAACTCACCTTTGGAATCCACCGCGAACCCAAAGTCAGAAAAGTCTTTGCCCGTGTTTTCCAACTGCCGCGTCGAGACGAACGTGCTTGGTTCGGCGTTTGTGAAACGGTAGATATCGCTGGACACGTGAGGCCCGGCATACACCCAAACGGTCCCGCCAGCGTTCACGCCGACGCCGCTTAGTTCGACGAATTCAAACGCTTCTGCTCCCAAGGCCTGCTCCAGCTGCCCGAGATAAACCCCTGCGGCGCTGAACTTGTCAACGACTTTGTTCCCCGGGTCGGTCACATATACGTCTCCGTTGGACGGGTCGGCTGTCGTGCAGGCGCTGCCGCTCAGTTTCTTGAAGTAGCAGGAGTTATCGACCGCGATCCCCGCAGTCAGCGCTTCGCTGCCAAAGGCGAACGCTTTCGCGGGGGTTTCAGTCCCGTCGAACTGCGCTTCATAGACCCCCGTCGAACTGAAGCGCTCGACACGAGTGTTGCCCTGGTCGAGAACGTACACCTGGCCTGTCGCCTCGCTGACCGCGACATCCGAGGGTTCTTTGAACTGTCCGTCGCCCGAGCCTTCTCCGCCGAACGCGCTGCCAAAGACATGCCCCCTGAAAGCCACTGCCGGGGTGGTTGTGAGAGCCATGAACACGCCGAGGACGAGCAGCGAGGCGAAGAAACGGTGTGTCCTGGTCATCGGGGGCCTTTCTCGTCGGGATGGCGCATGTGTCTGTTCTTGCGTGGTGTGTGGTGTGGTGTCTGGTGCCCAGCCCCCGAGCGGCGGCTTGGCCACTACCGGGGAGCTGGGCGCGTCACAACAATTAAGCGGGAGGGTTATGGAGCGGTCACCGCCCACGAGCCGTCCGCGGGCTGTCCTTCTTTTTCGGAGAGCAAGAACAGCACGACACCGCCCGGGGTTCTTGCCGCTACTTCTTCAGCCACTGAGCTTGTTTCGTCGCTGCTCTTGTATACGCAGAGCTTGCCGGCTTCGGCTCTTGGTTCCGAAGCCTTGCCCGGGCATTCTTGTTCTTCGGTTGTCGCACCCGCCGTGCCGTCGTAACCGACGGGCTTGACCTTTATGCTCGCTTCCGGCAGGCTCGCAGCAAGCGGGATATTGAACGAGATGGAGATCGTGCCAAACCCATCAATCCCGAAAAAGACCTTCTTGCCGATCGTCGTTGCCCACATCCCCATCTCGGTCTTACCGGAAGGGAGCGTTTCGGTGAAGCCGGTCGTGCCGTTTTTGCCCGGCACACCCTGTATGCCCTGGATACCCTGCGCACCTTTTTCCCCGGGAGAACCCGGAGCGCCATCTTTGCCCGCGGCGCCAGCCGGGCCCTGCGGACCAGCCGACCCCTGTGGACCCAGAGCGCCCGCAGGACCCGAAGCGCCGGTCTTGCCCTGCAGTTGCTTGAGCACGCTCGGCTTGATTTGTTTAGTCGAGGTGATCAGGATTTTGCTCGCGGCGTAAGCGCCGCCGCTCATCGCGAACACGAGCGCGAGCGTCATCGCGACGTTCGCGTACGTGAGACGCTTACGCATAACAGAGAACATCTACATCCCTCCCATCGGGGTCAACAAGCAGCACAAAGCCACCGTGGGGCACACGACCCGCGACGGCAGAGGAACAAGAAGCTGAAAGCGCGTTACCTACGCGCGAGTGATCAAGCCGGGGCGGGCGGGCCCTAAATCCGGCGAGCCGCGGAGCAAAGCCGCGGCGAGTGGGACTAGCGGCTAGAGACCGGCCGTCCCAGAGAGAGAGAGAGAGAGAGAGAGACGCGTCAGCGACGCTGACGCGTCCTATAACGGACCCGCCAACAGCACACGGACTCTCAAGCACGCTATTCCCCAAAGAAACCACGCGAACAACAACTCCCTCTCAAATTTGCGACCCGGTCCCTCTCCCAAGGTCCCCGTCAAAACAGTTGAGTGTCGACCACGAAGACCGACCCTACGACCCGACCTTATGTAAGTCCTTCGCCCACAGCGGGCGAATTGACATTAACAACCGTATACCATAGCCGGGCTGTTTGTCAAGCCATGCTCGTTGAGCACCGGGCTGTACAAGTTCGGTGCAGCCGGGACCGATCAGGCGGGCGCACCGCTCAGCGGCGCCTTCTCGGTCCCCTCGCGCAACCGCTCGGGCCGGTTCTCGGTCTCGATGATCACGCGGCATGGGCGCTTGCCGAGCAGGTAGGTCGCGGTCGGACCTATGCGCTGCTCACCGACGGGCGCGTGGATAGTCGACCAGTAGATGACGTCCGAGCCCACGCGCCTTGCCTCTTCGACGAGGGACGCGCCCGGGTTGCGCGTGCGGATCAAGCCGGTGCGGATCTTGATGTTCGAGCGGCGCGCCTTGATGCGCACGGTCTCGAGCGCCGAGCGGCCTTCGGCCTCCTCGACCTCCAAGCCCATCTCCAGCGAGAGCTGGCTGGGGACAGGCAGCACGAACACCGCGTACACGACGCCGTCCTCGCCGATCAGCTTCGCCGCGCTCGACAGTGCGCTCGCGCTGACGTCGCCGCCGAAGATCGGCACTAGTGCGGTGCGATAGCCGAGCGCTTCGAAGTCGGCCGGACGCTCGGGGCTCGCGACACGCTCCGTGCTTCGGAGATCCAATCCTTGGTTCTTGCGATAGAGGACGTAGACAACGATTCCAAGCATGAGCCAGGCGACGCCCACGAACGCCACCTCCAGATGCAGAGCTGTCACCGTGGCGAAGGCCAGGCCCGTGCCGAGCGCGCCGACCATCGCGAACAGAGGCAGGTCACGGCCCGCAAGCCGTAGCGTGCCAGGTCCGCGATAAGGCCGATCCCGGTCGGGATCCTTCAGGCGCAGGGCGATCACCGAGAGGTGGGCCATCGTGAACGACAGCATCGCCCCGAACGCGTAGATGTTCCCAAGGAAGTCTGCCTTGCCGGGGATCATCGCGAGGCACGCGAGCGTGGAGAACAGCACGATGCCGACCCACGGAGTGCGGAAGCGGACGTGCAGCTGGCGCAAGCGATCCGGCAGCTGGCGGTGAATGCCCATCGAGTACACCAGCCTCGAGACACCGATGATGCCGGCGTTGGTCGCGATGAACAGGATCGTCGCGGCAAGCAATCCGACGTAGATTTCGCCCGCGTGCTGGAGCGGGCCGAGGTTGAGGTGCTTGACGATGCCGAGCACGGGATCCCCCGCGAACCCCCCCTTCTCCTCGCTGACTCCCAGGAGCGTCGAGCACTTGCCATTGCTGCACGTGACAGGCAAGGCCGAGAGGGCGACCGACGGCAGCAGCGCGTAGATCGCGAATACAGCGATCACGACGCGGTTGATCGCGCGGGGGATCGTCCGCGCCTCGTCCCGCGCCTCCTCGGCCATATTCGAGATGGTCTCGATGCCGGTGTAGGCGATCATCGCCACAGGGATCGCGACGATGAAATTCCTCCAAGTGGGCGCCACTCCCCAGTGCACGTTCCCGGACAGGGTGTGCGGAGAGAAGACGAGCAAGCAGCCGAGCACGACGAGCAGAAGCTGGGTGCCGAAGTCCGCGACGGCGAGAAAGATGTTCAGTCGGGCAGCCTCGTTGACCCCGAACACGTTCACGATCGCCAGTACCGCGACCACGAGCACGCCGAAGATGATGTCCCCTGGCGAATGGCGCAGCGGGCTCCAGAAGAGGCCGCCAATGTAGTGCGGGACGAAGAACGCCGAGATCGCGATCGTGATGACGTAGTTGAGCATCTGTCCCCACGCGGCGAAGAACGACCAAAACTCGTTGAAGGCATGGCGCGCGAAGCTGGACGACCCACCGGCCTCCGGGAACATCGTGGTTGCCTCCGCGTAGGTCGCGGCGGTCAGGTAGAAGATGAGGCCCGCGATCACGAAGACGACCGGGGTGAGTCCCAGCGCAAAGGAAGCCACGAGCCCGAGCGCGTAGTAGATCGAGGAGCCAACGTTGCCGTAGGCGGTCGCGAACAGGCCGGAGACTCCGACCGACCGGCGCAGCCCATGCTCGGTGAGACGTGCCATCTAAGCGGAGCGTATAGAGACGGCCCGCCACATCGAAGCAGACCACCATCCGGCCAGGCCGCCGGGAGCTGCCGTCACCACGAGCCCTCTCGGTGTTCGCATCCCCTGAATGCAATATCGCGTGCAGGCAGAGCGGGCGGGCAGGAGCCACGCATATGATCTCGACGCCCGGGACCTCCCGAGCTCGCTCCCGCTATCCGATCCCACCCAAACCCTTAAAATCTACGTCATGGACAAGACACGTCGCGGCAACTACAATTCCGGTGAGGACTTCGTCCTCGAATACGGCGATCTGCGCTTCACCTTCAACGAACGCGACTTCAGCGAACGCTGCGAGCAGGCGGCGCTCAAGCTCGGCTTCGTCGGCGGGCGCCTCGGCGATGACGAGCTCGAGGACCTCGTCAACCTGGCGGTCAACGGCGACATCCAGGATCCCGCCTCCGCTCTCGGCGAGCACGTCAACGACTGCTGGCCGGAGATCGTCGGGCCAGCCGAGCGCTCGCTCGTGCACTGGCTGCGCCGGCTCGTGTTCCGCGGCGCGTGGCTCGACCAACGCGTCAACGAGGGCGAGCTGACCTTCGCCTTCGTCGAGGAGACCGGCGGCTTCGTCTACCTGCAGCACGATCGCTCGGGCGAGCCGATCGAGCTGGCCCCAGAGCCATCCTGGGGACGCGTCGCCTACCGTCGCTAGAGGGCCGCTGAGAGTTTCGGCCGCTGAGAGTCTCGCTACCCCTGAGAGTCTCGCTACCCCTCGGCCGCCGTCGCGCGTGCCCGCGTGATCGCCTCGGCGCCTTCCTCGCCGACGAGCAAATCCGGCTTGAGCGTCCCACTGTTGACGAGGTCGAGCGCGGGCAGCTCGACCTGTGCTCGCGCGTACCGCGTCGAGCGCGATCACGGTCGTCTCGCCGCCGAACGCACGCGCGGCCGTGGCGATCACCGTGAGCGAGCCCGCGTCGGTCAGGTTGCGCGCCGCCGCCAGCACCTTGCGCGCGGTATGGGGATGCATGCCGTCAAGACCGTCGATCAGCACGATCGCGTCGCCGCCGCGGGCGGCCAGCCGCTTGGCCGTCTCGATCGCGGTCTCGACGGCCTGTCCCTGAACGTCGGGGGAGGCGGCGAAGCTGAGTGTCGCGGCGGGCGTCACGGTCCCCGCGCGCCACTCAGCGGCCTCCTCGGGTCGCACGCCCACGAGCACGAGCGTCAGCTCCAGCCCTTCGCGACCGGCGAGCGTTCCCAAGATGAGCCTCAACGTCTCGGTCTTGCCGGCACGCGCCGCGCCGACGATCACCGCCCGCGAGCCGCGCCCGAGCGGCGTGAGCCACTCGATCGCCTTCAGCGTCGGGTCCTCGGAGTCGAACGCGAGCCGCTCACTCGGGTAGGAGACCGGCAGGTCGTCGTAGCGCGTGCCCTCGGACACCGAGTCCGCTGGTTGGCCGTTGATCGTGTCGATGCGAACGAGCGAGGAGTAGCGCTCCGAGCGCCTGGGCGTGCGCACCGGCCCGCTCACACGATCGCCGGAGGCCAACTCGCAACGGCGCACTTGGGCCGCCGAGATGTACACGTCACCGTCGGATGGCTCGGGTGGCTCGACCCGCAGGAACGCCGAGCCGTTGCCAAGAACCTCGACGACTCCCTCGGCTGCGCGCTCTGGCTCCTCGCCCTTCTCGCGCTCGGCGCGGCCGCGGGCGCGTCGCACGGCAGGCGTCCGCTCGACGGGAGTGCGCTCGACGGCGGGCGCCTTCCCTTCGTCATCTTCGGCTGCCTTCGCATCGGTCGAGGAGCTTGCCGATGAGCCGCCCCGTCGCGAGCGCGTCGGACGGGAGCGGCGCACGGGAGCGCGACGCTCGGGCCCCTCGGCCGACGGTTCACCGTCGGAGTCTCTACTCTCCTCCACCTTCTCGCCGAGGATCGCGTCGATCAGGTCGGCCTTGCGCAGCCTCCTGAAGCCCTCGAGCCCCATCTGGTCGGCGATCAGGTGCAGGTCGGCAAGCGGGCTTGCCTGAAGCTCAGAGCGGTCGAGCACTGTCATGCGATTGTCTCCTTCGTAGTGTGGTCGGGCGGTTGGCGTCCGGCCGCGTTGGACAGCGGCCGGCACCCATATGCGCATCACACCCTAGCTCCCCGCCCAGCCAGGCGCTCGCGACGACTCGTTTCGAGGCGGGCGCAAGGCTAGACCGAGGCGTCGGCGACAGGCATGTCGTGTCGCAGTTCCTCGGCGAGCGCCAGATCCCTGCCCGGCACGAGCTCGCCGCGGAGCGCCGCGCGCACCGTCAGGTAGTCCGAGGCGGCCGCGACGTCGTGCACGCGAAAGACGTGAGCTCCCCGCTCCACCCCGTGGGCGAGCGCGGCGAGCGTGCCCGCGAGACGCTCGCGTGGCGCTCTGCCGGTGAGCGCCCCGATGAAATCCTTGCGCGATATCGCCATCAGCAACGGACACCCGAGCGCGTGCAGGTGCGAGACGCCCGCCAGCAATGCGACCGTCTGCGCGGGGGTCTTGGCGAAGTCGGGCCCCGGGTCGACGATCAGCTGCTCGCGCGCGACGCCAGCCTCGAGCGCGACGGCGATGCGCTCTTCGAGGAAGGCGAGCACCTCGCCCCCCACGTCCTCGTAGAGCTCAGGATCCTGCATGCGCTGCTTGGGGGCGGCACGCGTGTGCATCACGACGAGCGCGGCGCCGGTCTGTGCGCACACGTCGGCCAGCTCGACATCGCGCAGCCCGCTCACGTCGTTGACGATCGAGGCTCCCGCCGCGATCGCCGCACGCGCGACGACCGGCTTGTAGGTGTCAACCGAGACGATCGCGCCGAGCTCCGTCACGACGCGCTCAATCAGCGGCGCCACTCGCTCGATCTCCTCCCGCGCCTCCACAGGCGGCCGGTTGGTGCTCGCGGACTCTCCCCCTATGTCGAGGATGTCGGCTCCCGAGGCGAGCAGCTCGGCCGCCAGCTCCAGACGCTGCTCGAGCGTGCGATAGCGACCCCCGTCGCTGAACGAGTCGGACGAGGCGTTGACGACGCCCATCAGCCACGGCCTGTTCCCGAGATCGAGCGCCCGCCCGGCTGCCATGAGGCGATATTCGGGAGCGACGACCATCATTTGCCATCGTCCACGAGAATGCCCTCCAAGCGGGCCTCCTCGATGAAGCGCTCGGCCTCGACGACCGTTCGCTCGTGGCTCCAGCCGAGCTCCTCACCCAGCAGATCGGCGACGCGCCGCACCGCCGGCGCTCCCTCGGCCGCCTCGCCCAAGAGCTCTCGCGCGGCGAGCAGGCCAAGGCGCGTGCGCCGCAGCAGCACGTCGCCGACGCTGCGCGCCTGCTCGCGACGGGCGGCGATCACGACCTCGGCCATCAGGTCGGGGAGTCCCGGGACGATCGGCTGGGCGAGCTCCTCGCGGCTGGCGACGAGCGCGAGCACCTCGTGCGCACCGTAGCCATAGCGAGAGGCGAGCGCCGCTCGCGCCGACTCGCTCACTCCCTCGACGGACGGCAGCTCACCCACCGCGACAGCCTGTCCCAGGGGGATCTCCGCCGTGCGGCAGGGAGCTTCGCGCGCTTCGCGCTCCACGAGGCGGTCGACCGCCAGCTTGGCCATCCGCCGCCAGGTCGTGAGCTTGCCGCCGGTGATCGTGATCATGCCGCTCGAGGTCTCATAGAGCTCCGCCTTACGAGATATATCGACTGATTTCTTCGTATCGCCGGTGGAGATCAGCGGGCGCACGCCCGCGTAGGCGCCCGAGAGGTCTTCGCGCCTGAGCTCGCTCGCGAAGAAGTCGTTGACCGCGGCCAGCAGGTAGTCGACGTCATCGCCAGAGGGCTGCACGTGCTCGAGCGAGCCCTCGTAGTCGTTGTCGGTCGTGCCGACGAGCGTCCGTCCGAGCCAAGGCAGGGCGAAGATCGTGCGTCCCGCCCCGGCGGGCACGATCGCGCCTCCGACGAGCGGCAGGTCCTCGTGACGCAGCGTCACATGGGTGCCGCGGCTCGGCCTGATCACAGGCAGCTCCGCCTCGTCGTGCAGCTCTCGCGGGCGCAGCTCGTCGGCCCACACTCCCGTCGCGTTGACGACGCTCTCGGCACGCACGTCGAACTCCTCGTCGCTCTCCTCGTCGCGCACGCGCACCCCGCATGCCCGACCCTCGCGCTCGAGCAGCGCGAGGGCGTTCATACGGTTGGCGCAGACCGCCCCGAAGCGCTCAGCCTCGCCGAGCACGGTCAGCACCAGGCGCGCGTCGTCGGTCTGACAGTCGTAGAACAGGTAGCCGCTTGTCGGCTCACGCCTGGCGAGCGCCGGCAGCAGCTCGACGACGTCCTCGCCGGAGATGACGCGGTGGCGCTCCGGGCTCCAGGACTCCCCCTCCTCGAGCACTGCCGTGCCGCCCGGGCCCGCCGTTTCGCCCGCGCCCTGCTCGGCGCGGCCACGCCGCGAGCGCCGCGAGCGCAGACGCTCGCGGTCGACTGACATGACGTCGTAGAGGTTCAAGCCGACCCCCATCAGCCGGTCGGGGCGCGCACCGTCGAACGCGGGCACGACGAGCGGCAGCGGGTGCACGAGATGCGGCGCGAGCGCCACCATCAGCTGACGCTCGAGCAGTGCCTCGCGCACGAGCCCGAGATCGAAGTGCTGCAGGTAGCGCAGGCCGCCGTGGACGAGCTTGCTGGAGCGGCTGGAGGTTCCTGAGGCGAAGTCAGCGCGCTCGACCAAGGCCACGCTGTACCCGCGAGCCGCCGCGTCTAGAGCGACTCCAGCGCCCGTGATCCCGCCACCGACGACGACGAGATCGAACTCGTCGGCCGAAAGGGCGGTGACTGCGTCCTTGCGCGAAAGCACGGTCCCAGTGTTCCAGAGGACGCGGAGGGCGCGTCCCTCGGCCTTGCCTCTCCCGCCCCAGCTGGTCTCTGAAGGGCTGCTCGAAAGCAGCGGCGCTACCCAGCGCGGTGACGATGACGATGGCGCTTCTTGTGCTTCTTCTTGTGCTTTGCCTGTGAGCCGACGGCGCGCGCTGGGTGACCGATGCCAGAGTTCAGGAAGCGCATGATCTCGGGGCTTGCGATCCGGGTGTAGACGCCGGCATAGCCGGGCTGTGAGCAACCGTTTCCAAAGTCGACAAGCCCAACGAGCACGTAGTCGCCCGGCGGGCGGGGTGGCGTCTCCTGATCCACCACGAGCGGCCCTCCGCTGTCTCCGTAACAGGTGTCCACATGCGAGCGCCCACCACCTGCGCAGATCATGCGTGAGGTGATCGGCTGTTCGATCGACGCGTACTGTTCTTCGCAGAGCTCGTCGGAGACGAGCGGCATCCGCACCGCCCTCAGGCTCGTCGGGTAGCTCGCCTGATGGCCGGGCGCCGCGTTGACGTCCCCCCAGCCGCTCGAAGTGGCGAGGATCGCAGGCGTGAGATTGGGGTTGGCGTACCTGGACGCTTTGCCCTGGTCGAGCGGCAGCGGCGCGATCGTGTCGATGCCGTTGACGCTTGGCGCGCTCGAGCCCGCCCACAACGGTCGTGCGAGCGTCAGCAGCGCGACGTCGTAGTCGCTGCTCTGTGGGTTGTAGTGCGGAGTCGAATGCGCTCGACTGCACAGGGTCGCGCACGCTCCCGGCATCCGGCGGGTCGAGCGTGGTCGAGCCGGCGAGCACGTCCACCCCTCCCGAGGAGCCCGGCCTGCCGCCCCCCGCCGCCGGCTATGCAGTGGGCCGCGGTGACGACGTGCGTGGCGTCGACGATGACTCCGCCGCAGAAGAAGCCCGCAGCGGGCGAGCCGGCCTGCGGGTCGTACAGGGCGACCTGAAACGGGAAGCTCGCGATCGAGGCGCCCGCCCCTCCGACGATGCTCGCGCTCGCGCGTGGCACAGCGCTCGTGCGCGCGGACGCCTGCGTAGCTCGCCCGGGGTGGCTCGCCCCTACCGCCGAGAGGGACGGCCACTCCGGCGATCCACACGGTACACGCGAGCGTCCCAACAACCAGCGCGAACCGTGATCGACCCGAAGCTGTGAAGCGGTGCAGCGAAATCCAGACCCCTCAGATGATCACGTTTCCTCCCCTCAGTTGAGTGTAAGATACGATGTACTCCATTGACAATGAGTGTCTTGTCTGCAATGCGTACCAATTTGGCACGCCTGGGTATGCGCGCGCCTACACCCGCCGTATAGCGCGCAAATGTGAAGCTTTAGACGCGTACGCTGAGCGTCAGAGAGCCGACAGCTCGGCCGTGATCTCGCTCACGGCCGACTTTGCGTCGCCGAAGAGCATCGAGGTCTTCGGGTCGAAGTAGAGCTCGTTCTCGATCCCGGCGAAGCCGGGGTTCATCGAGCGCTTGATCACGATCACCGAGCGGCTGTCCGCGACCTCGAGGATCGGCATCCCGTAGATCGGCGAGGAGGGCGTGTTCTTGGCCGCCGGGTTGGTCACGTCGTTGGCGCCGATCACGAGCGACACGTCGGTGCGCTGGAACTCGGGGTTGGCGTCGTCCATCTCCTTGAGCTGGTCGTAGGGGACGTCGGCCTCGGCGAGCAGCACGTTCATGTGGCCGGGCATGCGCCCGGCGACCGGGTGGATCGCGTAGCTGACCTCCACCCCGCGCGACTCGAGCTCCTTGGTGAGCTCGCGCACCGCGTGCTGGGCCTGGGCGACCGCCATGCCGTAGCCGGGGACGACCACGACGCGGTTGGCGTAGGCGAGCTGGATCGCCGCGTCGGCGGCGCTCGTCGAGCGCACGGTGCCTTCGTGCGCCCCGGCCCCTTCGGCACCCTCGATGGCTCCGCCGCCACCGAAGCCGCCGGCGACGATCGAGGGGATCGAGCGATTCATCGCGACGGCCATCAGGTTCGTGAGGATCGAGCCCGAGGCGCCCACGATCATGCCGGCCACGATCAGCGCCGGGTTGTTGAGCGCCATGCCCGTCGCGGCGGCCGACAGGCCGGTGAAGGCGTTCAGCAAGGAGATGACGACCGGCATGTCTGCTCCGCCGATCGGCAGCACCACGGCGTTGCCGAGCAGCGCGGCGACGATCAGCATCCCGATGAACAGCAGTTCCGAGTGAGCCCCCGCAACCAGGTCCACGCCCGCCGCGACAGCCAGCACGAGCAGCACGAGGTTGACGATCTGCTGGGCCGGCCCGAGCGTTATCGGGCGACCGGGAAGGATTTCCTGGAGCTTGCCGAACGCGATGTTCGACCCCCAGAAGGAGACCGAGCCGACGATCGCCGCGAACACCGAGAAGATCGCGACGTACGTGGCGACGCCGCCGACCTGGAAAGTCGCCCCGCCGATTTCGACGGTGTGCGAGCCGTAGGTGGAGCCGAGACTGCGGAACTCGACCCACGAGATGATCGCCACGGCGCCGCCACCGACGCCGTTGAAGAGCGCGACCATCTGCGGCATAGCGGTCATCTTCACCTGCCGCGCCGCGGGCACACCGACGACGATTCCGAGCACGATCCCAAGTGCGATCAGCCCCCAATTGCCCTCACCAGGATTGAGCAAGCGTGGCAACCACGGCAATCGCCATTCCGACCGCGGCGATGCGGTTACCGCGCACGGCTGTCGTCGGTCCCGACAGCCCGCGCAAGCCCTGGATGAACAGCGCGAAGGCGATGATGTAGAGGACGTAGATGAAGCTTTCGCTCTGCAGAAAGCTGGTTGCGATCGGCAGGCTCGTCATGATCCCGTCTTCCCCTGCGTGGGCTCGTCCCCGTCGATCTGCTTGGGCTTCGGACGCGACTTGAACATGTCGAGCATGCGATCGGTGACGAGGAAGCCGCCGACGACGTTGATCGTGCCGAACGTGACGGCGATCACCAACAGCAGCTTGCTGAACCCGCTCAGGTTGGCCAGGCCGAACAAGATCAGCCCGCCGAGCAGCACGATCCCGTGGATCGCGTTCGTGCCCGACATCAGCGGCGTGTGCAGCGTGTTGGGCACCTTCGAGATCACGACGAAGCCGATGAAGCCGGCGAGCACCAGGATCGCCAGGTTGGTGGTGAGCACGCTCGCGAGGATCATGCGCTCGCCGCCGTCCCCTCGACGGCCTCGACCGCGGCCTTCGCCCCGGCGCCGACGATCGCGCCGTCGCGCACGGTGCAAGCGCCCGCGACGATCTCGTCCTCGAAGTCGAGCTTCAGCTCGACCTCGCCCTCGTGGGTGGGCTCTTCCTTCTTCGCGACCAGCAGATCCAGCAGGGCCAGCACGTTGCGCGCGAACAGCTGTGAGGAGTGCTCGGCCATGCTCGCCGGCAGGTTCGACGGCGAGACGATCTTGACGTCGTGCTTGACGACGGTCTGACCGGGCTCGGTGAGCTCGCAGTTGCCGCCCGACTCGCCGGCGAGATCCACGATCACCGAGCCGGGCTTCATCCCTTCGACGGCCTCGGCCGTGACGAGCTTCGGCGCCGGGCGACCCGGCACGAGCGCGGTCGTGATCACCACGTCGAAGCCCTTGATCGCGTCCGTCAGCGCCTGCTGCTGCTGAGCGCGCTCCTCGCCGGTCAGCTCGCGCGCATAGCCGCCCTCGCCGCTTGCCTCCAGGCCCAGGTCGAGCCACTGGGAGCCAAGCGACCGCACCTGCTCGGCCACCTCTGGGCGCACGTCGTAGCCTGTCGTGCGCGCTCCGAGCCGCTTGGCCGTGGCGAGCGCCTGCAGGCCGGCGACACCGGCGCCCAGCACGAGCACCTTGGCGGGCGGGATCGTGCCGGCGGCGGTCATCAGCATCGGGTAGAAGCGGCCCATGCTCTCGGCGCCCAGCAGCGCCGCCTTATAGCCCGCGATGTTGCTCTGCGAGGACAGCGCGTCCATCGCCTGGGCGCGCGAGATGCGCGGGATCGACTCCATCGCGAACGCGGTCGCTTTGGCGGTGGCGAGCGCACGCGTGGTCTGCGGGCTCGTGAGCGGAGCGAGGAAGCCGATCAGGATGGAGCCGGCGCCGAGCATCGCCGATCTCAGGCTCGCTCGGCGGGGAGATCTTGACGACCACCTCGGAGCGCCACACCTCGCCGGTGTCGGCCGTCATCCGCGCGCCGGCGTCGACGAACGCGCCGTCGGGCAGGAGCGCGTCCGCGCCCGCGCCATTCTCGACCAGGACGTCGAGGCCCTTGGCCTTCAGCTTGGCTACGACCTCCGGCACGAGCGCAACTCTGTGCTCGCCCCCGGCGGTCTCCTTCGGAACGCCTACCCGCATGAAGGCCGGGAAAGTATCCGATCATGGGGACGGCACGCAGTCAGGCCGAGCCCAGCGGGCCCACAGTGGCCGATGCAGGGGAGCCGGCAAGGCCGGCGCAGAGCACCGGGAACGCGCGACGAGCGCGGTGGGACAGCGGGTCCTGGCAGGCGATCTGCCAGACTCGACAGGCGTGACGATCAACCTGACGCGCATCTACACGAAGCT
The DNA here is from genome assembly GCA_963764655.1 of uncultured Solirubrobacterales bacterium. Taxonomy (GTDB): domain Bacteria; phylum Actinomycetota; class Thermoleophilia; order Solirubrobacterales; family Solirubrobacteraceae; genus Palsa-744. The sequence continues at coordinate 1,083,013 of CAVXTI010000001.1, forward strand.
CGGAGACAGCGGCGAGACCCATCTGGGAGACATGAGCCGCGTCTCCAAGCTGCACCCGCGCGTCGAGGCGTACGGCACCGTAGACGAGCTCAACGCGACGATCGGCGTGGCCCTGCTGGCGCCGGGCCTCCCCCCCGACTTCGCCCGGTGGCTGGCACGCGTGCAGAACGACCTGCTCGACGTCGGCGCGGACCTGTCGGTGCCGACTCCCGCCGACGGCGCGCCCGACGCGACCGGCAAGGGGCAGGCGCGCCTGCGCGTGACGGGCGAGTACGCCCAGTGGCTGGAGCACGTGTGCGACGAGGTCAACGCGAAGCTCGAGCCGCTGCGCTCGTTCGTGATCCCCGGAGGGACGCCCGCGGCGGCGCAGCTGCACGTGTGCCGCACCGTCTGCCGCCGCGCGGAGCGCCGCGCGATCGCCATCGGCGAGGAATGCAACCCCGAGGCGATCCGCTATCTGAACAGGCTGTCGGACATGCTGTTCATCCTCAGCCGCGCCGCAAACGATGGTCCGTCTGGGGCGGGATCCGAGCCGCTGTGGGCTCCAGGCGCACACGACGCCGAGCGGTAGCGCCCGGCGGCCGGAGCCCGGTCCCGGCGCGCCGTCCGAGATCGCCGCTGTCGCGCTGGGACGAGTGCAGCGCCGCGAACGCCAGAGCCGCCCACAGCGTGCCCAGCAGATAGCCGCCGACGACGTCGCTCGGCATGTGCCAGGCAAGCACCAGCAGGCGACGCCAACCGCGAGCGCGAACACCGCGCCCGCGAGCGCGACGAGGCGACGGCGGGCCGGCGGAGCGACGAGCAGAGCGCACCACGCAAGCGCCGTGGCGGCCGTTGCGTGCCCGCTCGGCCAGGAGGCGTCGGTGATGTATTTCGGGCCGAGCTGGTCGTGTGGATGGGCGAGCAGCGGCTTGAGCAGCTCCGCGCTGAGCGGCGCGAGCGGCAGCACCACGACCACCGCGACTGCCACCCACGGCAGGCGCCGACGCACGGCGATGGCCACGAGCACGATGCCCCACGCCGCGAAGAACGGCGGGTAGAGCAGGTCGAGCAGGGCGTTCGCGGGCAGTTCCACCAGCGGGCGGTTCAAGCGTGTGAGGTCGTACAGCGCCACCGCATCCTTGACGTGCGTGATCGGCACGAGCTCGGCCAACACCCACGTGAGCGCGAGTCCCACGACACACAGGCAGGCGACGAGCAGCGCAAGGCGAGCGGCGCGCCGATCGGCAAGCTGGGCGCTCGAGATCGCGGACATCCACTCAGGTTAGGAGCAGCGACCGATGGCGGCGTAAGCGGGCGTTGGCCATGCACCCGCCCGGGCGTGCCTGGCGTCGCCCGAGCAGAGCGCCGGCGCGCCACCGCCTGGGCGCTCGAAGGCCGCCCTTCAGCGCAGCACGGGCGAGAGCACCACACCGACGAGCACGCCGGCCGTGCGGGCAAGCGCTTGCAGGCGGCTTTGCGAAAGACCGTGCGCCAGCGTGGCGCGGCCGCGGCTTCTCGCCGTCGCATTCGAGGCGGATCGGCGCGCGCGGGCGACCGCGACGTGCGTGGGATGGCTCGCGACAGTCGCGTCGCCAACGCTCGTGTGAGCGCGCCCGCTTGGCGCTGCCGCGCGATCGGTCACGGCGTGCCGCGGCACGGGCGCGATCGGAAACGGCTTGCCGGCAAGCGCCGTCAGAGCCTGGGCAGTGACCCACACCGGCGTCTGGGCGCTGGTGCGCGAGTAGCGCACGCTGCCGTCCGGGGAGATCAGGCTTTCCAGGTAGGCGAGCGGCGAGCGGCTGCCTGCGCGTTTGATCGCGCTCACGTCCTTGCCGGCGGCCGTCAGGCCCTGAGCGGCCCAAGCGGTCGACTGGGCGTTGGATTCGCCGCCCTTCTGCTGCGGGTAGCCGCCATCGGGGTTCTGCGCGCGGCGCAGGAAAACGACCGCGCGGGCGACCGCCGGGCCGCCGCGTGCGCCCGCGTCGATCAGTCCCTGCAAGGCCGCGGCGGTGTCGTCGACGTCCTCGCTTGCCCCCTTCCCGGCGAAGCCGAAGCCGCCGTCGTGGCTCTGCTGCGCCTCGAGCCAACGGCCGGCGGCGCGCACGAGCCTGTCGCTCGTGCGATAGCCAGCCGCGCGGAGGGCAAAGATCCCGAAGGTGGTGAGGTTCACGAGCTGGCCGAACGAGCCGTCGCTCGACCTTGCCCGCAGCAGCTTTGCGAGCGGATCGCCACCTGGGAGGGCGTGCGTGGAGACGCCGCAGGCACGCAAGGCGAGGATCGTGCGCTCCTCATCGCCCGTGTCTTCGAGCGTCGCGGCTTCGCCGCGAATCGCGTCGAGCACGGTGTGACCCGCGCGTCTGAGGGCGACCGGGTCGCGCCCGCCCGCCGCCAGGCCCATCGCTGCCCAGGCCGAGTACAGCTCGCTGCTGCGCTGGCCCTTGGCCGCGCCAAAGCCACCGTCGGCGTTCTGGGCTGCTTCCAGGTACGCCACGCTGTGAGCGATCGCGCGCGAGGAGGCAGCCAGGAAAGCAGGCGCCCCCCGCGCGCGCGGGGGGCGGCCGATCGCGTAGACACCTCCACACACGAGCGCCAGCGCCACGAGCGGCGTGGCGGCGGCCTCCCACGTGACGGTCATGCGCGCCCGCATGCGCCCCAAGAGGCGCGCCAGCTCGGGGCCAAAGGCGAAGCCGAACAGGAAGCTCGCGACCGCGTCGGTGATGTCGAACGGCAGCGCCGCGCCGGCGACCGCCGGCAGCGCGGCCGGCGCGTGGCTTGCGCCAAGCGTCCACGTGTAGACGTTCATGATCTCCTTGGCGCCAAACGCGCTCACGCAGCAGGCCAGCGCGATCCCGACGCGGCCCATGCGCCGCCCGCTGAGCCACCCGAGCAGCGCGCCCGCCACGCCGACGAGGCCCCACGCGGCCATCTGCCATGGCGTATAAGGGCCTTGGCCGAGCACGATGTTCGACGCGAGCATCCCGACCGCGCCGACGGTGAAGCCCGGCAGCGGCCCGAGCGCGTAGCCGACGACGAACGTCATCGCCGTGATCGGCTTGACGTCGGGCAACGCCACGAACGCGTCGCGGCCGAGCGCGGCGACCGCGGCGAGCGTGCCGACGACGGCCGCCATGCGCGCGGAGGGACGCGAGCGCTCATACGCGAGCCAGCCGGCGATGAGCACGCCGAACACGATCGCGAACGAGGCGACGACCCAGCTCATTGGTGGATCTCCCTCGTGGCCGAGGCCAGCGCCGTGGGCTCCGTCGGCGCGGATGCCTCGCCGGCGGGACGCTCGATCGGCGTGTGGCGCTCACGCCGGGTCGGATGCTCGCATGGTTTGCAAGGCTCGCCCGGCGCCCCGAGACCGCGCAGCAGTCGCGCCCCCTGCTCGGGATCGAGCGCTCCCCCGGCGCCGGCGAGGATCCGGGAGGTCTCGGTCGAGAAGTACCAGCCGCCCGCGAGCAGCTCGGCGGCCGGCCCGTCCACGATCAACCGCCCGTCGGCGAGCAGCAGCGCGCGATCGGCGCACGCGGCGGCAAACTCGGGGTCGTGCGTGGCCACGATCACGGCCTGCCCCTCCCTGGCGCGGCGGCGAAGCTCCGCGGCGAGCGCGGCTTTCGCCTCACGGTCCATGCCGCGCGTCGGCTCGTCGAGCGCGAGCAGCGCCGGCGGCTCCTCACCGTCGGTGACGATCGCCAGCGCAAGGCGCTGGCGCTCCCCGCCGGAGAGGTCGCGCGGGTTGCGCTCAGCGAGCTGCTCGAGGCCCGCCTCGCGAAGCGCCTTCAGGGAGAGCTCGTCGCGCACGCGCTCGTGCAGGAAGTAGTCGTTGGGGTTTTGCAGCAACAGCGCGACCCGGCCGCCACGCTCGATGCGCCCACGGGTCGGGGCGATCAGACCCGCCATCAGGCGAAGCAGCGTTGACTTGCCGGCGCCGTTGCGCCCCATCAGCGCGAGCGTCTCCCCCGGCTCGACGGCCAGATCCAGACCGCGCAGTATCGCCGGGCCGCGTGGGATCTCAAACCAAAGCCCGCGAATCGCCAGGGGCACGCCCATCCCTCCCCCAAAAAATCTCGACCCGCCGCGACGGCGCGCCAGCCCTTCCCCACCGCGGGCCGTCTCGCCGCGCTCGTCCGACCCGCCGACCGCCTCGGCGTGCGCGGCCCCATCCGCCAGCAGGCCCGCGGCGCGCAGCGTGGCGCGCGCCTGCTTGACCCCGACCGGCGCGGGGTCGATGCCGGTCAGCGAGAACAGCTTCGCCCCGGGCGTCTGCAACGCGGGGGCGCCATCGCGGGCCCACGCCAGGAAGTCGCCGGCGTCGCCATCGTGAGCGACGCGCCCCTCGTGCATCGCGACCACGCGATCGGCCGCCGACAGGCAGCGCTCGAGGCGATGCTCGCACAGCACGATCGTCGTGTCCCACTCCTGGTTGAGCCGCCGCAACAGGCCGATCAGCTCGTCGCCGGCGACGGGGTCAAGCTGCGAGGTGGGCTCGTCCAGCAGGACGACGCGCGGGCGTCCGGCGAGCGCCGCGCCAAGCGCCACGCGCTGCTGCTCACCGCCGGAGAGATCGTGCGTCGAGCGCTCGAGCAGGCGGTCGATCCCGAGCGCGAGCGCTACCTCCTCGACGCCGCGCGCGACCGTCGCGGCGCTGTGCCCTCGGCTTTCCAGCGCAAGCGCCAGCTCCGCGCGCACCGAGCCCATCACGAGCTGCGTCTCGGGGTCCTGAAACAGCGCTCCTGTAAGCGCGCCGAGATCGGCGGGAGGGTGCTCGCGCGTGTCGAGCCCCGCCACGCTCACGCGCCCAGCGAACGTGCCGCCGTGAAAGTGCGGAACAAGGCCGCAGGCCGCGCGCAGCAGCGTCGACTTGCCGTGGCCCGAGAGGCCGGCGAGCACGCACAGCTCGCCCGGCTCGATCCGCAGGCTGACGTCGTCGAGCGCCGGCGTGGCGGCGCCGGGATACCAGTAGCTGACGCGCTCGAGCTCGATCGAGCTCACGGCTCGATGCCCTTGCGGTCGGCGAATGGAAGGACGACCGCCACAGCAAGCACCGCGCCGAGCGCGAGCGCTTCCGTGACGGCGCCGGCGCTCAGCTGTGGGTAGGCGTCGAAGGCGGCCACCCCTTCGACGCGCGCGACGAGCGCGAGCGCGGTCAACGCGACGGCGGAGGCGGCGAAGGCGAGGTCGTGGCGCGACCATGGCAGCCGCCTGCGCGGCGCGCGACGAGCGCCGGCGAAACCACGCAGCTCGAGCGTCGCGGCGACGTCCATCGCGCGGTCGAGCGAGGAGCCGACGATCGCGCTCAGCAGCCTGACTCGCGCGCGCGCGCTGGCGCGTGCGGCGCGCGGACGCGTACGCTGCGCCTCGGCCAGGCGCTGAGCGTCGCTTGCCAGCACCGGCGCCATGCGCGTGGCAAGCGAGGCCGTCAGCGCCGAGCGAAACGAGAGGCGACGCACCACCCTCAGAAGCTCGTCCGGGTCGACGGCAAGGCTCGCGAGCGTCGCCGCGAGCATCAGGATCGCGACCTTCAACGCGATCACCGCCCCGTACACGAGCGCCTCGACCGTCAGGTTGCCCTGGCCGAACGGGCCCAGGTCGCCGAGCCGCGCGAACACCGTCAGGCCGTCGCGCGAGACGAGCACATTCACAAGGACGATCGGAAGAGCCACGATCGCCGCCATGCGCAGCGACCGCACCAGCTCGCCTCCCACCATCGCGAATGCCCCTGCGAGCAAGATCGCGAGCGTCAGCATGCCGAGCACGAGCGGATGGTCGATCGTGAGCGCCACGACGATCAACGCGACCGTCCACGTCGCCCCCACGGTCGCGCGCGCGGCGTGCAGAGGGCTGGCCAGGCGGCGGTAGACGAGCGTGGCCGGCGTCATCGTGGCTACAGGGCCGAGTCGCTCATGGTTCAGCCGCCGGCACAGGACGTGGCGTCCCCGAGGCTTCGATCGCGAGTGCGAAGTGGTTGCGCAGCGTCGCCTCAGCGAAAGCTTGCGAGGCGCGCGTCACGCCTGCGACGTCGGCGCCGGTGACGACCCAGATCGGCGCCGCTTCGGCGTAGCGTGTGGCAGCCACAAGCCCCGCGCCCGCGGCGAGCGTGCGCGTCGAGCGCCCGCGCGCATCGAGCAGCGTGAGCGTCTGGCCGTCTGAGGCGAAACGGGCGTAGACCCCGCTCGCACGCGGGCCCCGCTCGATCGCCTGTGTCGCGGGCGCGCCCCTCACAGCGGCCCAAGGCCCGACGAGCACGCGCAGCGTGGCCGGCTCGTCGCCCGGCCCGATCGCGGCGACCGCGGCCGGCACGCCAGCGGCGCGCAAGCGTGCCAGCACCGTCTCGCACGGCTGACCGCTCACTTCGGCGCATTCCACTCGCACTGGCAGCCGCTTCCCGCCGATCCCGTGCAGGAATGGCTCGGGAAACGACCCGACGACCGCACGCACGTCGTCGGTTTGGCTCCAGTCGTGCAGGTCCCACCAGACATGGTCGCCGGGGTGCACGCTCGTGTCCGCGGCGCCCTTGGAGGCCTCGACGCCGTTGACGTAATAGAACCAGTCGACCGGATCCCCGCCGCGCGTGCCGCCGGCATGCCCGTCGATGCTTTGCACGAAGCCACCGCCGTAACGAGTCTTGACCTTGCGGTTGCGCACCAGCAGGCTCATCACGGTCTCCTGACCGCGAACGTGGGGCGCGCCCTGAGCGCCCACCGCCCGCGCACCGAAGCCCCGGGTGACGGTGAGGTGAATCGCCCTTGGGGTGGCGCCCGCGCCGAAGCCACAGCTTGCGAGCAGCAACAACATCGACAGGCCGACAACAGCAAGCAGGCGCCGGCTGGGCGCGTGCTTGCCACGCACGCCCAGCCGCATGAACCGCACCGGCTCGTTACTTGACATGGAAGACAACGTGACTCACGCCGGCGACGAGCTTGGTGTGATGTCCAGCGCTGTCGACCGCCTCAATCTCGTAGACGTAGCGGCCCGCTGGCAACGACGTCGGGAGCAGATAGCTGAACGACTCGGCGCTGCCAACCGAGAAGAAGTGCGCGACGCCGCAACGGGAGCGCACGAAAGCCTCTCTTGCACCGCTGAACACCTGGCATCGCTTGCCGTTGCGACGCTGGAGGCTGATGCGCACTTCGCGCAGTGTTCCACCGGCGGGCACTTGCACGCGCCCCTGCAGAATACGAGGCGTGTGACGGCGGCGGTAGTGACGACCATTTGCGACACCGCTGACCATCGCGACGTCTGCCGGCGTAGCATGCGAAATCGTCGGTTCAACCTTAGGGACGCCCGGGATAGTCGTTCCGCAGGTCCCATCTTCACCATTGTGGACGCAGACGACCAGGCCATTGGAGCGGACAGATTCCGCTTGCGTCGCCTTCAGCTTGACCATACCCGCGTGAGTGAGTGTGATCGTGGTGTTGCCTTCGGCGTCAGTGACAGCGCTGCTAGGGATCGTCGTCGTGACGTCCGCGACGTCTTCGCCGATCGCCGCGCCCGCGATTGCGGTGCCCGTCTGCCCGTCAACGACATGGACCCTGATCGGGCTCCCGACATTTGCGCTGGCGGGGCCCGTGAGGCTCAGTAGATGTGACAGGTTGAAGTAGTTGTAGGCCCACAGCACTTCGTTGCCGGGCGCCAGCGCGATCTGACAGCCTCCGACAGGCGCTGTGGTGTCGTTGACCGCGTAGCCCCACCCGTCGTAGGGCGCTTCCGTCAGTTCCGTGTCTGAGCCCACCTGAGTGACGAAAAAGTCGCCCGGGTTTTCGTTGCCGTTGGTGCCTGATCCGAACCATTTCGCGTCAAAGGCAAGACCGCTTGCGAGGGCGGCGTCTCGAAGGGCACTGGTAGGAGTGCCGGATGCGTTTCCTTCATTTGTGAATTTCCCTCCAGCCAACCCGTTATCGGAGTAGTCGCAGGGATGCAGGCCGACGCTCGAGGACGTTTCGAAGGTCTCGCCTTCGGTGCCGATCGGCCCTTCGAAGAGCGTCTTTGCGGAACCCTCGACGCGAAGATTCACAGTGATAGGTGTCGCCTGTGCGCCTGTGCTGGCGATCAGAATCACGAACAACGCGACACAGAGCGCTAGCGGCATACGAAGAGATACATGCATTTGGAGCCACCCCTTTCCACGAGGGCTTGTGGGCTTGTGGTCGGAGGCAGGTCTCCTGGCTCCCGGGCCTACCATCCGCGCCTTCCCGATCCGCCGAGCGGCCGATCAGTGGCTGCGCTTCCTCGCGCAACGGTTGGCATCCCCGGTCACAGTGGCGGGTCCACGCCGGATTCTCACCGGCTTCCCTTTCCACCGACCGTTATGAACAGGGACATCCTACCGCCGCGCGCCATGGTCGTGCATGGCGACGTCTTTGGGGGATGGCCTCCGCCCTGTCGGGCTACGGCTATGGCGTTCTCGCGGCGCGAGAGCGCTCAGCGAGACAGCTCGGCGAGGTCTGAGTCGAGGCTGGCGAGGGTGGCGCGATCGCGCTCGTCAAGCACCGGTCGCGCGGCGATCAAGCGGCGTGCGTGCTCGAGGTCGTCTGAGCGCCCGAAGGTGAGCGCCGCGCGCACACGGCCGTCCTTCAGGTACCAGGTCGTGAAGTTGCCGTCCTCGTAGGAGCCACGCACGACCTCCTCGTCCCACTCGTATGCGGGGCCGACGTACTCCAACTCGCCCCAGTCGCCGAGCACCGAGTAGAAGTAGGGCACGACCTCGTGCGGGACCTCACCGCCCAGCATGTTGAGGGCAGCGGTCTTGCCGTGGTTGAACGCGACGTCCCAGTGCTCGATGCGCACATGCGTGTCGTGCAGCGGCGAGTCATACTCGGCGATGTCGCCCGCGGCGAAGACTCCCGGCGCTGAGGTCTCAAGACGCGAGGAGCACAGCACTCCCCCGCGCTCGCCGATCTGGAGCCCAGCGCGCTTAGCCAACGCTATGTCGGGCGTGACGCCGGCGCCGACGACGACCGCGTCGGCGGGCAGCTCCAGCCCATTGGTCGTCACGACCTTGCCGACGCGCCCATCGCCCTCGAAGCGCTCGAGCCCGTCGAGGCCGTGCACGACGATCCCGTGCGACTCGAGCAGGCCCTGGAAGAAGCGGCCGGCCTGCTCGCCAAAGCCACGTTCGAGCGTCGCCTGCTCCTGCATCACGATCGTCGCCTGCTTGCCCATCATCGTCAGCGAGGCGGCGACCTCGCAACCGATGTAAGAGCCCCCGATCAAGACGACTTGCTCCGCGTCGGCGACGCCCTCGCGGATCGTGTCGGCGTTGGAGAGCGTGCGCAGGTAGTGGATCCGCTCGAGCTCGCAGCCCGGCACGTTCAGGCGGCGCACGTTGGCGCCCGTCGCGATCAGAGCCTTGCCGAAGCTGACTTCCTCACTGCTCGACAGCTTGGCCGTGCGGGCCTCGGGGTCGAATGACATGACGCTCGTGCGCGTGAGCAGCTCGATTTTTTGCTCATCCCACCAGTCGCTCGGCCTGAACAGCGGCTCCTCGCGAGTCTCCTCGCCGCGCAAGTATCCCTTCGAGCACTCTGGGCGGTTGTAAGGCGGGTCGGGCTCGCGCCCCACAAGCAGGATCTCGCTGTCGACGCCGGACTCGCGCAGCCAGCGAGCGCAGTTGGCAGAGGCGAGGCCACCGCCGATCAGCAGGAACTCGACTTCGCGAACGCTCACGTTCGGGACATTAGTGCAGATCGAGCCAAGCTCAAACCTGTGCGACCCAGCACGCGCTCGGCGACTTCACGAGCAGTCATAGCCCTGGCGGATGCCTCACAGACCAGTGCGCCCATGTCGGCACATGGTCGAGGATCCGCCAGCGCGGCCCGTCTTCGGCTCGGTTGGGTCCCACGTCGGTGCCATCGTGAGAGGTGTCCAGCCGCAACCCCGCGATCACGATGAAGACGTGATCGGTGGGAGCAGTCGTCGCGTAGATCGTGACCCATCTCCCGGGACCGGGGTCCCCCCACTCGACGTAATCCTGGGCAAGCGGATTGTCGTGGACGATTTCGGCGATCGGGCGCACGCCGGAGCGGTAGAGCACATAGTTGAGCGTGCTCGAGCAGTCCTCGTCTGTGGCGCCGCGCGGGTCGGGATGACCATTGGGGCCGTACGGCAAGTCCTGCAGCTCGTTGCCCGCGATCACCATCGCCTGCACGACAGGCGGCGCTTGGGCTGGCACGAGCGCGATGTGGCCGTCCCGCGGTGAGAGCCGTGCCTGAGCGCCTTCGATGAGCGCGACGGGGCCGACGCCAGGCCAGTCGACGGTCGTGGCGCTCACGTCACGGCTTGTCGCGCTCCCCTGCGCCGCGCCGCGATAGAGCGAGGCCCAGCGCTCCACCTCGGCCACGTACCAGCCGGCATGGTTATAGGCGAAGATCGCCTTGCGGTAGTCCCCGGGAGCACCTGACGCATGTAGATAGTTGGCCATCCCGTAGATGGCGTCGGCCGGATCCCAACGGTCGATGCGCCCGTCGCCGTCGCCGTCGACCCCATAGCGACTCCAGGTCGACGCGATGAACTGCGCGGGACCGCCGGCGCCCGCCGAGTTGACAGAGCCCTCTCTCGTGCACGAGGGGTCGGGATCGCGTCCGTGGTCGCACTCGACCCTGCCGATGCCGGCAAGGATCGCCCAGTCCAGGCCGTAGCGTTCCGCGGCCTGCTGGTAGAGGCTCAGGTAGAGCGCAGGGATCTCGCGCGCGGCGCGCGCCGAGACCCCGAAGCTTTCAGCCTGTCCGTCCAGCGGCGGGGCCGCCAACCTCGCCAGCGCCGCGACCAGCATCAACGAGAGCATGCAGACAGCGCCAATCGCCACGACCGAGGCGCCGGCCAGCACCTCCAGCCGGCGCCTGGGGACAACGGGTTGCGCGAGCGTTCCCGTGTTCATCGATCCGGCCCAAAGCCGAGCTGACGCTTGCGCCCCTGCGCAACCGCGTGCGCGTCGTCCATGACGGGCGATCTGCGCTCACGGGCATCCCTCGGCACCCCACGGACACCAGGTGGGATCTCGCCGGCCACGGGGACCGAGTCGCGTGGCAGCGCAACGCCCGCGTCATGCGACGGCGCCTCCCGAGCGCTCCGGTCACCGGCCAGCTTGGCTTCGAGGGGATCCGGACGCGGCCGCGTATCTCGTCCTTCGTCTGCCCCGCGGGCATGGGGAGAGCTGCTCGAATCTGGTGGGCCGGGCACCCTGAGCTCGTCGGGTCGCCCAGCGTGGCCACTCCTGGCCGGGCGCTCCTGCTCGCGCGTCAGCGCCGCTTCGACGCGCCGCTCGCGAACGGCGAGCTTCATCGCTCGCCGCCGATCGCCTTGCTCTGCCGCCCTCTCGCGCGCGCCGCGCAGTCGCCGGAGCTGGGCTCGCATGCCCAGCGCGGCCGCGCCAGCGCGCGATCTCCCATACCCGTGCGGCACGATCGTGTGCTCGGAGATACGCGTCCCCCTCGCTACCTGCGCCATGCGCCCCTCGGCCTGCTTGCCGTGGCGCCTCGAGCCCGCCGGCGCGCGCCTGCGCGGTTGCTCGTCGACGGGAAGCGGAGGGAAGACCTTCGACCGGGCCCAGCGCAAGGGGTGACGTGCCGCCGTCTGCGCTCGCCCGACAGCCTCCAGACGCTGCCCGACGGTGCGGCGGTCGCGCGCGAGTGGCGCGGATCCCCGCGCCCGTAGCACCGCGAAGGCCCGATGGCGCTTGAGGAACGCTGCCCACCAGAAGGTGGAGATCAGCAGCCAGTCGGTCCACCAGCCCAGTGGCTGCAGCGACGTGAGTATGCGTTGCAAGGTGAGCAGCGCGCCGAGCAGGAACGAGAAGAGCAGCTTCGAGCTGACCGCGCCCAGCAGGCGTGTCAGCCACGCGCCGAAGACGGCTCTCCCGCCGTCGCCGAGCGCCGGCGCCAGCACCACCAGCGGAGCGAGCAGCAGCATCATCAGGCTGATGACCGCCGCGACGAGCAGGTGGACCGCGATCAGCCCGAACAGCAGCACCATGCCGAGCACGCCGGCCGCGATCAACGCGACGCCGATCACGCGTGGAATGGTCCCGCTGTCCGAGCGGAATTCGGCCTGCGCCGCCGTCGCGCCCGTGCATTTCGTGTCGTCTTCGGCCTGACACAGGACATGCAGCAGCGAGCTCGATTCTTTGACCGAGTTGCGCTGCGGGCCATTGGCGGGAAACGCGAGGAACAGCTCGCCGTTCGTGTCGGCCTCGCGCAGCAGCTCGTCGCTGTGCTCTGTCATCAGCCGCGAGGCGCCCGCGGCTCCCGAGACGCACGACGGTCGCGACGAGGCCTGGCTGGCAGCCGATCTTCGCCTACGCTGCGCCTCGACGCAAGCTTCAAGGCGGCATTGCGCAGAGCGCGGATCGAGCAGCGCAGGGTCGCTGCACCAGCGCACGTTGCCGAACTCCAGGTAGCACCATGGCATTTCGATCGCCCCCGCGAACAGGGTGCGCATACTGTCGGCGAGCGTTCTCGAGCGCGTTGGCCGGCGTCCCCTGCGCGACGCGCCCAGCGTCCCGAGACTCGCCTGGTTGGCCCACTGCCCGACCGCGCCGACGGTCCCGAGCGGATCGGCGATCATCCACAGCCCCACGCGCCATCATCGCGATCGTCACGAGCGCCTGTGCCGAGCGTCTCGCTCACGCGACGACGGATCGAGCCCGTTGTAGAGAGCGAGCACCGACGCCGCCGCCAGCACGAGCGCGAGCCACGGCGCGGTGAAGCTCGCCTGCGCCTGGCGCAGTGAGCGAGCCACGCCGCCCATCGTCGAGCCGTCCAGCAGTTCGAGCGTGTAGCACCACTCGAGCATCACGACGAGCGCGTGCACGACCCACACGAGCGCGTTCCACAGCGGGCGTGATGAAGCAGGTCCTGGATCACCGACAGCAGACCGCCTTTGCTGAGACCGAACGGGCCGACGTCGATGTGCACGTCGATCGCGTAGTTGCCGGTGGGCGCGGGCGCCCCCACGAAGCCCGAGGTCTGGCAGTTGCTCTGCGCGGCGCTCGACAGCCCGCCGCTTGTCGCGCCTTTGCACAGTGGGCTCGACAGGCCGTTTTCGACGAGCGGATCGCCGGCGCCCGAAGGCACGCCGGCACTGCTGTCTTCCTGCCCCTGCGGCGCGGCCGCTCCCAGCGGCGGGGCGCTCGGATGCGCGCTTGGAGACGGTGTGACGCGCGCCTCGCGACGTATGAGTCGCGCCGGCCTGACCGGGCAGCGCTAGCGCTGACGGCAAGCGTCACACTCAACGCGGCCGGCACCGCGCGCCGGCTCATCATGGGGTCTGCGCCTGCGGGGTCGTCGAGAACGCGCGCAGCAGCGAGGGCGCCACGACCTCCACCTGGATCGCCTCTACGCGCCCGCTGTGATCGCGCAGCAGGCAGCGGCCGGCCTCCATCTGCAGCAGCCGCTCGCGCGCGCGCCGATCCTCCGGGTCGAGCCCGAGCAGCGCGAGCGCGCGCGCCGCCTCTGCCTCCGAGCGCATCCCGAACACGAACGTCGCGCCGAGCAGGTTCTCGAGCGACTCGCGCTCGCCGACGAGCGCGTCGGTGACGAGCTGGGTGCTCACGATCGGCACGGCCAGCTCCGAGCGCCCCATGCGCTGCAGCGAGGCGAGCAGCGTGCGTCCGACCGGGTCTCCCAGGAGCCGCCAACCCTCGTCGAATGAGAACAGCTTCAGGCGCTCGCGCTCGCGCGACATCAGGTGCATCGCGAACATTGCGATCAGTCGCACGATCTGCACCCCGACGCGCTCGGCTTGCGTGTACTCCGAGCGAGGCGTGCCGGGCTCAGGGCCGGGAAGGTCGCGGATCGGGACGTAGGTGACCTGTCGGTGACCGACAGGCTGGCAGCGTCACCTCGGGGTCCGCGAAGCCGAGCTGGGTGAGCCCGGAGCGCGCGTAGACGGCGAGCGCGTCGCCAACCTGTGACGTCGGTCTCCTCGCCGTCGCGAAGCGCGCGCACCACCTCTATGCAGGTCGGCTCGGCCGCGCGGCGCAGCACGACGTCGACGGCGGCCACAATCGCCGTCTCCCAGGCGGCCTCGGCGCGACTCGGAAGCAGATCGCGCAGAAAGGAGACGGCTGCGTCCTGGCGCAGGTGCTCGGGCGCGACACGCAACGGGTCGAGCATGCCGCGCAGAGCTGGGTCGGGGCGCAGCGCGATCGTCTCCGCGTGCGGCGCCACCTCCTCCAGCAGGTGGAAGCGGTGGTCGCCCTTTGGGTCGCAGTCGATCACGCGCGCGCCCTGCAGGAAGCCCTCGTACTTGAGCTTCTGCGCGAGCGTGGTCTTGCCAGACCCGAGCGCTCCGACGCTGAGGATCGCGGTGTTGCGATCGCGCTCGGAGCCCTCGCGGAGGTTGAAGCGCACCGGCTGGCGCGAGCCGGAGAGCGTGTGGCCAAGGTAGAAGCCCGCACGCGAGCCAACGGCGTGAGTCGCCGTCGGCATCATCGCCGCGACCTGCTCGGTCGTGAGCGTGTCGTCGTAGCCGGCGACGCGGGTGCGCTGGCCCGGAAGCTGCTGGATGAAGAGCGCGAGCTGGTCGCCGAGGGGACGATGCAGACGGATCTCGCCGTATGCGCGCCTGCACATCTCCACGCGCTCGTCGAGCTGCTGCTCGTCGCCGCCCGCGATTGCGATGGCGAGCGTCGCGCGCAGCAGCGGTGGGCGACTGGAGGCCTGCAGGTAGGCGAGCAGATCGCGCGCCTCCTGAGTGCGCTGGTAGCCGAGATCGGAGACACCCTGGTCGCCGTCGGACTCCGCACGCACGATCTGGTCGGCGTCCTGGACCCGCCGGCGGGCGATCCGCAGCGCGAGCTCGTTTGGAAGGAAGCGCGCGTTCAGCGAGAGGTCGACCGCGAACGGAAGGCTCTCCGACGGCCGCGAACATCAGCTCGACGCGCGCACCCGGGAACGTGGCTCGCTCGGGCAGCGCGCCGAGCACGAGCTGTGCCTGCCAGCTGACCCCAAGCTCCGACTCGACGCGCAGCGCACGGCCGCGATGCTCGACATACCCATCCATCCAGCGCACCACGTCGCCCTCGAGCGGCGCGAGCAGCGCCTCGCCGTTGCGCTCGAAGGCCAGCGCGCGTGGCTCGTGCAGGCCGTCGACCGACGGCTCGCCGAGCCCACGGCAGAACGCTCGACGCACGAGCCATTGCAGCTCGACCCCGCGCGCCGGGCGCACGCTCAGGAAGTCCTCCAGGCGCGCGTGAGCCTGGTCGGCCTGAACGCGTGCGCGCTCGAGATCGGATGCCTTCAGCAAACGCTTGCCGCCTACGGAGAGAGCGCGCCTGAGCGAGCGAAGCCACTCGCGCGGATGCTGCTCGGCCGCCTGGGAGACATAGGAGGCGACGTCGCGCTCGGGGTCGCGCAGGCTGACGAGGAAGTACACCGCGGGCTGGGACACTCCGACATCGCGTAGGCGCCGCTCGTGCTCGAGCGCGTAGCGTCGATTCGCGCGCACGTGACAACCCGCGCCCAACCGCTCGACCTCGCGCAGGTAGCCGTCTAGATCCCAGCGTCGAGCGACCCGCAGGATCTGCAGGTCGGCTTCGACCGCCGCCAGCGCGCCCATCAGCGTGAGCAGCCGCGCACGCTTGGCGTCCTCGGACAGCCACTCATATGAGCCGCTCGGGACCGAGAACGCGGCCCAGGCGTCGTCGAGCGTGGAGCCGAACACCAGGTTGCCGTAGACGAACGCGATCGGTGACCTCACCGCCGCACCTCCAGCCGCGCGCCGTCCGCCAGGGCGATCACCTGTCCGCGCGAAGGCGGCTGGCGTCCAGGCAGCCCCTCGAGCGTCATGGACGGTCGCCCCGCCAATCGTCGCAACGCGCCCGTGCGCCAGACGGTGCGAACGTGGGCGGCGCTGACGAGCACCGCCCCGGGGCCCGTGTAGCACAGGCGGCGCAGGCGCGAGTCCGAACCGTCGGCGAGCATCACGAGCTCGTGCGGGCGCCAACATCGATCCGCGGCGACGCGTGGTCGAACCCCGGCGAGCTCGCGCGGGCCGGTCGCGTACTTGACCAGCGCGAGCGCCGCGAGATGGAAGGGCCGTCCCTCGACCCTGATCAGGGTCAACAGCGCTGCCATCGCTCCCGGAGCCGCTACGTCGCGCACGTACCAGGGCGGCGTGCGCGCCAGCTGGCCGAGCAGCGGCAGCGCCCCGGCGAGCAACGCGACCCCAAGGATCGCAAGGAAGTAGACGATGCCACGCAACGGCACGCCTGCCGGGTTCAGCCTCAACCGATCGACGCGGTAGATGCGCCGCTCGAGGTCGAACACGTTTCGGTAGGAGCGAATCTCAGTCATCCTCGCGCCACCGATGCGGGCATCGACAGTGCGCGCGCGATCCACCCGAGCGAACGTCGTCCGGCTCGCTCATGAGCCTCCGAAGAGCGAGTTGACGGTGTCGTGCAGCACGTTCACCCCCGCCGGGGTGGCGAGCAGGATCGCGACTAGCCCGATCGCGAAGATCCCCGCCGCCTCCTTGAAGTCACGCCGAAAGGCGAGCACGATCGAGGCGATCGCGAAGCCGAGCGCGATCAGGCTCATCGCCACCTTGCGCCCGGTTTCGCCGGCCTTGCTCGCCGCGGACTCGAGCGATCCCGACCCTTCGCCGCTCGCCGCCACCGCGGCGAGGGTTGCGCCGGACATCTGTGCGGTGACGCTGGCCGGTGTATGTGTTGCGGCAAGCGCGGGGGCCACGGCGAGCGCGAGCGTCGTGGCCAGCGCCAGCGTCGTGCAGCCGGCCGCGAGGGCAGGCAGTCCGAGGCCGAATCCTCTCTGCGCGCGTGCCCCCTTGTGCGATGTGCGGAACCTGTGCATCGTTGCCTCCTTGTGGTTGATCTGTTGGGTGGGAACGGCTTGACAGGCTGCGTGACCCGGTCGCACTCTTCGCTTGGATCGGCGCTTGCACTACTTGTCCGGGTTCGTCTCGATCGCCGAGACCTCCCAGCGCCCGCCGCTGTCGTTCACGTCGAGTTCGTAGCCGAGCGTGTACTGGGCGTCCACGCTTGTCGCGGGCGTGCACGACGGCTAGCACCGAGCGGCCGATCGGCGGACCAGTCGAGGCTGTCGAGCGACTGCAGGACCAGCGTACGCCCGGCAGCGAGACGCGCGCACCGGCGGCGAGGTCGGCGTCGAGCTCGGATTCGGCGCGCCCCAGGTAGTTGCGCAGGGCACGCACCACCACCGTCTCGAGCGCCGAGTCTTCGACTTCGCGCAGACGTTCGGCGAGCTGCCGCGCGACTCGATGCGGGCGCGCCCACGAACGCTGGATAGCCGCCGAGAGCCAGGCTGCCGTCCGGTTCGCGCCGACGCTCGACGCGCGAGGTAGAGCAGACCGCCATTGTCGGTTTGAACGGCGACCGTGTACACGTGCCCTGCAGGGCGCGACATCGCGAGCCTGTACGACCTGCGTCCACAGCACCTTCTGCTCCCCACCTTCGGGCGGCTGCAGGCCCGCTTCGACTTCCATCGACGAGCCTAGGTAAGGCGCGAGCGCGAGCCGGTGGGCTTCGGGGTCGCGCGAGTCCCACGTGAGATAGCGTCGCGCAAAGAGCGAGGCGAAGCCTTCGGCGGCACGGTCGACGAGCCCCGCATTCGGGGCGAGAGCACGCGCGATCGCCGATGGGCGCGGGGGAGCGATCGCAAAGCGCGCGCTCGCCAGCAGGCCGGCGAGCGCCAGGCCCTGAAGGAGATAGCGCGGCAGTTCTCGGGTGAGGCGTATCCGCCACATTGACCTCGGAGTGACCGTGACCGTCGCGTGCGGGAGAGCGTCAGGCATCGAATCAACGCTCGAAGTCGAACTCGTCGCCGACCGACGGCGAGTTGGCACCGGACACCGGTGGCTCGGACGTGGCCAACCGACCATGCCAGATCTCGGCGGCCACCGGACTCATGGTCGATCGGGTGCTCGTCGCGCCGCTGGAGAGTGGCTTCGACGGCAAGCGCCCCGGCGGGCGCTCTAGCGAGCGCGCATACGAGAGCGTGTTGGACCAGGGCGCTCGACGTAGACCCGGCCGTCCTCGGGCTGCCGGATCACGCGGCGTGGGCGCCGGCGCGGAGTATGCCCCGATCGCCGCATTAGCCTGTGCGCGCGATCCGACGGAGGTGGGTCTCGAAGTGGACTCGCGGCGCGCATCGGAGTGATGTCTGGCCGCGCCCGCCGCGCGTTTGCGCGGTCTCGGAACCTCGCCGGCGGGCGCCCGGCCCGACACGTGCGCTAGGACAAGGCTGAGCGCACCGAGGCTGACGCCGATGAGCACGCCGAGGCCGACGAGCCTTCCCGATCGCGAGCCGCGCTCGGGCTCGAGCTCGATAGGGATCGCTCGCCGACGGAGGCCTGGGCCGCGTCGGCGAGCTCTTCCTCGGCGAGATACTCGTCCTCCCCATAGACGCGGTAGACCTCACGTGGAGCCCGTCGCCAGAGCGTCATGAGCGCTCGGCCGGGCCTGGTCGGGGATCGATCACGCGGGCGACCGGGAGCGAGGATGGGGAGATGATCCCGCTCCCGGCCGCGCACGTGCGGATGGGAAGCGCCGCGCGATCGTCTCGTCAACCGATCGCCGGCGTCCCAAGGGACACACCTATGTGTGGGGCGAGTGATTTTCATAGGCGTGTCCCTGCTCTCTAATCCGACGACGGCGTGGTAGCGGGACAGGGACATGCGTGCGATCGGCAAGCGACGTCTGCTTCAGCGAGCTGCCAGCAGCGTGAGACGCGCGCGGCGCACGTTGGGCCACCTTGCGGTACTTCTCGGCCGACCAGCCGTGCGCGCGGCAGAACTCGTCGCAGCCCATGTCACGCGAGAGCTGGCTCGCCAGCACCAGCCGCTGATCGGGGAGAGCTCGACGCGCGACCTGCCGATGAGCTCGCAGCTCGTGGCGCAACAGCGCGAGTCGCTCGACGTCGGCGCGTCTGTCGGCGATCTCTCGCTCCGCCGCTCCTCGCAGCCGGCGAGCGGCAGCGCCGTGGCGATCGCCGCCTCCATCGGGCTGCGCCCGCTCGAGCGCGCGCCGGCGATCGTGGATCCGTGACAGGAATCGTTGCTCGAGTGCGTTGGCGATGTGGGCGCGACTGGCGAACGCGCCGCCACGCTTGGCGCGGGTCAGCAGCTCCAGCGTCGCCTGGCTGTAGCAGTCCTCCAGATCCTCGCGCCGAGGCGGTGACGGTGAGCGGCCAGCAGCAGCTCGCGGCGCGAGCGCGCGACGAGCGCGACCGTCTCGGCCGGGTCCGTGCCTGCGCGCGCTCTCGCCGCTCGCGTGGAGGCTCCCTAGAGGCGTTTGGGACTCTCTCGTCGGGTAGACACGGGAGCATGTCGGTAGCAAGTGGCCCGCACACCCCCCTCCCAATTCCTGCGCGCGCGCCTACGCGCCTTCGACGGCTACCAGCAACGCAGCCGGCGACTCGGCTTCGTCGTGGCCGTCTTCAAGCGCTTCGACGACGACCAGGCCAGCCAGATGGGGGCGTTGATCGCCTACTACGGCTTCTTCTCGCTGTTCCCCCTGCTGCTCGTGTTCGTGACCGTGCTCGGGTTCGTGCTCGAAGGCAGCCCGAGCACACAGGCGAGCGTCGCTGCACTCGACGCTCAGCCAGTTCCCGATCATCGGCACCCAGCTGCAGAGCAACGTCCACTCGCTCAAAGGGAGCGTTCCGGCGCTCGCGATCGGGCTCGTCGGGTCGATGCTCGCGGGCCTTGGCATCACCGGCGCCACGCAGAGCGCCTTCAACAAGGTGTGGGAGATCCCGCGACGGCGTCAGCTCGGCTTTCTCGCCTGGCGGCTGCACGGTCTCGGGCTGCTGGTCGTGTTCGGCCTGCTCAGCATCGTCTCGACGGTCGCGGCCGGCTACGTGACCGCCCAGACGACGGGCGCACCCGGCGTGATCGGGGGCGTGCTGCGTGGCGCTGGCGGCCAACCTGCTGCTGTTCTTCGCCGTCTTCAGGACTGCTCACCTCAGAGGAGGTGGAGACGCGCGACCTGCTTCGCGGGCAGTCGTCGTGGCGGCGATCCTGTGGCAGATCCTGCAGCACGTGGGAGGCCTGTACGTCGACCACGTCGTGCGCCACGCCAAGGAGACCTCGGGCCTGTTCGCCTTCGTGCTAGGACTGCTCTCGTGGCTGTACCTCGGCGGGCAGGTGACGCTGATCGCGGCCGAGGTCAACGTGGTTCGCGCCCGTCGGCTGTGGCCGCGCAAGCTCTTCTAGACCCCGGCTCAAGCGTGCGTCATGCGGCGCGCGAGCCGCTCCGGCGCGTGACGCCGCATCGCGCGAGCGCTCCAAGCGAGTCGCTCCAACAGCGGGTAGCTAGGCACTTGAAGACCAGCTCGAGCGTGTCTATACTAACTATAAATTCGTAAGCTCATATGGAGCGTATACCGATGGCTTCAACCTCCTCACCACCTTCACAAGACCCCAAGCTCAGGCCTGACGCAGCCCAAGCCGGTCCTGCGCCTGATCCCACTCGACGACACGGTCGTGTTCCCGAGCATGGGCATCACCCTCACAATCGACGTCGGCGACGACGAGCGCGTGGTGCTCGTGCCCCGTCACGAGAACGAGTTCCTCGAGGTCGGCACGATCGCCGAGGTCTCCGAGCAGCTGCGCCTGCCCGGCGGCGGCCACGCCGTGGCGCTCTCCGGCGAGCACCGCGCGCTGATCGGCGCCGCCCAGACCGGGCCCGAAGGCGAGCTGCGCGTCGAGGTCGACGAGCGACCCGACGACGTTCCCGTGGACAAGCGCACACGCGAGCTCGAGCGCGAATACCGCGCGGTCGTCGAGGAGATCCTCGAGCTGCGCGGCGACGACGGGCGCATCGCGGCGTTCCTGCGCGCGATCGTCGAGCCCGGCCCGCTGGCGGACTCCGCCGGCTACTCCCCCAACCTGACCTACGAGCAGAAGGTGGAGCTGCTGCGCACGCTCGGCGTGACCGACCGGCTCGAGCTGGCGGTCAAGCTGCAACGCGAGAGCCTCGCCGAGCTGCAGGTGCGCAAGCGTATCCGCGAGGACGTGCAGGAGGGCGCCGACAAGCAGCAGCGCGAGTACTTCCTGCGCAAGCAGATGGAGTCGATCCGCAAGGAGCTCGACGAGGACGAGGGCTCGATCGTCGAGGAGTACCGCACGAAGATCGAGGCCGCGGAGATGCCCGAGGCGGTCCAAGAGCAGGCGCTCAAGGAGCTCGGCCGCTTGGAGCGGATGGGCGAGCAGACGGGCGAGTCGAGCATGATCCGCACCTACCTGGACTGGCTGATCGCGGTGCCCTGGAGCAAGCGCTCCGAGGAGCATCTCGACCCTGTGGCGGCACGCGAGGTGCTCGACGCCGACCATGCGGGCCTCGAAGACGTCAAGGACCGCATCACCGAGTACCTGGCGGTGCGCAAGCTGCGCCAGGACCGCGGCATCGAGGCCGACCCCAAGTCGGGGGCGATCCTCACCCTGATCGGCCCCCCGGGAACCGGCAAGACCTCGATCGGCGAGTCGATCGCCCGTGCCACCGGGCGCGAGTTCGTGCGCATGTCGCTCGGCGGCGTGCGCGACGAGGCGGAGATCCGCGGGCACAGGCGCACCTACATCGGCGCGCTGCCGGGACGGCTCGTGCGTGCCCTGCGCGACGCCGGCACGATGAATCCGGTGATCCTGCTGGACGAGGTCGACAAGGTCGGCGCCGACTGGCGCGGCGACCCCTCGGCCGCGCTGCTCGAGGTGCTCGACCCGGCGCAGAACCACTCCTTCCGCGACCACTACCTCGACGTCGAGCTCGACCTCAGCCAGGTGATGTTCCTGGCGACGGCGAACGTGGCCGACACGATCCCCGGCCCGCTGCTCGACCGCATGGAGGTGATCCGCTTCGACGGCTACACCTCCGAGGAGAAGCTGGCGATCGCCAAGGGCTACCTGTGGCCACGCCAGCGCGACCGCAACGGCCTGCGCGAGGAGGAGGTGAGCGTCTCCGACGAGGTGCTGCGGACGATCATCGCCGAGTACACGCGCGAGGCGGGCGTGCGCAACCTCGAGCGCGAGCTCGGCACCGTGCTGCGCAAGACCGCGACGCGGATCGCCTCGGGCGAGGTGGAGCCACCCGTGGAGATCGACGCTGGAGACCGTGCGCGACGCGCTCGGACGCCAGAAGTTCTTCCAGGAGTCGGCGGCGCGCACGGCCGACGCCGGGCGTGGCAACCGGCCTTGCCGTCACCGGCACTGGCGGCGACGTGCTGTTCGTCGAGGCCACCGCCATGAAGGCGGGCGGCTCCGGCGGCAACGGGCTCGTGCTCACCGGCCAGCTCGGCGACGTGATGAAGGAGTCGGCGCGGATCGCGCTCTCCTATGTGCGCGGCCACGCCGAGGAGCTCGGCATCGAGGAGCAGGCGTTCGAGAACCGCGAGTTCCACGTGCACGTGCCGGCGGGGGCGATCCCCAAGGACGGCCCGAGCGCAGGCGTGACGATGGTCACGGCGCTGGCCTCGCTGCTGTCCGAGCGACCGGTCAAGCACACGGTCGGAATGACCGGCGAGGTCACGCTGCAAGGCCGCGTCCTGCCGATCGGCGGACTCAAGCAGAAGGCGCTCGCCGCCCACGCGGCCGGTCTGACCGACGTGATCCTGCCGGAGCGCAACCGCGGCGACCTCGACGACATCCCCGAGGAGGTTCGCGAGCAGATGAGCTTCCACCCGGTGATGAGCATCGACGAAGTGCTCGACCTGGCGCTCGAGCCCGCGCCGAAGATCGCGCAAGTCTCCTGAGCGGGAGCCCGGTCGATGTCACGCAGCTCACGCAGGTGCCAGCCGGTCCCAGTGGAGGTCCGCCAGGCGGCGGACCTCCTGGAGCGGCGCTGGCAGCTGTCGATCATCTACGCCGCGCTGACGGGTGCGCTGCGCTTCAACGAATTCGCCGAGGCCGTCGCCGGCATCTCCCCGCGAATGCTCTCCGAGCGCCTGCGCGACCTGGAGGGCGCCGGGCTGATCGAGCGGACCGTGCTCCCCACCAGCCCACCCACCGTCGAGTACAGGCTGACGGTGCGCGGGCGACGGCTGGCGCCGGTGATCGAGGCGATGCGCGCCTACGCCGAGAGCGTCGGCTGACGCGCTCGGACCGTCCTGCCACGCACCGGGCTCTACCTGCAGAGCCGGGCATGCCGGCGGCTCTAGCTCCGCGAGGACTGTCGCCGTGCCGCTGAGCGCGAGGTCGCCCTCGTGACAGCCGGCGGCGTCGAGCGCGGCACCGACCAGCTGGCCACCCTCGCACTCCTCGGCGCTCACGGCTCGCTGCGGATTGCGCACGCCGATCGCGCCCGCCAGGCCGCCGGCCGCGACTAGCAGGGCCGCGATCCCCATGCCCAGGTGGAAGCTGTCGAGCGAGGCTTCGTCGGCGGCCGCCGTGATCGCGCGTCGCCTGGGCGGGCGGAAGCCCGTCGTGGTCGGGACGACCGAGCGGCAGCCTCTTGGCTTCGGCCACGGCGGCCTTGGCGGGCGGCCCGAGCGGACGACCCGCGAGATTGCTGTCCAAGCCCGAGACGAACGAGGCCGCCACGGCCGCGCCGACGGCGGCGGTGCCAAGCAGGCCGGCGACGCGAGCCACCGCGTTGTTGACGGCCGAGGCGATGCCGGCTTGGCCGGTGTCCACGCCGGCCAGCACCGCGGCCGTCAAGGGTGCCACGGTCATCGACAGGCCAAGCGAGAAGACGAGGATGCCCGGAAGCACGTCGGTGAGGTAGTCGACGTGCACGCCGATGCGCTGGAACGAGCAGCAGCCCGACCGCCGCCACCAGCGGCCCGGCGCCCATGAACAGACGCGGGCCGAAGCGATCGGCGAGCGCGCCGAAGCGCTTGGAGAGAGCGAACATGACAACCGTCGCCGGCAAGGTCGCCAGGCCGCTCTGAAGCGGCGTGTAGCCGCCGATCTGCTGCAGGAAGATCGTCAGGAAGAAGAACAGGATCGACAGGCCCGCATACATCGACAGCGTCTCGATGTTCCCCGCCGAGAAGTTGCGCCTGCGAAAGAGCGTGAGCGGCAGCATCGGATCGCGCGCGCGCGACTCGTGCACCGACAAAGCACACGAGCAAGACGACGCCCGCGACCAGCGGGCCGACGACCGCCGGGTCGGCCCAACCGAGCCGGGGCTGCTCGATCAGCGCGAACACCGGGCCACCGAGACCAAGGGCGCAAAGAAACCCGCCGAGGAAATCGATCCTTCGAGCCGCTCTCGCGTCGCGGCTCGGCGCGTGGGATCACCGCCAGGATCAGCGTCACGCAGATCGCGACGAGCGGGAGGTTGATCAGGAAGATCACACGCCAGGAGGAGATCTGCAGCAGCTCACCTCCCGCGAGCGGGCCGAGCACCGTCGCGATCCCTCCCCAGGCGGTCCAGCTGCCGATCGCGGGACCGCGCTCGGACTCACGGAACGTCGCGACGATCACAGCCAGGGCGCTGGGCGTGAGCAGCGCACCGGCTACCCCCTGTAGGGCGCGCGCCGCGATCAACGCGCCGATCGTGGGGGCCAGCGCGCACAGCAGCGACGCGACCCCGAAGCCCCCAACGCCGAGCGCGAAGATGCGCCGCTCGCCGTACAGGTCGCCGAGCGACCCGCCGACCAGGATCAGCGAGCCGAGCGTGAGCAGGTAGGCGTTCGACGACCCATTGCTGGGCCGCCAACCCGCCCCCGAGGTCGCGCTGGATCGTCGGGAGGGCGACGTTCACGACCGTGCTGTCGAGCAGCGCGATGCCCGAGCCGAGGATGCACGCGACGAGGGTCAGCCGCTTGCGCGATGCCAGGTCCCCGGGGAAGCGAGCTCGGAGAGCGCTCATCACATGCACGGTACCTTCTGGCAAGCCTCCCTGTTCAGACGGCGATGTCAGACAGCGACCAAGCCGTCTTGCCTTCGCGCTCGGTCTTCACCACAACGCCTTCCAATACGAGACGACGCAAGTGACCGTTGATGCTCGGGCCGCTCATCGCGGTGACGACTGCCAGCTCGCCGACCGTGTGCGATCCGTGCTCCAGCGCGGCTAAGATCGTCTCGCGTGCGACGCCTCGCCCGGCACGCGCCGGCTTCTCACTGCCACTGGCGCTCGCTGCCGCGGGAGCCTTCCGAGCGGCGGTCCTCGCAACCGGCTTTGCCTTGTCGTCCACGCCCCCGTCGACCGCCGTGGCGGCGTTGCCGGTCGCGGCGCGCTTGATCGCACCCGCGGCCGAACCCCGGCGTGGGGAAGCGATCCGCGCCGAGCGACGGGCACGCTTGGTCGGCGTGGCCGTCGCCGGCTCCGCGGGCGAGTCGTCGCGATCTGCCGTCACGAGCGCGTCCGCGGCCACGAGCAGTCCCTCGTACTCGGCGAGCAGAGGGCGCAGCTCGCGCAGGCGCTCGTCGATTTCGTCGCGGATCTTGCTCAATAGGTCAGGGGCCATGCTCGTCCTTCCGGGTCAGTTGTTCTCAAAGCTCGAGTATTCTCGCAGCGAGCGTCGACTGCGGCTGTGAGCGTGACGTTCAGTCCACGAACGCCGCGCGCGCCGCCTTGGCGCCAATTGCCGATAGGCCAAGAAAGCCATAGGTGCCGTCCGTGAGCAGCTCGGTCGCCGCGTTTGCGGCAGCACCGAGCGCGGCACACGCGAACGCACCACCGACCGAGACTCGTTTGACCCCGAGTGCGGCCAGCTCCAACGCCGACGGCACGTCGGAGCGCGCGAGGACGTTGACCGGCAGGTCGACCGACGCGACCAGCTCGCGAATATGCTCGGGACGATCGAGCCCGGGCGCGTAGAGCACATCGGCGCCGGCCTCCTGATATGCCTGCAGGCGCGCGATCGTGTCCCCGAGGTCTGGTTTGTCACGCAGATAGTTCTCAGCCCGTGCTGTGAGCACAAGATGGACTGGTCCGGCGTGCGCGGCCTCCGAGGCGGCCGCGACCCGCTCAGCGGCCTCTCGTGCGTCGTACAGTCGCCCCCCAGCGCCGCTCCAATCCTCGACCGAGCAACCGGCGAGGCCAACCTCGAGCGCGAGGCGCACCGTGTCAGCAACACCGGCCGGATCCTCCGCGAAGCCGTTCTCGAAGTCGGCCGACACAGGCACATCCGTCGCCCGTACGAGCGCCGCGGCGTGCGCTGCGGCCTCCTCGCGACTGACGGAGTAGTCGAGCCGGCCGAGCGTCGCCGCGTAGCCGCTGCTCGTCGTCGCAAGCGCATCGAAGCCGAGTGACGCAAGTAGCTTCGCCGAGCCCACGTCCCAAGCGTTGGCCATAAGCAATGGACGCTCTTGCTGATGGAGCGCCAGGAAGCGTGCTGCCTTGTCGCGCTGATCAATCATGCGAGTCTCCTGGATCTTTGCCCGATGACCGGCCATCACGGGTAGTCGGCGGGATCACATCGACGGTAGTGCTTTGACATTGTCGCATCGGCACGCGCCGTCGACTATCGACTAGTCGCGTTATGTCGTTATGGACTTGTCGGGCAGCTGCATGGACAGGCCTAGCCCACCGTGCAACCACCCAAACGGTTGCCCTCGTGACTCTGTGCCTCAGCCGCCAAGCGCGAACAGTGGCCAGCGGCCAGGGACCCCCTTGAGCGTGTGAAGGCCCCGATCCTCGAATGAGAACGGCCCGCCCACGACCGTTCCGAAAACCGTCCCTGAGACAAGCACCTCGCTAGCGCCCGCAAGCCCGTTCACGCGCGATGCGATATGCACCGCCATCCCGCCGACGTCCTCACCGATCAGCTCGCACTCGCCAGTGTGCATGCCGATGCGCACCTCGACCCCGAGATCGCGCGCCGCGTCGGTGATCGCCAGAGCACAGCGCAGCCCGCGCGACGGCGGGCCCGCGAACGTCGCCAGGAAGCCATCGCCGACCGTCTTGACCTCGCGGCCCTCGAAGCGGTGCAACTCCTTGCGCACCTCGTCGTCGTGGCGGGCGAGCAGATCGCGCCAGCGGCCATCGCCGAGCTCGGCGGCGCGCGCCGTCGCGTCGACGATGTCGGTGAACATCACCGTGAGCAGCGCCCGCGCCTGCTCTCCGCCGCCCCGTCCACCGGTGAGGAACTCCTCGATCTCTTCGACGATCGCATCGCTGTCGCCGACGAACGGAAAGGAGTCGACTCCATCCAGCTCGATGTGGCGGGCTCCCGGGATATGCTCAGCCAGGTAACGTGAGTGTCGTGGGTCCCAGGCGTTATCGCCGGATCGGTGCATTACCAGCGTTGGCACGCGAATACGGGGCAGTGCGTCGCGCGCGTCCAGGTCAGCCGCCGGCATTCAGGAGGATGCGAGCCTCGCTCGGGCTCGCCGCCAAACGCTGGAGACGCGCAAACCACGCTGTGAGTGCCGGATCCTCAGCCATCGAAGGCGCCAGCACCGGAAGCCCAGGGCCGTCGGTCTCGCCCCAGGTGGCAACCGTCCGCTCGGTCCACTGGGCGCGATCTTCGACGGTCATCGCCCAGTCGTAGCCCGGAGCCCAGGACGTCCGCGCGATAGACGCGTACATGATCAGCGCGCCGATGCGCTCCGGGCGATTGGCGGCAAGCAGCGCGCCGACGGGCCCTCCCAAGCCGTAGGTGAGTAGCGCCGCTCGCTCGCTGCCCGCGGCGTCGAGTACCGTGACCGCGTCATACACCTCCTGCTCGAGGGTGTAGGACCCTCCCACGCTGTCGGACAGGCCGGTCCCACGGCGATCGAACAGGATCAGGCGACTGAACACCGCCAGACGCTCCAGCAGACGACGTAGGGCGGGTGACTCCCAGAGCTGCTCGATCTGTGAGATCCAGCCGGGCATGAACAGCAGATCAAGCACCCCGTCTCCCGCAACCTGATAGGCGATGGTCGCATCGCCACTACGCGCGTAGCGTGTCGTGGGCACCACGCTCGTGCTAGATCCAGTCGCTACGTCGGAAGGCCCAGTACAGGCCACTGGACAACAGGACGATGAGCGCTGTCGAGAACCAGAATCCCCAGTGAGCCGCGAAGCCGGGGTAGGGCAGATTCTGCCCGTAGAAGCCGGTGATCGCGGTTGGGACCGCGATGATGGCCGCCCAGCTCGTGACCTTCTTCATCACAAGATTCATCCGGTTACCTTGGATTGTGAGGTTGGTCTCGAGGATGGTGGTGACGAGATCACGCAGGGACTCGGTCCATTCGGTTGCGCGCAACACATGGTCGTAGACGTCCTGGTAGTAGGGAACCATCTCCTCCTCGACGACATGCAGGTCGCGACGCATCAGCGAGTTGACGACCTCGCGCATCGGGAGCACGAGCCGCCTAAGCAGGACCAGGCTCTTGCGAAGCCGGAATGACCGGCGCTGAACCTCGGTGTTGCGGGGGGCGTCATCGAACAGCAGGTCCTCGAGCGCCTCGATCTCTGCGTCAAGCGATTGCACCGCCTCGAAGTGCCCGTCCACGATGTCGTCCAGCAAACCCCAGAGCAGGAAGGACACTCCGTGCTTGGCGAGTTCCTCGGATTCGTCCCAGCGAGCGAGGACCGGGTCGATCGCCATACCTTCGTCCTTACGTACTGTGACGAGCGCATTTGAAGTGATGAATACCCCGATTTCGCTTGCGTGCAACTGCCCTGACTCGGTATCCAGCCTCACGATGTACGCGCTCATGAACAGATGAGAGTCATAGCGATCCAGCTTTGAGCGCTGATGCTCGTTGACAGCATCCTCAACCGCCAAGGGATGCAGATGCAGCTCCTCGACGATTGTCTCGAGCTCCGCCTCGGTCGGAGCGCAGTAGTCCAACCATACGCATGCGTCCTCATCCTTGACGTGCTCTGAGATGTCTTGCACCGGGAAGTCTTCGAGCGCAAGCTTTCCGTCGCGATAGAGCCTGGTCCGCGCCATGAGCGCACGATATGACCCGGGCCGGATCATACGGGCTCTCATGCCGCGGGCACGCTGGTTGGCCGAGGCACTAGGTCGGGAGGGGCGGGGCGATTTCGTGTGTGGTCTGGCTACTTATCAGAGCTCTCTGGTGGCGCGGGCGAGATCGGGCAGCGCGGATCGACGATGACCTCACCGTCCTAGCGAATCGCTACTGGAAGGCGCGTTGCGTCGAGCCCGGCTTCGTCAAGCAGACGCCGTCCCGCGTCGGTCTCTCGATCCCATGGAGCCCGAAGCCGGGTTCGAGCAGTCAGCCGTCTGTTCGTCGAGATCGCCAGCGCTTGTTGGCGCCTTCTACGTATGGTCTGCTGAGTTGTCCTTCGGCTCCCAGCCGAACGGATTGGTCGTGTCGTGAATTCTGTCAGCGTTATTGGACACCGCGTAGAAGACGGTGGAGCGCCCCGCCAGCGGCTCAGTCGCCAAGCATGCATCAATGGCGCTTACGAGATCGCTGTGACTTAGCCAAGTTGCCGTCTGTCCTTCTCCCGTCTTTACAGAGTTATCTCGCGTTACGCCGCCAAACCGCACGCCGATAAACTCAAAGTCGAATTGCTTTGAGAGGACCTTGCCCACCTCCTCTCCAATGAGCTTGTACACACCATATGGTGTCGCGGGATAGTAGCTGCCCGGCACAGTAAGTGGCTCGGCCGCCGTGGGGTCACGATGGTTGTCAGCGTGAACCGAGCTTGCCATAATCAGGCGTCCTACCTCAGTCCTTACAACCGCCGTGTAGATATTGACATCTATCCGCACATTTTGTGGATAAATACGCATACGCCGTTCAATATGGCTATCGAACCTACGCGCGAGGTGAATCACGGTGTCGACACCGTCCATCTGGCGCCGCAGAGTGTCATAGTCCGATACATCGTCAGGCAAATCCACACCCTTAATCTGATATTTTGCCTCTAGTCCATCTTGGAGGACGGAGCCGATGATTCCCCTGGAACCAGTGATGAGGACAGTGCGCATCTAGTGCTTTAGTCCGAGGACTGGCCCGCCAATCCCTGACTTCCCTGCCTCGCCCGTCGATACTCGTTGACGACGATCTCGGTGAGCTCCTCCACCGAGGTCTCGGCGGTTGGCTTGTCTAGGGCTATGACACCGTCCTGGATCATGTTGACCCGATCGCATGCCTCGAGGACATGGATGTAGTTGTGAAGGATCATGACGATCGAGACGCGCCCTTCCTTCTTCAAGCGTGCCACCAGGTCGAGGATCATCGATCCCTCCTTGGCGCCCATAGCGGCCAACGGCTCGTCGAGCAGCAGGATGTCGGCGTCGGAGTTGGCGGTGCGCGCCACGGCGATCGCCTGGCGCTGCCCTCCAGACAGGCGCGCGACGGGCACGTCGATCCTCGGGATGTTGATGCCGATGTCATCGAGCGCCCGGCGGGTGTCCGTGCGCATCAGGTGGTTAGCCAGCAGCGGCAGTGGACTGTGAACCTGCTCGCGGCGCAGGAACATGTTGTGGAACACCGAGAGCTCGTCTATCAGGGCCAGGTCCTGGTAGACGGTCTCGATGCCTCTGGAGCGGGCATCGTCGACGCTCTTCAGCTCCACCTCCTCACCGTGCAGGAAGATCCTTCCCGAATCGGGCTTCTGAAAGCCGCAAAGAATCTTGATCAGGGTGGACTTGCCAGCCCCGTTATCGCCCAGCAGCCCAAGGACCTCGCCCTTGCGCAGGTGCAAGTTGACATCGCGCAGCGCTGTCACCGGGCCGAAGCGCTTGGCGATGCGCTCGACGCGCAGGACGTCGTCGGGCGACGAGCTGGGCCCGACGACAGTCTCGGTCGGTAGCGGCCGCTCAACCAAGTCCTGACCCCTTGCGCACACGCGCGACATAGGTGTTGATGACCATTGCCAAGATGATCGCGAGCCCTAGATAGAGCGCGAGGTAGTTGGCATTGACGCCCTGGAGCACCAGCCCGTCGTGCAAGATCCCAAGGAACAGCGCGCCGATCAACGCTCCCACTACGGTCCCCGACCCGCCCGCCAACAGCGTGCCGCCGATCACCGCCGCTGAGATCGCCTCCAGCAGAATCGCGTTCGCCCCCGCGGTGTCCGGCTGGACGGAGGTCGCACGCACCGCCTCGAGGATGCCGACGAGGCCGGCGCACGTACTGCACAAGATGAAATTACGTATGACGACCAAGCGCACCCGCACACCCGCCTCGCTCGCGCCCAGCCTGTTGGAGCCGACGGCCACGGTGTACAGGCCCCAGCGAGTGCGGCTGAGCAGCACCTGCAGGACAGCGACGATCACCAGCGCCCAGATCAGCTCGGAGTAGGTCCCGCCGCCGAACACCCTGGCGAAGGTGCCGATGTGGTTGACCGTTTCAGGCAACACGATGCGATGACCGTTGACGACGTGTTCGACGTTGACCGTGGTGCTGGTCACCTGAGCACCGGGGGTAGCGACGGGCTGGGCGTGAGAGATGATCAGCGTCAGACCCTCGAAGGCGAACAGCGTTCCCAGTGTGGTGATGAACGAGTTGACCCCGATGATCGCGGTGAAGAAGCCATTGATCACGCCCACCCCGGCCGCCGCGATCAGCGCGATGATCACTCCCGGAAGCAGTGGGACGCCGCCGTTGTGCAGCTCGTAGAACAAGAACGGGGTGAACAGGTAGACCGCCCCAATTGACAGGTCGATCTCTCCGTTGATCATCAGGAAGACCTCGCCTGCGGCAAGGATCGCAAACGGCGCGAAGTAGGGCAGCAGCGTCTTGAAGTTGTCCGTCGTGAAGAAGGTTTCCGTGCTCGCCGCGAAGTAGATCGCCACGATGATCGTGACGACGATGATGCTTCCCTCGCGCAGAGTCAGGAAGCGCTTGAACAGCCCGAGCACGTCCTGCTCGACGGCCCGGCGCCGGCGCGCCGGGCTGCCGGTCGCCGGAGTCGGGTCGCCTGAGGCTGGAGCACCGGTCGCGCTTGCCATCACCAGTCCTAAGGCGAAGAGATCGATCGAAGCACTAAGCCGCCGCGACCACCTTCACTTCCGAGGAGGTGCCCTCATAGCGCGTCTTGGTCTTGTTGTACGGAACCACGGTTGTCTTGTCAAGGAACTTGAGGCCAGTGTTGGTGTCGGCAAACCCGGTGAGCGACCCCGAGACCTTGTACAGGAACAGCTGCTGAACGGGCAGGAAACCTTGAAGGTAGGGCTGCTGATCGATGGTGAAGTTGATCTGGCCGGCCGCCAGCAACTGTTGGGTGACTTCCGTCAGGTCAAAGCCGCCCGCCTTGACTCCCTTGCCCGGCAGCCCGTACTTCTGCATCACCTGAGCCGTGCTCTGGGTGCTGCCGCCGTCGACGGCGAACATGCCCTTGGTGTTCGGGTGGCCGACCCAGTAGGCGTCGATCGTGGACAGCTCGCCTGGCACGGCCGCGCCGGTGGCGATCGTGTGGACCGTGATCGGCTTGCCCGATGCCTTGATCGCCTTGATCGCCCCGTCGATGCGCGGCTGGATGTTCGCCGCGCCGGGCGTGGCGATGAACAGAGCCACGTCGCCGGAGGGCACGAGCGAGACGATGCGTTCGCCCATCTTTTCACCGGCCTTCATCAGATCCTGGCCGATGTAGGACTCGCGCGCGTTGCCTTCCGCGTCCGCGTTGTAGGCCACGACCGGGATGCCGGCCGAGATCGCCGCCTGCACCGGCTGGTTGAACGCATGCAGGTCGATCAGCGAGACGGCGATTCCGCTGGCGCCGCTCGTGACGGCGCTGTTGACGGCGTTGACCATCTCGTTGACGTTGCTGTTTTCAGAGCCCGTCCATTGGTAGGAGCAGCCGAATAGCTTGCACGCGTCAGCCGCGCCGTACTGCGTGGGGACGAAGAACGGATTCGTCGTCACGTGGTTGACGAACACGAATTTGTAGTTCGGATGCGAGCCGAATACGGCCGCGCTGCCGCTGCCGGCGGCGGCACTGGAGCCACCGCCTTTGCCGCAGGCGGCCAGGATGCTGCTCGCCGAGCCGGCCGCTATCCCGGTGAGCGCTGTGCGACGCAGGAACGCACGACGATCCATGCCTCGTTGGCCGATCTCCAGACGCTCGAGGTACTCGAGCCGCTCCGTGGGCTCGTCGACCTGTTCTGTCTCTGACATCTCTATCTCCTTCTCGATAGAGGCTGCGTCGGGCGACGCAGCGCCCATCACTACTTTTCCCCCCTGAATCCATTTGTAGTCAAGAACTTCGCGATTTGGGGTCTATCTTCAGGACATGGCTCCATCGTCGGCCGGCGCGCAGTCCCCCTCTGACCGATCGGACGTCGGTCGGCGCGAAAAGCAGAGTCAGCAAAGAGCAGGCGGGGAGAGGCGCCTGGGGCCTATGGGCCGCTAGACGTCGAGCGACATGTCAAGGAGGACGGCCGGGCGCTCATCCTCTATGCCCGTCGAGAGTGCGAGGACGCGTGAGCGACCAGCGCTTCAACGAGCTGCGCGGAGAGGAGGTCGTATACGCGATCCATCGCCAGGACCGCACCTTCCTCCCTCCGGAGGACCATTGCCCACTCTGTCCCACTCCGGTCGACCCCCGATCGACCGGCGCTGTGGAGACGGAGATCCCCTTCCCCGACTTCGAGATCGCCGTCTTCGACAACCTGTACCCCGCCTTCCAAGCGCCGCGGGGAGCGGCAGAGGTGGTCGTATACACCGACAGCCACACGGCTCCCTCGGCACGCTGGCATCCGAGCGTGCCGAGGCTCTGATGTGGGTCTGGCGGCATCGCTACCAGGAGCTTGGCGGGAGACCCGACGTGCGATACGTGCTCATCTTCGAGAATCGCGGGGTCGAGGTGGGCGCGACCCTGCACCATCCGCACGGCCAGATCTACGGCTACCCGTTCCTGCCTCCGGTGCCGAAGCTCGAGCTCGCGGCAGACATCCGCCTGGCGGGCTGTGCGACTTGCGCGCTGCTGCGGCGCGAGCTGGACGACGGGCGTCGGGTCGTGTACGAGGACGAGAGCGTCGCCGCATACGTTCCATATGCGGCGCGCTGGCCATACGAGGTGCACGTCGTCACCCGCCGGCATCGCCCGAGCCTGCTCGACTGCGAGGCCGCCGAGCTGCGCCTGCTCGCCGAGTCCTTGCAAGTCCTCACGCGCGGCTACGACGCCCTGTTCGCAAGACCCTTCCCGTACGTCATGGTCGTCCACCAGGCGCCCACCGACGGACACTCCCGGGGTCACCTGCATGTCGAGTTCTACCCCCCGCTGCGCACAGCGGACAAGCTCAAGTATCCCGCCGGCTCCGAGCAGGGCGGGGGAACGTTCGTCGGGGACACGCTGCCCGAGGATTCCGCCGATGCGCTGCGCGAGGCGATAGCCCATGCAGGATGAGCGCGCCGCTGCGTTTGCTCCCGGTCGCGTGAATCTGATCGGAGAGCACACCGACTACAACCAAGGGCTCGCGCTGCCGTTTGCGATCGCCGAGGGAGTCACGGTGCATGCCACCGCAAGCGGTGACGAGCGCATCTTCGCGCGCGCGCTTGACTATGGTGAGAAGGACGAGTTCGCGCTGGCCGAGCCCGCGCGCGCGACAGGCTGGCGCGCCTTCGTGCGCGGCATCGTCAGCGAGCTGCGCCGAGCCGGGTACCCGCTGGTAGGAGCTCGGCTGCAGATCGACGGCGATCTTCCGCGGGGCGCCGGCCTCTCCTCCTCGGCAGCGCTCGAGGTGGCGCTGTGCCTTGCCCTGCTTGCCCTGATCGGCGCCGCCGACGCCGACCCTGTCGGCCTCGCCCGGCTGTGCTCCCGTGTGGAGAACGAGTGGGTGGGCGCGCAAACCGGCCTGCTCGATCAGCTCGCGTCGCTGTGCGGCGCACCCGACACGGCGCTGTGCATCGACTTCCAGACATTCCGGATCAATCCAGTTCCGTTGCGGCTCGAGGGTGGCTGGCGACTGGTGACGCTCGACTCGGGCGAGCGCCACGCCAACGCGAGCTCGGCCTATAACGAGCGCAGGGCGGAGTGCTCGCGGGCTTGTGAGCTGCTGGGCGTCGATTCGCTGAGGGAGGCGAGCTGGAACGCCGTCGAGCGACTGCCCGAACGCCTGCGGCAGCGCGCACGCCACGTGCTTGGCGAGAACGCCCGGGTCCACGACACTGTCGCCGCCTTGCGAGCGGGCGACCTAGATACGGTAGGACGCCTACTGAACGCCTCCCACGCCAGTCTGCGCGACCAGTACGAAGTCTCCACACCTGCCATCGAGACGACCGTCGAGCGGCTACTCCGGTCAGGCGCCGCGGGTGCAAGGATCGTTGGAGGCGGGTTCGGGGGACATGTCCTCGGCCTGCTTGCGCCAGGCGTTCACACACCCGAGGGCGCACGCGAGGTGCACCCGGGCGCGGGCGCCCACCTGGTATGTCGCTAGAGGATCCGCTGACCTCATCGCGTAGCCGTCTCGCTGAGGCGGAGACGCGCCCGAATGCCCGAGCGGCGCCGTCCAAAGCGCCCTCAATCATCGACCTATGCTCAGGACACAAAGGTAGGCGATATCAGGCATCGGGCGTCCAACCAGAGAGCCCATCCAGCGCCGTTGCCAGCGTGCCGGCGGAGCGATCCGGACTGCTCTTGAGGGCCGCCGACCACAGGCTCCCAATTACGATGGCCACAGCGCTTGCGAGCGCAAGCCAGATACCCCAGCTGAGTGACAGCGAGAAGACCTCTTCCAAGGGCACGGGGCGCTCCACCATCCGAAACAGGACACAGACAGTCGCCAAGAGCCCGACAAACGCGATCTGGCCGCCGCCCGTCTGGATTGGCTCCGAGGCCCCCGCGAGGCGCAGCAGCGCCGCGAGGAAGGCAATCGCGGCGAGTATCAGGAGTATCACGTTGAGGTATTTCAACGCCTGGTGTGCGCTGAGTGTGGTGAGCTGATGACCTGTGAATGCACCGAACCCAAGGCCAATGGCTTTCGCCTGGGTCTGAAAGGTGGCGTTTCCGTACTGCTGAGCCACGTTGCTGAGCGCCTGCTGGGCGGAGGCCGCTCCGCTGGCGGTTAGACTGACCCCGTACCACGGCAGGAAGACCGACACCGCGAGCAGCGCCGCGCCGATGGCGGAGATGAGAGACCCCAGCCGTAGGTGATCTTCGACCATGGTAGACACTGGATCGACCGCGCGGCAGCCAAGCTTGAGCGGGGCGGCCCCAGGTCGCCGATCTCAAGCGTCCGGGCGAGTCTTCCCCCAGCTCTCGGCGCGAATATGAACCGGCCCAACGCGCACCGATCTCACACGCACGAGCATGTTCAATCGATTACCGAGGCCGACGTTTGGCCAGGGTCAAGGTCGATATATGCCATCTGGCAGATGTAGTGAGGACGAGACGCTCCTATGTTGGCTGCAGCCCAAAGCGGGCGACTGTCAATGATCGAAGGATGAGCAACGAGAGGACACACGATGAGCACGAACCCTCAGGAACTGGCGTTGCGGTACGGCCAAGCGTGGGCCAACCACGACCCCGATGCGATCGCCGCTCTGCACACCGAGGACTCGGTATTCCATATGCATGACATCACTCAGCCGGCGTGCGGTCGTGCCGCGGTTAGAGATGCGATCGCGGGCGTGTTCGAGCAGTCGCCTGACCTGAGTTTCGAGGGTAGGCGCGTCATGTTCGGCGCGGATCACTTCGTGACCGAGTACGAGATGAGCGGCACCGCCGATGGCAAGCGCTTCGTGTGCGACGGCGCCGATGTCTTCACGCTGCGAGACGGCCTGATCGCGCGCAAGGACTCCTACGTCGACTGGCTGTCCTTTCAACGCCAGGTCGGCATCGTCCCGGCCGCTGTGAGCTAGCACGGTGACGTTCGGCCTGCCCGCGAGCGCCGAGCCGCTGCGCTCACTCGACGCGCTGCCGAACAACCTACCTGAGCAGTTGACGAGCTTCGTGGGGCGCGAACAGGAGCTGAGTGACATCGCAGAGGCGCTGAGCGCCACTCGGCTACTGACGCTGACCGGTGCTGGGGGTTGCGGCAAGACACGGCTGGCCGCGCAGACCGCCGCCGACGTGCTGGACTGTTTCCCCGACGGGGCCTGGTGGGTCGAGCTGGCGCCGCTGGCCGATCCCGATGCTGTCGGCCCTGCGCTCGGCGAGGCCATCGGGGTCAAGCCGCTCCCGGGCCAATCCTCATTGGATGCAACGGTCGCCCACCTCGCTGACTCAAGAGCGCTGATGGTCCTGGATAACTGTGAGCACCTGCTCGACGTCTGCGCGAGCGCCATCGAGGCTCTTCTGCGTGGCTGCCGAGCACTGACCGTACTTGCGACGAGCCGCGCGCCACTGGGCGTGTCCGGTGAGACCGACTGGCGCGTGCCCTCGCTCTCTTTGCCCTCCGAGCATCAGACGGAGCCGGTGGAGGCGGTCGCGCAATCCGACGCGGTGCGCCTGTTCATCGAGCGTGCGGTGAAGGTTCGCCCGAACTTCACCGTCGACGCCGCCAACGCTCCAGCGATCGCCCAGATCTGTCACGACCTCGACGGAATCCCGCTCGCGATCGAGCTGGCGGCCGCACGGGTGCGTGTCCTCGGCGTCGAGCGTATCGCCTCCGGGCTAGGCGACCGCTTCCGCCTGCTAACGGGCGGAGCGAGATCGGCGATGCCACGCCAACAGACATTGCGTGCGTCGGTCGACTGGAGCCACGAGCTGCTCAGCGACGACGAGCGTGTGCTGTTCAGGCGCATGGCGGTGTTCGCCGGTGGTTGGACGCTGGACGCCGTGGAGGAAGTCTGCGCCGACGAGCGGCTCGAGCGGCCCGCGATCCTGGACCTGCTCACCTCGCTTGTAGAGAAGTCGCTGGTCGTCGTCGAGGAACACGGGGCGAGCATGCGCTACCGGCTGCCGGAGACGGTTCGCCGGTACGCGCTCGATCGTCTCGCACAGGCGCAGGAGGTTGCCTGTCTGCGCGAGCGCCACCGCGACGTCTACCTCGCTCTGGCCGAGCAGGTCGCGCCTCACCTCGAGACCGCGAGCCAGGGCGCGTGGCTTGACCTGCTCGATGTGGAGGCCGCCAACCTCGCGGCTGCTCTCGATCACGCGTCCGACACCGACGGGGAGCACGCGCTGCGCTTGTGCGTCTCGCTGACGGTTTGGTGGAAGCTGCGGGGGCGCTTCGCTCTCGCCGACGACGCCTATGTGCGCGCGCTGGGCGCCGCCCCGCCGGAGCCCTCCGCGGTCAAGGCCCGCGTCCTGTGGGCCCGCGGCTACCTACTCACCTACAGCGGGCGCTTCGAGGAGGCGGTCGCTAGCGAGCTCGAAGCACTCGAGATGGCGCGGTCGCTCGAGGAGATCTCTACCGCCGCGCGCGCCCTGGATGTGCTGGGCACAATCCAGATGTATCCGGATCCGGCCGGTGTCCGCGAGGGGCTCGAACAGTCGCGCGAGCTGGCACGCTCGAGCGGCGACCAGTGGTGCTTTGTCGACGCTACGCAGATCCTTGGCTTTGCGCTGTCGATGCGGGCCGATCAGCGCGCCGTGGGCGTGTTCGTGGAGGCACTCGAGATCATCGAGCGCACCGGCTACGCAGAGTTCGCCGCCTGGCATTGGGCCGGTGTCGGTGGCATACGGCACATCCAGGGGCGCGACGAGGAAGCATTCGCGCTCTACGAACGAGCGATCGCCGTGGCAGACGCGGTCGGCGAGCCTGTCAGCGCCGGCTACGCACACGCATACCGGAGCATCCTGCGCGCTGAGCGGGGCGACGGCGAGGCAGCGCTGGCCGACCTCGAACCGGTGATGGAGCGCTCTGTCGCCTCCGCCGCCGGCCTCGCGATATCCCCACTGCGGCTGGCTATCGCCTACACGCAGGCAAGCGCCGGTCTACTCGAAGAGGCGCGCGCCTCTCTGCAAGAGAGCTTGGAGCAAGGGGCTGCCGGAGGACCATTCGAAATGGCCTCCAGCCTCTCACTGCTGGCCCGCACCGAGCTCGGGCTCGGGCTGCTCGACAGCGCCGCGGAGCACGCACAGGCAATCGCCGAGATCGCGGACGGCCCCCTGGATAACCCCACGTTCAGGGCCACCGCCAGCCTCGTGCTTGCCAGTGTGGCCCTCGCGCGGGGAGAGGCGTCCGAGGCCGAGAGGCTTGCGCACAACGCACTCGGCATCACAATCGAGCACGAGCTCCCCCCCCCTATGTCTTTCCCTCGCTCGATGTCCTAGCCGCTGTCGCGGCCGCACTCGACAGCTTCGAGGAGGCCGGGCGCATCCTTGGCGCCGCTGAGCGTGCCCGCGAGGAGCTCGGGCGTGTTCGCTGGGCGCCCGAGCAGGCGATCGTCGAGGAGCTCCAAGAGCGCCTATGCGCCGAGCTGGGCGAGAATGCGATTGCCGAGGCGATCACACAGGGCGCCGCGATGAGCACCAAGCAGGCAATCGGCTGGCTGCGACGAGCACGTGGCTCGCGCAAGCGTCCCGCCGGCGGCTGGGAGTCGCTCACCCCGACCGAGCTGCAGGTCGTTCGCCTCGCCGCCGATGGCCTCACGAATCCCGAGATAGGCGAGAAGATGTTCATCGCCCGCGGGACCGTCAAGATGCACCTCTCACATATCTACGCAAAGCTCGACGTACGCAACCGCTCCGAGCTAGCCTCGCTGGTGACGCGGCGAGAGCCGGGTAACCGTCCGGCTTGATTCACGGATTTGCGAGCCGAGCCACCTATGCCTCCTTGCGCTCGCGCAGTCGCACACGCAAGCCACGCGGAGCCAAGGTGAAAGCTGAAGTGCTCTTCGACTGGTCCGCCTGTCTGGTCTCGCTCGATCTCGAAGTTGCGAGCAATCATCGCCATCGCGGTCTTGACTCCAGGGACGCGAGGTTGCGTCCAGGACAAAACGAGTCCCGCGCCGAACGTTCGGAAGGACTTCTGGTCAGGTGTCGGGCGCCCCTCCTCGCCCAGCCAGCACTCGGGTTCGTATTCAGAGCCGCTGGCATGCTTGCTGACGTGGCGAGTGAGCAGAATCAGGCGCGTGCCGGCGGCTTGGGACTTAAGGGTCGCGCAGCTCTTGGATACTGACCTGAGAAACGTTGATGGACCCCTTAGGCTGCGCGGTCGAGGTACTCCCTTAGAGCGGTGCGCGCGATCTCGCTGACTGAGCGGCGCTCCTTACGAGCACGCGCTC
Source organism: uncultured Solirubrobacterales bacterium (assembly GCA_963764655.1). Classification (GTDB taxonomy): domain Bacteria; phylum Actinomycetota; class Thermoleophilia; order Solirubrobacterales; family Solirubrobacteraceae; genus Palsa-744. The sequence goes on from CAVXTI010000001.1 coordinate 1,122,940, forward strand.
GCAAGGCCCTGTCCAGGTCCGGATCGACTCGCAACTGCACGCGTGGAGAGCTGCCGCTATCACCGAGTGCGGGACGCCCCATGCGGACCCGCTTGGCCTTCGACAGGTCGTAGCCGCGCTCGGCCTCCTCGGCCAGGGCATCAATGACTTTCTTGGTCAGCTTGGTTCCGCTGCGGGTTCTCAGAGTCGCCATCTCTTAGCCTCCTCGTACTGGTCCCTGTACTTCTTGCGTAGCGCCATCGCGTGAATCACGATCAATTCTTCTTTCGAGCCTTCGACGGCTATGACCTCGATTGCCCGGCCGTCGGGATCGTCGCCGAGGCAGACGAGCCTGCTGTCGAGCACCTCCGCATCTCCTGCGGGAGGGGGCTCCTCGAAGCAGAGACCGCAGTGAGCGATGACATGACGGGTGCTCTCCTTGGATACGCGATGCTTGGTCGCCGAGCGCACGAATCGCACACTCCTCTGGGATACGTTAGCACTTCTGTCAGACATAAGTGTCTCCGAACAAGCTCTGCTGTGAAACTGCTGTTCCCCCACAGCGAAACCAGACTCCACCGCGTCCACGAAGCGACTCTGGCTTCTCGACCTCCACCAGCCCGAGAAGAGTCCCTAGAACCGCCGTGCCTCAGCCTCGCCACCTCGCGGCGCCGCCACCTGCACATGATCGAGGCCAACTACGTTCATCCTCTAAAGCTAGCTCACCACGCTCGCGCCACCACCCACACGAGCACTTGACACGACAGAAGTTCGATCACTAGGGTCGTGTCATGTCCTCTCATTCTTCTTCAGCTGCAAGCGTCGAGCGCCGCCCGCAACGCGGCACGCTGAGCGAGCCGGCGCTGCGCGTCTGCCGTGCGCTGCTGGCGCTGATGGCGCTAACGGCGATCGGCTACGACGTAGCGGCAGGACCAGGTGTCAGCGACGGCGACTACTTCAGCTATTTCACCGTCCTCAGCAACCTCTTCGCGGCGGCGATGCTCCTGCACGGAGCGCTCCGCCCTGCACACACACGCTCTCGCACAGTCGAGTTGCTCAGAGGCTCCGCGGTCGTCTACATACTGACGACAGGGATCGTGTACCTGTTGCTGCTCTCTGGGCACGCTCCGGCATACCCGTGGGTGAACGCGATCCTTCATTACCTGATGCCTGTAGCAGTGACGCTCGACTGGCTGTCCGACCCGCCTAGCGTGCGCCTCGACCCCGCGCGGACGCTCGTACTGTGGATCGCCTTCCCGCTTCTGTACGTGCTCTATACGCTGGCGCGCGGCGCGATCGTGGACTGGTACCCCTACCTCTTCGTGAATCCACACCGCAGCGGCGGCTACCTGCTCGTCGCGGGGGACTGCCTAGCGGTCGGAATCGGCATCGCGGTGCTCATCGCCACGACAACTTGGGCGGGCAACCGTCGCCACGACACGCTTTCCAGCAGCGTCTGAGCACTGGCACGTAGCCACAGCACGCGTTCGTGGAAGCGATATCGGCGCTTGGTCTCCGCACCCATGCCGTGGGTCTCGTGCACGGTCGCGCGCCGTCATCGGCGCATTCAGGCGGTTCGGTCTATGTACTCGCGTAGGGCTGTACGGGCGATCTCGCTGACGGAGCGGTGCTCCTTATGCGCGCGTGCTTGGAGGGCCTTGGCGAGATCGGGGTCGACGCGAACCTGCACGCGCGGCGAGGCCCCCTTTGCGCCGAGGGACGGCCGTCCGACCGTAACCCTGATCGCCTTGTCCAGGTCGTAGCCGCGCTCGGCCTCGTCGGCCAGCGCCTCGATGTCCGCGTCGGTAAGAACCTCACCGCTAGCTGTCGTGAACTTGGTCATCTCCGGTCCTCGTAACGCCTTCGGTACTTGTCGCGCAACTCCATCGCGTGGATCACCAGCAGCTCGTCGTGCTTGCCCTCGACCGCCATGACCTCAAGCGCATGTCCATGATCGTCGTCGCCGAGATAGACGACACGCGTCGAGCGTGCTCGCGCCCCTCCGTATTTGGCGGAGGCTCCAGCGGATTCGATAGTTGGCGATGACATGGCGAATGCGGTCCTTTGAGATGCGGTGACGGGTCGCGGAGCGCGCGAACCGTACGTTATGGCCGTCGAGTTTAGCAATTGTGTCAGACATAATCAAGATCGAGGGCGTCAGAACAAGCTCTCCTGTGATGGCGCACGCGGGGCACGGGAAGATGATCCCGATCGCTTGGACGGTTCTCGGCACGTGTGGCGTATGCGCCTACGATCCGGTCGAGGGCGCGGCCCTTGTCGCGGTGGCCGTAGAGGCGACGAACGTCACCAGAGCGCTCCACGCCCGCCCGACACTGGCTGCTCGTTGGCCGCTCAGCAGCAGCCGAAAAGCGCGGACAGACTAGCTACTTCGTGCGGAAAAAGTGACCTCCTGGGGCTGGTGTTCTGTCCGGTCTGGGGGCGAGAATGTCCTGCGTATGAGCGGGTTTCTGGTCGATTGGAGGGTTCATGTTGACGCTTGTGGCGGAGCAGCCGGAGTCGTTGTGGGATGTCGTGTTGCCGGTCGAGGCGCGCGAGCTGCCGGAGGATTTGGGACGGTTGGATGTGCTGTTTGGCCGACGGGGAGTTGTTGTGGCCGATCGTGGGGCGCAGTGGCGCTCGGAGTTCCAGCGGACTGGCAGGCTGGTTTTGAGCGATGGGCGTCCGACGATCGCGATGGAGAGTTTCGTGCGGTTGATGGTGCTGAAGGCGCGCTATGGGTGGGGGTATCGGACACTCGTGAGCGAGGTGTCGGACTCGCTGCATTTGCGGCGGTTCTGCCGGATCGGCTTGTCGGGTCGGGTACCGGACGAGTCGACGGTTCGCAAGCTCACGCGGCGGATCGGGCCGGAGATGGTGAACGAGATCACGCGCGCGTTGATCTCCAAGGCGTGCCGGGAGAAGCGTTTCCGTGCTCGTGCGGTGAGGATCGACTCGACGGTCATCGAGGCCGATGTGCGCTATCCGACCGACGCGAGCTTGGCCGGGCATGGAGTGCGTGCACTGGCCAGAACGGCCCGCAAGACGATGCTCCTGGTCAAGGAGAAGATAGGAGTGCGCGATCGCTCACGGGTGCTAGGCCGGACGCTGCGCGCGATCTCACGAACGATCCGCAGACGCACAGGAGAGGCCAAGAGCGAGGTGCTGGGGCTGACCGCCAAGACCGGCCGGTTGCTGGAAGACTCGATCAAGGAAACCAGGCGCCTCGCCGCTCGCGCGCGCGAGCGGTCACGCGGACGCGGCGCGAGGGGCAAGCTGGCGACGGTCAGAAGGCTGGAGGAGTTGGCCGATCGTTGCGAGAAGGTCGCTCGCCAGATCAAACAGCGGGTCGCGGGGAAGCCGATCACCGACCGTCTCGTGTCCCTTTCAGATCCCGACGCGAGGCCGATCCGCAAGGGCAAGCTCGGCAAACCCAACGAGTTTGGGTATGTCGCACAGATTTGCGAGGTGACCGAGAACACAAAGCGCGGAGCACGCGGGCTCATCCTGCCGGCAGCGAGCGCTCCGGGAAACCCGGGCGAGAACACGCTATTGCCCACGACCGTCGCGGAGTTCACCCGACTGGGGATCTCACCGCGGGAGGTCGCCCTCGACGGTGGGTTCCAGTCAGGCCCGACCAACAAGGCCCTCGCCGAGATCGCACCCGAACGGGTGTTCATCTCCGGGCGCCAACAACCCGGCTCCAAACGCACCCAACGCCGCCTACAGCGCTATCGCACCGGCGCCGAGGGGCGGATCAGCCATCTCAAGCGCGGCTACGGACTACGCCGAAGCAGACTGAGGGGCCAGCAAGGACAACGCACCTGGACAGGCTGGAGCATCCTCGCCTACAACCTTGACACGCTCGCCATCCGAACCGGCTGAAACACTCCAACCGCTCTCTTCGACCAGAGCAAACCACTCAGCCAAACGGCCGCGCCCAAAACCACACCGGCGCGGCCGTTTGCGTCCTCCTACCAAGACTTTTTCCGCACGAAGTAGCTAGAGGCCGGGCACTTCCCCACCGTCTCCTCCTGCCACACGACTCGCTTTCGTGCTTCGCGTATAGCCAGACAGGGAGCTTCATCGTCATCGCTCGTCCTTTCTTGTGGATGTTGGGACTTGATCTCCGGCGATCTCACGCAACCGATCAGCAGCAGCCTTGGGGATCGGCTTCACGCTTTCGTGCCGGTAGCAGCATGTGAGCCGCTTGCGATACCGCTCGGCTGGCAAGAGCATGCAGGCCGCTTCGCAGTCACGGCAGCTCATCTCGCGGAGCGCGCGCTTCTGCGCATCGGACCACAGCGGCGTCCTCATGCACCCCTCCGTCTATGCCCGTACAGGGAGAGGCGAGTGACGGCTCTACTTAGGGCGTATCTCGGTAGGGCCGCACGTCTGTGCCGGCGGATTGCCTTCGCGATGCTGCGTCCTCGGGGCTCGACTTGGCGCCACCAAGCCTTCACCCCTGCGTCCTTGCCTCGCTCGACACTCCAACACCCCAGCCGCACACCCCTACCGAGATACGCCCTTAGCCCCTTCTTAGCCCCGCAACTGCGAAAACCCTCAAAACTCCAATCGGGGCGGCCGGATTTGAACCGGCGACCCCCTGCTCCCAAAGCAGGTGCGCTACCAGGCTGCGCCACGCCCCGATGACCACTAAGAGTAGTGGCCGCTGCTAGGGTCCGCCGCGCCATGGCCGATATCCAACCGTTGCGCGCCCTGCACTACGACCAAGCCCTCGTCGGGGGACTCGCGGACGTGACCTCGCCACCGTACGACGTGATCGACGCGGGGCAGCGCGAGACGCTCCTGGAACGTTCGCCCTTCAACGTGGTCGCCGTGGACCTGCCCAAGGGTGGTGACGGGTCGAGCTCCGATCCATATGCGACGGCGGGCGAGCTGTTCGAGGCTTGGCAGATGCAGGGAGTGGTCGTACGCGACCCGGAGCCGTCGCTGTGGGCTCACACCCAGACGTATACGGGCCCCGACGGCCAGCAGCGCACACGCCGCGGCTTCTTCTGCAGGGTTCGAATCGAGGGCTATGGTCCGGGACGGGTACGCCCCCACGAGCGCACGCATCCCGGTCCCAAGGAGGATCGACTGCGCCTGATGAGGGCGACCAGAACGAACCTCTCCCCCATCTTCTCGCTCTACTCTGACCCTGAGAACGCGGCTTGGAGCGCGCTCGAGCCGGCCACGGAGAGTGTCCCTTGGGGCGAGGTCACCGACAGGGACGAGACTACGCATAGGCTGTGGCGCGTCTCAGACACGCGGGCGATCGCCACCGTGCAAGAGGCCACCCGCGACGTCGAGCTGCTGATCGCCGACGGGCACCATCGCTACGAGACGGCGAGCACCTATGCCGAGGAGCTCGGCGGCGATGGCGAGCATCGCTACGTGCTCATGTGCCTGGTGGCGCTCGAGGACCCGGGCCTGACGGTGTTCCCCACCCACCGTCTCGTGCGCGGCCTCGACCGCGAGCGCCAGGAGGCGCTCAGAGAGGCGCTGCGCCGCGATTTCGAGATCGCCGAGGTGCCATTCGAGCAGATCGCCCCCGAGCCCGGCACGGGGGCGCTGCAGCTCGGCTACATCGACGCCCACCATCAGCAGGCATACCGCCTGACGCTCAAGGATCAGGCGATCGCCGACGCGGCCATGCCGGGCTTCTCGGAGGCTTACCGCAGTCTCGACACCGGCGTGCTGGAGGCGCTGCTGCTGAAGGGGGCGCTAGGGTCTGAGCGACGACGACATCTCGCACTTCAACGGCCTGTTCTATGCGCGCAGCACTGATGAGGCGGTCGCGATGGTCCGCTCGGGCGAGTACGACGCGGCGTTCCTGATGCGACCCACCCCCGTGCCACAGGTGCGCGACGTGGCGGCGAGCCGGCGAAAACATGCCGCCCAAGTCGACGTTCTTTTACCCGAAGCTACTGACCGGTCTGCTGTTCAACCCCCTTTCGTAGCTCTACCGCCTCGATACCATGGAAGGAGAGGGTGCTGTGACAACCAGATCGGAAGGTGTTGCAGTGATGAAGGCCAGTGTTAGGCGCAACGATTCAGCGTTCAAACACACCGTGCAGGTGCGCGACCATCAGTTGACGGTGGACGAGCCACTGGAGTCAGGCGGCGATGACGCCGGTCCCGACCCGCAGGAGCTGCTCGCCGTGAGTCTCGCCTCGTGCACGGCGATCACGATGGAGATGTATGCGGCGCGCAAGGGCTGGGACATCGGCAACGTGGAGGTCGACGTCCAGTACACGCCGGCCGAGCGCGGCTGCCCGACCAAGTTCGACGTCGTGCTGCGCCTGCCCGACGACCTGCCCGAGGAGCAGGTCGAGCGCCTGCAGGTGATCGCCGCCAAGTGTCCCGTGCACAGGACGCTCGATGGTGAGGTCATGTTCCAGGAGCGTGTCGAGCGCACCCGCGTCGCAGCCTGAAGTGACGCTCGAGCGGGCGCTCTCCGGCCTGCTGCTCGACGTCGCGTCGCACTCCGAGCCGCAAGCCGACGAGCAGGTGCCCGCCGCGGTGCTCGTGCCGCTCTACGAGGCGCCCTACGGCGAGCTGCGGGTGGTGTTGACCAAGCGCAGAGCCGACCTGCGCCGCCACGCAGGGGAGATCTCCTTCCCGGGCGGCCGCCGCGACCCCGCGGATGCGACGCTGAGCGAGACCGCTCTGCGAGAGGCCGAAGAGGAGATCGGGCTTGCTCGTGCGGAGGTGACCGTGATCGGGAGCGCTCGAGCGCACCTCTACCTTTGCCACCAACTATGCGATCCACCCGTTCGTGGGCCTGCTCGATGGGGAGCGGGCGTGGCGCGCGTCTGAGCTGGAGGTGGACGCCGTGCTCGAGCCGTCGCTGCGTGAGGTTCGAGCGGGAAGGACCCGCACGCGTCTCGAACGCCGCGGGATCGCGTTCGAGACCGATGCGTACGTGTTCGACGGCGAGCTCGTGTGGGGCGCGACGGCGCGGATTCTCGAGGGCCTGTTGGAACGGATCGGGGCGTTGCTCGACCGCCGCGCCAGGGCTTGACGCGGCGGTCGCGCTCGCGGCCCAGAGGGGGTGGGCCCGAAGCTGCTAGCTCGGCTGCGGAACGATCCGGATGTAGGGGCGCGGCTCCTCCCACCCATCCGGGTACCTCTCCCTGGCCTGCTCGCTCGAGACCGAGCCAGCGATGATCACCTTCTCGCCGGGGCGCCAATTGACCGGTGTGGCGACCTGGTGCTTGGCGGTGAGCTGCAGGGAGTCGATCACGCGCAGCACCTCATCGAAGTTGCGACCGGTGGTCATCGGGTAGATGAGGATCAGCTTGACCCGCTTGTCCGGCCCGATCACGAACACGTTGCGAACCGTCTGGTTGTCGGCCGGACTGCGGGCGAGCGGGTCGCCGTCGACGTCGGTGGGCAGCATGCCGTAGAGCTTTGAGACGTGGAAGTCGCTGTCGCTGACGATCGGGTAGTTGGGCGCCGTGCCCTGGGTCTCCTCGATGTCCTTCGCCCACTCCTCGTGGCGGTCTAGGGGGTCGACGGACAGGCCGATGATCTTCACGCCGCGAGCGTCGAACTCGGGCTTCGCGCCCGCCATGTATCCGAGCTCGGTCGTGCAGACGGGAGTGAAGTCCTTCGGGTGCGAGAACAGCACCGCCCATGAGTCGCCGATCCAGTCGTGGAAGGAGATGCGACCCTCGGTCGTGTCGGCCTCGAAGTCGGGGGCCAGGTCGCCAAGCTTCAGCGTCATAGCTTGTCCTTTCTCAAATCTGATCGGCTTTACAGAGATTATGGATCAGGATAGCGCGCGGGCGTGCTCTCGCCGGGAGCTTCGATCAGTGAGGCGACCGCGTCGCGCGCCTCGGCCAGCCACACCGCCACATCGCTCGGATCGGACCTCAGCGCCGCCACCGGGATCGAGTTGCGCTCAGCCGTCTCCAACACCGACCGCTCCCAGCCGCCCGCCTGATACACGAAGCCACGCATCGAGCTGTCCACGGAGGCGAGCAGGAAGCGCTCCGGCGAAGAGCCCTCCAGCCAGCAGACGATCGCGACGTGCTCCAGCGCCCCACGGTCGGCGTCCGCGACGGTGCTCACCACCTGGCCTTCCCTCTCCAGCAGGTCGGCCAGAGTCGTGGCATTGGGTCCTCCTCCGACGATCAGGAATCTCGCCACGCGCCCATCCTACGGAACAGTGGGCGCCGCGGCCGGTGGGGACCGCGGCGCCCTGTCGAGGAGACCGGCACGTTCGATCGTGTCATGAGGCATGCGCGGGGCGCCGCGGGAGAGGTTGGGTAACGACGCCCAGGTGAACCCCTATGTGCGATCGTGCTCAGTCACTCACGCTCTTGCGTTTGCTCGTCACCTTTCAGGCGGAGAACCGTCCCCTCCGCCGTGTTGTCAGCAAGAGAACACAACGTATGTAAACACATGTGGCGAGATATGTCAAGGGCGGTCTCTTTGTGGCTCTTGCTGATTGAGCGCCAGGAGCCGCCACCTCTGCGGGCCGCAAGGCAACTCGCGCCAGCCCCTGTAGGTGGACCCACCAGCGCGGTGCGCGCGGCACCCCTATGCGCATAGCGCCGCCACTCCCGCCCACGCCTCGACCCTGCGCGGAGACGCCTCGAATACCATCCCGGCCAAGATGACCGAGCAAGTCGCCCCAAGCGATGTCGTGACGATGGACAAGATCGTGGCGCTGTGCAAGCGCCGCGGCTTCATCTTCCCCTCTTCGGAGATCTACGGTGGGGTCGGCTCGACCTACGACTTCGGCCACTATGGCGTCCTGTTGAAGGGCAACGTCAAGAGCGAGTGGTGGCGCGCGATGCTGCAGGAGCGCGACGACATCGTGGCGCTCGACTCGGCGATCCTGCAGCACCCGAGGGTATGGGAGGCCTCAGGCCACCTCGCCGGCTTCACAGACCCGCTCGTGGACTGCAAGACGTGCGGGCAGCGCTTCAGGGCCGACCATCTCGGCGACCTGCAGTGCGGGCGCAAGCCCTCCAAGCACCCGGGCGAGACCGACGAGTGCGACCTGACCGAGGCACGCGACTTCAACCTGATGTTCGAGACGACGATCGGGCCGGTGAAGGAGTCCGGCTCGGTCGCCTACCTGCGCCCGGAGACGGCACAGGGGATCTTCGTCAACTTCAAGAACGTGCTGCAGTTCTCCCGCAAGAAGCCGCCGTTCGGGATCGCCCAGATCGGCAAGTCCTTTCGCAACGAGATCACTCCCGGCAACTTCATCTTCAGGACGAGGGAGTTCGAGCAGATGGAGATGGAGTTCTTCGTGCCGCCTGACCAGGCCACGCAGTGGTTCGAGCACTGGCTGGAGGAGCGGATGCGCTGGTATCAGGAGCTGGGGATCAGGCCCGACCACCTGCATCTGCGCGCCCACGACCACGACGAGCTCTCGCATTACTCCTCGGGGACGAGCGACGTCGAGTACCTGTTCCCCATCGGCTGGTCGGAGCTCGAGGGGATCGCCAACAGGGGCGACTTCGACCTCAAACAGCACGCGGAGTTCTCGGGCGAGAAGCTCGAGTACTTCGACCCAAGCTCCGGCGAGCGCTATGTGCCGCATGTGATCGAGCCCGCGGCCGGCGCCGACCGGGCGACACTTGCGTTCCTGGTCGACGCCTACGACGAGGAAGTCGTGCAAAGCGCGGCGGCCGAGGACGGGACGGCAGGCAAGAGGGGGCAAGCCCGAAGAAACCCGCACCGTGCTGCGCCTGCACCCGCGCATCGCCCCGGTGAAGGTGGCGGTGATGCCGCTCGTCAAGAAGGACGGCCAGCCCGAGCTGGCGCGCGAGATCTACAAGGACCTGCGCGGGCGGATGCAAGCCGAGTACGACGAGGGCGGCTCGATCGGCAAGCGCTACCGCCGTCAGGACGAGATCGGCACACCGTGGGGTGTGACGATCGACCACCAGTCGCTCGAGGACGGGACGGTGACCGTGCGCGACCGCGACTCGCTCGCCCAGGATCGCCTGACGGTCGAGGAGCTCGGAGCGGAGCTGCAGCGGCGGCTGGCTGCGCCATGGCGCACGCCCAAGCTGGGGCTCCGCGGACGTCGAAGATCGTTAGCGTCCGCGACACGGACCCGAACATCCCCGCGAGAGCTAGGAGAGAGATGGACTTCGACCTGACCGACGAGCAGCAGCTGATCCGCCAAACCGCGCGCGAGTTCACCGACAAGGAGATCGTGGAGCGCGCCGAAGCAGAATGCGCGCAACCACCACTTCGACCTCGATCTCGTGAAGAAGATCGCCGACCAGGGATATCTCGGCGCGATCGTGCCGCGCGAGTACGGCGGCGCGGGGCTCGGGTATCTCGACTACGGCCTGGTCGTGGAGGAGATCGGCAGGGGCTGCTCGTCGGTGCAGGACCGTCATCTCGGTGCAGACTTCGCTGGTGTGCAGCGCGATCCTCAAGTGGGCATCGAGGAGCAGAAGCAGCACTACCTGCCCAAGCTGTGCTCGGGCGAGTGGCTTGGCTGCTTCGGGCTGACCGAGCCCGACACGGGCTCTGACGCCGCCAAACAGCGCACGCGCGCGAAGAAGACCGACGGCGGCTGGGTGATCAACGGCGCGAAGATGTGGATCTCGATGGGCAACTACGCGAAGGTCGCGCTGATCTTCGCCCAGACCGACCCCGAGAAGGGCCATCGAGGGCTTGGCGTGCTTCATGGTCGACACAGACCAGCCCGGCTACCAGGCCACCACGATCGAGCACAAGATGGGTCTGCACGCCTCCGATACGGCGTCGATCGCACTGGAAGACGTGGAGGTGACAGACGATCAGATGCTGGGCGAGGTCGGCGACGGCTTCAAGGTGGCGATGAGCGCGCTGGACTCGGGCCGCTACTCGGTGGCGGCGGGCTGCGTGGGCATCTGCCAGGGGTGCGTCGAGGAGAGCGTGAAATACGCCAAGGAGCGCGAGCAGTTCGGCAAGCCGATCGCGAGCTTCCAGCTAGTGCAGGCGATGATCGCCGACATGGTCTTGAAGACCGACGCCTCGCGAATGCTGGTGTGGAGGGCGGGCTTCCTGAAGGACAAGGGCCGCCCGAACACGCTCGAGACCTCGGTCGCAAAGCTGCACGCGACAGAGGCGGCGGTGGAGTGCTCGAACACGGCGATCCAGGTCCACGGCGGCGCCGGCTACGTGGACGACCACCCGGTCGAGCGCTACTTCCGCGACGTGAGGGTGACGACCCTGTACGAGGGAACGTCCCAGATCCAGAAGCTGATCATCGGGCGAGCGATGACGGGCATCAACGCGCTCGTGCCTTCCTGAAACGTCGAGCCGCGCGCAGGGCCACTTTTTTGGATTTGGGGTCGTTCGAACCGTCGTTACCGGCGTAGTGGGCGGAGACCACGGTTCCGCCGGCGGACGTCCACGCCGCATGGACAATCGTCCACTTGTGGTAGGCCACGCGATTGGCTACGGTGCCGGGCTGGAGGCGGCACGAGCGGCCGCATGAGCGAACGTGCGGGAGTCTGTGACCATGAGGAAGATCGTGTTGGTGGGCCTGACAACGGCGTTGGTCGCCATGGGGCGGGTTTGTGTCCGAGTCCGCTTGGGCTGCGACGTTGAGCTACGAAGGCGGCCCGGTGATGACCTCGGCGCGCTGGGTCGAGGTTGTTTGGGGAGAAGGCTTCGCGACCGAGAACCCGACCCTGCCCGAATACGTCGCCTCCTACCTCGCCGATGACGCGGCCGACAGCGGCAAGACGACGAACGTGTTCGCGAATCTCGCGCAGTACAGCACCGTGGGCCTGCCCAAATCGACCAATCAGGTGCTGGCTTACAACCAGGGCTTTGCAGGCTCCACGCAGATCACGCCGAGCAAATGCGCAACAGCCACGACCTGCGCCATCAGCGAGGGCGAAATCGAAGCCGAACTGAAGGCACAGATCGGTGCGGGCCATCTCCCTGCGCTGGCAGGCGACGGGATGTCGACTGGATACATGCTGCTGTTCCCAGCTTCGATCGCGATCACCGACAACTTCAACAATGTGTCGGGCGTGACCTGGTGCGCCGAGCACGGCAGCACAACCATGAACGGGGGATCGACGCATCTGATCTTCGGGTTGGTGCCCGACCTGGGCTCCAACGGTGGATGCGGACCACTGGCCAAGGCCAACGACAACGTGATCGTCGATCTGAGCCACCAACAGAACGAGATGATCACCGATCCGGCGATCACGGAAAACGTCTTCTCCTGGTACGACAACGAAAATGGCGAGATCGGGGATATCTGCAATCAGCAGGTCGGGAGCAACACGATCAACGGGCACACATGGCAGGTGCAGAAGGAGTGGAGCAACCTGGCCAACACGTGCGTGGCCACCACGTCTCTCTTCAGTGCGCCCACGGGCGGCTTCACAGCGACACCCACGAGCAACACGGCCGCGTTTTCGGCATCGGGAGCCAGCACGAACAAACTCGCCCACATCTCCGCTGGGATCGCCAGCTACTCCTGGGACTTCGGCGACGGCCAGACCGGTACCGGTCAGAATCCCACCCATGAATACGCGGCCGGCGGCATCTATACCGTCAACATGACCGCGACCGACACACTCGGCTTCACCGCCCACGCCTCCCACCAGGTGACGGTGTCGGCTCCGCCATCGACCGGCGGCACAGGTGGCACCGGCGGCACAGGTAGCACGGGTAGCACCGGCGGCACGGGTGGCACCGGCAACAGCAATCCAGCTGGCAATGGCGACGGCGCGGGAGGCACGGCGACCGTGTCCTCGACCGGCACGTCTTCGACCTCCGGCAAAGGCAGCTCCGTGGTCGTGAACAGCGGCGAGACGGCCCAGTGCCCGCCCACCGGTGGCCTGTGCGTGGTGACCGTCACCGGCGAAGTCGAATCGGCCCACCTCAGCAAGAAGCGCAAGAACCACAAAGTGGTGGTGGGCAGGGCGACGATCACGCTGGCACCGGGCGCGAGCGCGAAGCTGACCTTCCAGCTCAACGGCACCGGCAAGAAACTGCTGCGCACCCACGGCCGTCTGCTCGTCAAGGTCGTCGTGACGATCCGCCACGGAAGCGACGCCGCGGTCGTCTCGACTCGCACGATCACCATCGCGGCGCCGAAGAAGAAACACGGCAAACGGTAGGCTGCCGCTGCGATGAGCAGCGCGGCGGCGAAGACGATCGGAGTGGTGGGCGCCGGGCACGATGGGCGCGGGTATCGCCCAGCTCGCCTGCAGGAGCGGCGCGGAGACGCTGCTGACCGATCCCGTGCCGGACGCACTCGAGCGCGGCGCAGAGCGGGTGCACGAAGGGCTTGCAAAGGAAGCCGAGAAGGGCAAGCTGACATCAGAGCAGGCGCAGGAAGCCGCCGCAGCGCCTGCAGCCGGTCGACAGCCTCGACGCGCTCGCCGCGTGCGACCTCGTGATCGAGGCGGCACCGGAGCGACTGGAGGTCAAGCACGAGCTGTACGCGACGCCTGTCGCGGATCGTGGAGCGAGGAGTGCGTGCTCGCGAGCAACACCTCGTCGCTGCCGATCACGGCTGTCGCCGCAGGGGCGACCCATCCCGAGCGGGTGGTCGGCATGCACTTCTTCAACCCGGCGCCGCTGATGCGCCTGCTCGAGGTGATCGCCGGGTGTGACGTCAAACGAGCGGTCGCTGGCGCTCGCCGACGCGACTGGCCTCGCGATGGGCAAGGACGTGATCCGGGCGACCGACGGCCCGGGTTCATCGTCAACCGCTGCAACCGGCCGTTCGGACTGGAGGCATTGCGCCTGCTGAGGAGAGCGGATCGCCGATGTGCCGACGATCGACCGGATCGTGCGCATGGGCGGTGGCTTTCGCATGGGGCCCTTCGAGCTGAGCGACCTCGTCGGCGTGGACACCGGCTTCGACGTCTCCAAGAGCTTCTACGAGCTGAGCTTCGGCGAGCCGCGTTGGCGCCCCTCCCCCATCCAGGCACGCCAGGTCGCCGCCGGCATGCACGGGCGCAAGACCGGCCGCGGCTACTACGACTACGGCGGCGAGAGGCCCCACCGACCCGCCGATCCCGAGCCGGCCCAGGTGGCGGCGCCGGTTGACGGCGAGGCGGTCGTGGTCATCGCCGGGCATGGAGCGCTGGCCGAGCAGCTGCGCGACGCCTCACGCGCGGCGGGCTATGTGGTTCACGCAGCCCGCACGCCCCCCAGAGCGAGCTGCCGGCGCTGATCGTCGAATGCGGCGAGCACGACGGCGAGCCACAGCCGCGCGGCGGAGCACGCGTGGTGCTGTGCGACCGCGGCTCGCTTGCCTCGCTCGACCCTGGGGGCCCGTCCGTGGGCTTCTACACGCTGCCCCCGTTCGAGCGCACGGGCCTCGTCGAGCTGACGCGCGGCGAGAGCTCGTCGCCCGCGGCGGCGGCTCGTGCGGAGCGCTTCTTTACGGCGCTCGGCAAGCACGTGGAGTGGGTCGGCGACGCCCCGGGGCTCGTGCTCGGGAGGATCGTGTGCCAGGTCATCAACGAGTCGGCGTTCGCGCTCGGCGAAGGCGTCGGCTCAGCCGAGGACATCGACAAGGGCATGGTGCTCGGCTGAGCCACCCTCGCGGCCCACTCGCATGGGCGCGTGAGATCGGCCACGATGCAGGTGCTCACCGTGCTCGAAGCGCTGTGCGAGGAGTACCGCGAGGAGCGCTACCGCCCGGCGCCGACGCTGACGACGCCTGGCGCTCGCGGAGCGTGCTCGCGTCGAAGCGCGTAGCCTGCCTCGGTGGCCTCGCGACTCGGCCACAGGGGCCCACTGCGCCTCGGCCAAGTCGCCTACAGGCATCCCCTCAGGCGTGGGCACCTCGGGCGTGTCCCTTAGGTACCACTCGGCGTCAAGCGCGGCCTGACAACCAGAGCCCGGCGGCTGTGATCGCCTGTCGATAGGTGTGGTCGACGAGATCGCCGGCCGCAAAGACGCCGGGCCTGTTGGTGCGCGTAGAACGTGCATCGACCCTCACATATCCGTTCTCGTCGAGATCGATCTGCCCGGCCACCAGGGAGGACTGCGGCTCGTGGCCGACCGCGATGAACGCGCCGGTGATCGAGATCTCGCGCCGCTCGCCCGTGTCGGTGTTGAGCAGCTTGGCGACGCTCAGCGCGCCATTCTCGCCAGGCTCGAAACGCTCGACGTGTAGGGCGTGAGCAGCTCGATGTTGGCCTGCTCGCGCGCGCGCTCGAGCATGATCTTCGAGGCGCGGAACTCGTTGCGCCGATGCACCACCGTCACCTTCTGCGGCGAACTTCGACAGGAAGATCGCCTCCTCCATCGCCGAGTCGCCGCCACCGACGATGATCGTGTGGGCATCCTTGAAGAAGGCGGCGTCGCAGGTGGCGCAGTAGCTGACACCGCGTCCGCTCAGCTCCTCCTCGCCGGGGATGCCGAGCTTCTTGTGCTCGGCGCCCATCGCGAGGATGACGGTGCGAGCGCGGTGCTCGGTGTCGCCTACCCACACGCTGTGGACGCCGCCGGGCTCGTCGGCGAGCTGCACGCGCTCGACCTGGTCGGTCTCGAGCTTGGCGCCGAAGCGCTCGGCCTGCTCGCGTCAGCTTGCTCATCAGCTCGGGCCCCATGATCCCCTCGGGGAAGCCCGGATAGTTCTCGACGTCGGTCGTCTGCTGAAGCAGCCCGCCCCAGGCGAAGCCCTCGACGACCAGCGGGCTCAGGTTGGCGCGCGAGGTGTAGAGCGCCGCGGTGTAGCCCGCGGGGCCACTGCCGACGATGATCGTGTTCTCGACGTCGCTCACCTGGTTGCCTCCAGTTCGCCGGCGCCGCTCGACCAGCCGACGCTCGCTTGGGCTTGGGTCGCTTTACTTTGTATAGTATAGCCGTTCCAGCGGTTGACTGTGCGCCGCAACTGGAAGTAGGCGATCGCGCCGGGAATGCACGGCAGCCAGAAGGAGAGCAGTCGGTAGACGAGCACCGCGATCAGCGCGAGCGAGCCACTCACGCCGAAGGCGACGAAGGCGCCGATCATGCCGCCGTCCACGCCGCCGATCCCGCCGGGCAGCGGCAGCAGGTTGGCGAGCATTCCCACGAAGAACGCCTCGACCAGGACGGCCGTCGGCGGCGCTTGGCCGAAGGCGCGGAAGGCCGCGTAGAGCACGGCGATGTTCAGCGCCCACCAAGCGACCACCCCGAGCATCGCCCAGTCGGGGTGGCGCAGCTTGTAGCCGGCATAGCGCACGCCGCCCGCCGCCGACGCGGAGCCGGTCGCCAGGCCGCGCAGCCAGCGCACGGGCGCGCGCTCGTGGCCGGTCGGCTTGCCAAGGCGCCGCTCGAGGTCGGTCGGCACGAACGCCACCGCCAGCACCGGCGAGGATCGCGATCGCCGCGACGATCGCCGGGCCGATCGTGATCGCGAACGGGTGCGGGCCGTCGAACAGGCCCGTGTACAGGCCGACTCCGCACACGATCAAGGCCACCATGTACGCGCCGTACAGCAGCACGAGGAACGCGATCATGCGCTCCGCCACCTCGCGGCGACGCATGCCTGAGCGGCGCAGCGCCCACGCGGTCACCGCCACGCCGCCGGCGCCGCCCGCCGCGAACAGTCGCGTCGCCGCGAGGCCGGCCATCGTGATCAGGTAGCTCTCGCGGAAGGTGATCGGCGAGCCCGGCGGCACGTGGACGCCCTGGAAGATCGCGATGTAGCTTGCCATCGCCACCACCTGCAGCAGGACGGCCACCGCGATCCACCAGGAGTCGCCGTCGTTGAGCCGGTCCCACGTATGGCGGACGCCGCCGAGCTGAGGCAGCACGAGGTAGAGGAACGCGAGCGCCGTCACCACGAACAGCGCGAACAGCCACATGCTGCGGCGCGTGATCTGCATCCGCGGCATCTCCTCCTCGACGGTCGGATCGCGCGTCGGCTCCTCGGGCTCGCCCGCTACGAGCTCTGCGCCCGTGGCTGAGCGTCTGCGGGTCTCCTGCTCGGGATGCTCTGCGCGCGCCATCTCAACTCCCGCCGTGCGCAGCGGCCTCGAGCGCGGCGACCGTCCCGTCCGAAGCCGGCGAGCGCTCGGCGTGGCAAGCGGGCTCGCACGTCGCACAGCGGTCGTGAGGGCAGCCCCCGCGAGCAGGTCGACGACGTAGTGCTCGCCGAGGTAGACGAGCGCGAAGCCGAGCGTCGCCGTGTAGCTCCAGCCGACGGCGCCGGGATCGGCCCAGTCTCTGCGAGCAGCTGGGCGGCCATCATCGATGTGGCGAAGTGCAGCGAGGGCATCGCGGCCAATGGGTTGCCTCCAAGGACACTGTAAAGGGGACCCCAGCCGTCTTTCCAGAAGAACTCGCCATATTCCACCATCATGCGCCTGACGGCGATGTCGCGCGGGCCTCGTCGATGGCGGCGGACGCTCGCTGCACGGCGACTTCGCCAGAGCGGACGCGAGACGTCGATATGGCTGGCAGCCGCCCGTCGAAGTCCCCGCTGCGGCCACCGTGCGAGGCCGCGTACCACGGAGGCGCCGTCGGCAGGATCCAGTAGACCATCGCGCCGATGTCGAACACGGCGTAGGTCAGTCACCGCCGAGCGCTCGAAGCGGCGCGGTGACGCAGCATGATGTAGACGAGCGTGCCGTGGGGCACCAAGAACCACAGCCAGTGAGCCCAGACGAGCACACGGTCGCCGAGCCGCCATTGCCCGCGTGCGAGCCTGCGCTGCAGGCGCACGGTTGGCAGCTCGCCGAAGCCCAGGACGAGGTCGACGACGATCGGATAGTCGACAAGCACCCGCCGCTCCTGGGCCGCCTCGTCGTCGTTCGGAGCCTTGTAGGCGGCCAGGTAGGCCCACATCTGCAGGCAGCAGACGGCCACGTCGCGCCGGCGCGAGCGACGCACCGCGACGCACAGGCCCAGTGGGGCCGCGAACGCGACCGTCTGCGTGACGACCGGCGGGGCCGAGGTGCGCTTGCGCACGAGTGGCGCCATCACACCCGCGGCCACGACGCCCCAGGCGGCTGTCCTGATGACCCTCGACCGCACGGGGCGGGGAGTATATGGCTCGATGCGACATTCCCCCGCGCGCAGGGGGGGTGGAATGCCATACCGAACACTCCACAGCCCCACATCCACGCACCGAGCGTGCCCGCCGTGGCGATCTCAAAGCAGCCCGGCACGCGACCCGCAGCCCCACACAGACGCACGCGAGGCAGCCGATCTATCGCTATGCCGCCGTCCTCGCCCCTTCGCGCTCGCTCATGTGGCGACTCGCCTCGGACACGAGCGCGCCCACGACTCGACTCGTCTCGTCGGCCTCCGGATGCCACTGGACGCCTAGCACGAAGCGCTTCTCAGGCATCTCGATCGCCTCCGGCAGACCGTCCATCGAGGACGCAGCCGCTGATCTGAAGGCCCTCTCCCAGGCGGTCGACACCCTGATGATGGTGGGACTTGGTGGCGTGGTGGGTCTCGCCGGCGGCGCGCGCCGCGAGCGTGCCCTCGCCCAGGTCGACGTCGTGGTCGGCGCCGTCGAAGGTGCCGGGGACGCGCAGGTGTTCATGATGGCCGAAGCGCTCGGGCAGATGCTGCAGGAGCGTGCCTCCGTAAGCGACGTTGATGAGCTGCATGCCGCGGCAGATGCCGAGCACGGGCAGATCGCGCTCGATCGCTGCGCGCACCAGCTCGATCTCGAAGCGGTCGCGCTCCGGGACGGTGTCGAGCGTCTCTGGGTGTGTCTCGGCGCCGTAGCTCGAAGGGTCGATGTCGGCGCCGCCGGCGAGCATGAGGCCGTCGAGCAGCTCCAGCGCCTCCCCGGGGTCCTCGAGCAGGATCTCGTCCGGGGCAAGCATCAAGGCGAGCGCGCCGGCTTGCTGGACGGCTTCGACATAGCTGCGCGAGAGCAGCACAGCCTGCTGGTCCCACATGCCCCAGCGCGCACGCTCGAGCGCGGTGCATATGCCTATGACCGGCCTTCTCATCGTCCGCACACGATAGGCGCACGACAGCGTTTATGGAGGGGATGGTCGTTCTTGCGGGTATTCTCGCGCGGGTCCAGGTGACCACAGGCCTCGAAAGGCGCCGAACGTGCTTGGCGCCAACCGACGACAGGAGAGCCCAAAGTGAGTGAGCAAGATATCCAGCTCGAGACGGTCAACATGCTCGTGTGCGATGGCGCGGCCACGATCGAGCTGAACCGTCCTGACGCGCTCAACGCATGGAACAGGCAGTTCGGCGAAGACCTGCTGGCGGCGCTGCGAGCGGCGGCACAGGACGAGAGGGTGCGCGCGGTGCGCATAACGGGGGCTGGGCGCGCGTTCTCCTCCGGCGCGGACCTGAAGGACATCAGCGGCGATGACCTCACACCTGAGGGCAGGCCCAACATCTACGGCGTGCTGACCGAGCGCTACCACCCGATCATGCATGCGATCCGCGAGATGGACAAGCCGGTCGTGGCGGCGGTCAACGGCCCGGCCGTGGGGATCGGCTGCTCACTGGCGTTGTGCTGCGACCTCGTGGTCGCCGCCGAGAGCGCCTACTTCCTGCTCGCGTTCGTCAACATCGGACTGGTCGCGGACGGCGGCTCCTCGCTGTTCGTGCCCGCCCGCGTCGGCCTGGCGCGGGCGAGCGAGATGATGATGCTCGGCGGCCGTGTGCCGGCGCCACAGGCGCTTGACTGGGGGCTCGTCAACGCCGTGCACAGCGACGCGGGCCTAGCCGAGCAGAGCGCTGCGCTCGCGGCGCGCTTGGCAGCCGGCCCAACGCGTGCTTACGCCGCCACCAAGCGAGAGCTCAATCGCCAGGTCTACGCGAACATGGCCGAGCAGCTCGAGCTGGAGGCCAAGCTGCAACAGGAGATGGCCGAGACCGATGACTTCGTCGAGGGCGTGGGGGCCTTCCTGCAGAAGCGAGCGGCCAGCTTCGCGGGACGTTGAGGCCTGTCAATCGCCTGCCACCCGCGCGCGCGGGTGGCACTTCACTTGGGAGTTGTGCTCCCCTCCCCGACGCGACCACGCGCGTTCCGCCCGAGCGTGAATAGAATCCCGCCCGCCTTGAGCCACCTGCTCGCCACACCCCTCGCGTTCTTCACTCCCCAATCGGGCGGGTCGCCGAACGCCGATTCGATCAACAGCCTCTACAAGATCACACTGTATGTCGCGCTCGTGATCTTCGTGCTGGTCGAGGGCGCCCTCGGCTATGCGCTCTACCGCTTCCGTGCGCGCAAGGGCGCCGTGGCGGCCCAGATCCGCGGCAACACGCGGCTGGAGGTCGGCTGGACGGTGGGCGCGGCCGTGATCCTGCTGGCGCTCGCGGTGTTCACGTTCGCGAAGCTCTCCTCGATCCAGGACCCCGTCAACTCAGGCCCGGAAGGGTCCTCGCTCGTCAGCGACCGCCAGGCGCGCGAGTACGCGAGCGCGGAACGCAAGCTGCCCCCGAACGGCAAGTCGCTGAAGATCACAGTGGTGGGTCGGCAGTTCGTGTGGCAGTACGTCTACCCAGGCGCAAACGAAGCCGACGGGCTCGGCGCGCCCTACTCCTACGAGGAGATGGTGGTCCCCACGAACACCACGGTCACGCTCGACATCGTCTCCGCCGACGTCGTGCACTCGTGGTGGGTGCCACAGCTCGGCGGCAAGTTCCAGGCCGTCCCCGGCTATCACAACTACACCTGGTTCAAGATCGAAAAGCCCGGGATCTACCGTGGCCAGTGCGCGCTAATCTGCGGGCGCGGGCACGCGCGCATGATCGCGACCGTCAAGGCCGTCCCTCCGGCCCAGTTCGAAGCGTGGCTGGCCTACCAGAAGAAGCTGATCGCCGAAGCCAACGCGGAAGCCCAGGTGGCGCGCGCGAAGCTCGGCAAGCAGACCGGCGCCGGACAGGTCGAGAACCCATGACGCGCGCGCTCTCGGCAATCACTCATATGAGGGCTGATATCCAGTCGCAGGCCCTGACACCCGAGCCCGGACACTAGGAGACCGCTCGATGGCCACCTACGCAGCCCCAGTCCCCCAGGTAGTCGCACACGACGCCGAGCGTGAGCCGCGCGGCTGGACGAGCTGGATGACCACGACCGACCACAAGCGGATCGGGATCATGTACATGGTCACGACGTTCGTGTTCTTCGCGTTGGGGGGCGTGGAGGCGCTGATGATCCGCCTGCAGCTGGGGCTGCCCGACAACACGCTTGTCTCCCCGCAGATCTACAACCAGCTGTTCACGCTGCACGGCACGACGATGATCTTCCTGTTCGTCGTGCCGATGATGGCCGGCCTTGCCAACTATTTCGTGCCGTTGATGATCGGCGCGCGCGATATGGCCTATCCGCGCCTGAACGCGCTGTCGTACTGGCTGTTGCTGGCCGGGGGGCTCGTGTTCTACGCCTCGATCTTCTGGAACCCGCCCGAAGCCGGCTGGACGAGCTATGTGCCGCTGTCGGGGATCGACTTCTCGCCGGGCGGCGGCCAGGACGCGTGGATCTATCTGATTCACCTCACCGGCCTCTCCTCGATCCTCGGCGCGATCAACCTCTACGCGACGATCGCCAACATGCGCGCGCGCGGCATGAGCTGGGGGCGCCTGCCGCTGTTCATCTGGGCGATCCTGACCTACTCGATCCTGATCATCTTCGCGATGCCGGTGATCGCGGGCGCGGTCACGATGCTGCTGACCGACAGGCACTTCGGGACGCATTTCTTCGATCCGGCGAACGGCGGCTCGGCGCTGCTGTGGCAGCACCTGTTCTGGTTCTTCGGGCACCCGGAGGTCTACATCATGGTGCTGCCCGGCTTCGGGATCGTCTCTGAGATCCTGCCCGTGTTCGCGCGCAAGCCGATCTTCGGCTACAGGGCGATCGCCGCTTCGACTGTGGCGATCGCGTTCCTGGGCTTCCTGACGTGGGCGCATCACATGTTCACCGCTCCGATCCCGGAGGCCGTGGTCATCTTCGTGATGCTCAGCTCGTTCCTGATCGCGGTGCCGACCGGCGTGAAGATCTTCAACTGGATCGCCACGCTGTGGCAGGGCACGGTCGAGTTCAAGACGCCGTTGTTGTTCTGCGCCGGCTTCATCGCGTTGTTCATGATCGGCGGCATCTCCGGCGTGTTCCTGGCCGTGTTCCCAGTCGACTGGCAGCTAAACGAAACGTATTTCGTCGTCGCTCACATCCACTTCGTGCTAATGGGCGGCTCGGTGTTCACGATCTTCGCCGCTATCTACTACTGGTTCCCCAAGATCACCGGGCGCATGATGAGCGAGGGGCTCGGCAAGCTCAGCTTCTACCTGATGCTCTTCGGCTTCCTGGCCACCTTCCTGATCCAGCACGTGATCGGCCTGGACGGGATGCCGAGGCGCGTGTACGAGTACGACAACGTTGGCAACCTCGCGCTTTACAACATGATCTCGACGGTTGGCTCGTTCATCCTCGGCGCGGGCGTGCTCGCGACGATCGTGAACGTCGCGCGCAGCGTCAAGCATGGGGCGATCGCGGGCCCAGACCCGTGGAAGGCGAACACGCTCGAGTGGTTCACAACCTCGCCGCCGCCCGCTAACAACTTCGACATCGTCCCGCTCGTGCGCTCGTTCGAGCCGATGAAGGACATCCGGCGCGAGGTGGAGCAGCGCGCGTCGAGGGTGCCGGCTCCCGGAGGCGCCACGGTGCCAGCCGGCGCCACGCAAGTCGGGGTTTGAGGCCCGGCCTGCGGCGCGCGACGCAACGGTAGAGTTCGCGATCGTGATGAACAGCTCACGCAGCCCGCGAGTCCGCTCGTGATCGACGGCTCGCCCGCATCGACCTACGCACCGCGAGCCTCGAGCGCAGTGGCCGCGCCGCTTCAGAGGACGCGCTCGAGGACGCGTCAGCTGCTCTCAGACTACGTCGAGCTCACCAAGCCGAAGGTCCAATCGCTGCTGCTGCTGACGACGATCACGACGATGCTGGTCGCCGGCGACCCCTCGGTGGCGCTGATCGCGCTGACCTGCCTCGGCGGATACCTGTCGGCCGGTGGCGCGGGCGCCGTCAACCATTGGTTCGACCGCGACATCGACGCGAGCATGGCGCGCACCGCCAACCGGCCGGTCCCGTCGGGACGGGTCGCGCCAGCGGCCGCGCTGACGTTCGGCTGCGTCCTGGCCGCACTCTCCTTCCTGGAGCTGTCGCTGACAGTCAACCTGCTCTCAGCGAGCCTGTCGTTCGCTGGCTTCCTCGGCTACGTGCTCGTGTACACGGTGTGGCTGAAGCGGCGCACGCCGCAGAACATCGTGATCGGGGGCGCCGCCGGCGCGGTTCCTCCGCTCGTGGGCTGGGCGGCGGTGACGGGCTCGGTCAACGGCATCGCAGTGCTGCTGTTCTTCATCGTGTTCTTTTGGACGCCGCCACACTTCTGGGCGCTCTCGCTGCTGATGAAGGAGGAGTACGAGAAGGTCGGGGTCCCGATGCTGCCGGTGGTGCGCGGCGAAGCCGAGACGCGCCGCCAGATCCTGCTCTACACGGTGCTGCTGTATGCCGTCACCCAGCTTCCCTTCTGCGCGGGGGGCTTCGGCTCCGTCTACCTGGCGGGCTCGCTGCTGCTGGGGCTCGGCTTCATCGCGGGCGCGGTGCGGCTCTATCGCCGCGCCGACCGTCGCAGCGCGCTGCAGCTGTACCTGTTCTCGCTGGCATACCTAGCGCTGCTGTTCTGCGCGATGGTCGCGGACGCCAAGCTGTAGTCTTTCCAGCCGAAATGGACCGTCGCCTCGCCAAGAAGAACATCCGCACCGGACTGATCGTGGCAGGGATCTGCATGTTCATGTTCGGCCTCACATTCGTGGTGGCCTCGGTGTACGTCTCATGAGCCCGCTCGACCCGGAGGTCCCACCCACGGGCGAAGAGGTTCATCTACCCGGGCCCACGATCCTGCCGCTGCTGACCGCCGCCGGGATCACGCTGGCTGTCGTGGGCGTCACGACAAGCCTGATCCTGGTAATCGGCGGTGGCGTGCTGACGATCGCGTGCGTCGTGCGCTGGATCATGGATACGCGCCGCGAAGTCGACGAGCTCCCGCTCGACTCGCACTGACACGCCAGCGCCCGGTGAGGCGCCGCGCGCGGGTGGGTGGGATTCCCAATCCACGCGCGGCCCCGATGAAAGGTCGCACCCGCATCCCCCACTGCGGGCGCTCGACCTTTCCCTCTCTCTCACCCCACGGCTGCGCTCGCCGGAACGGGGCAGATGGCGCCCTCGTCGGTCCAGCAGCGCACGACGTCGCGCACGGAGAGAATCCCCACTGTCTCTCCTCGCTCGACGACGATCAGGTGGCGGAAGCCCCCGCGGACCATCGCGGCGGCGGCTTCCTCCAAGGACCAGCTCGGCTCGGCGAAGACGACATCCCGCGTGAGATGGTCCGCCACGAGCTCGGCGTCCGGGCTCTGGCCGGCGCCGATCGACGTGAGCACGTCGCGCTCGGTGAGGATCCCGGGACCGCCCGCGTCGGGGTCGATCACGACGGCCGCGCCCACCTGGCGCTCAGACATCAGCCGCGCGGCGTCGCGCAGCGTGTGGCCGGGGCCAATCGTCAAGACCATCGGGCTCATGCCGTCTCGCACCTGCATCGCCTTGCCTCCAGTCCTGTCCTCGCCAAGCGTTTGCAACGATTGCCTCAATGTATTGGGTCTAGGGCCGATCGTCAAGCCCGGTGTCTCGAGGCTCTTACTACCCCCGAGACAAGCGTCAAACCACACGGCATACGTTCATCGGGCCGAGGCATTAGGATCACGCCTCCGATGACCCGGCTCATCCCATACATGCGTGCGGCAACCGCTCGAGGAGGCTGCTCGGATGCTCTCTAGACGCTCGATCGCGTGGACGATCGTCGCCGCGCTCGTGGCCACGGCGATCGGGATCGTCTTGAGCTACGTGATCCACTGGTTCCCGGTGCAGGCCTCCACGCAGGCGCACGAAACCGACACGCTCTATCACGTGCTCGTGATCGCGTCGGTGCCGATCTTCGTGCTCGTGGTCACGGTGATCCTGTTCTCTGTATGGCACTTCCGCATGCGGCCCGGCCAGGAGCTCGAGGACGGGCCACCGATCCACGGCAACACCCGCCTCGAGGTGATCTGGACGGCGATCCCGGCGATGATCCTGCTCGGGCTCGTGTCCTACTCGTTCGTGGTGCTCCACAACAACGAAAGGAAGCCAGCCGTTCCAGAGATGGTTGTCGAAGTGACCGGCCAGCAGTTCGCCTGGACCTACCAGTACCCGAGCTCGGTGACCGGCGGCGCTCCGTTGAAGACGACGCAGCTGTACGTGCCCAAGGACGAGCCGGTCTACTTCAAGATCCGCTCGGTGGACGTGATCCACGCGTTTTGGATTCCCGCCTTCCGCCTGCAGATCGACGCGGTGCCCGGCATAACCACGAGCTACCGCGCGACGCCCGACAGGCTCGGCTCCTATCCCGTCGTCTGCAACCTGCTCTGTGGCGTCGGCCACTCGCTGATGCGCTCCAGGATCCACGTCGTGGCGCCCGAGCGCTTCCAGACGTGGCTGAAGAGCCAGACAAGCACTCCCGCGAGTGGGGCTTGAGGGTAAGGTGACTAGTGCAATGGGGAGAAGCACGTCGTTGAAGATCGAGACCGGGAGAGCACGCTGATGGCCGCCAAGCTGCGCGGCCCGGGCCTCTATCGCGCTGGGCTCGGATTCCTGCTGGGGATCGCCTTTGCCGCGGGGATCACCTGGCTGGTGCGCATGTCCACGGGACACGCCACCTTCTCCCACTACCTGAGTGGCGAAGCGATCACGACCGTCTCGCTGCTCGCCTCGCCGATCTTCTTCCTCGTCGGCCTCGGCGGATTTGACTACTGGTTCTACTGGGCCGCGGGCAAGCCGACACGCCCCGAGGACCACTCCAGCCACGGCGCGTACAGCTGGAAGGATTACTTCCGCATCAACACCGACCACAAGGTGATCGGCATTCAGTACACGGTCACCGCCTTCTTCTTCCTGCTCGTCGGCGGGCTGCTGGCAATGCTGATGCGCGCCCAGCTCGCCCAGCCAGGCGCCCAGTTCGTCGACGCGAACACTTACAACGGCCTCTTCTCCGTCCACGCCTCGCTGCTGATCTTCCTGTTCGTGATTCCGGTGTTCGCGGGGCTCGCCAACTATGTGCTGCCGCTGATGATCGGGGCGCCCGACATGGCCTTCCCGCGCCTGAACGCCCTCTCCTATTGGCTGCTGCCGCTCGCGGGCCTGATGATGCTCTCGAGCTTTCTGGCGCCGGGCGGCGCGTTCGCCGACGGCTGGACCGCCTACACGCCGCTGTCGATCGACGCGCCGATCGGACAGGACTTCTTCTCGGTCGGGGTGCAGCTGGCGGGGGCGTCCTCGATCATGACCGCGCTGAACTTCCTCGTGACTATCATCACGATGAGGGCGCCGGGGATGAGCTTCTTCCGGATGCCGCTGCTCGTGTGGGCCAACTTCGCCACATCGCTGCTCGTAGTGATAGCGACGCCCTTCATCGCCGCTTCGCAATTCTTCGTGCTTCTCGACCGCGCGCTCGGCTTCAACTTCTTCAACCCTGGCAAGGGCGGGGACGTGCTCATGTACCAGCACGTCTTCTGGTTCTACTCGCACCCGGCCGTCTACATCATGATGCTGCCCGGCTTCGGGATCGTCAGCGAGATCATCGCCGTCAAGTCGCGCAAGCCGATCTTCGGCTACCGCATGATGGCCTTCTCGCTGCTGGCGATCGTCGTGCTCGGCTTTACCGTATGGGCCCACCACATGTTCACCTCAGGGATGGCCGCCTGGATCCGCATCCCGATGGCCATCACCACCGCGATCATCGCCGTGCCCACCGGCATCAAGATCTTCTCCTGGCTGGCGACTCTGTGGCGTGGGATCCTGCACCTGGACACTTCGATGCTGTTCGCGCTCGGCTTCCTCACCACATTCACCCTCGGCGGCATCAGCGGTGTGATGCTCGCGATGGTGCCGTTCGACATCCACGTGAGTGCCAGCTACTTCATCGTCGCCCACATCCACTACGTCTTGTTCGGCGGCTCGCTGATGACGATCTTCGCGGGCGTCTACTACTGGTTCCCCAAGATGACCGGGCGCATGTACGACGAGCGCCTGGGCAAGTGGCACTTCTGGACGACGTTCGTGTTCTTCAACCTCACATTCGCGCCGATGCACATCCTCGGACTGGAGGGCATGCCTCGACGGGTTGCGACCTACGCGTCCCAGTTCGCGGATCTCAACCTGTTCATCTCGATCGCGAGCTTTGCACTCGGAGCCAGCACGCTGATCTTCGTCTACAACATGGTCACCAGCTGGCGCGGCGGGACGCGCGCGGTGGGCAACCCGTGGCGCGGGCTGACGATCGAGTGGCAGGTCTCCTCGCCGCCCCCGGTGTTCAACTTCGACCGCATCCCGACCGTCGTGGGCGGGCCCTACGAGTACGGCGTGCCGGGCGCGGTCCACGGCATCTTCGCACCCGCCCCCGTCCCGGCCACGGTCGGCGGGGCGCCGGGCGCTCCCGGCGGCGGCGTCCATGCACCCACGGAGTAGGAGCTCGGCCTGATGAAGGAAATCCTCGTTGTCGCCAACCGCACACTCGGCGGAGAGGCGTTGCTTGAGACCGTCCGCGAGCAGGCCGCGACCGGCGATGTGAAGTTCCGACTCGTTGTTCCCCAGACCAAGCCTGGAGCCGGGCTCTTCATCTACGACGAGGCAGTGCGCGAATCGGCTCAGGTGCGCATCGACCTCGCGATGTCGCTGTTGGCCAGTGAGGGCATCCAGGCATCCGGGGAAGTCGGCGACCCCGACCCGTTCCTCGCGACGATGGACGCGGTCGCCGCGCGTCGCCCCGACGAAGTGATCATCTCCACCCACCCCGCCACACAGTCGGGCTGGCTGCGCAGGGACCTGATCGAGCGCATCGAGAACGCCTCGGGCCTGCCCGTCAAGCACATCGTCGTCGACCTGGCCCAGGAGGGCCTGCCCTTCGCCGTGACGCTGGTGGTGGCGCACAAGACCTCCAGCGGGGACGAGCTGATCGAGCACCTGAAGGGCAAGGTGACCGGCGACGAGCGCCACCTGTTCGTGGCGGTCGTCCCGCAGCAGGATCGCAGCGGGGGCGCTCACCGAGAGGCCCGCATACGCCTCGCCGCGATGCTCGAGCGCCTCGACGCCGCGGGACTGCTGAGCGCAGGCATGATCGGCGACCCCGACCCCTACACGGCCGTGATGAACGCGCTCGAGCTGTTCAAGGTCAACGACGTCGTGATCTCCACCTTGCCCAAAGCGCGCTCCGGCTGGCTGCGCGCCAATCTGATCGAGCGCGTCAGCCATGCCGCCATAGTTCCCGTGGAGCACGTCGTGGCGGTCGAGTCCAACGCAACGACCGCGGCTGGCGCCGCGAGCTAGGAGGTTCTTCGATGGAGGCCGCCAGCGTCGCCCACCCAGCTGCTCACGACGACCATCACCACGGACCCCCGCAGGCGCACCGCAGCTCGCGCGTGGAGCCGCAGCTGCTGGGGATGCTGCTTTTCATCATCTCCGAGGTCATGGTGTTCGGGGCCTTCTTCACGGCCTACTTCTTCATCCGCGTCGCCCAGGGAGATCCGTGGCCCGCGCACGGGACGACGCTGCCGGTGGCGGTCGCCGGCGTGAACACGGCGATCCTGATGTCGTCCTCGTTCACGCTGCACTGGTCCGAGGCCGCCATCAAGAAAGGCAACCACTTCGGTCTGAAGGCTGGGATCCTGACCACCTTCCTGCTCGGCTGCGCGTTCCTGTTCATCCAGATCAACGAGTACGCCAACATCGGCTTCGCCCCCCAGGATCAAGCGCAGGCGACGATCTTCTACTCCCTCACCGGCCTGCACGGAGCACACGTCTTCATCGGCCTCGTGCTGCTCTTGATCGTCACGATCAGGGCCTTCCGTGGCCATTATTCCTCCGAGCAGCACCGCGGCGTCGAGATCCCCGGCATCTACTGGCACTTCGTCGACATCATGTGGATAGTGGTCTACACCACCGTCTACGTGATCTGAGGGACGTGGACGCCGCGCATTTCTGCGTCCTCGACCGCTTATGTGCAGAGCATACGGCGCGGTCTGCGTCCTTACCGATCGAGGATCGACGGGATCCTCGATCGGCCAGCATGGTCCACGACCCTCAGAGGCCCTCGTGAAGTCGTGCTGAATCCGCTGCGCAGCGAGGATGAGGCGTTTCGCCTCCTGCTCTACGTGATCGCGGTGGCCGGCGCGATCGTCGCGATCGTCTTGATCCTGCGCGCGATCCTCTGAAGCCCGACCGAGGCCACCAGCTACTTCACTGTCAGCGTGCCGTACATCCCCGCGGCGCGGTGGCCGGGAGCCTGGCAGAAGAACGTGTAGGCGCCCGGCTTGAGCTTGACTGAGATGGAGGCTGTGCCCTTCGTCGTGAAGGCGCTGGCCGCCAGCACAGCCCCGCTCGGGGTCGCCCCACCGGAGCCGGGTTCGACGGCGATGTTGTGGGAGACGCCCGACGTGTTGGGCATCGAGATCGTGACAGGACCAGCCGTGGCGCTTGCCTTGTTGGACACATAGGAGAGCTGGCCAGAGGGGTCGGCGGCGATTTCGAGCTTGCCGCCCTTCTCGATGGCCGGCTTGCCAGAGCCGGGGGCTTGGACGGCGTTGGCGAGCAGCCCGCTGTCCTTGCCCGGCCGGCTGACTGCTTCGGCGACGTAGGCGGCGATGCTGGCAAGCTTCGCTCCGCTGGCGAGCCCGCTCGGCATCGCTCCGAAGCGGTTGGGGTTTTCGACCTGGCCTTCGACGGCGCTTCGCACGGCGCTGCGCTGGAGCCCTTCGTCGATGCTCGCTCGGAACGCTTCGTCGAGGTTGGGACCGACGGTGCCCTTCGTGCCGGCACGTGCCAGCGTGTGGCAGGAGCCGCACTTGGCGACGAACTCCTGCTTGCCGGTGATCAGATTGGCGTTTGCGCCGCGCTTGACACCACCGCAGCCGGAGGCCACCAGCAGCAGGCAACCCGCTCCGACGAGCGCGCCGAACGCACGCGTGGATGACCCAAGATGGACTGTGTGCACAGACATCAGCGCGGGAACTCTATCCAAAGGGTCGGGCGACCGGCTCGCCACGCGCCGCCGCTATCACACCGCGGGCGACCCCCTCCCAAGACCAGCGCTCACGCACCGTTGCCACGAGCGCCGTTCGCGTTCTCTCCCTCAACGTCGCATCCGCCTCCAGCCAGCCGATCAGCCGCTCGGCTATCGCCCGCACGGCGTCATCGTCGACCGGGAACGAGAGCAACTCGGCCGCCTCGGACGGCACGTCGCGCGCGAGCGCCTCGCTGACCTCCGCGAGCCCCGAATGGCTCGCGCTGACTGGCAGCACGCCACACGCGGCCGCCTCGGCGGCAACCATGCCAAACGCCTCGGGGAAGGTGCTCGGCACGACAAGCGCCTCGCATGCCGGCAGCACGTCCACAAGCTCCTCGTGGTCGAGCCGGCCGCTGAACACGATCCGCTCGTCCAATTTCTCCGCGGCCAGGCGATACTCGTCTGCCTCGGCATCCGACAGCGAGTCCAGGAACGCGAGCAGATGGCGCAATGGGGTGGCTGCAGGCCCCGCGAGGACACTCGCGTCCCCCTGGTGGCCCTCCAGGGCACGTCCGGCGAGCGCGATCTCGCGTGCACCGTCGAGGTCGCCAACCCGCAGGCGCTCCACTAGACGCTCCAGTCCTTCGCGATACGCGCCGAAGCCGACCACGACAAGCCGCGCACTCGGCGCCGAGCGCAGGACGAGCGGCCACGCGGCGATCAGCAGGTCAACCCCCTTGCTGACGATCAGCTTGCCCACGAACGCCACGAGCACGCCCATCCCATCCAAAACACTCTCGATGGCGTCGGCCGCCGCCCTGTCATCGCGCGCGAACGCGCTCGATTGCTCCTCGGAGGACATGGCGACGGCGCCGCGCAGCCGGTCGAGCAGGCCGCGGATCGCCGCCTGCGCCTCGGACGAGCTGCGCGGGACGAAGCGCTCGACGTCGACGCCCGGGGGGCCAAGCCGTGTGTCTCGCTCGAGCCTCTGGTCCCCAAGCGCCTGCCAGAGACTCTCAGCGGTGTGCTTGGAGCCGACAAGCACCGACGTCGCCCGCGCTAGGCCCTCGCGCGCGAAGCCGAGGAAGCGCTCTGGCTCGGGCTTGACCGTGTACTCGAGCGCGCTCCCGTGCACCTTCACCGCGTAGGGCGTCTGGCCGTCGAGAGCGCGCGCGAGGATCACCGGCCCCATCACGAGATGGTTCGCGAGCGCCACGTCGGGTCGCACCCGACGCGTCACCTCGCGCACAGCCTCGACGTTGGCCTGGATGTACGCGGCGACCTCGGCGTCTGTGCAGTCAGCGAACGTCCTTGCTTCGATGCCCTCATAACGGTCCTGCACATACAGCGGGAGCAGCCCGTCGATGTCGGGCCGGTAGACAACGCAGCCGGGCGACCCGGCGGATCCGTCGGCCGCTGAGCCGTGCAGCCTCGTGATCTCGAGCTCGCCGCTGTCCCAGTCGCCGGCGGCCCTCACGAAGGCGTAGCGCTCGGGATGCCTATCTTGGCTGAACAGGTGCACCTCATGCCCGAGCTTCACGAGCGCTTCGGCCAAGCGCGCGTTGTACACGTTCGAGCCGGTGCCGCTCAGCAGGTAGCCGTGGAAGATCAGGATGCGCAAGCACCGCAGCCTATCCGTGGCCTCATCGCCTGTCGGCGACGGCCCTGGGCCTGATGACCTATCCGTGGGGGTGCTCCGCTAAAGTGCCGGGCGTGAGCGCCAACCAGCTCTACCGCCTGCGCACCCCCTCCACCGGACGAGAGGTCCTGCTCGAGGCCGCCCCCGGCGAGATCTATCGCGATCGCGATACGGGTGAGCAGATGGAGATCGTCGGCAAGCTGCTGCCGCTCGCCCCGACGGCGTCCCGCTTGCCGTGGGCTGTCGAGAACCTGCGCTTCTGCCCGTGGTGCGACCAGCTCGCTCAGAAGGACCTGAACGACTGCCCCACCTGCGGCCGCCGGATGGGGCCGCTATGAACCTGTCTCGCGTGTGAGCCAGACCCCGCATCGCACTCGCCTGATCGCGCTCGTCGCGAGCGCCCTGCTGCTGCTCGCCGGCGCCGGCCTCAGCTCATGTGGTGGAAGCAGCGTCTCGGACGCGACGCCGAAGAGCACCCCTGAAATCGTCCCGCCAAACAACACCTCGGCGGAAAAGGAAGCGACCGAAACCACCTCGACCTCGACCACCGCCACGACCTCCAAGAGCTCCACCACTGGCGAAGGGTCCACCTCGGGCTCCACCGGCGCAAGCGAATCGAGCGGCGAAAGCTCGTCGGAAGAAAGCTCAGGCTCCTCCGAAGGCGGCTCCGCCGGTGGGACCTCCGCGGGCGGCGAATCGGAAAAAGCCGCGAGTGAAAAAGCGTCCTCCGAAAAAGCCTCGGAAAAACCCTCTGGCAGCGTTGGCTCGAGCGGCGGAGCCAGCGCGCCCTAGCCGATCAGGGCGTTGAGATCAGCGTCGCGCTGTAAGTCAGGCGGGCGGTCTGGTAGAGACAGTAGTACTGGACGGTTGAACCCACCTGCACGTCGGCGGTCTGGGTGCCGGTCGTCGTGCACTGCCCCTTGCCGCGGCTGGCGCGCCATGAGGTGCCCTTGCCGAAGCCGAGCGCCAGCGCCGGCGCCCATGACGGCACCGTGAGGGCGACCACGTCGCCCTTCTTGACCGGCAGCGTCGTGGCGAGCGGGAACTGGGCCGTCTTGCCGAAGTACGGTTCGAGTGGCACGACCGGGCTCTGGCTGATCAGCTTGTAGCCGAGTTTGGGGCTCTTCTGGGCTCGCAAGATCGCGATTCCCGCCGACGCGGGGCCACCCTCGTTGGCGTTGAAGAACTTGATCTGGGTCGCGTTAGGCTTGCCGAGGGTGATCGTCCACGCAACCACGGTCCCCGCGCGCGGCGCGGACTCCAGGTTCGTGTTCGTTTCGACCTTTACCTGGAAGCCGGTTGTGCGGCTGACCGCGAGGCACGACGGAGTCGGGCAGCTGGGGATCGTAGGCGGGGTCGTGGCCGGGATCACACCAACTTCCGTGAGCGTGGCGAGCGAGCCCGCCGGCAGGACAAGAGCGAGGCCGCAGCCGGCCACGATCGTTGTGATGACACGTTTCATTGAGAGCATTCAACAGGAACACGCAGATGGGGACGATGTAGCGGTTCGACGCGCGCACCGCTTTCGCCCGCCTGGCTTGCTCTCCCAAGTTCGACGCGCGGCAGGCTTTTCCCCCTCGACTTGCCCCGCAAAGCGTCAATCCGCCTTGAGAGCCGCGGCCGCGGCCGCGATCTCCGCGGAGTCTCCGGGGGTCGGCAGCCAGGGCAGTCGCATCGGATCGCCCT
Organism: uncultured Solirubrobacterales bacterium; assembly: GCA_963764655.1. GTDB lineage: Bacteria > Actinomycetota > Thermoleophilia > Solirubrobacterales > Solirubrobacteraceae > Palsa-744. Next base: position 1,156,246 of record CAVXTI010000001.1, read on the forward strand.
GGTAGCGGGGGATCACGTGCAGGTGGAAGTGAAAGACGGTCTGCCACGCGGCGGCCCCGCAGGAGTTGATCACGTTGATCCCATCCGCTTTCAGGCGCTCCTTCGCCCGTGACGCGAGACGCTGCGCCGCGCCGGCGACGGCCGCGAGCTCCTCAGCGTCGATGCTCAAGAGATCTGGAGCATGATGGCGAGGAACAACCAGGGCATGGCCCCGTGTAGCGGGATTGATGTCCATGAAGGCGATCGTGCGCTCGTCTTCGTCGACGATCGTCGCGGGCAGCTCGCCCGCCACGATCTTGCAGAAGATGCAGTCTTGCTCGCTCACGGCGGCAAATCCTAGCCGTCCGCGCGCATTCGGCTCAGGATCGCTCTCACGCGCGGCTCAGGCGTGGATGCGCGCTAGCCTCGATCGCGACTGCGCACGAACGCCAGCGCTTGCTCGTGGGTGCTGACCTCACCCACGTACTGCGCCCGTGTTAGCTGCTCGAGCAGCTCCCCGACGCGCGGGCCAAGCGGGATCTCGAGCGCTTGCGCCAGTTGATCGCCCCGCAACAGCGGCTTGGGCGGGCCCTGAGCCCGCCAGCTCAGCGCGGCTCCCAGCATGCCGCGCGCGAGCGCGATGTGCGCCTCGATCGCCTGCTCGGCTTTGGACCCGCGCGTGGCGAGCCGGTCGCACACCGACAGCAGCGTCACGTCTACCTCCACCGGCTCGCACGTGCGCAGGTAGGAGAACACGGTGTCACGCGCGAGCGGCTGTGGCTCGTGGACGAGGAAGCCGAGGCGCAGGTGATGGCGCACGAGCGCCGCCACGTGCCCACGCAAGCGCGCGCTCGCACGCAGGCGGCCGAGCAGCTCGTAGGCGAGGTCGGCCCCGCGCACGTCGTGCCCGATGAACGTCACGCGCCTGTCCAGCACGCGAACTGAGCGGGTGGCGGGCTTGGCCGCGTCGTGGAGCAACGCCCCCCAGCGCAGCGCCTCGCCCCGCGTCATGCCGTCCGCGAGCGGCTCGGCTAGCACGGCGAGCGTGTGGGCACTGTGTTCCTCGCCCAAGGCGACACCCGCCTCGGAGGTTGCCCATCCGCCAGCCGTTGTGAGCGCGATCGCGCGCTCAAGCACCTCGAGCGTGTGGCCGTACACGTCGCGGTGATGGAAACGGCTCTGCTCGACGCCGCGCAGCGCCTCCAGCTCGGGCAGCACCACCCCGGTGGCGCCCACCTCGCCCAGCAGCTCGAGCCCGTGCAGCGCCCGCCCGCAAGCCATGATCCGCCGCAGCTCAAAGAAGACGCGCTCGGGCGACACGTCCGCGAGTCGCCTCGCCTGCCCCCGCGCCGCCGCGAGCGCCTGTGGCTCTGGCTCTAGGTCGAGCTCCACGGCTACGCGCACAAGGCGCAGCACACGCAGCGGGTCGTCCTCGAAAGCGGCTGGACCAGCGCGGCGCAGGCGCCCGGCCCGCAGGTCGGCGAGACCTCCGAGCGGGTCCAGCGGCTCTCCCCCGTCCAGCGGCTGCGCGATCGCGTTGACGGTGAAGTCCCGCAGCGCAAGATCCGCCTCGAGCGACCCGCCGCGCATGCCCTCGACGTCGACCTGCCACAAGCCCTCTCGCCCCACGATACGCCATGCCCCGAACTCCTCGGAGAGCGCGAAGCACGCGGCGCCCCCGCCGGCGCTCCTCGCCGCCAAGGCGATCGCGCGCGCCGCCTCCCCCGGGTCGCCGTCGACCACCACGTCGAGATCCGCGACAGGCCGCCCGAGCGCGTGGTCGCGCACGGCGCCCCCCACAAGCCAGGCGCGCCGAGCGACAAGCGCCGAGCGGACGATCTCGAGCGCCTCGGAGCTCACACCTCCTCGCCGTCGCGATGGTAGATGCGCGGCACCCGCGCTGTCAGCCCGCAGGTGACCTCATAGTTGATTGTGTGCATCCGCCGCGCAAGCTCCTCAGCGGTGATGCGCTGCTGGCCGCGCGCCCCGATCAGGACTGCCTCGCTTCCGCGCAGCGTGTGAGCGTCCGGCCGGTCGCCGAGCTCGACAGTCAGATTGTCCATGCTCACGGTCCCGACGATCGGGGTGCGCTCTGCCTCGATCAGAACGTCCGCCTTGCCGGACAGCGCCCGTCGCCAACCGTCGCCATAGCCGATCGGCAGCACTCCCAGAAAGGTGTCGTGCTCGGCGATGAAGCGTCTGCCATAGCCGGCGCTTTGGCCGGGCGCGCAGCTCTTCACCTCGGCCAGATAGGAGATCAGCTCCAGCGCGGGGTCGAGCTGGCACGCGAGCGGATCGCGCCCAAACGGGTCCATCCCGTAGACGGCTATCCCACAGCGCACCATGTCGAAGTGCCCGTCTCGGCCTCGCAGAGTGGCGGCGCTGTTGGCGGCGTGCGCCACGATCCGCGGGTGCTGAGCCTTGACCTCGGCCACCCAGCCGGCGAAGAGGTCGAGCTGGCGCTCGAAGAACGGATCGTCACGATCGTCGGCGGTCGCGAAGTGGGTCATCGCGCCGGCAAGCTCCACGGCTTGCGTCCGCGCGGCCAGCTCGACCACGCGCGAGGCCTGCTCGGCGTCGCGCGTGCCCAGTCGTCCCATGCCGCTGTCGAGCTTCACATGCACCCTTCCACCCCCGGCTTCGGCGACGGCGCGAACCCCTTCGGCGCTCCACACGACCACGTCGGCGCCGACCTGGAGCGCTTCGTGCAACTCGACCGGGCTGAGCGCGCCCATCACGAGCAGGCGCACCTGCTCGAAGCCCGCCTGCCTGAGCTCGAGCGCCTCGCGGGCGCCGGCTACGGCGAGCCAGCTCGCCCCCGCGTCGAGCGCGGCGCGGGCGCTAGGCGCGGCGCCGTGGCCGTAGCCGTCGGCCTTCACCACCACGCACAGCTCGCAGCCCGGCTCGAGCTCTGCGCGCAGACGAGCGCAGTTGCGCTCGATCGCGGCCAGGTTGACGCGAGCGATCGCGCGGCGCACGGTCACGACCCCCTCGCTTCCGGCAGCGCGGCGATCACATCGCTCGCGATCACGCCCTCGGGCGCTCCCTGCGCGCGCGCGGCCGCGCGTCCGGCCTGGGCGTGCAGCTGCACGCCCGCGGCGGCGGCTGTGAACGGATCGAGACTCTGGGCCAAGAGCGCCGCGATGACACCTGTGAGCACGTCGCCGGTGCCGGCGGTCGCGAGCGCGGGGCTGTGACCCCGGCTGATCGCGACGCGGCCGAAGGGCTCGACGATCAGCGTGTCGTCGCCCTTCAGCACGACCACGGCTCGCGCTTGCTCGGCGGCGCGGCGGGCGTGCGACAGTCGCTCATGCGCAACCCGATCGCTGTCGGTCTCGAGCAGTCGGGCCAGCTCGCCCGCGTGCGGCGTCAGCACGGTGGGCACCTCCCTCGAGGCGAGCTCGGCGAGAGCTCCGGCATGAGCGTTCAGCCCGTCGGCGTCGAGCACGGTCGCGACCGGCGAGCGGCGTGCCAGCTCGCGCGCCAGCCGCGCGCTGCGAGGATCGCGCCCGAGCCCCGGCCCGAGCGCGAGCACGCCTGCCCGCTCGAGCGGCTCCATCGCCTCGGAGAGCCCCTCGAGCGTGAGCGAGCCCTGCTCGTCGGGCAGGCCGCGTGTCATCACCTCCGTCAGCTGTGCGTCGAGGATCTGGCGCAGCGATGCGGGAACGCACGCCGTGACGTATCCGCAGCCGGCGCGCATCGCGGCGAGCGAGGCCATCGCGGGCGCGCCGGTCAGTCCGGGTGAGCCCCCAACCACGACGACATGCCCACTGGTGAACTTCGTCGAGCCGGCTTCTCTGCGAGGCAGCGCTTCGAGCACGCTCGCGTCGATCAGGCCGATATCCGCCAAGCCGGGCGCTCCGCGAGGGATGCCGATGTCCACGGTGGTGGTCTTGCCCGCGCAGCCCTTGCCCGGGTGGATCCACAGGCCGGGCTTGGCGGCATGGAAGGTGACGGTGAGATCGGCCTCGATCGCGGCGCCCGCGACGACCCCCGTGGAGGCATCCACGCCGCTTGGCACATCCACGCTGACCACGCGTCCGGGTGCGGCGCTCACCGCCTCGATGGCCTTCGCCACCGCCCCCCGCGGCGCCCCCTCGAAGCCCGTGCCGAGCAGTGCGTCGACGATCAGCGCCGCTCGATCGATCGCTTCGCGTGCCGCTGGCTCGTCGAGCGCGAGCGGCGACTCGCCGGGCAGACGCTCTAGGTTTGCGCGGGCGTCGGGCGAGAGCTGCTCGGACGGCGCCACGCAAACGGCCGTCACCTCCCTTCCAGCCTCGCGCAGCATCCGTGCGACGACGAGACCGTCCCCTCCATTGTTTCCTCTGCCGCAAACGATCGCCACGGCGCCGTCGTGCGCGAGCTGCCCAACCGCGTGGGCCACTCCAACACCTGCCCGCTCCATCAGGTCGAGCGACGGGATCCCGCGCTGCTCGATCGCCCAACGGTCGACCGCCCGCATCCGCGGCGCGTCCAGCAGCGGCTCACACCAGTCGGGAAGCGGGTCCATGCGTTGCGATACTACGGGCTCAGACGGGGGGATCTGAGCTGAAGCACGTCAGCCCTGTCGCGAGCACCGGCCAGGCGATCGAGACTGGCTTGCTACTCCACCGTGACGGTCTTCGCGAGGTTGCGCGGCTGGTCCACGTTCAGCCCACGTCTACGAGCTATCTCGTAGGCGAGCAGCTGCAGCGGGATGACCGCGAGTATCGGCTGGAGCATCCAGTCGATCGCGGGCACCGGGATCGCCACGTCGACTTGACCGGCGAGGTCGCCGCTGCCCGCGGTGGTCACGGCGATCACGTGGGCGCCGCGCGCGCGCACCTCCTGCATGTTGGAGAGCATCTTCTCGAGCACCGGCGAGTCGGTGGCGACCGACACGACCGGCGTCGAGTCGTCGAGCAGCGCGATCGGGCCGTGCTTCATCTCGCCGGCGGCGTAGGCGTCGGTGGCGATGTAGGAGATCTCCTTCAGCTTCAGGGCCCCCTCGAGCGCTACGGGCAGGCCAACGTGACGCCCGATGTAGAGGAAGAACTCCTTCTGCCAGTGCTCGTCGGCCACACGAGCGATCTGCTCGCCCACGCCCGCGATGACTTCGTCGATGCAGTGTGGCAGGCGCTTGACCTCTGTGACGAGCTCTGCCACTCGCTCGGGCGCGAGGACGCCGCGCAGCTCCGCGAGGCGCAGGCCGAGCAGGTAGATCACCGCGACCTGGCACACGAACGTCTTGGTGGCGGCGACCCCGATCTCGAGACCTGCGCGCGTGAACAGCACGCCGTCGGCGTCGCGGGTGGCCTGTGAGCCCATCACGTTGGTGATCGCGAGCACGGTCGCGCCGCGCTCGCGCGCCTTGCGCATCGCCGCGAGCGTGTCGGCGGTCTCCCCCGACTGCGAGATCCCGATCACGAGATCCCCGGGGCCGACCACCGGGTTGCGGTAGCGGTACTCGGAGGCGACGTCCATTTCGACCGGCACCCGCGCCCACTCCTCGATCGCGTAGCGCCCGATCAGACCCGCGTGGTAGGAGGTCCCGCAGGCGACCACCACGACGCGCTTGACGTCCGCGAGGATCGTCTCATCGAGCGCCCCGTGCTCGTCGAGGTCGACGCCGTCGCCGCGCGCGACGCGATCGGCGATCGTCTCGGCCACGGCGTCGGCCTGTTCGTGGATCTCCTTGAGCATGAACGTCTCATACCCGCCCTTCTCCGCTGTGTCCTCATCCCAGTCGATCCGCTCGATCTCTCGCGAGACGACCTCGCCGGTGGGCGTGGAGATCGTGACGCCGTCCGGGTGCAGCACAACGATCTCGCCATTTTCGACGTACTGAATCGAGCGCGTCTGTGCGAGGAAGGCCGGGACCGCCGAGGCGATGAACTGCTCTCCCTCGCCTCGCCCGACCACGAGCGGGCACTCCTTGCGAGCTGCGACCAGCGTGTCGGGCTGCTCCAAGCTCATCGCGACGAACGCGAAGTGACCCTCGAGCTCGCCGAACGCGGCTCTCACGGCGGCGGCGAGGTCGCCGTCGTAGTGGGAGGCGATCAGGTGCGCGATCACCTCCGCGTCGGTCTCGGAGGTGAACGTGTTGCCTTCTGCTGTGAGGCGCTCCTTGAGCGCCATGTAGTTCTCGACGATCCCGTTGACGACTACGTGGAGGCGATCCTCTGAGTCGTAGTGAGGATGGGCGTTCTCCTCGCTCACCCGCCCGTGGGTTGCCCAGCGGGTATGACCGATTCCCGTCGTGGCGACAGGTTGGGGCTCGGCGAGCACGGCGACCGCTGTCCCTCCGCCAGCCTGGGCGTCCTCGTCGCGACCGCCGTCGAGCTTCGCCTGGAGTGCACTCAGGTTGCCGACCGACCGCACCGCCTCGATCCGGTCCCCGACGATCAGCGAGATCCCAGCGCTGTCATAGCCGCGGTACTCGAGCTTCTTGAGCCCGGCGAGCAACAGCTCGCGGGCGGGGCGCTTGCCTACGTAGCCGACTATGCCACACACGGCGACGACGATATCAGCGGTTTATCGCGCCGCGACAGGCTGCACAAGAGCCACCAGAGAGCTGAAAGCCCGCGCCCGCCCGGCTCAGGCCGGCTTCGGCGAGCAGCTCGAGACCACTCACAGCCGCCCGGGGCACGGGCCCGGCTCAGGCCAACTCACGTTCCACGATGGCAACCAGGCGCGCGCACGTCGTGTCGGCCTCCTCGTCGGTGGGCGCCTCGACCATCACCCTCACGAGCGGCTCGGTGCCGCTCGGGCGCACCAGCACCCGCCCCCTGCCCGAGAGCGCGCGATCCTCGGCTAGCACCGCCTCGGCGACGCTCTCGGCGCTCTCGAACGCGCCCCTGTCGCGCACGCGCACGTTGACGAGTCGTTGCGGAAGCTTCTCCATCGCATCGCGCTCGGCCAGGTCGCGCCCTTCGAGCGCCTCGAGCGTGAGCAGCGCGCCGGCGATCCCGTCGCCGGTGCTGTTGAAGCCCATCTCGATGATGTGTCCCGACTGCTCGCCCCCAAGGGCCCAGCCCTTGCGGCGCAGCTCCTCGAGCACGTAGCGGTCGCCGACGTTCGTGCAGGCCACCTCGATGCCGGCCTCGCGCATGGCGGAGTGAAAGCCGTAGTTGGTCATCACGGTCACCACCACGCCATCGCCGGCCAGGCGGCGCCGTTCACGCAGATGCAGCGCGGCGAGTGCGATCAGCTCATCTCCGTCGACCACGACTCCTGTGCGGTCGACGGCGAGCACGCGGTCGCCGTCCCCGTCGAAGGCCAGGCCGAGCGCGTGCCCGCCCGCGCGAACGCGCTCGCCGAGGCTTGCTATGTGGGTCGAGCCGCAGCCGGCGTTGATGTTTCGCCCGTCCGGCGTGGCCGCGACGACCGTCACGTCGGCGCCGAGGCGCCGAAAGATCTCTGGGGCGACCCTGTAGGTGGCGCCATTGGCGCAGTCGATCAGCACGTCGAGCCCGTCGAGGCGCAGGTCGGCGAAGCGAGTCTCGAGCTCGCGAAGATAGTCCTCGTGTGTGCCCCGCAGCTCGCGAATGCGCCCGATGGGCCCGCCGCCCGGGAGCTCTGAGGCAGCGCTCGAGAAGACAGGGGCGACGCTTGTCGACCCCGGCCCGGCGCCTGTGAGCGCGGCCTCTGCCAGCAGCTCCCGTTCGATCGCAAGCTCGTCCTCGTCGGAGAGCTTGAAGCCGTCGGCGGCGAAGAACTTGACGCCGTTGTCCTGATATGGGTTGTGCGAAGCGGAGAGCACCACAGCCATGTCGAGGCCGTAGCGCTTGACAAGCAGCGGCGCCGCTGGCGTCGGCAGCACTCCCCCGAGCAGCGCTTCTCCACCCGCGGCGCTCACGCCCGCGGCTAGCGCGGCCTGCAGCATCTCCCCCGACTCGCGCGTGTCGCGCACGATCAGCACGCGCGGGCGCTGAGCGTGGGCGTGACCGGTGGCTGCCTTGCCGAGGGCTAGCGCCAGCTCGGCGCTGAGCAAGCCACCGGCGACTCCGCGGACCCCGTCGGTCCCGAACAGCTTGCCCATAGACGGGGTCAGCGCTTGGAGAACTGCGGCCGCTTGCGGGCCTTCTTCAAGCCGGCCTTCTTGCGCTCCTTGGCCCGCGAGTCGCGCGTCAGGAAGCCGCGACGCTTGAGCTCGCCGCGCAGGTTGGGATCGGCCTCGAGCAGAGCGCGGGAGATACCGTGACGCAACGCACCGGCTTGAGCGGAGATGCCGCCGCCGTGCAGGCGCGCCACCACGTCCATACGCTCCTGGTAGCCGACCGTCTCCAGCGGCTGGCGGATGTTGCGCTGCAGGGTGACTCGCGGGAAATGCTCGTCGAGCGCGCGACCGTTGACGACGTAGGTGCCAGTGCCTGGCCTGAGTATCACGCGCGCGATAGCGGTCTTGCGCTTGCCCGTGGCCTTGTAGCGCGCGCCCGCGGCCAGGTCGATCGCGGCGCTGGAGATAGGCTCGGCCAGCCGGGTGCTGTCGGTGTCCTCCTCGGATCGCGGCTCCTCCTCGTCCTCGACCGCGTAGGGATCGGCAGGCTGCTCGGGAGCAAGCGGATCGACGCCTTCCGGGACTATGTCCACTTCCAGGTGCGCTCCAGGCACGCTCGGCTTGACCCGTGGGGTGGGCTCCTCCTCGGGCTCGGCCTCCTCCTCGGCGCTGGCCTGCTCGGCTGCCGGCTCTGCAGGCACAGGCTGCTCGGAGACAGGCTCCTCGGCCGTCGGTTCGGCGACCGCCTCGGCCTCTGTCTGGACGGGCTCCCGCGGCGCCTCCCGCTGGGCCTCGCCGGGTGCGTCCTCGGCGGCGGCGGTCGTGTCAGGCGCCTGCTCGGTGAGCTCGGGCTGGTCCTGTGGCTGCTCTGTGGGCTCGTCAGCCATCAGGCCTCGATCTCCATCGGTTGCGGTTTCTGGGCGACATGGGGATGCTCGGGGCCGGCGTAGACCTTGAGCTTGGTGATCTGCCTGCGGGCCAGGCGGTTGCGCGGCATCATCCCCTTGACTGCGAGCCTGATGATCTCCTCCGGGCGGCGCGCGATCATCTCCTCGAACGTGCGCGAGCGCAGGCCCCCGGGATAGCCGGAGTGGCGGTAGTAGCGCTTGTCCTGACGCTTTTTGCCGCTGACGGCGATCTTCTCGGCGTTTATGACCACGACGAAGTCGCCCGTGTCGATGTGAGGTGTGTACTCGGGCTTGCGCTTGCCGCGCAGCACGTCGGCGATCTGCGTCGCGAGACGCCCGAGCGTCTTGCCGTTGGCGTCGACGACGAGCCAGTTGCGCTCGCGGTCTGTTGGCTTGGCTACGTAGGTCTTCATGACGTGAAAAAGGCCACGCGAAGACAACGCGCGGCGCGACGGGGAATGATAGCTACTCCCACTCTATGGTGCCCGGGGGCTTCGACGTGATGTCGAGCACCACCCGGTTGACCTCGCGCAGCTCGTTGATCATGCGCGAGGCGATCGTCTCGAGAAGGTCGTACGGCAGACGGGCCCAGTCGGCGGTCATGGCGTCGTCGGAGGTGACGGCGCGGATCACAACCACATATCCGTAGGTACGCTCGTCGCCCTGCACCCCGACGGTGCGCACATCGGGCAGCACGCAGAAGGACTGCCACAGCTCGCGGTAGAGGCCTGCCTTGCGAATCTCCTCCTGGAGGATGTGGTCGGCCTCGCGCAGCACGTCGAGGCGCTCGCGCGTGGCTTCGCCTCCGACGACCCTGATCGCGAGTCCAGGACCGGGGAACGGCTGGCGCCAGACGAGCCGCTCGGGCAGGCCGAGCTCGGCGCCGACGGCTCGCACCTCGTCCTTGAAGAGCGCGCGCAAGGGCTCCACAAGCTCGAACTGCATGTCCTCGGGCAGGCCGCCGACGTTGTGGTGAGACTTGATCGTGGCCGCGCCTGTGCCTCCGCCGGACTCGATCACATCAGAGTAGAGCGTCCCCTGCACGAGGTAGCGCGCAGGGCTGGAAGTGGAGATCTTGGCGGCCTCCTCCTCGAACACCCTGATGAACTCGGCCCCGATCGCCTTGCGCTTGGCCTCGGGCTCGGTGACGCCTTTGAGCTTCTCGAGGAAGCGCCGCTCGGCGTCGACGGCGACGAGCGGCACCTTGAACGTGTCCCTGAAGGCGCTGATCACCTGCTCACCCTCGTCCTTGCGCATCAGTCCATGGTCGACGAACACGCAGGTGAGCTGGTCGCCGATCGCGCGGTGCACGAGCAGCGCCGCGACCGAGGAGTCGACGCCGCCCGAGAGCCCGCAGATGACACGCCCCTCCCCCACCTGGCCGCGGATGCGGGCGATCTGGTCTTCGGCGATCGAGGCCGGCGACCAGGTGCGCTCGCAGCCACACACCTCGGTGAGGAAGCGCGTCAGTATCTCCTGCCCGTAGGGGGTGTGGACGACCTCGGGGTGGAACTGGATGCCGTAGATGCCGCGCGCCTGATCCTCCACCGCGGCGACGGGAGAGGCCGTGGAGGAGGCGAGCGCCGTGAAGCCGGCCGGGGCCTCGAAGACCGTGTCGCGGTGGGACATCCAGCAGGTTTGCTCCTTCGGCATCCCGGCGAGCAGCACGCCGGGCGCTGCGACCGTCAGGTCGGAGCGCCCGAACTCGCCCACATCGGCCTGCTCGACGCGCCCGCCGAGCTCGTGGACGAGCAGTTGCATTCCGTAGCAGATGCCCAGCACCGGCACCCCGAGCTCGAGCAGCTCGCGCTCCAGGCGCGGCGCCCCGGGCGCGTACACCGACGCGGGCCCACCCGAGAGGATGATCCCGCGCGGTTTGCGCTTGACAACCTCCTCCAGTCCAACGTGGTGGGGCAGCAGCTCGGAGAACACCCCACAGTCGCGGATGCGACGAGCGATCAGCTGCGAGTACTGCCCGCCATAGTCAAGGACGACCACCTCCTCGCGAACCGCCGCCAGCCCGTCGGGCGCCTCAGGGGCCGGCGCGGGGGCCGTAACGGCCACCTCAGTCATTTACGAGCGCTGCCGCCTTGCCGTTGGAGCCCATGCCGACGGACTGATCGCGCTGCAGCTGCTTGCCCTCGGTCTGAAGTGCCGGCGCGATCACGACCTCGGCGCGGTTGAACTCGGCGAGGTCCTTGTGCCCACAGGTGGCCATCGAGGTGCGCAGGCCGCCGAACAGGTTGAAGGTGCCGTCATTCTCGCGCGCGGGACCGACGAGGATCTCCTCGAGCGTGCCGTTCTGGGTCGTGGCGACGCGTGCCCCGCGCGGCAGCGTGGGGTGAAAGGTGGCCATGCCCCAGTGAAAGCCGCGTCCGGGCGCTTCGTGCGCGCGCGCGAGCGGCGAGCCGATCATCACTGCGTCGGCGCCGAGCGCGATCGCCTTGGAGACGTCGCCGCCGTTGCGCATGCCACCGTCGGCGATCACCTGGCAGTAGTCGCCGGTCTCGAGCATGTGCGTCGAGCGCGCATGGGCCACGTCGGCGATCGCCGTGGCCTGCGGGACACCGATGCCGAGCACGCCGCGCGTGGTGCAGGCGGCGCCCGGGCCGACGCCCACGAGCACGCCGGCGGCGCCTGTGCGCATCAGGTGAAGGCCGGTCTGGTAGGAGGCACAGCCGCCTACCACGACTGGCACGTCGAGCGAGGGGATGAACTCCTTCAGGTTCAGCGGCTCAGAGACGGTGGAGACGTGTTCGCCTGAGACGACCGTCCCCTGGATGACGAGCACGTCGAGGCCCGCCTCGAGCGCAAGCTCGTGGTAGTCGAGCACGCGCTGGGGTGTCAGCGAGGCCGCGACGACAACCTTCTGCTCCTTGATCTCGCGGATGCGCTGGGCGATCAGCTCGGGGATAACGGGCTGGCTGTATATCTCCTGCATCTCGCGTGTAGCCACGTCCTTGGGCAGCTTGGCGATCCGCTCGAGCTGCGCTGCGGCGTCCTCGTAGCGGGTGAAGATGCCCTCGAGGTTGAGCACCGCCAGGCCTCCGAGCCGACCGACGATCGCCGCCGTCTCGGGCGAGACGACGCCGTCCATCGCGGAGGCCATCATCGGCAGCTCGAACTGGTAGGGGCCGAGCTTCCAGGAGATGTCGATGTCGTCCGGGTCGCGCGTGCGTCGTGAAGGCACGATCGCGATGTCGTCGAAGCCGTATGCGCGGCGACCCTGCTTGCCGCGTCCAATCTCTACTTCCATCTAGGAATCCTTGCAGTCGTGGCGGACGAGCATAGCAACGGGCGTGAGGGGTCCCTTGGGTATTCTCGATCGAATGAGCGACGGCGATCGGCCCATCTATGACCCACCGACGATAGAGGCCCGCCGCCAGCAGGTGTGGCATGAGCAGGACGCATTCCGGACCCCCGAAACGGGGGGAGATCGACCGCGCAAGTACATAAAGCCCTCGGCGCCGTTCACCTCGGGAAACATCCACATCGGGCACGTGCGCAGCTATTCGATCGGCGATGCCTACGCCCGCTTCTGCCGGGCGCGCGGCGAGGACGTGTTGTTCGCATTCGGCTTCGACTCCTTCGGGCTGCCCGCCGAGCTCGGAGCGATCGCCGGCAAAGAGTCCCCAAACGCGTGGGTGAAGCGCTGCGCGGAGCACATGATCGGCCAGCTGCGACGGCTCGGATTCTCGTTTGACTGGGAGCGTGCTTTCATGAGCTCCGACGCCGTCATGTACCGCTGGTCGCAGTGGCTGTTCCTGACTCTGCTGGAGGCCGGTCTGGTTTATCGAGGGACTGGGAGCGTGGACTGGTGCGACACCTGCCAGACGACGCTCGCGACGATCCAAGTCGAGAACGGCATGTGCTGGCGTTGCCACAATCCCGTGCGGTTGATCCAGCGGCCGCAGTGGTATTTGCGGATCAGCGCGTATGTCGAGGAGAACGACCGACGCCTGGAGGAGCTCGCCGCGAGCGGTATCTGGGACGAGAACGCGCTTGCGTCCCAGCGCTTCGTGCTCGGTCGCGTCGACGGCGTCGAGCTCGAGCTGAGCGCCGAGGACGGGGACACCTTGACCGTGTTCTCCCCCCACGTCGAGGCGCTTGAGTTGGCGCGCTTCGTCGCGATCTCTCCCAAGCACCCGGAGGTCGAGCGGTGGGCCGGGAGCGCCGAGGTCGCGGAGCGACTCGAGGAGCTGCGCTCGGGGGGCCTCGAGCGCAGCGCTCGTGAGGCCGACTCGATGCCGCTCGTCGATACGGGGCGCACGCTGCCCTCCCCAGCCGGCGGCGATCCGCTGCCGGTGATCGTCTCCCCGATGGTTGACGGACGCTTCGGCGTCACCGCCGTGCTTGGGATCCCCGAGCACGACCGCACCGACGCGGTGATCGCCGAGCGCTTGTTTGGCGCGCTCCAGGAGGGGCCCGCTGGAGAGCCGTCGAGCCCGGCGCCCAGCTTGTCGGCCCGGCCCGCGGTGCGCTACCGCGCCAATGACTTCACGATCTCGAGGCAACGCTCGTGGGGCACGCCGATCCCGATCGTGTATTGCGAGCGGTGCGGGACCGTGCCGGTGCCACGCGAGCAGCTGCCTGTGATCTTGCCATTGGACCTGACTCCCACCGGCACGGGCAACCCGTTGGCCGAGCGCGCCGACTTCATCGAGGTCAGCTGCCCCACCTGCGGCGGCGCCGCGACCCGCGAGACAGACACGCTCGACTGTCACTTCGACGCGCTATGGCTGTGGGTGCCCGTGTGCGTGCCGTCGGGTGAGCGCGAGCAGAGCTTGGAGCACATCCTCGCGCTCGAGGACCTGCGCGCGTGGCTGCCTTCGGAGCGAGTGGTGGCGGGCTCTGACAGCGGCAACTTCGTGTTCGACCAGCGCACCGTTACCAAGGCGCTGCGTGACCTCGGCCCGCTCGAGTTCTTGCGGGACGGAGAGCCGTTCGCTGGTTGCCTGTTCCACGAGATGGTGATCAGGGACGGGCGCAAGATGAGCAAGCATCTCGGCAACGTGGTCGACCCGGACGAGCTCGTCGCGCGGTACGGGGCGGACACGATCCGGCTGGCGGTGCTGTACGCCGCGCGGCCACAGCGCTCGCTGAACTGGAGCGACAGCGACGTCAAGCGCTGTCACCGCTTCCTCAGGCAGTTGTGGGATTACTCGCACGCGCGTTTCGCCACATCCGGCCCGTCTGGAGCAGGCGAAAGCGACTTGGCCTCAACTCCGGCTCCGGCCCAGACGGACCTCCCCGACATACCCTCCGATAAGACTGAGCACCTGCGCAAGCGCCTGGGGCAGTGGTGCGAGACCGCTGTCGAGAAGATCACCGAGGACACGCGGGAGCTTGAGATGCACAGCGCGGTGCGCAACCTGATGCGCCTGTTCGACCGGATCCGCGACTACGAGAAGCGCGTGATCGCAAAGCGCGGGTCGCTGTGCGCCGAGGACCAGGAGGCACTGATCGCCGCGCTGCAGATATTGGCGCGCGTGCTGGCCCCCTTCGCCCCGCACATCGCGGAGGAGTTGCTGATCGCCTCACAGCCGGACGGGACGAGTGAGCTCGACACGACGTGGCCCAGGCGCGATCTTGTGCCACGATGACCGTGAAGCCGATGCCAACCAACTCGAATGGGAGGGGTGAGACCGGATGAGCACCGCTACAGAGCGCGCGGACCTGAATCAGACAACGCGCTCGTGCGCTACGGAACTGGTGTGCCACAGATGCGATGTGAAGCTGCCGATCGGCGACACCGAGGCGTTCTGCCCCGAGTGCGGCAAGTGCCTCGACGTCGCCTATGACTACGACCTTGCCGCCAGCCGTCTGCGCGAGCTGCCGATGGCCGAGCGCCCTGGCAACATCTGGCGACTGTCGGAGCTGCTGCCGATCCGACACACACACGCGCAGGCGCGCGTAGGGCAGTTCTCGGGCTTGACGCCCCTGATCCCGGCGAACCGCCTCGGGGCGGAGCTGGGTCTCAGGAAACTGTACGTGAAGGACGACAGCACGTCGCGTCCGAGTCTTTCCTACAAGGACCGAGTCGTCTCGACGGCTGTCGCGCGCCTGCTGGAGCTCGGCAGAGATGAGATCGGGTGCGTGTCGACTGGCAACGTGGGCACAGCGGTCGCGTCACTCGCCGCCAAGGCCGGAGTGACGCCATATGTGTTCTATCCCAATCGCCTGGAGCAGACCAAGGCCAAGGCGTGTCGCGCGCTTGGCGCGCGGGTGTGCCAGGTGGCCGGCAACTACGACGAAGCCAACCGCGAGTGCAAGAAGGTGGCCGCCGCAAGCGGGCTCGAGTTCGCCAACATCACGCTGCGGCCGTTCTATGCGGAGGGAGCGAAGACGATGGCGTTCGAGATCGTCGAGCAGCTCGGCTGGCGGGCGCCGGATCACATCGTGTCGGCAACGGCGGGAGGAACGCTGTCCTCCAGACTTCACAAGGGACTCGTCGAGCTGGAGACAGTGGGGTTGGCCAAGACGAAGTCCACGAAGATGCACATCGCCCAGCCGGCCGGCTGCTCGCCAATCGCAAGCGCGATCGGCGCGGGCGACGCGGAGATCCATCCATGCACGCCTGAGACGATTGCCCATTCACTGGCTATCGGCACACCGGGCGACGGCTATCTGGTGATCGACGCGGTGCTCTCACGCCGGGGCAGCGCCGGATCGGCCAGCGACGAGGAGATCTTCGCCGGCATCGACCTGCTCGCCGCCACCGAGGGGATCCTGACCGAGCCCGCGGGCGGCACGACGATCGCGGTCCTGAGGAAGCTCGCCGAGGCGGGGGAGCTGGACCCCGAGGCGACCGTCGTGGCGATCATCACCGGCAACGGCTTGAAGACGATCGAGGATCATCCCGAGAAGCCTTGGCCGTCGGTGGAGTGCCAGTCGGAGTCGATGCTGTCGGTGCTGAGCGACTTCCAGCACGAGCAAGCCGCGATCGCGGGGCAGCCGCTGCCCGCTTAGCCTCCGTTCGGGATGGCCGCGCGGAGGCATCGGTTTGGGGAGGAAGGGCTATCGGTTTGGGGAGGGAGGGCTATCGCCTGGGCGTCGTCAGTCGCCTGCGGCGGCCACGTCGGCGAGCACTAGCGCGTGCTCGGCGGGCACGCGCCCGGCGGGGATCGAGTCGTCGTGCTCGCGCAGGCGACGCAGCGCGTCGAGCTTGTCGGCCCCGGTGACGAGCCACAGCAACGCTCGCGCGCGCGCGATGACTGGATAGGTGATGGTCATGCGGCGCAGGCCCATGTATGGCTGTGTGAGCGCGATGTCGCGCTCGACGGCGTCGAGCACCGGATCGCCGGGCACAAGCGAGGCGGTGTGACCGTCGGGACCGAGGCCGAGATGGATTAGGTCAAAGCGCTCGGGCAGTGAGCGCGCGTAGCGCTCCGCCGCTGACTCTAGATCGGGATCCTCCACCGGCATCGGGTGCATGTCGGCGAACGCGACGCTCGCAAGGCTCTCCCGCTGGAGCGTCAGGTTGCGATTCGAGTCGCCGGCCGGGGCCACGCGCTCGTCTACCTGGTAGATCGCGGTTTGACTCCAGGGGAAGTCGACGCCGGCGAGCTCGCTGAACATCGCCCCGGGGGAGCGACCGCCGCTGACGGCGAACGCGAACGCGCCGCGCTCGGCCACGGCAAAGCTCGCATGCTCGGCGACGACCTCGGCGGCACGGCGTGCGACGGCCGCGGGGTCGGACAGGATCTCGATTGCCGGCGTGTCTGTCATGAGGGGGCCCGCGTCGCGCGGTAGCGGCGGATGAGCGCGTTGGTGGAGCTGTCGTGTCGCAACGAGGGCTCGACGTCGCTTTCAAGCTCGGGGATGATGCGCGCGGCAAGCGCCTTGCCGAGCTCGACGCCCCACTGGTCGAACGAGTCGATGCCCCATACGACTCCCTGCACGAAGACGCTGTGCTCGTAGAGGGCGACCAGCGCCCCAAGCGTGTGCGGCGTGAGTTGCTCGGCGAGCACGACATTAGTGGGACGATCTCCCGGCATCACCCGATGGGGGGCGAGGGCATCGGGGGTGCCCTCGGCACGCACCTCCGCCAGAGTCCTTCCAAACGCGAGCGCCTCGGCTTGGGCGAAGACGTTTGACATCAAAAGGTCGTGGTGGTTGCGCAGTGGGTTGAGCGAGCGCGCGAAGCCGATCAGGTCGACGGGGATCAGTCGAGTCCCTTGGTGGATCAGTTGATAGAAGGAGTGCTGGCCGTTGGTGCCGGGCTCACCCCAATAGATAGACCCGGTATCAAAATCAACCGCAATGCCGTCGAGCGTCACGTGCTTGCCGTTCGACTCCATCGCGAGCTGTTGCAGATAGGCGGGAAAGCGCTTGAGGTACTGGCTGTAGGGCATGATCCCGACCGTCTGCGCCCCGAAGAAGTTGCTGTGCCAGATCGCTAGCAGCCCCATCAGGACGGGCAGGTTGCGCTCGTAGGGGGTGGCCCTGAAATGCTCGTCCATCGCGTGAAAGCCGGCGAGCAGCTCGTGAAAGCGCTCGGGCCCGATCGCGAGCATCGTCGAGAGCCCGATCGCGGAGTCCATCGAATAGCGGCCGCCGACCCAGTCCCAGAAGCCGAACATGTTGTCGGTGTCGATCCCGAACGCGGCGACCGCCTCAGCGTTCGTCGAGACGGCGACGAAGTGCTTGGCGATCGCCGCGACGTCGCCGAGCGCGGCGAGCAGCCACTGGCGCGCCGAGTGAGCGTTGGTCATCGTCTCGAGCGTGGTGAACGTCTTCGAGGAGACGATGAAGAGCGTCTCGGCCGGGTCGAGGTCGCGCGTCGCCTCGACGAAGTCGGTGGAGTCGACATTCGAGACGAAACGAAATGTCAGCTCGCGACGGCTGTAGTGGCGCAGCGCCTCATAAGCCATCACGGGGCCGAGATCCGAGCCACCGATACCGATGTTGACCACGTTGCGAATCGGCTTGTCGGTGTGGCCCGTCCACTCGCCGCCACGAATGCGATCGCTGAAGGCAGCCATCCGCTCGAGCACGGCGTGAACCTCGCGCACGACATCGACGCCGTCGAGCGTGAGCGTGGCGCTCTTGGGCATGCGCAATGCCACGTGCAGGACGGGACGCTCCTCAGAGACGTTGATGCGCTCGCCGGCGAACATCGCCTCGGCGCGCTGCGCCAGACCAGACTGTTGGGCAAGCGCAAGCAGCAGCGCGAGCGTCTCGTCGGTGATCCGGTTCTTGGAGTAGTCGAGGTACAGGCCAGCGCCTTCGGCCGTCAAGCGCTCACCACGGGCGGGGTCAGCGGCGAACAGCTCACGCAGCGACGTATCCGCGATCGCACGGCTGTGGCGGCTCAGCTCGCCCCAGGCGGGGCGCTCTGTGAGGGAGAGTTTTGATTTACGGTTCGTACTCATGTCATTAGGGCTCGATCTGAGGGTCCCTCGCGGCGGGCGGCTGCGGCGCAGCGATCGCTGCGAAAGTAGAAGGCTTCCCCTCTATCTCCACGCGAATCGCGCGGGCCTTGTCGACCTTCATACCGCACACGGGGTCGCTCGCGCCACGACGTGCCGCGAGATCACCCCGGCGACAGCAGGTGCTCGGGGGCGGGCGCGAATGATTTGCTGACGGCACCGGCTTATCTGGTGCTAGCAGTCGGCGCAAAGTGACTCCCGCTTTGCACTGCTAATCAAGATTCTCGACGGTGGCCCGCAGATCCTTGATCAAGAGGACGAGGTGCAATGGATGCGTCGGCGAATGTTCAAAGCCAAACTGCACGTACCACTCCCTGGCGCGCTCATCGACCGCGTGTGCAAGCAGGGCACGGATCCCGATCAGCTCGCCGGCCTGCAGGACACGGGTCATCGCATCCAGCAGCAACGAGCGCCCGAGATGCTGGTCCTGATGGCCAGCATCGACGGCCAGTCGTCCAAGCAGGACAACAGGTACCGGCTGGTTGGCTGCCAGGCCCCGAGCGAGTCTCGCTGACGCTTCGCGAGGCATAACCGCACCAGCAGCGAGTGCGTAGTAGCCGGCAATGTCTCGATCTGTCTCGGTCGTGACGAACACACGCGAGCTGCCACTACGATGGCTCTGGAGGGCGTGCTTGCGCAGCCATTCATCGAGTGACAGCACTCCGCAATGGAAGTTCTCGGCGCGGTGTGGCGCCTCTAGAGCGACGGGCTTTTGGAAGCCCACGAGCTAATCGTCGAACGCGCTGACAGACGACAGCAGACGAGCGAGCTCGGGAATTGGTCGGACGGGCCGATCCAGGATCTCCACGAACTCATTCCAAGCCGTCTCATCGAGGCGAAACACCCGGCGGTCAGCAAGCGTGTCCTCAGCGACCACCCGTGCCGCCTGGACGACGAAGTCAGTCAGCGGCTGATCAGTCTGCTCGGCCGCCAACCGCACGATCGCATCGACGTCCTCTGCCACGCGCATGTTCCAGCGCTGCGTCTTGCTCTCGACAGTCTTCATGCCCCTATCGTACTCCCAACGTGCGTACATGACAAGCGCAGTCCATGAATCTCCAGACGCCTGGCTCCCGGAGCTCAGAAAGCTCTTTCGATCATCCGCCAGTGCCCGTAAAAGGGGGCCCGGAGCTGTTTAAATAGAAAACCCCCGCAAAGCGGGGGTTTTCCTTAGCTGGTCGATAAGCCGGATTCTGTCGTTGAGCAGCCATCCATCTGAGCGGCCTACCTGGATCTCGGCGGGCTACCTGCAAGCGATCCGGTTTGGCCTTGCATCGGGTGGGGTTTGCCCAGCCGCCGCGTCACCGCGACGCTGGTGCGCTCTTACCGCACCATTTCACCCTTGCCTGCCAGCCGTTCACGTGGGACGGCCGACATCGGCGGTTTATTTTCTGTGGCACTTTCCCGCGGGTTTCCCCGGGTCGATAGCTCGACCACCTTGCCCTGTGATGTCCGGACTTTCCTCGAAGGCCCGAAGACCTCCGCGACTGCTTGACCTGCCTTGCAACCGTAGCGCGCCGAGAGCGCTATGGGAAGCCTTGGGCTGGAAGGATTCAAACGTCCGAAGGCTATGCCGACCCAATCTGGACGATCTCCGCGAGACGAACGGCCCAAGTCAAAGCCAGGCTACGAGAGCCGCGACCTGCAGTTGAGACAGGCGCCTGTGAGCACGTGGCCGCCGAGGGCCGCCGATTGCACAGCCATCGTGCTCGCACAGACTGGACAGTCGACGGTGCCGCGCACGGCTAGGCCCTCCCAGACGCCGGTGATGAGATCGTCCAGCGTCAGCCTGCCGTGCGCGTCCGTCGTCCCCGAGAGAGGCGCGCCGCCCAGCCGACGACGCGCCTCCTGCTCGAACCCATTGTCAAGGGTTGGGGATCGCTCGAGCAGAAGAGTGCTCATCACATGCTCCTGAGCAGACCCACGACGCGTCCGAGCACCTTGACCTCCTTGGTGCGGATCGGCTCCATCGTGTCGTTCTCGGGTTGCAGGCGGATGTGGTCGGGTTCGCGGAAGTAACGCTTGACGGTGGCCTCCTCGCCGAGTAGCGCCACGACGATGTCGCCCTGCTGAGCCGTGTCCTGCTGATGAACGACCACGAGATCGTCTTCGACGATGCCGGCGTCCTTCATGGATTCGCCACGTATACGCAGCAGATAGTCGCCGTCGCCGCCACCGGCGAGGCTGGGAACCGGCACGTACTCCTCTACGTTCTCTTCAGCGAGTATCGGCTGACCGGCGGCCACTGAGCCGAGCAGAGGGAGACTTTCGGGACGGACGATGCTGCGAACGCTGTCCACCGCGGTACCGACGGCGCGATCGAGCAGCTCGATCGCGCGTGGCTTCGAGGGATCGCGGCGCAGAAGGCCGATCTTCTCGAGGTTGGCGAGATGAGCATGAACCGTGGACGACGAGGCCAGGCCCACCGCCTTGCCGATGTCGCGCACCGTCGGTGGGTAGCCGTACTTGGCGGAGTACTTGCGGATGAAGTCGAAGATCTCCTGCTGACGCTTGGTCAGATCCATGGGTGAGCGGCTCCCGTGTCGAGTGGAATGAGTCCTGAAACGAACATGTGTTCGTACAGTAGCGCGGCCTCTGGACGGAATCAAGGGCCGCCAGTCGGACGGCATCCAGACGGCTATACTCGCCCCCTCTGCGCCTGTGGCGGAATTGGTAGACGCGCAAGGTTGAGGGCCTTGTGGACCGCTTGGTCCGTGGTGGTTCGAGTCCACTCGGGCGCATGAAGAAAGCCCCGCAAATGTGGGGTTTTCTTATGCCTGGACGACTGGTTCGGTGGCGTTCTGTCGGTGTGCACAGTATTCTCACGTGAGAACTATGCACACTTCTGTGCTCACCCCCGACGGCTGGAACGCGCTGTGAGCGTGCAGGAGGATCGCGGCCGCTGGGTGGTCCGCTGGCGCGATGGTTCGGGGCGGCAGCGCGGCAAGCGGTTCGAGAGCGAGCGTGCGGCGCGTGAGTTCGACGGCGCGCTTGCTGAGGTTGCGCCGCGCGCGCGGCGGGCCGAATGTCGGCCAGCGGTCGGGCGGCGTCTACTCCTACCCCACCTCGCGCGGGACGCGCTGGTACTTCAAGGCACGCGGCAGCGATGGCGTGCAGGTGACTAGGCGCGGGTTTACGAGCGAGCGCGCCGCACGCGACGCCAAGCGGCGGCTGGTCGAGCAGGTAGAGCGCGGCGAGGTTCGCCACACGCAAGCAGTCCTTCGGCGAGCACTGGGAGCGGTGGCTTGCGCGGCGCAAGGCGTATCTGGAGCCGGGCACCTGGCGCGCGTATGACGTGGACGGGCGCAAGCGGCTGTTGCCCGCGTTTGCGTCGATCCCGCTCGGGCGGCTCGGCGTCGAGCAGGTGCGCGTTTGGATGGCGGAGCAGGCGGAGGCGGTGGGCGGCGAGGAGATCGCGCCGAAGACCGTCAACAACACGCTCGGGACGCTCGTAGTGTGTTTGAACGCGGCCGTCGAGGACGGGCTGATCGCGTCGAACCCGGCGTTGCGCGTAGAGCGGCTGCCTGCGGCGCACATCGAGCGTGAGTACCTGCGCCTGCATGAGATACCGCTCTACCTCGAATCGTGCTCGGAGGTGTACCGACCGCTGGCGGAGCTGCTGATCGGGACGGGCCTTCGCATCTCCGAGGCGCTGGCGCTGTGCGTGGGCGACCTACAGCTCGAAGCCGGCGGCGGGATGATCGTCGTGTATCGCTCGCGCAAGCGCGGCGAGACGGTCGGATCGACCAAGTCCGACCGCTTCCGCTCGGTCGAGATCGGGCCTGAGCTGTCGCGGATGCTGCGCGACCACCTGGCGCGGCGGGCCGAGATGGACGCGGGCGACCAGGGGAAGGCACACGTGTTCGTGATGCCGACGCGGGTGCGCAAGGGCGAGCAGGGGCGCTGGGCGGGCGACGGCGCCGGCGAGCCGATGGACCGCACCACCGTCTCGCGTGATTGGCACAAGCAGACGTTGGAGGACGCGGCGCTGCGCGACATGCCGCTTCACGCGCTGCGACACACGGCGGCGGCGGCATGGTTGGCGGCGGGCAACTCGCTGATGTACGTGCAGCGCCAGCTCGGACACGCGGACATCCGCACGACCGAGCGCTACTACGGCCATTTGGAGCGCCACGTTCTGGCCGCCGGAGCGGCGGCGACCGAGGAAGCGATCGCGCAAGCCGCCGCGCGGCGTTAGAGCAGCGTTTGCTGCCCGCTGGCGGGCGCGCCGGCGTTCGCGAGGGTCTGCGAGGGCGAGGCGGACTGAGGGCGCAGGATGCCGCGTGGGGACCGTTGGATGTCCTGGAGCCCACGTGGCGCGGGCATCGTCGATCCATCGCTGGATGTCTGCGGGGACAAAGCGCAGCGGGCCTTCCTCGCCCCCGATGCGGATCGAGGGGATGCGGCCGGCCTTGGCGGCTTCGTACAGCCATGAGCGCGATACGCCGAGCTGGGCGGCGAGGTCGGAAGGCTTCAGGAGGGAGCAGCGAGCAGGTGACGGTTCTGTGCGCATGGGGTTATTGACCGTGACGGGCCGAGAACGGCAATCAAATTTCGTCGTATGCAGACAGAGGGATGCACGACGGCTCTGGCTGGCACGTGCACAGACACAGCAGATACAAAGCGGAAGCTTGGCCGTGCATCTAGTCTGTGCTTCCTGCCAGCCTGTGGGGACCGGGTGCTGGTTCCGGTCGCAACGACTGGCTTGTCCGGGTGGTGCTGCTGGCAGGAAGATGCTGTTTTGTGGTGCTGTCCGGCTTGCCGGGTTGGGTCCTGGGCTGGTGGCGGACTGACTCATAGTCTGTCTGTCGGCCGGATGCTCTTGGCCTGACTATCGCTCGTTGTGTCGTCCACCACCACCCTGGACCCGTTGGCGTGACCTGATAGGAGCGTGGCGGTCACGACCGCCCCAAGGTGAGGCCTGTCCGCCGAGGGTCCAGTCGAACGAGAAGATCGATTGAAAGGGCGTGATAGATGATTGTGATCGGGGCGGACACCCACAAGAGCACCCATGCGTTGGCGGCCGTCGACGCGGGGACCGGACAATTGCTCGGTGAGCGAGAGATCGTCGCGAAGGATGCTGGGTACTTGGAAGCGTTGCGGTGGGCGCACGAGCTCGACGGGGAGATCGTGTGGGCGATCGAGGACTGCCGGGACTTCTCCCACCATCTCGAGCTAGCACTCTTGGCCGCCGGCGAGCGTGTCGTGCGGGTCGCTCCGAAGCTGATGGGCGCCTCCCGCTGCGGCGAACGCGAACCGGGAAAGTCCGACCAGATCGACGCCAGAGCCATAGCCAGAGCTGTGCTGCGGGAGGGCATCGAGCGGTTCCCGATCGCGTTCCTCGACGAGGACGCTATGGAAATCCGGTTGCTCTGCGACTACCGCGAGACGCTCGTCAACGAGCGCACTCGGCTCATCAATCGGCTGCGGATCAACCTCGTGATCCTCGACCCCGAACTGGAGGCATCGATCCCGTCGCGCAAGCTGGACTATCCGGGCCAACGCCAGCGCGTCACCCGCCGTTTGCGAGCTATGCCGCAGACCGCGCGGGTGCGGGTCGCCCGCGAGCAAGTCAAGCGGATCGGCGTGCTCACGCGCGAAGCGGAGCAGCTAAAGCGCGAGCTGCGAGACCTCGTGGTCGCCCATCGCCCCGAGTTGCTTGCCGAGACCGGATGCGGGCCACTCACCGCTGCGATCCTGATCGGCCAGACCGCCGGCGCGCAGCGCTTCCATAGCGACGCTCATTTCGCCCGGATGGCCGGTGTCGCGCCGATCCCTGTCTCATCCGGACGCAAAGACCGTCACCGCCTCGATCGCGGCGGCAACCGACAGATCAACCGGGCGCTGCACGTCATCGCGATCACGCGGGGACGCCGCGACCCCGCCACCCGCGAGTACCTGCAACGCAAGGAAGCCGAAGGCAAGAGCCGTATCGAGGCCCTCAGATGCCTCAAGCGGCTGCTGGCACGTCGCTACCACCGGCTGCTCCTACGGTCACCGACTACACGGGATAACTCGCCCCTGATCTGCGGAGCTGCTCCGACGCGCTGCTTGACCTAGTGGACGAACGGCGCGGAGACGATCATTTCTCCTCCGTAGTCCTGCTACGCAAGCCGGCTGCACGGGCGTCGCGGCGAGAGAGCGCAGTCGCGATCAACGCGACGACATATAGAACGGCAGCGAGCGCATGCAGCCATCCGGGGTTCGCGAGAAGCCAGATCAAAACGGCTGCGCCGAACGCAAGAACCGAGAACCAGTAGTAGGGGGACCTGATCTGCTCCCGAACCGAAGGGTTCCGGCGGCGTCTCGCGGGGTCGTTCGCGGCCTCCCACGACCCCCGAGCCAGATGCTCAATAAGTCTCTGATCCCAAGGCGCCTTCTTCGGGGCACTACCCACCATGACAAGAATCTACTGCCTCAATCGAGCCACCGTCACCTCGCCAGGCGAAGCCATCACCAACATTCGCCTGGCCCGCGAACCATTTAACGCTGGTCGTCAAAAGTCGCAAATTCCTCACCTCGTTTGACATACCGGGATGAAAATACTGTTGCGGCGTTCTCGTCCGGTGGCGCGTTTAGCTTCGTGTCGCTCGGGCGTTGGGGTGTCGTGGGAGAACGCAGAGTGGGCAGGCTGCCGTGTTGCTCCTTGGGCCGTGAGCCCGTTGACATAGCTGGCCGCCCCTGCGACCGACCCCGGTTGGGCTGCGAGCCCGTATCCGTAGCTGTCGTTTGGCCCCTCTCATCTCCCTCCACGTCAATGATGAAGGAGGACTGTTGCGGTTCATTGGGTTGGATGTCCACCGCGATTTCTGCGAGGTCGCGATGCTTGTCCGGCGAGCGGGCACGCTCAGCTGGGAGAGTGCCGATGGAACCGGAGAAGCTCAAGCTGTTCGCCGAGAGCCTCGACCGAGGTGACCGGGTGGTGATGGAGTCAACAGGGAACGCGCTCGCGATCGCCCGGGTCCTCGACGGGCATGTAGCCGAGGTCGCGCTCGCGAACCCGATGCAGGTGCGGGCGATCAGCCACGCGAAGGTCAAGAGCGACCGTTTTGACGCGCGCAAGCTCGCGGAGCTGTTCCAGGCCGGCGTGCTGCCGACCGTGTGGGTGGAGGACGAGCGGACGCGCTGTTTGCGTCGGTTGACCTCCAGGCGCGCGCAGCTGGTGCGCCAGCGCACCAGGGTCAAGAACGAGGTCACCGCGGTACTCGTGCGAAACCTCGCCGGACGCCCGCCCGCGAGCGATCTGTTCGGCAAGCGTGGCCGTGCGTGGCTCGCGGGGCTCGAGCTGCCTGGCGATGAGCGCCAAACCACTGATGCGTGCCTGCGCCAGGTCGACTTCCTCACCGAGGAGATCACTGCGGTCGACCGGCACGTCGCCGCTGCGGCGCTCGACTCGCCTGAGATCAAGCGGCTGATGACGATCCCCGGTGTCGACATCACGACCGCCGCGACGCTGATGGCCGCGATCGGCGATATCAGGCGGTTCCCCAGCGACCGGCGACTCGTCGGCTATCTCGGGCTCGACGCCCGCGTGCGCCAGTCCGGGAACACCCCGGCACGGCACGGACGGATCTCAAAGCAAGGCTCCTCAGCCGCACGCCACGTCCTGGTGGAGGCCGCATGGGCAGCGATCAAGACACCCGGGCCGCTGCGCGCGTTCTACCAGCGCATCAGAGCTCGCCGGGGCGCACAGATCGCGATCGTCGCCGTCGCTCGCAAGATCGCCGTGCTCAGCTGGCAGCTCCTCACCAAGCAAGAGGACTACGCGTTCAAGCGCCAGTCGCTCGTCGAGAAGAAGCTCCGGAACGTCGAACTCCGCGCCGGCGCACCTAGACACCAAGCCACAGGCCGAGACGGAACCACGGCCCGTGACCGCGCCAAGCAAGAGCGGCAGCTCACCCAACAGGCTGAGCAGGCATACCTACAACTCGTCAGCGACTGGAAGGCATCGCGGCCAGCGAAAGACGGTGCGGGCACCGCACCGGGGCGCGCATCTCAACAGCCCTCGAAGGGCAAAGCCGCGCGGCAGGCACCAGCCCCAACACCTGCACTTTCGCCCGCCGATCACCCACACCACCAACAAGAATCCCACCCCAACCCGTCGAGAGCAAATGACTCTTGACTTTCATCCGTAGGAGCAACGGGCTTGGTGCTGTGCGCCGGGCGCGGCGAAGCAGCGCAGGCCGAAAGGTCTGCGAAGACCGCCGCGAAGCGGCTGGCCGTGCTGGCTGCGGCGAAGCCAGCAGTCCAGCGAGCAGACCCGTAGGCCGCAGGCGTGCAGCGCCGGGGTCGATCAGAGAGCCGACCGTCAGGGAGGCTCGGTCACAGCGGGCGAAGCCCGCGCATCGGTATCTCGCCGTTGCCGTAGGTCGTGCCGCCGGCTCCGACAGCGGGGCGACCCTCCCGGCGTGTTCGCCGGCCGAAGGCCAGCACGGCCGGGCGCCGAGCCCACGCGACGGCGATCCCGTCGAACGGGAGCCGCGAGCGTTAGCGAGCGGCGTGCCGGCTCACGGGTGGCGCGTGTCGGGACGCTCAGCGCCGCGTCGGCTTCGGCCGGCGTCGGCGGCGCGTCTTTTTCGCGGTCTGCTCAGCCGCTTCGACCAGCGCGCGGAGCGCTGCTGGCGCGTCAGCGCCGTGACTGGCGAGAGGGACGGCGAGCTTGTCGGCCATAATCTGTGCCGTCACGATGCCGTCCTCGGTCGAGAGCTCCAGCCGTGCAGGTGTGAGACCCGGTAGTTCGCCAGCAGCTCCAAGAGGACCCGCAGGTCGGCATCCGTCGTCGGGCGCTCGGCCCGACGGGCTCACGAGCTCGCCGCATAGGTGATGGTCCGAAGTTCGGCGTGAAGCTGCTCACCGATCCGTGCGACACCGCGCGCGACGTGCCCGGAGCGGTTCGTTCGCTGATGTTCGAGTGCGAGCTTGAGCACGCCGTCGCTCAAGTCTGTCAGCGTCTCGTCGGCTTCGAGCAGCCCGATCGCCAGTTCGTAGGCGTGGAAGCGATTGGCGTTGCGGATAGTCGTCTTGTCCGGCATCAGTCGATCACCTGCGCCTTGGCCTCCGCCGCCTCGGCAACCAGCCGTGCGCCCTCGAAGCGGTCATCCAGCAATCCACCGTGGCAACAGCGTATTGGAGTCATGTTGACACTCGTCCGTCGGGGGCAATTCCGCCTTCGTAGCCGTCGCTGAGTCGGATGAACACGTAATCCTCTGGAAGTCCTGCGCCAGAGCGGCAGACGTGCGCGCCGACACGCGCATCACGGAACGCAGGCCGCAGGAAGCACCGAGCGCGACTCCCTGAGCCACGGTCGGAATCTCATCCTCTCCGACCAGCCGGACGTACTCCTCATCCACCCTGCCGTGCGAACTCCATCAGCGACGCGGCGTGGTCGAGCAAGAACTGGGCGTGCTGAACTGCCTCAACTTCTGGCTCGTATGCTCGTGCAGCGAAGCACTCAGCCAGCGCGCGAAGCCGCTCGTTGAGTGGTGCTCGTGTCTCGATGCTCGCCATGCCCGTCTCCTCTCAATTGCTATTGGATGCGGCCCGGGGCGGGGTCGCCGAGCCCGAACCTCCGCACGCCCGGCGGGCGTGCGACGCTGGAGAGGGCGGCGGCCCCCGGCTGCTGCACTCAGGGCACCTCTCCCAACCGTGTTCGACACCGGCGGATCGGCTTTGCGTGTGGGAGACTGCGAGGTGGTGCGGGCGGCTGACTTACCCGAAGTGCAGGCATCAGGGGCTTGGTCTGCCGCGCGGCTTGGCCTTCGAGGCCGTTTAGATGCGCGCCCCGTTGTCGCCGTCCGCACCATCACGTTCCCTGGTAGTGACGGGGAGGCGGCGGTAAACTCGGTCGTGCAATGGCGACGATGCCCCGACAGGTACACCTTGGCCCTGAGACGTTCGAGCGGTTGAGCGAGGACGCGGCACGCCATGACGAGGACGTTGACAGCGCCGCCGAGCGCATCCTGCGCGAGCACCTGCCCGCAGGGCGGGACGCGGAGAGCACACTTGCGACGCTCGCTCGCCTCAGTGAGTTGCGGGCTCGGATGAAGCCCGGTCGCGGAGCGGTCGAGGCCGTCCGCGAAGGGCGAGCAGAACTTGAGCGGCGAACGTCCTGAGCGGCACGGCTGCGGTGCGAGTCGTCATCGACGCGAACGCGCTCGTTGCGCTCGTTGCGCGCGAGCCTGAGAGCGAGGCGGTCGAGCAGTGCGTCACGCGCTGGGCGCGCGAGGGTGTCGAGCTGCACGCGCCAGCGCTCGCACGGTATGAGGCCGCGAACGTCCTGACGCGCAAGACGAGCATGGGCGAAATCGAGCAGAGTGATCTTCCGGCGTTGTGGGCCGAGCTTGAGGCCATGCCGATCGCCTATCACCCCCTCGGCGACGGAGCCGCAGTGATCGGCGTGGCGATCGAGCTGCAGCGGCGTAGCGCGTTCGACGCGGCCTACGTCGCGCTCGCGCGCGAGCTGGATGCTGAGCTGTGGACATTGGACGGGCCGCTCGCGCGCAACGCGGGGAGCCGCGGCCTGCCGGTCCACCTGATCCAGTAGCGAGCCGGGCTTACAGTTCGACCTCGCGCGGGCAGACGCGCAGGCCCTCGCGCGCGATGAGCGCGAGCACGTCGCTCTGCACCCACGGCGAGGGGTGCTGCTCGCCGCCCTCGGGTGCCTGGCCGATGCGGCGAGCGAGCCAGCTCGTCTCGCCGCTGACGCGGCCTGCGCGGTCTCGCTTGGTGCGTCCGCGGCGCAGCGCAATCTCGCTCATGCTCAGGCCGCGGTGCTTGACGGCGGCCTGGACCACTTCGCGCAGCCCGCGATTCAGAACGAGGGTGCTCCCCTCAAGACGTTGCAGCTCGTCGTCGAGCGTGCAGGTGGAGCAGCTTGGGTCCTCGCGGTACGCCGCAAGTGCCTCGATCGTCAGCGCCCGCGCTGGCTCGTAGTCCTCCAGCCACGCGACGACATCGCGCAACGTCACGGGTTCGGGTGGCTCTTGCTCGTCGTGCAAGCGCGAGCGTGCCCAGCGCAGCTCGGGCACGGAGCGGCCACTCGCCAGCTCGCGGATACGGAAGCAGGAGCCCTCACCGTCGAGCAACGGCGTGTGTTCGAGCACTGTGCTCTCGCCGCTCGCGTGCGAGGACGCGGGCCGCGTACTCTCGAGGTCGCCTGCGCTGAGCAGACGACAGCGGCCCCGGCGCTCACCATCGGCCAGATACATCTCGGCGATGATGCTGGCGTTCTCGGGCGGCTCGCTCGCTGCGAGATGCGCGACTACTCGCGCGTCGCTGGCGGTGCGCGCGAGACGGTCAACGACGAACATGCTCCCGTCCGGCCGGGGAAGGCTGATGAGCTCACGGACTCGCTGCGTTTCGTGCTCGACATATCCTCCAAGGCACGGCGTGCGCTCGCACGGCTCGGGCTCGCAGGCGGGTGGATCGGGTGTTGCGGTGGCGCTCATGGGGCCGACCTTCCTTTCACGGGTTCTGGCCCGCCAGGCGCGGGCCGTTGCCCCCAATCCCGCGCACGCGCAGCGTGCGAAAATCGGGAGGGGCAAGGCCCGCCCTGCCCGGTCGCCCGCCGCGCCCTCGTCGCGAAGCGCCAGCGTTAGCGAGCGCGAGCGGCGCAGCCCAAAGGACTGGCGCCGGCCGCGAACTGGCCGAGACCTTCGCCGGGCGCCGGGTATCCCTCGGCGCTGTCGAGCATCGCGTCGAGCAAGTTCACGAGCCCCTCGAGATGCCCGGCGCTGGCCTTGACGAGCTGCGCGATTCTGGCAGGCGAGTCAGCATCAAGGCTCAACAGCCAATCGCGCTGTTGGCGCAAGAGCCCAACGTCGATCGTGCCGGGCGTGCGCAGTTGCGCGATAGCGAGACTCACACCTTGAGGTGAGGCGACCGTCGTGCTCATAAGCCACGGTTCCTTTCATGGGTTCTGGCCCGCCCGGTGCGGGCCGTTGCCCCACTCCCGCGCACGCGCAGCGTGCGAAAATCAGGAGGGGCACGCCCGCTCATTTCTCGCGCGAGAGTCCCGCAGTCCAAGCGCCGTCAAAACAGCGTCGTGGTCGCCGCAGCGCGGGTTGCTGGGCACTGAGACGAGTGCGTTATGACCTTTGGTAGCTTGCGCCAATCGCACGAGAGCTTTCGGCGAATGTCTCGTTCGTGGTCGTCGATGACCTCGCCCACGATTGCCTCGTGATGCTCGCGCGGGAAGTCGAGGTCGGGGAAGCTGGCCTTTGACCACATACTCATGTAGAAGCCGACCACCGATGTTCATTGGGGCGTGCTGGCTGGTTTCACAACACGCGATGCAGCACTCGGCGGCGGTTCCCGGCCGGGTGTCCTCGCCAGCGACGACGCGCTGAAGGAGCTCGCCGCAATGCGACCGATACACGAACTCGGTCTTCATCAAGTCGTGTGTGGGCCTTAGCAGCGCGAAGCTGTGCCAGATTCGATCCGCGTGCTCCGGGTGGGCTTGGCCCATCGACTCGATTTCTTCCTCGGCCCACTCCATGTGTTGCATCGCCGACTGAAACGCGCTGATGATCGGGGCGCCAAGTACCTCCGCGCCGAGGGCGGTAGACGCGAGCTCAGCAGGCCCGGCACCGTGCCGTTGCTGGATAGCGCCAACGTGTCATCGCTCGGCTCGGGGGCTGTGAGTGTGCTCGATTCTGCGATACCCATGAGGCACCTGCCTTTCTCTGAATTAGGTACAGGGACGGCCCCTGGCGGGGGGCCGCTGAGCCCGACCTGCGGCACGCCCGTAGGCGTGCCAACCTTCGGAGGGCGACGGCCCGCCGACCAGACCCCTCTACGTCGGCGAGCCGCCGAGCCGGGCGGCGCTCCGATCGGTCTCGGCGTCTACGCCGCGGCCCGCTGGAGCTCGCGGCGAACGATGCTGCTCGCCATCGGGATCGCGTCCAGATCCCGTGCCTGGCTGGTGTAGTCGGCCACGAGCCTTCAACGCCGAGTAGCCGTCCTGCTCCAGTTCGCGCTCAACGAGATACGCGCGCCCCGCGCCCGATGCTGGACGGTCGGTAATCCTCACGCTGCCGTTGATCCGCTGCCCGTACAGGACGCGCTCTCCGTCACTGACGCTGTAGCGCTCAAGCTCTGTGAGCTGCCCCACCTGCGGCGCAGCCGCCGGTGGGATTGCCTGCTCGGGTGCCGCCTTGCGCCAGCTCGCAGCCGAGCCGAAGCCGACGACCTCACCAGGCTGAACGCCCGTCGCACACACAAGCTCGGTCTCGACAGGCTCCGCCTGCTCCGCCTCAACGTCACTGGACCTGATCGCCAGTTCTACGTGACCGGACTCCTTCAGCGCCAGCAGCCGCCCGATTTCACTACTTGCTTGCGCGCGCGTCTTGGGAGGGGTGAAACTCGTGCCGGTCTGTTCGGCAAGTGACCTGACGAATTGAAGCTGCCGTGAGGTTGGGCCGTTACTGCGTGTGGCTTGGCTCATTGTTCTCTCCTGTTGGTCGGGGTTGAGCACGCCCCGGCCAAAGCGGGCCGGCGAGGCGGGTCAAGCCCTGTCCCGTCAGGGATCGCCGCTAGGCGACGCGAAGCGCAGGGCTTTACGCGCCCTCAGAGCCGGTCTGCTGGCCTTAAGGGGTGGGCTCAACCCCGACTGGAGAGAATCTGCGGTGAACTCGCCAGAGCCCGATCCTCTTGTTACTCGCTGTTCAGCGCCGCGTCGATCTTTGCGGCCATGACCTCCAACGCCTCACGCACCACCGCCGGGTCGTTCTGCGAGCGAGTACCGTCACGTTCGGCGAGCAGTTCGACGTCAAACCAGCCGTCAGTGACACCGGCCCCGCTCCCGCCAGCTCAGGCCCGTGGCCTGCTTGAATGTGGGTGCCAGCCCCGACAAGGCTGCGCGTCCGTGTCGAGCTGGGAGAGCAGCCGGTCTCGCCAGCGCAGCGTGTACCTGATGCAGTTCGAGCATCGCTGGTGTCGGCAGGAGGGCAGCGGCGGGTCAAAGCGTGCCTGTAGTGACCAGGCGGTCGAGTCCGCGGAGAGCAGCGCGCCGGCGCAGCCAGGCAGACCGCGATGCTTAACACCGAAGGCGTGGAGTGCGAGGCCGCCGGCGGCGAGCGAGTGGAGGATGTTCTCGACTTCGGGGGTGCCTTGGCGCGTGCAGATCGAGCCGACGCCGACCCTTGGCTCTCGGGTGAGGTCAAAGCCCCAGGCGCGATACAGGTCGGCGCAGCGCGCGTAGTCGGCGAGCCGCCAGCCCTGGAGGACCGGCGCGAACGGTAGATCGGGCGCGCGACCGCGGAGCTCAACTGGCGGAGAGCCGGTATTCCTCGGTTCGGAATGCCTCGATGGCTATCGATTGCGCTTGCTAGCCAAAGACTCTTGGTTCAAGGCGGCGTGCAGTCGACGATCTGCTGCCTGGCCTGTGGATCGAGCGCAGCGAGGTGTCGGTTCGGGATGCCGCGTCTCGTCTGGCGTGAGCGTTTGATTCGGTGGTCGTGAGGCTCGCTCGTTGTCCCTAAGCGGGAGCGTCAGCGGCGTTCGCTGGTGTGCTCGCGTCCGGTGTGGTAGCGGCACTGTGGCCGGTTTCTCTCTCAGTGGTCTGGGGAAGCAGGTGATTCTTGCGTTTCAGTTTTGCCCGTCTGCATGCGTTCCGTCTCGCTGCTGTTGCCCGTGGGGCGCAGACTCTGGACTTCGGCGTGTACTTCCTTGATCTCTGAGCTGAGTCGCTCGATATGTTGGGCGAGCTGATCTTCGCTGGCGGCGCTGGCACGGTGCTGATGTCGCTCGACGAAGCCGCTGGTGATCATGGCGATTATCACGGTGAGGAACGCCAGTCCGCCGAGGAGTAGAAACGACGCGATGATGCGCCCAGTAGCACCTACCGGCACGACATCCCCATAGCCGACGGTGGTGACGCTCTCAAGCGCCCACCACATCCCGAGCCACACGGTCGGGAAGGTCTTTGGCTCCACGAGATGCTCAAGGACGCCGAAGACCACGATGGCTAGGAACCACACGCTGATGATCAGGATCGCCGCATCGCGTGGGCGTAGTCCCCTGCGCTGTTCGCGACCAGTAGCCCATGAGAGGAGTCGTTCTCCTGTGGTCTGATCGGGTGTCATCGGGAGGGTGGTTCGCCGACGGCGGTGCGCAGCCAGTCGTGCTGGCTGCCCGGGTCGAGGCTGGCGAGGAATTGTGCGCGTGAGCCGTTCCAGGTTTCCCGTGCGCGTTCGGTCGCTCGCGTAACGACCGCCTGGCGCGTCTCTTGGTCATCGCAACGGACCAGCATGAGGGCTGCATTCGGGCCGGCTTGAGCGAGGATCGCGTGGACTGCCTGCTCATCCGATCCAACGTGCGCTCCACGCGCATGGATCTCGTGTACTCCGCCCTTCGCGCCCTTCAGCGTCGAGAGCAGGCCCATGAACCCGATCGCTACCGATAGGGAAATGCGGAGCAGGGTGTAGAGAAAGCCGCTGGCGCTCAGAACTCGTGACTGGGTGAGCTTCAGCGAACTGTCCTTGTTGGCACTGATCACCAGAGCAGTCGCGTGTCCCTTGCGGGCCTTGGTGCGGAGTCCTCGTCTAAGGGATGCCAGCATGTGCTCGGCAGCGTGACGGTTCTCGAAGCTGGCGAGGATCACACAGTCTTGCGCACCATCGACGTCGGGCGCCATCCACGGATCATCCCACGATGCAGGGCATACGTCGAGCTTTCTGCAGGAAATGAGAAGCGTGGCTGCGGGTTTCGGCGGATGCCGGAAGGCCGATCGGAAAGGATGGTTCTCGGTGTACGCGAGATGCGCCCCGAACTGTGCGCCAACCCGCATGGAGCGTCTTGGAGCGCTGCACCAAGCAAGAGCGAGGAGCTCGCTATGAGCGACAGACCAGTTTTTATTTATGCCGCGACCTACGCCGACGCCGCCAGTGCCGAAGGGGACTACGACACGCTTCTTGAATTGCATGAGGCGAAGCTCGTAGGGACTTATGACGTTGCCTTGGTAACGAAGGACGCCGACGGCAAGGTTCACGTCAAGAAGCACGAGAAGCCAACACAGCACGGTGCCTGGGGAGGCATCGCCGTCGGAGCGGCGGTCGGGGTTCTGGCCGCGCCAGCGGTCGTCCCCGCAGCGTTGCTCGGCGGCGCCATCGGCGGCCTCGGCGGACACTTCAGAAAGGGCATCTCAAAAGACGACGCCAAGGAACTCGGGGACCTCATCGACGCGGGACAAGCAACGCTGCTCGTGATCGGGGAGTCGCGCCTTGAAGAGCAGCTCGACAAGGCGCTCACGCGCGCTGAAAAGACGACCGAGAAGGAAATCGACGTCGACAATAAGGAGTTCAAGCGTGAACTCGACGAAGCAGAGAAGGAGTACGCCGCGAGCTAGCAGGCCAGGGTAGCCGCTTGCGCCAACCAAGCCTACGAAGCAGACAGTCAGCTAAGCACGCGCCCAGCAACTACAGGACTCGACTCTAAGTTTGCGGGCCCGTGAACCGCAATTGAAGCCATTGTGATCGAGTGCGGTCGCTGCGGAGCCGGCCAGACCGTTTAGTGTGAGCGACGAGCATAGGAGAAGCGTCGATGTTCAGCAGGTCAGCCGGTATAGCGCTACTTTTGGTCACTGCGTTGGGGCTAGCGGCGTGCGGCGAATCCTCTGAGGAAAAAGCGACCAAACAGGTATGCGCAGCGACGAGCGAAATCTCCAAGCAGATCCAGAAACTCCAGACACTTCCAATCTCCTCGAATTTCCCCACCGAAGTCAAGACGAGCGCCGAAGCGATCGACAAGAGCATCAGCGAAATCGAGAGCGCAGCACCTAACCTTGAAACGGCACGCAAGGAAGAAGTCAGTACCGCTACCAATATGTTCAAGCTCGAACTCGCCTCGCTGATCTCCACGACAGCCAGCAGCGCCACAAGCGGCGAAGCCGCACTGAAAAGCGCTGAACCAAAGATCAAGAGCTCGCTGAACACACTCGCGAGCGACTACAAGAAAGCCTTCCAAGCACTCAAATGCTCATAGGCTCATATCGAGCCACCCAAGGCTAAAAGCCCAACCAAGATCACTCCCGCGCCCCTAACAAAGCCCAAACGAGAGAGAAAGACCCGGGACCCATTGCGCGGACGCGAGCATGTCGCCGGGCGCTGCTCACGCACCTGTTTGGGATGAATTACAGCAATCTCTAGGTGTGAGCTGCCAACTT
Organism: uncultured Solirubrobacterales bacterium; assembly: GCA_963764655.1. Lineage (GTDB taxonomy): Bacteria > Actinomycetota > Thermoleophilia > Solirubrobacterales > Solirubrobacteraceae > Palsa-744. Next base: position 1,191,703 of record CAVXTI010000001.1, read on the forward strand.
CGCTTTCCGATGTTTATGGCACTCTAAAACGACACGAGGCGATGCGACGACGCTCGCACGACAACGCCGATGGTCCTGGCTGCGCCTCCGGCTGCTGAGGTGGCTCAGCGTGCAGCCGCGTAGCGTGCCCAGTCGGTGTTCGCGAGTTGGGTCCAGTCCTCGGCCGTATTCCGGTCGACGCCGAGTAGGTCGGCGAGGATCGCTGCGGGCAGGGTCTGGGCGAGCTGCAGGGCGGCCGATCTGCGGGCAGCACGAACGGTGATCCCGAGTTTGCGTAGCCGACGGCGCATTACCTCCTCGTGCATGGCGGTGGACTCGCCCTCACCTGAGCCCTCGAGTTGGCCGGCGTCACCGCCGGTGCCCTCGGCATCACCGCCGCTCGCGGCCTGGCATTCCTTCTCGGCGTCGCGCTGGCGACGCGCCTGCGCGCGTGCTTCCTTCAGGACACCGGCTATGTAGTCCTCAGCCAGAGAGGTCGCGACGTCCTGGCCGACGATCAGCGTGCCGTACCCGGCCTGGTACGCAGCGCCGAGCAAGCGGGCCTGCTCGATGTGCTCGAAGGAGAACCGCATCGCGACGATCGCGCGGCCGACCAACTTCTCATACGCGGCCAGATCCTTCTTCGCCTTCTCGCCCAGCTCGAACGTGTCGAGCGGGTAGCTCTGCGAGGACAGGAACAGCCCGGCCGGCAGGACTTCGCAGTGCGAGAGCGCGACCTTCAGGGCGCTCTCCGTGACCTCCGGCCAGGTATAGGGCTCGCTGTACTCGTCGTCAGTGTCGAGCACGGCGGCGACCGCGTAGGCCGGCAGCTCCTCGTGGATCGCTGCGAGCTCCGCGAGCGCCTTGACCGCGAGCATCGGGACCTCACCGGCCGCGACGAGCTTGCGCACCTTCTCGGGGAGCGCGAGGATCGTCAGGTGCTCGCGGATGCGCTTTTCGCGGGAGCTGCGCTTGGCCTTCCCGCCCATCCGCTCGGCGACACCGCGGACATTCAGCCCGTGCTCGATCATCGCCTGGAAGCCGAGCGCGCGCTGCAGAGGGTTCAATTCGCAGCGGACCTCGTTCTCGATCATCGCGTCCGTGAGCAAGTCCAGATGCTCGGCCTCGTCGCCCGCACCGGCGGGCAGCACCACGGCCGGGAGCTGCGTCAGCGCGGCTATCGCAGCGGCGTGGTAGCGCCGCTCACCGGCGATCAGCAGGTACTCACTCGTCCCCGTCTCGCTGGCGCGAACCCGCACCGGCTGAAGGCACCCGCGCTGGCGCATCGTCTCCGCCATCGCCTCTCGGCGTCATGCACGACCTCGCCGCGCGGGTTGAACCCCTCTGGTACGACGATCCGCGAGAACGGGATCTCGCACAGCTCCACGCGGCCTCTGCTGACCTGCCCGTTGCTGGCGTTCTCTGTTGTGGTGGTAGCCATCTGGCTCTCCTTTTCACAAGGGGCTCCCACCCGTTGCGGGAGCCGATCCCGACCAGCGCGCACGCGCAGCGTGCGACAATCGGGAGGGGCGCTCCCGCAACGGGCGACCACGCCCGAGCGCACCCCGAGAACTACCGCGGCAAGCGCAGGGAGCGCTCACCGGCGCAGCACCGAATGACGCGCTCGGCGTTCTCTGGCCGGGCGAGGTTAAAGACCGGGATCGCGTCTACCGTCAGCTCCTCGGGCAGACGTGAGCCTCTCGCAAGTATTCACGCTCAACGTAGTCGCGCTCAAACGGCACGACGGGGATCTCCAATGGCAACGCCGGGCACGCCCTCCGTGGCCCAGGTCTCACCCACCGATAGGTCCATCGGCCGAAGCCGCTAGGCGAATCACTGCGTAGAGGCACCCTCCCCGAACTGTGCGGATGAGTGGTCCCGAACTGTGCGGATGAGTCGTATAAGGTCGATGACTCGTCTCGCACCCGATCATATTGACCGCAAATTGGGCGAAAAAAACAACTAAATCTCACACTTCGCTCAATGAGTTGACTACCTTGCCGATCAGAGGCAGATCACTTTATTGTCCGCCTGTGTTTCTACATATTGTCCGTCAGCATCGTCAATAGAGCGAGGCTGCGCTGAAGAGGGGGCTACATGTTGTCGAGTGGCTCTTGGTCAACACTAGGCGAGCGCCATGTGGCGTTCTGTCATCATCGAAGCTCGTATATCCCCTGGGTCCCGTGCTTGACACTAGTGGGACTGCTCTTGTTGGCGCCCCAAGCCTTGCTGCCAACGATCGCGTTGTTTACGTGGACAACCTCACACTTTGGACAGCTGATTCACAGGGTGGCAACCGCGAACAGGTGACCGAATCGGGGGGAGAAAATCGCGTCAACACGGACGACCTGTCACCTGATGGGAGTACAGCTGTAGTCCAGCGCGGTTTCCACGGCGTCGGAGGCTTGTCTCTAGTCAATCTCGCAACTCACGTGCGGACGCAGCTACACTCGGGTGAATCGGCCCGGCCGCGGTTCTCTCCGGACGGCAAGAAAGTGATCTTCGACACGTATAGCATACTTAGCAACGAAGCCCACATCAAGATGATCAACACGGACGGTACTGGCCTTACGTCCATAATCACATGGAAAGGCATCCAGGAGGATCCAGACTTCTCGCCGGACGGCTCGAAAATCGCCTTCGATTCAAACACCAACTCCATGGCAAGTCCCTCGGCGAAACGGGCCACAGCTCTTTGTGGCAAACGCCGACGGCAGCAATCCGATCCAGGTTACGAAAACGTCATCGGCGATGGTATCTGCCCTATCTCCGTCCTTCTCCCCAGGTGGAACAACGCTGGCCTTCAGAGGTGAAAATTTATCAGGCCACTACGTGTTCACCGTGTCGACCAGCGGGACCAACCAAACTCAGATTACCACGGGGGCAACGGTGGCACACCCAGTTGGTCACCTGACGGCTCCTTGATTCTGTTCCAGACAAACCGACTCAAGAGCGGGGCGAATTACGACCTGTTTACAGTACCCTCAACCGGTGGTTCCGAACACGCGTTCATAACAGACCCCACACTTAGAGCGCCTAACAAAAGGTAGGATTCGGTGTGGGGCTGTCGAAGTCCTGCGTTATGGCGAAACCTTTGCTTCCAGATGGGTTGTGGGCTCGGATAGAGCCGATCTTGCCGGAGCGTGAGCCGCGGCTGACTGGGCGCCCACGGGTGGCCGATCGAGCGGTGCTGACAGGGATTTTGTTCGTGTTGAAGACCGGGATTCCGTGGGAAGACTTGCCGCAAGAGATGGGGTGTGGGTCGGGGATGACGTGCTGGCGGCGCCTGCATGAATGGAACGAAGCCGGGGTCTGGAGCCGGTTGCACCAGGTGCTCTTGGACGAGCTACAGGACGCCGGCCAGATTGACTGGTCCCGCGCAGTCGTGGATAGCTCGCATGTGCGGGCCAAAGGGGGGGCGAGCAAACCGGCCCCTCGCCGGTCGACCGCACCCGCCTTGGCAGCAAGCACCACCTGATCGTCGACGGCAGGGGCACGCCGCTGGCGTTCACGCTGACCGGTGGGCACCGCCACGACATAACGCAGCTCACGGAGCTGGTGGATCGCGTCCCGCCGACCGGCCGTCACGGCAAGTTCCGCCCCCAACGCTTGTACGCCGACCGGGCGTACGACTCCAAGCGCCACCGCAAAGAACTCCGTGAGCGCTACATCGTCCCCAAGATCGCCAGGCAGAAAACCGGCCACGGCTCCGGGCTCGGACGCGAGCGCTGGGTCGTGGAGCGCACGATCTCCTGGCTGCACGCCAACCGCTACCTCGCCCGACGCCACGCACGCCGCGCCGACATCCACGAAGCCATGCTAACCCTCGCCTGCGCAAAGATCTGCCTCAAACAAGCCAACCACTTTTGTTAGGCGCTCTTAGTCTGGAAGATGGCCGTTATCGCCACCCGAGTTCGACCTGCCAATCGTTTTGCGCGCTGGCCCACCGATTTGAGCCCGTTCTGCGGTTCGATACTTCCGAGAAGTGGCGCCCGCTCAACGTCGAACAGTTCTTCGAAGAGAAACGTCAGTATTTGTGCGACACGAAAACCGGCTGCGAAACCGGACCACTCGCCAACATCGCGGGTCTCAATAAAGACCGCACGTCAACCGCATACGTGAAGGTCGCGGGCGAAGGCGATGTCGAACAAAGCTACCACTCGCCATACACCGAATGCACGTCCGGCGGACTGCTCGACTGCGACAGTGGCCCACGATCCGCAATTTACTACCGTTCACCCGGCGTCTACGGCGGCTATGAATACATCGACTACTGGCTCTTCTACCGCGCAAACCTGTACAGCGGCGAAATCGACTTTCACCAAGGCGATTGGGGAAACGTCACGGTTGCGCCATCGCTGACAACTGACAGCTTCGACTACGCGGCGTTTAGCCAACACGGCACGGATTACGCATATGCGCGTGGAGTGCTCCGCTGCGAAGGATCACCCGGGAGCGAAATCCCAGCAGCGGGAACGTGCTCGTCGACAAGTGACCGAATTGACGACATGGTGGCGTACGGTTCCCACGCGGACTTTACAACCCCGTGCTCACAGGAACTACCCACTGATTGCCGCAACAACAACAACTTCTTGCCCAGCGAATTTGAAAATGGGTACGACGGTCAGAAGCGGTGGGGTCGCGCGTGGGAACCCGAAGCGCTGCTGCAAATGCCCAACGTGGGGACCAACAGCTGGGTCGATTGGCCAGGCAAATGGGGTTCTCCGAAAGGCGGGAATCCAGCCGAACAAGATGGGCCTCCGAGCCCAGCTAACCAGACCTTCAAAGTGGAATGCGCCACAATCAACAACGAACCAGGCTGCGAAACGGGTCCGCGCACCTCAAGTGTCCGCAATCCGCTCGGGTTGATCAGCAGCGACTCGGTGCGGGTGCCGGGGCTGAGCGCTGTCTCTTGCGCCAACTGGGCGGGTCCTGGGATCGCTGCCGTCGCGTGTAACCCGAAAGACTTGCGTCGAGCCGTACTCGCAGGAGACGTGGGAACGAGCCCGGCGATGAACCTCACGGTTGCCGGACGCCACAGTACGAGCGGCGGCGGTCATGGAGTCGCGCAGGCCGCTGGAACCAGCGGGTTGCGCAACGGGTCGGAACTAACCATCTCTGGCTCGGTCACGGCCGAAACGAAGATAATGGCACGCGTATACGAACCTGTAAGCAAACACGAATTGCTCGGTATGTTCGAACTCGGCGCGACACGACGAGCGCGCATAGCCGGAACGACAAAACTGCGCCTCCGCATAAACGTTCATAGAAACCGCAAAGGGCGCGTGTCTCTGTCGCTAGGGCGTATTCACGCGAAGGCGATCGCTTTGGTCGGCTGATATCCAGCGCACGAAGTGAAACGAATGCCCCAGCAGTTGGGGGCCTGAGAAGTCGTTGAGAGTGGGACGGGTTTCCCCAGCTGGGGAAACCCGTCGCGCCTCGGCTCACCCAAGGACGCATTCCCGCCAGACATGCGTCTACCGCGCCGAATGATGAAGGCCGCATGAGCCGCAACTATCGCCGTACCTCGGAGACCGTCCCCCACGCTAATGCTTGAACCGCGCTTCGTCCGATCCGCTGGGCCCACGGCGCAGACGATCAGCGCCGACTCGCAGGACCCAGCCGACACAGACCAAAGCGAGCCCGATCAAACACCCGACTACGGATCCAGCGAAGGCGATGGCTGCCAGGTTGTCGGTTTGCGAGACGAAGGCGCCTTCAGATCGCTTGACGAGGAAAAGAGCGGCCACGTAAAGCACTGGCAACGGAAGAGCGCGAGCCTTCCATATGGCCCCGCCTACAATGGATATGGCTATTAGGACCCAGCCTTCCCACATCGCGCCTCAGATTATAAGGCGCGGTGCGGCGTGTTGTATCGAATATCTGGCCAAGCCGCCCGATCTCGGCGTCCGGGAGGGCGGACACCCCGCAACCGAAGGTCGCCGGATCGTCGGGAAGGAACCGCAGGCCGACCGGCGCTAGCGCTCGACGCGCTTCAGCTCCATGAAGGCGTCATCGCGGACATCGACGGCGACCTGATACCCGAGGCCCTTCAACGCCTCAAGAACGGCTTGGGCGTGCTCGTAGGCGCACTCCCGCGCCCGAATCGTCGGGTCAAGACTTGTGTGCTCATGCTCGGCGGTCACGATGAACGGCGCGTGCCCGACAGGGCCGAGCGTCAGGTGCGTCGCGCACGTCGGGACGCCCTCGTGCCCGACGAATGTCGAGTTGACCTCCAACGCGAGACCCGGCTCGGGCAGCACGGTCACTATCGCGAGGATGTAGGGGCCAGCCCACGAGCACGTCGTCTCGCTCTTGGCCTGGTGACCGTCGAGCTTGATGTCGAGGGTGATCCTGCGCCGGTCGCTCACGGTCCCTCGAACCGTAGCGCGCCGCTACACGGTTCTATGCGCCCGGCGGATAGGCGCGCAGGACACGCTCGCCTCCCGCAGCGCGGTAGAGCGCCTTCCAGTTGCGAGCCATCGCGTGCTGAAGGTGAGCGAGCCCGATGCGCCCGGCGCACGCCATCCGCGCCGCCCAGCTCTCAAGCTCGTCCTTCTCACCGGCGCTGTTCGGGCCATAGCGCGGCTCGGGCCACAAGTTGGCGGGACTCCTGGGTGCCCCGCCGATCGAGAGGGGCACAAGATGATCCTCCTCGTAGTCGCGCACCGGGCCGGGAAGGTGGTAGGCGCGGATCTGCGCGAGCTTCAACGGCTCGGTGTAGCTCTCCGGGGGCCGCACGCGGCGGCTGTACCCGTAGGCGCAGATCGTCGCGAGGGTGACGCCGGCGCGGATCGCGCCCGGCGTACACCGTGCGTCCGGTAGACCGTCATGCTCGACGCACCCGTGACTAGAGGACGGCGCGGGCCAGCTCGCGGCCGGGTCTTCCCCTGCCGGCAGCGGCCCACAGCCTGCGAGCAGGATGAGCAGCGGCCCGGCGAGCCCGTACATGCACCACCTCGATCGCACGACCTTCGCCTTGGTGACGATTGCACCGAAGCGCGTCATCCGACAGCCCTCCCCACGGCCGCGAGCGCGCGCTCCCACTCACGGAGCGCGTTCGCCTCCACCGACTCGGTATCACCCCGGCTGCGCACTTCTTCAACGATCTCCGCGAGTGCGTTACCCGCGACCATGAGATCGTGGATCGGCGTGAGGAGATGTGTCTGGTTTGCTGGTATCAGGGCCTCCCGGTCGGGGTGGGTGTGAGTGCGAACAGGTCTGCAAGGCGCCGGCGGAGCTCAAGGAAGTCGTCTTCCTTCGTGCCGAGGCCCCACATTTATCCGGCTAATCTCAAATCTTCATCGATACCAATGTCCCCTACTTCATATAGGCCACTGATGAAGCTCCGATCTAGATGCAGGAATGTGGGACGGGGGCTAGGGCCGCGGAAGCGAAGGCAGCCACAGGGAGCAGAAATACGACGCATCGTTACGGATGTGCGCCATCGACCATATGCTTGCACACCGTCGTGCGACACGGTGGGAGGGAACGCCAAAGAACGCATATCATGCGCCGAGCAACCTCCCGAAAGGCCAACGAGCCAAGCAAGGCTGCTCCTTCGATCAGAAGGAGACGGTCTAGTCAGCGGATTGAGATCGTGTCCGGCGCGCCGAGAGTTGAGTCCCATAGAATAAAGACCTCATGGTGAACTGATGCCACGGAGGTCGTCCCGTGTGTGTGCACGAGGACTTCTTTAATGCCGTCTGGTACCACCTTACACCTCCTCATCGCGTTCGACGTTCATCGTAAGTACCGCCATACGCTCGTAGCCGCAGACGGGACGGTTCGAGAAACCCGACTTTTATAGGAGGTCGGTTTCAAAATCAAGAGCATGTGTTCGTAAGGCCCGGTGCGTGAGCGCAAGCGCGACGAACGCGGCGCTGCGCGACATTCCGCAGCACGCCCTGCGGCACACGGCGGCGGCGGCGTGGCTCGGGCACTTTCTCGGATATCGTTCTGGGCCACGATCCAAGTGGCAGTTTTGAGCTGTCAATTCGGTGGCATGACCACGGCAAGCCACCATCTGATGTCGCATCCCCTCCAGCCCATAGCCCTGGATCCCTCGACTTGACGTTTATCAAGGGATCGCGACCACATCAGATCGACCTGGCACGGTATGTCGTTCGCGACTATTTCCGTCGACGATTGCTACTCCGCAACCGGCGTACGGACGGCTCGTATACGCTCGATGGCGCATCCACGTCCACGAGAGCAATCGCGCACCCCGGATATTGCCGAGCGGCGAAGCATCCGCGCGATGCGGAAAGCCATGAAGAGCGACAAAGCTGCTCAACTCGGAGACCTGCCTTGCTATAGATGAGGGGATTTGACTTCGATGAGGCACTGAACAAAAGTGCCATATGGCAGGAGTATCGTGCCAATCTCTCACCCACGGTGCCAGCGTTCCATTTTATCAACACCCTCGCATCACAGGGTAGAATTAGTGAGAAATCCTTGAAACTTGATGTTGGGGTTGTGAAAAAGATTAACCAACTCATAAAGAAGCGGACTGACAGAAAGTTTCTGCGTATTGCTGTGAACATTGCTGAGCATTTGCTCACGTCTCACGATTACGTCGACTTCCAAGAGGTCAAGCGAACCAGCATCAAGAAAACAATCCAAAGTTACCGTCTGCGACGCTGCGACGGCCACCGCCTTAGAGCGCCTAACAAAAGTGGTTGGCTTGTTTGAGGCAGATCTTTGCGCAGGCGAGGGTTAGCATGGCTTCGTGGATGTCGGCGCGGCGTGCGTGGCGTCGGGCGAGGTAGCGGTTGGCGTGCAGCCAGGAGATCGTGCGCTCCACGACCCAGCGCTCGCGTCCGAGCCCGGAGCCGTGGCCGGTTTTCTGCCTGGCGATCTTGGGGACGATGTAGCGCTCACGGAGTTCTTTGCGGTGGCGCTTGGAGTCGTACGCCCGGTCGGCGTACAAGCGTTGGGGGCGGAACTTGCCGTGACGGCCGGTCGGCGGGACGCGATCCACCAGCTCCGTGAGCTGCGTTATGTCGTGGCGGTGCCCACCGGTCAGCGTGAACGCCAGCGGCGTGCCCCTGCCGTCGACGATCAGGTGGTGCTTGCTGCCAAGGCGGGTGCGGTCGACCGGCGAGGGGCCGGTTTGCTCGCCCCCCCTTTGGCCCGCACATGCGAGCTATCCACGACTGCGCGGGACCAGTCAATCTGGCCGGCGTCCTGTAGCTCGTCCAAGAGCACCTGGTGCAACCGGCTCCAGACCCCGGCTTCGTTCCATTCATGCAGGCGCCGCCAGCACGTCATCCCCGACCCACACCCCATCTCTTGCGGCAAGTCTTCCCACGGAATCCCGGTCTTCAACACGAACAAAATCCCTGTCAGCACCGCTCGATCGGCCACCCGTGGGCGCCCAGTCAGCCGCGGCTCACGCTCCGGCAAGATCGGCTCTATCCGAGCCCACAACCCATCTGGAAGCAAAGGTTTCGCCATAACGCAGGACTTCGACAGCCCCACACCGAATCCTACCTTTTGTTAGGCGCTCTTAGTCTGAATACTTGGAGTCCAAATCCATCTGCTGATTGGGATCAGGCAACAGACGCGAACTCGCGCTCCACCTCGCCGTCTACGGTGCGCTGGAAGCACACAAGCAACTCCTCATCCAGCACCGCAGCGATCCGCTGCAGCGTCGGCAACTGCGGGATGTGCGTGCCCTTCTCGAGCCGAGAGACGGCGCTGTGGGAAGTGTCCGCCGCCTTGGCGACCTCCTCCTGAGTGAGTCCCAACTCAACTCGACGCTGACGCAGATGCGCCGCAATCGGACTGACCTCACGAAGGGCCCGGATGCGCTCGTATTCGGCGCGAACCGCGCGATACGCGGCACTACGCTTGACGCGGCCCTGAGCCGACTCGACGGCGCTACCCCCAACGGGATTCTGTAGATCGGGCGCTATCTCCAGAACTTAGCAAGAATGATAAGTACAGTCATGGGCTCGTGGCCACAGCGGATCTTCGCACCCTTCGGTGCAGACTTGAAGTCACCACGGAAACCCACGCCTGGCCTCGACTCGTCAGGCTGCGACGTGAACCTGAGGCGGCGGAAGCATCCTCAAGAAATCCGCCGGAAGCTCGCGACTCGCCTGCCAGAACTCCAATCCAACGACCTCACCGGTGCTCGGGTCGAGTTCCCGCAAGCCCGTGTCCGTCTCCTCGGCCACGACCGTGCTCGGGTCGTAGTTCTCGAAGCGGACCCAGGCGATATCCGCGTCGGCATCGTAGTGCCCGTCGATTCGCATACCCATAGGCTAGCGCCGCCGCCAGATCGTCACAATGCGGGCCACAAGCGGATGGTCGCCGTCTGGATGCTCGTAGGCGATCACGAGACGGCCTGCCACGACCTGCCACGCCGCCCTCCCCTTGTTGCGCCGCCGTTTGCCGTGCCCGTCGAGCAGCGCCGACTCGACATCGTGGCGAGCGAAGCTGAGTTGCCGCGCCTTGTCGAGGGCGTGGTCCGTCCAGCGCACGGAGATTGGGTCGGCGGGCACGGCGAGCAGGCTACTCGCCGCTCCCGTCGTTTCGTCCGCCTTGGGCGCTGCTGCTTTCGCGCGGCGCGTTAGGAGTAGCTGCGTTCGAGCCACCGCTCTCCGTGAGAACACTTTGAGAACATCCACCCCTCCCAACCCGTTCGATACGTCCAGCAACCCCGGCAAAATGGACGATCTGGGCGCCCCGAACCCATCTACACCCCCTGATCTGGTTGAGGGCCTTGTGGACTGTATGGTCAGTGGTGGTTCGAGTCCACCAGCATTTTAGAGGTCTTGCAATCGCACTTGGTCTCCAAATGCTGATTGACCGACTCAAATCCAATAATTGACATTTAGGAGATCTCGTGAGAGACTCGCACCACAAATGCCTCCTCACGAGCCGCGCACGAGCCGGAACAAGCTGGCGCGCTGGGCTGAATCGCTCGTCGACTTGATCGACCGCCATAAGGCGATGATGCTCGGTGGCTCAATCGCGCTAGCGATCGTGCTCCTTCTTGGCGCCATAACCGATATCTGCCTTGGCGAAGGCGGCTCGCTCACCAAAAACCTCGTCGACGCCGGTGGCTACGTCGCGATAGTCGGGCTGGTGCTCGGGTTTCCCGCGCTGGGCTATGCGATGGTGACCGACCGTGGCGTTGAACGCCTATGGGAGGCAATGAGCATCACAGAAGACGCGCTCACGACGATGAGGAAGAACATCGCCAAGCGCATTTACGATCTCCTCCGCACGCGAAACTATCCGCTCCCGCCGGACCATCATGTCCAGGTATTCGTTCCCAATCGCCAGCGCACGCGCCTGCGGCCTGTGTATGACCCGACGGAGACCGGACCACAGGAGGGCTGGGAAGTCAACCCCAAGGCACCACAAGCGGTTACAGGCTCAGCCTGGGTAGCCAACGAGTACTTCTTCGCCACCGGCGACGCCTTGTCCGACCCGGCGCTACGCCTGACGCCCGATCAGCTGAAGCGCTTCGGTGACATGACCGGGGTCGCCGCGGCGCCGATCAGAGACGGTGAGGACACGCTCGGGGTGCTCACGATCTTTACCGAAGTCGACGATCCGCAAATGGCAAAGCCAGAGTTCATCGACATGCATCTCGCGCTCGCGGACGCGGTGGCGCCGGCGCTCAAGGACCGTGTCGCCGCAGAAGGCACGCTTGACAAGGCGAGCAGCAACGACTACGGCACGATCACGCCCGACCAAGCCGTGGGCAGGACCTCCGGCAGCGTCAAGCCCGCGTCGAAGAGCGGTGTGTCTTGACGAGGCCCTGGTCACGCTACATGCGAGCTGCCAGGATCGTGAAGTGACATGAGCGTGTTACTTCAAGGGCTCAAGCCCGCCCGAGCGTGCGCGCCTGCTTGAGCCCGCGTCGCGCCATCAGACCGTTGGCCAGCAGCAGCAGCGTCTTGTTTGCCGGCGCACGGAAGCCGTTCTCGGTATGCGGAGCGTATATGCCGTCCCGCAGCCAACCTGTGTGCTGACGCGTCTCCAAGCCAATCAACTTCGGCTCGTAGCGATGCGCCAGGACGCCGGCACGGCGAGCGCCCGCTGCGAGCGGGCCCGCCAAGGCGATACCCGACTGGCTGTCCTCCCCCACTGCCACCGGCACGATCGTCGGAAATCCGTCGACGCCGGGATAGGCGACGAGCACATGCGGAAGCTTGCGCAGCCGTCGCGCCGCGCGAGCGACATCCACACGCGGGCCAGCGCCCTTCTTCGGAGGAGTCTGTGAGGGCGGATCCTCGAGGGTGAGAGGTGCTCCGGAGACCACCCGCTCCCCCGCGCACGAGAGATCCGGCCAAGAGATCACGCGCTCGACCCGCACCGTCACAAGCACACGGTCGGCGTAATAGGCGCTGAGCCACCGATTCCAGAAGACCCCCGTCCGCGGAGCGCCCATGAACCGAGTCGACGCCGGCTGTATGCGCTCCGTGAGGACCGCCGGATCGGGCTTGGGATCGTAGCTAGCCGTCCCCTGCACGAGCACGAACCGGGGCTCGCTTGCAAAGCCATGCTCGCGAGCGTGAAAGGCCAGCGCGACCCGTGGATTCTCCTTGATGCGGTCCAGCTTGCGCCCGAACCCGAGCGAGGTGGTGAAGCCCACCGTCCCCTGCTCTCTATTGCGCAACCCGATCGGCGCGACGGCTGTCACGACTGCTCCCCCCGTGGGAGTCGCATACGCGAGTCCCGCCGTCAGATCACCGCCGATGATCCCATCCTCGACATCTTGCCACATGCTCACGACCCTATCCAAAGACGGGAGGCACGCGCCAAGCGCCGTTTGATACATCCGAGCCACCAGACATACTGTTGTGTTTTTGCCGTTGGCTTGCTGTAGGCGATCGGTGAGACTCGGCCGATGGTCCAATCCATCGATCCCGAGACCGCGAGCGCTCTGCGTCAGTTCGGTCGAAGCCTCCGCAAGATTCGCAAGCGAGTGGGTCCCAGCCAGAGAGGTCTAGCGACCCTGGCAAAAGTCGACCGATCGGCGATCAGCCTGATCGAGCGCGCCAAGCAGTCCCCCAAATTCTCCACGATGTTGAAGCTCGCTAGTGGCGCCGAAGTCAAGGTAGCCGATTTCTTTGAAGGAATCGGCCCAGTAGGCGTGCAAGTCGAGACGCCGGTCATCACCGACCTCGTGCCAAATGGCCCAGCCGAGACGTTCGGCGCGAACCTGACGTGGGCGCACGAGCGCAGCGGGCTCACGATCGAACAGCTTGCGCTCGAGGCCGACGTCGACCGCTCGACGATCGGGAAGATCGAGTTAGGCGAGCTCGAACCGAGCCTCCCGAAGATCCTCAAGCTCGCGCGAGCGCTCGAGATCCCTCCCGCCACTCTGTTCCACGACGTGGAGTGACGAATAGCTCGCGCCGCGCCGACGGCGCGCAGGCGATGGATGCAGATGTAGCCCCTCGATCCTGGACCGGCGCCAATCACATCGCTCTATGCTGACCAGCGTCATGGCAGACGGCGCCACCATCGAGCCAAGACCCTCCGAAGCCGTCGTCTGCCTCGTCACGACCCCACAAGCGGACGCCGAGCGGATCGCCTCGACAGTGGTCGAGGAGAGATTGGCGGCATGCGTGAACATCGTCCCGCTGGTGCGCTCCATCTATCGGTGGCAAGGCAAGGTGGAGCGGAACGACGAGGCGTTGCTTGTCGTCAAGACGACGCGCGGGAAGGTCTCTCCCCTCGACGATCTGCTTGGCGCCATCCACCCGTACGAGACCTTCGAGCTCGTGGCGCTCGACGTCGTCGCGGGCGCTCAGCGCTACCTGGAGTGGATCGAGGGCTCAGTCGATCCGGCGCACGCATAACACTGCTGAAATGATCGTCAGCGACTCGTTCGTGATCGCCGACTGGACTGACCCGGGCACGCACCCGGGCCGCCCGATCGCCGGCCTGCATTGCTCACATAGCTCGCGAGCATCGAGAGTGATCGCATGACCGCCGTCTTCTCCACCTTGCTGGCAGTCGTCCTCTGCCTCTCCGCGGGATCGAAGGCATGGCGGGCGGACCAGGCCGCGGCGGCGCTCGCGACCTATGGGATCTCGCGCGCACGGCTTCAGTCATCGCTCGTGTGGGCATTGATCGCGGTCGAGCTCGGCTTGGCGGCAGCCCTCGTCGCCGAAGCGCCTGAGGCGCCCGAGGCCGCGGCAGGCCTGTTTCTTGCGTTCGCCGCACTCACCTCGGCGGCGCTCGCGGCGGGCCGCCACGGCCAGCCGTGCGCCTGCTTCGGAAGCGCCTCGCGCCTGAGCTGGAGCTCGCCGCTGCGCCCCCTCATCCTGGCGGCCGCAGCCGGCGCCCTTGCCTATGGACGGCTGCCGCTCGCGCCCACGGGCTATGAGCGCTGGCTGACGGTCGGCCTGACGCTGAGCATCGCCGCGCTTGCCGCGCTGTCGGTGGCACTGCTCGCGCTGGCGCGCGAGGTCGGGGTGCTGCGCCTGCAGGCGAGCAGCCACGGCGCGCTGGAGCTGCAGGACGAGGGCCCGCGCGTCGGCGACCGACAGGCATGGGCGGCCACTGTCCCCACGACCCCTCGAGCGCTGGTCAAGCTCGCCGTCTTCACCTCCGACGGCTGCCCGCTCTGCCGTCGCGTGGCGCCGGCGATCTCGCACGTGGCGGCGGACCCGCTGGTCGCGGTTCGGATCTTCCACGAGTTGGCCGACGCGACGATCTGGGCACAGGCGGCGGCGCCCGGAAGCCCCTACGCCGTGGCCCTCGATCTGGAGGGGGTGGCATTGGCAAAGGGGACCTTCAACAGCCTCGCGCAGCTCGAGAGCATCCTCGCGAGCGCGCGTGCCCGCGAAGGAGCGATCTCGGTTGCCGCCTGAGCCCGACGAGAAGCGAGTGCCCGCACATGCGCAGGGAGGGTCTCGCTTGCCGAGCGAGCCTCACGACGAACATTTCACCGACGCGGTCCTGCGGCACAGCAGCCGACGCGGCTTCCTGGAGTGGGCGGGCGCCGCCCTGATCGGGCTCGCGGGCTCGCGCACCGTGGCGCAACTCGTGCTCCCCGATGACGCCGATGCTTACACGAACTTCTGCGGCCACACCTATACGACCGGCAACTGCCCCCATCCCACTGGCCTGCCGCGCGTCGATCGCAACGACTACCCGCTGCGCGCCAGCGACGGTCACCCTGTCGACGACCTCGGTCGCCCGATCGACCCGCGGGGCTATCCGCTCGACGAGCACGGCCGCCGTCTGCTCGAACCGGACGGTGAGCCGCTCGCGCCGGCGCCACGGTCGAAGATCTGCCACACGGCCGGAGTCGAGCACGGTCTGAAGCTTCAGAACGACGGCTCCTGGTATCGCTGCTGCGGAGGACGAGTGCGCAGGTTGAGGGACTGCTGCGGCTACACCAGCGTGCGCATCAACGGCGACGCCGCGCTCACCGGCTACTGCTACGCCGGCCGCAAGGTCTTCTGCGTGCAGTACTACGAAACGATGGTCCCGTGCTGAGCGGGCTGGCCGCCTCCGCGGTGCTGACAGCATTGGTGGCCGGCGTCACAGGCGCATGGTCGCCGTGCGGCTTCTCGATGGTGGACACGATCGGGACCGCGCTCGGCGATCCTCGCCGCTCCGCCACACTCCTAGCCTGCACGACGTTCACCTTCGGCGCGATAGCCGGTGGCGCGCTCACCTTCGGCGGGTTGGCGTCGGTTGGAGAGTTGATCGGCCACGACGCCGACGGCGCGCGCGAGGCGCTCGGCGTGGGGATCGCGCTGGCGGCCGCGATCGCCGACTGGCGGGGTGTCAAGATCGCGCCGCAGATCCGCAGGCAGGTTCCCGAGCGCTGGCGTTGGACGATGCCCCTGCCGCTCGCCTGCGGGCTATACGGGTTCTTGCTGGGGCTCGGCTTCACGACCTTCGTGCTCGCTTTCGCCGTATGGGCGCTCGCCGGCGTCAGCTTCGCCGCCGGCTCCCCGCTCGTCGGGCTGCTGATCGGATGCGCGTTTGGGATCGGTCGAGCGCTGCCCATAGTCTGGATGGCGCCGGGCTTGCGAGACGAGCATGGAGGGGCACGACCGCTGGAGGGGATGGCCACCGAGCCGCGACTGTGGCTCGGGCTGCGCAGGCTCGACGCGCTCGGGCTGTGCCTGTGCGCGCTGTTTCTCAGCGGCGCGGTCGCGACGGCAGCCGGCTTGCCAGCGTCGACCGACCCCTCGGCTGCCGCTGGAGAGCTCGCATGGCAGCAGCTGGACGGGCCGGGGATGCTGCGCCTTCAATCCGGGCGCACGAGCCCTCTGCCCGGCGACTATCCAGCGCTCAGCCAGTCCTTGATCGCCTGGCAGAGCGCCAACCAGCTCACTGTCGCCGACCGCGCCACGATGGCGGTGAAAGCCACGTTTCCTGTTGCGCAACTGAGCGCGCTGGCGATCTCAGACGGCTGGGTGGTCTATCGAGCCCCGGTGGCCACCGGCACAGAGAGCCTCTTCGGCATCGCGCTGCCGACGCCCGCGCAGCCGCCCCGCCTGATCGTGTCCGGATCGACCGGCTCGATCGGGCGACCAGGGCTCGACGGCTCGACCGTCGTGTTCGCGCTCAACACACCACACCGTGCCGCAATCGAGGCAGTCAACCTGGTCAGTGGCGCGCGCCACACTCTGCGCTCAGCCCACTCCGGCGCCACGTTCGCGAACCCGTCGCTGCTGCGCGGACGACTGCTCTACGAGCGCGTCGACCGTTGCTCCCAGGAGCTTCGCATCGGCGCACGCGCGACACAAGGGCACGACCGCATCCTCTTGCGCTTGCCTTCGACCGTGCGACGCGACCCCGGATACCAGCGAGGCTACGAACACGCATACAACGGCGCAAGCCTTTGTCGTGACCGCGGCGCCCGGCGGGGTGGCAAGACGCGCCTGGGAGCGACCGCCCTCACCCGCTCGGCTGTCTACGTCACCGAGATACCGACAAATCCGACTCGCGCGAGCATCGTCACCCTCTCGCGCTGAGCCGGGCTAATCGAAAGCGCGATCTCGACATTCGTCCAGTTGCGTGAGTAATCGCGATGAACGGTGTCCATACGGGCAACCCTCAGAAAACCAAGCGCCAAACGCGTAGTCAAGGAGGAATGCCCTATGAAGGGAACGACGGGGATGACGACGACGAGCCCGTCGCCACCGAACCACCGTGTGACAGCTCGGCGCTGGTGACCGGCCGGTCGTGCGCGCCGCCGAGCTGCGCATCGGCCCGAGTGGAAGCGAGTTCGAGGGCGTCCTGCTGGTGAGGTAGGCCCGACGGCGCGCTCGACCCAGGGAGCGGCGGCATGCCCCCACCCGCCGCTCCCTGCGCGCCATCCCGCCGACGATCCCGCGGGCCGGTGTGGTGAATTGCCGCCACGGCGGGGAAGGTCAGCCAGCCCCTACCATGTCATCGACACCGCATGAGCCCTTCGGTCTCAGTCCGGCTGCTCCTCACCCAGAGCGACGCGCGTCTGGCGGCGTTCGCCCACGCAGGTCACGAGCGCGCGTTCGAAGCGCTCGTGCAGCGCTATCGCCGTCCGCTGCTCGGCTACTGCCGGCGCCTGCTGCTCTCCGACGAGTGCGCCGAGGAAGCGCTGCAGCAGGCCCTCCTGCAGGCGTGGCTCGCACTGCGCTCGGGCGCCGAGGTGAGCGACGTCAAGCCGTGGCTCTACCGGATCGTGCACAACGCGGCGCTCAACATGCTGAGGGTTTCCGGCTACGACTACTGCAAGCTCAGCGAGAGCCTCTCGGGCGCCGACGCTCCGCAGGAGGATCTCGAGCGGCGGATCGCGGTGCGCGAGGCGCTCGCCGGGCTCGCCGCGCTCCCGGAGATGCAGCGCAAGGCGCTGCTGCGCACCGCCGTGGAGGGGGACAGTCATCGCCAGGTCGCGCGCGAGCTGGGCGTCAGCGAGAACGCGCTGCGCGGCCTCGTCTATCGGGCTCGCGTGACGCTGCGCGCCGCTGCCGGAGCGATCGTGCCGCCTCCGCTGGTGAGCTGGGCGCTAAGCGCCGGAGGGCGCGGCGCACCGACGATCGAGCGTCTGGCCGAGCTGGGCGCTGGTGGCGGCTCGGCGGGTGTGGCGGGGCTGCTGATCAAGGGTGGCGCCGTCGCCGTCACCGCCAGCGTGCTCGCAGGCGGGATCGCCGCCGTGCATGCTCCCTCGAAGGC
Organism: uncultured Solirubrobacterales bacterium; assembly: GCA_963764655.1. Classification (GTDB taxonomy): domain Bacteria; phylum Actinomycetota; class Thermoleophilia; order Solirubrobacterales; family Solirubrobacteraceae; genus Palsa-744. Next base: position 1,209,832 of record CAVXTI010000001.1, read on the forward strand.
CGCGCATGGCCGCCGCGCATCGCACGCGAATCGCCATCCGGCACACGCCCGGATGGCGTCGACCGCTGTGGTCGCCACACGCTTCGCAAGCGTCGGGCCCGAAGTGGGCAGGCGACGAGCGCTTGCAAACGACAGGCAATCCCCTGCGCACCGGCCGGCCTCTCGGCGTAGGCGGATCGGGTCACGACCGAGCGCCATGCCCTTTACGACAGCCATAGCTCCCCCGCCTCCACCAGTCCCGCCACGCACGCGCGGGGGCGACGGTCGACGAGGCCGAGCGGACGACGGTGGCAAGCACGACAAAGCACAGAGCCTCGACTCGAGCGCATCAAGGAGCGACGCGACCGCTGGGCGCGACGGCAACGAAAGCCATGACACCAGACACGCCGGACAGGTCTCAGAGGGTGGCGACGGCTCGAGCCGTCATGACGAACGCAACGGCCGCTCCTCAGGCGAAGCCTCAGATGGTGACCCCTCAGGTGGTGACCCCTCAGGCGTCAGCCCCTCAGGCATCAACCCCTCAGGCATCAACCCCTCAGGCATCAACCCCTCGGGCATCAGCCCCCACGACAGCAGTCAGGGCAACACGAGCTCCGGCGGCAGCCGCGGCGATGGCTTCCCGGAGAGCAACGGGCCGGAAAGCCTGCCTGAGCGTCGGGGCTCTTTGGGGGCGTCTTCCTCGACCAGCACGAACAGCTCATCCAAAGACGGACAAAGCTCTACTTCCGAAGCAACCAAAGGAGGCTGAGCCGGCCGGCGTGTCATCCTTTGTCTGAGCGCAGGCGACGGCTTCTATGATGGCCCCATGACGCGCCTGCTCGGAGCGGGCCGCGCCACATTCAAGGCGTTCGAGATCCCCAACTACCGCCGCTACTTCGCCGGCCAGGCGATCTCGCTGAGCGGAACGTGGATGCAGATGGCGGCGCAGGCGTGGCTCGTGCTCACCCTCACCGGCTCAGCCGCCACGCTTGGGCTGATCGTCGCGTTGCAAACGCTCCCGATCCTGCTGCTGGGCCCCTACGGCGGCGTGATCGCCGACCGCGTGGACAAGCGCCGCGCGATGGTCTTCCTGCAGGCGATGATGGGATTGCAGGCGCTCGCGCTCGGCATCCTCACCGTCACGGGCGAGGTGCGCGTCTGGCAGATCGGCGCGCTCGCGATGCTGCTCGGCCTCAACAACGCGTTCGAGAACCCGGCGCGCCAGTCGTTCATGCTCGAGATGGTCGGGTCCGAGCACCTGCGCAACGCGGTCAGCCTCAACTCGGTGCTCGTCAACGTCGCCCGCACGATCGGCCCGGCGGTCGCGGGCCTGTTGATCGCGACGGTTGGCGAGGGCGTCTGCTTCCTCGTCAACGCCGCCAGCTTCGTGGCGGTGATCGCCTCGCTGCTGACGCTCGACCTCACGGCGCTGCACCCGAGCCCGCCCACCGGGCGCGGCCCCGGCCAGCTGCGCGAAGGCTTGCGCTATGTCCGCCACAACCGCGAGCTCGCGATCCCGCTCTTGATGATGGCGCTCGTCGGGACGCTCGCGTACGAGTTTCAGGTCACGCTGCCCGTGATGGCCCGCCAGGGCTTGCACGTCGGCGCGGCGGGGTACGGCTTCATGACCGCCGCGATGGGCGCCGGGGCGGTGGCCGGAGGTCTGGTCGTCGCCGCCATCGGGCGCACCGGCCTGCGCACGCTCGTGCTCGCCGCGGGAGCGTTCGGGGCCGTGATCATGCTCGCCGCGCTCGCCCCCACGCTGCCGGTCGAGCTCGTCGCGCTCGCGCTGGTCGGCTGGGCCAGCATCTCGTTCATGGCCACCGGCAACTCAACGCTCCAGCTTGGCGCGGCGCCTTCGATGCGGGGGCGCGTAATGTCGTTGTGGTTCGTCGCCTTCCAGGGCTCCACTCCGATCGGCGGCCCGATCGTCGGCTGGGTGATGGGCTGGGCGGGGGCACGCGCCGGCCTTGGGGTCGGCGCCGTCACGTGCCTGCTGGTGGCGCTGATGGGCGTGCTCGCGCTGCGCGGGATCGTCCCGTTCGCGCGCCCCAACCCTGCTCCACAGCCGGCCCAGCCCTGAGCGGGGGTGCGCGGGGGAGCTACGGACGATCTTCGTCGAAGAAGCCGAGCAGCAGCTCGTTGACGCGCCCAGCGGCGTCGTGCTGCACCCAGTGGGTCGCCTCGGCGATGCGCTCCACGCGCACGTTCGGCACCCACTCGGGCGCCGGCTCGGCCAGCTCGCTGCCGATGTGACGGTCGCGCATCCCCCAGATCACTAGCGTCTGCGCCTCGATCGGTCTCAGCTGCGCGAGCGCCTTGCGCGGCGAGCGGCGCATCATCGCACGGTAGTAGTTGATCATCCCCGTGAGCGCGCCTGGCTGCGACCAGGCCTCGACGTAGCGTTCGAGGTCCTCGTCGGTGAAGGCGTCTTTCGAGTCGGCCCGCAGTGAGCGCTTTGCGAACGAGAAGTCGTCGCGAGCGATCAGGTACTCGGGCAGCTTCGGGATCTGGAAGAAGAACATGTACCAGCTCTTGCGCAGCTGCTTTGGCGACTTGAGCCCTTCAACCATGCGCGCCGGGTGCGGCACATTCAGGATTGAGAGGCGCCGCACGAGCTCGGGATGGCGCATCGCCACGGTGTAAGCGACGACGGCGCCCCAGTCGTGCCCGACGACGTATGCGCTCTGCTCGCCGAAGTGCTTGATCAGCCCCGCGATGTCGTCCGCCAGCAGGCCCGTCTCATATGCGCTCGCGCTTTGCGGCCTGTCCGAGAGGTCGTAGCCGCGCATGTCCGGCGCCACGACGTGATAGCCAGCCTGCGCCAGCGCCGGGATCTGACGGCGCCACGAGTACCAGAACTCGGGAAAGCCGTGCAGCAGCACGACCAGCGGCCCCTCTCCAGCCTCGACGTAGTGCAGCCTGATGCCCCCGCCCACGTCCGCGTCGCCATGGCTGAGCTGTGCCTCGGTCGTGCTCACAGCCCAATCGTAGACCTCGACGTCCGCATCCGATGTCACCTTGTAGTGCGACAACTTGAAAAGAGAGGATCCGTGTCCGTTCTACTGGTAATCGTTGGCCTTGCGATCGGCGCCCTCGCGGGCGCCGCGGTCGCTGTCGCGCTCGCGCGCTCCGGCCGCGAGCGGCTGCGCGAGCAGCTCAACACCATCTCCGCGGACAGCCGCGAGCGCATGCGCGACGAAATGAAGTCGATCTCCGCCGACGTGCTCAAGCAGACAGGCGACTCGCTCGCGCAAAGGCTCGCCGACCAGCGCCGCGCCGAGGAGGAGCGCGCGGCCGGCGAGATGGCAAAGCGCGCCGAGGAGCTGAAGGGCCTCGTTGGCCCTGTCAACGAGAAGCTCGGCCGCGTCGAGCACGAGATCGGTCGCCTCGAGCGCGAGCGCAAGCAGGCCCAGGGCGAACTGGCGAGCATGGTGCGCCAGCTGCACGAGGGCGTCGGCGGCCTGCGCCAGGAGACGGGCAACCTCGTGTCCGCGCTGAAGCGTCCAAGCACACGCGGCTCGTGGGGCGAGATCCAGCTGCGCAACGTGATCGAGATGGCCGGCATGATCGAGCACTGCGACTTCCTCGAGCAGAGCACCGTCCAGTCCGAAGACGGGGCGCTGCGCCCCGACGTGCTCGTCAAGCTCCCCGGCGAGAAGGTGATCGTGGTCGACTCGAAGGTGCCGCTCGACGCCTATCTCGCGCATTTGGAGGCCCAGACCGACGACGAGCGCGGCGTGCAGATGGCGCGCCACGCCAAGCAGACGCGCGACCACATCACAAAGCTCGCCTCCAAGGGCTACCAGCGCCAGTTCGACGGAACCCCCGACCTGGTGGTGATGTTCGTGCCCTCCGACGGCATCTATCAGGCCGCGCTCGCCGAGGACCCGGCGCTGATCGAGTACGGCGTGCACCAGCAGGTCCTGATGGCGACGCCCACGACCCTGATCGCGCTGCTGCGCGCCGTGCACTATGGCTGGCGCCAAGAGCAGATCGCCGAGTCGGCGCGCCACATCGCCGAGACAGGGCGCGAGCTGCACCGGCGGCTCGCGATCTTCGTGGACCCGCTCGCGAAGCTCGGGCGCCAGCTGAACTCGGCGGTCGAGGCCTACAACCAGGCGGCCCGCTCGTTCGACTCGCGCCTGGCCCCGAAGGTCAGGGAGATCGCCGAGCTGGGCGCCTCCTCGGGACGCGAGCTGACAGAGCCCGCGCCGATCGAGGCCAGCGCCCAGGCGCCGACCGTCAAGCTCGAGCTCGACGACGCGGAGCCGGCGCCGGCCGTCGAGACGCGGGACGCGCACGACATCCCGACGATCCGCGCTCGGGACGGGCGCTTGACCGGCGCGCGGCTCAGGGAGCTGCCGGCGCTCGAGCCGATCGAGCCTGCTCCGGCGCGAGAGCTTCCGCCCGTCTGACCCTGTGACGGCGGGTCCTCAACATGAGGATCACGAGCGCGCTCGCCACAGGCACGGTCGCTGGCAGCTCGCTCACCGCGAAGAACAGGAAGTCGAACGCGATCGCCAGCCCGGCCACGAGCGTCGCTCCGGCCAGCTGTCTGGCGTAAGCGTCGCTCGCCGCGAGCAGCCCGCCGAGCACGCCTGCCACGAACAGGTCGCCGTAGCCCATCGCGGCCGAGCCGAACACCTCGGCTTGCAAGCGCGGCAGCCCGCCCACGGGGTGCGCCGCGTTGAGCGCGTCGTTTGGCTGCTGCAGCAAGTCCGCGATCACAAGCGCCGCGTCCGCGCAGGCCATCGCGACGATCCCAAGCGCCAGCCAGCGAGCCGGCGTCACACCCGCGATCAGCGCCCCCAGCGCGACGCAGCTGAGCGCCGACAGCGCCACCGCGGCGCCCTGCCCCGCCAACGCCCCGCGATCGGCCCACGCCAGCGCGAACAGAGGCGCCACGAGCAGAGCCAGCCCAGGTCTCGCGCCGTGCACCAGCCAGCCAAGAGCGAGCGCGGCGAGCAGCGGGACCGCGACGAGCGCGAGATACGTGAGCGCCTGCGCGCTGCCGCGTTCGGCGACCAGGCCGACCCCCACGAACGCGATCACCGAGAGCGCGGGCACCAGCGCCCACAGACGGCTGCGCAGGCGACCGATCCACCGCGGCGACCACGCGCGCGGCAACGCCACGACCAGACCCTGGCAGAGTGAGAGCGATCCGATCGAGGCCCAAAACGAGATCACCTAGTCAAAATAGACGCGCATGACCCGCTGGGACTGGACATGGGAGGATCGCTCTCGAGCAAGCCGCGCCCCGACGGTCGAGCCCGAGCTGCCCGCTGACGAGTACGAGACCCCCGTCGCGCCCGGCGGCAACCCTGATCAGGGCGACCGCGCGAACCAGGTCTTCCGCCGCCGTCGCGCCGGCGCCGGCATGGCGCTGGTCGTGCTCGTGGCCCTGCTGATCGGCGCGCTCAGCTCGCACAAAGCCTCGAGCCATCCGCGCCCCTCGGCGGTCAAGAGCCATGTGCCGCCCCTCACCCCCACCCAAGCCGATCGCGCGGCACAGGCCGCCAAGGCCGAACGGAGAGCGGTCGAAGCGGTGCTCGCCTACACCCCCTTCGTCAGAAGCGGCGGCGCAAGCGGCAATGAGGTCGCGCTCACTTTCGACGACGGTCCCGGCCCCTACACTCAGCAGCTCGTCGCGACGCTCGACAAGCTGCACGTGCACGCGACGTTCTTCGCGATCGGCTCACAGGAGCAGTACTTCTCCGCCGGCACGGTCGCCGAGATCAACTCGGGAGACGTGGTGGGCGACCACACCGAGAGCCATCCGATGATGGCGTCGCTCTCGCCTCATGACCAGTACGAACAGCTCTTCGACCAGATGGCCCAGATCGAGGTGCTCGGCGGCAAGCGTCCGCGCCTGTTCCGCCCGCCATACGGCTCGTTCAACGCCACGACCTTCCGCGAGCTGCGTCACCTGCACCTGCTGATGGTGCTGTGGTCGGTCGACACCGGCGACTACACGCTGCCGGGCGTCAGCGCGATCGTGCAGCGCGCCCTGGAAGGCGCCAAGCCCGGCGCGATCATCCTCATGCACGACGGGGGCGGCAACCGCTCGCAGACGATCGCCGCGCTGCCGGCGATCGTCGAGGGACTGCGCAAGCGCGGACTGCGACCGGTCACGGTTCCGCGGCTGCTGGCCAACGATCCGCCGCCGCACGGACTGCCGATTCCGACGAGCCTCGCCGGAGACTGAGCTCGCTCGCGGCCACCGCGCGATAAGCGTTACTGGCGCTTCGGGACAAGCGTCACTGGCGCTTCCAAGCTCGCAAGTAGGATTCACATGTGAGCCTGCAAGCGGCGAAGGCGCCGCCGATACTGCATCTGTCCGCGGTCGTCGGCCGGCCGCTGCGCGACAGCGACGGCGAGCGCCTCGGGCGGGTGGAGGACGTGATCGTGCGGCTCGGCGGGGTCGGCTACCCGCCGATCACCGGCTTCCTGGTGAAGGTGGCCGGGCGCACCTCCTACCTGGGCGTGGATCGCGTCTCGGAGATCCGCGACGACGGGGTGCTGCTGCGCAAGGCCAAGCTCGACTTGCGCCATTTCGAGCGGCGCGAGGAGGAGGTCCTGCTCAAGCGCGACGTGCTCGACCGTCAGCTGATCAACGTCGAGGGGGCGCGCCTGGTGCGCGCGAACGAGATCGAGCTGGCCGATATCGCCGGTTCCTGGCGCGTGGTGGGTGTGGACACCGGCCCGCGCGGCGGTCTGCGACGCCTGCTGCCCAAGCCGCTCAGCCATCGCATCGCCACCGGCGACTTCCTCGACTGGGCTAGCGTCGAGCCGTTCGTGGGGCATGTGCCGACCGTGCGCCTGCGTGTTCCCCACCCCAAGCTCGCGAAGCTGCACCCGGCGCAGATCGCGGACCTCGTGGAGGCCGCCTCGCGGCGCGAGGGCGAGGAGATCATCCAGGCCGTCGGCGAGGACGATCGCGAGCTCGAGGCGGACGTGTTCGAGGAGCTGGACGACCACCACCAGCGCGAGTTTCTCGAGGACCGCCCCGACGAGCAGGTCGCCGAGATCCTCGGCCGCATGGCCCCCGACGACGCCGCCGACGCGGCCGGCGAGCTGGACGAGGAGCGCCGCGACACGGTGCTTGCGCTGTTGCCGGTCAGCCACCGCATCAAGGTGCGCGGGCTGCTCGGCTACGACCCGGCCGAGGCCGGCGGGCTGATGAGCCCTGAGTTCATCTCCCTGCGCCGCACCACCAGCGCCGGCGAGGCACTCGACGCGGTGCGCCTCGGCAAGATCCCTCCCGAGCTGCTGACCGCCGTGTTCGTGACCTCACCCGAGGGGTCCCTGGAGGGGAGCGTCCCGCTGGCCGCCCTGCTGCGCTCGGAGCCCGACCGCCGCCTGAGCGCGCTCGTCAAGCACGAGCTGCCCTCGCTGCGCGCCGACGCCTCGTTCGAAGAGGTGGCGCGCGTGATGGCCGACTACAACCTCACCTGCGTGCCCGTCGTCGACGAGCGCGAGCGCATGCTCGGCGTCGTGACGGTCGACGACGTGCTCGAGGCGATGCTCCCGCGCGGGTGGCGGCGACGCTTCGGGTTGCTCGGCGAGGACTGATCGCTGCCAGACAAATAGACTCTGCGCCGTGAGCGGCCCGAGCAGCCAATTCGATGCAGGTCCGAGTACCGGCCGTCATTCGCCGTGTCCGGTCGGCCACGCTTGGCCGACCGCGGCTGCCTGCACGGCTTAGCCCGCGTCGCGCCCGCCTGTTCGCACTGCTCGCCCTGCTCGGGCCGGGCCTGATCGCCGCAAACGCGGGCAACGACGCCGGTGGGATCGCGACTTACTCGTCGGTCGGCGCCAAGTACGGCTACCAGCTGCTGTGGGTGATGGTGCTGATCACCGTGTCGCTCGCGATCGTCCAGAAGCTCGCGGCGCGCATGGGCGTCGTCACAGGCAAGGGCCTTGCCGAGCTGATCCGCGAGGAGTACGGGATCCGCTGGTCCGTGGTTGCCACCACAGCCGTGCTGATCGCCAACATGGGCATCTGCATCTCAGATTTCGTCGGCGTCGGCGCGGCGCTCAGCCTGGCGCACATCCCCGTGCAGATCTCGGTCCCGATCGCCGCGCTGGGCATCTGGGCGATCATCGTGCGTGGCTCCTATCGCTCGGCGGAGCGCACGTTCATCTGGCTGACGATCCCTTTCTTCGCTTATCCGATCGCGGCGATCCTCGCCCATCCCGACTGGGGCGAAGTGGGCAAGGCGATCGTCTCGCCGGAAATCCAGACCGGCTCGACCTACCTGCTGCTCGTGATCGCCACCGCCGGCACCACGATCACTCCCTACATGCAGCTCTACCTGCAGTCCGCGGTCGTCGAGCGCGGAGCACGCGAGGAGGACCTGCCGCACGAGGAACGCGAGGCGGTGGCAGGCGCGATCTTCGCGAACCTGATCGCGGGCTTCATCATCATCGCCACGGGTGCCACCTTGTTCAGGCACGGAATCCACGAAATCGGCTCGGCGGCCGACGCGGCGCGCGCGCTCAGCCCGTTCGCCGGCTCCTATGCGGAGGTGCTGTTCGGTGTCGGCCTGCTCGGCGCGAGCCTGCTCGCCTGCGCGATCCTGCCGATCGCCACCTCCTACGTCGTCTCGGAGTCGCTTGGCTATGAGAAGGGCATCGGACGCCGCCGCGAGGAGGCGCCGGTGTTCGTCTCGATCATCACGGGGATGATCGTGCTCGGAGCGCTGGTGGCGATGATCCCCGGGGTTCCGGTGATCTCGCTGCTGGTTGGCGTGCAGGTCGTCAACGGGCTGCTGCTGCCGGTCAACCTGTTCTTCATCTGGCGCCTCTCCCGCTCACGCAGAGTGATGGGCGAGCGGCGCAGCCGCGGGCTGCTCGACGGCGTGGCGGGCATCACGGTTGCGCTCACCTCGACGCTGTCGCTGGTGCTGGTCGGAGTCACGCTCGCCGGGATCTAGCATCCGCGCGAGGACAGTGTTCATCTGATTCTGGAAGACAGGGCCGCATGCGGCCCTGTCCCGGATCGTACATGTACGATCCGGCCGGTCGGTGCATGCACCGACCGGAACGGCAAATTAAGGCTCGCAAAGCAGCGCCGCGCCGATCGCCCCACCGAGATCGCCGAGGCTGGCGAGGCGCATGGCCGGCGGATCGTCGTCCTTGAAGAGGTGCGGTCTCATCGCGGCCAGGATCCGCTCGAGCATCGGCTCGCCAAAGCGCGTGCCGAGCCCGCCGCCGAGCAGCACGAGCTCGACGTCGAGCAGGTTCACCGCCGAGGCGATCCCGCTCCCGAGCGCCTTGACCGCGCGCTCGATCAGTCGCTGCGCCAGTTTGTCCTCGTGCTCCAGCGCGTGCGCCCATACCCCGCTCGAGAGCGTGTCGCGCTTGCGCTCGCGCATGATCTCGAAGAGGTCGGTGTGGTGGCCCTCCTCGACAAGCCGCTTCGCCTTGGCTTCCATCGCGCGACGCCCCGCGTAGGCCTCCGTGCAGCCGCGGCGCCCGCACATGCAACGCGCGCCTCCCTGCTTGACGACCATGTGGCCGATCTCACCGGCGTCGCCGCGACCGTGCCATAGCTTGCCGTCCAGCACCACCGCGCCGCCGACGCCAGTGCCCCAGAAGACGCCCAGCAGCGAGCTGGCTCCACGGCCCGCGCCGAGCAGCAGCTCCGCGTGCGCGGCCACCGACACGTCGTTGCCGAGCCTGGCGCTCACCCCGAGCCGCTCTGAGAGCAGCGTGGCGAGCGGTACCGGATCCTCCCATTCGGGCAGGTTCGTGGCATGCGCGAGCGTGCCCAGCGCGGCATCGACCTCACCGGGACCCCCCACACCGATCCCGTCGAGATCGCCAACCTCGACGCCGGCCATGCCGGCCGCCTCCGTCATGCAGGCGACCAGCGCGTCGATCACGGCAGGCGGCCCTCCCGTGTGCGGCGTCAGCTTGCGCGCCTGACCGAGCACGCTGTGATCCTCGCCACGCATCACGATCGCCTGGACCTTCGTTCCCCCGAGGTCGATACCGCCAAATGTCGTCATGAACGCGGACTTTATCCTCATTCACGGGGTCTCTTAGCCCACTCTTACGCGTCAGACTCAAGATCGAGCTTGCGATGACCGAGCGCACAGGCCGTCCCTGGCTCAACTATCTCCTGGGCCTGCTGTGCGTCGGTGCGATCACAGCCGCGATTCTCGTGGTGGGTCCCGCCTCAGGCAGCCAGACGACCGCGACGCGCACCGCCAAAGCCACGCAAGGGGTCGTCCAGTCGACCGTGTCGGGCAGCGGCAACCTGCAGCCCGCCTCCCAGCTCAACCTCGGCTTCAAGACAAGCGGAACGATTACCCACATATACGTCGCCCAAGGCGAGCACGTGACCGAGGGACGCCTGTTGGCCGAGCTGAATCCATCGAGCGCCGAAGTCACACTCGAACAGGCCAGAGCCTCACTGCAGTCGGCCGAGGCCAACCTCGCCAGGGAAGAGGAAACGGATGGCGAAGGCACGAGCGTGCCCAAAGGCGAAAGCTCGAAAGCCGCCCATCAAAGCGGAGGCGGGGAAACGAGCTCGAGCTCCTCCGCACAGAGCCCCACTCTGAGCGCCGCCACACGCGAAGCGAGCCTGGCCTCTGCGAGAGCAGCCGTCAAAAGCGACGAGCTGACGGTGCGCGGCGACGAGCAAGCGGTCGCGGACACAAGGCTCTATGCGCCCGAAGACGGCACGATCGTCTCGCTCACGGGCCACGTCGGAGAAGTCGTGTCCGCAAGCGGGACCACAAGAGCTTCGAGCAGCGACTCCTCCGGCGGAGCGTCCTCCTCCGCGGCCGCGGGCACATCCGCCTCGGGCCGCTCGGGGACCACGGGCGCCTCCGGCTCGTCCGGCTCGAGCTCATCAGGCTCCGACTCGTCAGGCTCGTCCAGCAGCGCCTTCGCCGTGTTGAGCGACCTGTCCTCGATGCGGCTCATAGCCCCCTTGAGCGAATCGGAAATCGCCAATGTGAAGGTCGGTCAGATCGCCACGGTGACAGTCGAAGCCCTGGAAGGCCGCAAGCTGGCGGCTCACGTCAGCGAAGTGGCGATCCTCGCCACCAGCAGCAGCGGAGTCGTCAGCTGCGACGTCACCTTTCAGCTCGATCAGATGGTCTCTGGCTTGAGGCCGGGAATGAGCGCGACCGCCGAAGCCGTCGTGAAGCAGGCTGAAGGGGTGAACGTCCCTACGAGCGCGATCTCCGGTGGCTCTGTGACAGTGGCACGGGACGGCAAGGACGTACGCCAGCGCGTGATAGCGGGGTTGGCGGGCAACAGCTCGACGATCGTCCTGAGCGGTCTGAAGGCAGGAGAGACGGTGCTGCTGCCGGATGCGAGCGGCACACGCTCGAGCACCAGCCTGACCTCGAGGCTCGGCAGCCGTCTGGGGGGTGGCGGTCTCGGCGGTGGCGGGGGCTTTGGAGGAGCAGCGGGAGGAGCGGCCTTCTTCAGGGGCGGCGGCTGATGCGTAGAGTCACACCGGCGCACACCGAGAGCCGCGCGCGTCCTACTCGCTCCCGGCCGCTTGTGGAGCGTGATGACTCCGACGGAGCCGCTCTGCACCGCGCAAGCGCTCGCCCACGGCACCCGGTCATCGAGGTGCATGGCGTCTCCAAGGTCTTCGAGCTCGGGCAGATCCGGGTGCACGCGCTTCGCGACGTGTCGTTGCGCATCGACACTGGGGACCTCGTCGGGATCATGGGAAGCTCGGGCAGCGGCAAGAGCACCCTCATGAACATCCTCGGCTGCCTGGACGTGCCCACGAGCGGCCGCTACCTGATCGACGGCGTCGACGTGAGCGACATGGACGAGGACGATCTCGCCGACCTGCGCAACCGCAAGATCGGCTTCGTCTTCCAGAGCTTCAATCTCGTGCCGCGCACCAGCGCGATCGACAACGTGGAGCTGCCACTCGCCTACGCCGGCCTCGGCCGGGCCGAGCGGCGGCGGCGCGCCGAAGCGGCGCTCGCCGCGATCGGCATGGCCAACCGGCTGCACCACCAGCCTTCCGAGCTGTCCGGGGGCCAGCAGCAGCGCGTGGCCGTGGCCAGGGCGATCGTCACCAACCCCTCGCTGATCCTCGCCGATGAGCCGACCGGCAACCTCGACTCGCACTCGACCGAGGACGTGCTGGGAATCTTTGCCCACCTCAACGAGGAAGGCCGCACGGTCGTCCTGATCACCCACGAGCCGGACGTCGCCGGCCAGACCAAGCGGGTGATCCGCTTGAGCGATGGCGAGATCATCGAGGACCGGCGCACGCTCGAGGTGCACGATCCTCCGCCCATAATTCACGCCCAGAAGTCCGCCCACTATGGTCCGCTCCGAGCGGGAGTCGCGGAGGCGAAGCCATGAGCGAGTCTCGCGCCATCTCATGAGCGAGCCCGCTCGCCATCCTGTTGGGGCGGTACTCACGGGAGCCAGGCGATGATCGGCCCGGGCACGCTGCGCATCGCGTGGAGCGGGATCACGACAAACAAGCTGCGCTCAGGGCTGACGATCCTCGGCACGACGATCGGGGTGGCCTCGGTGATCGTGCTGATCGCCATCGGCAACGGCTCCTCCAAGGCAGTCCAATCTCGCATCCAAAGCCTGGGCGCCAACGTGCTGATCGTGATGCCGAGCGGCGGCGGCTTTCGCCTCGGCCCGCGCGCGAACGACGCGGCGAGCATCTCCCTGACTGGGCAGGACGCCGAAGCGCTGCAGCAGCCCAGCCTCGCGCCAGACGTCAAGAGCGCCTCACCCGTGGTGAATGCCGCCGCCGTGAAACTCGTGTACGGCGGCTCCAGCTACGAACCGTCCTCGTTCGTTGGCACGACACCCTCCTATCTGAGCGCCCACAGCTACAGGCTCGCCGAAGGCGCCAGCTTCAACTCGGCAGACGTCAGCCACCACAAGCGCGTGATGGTGATCGGTCAGACCGTGGCGCAGGAACTGTTCGCGGGACAGAGCGCGGTCGGCCAGAGCGTCAAGGTGAACGGCGGCAACTTCGAAGTGCTTGGCGTGCTGGCATCGAAGGGCTCCAATGGCGCCACCAACGAGGACGACGTCGCGATGGCCCCGATCACGACAGTCCAGAGCACGCTGAGCGGCAGCGGGCCGATCGACTCGATCACGGTCCAAGCCACGTCCGAGTCCTCGCTCGACGCCGCCGAAGCGGAGGTGAGCACGATCGTCGAGGAACGCCACAAGGTCAAGGACACCGCCGAGGCGGGCTTCCAAGTCCTCAACCAAGGATCGCTGCTCGAAACCTCGAGCTCCACTGGCAGCGTCTTCACCACTCTGCTCGGAGAGGTCGCCGCCATCTCCCTGCTCGTGGGCGGGATTGGCGTGATGAACATCATGCTCGTGAGCGTGACCGAGCGCACGCGCGAGATCGGCATCCGCAAGGCGATCGGCGCCAGGCGCGGCGACATCCTCACCCAGTTCCTGTGCGAGGCCGTGCTCGTGTCGCTGATCGGCGGACTCACCGGCGTGCTCGTGGGCGTGGTCGGCAGTCAGTTCGAGATTGCGGGTGTGCACCCAGAGATCGCCACGTACTCGATCTTCCTTGCCTTTGGAGCCGCGGCCCTCTCGGGTCTGTTCTTCGGCACCTACCCGGCGGCTCGCGCCGCCGGCCTACGACCGATCGAAGCGCTGCGCTTTGAGTGACCAACCTTCCCCCCACCAGGAGTCGCCCATGCCCGATGAATATGAGGAGCTGCCCCCCAGGCCCAGAAGGCGGCTGCTGACCCCCGTCCCGCTGGCGCTGTTCGGGATACTGCTGACCGCCTGCGGGTTCATCGGCGGCGTGCTCGTCGAGAAGGGCCAGAGCTCCTCGAGCGGCTCGGCCCCCTCCGGGCTCGCCTCGCCCCTGGCAGGTTTGCGCGCGGGCGGCGCGGGCGGCGCCGGCTTTGCGCGCGGCGCGACCGGTGGGGCCTCAGGCGCCGGTGCTTTCGCGGGCGGCGCGGCGGGAGGCGCGGGGGCCACGATCGGACAGGTCGCCTATGCATCGGGGCACACGCTGTACGTGACGAATGCCGAAGGCAACACAGTGAAGGTCACGACATCGGTGGCCTCGTCGGTCAGCAAGACCGTCAAGTCCGACGTCAAAGGCATCCATCCAGGAGAGGCTGTGATCGTGATGGGGACCACTGGCGCGAACGGCGCCGTCAGCGCTGAATCGATCCGCGTCAGCGAAGCCGGCGCGAGCGGTAGGCTGGGCGCCCTCTTCAGCGGTGGCCGCGGTCTCCGTGGCGGCTCGAGCGGCTCGGCGTCGAGCGGCGGCGGCGAACCAGCGCTGTTCGGGAGGTAGACGTGCCAGAGTTGCCCGACAAACAGACCCTTGACAAGGAGCTCAATGCCCAACCTCGATAACGCCCTGCGTACCCTGAAGGGCACACCCTCAAGGGCGCAGGCAGGCAAGCCCGCGGCAGGCATCTTTGCCGTTGTGACGCTTGCGTGCCTCGGCCTGACCGCTTGCGGAGGCTCCTCCGGGAGCTCCAACAACGCAGCCGCGACCGGCGCCGCCGCGACGAGTGCCTCCGGCGCCACGACGTCGACAGGCGCTTCTTCGAGCAAAGGCAACGGAACAAGCGCCGTACGCCAGGGACCCTCGGCGATTCGCGAATGCCTGCAGAAGAACGGGGTCACGCTGCCCAAGCGCACCCCCGGCTCCGGCGGCCCGGCAGGCGGCGCCTTCCTCGGCGCGGGTGGCAGCGCGAGTGGGCCTCAATTGCCCAAGGGCATGACCCGCGCGCAGTTCGAAGCCACTTTGAAGAAGTGCGGCGGCAGCAACTTCGGAGCGCGCTTTGGCAGGCCAGGCGGCCCTGGCTCCCGAGTCCGCAGCCCAGTCTTCCGGCAGGCGCTCGCCAAGTTCGCCCTATGCCTGCGTCAAAATGGCGTAAGCGTGCCGGCGCCGAACACCTCCGGCACAGGCCCAATCTTCAACACCAAGGGGATCAAGACCACCAGCCCACAGTTCCGCCGCGCGTCCATGAAGTGCCGCGGCGTGCTGGTCGGCGCCTTTCGCGGTCTGAGGCGGCCCAACGGCGGAGCCGCAGGGTCAGGCACGACTGCGCCAGCCGGCGGGCAGGCGCAGGGCAGCACAGGCTCGGGCTGGGGATCTGGCGGCTAAGGGCGGGCCACGGGCCCGCCGTTGCCGGGACCAGCCTGCTTGTCGCGAATCGCCGACGCACTCGGCTTGCGCGGAAGCTTCGGCGTCTGGAGGTTGCCGACCTGCGTCATCAGCCGCTGCCACTCGAGCGTGTCCAACACTGGGTTGACGGCAGCTCGCGCGGTGGAGCTCACACTGGAGCCGGTCGAGTGGGCGGTCTTGGCGGCGCCCGCCGACCTGCTCACGACCGCCTTCGAGACGTGCCTGGGCAGCTCGATCTGGATATAGCTGGCGTGGTCGGGCTTGGCGATCGTGCTGAGCGCGCCCGGATATCTCATCAGGCTGACGATCCGCTTCGGGGCGAACTGGTGCTGGAGCGTGAGCAGCGTACGGATCGTGACGTCGGTGATCGTGCCCGCCCCCTGATGTGCGGCGACGGGGATGTCGTTAATGGCCGCGATGTCGACGGTGCCGGCAGGCGGGAACGCCGTGACAAGCCCCGTCGGCGTGTAGAGCCGGCGCCCGCAGCGCAGCTCTCCGACTGTCGGCTTCAGCCCGCTGCGCGAGAGGAACACGAGCAGCGCAAGCGCCCGGCGGCTCACCTTGCCGGAGGCCACCTGGCCCCGGTCGCAGGAGCCGAGCTTTATGCCTGGGTCGGCGAGCACGGCGCGCTCGAGCTCTGGCTGTGAGAGCAGGAACGCGTCGCTCGCGGTGGCGCCCGCCAGCACCGGCCCGTCCTTTGCGCCCAGCGGGTGAAGCGCGACGTCGAGCTGCTTCCAGTTCGCGAGTATCGGTCGCGGGTCGATGGCGCTCTGAGCGCCGGCGGGCTTGATCGCGAAGCGCAGGCTTGCCTGCGGGCTTTCGCCGTCAGAGCCGAGATGGCCGAGCACGGTGCCCTGCGCCACCACCGAGCCGCGACCCAGCTTCTTCCAACCGCTCGCCGCCGCCTTCGCGCGGGCTGCCTTGGCCCTGGCACGCACGGAGGCGAGCGCGTCGGGATTGCCGAGATGCGCGAACAC
Organism: uncultured Solirubrobacterales bacterium; assembly: GCA_963764655.1. Classification (GTDB taxonomy): domain Bacteria; phylum Actinomycetota; class Thermoleophilia; order Solirubrobacterales; family Solirubrobacteraceae; genus Palsa-744. Next base: position 1,225,924 of record CAVXTI010000001.1, read on the forward strand.
GCGGACCTTGCCAGACCCGGCCGGCGCTTCTTCGCCCACCGAGTCGAGCGGCGCGGAGCCAGCCGACTTGGTCTTCGTCCGCGTGGCCGCCTTCTTCTTGACGACATGCAGCGTCAGGGGAAGCTGGCGGCCGGCGGTCGCGGGCTGCTTGGGGGCTGGATCGCTGCCCGCCTCAGCACTCTGCAGAGCGCCCTGGGGGACCTGTGCCTGTGTGGGCTTGGGCAGACGGTAGCCCGCAGCGATGCTGCCAAGCCCGGCGTAGGTGAACAGGTCACCGTAGGTGTCGCGCAGCACGACATAGTCGCCGAGCTTGCGAGAGACGCCGATCCCGACGACGCGCCCATCCTCGACGGCGACCACCGGCGCACGCTTGCGACCGAGGAGCTTCGACAGTTGCGAAGGTGGCGCGGGAGCGTTGAGCGCGCGTTCGGCGCGGGCCGCGCTCGCCGCGGGCGAGGGCGCCGGAGTCGCGCCGGGAAGCGCGCTCGCCGCGTGCGCGCTGGAGGTCGCTTTGCCCGAGTCGGCGGCGCCGACGCCGGCCGTAGCGCTCGACGCGACGCTGGGCGCGGGCGCGACCACGGGCGCAGGGGCGGCCACGCCGTGCGGGATGATCGACAGCGGGCTCAGCTGCGCGCCCGCGAAGGGCAGGCTGCCCTCTGTGAGGCCAGTCAGGGTGGCGATCACCGACGGTGGATAGCTCGCGAACAGACGCGCCCGCAGCAGCACGGATTCGACATAGGCTTCGGAGTGGTTGTAAGCGAGGATCGCCGCGTGCAGGTCACTCGACGCGCCGGCCGCATGTAGATAGCGCGCGGCAGCGAAGATCGCGTCGACTGGATTGTAGGGGTCTGCGTAGCCGGCGTTGACGGCGTCAACCCCGTATTGGAGCCACGTTTCGGGCATGAACTGCATCCACCCGACCGCCCCGGCAGTCGAGACAGCGAGGTCGGCGCCGAAGTTCGTCTCGACTTCGTTGATAGCGGCGAGCACGGGCCACGGCACCCCGTACTGCACCGCGGCCGCCTGATAGATCGGAAGCAGGAACAGCGGGATCCTGTAGAAGTCGAGCGCCCTGGTAGAGGCGGCGGAGCCGGCAACCATCGCGGCGAGCGTGCTCGACTGCGCCGCGGCGAGCTGCGGCGCCGTGGCGATATTGCCCGAGCCCCTGGGCGCGGCAGGCGCCGGAGTCGCGGCCGGGGTCGTCACGGCGCTCGTCGGGACCGTGCCGGCCGGCGCTTCGGTCGGCTGTTGGGTGCGTCGAACGACGACCCTCGGGCCACGGGCGGGAGGCTTGGTCGCCTCAGTGGTGCTCGTGGGCGTCGTGGTCTGCGCCTGGGTTGTGGTCTGCGTCGAAGTGGTCGGCGGCGCGCCGACGGCTGTGGGCGTCGTGGCCGTGCCTGTCGCCGTGGTGGTCGTCGTGGTGCTGGTCGTGGTGGTCTGGGCGGGCGCTTCCGGCGCGGGCGTCGTCGTCGTTCCCGACGGGGGCGTGAGATCTGTCGATGGATCGGCGAGCGCGCCTCCCGACAGTGGCCCGCCCAGCCCGGCGGCGGTCAATCCGCCGCCCGCGAGCGCCGAGAGAATCACGCGGCGCGCGAGAATACGTGCGCCGGTCACGCCTGACATGCTCGGCCCCTGCTCATCGTGATCTCGTCCCATGGTCGTTTTCGAGCAGGACACCCGCACTCCCGAGAGCGCCCCCTGACCCTATTCATATCGGCAGGGAAGCACGTGTTGGTAAAGGATTCGTAATCGAGCTCGCAATCGAGCTTCGTGATGGCGGAGCACAGACGCATAGGGGTACCCATAGCGGCAGAGCGACCCGACTGTACAGATGCACTAGGCGGAGGCCCCGAACATGGCCGAATTGGCCGATTTCGCGCACGCGCGCTTGCAAAAGACGTTACGCTTCGTCCATGGAAGCGATTTTCTCGGTCCTGCAGGTGTTCATCGCGATCGCACTGATCTTCCTCGTGCTGATGCACTCAGGCAAGGATTCTGGTTTGTCGGGCGCGTTCGGGGTCGGCAGCGGCCAGGGCCCGCTGGGGGGCGGCTCGATGGTCGAGCGCAATCTCAACCGCTGGACCGTCGCGTTCGCGATCGTGTTCGTGCTGAACACGATCCTGCTGCTCAAGAAACCCTGGTAGAGGACCCATCGAGGCCCACTTCGGTGGGCTGGGGGTCTGTCCTGCTGCTCGCGCTACTCGCTTGCGCCCTGTTCAGACGCATCCTGTTCGGGCGCCTGCCGCTCAGTTGGGCGCCCGCTTCCTTGCTCCCCCAGAGCATCGAGCCGATCGAGGATCTCCACCGCCTCAGCGCGCAGCGCGCCGTTGACCGCCTCGTAGTCCCGCGGCGAGAGCTTGCCGGTGCGGTAGTCGAGCTCGGTATCGCGAATCTCGCGGTACTTCGCTTCGCGCGCCGCCTCGAGCTCGCCGCGCTCAGGCGCCTCTGACCGCACGGGCTTGCGCGCGGCGCGCAGCGGCCCGCTCACGACGGCGATCACCGCCGCGAGCAGTGCAAGAGTCAGCATCGCCTCCAGGACGCTCATGCGAGAGTGCTCATGCGAGAGTGCTCATGCGAGGGTGCTCATGCGAGGTGCTCAAGCGAGAGTGCTCATGCGAGAGTGCTCAAGCGCGGGCCAGGCCCTGCGCCGCGCGGCTGCTGGCCGGTTGGCTATCCCGTTGATCGCCAATCGGTCGCACGCTCACCCGCCGGCGCACGACGCTCGGCGCCGGCCACATCGCGATCAGCCCACCGCCCAGCACGATCCCTCCGCCGATCCAGATCCACATCACCAGCGGGGAGACGATCAGATGGAATTGGGCTCCCCCAGGCGTCTTCATATATTCACGCGCCATCACCGCCAACGCGATCATTCCCTCGTCGGGTCGCACAATCGGGATGGTGTGGTTGGCGATCGTCATGATCCGCCGCAGCCGCGGGGTGCTGATGTCCGGAGCAATGGCACTCCACACGTCCCGCGTGACGCCCGCGTCCATGCTCACGTGGCTGACGGCCTGGCCGCCGATCAGATGTCCGACCGAGCCCTGGCTGGGATCGCCAGAGTCGTAGAAGCCCTCGCTCGGGCGGAGCGTCGCGACATGCCTGCCGCGCTTGCTGACGTCGAGCACCGCGCCGAGGCTGAGCGTCGCGCCCGTGCGCGCCGCGTCGGACTTTGGCGTGATCGTGGCGGTGGGGCGCACGTAGCGCACGTTGTAGGCGCCAACCTTCGTCGATTGCCCCGGCGACAGGCTCAGCTCGGAGGCGTGCTGGAAGGACGAGGAGGCAGCGACCCCGACAAACAGCACCGCCATGCCGATGTGCACGACGTAGCCGCCGTAACGCCTGCGGTTGCGCCTGACAAGCGCCATGAAGGCCACAGGCGCAGGCTCGCCCGCTATCGCGCGGCGCACTCGCACGCCGCGCCAGTACTCCTGACTGACGCTTCCGAGCACGAACGCCGCGCAGCAGAACATGGCTGTCGCAAGCGGTTTCCCGGTGCCGAGGCCGAATCCCAGCAGCGCCACGAACGTCAGCAGCGCCAGTCCCAGCGGCGCCAGGAAGTTGCGTCGCGCGTTGGCGAGCGTCGCCCTGCGCCACGCGATCACCGGCCCGATGCCACTCAGCAGCACAAGGGCTAGCGCGAGCGGCACCGTGTAGCGGTCGAACCACGGCGGCCCGACGGACGCCTCGTGGCCGGTGAGCGCCTCAGAGATCAACGGGAAGTAGGTGCCCCAAAAGATCACGAAACACAGGCCCACGAGCACAAGGTTGTTAGCGAGGAACACCGACTCACGCGAGAGCAGCGAATCGAGCCGGTGCTCGCTGCGCAGGAGCTCGCGGCGTGAGGAGACAAGGTAGATGGACCCAAGGATCAACACCCCGATCAGCGCCACGAAAGGCACGCCGAGCGTTGCCCCGCCAAAGGCGTGGATCGAGCTGAGGATCCCACTACGCACCAGGAACGTGCCCATAATCGCGAGCGTCCCGGTGGCGAGCACGAGCGAGATGTTCCACACCTTCAGCATCCCGCGCTTCTCCTGGATCATCAGCGAGTGCAGGAACGCCGTGCCGGTCAGCCACGGCATCAGGGAGGCGTTCTCCACCGCGTCCCAGCCCCAGTAGCCGCCCCAGCCGAGCTCCGCGTAGGACCAGCGCGCACCGAGCATGATCCCGACGCCCAACAGCAGCCATGCCGCCAGCGCGAAGCGTCGCGTGGCCCTGATCCACTCGGCGTCCACTTTACGCGCCAGCAAAGCCCCCATCCCAAATGCGAGCGGCACGATGCACAACGTGTAGCCCGAGTAGAGCATCGGGGGATGGATCATCATGCTCGGGTGACGCAGCAGCGGGTCAAGCCCCACACCATCGGACGGCGCGGGGTTGGTGGTCGCAAACGGCGTCGCGTAGAAGACCATCAGTGAGATGAAGAAGCCGCCGAAGCCAAGCAGGATCGCGGTCGCATAGGCGCTCTCCGCGCGCAGGCGCCTGCGCGTCAAGAACAGCACGAGGCTCGACCACAGCGACAACAGCCACGCCCACAGGAGCAGCGAACCTTCCTGCGAGGACCATACGGCGGCCGCCTTGTAGAACGTCGGCGTCGTCGCGCTGGAGGTGTCGGCTACCGTGTTAAAGCCGAAGTCATTGCGCAGGAAAGCCAGCTCGAGCACCGCGAACGCCACCGTCAGGACGATCGCCAGCGCATACACCGAGCGCCTGCCAGACTCCGACCACTCGCGGCGACCGGCTCTCACTCCATACAGCGACGCCCCGATCCCGTACGCGCACACGGTGAGCGCCAGCACGAGACAGGCGCGCCCCAGCTCGGCCATCAGTAGCTCTTGGGCTTGCTCGGGGCGACCGTGTACTTCGACGGGCACTTCGTGATGAGGGAGTCGCGCTGGCCCACATAGCCGTCGCCTTGCTTCTTGACGCTCACGATCACCTCGCGCCCTTCCCGGAACGGGTCGGGCACCTCTCCTGTGTAGCTGAGCGCGACAGCGGTTTCGCCGGCCCTGTCCTGCACACTGAAGTACAGGGTCTCGCCTTCGTGGCGCACCGAGCCGGCCTTCACCTTGCCGGTCAACTGGTAGGTACGCCCCGGCGCCCCTTCGCGCACGAGCTGACTCGGCGTGACGGTCGGGCTGGCGGCGCTGAAGCTGGTGTAGATCAGGGCGCTTGCCAGGACCACGGCCGCACTCAACGCAACCACCAGCCGCACCATTCGCTTGCGCGCAGGGCTCATCGACCGTCGATTATCTCAGAACCGCCCGTGTGACCGCCCCGGCGGGCAAACATGCGTCCAACGGGCGGCCAACCCAACCGCGATCGGCCATTCGTGCCGATGACTTGCTAGCGGGCGATAGTCGTCCAGCCGCCCAGGAGATATCTAGGGGGCACCGAAACCTTTGGGCATGAGGAGCGTCCTAAGAGATAGAGACCAATGAGACCAAGCCTTCTCCATCCGCTCGCCGACAAGCGTCATCCAAGACGCCGGCGCGCGGGCCGACTTGCGGCTCTTGCCCAACGACGCGCCTCAGCCACGCACACTCGGGCGACTCTCGATCCGACGCAGGCGACCGCGGAGCCTGGGGCGATCGCTGGGGTTGAGCTCACCTACGACATCGCCGCACGACGGGTTCGCGAGGCAGGAGGCCCCCTCGACGAGGCCTCCTACTCATGTGCCTGCGGCTTCGTGTTCGCGGCGTCCGTGTCTACGAGTGTCTGCTGCCCGCACTGCGGAGCCAGACAGGCTTGGTAGGCGACTGCCGAGTGTCGGCAGTCGCCCGTTGAAGCCTCTGCGAGTCCTACTTGATGTGCATCCCGCTGATCGCGCGGGAGATGACGAGCTGCTGGATCTCGGCCGTGCCCTCGAAGATGTCGTAGATCTTCGCGTCGCGGTGCCAGCGCTCGACCGGGAACTCGCGCGTGTAGCCGTTGCCGCCGAGGATCTGGATCGCGCGCTCGGTCACCCACACGGCAACCTCGCCCGACTTGAGCTTTGACATCGAGCCCTCGGCGTTTTCGAAGGGCACCTGGTTGCGGCCCATCCACGAGGCGCGCCACACGAGCAGCCGGGCGGCGTCGATCTCCATCTTCATGCGCGCGAGCGTGAAGGCGATCGACTGGTTCTCGATGATCTTCTTGCCGAACTGCTCACGCTCCTTGGCGTACTCGAGCGAGTACTCATACGCCGCGCGAGCGATGCCGAGCGCCTGCGAGCCGACCGTGGGACGCGAGGCCTCGAAGGTGGCCATCGAGGCGTTCGACTTGTTCTTCTTGCCCTCCTTGGCACGGGCGAGGCGCTCGTCGAGCTTCTCCTTGCCCCCCAGCACATAGCCCTCGGGGATGCGGCAGTCGTCGAGGTACACGTCGGCGGTGTGCGATGCTCGCAGGCCGTGCTTTGAGACCTTCGCGCCTTCGGAGATGCCCTTGGCTTCGCTCATTGGAACCACGAAGGCTGCGTGACCGCGCGAGTTCAGCTCGCGGTCGACGGTGGCGATCACAACGTGCACATCGGAGATGCCGCCGTTGGTGGCCCATGCCTTCTGGCCGTTGAGCACCCACTCTTTGGCAGCCTTGTCGAACTTAGCGGTCGTCCTGACGGCGCTCACGTCCGAGCCGGCGTTGGGCTCGGAGGAGCAGAAGGCGGCGACCTTGATGTCATCGGGCGTGCCGAAGCAGCGCGGGATCCACTCGCCTATCTGCTCGCCGGTGCCCTGTCCGAAGATCGCGGCAACCGCAAGGGAGGTGCCCATGATCGCCATGCCCATGCCGGCGTCGCCCCAGAACAGCTCCTCATTGACGATCGGCAGCGTCAGCCCCGTGGGGTCGGCGAAGAACTGCGCAAGCCCCTCGAAGCCGTACAGCCCGATCTTGGCAGCCTCTTCGATGATCGGCCACGGGGTCTTCTCCTTCTCGTCCCACTCGTGCGCCGCGGGGCGCATCACGTTGGCCGCGAAACCGTGCACCCAGTCGCGGATGTCCTTCTGGTCCTGCGTGAGCGCCATCGAAAAAGTCACGTCTTTGCCGGCGGCGCTCGTGATCGCCTCGACGGCGGCCTCGGCAGCCCCCGTCGCCTCGGCGGCGGTTACGTCGGTTGCTGACATGGGACGAAAGCTCCTTTACTGGCTCGGTGACGACTTGATACGGCAATGCTGCGAATACGGCAATGCTGCGACTCGGCAGGGCAATCCTCGGCCCGGCTCCCGGCCGGGATCGATGATGGGACGGACGGGCCCATGACCGATCAGAAAATCCTAGCAAAGGGTAAATGGTTGTCAAATGCGAGATTGAACGACGTTTACATTCGCGATATAGTTTTTGCGATGGCCACCGTGCCTCAACCAACCGAGCAGACGACGGCACGCCGTGTCTCGCGCAGGCGCGAGCGCGAGCGCGAGATCATCGCCGCCACGCGCCTGCTGTTCGACGAACGCGGGCTCCAGGACGCCCCGATCGAGAGCATCGCTCGCGCCGTGGGGATCAACAAGGCGCTCATCTACCGCCACTTCTCCTCCAAGGAGGAGCTGTACGTGCTCACGCTCTCCAGCTACCTCGCCGACCTGGCCGAGCGCCTGGAGGACGTGCCGAACGAGCTCAACCCAGCCGCGCGCCTCGAAGATGGATGGTTGCGCTATACCGCCTTCTGCCTCGAGCACCCCGCCTTCCTCGATTGTGGGCTCTCGCTCATGCGCCGCTCCGCCGAGGAGCTGCGCGAGACGATCTCCGACGCGATCTGGATCCGACTCGGCCAGAACATGGCGGCCTGCCTGGGCAAGCTCTCGCAGATCCTCGCCGAAGGCGCCGAGCAAGGTGTCTTCACCGTCGAGGACCCAGACTTCACCGCCAACCAGCTCTACGCGCAAACACTCGGCACGATGCACCTCGCGCGCATCGGCGTGGGCGTGCGCACGGCTGCCGGTGGCGTTCCCGAGCCGTTTGCGCTCGAGCCGGCGCGCATCCAGCGTGCCTGCATCGACGCGGTGCTCGCGTCGGTGGGCACCCGGAACGACTAGCGCACTCGCGCGCCAGCAGGCGTCAAGCCCGCGGCCAAGCGCTGATGAGCAGTCCTGAGACGGCCATGTCCGCGCGTATGCGGCAGCCACATTTCGAGCAACCCCTACGGCACCTCCGAGGCCCGACTAGAGCGCCACGTACTTTAGTCCTAAACCCGATCCGGTTTGTGGTGTTAGACTACGCGCTCATTCTCATGTCTTCGATGCAGAAAGTGGCTATGCGCAACCGCACGATTCCAGCTGTTCTCTCCGCCCTCGCCCTGACGGGCGCCGTATCCGGCCTCGCCGCCTGTGGCTCCTCGAGCTCGAGTAAACAGGTCACCCTTGCCGCCTACTCCACTCCGCAAGGAGCGTACGCGTCGCTGATACCAGCATTCGAGGCCACCAGCGAAGGTAAAGGCATCAGCTTCAGCCAGTCCTACGGCCCCTCCGGCGACCAGAGCCGCGCTGTGGCGGCCGGCTTGAAAGCCGACGTGGTCAACTTCTCGCTCGAACCAGACGTCACGCGGCTTGTGAAGGCGGGCCTCGTCTCCCCCAGCTGGAATCAGAACGCCACTCACGGGTTCGTGACCAATTCGGTCGCGGTGATCATCGTGCACAAGGGCAACCCCAAGCACATCACCGGCTGGGGCGATCTGGTCAAGCCCGGCGTAGAAGTGCTCACGCCGAACCCGTTCACATCGGGAAGCGCCCGCTGGAACATCATGGCCGCCTATGGCGCCCAGATAAAGGAAGGCAAGTCACCCGCCGAAGCACAGGCATATCTGAAGGCGCTGTTCCACAATGTGGTCAGCCAGGACAGCTCGGCGCGCAACGCCCTGCAGACCTTCCTCGCTGGCCGCGGCGACGCGCTGATCGACTATGAGAACGAGGCGATCGCCGACCAGAAGAAGGGTTCCTCGATCGAGTACGTGATCCCTAAGTACACGATCCTGATCCAAAACCCGATCGCTGTCGTGAGCGGCGGCAACACCGCGGGGGCGCAGAAGTTCGTCGACTACCTGCTCTCTCCCGCGGGCCAGAAGATCTGGGCGGAAAAGGGCTATCGGCCTGTCATCGAAGGCGTCGCCTCACCCGGCCAGTTCCCGACGCCGGCGGGCCTGTTCACGATCGACTCGCTCGGCGGGTGGAAGAAGGTGGGCAAGGAATTCTTCGAAACCGAAGGCGCCGCCGGGATCGTCACCAAGATCGAGCAATCGCTGGGAGTGTCCACCTCTAAATGAGCCCTGGCAGCGCATCGCAGGCGCTCGAGCGCCATTCCGCCGGCAAGCGCTGGCTGCCGGCGGGCGGGCGCCCGCGTGGACGCTACGGCACGGTGCTCGGAAACGGGTTGCTCGGCGTCTACCTGTCGGTGCTCGTGCTGCTCCCCATCGCCGCGCTATTGGATAGCGCGGCAAGCGGGGGGACATCGGCCTTCTGGCGGTCGGTGTCAAGCCCGGAGGCAGTCGCGGCGCTGAAGCTCACGCTGATCGTCTCGGCGATCGTGGTGGCGATCAACTCCCTGTTCGGGACGCTGATCGCATGGGTGCTCGTCCGCGACGAGTTCCCCGGCAAGGGAGTGGTGAATGCGCTCATCGACCTCCCGTTCGCACTGCCGACGATCGTTGCGGGCGTGGTGCTGCTGGCCCTCTACGGCAAGGGCGGCCCGACGGGGATCGACATCACGTTCACGCGCGCGGCGGTGGGCCTCGCGCTGTTGTTCGTGACGCTGCCCTTCGTGGTGCGGTCGGTGCAGCCTGTGCTGATCGAGCTGGACAGCTCGATGGAGGAAGCCGCCAGCTCACTCGGGGCAGGCAGCTGGACGGTGTTCCGTCGCATCGTGCTGCCCAACCTGACACCGGCGATCCTCTCCGGCGCGGCCCTCTCCTTCGCACGAGCCCTTGGAGAGTTCGGGTCAGTGGTGCTCATCTCCGGCAACCTGCCCTTCAAGACAGAGGTCGGCTCGGTCTACATCTTCAACCAGGTGGAGAACGACAACGTCAGCGCCGCGGCCTCGGTGTCTGTGGTGCTGCTCGCGTGCGCGCTCGTCGTGCTCGGAGCGATGACCTGGCTCTCACGTCGGGGGTCCCGTCATGTTCTCTAGCCCCCTCACCACACAACCAGGGCGACGCGATGTCGGCAAGTGAGACAGCTGCCATCGGCCGAGCCGCCGTGCCAGCGGCACGACTGACCGGGCCACCGAAGGCCCGCGACCAGGGCGGGGAGCGCGCCGGAGCGGCGACCGCCAGGCGACTGGGGTTGCGCTTCGTCGCGCTCGGCTATCTGCTGGCGCTGCTCGGCGCCCCTGTAGCGATGATCTTCTACCGCACCTTCGAACACGGGCTGGCGCCGGTGTGGGATGCGGTGACGCAGCCCAACGCGATGCACGCCTTCTGGCTGTCGGTCGAGTTGGTGGCGATCGTTGTGCCACTCAACACCGTGTTCGGGATCGGCATTGCGCTGCTGATCGAGCGTGGACGGTTTCGAGGTCGCTCGCTGCTCGGACTGCTGCTGGACCTCCCTTTCGCGATCTCCCCGGTGGTGGTGGGGCTCTCGCTCGTGCTTGTGTACGGGCGCACGGGCTGGCTCGGCGACTGGCTCACCGCCCACGGCATCCAGGTGATCTTCTCGATCCCGGGGATGGTGCTCGCCACCGCGTTCGTGTCGCTTCCGTTCGTGGCGCGCGAGACGGTGCCGGTGCTACACGAGATCGGCACCGACGCTGAGCAGGCCGCCGCCACGCTCGGTGCGAGCGCGTGGCAGACGTTCCGCAGGGTCACGCTGCCCGCGATCAGATGGGGAGTTGTATATGGGGTCGTGCTCACGACAGCCCGAGCGCTTGGCGAGTTCGGGGCCGTGAGCATCGTGTCGGGACGACTCGAGGGCCAGACCCAAACGCTGCCGCTGTACGTGCAGGATCGCTTCGAGAACTTCGACACCACCGGCGCCTACGCAGCCGCGGTCGTGCTCGCGCTGCTCGCGTTCGCGACGCTGCTGACGATGAATCTGCTCGCGAAGCGCACTCATAGGGACGCGGCCGTCTGATGGCGATCGAGGTTTGCAAAGTCACGAAGCGCTTCGGCACGTTCACCGCGCTCGACGATGTCAGCGTCACGGTGCAGGACGGGGCGCTGATGGCGCTGCTGGGCCCGAGCGGCAGTGGCAAGTCGACGCTGCTTCGGATCATCGCGGGGCTCGAGACACCGGACACAGGCAACGTGGCGATCGCCGAGCAGGACGTCACCGAGGCGCCCGCGCGCATGCGCGGAGTCGGGTTCGTCTTCCAGCACTACGCCCCGTTCAAGCACATGACCGTGCATGACAACGTCGCCTTCGGCTTGACGGTGCGTCACGCTCCTAAGAGCGAGGTGAGCAAGCGGGTGCACGAACTGCTAGGGCTGGTGCGACTCGACGGCTTGGCCAAGCGCTACCCCTCACAGCTCTCCGGCGGTCAGCTGCAACGGATGGCGCTGGCTCGAGCGCTCGCCCCGCAGCCGAAGGTGCTGCTGCTCGACGAGCCATTCGGCGCGCTCGACGTGCAGGTGCGCGGCGAGTTGCGCGAGTGGTTGCGCCGGCTGCACGAGGAGATCCACGTCACCACCATCTTCGTCACCCACGACCAGGAGGAGGCGATGGACGTGGCGGCCCAGATCGTCGTGATGAACGGCGGTCGGATCGAGCAGACCGGAAGCCCGCGCGACCTCTACGAGCACCCTGGCAACGAGTTCGTGATGTCGTTCATCGGCCCTGTCAACCGGCTCGGCGATGCGCTCCTACGCCCCCACGACATCCAGATCCTCGCCCATCCAGACGGAAGCACAGTGGAGGCGCTCGTGCGCCGCGTCGTGCACCTCGGCTTCGAGGTGCGAGTCGAGCTGACGCTCCCCGACGGACGCGACATCTGGGCCCAGGTCACGCGCGAGATCGCCCAGGAGCTGGAGCTGACCGAGGGCCAGATCCTCGCCGCACGCCTCCCCACCCCACGCGTCTTCGCCTAAAGACACCAGTCATCACCTTAGATCCGCAGCGTCTAGCGGGTTTCCCAGGCTTCCTCTTGCTTAGTCAGCGCCTGGATGTCCTTAGGCAGCTTGCCGGCCGCCACGTCGGCGACCGTGACGTGCTCGAGCACCTTGCGCAGGTTCGCGCGCAAGGCGATCCACACCTGTTGCAAAGACTCGGCCGAGCCCTGGTACTCGACCTCCTCGGGTCGCTGCCCGCGGACCCCGACGAGCGGGCCCTCCACCGCCCGGATCACCTGGGCGAGGTTGAGCTGCGCGGCGGGCTGCGCGAGCCAGTAGCCGCCCTCGGGGCCGCGTTGGCTGCGAACGATCCCAGAGCTGCGCAGCTGCGTGAGGATGTTCTCCAGGAACGAGACGGGAATGCCCTGGGCCCGCGCCACTTCGTCGACCTTGCGCGGCGCGTCCTGACTGCCGGCGGCGAGCTCCACGACGGCGCGCACGGCATAGTCGGCCTTGGCGGTCACGTGCATGGCGGGGATTCTGTCCTAAACGGCCGAGCGACGACTTCAGGACCGTTGGAGCACTCCCATTGACCGATGAATTTCGCCGGGATCATCAGTCCACCATGCGACACCTCTACCTACAGGAAAGGCCATATAGCGTTCGCGCTCTCGCAAGATCTGGCACTTGAACGTTGGCAATCGTCGCCTACCATGAACCCCGTGTTGGAGTCAGCCTCGACCGTCGCGCCCAGTCAGCTCGAGCCTCAGCTCGAGCAGCATCGCAGAGAGCTGACCGGCTACTGCTATCGGATGCTCGGATCCCCGTTTGAGGCCGAGGATGCCGTACAGGAGACGATGCTGCGCGCATGGCGGGGCTTCAAGCGCTTCGAGGGTCGGTCAGCGCTGCGCTCCTGGCTCTATCGGATCGCCACAAACGTGTGCTTCGACATGCTGAACGGACGGATGCGACGCGCACGACCAATGGATCTTGGCGGCGCCCAGGCGCCCGAGGCCGCGAACCTCAACACGCTGCCGGAGGTGACTTGGATCGAGCCGATTCCGGGCAGCCTCCTCAGCACAGAGGACGATCCAGCGGAGTTGGCGATGTCGCGCGAGACGGTCAGGCTTGCGTTCGTGGCGGCGCTGCAACACCTGGCGCCCAGACAGAGGGCGGTGCTGATCCTGTGCGAGGTGATGCGCTGGAAAGCCAAGGAGGTTGCCGAGCTGCTCGATACGAGCGTCGCCTCGGTCAACAGCGCATTGCAACGCGCGCGCGCGACGCTCGAGTCCAGTGAGGTCAGCCCGAGCGACCTGGAGCCCGCGAGCATGGACGCGACGCAGCGCAAGCTCCTCGAGCGCTACGTCGAGGCGTTCGAGGCATACGACCTCGATGCGCTCACCTCGCTGATCCAGGAGGACGCGAGTCAATCGATGCCCCCATACGACCTCTGGCTGCGCGGGCGCGAGGACATCCTCACCTGGTGGTTCGGGCCTGGCATCGGATGTCGCGGCTCGCGACTGGTGCCGACCGTCACGGCTAACGGCTCAGTGGCATTTGGGCAGTACAAGCCGAGCGAGTCGGGGAGCGGCCACGACCCCTGGGCGCTGCAGGTGCTAGAGATCGCAGACAGGCGGATCGTCGAGTTCACGTTCTTCCTGAGCACCGAGCGCCTGTTCCCGCTCTTCGGCCTGCCGCCGCGGCTCCCGGCCTGAGCTCAGTCCGCCAGGACCACCTGCAGCCCCATGAGGGCTACCAGCGCCCGCAGCTCCGCCGAGGCGTGATGCATGCGCATCTGACAGCCACTTCTGCGTGCCGCCAACTGGAGCCGCGCAAGCGCGTCAACGGTGACGGCGTCGGCTCTTGCCCCGCGCACGTCGCAGATGGCCACGTCTGCGCCACTGGCCTCCAGGAGCACACAAACCCGCTTGAACAGACCTGGCAAGTCTGAACGTTCGAGCGGGCTCGTGAGCGCAAATGTGATCGTGCTCGGCTCATGGGTGGCCATGCCAATATGACCAAATCGTGAGCCAAAACTGAGCGGTCGCCAAGCCGACAGCAGCTCGCCCTCGGATCGCTAGGCAGGCCTGTATGTGAGGATCGAGATCCCATCGCCGACGATCTTCGAGTCGGCGAGCTGCAGGCGCTTCTTGGCGCTCGTCTCCCCGAATAGGCGCCTGCCCTTGCCGAGGACGACCGGGAAGACCATCAGGCGCAACTCGTCGACAAGGTCGTGCTCGATGAGCCCTTGCGCCAGCTGAGCGCTGCCGGCGACCAGGATGTCCCCGCCGACCGACTGCTTGAGCCTGGAGACCTCCTCCGCCATGTCGCCCGCGAGCACTGTCGTGTTGTTCCACTCGGGGTCTCGGAGGGTCGAGGAGACGACGTACTTCGGCATGCTGTTGAACTTGTCGGCGAACACTCCCTCCATTTTTGGCCAAGCCGCGGCGAACCCTTCGTAGGTCACCCGGCCGAGCAGTTGCGCCTCCGCGTCGAGGACCTCGTCGAGCTTGAACTTGTCGCCCTCCTCCCCACGCGCGATCTCGAAAGTCCAGCCGGCGTGCTCGAAGCCCTCGCCGCCGCCGGGGGCCTCCATGACGCCGTCAAGCGAGACGAACTCTGTTATCACGACTCTTCCCATCTCGATCCTCCTTGTTGTGGTTTGCTTGTCAGACCACGAGGCAAGCCGAAAGTAATCGGATCGCGATCGTCGAGGCCAGCAGCGCCGGCAGTCATCGGGGCCGCCGCTAGTCTCGGCCGACGACCGATCGCTCGAGAGGGCACGGACGGTGAGCGATGAATTGTGGAGCACGACGCCGTCTAACCAGCAGCACGTCACCAAGGCAAGAGGAAGGAAGTGCACATGGCATCGCTGACACGCTGGGTCTTGACCCACAAGCGCACCGTCGTCGTCTTCTGGGTGGCTCTGACGCTGGTCGGCATGGCCTCCTCAGGGTCGGCGAGTAAAGCGCTGAAACAGAAGTTCTCCGTGCCTGGCAAGGAAGGCTGGGTCACCAACCAACAGATCGGTCGCGACTTCCATGGCACGGGCGGCAACGGCGCGCCGCTGCTGCCGGTCGTGACGCTCCCCGCCGGAGAGTCAGTGAGCTCCTCGACGGTGCGCTCCGAGCTGGGGGCCGTCGAAGCGCGCCTGCTGCACGCTCTGCCCGGAAGTCGTATCGCCGGCTACGCGAGCACGGGAAGCCATGCCTTCATCTCAAAGGGCGGCCATACGACCTTCATCGTCGCCTACCCTCCGCCCGACCGCACCCAAGCCTTCGAAGACAACCCTAAGGCGGCCGAAAAAGCCAGCGCGGCGCTCAAGGGCGTGACCGTGGCGGGCGCGCCGGTCCATCTCACCGGATTCGACGCCCTCTCACTCCAGAGCGGCGGCGGCAACGGACCCGGCGTGCTCGTCGAGGCGCTGCTCGGCGGCTTCGGAGCGCTGCTTGTGCTCGCGTTCGTGTTCGCATCGTTCCTGGCGATCGTGCCGATCATGATGGCGGTCGTGTCGATCCTCACGACCTTCCTGGTGGTCTGGGGCCTGACGACCATCACCGAAATCTCGCCGATCGTCCAGTTCCTGATCGCGCTGATCGGGCTCGGAGTCTCGATCGACTACGCGCTGATCGTGGTCGTCCGCTGGCGCGAGGAGCGAGCCCATGGGCTGGAGGGAGACGCGGCCATCCAGCGTGCGATGGAAACCGCGGGGCGCGCTGTCGTCTTCAGCGGCACCACGGTCGCGATCGGCCTGCTCGCGCTGATCGCGCTGCCACTGCCGTTCCTGCGCTCCGTCGGCTATGGCGGCATGCTGATCCCGCTGATCAGCGTGATCGTCGCGGTGACGCTGCTGCCTGTCGTGCTTAGCAAGCTTGGGCCACGGCTGGACTGGCCGCATATGCGCGACGACGACAAGGCCAGCCGCTCCTGGACCGGCTGGGCGCAGTTGGTCGTGCGCAACCGCTGGGTCGCCGCACTCGGCGCCACCGCCGTGCTGGCGGCGCTCGTGCTGGCGGCCACGAATCTCCAGCCGGGGCTTCCCAACGTCAACACGATCGCCAAGCAGGGCGACGCCAAGCAGGGCCTGGTCGCGCTCGAGAAATCGGGTATCGGCTCAGGCGCGCTGCTGCCCAACGAGGCCCTGGTCGAAGGATCGACCTCACCCGAGGCGGTCGCGAGCGCGATGGCCGCGGTACCCGGTGTGCAGGGAGCGGTTGCCCCTAGCTCGCCGCGGTGGCGCCAGGCGGGTGCTTCCGTCGTCGACAGCTTCTCGATCCCCGATGGCTCCTCGACAAGCGGTCGGGACACGCTCGATCGCGTGCGCTCAGCCGCTCGTGGCGCCGGCGCCGACGTGCATCTCGGAGGACTGGCGGCGCAGAATGAGGACTTCATCAATGCCGTCTACGGCAACTTCCCGCTGATGATCGCCCTGATCGCTGTCATCACGTTCATCCTGCTCGCACGCGCGTTCCGCTCGCTGCTGCTGCCGCTGAAGGCGGTCATACTCAATGTGATCAGCGTCGCCGCCGCCTGGGGGGTGCTCGATCTCGTCTGGCAGCGCGGATACGGGTCGCACTTCATCTGGGGGATCCCCGCGACGGGCTCGGTGACCGCGTGGATACCGCTGATGGTGTTCGCGTTCCTGTTCGGCCTCTCGATGGACTACGAGGTCTTCATCCTTGCGCGGATGCGGGAAGAGTACGACGCGACCGGCTCGACCGACAGTGCGGTCGTGCGCGGCATCGGACGCACCGGGCGCCTGGTGACAAGCGCCGCCCTGATCCTGTTCTTGGCGTTCGTCTCGCTGGCCTCTGGGCCAGAGACCGAAATCAAGGTGCTAGCGACCGGGCTTGCCGCCGGCATCCTGCTTGACGCCACGGTGATCCGAGCGCTGCTCGTGCCTGCCGTCATATCGCTGTTCGGACGCTGGAACTGGTGGCTGCCGCACTGGCCGGCGCGACTGCTGCGCGTCGAGCCCTCGCTGCCCCATGCCGCGACCAGCGAGGGGCCCGGTTGAGTGCGCGCGACGGAGTGAAGGTCGCGTATAGCTGGCGAACTGCCGGCTAACGACTGAACCAGCGGGCACGGCGGCTGGAGCCGAAGCGTTGCTTCTCGCTGACGAGGGCCACGGATGGCTCGTGATAGGTGCCAGTCGGCTTCGGTCCAGAGAGAAAGTCGACGTCGACGCGCCCGACGCGACCGGCGCCGAACTCGATGTAGCAGGAGCCCAGGCCGTCGTAGGGGTCCGGCTCCCCGGCACCCCGAAGGGTCGCGATCAGCGCCGCGGCGACCACGCGCGCCGCTCCCTCCGCAAACACGCCAGCCTTCGGCACCCCGATCGTCGCTACATCCCCGACCGCATACACGCCCGGGAAGCGCGTCTCGAGCGTCCGCGGGTTCACGGGAATGTAGCCATCCTCGGTCATCCCGCTCGCCACAACCACGTCGGGGGCGCGATGCTTCGGCACCCCGAGGAAGAGGTCACAGGCGAGCTCGCTGCCGTCGTCGAGCACCACGACCGCCCGCCCCGGATCCAGAGAGCTCACACGACGGTTGGAGACGAATGCGATGTCACGCTCGGCAAAGGCGGCCATCAGCGCCTCAGACGTCTCCGGCGACGGCGGGACCGGCGTGCTGAACGGGATCACAAACGAGATCTCACAAGCGTCGCGGACACCCCGCGCCAAAAGATGGTCGTGCAGCAGCAAGGCGGCCTCGCTCGGCGCCGGCGGGCACTTGAACGGCGCCCCGCAAACGCCGATGACGGCGTGGCCCTTTGAGAAGGAGGGAAGCAGCTCGCCAAGCCGCGTGGCGCCAGCCACGGAGTAGAACTCGTTACCACCTTCGGCGAGCCCCGGCGTGGCATCCAGGTCGTAGTCGGCGCCAAGCGCCACGACCAAGAAATCCGCTTCGTAGACCCCATCCCCGGTTGTGACCCGCCGCGCCCGCGGGTCGATCGCGGTGATCTCCCGCTGCACGAAGCGCACCCCGGTCTTCGCCACATCGCGATACGGCAGCCGGACAGCATCGAGTCTTGTGCGGCCGAACATCACGTCGAGCTTGGAGTACCCAAAGACGAACGAGTCGTTCTTGTCGATCAAGGTGACCTCGACCTCCTTGCCGAGCGCCTCCGACAGGACAGTCGCAAGCTCCAGGCCCCCGAAACCAGCTCCGAGCACGACGACGTGGGTCTTCATCGCTCCAAGCCTATCCGTCCGTCCGTCCGCCCGTATCGTCAGGGGCCTCCTCACTGACCCGGTGACGGAAGATCCAGATGAGCCTCGACGCGCTCGGGGTCAAGCCGCTCGAGCTGGCTTGTCTACGTACATGCGGAATGTGTCCGGAATTCCGGACACTGTTTTCCTAACGCCGCTCCGCCTATGGCTCGCGAGAGTAAGGAGTGAGCCCGTCGGGTACTAACGCTGAGATAGCCCCGACGACACTGATCCCCGAGTTTGAGCAGGGTAGGCTGACGGCGGAAACTCCTGTACCGACATGGTGGCCGATCCGCCGCCGACTGGAGATAGCCGCGGAGTGGGCGCTCGATCCAGTACTTGACGTCGGCGCCGGCACGGGATGGCTGGCCCTGCATTTGGCACATTGGGGCTACGAAGTCACCGCCTCGGACTACGACGCGAAGGCTCGCGAAAACTTTGCCGCGAATGCCGCCATCCTCGGCCGAGAGCTGACGATCGAACGCGAGAACGTCTCGGCACTCTCCTACTCCGACGAGCAGTTCGCCTCGCTGTTCTGCATCTCGGTGCTCTCATGTGTCGAGAACCTCAAGGGTGCTCTGAGCGAGCTATGGCGGGTGCTTCGCCCTGGTGGGATCGCGGTGATCGGCTGTCTCAACGCATATGGCAGCTTCGCGTTCCTATTCGAGCGCGACCCCCGCACGCTGTGGCGCAAGAATCGCTACCGCGGTGACATTCGCCAGGACATCGAGCACTTCCACGGTCCTCGTTGGTGGCAGCAGGAACTCGCCAAGCACTTTGAGGTAATCAATGCGATCCCGCTTGAGATCTTCTCTCCCGTGGTCGCGCGATTCGGCGGGTATCAGGCCAATCAGCGATGGACGCGAGCTGACGTACGCCTAGCGGCGCACCTACCGAAGGAGATCGCCTCCGAGGTGATCTTCATTCTGCGCAAGTAACGAGCCGAGCATGAGCAAGCATCCAGATGGCCCGCTGGCACGTAGCGAGGCTGGCCAAGCCGTCCCACGAGTCCAAGCATCTATCGAACTCGGTACTGCACCGGTACTGCGGATTTCTGTCCGGTTGGCCCGCTATTGCCCCGTATATGTCCGCAGGTTTCCCAGCACCGCTCCGAGCCAATACCGCTCCGTCGAGCCAGATCCAGCTTTAGACGTATAAGCGGCGGACGGATCCATCATTTTATCGACTTATAGCAGGTTATAACTGATTTCGTTATAAGTCTTTATAACTTGCGCAAAGCCTGGGGAGCGACTGCGTCCATTCGCCGGCCCGCTCGGCGTACCAGGCGCGCACCTCGTCGTCGCGAATGCTCAGCAGCTCGACGATGTGACCCCAGGGCAATGTTGCAACGCCGCGTTGCAACATTGCCTCGTCAGGCCAGCACTGCCCGCACGTCCATCGACTGGTTTGCGTGCCCCTCTCACCAACCACCAGATCGCCATGACACTTGCTGGCATCCCTAGAGGGATTCTTCTGATCGCGACCCATCTCAACCAGACCGCGATGTGCTTCTGGCCGGCACTTGTTCTACAAGGAGTTCTAGGCGGATCGCAACCTCTACCAGTCAACCCACGCACATCACCCCATTGAGCGAAAAAGCGGTCGCATCGCGTGCCGAACCGATGAAGATCTGCCCGAAATGCGGACCCACTGGAGGTCGGCGGCCTTATCGCTTATGATCCAGCGACTTGGGTCGACAGCGGCTCAGGGCCATCATATTCGGAGGTGGAACGTGCAGAAGTTTGTGCGCTGTGGTCTCTCGGTCAGCCTATCGATTTGCGGTTTGGTGGCCTTCATGATGACTGGCAGCTCCGGCGCAGCTCAGGACAACGGCACTTGGATGACCGGACCCGGCTGCGGTGGTAGATCCGAATGGTTCCGACACCCGGTCGCGTTCCCGTACTTTTGTGATGGGGCGGCGGTGGTCGAAAAGGCGAAATGGCGCCACTGGGGCCAGTCAATAGCGGAAGCCCACGCAAAGTTCAACGAAGCCGTCTTGACGAGCCACAACAGCGTTGGCACTGCTCCCCGGCGCACGTCGGCCGTGACGATCACCGCGTCGCACATCAAGAGCTGCGGCGGTCGCCGCGTGTACAGCTCAATCGTCATTCGCTACGACAAGGCCCAGAGAGGTCCGAGGACGCTGCAGCTGGCCAGCTTCCTGCCGGGGTGTTCCTAATTGCCTACGCTTGAAGGCGTCGACATCACGGCTCGATGCCAGCGCGGGCGAGGAGGTCTCTCACGAAGCGGCGGACGGGCCTCGAACCCGCGACCTCAAGCTTGGGAAGCTTGCGCTCTACCAACTGAGCTACCACCGCGTCAAGGGAGATATTACGCCGCCGCGGCGCCGTTCGACGACTTGCGAGCCACCCACTGGGAGTCGAGCCCGCTCCCCGACGATCGGCTCCTGTGAGCAGATCGGGCCACTAGGCTTCCTGCCGGTGCGCAAACGCCTGTACATGCCGATTCTCGCCGGCCTGGCCGGCGCCGCGCTCGTCGGGCTGCTCGTGTACGGGATCTCGACCCAGTCCCCCACCCGGACGCTCGACGATGCGGTCCATCGCGGCCTGCGCCCCGCGGCCCCAGACGCTGGGGACTCGCTGCCGCTGCTCTCGGGTCATGGCCACAGCGCCCTTGCGGCCTACGACGGCAAGGTCGTGGTGCTGAACTTCTGGGCTTCGTGGTGCGAACCGTGCCAGGAAGAGGCTCCGCGCCTCGAGCGCGCCCAGAAGGAGCTCTTGCGCCACGGCGGAACGGTGCTTGGCGTGACTTTCCGCGACGCTACGCCCGACTCGCTGAGCTTCGTAAAGCGCTATCACCTGACATATCCCAACTTGGACGACACCAGCGGCGAATTCGCACACGCCTACGGCACGAACGAGCTTCCGGAGAGCTTCGTGATCGATCGCCACGGCCATGTGGTCGCGATCTCTCGCCAGGAAGCGAGCCAAGCTTTCCTGGACCACGCTGTGACGCTCGCTGAGAGCTCATGAACTCCAACAGGCATGCGACCTATGTGCTTCTGTCGATGGTCGCGATGGTCCTCGCCGTCGCGTGCGCGCCGGCGAAAGCGGCCACCCCCCGCACGACCCTTCCCGTGATCGAACGCCAGGTCATGTGCGTGACCTGCAAGATCCCGTTGAACGTGGCTGAATCGCCACAGGCCGACCGTGAGCGAGCGCTCATACGCGGCTTGATCGCGCAGGGCCGAACAGAAACGCAGATCAAGCGCACGCTTGTCGATCAATACGGCGCCGCGGTCCTCGGGCTGCCGAGCGCGAAAGGCTTCGACCTGACCGCATATCTTGTGCCGATCGCGGTGGTGCTCGCTCTGCTGAGCCTGCTCGCGCTGCTGCTCCCAAGCTGGCGTCGCCATGCGCGCGCACAGGCCGAAGAAGCGTCGCGGGCGCCGACGCTCAGCGCGAGTGAGACGGCCCGCCTGGACGCCGATCTCAAGCGCTTCGACTAAGCGAGTCGCGCATGACCCGAGCGCCCTCAGCGGCGCGGGCGGGCGGCGATCTGAGCGCAAACGGCACAGCGCGCCCGCTCGGAGACCATTGGCGCGACTTCGCCGGCGGGCTACATCTCGTCCGGCGCCTCCACGCCGAGCAGGTCAAGCGAGCGAGCGATCGTCTGTCGCGAGGCCACACACAGCGCAAGCCGTTGCGATTCGATCTCGCGACTCGGCGCCGAGCACACGGCAGTCGCGGTAGAACGCGGTGAATTGCTGCGCGAGCTCGAGCGCGTAGGCGGCGATCCGGTGCGGCGCGCCGGCGCATGGCCGCCTCCCGCACCTCCTCCGGGAAGGCGAGCAGCTTCTTGATCAGCGTGCGCTCGGTCGGATGCAGCCGCTCTCCCGCTTCGCCGACGCCGCGCAGCGCGTGCGCGACTCGCTCGGCAGCCGGCCTTCGCGAGCATCGAGGCGATGCGTGCGTGCGCGTACTGGACGTAGTAGACGGGGTTCTCGCTCGACTCTTCGCGCGCCAGGTCGAGATCGAGGTCGATCGTGGTGTCGTGCGAGCGCGACAGCAGGAACCAGCGCGCGGCGTCGACGCCGACCTCGCGCAAGGAGGTCCTCGAGCGTGACGAACTCGCCCGCGCGCTTTGACATCTGCGCACGCTCACCGCGTCGCACGAGATGAACGAGCTGCATGATCAGCATCTCCAGGTGCTCGGGGATCGCCGCCGAGCGCCTCGTACGCCGCCTTCATGCGCGCGACGTAGCCGTGATGGTCGGCGCCCCACACGTCGATCTGGCGGTCGAAGCCGCGCTCGCGCTTGTCCTGGTGGTAAGCGATGTCCGAGGCGAAGTAGGTGTGCTCGCCGCTGGAGCGCACCAGCACCCGGTCCTTGTCGTCACCGTACTCGGTGGTGCGCAGCCACAGGGCGCCCTCGCTGCGATACGTGTGGCCGCGCTCTTCGAGCAAGGCAAGCGCATGGTCGACCGCGCTCGCCGCGTGCCACCTGCCTCGCGGTCCTCACGAGGCGCGTGCAGGGAGCTCTCGATACGCCCAGTGGTCGAAGCTCTGCACGCGAAAGGCGCCGAGCGAGGACTGCATCCGTCCGACCATGACTTTCACGGCGGCCGCCCCCAGCTCCGCCGGATCGAGCTCGGCCGCGCTGTCCCGCCAGTCCGCGCTCGACCTCGTCTACGAGCGGGCCGACGTAGTCGCCGCGATAGCCGTCCTCAGGGACCTCTTCTCCACGCGCGAGCGCCACCAATCGACTCGCCCGAGCTTGTGCACCTGCGAACCGGCGTCGTTGACGTAGAACTCGCGCTCGACCTGATGACCGTGGAAGGCGAGCACGCGCGCGAGCGCGTCGCCGTAGGCGGCGTTGCGCGCGTGACCGACATGCATCGGCCCCGTGGGGTTGGCCGAGACGAACTCGACGATGATCGCGCTCGGGCGATCGCAGCCCCGCCGCGACCGAAGCTCTCGCCGGCGGCGAGCACCTCGGCGAGAGCCGCGCGGTGCCACCCGTCGGCGAGGAACAGGTTCAGGAAGCCGGGCCCCGCGACCTCGAAGCGCTCGAGCTGCTCGCCGAGTCGGATCGCCAAAGCGTCGCCCAGCCGCTCGGCGAGCTCGCGCGGGGGCGTGCCCGCGGCGGGCGCCAGCAGCAGAGCCGCGTTGGTGGAGTAGTCGCCGAAGTCGGCCCGCGGAGGACGCTCGAGCGCGATCGCCTGGTTGCCGCCGGCGCCGCCCGCAAGCTCCGCCACGAGGGCGAGCACCGTCTCGCGCAGGCCGGTCTCAGTCGTAATAGGGCTCACCGGCGAGGATCTTATGCCGCGCGGCGCACCGGAGCCGACGGCCCTCTCCCGCCCGGTCGCCCGGCGCATGCATGGGCCCGTGACCGACATCCGCTAGTGACTCGCGAGCCACCCGGACGCCCTCCTCCGCGCAGGTTGCGATACTAGCTCTGTGAACGACGAGAACCCAGGCGCCGAGCGCCACATAAACATTCATCTCTCCCCGGAGATCATGGGGGGCGTGTACGCGAACTTCGCGAACGTCAGCCACTCCGACTACGAGTTCACGGTGACCTTCGCGAGGGTCGATCACGAGGTCGAGTCCGAGGAGGTTCCAGGAGTGGTCGTCTCGCGCGTGAACCTCTCGCCGCGCTTCATGCGCGAGCTGATCGACGCGATGGAGGACAACTACTCGAAGTGGCGCACCCGCGAGGGCATCAAGAACCTGCCCGAGTACGGTGGCGCAGAGGCCGGGGAAGCCGACGAGTAGTGACGCGCCCGTGGACCCGTGGGGAGCGCGCGATCTGCGGGCCCCGAGGATGAAGGTCGCGGTCGTCTCGGACATCCACTCGAATCGTCAGGCGTTCGAAGCCGTGCTCGACGCGATCGCCGACAGCGACGCCTCGGAGCTGTGGTGTCTCGGCGACCTCGTCGGCTACGGCGCGGACCCGGATGCCTGCGTGGAGTTGGTCCGCCGTCACGCCGCGGTGTGCCTCGCCGGCAACCACGACATGGCCGTCGCGGGCGAGCTTCCGCTGGACGAGTTCTCACGTGGCGCGAGCCTCGCGGCACAGTGGACGCGCGAGGTGATCGCGCCGGACAACCTGGCGTTCCTGGCCGATCTCAGCCCTACCGGGCCAGGAGGGATCGATCGGGCTCTACCACGCGAGCCCGCGCGACCCGGTGTGGGAGTACGTGCTCTCGGCGCTGCTCGCCGAGCTGTGCCTGGACTCCCAGCCGCATCGCGTCTGCCTGATCGGCCACTCGCACGTGGCGTCGTCGTTCGTGCGCCACGAGGGCGAGTCCGCGACCGGCGAGCCACGTCGCGAGGGCACCGAGCTCGACATATCGAGCGGCGAATGGCTGCTGAACCCGGGCAGCGTGGGCCAGCCGCGCGACGGCGACCCGCGCGCCGCATGGCTGCTGCTGGACCTGGACGGATACGGCTGCCTCCTACCGGCGCACCCCCTACGACGTGGCGGGCGCGGCCGCCGCGATCCGGGCGGCACGCCTTCCGAACTCGCTCGCCGAGCGCCTGGAGTACGGTCAGTGAACATGCGAATCCTCATACGCCTCCTTCGCCGTGGCGCTGCTCGGTGCGGCCGCGGCCGTCCTGGTTTCCTGTGGGAGCTCTGGCACAGGCTTGATCCCATCCGCGAGCGCCGGTCCTCTGCAAAGCGACTTCGAAGCGGTGGCCCAGGCCGCGGCGACAGGGCAACGGCAGCTGCGCCGCGACCGAATCGGCGCTGGGCAAGACCGAACAGGACTTCCTCGCGCTGCCCGCGAGCGTCGACGGCGGCCTGCACCGGCGACTCCAGCAGGGCATCGCGAACCTGCGCAAACAGGCGCTCGCGATGTGCATTCAGTCAACGCCGACGGCCACCTCGACGATGGGCGCCCAGACGAGCACGACGACCACGACAAGCACCGAAACGACGCCGACGACCACTACGAGCACGACGACCACACCAACCGCCCCGCAGACCCCAACGACCCCGACGCAGCCTGAACCCTGGCGGCGGAACGGAAGCTCCCGGTGAGCAGCCGGAAGAAGGCCAGAGCAAAGGCAAAGGTAAAGGCAAAGGGGAAGGCAAGGGCAAAGAAGGCGAACGTGAAAGTGAAAGTGAAGGCAGCGGCGGAGCGAGCGCCGGCGGGGCGAGCGCGGGAGGCGGCCAGTGAGTGACCTCGAGATCGCCGGGCGCTACCAGCTGAAGGACAGGCTCGGGTTCGGCGGCATGTCGACTGTGCATCTCGCGTTCGACAAGCGTCTGGAGCGGCGCGTGGCGGTCAAGCTGCTCGCCGAGCACCTCGCCGAGGATCCCACGTTCGTGTCGCGCTTCCAGCGCGAGGCGCAGTCCGCCGCGCGACTGATCCACCCGAACATCGTGCAGGTCTTCGACTCCGGCCAGGACGAGCGAACCGGGCCAGTACTTCATCGTGATGGAGTACATCGAGGGCCAGTCGTGCGCGGAGATCCTGCGCGACGACGGCTGGGTCGAGGTGGACGAGGCGGTCGCCGATCATCGAACAGGCGTGCGAGGGGCTGCACTACGCGCACCGCCACGGCGTCGTGCACCGCGACGTCAAGCCCGGCAACCTGCTGCGCTCGCGCGACGGGGAGGTCAAGCTGGCCGACTTCGGCATCGCCAAGGCGACCGAGCAGTCGAGCATCACCCAGGTCGGCTCGGTGCTCGGCACCGCCGCCTATCTCGCGCCCGAGCAGGCGCGCGGCGAGGAGGCCGGCCCGCGCGCCGACCTATATGCGCTCGGCGTCGTCACCTACCAGCTGATCTCCGGTCGCCTGCCATACGACGCGGCCTCGCTGACCGAGCTGGCGCTCAAACAGCAGCAGGAAGAGCCCGCGATGCTCGACACGCTGGTGGCGGCGGTCACACCCGAGCTGGCCGAGGCGGTGGCGATCGCGCTCGCGCTCGACCCCGCGAGCGCTACGAGAGCGCGCGCGAGATGGGACGCGCGATCAGCGACGGCGCGCACGGGATCTCTCCGGTCGCCCCAGCGCTCGCACCACGCAGGGCGTCCGCCACGCCACTGAGGCCACGAGCGTGCTGGCGAGCGCGACGCGCACACACGACGCGCCCGCTCGACGCGAGCGTGGTGGTCCCGCGCCAACCACGCCGCGGCCCGGCGCGCGCCGCGGCCCGCCGTCGTCGCCGCCGACCGCGGCCCGGCGCCGCTCGGGGGCCGAGCCGTCTGATGATCGCTGCTCGTCACGCTGCTCGCGCTCGCCGGGGTGATCGCGGCGATCGTCGTGCTCAGCGCACCGGCGCCAACGAAGATCACGCTGCGCAACGTCGTCTACGAAGACGCCCAACAATCAGCTCGAAGCGCTCAAGCAGCTGGTGAACGAAAACACGAAGTAGCGACCTGGGCAGGCGAAGGGCCCGCTTGCGCGGGCCCTTCGGTAAAAGCTACCGCCCTTTCGGGCGGGGCGACTGTCACTCGTCCCACAGACTAGCAGCCACTACCGTCGCCTTTCAACAATTGGCTCCGGCGGCCGGACTCGAACCGACAGCTGGCGAGTGACAGTCGCCCGTGTTGCCCTTACGCCACACCGGAACACACTGTCACGGTATGGCAGGCTTGGGACGGTACTCGGCCCGACGTAGCGAATTGGCAACCTCGGCGAGCCTTCCGTCGAGGATCCCGTCGCGCAGATCGCCCATCAGCCGCGCGAGGAACGCGAGGTTATGCTCGGTCAGGAGCCGCATCCCGGTCAGCTCGCCGGCGCGCGCCAGAGTAGGAGAGGTAGGCGCGCGAGAGCCCGCGCGTGCAGGCCTGGCACGCGCAGCCCTCCATCAGCGGCTCCTCAGACGTGCGCCACACGGCTTTTGGTCAGGTCCACCCGCCAGCGGTTCTCGGGGTCGGGGACGAGCGCGGTGCCGTGGCGTCCCAGGCGGGTGGGCATCGCGCAGTCGAAGGTGTCGATCCCGAGCTCGACGCCGCGGATCAGGTCGTCGACCTCGCCGATGCCGAGCAGGTGCCGGGGCCGTTGCTCGTGCTCACCGCCCAGCTCGGCGACCGCGTAGCCGACGACCTCGTACATCTGCTGCCTTCTCGGCGCCGAGCGAGCCCCCGATCGCGATCCCGTCGCAGCCGCTGGCGGCGACGGTGCGGGCCGATGCGCGACGCATGTCCTCGTAGACGCCGCCCTGCACGATCCCGTACACGAGCTGCGCCGGCGGGGCCGTGCTCGGCGTGCCAGCGCAGGCAGCGCTCCAGCCAGCGGTGGGTGCGCTCGGTCGAGCGCTCGGTGTAGTCGCGGTCGACGTGGAAGGGGGTGCACTCGTCGAACACGAGCGCGATGTCCGAGCGCAGCGACGGCCTGCGCCGCCATCGAGTCCTCCGGCGAGAGGAAGCGCTCGGCGCCGTCGACGTAGGAGCGAAAGCGCACTCCTTGCTCGTCGATCGAGAGGATCGCCCCCTCGCGCGCCGCTCGCCTCGCCGTGCCCGCGCCGGCGGCCCTTGATCTCGTCGGCGACCGTGCCGTGCCCCATCGAGAAGACCTGGAACCCGCCGGAGTCGGTGACGATCGGCCCGTCCCAGTCCATGAAGCCGATGCAGACCCCCCGAAGCGCTCGATCAGCTCGGGCCCGGGATTCAGCATCAGGTGGAAGGTGTTGCCGAGCACCATGTCATAGCCGAGGGCCGTCACCTCCCCCGGCAGCAGCCCCTTGACGGTCGCCTTCGTCGCGAGCGGCACGAAGGCCGGCGTGCGAACATCGCCGTGCGCGGTTCGCAGCCGCCAGCGCGAGCACGCGTGGCGCAATCGCGCGCTTCGATCGTGAAGGCCACGACCCGGCATCCTAGTGTCCGAATGGCTCCGCGCGCCAGTGCGCAGCGCGCGCATGAGATGGGCTCTCGTGACGCGACACGAGGAGCGTCCATGCCTCAGCTCAGGGGACGCCTGGGACCGCCAGATACCCTGGCCCGAGCCCCTTGAGCCTCGCCCACCCATGCTCGCCTCGCTCATCAACGTCACCCACCTCGTCGAAGTCTTCGGCTACCCATTGCTGTTCCTCGTCGTGATGGCGGAGTCAAGCGGCGTCCCGGTCCCCGGCGAGACGGGCCTGATCGCGGCGGCGGTCGCGGCCAGCCAGGGCAAGCTCCAGATCGAGCTCGTGATCCCGATCGCCGCCCTGGCGGCGATCATCGGCGACAACATCGGCTACCTGATCGGCCGCAAGGGCGGTCGCTGGCTGCTCGAACGACCGGGACGCTTCCAGCGCCAGCGCCTGCAGGTGCTGATCACAGGCGAACCGTTCTTCGAGCGGCACGGCCCCAAGGCCGTGTTCTTCGGGCGCTTCCTGCTCGGGTTGCGCGTGTGGGCGTCGTGGCTGGCGGGCGCCACCCACATGCGCTGGCGCTCGTTCGTGCTCTGGAACGCAATTGGAGGCATCTGTTGGGCGACGGCCATCGGCCTGCTCGCTTACTTCCTCGGCAATGCGGCCGGCAACGCGATCCAGACCTTCGGGCTGTTTGGGCTATTCGCGGTGTTGGTCTTGGCGGGCGGGCTGCTGATCGCCCATCTCCGTCACCGCCGCCACGCCGACGCGTCTGCTGGGGCGAGTGAGGGGCGCGAGACGCCCGAGCCGAGCCATGGAGCTGGAGGCGAGCGCTGAAGCTCAGGCGCCGCAGCAGCCGGCGGCGATGCGGTCCCACATCTTGCCGAGCGCCTCGAGCTCCGGCTCGGAGAAGTGCGAGAGGAAATGCTCGCGCACGACCGCGCGATGGGTGCCACGCGCCGCCGACAGCCGATCGCGGCCGCGGTCGGTGAGGCACGCATAGGCGCCGCGTGCGTCGTGTTCGCAGGTGCAGCGCCCGAGCAGCTCGTCGCGCTCTAGCCGGTCCACCAGGCGCGTCAGGCCGCTGCGCGAGAGCTGGGCCTGCTCGGCCAGATCGCACATGCGCATCTTTCCCGCCGGCGCGTCCATCAGGTGCTGCAGCACCTCATAGGAGCTGAGTTGCAGCCCGTGCTCGCGCTCGAGCCGACTCTCCAGGCGCTTTGCCAGCGACGCATGCGCACGCAGCAAGCCGCGCCAAGCACGCAGCTCAGCTTCGCTCAGACAGTCCGGCTCCCTAAGGCTCTGCTCCTCCCCCGGAGCGAGCTTCAGGACCGTCGCGGTTGCTGTAGCGGTTGACATGATGGCATTCGACACTAGCTGCGTGCTGACTCGAACATAGCAGCGTCAGACCCTAGAATCCCTGTCAACCGCCCCTTATCGGCGGTCCCGGGTGGCCCTCCAGGCCCACAGCATCATCATCGGCTGCAGCGGCAGGCGCGCGTATAGCGCCCAGCGCGGGATCTTGCGAAAGTGCTGCGGCGTGCGGGCCATGTAGAGGTTCGCGGGAAACACCGCGGCGAGCAGCGCGATCAGGCCGAAGCCGGATGAGCGGCGCGTCCAAGGCAGCAGCACGCCTAGCCCGCCCACGATCTCCGCGATGCCACTGACGACGACGAGGTCGCGCGCTCGTTCGCGCATGCTCGGGGGCACGATCCGCTCGTAGTGACGGGGCATCACGAAGTGGTTGACGCCAGCGCCAACGAACACGATGCCGAGCAGCAGCCGCGAGCGCTTCCCACGGCGGGGCTCCTCGGCGATTACGCCGATCGGCTCAGTGTCGGTGTCCTCGTGGTCCGGCTCCATCGTGCTCTCTCCTCAGGTGGCCTCGAACCGGCTTCGGCTCACTGGTCCTCGATCAGCGTTCGACCGGTCATCTCAGGCGGCTGTGGAATCCCGAGCAGGTCGAGCACCGTCGGGGCCACGTCCGCGAGGATACCGCCCCGCGCGCGCAGCCGCAGGCCTGGCGCCGTCACGATCAGGGGAACCGGGTTGAGCGAATGGGCCGTGTTTGGCGACCCGTCGGGCTCGAGCATGTGGTCGGCGTTGCCGTGGTCGGCGCACACGACGCACACGCCCCCGCTCTCGCGAACGGCGTCCAGCACCGTCCCGAGGCACTCGTCGACTGTCTCTATCGCCGCCACCGCCGCGGGGATCACCCCGGTGTGACCGACCATGTCGGCGTTGGCGAAGTTGATCACCGCGAGCTCCGGCCGGTCCTCCCGCCAGGCGCCCACGAACGCCGTAGCCGCCTCGCGCGCGCTCATCTGCGGCTTGTGATCGTAGGTTGGGACATCGCGCGGCGAGGCCACGAGCTCGCGGCGCTCCCCCTCGTAGGGCGCCTCCTCGCCGCCGTTGAAGAAGTAGGTGACGTGCGGGTACTTCTCGGTCTCGGCCACATGCAGCTGCTTGGCGCCCATGCGGGCGATCACCGCTGAGAGCGTGATCTCGGGGCGTTGCGGGGCAAATGCGACCGGATACGGCCAGCCCTCCTCGTACTCGGTCAACGTCGCCAGGCGGCTCACGGAAGGGGCTCCCCCGCGTCCCTCCCAACCGGGGAGCTCCTCGCTGAGATTCTCGCCGAAGCCTGGCTCGGCGAGCGCCCTGACGATCTCGCGCATACGGTCGGGACGGAAGTTGAAGCACAGCACGCTGTCGCCGGGCCTGATGCGCGCCTGCTCGCCGACGAGCGTCGGCTCGACGAACTCGTCGGTCTCCCCCCGCTCGTACGCCTCGCGCACAGCCTGCTCGCCGCTGGCCGCCTGGTGAGGGGCGCGGCCATGGACGAGCATGTCGTAGGCCCGCTGTGTGCGCTCCCAGCGGCGGTCGCGGTCCATCGCCCAGTAGCGCCCGACGACCGACCCCACACGCGCGCCCTTGGCGTGGTCCAGCTCCGCCAGATAGGCGGCCCCGGCGTGTGGCAGCGTGTCTCGCCCGTCGGTGAAAGCGTGCACCACCAGGTCCGCCGCCGGCGCCAGCTCGCCGGCCAGAGCGATTAGAGCGCGTAGGTGATCGAGCGAGGAGTGCACGCCGCCGTCGGAGACGAGCCCGAGAAAATGGACGCGTGGAGGTGCATCGCGCTCTGACGGCGGCAGAACGCCCCGCAATCCTCCGTCCCTCAGACTGGACTCCCCCTCCGCGCCCGCTGAGGATACGCGACCCATGAACGCCGCGCGCAGCACGTCGTTGTGGGCCAGCGACCCGTCGGCTATCGCATCGTCGATGCGCACCAGATCCTGCCTGACGACCGCTCCCGCGCCGAGATTGAGGTGGCCTACCTCGGAGTTGCCCATCTGCCCTTCTGGCAAGCCCACGGCGGCGCCGCAAGCGGCGAGCGTCGTGTGCGCAAAGGAGTCCCACAGCTCGTCGAAGACGGGCGTCCTGCGCGAGCGAGACGGCGTTACCCGGGCCAGGCGGGGCAAGACCCCATCCGTCGAGCACCACCAGGCAGACGCACGGCGTTCGTGGCGCTCGCGGGTCCGCCGCCGCACTCATCGCTGAGCGGCGGCCACGATCTTGGCGAACGACTCGGCCTCCAGCGAGGCGCCCCCGACGAGCGCGCCGTCGACGTCTGGCAGCGCCAGCAGCTCGCCGGCGTTCTCGGGCTTGACCGAGCCGCCGTACAGGATCCGCACGCACTCGGCTGACCCCGAGGAGCGCCCGCCGACAAGCGCCCTCACGAATGCGATCGCCTCCTGAGCCTGCTCGGGCGTGGCGACACGACCGGTGCCGATCGCCCAGATCGGCTCGTACGCGATCACGACGTCCGCTACCCGCTCATCTGGGACGCCGGCGAGGTCCTCGCCGATCTGGTGGCGCAGCTTGCGCTCGGTGTCCCCCTCATCGCGCTCGGCCTCGGTCTCCCCCACGCACAGGATCGGCGCGAGCCCTGCCGCCAGCGCCGCGGGAACCTTCAGCGCAAGCGCCCTATCGGTCTCGCCGAACAGCTCGCGCCGCTCGGAATGGCCGAGCACCACCCCGGCGACGTCGAGCTCGGAGAGCATCGGCGCCGACACCTCCCCCGTGAAGGCGCCCTCGGGCTCGTGGTGCATGTTCTGCGCGTACACCTCCACGCGCGAGCCACGCGTGCTGTCCACCATCGCGCGCAGGTCGGTGAACGGGACGCACACCGCGATGTCGACCCCGCTCACCGAAGACACACGCGGGAGTAGCCTCTGGATGTACTCCTCGGACTGCGCCTCGGTCTTGTGCATCTTCCAGTTGCCGGCAATCAGCGGTGTTCGCCTGATGGCCATCAAAGGACCTTCGCGCCGTCGAGCGCTTGAACTCCGGGGAGCGCGCGACCCTCGACCAGCTCGAGCGTGGCGCCACCGCCGGTGGAGAGATGGTCGACCGTCCCCTCCAAGCCGAACAGGGCGAGCGCCGCCGCGGAGTCACCGCCGCCGACGACCGTCACACCGGGGGCGTCGGCCACCGCCTGCGCCACGGCGCGGGTGCCGGCGGCAAACGGCTCCAACTCGAAAGCCCCCATCGGCCCGTTCCAAAAGACTGTGCCCGCACGCAATATCTCGCTCGCATAGCGCTCTGCGGTAGCGGGCCCGATGTCGAGCCCCATCCAGCCGTCGGGCACGTCCAAGCCCGCACTCTCGCCCAATGAGGAGTCGAGCACGCGATGCTCGGCGGTCTCCTCGAAGCGCTCGCCAATCACGAGATCGCTCGGGAGCTCCAAGCGCGCCTGGCCCGGGAGCGCCGCCTGCTCGAGTGCCTTGCGAGCGTGTTCAACGTCGTCCGGGTCACACAGCGAGTCGCCCACCTCGTGACCCTGGGCGGCGAGGAACGGGAAGCACATCGCGCCGCCGATGATCACCACGTCGGCGAGCGTCAGGAAGCGGTCGATGACGCCGATCTTGTCGGCCACCTTGGCTCCTCCGATGACCGCCACGAGCGGTCGCGCGGGGCTCTCGATGATGCCGCTCAGAGTGCTCACCTCGCGTTCGAGCAGCCGTCCCGCGGCGCAGGGCAGCAGCTGGGCCACGCCCGCCGTGCTCGCGTGGGCGCGATGAGCCGCTCCGAACGCATCGTTGACATAAGCGTCCGCCAGCGCCGCGAGAGCGTGGGCGAACTCGGGATCGTTTGCCGTCTCGCCCGACTCGAAAGCGCACGTTCTCGAGCACCAGGATCTCGCCATCCTTCAGCTCCTCGGCGAGCGCGCTGGCGCGCGGCCCCACGACCTCCGGCGCGAGCGTGACGTGCGCCCCGGTGAGCTCACGCAAGCGCTCTGCCACCGGCGCAAGCGACAGGTCCGCCTCGGGCCGTCCCTCAGGGCGCCCGAGGTGCGAGACGAGCACGAGCCTCGCCCCGCGCGCGCGGAGCTGTTCGATCGTGGGCAATGACTCGACGATGCGCGTGTCGTCGGCCACCGTCCACTTGCTATTGCCATCTTTAGCCATCGGCACGTTGAAGTCCACGCGAACGAGCACGCGCTTGCCTTGCACGTCGAGCTGATCGAGGCTCCTCATAGCCCAGTGGCCCTCGCCTCGCGCTCCCTCGTCGCGAGCGCGCGCGAAGCGCCCACCGACACGCTAGCCACTCGGCTCACAAGACCAACTGGACGAGGTCGACGAGCCGGTTGGAGTAGCCCCACTCGTTGTCGTACCAAGCGACCACCTTCAGCATCGTGCCGTCGATCACCGACGTGAGCTGCGAGTCGACGATCGAGGAGTACGGCGAGCTGACGATGTCGCTGGAGACGATCGGATCCTCGGTGTAGGAGAGCAAGCCCTGCAGGGCCCCGCTCTCGGAGGCGGCCTTCAGCGCCGCGTTGACCTCCTCGACGCTCGTCGCGCGGGCGCACTCGACGGTCAGATCGACAACTGAGCCGGTGGGCACCGGCGCTCGCACCGCGAAGCCGTGCAGCTTGCCCTGCAGCTCGGGCACCACGAGGCCGATCGCCTTCGCGGCGCCCGTCGAGGCGGGGATCAGGTTGATCGCGGCGGCTCGAGCCCTGCGCAGATCTTTGTGGGGAAGGTCCTGCAGGCGCTGGTCGGCGGTGTAGGCATGAATTGTGGTCATCAACCCGTGCTTCACGCCCACCGTGTCGACCAGCACCCTTGCGACGGGCGCCAGGCAGTTAGTCGTGCAGGAGGCGTTCGAGATCACATCGTGGGCCGCGCGGTCATAAGCGCTGTCGAAGTTGACGCCCAGCACGACGGTCACGTCTGGGTTGGTGGCGGGAGCTGAGATCACGACCTTCTTGGCGCCGCCCGCGAGGTGCTTGGCGGCGCTGTCGCGATCGGTGAAGAGCCCAGTGGACTCGATCACCACGTCAACCCCCAGCGACTGCCACGGCAGCGCCGCGGGATCGCGCTCGGCGAGCACCTTCAGCTCGCGTCCGTCGACGACGATTGTCTGCTCGTCGCGCACCGCGATCTCGCCCGGGTAGGGACCGAGGATCGAGTCGTACTTGAGCAGGTGGGCCAGCGTGTGACAGTCGGTCAGGTCGTTTACCGCCACCCAATCGATCTCTTGCGCGTCCCCCCGAGCCATTGCGGCGCGGAACACGTTTCGGCCGATGCGACCGAATCCGTTGATTCCCACGCGTACGGGCATTCACAACCTCCTAGCAAAAATAAAGAGGATCCACCACCCCGGCTCGTCGGCCCTCCGGCCGACCGCGCCACCCTCTATGTCAAATGAACGATGCCGGGCCTCGGGAGCGTCGCTCCGTTGCCCGGCGTGGGCGGGAAAGGCTATCAGCGGCCTTTATCCACCGGCCTATAAACGCTCCTCCGTGCGCGCCGCTTGCGCTCTAGGAGTCGCGCGAGCGCTTGTCGATGTCGCGGTGGGCGACCGCCACCGTCAGCTCGTCGCGATCGCGGTAGCGGGCCGCCAGGTGCTCGGCGATCGCCACCGAGCGGTGGCGCCCGCCGGTGCAGCCGATCGCGATCACAAGATGGGCCTTGCCCTCGGCGACGTACTCGGGCAGCAGGAAGTCCAGCAGCGAGTGCAGGCGCTCGTAGAGCTCGTCCAGGCGGCCGTCGCGACCGATGTAGCGCACTACGCGCTCGTCGTGACCGGTGAGCTGACGCAGGTCGTGCTCGTAGTGGGGGTTGGGCAGGAAGCGCACATCGAACGCGAGGTCCTCCTCGCGCGGGGGGCCGTGCTTGAAGCCGAAGCTCATGAACGTGAGCGCGAGCCGGCCCGACGTTCTGGCGGGGAAGCATCTCGTCGGCGATGCGGCTGCGCAGCATCGCGGCGGACATGCCGGTCGTGTCGATCACGAGGTCCGCGCGGGCGCGCAGCGGCTCCAGCAGCGCCCCCTCGGAGGCGACGCCAGCGGCGACGCTTCCCTCCGGCGCGAGCGGATGGCGACGGCGGGTCTCCTTGTAGCGCGTGGAGAGCGTCTGCTCGGCGGCCTCCAGGAACAGCACATGATGGGTGATGCCGAGCGCCTCCAGGTCCTCGATCACGGCCGTGAGCGCCTCAAAGTAGACGCCCGCCGCGCACATCGGAGACAACGGCGGCGCGCTCGACCTTGGAGCCCTCGTGGACGAACAGCTCGACAAGCGAGCGAATCATCTCTGGAGGCAGGTTGTCGACGCAGAAGTAGCCAGCGTCCTCGAACACGTTCATCGCCGTGGACTTGCCGGCGCCCGAGAAGCCCGTGATGATCACGAGATCCTGCAGACGCGACTCGATGGTCGGTTCGCTCGCGCTGCGGGAAGGCACGGGCCTGGTCGCGGCCATTTGAGACCTATTGTGCCGCTTGCGCCGGGGGAAAGGGCCGGCCGGGCGGCTCAGCCCGCGCGGTGGAGCAGCGCGTGGATGTCGCGGGCCGTCTTGGCGGGCAGGCCCGGCACTCCCTGGAGCTCCTCGCGCGAGGCGGCGAGGATCGCGTCCGGGGAGCCGAAGTGAGTCAGCAGGGCGCGCTTGCGGGCAGGGCCGATCCCAGGCAGACCGTCGAGCAGGGACCCCGTCATGGCGCTGTCGCGCCGGGAGCGATGGTGGGTGATGGCGAAGCGATGGGCCTCGTCGCGGATGCGCTGCAGCAGCTGCAGCTCCGGGGTCGAGTGGTCGAGCACGAGCGGATCGGGGCGACCGGGCAGGAAGACCTCCTCGATGCGCTTGGCGAGCGCGATCACGGCGACCCCGCGCTCGCGAAAGCCTTCGAGCGGGAGCAGGCCCGCGGCGAGCTGACCCTTGCCGCCGTCGATCACCACGATGTTTGGCAGCGCCGCGAAGCTCGGGTCGTAGGAGGGATCGTGCGGGGAGACGTCCGACTGGCGCTCCCAGCGGGTGAAGCGACGGGATAGGACCTCCCCCATCGAGGCATAGTCGTCGGGGCGGGCGGGATCTTCAATCGTGCGGATCTTGAAGCGCCGGTAGTCCGATTTCTTTGGCGCGCCCGCCTCGAAGACGACCATCGAGGCGACCGTGTGGGTGCCACCGAGATTGGAGATGTCGAAGCACTCGATCCGCACTGGCACCGCGTCGAGCCCGAGCGCGAGCTGCAGCCCTTCAAGCGCCTGGGCGCGACGCTGATGGCGGCGCTCGTCGCGCAGACGCTCCTGGTCGAGCGCCAAGAGCGCGTTGCGGTGTGCGAGCTCGAGGATGCGGTGCTTGTCTCCGCGCTCGGAGGCGTGCAGGCGCACTGGCCCGCCGCGCCGCTTGCTCAGCGCTTGCTCGAGCGCATCGTGTCCAGTCAGCTCAGGCTGGACCACGAGCAGCGCGGGGATCGAGGTGGGTCCCCCGTAGTACTGCAGCATGAACTCTTCGGCGACCTCGGCGACGTCGCGCTCGGTCTCGTTGGACAGGTAGAAGGAGTGGCGGTCGGAGAGCACGCCGTCGCGCACCTGGAAGACCTGTGCGTTGGCGTCGCGACCGTCGACGGCGACCGCGACGGCGTCGAGCGTGCCGATCGACTCCTTGGCGACGCGCTGGCGCTCCATCAGCGAGCGAACGGCCCGCAGGCGGTTGCGCTCGAGCGTGGCTTGCTCGTACTCCTGCTCGGCCGCCGCCGCGCGCATGCGCTCCTCCAGCTCGCGCTCGATCGTCTTGAAGCGCCCGGAGAGGAAGTCGATCACTCCGTCGATGGCGTGGCGGTAGTCCTCCTTTGAGACATATCCAACACAGGGCGCCTCGCAGCGCTTGATGTAGTAGTCCAGGCACGGGCTGCCGCTGCGCCGGCCCGGCTCGGCGCCCGTGCACGAGCGGTACATGAACACCTTGGCGAGCACCTCCAGCGTCGAGCGCACGCGCTTGGCGCTCGAATAGGGGCCGAAGTAGGCGCGACCGGAGCGGTGACGCTCACGCGTGAAGTACACCCTCGGATAGGGCTCGTCGAGCGACACCGCGATGAACGGGTAGGACTTGTCGTCGCGCAGGCGGATGTTGAAGCGCGGGCGGTACTGCTTGATGAAGCTCTGCTCGGCGAGCAGCGCCTCGGCCTCGCTGGCGACCACCAAGCACTCGATCGTCTCCACCGCCCCAACCATCTCGGCATGCCCCGGGCTGGATGGCACCTGGGCCTTGGAGAAGTGCGAGGCGACGCGCTTGCGGATCGACTTGGCCTTGCCGACGTAGATGACGCGCCCCTTCGCGTCGCGGAAGAGGTAGACGCCGGGCTTGTCGGGCAGGGCTCGTCTTTGCTCGGCCAGGCTCGCTCGTCGTTGCTCGGCGAGACTCAATAGGTGCGGGAGTAGCGGTAGACGGCGAGCAGTGTGTAGACGGTCAGACCGATCAGCGCGAACCAGACGAACTCGCCGAAGCCGGTCTGCCACATGCGCGGTTGCGCGGCGACGGTCACGAACCCGACCGCGATCGCCCCGTAGAGCAGCGCCCGGTGACGGTCCCCGAGACTGTTGAGGTCGACGCGATGTTCGCGGTAGAGCCTGTAGGCGAAGAAGGCGAGCCCGCCGGCGAACACCACCCACAGGGCGCCCGCGAACGCTTCGACGGCACGACCGCCTCCTGGCAGGAACTCAACGGCGGCCGCGATCAGGGCTACGATCGCGACGTTGCGCGCGACTCTCAGCCGATCCATGACGACGCCCTGCCCATGAGATCAATCAGTCTAGAGGGAGCAAAACCCGCAACCTCCGGATTGATCCTCTGGCAAGTCATCGCAACGTTTTCGCCACACAAGCTTTTTTACGCTATACTGCGTAAGCCCATTCGGTCCTAACCCGACCGAAACGAGGGTTGGTTGGCAGGCGCCGGGGTACTCGTCATTCAGGTCAGAGAGCCCCGGCGCCTGTTTTTAAAGAGCCGGTCGACCCCGCCAGCCGGCGAGAGGCATGTTGTTGGGGCGAGAGGCATGTTGTTGGCGGCCGAATCGGGCACGGCACGCGGGGAGCGTCTGCGGATCCTCTGGCGCTCTCAGTCGACGAGCGCCTCGAGGCGCTCGTAAGCCGCTTCGACGTCGCGCTTGGCAGCGGTGTGACGGGCTTCGGACTTGGCCGCCTCGTACTTGGTGGCCCACGCCGCCGGGTCGGCGAGCTCGTCTTCGAGTGTGAGCAGAGCTGTCTCTGCCTGTTCGATCGCCCCTTCGGCCTTCGCCTGCTCGCGAGCGCGATTCTTGGACGGCCCCTCTGACCCGCGTCCCGGCGGCTTGGCGGCGCCCTTCGCCTTGCCGGGCTCGTCAGCCCTCGCCACGGCTCCCTTCGCTGTGATCTCGCCGCCGGCGGCCTGACGGCGCCCACCGGCAGGCCCTCGCGCACGATCCTCCTCAGACCCGTTGGGCGACACGCCCACGGCTCGGCGCTCCTCGCGCACGCGCACGTACTCGGGCCAGCCACCGAGGAAGCTGCGCAGCGAGCGGTCCTCGATCGCGACCGTGCGCGTGCCGACGGCGTCGAGCAGGGCGCGATCGTGGGAGACGAGCAGGAGCGCGCCCTCGAACGAGCGCAGCGCGTCCTCGAGCGCCTCGCGGCTCTCGAGATCGAGGTGGTTGGTGGGCTCGTCGAGGATCAGCACGTTCGGCGGCCGTGGCGTCCCGTTCATCAGGATCGCCAGCGACAGGCGTCGACGCTCGCCTCCGGAGAGCCCGTCGAGCGGCTTCTCCGCGTCCTCACCCGAGAACAGGAACCGACCCACCAGCGCGCGCGCCTTGTTAGGCGTCAGGCCCGTTGCCCGCTGGGCCGCCTCGACGACCGTCTGCACGGGCGGGCCGCCGGCGCCCAGCTCCTCGGCGTGCTGGGAGAGGTAGCCGACGTTCACGTTGTGACCTGTGCTGAGCTTGCCCGCGGCCAGCGGGCGCCGGCCGGCGAGCGTCTCGATCAAGGTGGTCTTGCCGGCGCCGTTGGGTCCCACCAGGGAGACGTGCTCGCCACGCTCCAGCCACAGCTCGACGTGCTCCAAGAGGACGAGCGCGCTCCCGTCGGCGGCTGCCTCGTCGATCTGCACGCGCCCATCTTGCAACTCGAAGATCACGCGCCCGCTGCGCTCGGGCGCCTTGAAGGCGAACTCGAGCGTCGCCGCGTCGCGCGGGTCACGCTCGATACGCTCGATCTTGGAGAGCTTCTTCAAGCGCGACTGCGCTTGCTTGGCCTTCGTCGCCTTGTAGCGGAAGCGCTCGACGAAGCGCTCCATGCGCGCGATCTCGGCCTGCTGCTTGTCGATCGCCTTGCCGAGCGCCATCTCACGCGCCGCCTGCTCGCGACGCCAAGCGTGCCAGGTGCCGGCGAAGAAGCGCGAGCGGGATGAAGTCCCGCCCGCCCCGCCGTAGAGCTCGAGCACGGCCGTGCCGACCGCCTCCAGGAACCAGCGGTCATGGGCGACCAGCATCACGGCCGCGTCGAGGTCAACCAGCGTCTGCTCGAGCCACTCGAGCGACTCGATGTCGAGGTGGTTGGTGGGCTCGTCGAGCAGCAGCACGTCTGCGCTCGTGGCGAGCGCGCGAGCAAGCGAGGCACGCGTGAGCTGGCCGCCGGAGAACGTGTCCAGGCCACGGTCGAGATCGGCCTCGGAGAAGCCGAGGCCACGCGTCATGACGGTGGCGCGATCGCGCCACAGGTAGCCGCCATAGGACTCGAGCCGTGCCTGGGCGCGAGCGTAGCGGTCCAGCAGCGCGTCGTCGCCGGCCCCCGCGGTCATCTCGCGCTCGAGCTTGGCGAGCTGTTGCTCGACCGCGAGCTCCTCGACGCAACCGGACAGCACGTAGTCGCGCAGCGACGTCCCCCGACCACCGGCTCTGCCGGCGGCGCCCCGCGGCGGGCGCTGGTCGTGCAGCGCGATGCGCACGCCCTTGGCGACGCTGAGCTCGCCCCGGTCGATCGTCTCCTCGCCGGCGATCATGCGCAGCAAGGTCGTCTTGCCGGCGCCGTTGCGCCCGGCTATCGTGAGGCGTTCGCGACGCTCGAACTTGAGCGACACGCCGCCGAGCAGCGGCTTGCCGGCCACGTCCTTACGAAGGTCTGAGGCGATCAGGAGAGCCACGTCGAGGATGGTAGGGCCCGCTCACGCGGGCCTGGATGTTCCCTCCCGGGAGCGACAGGCGGGCTCGGCACATCCCATCAGCGGGAAACCCCGAAGCGCCGCGCGGGTCCACGGCGGCCTCCGATAGGATTATGGGCCGTATGCGGCGCCTGCTCTCCACCCTCCTCGCCTCTTCTCTGCTGTTGCTCGTGCTCGCCCCCGCGGCGCTCGCGTACAACGACGGTCGCGGCCTCTACGGCGCCACCAACGACAAGGTCGTGACCAACGCCGGTTTCATCCTGATCGTCTTCTTCCCGCTGTTCGTGCTTGCTATGAGCCTGTTGCAGTGGCGCTTGGACAAGCGCAAAGAGGCTCGCAAAGCCGCACAGAAAGCGCGTGTGGGCGACGCGCGCTGGCGCGGCGGTTGGTAGAGCGACACCAAGTCCGCTACGAGCGTCACGGCAAGGCCGCCGTGGTGAGCATCGACCGCCCAGAGCGGCGCAACGCCGTCGACGGGCTCACGGCTGTGGCCCTGCACGAAGCCTTGACGCGCTTCGAGGCCGAAGAGGACGCGCGCGCGATGGTGCTCACGGGCACAGGCGGGATCGCCTTCTGCGCAGGAGCCGACCTCAAGGCGATCGACACGTTCGGCGACCGCTTGATGGCGGAGGAGGGGCCGATGGGCTTCACGCGCTTGACGCCCTCCAAGCCGACGATCGCCGCGATCTCGGGCTTCTGCCTGGCGGGCGGGCTCGAGCTCGCATTGTGGTGTGACCTGCGGATCGCCACCGAGGGCTCCAAGCTCGGCTATCCCGAGCGTCGTTGGGGGGTGCCGCTGATAGACGGTGGCACACAACGGCTGCCGCGCATCGTCGGCCTCGGGCGCGCGCTCGACCTGATCCTCACCGGGCGCATCGTCGACGCGACAGAGGCCCACGCGATGGGAATGCTCACCGAGGTCGTCGCCGAGGGCGCACACCTGGAGCGGGCGATCGAGCTCGCGAACAACCTCGCCCGCTTCCCGCAGCGCACGATGCTCGCGGATAGGCGTGCCGCGATCGAGGGTCTGGGCATGACCCTCCGAGAGGGCTTGGAGCTCGAGTCCAAGGCCGGCCCGGACGTCTTTCTCGACGCGGTCGGCGGCGCCAAGCGCTTTGCCGCGGGCGAGGGGCGCGGCGGCGCCGGGGCCGGGGCGTAAGCGTCGCGCTGGCCCCAGGGCTTATTCTCGACTGATCGACCTCGAGGAGATCCCATGAGCTATTTCGTGACCGGAGCAACGGGCTTCATCGGCCGGCGGCTGGTCGAGCGCCTGCTCGAGCGCAAAGGCAAGATCCACGTCCTCGTGCGCGAGGACTCGCTCGGTCGCCTGGACGATCTGATCGAGCGCTGGGAAGCAAGCTCGGAGGCGACCGTGAGCCGGCGCGTGCATCCCGTGATCGGCGATCTGCGCGAGCAGCTGCTGGGGCTGAGCGACGAGCAGGTGGCCGAGCTGGAGGGCACGATCGAGCACTTCTTCCACCTCGCGGCCGTATACGACATGACAGCGTCCGTCGAGCTCGACATGGCGGTGAACGTCGGCGGCACCACCCATGCCGTGGAGCTGGCGGGCGCGCTGCGGGCGGGTCACCTGCACCATGTCTCCTCGATCGCCGTAGCCGGCGCCTATAAAGGCGTGTTTGGAGAGGACTGCTTCGACGAGGGCCAGCGACTGCCCTCGCCCTATCACGCCACCAAGTTCGAGGCAGAGCGGATCGTGCGCGAGCAGTCGCTTGTGCCGTGGCGCGTGTACCGGCCGGGGATCGTGGTGGGCGACTCGAAGACCGGCGAGATGGACAAGATCGACGGTCCCTACTACTTCTTCAAGGCGATCCAAAGGGTGCGTCAGGTCGTCCCGCAATGGATGCCGCTCGTGGGACTCGACCTCGGCAAGACGAACGTCGTGCCGGTCGACTGGGTGGCGGGAGCGCTCGATCGCATCGCGCACCTTGCGGATCTCGACGGCAAGGCCTTCCACCTAACCTATCCGCGCTCGCAACGAGTCGACGAGGTCATGAACGACCTCGCGGCAGCCGCGCAGGCGCCGCGCTTTGCCGTGAGCGTCGACAAGCGCGTGCTCGACGCGATCCCCACGGCGCCGCTGTCGCTGTTGATGCGCGTTCCGCCGCTGCGCCAGGCTCGCCGGCTGACGCTGCGCGAGCTGGGAATCCCCGACGAGGTGCTCGAGCACGTGAACCTCGTGCCGTCGTTCGACACTCGTCAGGCCGAGCGAGCGCTCGCGGGCTCCAAGTTCGAGCGGCCGCCGGCACTGCGCGAGTACGCCGTGCACCTGTGGGACTACTGGGAGCGCGAGATGGATCCGAGCATAAGTCGCGGGCGCACGCTCGGGCAGGCGATAGAGGGCAAGCGCGTCCTGATCACCGGCGCCTCGTCGGGCATTGGCAGGGCGACGGCTCTGAAGGTGGCCGCCGCGGGCGGGGTCCCGCTGCTGGTGGCGCGCAATGTCGAGAAGCTCGAGGAGGCGCGCGCCGAGATCGTCGCGGCGGGAGGCCTCGCGTATGTGTACGCGGCCGATATCTCCGACATGGAGGAGATCGACCGGCTGATCGAGCGCGTGAAAGACGACCATCGCACCGTTGACATGCTCGTCAACAACGCGGGACGCTCGATCCGCCGCTCGATCGCGCTCAGCTACGACCGCTTCCACGACTTCGAACGTACGATGCAGCTCAACTACTTCGGCGCGGTCAAGCTGATCATCGGGCTGCTCCCGAAGATGCGAGCGCGCGGATTCGGGCACATCGTGAACATCTCCTCGATCGGGGTGCAGACCAATCCCCCCCGCTTCTCCGCATACGTGGCCTCGAAGGCCGCGCTCGACGCCTTCACGCGGGTCGTCGCCTCCGAGGTGATCGGCGACGGGGTGACGTTCACGACGATTCACATGCCGCTCGTGCGCACCCCGATGATCGCGCCCACGAAACTGTATGACGCCTTTCCGACGATCACACCCGAGCAGGCGGCTGACATGATCTGCGAAGCGCTGCGCACGCGGCCGAAGCACATGGGCACGTCGCTTGGCACGGCCGGCGAGGTGGCCTACGCACTGGCGCCGTCCGCGGTCGATCGCATCCTGCACCTCGCCTACCGCGTGTTCCCCGACTCGGCCGCCTCGCGCGGGGAGACGGGTCCCGAGGAGCGCGCGTCGCTCGAGCAGCTCGCGATGGCGAACCTCATGCGAGGCGTGCATTGGTAGGAAGACAGCGCCACATGTGGCGCTGTCCCGGCCGGCACATGTGCCGGCCGGCCGGCCCGTACATGTACGGGCCGGAACAGAAATAGGATTGACCGGGTGACGGCCGGCGGTCCCGCAATCGAGGTGCACGACCTGCACAAGCGCTATGGCAGCTTCGAGGCGGTGAAGGGCATCGCAATCGAGGTTCGCCGCGGCGAGGTGTTCGGGCTGCTCGGGCCCAACGGGGCGGGCAAGACGACTATCGTGGAGATCCTCGAGGGCTACCGCAAGCGCAGCAAGGGCGAGGTGTCCGTGCTCGGCCACGACCCAGAGCTGCGCGAGATCGAGCTGCGCAAGCGCGTCGGGATCGTGCTTCAGAGCAGCGGCATCTATAGCCATGTGACGCCGCGCGAGGCGCTGGGCCATTGGGCGAGCTTTTACCCCCATCCGCGCGAGGTCGGGGAAGTGCTGAGCCTGATGGGATTGCAGGAGAAGGCGGACGTGCGCACGCGCAAGCTCTCGGGCGGCCAGCTGCGACGGCTTGACTTCGCGCTTGCCCTGGTCGGCGACCCCGAGCTGATCTTCCTCGACGAGCCGACGACCGGCTTTGACCCGCAAGCCAGGCGCGCCGCCTGGGAGACCGTGCGCTCGCTGCGCGAGCTCGGCAAGACGATCCTGCTCACGACCCACTACCTCGATGAGGCCCAAGCGCTGGCCGATCGGGTGGCGATCGTCAAGGACGGGCGTGTGCTCGCGATCGGCCCGCCCCGAGAATTGATAACCCACCCACCGGCCCACCTACCCGGCGCGGCGCACTATCGCGTCAGCTACAGGGATGCGCGCGGCGAGCTAGTGGAGCACGAGACGGACGATCCGACGAGGCTGCTTAGCGAGCTGACGAGCGAGGCGCTCGCGCGCGGCGAGCACTTGGAGGAGCTGAGCGTGGGACGGCCGACGCTCGAGGACGTCTACCTGGAGCTGACCGCGGATGTGTGAGCCGAGGATCAGATCCGCCGCGCCGCCCGGCCTGACCCATGAACGCCCTGAGGGCCCCACCAATTTGAAGACACGCTCTGAGCGGGAGCTGGCAGGCGATGCCTGACGCGATCGCGCTCGGCTGGCGCCAATACCGGCTCGAGCGGCACATGTTCTGGCGCAACCCGAGCGCCGCGTTCTTCAACTTCGCGCTGCCGCTGCTGTTCCTTGCGGCGGGCGGGGCGATCCTGCACGGCAAGCAACACGACTTGAACCTGCTGGTGCCAGCCATCGCCGGCATGAGCGTGATGTCGACCACCTTCACGGCGCTTGCCTACAAC
The DNA here is from genome assembly GCA_963764655.1 of uncultured Solirubrobacterales bacterium. Taxonomy (GTDB): domain Bacteria; phylum Actinomycetota; class Thermoleophilia; order Solirubrobacterales; family Solirubrobacteraceae; genus Palsa-744. Next base: position 1,270,843 of record CAVXTI010000001.1, read on the forward strand.
ATCGTGTTCCTGCGCGAGCGCGGCGTGCTCAAGCGCATCCGCGGGACGCCACTGCCGACGATCTCCTACTTCGGCGGGGTGGCGGCCAATGCGGTCACCAACACAGCGCTTCAGATCGCGATCGTGATCGTGGCAGGCAAGCTGTTCTTCGGGATCGGCTGGCCTCTGCACTGGGACGAGCTGATCGTGTTCGTGGTCGCGGGCGTCATGTGCTTCGCCGCGCTGGGTGTCGCGTTCGCCCACACGATCCCTAACTTCGAGTCCACAGCAGCTTATGTGAACGCGGTCTTCCTGCCTGTCGTGTTTGTGTCGTTCTATGTCTTTGACAGCACCAGCGCCCCGGCGTTCGTGCGCCACATCGCCGAAGCGCTCCCCTTGAAGCCACTGATCGACGGCTTGTCCGGGGCGATGGTGACTGGAGCCGGTCTCGACGACAACCTCTCCGCGCTCGCCGTGATCGCGCTGTGGGGGGTCTTCGGTGTTTACTTCGCGGTGCGCGGCTTCTCGTGGGAGCGCTCGCGTGACTGAGGCCTGGGCCTGACAACCGCTGGGAGGGATGTGCGATGAAGCAGCTGGCCGACGACGTATACGTGCTCAAGGGGTTCCCGCCGAACGCGATCAACGTGTATGTGATCGGCGACGTGCTGATCGACGCGGCGACTCGCCAGGCGGAGAAACGCATCTTCAAGCAGATCGAGGGAACGACGATCACCGCCCATGCCCTCACCCACGTGCATCCCGACCATCAGGGGTGCAGTCACGTCGTATGCGAGCGGCTGGGCATCCCGCTGTGGTGCGGTCAGGACGACGTGCCGGCGATGGAGACCACGGGGAGCGTCGTAGGCTCCAAGGTCCCCGCCTCGATGAAGCGCATCCAAGAGCGCTTTTGGGTCGGGCCGCCTCATCCGGTCTCGAGAGTGCTGCGCGAGGGCGACGAGGTGGCGGGCTTCACCGTGCTGGACACGCCAGGTCACACGCGTGGGCATATCTCCCTCTGGCGCGAGTCCGACCGTGTGCTGATTCTCGGCGACGTGCTCAACGACGTGAACCTCATGACGGGAATCCCCGGGCTCAACCAGCCGCCCGCGCTGTTCACGACCGACCCGGTGCGCAACCGAGCGTCGATACGCAGAGTCGCGGCGCTCAGGCCGGCGCTCGCGCTCTTCGGCCACGGCGCCCCGCTGCGCGACCCAGACAAGCTCGCCGACTTCGCGGCGCGGCTTCCCAACTAGCTTCCCAAGCACGCGTCCAAAACAGAGGCTTCCCAACCACGCGTCCAAGCGGAGGCCAGTCGCCGACCGCGACTGACAGCTTCCAAATACGATCCCGCCCGCGATGACCGACAGCATCTTCCTCGCCGACGGCGAGCTGTTCACGCCGACCGAGCACGCTCGCGGCCCGTGGGACCCACGCGCGCTGCACGGTGGGGCGCCCGCCGCCCTGATCGCGGCGGCGTTCGAGCGGATGGAGCCGGGCGCCGAGCTGCCGTTCGCGCGTCTGTCATTTGAATTCCTGCGCCCGGTGCCGATGGCGCCGCTGAAGCTCACGACGCGCATGTCGCGGCCGGGACGGCGCGTGCAGGCGCTGGAGGGAGAGCTGAGCGCCGAGGGCGTCACCGTGTGTCGCGCCACCGCGCTACGCATCGTGGCAACGCCGGAGGAGCTGCCGGAGCTCGCGGAGGCCCAGGTGAAGGCGACCAGCCCCGAGGCGATCGCCGCGCCAACCGACGGGCATGACGTGCTGTTCGCGCTTGACGACATGGAGCGCAAGAGCTTCGCGGCCAGCGCGATGGAGATGCGCTTCCTGAGCGGACAGCCATTGACCGGCGAGCTTCCCGAGCAGGACACGACATCCAACCACGTCCCCAGCGGCGCCGCGACAGTGTGGATGCGCCTGCGCTATCCACTATTGCCAGGCGAGCCACTGACCTCCCTAGCGCGCGTGGCGGCCACATCGGACTTCGGCAATGGCGTGGCCGCGGCGCTGCCGTTCGACCGGTATCTGTTCATAAACGCTGACTTGACGATCTCCCTTGACCGCCGTCCCCGCGGAGAGTGGATCGCGCTTCAGGCACGCACGCTGCTTCATCCGGGTGGAATCGGGTGGGCCGAGAGCGTCTTGCACGACGAGCACGGACCACTGGGCCGGGCGACGCAGGCGCTGGTGGTCCAATCCCGCTGAGCGCTCCCCTCCCCCCGGACTGCGACACCTCGAGGCAAACGCTGACGCTCGTCCTCCTTGGCAGACGCCGGCGCCTCGTCCCCCTGGCAAACGCTGACCTCGTCCCCCTGGCAAACGCCCGGCGCCTCGTCCCCCTGGCAAGCGCTGACGCTCGTCCTCCCGGCGAACGCCTGGCGCCTCGTGCTCCTGACGCCGCTCGTCGTCACTGTCGGGCAGTCGGGGACCCGCCAGACGGGGGAACGATCTCGAATTCGGCGAGGTTGTTGCCCTCTTCGAGCTCGGCGAGCTCGCCCTCGCGCTCTTGAAGGTAGGCGCGCAATGTCTTCTCCAGGCCCTTGCCGCGACGGAAGCCCTCGAACATCTCGTGTACGGGGAGCTCGGGATCGTCAAGGCTCGCGACGATGCTCTTCAGCTCCTCATAGCCCTGCTCGAAAGTGATCCGCTCGCGCTCCCGAGCGTCGTCTCCGCGACCGGCGCGCAACTCGAGATCGTCGGTCGGCTCGAACATGATCGCCTGCGACTGGGTCGTTGTGTCGCTCACGGTTGCTCCTCTCGCTTGACGTGTGTGATCGTGGCGGTGGCCTCGCCGTCCGCGAAGCTCAGGCCGAGGGTGTCGGCGGGACGCAGGCCGGCGACACTCCGGACGACGCGGCCTTCGCCGTCGCTTGCCATCACCCATCCGCGCCGCCGGAAGTCCTTTGCGTCGATGACGGCGCCGAGCCCGGCAACTCGCTCGGCGTGGCGCGCGAGCAAGCGCTCGGCGGCGGGGCCGAGACGACTCGTGTCGCGATCGATCGCCTGAGCCCGTGTGGCCAGGCGCCGACGCAGCTCGCGCATCGCTTCCGCTGAGCGCCGATCGAGGGCGGCGATCAGGTCTAGGCGCTTGCGCGTGACGCGCGCGCGGGAGCCCTGAAGCAACTCCCCCATCCGCTCCACCATCAGCCGCGGTCGGTCGAGCACGCGAGCGAGTGCCGTCTTGTGACGGTCGAGCTCGTCGAGCAGGTCCGCGGCGGAGTGGCGGATCGCCAGCTCGGCAGCCTTGGCGGGAACCGGCGCGAAGGCGGCCGCGACGTGATCGCAGTTGGGGCGATCCTTGGTGTGGCCGATGCTCGTTATCACCGGCGCCGCGCATGCGAAGATCGCCCGGCACAGGCGCTCGTCGTCGAACGCGAGCAGGTCGGCCGTCGAGCCGCCGCCGCGGGCTACCACGATCACGTCGACGCCGTCGATGAACTGCAGACGCCCGAGCGCGTCGATGACCGAGCCCACGGCGTGCACGCCCTGGACCGACGCCACGCAGAAGACGATGTCTTGCGGTGGGAAGCGCCGGCGCAACGCCTGGATGACGTCGATGTTGGCGTCGTTGCGGGCGGCGATCACTCCCACGCGGCGCGGGAAGGCAGGCAACGGCTTGCGTCGGTCGGGATCGCACAGGCCATCGGCCCGCAGGCGCCGCAGCGTCTCGGCACGGCGGCGCAGCAGCTCGCCGTCGCCCGTGGGACGAACACGATCGAGGATCAGCTTTGTGGCGCCGCGGGGGGCGTAGAAGCCGACACGCTCGTAGTGAGCCTGGACCAGCTCGCCCTTCGCCGGGAGTGGCTGACAGTGCGACACGCGCCCCTTCCAAATGCACGCGTCGAGACTTGCCGACTCGTCGGCGAGGGTGAGATAGACATGTCCGGAGGCGCGGTGCACGCTGATCGCCGTGACTTCCCCCTCGATCCAGCCGTCGCCGAGCCGTCGCAGCGCGCCGTCGATGCGGCCCGCCACCTGCGTCACTGAAAAGGTGGTCTCGGTCTGCTGCGCCACGGCCCTGAGACGCTAGACCCTGGCCCGGCGCGAACTCCGCAGCACAGAAGAGCGCCTATCCGGCCTCAGCTGGGAACGGGTCGGCCAGCGAGGCGAGCACGTGGGCGGCTCCGGCGGCGCTCAGCTCCTCCACGCCGTATTGTCCGCTTGCGACTCCGACCGAGACCGCCCCGACACCCTTGGCGGCGGCGATGTCCAGTGGCGTGTCTCCCACCACGAACACGTGGTCGAGGTCGAGTGGGCTGTCGAGCATTTGCCCGCCGCGATCGACCGCTGCGCGGGTGAGCGCGACGCGATCCTCCGAGTCCGAGCCATAGCCGCCGACGAGGAAGAAGTGGTTAAGACATCCACGCCCAAGCTTGGCGTGCGCGGCAGCCTCCAGACCACCTGTCGTGAGGCCGAGCAACACTCCAGCACCCGTCAGGCGCTCGAGCAGCTCCTGGACGCCGGCGAGCACGCGGTAGTCAGGCGAGGAGGCGACGTAGTCGGGTAGCACCGCCTGATAGCTGGCCATCAGGCGCGTCAGCTCCGCTGCTGTGGGCTCGCGCTCCAACGCCTGGGTGAAGGTCACGCGCGCAATCGCCGGATCGGTCATCCCCGCCGTGGAGTGTTCAGCGATGTCGACGTGCCTGTCGAATATGCGCTCGAACGCCCACGCCCAGCTGCGCGCGCCTGCCCCACCCGTGTCGACCAGGGTGCCGTCGATGTCGAACAGAATCAGCTTTGCCCGGCTCATCGACGCATTGTCGCTGTTTGGACTGCGTGAATGTGACAGGAGCCGTGAGCGTTTGCAGCCATTCGCCAATACCAAATATAGTTGTGCGCACAAACATCTGCTATAAAGTTGCGCGAGCAACTGCTTCCCTTCGAGCACCCGGGTCAGGCAGCCATAGAGCTCGCGAGCCGCCGGTGACGGGACAACGACCGCCCTTGGAGGTCAAGATCCCCGTCGAGGTCTCCGCGGCGGTGTACGCCCAAACGGGCGGGCTACGCGGACCCGCAGACAGGTGAGCTATGCGCTCCCGCAGGCAGGTGAGCGATGCGGACCCGCAGACAGGTGAAGCTCAGCGCACGAAGACGCCATCAAGCGCCTCGTCCACGGAGGCGAGCGTCTGGGCGTCGAGCGTCACTCCTGACGCCGATGCGTTCGCTCGCACCTGCTCCGGCCGGCTTGCCCCCACGATCGCCGAGGCGACATTTGGCTGACGCAACACCCAGGCAAGCGCGAGCTGGGGCATCGTCAAGCCAGCGCCCTCGGCGACCGGGCGCAGGCGCTGCACCGCTTCGAGCACCGGGTCTTGGATCAGCTGGTCGATGAAGCCGCTCATGCTCTCGCTGGCTGCGCGAGAGTCCGTCGGAGGCGCCTCGCCGGGACGGTACTTGCCGGTCAGCACGCCCTGTCCGAGCGGCGACCACACGATTTGGGAGATGTTCTCGCGTTCGCACAGCGGGATCAGATGGGCCTCCGGCTTGCGCCACAGCAGGGAGTATTGAGGCTGGCTGGAGACCCACCTGGCCACGCCCGGCAGCGCCAGCGACTGTTCGACCCTCTCCACCGGCCACTCGCTGAAGCCGATGTGCCGGGCCTTGCCTGCCTCCACCACTTCGGTGAGCGCCCGCATGGTCTCCTCCAGCGGGGTGTCCTCGTCATAGCGGTGGCACTGGTAGAGGTCGACGTAGTCTGTGCGCAAACGCTCGAGCGAGGCGTCGATCTGCTTGTGGATCTGCGCAGCCGACAGGCCCTTGTCGGTATCAGACATCGGGAAGTACACCTTCGTGGCGAGCACGTAGGAAGAGCGATCGTATTCGGAGAGAACCTCCCCGAGCAGCGTCTCTGACGCGCCGCGCCCGTAGACGTTGGCCGTGTCGATGAAGTTGATCCCCTCCTCGAACGCCGCCTTCACGCACGCCTCGGCCTGCTGGCGCTCAACGCCGCCGGAGTAGGTCAGCCAAGAGCCGAGGCTGATCTCCGACACCTCGATGCCGCTCGATCCGAGCTTGCGGAAGTTCACGGGTGCCAGGGTACCCTGTTGCTCAAGGCTTAAGCAGCAACGAGCACATCCGCCATGTCCTCAGCGTCGCGGACCTCGACGACTTCGGGAAACGTGATCGTCAGACGACCGTCTCGCTCAAGCAGGTAACGAGGATTGAAGATCGTCAAGCCGACGATGCGATGGGCCCCAGGCGCGTAGTGGATGGCGTGGCCCTCCGGAGTGTCCTCAGCCTCGGCAGGCTCCGGCTCACCCACGCTCAGGAAGAGGATGTCGTTCTCAGAGTCATAGTCAGCGCGGTGAAAGACCACCGGACCAATCCTCAAACTGACAGTTTCCATAGCTGCGGATCCTTTCGATATCCGTATGCGGTGATGACCCGCGCGGGCTTCTGCTCATAGCTTACGAGCACAAACAACCACGCTGTCGGTCCCAGGCCCCTCGAGAAGCAGCGAAGGCGACTCGGTCGCGGATCGAATTCAAGGCAATCAGGAGCCTCGACAGTCCGTAGGACATCTGATTGGAATCTCTCCATCTCCGGATGAATGCACAGGATCTTCTCGGTCCAGATGCGGTCGAGCAGTACGACATGCCGGCCATTGGGGTCGATTGTCTCGCCGACAATCTCGTCACGGTGGTCCACACCCGTTCAGGATGCAGACGGCTTGCGACGGTACTCGGCGCGGAGCAATTCCGTCTACCGTCGCCTCCCCGCCGCGAAGCTCTGCACCGGCGGAGCGACGGCGCGCATGTCGGCTCCGATCTCGGCGGTGTCATGTCGATCGTCCGCCGTGCGGGCACGATCGGCGCCAGGTAGGCGGCTCACACGCGCCCCTTTGCTCCTCCCGGCGTCCCGCTCCTCGGCCGGCCCGAGGAAGCGCTCGAGCGCCGCGAGCTCGCGCACGAGCACGTTGAGCACCCCCGACGGCGAGCGCTCCAATCGTCCACGGGCGAGCAGCAGCGGCTCGGCGCGAGCGAGGGGACGGTGGCGCTCGTAGAGTGCCCCCGGCACGATCAGGTTCGCGGTGCCCCACTCGTCCTCGAACAGCAGGAACATCGTTCCCTTGGCGGTCCCAGGCCGCTGACGGGCGATCACCATGCCGGCTACCGCCACCGAGCAGCCATGTGGCAGGCGCGCGAGCTGGGCGCTGGTCGCCAGTAGCGGAACCGACAGGCGCGGACGTAGGATCGCCATGACGTGATCGTCCGCGGTCACCCCGCTCGTCGCATAGTCGGCGAGCAGACGCTGCCAGCGGTCGAGGGGGCGCAGACGAGGCTTCTGGGGCAACTCGATCGGCAGCGCGAGCTGCACCCCCTCGCCGTTGGGCTTCCCTGGAGAGGCGATCCCGAGTTGCCAGAGGGCGTGGCGCCTGTTCTTGGCCAAACCGTCGCATGCGCCCGACCAGGCAAGCTGCTCAAGTGTGGCGCGCCGCGTCGCCGCGCGCGCCGCGAGGTCGCCCAAGTCGCGAAACGCGCCTCCGCGTTCTCGCTCGGCCACCAGCTCGCGCACCTCTTCGGCGCCCGCGCCCTTCACATAACCCAAGCCAAGCCTCACGGCTCCCTGCTCGACGGTGCACTGGACGGCTGACGCATTCACGTCAAGCCTCAGCACCGCTATCTCGCGCCGCTGCGCCTCATGCACGAGGCTGTCCGGGGCATAGAAGCCCATCGGCTGCTCATTGAGCAACGCGCACAAAAACTCGGGGCCGTAGTGGACGCGCAGCCACGTCGACTGGTAGGCGAGCAGGGCGAAGGCCGCGGCGTGGGCCTTCGGGAAGCCGAAGCCGGCGAAGCCAGCCACCATCTCCCACACGCGTTGCGCCGTCTGCGCATCGACGCCGGAGTGACGCATCGCACCAGCGACGAAGCCCTCGCGCTGGCTTTGCATCGCCTCCTGTGAGCGCTTGCGGCTCATCGCCCTGCGCAAGCCCTCAGCTTCCCCGGGCGAGAAGCCGGCGAACGCCTCGGCCACCTGCATCACCTGGTCTTGGAAGATGATCGTGCCGAGCGTGCTCTCGAGCACCGGCTCGAGTGAGGGGTGCTCATAGGAGACCTGATAGTTGGTGTCTTCACGCAGACGCCCGCGCCGCTCGATGTAGGGGCTGATCGCCCCACCCTGGATCGGGCCGGGGCGCACGATCGCCACCTGCACGGTCAGGTCGTCGAGATCCCTGGGAAGGGTTCGTCGCAGCGACTGCATCTGAGCGCGGCTCTCGATCTGGAAGACACCGACCGTGTCCGCCGCGCGGATCGCTTCGAAGGTCTTGGGATCGTTGAACGGTATCCGCGAGAGGTCGATGGGCTTCCCGTGGATGCGCGCGATCTCATCGACGCAGCGTTCCACCGCGGAGAGCATCCCCAGCCCCAGCAGATCGATCTTCAGAAAGCGCGCGTCCGCGCAGGAGTCCTTGTCCCACTGCGCCATCTGGCGGCCCTCCATCGCCGAGGGAACCACTGGGCAGCAGTCGATCAGAGGTCGCGTGGACACCACCATCCCACCCGAGTGCTGGGATAGATGCCGAGGCAAGCCGTATGCCTCCCCCACCAGGCGCGCGAGCCAGCGCCAGCGCGGCGAGCGCGTCGCAGAGGCCTCGCCCGCAACGGCGATGTCGCGCTCCACGTCGCCTCTGCGACCGTCGGCTGCGCGTGCCACGCGCTCGACCTCGCCGGGTGGCAACCCCAGCGCCTTGCCCAGCTCGCGGATCGCCCCACGAGCGCGAAATGTCGGGAAGGCCGCCACCAGCGCCGCCCGGTCGCGACCGTAGCGCTCGTGCACACGCGGGATCAGGATCTCACGAATGTCGCGAGGGAAATCGAGGTCGATGTCAGGGAACCCCTGCAGATCCTCGTGCAGGAAGCGCCCCAGCAACAGCCCGTTGGCGACCGGGTCGATGTGCGAGAGGCCCGTGAGATAGCACACGATCGAAGACACCGACGAGCCGCGCCCGCGTCCGGGGGCGAGCAGCGCACGCGCCGTATTGCGCCCGCGCACCTCCACCGCCACCTCTCGCGCGAGCTCGAGCATGTCGTGGTGAAGCAGGAAGAAGCCCGCCAAGCCCAGATGGTCGATCACGCTCAGCTCCTCTTGCAGACGCGCCTCGGCCTCGGCGCCAGCCCTGCCGTGCTCGTAGCGCTCCTCGAGGCGTGCCCGGCACAGCTCCGCCAGACGCCGCGGAGCGCCCTCGTCCTCTGACCCTGGGTAGCTGTAGCCCAGATCCCTGCTCAGGTCGAACGTCAGCTGCTCGGACAGGCACAGTGTCTCGCGCACCGCCCGCGGGTGGTCGGCGAAGCGCGCGACCATCGCTTGCGGAGCGCTCATCACATGGGCGTGATTGCCACGCCGCAGAGGCTCTGAGGCGTCGAGCGTCATGTGGTGGCGCAACGCCACGAACGCGTCCTGGAGCTCGGCGCGCGAGCGCGCGTGGGCGTGCACGTCTCCCGTGGCCACGCACTCCACTCCCAAGCGCCTGGCGAGTGCGGCGAGCGCCCGGTTGCGCGCTCGGTCGTGGCGGGCGTAGGGACGTTGCAGCTCAACCCTCAACCCCTCGGGACCGAAGGCGTCGAGCAGCCGCCGCGCCGTCGACTGCTCGCGCACGCCGTGCGCGGCGCAGCCCGTCAGGCACACGAGCCCCTCGGAGCGCTCGAGCACCCTCTCGATCTCCACCGACGGCTCCGCACGCTCGCGCCCGGGGCGATCGCGCGTGCGCGCATGGGCGTGGGTGACGATCCGGCACAGGTTGCTCCACCCACGCGCGTCGCGCACGAGCAGCGTCAGGTGACGACCGTCGCTGAGGTCGATCTCCGCGCCGTGGATCGCTCTCACACCCGCATCCGCCGCGGCCTGCGCGAGCTCCATCGAGCCCGACACCGAGTTGTGGTCGGTGAGAGCCAGCGCGGAGTGGCCTACGGAGGCCGCCTTGTACGCCAACTCCTCGGGCAGCGATACGCCGTCCAGAAACGAGTACGCCGAATGGCAGTGCAGCTCGACATAGGGAGGCGTCTTGCTCACCTCAGCGATCTCAGGCGCCCTGCACGAACCAGCTGTCATCCACGGCGGTCAGGTCGTGGAAGACGATGACGTTGCGCCCTCGCGCGCTGACTAGCTCCCAGTAGCGCCTGCGCAGCGGGCGCTCCGTCCACCAGCGGTCCTCCACGAGCCAGGACTCGCGCAAGTGCTCGATCCGTTCGCCGTCGACCTCACAAGGAGCGCCGTGCTCGAGTCGCACCCTGGCGGGGCGGGGGAGGCTCAGAGCGCGCGGAGCGCCCGGCCTCGTCGAGCGCCGGGGCGGCGAGTTTGCGCGGCACGCGCCGCGAGAGGCGCTCATTGGGCATCCTCCTCATTGTTCTCCTGGGATTGAGGGGGCGAGCGTAGTGAGACCGTCGATGATCCCGGAGGAACGTGTAGAGCCGACCGCCGCGTCTCATAGGACAACCTCACCCACCATCCCAGTCCCCTCATCCGGGAAGCGGAGTGAGCACGACTCGGCGCTCCGGCACGCGCGAGTCGGGGTCGATGAGCACAGCGCGCAACGCGGCATCGTGTCCAGCGACCGCGCGCACCTGACTGACCGCCTCTCGCAGGCGCCCGCGTCGTGCCTGAGCTCCCTGCTCGAGCAGCGTGTGCTGCTCCCCGCCAGCGGGACCGAAGCGCTCCACGCCGAGGCGCAGCGATTCGGCGGGCGCCGGCAGCAGTGGCAAGCGCAGCGACAATGCCAGCCCTATCCGTCTCGAGTCGCTGAGCGCTTGGCGGAACACCACTCGCTCGCGCCACGTCCCTTCCCCCACGAGCCGCGCCGAGAGCACCACCGCCCGCAGAGTCCTGCCGCGGCGCTCCGGGCGCGCCAGCAGCCGGTCGACGAGCACTCCCAGGACTCGCTGCAACATCTCCCCGCTGCCGGCGTCCCCAACCTCCAGCGACTCCTCAAGCGACTCCTCGACGCCGCGCGGCGCGAGCGGCCTGTCATCCCCGCCAGCCAGGTGATAGGCGATGACGCCCGGCTCGCCAAAGCGGTCGGCGAGCGCGTCGGGGTTGGTGGGCGACAGCTCCAGCAGCTCTCCCAGCGTGCGCACACCGAGCCGTCCAAGCGGCTCGACCAACATCGCCGTCTCCTCGCGGAGGCCGAGTAGCTCCACGGGTTGGGCGGCGAGGTAGCGATGCGCCTCCCGCGCGTCGATGACCCTAGCGCGGCGCGCGCTGCTCGCAAGCGCGGCGGCAAGCGCGCAGAAGCGTGTCGGCCCCCCTCCGATCCTCGCCGGCCGCTCCAGCGCCTGGCGCGCGACCACGATCGTGTGCGCATCTGAGCCATGCATACCCCGCAGCCCGTCCGCGTCGAAGTAGGCGAGTCCCTCACGCGCCGGCTCGACCGCCGCGCCGATGCCCTCCAAAGCACACACGACTCCCTCCCACGCTTGGGCGACGGCCAGCGGGTCGGCTGGGATCAGCTCCAGCTCAGGGCAGCGCGCAAGCGCCTCCCCCAAGGGCATGCCGGCCAATACTCCGTAGGCCTCAGCCGCCCCCGACACCTCTCCGACGCGCAGCTCCGCCCCCGCCATCGGTGCGAGCGCGAGCGCTCTGCCGGCCAGCGCCCGGGCTCCGCCGGCTGCGATCGTAAGCGCGAAACGGGGTATGTTGACGCACAAGATCATACGAACATATGTTCGCATATGGCAATGTCCCCGCAACAGACAGTTGGGCGCAGGGGCGCCGCGGTCGATGCTAGGCCTCGCAACCGATGAAGATCGGAGGTGGCTCCCAGAGGCCGGCCGAGGCGCACCGACGGCGCGCCGAGCATCGCGACCGATCAAAGATCAGCCAGCGCGCAGTGCCGGCGGCGCGAGCTCAGTCCATGCCCAGCGGGCCGCTGGCCGACCCGCTGAGGAACTGCCGCACGAACGGGTTCTCCGAGGAGAACATCCGCTCGGCGTCGCCGGCTTCCACGATCCGCCCCCGCCACAGCAGCGCGATGTACTCGCCGATCTGGCGCGCCGAGGCGATGTTGTGGGTCACAACGATGTAGGTGCCGCCGTTGGCTTCATGCATCTCCTGGATCAGGTCGCACAGCAGTGCCGTGCGCACGGGGTCGAGGCCCGAGTCCGGCTCGTCGAAGATCACGATGTCCGGCTCGGTCACGAGCGCGCGCGCGAAGCCGGCGCGCTTGCGCATCCCGCCGGACAGCTGCGAGGGAGCGTCGTCCATCGCCTCGGCGAGGCCCACATCCGTCAGGCGCTGGCGCACGCGTTCGCCAATCTGGCCCTCGGACATGTCCGTGTGCTGGCGCAGCGGGAACGCGACGTTGTCGAACACAGACATCGAGCCAAACAGAGCGCCGTCCTGGAAGAGCACGCCGATTCTTCGACGTAGCTCCAACAGCTTGGGCATCGTCAGCGTGGGGACCGAGTTGCCGAGCACCTGGATGTCGCCCGAGTCGGGGAACATCAGGCCGATCAGGTGCTTGATGAGCACGCTCTTGCCGGTGCCCGACGGACCAAGCACGACCGTGATCATGTCGTCGGGGATCGCGACATTCAGGCCATTGAGCACCGGTATGCCCGCCAGGCGCTTGACCACGTCCACGCAGCGGATCGACCAGTTGCGGTCGGTGGCCTCGCCGGCCAGGTCGAGGTCGCCGGCGGAGTGGTACTGAAAGTGATCGCCGTCGTCCTTCACGCCCACGACCGCGTCAGGGTTGACGGGCTCCTCGCCCGCCTCGTATTCCCCCTGAGTGTCGTCGACCCTCTCCACGGCGCAGATACTAGTGATCGGGGAAGACCCGATCAACCCGAGCACGGCGACGCCGTTTCGCACGGCTCGGTACCAACCCATACACATCCCCTTGACATATCGAGGCCATTGGGTCTACGATCGGGTCCTGGGAGGTAGAACGTGTTTCGCCACAGGCGCTCGGACGCCGAGCCAGAGCTGGTAGCGGGCTTGCCTGCGGAGGCGACGATCGCCGTGGCGACGGCGACGCGCCCCGATCCGCGCGCGCGCTTGCTCGCTGGGATGATCGAGACGGTCGCGCTGCGCGGATATGACCGCACGACCGTCAGTCGCGTGCTGTCGAGCGCCGACGTCCAGGAGGCTGTCTTCAGCGAGCACTTTCGCGACAAGCAAGACTGCTTCCTGCAGGCGGTCGACGATCTCCTCAGTCGCGCCGAACGCTCGGCGTTGGAGCACTTCCAGCGGCCCGTGCCGTGGCCCGAGCGGGTGCGGCTGGCGCTGCAGAGCCTGCTCGACGTGCTTGCGAGCAAGACCGACGACGCCCGCGTGGTGCTCGTCGAGATGCTCGGCGCGGGGGCGGCGGCATGCGAGCGCCAGCGCGAGGCGCTCGCGCTGTTCACATCCCTGATCGAGCAGGGCCGCCCGGACTCGACTGGAGCCGAGTGCCTGCCGCCGCAGACCTCTGAGGCGATCGTCGGCGGGATCGCGTCGATCTTGCATCGACGCGTCCTGCAGGGAGACACCGCCGAGCTCCCCGGCCTGCACGCCGACCTCACCTACTTCGCGCTGCTTCCCTACCTCGACCACGAGCGCGCGCTCGCAACCGCCGGGCTCAGCGAGCTCTGAGCCACCATCCCGAGAGCGCGCCCGGCGCGCGCTGGCTGTCGCCGGATCCCGCGAGTCCCTGAGAGCAGCGAACAACGAGCAACAACAGCATCGCTGGTTGGGATCGACTACTTCGACGGCGTGGCGTGCGGGAACTGGCTCGTTTCGCCGTTGAACGTGAACGGCGCCTGCTGGTTGCAGGCCGGCGCGGGAATCACGTTGGAGGGGTTTTCCGGGTTGTTAGCCACCGGCGGGTAGAGCGTGTGGTTTTCGACCGGCGCGCCCTTCTTGCGGCTGCCCGGTTCCAGCCCGATCAGCTGTTCGATGATTTCTTCGGTGATCGTCCCCGATTCGGGGCCACTCAACGACGGAGCGGAGTTGGAGCAGGAGGCGCTGCTGAACACCGGCAGGCCGCTCGCGAGCGAGCGGAACACGCCCGAGTGCGGGTAGGCGTTGGCCCTGTTGGTGCCGATCCGCTGCTGGTAGACGGCGAGCCCTTCGGGCGTCAGCTCGTTCATCACCTTGAGGACGTGCTGCTGGGGGCCCCCGATGATGTTTTTGTTTTTTTCGTGCGTCTGCGCGGCGGCTGTCCCGTTGGCGAACAGCGCCTGCAGCTCAGGCACGTATTCGCTCAGATACTGGAAGAACGGGTTGAGGTTGTGTAGTGCCGGGCTCGTCGCGGCAAGCAGCGGCACCGTCAGTTCGGTCTCCTTCTTGACAGCGGGCAGACCCGTCTTGCTGGCCTTCGTCAGCGGCCCGAGCGAGGTCAACAGCGAGTTGAACGGTGGGGTGAACGGCTTGACGGCCCTCAGCAGCGGCGTGAGCTTTTCCTCGAAGGGACGCAGCTGGTCGTAGAGCGGGACCGTGTCGGTCGCAAAGCGGTCGAGGCTACGCAGAGCCGTCTGTTGATTGCGCTCAAACGCAGGCAGTTCGCGGAACGCCTGGGCAAACGCCTGACTCGACTGCGCGAGGGCGTGGACCGCGCGCTCGCCGTTCGAGATCAGGCCGCGGAACTGTCCTCGGCGCGCCGTCAGGGCATCGAACACGACACCCGTGTTGTGGATCGAGGCGCGCAGCGCGCCCTCCTGGGAGTTGGCGACCGCTACGAGCTTGTTGGAGTCTTCGACGAACGGCTGAATGACCGCAAACGACGAGTTGATCTCTTCGCCGCGACCACCGAGCCCTTCGGCCAGCGACTGCATCCAGATCTGGAAGGAGCGGCGCGTTTGGGGCGTCAGCGCGGAGAGGATGTCGTCGAGCGTCACCGCTGTTTCGATCTGAGCGTTCGGAAGTTGCTTCCCGTCGGGCAGCGCCGGGGCGTGGCCGCCCGCGGGCTTGAGCTGCACGTAGGTCTCCCCGAGCAGCGTCTTCTGGCGCAGGATCGCGTGCATGTTGGAGGGGATCGGCGCGTACTTGCTGGCGATTTCGATCGTCGCGTGAGCGCGCCCGTCCTTGTCGTACTTGAGCGTGATCACATGTCCGACGTTGACGCCGCTGATGCGCACGTCGGACTGTTCGGCGAGCGCGAGCGTGCGCGGGAACGCGACGCTGAAGCGGTAGCCCTTCGGCTTCAGCGGCACGGGGCCACCGAAGGACTCCCACAGGAACAGCAGCAGCCCAAAGCAGCTGAGCGCGAACAGCACGATCACAAGGATGTTTGCCAGCGTCGGCGCGCGCTTCTGCATGTCAGTGGCCCCCTCCGCTCGCCGCCGCGAGCCGTCCGAAGGCGCTGTGCTTGGAGCCGAGCAGTTTCATCGTCAGGCCACCGCCCGAGGACCGGTGCGCTCGGACGCGCGCGGCGGCGGCCGCACCGGTCGTGATCCCGGCCCCGGTGCTCAAGCCGTGCGCGACGCATTCTTCGGCGGTCGGCGGGTTGAAGAGCGCAATCACCAGCTTCACCGTCGCGTTGACTTCACCGGCGCCCTTCAGGATCGGGAGCACTTCGCAGTTCAGATAGGCGATGGTGCGCCCGACCGGCCCGTGTGCGTCGGCAGTGCTGAGCACGCTGTCGAGGTTGTGGCTGGCCCAGCCGAGGAAGAATATGAAGCCGCCCTGCTTGGACCCGGGGTTGTAGGCGAACTCGTTGAGCAGTTCGTTGAAGACCCCAAAGCCCGATTCCAGCCCGGGGAACGCTTCGCCGAGTTCCTGCAGCGACGGCTGCAGCTGGTTGACGACCGGCAGAATCTGACGCGAGAACGGGCGGACCTCGTTCTTGATGATCGGGGTGCTCTGCTTGAAGAGCGAGCGGGCGTCAACCTGTGCGGGGGCAAGCGCATTCGCGAACGGCTCGAGCTTTGTGAGCGTCGGCCCAACCACGGCGGCTGCCCGAGCGAGCTCGCCGAGCCCGCGCTTGGTCTTGGACAGCGTTCCAGGCAGCAGGTGCAGCGTTCGCTGGAAGCTCTGGTCTTGTTCGGCGAACGTTTGGAAGACCGCGTTGGAGGCGTCGATCGCCTGTGAGATTTCGGTGTCCTTCTCGCCGAGGGCGCTGATGATCAGCTGGAAGTTGTGCAGAGCGCGTTCGATGTTCTTGTTGCGCAGCTGCAGTTGCGCGGTGATCCTGCGGGTGTAGAGCGCGATCGGGTCAAAGCGCTTGAACGTGGCCGACAGGTTCGCCGAGTTGCCCTTCAAGCCCTGGCCGGCGCCCGCGATCAGCTCCTGCAGGTAGGCGCGCGTTTCGCCGTCGAGCGCGGCGAGGAACTCCTCGAAGTTCACATCGGGAGCGGTCTGCGACTGCGGCACCGTGTAGCCGGCCGGGACGCGACCGGCCCTTGGCGTGCCCGGGTCGACCTCGACGGTCATGTCCTTCAGGCCGGTCTTCGGACGCAAGAGCATCGTCGCGTTGCGGTAGATGTAGCGCGCGTACTTGGGCGTGATGTTCATCGTCACGAGCGCGTCGCCGTCGTTTGACTGGACACTTGCGATTTCGCCGATCTTGGCGCCGGCGATCGTGACCGACTGGCCCTGTCCGGGCGTAACCGCCTGCGCGGTGCGGAAATCGGCCTTCAGCGTGACGTAGCTCTTGCCGAGCACGGGGAACCAGCCCGGCAGCGACAGGCGCTCGTTGGAGAGGATGTAGCCGCCCACGAACAGCGCGATCACGATCATCGCCACGACCGAGATGAACGCTGTGCGGTAGCGCTCGATCTGATCGCGCAGCCCGCGCTCGCCGTGATGCTGCTCGTCGGGCGTCATGGTTCGCTCCCGTCAGCTGGGCCTTGTGATAGCGGGCCGTTGAAGTCAGTCGGCGTCTGCGTGTAGCACGGCACGAGCGGCTTGTAAGGAGGCTCACTGGCCGAGAACGCCGGGCGCGTGCCCAGCGGAGGCTGCGATGTGTGTGCGAGCAGCCGCAGTTTTGCGCCGCGACTCGACGCTCCAACGGCGCTCGCGGGGCCGGAGCGCAGCGTCTGAGCGCCCGTCTCGACCATGAACCGAGACGTAGGGCCGTTGCCGTCGAAGCTCTGGCCAATGCCGGCGACGCCCGCCATCGCGTACCAGAATTCGCGGTAGATTTCGACTCCCGTCGTGCTTGCGCCGTCCTGCAACTTGACGTTGCCGCTCGGGAAGAAGATCTTGCTCAGGCACTTTGCGAAGAGGTCAGCCTGTTTGAAGAAGGCCGGCTGAGGGGTGATCAGCCCGGCGATCGTGGGGGCGGCTTCGCGCAGGCCCTTGGCGACGCCGCCGAGCTCGGTCGGCGCAAACGACGCCTGCGTCTGTTCGATCCACGGTTCGGCCGCGATGTCCGTCGCGGGGATCTGTTCGACGCCGGGGATCAAATCGAGCGAGAACTTGCGGATCGCGGGCGAGGCTGCGTTGAAGTTGGTAAAAGCGCTCGAGGCGTTGTGGAGCGTGGCGGGCAGCAGCGCAACGGCGTTTGAGAGACTCGTGGACTGGGCGGCGAAGGCGCCCAGGAACGTGTTGAAGTTGCCTACCCATTCGCCGAGCTGCTGCTCGTGCACGTTGAGAGCCGCCGTGAATTTCTCGACCCCGGCGATCAGGTTAGAGATGTCGTGCCGTTCGACGCCACCCAGCGACTGGTTGACGATCGCGGCGCCCTTGAGCGCTTCAGGGCTGTCGTAGTAAGTCTTTTTGAGCGCCTGGGCCGCGTTCAGGCCGTGCACGGCCGGGTTCTGTTCGGCGTCCTGCGCGGCCGTCGGCTTGCGCGTGAGCGCAGAGCCGTATTCAGCCAGCAGCGTCTGCAGGTCCGAGCGCGTGTCGGTGTTCAGCGCATCGAGGATCTGGTCGAGCTGCACCGGGTCGGCTGTGTGCGTGACCGGGATCGTGTAGCCCGAGGAGACCGTCGGCGAGGAGGGGCTGCCTGGCTGTAGGTCGACGAACCAGTTTCCTTCGAGCAGGATCCGCGCGCGAATCTTGAGCGTCGCGTCACGATGGATCGGGAGGCCGCCCTTTGTGATTTCCATCGTCACGACACCGGTGTTGCCGACGCGCTGGATCGAGGTGACCTTGCCGACGTTTACGCCCGCGATGCGTACCGGCGATTTGGGGCTGATGTTGACCGCGGTCGAGAACACGCCCTTCAGACGGAAGCCGTGCTTGAACGGGACGTGCTTGGTGAAGCCGAAGTAGACGACGATCGCGGTGACGAGGAGCAGCACGATTCCGAAGCGCACCGGGTTTGACTTCTGCAGCTCGACGACCGGCATCTCGTCGTAGCGTTTCCACCAGCGCACGCGACTCATTTCTTGGCCCCTTTGGAGCTCTTCAAGCCGAGTGCTTCGAGCGTCGCGGCGGGATATTTTTCGCTGTAGAGGTTTTCTTCGCGATTGGTTTCCTCGTGTTTGGTCCCGACGTTGCCGGGCACGTTGCCGATCACCGTCTGCCCCTTGGCGTAAGGCTCGTTGCCGGCTTCGCACTCGAGCGGCTGACCGGGGCCTCCGACGTTCGGATACGGGTTGATGTGCAGATGGTTGTTGTCGACCGGAGCGCCCACCGTGCCCGTGGTGTTGCCGGGGAGGTGATCCACCGACGGGCCGTTGGCCGGCGTCGCCGAGGGCAGTCCCTCGTTGTTGGGCCCATCGGGCGCGAGCACGGCCGCGGCACGCGCGACTGTGCCGACGCCGACGCTCTCTGAGAGCATGCTCGCGAAGTTCCGGAAGAAGAGCGTCACGTAGTTGCAGTTCGTCTGCGCCGGCGCGAGCCCGGCGAGGAACGGGTTGCCGAGCCCGAGCGTGTGCGTGAGGTCTTCGATGCCGCTGGTCACGATCGGGTTCTTGGCGAACACGGCGAACGCCTGCGTGGCTTCGGCGATCTCCGGATTCAATGCGGTCGCCGCGCGCACGTTGACGGCGCCGACTTCGAAAGCGTGGCCTAGCGGCGCGGCCACCGTCGTGAGGATCTTCGCGCTCGGCCGCAACAGGCGCATGAAGTCCGCGCTCTTGTTGACGAATTCGGCCTCGAAGGGAAGCGAGTGGGTGGCCTGGCGCAGCGCGGGCGGACCACCCTCGATCGCCTGTTCGAGCGAGGGGGAGACGCTCGCGAAGGCCGTGAAGAAGGTGTCGAGGTCGCTGTAGAGGGCGGCCTGTTCGTTTGTGACTGGCGCGACTTCTTTGGCGGCGCGATCGAGCGCGACGAACAGCTGGCCGAAGCCGGTCTTTGGCGAGGCGAGGTTGTGCAGGACGGGAATCGCGTTGGTGACCAGCGGGCGCAGCGTGGCGAGCGTTTCGTTCAGGCCGATCCCGCGCGCCGCGAGGCCATTGCCGAAGCTCGTCAGGTTGACCTGGTTGGCGCGCCGCGTCTTGTTGTCGAACATGTCGAAGAACTGGTCGAGATCGACCGGTTCGCGCGTCTGGGAGACGGGGATCGTGGCGCCGGCCTTCAGCGTGCTGGCCGAGTGGCCCCTTTCAAGCGAAAGGTACTTCAGGCCGATCGTGGAGACCGACTGCACGAGGGCTTTCGTGTCGGCCGGCAGCGGCTGCACGCTCTTTTCGAGCTTGAGCGAGACGATCGCGCTCATGCGGCCGGTGGTGGGGCTCTGATAGGGGCCGAGCGCGCTGATCACCCCGACGCGCTCACCGCCGATCCGCACCTGGTTGCCCTTCTGCAGGCCCGAAGCCTCCGGCAACTGCACCTTGATGTCATACGTCGGTGTGAACGGGAGCCCGTTGTTGGCGTTGTAGGAGAGGAACACGGCGACGACCACGATCAGGGTCGTGACCGCGCCGATCAACAGCGGGCTGCCAGCGAGGGAGTTGGAGCGACGACGGTTCATGGAGTCTGAGTGGGGTCGCAGCCCAATTGGCCGTTGTCGGTGAAGGGTGAGGAGCCGTCTGCCGCGGGCTGAGTGCCCGCGCCGGGGCAGCGGCGCAGCTGGCCGGTCTTCAGGCCCGATACGACCTGTGCCGGGTTCGCCGGTTTGAGCGTGTTTTCCGAGCCGAGTTCGAAGTTCGGGAACAGGCCCGCCACGCGCGCGTAGTGACCGTTTGCGTCGTAGTAGGCGCTGCCCTGGCCGAAGCCGCGAAGGAAGCCCTGGAGATCGGGCGAGTATGGCCCAAACAGAGCGGTTACCGGCAAGGATTCTTCGGCCGCGCGCACGCCGTTGGGCGAGGCTGTGGCGAGCGCCTGCGCCAACCCGGGCAGCGCCAGCGCGGTTTCGGTGAGATCGTTGCTCGAGCCGGGCTTTGAGATCGCCTCGCTGAAGTTGCCCACGACCGGCGTGGCGGCGATCACGAGCGGGCGCAGCTTCGTGACGAACGAGGCGAGCGTCTTTGTGTCCGGCTTGGAGACGTCGACAAGCTTGGTCAGATCGGCAAGCGTGGCCGGCAGCTCTTCGAAGGTGCGGTTACCTTCCTTGAAGGTAACCGGCAGCTCTTTCAGGCCCGCGGCAAGATTCGACTGCTGCGACCCGAGTGCGGCAAACGTCGTGTCGGCGTGGCTGACGAGTTCGGTCAGCTGCTGGCTGCGACCGGCCAGGACTGTCGTCGCCTTGGCGCTTTCCACGAGGAAGTCCGAGAACGTCGATTGGTCGCGCGCGAGCTCACCGAATACGTGGTCGACGGCGGCCAGCGCCGGCGGGAAGTAGCGCGCGTCGACCTGCAACTGCGGCGCTACGCCCGAATACTGTTCGGCGGAGCCCTGGATGAACTGCTGCAACCCCTTGCGCGTGCTGGCGTTGAAGATGCCGAACAGCTGGTCGAGGTCTACGACGCCGTGCGTGGCGGTTGTCGGCAGCGTCGAGCCCGACGGCAACGATGGGCGGTTGTTCGGTCCCGGCGAGAGCGCGATGTAGCGGTTGGCGACGCTCGACAGCGAGGGCACCCTGATTTCCGCGCTCGTGCCCTCGTGCAGCGGCGCGAGCGAGGATTCGACGTTGATCGTGATGCGCACGTTGTAGTTGTGAAGCAGCGTGATGTCCTTGATGGATCCCACGGGAACGCCGCCGACCTGCACCTGGTCGCCGCGGACGAGCTGGCCGGCTTCGGGGAAGATCAGCTGGTAGGTGGCGCTTTTGTTGCCTGCGAGCACGAGCACGAGCAGGATCACGACCACCACCGCGAGGGCGCTGAAGGCCGCGATGCGGACGTTGCGCGCTCGCCGCGGCGGGGGGCCGAGCGGCGCCGGCGAGGCGGGCGGCGGCGTCGATGCCGGCGGGCCGGGGGGGACGGTGGTAGCCATCGCGCTACCTGCCTTCCTTCGCGAGGGAGGATCCCGCGCTCGGCTGGTCGGGGATCGCGGCCGACGAGGGCTTGGGGCTGACGGTCGGATCGGGCACCTCGCCGAGGCGGGCGACCAGCTTCAGCCACTGCGCAGGGGTGAGGCTCGTGCTTGTGGCGCTCGCCGCATGCGCCTTGCCACCGCTGAGCGGCGTATAGGCGACATGGATCACGCCGGCATAGCCCGGCAGCGCGACGCTGCGCGCGGCGCCGGCGATGCGCGCAGCGCTTGCGATCTGGAGTGGCTTCATGACGCCTTGGAGCTTGGCGAGCTTGCGCACCGCGACGGTCGCGATCGTCCCCGGGCCAGCTGGGCCGACGACTGGGATCCCGTTGATCGCTGAGATGTCGACCGCGTCGCCGGACATACCGCCCGGCTGCGCTGGCCGCAACGGCGCGCCATGCGCCGCTGTCGCCGCGGCCGGCGTGCAACTGCGAGCCGAGACCGTCGGCTTCAAGCCCGAGGCCGACAGGAACTCAAGCGCGGCGAGGACCCTGCGGTCGGCGCGACCGTCGTCGATCAGGCGCCGCTCGCAGCGCGCGAGGCGGATGCCGTGGTCACGTGGGACCTGCTGCTCGAGCTGGGTCTTTGACTCGAGCAGCGCCTGCCCCGCGCTCGGAGAGATCTTGGCGAACGGGTCGCGGCCCTTGGCTTTCACCGCGGAGGAGCTCTGCAGCTTGACCCAACCGTCGAGGATCGGCTTGGGGTCGATCAACGGCGCGCCCGCCGGATGGATCTGGAAGATCAGGTGCGGCGCCACACCAGCGCCGACGTGGCCGAGCACCGTGCCCGCGATCACTCGAGCGCCCACCCGCAGCGGGTGCAGGTACACGTTCTCCGAGCCGGCCCTGAACTGACGCGTCGCGCCTTGCGAAGCGGCGCTCGCCTCGAACGTGGCGCCCGAGCTTCCCGCGCCGCGCACCGCCGCCGATTCAGGCGCTTCAAGCACCGGGTAGAGCGTCGCGAGCGTCCCCAGCCC
Organism: uncultured Solirubrobacterales bacterium; assembly: GCA_963764655.1. Classification (GTDB taxonomy): domain Bacteria; phylum Actinomycetota; class Thermoleophilia; order Solirubrobacterales; family Solirubrobacteraceae; genus Palsa-744. The sequence continues at coordinate 1,293,017 of CAVXTI010000001.1, forward strand.
AGCGTACGTATAGGTGTTGCCGTAGGCGTCGCGCAGCGAGATCGTGCGCCCGAACGGCCCCCCGGCGTCGATCTGCACGATGCGCCCATCCTGTACCGCGATCGCGGGCGCGCCGTCCTGCGAGTAGATCGTCGTCCCGGCGATCGTGCGCGGAGAGGCTTCTTCGGTCACAGGGAAGCCGTCGCTGTAGTGAGAGGCGGCGTATACGGGGAAGCGTGCTTCGGTCAGCCCGGTGATCGCGCCGAGCAGCGCCGGCGGCGTGCCGCCGAGCAGCCGCGCACGCAGGAGCACCGAGTTGACGTAGGCCTGGGAGTGGTTGTAGGCGAATATCGCCGCGCGGATGTCGATGTCGCCACCGGCGTCCTTGAGGTAGCGCGCGGCGCCGAAGATCGCGTCGGCCGGGTTGTAGGGGTCCTCGAAGCCGTCGTTGTTGACGTCGACCCCGTACTGCCCCCAGGTGCTCGGCAGGAACTGCATCCAGCCCTCGGCGCCGGCGCTGGAGACGCTCAGGTCGCGGCCGTAGTCGCTCTCGACTTCGTTGATCGCGGCGAGCACCTGCCATGGGATCCCATAGGCGGCGCCCGCGGCCTGGTAGATCGGCAACAGGAAGGGCGGGATCGAGAAGCTGTCGATGAAGAAGCTCGGCACCCCCACCAACGCGCCTCCAAGCGTCGAGGGCAGTGGTGGAGTGAGCGCAGAGGGCGCGACGGCGTTGGCCTTGGAGTTGGCGCCACCGGGCTGTGCGGGCGCGGGCGTCGACGGAGCGCTCCCACGTCGGTGACTGACGGCGGTACGCGGCTGGGGGTGTCGCGCGCGCACTTCGGGCGCCGGCACCGTCGTCGTCTCAGAGCCGGGCGCTTCGCTTGGGGGCGTTTCGGTCGTTGTCGTCGCGGTCGGGGTCGCGTTTGCCGGCGAGGAGGGCTGCGGCGGAGCGGGCTGTGACGGAGCTGGCACCGTCGTCGTTGCCGGCGCGGACGCCGAGCTTTCTGCCGCGGGGACGGTCGCCGTCGTCTCGGCAAGCGCCGCGCTCGCCGGGATCAGGATGGCGAGCACCGCGAGCGGCGGAAGCGCCCAAAGGAGCAAGAGCGACGTGGTTGTGAACGGTCGTCGGATCATCGCGGTCAGTTGCCGAGCAGGTAGTTGAGGAGCATGCCGCTCGCCTCGGAGCTTTCTTCGGAGGGCGAGTAGTAGGTGGTGCCGGCCGCCGCCCCGCCGACTGGCTGAGCCGCTGGCAGCGCACCGGATGGGCCCGCCAGGGCGCCAGCGCCATTGCCGGCGGCGGTCTCGGCCGCGAGCGTGCCCGGGTACTTGGCGATCGCCTCGGCTGGCGTCATACCTTTGAGCACGGCAAGCGTGCGCTGCATCACGAAGCTCGTCGAAGACGCGTGCGCCGTCGAGGACTTGGCGCTCGAGCTGCTCGCACCGATGAATTTCCCGGTCGCGCAGGTGGGGTTCGTTTCGATCGAGTAGCTGAGGCAGAGTGCTCCCGACGATTTCGGCGCGCAAGAAGTGCCCGAGCGCGTCGTAGCCGTTGACGCTGCCGGCGCCGAGGTAGATGAAGTCGAGCAGGCGCTCCAGGCCGCCCGTCGAGCGCAGGCTCGTGAACAGCCCCGAGAAGTTCGTGGCGAACGGCTTGGCGTTCTTGCCGAGCGCCTTGGCCAGCGGCAGCAGCGGTTCGACGGCGCGCAGCGCGGAGGAGGTCCTCCGAGCGTTCTTGCCGAACGAGCCCAAGAAGCCTTCGAGCGACTTGGAGAAGGGGCCAAGGTTCTCATAGGTCTTGTTGATGCCGGGAGCCGCGATGCCGAGGTCTTCGAAGGTGGGGGTCGTCTGCTGCGCGAAGCGTCCAAGCCGTTCCATCGCCGGCCCCAGCTGTTCGAGGAAGGCGGGGAAGTCGGCGAGATTCTGGGCGAGCGCGCCACGATGCCTGGCGGTCGCCTGGGCGACCTTGCCGCCTTCTTTGATGAAGCCCACGAGCCGCGCGCGTTCGGCTGCCAAGGGGGCCGTGGCGCGATCGCCTTCGACCGCCAGGTCGGTCAGCGTCTTGTTCTCCTTCGCGAGGATCGCCAGCACCTGTTCGAGCCCTTGCAGGGCGGGGTTTGAGCGGCGCAGCGTCGCGTTGAGGTCCGAGCCACGCCCGGCGAAGCCGGCGCCGAGCTCGTTGAGGATGATCGTCAGGCGCTGAGCCTCTGGCAGGCGCGTGATGTCGCCGAGCAGGTCGGGGTCCACCGGGCTGTGGGTGCCGCGTGACCGGGAGCAGCACCTGGCCCGCGCCTTCCTGCCCTGAGGGGATCGTCTTCAAGGGCGGCGGCAGCGGCGTGCCTTCGACGCGCGGCTGGGTCGGAAGGCAGTCGACGAACTTCTCGCCGATCAAGGCCTGCGGGCGGATCGTGCAAGTGGCGTCTTCACGAAAGTCCTGGAAGCCCGGGCTGCTGATGTTGAGCACGACCGCGGCCTTGGCGTGAGGAGTCGGCGTGACCGACCCGACCGTCCCGACCTTGACGCCGTCGATCTTGACGTCCTCGCCGATGGTCAGGTTGGCGGCGTCGTCGAAGATGGCTCGCACCGTATACCCGCCACCGCTCCCCCCGGCCGAGGTCGCGAGCAGAACGATCACGACGAGCGCAGCCACGCAGGCAACGCCCGCGACCGCGACCACACCCCTCCTGAACCCCTCGTTCTGCGTCCTCAACCCGACCTACCTCTGTGTTGATAACGAGGAGAGGGCGGCCCATCCGGTGGACGGGCCGCCCCTTCCCGCTGTCCTCAGACGATACGCTCAACCGCGCTCGCCTGAGCACGTTGTTCCCTTGCTGTCGTCCAAGTCCTGCCGGCGGCCGCCCTCAAGCGAGGACGACCGCCGCGATGTCTTCAGAAGCTACCTCCGTGGCCGACCTATTTCTTCGGGCACGGTGGCTTGGCTGTCAGGAGACTGTTTCCCGGCTGAGGAATTTCAGTTCGGCCTTGACCGGGAAGCCGCCCTTCGGGCACTTCTTCGGCATCGTGCCGTAGGACACCAGTTTTTTGCCCTTCATGAAGGCGGCGCCGACCTTGACCTTGATGAATTCCACCGACCCGTACGGGCGCCGGGAACGGTCGCGACCAGTGGGACTTCGGTGGTGAGCACGCGGCCCGACCCGGCGGCGGAGCCGAATTTCCCGGTCGACAGGAGTTCGATCGACGCCGGAGAGGTTCCTTCCGCGTAGAAGGCGAGATTGCCTTCTGCGTCGAAGAACGGCTGAACCGTAAGGTTCTCGTGGACGCGCGTGCCAGCCGAAGCTGACGACGCCGCCGGCATCGCCCTGCGGCCCAGCGACCGACTTCTTCGGGCACTTCTGGACTTCGTGGCTTTCGAGGATTCGGCTTCGAGCAGGTCGTGAACCTTTTGTTGTCAGCTTGGCGCCGGGCGGCAGTGTACGAACTTCACCCGATCAACGGGACGGGAAGCCACCGCGTATTCGGTGCCGCTGATGTGGAATTCGGTTTCGACGTCGTGCCGGCGCCGAAGAGGTTGCCGGTGCCTGGGCCACGTCGGACCACCGTTCGAGCTCGGGTTCTTCGGGATCGGCACGGCTCTGCACCTTGAGCGTGACGCTCGGCGCCGCCCCCGCGGTCGCCGGCAGGCCCAGGGTCGCTACGGCAAGGCCGAGCAAGGCCAAACGGGTAGATGCTCTGCGCATCAGCTTCTCTCCTCTGTTGCTGGAACAGGTCCGCCTACGATCCGGGTAGCTCCGGATCCTTGACAGGTCCGGCGACATCGAGTCCCCGGGCGTCTCAGCCGTCCGGAGCGCATTGGCGATTTGCCCGCAAGATTAGCCGTAACGGCAGACAGGTTCAACTAGGTGGGTGCTCGAGCGCTGACAATTCGAGCTCATCGCCGGCGTAATGGACAGAGATCGGCTCGACGATCACCTGGCGCGGGCCCGGCTCGACCGAGCCGCCGACGAGCGCCGTCCAGGCCCAGCTCCGCGAGCAAAGCGACGACCGCCGCGCCCGCCCGGCTGGGCAGTAGACGGCGTAGCCCGAGCCCATGTTGAACGTGGAGTAGGCCTCGTGGGCGCCGAGGCCGGCCTGGTCGACGAGGAACGCCAGGACCTCCGGGACTGGCGGCAGCGCCGAGATGCGGTAGCCGAGCGGCCGTGGCGGGGCGCATCAGCTTGAGCAGGCCGTGGCCCGTGATGTGGCTGAGGTAGGACACCTGCGATCCCGGACTCGAGCAGGGCCTGAACGAGCGGTACGTACATCGCGGTGGGGTCGAGCAGCGCCTCGCCGAGCGTCGCGTCCGCTCGGCAGCGCGGTCATGTAGCCGTCGGGTAGCCGCTCGACAAGCAGGCGCGCGAGCGAGGCGCCGTTGGCGTGCAGACCGCTGGAGGCCACCAGCACGATCTCGTCCCCGGGCTCGGAGCCTCTCGCCGAGGATCGCCGAGCGCCCGACGGGCACGGCGCCGACGGCCGCGCCGGCGAGCTCGATGTCGCGCTCGGCGACGAGGCCCGGACAGCGAAGGCGACTCTCCCCCTCCCCAGGCGCACCCGGCGTCGAGACAGGCGCGCTGCCAGCCCTCGAGCAGGGCGGCGGAGCGCTCTGTCTCGGCGTACCACTCCGAGGCGCCGGTGGCGAAGTAGGCGTTGACGACGAGCGGCAGGGCGCCAACGCAGCAGAGATCGTTGAGGATCGCGGCGACGGTGTCGTAGGCGACGTCGGCGAAGCGGTTGATCCCGTGTCGTTCGAGCACGTGCCGCGCAACGACCGACTTGGTGCCGAGGCCCTCCATCACAAAAGCGAGCGTGCGACCGTCGAAGTCGAACGCGAAGGCCGGCTCGCCGCGCGAGGCGTCCAGCGCCTGCCCGCCACGCGCGCCCAAGAGCCTCGAGGTGGCCAAGGCCCTCGCCATCGCCATGCGCTTGCCGTCGTCGAGCGCGTCGTAGTCGACTCCCGCCGCCTTGTAGTCGGCCGATTCGCCCGTCATCGGCGATGATCCTATTCCCACTGCCGAAAGGACAACGATGGACTTCCAGCCGAGCGAGCGCTGCATTGAGTTCGAAGAGCGCCTGAAGGCGTTCATGGACGAGCACGTCTACCCCGCCGAGCCGGTGTACGAGCGCCAGCTGGCCGAGTCCGGTGACCCCCATCACCAGCCGGCGGATCATGGAGGAGTTGAAGGTGCGCGCCCGCGAGGCGGGGCTGTGGAACATGTTCCTGCCCGACGCAGAGCACGGGGCGGGCCTCTCCAACAGCGACTACGCCCCGCTCGCGGAGATCCTCGGGCGCAGCCACATCGCCTCGGAGGCGTGCAACTGCTCGGCCCCCGACACGGGCAACATGGAGGTGCTGCACCAGTTCGCCACCGACGAGCAGAAGCAGCACTGGCTTAACCCTCTACTAGAGGGTGAGATTCGCTCGTGCTTCGCGATGACCGAGCCAGATGTGGCGTCCTCGGACGCCACGAACATCGCGCTGCGGATCGAGCGCGACGGGCGAGGACTACGTGCTCAACGGGCGCAAGTGGTGGATCTCCGGCGCGCTGCACCCGCACTGCCGAGATCATGATCGTGATGGGCAAGACGCAATCCCGACGGCCCAAGGCACCGCCAGCAGAGCCAGATCCTCGTCCCGATCGACACCCCGGCGTGCAGATCGTGCGGGGGCTGCCGGTGTTCGGCTACCAGGACCAGGAGGGTCATGCCGAAATCCTGTTCGAGGACGTGCGCGTGCCGGCGTCCAACCTGATCGCGGGCGAGGGCGACGGCTTCATGATCGCCCAGGCGCGGCTCGGCCCGGGCCGCATCCACCACTGCATGCGCTCGATCGGCTCCGCCGAGCGCGCCCTGGAGGCGATGTGCAGGCGCGCGGTCGCGCGCACCACCTTCGGACAGCCGGTGGCCGCGCGCGCCAACATCCAGGACTGGATCGCCGAGGCGCGCATCGAGATCGAGATGGCGCGCCTGCTGACGCTGAAGGCCGCCTGGCTGATGGACACGGTCGGCAACCGCCACGCGCGCACGGAGATCGCCGCGATCAAGGTGGCGGCGCCCAACATCGCCCTGAAGGTGATCGATCGCGCGATCCAGGTGCACGGCGGCGGCGGCGTCTCCGACGACTTCTCGCTCGCCTGGGCCTATGCCCACCTGCGCACCCTGCGCCTGGCCGACGGGCCGGACGAGGTCCACAAGCTCTCGATCGCCAGGCGCGAGCTGGCGCCGTACATGCCCTCCGCGGCAGGTTGAGCGACGGGCACAGTCGAGTGGTGCGGCTACCTACGAATCGACCACCCCCCGCGCGCGGGGGGGCAGCCGCTTTAGAGACGACCAACCAACCCTAAATCCGTGCGAGCCGCAGGCTGTAGAGCACGGCGGCCACCGAAGTCGCGAGGTTCAGGCTCGAGACGCCTTCGCGCATCGGCAGGCGCAGGCACACGTCGGCGCGCTCCAAGAGCTCGCTGCTGAGGCCGTCGCGCTCGGTCCCGAACGCGAGCAACGCGCGCGCGGGGACCAGCTCGGGGCGCAGCTCCTCGCCGTCGGGGTCGAGCGCGAGCAGTGGCCTGTCGATGGCCGGCAGCCGCTCCACGCGCGCCACCGGCAGGGCGAAGTGAAGCCCGGCGGAGCCGCGCACGGCAACCGGATCCCAAGGGTCCTGGCGGCCGGTCGTGAGCACGCCCGCCGCCTCGACGGCCGCCGCCACCCGCACGACAGCTCCCAGGTTGCCGAAGTGACGCGGATCCTCCAGCAAGACGATCGGCGCGTCGCCCTCCTTCGCGAGCAGCGCGAGCGGGTCGGTCCCCACGCGGCGCGCGATGCTGACGACGCCTGTGTGCGGGACGTAGGGCCCCAGCCGCTTGAACGCCTCGGCGGGGAGCTCGACGACGAGCGCCTCGATCCGCTGGGCAAGGTCTGGCGCCAGCCCCTGAGCGAGCCGCTCCAGCTCCCGCAGGTCCGCGCACACGACCACCTCGACCGACGCGCCGAAGCGAAGCGCGTGCTTGAGCGCGTGAAAGCCCTGCAGCACGACGAGCTCACCGTCACGACGGGCCTCGTGAAAGCGCCTGACCAGCGCCGATGTGCCCTGGCGAAGCAGCTCACTCGTCACCGCCTGAGTGTACGAGCAGCCACCCGCTTGCTACCTTCGTTCGAGCGAACCGTCAGTGACAGAAGCCCAGAGCGGACCTGCTCGAGCACGCCCCGCAAATCAAAATGTCCTCAGCCATCCATTCGATCCCTGGCACGGACGCCGAAGGCGCGAACAGTCCGCGCAAACCGACCGAGCTCGTCGAGTGCGTGGCGGCGCTGGCCGAGGGACGCGTCAGCTCAACGCAGCTGGTCGAGCAGGCCCTCGCTCACATCGAGGCGACCCAGACCACGCTCAACGCCTTCCGAGTCGTGCGCGCGGATGCCGCCCGCGCCGAGGCGGCACGCGCAGACCGGCGCATCGCGGCCGGCGAGCGACTGCCGCTGCTCGGGGTCCCAGTCGCCGTCAAGGACGACGTCGACCTCGCTGAGCACCCCACCTCGTTCGGCTGCTCCGGCTCGTTCGCGGCCAAGACCGAGGACTGTGAGATGGTGCGCCGCCTGCGCGAGGCGGGAGCCGTGATCGTCGGCAAGACCAACACGCCCGAGGTCGGGCTCTACCCGTTCACCGAGGGCTCGGCGTTCGGCGCGACCCGCAACCCGTGGAGCCTCGAGCACACACCCGGCGGCTCGAGCGGAGGATCGGCGGCGGCGGTCGCCGCGGGGATCGTGCCGGCCGCGGTCGGCTCCGACGGCGCGGGCTCGGTGCGCATCCCCGCCGCCTGGTGCAACCTCGTCGGCGTCAAGCCACAGCGGGGGCGCATCTCCACGTGGCCCGATCGCGAGTCCTTCAACGGGCTCACGTGCCTCGGGCCGCTGACTCGCACGGTGGCCGACGCGGCGCTGATGCTCGATGTGCTCAGCGGCGCCCACGCCGATGACCTGCACGCCCCTGCGCCCCCGCTGGAGCCCTACGCGCAGGCGCTCGCGCGCGAGCCACGTCGATTGCGCATCGTGCTCTCGTTGCAGCACGCCTACAGCGCCGCGCCCGTGCGCCTGCACCACGAGATCGAGGCGGGCGTGCGACGGATCGGCACAGCGCTGGCCGAGCTCGGCCACACTGTCGTCGACGGCCACCCGCGCTATGGCCTGATGGGGCTCACGCTGGTCGCTCGTGGCGAGTCGGGCGTGCACGAGTGGGTCAAGCGCGTCCCTGACCGCTCGCTCCTAGACGCGCGCACCCGCTCCACGGCGCGTCTGGGTGGCGTCCTGTCCAAGACCGTCCTCCCTTACGCGCGGCGCCTCGAGCGTCGCTTCCAGCGCCGCATCGGCGCGATCTTCCACCAGCACGACGTGCTCATCGCCCCGACCAGCGCCGCCCCAGCGCTGCGCGTCGGCAGGACCGACGGGTTGAGCAGCCGTGCCACCCAGCAGGTGATCGCCGGCGCCTGCCCGTACGCGTGGCCCTGGAACGTGCTCGGTTGGCCAGGTGTGAGCGTGCCCGCCGGCATCACTCACGACGGTCTCCCCTTCGGGGTGCAATTGCTCGGCCCGGCCAACAGCGAGGCCACGCTGCTCTCGCTCGCCGCGCAGCTGGAGCGGGTCGAGCGCTGGCACGAGCGCATCGCGCCACATGGGGCCACGACGACGGTCTAGCGCCGAAGCCCTCACCAGGGGCGCTAACACCCAAGTCGCACGGGCCTTGCGCCCTAGCCTCGCCACGGGCCTCGCGTTCAAGCCCTCGCCACGCGCTTCGCGTTCAAGCCCTCGCCACGCGCCTCGCGTCCAGCCTCGCCACCGGCGCTTAGCGCCCGAGCGTGCGCACGAGCTCACGCGCACGCACGCGCACCCCGCCGAGCAGCTCCCGCACATCCGCCAGCCCAGCCCGCAGCTCGGCGTCGCCGACCTCGACCGGCAGCATCGAGTCCTGCAGCTCGCCCAGCGTCCCGTCCGCTCGCACGGCGGCCTCGACAGCCGCATCGATCAGGCCCTTCGTGCCACTCGACGGAGCCACTGGCGACAGCGTCTGGAAGGCGTGACCCTGCAGCTCGTGACGCTGCGCAAAGGCGCCATGCACACGCTTCGCGCGGCCGTACGCCGCCTGCACCGGCTGGAACAGAGCCTCTTCGAGCCGCTCAGCCGCCTGTTCGTCGAGATGCTCATACGCCTCGCTGAGCAGCGCCAGCGCAACCGCGATCTCATCCGCCGCGGCGACGAGCGCATCGAGGATCTGCTGCCTGCCGTCAGCGGTCGTGTAGGTCATGACCTCCACCCTAGCCTCCGACGACGACGCCGGACGGCGGCACATGCTGCGTGAACAAGAAAAAGTCAGCGTCTCAGTGCCTGATCGCCCAATCGAGACAGGCGGTGGGACGTTGGGCTACTCGTCGAGCGAGCGCATAACCTCCGCCAACGTCCGCTCAGCGGACGCAACTTCGACATTAAGCCTGGCACGACTCTCACGAATGCGTGCTATCTCATCCAGACTGGCGCTCAGGGGCGCCTGATCCGCCTCCCGAAGCTTGGCTTGCAACTGCGCTAGGTGTGCGCGCTGTCTCTCTGGAACGCCGAGATCGAGGCTGTACACGCCTGGGGCTGTGCTCCGCTGGACGACCGGCGAGCGCCCAATCTGCGTCAGGAACGTCGCGAGCGGATCCTTCCCAGCAGGAACAAAACCTTCCTGGCGTAGCAGCTCAAACCATGTTCGATAGTGCACGGCTTGGTCCGCCTGCGCGGTTGAGGCCAAGATTCGAACCGCGGTTTCGCGGATCTGGGCGCCTCGCAGCACAACCTCATGCCCGTCCTCCACCGCCTGCGGCGTGCTCGAAACGACCCGCAAGCGGCGTCGCTCGTCATGGGTCGCCGAGATCTCGTCCTCAGCAGGGTCGTGTGAGAGCCGCTGAAGCACCACGAGCTCATCTTGGAGTGCGCCGCGTGCCGCCCGAATCGTTTCGAGCTCATGCGCCAAGCTACCCTCGCGCTCGCTCAGGCGACGCAGCTCGCGCTCCACCCGCTCACGCTCAGCGGCTGCAGCGGCCTGCATCCGCCTTGATGGGGTCCACGGTTCCGTTGCCACGCGAAGAGAGATAGCCGTTCTAGACATTCCACAGGCCATCCTGGTGGCAGAGCCAGACGTTCCTACAAGTCCTGCAAACAGCCTGGTTCTACGTATGAGCCTTGCGTTGTCCACAGCTCGGATATCTGTGGATAGCTGCGCGCAGGCGTGCCAAAGGCTCTGCGTATGGCGATTTCGATGCTTGTTGATAACTACGGCCGGCAGATCAATGCCCATTTTCCGATGTTTTCTTCTTGCCACTGCCCGCCCCAGATAGTCCGTGATGCCGTCCGACCGATGGCGTAGAAGATCCGTGTATCGAATCTCAATACGACGAAAGGCCGCGAGATGGGACAGATTTGGTTGTTGTTCGGACTAATGATTGGAGGGGTTGCGGGGACGTTGATCGCCAGAAGGGCGCTCACAGGCCGGCTGAGAGAGGCGCTGGCACGGGCTGCCGACAGCGATGCTGAGCACGCGCGCATGGCCGTGCGTTGGGCTGCCAGAGAGCAGGACCTCACGCGCGCTGAGGGCGATCTGAGGACCCAGCTTGCAAGGATAGGAGCCGAACTCGACGGGGAACGAAAGACGTCAGTGGAGAAGATCGAGTTGCTATCGCAGGCGCGAGGAGATCTCGTCGCACAGGTCAAGCAAAGCGCCGGCGAGGCGCTCGATGCCCGCGGCGAACAACTCCTCAAGACCCTAACCGCGCACCTCGCTACGGCACAGACGAAGAGCGGGGCTGACTTGGAGAAGCGTCAGATGGCGGTCGAGCAGATTGTCGCCCCGATCAAGGACACGCTGACACGGATGGACAAAACGCTGGAGAAGGTCGAGGTCGATCGCCAGCGCACCCATGCCGAGCTCAGTGAGCGGCTTCGCGGAGTCGTTGAGGCTGAGAACGAGCTGCGCACCGAGGCTGGCGCACTCGTGCGTGCGCTCCGTCAACCGCATACTCGGGGGCGCTGGGGCGAGATGCACCTTCGTCGACTAACCGAGGTTGCTGGAATGAGCGACTTGTGCGATTTCACAGAGCAAGCACACGTCGACAGCGATGGACGCGTCCTACGTCCCGACATGGTCGTCCATCTCCCAGGGAATAGGGACATAGTCGTTGATTCCAAGGTGCCGCTGGCGCCCTATCTGGACGCTTGCGAAGCCACCGACGATGCTGCGCGCGCAGCCCAAATGACGCTCTACGCGCGTGGGCTGCGCGCACATGTAAAGCGTCTTGCCTCGAAGAGCTACGCGTCGCAGTTCGATTCCGCACCGGACTTCGTCGTGCTCTACCTCCCCGGCGAGCACTTCTTCAGCGCCGCGGTCGAAACCGACCCCGCGATGATCGAAGACGCGCTGCACGACTGCGTGCTGATCGCCACCCCGACGACGCTGCTGGTGATGTTGAAGACAGTCGCGCACACATGGCAGCAGGAGAGGGTCACTCAAGAGGCTCAGGCAATAGCCGGACTCGGACGGCAGCTCTACGAGCGCCTGGTCGCGCACCTCGCTCATGTCGACCTGACGAGCAAGCGACTCAACAGCGCCGTCGACGCACAAAACAAGGCCGTTGCGTCCCTTGAGAGCATGGTGCTCCCGACGGCGCGGCGCTTTCCTGACCTCGGCGTGGTCGCGATAGACAAGCAACTCCCGTCGCCGCGGCTGGTCAATCAGACAGCGAGAGAGGTGCAGGCCCGCGAGGTCGCCGGCACGGATCACGAGTCGCCGCAGCTGCCCTCCTCGGTCGAGGAGAACCGAGATGCAGCGGTCGTTGCGGCCCGGCAACTCCGAAGCCCCGGCTCTCTACCGGGGACTGAGGCGTTTCGACTGTCTTCTAGATGATGGAGGCGATTGGGTGGAGAAGACGCAAATCCTGAATGCTGGCCTTGCATCTGCTCGCCGTGCTCCCTGATGCGACCTTGACACGCAAGGCGAGCAAAGTCGCCACAGGTCTCAGAACCTGCATTCCTCTGACCGACGACGTTGGCCTGGTCGGTAGTCGTGGTAGCCGCCCTCGTCCTGGGGCTCGAAGACGAACTCAAACTCGCCCGAGGCGCTTTTCGTACAGGTCGTCGGCCCTTGACGTCAATTCGCCGAGACTCACGTGCAGGCCTTCGCACAGCTTGAGCAGAGTGGTGTATGTCGGGTTGCCCTGACCACGGACGAACGTGCCCACCTGCTTTACGGCCAGGCCGGAGTCGAAGGCGACGGTCTCCTGTGTCATGTCGACGTTTTCGGCGATCACCAACTCGATCGCCTGACCTAGCGCGGCGAGGCGAAGACTGCGCGGCTTGGCGGTCCTTGGGCGTGGCATGTGCTGCAGACTTGCGCATTCAAGGGAAGGGATTAGGGCATCTATGTAGAACAAACGCCACATGATGCTTTTTTCGCCGCACTTTGGGGGCTTTTCTTGGCGCAGAACCGTTACAAAGAGCCCAACCTGCTGATCCTCGGACGCGCTGTCAAGCTGATGCGCGAGCAGAGGGACATGAGCGCCGACGAGCTCGCCGACGCCAGCGGGGTTACCCCGGAGCGCATCGGCGCGCTCGAAGCCGGACAGCTCGACCCCACCTACGAGCTGCTGCTGGAGATCGCCGACGGCCTCGGCGCCCAGCCCTCAGCGCTTGTCATCCTCGCCGAGCGGCTCCAAGCATCAACTGACCAGTGAGCGAGCGTATGCTTGTGCCTGATTCGAGCTGTGCCTGCATGATTGGGACGTCGGATCTTGAGGGAGACGATTGGTCGAGAAAGGCGAAATCGTCAGTGCTGGCCTAGTCTCTGCTCACTCGTGCTCCCTTGATGCGCCCCACACAGGCAAGGCTGAGCGGCAGGTTAGAGTTGTTCGCGTAGCTCGTCGCGGCTCAAACCGGCATCCCGGAGAATGCCGTTCAGTGTCCCGCGCTTGAGTTCGCGGTGCAGCGGCACGACCAAGGACACGGCGCGATCCTGGTGTCTGAGACGGACATGACTGCCGCGCTGGCGAACCGCTTTCCAGCCGAGCTTCTGAAGAACGCCGATGAGCTGCGCGCCGGAGACGACCGGCAGACGCTCGCTCACGCGGGAACGGCGAGCCTACGCCGGACGATGCCGGAACCGACCGGCCGTCCTTCTTCGCGCAGACCCTCGACGTAGAGAGCAAGAGCCTCCTGGGCGTTCTCCGTCGCTTCGTCGATGTCCTCGCCCTGCGTGTGCAGACCTGGAAGGTCCGGCGCGTAGACGTGGTAGCCGCCCTCGTCCTGGGGCTCGAAGACGAACTCAAACTCGTTCTGCTCGACCATACGGTCAGGATACCGCCAAGCGCGATGGACGAGACGACTTTTAGTTCTGGGCTCATCCCGTCTCACCGGACTCACCAGGCACCGACGAGAGCCGCCGGACGTTCGTGGTGTAGGCCCTCTTCAACCGCTCGCGCGCGGCTTCCTCTGACGGATGACCGTATGTGGACATCACAAGCGCGCCCCCGTCAGTGTGCCCAAGCTGCACCGGCGTCCCGACTTGGGTCGCATGCGACCCAACCGCGTGCCCGCTGCGACCGTTATGCGACCGTAAACCCACCGGGCGCCCGCAAATCGGCGGTTTTTCGTGGGCGGCGCTTCGCCCTTGTGCGCTGGCGTTTCTCCTGCGGTAGACCCGCTTTCGCGGACCTCCGCAGGAGACGCAACCAATGGAGAGGGCCGTACGTTGCGCAAACCCCGCGGTCGTGCGGGCACAGCCGCTGAGCTTGAGGTAGAGCGCAAGGCCGCTTCGCACCAGCCCCCTGATCGCAGGCAAATCTTGCCTATAATGTAGGCATGCCTAGAATCCAGTACACGATACGCCGCGTATCACCTGCCCTCGATGCCGAGCTTCGCCGAGAGGCGAGCGAGACCGGCCAGACCCTCAACACCGTGGTTGTGCAGACGCTCGAGAACGCGAAGCTGCCCCCAACAGCCAGCGAACACGACGACCTCGACTGGTTCATCGGGCGCTTGCCGGTAGATGCTGGCGACGAAGCCGGCGCGCAGGCATGGCTCGACGCACTTCCCGTCGAGCCCGCCGCGTGAAGCTCGCACTCGACACGAACGCTTACAAGGCCCTCGGCGAAGGCAATCAGCAACTAGCCGAGGAAGCACGCACGGCCGAGTCCGTCGGCCTACCGATGATCGTGCTCGGAGAGCTTTGGTTCGGCTTCATGAACGGAACCAAGCTACGGCAGAACGCTGCCACGCTCGAACGCTTCCTTGCCACACCCCGTGTTCGTGTGCTCGAACTCGACCGCCAGACAACTCGCGTCTTCGGCGAGATCGCAACCCTACTCCGGCAAGCAGGCATTGCGATACAGCAAAACGACATTTGGATCGCGGCGCTGTGCAAACAACACGGATTCGCTCTCGCAACCCGAGACCGTGGCTTCCAACACGTCCTCGGGCTCGAGGTGATCGAGTTCACGGTGCACGTGCCAGAGACTCGAGGTAGTCGGTGACTTCAGGAACCTTCGTGAACCCCAAGGTGGGTGCGAGTTGTGACCCTGTGGACACCGACCTCGCCACCCGCCTCGACGACCTCCGCGCCCAACAAGCCGAGCTAGCCGACAACCACGACGAAGCCGCGCATACGCCAACAGCAGCCGATCTCGCAGCAGTCGCCGACCGACTCGACAAGGTCCTCGCACAAGGCGAGCCCGAGCAAACCAAGGCACTTCTGCGCATCCTCATCGCCGAGCTGCGCGTCAACAGCAAGACCGACATCCAGCCGACCTACCGCATCGTCACGCCAGGGGTTTGCGCAACGTCAGAAAAAGTGGAGACGGCGGGAATCGAACCCGCGTCCGCAGTCGCGTATGAATGGCTTCTACGAGCGTAGCCGGCGCTCTGATCTCATCCCTCGCTTGCCTCGCCGGCAGGGTTGCGGGGGACCAGCCTCCTGAGATGTTCCCGGTTCGGCGGAGGCGAGCCTCACCGGGTCAGCCTACTTTCTGATCCCGAGGATCCCCGCCATAGGCGAGCGGGGCTCGAGACCTCGTGCCTTAGCTATTGACTAAGCAGCGAGGGCGTACTCGTGAGAGTCCGCACTTATGGTTTTCCCGGGTGTTTTACGAGGCCGCCCGGGACCTCGACTCGCGACCATCCACACGAGCCGACCGCGTCGAAGCCTGTCGTCCCCGTGAATGTTGCTTGGTCAGTGTAGCGTCCCCATCGAGGCCCCGGCATGCGCGGCGTCCCCATCTAGGCCCCGGCATGCGCGAGGGCATACGGTCTCGGAGCACGTGTTCCCGGACGCACCCCACCGAATCGGGGCACAAGGTCGCTGGCGCAGTCGCCTTAACGAAGTCGACGCGGTCCCGGGCCGCTTTGAGGAACCTGCCGCCGGTCGGCCCGAAAGCCTTCCGGTGGCGGGTGGCGCGGCCTTACACCTCAGTGGCCTCGCTCTTTGCGGCTCGGGGGCCGCGTCTACATCCAACGTACGCCTCTCGCCAGCGCCCGTCAAGGGTGTTTTCGCATCTTCCTCGCATGTTCCGTAAAAAGCCGAGCGAGGCGCCATCCAGCGGCGCTTGGGCAAACGAGAGCAGGCGCTTAGGCGTGGCTTATCGGGCCTGCGACAATATGCGTATGGATGGCGAGCTGCCTGTCGTAAGCGAGACACCTCTCATTGGCGCCGCCCCCTCCCAGGCGATCCCCGCCGGGCCCGCGGCCGACACAGGACATGCGAGCGAGGCGGCATTTGGTCGCCCCTCACGAACGCTTCGCAAGCGAGTCGGCAGTGTGCTGGCTGGCGTCGCGGCGCTCGCGGCTAAGTTCGGCGCCTATCTGAAGGCCGGCGTGTTGCTGCTTCCGAAACTGGCGCTGCTCAGCACCGCCGGCACCGCGCTCGTGTCGATCGCGGCGTACAGCCTGCTATGGGGCTGGTCGTTCGCCGCCGGCTTCGTCGCGCTGCTGTTCGTCCACGAGATGGGCCATGTGATTCAGCTCAAACGCGAGGGGATCAAAGCCTCCACGCCGATGTTCATCCCGTTCCTCGGCGCCGCGATCTTCTCGCGATCGCTTGGCGAGAACGCGCTCGCCGAGGCACGCGTGGGCTTGGCGGGTCCCATATTGGGCACACTCGGCGCGGTGGCCGTGGCGGTGGCGGGGGCGCTCACCGGCAGCGATCTGCTGCTCGCGCTCGCCTACATAGCGTTCTTCCTCAACCTGGTCAACCTGGTTCCGGTGGTCCCTTTCGACGGCGGCCGCGCGATGGCGGCCGTGGCTCCGTCGATGTGGTTCTTGGGTATCGGCGGTCTGGTGGCGATGATCCTGGTGCTGGGCAATCCGTTCCTGCTGATCTTCGTCCTGCTCGCGCTGCGCGAGATGCCGCGCCGTTGGCGCCAGTTGCGCTCACGCACGATCGAGCAGGCGGCCTACTACCGTGTCCCGCGCCACAACCGGATCGCGATCGGCCTCCTCTATATCGGCCTGATCGTGGTGCTCGCCTTCGGGATGTCACAGACCCATATCCTCGTCAGCGCGGGGCACAGCTTCCGCTCGATCTGAGCCACGAGCGACTTCCCTCCAATTCGAGGACGCGGCTCTCGGCTCGTCTGAGCGTGTACTCTGGTCCACGGGTTGGGGGATTTCCGGCAAACAGGATGGGAGTAGGGATGAGAATGGGCGGTGGTAGACATCTGGCCGCACTCGCGCTCGCGGCGACGACGCTTGCGGTCTCTGGCTGCGGCTCGTCCGCGAAGCCATTGACGCGCGCCGAATTGACGGCGAAGGCCAACGCGATCTGCAAGACCGTGACCGCGAAGCTCGCGAAACACACGATCAAAACTCAGCAAGACATCGCGCGCGTCGCCACCGAACTCGCGTCCTTCGAGCAGTCCGCGCTCACGAACCTGAGCAAACTCGTGCCGCCAGCCGTATTGGCCGACGACTGGAAAAAGTTCGTCGCGGGCGCCCAGACGCTCGCCGAAAACACGTCGAAGATCGGCGAATACGCGAAGGCGAACAATCTCAATGCCTCCAAAAGCCTGATCACCTCCAGCGTGGCGACGCAACGGCAGATGACGGCGATCGCCAGGCGCGACGGCTTGAAGGGTTGCGAACAAGTCGCCTGACGGGCTAGCGCCTGGCTTCCCTGATCCCTCGTTCCATCTCGCGCTTGGAGTCCCGCTCGCGCATGGCCTGGCGCTTGTCGTACAGGTCCTTGCCGCGGGCGAGCGCGATCTCGACCTTGGCGTGGGGGCCCTTGAAGTAGATGCGCGTGGGCACGAGCGTGAGGCCGCGCTCGGACACTCGCCCCGCGATGCGCTCGATCTCCGAACGGTGCAGCAGCAGCTTGCGCGGACGCTCGGGATCATGGTTCTCGCGTGAGGCGGGCAGGTAGGTGGGAATGTGGACAGACTGCAGCCAGAGCTCGCCGGCGCGGATCGCGGCGTAGCCGTCCTTGAGCTGGGCGCCGGAGGCTCGCAGCGCCTTGACCTCGGTGCCCTGCAGCACAACCCCGCACTCGACGCGCTCGGTGAGCTCGTAGCGGTGTGAGGCGTAGCGATTGCTGGCTACGTCTCCCGCGCCGATCTTGCGCTTCTTGCCCTTGGCTTTGGCCATGTAGCGAGACTAACGAGCCGGGGCGAGATCAACCCGCCCGGCGGAGGCGTCGACGCGCACGACGCGCACGTCGATCGGGTCGCCGAGGCGCAACGTGGCGCCGGAGCGCTCGCCGCGCAGGATCGTGGACTGCTCGTTGAGCGTCCACCAGTCGCGCTCCTCGCCGGCGCTGAGCATCCGCACCGGCAGCATCCCCTCGTAGATCGGGCGCTCCCGAGACTCGCCCGCTGTTATCTCCCGGGTCACGCCCATAGATCTCTCGTCGACTTGCTCCGCACGCGCGCGCAGCACGTTGCTGGGTTGGCCTCCAAACGAGATGAAAGCCCCCGCGCCGATCAGCCCGGTGACCTCGCCGCCGAATACTTGGTCGTAGCCGTCGTCGAGCAACGCCTGCTCGAGCAGGAAGCAGGCGGCGACGTCGTCGCCCTTGTGCTCGACCCGAGCGGCGTCGCGCTCGCGCTCGGAGGTCCATTCGCCGAGCTCGACGAGCTTGCCACGACCGCTGGCGCGCTCGCCAGCCCCGATCGAGGCGAGCAGCGCGCGGTGGCAGACCAGGTCGGGGTAGCGCCGGATCGGCGAGGTGAAGTGGCAGTAGCAGGACGAGCGTAGGCCGGCGTGGCCGACGTTCTTCGGTGAGTAGCACGCCTGCTTGAGCGAGCGCAGGACGAGCGAGCTGAGCGCTATGCGGCCGTGGCCGGTGCGGCGCACGTGCTCGTCGACGTGCCGGGATAGCTCGCCGACGAGCTCCGTCGCCTGTGCGGGAAGCAGCGGGTCCGGCAGCGGCGGCGTGGGGACCCCGAGCGAGGCGAGCTGCTCCACGAGCCTGCGGATGCGCTCGGGATCGGGTCGCTCGTGCACGCGGTACAGACACGGCGTCGAGGACTGTGTGAGCTGACGCGCGACCGCTTCGTTGGCCGCGATCATCAGGTGCTCGATCAAGCGGTGGGACTCAGTCTGCGCGCGCGCCACGATCTCTCTGACGTTTCCGCGCTCGTCGAAGCAGAACTCTGGCTCCCGCGAGTCGATCACGAGCGCGCCGCTGTGCTCGCGTGCGGCCTGCAGCGCGGCGGCGGCGGAGCGGGCGGCGCTCAGCGGAGCGCCCCATGGCTCCGGCGCGGGAGAGGCTCCCGCGAAGATGCGGTCGACTTGCTCGTAGTCGAGCCGCATGTCTGAGCGGATCAGCGAGCGGTAGAAGCTCGCGGACTCGACCTTCGCCCCGCACAGCACCAGCTCGACGGTGACCGCGAGGCGCTCGGCGCCGGGCACAAGCGAGCAGGCGTCGCTCGAGAGCGCGTGCGGCAACATCGGCTCGACGGCGCCAGGGACGTACACGCTCGTCGAGCGCCGCAGCGCCTCCTGGTCGACGAGCGAGCCGGGCGGGACGTGGGCGGCGACGTCGGCGATGTGCACCCACACGCGCACCTCGGGCTGGGTGGAATCCGATCCGATCCGAGCCGCGGAGATAGCGTCGTCGAAGTCGCGCGCCGTCGTTGGATCGACCGTGAACGTGGGCAGCTCGCGCAGGTCACGTCGCTCCTCTGGGTGCGCCTCCGCGTGGCGCCACGCGCGCCCGGCGGCGGCGCGTGCCTCGCGCTCGACCGCCCGCTCGAAGCGGCGCGCGAGCCCAGCCTCGCGCATCATCTGCTCGATCGCGTCGCGAGCGGTCTCGGTGCGCTCCCGCGGAGGCCACACTACGCGCGCGTTGGAGGACTTGGCGGCGCGAGGCTTGCTGGCGCCGGGCGCGGGGCCCTTCTTCGTCTTGCGGGTCGCTCCCCCGCGCGGGCGACCGCCGCGCGGCGGGCTCATTTGAGCTTGGCGACGAGCGTGTGGAGCGCGACCTGCAGGCCGTGTTCGGTGTCGACGCCCTTGGGGACGCGCACTTCGGGGGCGACGCCGGCGCCCTCTTTGACGCCGGAGCCACCGAGGTTGCGGCCGTTGGGGGTGTAGTACTCGCCGACGGTTATCTTGATCGCGCCGCCGCTCGCGAGCGGCTCGAGCTCTTGGAAGACGCCCTTGCCGTACGTGTGCGTGCCGACTACCGTGGCGCGGTGGTGGTCTTGCAGCGCCGCCGTCACGATCTCAGACGCCGAGGCTGTGTCATGGTCGACGAGCACGACCATCGGGATCGAGCTGGGGATCGCGCCGCCGGCGGCGGTCAGCACCACAGTGGGCTGGGTGCGCCCGCGCGTGGTGACGATCGTGCCGGAGGGAATGAAGATTGACGCGACCAAGCGCGCCTCTGAGACGAGGCCGCCGCCATTGGCGCGCAGGTCGAAGACGAGGCCGCGAGCGCCCTGTTTGAGCAGGCCGTGGACCGCGTCGTAGAGCTCGCCGTGAGAGCCTTCGCTGAACGTGGCGAGATAGACCCAGCCGAGCTTGACGCCGTGGACGGTGCGGATCGCGGAGGCGACCACGGGCTCGGAGATCGTGGCGCGCGTGACGGTGACCGTGCGCCGCGGCCCCGCCTTCGGCGCGAGTGTGAGCCGCACGTCGGTGCCGGGCGGGCCCTTGATGAGCGCGACGGACGTGTTGGGCGGGAGCTTGTGCAGGGTGCGCCCGTTGACGGCGACGATCATGTCGCCCACCTTCAGGCCAGCGCGCTGCGCGGGGGTCGAGTCGAACACGCGCACGACTTCGAGGCCGGCGGGCTTCGGGTCGACCGAGACGCCGATCCCGGCGAAGCTCGCGGGACGATCGAAGCCCTTGAATTCCTTCGGTGAGAGGTAGGTGGAGTAGGGGTCGTGCAGGCTCCCGATCATGCCCCCGATCGACGAGCTCGCGAGGTTTGACTTGGGGACGGGGCGGTAGTAGTCGTGGGCGACTTTTTCGATCGCTTCGTTGACCACCTGGGTTTCGTGGTTGGCGACGAACGCGTTACGCACGAAGCCCGGCAGCTTGTTGGGATGGCCCCCGAGCCAGATGCCGAGGACCAGAAACAGCACGGGCAGCAGCACTGTGATGATCCCCAGCAGGGGGTTGCGCTTGAAGGTCTGCATTTCTACCCAGCCTATGCGGTGTGACCGCTCGTCACGCCTGTCACCCGGTCAGTCGGGCGCCCGCGCCTTGCCCCTGACCGTCTCAGACCCTGAGGAAACGGCGCAATGAGATGCCAGAGCCCGCCGCCGAGACCGCGATCGCGCAGCCCATCAAGACGACGATCAGCATGCGGAAGTCGATCATCGCCGGCTGGGAGATCAGCTTGACGGTCGATGCGAGCGGGTCGATCAGCGTGATCTTGGCGAGTGCGAGCAGGCCGATCGCGCAGACGCCGCCGAGGGCGCCGAGGAACAGGCCCTCGAGCACGAACGGCCAGCGGATGAACCAGTCGGTGGCGCCGACGAGCTTCATCACCTCGACCTCGCGCCGACGCGAGAACAGCGACAGGCGGATCGTGTTTGAGACCAGCAGTATCGAGGAGAAGATCAGCAAAGCGGCGAGCAGGGCCATCGTGATCTTGACGATGCGCGTGGCGGACAGGATCTTGTCGGTCTGCGCCTGGCGGTTCTGGACGTCGGCGATCGCTGGGTCTGTGACGAGACGCGTGCCGGCGGGACTCGCCTGGTCGAGCTCGGCGCGCAGCGCGTCGGCCTGGTCGGGGTTGGAAGGTGTGACGCGCAGGATGTCGGGCAGTGGGTTGTAGCCGATCACCTGGAAGGCTTGCGGGTTGATCTTGCGCTCCTGCTCGTAGCCGGCCTGCTTGGAGACCAGTTCGACGTGGCCTGCGTAACGGGCGCCTTCAACCTCATGGCGCACACGCGCCACCTCGGCGGTAGTCACCGTCGTGTTGAGATCGACGTCTACGACGACGCGCCCGCGAATCGAGTTGGCCGCCCCGTTCGTCGCTTGGACCACTGGGATGAAGACACCGAGAACGAGGGTCGTTACCAATACACACGACAGCGCCGCGAACGACGGCGCCGGGTTGCGGCGCATCGAGCGGATCGCCTCCTTGAGGAAGAAACCTGGCCTCATCGGCGTGTGCCGCCCAGCGGGCGGTCGGTGGGCTGGGGAGCGTTGGTTTCGCGCTTCAAGCGCTCTGCCAGATCGCCCGTGGTCTCGTCCTGCGCATACAGGCCGGTGGCCTCGTCGCGGATGATGCGCCCACGCCGCAGCTCGATCACGCGGCGACGCATCTTGTCGACCATCTCGTTGTCGTGCGTGGCGACGATCACGGTCGTGCCGGCGCGGTTGATGCGGTACAGCAGCTGCATGATCCCGATCGAGGTGTCGGGGTCGAGGTTGCCGGTGGGCTCGTCGGCTAGCAATAGCGGCGGGTGCGAGGCGAAGGCGCGCGCGACGGCGACGCGCTGCTGCTCACCGCCGGAGAGCTGGTGCGGGTAGTTGTGCAGCTTGGTAGAGAGGCCGGTCAGGCGCAGGATGTCGGGCAGCGAAGCGCGGATCTGCTTGCGCGAGGCGCCTGTGACCTGCAGGGCGTAGGCGATGTTGTCGTAGACGGTGCGCGTCGGCAGCAGCTTGAAGTCTTGGAAGACGACGCCGACGTTGCGGCGGTAGTAGGGGATAAGCTTGCGCTCGATCTCGGCGAGCGAGCGCCCGGCGACGCGGATCACGCCCTCGCTGGGGTCGAGCTCCTTGATCAAGAGGCGCATGATCGTCGACTTGCCCGAGCCGGTGGCGCCGACGAGGAACACGAACTCCTGGCGGTCGATCGCGAACGTGGCGCGCTCGAGGCCCGTGTCGCCGGAGTCGTACTCCTTGGTCACGCCGCGAAACTCGACGACGGTGTTCGCGTTGGGCGTGTTGGCGGGACGCACAGGGGCCGCGACGGGGTGTGTGGCGGTCTCATGGCGCATGCGCCGCGGCAGCGCGTGACGGCGGACGGCTTCGCGGCGACGGATGTCGCTGTCGGGTGCGGGCATGGCCGGGCACAGTAGCGTCAGAGATCGCGTGGGACCGCATTTTTCCCTGCATGCAACGCCTTTTGCAGAAGCCCTGACAGAGACGCCTGGCCATCGACAACTCGAAGCGGGCGATGGCGAGCGCGGCGAATGCTCGCCTTGACATAAGGTGGAGGCGATGGCTGAGATCTCCACGACGACGGTGGCCGCCAATGGGCTGCCCGTGTACAGCGTCGGCCTGCCGGGCACGCGCGCACTGACGGTGCTGGTTGCGTTCGACGCGGGCGCGAGGACTGAGCGCGTCGAGGAGAACGGCATGGCCCACTTCCTCGAGCACCTCGTCTTCAAGGGCGGCGAGAAGTTCTCCACTTACAAGGACGTCAACGAGACGGCCGAGCGGCTCGGGGGCGTGCTGAACGCTTACACGAGCCACGACCTGGTCGCCTTCCACATCACGGTGCGGGCCGAGTCGGCGCCGGAGGCGATCGACCTGTTGAGCGACTTCGTGGCGCGCCCGCGACTCGACGCCGAGGAGCTCGACCGCGAGCGCGGCGTCGTGATCCAGGAGATCAACCGCGCGTATGACCAGCCTTCGACCGTAGCCGAGTACTTGATCGACAAAGCCGCGTTCGGCGACCATCCGCTGGGCCGCACGGTGCTAGGCCCCGAGGAGAACCTGAAGAGCTTCACGCGCGAGGCGATCGTCGCGTTTCGCGAGCGCCGCTGGGCCGGGGCGAATGGAGGCGCGTTTTTGGTAGGGAATACGCGGTTCGTTCCCGGGCAGGACAAGCTGGCGGAGCTGTTCGCCCGCTTCCCGACGCTGCCCGCTCCGGAGCCGTATGTGCCGGCCCCGAAGTTCGCCCCCGAGACGATGGTCGAGCAACGCGACACGAACCAATCGCACCTGCGCATGATCTACAGGCCGGGCGTGAGCGTCAGCGACGCCAAACAGCGCGCGGCGCTGTCGATCTACTCGACGCTGCTGGGCGGCTCGATGGGCTCACGCCTGTTCGAGGAGATCCGCGAGAAGCGCGGGCTGTGCTACTCGGTGTATGCGATCGCGCACGCGTTCGCTGACGTGCCGATATTGCAGCTCGGCTCGGGGCTGGACTCGAGCAAGTGCGTCGAGGCCTACACGCGCATGCGCGAGATCGTCGACGAGCTGCGCGCCGACGGCCCCACCGAGGAGGAGGTGCACCGCGCGCGTGCGTACTCCGCGGGCCGGCTGGTGCTCGCCTTCGAGAACACGAACGCGGTGGCGCGCTACGGGGCTAGCCAGAAGATCGTGTACGACGAGGACATCGACCCGGACGCCGCGATCGCGGCGCTTGACGCGGTCACGTTCGACGAGGTGCGGGAGGTCGCGTCAGACGTCGCCGACGAGCTCGCCGTCGCCTGCGTGGGGCCGCACGAGCAGGGCGACTTCTAACCCATTTAACGGTTGGCCGGCCCTGATGGAGAGGGCCTTGAAGACAGCCAGGGCGGTGCAGTCGAGCACCGGGGTCGTGCGGCTTTCGGATACGCTGCTAGCCGAGCGCGACCATGCGGTCGATCGGGATGCGTGCCCGCTCAGCGATCTCCGGCGGCACACGCACCTCGTACTTCATCTCGCGCAGCGCGTCACGCAGCTTCTCCAGCGTGATCATCTTCATGTAGACGCACGAGGCCTCGGCGTTGGCCGGGATGAAGTTGACGTCCGGCGCCGCCATTTCAAGCGGGTAGAGCATGCCAGTCTCGGTCGCGACCACCGCCTCGCGTGGAGATGCGGGCCCACCCGCCTGGGCAGTCTCGCGGCCGGCCGCGTCCCTCTCGATCTCCTCGGCATAGCGCAGCATCCCGCCCGTGGAGAGCATGTGCACCCCCTCGGCCGAGACGTCCCCGGCGGCGACGTACTCCATGATGCTGGTCGTACAGCCGCACTCGGGGTGGATCAAGAAGTCGGCGTCTGGGTGCGCGGCGCGCGTCGCGTCGATGTCGGACGGGCGGATCCCTGCGTGCACGTGGCACTCGCCGTCCCACACGTGCATGCGCTTGCCGAGCTCCTTCTCGACATAGGCGCCCAGCCACATGTCTGGGCCGAACAGGATCTCGGTGTCGGGGCCGTGCGTCTCGTAGATGTGGCGCACGACGTCGACGGCGTTGGCCGATGTGCAGCAATAGTCGGTCAGCGCCTTGACCTCGGCGGTCGTGTTGACGTACATGACGACCACGCCTTCGGGATATGTGGCCTTCCACTCGCGCAGCTGCTCGGCGTCGATCGACGCCGCCAGCGAGCAGCCCGCGTCCAAGTCCGGGATCAGGACTGTCTTATCGGGACATAGGATCGAGGCCGTCTCGGCCATGAAGTGCACCCCGCAGAAGACGATCACCTCGGCGTCGGACGCCCCCGCCTTGCGCGAGAGCCCAAGCGAGTCGCCCACGTAGTCGGCTACCTGCTGCACCTCGGGCACCTGATAGTTGTGTGCGAGGATCGTCGCGTTGCGCTCGGCCGCGAGCGCTCGCACCTCCTCGTGCAGCTCGACGACGTCAGCCGAGCTGAGCGTGGGGAGCGGCCCCTGGGTGGGAATCATCGGCAGCGACTGCACAGCTCCAGTCTATCCCGGCTCCAGCGCCCCCTCCCTCGCATATGCTGGCCCTGTAGTGAGCACCGGAATGACGAAAAATGAGCTGCTCAGGCTCGTACGGCTGGCGCTCGATGAGGATGTCGGCCCTGGGGACGCTACGACGGACGCGACCATCACTGCTGACGCGCGCGCACGCGCGCTGATCGCACAGAAGGCGCCTGGGACGATCTACGGGCTCGATGCGGCCGAGGCCGCTTTCACGCTGCTCGACCCCCACATGCGCTTCGAGCGCCTTGTCAAAGAGGGGCGCTGGCGCGAGGAAGGCGGGCCAGTCCTCTCGATCGAAGGCTCGGCGCGTGCGTTGCTGACGGGCGAGCGCACGGCCCTCAACTTCCTCGCCCACCTCTCAGGGGTCGCGACGATGGCGGCACGGGCAGCCCAGGCCGCGGAGGGCGCCGGCGCGACCATCCTTGATACGCGCAAGACGACTCCCGGCCTGCGCGCGCTGGAGAAGGCGGCAGTCGCCGCAGGCGGTGCGAGCAACCACCGCGTCGGCCTGTTCGACGCGATCCTCATCAAGGAGAACCACATCGCCGCCGCCGGTGGGATCGAGCAGGCGGTCACCCGCGCCCGCGAGGCCGCGCCCGAGCTCGCCGACACCCTCGAGGTCGAGGTGCGCAACCCCGCGGAGATCGAGCAGGCGCTCGCCGTGGGCGCCCCGCGACTGCTGCTCGACAACATGAGCGTCGAGGAGCTGCGCGCCGCCGTGGCTCAGGTGGCTGACCGCGCGAAGCTCGAGGCAAGCGGCAACGTCACGCTCGAGACCCTCCGTGAACGCGCGCTCACCGGCGTGGACTTCATCTCGATGGGCGCTCTCACTCACTCCGCGGCGGCGCTAGACCTCTCGCTGCTCCTCGAAACGCTGTCCTAGCGGGGCTGATCCTCTTGGCGATCGGCTGACACCGTCACGAGGCCGACTTCAACAGGTAAGCCCGCACAAACCCGTCGAGGTCGCCGTCCAGCACCCGCTGCACGTCGCCCATCTCGTGCCCCGTGCGATGGTCCTTGGCCATCGAGTAGGGATGCAGCACGTACGAGCGGATCTGCGAGCCGAAGTTGACGTCCTGGGCCTCGCCCTTCTCGCGCGCGATCTCTTCCTGGCGCTCGCGCTCCTGCTTCTCGACGAGCTTGGAGCGCAGCATCGCCATCGCGGTGGCGCGGTTGGAAGTCTGCGAGCGCTCGTTCTGGCACTGCACGACGATCCCCGTCGGCCGGTGCGTGATACGCACCGCCGAGTCGGTCTTGTTGACGTGCTGGCCGCCGGCCCCCGAGGCCCTGTAGGTATCCACCTGCAGGTCGTCCTCGTCGATCTCGACCTCGCCGGTGTCCGCCACCACCGGCGCCACCTCCACGCCGGCGAAGCTCGTATGACGGCGGTGGGCGGAGTCGAACGGGGAGAGCCGCACGAGCCGGTGCACGCCGCGCTCGGCGCCGAGCAAGCCGTAAGCGTTTTCGCCTGAGACCTTCAAAGTGGCTGACTTGATCCCGGTTTCCTCGCCGGCGCTGGCCTCCAGCAGCTCGACGCCGAAGCCGCGGCGCTCAGCCCAGCGCATCATCATGCGCAAGACCATCTCCGCCCAGTCCTGCGCATCGGTCCCGCCCGCGCCCGCGTTGACGCTCACGAGCGCGTCGCCCGCGTCATAGCGGCCTGAGAACAGGCGCTGCTCCTCCAGCTCCGCCAGGCGCCGCTCGACCGACGCGAGGTGCTCCTGGACCTCCTCCTCCAGGCTCGGCTCCTCAACTGCCATCTCCACGAGGCCATCGAGATCCTCGACGTCGCCGCGCAGCGTGGTGAACGTCTGCAGGCGCTTGGTGGCCTTCGCGTGCTCGGCCGACACCTTCGCGGCCTGCTCCGCGTCGTCCCAGAAGCCGGGCGCCTGCATCTGCTCTTCGAGCGCCCCTGCGCGCTCGCTCAGCTCAGCTGGGTCAAAGATAGTCCGAGAGCAGCTTGAGCTGCTCGCGGACGGCTGCGATGCGTTGTGAGGTTGACTCGCTTGGGGCGGTGGCCGCCATGCGCGCAACAGTATCAGCGCCTGGGATGCCCTCCGCCCGCCGCCGGGGCGCGCGCGCATAGGTGGCGACACATGGGTGGCGACACATGGGTGGCAGCGCAAGGGCGGCGGCGCATGGGCGGCGAGCCGTATCTGACAGCCGTGCCACACGATGTGCCCGACCCACCAAGCAATACTCGAAAGTCCGGTACTTTCGTCCAAATCGGCTCTCGGCCAAACTCGCGTCGTGTACGCTGTCGTCATAGCTGTCATGCGCCACGCCGCAAGAATTCACGAGGCCCCCCGCCGCTTCGTCGTCCACAACACGTATGAGCAGATCCAGCTGGCCGCTGTGCGCGTGGTGGCCGCCAAGGGCTACAACGAGACGAGCGTGCGGGACATCTGCGCCGAGGCGCAGATCTCAGCGCGCTCCTTCCACGAACACTTCGCCAGCAAGGAAGAAGCCGTCTTCTCCGGCGTAGAAGCCGGGGTCGACCGCGTGATGGGCTTCTGCCAAGAGGTCTACAGGAGCTCGCCGAGCTGGCCCGACGCGATCTGGGACGGCATGCACGCTTACGCCGAGTGGGTCGTGCACGAGCCCGCGTTCGCCCGCACCGGGATCGTCGAGCTGCTCTCCGCTGGGCCATCCGCCCACGAGCTGATGCAATCGCTGATGGACGCCTTCTCGATCTTCCTGCAGCCCGGCTATGAGCTGCTCGACAGCTCAGCCGCGGGCAGCCTCGACCAGCCGGTGACGCAACGCTTCTTCGAGCTGCTCTACCTCCACATCACCCAGCGCTCGGTCGAGTCGATCCCGACGATCCTCCCTGAGATGGTGCGCACCCTGCTGACCCCGTTCATGGGCCCCCAAGCCACTGAGGAGTTCATCGCCAAGCGTCAGGCCAGCGAGCCTGCGGGACGGTCCCTAGACCAAGCGAAACGGGGATGAAGCAGGCGCCGTGCGCCTACCGCGTGTGCTGGCCGATCTTCGGTCGGTAAGACGGCGGTATCGCCGGCACCTAAGGCCGTCCTACGCCCCGTGGCAGCGCTTGAACTTCTTCCCACTGCCGCACCAGCACGGGTCGTTGCGACCGAGTTCATGCTCTGAGTCAGTGACGCGTTGCTCGACGACCGGCAGCGCTTCGGCCGGTTCGCCTTCCTCATCGTAGGCGGCACCGTTCGGTCCCGCCGCCGCGGCGGCCGCCGCGAGCGCGCCGGCGCCCATCGCGCTCGACCCGCCCGAGTAGGAGACCCGTCCCGCGCGCGTGGAGTTGCCCGATGCGGCGAACGCCGGGCTGGGAATCCCCCCGACACCGCCGCCGTTTGTGGTGGGCGGGCCCTCAACATTGACTTGCACGTTGAAGATCATGCGCGTGAAGTCGACCCACACGCTGTTCATCAGATCCCCGAACAACGTGTACGCCTCGTTCTTGTATGCCACCAGCGGGTCGATCTGGGCAAAGCCACGCAGGTGGATGCCCTCGCGCAGATAGTCCATGTCGAACAGGTGCTCGCGCCAGCGTTCGTCGATGATCTGCAGGATCAAGAAGCGCTCGAGCGCGCCCATCAGCTCCTCCCCGAGCTCCTGCTCGCGCAGCTCGTAGTGCTCGAGCGCGGTCTGGCTGATCCGCTCGCTCAGGTAGCCGCGATCGACGGTCTCGGGGTCAAGGTCGTCGTCCTCCAACTCCACCGGGAAGAACTGCCCAAGCGCCGTGAACAGGCCGTCCAGGTCCCAGTCCTCCATGTAGTCGCCGGGCGTGTACTGGTCGATCGTGCGCTCGATCGTCTTGGCTACCTGCTGGCGCCCCTCCTCGCCCATCTCCTTGCCTTCGAGCACCTCGTCGCGATAGGCATAGATGATGCGCCGCTGCTCATTCATCACGTCGTCGTACTCGAGCACGCGCTTTCTGATGAGGAAGTTCTGTTCCTCGACCTTCTTCTGGGCCTTCTCGATCTGCTTGGAGAGCATCCCCGCCTCGATCGGCTCCTCGTTGCCCTCGTCGTCCATGCTGCCGAGCCGGTCGAGGATCTTGTAGATGCGGTCGCCGGCGAACAGGCGCACTAGATCGTCCTCGGCCGAGAGGAAGAAGCGGCTCTCCCCCGGGTCGCCCTGACGACCGGAGCGGCCACGCAGCTGGTTGTCGATGCGCCGCGACTCGTGACGCTCGGTGCCGCAGATGAACAGGCCGCCCGCGGCCACGACACGCTCGCGGTCGACCTCCACCTGCTTCTCGATCTCCGGCAGCAGCTCCTTCAAGCGCTCGCCATGGGAGGGATCCTCCGGGTCGAGGTCCTGCTTTGCGAGCTCGAGCCGCGCCAGGTGCTCGGCGTTGCCCCCGAGCTTGATGTCGACCCCGCGACCCGCCATGTTCGTCGCGATCGTGACCGCTCCAGGCTGGCCGGCCTCCGCCACGATCTCGGCCTCACGCGCGGCGTGCTCGGGCTTGGCGTTCAGCACGGTGTGGGGGATCCCGCGCTTCTTCAGGCGCGCTCCGAGCAGCTCCGAGACTTCGACGGAGATCGTCCCGACGAGCACCGGCTGGCCGTTCTCATGGCGCGCGGCGATCTCTTTGACGACCGCCTCCCACTTGCCCTCCTTGGTCTTGTAGACCTGATCGTTGCGATCGTCGCGGACCATCGGCATATTCGTGGGAATCTGCACGACGGGCAGCTCGTAGATCTTCATGAACTCTGTCGCCTCGGTCAGGGCCGTGCCAGTCATGCCGGAGAGCTTGTCGTAGAGGCGGAAGTAGTTCTGGTAGGTGATCGTTGCGAGCGTCTGGTTCTCCTCTTGGATGCGCACGCCCTCCTTGGCCTCGACGGCCTGGTGCAGCCCTTCCGACCAGCGCCTGCCGTCGAGGATGCGGCCGGTGAACTCGTCGATGATCTTCACCTCGCCGTCGATCACCGCGTAGTCGACGTCGCGCTTGTACAGTGACTCGGCCCGCAGCGATTGGATCAGATGGTTGACTAGGTGACCGTTCTCTGCCTTGTAGAGATGGTCGATGCTCAGGAAGCGCTCGGACTTGGCGACGCCCTGCTCGGTGATGGAGACGGTCTTGTGCTTCTCGTCGTACTCGTAGTCGAAGTCCGCGACGAACCCCTTCTTGGCGCGCGGGTCCATGCCGTCCGGGGTCTTGCCGGGCGTAAGGCGTGGCGCGAGGCGCGCGAACTTCACATACAGGTCGGCCGCCTGTTCGGGGGCGCCGGAGATGATCAGCGGCGTGCGCGCCTCGTCGATCAGGATGTTGTCGACCTCGTCCACGACCGCGAACGGGTGCCCACGCTGAACCTTTTCAGACAGGTCCTTGGCCATGTTGTCGCGCAGGTAGTCAAAGCCGAACTCCGAGTTGGTGCCATACACGACGTCGCACGAGTACGCGAGCTGCTTATCGTCGTAGGGCTGCTGGTTCTGCAGGACCCCAACGCTGACGTCGAGCGCGTTGTAGATCGGGCTCATCCAGGCGGCGTCGCGGCGGGCGAGATAGTCGTTGACCGTGACAACGTGCACGCCCCTACGCTCGGGCGCGTCTGGCTCCGAGCCGTCCTCGCCCGAAGCCGGCGTAGAGCGGCCGTCGCGCACAGCGAGCGAGTTGAGCACCACGGCCAGCGTCGCCGTCAGCGTCTTGCCCTCGCCGGTCCTCATCTCGGCGATGCAGCCATCGTGCAGCGTCATCGCCCCGATCAGCTGCACGTCGAAGTGGCGCATCCCCATCGTGCGCTTGCCGGCCTCGCGCACGATCGCAAAGCACTCCGCCAGCAGGTCGTCGAGCGACTCGCCCTCGGCGGCGCGCTCGCGCAGCACGTTCATGCGCTCGCGCAGCTCGTCGTCCGTCTCGAGCTCCAGCTCGGGCTCGTAGGCCGAGATCAGAGCGACGCGCTTCTCATACTGCTTGAACTTCTTGGCCTCGCCCATGTTGAGCGCACGATCGAGAAGTGACATGGGCTCAGGGTACCGACTCCACCGCTCGCGGTGACCCGGCCACGAGCTGCCGGCCCCGCCGCGCCCCTCTATCCAGCTGCAGGCGAGGTCCCCGGTGAGGCGGTGGAGGAGATTCGCGCGGGGGAGATTCGCGCCGGGGCGGCGGCGTGCGCCTCGCGGCGGCGACGGCGCTTGTCGCGATGGCGCTTGACCTGACGGGCAAGCTCGTCCACGACGAGGTTGAGCGAGTGCAGCATCTGTGGGGAGGCGTCGCGAGCCCTGAGCGTGATCCCCTTCAGGTAGAGCGTCGCCTCGGCCACGTCGTGGTCGGCGACGCGCGGGTTGCGCTCCTTGAAGAGCTCGATCTCCAAGCGCGCGAACTGCGAGACCTGGCGGGAGACCTTCTCCAGCCGGCGCTCGACGTGCTCGCGCACATCGTCGGTGACCGGGACATTGCGGCCCTTGATGTCTATCTGCATCGCGGGACTCCCTTCACTCGGAGACGCTGTGCCACCAATGCTACCCCTGTTGAAGGCGGATATGTCCCGCTTTGCACGAATGTTCGATGAGTACCGTCATGAGTACCGTCCCAAGCGCTGAGTAGCGTCGGCTCGCCTCCCGCGGGAGGCGGTTGCCCTCGTCTCAGTGGATAGAGCGGTGTTCTGACAAAAGCACAGGTCCCGGGTTCGAATCCCGGCGGGGGTATTCGAGAAAGCCATCCCAAGCATCGGCTAGACTGGCAATCGTCAGAACATCGCTATCTGTGCTGGACTGACTTTCCGGCTGGATAAGCGTCGGGAGGCCTGCATATGCGGGCCTCCCTGCGTTTAAGCCGTCGTCTTGCGTGGCCGCAGACTCTCGAGGATTCCCGAATGCCCGGCGATCGCTCCGATCAGAATCGCTTCGGGCGCGACGCGCGTGCCGGGAAACACGATGCTCCCGCGCAGCTGCGCTCTCTCGCCTACGCGAACGCCGTCGCCGAGCACCACCGGGCCCATCAGGCGCGCACTCTCGCCCACCTGCACGTCACGCCCGATCCAGACGGGCCCTTCGACCTCGACGCTCTCCGGAAGCGCGCTCGCCCCCGCGACGATCACGCCGGGCGCCACCTCCTCGCCCTCGACCCGCAGGCGCAGCTCGCCTTGCAGCGCGTCGAAAGTCCCCTGACGCAGCTCGCCGAGCGAGCCGACGTCGTTCCAGTACTCGCGCACCTCGTGCATGTGGAAGGGCACGTCGTTCTCAAGCAGAGTCGGGAACACGTCCTGAGCCCAATCGACGAACGGACGCTCAGGGAAGTAGTCGAAGATCTCCGGCTCGAAGATGTAGATGCCACAATTGCCGAGGTCCGACAGCGCCTCCTCTGGGCTTGGCTTCTCCTGAAAGCCCGTTATGCGCCCGTCGCGGTCGTGCAGCACGACGCCGTACTCGCGCGTGTCGGACACCTTCTTGACCGCAAGGGTCGCGATCCCGCCCGCCTCGCGATGCCTCGCCGCGAACGCCCCGAGGTCGATGTCGGTGAGCGCATCGCCAGATATGACCACGAACGGATCGTCTCCGAAGAAGTCCGCGCAGGCACGCACCCCACCGGCCGTGCCCAGCAGCTCCTGCTCGACGCGATAGCTCAGCCGCTCCCCGAAGTAGCGCTTGATCGAGTCGGGGAAGTAGTGCAGGTTGGCGATCGTCTCGTCGAAGCCGTGCCGGTCGAGCAGATCGACGATGTGGGCCATGACGGGCCTGTCGAGCACAGGCACCATCGGCTTGGTGATCTCGTAGGTCAGTGGGCGCAGACGCGTCCCAAGACCCGCCGCCAGAACCATCGCTCTCATAGGAGGCGCAAGCTATAGGAACCCGCCGTCCGGAGCGTCGCAGGTGTGCTCGCCGTCCGAAGCGTCGCAGGTGTGCTCGCCGTCCGAAGCGTCGCAGGTGTGCTCGCCGACCAGAGCGTCGCAGGTGTGCCTCGTGCGATAGGTCTGCTCACACGCCGGGCGCGGGCGTTGTCTTGGCAGGCGACGGGCCTAAGCGCCCTGTTCCCAAGCGCTGCGATAGACGCGCTGATCCTCGCTCAGCTCGTCGATCCGCACGCCGAGCGAGGCGAGCTTCAGGCGCGCCACCTCGTCGTCGATCGCCTCGGGCACGGGAAGGACACCGGGTCGCAGACGACCGGCATTGGTCACGAGGTGCTCTACGCACAGCGCCTGGCCGGCGAACGACATGTCCATCACGGCCGCCGGGTGCCCCTCGCCCGCGGCGAGGTTGACGACACGACCCTGGGCGAGCAGATTCAAGCGCCTCCCGTCCGCAAGCGTGTGCTCTTCGACGAGCGGCAACGCCTCGCGGCGACCGCCGACAGCGAGCGAGCGCAGATCCTCGAGCTTGATCTCGACGTCGAAGTGGCCCGCGTTGGCGAGCACCGCGCCGTCCTTCATGCGCTCGAAATGCTCGCCTCGAAGCACGTCGCGCCCACCGGTGACTGTCACGAAAACGTCGCCGCGCTCGGCCGCCACCAGCGCTCCCATCACCTCGTAGCCCTCCATGCGCGCCTCCAGCGCGCGCAGCGGATCGACCTCGCACACGATCACCGAAGCGCCGGCGCCACGCGCGCGCAGAGCGACCCCACGCCCGGTCCAGCCGTAGCCGAGCACGACGACTGTGCGTCCCGCGAGCAGCAGGTTGGTGGCGCGCAGGATGCCGTCGATCGTCGACTGGCCGGTGCCGAAGCGATCGTTGAAGGCGCGCTCGGTGCGCGACTCGTTGACAGCGAGCACGGGGCACGCGAGCGTGCCCTGCTCGGCGAGCGCCCTCACCCGCAGCAGCCCGGCCGTGGTCTCCTCGGTGCCGCCGAGCATCTTGGCGGCATGACTGGGGTCGGACGCGTGGATCGCGCTGACGAGGTCCGCTCCATCGTCGATCGTCACCTGGGGGGCGCTCGCCACGAGCGTCTGCACGTGCTCTGCGTAGCGTGCCGCTCCTTCGCCGCGGGAGGCCAGCACGGTGGCGCCGTGACGCTCGGCGAGCGCCACCGCCACGTCGTCCTGCGTGGAGAGCGGGTTGGCGGCGCACAACCCCATCCGCGCGCCCCCCGCGATCAGCGCCCGCACCAGGTTGGCGGTCTCGGCCGTCACGTGCAGGCAGGCCGCCACGCTCACCCCGTCGAGCGGGCGCTCGCGAGCGAAGCGCTCGCGCACCTCGGCCAGGACCGGCATCTGCGAGTCGGCCCAGTCGATACGGGCCTGGCCGCTATCGGCGTCGTCTGAGAGAGCGGTCAAGACATCCGCCTTTCACGCTCTCCGAGGTCCCATCCTCGATTGTCTCGCCGCCTCGATCCACAGTCCGCGTGGCGCACGGGCTCGTGGGTCCCGAGCACCTAGTAGCGGTAGTGGTCTGGCTTGTAAGGCCCGCCGACGGGCACGCCGATGTAGGCGGCCTGCTCGTCGCTGAGCTCGGTGAGCTTCACGCCGAGGGCGCCAAGGTGCAAGCGCGCCACCTTCTCGTCTAGATGCTTGGGAAGTACGTATACGCGCTTCTCGTAGTCGTCGTTCTTCGAGAAGAGCTCGATCTGGGCGATCGTCTGGTTGGTGAACGAGTTGCTCATCACAAAGCTCGGGTGGCCAGTGGCGTTGCCCAGGTTCAGGAGGCGTCCCTCGGAGAGCATGATGATCGCGTGGCCGTCTGCGAACACCCACTCATCGACCTGCGGCTTGATGTTGATCCGCTCGATCCCAGGGGTCTTCGATAGGCCGGCGATGTCGATCTCGTTGTCGAAGTGGCCGATGTTGCCGACGATCGCCTGATGCTTCATGCGCGCCATCTGAGCGGCAGTGATGATGTCCTTGTTGCCGGTGCAGGTGATGAAGATGTCGCCCGCGTCGACGACTTCGTCGAGCGTCCTTATCTCATAGCCCTGCATCGCCGCCTGCAGCGCGCAGATCGGGTCGATCTCGGTGATCACCACGCGCGCGCCCTGCCCGCGCAGCGATTCCGCGCAGCCCTTGCCCACATCGCCGAAGCCGCATACGACCGCCATCTTGCCGCCGATCATCACGTCGGTGGCGCGGTTGATGCCGTCGATCAGCGAGTGTCGGCAGCCGTAGAGGTTGTCGAACTTCGACTTGGTGACCGAGTCGTTGACGTTGATCGCGGGGAACAGGAGCTCCCCGGCCTCCATCATCTGGTAGAGCCGGTGCACGCCGGTGGTGGTCTCCTCGGTGACGCCCTTGATGCCCTGGCCGATCTTCGTCCAGCGCTGCGAGTCCTCACCGAGCGAGCGTTGCAGCAGCCCAAGCACGACCTGGAGCTCCTCGGACTCCGCCGAGGCCGGGTCCGGCACGGCGCCGGCCCGCTCGAACTCAGTGCCCTTGTGCACTAGAAGCGTCGCGTCGCCGCCATCGTCGAGGATCATGTTCGGGCCCGCGGCGCCGTGCGTTCCATCGTCCCCCGGCCAGCGCAGCGCGCGATCGGTGCACCACCAGTACTCCTCGAGCGTCTCACCCTTCCACGCGAATACGGGTACCCCGCGCGGATCCTCAGGAGTGCCGTCGGGACCGACCGCCACAGCCGCGGCGGCGTGATCCTGGGTGGAGAAGATGTTGCAGCTGCACCAGCGCACCTGTGCGCCAAGCGAGGTGAGCGTCTCGATCAGCACCGCGGTCTGGATCGTCATGTGCAGCGAGCCTGTGACGCGCGCGCCCTTCAGCGGTTGCGCGGCCGCATACTCGCGGCGGATCGCCATCAGGCCGGGCATCTCGTGCTCGGCGAGTGTGATCTCCTTGCGCCCGAAGTCGGCGAGCGAGAGGTCGGCGACCTTGAAGTCGGTGTCGGTGAGAGTGACGGTCGGGGTCATGCGATCTCCATGGTCGTTTTTCACAGATGGGGCCCGGCGACCTCGACGGTCCCGGTGGTCACTCGGTCCACGGCGGCGCTCGCCGCGGCCGTCAGCAGCCGCTGATGCTTTTCCTGCTCGAAGCCCAGCCAGTCCTCCGCACTGACGTGCTCGGGACGAGCCGGCTCGGCGAGCAGCCACTGCTCGATCGCTTCGCGCAGCTGTGGCTCACGCTCGAGCCGCAACGCGAAGCCCACCTCGCCGAGGTCGAGCCCCTGCTCGTCGAGCAACTCGCGCAAGCTGCTCAGCCGCTGCAGCTCGGCGGGCCCGTAGAGGCGGTAGCCGGAGCCCGAGCGGCCAGGCTCTATGAGACCGACGCTCTCGATGTAGCGCAGCATCCGCGCCGACCAGCCGGTCGTCTCGGCTGCCTCGTTGATCGTCAGCGCATCTACAGCGACAGTCTGCATCGAACAGACCTTATCACGACCGTGTCAAGGTTTAGCTGCGGATAGGCCCTAACGCTCGACGAGATCGCTCTTGAGCTGCTCGATCAGCTTGACGGGGCCGGGGTCGACGCCGCGCAGAACCGCCAGGTAGATCGACACAAGATCACCCAGGAGCACGAGCGATATGACACGCTCGATCGTCGTCTGACCGCGCGTCTCCAGGCGGAAGCTGGCGGCGGCGTTGCCCGCGATCAGCTTCTCGGTCAGGTCCATGCGCTCCTTCACGCGTGGATGGGCGTCGGAGTCGTCGAGGAAGACCGCCGAGAAGCGCCCGACGCCCAACGCTCCCTCCCATCCCTCCAACTCGTTGTGGTCGAGCTCGGGCAGCTCATGGGCGAAGGCGGGCTGCTTGGAGTTCTCGTTGATCTGGGTCTTCCAGCGGTAGGCGATCGGCACAGTCAGCCCCGCGCCGGCGATCACCGGCGCCGTGCCAAGCAGACCGCGCGCGATCTGCTTGGCAAGCGAGTCCTG
Organism: uncultured Solirubrobacterales bacterium; assembly: GCA_963764655.1. GTDB lineage: Bacteria > Actinomycetota > Thermoleophilia > Solirubrobacterales > Solirubrobacteraceae > Palsa-744. Next base: position 1,329,822 of record CAVXTI010000001.1, read on the forward strand.
GGGCGCGTCGGGACCCCACTCGGCGACGAGCTGCTCGGTGTGCGAGGCCGCCACGTCGATCTCGGAGGTCAGGCGCGGGCCGGCGCCACACAGGGCTGCCACCTCGAGCGCGGCGACGGTCATGTAGGCGACGGCCGCACGCGGCTGGAAGCCACCGGGGAGCGGGATCACGGGGACGCCGTCCTCGCGCGCCAGCGCCGCCAGACGCCCGCCGGTGGTGACGACCACGCGTTGAGCCCCGAGCGCTCCGGCCGACTCGTAGCAGGCGAGCGTCTCCTCGGTGTTGCCGGAGTAGCTCGCGCACAGCACAGTCGTCTCGGGCGTCGTCCACGGCGGAAGCCCGTAGGCGCGTGTCACGAAGATCGGGCGCGAGGCGTGATCCCCGAGCGCGGCGCGCGCCAGCGCCCCGCCGATCGCCGAGCCGCCCATGCCCGCCACCACAAGGCCCGCGGGGGTGTCCCACTCGGCCATGATCGCGGACTCCACGCGCCACAGCCCGTCGCGCAAGTGCTCGGGCAGCGACAGGATGTCGCTCAGCTGATCGGAGGCGTCCACGCGAGCGATCGCCTCGCGCGTGAGCGCGTCGGTGGTCGATGTGGCAGCGCCGCCGCCTTCGCTCATCTGCTCGTCTCCGGTAGAGGGTGGACCCACCTGGGGTCGGCTATAGCCAAGAGGGCTCGCGCCAGGATACCTGTCGCGGGGATTTGACTCGCGCTAGAACTTGATCGCCCCGTCTGGCAGGGTGACGCCAGGGAAGATACGCGCGCCACCAGCGATCGCGTTGTCCGCCCCCACCGTGACGCCCTCGCCAAGCACGGCGCCTTCCTGGATGTGAGTGCCAGCGCCTACCCTGCACCCCGCGGCCACGATGCAGTCTCGCAGTGTGCAGTTCTCGCCGATCTCGCTGCCGTTGAGGATCACGGCACGCTCGATCGTGCTCCCCGCGCCGATCTTCACGTCGCTGCCGAGCACCACGAGGCTGCCGACATGCGCCCCCTCGGCGACGCTCGCGCCAGCCTCGATCACGGCCGGCGGGATCGCGCGGCCGCGCACGTCGGCGGCGGGTGAGACGGCCATGTAGCTATCGCCGAGGCGCTCGCCCACAGCCGTGCGGACGTTGCCCTCGAGGATGTCGAACGTGCCTTGCAGGTAGCGCGCGGGGGTGCCGATGTCAAGCCAGTAGCTGTGCGAGGGGAAGCCGTACAAGCCCTCGCCGATGAGCCGCGGCCACACTTCGCGCTCGATCGACACGTTGCGCTCGGGGGGCACCAGTTGCAGAACCTCACGCTTGAGCACATAGGCGCCCGCGCTGATCAGATTGGTGTCGATCCGGTCGGAGCTCGGCTTCTCGACAAAGTCCCGCACAGCGCGGTCGTCATCCAGATGGACCAGGCCGTAGGCGGTCGGATCCTCCACCGGGACGAGCGCGAGCGTCGCCGTGGCGCCTGTGCGCTCGTGCTGGGCGATCTGCTCGCTGAGGTCGATATCGGTGAGCACGTCGCCGTTGAGCATCAGGAAGCTCTCGTCGAGCATCGACTCCGCGAACTTCAGCGCCCCGGCCGTGCCACGCGGGTCGGGCTCCTCGACGAAGCGCAGCCTGATGCCGTAGGCCGAGCCGTCGCCGAGCACGTTGCGCACACTGGTGGCTAGAAACCCGCACGACATGATCACATCGTCGATGCCGTGTGCGCACAGCCACTCGAGCATGTAAGAGATGAACGGCCGATCAACGAGCGGGACGACCGGCTTGGGAACCGTGGAGGTGAGCGGCCGCAGGCGGGTGCCCTCGCCTCCCACCAGGATGACCGCTTGCATCAGCCCCTCCCGATCCCCTCGTAGACCAGCCCCGCACCGCGCACGGCGTGCGGGTCGAGCGCGTTGCGCCCGTCGATCACAAGCTTGCCGCTCATCGACTCGGCGACCTCGCGCCAGTCGAGCTCCAGGAACTCGGGCCACTCCGTGACAAGCACGACGGCGTCCGCATCTCTCAGCGCATCCATAGCGGATTCGGAGAAGCGAAGCCCGCTTATCAATGTGCGCGCCTGCACCTCGGCGACCGGGTCATACGCGCTGACGATCGCGCCGTCGGCGTTCAGGCGCGCCGAGAGAACGAGCGAGGAGGCCTCGCGCATGTCGTCTGTGTTCGGCTTGAACGCAAGCCCCAACAGCGTCACGCGCTTGCCCACGAGACCCCCGAGGTGCTTCTGGAGCTTGGCGATCACACGGCGCTTCTGCAGCTCGTTGACCTCGATGACGGCCGTCAGCAGCTGGAAGTGGTAGCCGGAGTTGCCCGCCAACTGCTTGAGCGCGTCGACATCCTTGGGAAAGCAGCTGCCCCCGAACCCGATCCCCGCCTGCAGGAACTTCGGCCCGATGCGCTCATCCAGACCCATCCCGCGAGCTACCTCCACCACATCCGCGTGGGTCTCCTCGCAGACGTTGGCGATCTCGTTGATGAAGGAGATCTTGGTGGCGAGAAAGGCGTTGGACGCGAGCTTGACCATCTCGGCGCTTGCGATGTCGGTGCGCACGAGCGGCGCCCGCAACGGCGCATACAGATCGACGACGGCGTCACCGGCCCAGTCTCCATTGTCGCCGACGACGACGCGATCGGGGTGCAGGAAGTCGTCGACCGCCGAGCCCTCCTTGAGAAACTCGGGACATGACACGTAGCGAAGCCCGTCCTTGCCACGCTCGCCAAGGATGCGCTGAATCGCGGCGCCCGTGCCACACGGCACTGTTGACTTCATCACCAGGGCGTGACTATCAGAGGCGGGGATCGCGTCGACAACCGCATGGACCGCGGAGAGGTCGGCATCGCCCGAGTACGTCGGCGGCGTGCCCACGGCCACGAACAACAGCCGACTGCGCCGCAGCGCCTCGCTCAGGTCTGTCGAGAAGTGCAGACGATCCGAGTGCTTGGCCAGCAGCTCCTCCAAGCCAGGCTCGTAGATCGGCACATCGCCGCGCCGCAGGCGCTCCACCTTGGCCGCGTCGATGTCCACACACCACACCTCGCTGCCCAACTCTGCGAAGCCGGCGGCCGTGACAAGCCCGACATAGCCTGTGCCGATCACCCCGATCGGTTCGCGCTCAGCGGTCATGAGCGAGAAAAGCCTAGCCAGCCACAGCCAGGAACGCTTCGTAGCGCTTAGCGTCGCGCAGTGCGCGAGCTTGCTCCTCGCTGCCATCCTCGGCGCGCTCGGCCGCCGCGCGGGCTTCGGTGAGCCGCGTCTCGAACGCTTGGCGGTCGAGTGCCTCGGGCGCGATCGCCTCCTCGACGAGCACCAGCGCGTGGTTCTCGGCGAACTGGAGATACCCCTCGGCCTGCGCGTAGCGCACGATCTCAGACTCCGAGCGGTACAGGCGCAGCTCGGTGGGCTCGAGTTGGGCGAGCATCGGCTCATGACCCGCAAGGATGCCGATCGACCCGACCGCGGTGCGCGTGGAGAGCATCTCGATCTCCTCGTTGAACACCTCCCCCTCGGGGGTCAGCACTTCGACTGGGAACGTCGTGCGCGCCATCAGTCCTTGGCGTCCTCGAGTACCTGCTCGATCGTGCCCTTCAGGAAGAACGCGCGCTCGGGCACCTCGTCGTGCTTGCCCGCGATGATCTCCTCGAAGCCGCGGATCGTCTCGGCGATCGGCACGTAGGCGCCCGGGGTGCCGGTGAACTGTTCGGCGACGAAGAACGGCTGGGAGAGGAAGCGCTCGATCTTGCGCGCGCGCTGCACCGTGAGCTTGTCCTCGTCTGAGAGCTCGTCGATGCCGAGGATCGCGATGATGTCCTGCAGCTCCTTGTAGCGCTGCAGGATCTCCTTGACGCGGTTTGCCACGCGGAAGTGGTCGTCGCCGACGATGTCCGCCTTGAGGATCGTCGAGGTCGAGTCCAGCGGATCGACCGCCGGGTAGATCCCCTTTTCGGAGATCGCCCGCGACAGCGCCGTGGTGGCGTTGAGGTGGGCGAACACCGATGCCGGCGCCGGATCGGTGTAGTCGTCGGCGGGCACGTAGATCGCCTGCACCGAGGTGACCGAGCCACGCTTGGTGGAGGTGATGCGCTCCTGCAGCTGACCCATCTCGGTCTCCAGGGTCGGCTGGTAGCCGACCTGCGAGGGCATGCGCCCGAGCAGCGCCGAGACCTCGGAGCCTGCCTGCACGAAGCGGAAGACGTTGTCCACGAACAGCAGCACGTCCTGACCCTCGTCGCGGAAGTGTTCGGCCATCGTGAGGCCCGACAGCGCAACGCGCATGCGCGCTCCGGGCGGCTCGTTCATCTGACCGAACACGAGCATCGTCTTGTCGATGACGCCCGACTCCTTCATCTCCAACCACAGGTCGTTGCCCTCGCGCGAACGCTCGCCCACGCCGCAGAAGGCCGACAGGCCGCCGTGCTCCTTGGCGAGGTTGTGGATCAGCTCCTGGATCAGCACGGTCTTGCCGACACCGGCGCCGCCGAATAGGCCGACCTTGCCGCCCTTGGCGTACGGGGCGAGCAGGTCGATGACCTTGATGCCGGTCTCGAACATCTCGGTCGTCGGGGTCAGGTCCTCCACCTTCGGGGCCGGCTGGTGGATCTGACGGCGAGGCGTGTCGGCGGGCAGCTGCTCGCCGAGGTCGATCGTCTCACCGAGCAGGTTGAAGATGCGCCCGAGCGTGGCCTCGCCCACGGGCACCGTGATCGGGCCGCCCGTGTCGATCGCCTCGGCGCCGCGCGCCAGACCGTCGGTGGTGTCCATCGCGACCGCGCGCACGCGGTCGTCACCGAGGTGCTGCTGCACCTCGCACACGAGCACGTCGCCGCCCGACTCCGGACTGATTCCCTCGGCCTCCTCAGCGGCGGCGGCGGCCGGCCGCGCGATCGTGATCGCATGATTGATCTCGGGCAGCTTGTCGGGGAACACGACGTCGAGCACGACGCCCTGGATCTCCTCGATGCGCCCCACGTTACGCTCGCTCGCTCCCCCTGGGGAGCTGGGGCTGGTGGTTGGCTTTGTGGCGATGCTGGCGTCCATTTATCTTCGATTCTCCTAGTGGTCTATCAAGTCGTGTGATGGTGACCCGGTTCAAGCATGTTTGGCGACCGGGCTCGGTCGTGTGTCGTGACCCGGCTCAGTTCAGTCCCTCGGCTCCCGCGACGACCTCCATGATCTCCTGGGTGATCTCGGCCTGGCGGGCTCGGTTCATCTGCAGCGTGTATTCCTCGATCAGCGTGCCGGCATTCTCAGACGCGTTGCGCATTGCCGTCATCTGCGCGCCGAAGAAGCCGGCGGTCGACTCGATCAGAGCACGGTAGATCGAGATCTCCACATAGTCGGGCACCAGGCGCTTGAGGATCTCCTCAGCTCCAGGCTCATACTCGACAAGCGCCTGCGGCGTGCTGGTTTCCTCAGCGTCCGCGGCGCCCACCTCCTCGAGCACGGACTGGGACAGTGGCAGCAGCGTCTCGCGCGTGACGTGCTGGGTGAGGGGTGAGACATAGGCGTTGTAGAGGATGTCCACGCGGTCGAGACGACCGTCCACGTAAGCGCTCATCAAGTCGTCGGCGATCCCGCGCGCGTCGGCGTAGCCAGGACGGTCGGTGAAGCCCGTGTAGCTGCCGCTCAGCTCGCGACCGCGGAACGTGAGCGAGGAGACCCCGCGGCGCCCGGTGGCATACCAGACGCTCTGCAGCCCTTCGTCCGCGAGCTCTGAGCCCGCGCGCACGCCCGCTCGAATGATCTGCGAGTTGAAAGCGCCCGCGAGGCCGCGATCGCCCGTGATCAACAGCAAGCCCACGTTCTCCACTTGCTCGTGCTCTGAGAGCAGCGGGAACGAGCTCGCCTCGGCGCCAGCCGCCCGCGCCGCCTGGTAGGTCATCCGCCGGATCGCCTCCGCGTAGGGGCGCAGCCGCGCGATGCGCTGCTCGGCGCGACGCAGGCGCGCGGCGGCGACCATCTCCATCGCGCGGGTGATCTTCTGGATGTTCTTAACCGAGGCGATTCGGCTCTTGACGTCGCGCTGAGAAGCCATGACTGTAGGACGCGGTCGGCGCTAGGCCGCCTTGGCCCCCTCCAGCGTTCGGTCATCCTCCAGTGGCTGACCCTCCTCGTCGAGGTCATAGCCGAAGTCTCCAGCGAACGACTGGACCGCGTCGTGGGCCTCCTTCTGAACCTCATCCGACCAGCCCCCGTCGGCGATCTTCGAGCGCAGCTCGCCGTGTTCCGCGTGACAGCGTTCGGTCAGCTCCGTGAGGAACTCCGGGACGCGCTCGGCATTGATGCGATCGAGGAAGCCAGTCGTGGCGGCGAAGATCTGAATCACCTGATCCTCAACGGGCAGCGGCGCGCGCTCTCCCTGGTTGAGCGTCTTCACGATCCGCTCGCCGCGAGCGAGTGTGCGCTGTGTGTCGGCGTCGAGATCGGAGCCGAACTGCGCAAACGCCTCGAGGTCGCGGTACTGGGAGAGCTCGAGCTTGATCCGCCCCGCCACCTTCTTCATAGGCGAGATCTGCGCATTGCCTCCCACACGCGACACCGAGATGCCGACGTTGATGGCGGGGCGCACGCCGGAGTAGAACAGCTTCGGCTCGAGGAAGATCTGCCCGTCGGTGATCGAGATCACGTTCGTGGGGATGTACGCGGACACGTCGCCCGCCTGTGTCTCGATGACGGGCAATGCGGTCAATGAGCCGCCGCCGAGCTTGTCGTTGAGCTTGACCGCGCGCTCGAGCAGACGCGAGTGCAGGTAGAAGACGTCGCCGGGGTAGGCCTCACGTCCCGGGGGGCGGCGCAGGAGCAGGGACATCTGGCGGTAGGCATAGGCATGCTTTGTCAGGTCGTCGTACACGCACAGCGCGTGGCGGCCGTTGTAGAGGAAGTGCTCGCCCATCGCGCAGCCGGCGTAGGGCGCCATGAACTTGATCGGCGCGGCCTCGTCGGCCGAGGCGGCGACGATGATCGTGTTGTCGAGCGCGCCAGCTTCGTCGAGTGTCTGGGCGAGCGCGACGACGGTCGACATGCGCTGGCCGATCGCCACGTACACGGAGACGACGCCGGTGTTGCGGTTGTTGATGATCGTGTCGATCGCGATCGCCGTCTTGCCGGTCTGGCGGTCGCCGATGATCAGCTCGCGCTGGCCGCGGCCGATCGGGATCATCGCGTCGATAGCCTTCAGGCCGGTCTGCATCGGTTCGGTCACGGGCTGGCGCTGCACGACGCCGGGCGCCTTGAACTCGGCGGGGCGCAGCTCGGTGGTGTTGACCTCGCCCTTGCCGTCCAGGGGGCGCCCGAGCGGGTCCACGATGCGTCCGAGCAGCGCCTCGCCGACGGGGATCTCCAGCAGCCGTCCGGTGCGCTTGACCGTGTCGCCCTCGGATATCCGCTCCCAGTCGCCGAACAGCACCGCGCCGACGTTGTCGGACTCGAGGTTGAGCGCGAGGCCGGTCACGCCGTGAGGCAGCTCGAGCATCTCGAAGGACATGCAGTCCTCGAGCCCATGCAGGCGCGCGATGCCATCCGCCACGGACAGGACGGTGCCGATCTCGGTGAGCTGCGCCTCTCCGGCGCCGAGCCCCTCAATACGGCTCTTGAGGATGCTTGTGATCTCGTCTGGGTTGATCTGCATGGGTCTAAGAGGCTCCTTGAGCGACCTGCGTGCGCAGTTGCTCGAGTCGATTGCGTATAGAGGCGTCGAGGATCGAGTTGCCGACCTGGACGACAATGCCGCCGAGGATGTCGGGCTCGACGCGCGTCGTAAGCGTGACCTTGCGACCCGTGCGCTCACCGATGCGGTCGCCGAGGTCTTTGATGGTTTGGCCATCGAGCTCGACGGCGCTCGTGAGAACGACGGGCAGCAGCTTGTTCTCCCGCTCCCATAGGCGGTCGTACTCGCGATGGACACGATGGATCACCGGCATACGGTGGTTCTCGATCAACAGCTCCAAGAAGTTCGTGAGCCGCTCGTCGGGACCGTCGAGCAGCTTCCCCAACGCCTCCTGCTTCTCCTTGGTGGAGAAGTAGGGCGAGAAGAAGAACAGCTCCAGTTCGCGGTTCTCCTTCAGGGCGTCTGCGAACTGCCCGAGCTGCTCACGCAGCAGATCGAGCTTGTCTTGCTCGCGAGCGACCTCGAACAGCGAGCGCGCGTACACCTGGGCAAGCTCCTCCATCAGGCGCTGGCCCCCGGGACACGAAGATCTGGGAAGGAACGGCTCATCGCTAGTTCTCGCTCGCCCCTGATGAGATACCGGAGAAGTCGAGCTCGCCGAGCGCCTCCTCGACGAGACGCTTCTGGTCGGAGCCGTCGAGCACCTTGCGCGTCACCTTCTCGGTGGCGAGCACCGTCAGGTTGGCGACCTCCGTGCGCAGTTCGCCGAGCGCGCGGGCCGTGGCCGCCTCGATGTCGCGTGCGGCGCGGGCGGAAGCGTCCGCCGCGATCTGGCGACCCTGCTCCTTGGCCTCACGCTCGTGCGTCTCGGCCGTCTGACGCGCACGCTGGACGATCTCATCGGACTGCGTGCGAGCCTCAGCCAGACGCTCGCGATATTCGGCCAGCAGCTTCTCGGCTTCCTCGCGCGTGCGCTGAGCGCTGTCGATCGAGTCTTCGATCTCTTTCTGACGGCGATCGAGCGCCTCGGTGATGCGCGGGAACGCAAGCCGCGAGAGCAGGACCATCGTCGCCCCGAACACGACCAACGTCCAGACCATCAAGCCGATCCCAGGCTTGACGAGGAAGTTGCCGCTGCTTGCGAGCATGGTGTGGGTTGCGGAAATCGCCACTGGAAAACCGCCGTCCTAGACGATGAACGCGGCGAGGAGGCCCGCGACTAGCCCGTAGAAGAAGCACGCCTCGGTGAGCGCGAAGCCGAGCCACTGGATCGAGGTGATCTCGTCGCGCATCTCGGGCTGACGCGTGATCGCCTCGATGACCTTGCCGAAGATGATGCCGATGCCGACACCGGCGCCCACGGCGCCGAGACCGCCGCCGACCCCGAGGCCGATCGACTTCCCAGCCTTGGCGACTTCTTCGGTTACCGCGAAGACCGTGATGAGAGCTGTGAGCACGTCGGTTGACTCCTTTTAGTGGTGCTCGGCGACCGCGCCGCCGAGATAGATAGCTGTGAGAGTGGCGAAGATGAACGCTTGCAGGGCGGCCACCAGGCCCACCTCGAAAGCGAACAGGGCGATGCCGAACGGGAGCGTGAGCCAGCCCAGCCAGGCGACGCCGAGCAGGACCGCGAGCGCGCCCGCCATGAACAAGATGATCAGGTGACCCGCGAGGATGTTCGCGAACAGACGAATCGAGAGCGACATCAATCGCATCACGTTCGAGATGATCTCCAGCACGAAGATGCCGCCCGCCATCGGGCCATGCACGCCCGCGGGGATGAGGCTCTTCAGGTAGCCGATCGGGCCCTTCGCGCGCACGCCTTCGAACGTGTAGGAGATGAAGACGACAAGCGCCAGCACGAGCGGCACAGAGAGGTTGGCGGTGGCCGCGTAGAGCGAGAACGACGGGATCGTCACCCCGAACACGGTCAGCTCGTGCTCGGTGTTGGTCGGCAGGGGTATGTAGCCGATCAGGTTCGAGAAGAGGATGAACAGGAACAGCGCGCCGATGAACGGGAACCAGCGGGCGGCCATCTTCTCGTCCATGTTCCCAGCGGTGATGTTCTCGCGCATCAGGCGATAGATGACCTCGACCGCGGTCTGCACGCGATTGGGCCGCTGCTGCATCCGCCGCGCGATGTAGATCATGCTCACGCACGTCAGCACGGCCGCGATCACCAGGTACATCACCGCCTTGTTGATCGAGAAGGCGCCGAGATCGACCCAGCTGTCGAGCTTGAACTCGTTCTGCGGTTCGAAGCTCGTGTTGCGCTGACCGTGCACACCGGTCACCACGACAAGCACGATCATGCCCGTCACGTACACGCCCAGCGCGATCAGCAGCTTGCGCTTGGTGGTCATCGACCCACGCTGGCGTCGAGCTGCGCGCACATCACGTCAAGCGATCTGGCGGTCGCGCTCATGACGGGCTCGGGTTTCGATCGAGGCCACGCCCACCGCGCAAGATCAGTGTGAGCATGAAGTACACGGTGAAGGCAGCAAGCACGAGCGCCGCCGCCATGATCCCATCCTCCTTGCTGCCCGCATAGCGGGCGAGGATCACGGCCAGCACGATCACCCAGACGCGCCCCATCATCACCCCGACCGCGAGGCCGGCTCTGACGCGCGGATCGCTCGAGCGCAGCGCCCTTGCGTGCAATGCCTCCGTCGCGAATCGCGTCGTGAGCCAGGCGCAGGCGCCCACCAGATAGCCGAAGACCGGCATATCCGCCGCGACGACAAAGGGGGCGGTGACCAGCACCAGGCATACGTCCAGATAGCGCAGGACGATCATCGAGTCGCGGGCGCGGCAAAGCCGATAGTGACAACAAGTTTGAGCATGATGTGTGGGCCACCCTACAGACGCGAAGGCCCGCGCGCCTTTCGCGGCGGACCCATGACTCCCCTCAGAGGGCGTCTTCAGAAGCCGGCGCCAGTCTACCGGCTCTGCGACTTAGTAACAACTTTGTGACATGCGCTACGGACATTAGTCGCACGAGTGCGAGGGCTAGCGCGAACGTCGCGAGGCCCGCGAGCACGTCGAGCAAGTAGTGGTTGCCGGTGGCCAGCACCGCGAACGTCGTCAGGCACGGATACAGCAGCGCGAGCGTGCGCGCCCACACACGCGCGGAGAGGCGCCACAGCACCAGCGCGCACCAAGCCGCCCAGGCGATGTGCAGCGAGGGCATCGCGCCGAACTGATTGGCGTCGGCGGCGAGGCTGCCCGTGTGCCACGAGCCGAGCGTGTGCGTCGAGGCCACCACGTCGGAGAAGCCGCTGGAGGCGAGCATCCGCGGCGGAGCGACCGGATAGCGCCAAAAGACGAGTAGCCCGAGCAGGTTGATCGCCACCAGCGAGCCGCGCAGTGGGCGGTAGAGATCGGCCCGCTTCCACCACAGCCAGGCGAGCAAGCCAATCGTCACCACGAAGTGAGCGTTGTCGTAGTAGTAGGAGGTGATCGCCCCGAGCGTGTCATGTCTGACAAGCCAGCGGTTCAGCGAGAGCTCGGGGTCGATGCGCAGCGACCGCTCGAGGCTGAGGACGCCGCGACCGTGGGCGAGCGCCACCGCTTCGCGCGCCGGCGCGAGGTTCGTGATCGCGTCGTACACCCACGCAAGCCAAGCGACCACGAGCAGCTCGCCCCACCAGCGCGCGCGTCTTAGCGCGCGCGGCGCAGACGCGACCGAGGAGCCCGGCGCGAGAACGCTGGCCGGCTCGGGCGGCGCGGCCGGCTCACGCGCGAGGGCAGGAGCAGTCGAGGTCAGCGCCGCGGAGCGCTCGGATGTGCTCGAACCGGCCAAGCGAGCGATGTTATCCAGCGGTGAAGCCAGATAACTGGGCGAGCCCGTCCCTCAAGGCACGACCGCTTCGAGGCCGCGCTCGCTCAGCACGTCGAGCACGCGCGGCAGCGCGAGCGCCGTGCGCCGCCACGAGCCGGCTGCGCTGTAGTCGTCGGCATCGTGCAGCAACAGCACCGAGCCCTCACCCACGCCGTCTGTGACTAGCGCCGCGATCGACTCGGGGGTGGCGCGCGCCTCCCAGTCACGCCCCCAATGGGTCCACAGCAACGTGCGCCTGCCCGCGCGACGCGCGAGCCGCAGCGCGGTGGCGTTCAGGACCCCGTATGGCGGGCGGTACAACGCCGGCGAGACGCCGGTCGCCTCCTCGATCGCCGCTCCAGCGCGCGCGAGGTCCTCGCGAACCTGCCACGGAGCGAGCCGCAACAGGTTGCGATGGCGGTGGCAGTGCAGCCCGATCTCGTGGCCGGCGGCGGCGATCTCGGCGGCGAGCGCCGGATTGCGCAGAACCTGCTCGCCGACCAGAAAGAAGGTCGCGCGCACTCCCCGATCCGCCAACACCTCGAGCACCGCCGGAGTTCCCTGCGCGTGCGGGCCGTCGTCGAAGGTCAGCGCCCAGCCAGCGCCGGTGGCGGTGCGATCCTCGACACCGAGCGCTTCGCGCAGCGTACGTGAGTAGAAGGAGAGCGCCGGCGCCAGGTAGGCAGCCATCGCCACGCTGGCGACAGTGCCCGCAAAGGGACTGGCGTGGCTGCGATGATCGTTGGCGGACATGGTCGATCTGATCCTGGGAATCGTGGCGGCTGTCGCGGCGTCGGGGCTCTACAGCCTAGGGGTCGCGCTGCAGGCGATGGACGCCAAGCGCACCCCTCAAGCCGAGCACCTGCACCCGGCGCTCGCGCTCAACCTGTTGCGCCGCACGCGCTGGCTCGCGGGGACAGGGCTGTCGATGCTCGGCTGGCCGCTGCAGGTCGTGGCGTTGCTGCTGGTCTCGCTCGTGATCGTGCAACCGACGATGGCGATCGGCCTGCTGGTGCTTTTGTTCTTCGGACAGCGCCTGCTCGGCGAGCGCGCCGGCCGGCGCGAGCACCTCGCCATGTGCGCGATCGTGCTCGGCGTCGCCGGCACGGCGCTCACTGCCCCGGCGCGCACCACCACGCACACGAGCAACCTCACCGTGACGCTCGTGCTCGTGGGGCTGGGGCTGATGACGCTGCTCCCCTACGCAGTCAACCGCGTGCGCCGGCCGGCCGCCGCGCTGACGATGATCGCGGCCGGGCTCGGCTTCGCCTGGAGCGGGGTCGCGACCAAGCTCTTCTCCGACGATCTCGCCCAGGGGCGCCTGTGGTTTGCCGCCGCCTGGGGCCTCTCAACAGCCGGCGCCTCGGCGGTGGCGGCGCTCAGCGAGATGAGCGCCCTGCAGATGCGTCCCGCCATCCAGGTCGCCCCGGTCGTGTTCGTCACTCAGACGGTCGTGCCTGTCGTGCTGGCGCCACTGCTGCTCGGAGAAAGCTTCGGCTCCACCCCGCTCGGGGGCGTGCCGCTCGTGCTCTCGCTCGGCGTGCTCGTCGCCGGGGCGGCCGCGCTCGCTCGCTCGCCGCTCCTGACCAACCTCTTCGAGGTCGGCGCCCCCTTGATGGAAGTCGAGCCCGTCAGCGAGCCGAGCGGCTCCACCGACAGCCCGCTTGCGCGCACCCACGAGACGATCCGCTCGAGCCCCGTCAGCGAGGAGGCCGAGCCGTCGACCGACACGACGAGCACGTCTCCGGCGCGCATCGGGCGCTGAGGGAGCGCTCCGCCGGCGTTCAGGCGCACAGCGCCGGCCACGGGCGTGGCGCCCGCGGTGCGCGCGAGCACGAGTTGGCCGACGGTCAAGCCTTTCGGGGGCTGCAGGAAGTAGAAGCGATGATGCAGCCCGAGCGCGCGGGCTTGCGAGCGCAACGTGCCGCGCGTGCGCAGCCAGCGGAAAAGCGAGCTCGAGCCAGGCACCTCAGGGACCAGTTCGTCTCGCAGCGCGCGCAGGTCGCCGATCGTCACGCTCGAGTCGGCGCCGTTGTCGGCAAACGAAGCATGGATGCCCACGCTTGCGAGCTCGCCGGCCAACAGCTTGACCTCGCCCGCTGGAGCCCGCACGACCAGGCCCACGTCGGGTTTGGTCGTCTCGACGCGCTTCAGCGGGTGCACGCCAAGGAACAGACCAGCGAAGGCCGTCACCTCGTCAGTCGACATCAACCACGTGCTCACCGCGACCAGCAGCACCAGCTGTGTGACGAACGCCACGAGGCGCAGCCGCCACAGCGGGATCGGGCGCACACGGCGGGAAGCCGACAGCACCAGATCGACCGCGCTGGGATCGGACACGGCCTCGGAGTCGGCCTCGATAGCCTGCGAGACCAGCGAGCCGACGGACGAGTCGATCGCCAAAGCAGGGCTGGGCGGGTCGGCGGGAGAGCCCGTGCCCCGCAAAAGGGTGGGCGAGTCGGCGAAGTCCGGCGTGGCGAGCGTGTTCTGACCGGCGACGGCGAGCAGCCCTTCGCTGGGGTGCGCGGCGCGTCCGCTCAGCTCGTGGTGCTCGGCGAAGCTCGCCCGCACCTGCTCGCGCAGCTCGCGCGTATCGTTGGCGAGCCGCAACAGCCCGAGATCGGCCATCGCGCGGGTGTTCAGGCGAGCGTGACCCACGGGCAGCCCATATGACACAACCGGGGTGCCGGTGGCCTTCGCCTCCAGGCATGTGACGCCGCCGGTGGAGTGCACGAGCGCGTCGGCCGCCGCGAGGATCTCCGGCATCCGTTGGGTGAAGCCGTACACGTGCACGCGTCGCTCGCTCGCGAAGTCCTCGCTGAGCCGCCGTCGAAGCTGCTCGTTGCGTCCGGTGAGGCAGACGATCGCGCTCACATCCGCGATGCTCGCGATCTCGCGCACCGCGCCCTCGACATCGCCCACTCCCCAACCCCCGCCTGAGACGACGACCATGCGCCCCTCCTCGGGCAAGCCCAGATCGCGGCGCGAGTCGCTCTGTGTGCGCGCGTCGAGGAACTCGGAGGAGATCAGCGGCCGCACCAGCCGCGCGCTGCCCTCCCCCGCGATGCGCTCGACCGGGTGCAGCGACTCGCCGTACATAACGAGGTGCGTGTCGATACCCGGCTGCGCCCAGAAGAACAGCCCTGTCAGGTCGGTGATTGTGGCCACCGTCGGGCAACGCACCACCTGCGTGCGGCGCAAGCGCGCGAGCACCACAGTGACCGCCGGATAGGTGGACACGACCACGTCGGGCTCGTGCTCGGCGATGCGCCGCGCGAGCGGGCGCGAGCCGAACAGGCACAGCAACTTGCGGGCAAGCACCCTCACGGGGGCCACGCGCTCGAGCAGCACATATATCGACGGTGTAGGTCCACGGGAAGAAGCGCAGCTGCACGCGGTAGCCGTCCTCGACGACGGGTTGCACCAGTGGCCCCATCGCGGCGAGCCCGTCGATGACGGTCACCTCGGCGTGCTCCGGGGCGCTCTCGATCTGTCGCGCGAGCGCCCGCGCCGCCGCGGCGTGGCCCTCGCCGACGTCGGCGGACAGGATCAGCACCCGCTTGGGCCCGGGGCGCCGGCGCGATATCGGTGTGCGGTGGCGGCGTGGCATACAGTTCAAGCCTTGCCCGCCCGGCGGACGGTTCGGCCCGGTCGCGCGCATGGTGTGGGATGCTCTCAGAGCACGGCGACATGGAAAGCCTAGCGGCCGCGGCGAACGGTCGCACGTCCGCGAGCCTCAACACACGCGCCGCGCAAGCGCTTGGAGCGGTTGGACTGGTCGGCCTCCTAGCGAGCGTCTTCGGGATCGTGGCGGGCGCCGCGGGAAGCCCCACCTCATATGTGCCTGCCCGCGCCGGAGGTTGGCCAGCTTGGCTGTCCGGGCCGCTGCACGACCTCGGCTTCGGCATCAGCTCCACCAGCTTCCAGGCGCTCACGCTTGTGATGTGCGCGAGCTACATAGTCGTTTTGCTTGCCGCGCGGGCGCTTCCGGGCTGGACGATCGCGCTCTCGATCGCAGCCGCATATCTCGTGTTGCTCTTGGGGCCGCCGTTGATCTCCCAGGACGTGTTCGGGTATCTCGCTTTCGCGCGTCTCGGGGCGCTGCACGGCCTCGACCCCTACACGCATGTGGCCGCTGAGGCACCCACAGACGCGGTCTTCACTTTCATCGGATGGCCCTTTCAGCACTCACCGTATGGCCCGTTGTTCACGCTCGTCTCCTACGCGGTGGCGCCACTCGGGCTGGCGGTGGGTCTGTGGACGCTGAAGGCTGTCGCGGTCACGGCGAGCCTTGGAGCGACCGCGCTCACGGCGCACGCCGCGCACAGGATGGGCCGCTCGGCAAAAGTCGCGTCGGCGTTCGTGGGCCTGAACCCGGTGTTGCTCGAGTTGGCGGTCGGCGGCGCACACAACGACACGCTCGTGCTGCTTGCTTTGGCGGGCGCTCTGGCGCTCGCGGCGGGCGCCACGCGGGCGAGTGCGACCGCCGGGGCAGGCGCGCTGGCAGGTGTCGCGGCGAGCGTGGCTCCTCCGGCGAGAGTGGCTCCATCGGCGAGCGCGAGTCCGCGAACGGACGCGAGCGCGCGAGCGCGCGGCGGGCCCAATCTCCCCGCGGCGGCCACCGCACTCGTAGTGGGGATTGGCGTGAAGGCCTCGGCCGGACTGGTGCTCCCGTTCGTCGTCCTCGCTCCTCCGGCCTGGCGTGAACGAGCGCGCGTGGCCGCAAGCGCCGCGGGTGCGCTCGTGCTGCTCGCTATCGTCGCGATCGTCGGCTTCGGCGCCCACGCGCTGGGGTTCCTCGGCGCACTCGGCGAGCAGCAACAGCTGATCGCCACCCACAGCATTCCCGCTGAGACCGCTCGCCTGGTGGGTCTAAGCGGCGTGCCAAGCTGGTGGCGTCATGCCTATCTCGCCGGATTCGCGCTCGTGCTTGCGCTCACCCTGTGGCGCACCGCGCGCGGCGCCGACTGGCGCGCGATGGCCGGCTGGGCGACGCTCGCGCTGCTGCTATCGACCGCCTGGCTGCTCCCCTGGTATGCGATATGGGCGCTTCCCCTCGCCGCTCTCGCCGACAGTCGCCGCCTGCGCGTCGCGACGCTCCTGCTCTGTTTCTACGCGATCCTCATCCACCTGCCGCTCGCCGACCCGCTGCTCAGCCCCGCCAGGCATGTCCCCCCTCACAGGATCGCGCGGCCGCGAGGAGCCGCTGTCCACGACAGCGTCGTATTCGCCGGTCTCCAGGTGCAGCGCCACGCTGCGCTCGATCTCCTCAGGTGAGGCGTTGGGCCGCAAGCGGCGCAGGCGGCGGGCGTCCAGGCGGCGGAACTTGAGGATCTCGAGCACGTACACGAGGTAGACGCTCGCCGCCACCACCAGCAGCGAGAGCCCGACGAGCACCAAGGTCCAGCCGGTGACCAGATGGCCTTTGTGGTCGGAGTAGGGCACGAACCGCAGCGCGAGCGCGAGGCCGGCGAGCATCAGAGTCCAGGTATACAGGTAGGCGATCGTGCGCCTGCTCGAGAAGCCGATGCGGGCCATGCGATGGTGGAAGTGCTCGCTGTCGGGCGCGTAGATCGGGCGGCGGTACTTCAGGCGCTTGAGGATCACGAAGGTCGTATCGAGGAACGGCACCGCGAGCAGGATCAGGGGCAGCACGAACGACACGACGGCCGCCGTCTTGACGGCCGCCTCGACCGTCACGACGCCCATCAAGAGGCCGAGCAGGTTCGAGCCGCAGTCGCCCATGAAGCTGGAGGCGGGCGGGAAATTGTGCACGAGGAAGCCGAGCGCCGCGCCCGCCGTGAGCGCCGCCAGCACCCCCGGCTGGACGCGATCGAGATCGAACGCGATGATGGCGAGCGTGCCGGCGATGATCACGAACACACCGGCCGCCAGCCCGTCGACGCCGTCGGAGAGGTTGACGACGTTCATCATCACAACGAGCCCGATCACGGTCAGCGCCGGCCCTGCGTTGGTGGCCCCAGCTTTCGGGAAGGCGAGCGCGCCCACAAATGGCAGCGTGATCGACTTCACCGCCACGCCGAAGTGCACCACGATCACGGCCGCCGCGATCTGGCCGGCGAGCTTTACGATCGGCGGCAAGTCAAAGCGATCGTCGAGCGCTCCGACCACCGTTATGAGCGCCGCGGCGAGCAGCACACCATGCCACAGCTCCGCGCTGGCGCCATAGCCCGGCGGCAGAAATGCCAGTGTCGCGACGAGCACTCCCGCGAAGATCGCGAGGCCGCCCAGCAGCGGCGTGGGACGGCTCGAGAGGCCGCGCTCGCGCGGTTCGTCCACGGCGCCCACCGCCCTCGCCAGTCGCATCGTCAACGGCGTCAGCAGCGCCGTCACCGCCGCGGCTGCGAGGAATGCGTAAAGCGCGTCGAGCTCGTTGAGGTGGGCCATCGACCTGCGACAGCATCGCAGGCGTGGGCGTCGTCAGCTGCTACGCGACAGCCGGAGCGTTCAGGTGCTCGTACAGCGGATAGCGCTCGACGAGAGCCTGCACGCGCTCGGCGAGCTCGTCCCTGCGCGACTCGAACTCCGGGGTGAGCGCGACGGCGACGATCTTGCCGACCTCGATGAAATCGTCGACCTGCAGGCCGCGGGTGGCAAGCGCTGGCGTGCCGATGCGCAGGCCCGAGGCCTCCATCGGCGGGCGCGGATCGAACGGGACGGCGTTGCGGTTGACCGTCACGCCGATCTCGTGCAGGCGATCCTCGGCCTGGCGGCCTGTCAGCTCGGGCTCGCAGGCACGCAGATCCACAAGCGCGAGGTGCACGTCGGTGCCGCCGGTGAGCACGTTGACACCGTGACCGGCCTTCATGAGCTGCTCGGTGAACGCCTTCGCGCCCTCGACGGTGCGGCGCTGACGCTCGGCGAACAGCTCGCTCGCGGCGATCCGCAGCGCGACCGCCTTGGCCGCGATCACGTGCTCGAGCGGGCCGCCCTGCTGACCCGGGAAGACAGCAGAGTCGATCTTCTTGGCGTGCTCCTGCTTGCAGAGGATGATCCCCGCGCGCGGGCCACCGAGCGTCTTGTGGGTGGTGGTTGTGACCACGTCCGCGCCATACTCGACCGGGTTGGGGTGCAGACCCGCGGCGACGAGGCCGGCGAAGTGCGCCATGTCCACCATCAACAGCGCCCCCACCTCGTCGGCGATCTCACGGAAGCGCGCGAAGTCGAGCTGCCGTGGGTAGGCCGACCAGCCGGCGAGCAGCAGCTTCGGGCGCCGCTCGCGCGCGATGCGCGCGACCTCGTCCATGTCGATCATGCTCGTCTCCCGATCCACCTCGTAGGCCGCGATCTCATAGAGGCGGCCTGACACGTTGATTCTCATGCCGTGCGTCAGGTGGCCGCCGTGGGCGAGCGACAGGCCCATGATCGTCTCGCCGGGAGTGAGCAAGGCGTGGTAGACGGCTGTGTTGGCCTGCGCGCCCGCATGGGGCTGCACGTTGGCGTGCTCGGCGCCGAACAGCGCCTTGGCGCGGTCGATCGCGAGCTGCTCTGAGACATCGACCCACTCGCAGCCACCGTAGTAACGCCGCCCCGGATAGCCCTCGGCGTACTTGTTGGTGAGCACCGAGCCCTGGCATTCGAGCACTGCTTGCGGCACGAAGTTCTCCGAGGCGATCATCTCCAGCGTGCCTTGCTGGCGCTCGAGCTCGCCGCGCAGAACGGCGGCGACCTCGGGGTCCACCTCGGCGAGCGGGCGGTTGAAGTAGTCGGGGCTGAGTTCGGACATCGGCGCGCTCCTAGCGTGGCGTGAGTGTCTGAGTGCCCAGGCGCGCGGCGATCGTTCTCAGCCGCTTCCCGGTGGTCATTTCCACCTCTTACGCCAGTCGCGGCTGCGCCTTACGAGGCTAGCAGGAGCGGGCGCGCCAAGTTTCGTCCCAAGCGGTACGTAGCTTGATGTGCGTGCTAAATGCCTCCCGTGAGACAACCGACCCCGACGGTCGCGACGGCGCCTTGACCGTAACCCTGCCACCCGACCGTGTGCTTGCGGCGAAAATAGGGCCGGCGCTGGTCGCAGCCTGAGAATTACCCGAGCAACCGCTCCAGGGAGCCCTGTATGAGCGGCCCCTCTCGCACGACCCGCCAGCGACCGCTCTGCTCGTACTCGGACAGGTCGATTACGGTCGAGGCCGTGCCGGGAAGCTCGCCACCGTCGAGCACGAGGTCAACGTTCCCGCGCAGCTCGGCGGGCACGTCTTGCAGCCGGCATGGATCGGGTCCGCCCGAGAGATTGGCGCTCGATTGGGCGGCGGGCACGCCCACGCCAGCGAGCGCTGCGAGCGGGCCGGAGAACGCCGGGACGCGAAGCCCGAGCAGCGATGAGCCGGCCCCGAGCGGATCGCACGCGAGTGGGAATCGCCGTTCGGGGTTGGAGAGCAGCAGGGTGACCGGGCCGGGCAGCAGCGCCTCGACCGCGGCACGAGTACGGGACCCGAGCTCGACCGGCAACCGGAGCGCTGGCTCTTGGGCGAAGAGCATGATCGCGGACGGCTTGACGGGCGGCCTGCCCTTAAGCTCATAGATCCGTCGCAGGGCCGTCTCGCTCTCGGGGTTGCACGCCAGGCCGTAGACCGTGTCGGTGGGGATCACGGCGACACCGTCATGGACAAGGCACTCTTCCAGCCGCGCGGCGTCCTCGCAGGTGAGGCTCACTGCTGCTCGCCCACGACGACGCGCTCGATTCCGGCCAAATCGCGCTCGGCGCGAACCGTGGAGAAGCCGCTCGCTCGCATGAGCTCGATGACTGCCGATGCCTGTCCCGCGCCGACCTCTACGGCGAGCAGGCGCACCCGGTCGCGAGCGGCCGCCTGGTCGACCAGGGGCCGGATTGCATCGAGGCCGTCAACTCCGGCAAACAGTGCGGAGAGCGGCTCGTGGCGAAGAATCTCCGGCGCGAGCTTCGCGCGGTCGCCATCGGGGACGTAGGGCGGGTTTGCGACGACGGCGTCGAACTCGCCGGGGACCCCTTCCAGCAGATCGGCTGAGAGCCACGACACATCCAGTTCGAGGCGCTCGGCATTGCCTCTTGCAAGATCAAGGGCATCTGAGGAGAGATCGCTGCCGACGAGGCGCAAATCCGGCCGCTCGTCCTTCAGGGCGAGGGCGACCGCGCCGCTGCCGGTGCCCACGTCGAGCACGCGCGAGCCTGGGGGCAGGGAGAGCGCGACCTCGACCAGCAGCTCTGTCTCGGGCCGTGGGATCAGCGCGCGGGGATCCACCGTCAGCTCCAGGCGACGAAAGTGGCGACGGCCGAGGATGTAGGCGACAGGCTCGCGCAACACGGAGCGGCGGCGCACGTAGTCCTGCAAGACGCGCACGGCTGGACCGGCAACGCTCAGATCCTCAATGAAGAGTCGCTCGCGGGAGAGGCCGAGCGCATGGGCGAGCAACAGTTCCGCATCGAGCTTAGGCGTTTCGCATCCGCCGGCCGCGATCGCCGTGACCGCCCCGTCGAGCGCGTCGCGCACCTGGGTTCCGCGGGCGAGCGGTCGAACTGGCGAGGAGGGCATTTTTGGGGGAGGGGTCGTTCTCGCGGTCTCAGACCGCCGTCTGGGCCTCGAGGCGGCGGCGCTTCTCGTCGGCCTGCAGAGTCGCCGTGATCTCCTGCAGCTCGCCTTCGAGGACCTGGTCGAGGTTGTGGACGGTGAGCTTGACGCGGTGGTCGGTGACGCGCCGCTCGCCATAGTTGTACGTGCGGATCTTCTCCGCGCGGTCGCCGGTGCCGACCTGTGACCGGCGATCGGCGGCAAGCTCTGACTGCTGCTCGGCCAGCGCGCGCTCATAAAGGCGCGCGCGCAGCACACGCAGAGCCTTCTCCCGGTTCTGAAGCTGGGACTTCTCATCTTGCATCGAGACGACGATCCCGGACGGCTTGTGGGTTATGCGCACCGCCGAGTCTGTCGTGTTGACCGACTGACCGCCAGGGCCTGAGGAGCGATAAACGTCTATCTGAAGATCGGCGGGATTCACCTCGATATCGACATCCTCGGCTTCAGGGAGCACGGCAACGGTCGCAGTGGAGGTGTGGATGCGCCCCTGGGACTCGGTCTGAGGCACGCGCTGGACGCGGTGGGTCCCCCCCTCGAACTTGAAGACAGAATAGGCGCCGTCGCCCTTGATCGCGAACGTGTACTTGCCCTCGCCGATCTCCAGCGGCTCGGGCTTCAGGCCGAGCGCTCGGCATAGCGCGTGAGCATGCGGTAGACGTCGCCGGCCCACAGCCCGGCCTCGTCGCCGCCGGCGCCGCCCTGGATTTCGACGATCACGTTCTTCTCGTCGTTGGGGTCGCGCTCGACCATCGCGAAGCGGATCTCCTCTTCGAGCTGCTCGACGCGCTCGCGCGCGTCGCGAGCATCTCGCGCAACTCGAGATCCTCGCCACCCTCGGCGATCAGCTCCTCGGCGCCCGCCGCGTCGTCGCTCGGCGCGGCGCCATTGCGCGGCGAGCTTCGCGGCCGGCTCGAGCTGACGGTAGGCGCGACCGACTTCGGCATAGCGCTCGCGGTCGCCGATCACCTCGGGTTGGGTCATCTGCTCGCCGAGCTCGCCGAAGCGAGCCTCGATCTGCTCGATCAGACTCTTCGATCATGGGGAGCAGTCTAGGTCCATCCGGCGCCACGATCCGGCGCGAGCCGACAGCGACTCTCGGGAGAGTCAGGCTCCGGACGCCGAGCGATCTGCTCACCGACCAGCAGGCCAACGGAAGCGAGCCGCTCCAGGGCGCCGGCTACATCCTCGATCGGCGCCGCGAGCTCGTGCGCGAGCTCCTCGCGATCGCGCGTGCCGTCGAGCAGCGGGAGCAGTCTCGGCTCGAGCTCGTCCTCCAAGCGCACGTTGCCGTGCAGCAGCGAGCTGACGGCGGCCAGCCCGACCGCGTGCTGTGCCCTCGCCAAGGCGCTGGCGGTCGGACGCTCGCCTGGCCGGTTGACAAGCGGCGGCGCGCACCCCTGGAGCATCACGATCCGTGCGAGATGCGCTTGCAAGAGCACGCTCGCACAGCCTCGCCGCGACCAGCTCGCGCGGCACGTCCGCGCCGGCCGCCTCGCTCGCGCGCGCCAGCAGCGTGGAGAAGTCGAGCGATGCCGGCCACGCGTCGGCGAGCGCCAGCATCGCCGCGATCACGAGCGGCTCGCTGGTGCTCATCGTAAAGCCCTCTGGAGTCACAAACGTCTCAGCGTCCGGCTCCGCGGTCTGCGCGGCGTCTCCGCGCATGGGCGTGGCCTCCCCGGATGCACGGCCCATCCTCATCCAAATCCGACCCACCCTCCTGAGGACGAGCCCTCGATGAGACCCAGAGGCGCTCGACCGCCTCCTCGTCGAGCGCACGGCTGACCGGGCGCCTGGTCGTGACAGAGGAGCGTCTGACGGAACATGCGGTTCTTGAAGAAGTCGAGGTACTGCTCGCGCACCACCACGTCGTCGGGCAGCCCCGCCATCAGCCGCCCGGCGCTGTCGGGCACGTCGCGCATCTGACTCTCGAACAGGTCCGCCTCGGCCAGGAAGGCGAGCTTGTGGTGGGCCGCGTGCTCGACGAACTCGTGGAAGTAGAAGGGAGTGGAGATCTCGGCAAGGTCGTCGTGGAAAAGCAGCGCGTCGGAGTAGCTCAGCATGCGTTCCATGTGCTGGCGCAACACCTGCGCGTACGGGAAGGGCTCCTCGATCGCCACGATCGTCTGCATCAACTCCTGGGCCGCCGCCAGCTTGCGCTCCGGGTCCTCGATCGTCGCGCACGTGGTAGCCGAGGATGTCGCGCGCCATGTCGCGCAGGTAGCTGCCCGGGTAGGCGTTGTAGCTGACATACGCGACCCCCATCGGCTCCAGGTGTCGTCGCACGCTCGCCAGCAGCGCCACGCGCACCCGCGGTGGGATCCACGAGTACACGCCGTGGGAGAGGATGTAGTCGAAGCCGCCCCGCAGCTCGTCGCTCTCGGGCAGCGCTTCGATGTCAGCGCAGCGCAACTCCACGTTTCCGAGGCCCGCCGCGCGCGCCAGCTCGTTGCCGCGCTCGACGGCGCTCGCCGCGGCGTCCACGCCGACGAAGCTTGCGCCCGGCAGCGCTTGGGCGAGCGAGAGCAGGTTGCCGCCGTCGCCGCAGCCCAGCTCCAGCACACGAGCTCTGGGCCGCGGGCTGTGGGCCGCAGCCCGAACAGGCGCGCTATCGCCTCCAGTCGCGCCGGATGGGTCGCCGGGTAGGCATACCCGGGTAGGCCAGCCGTTCATAGGCTTCGCCCTGGAAGGGGCGTCCCATTCATTGACGCACGTCGCTGACGGCTCGACGCCGACGCACGGGCGACGCCGGCTTCGGCCCGTCCGCGCAGAGCGGTGATCAGAGCTTCAGCGTGTTGCCGACATTCACGCTCACGGTCTGCCCGGTCCTGCCCTTGGAGTCGTAGAACGTCTCCTTGCACTTCTGGAAGGCGAACGTCACCTGCTCGGCGGGGGTGACCTTGTCGGCGGCGCCACCGTCCTGCACGCTCGAGATCAGCACGTCTTGGAATTCGAACTTGAGGTAGGTCTTCTGCTCGCCACCGGCCTTGCGCGTGAAGGACAGTATGGCGTCCTTGATGTGCTTGCCGGTGGCCGCCGCCTGGAACAGCAGCGGCGAGGACTTGTCGAGCGTCTTGGTGATCGAGAAGCTCTGGATCGTCACCTTGCCCGCGCCGCCCCCGCCGCCCGAGGCTTGCGCGCCACCCTGGGCGCTCAGCGCGAAGCCGTCGATCTGGATCTCGCCCTTGTGGATCTTGTCGGTCGACTCGCCCTTGATGCCGTCGAGCTTCAGGAAGGTGCTGCCGGCGCCGCTGATTCCGAAGGTCGTTCCGCCGATCAGCGGGGAGCCGGGAGCGCCCTGGCCGCCGGAGGGACCTTGGCCGCCCGGTGCTCCTGGAGGGCCCTGCGGCCCCGTGAGGCCTTGGGGTCCGGTGAGGCCCTGGGGCCCGGCGGGGCCTTTCTGGTTCCAGGTGATTTGCCTCTCCTGCTGGGGTTCGCATTTGCTGGCCAGCGGGTCGGGAGGGGCGGCGCCAGCGGGATGCCCACCGATCGTCAGCGTCGGATCGATCACGCGCAGAGCGCCAGCGGGCTCGGATACGAGTCCGTCACCGTTGACGGTCAGCACAGCACCGTTCTGCCCGGCATAGCACCCTGTGATCGTCCCATCGCTCCCAGGGATGGATCCAACGGCCACCGCCGCCCCCGCCCCCAGCGCCGCCGCCGTTGGCAGCGCGAGCTGAAGCGCTCGTTTCGAACGCTTCATCCGCTGCACCGCCTGCGCTATACGGCTTGCCTCTTCCGCGCTCATACCCACCAGCTCCCGAGATCATCCTGGTCGCGACGAGCGCGCCTCACGCTCTCCGTCGCCTGTCGCGGGGTACCAAACCAGAAGGCCCGGACGCTGTCAAGCAAACTCGACGAACCTCCCACGCGTACGCGTGGGCGCCTTTTCGAACACACCACACCGACCCGAGACGCCCAGCGCAACGATCCCCACATCCCCAACAAACGGGACGTTGTTACGCCACAACCTCCACGCCGACAAGATCCGCGGCGTCCATGCTCCCCGGGGTCTCCAGCGCGAGCACCGCGTCAAGCGCCGCTATCGCCACCGCGAGCTGGTCGAGATCGGGCTCGCGCGTGGTGAGCAGCTGCAGCTTCAGCCCGGGCCACATGATCGCTTTGACCCAGCGGCGGTTGCGGTTGCGCCCCGCGAACTTGATGATCTCGAACGGAGATGCCCGCGATGATCGGCACTCCGAGCACACGCGAGGGACCAACAGGTACCAGGCGGGCAGACCGACAGCTCCGAACACGAAGATCGACACGACCATCACGATCAGCAGAAAGCTCGTGCCGCAGCGCGGGTGCAAGCGCGAGAAGCGCTGAGCGTTCTGAGGCGTGAGCGGCAGACCTGCCTCGAAGCAGGAGATCGTCTTGTGCTCGGCGCCGTGGTACTCGAATACGCGTCGCAGGTCCTTGATGCGCGAGAGCAGGACCATGTAGCCGAGGAAGATCGCGGTGCGCACGACCCCTCGACGATCCAGAAGAGCGCCGAGGAGTGCAAGCTGACCCTTGACGAGGCTCGTCAGGCCGAGCGGCAGCAGGAAGAACAGGCCGATCGCGAAGATGAGCGCGACGACGACGGTCCCCGCCCAGATGCCGGCACCGATTTCCTGGGCGTCCTCGTCGGACTCGCCCTCCGGGAGCTGCGCGTTGGCCGAGATGCCGAGCGCCTTGAACCCGATCGCGAGCGAGCCGCCGAGCGCGACGATCCCGCGCAGCACCGGGATCCGCAGCGAGCGGTGACGCGCGAGCGCGGAGGTCAGCGGGAAGGTGGTGACCTCGATCTCGCCGAGGGCCTCGGGCCCGGCTCCCTTGGAGCGAGACCCACCCCAGCATGAGAGACATCGCGCCGCCAGCATGAACGCGTTGGGCGATTCGCCACCCTCGCGCGCTGCGTCGCTACCCTGTGGCGCCGCAGCTTGCGCACCGCCATCGCCCAGTGGCGCACGCCGCGCATCATGACGCCCTCGAGCACCGCCTGGCCGCCGAGCGGGGCGTCGCGCTGGGCTGTCAGCTCGCCGTCGGGAAGTTGCGCGACGGCGCCGCTGTCCGGCGGGCGCGTGGCGTGCGCGGTCGCGGCCGCCTGGAGATTGCTCGCCTGCACCCTCCCACCGGCGCCCGGTCGAGAGGCCATCGTGCTACTGGGGGCGTGCCTGGGCCTGAGTGCCTGACCGCAGCGTTACGCTGGCGTCCCTTGGCGACTCGGCGTTGGAAGCGCTCGACGCGTCCACCTGTGTCCACGAGCTTCTGCCGTCCGGTGTAGAACGGGTGGCAGTTGGAGCACACCTCGACGTGGATCTCCTCTTGGGTCGCACGCGTGGTGAATTCGTTGCCGCACATGCAGCGCACGTGCGCCTGGACGTAGCTGGGGTGGATCGAAGCCTTCATGGTCTAGGCATTCTAGCGACTGACGCGCGGCTCAGGAAGCGGCCGGCGAGGGGGCCTGCACGACCTGTGCGGAGAGCGTCGGCTGCAGGCAGCGCGGCGTATGCAGTTCTGCGCGCTTGAGCACATGGCCTTTGTCTCCAAGCCAGCGGAAGCGAATGACCGCACGATAGGCCGCTGGGGCGGCCAGGTTGGTGACCTGCTTCACGTACTTGTAGATCTTCACGCCGGCTTCTGAGGCATGCCACGTCCCGAGCCCGGGCGCGATGACCGTATGAAATCCAGCTTCCCCACGCAGACGCTGCTGGAGTTCGATCCTCATCCCCATCCGCTGAGTGGCGCTCGTGGCGGTCATCTGTGCGGTGAACGTGGCCGAGCGTTCCGCCTGCACGGTCGAAGTGGCGCACTGTTCGAGCGTCGCCACATAGGGCGTGCCGTCGGTGGGCATCGTCAAAGCTCTGCGCAGCCCCCCATGCGCACTGACAGGCCTGCCCGCAGGCGAGCAGCACCAGCGCACAGACGAGCACGAGCGCCGTCGTCTTCGCGAGCCGGGTGGGTTTGAACGCCGTCCTTGCCATTCACAAGCCTCTAACACCGGGGAATAGCAGGTGTTTCGGATCGGCTCTCAGGTTATTTGATAGAGGGGGCCATCGCCACCCTCTGGTGTCGTCAAACGCCCGCCCTTGGCGGTGATCGCGCCGCACTGCACGCAGTTGGTGTAGTTGACGATCACATCCACGTCGCCGTGCTCAGGCGCGTCCTCGGGGATCTCATAGACGCCGGCCGGGCACATCCAGCGCCAGGTCTCCGCGACCTCGCGCGGGACGTGCTTCTGCACGCGGATGTGGTTAGGCGCGTCGTCGCGGGTGGCGTTGCCAGTGATGAACACCGAGGAGAGCTTGTCGAAGGTGTACTTGCCGTCGGGCTTGGGGTAGGAGTCCTTGGTCTTGCCGATGAACATCGGCTGGGCGTCGTTGCGGTGCAGCGCCCAGCGCCCGCCCGGGAAGCGGCCTTTGGTGGCGATCATCGCGTTGATGATCGGGCCGCCCTTGATCAGGCCCTTCTGGAACGGCTGGCGCGTATTGCGCTGTTCCCATAGGTCTTTGCCGATGATCGACTCCTCGACGGCCTGCTCGTAGGACTCGAAGCTCGACTCGCCGCGCTTGAGCGCGGCGTAGATCGACTCGGCCGCGAGGATGCCGGACTTGATCGAGTAGTGCACGCCCTTCAGCGAGGCGAGGTTGACCATGCCGCCGGCGTCGCCGACGAGCACGGCGCCGGGCATCGAGAGCTTGGGCATCGCCCAGTAGCCGCCGGCGGGGAGCGCCTTGGCGCCCCACGCGACGCGTTCGCCGCCCTCCAGGATGCCTTTGACGAGCGGGTGCGTCTTGAACTCCTGCAGCAGGTCGTGCGCGGAGGTGGTGGCGTCGGCATAGTCGAGGTCGAGCACGAAGCCGATCGAGACGAGGTCCTCACCGGTCTTCTCGTCCTTCATCGGGTACATCCACGACCCGCCGATCTGGTGGTACTTGGCGGAGATCTTCAGCGGCCAGCCGGCGAGCGTGTGGATCACGCGGTCGAGCGGCTTGGGGACCTTCCAGACCTCCTTGACACCGAGCTCCCACACCTGCGGCTCGCGACCGTCGGCGAGGTCGAACTCGCGGATCGCGGCGCCGGTGATGTGGCCCCAGCAGCCCTCGGCGAGCACGGTGGCCTGCGCCTTGATGTCGGTGCCGGGCTCGAAGTTGCCGAGCGGCTCGCCGTCCTTGCCGCGGCCCTTGTCGCCCGAGCGCACGCCGAGGACACGAGCCCTCGGGCCATCATCCACGACGAGCTGGGTGGCGGAGGTCTCGGTGAGGATGTAGGCGCCGGCCTCCTCGGCGATGCGCTGCTGGAAGCGCGCCAGGGCTGACACGGAGATGACCTCGTTGCCGTGGTTGCGCTGTGGCGGCGGCGGCGGGATGCGCAGCTTGGTTTTGCCATTGGGAAGGACGTAGATCGCCTCCTTCTTGACCTCGCCGAAGGCGAAGCCCTCCTCGCGCCACTGCTCACGCGTCATGTCCGGGAAAAGTTCTTCGAGCGGCCCGGGGCGCATGACGGCGCCGGAGAGGTTGTGTCCGCCGCACGTCTTTGCCTTCTCGACGACGGCCACCGGCACTTCGCCTAGACGCTCCATCGTCTCAGGATCGTCGGCCAACAGCTGCAGGAGGCGGTTGGCGCAGGCAAGGCCGGCTGTACCTCCGCCGACGATGACCACGCCCACCTCGATCAGCTCGTCCTCGGGGTCGAGCCCGCGCTTGACGAACTCCTTCTGGGAATCGACGGGCGGCGGGAAGGCCGCGGGGACGACCTTCCCGTTTCGAGAGCCGTTATGAGATGACATCGCTTGACGCTCCTTTTCGCTCACGCATCCGCGTCCACCGCCCGCAGCCCCTGCTAGCTGGCCTTCTTGGCCTTCACGGCCTCAGTCAGCTTGGGCAGGATCTTGTTGAGATCGCCCACGATCCCGAGGTCTGAGAATTCGAAGATCGGCGCGTTTGAGTCCTTGTTGATCGCGACGATGTTCTCCGAGGACTGCATCCCGACCTTGTGCTGGATCGCGCCGGAGATGCCCGCCGCGAGATACAGCTTCGGTGAGACCGTCTTGCCGGTTTGGCCGATCTGGGCGGCGTAGGGGTACCAGCCGGCATCAACCACCGCGCGAGTCGCCGCGACGGCCGCGTTGTTGCCGAACGCCGCCGCCAGGTCCTCGGCGAGCTGGAAGCCCTCGGCCTTGCCGAGCCCACGACCGCCGGCGACGAGGATGTCGGCGCCCTCGATGTCGACGTCCGCGCCGCGCTGTTCGCCGCGCGTGACCATCGTGGCCTGCTTGGCGTGTGCGCTCAGCTCGAAGCTGAGCTGCTCAACGGGAGCAGAGCCGGCGCCGCTCTCCTTGATCTCGAACGCGTTGAGGCGCCCGATCACGATGCCGACGTCGGAGCGGTACTTGATCTCGGAGATCGCCGAGTCGCCGAGGATCGGACGCTCGGCGATCAGCTCGCCGCCCTCCGCACGCACCGCGGTGACCTCCATCGCGACGCCCGCGCCGAGGCGCGCGGCCAAGCCAGCACCGATCTCGAAGCCGAGCAGACCGCCGCCGAACAGGGCGTACTTGTAGTCGCCACTGGAGATCGCCGCGCCCATCGCGTCGACGACCGGCTGGGCGAGCCCTTCAGGACCCTCGGCGATCAGCACCTTCTTGGCGCCGTAGTTGCCGAGCGATGCCGCCAGGTCCTGTGGGACGCCTTCGCCCACCAGGATCGCGTGCGCCTCGCCGCCGAGCTCGGCGGCGAGCTTGGCGCCCTCTGAGACGGCGCCAAGTGAGTTCTTGTTGATCGCGCCTTCGTAGTGAAGGGCGTAGACCAGGATGTTCGCCATATCTAGATCACAGTTCCTTTCGCTGGTCTATATGAGCTTGCGCTCGTCGAGCCAGGACACGATCTTTTCGACGGTCTCGGCGGTGTCTTCGTCCTCGATGATCTCGCCCGCGGCCTTGGCCGGGGGAGCCTTCGCGGCGACCCACTGGGCGGCGGAGTTATCGCCGCCGACCTTCGAGGCATCGACGCCGACGTCGGCCGGCGGTGACGGTGTCGAGCGGCTTCTTCTTGGCGCCCATGATCGCCTTCAGCGACGGGTAGCGCGGCTCGTTGATGGCGTCGCCGACGGAGATGACCGCGGGCAGCTTGATCTGGACCGTGTCGTAGCCGTACTCGGCCTGCCGCTCGCAGCGCAGGGAGGCGGAATTCGACCCTCCCCCGGAATCCGAATCTGTCTCGACGTCCATCTTGATGACCTGCGTGAGCGAGGGCATGCCGAGGTGCTCGGCGACGACCGCGCCGATCGTGTAGCACTCGCCGTCGTCTGACTGCTGGCCGAGCAGCACGAGGTCCGGTTTCTCGCGCTGGAGCGTCTGCGCCAGGGCATAGCCGGTCGCGGCTACGTCCGAGCCCGCGACCGCGGGGTCTGAGAGGTGCACGGAGCGATCCGCGCCGAGCGAGACCGCCTTGTGCAGGGCGCGCACCGCGCTCTCGGGGCCCATCGTCACGGCCACGATCTCCTCCACGGGGGCGACGCCGCCCTCGCGAACCTGCATCGCAGCCTCGATGGCGTGCGTGTCATACGGGTTGAGGTTCTTCTCTCCGCCTCGGTCCATGCGCCCCGTCGAGCTGTTGATGCGCTTCTCGACGGCGGCGTCCGGGACCTCCTTCACCAGGACGCAAATCTTCATTCAGCTACTCCTTGAGGGATGTCGATGGGGCAATCCTACCTGAGTTGACTGACGAGTCAATCAGGACTACGTGCGGTCGTTGCGGAGCGGATGAAATCAACGATCGCCTGCGTGGGCGCGCCGGGCGTGAACACCTCGGCCACGCCGAGGCTCTTGAGCTCCGGGATGTCTTCGGCGGGGATCGTGCCGCCAACCGTCACGACGACGTCGTCGATCGACTGCTCGCGCAACAGCTCGACCACACGTGGGACGAGCGTCATGTGCGCGCCCGAGAGGATCGACAGGCCGACCGCGTCGGCGTCCTCCTGGATGACCGTCTCGACGATCTGCTCGGGAGTCTGGTGCAGGCCCGTGTAGATGACCTCCATGCCCGCGTCGCGCAAGGCGCGCGCGATGATCTTGGCGCCACGGTCGTGGCCGTCGAGCCCAGGCTTGGCGACGACCACACGGATCTTGGGGAGGGTGGGACTCGATTTAGGAGTCTCGGCGGACATCGCCTCAGACCCTGAGGATGACCGCGTCGCCCTGGCCTCCGCCGGAGCAGATCGCCGCGCAGCCGAGGCCGCCTCCACGACGGCGCAGCTCATAGACGAGTGTGCCTAGGATGCGCGCGCCAGAGGCCCCGATCGGATGGCCGAGCGCGACGGCGCCGCCGTTGACGTTGACGGTGTCCTCGTCGATGCCGAGCACGCGGATCGAGTTGAGCGTGACCGAGGCGAAGGCCTCGTTGATCTCCCACAGGTCGATGTCCTCGGCTTTCAAGCCGGCCTTGGCTAGCGCCTTCTGCGCGGCCGAGGCGGGTGTGCGCGCAAGGTAGGCGAACTCGTCGGCGGACTGGGCGTGGGTCACGATCTCGGCCAGGACCTCCTTGCCGTTGGCGGATGCCCATTCATCGGAGGCGACCACGAGCGCGCCACCCGCGTCGTTGACACCGGGCGAGTTGCCGGCCGTGTGGGTGCCCTCCTTGCCGACCAGGCCCGGCAGCTTCGCCAGCAGCTCAAGCGACGTGTCGCGACGGGGCGCCTCGTCGACCTCCACCGTGGTGTCGCCCTTCCTGCCTTTGATCGTGACCGACACGATCTCTTCGGGCAGGCGGCCCTCGTCTGTGGCCTTCAAGGCCAGTTCGTGCGAGCGCAGAGCCCAGCGGTCCAGGTCCGCGCGCGTGAGCTCCAGCTCGTCGCCGACTTCAGTTGCCTCGACGAACATCTGCTTGCCGGAGAAGGGGTTGGTGAGACCGTCGTGGACCATCGCGTCGAGCGCCTTGACGTCGCCCATGCGAAAGCCGAAGCGCGCGCCGGGCAAGAGGTACGGCGCCTGGGACATCGACTCCATGCCGCCAGCCACGCCGACCTGAACATCGCCGGCGCGGATCGCCTGGTCGAGGATCACGGTGGCGCGCACTCCGGAGGCGCACACCTTGTTGATCGTCTCGGAAGAGACCTCCTTGGGGATGCCGGCCTTGATCTGGGCCTGGCGCGAGGGGATCTGACCCTGGCCAGCCTGCAGGACCTGACCCATCACTACATGCTCGACCTGCTGGGGCTCGACACCCGAGCGCTCCAGGGCCGCCTCGATCGCGACGGCGCCTAGCTCTGTGGCTTGCAGGCTCGACAGGGCCCCTCCCATCTTGCCGATTGGGGTGCGCGCGGCACCGAGGATCACAGTCTTGGGCATCGGGACGACTCTCCTAGGTCAAATTGGACGGCCTGCACGGGGCATTGGATGGCTGACATGGGCAATCCTAGTGCCATGCGCGCGAACCAGGCGAACGGATAAGCTGCTCTACAGGAGGATCAGAGGTCCCACGGACCCGACGCGACGCTCCCATACAAAAGGAGATCTCGCATCGGGCCGTGGGCCTCGGCACAACCCGCGGGTGCCGTTAACCATACGACCTCGCCAGAGTCGAACCCGCCAAGGGACTCGCAGCGACTCCGCGACCAGACCAGATATCGTGCGCGCATCGTGAACGTGTCATCGACAACCGAGAGCCCCGCGCAGACCGACGCGGACACGGTGGCGATCGGGGTGCTCGAGGGTGAGGATGCGCCCGCGGGCGCGCCCGCGCAGGTCGGCGAGCTGCTCGCCAGCGGCGAGGCACGCCGGTCGTTCAAGTCACTTGCGCTGACGCATGCGGACGGCAAGCGCTGGCTCGTGGTGGGGCTCGGCGAGCGTGACGGCTTCACGCCAGAGCGCGCGCGCGTGGCCGCCGCTGTGGCGTGCGAGCGCGCGAAGGAGATCTCGACGAGGGTGCTCTGCTGGCAGGCGCCGAACGGCGACGGCGAGGTCGCGGCCGCGCTCGTGCAGGGGACGGTGCTCGCTGACTACAGCTTTGACAAGCACAAGTCTCAGCCAAAGGAGAAGCCGGACACCGACGCGAAGCCGAAGCGGCTCAAGGGTTTGGTCGTGGCGGGCGATGGCGCTCTCGCGGGAGTGGTCGACGAGGCGGGGATCGTGTCTGTGGCCGTCAACGAAGCGCGCGACCTGCAGAACAGGCCGGCCAACGACCTGACCCCGACCGCGCTTGCCGAGCATGCGCGCAAGCTTGGGAACGAGATCGAGCGGCTGTCCGTCGAGGTGGAGGGGCGCGCGGGCATCGTGGCGCGCTCGATGGGCGCGTTCGCGGCTGTCGCGCAGGGCACCGACGAGGAGCCGGCTCTGATCACGCTGCGCTACGAGCCGGCGAATTTGACCGGCCCCGCCCACCCGCTGCTTGGGTTCGTGGGCAAGGCGGTGACGTTCGACAGCGGCGGCATCTCGCTGAAGCCTGGGGCGAAGATGGCGGAGATGAAGTTCGACATGTCCGGCGGGGCCGCCGTGATCT
This sequence comes from uncultured Solirubrobacterales bacterium, assembly GCA_963764655.1. Taxonomy (GTDB): domain Bacteria; phylum Actinomycetota; class Thermoleophilia; order Solirubrobacterales; family Solirubrobacteraceae; genus Palsa-744. The sequence goes on from CAVXTI010000001.1 coordinate 1,363,271, forward strand.
CGGCGGTGGCGGCGATCGCGCGCATGAAGCTCCCCGTCAGGATCGTGGCGGTCGTGGGCGCGACCGAGAACCTGCCGAGCGGCCGCTCGGTCAAGCCCGGCGACATCGTGACCGCCTCGAATGGCAAGACGATCGAGGTCAACAACACCGACGCTGAGGGCCGGCTGGTGCTGGCGGACTGCCTGTGCCACGCGATCTCGCTCGGAGCGGAGCAAGTCGTGGACCTGGCAACGCTGACGGGCGCGGTGATCATCGCGCTCGGCTCCACCTATGCCGGGCTGATCGCAAACGACGAGGCCTGGGCCGCGCGCGTGAGCGAGGCCGGCGAGCGCAGCGGCGAGATCGTGTGGCGGCTGCCGCTGCACGAGGAGTACGACGAGCTGATCAAGGGCAAATATGGCGACCTAGACAACGCGCCCGAAGGCCGCAAGGCGGGCACGATCACCGGCGCGACGTTCCTGTCGCATTTCGTCGGCGAGACGCCGTGGGCGCACCTGGACATCGCCGGCTCGGCGTGGGACCTCGGGCGAGCCTATGTCGGCAAGGGCGCCTCGGGCTACGGTGTGCGGCTGCTGGTGGACCTGGCGCGCTCGTACGCGTCTGGCGCCTGAGCACGGAGCATCTCGTGGTGTCGCCAGGCCTGCTTGCACGTACTTGCAATATCCCCAAGTAGCCATCCTCTCGGCGACCATGGACTTCGACCTCTCCCCCGACCACGAGCTGATCAAGCGCACTGTGCGCGAGTTCGCCGAAGGCGAGGTGGCGCCGGTCGCCGAGGAGCTCGACAGGACCAAGTCGTTTCCGTACGAGATCGTGGCTCAGCTCGGCAAGCTGGGGATGATGGGGATCCCGTTCCCGCAGGAGTACGGCGGTGGGGGTGGCGACACGCTCGCGTACGCGCTTGCAGTGGAGGAGCTGACGCGCGTTGACTCCTCGGTGGCGATCACGCTGTGCGCACACACCTCGCTTGGCACACAGCCGATCTACCTGTTCGGCTCGGAGGAGCAGAAGCGCGAGTGGATGCCGCAGCTGTGCTCGGGCGCGAAGCTGGGCGCGTTCGGCTTGACCGAGCCGGAGGCCGGATCAGACGCGGGCAACACGCGCACGCGCGCGCGCCTGGAGGACGGCTCAGCGGAGACGGGCGAATGGGTGATCGACGGCGCCAAGCAGTTCATCACGAACGCGGGCACCGACATCTCGGGCGTCGTTTGCATAACGGCGGTCACGGGCGAAGGATCGACACCCACCCCAAGGAGATATCGAACCTGATCGTCGCGAACGGCACGCCCGGCTACGAGCAGGGCGAGCCGTATCGCAAGATGGGCTGGAACGCCTCGGACACGCGCCCGCTGACGTTCACCGAATGCCGGGTTGCCGAGGAGAACCTGCTCGGCCCTCGCGGACAGGGCTTCAAGCAGTTCCTGCACATCCTCGACATCGGCCGCATCGGCGTGGCGGCGATGGGCGTCGGGCTGGCGCAGGGCGCGCTCGATCAAGCGCTCGCCTACGCGAAGGAGCGCAAGGCATTCGGCAAGCCGATCTCCAAGTTCCAGGCGATCCAGGCCAAGCTGGCGGACATGTCGGCGGAGATCGAGGCGGCGAGGCTGCTGGTGTACAAGGCCGCGCTCGAGAAGGACGCGGGTCGCAACTTCACGCTGACGGCCGCCCAGGCGAAGCTGAAGACGGGCCGCCTGGCGGTCAAGTGCAGCGAGGAGGCCGTGCAGATCCACGGCGGGTACGGCTTCATCGAGGAGTACCCGGTGTGCCGCTTCTACCGCGACGCGAAGATCCTCACGATCGGCGAGGGCACCGACGAGGTGCAGCAGATGGTGATCGCCCGCGCACTGGGCGCTTAGCGCGGTTCCAAGACCACGAGCGGGATCTGGCGCTCGGTGCGGCGCCGATAGTCTTCGTAGCCGCCGTAGACGTCTACGGCGAGCTTCCACAGGCGGTCGTACTCCTCGGGCGTGGCGACACGCGCGTGCACGTCGATCCGTTTGGAGCCGATCTGGATCGTGGTGTCGGGGTTGGCCTTGAGGTTGTGGAACCAGGCGGGGCTCTTCGGATAGCCGCCCTTGGAGGCGATCAGGATCACGTCGTCGCCATCGCGCGCGAACACGAGCGGCGTCGTGCGGTGCGTGCCGCTCTTGGCGCCGACATGGTCGAGCAGCAGGCACGCCGGAAGCCCCGGCACGCGGTAGCCGATGCGGCCGCCCGTGGCGCGGTAGACCTTCGCGTGGCCACCCATCAGCCGCGTGAGGACCGGCCAGCTGCGGTCGGCCAGGCTCAGGTAGTCAAACGCCATTGGTGGGCAGCGTACTCGGTTGGCATCGAAGGCAACGTGTCAGAGAATCCCGGCGCGGGGGACACTGACCCGTTACGCAAACTTGCGTAACGCAAACTTGCGTAATAATTTTTACGCTGATCTGCGTATAATTCGAGTATGGCAACCTCGGACGTCAACCCCTTCCGTTACGGTGCGCTGGCCCTAGACGAGGCGTTCACCGATCGCGAGCGCGAGACCGCCGAGCTGAAGGCCGACGCGCTGAACGGCCAGGACGTGGTGCTGTTCGCACCCCGTCGCTATGGCAAGTCCTCGCTCGTGTGGCGGGTCTCGCAGGAGCTTGTCGCGCGGCGCGTCCTGGTGGCGCACGTCAACCTGATGACAACGCCAACGATCACGCAGTTCGCGGAGAAGCTGGCTCAGAGCATCCACGAGGACATCGCCTCGCCGCTCTTCCGCGCGAAGGAGCGACTGCGCATCTTTCAAGGCCTGCGCGTGCGCCCCACGGTGACCGTGAACCCCGAGGACGGCTCGCTGAGCTTCAGCTTCGATCCAAGCCCACGCGTCGAGGACATACGCGCGACACTCGAGCGCTTGTTGGAGCTCCCCGGGCAACTTGCGGGGGAGCGCAAACGTCAGGTCGTGCTGATCTTCGACGAGTTTCAGGAGGTCGTGGAGATCGACGCGAGTCTGCCCCGCCTGATGCGATCTGTGTTCCAAGAGCAGCCCGAGGTCTCCCACGTCTACTTGGGAAGCAAGCGCCACATGATGCAGCGGATATTCAATAACGAGAACGAGCCCTTCTGGCGCAGCGCAAAGCAGGTCGAACTGGACGTGATCGAGGCCGAGCCGTTCGCGGAGTACATCGTGGGTCAGTTCGCGCGAACCGGCAAGAAGATCGCCTCCGCGGCGGTCGACGCCGTTCTACAGACGACTCACGGCCACCCCTACGCCACCCAGGAGCTGTGCTACTTCCTATGGCAAGACACGCCCGCGCGAGGCGCCGCCACTCAGACCAAGGTCAAGGAGGCGATCGCGCAAGTGCTGAACTCCGAGCACGCGCACTTCAGCCTTGTGTGGGAGAGCGCCTCGGCCCATCAGCGACTGCTGCTGAGGGCACTCGCTGAGGAGCCCGGGCGTCCGCTCGCGGCGGACTACCGCCACCGTCACGCGCTGCCGGGGACCTCCAGCGTGCAACGAGCGCTTGGAGCGCTCGAGCATGGTGAACTGGTCAGGCGCCGTGGAAGCGAAGCTTGGATCAATGAGCCGTTCTTGGCTCAGTGGCTGTCGTTGAACGAGGAGTAGAGCCGTTACGCAAACCTGCGTAACGCAAACTTGCGTAATCAGCCACGGTGACGTTCCAGGAGTGCCGTGGCGGCGCTCGCCGGGTCGAGCCGCCGCTCGACGACCTGCTCCAGCAGATGCTTGAACTCGGCGTCCTCGCGCAGCTCCTCCTCCAGGCGTCGGCGCATGCGCGCACTGGCGATCGCGAGCACCTCGTTGCGCAGGTTGCGCCCGCGACGCTCCTGAAGCGTGCCCTCCCCCAGGATATGAGCGCGGTGCTCGTCGAGGCGCTCGATCAGCTCGGAGACGCCCTTGCCGTGAGCGGCCTCGGTCTTGACGATCGGCACGCGCCAGCGCGGGTGGGCGGGACTCGATCCTGAGTCGCCATCGACGTTGGCGAGCGAGAGCACACCGCGAATCTCGCGCACCATCGTGTCCGTCAAAGGGTGGTCGGCCTTGTTGATGACGATCACGTCGGGGATCTCCATGACGCCAGCCTTCAGCGCTTGAATCGAGTCGCCCGAGCCGGGCATCAAGACGAGCACGATCGTGTCGGCGTGGTCGATGATGTCGATCTCTGCCTGGCCGACGCCGACCGTCTCGACGAACACGTCCTCGCGGCCGGCCGCGTCGAGCAATAGCGCAGCCTGCAGCGCGGCCTCAGAGAGCCCGCCAAGCGCGCCGCGGTTGGCCATCGAGCGGATGAAGACACCCTGGTCCAGGAAGTGCTCCGTCAGTCGGATGCGGTCGCCGAGCAGGGCGCCCTGCGTGAAGGGCGAGGAGGGGTCGATCGAGAGCACGCCGACGCTGCGCCCCGCCTCGCGGCGCGCCTTCGTGAGCGCGCCGATCAGGGTCGACTTGCCGACCCCGGGCGGCCCGGTGAAGCCGTAGACGGCGGCTTTGCCGGTGTGGGGGTAGACCTCGCGCACCAACTCCCAGCCCTCCGGGCGGTCGTCCTCGACGAGCGTGATCGCGCGCGCGAGCGCGCGGCGGTCGCCGTCGAGCAGGCGCTGGGCGAGCGTGGGGGGCACGCGGGAAGTATCTAGGAAAGTCCCCCGCGCCAACTCGCCGCCCCCGGCGCGGCGCGTGGCTCTAGGATGCCCGCTCGTGAGAGGACCGAGAGAAGCACTGCGCACGTGGCGGTGGATGCGCGAGAACAACATGACCAACCGTCACTATGCGGTGCTTGGGGCACGCTTCGTGTGGCTGAAGCTGCGCCATGGCAAGCGCTTTCAGACAGACGGCATCTGCTTCGTCTGCCCGGGCGTGAAGTTCGAGATCGGCAGGGACGCGGTGCTGCGCATGGGCCGCTGGTCGTGGGTGGGGCACGGCTCGAAGATCAGGGTGCACGAGGGCGAAGTCTCGATCGGGGCGAAGACGGTGATGGGCCAGGAGTGCACGATCTCCGCCTACCAGCACGTGTCGATCGGGCGCGAGTGCATCCTCGCCGACAGGGTGATGCTGATCGACTTCGACCACGGCGTGGTGGAGGTAGAGCGTCCGATCAGGCTGCAGGGGATCTACAAGCGCGACGTGCGCGTCGGCAGCAATGTATGGATGGGTTACGGGGCGTGCGTACTGCGGGGAGTCAGCGTTGGGCACAACAGCATCGTCGGGACCAGCGCGGTCGTGACCAGGGACGTACCCGAGAACGCCGTCGTAGGCGGCGTGCCGGCGAAGGTGCTGAGGATGCGGGACGCCCCGGAGCAGTTGCGCTGGGAGTGAGCTCGATACTCCATCAGCCCAGGTTGGCCAAGTTGGCCCAGGTTGGCCAAGTTGGTCAAGTGTCGCTACCATGTGGCCATGTCCAGCTACAGCATCGGGGAAGCCAAGACCCAGCTCTCCAGGCTCGTGCACGAGGCTGAAGACGGCCAGGAGGTCGTCGTGCGTCGCGGCAAGAAGCCGGTCGCGCGCATTGTCGCGATCCCGGAGAGCGAGCCCGTGGTCAGGCGAAAGCCGGGAGCGATGCGCGGCCGTGTGCATGTGCCAGATGATTTTGACGAGTGGCCGCCAGATATCGCGCGAGCACTCGGCATCGTCGACTGAATGCGAATACTGCTCGATGCCCACGCCTTGCTTTGGTGGCTCGGCGAGGATCAGAAGCTGTCCACCGCCGCGCGCGAGGCGATCGAAACAGCTGAAAGCCCTCTGGTGGGTGCGGGTACCTTGGTCGAGATCGCGATCAAGCGGTCCCTCAAAAAGCTTCCGGTGGACGAAGACTGGCCTGAGCAGGCACAGGCCAGTGGCATAGACGTGCTCGCGATCTCATGGATGCACGCGAGCCGTCTGCAGAGTCTCCCTTACATCAAGGTCGCGGGCCGTGAGCACCGCGATCCGTTCGACCGCCTGCTGGCGGCGCAGGCGCTGGCCGATCGGATCCCTATCGTCACACGCGACCCAGCATTGAGCGCGTACGGGACGGCCACTGTCTGGTAGCCCGGGCGGATCGACTGGCATTTGCGCGGCGAGAACCCTGTCTCGATCGCTGGATCCACCCTCAGCGCCCGGCCAGAGCCGCCTGTACCGCCTCCCCCCGCTCGGTCAGCCCCCAGGCGTTGGCCTCGCCCTTCTCGCGGCCGGCGCCGCGGTTCTCGATCAGCCCCGCTCGCAGCAGGCGTGCGAGCAGGCGTGAGGTTTGGCCCTCGTCGGCGATGCCCGCGTTGTCGGCGACGAGACGGTTTGACGCTCCGTTGTGGGTGGCGATCGTGGCGAGCACGCGGGCGGTGCGGTAGGTGAAGCGGATCGAGAGGTCCTTGAAGGGGTCTTTGAGCGCACCGTTGGAGCCGCCGGCAACCTTCGGTGCAGGACGCTCCAGCTCTTGGCGCGCGACGGCAGAGCCGAGGTAGGGGTGCACGATCATCGCCATCAGGGCGCCGGTCAGCTCGCTCAGCGGCTGCGGAGCACCGTCCGGCGGCGCCTGTGCGAGGCGAGTCTGGACCACAGACAAAGCGCCGCCGACGACTCCCTGCCCGGCCAGAGGTGGCGGCTCGTTGCCGCGCCGTGCTTCGCTGCGACCCTGCTCGACCGCGGCCACGAGCGTGGCGAGCACGCTCGCGCGGCGCTCGGCGACGCGGGGACCTGCCTTCAAGGTCTCAACTACGCACATGCGCGCGATGTCCGGTTCGGCATCGAACTGCTCCAGGAGAGCTGTCAGGGCCGCGCGAATGCGCTCGCGCCAAGCCTGCGCTTTTGGGACGCCTCGCTTCCCGTGCGTTGCAGCCGGTGCTCGGTATGCGGCCAGGACCGGCACGGCCAGCCGATCGACGGCAACGCCGAAAGCGGCCAGTAGACACTCGTCGCGATCGTCGAAGATCTCGTAGAACGTGCGCCGCGAGACACCGGCGCGCTTGCAGATCCGCCCGACGCTCGCGTTCTCCAGGCCATGCTCGGCAAGCACTTCCACCAGCGCGAGCAGCAACCGTCGGCGTTGCATCTCCTCGACGTGGCCGCCCTGCCTGGGTGGCCGCTGACCGGCGCGAGACGGCGTCCTCGCTCGTTCGTGTGCAGAGCACACTTCACTCACTGCGTCCTTGTCTCGCTTGGTCATCGACCACCCAGGAAGCTCGTGATCGACACGCCGATCCTCTATTTCCTCTTCCGACCCCGCTTGCGGGTCGCCTTCTTCTTTGCCTTTGGGCAGCCTGTGACTGTGATCTTGGTGTTTTGGTGGACGGTGGCGCCGTTTTGCGCGTCGAACGCTGTGGGCATTGTGAGTTTGGCTTTGCAGAGGTTGCCGTTGGCGGCTAGGGCGGAGTATGGGCCTTGGGGTAGGGTGAGTTCGAAGCTGCCGACGGGTTGGTCTGGGACTGTCTTGAACGTGCTGCTTGTGATGCCGGCTTTGTTGATGAAGGTGGTGCCGACGAGGTTGATCGTGACGCCGTAGCCTTGTAGGACCATGATCAGGCTGGGGAACGCTTCCCCACCGTGCGATACGAAATACGCGGGGCCTTCCAACGGGACGGGGATCAGCGGCGTGATGGCCTTCGCGAACCCGACCCGCGAGGCTGCTGGACATCCGGCTGGGTTTGTTTCGAACTGTGCGGCGGTGCAGGCCTTCTGCAGGGTCGTCAAACGGGATGGGAGTCGCTTTGGCAGGTCGACCTTGACTTTGCTGATGTTCGCCTGCGCACCCGACGGGTAGGAGAGCTTCACGTGGAGACTCGCGCCTGTCTTGCGCGACGTTTTGCCTGAGGTTGAGACCTTGAAGATCGGTTTGAACGCCAGCGCCTGACAGTTCGACGCCTGGAACGGGCTGGTGACCGTCTTTGCTTGACCGTGATCGCTCGTAAGGGTGCTGCCGATCGACAGTGGGTTGCAGCTGGTCGGGTTGAGCGTGAATTTCGAGCGGTCGATGTAGACACGAATGTCGCGTACGTGCGTGACTATCCCGTCCAGGATCGTCGGTATCGGTTCGCTGCTTGTCGGGGTGACGCTGACCTGCGCCGTGTAGAGGTCGATTGTTAGCCCGAAGCGCAGTACGACTGTCCCGAGGTCGAATGGGCCGACGACAGCGGAGGTGACGCTCACGATCGAGAACGGTGCGCCGTGGAACGGTCCCGCCAAATAGATCTTGCCTGGAACATAGGCAAGTACAGCGCCTACGCCCGTGCCCACCAGGGTGCGTCCCACCTGACTTGCCGCCGGACACGACGGGTCTGTTTCCTCTTGGGCGCCGGTCTTGTGCCTGGCCGCTTCGATGTCCGCCTCCGGACAGAACGGGATACCGGAAAGGTCTCCGGTCAGTCCGGACGGCAGGTTGGTCGAGAACCCGGAGATCTCCTGCTCGGCGTCCGTACGTGTCAGGTGCAGGTAGAACGGGCTGAAGGAGCCCGCGTTGTTGTTGAGCAGGCCCGCTTCGATCCCGGGGTCGAACGATGGGACACCGCCCGAGGGGCACGCTCCGCCGTCATAACCCTTCGTGATCGCAAACGACGCGGTGTCTGTCAGTGTCGTCGAGGGCTCTGACCATGGAGTCAACAGTGCCTGCGTCTGATAGGCCCCGCACGTGGGCGGGCTGATCAACGGGGCTTGCTGCCCTTCGCGGAAGTGGAAGTTGAAATGGCTGAACGCGAGCTGAGGGTTGTTTTCGAAGATCGTCGTGAGCTGTCCTGTGACTAGGTCCGGTTCGACCTTTCCCGCGAGCTTGATGAGCACACCGACTTCGGGGTTCTTCGCGACCACATACAACGCGACGAGCGAGTTGAACGGGTTGTCATATGGTTGCGCGATGAAGATGTTCCCATGGATCTTCTGCGTCAACAACGGCGTTTCGATTTCGACCGTCCCGAGCTTCGAATCGTTGGGGCAACCCGCACCGGGAATAGATTCGATCGTCTCCCGCGCGTAATCATCAGGGGTACATCCGCCCAGACCGACGCCAGCAGAAGGGTTGATCGTGAGTCCTTCGGGTAGCTTTACGACAGTCTTGTTCAGCTGTGACTGCGCGAGGCCTTCGCTACTGGTCAACCCTTCGTCTTTGAAATCAAGATTGAAATCCAAGCCCGTCGGCGCGGACGCGCGATCGGTCGTAGGCTCCGCGCTCATCGCTGGCGTGAACGGCACCCGGTTACAACCATCCAACGATTGCAGCGGTTCGCTCGTACCAACATCACCAAACCTCCCCGGTTCCTTCCACGAGTCCGCTTCGGCACTGCTCTGCAGTGGCCCGTTGCACGACGTGGGCATCGTCAAGAACCCGGGCGGCTGAGCATCTTTGGATGCTTCACACGACTGACCGGGAATGGCGCCTACTTCACCGCGGGTCGTATAGAGACATTCCCAGCCGCGGGAGTTATCGTGACGGGGATCGTCGGGGACACCCCAGAACGTGACCCTGGCGCTGACCAGCCCCGCGACCTGGGTGATGTTGCTGGAGATGACGTTCACGCCGTAATCTTCGCCCGGACCCTCACGCAGCGACGTGTCGAGCACCACGGGCACACTGGCTCCGTTCACGAAGAACCCAAACCGGGCCGGCTCACCAAAATACGGTTCGAGATTGAACAACGGTACAGTCACATTGATATAGCCCAGAGAACCCGGTTCGTTGACACTCACCGAGGCGACACCGATCGCGGTTTGTTGGGGGCACTTGTTTTCGCGGAAGTACACTTCGGTGATGAACTCTTCCATCGTGCAGCGCGGAATCGGTACCGGATTACCGATCAGACCAGCGGGGATCTTCGTGACGATGTCCTTTGACAGTGCGACCGGTTCGACTTCTGCTTTGAAGAAGGACAGAGGTTCTGTATCCGGTCCCTGGTTGAGTGCCACCGTTCCCGTCACCTGGAAGGGGTGTGACCCTGCCTGGGTGGCGAGCGTGCCACCTTCTTCTTCGGCGCGCAAACGCCAATCTTCCACGCCATAGGCACTAGGCTGTTCGTCGATCCGCAGCGGACGGCTCAACGAGGTGACAGGAGCACCGCCACCGGAGACCCTCACCATGTTCTGTTCGATCGAGGAAGCACCCGGACGCACACGCACAGCGATACGCATTTCCAACTCGTCGTAAGGCGCCAGAACATGGCGGAACGTGCACGACAACGAAGCCAGCGAACACGAAAGCGGGAGCGCAACATTGATAGCAGCTTGGGGGCCCGGTTCGATAGCCGCTATGCCGACCGCTTCCAGATCCGGCGGCAGCGTATCGACGAGCGTGACCGGCGTCGTCTCGGCGCTCACGCTCGCGTCGCCCAGATTCTCGGCTGTGACCGCGATCTCCCCATCGGCTCGACCGTGGGTCAGCTCGCTGACCGAAGCCTGTGCCGATCCGCTGGCGTCCAGGAGCCCTACCGGCTGATAGCCGAGCGAGCCCTTGAACGTAACCGAGTAAGGACCGCCTGACGACCCCGCTACTTCGACGTTACCGACACCTACGCCTGGAAGTGCTGTCAGCGCATTTTCGACCTCGCCGACACTGGCCCCAACCGGGATCGCCGTTGTCGTCTCGCTGGCAACGAGGTCCCCGGAATAAAGACTCGAAGAGCCAGTCGCATTCGCGGACATCGTGATCGCTTCACTACCCACAGCGACAATCGTAGTTCCCGACTGTGTAAGGATAGCGGCGATCTGAGAGCCCTTGATCGTATCGCCGACATGGAGCACGCCGCCGGTAGTGGTGGGTTTGCCGATCACGCTCGAGCCGGCGCTGAATTCACCATGGCCGACGGCTGTCGGAACGCTGAGAGTAAACGTCCCGCTCCCGCCTTTCACGGACACCTGCTGGACCTCGTCGGCCGCCGACCCCGGCTCAATGTTCGCCGGCCGCGTAGCGGAAGACAGTTGCCACCAAGGCTCTGCCGCCACAGCCGGCGATACACCCGCGACGCCGATCGCAACGCTCAGGAGAACTCCAGCGAGACCCAGTCGCACACGAATAGGACTTCTCATGACTTGACCCTCCGCCTGTTGCCGGGTTTCCCTGCCTTCTTTGCCTTCTTTTTCTTACTCTTGCCCTTCACGCACTTGCCGTGTGCCGGGCGCTTCCCTTCCCGGCATTTGACTGCCTTCTTCGCAGTGGCCTTGCTCATCGTCAGCAACGGCACGGGATTACCAGGCCCCTTGTACGTCAAAGATCCCGGAGTAGGATCGTTCGGTGCCGCCACAGGGCTCTGGCACGCGTCGCCTTCGCAAGACGGCGGCGGCGTTGGCTGGATAAAGCCACCACCAACGCGTGCGTCATACACATCCCGCACCAAATCGCTATCCGCTGGAGAGAGCTGGCCGGAAGTCAAAAAGAACACGTCGTCGCCGCTTTCCGACGCGTCAAGAAACGCGGATTCTTCCTTTGACACACCCGACGAGACCAGGTCCACACAACCGTCGGACCCCGAACCGAAGCTCGTGCTCTCGCGCGTGCACCCACCGACATTGGCCGGCTCATACTCATAGACATCCTCCATACCGTTCGTATCGGAGGCGACAAGCGCATCGGGGCTGTTGAAGAACAACCGGCCGGTATCGGACAGGTATCGCGACTGATATACGGGCGAGGTCCAAGCGGGAACGCTCCCAGCCAGCCAGCGACCCGCCCAGTCGATCTGTTTGTCGACAAGTCGAAAATGGGCAGCAGCGCCGACATCGAAAACACCGTGCGGCCGCGCACCGGTCGGATCACACGAGGCGCACACCAAATCGCCTTGACCGCCGTTGGCCGTCGAGTCATAGAGGAAAACCTCCTCGTCGGCCTCGCCGCTGGAGACGTCGCGATTGTCATACCCGGTCAACGAGCGCGCGGACATGAATCCGAGCCAGCGACCGTTTGGCGAGACACGCGCGACCCCCAAGCCTTCTTCGAGGGCCCAAAGAGGGCTGTCGTCTTCGCCAGAGAGCACAGCGACAAGCCTCGTCACGCCGTCATGCCACACATAGAGATCACACAGTGATCCTTCCGGCTGGGCGCTTCTTATCGAGCTTATACAGTCGCCGGGGACCGCACTTTCACCATGCGGGCTCGGAGCGCTCGTGAGCACCCTGTTTGCGACGAAGTAGACCGACGTTCCGTCGGCGGACGCGCCAGGTACGACACCGACCACGTTCGCACCGGGCGTCAAGTCGGTCGTGTGCCCAGCCGACAAAGCACCTCCAGTGGGCGCTTCAAACACGTACAGATCCCCACCCTTGGTGAAGAACACGCGTTCGTCATCGTTACTTGCCGTTTGGAATTCCGCCCCTGCACCGAGCTCAACCGTTTCGTCCATAGAGAGGTCACGCAGATAGAGCTTGCGGTTCCCGCTGCCCGCTGACCAGACGACACGGGCGCCATCGGCAGAGATCGCGTTCCTGATCACCGGATGACCCGCCGCATTTATCGACCCGAGTCCTGGCGTCGTCGGCGTACCGCCTTCGCTTTCGGGTAGGATGCTGACCAGTTGAAGTTGACCTTCCGACCACTCGTAGAGACCAAGGGTCGGTCCACCTTCGGTCAACGCGACGACCGACTGCAGGATGACGTGACTGCCATCCGGTGTCGCCGCAACGAACAGCGGACCACATTCCCGGGTCCGACCGGTATGACATGTTCCTTCGCCGAATTCGGTTCCTTCCGGCACGTTCGCGAAACCGGGAGCGCCTGTCACCAAGGGCCGGTAGCACGAGCTCAGACACGGGTCGGACGGTTCGCCACTGGGAAAATCGGTGCGCAAAAACGCTGTTTGTTCGGAGGCTTCCGCTGACATGGACGGAACGAATGCGCCGAACGGGTTCACGATCGACAGCGAGAGGTCGGAGCTGAAGAATCGGTACTCCTGCAAGCCAAGCCTGAGGCCGTTTGTCACATCGCGGGGAGTCGTGATGTCACGTGAAGTCCACGACGAAGCACCCGTAGCTGCCCGAGTAGAGAGCGTCTGTGCATCGTTGGAATAGGCTTCCGGAGTTGACTCAGTTGGCGCCGACGCCAGATACGTAAACGCATCTCCGTCCACCGATGCCTGCGTAACTCCGTCGCTTTGGAGCGACCTGATCAGAGCCCCGTGTTTGTTTGCCGGGGAGACCAATTCCCACGCACGACCGTCGAGGAGCGCGAACACGCCCAGAGTTTGTGTGGTGAACGTACGGACCACTTCTTCGCCCGCTTCGCTATGTTCGCCTTCTGTCGGTTTGCCTTCTTTGCGACTGATGGCGTTTTCGGCGACTACACGATAACGGTAGACCGTGTGCGGGGCAAGTCCTTGAGGATGAGCGGTCACGAGATCCGCTTCGAAATTGGGGGCCAGCTGCCCGTCCGGAACCGGTATGGAACTTGCGCCGGCAAACCCTTCCCGCTGGAACTGTTCTTCGGTCGTGTACTGAAAACGGTACGACGTAGATTCTTCGTCCGGTTCGCTGCGCGGATTCACTTCGGCTTCCAGCGTTCCACTGTCCGCGCTCACATCGGACACGGACTGGCTGCCCGATTGCACCAATGGCGCCGCGGGCGGTTCAGGAACGATACTCTCAATCTTCTCAGCGGCCGTTTCAGCGATGTACACAACTTCGCGCGGAGAATCGACCGCCAAACCCACACCGTTCGTGAGCAGAGGTGAGGTGAACGTCACGCTGGGGGCACATTCCGTTATGCACGAAGGCGCGATGACCTGGATCGCGTTCCCTTCGTCCAAGTACAATTCGCCCGATTGCGAGACAGCGAGTCCACTGAAAGCAGTGCTACTTCTGAAAACAGTTTCCGTTTTCCCACCGGTTGGGTTGAACCTCCCTACCGTTAGCGTCGCCGGAATGTCGAAGTATAGGTTTCCGGCAGCGTCCACAGACACCCCATTCGCAAACTCTGTCGCAACTTCTCCGGTACCTATCCTTTCAATGTACGCCCCAGAGGCCTGTCTGAACTCGAACGCGCCACTTTCGGTACCAACCACCAGCGTGCCGTCGGGAAAGACGGCTACGCCACCGACATTGGGTAGTCGGCCTTCAGGTCCGTTCGCGCTGGTCACCTGGCCTTTACTGCCCCACGATTCGATCAGGGCACCTTCCGCAGTGAACTTCTGGACGAGGGGAATCCCACGAGGTTCCCCGCCCTGACCACTGAAATCGCTGACATAGACATCGCCTTCCCCACCGGGAGAGTTGTCCACGGCAACGAACGCGGGGCTTTCAAACTGTCCCGGGCTCGTGCCAGACAGGCCGGCTCGGCAACCGGTCGCATCGGTGCAAACCTGGAATTCGGAGGCGCCGTTCTGGACGCCCCAGCCCCAAGCGCGCACGAAGGCCCCGGTCGAGGAGAACTCGTCGACACGATCGTTCCCGGTATCGGCCACGTAAATGTTGTGGGTGGCTTCGTTGACCCCGATCCCGCTTCCCGCAGCAGTCCGGGTTTTACCCAAAGGAAACGCAGCAAGCGACAGTTGCCCTGCTCCGGAACCGGGAGCGCCGAACGACGGGCCGAATACACGGCCGCGGTGAGCAAGCGCGGAAGACACAGAGAAAACGAGTAGAACACTGAGGGTGGTCAACCCCGCGAGCGTACGATGTGCATTAGTCACTTTCAGTGCCTTTCCATAACAGAGTGCATACATTCAGCGTGGTCGTCGAGCGTCGGACCCCGGCGCTCCCAAACCGGGCCGGGCCAAGCGAGACTCACAGGTGACTATTCGGCCGTAACCGCCCATGTTCCCCGTCCTGCGGCCCCTGCTTTGGCGATGAATCCCAGGGAGTCACCGGTCGTGTGAACGGGGATGCCAAAGGCCGCCGAACTGGTCGTTGCACCAAGAACGCCTATGGTGTAGACGCACAGGTTGCCGGGTTCAGCCTTGGGTTCTTCCGCAGAGCCCTTGCAGGCGGTCGAAGTGACTTCTTCTTCTTCCTCGTTGATTTCCAGGCCTTGCCGATTGATGTAGTGAGCATGCCCGTGAAGCGGCAACGGAGCCGCAAGTGGAATTGGAAATGACGCCACGGGGATAATCTGGAGCCCTTCTTCCTTGACTTCCCCGAACGCCCAAAAGCCGGTCTCCGTCTTGCCCGAAGGCAAGGTGCCTCCAGCGGTCCAAGGCGACCCCGGCAACCCGGCTTTGCCTTCTTTACCGGCTTTGCCTTCTTTACCTTCTTTACCTTCTTTACCTTCTTTGCCTTCCGCACCCGTTTCGCCCTTCGCGCCAGGAGCGCCTGCCGTTCCAGCTGGCCCTGCTGGACCTTGCGCGCCCGCGGTGCCGGCCGGTCCCTGAACGCCATTGGCCCCAGTCTTTCCCTGCAGAGACTTCAGCACCTTCGGACTGATCTGTTTAGTGGAGGTGATCAGGAATTTCCCAGCGGCAAACGCCCCACCGCTCATCGCGAACACCAACACCAGCGTCATCGCGACATTGGCAAACGTCAAACGCCTACGAACAAAAGACAGCATCAGTCCATCCCTCCTGGAGAAAGCGATCCACACGAATAAACCCGCGGGACCGCGGGCAAAGCCCCCCATTTCGGGGGACTGGCCCCCCATTTCGGGAGACAAGTAAAACCTGTATGAGCGCGCCGGTTACGCGCGAGCATCCCGGCGGGCACGAGCGACCAAACCGGGCGCGTGGCCCGCTTGGAGCGGAGTTCTGGCTTGGCTCTAGCTGTGAACCGGCCCGGCCAGAGAGAGAGAGAGAGAGAGAGACGCGTCAGCGACGCTGACGCGTCCTATTACGCCAGCCCCGTGAGCACACGGACTCTCGAGCACGTTATTCCCCAATGAATGCACGCGAAATACAACTCCCTCTCAGAAGCGACCCGGTCCCTCTCCCAAGGTCCCCGTCAATACTGTTGGTGTCGACCACGAAGACCGACCCAAAACCCGACCTTATGTCTGCCCGTCGCCGTCTGGCAATCGGACTATTGGGTGTTTATACACGAGTCCTGAACTCATGTCAACCCTTACTTGTCTAAAAGATCCGTTGCGCGCCCGAACGGCCCACTGACCTGCGTCGGTCTTCCCGCGATCTCAGGGAGCCAGCAGCAGGCTTGGGTCGGCCCGCGGGGCGAGGTTGCGCAGCGGCGCGAGCGGGGCTTGCGCGCCCTCTGCCAGCGCTCGCTCCAGCTCGTTCGCGGTGGCCCTCGAAGCGCTCGCCGCGCGTACGGAGCGGCCAGCTCGCGTGAGACCATGAAGGCCCAGTCCGAGGACTGCAGCGCGAGCAGCTCGCGCAGCGCGGCTGGGCCCGCATCGTGACCGGCGGCGAGCGTCCTCAGCTCGGCCGCTCGGGTGGCGAAGGCGATGTCGGCCACCGCCGGGCCCGACCAGGTCGAGAGGTCGCCGCCCTCGCCCCACGTGCTCGGCTCCCATTCGGCGTCCGCCACCGGAGCGGGGTCGCGCATCGCTTGGGCTTCGTCGAGGCGTACCAGCCGCAGTCCCTGCCTCTGAGCACTCCTCGACGACGGCGCGCAGCCACTCCACGCCCTCGTACCACCAGTGCCCGAGCAGCTCGGTGTCGAGCGCGCACACGACCAGCCCGCCGCCGGGCAGCGGGGCCTCGCCGGCCCTCGTTCGCCGCGCGCAGGCGCTCGAGCGTGTGGGCGACGAACTCCCTGGCGTGCCCGCGCGCTAAGACCGAGCGCGAGCTCGTGGTCGTAGGCGCTGCCGTCGTTGGCCCAGGGGTTGGTGGTGGTGGATCGTGTGGTGGTGGTAGTCGCGGTAGCTCCCGTGCGCCGGGTAGCCGTCGTCGCTCCACACGTGTGAGATGGTGGCGCGGTCGATCGGCACGAGCACCACGCCCGACTCGCCCACGAGCGGACGCAGGTGCTCGCGCGCGCCCAAGCCGTGACGCCTGGTCAGCTCCACGCACGTCGCCCGCACTCCTGCCTCCTCCAATAGCGGCTCCAGGTACGGGGCGTGCGCGCACTCGGGCAGCCAGAAGCCGCCGCTCCAGCGCGCGCCGGGGTGCTCGCGGCGCCCGCGGCGCCTTGCGTGGCGAGGAAGCGCGCACGGTGGGAGTCCACCCCAGCCTGTACCTGTGCTCGTATGCCGGCGTCCGTGGCCAGCAGCGGCAGCACCGCGTGGGTGGCGGATGAGGTCCACTGCGCGTGGCGGCCCAAGCGCCCCGAGCAGGTCTCCCCCGCGCTCGCGGAAGCCCTCCAGCACGCGCTCGTACTCGCCCCACGAGCGCTCCAGCTCGCGCGCGAGCCTCTCGTGGCCGCCCTCCCTCAGGCCGGCGATGTCCTGCGCGTGGGTGTGGCGGCTGCACCTCGTCCACGAACGCTTCGAAGCGCTCCCCCACCCCCTCCGCTTCGAGCTGGTCGCACAGGACGGGCGTCAGCGACAGCGTCAGCGGCGCGCCCTCGTCGAGCAGGTCGAGCAGCGGCAGATAGCAGCCGGCGATCGCCTCCCACAGCCACTCCTCGCCAAACGGCCACGTGCCAAAACCCTCCACATAGGGCATGTGCGTGTGCAGGACGATGGCCAGCTCCCCCTGCGGGTGACGACCGTCTCATGACCCTGCCGCCAGGAGACGGGGATGCCCGAGGCGACCTGCTCACGAACGGCAGACGGCGATGAAGTCGAGCGCCTCGTCCAGGTCCGCCTCGCTCGCCGCCCGCAGGGCGAAGTCGCTCGCCGCGATGGCCGGCGTGAACCGGTCGTAGAACGGCTTGGTCAGGCGCAAGCGCGGATGGACGGCGTCCCAGCCGAGCTTCAGGGCGAACGCGTGAACGCGCAGCTTGCGCGCGTGGAACAGGCCGTACATCTCGACCGTGCGCGAACGTGCTCGCGGCACAGCTCCTCGAATTCCTCCGGAGCGGTACTCGTGCACGTGCCACGGGTTGTCCGAGCGCTCAGCCCCCTTCGGCGCCAGCGTCAGGACATTGGGCGTCGAGACGAACACGACGCCCTGCTCGCTGTCGGCCACCAGCGAGCGGAAGTGCGCCAGCACCGCCCCGGGGTCCTGCAGGTGCTCGATCGTCTGCAGGAACACGACCGCGTCGGCGGGCTCGGGGAACGTCTCCACGAGGTCGCGCGCGAAGCGCAGGTTCTCGCGCCTGTAGCGCAGGCGGGCGTGCTCGTGGGCCTCGGGGTTGGCGTCCACACCGACCACGCACGCGGCGCTCCGCGCGAGCACGTCGGAGCCGTAGCCCTCGCCGCAGGCCATGTCGATCGCGCGCAGGCCCGCCACGCGCGCTGCGATCCACTCGTACACGGCGAGATGGCGCCGATACCAGTAGTTCTCCTCGGGCACGTCCGGCAGCGTGCGCTCGCCCGTGAGCGCGAGCGGGGGCACGCCCTCGGGCTGGTCGCGTTGCTCATAGAGAGTCACAGACAAGGCGCGCGAGTATATGGTGCCTGACCGTGACACCGACTTTGAACGCGGAGGAGATCCGCGACGTCAACACGCGCTACCACGACGTGGCGGCCGACCACTACGACGCCAAGTGGGGTATCGACTTCGGCGACGTCGGCGCAAGCGCAGGTCGTCTCCAAGGTGCGCAAGGCGCTCGGCCGCGAGCCCGAGCGCTTCGAGCGCTCCCTCGAGATCGGCTCGGGCACCGGCTACTTCACGCTCAACCTGATGCGCGCCGGTCTGATCGGCGAGGCGACCTGCACCGACATCTCCCCCGGAATGCTCTCCGCCCTGAGCGCCAACGCGCAGCGTCTCGGTCTGGACGTGACGACCGTGCCCACCGACGCCGAGCGACTGCCCTTCGAGGACGAGAGCTTCGACCTGGTGATCGGCCACGCGATCCTGCACCACATCCCCGATCTGGACGAGGCTTTCCGCGAGTTCGCGCGCGTGCTCGCCCCCGGCGGCACGGTTCTCTTCGCCGGCGAGCCCTCGCGCTATGGCGACCGGCTCGCCAAAGTTCCCAAGCGCGCCGCCGGGGCGCGTCGCGCCGCTGTGGCGCCGGGCGATCCGCGCGCGTCCCGCGCCGCCCGGCGGACGGCGGCGCGCCCGAGGCCTCGCTCGAGGGCTTCGTCGACGTTCACGCCTTCTCTCCCGGCGAGCTGTCGGGCTTCGCCCGCGACGCCGGGCTTCAGTCGACATCCGCGTCACCGGCGAGGAGCTGCTCGCCAACTGGTTCGGCTGGACCAACCGCACGCTGGAGGCGACCGCCCACCCCGACGACGTGCCCTGGGGCTGGCGCAACTATGCCTACCGCGGCTACCTCGCGCTACAGGGAGTGGACCGGCGTCTGCTGGAGTCGCGGTTGCCGGCTGCGATGTTCTACAACCTGATCGTGACGGCGCGCAAGCCATAGCCTCAATCTCGCGTGTCCCGCCCTGTCGAGTCTGTCGGATAAGGAGATATGGGCGATACGATCCGAGAGCGGCGGATGGTGTACCAGGCGTCCGGTACACTTTTGGGATGCCCCCCACGAAGCCACGCATACAGGTAACGCTCGATACCGAGTTGGCCGCCGCGGTGGCGCGAGTTCGGCGGCACGGAGCCGCGCTCGCGCGCCGTGCGCGAACTGGCGCTGCGCGGTGCGCGGGCGTTCCGGGCCGAGCGAGACGCGCGGCGCGAAGCCCACGAGCACTTGCGACGGATAGCCACTGGCGAGGACGACGGCTACGACTTCGCCATCTCCGAGCAGCTACATGCCTCGCGCTGAGTCCTACGGCTCCGGCGAACCGCTGGTATTCGACACCTCAGCCTGGAACCGCCAGCACGATCAGACCGTGCTTTCGCGCTGGCTGGCGACCGAGGAGGCTGACCTGCTTTTCACGTGCCCAGTGGTGACACTCGAGCTGCTTGCCAGCGCCCGCGACGAGCAGAAGTTCGTCAACCTCGACCGGACGCTCGCCGCCCTGCCGACGGCCCCGATCACACGCGGCGCGGGCACAGCGGCCATCGGCGCCTCACGCGAGTTGCGTGGCGAGCGGCGTATCCCAGCCGCCGACTACCTGATCGCGGCCGCGGCCGCGGAGCGCGGCGCGGGAGTGCTGCACTACGACCGCCACTTCGACCCGCTCTGCCGAGCGCTTGGGATCAAAAGCGTGTGGATCGCAGAGCCTGGTTCGATCGATTAGTCAGTGTCACCGACTCGCATGCCGCTGCTTCACCGTGGCCGACCGCTCAAGCGCTGGCGCTACGTGGGGGTGTTCGGCGAGCGGTTCATGATCTGCGCGGCGACCGGTCCAGGTGGGGCCGGCGCGACAGACGTTCTGGGCCGTGTTCGAGCGCGCGAGCGGTGTGATGACGCAGCGCACGCGCCTGGTCCCGCGCCGCGGCGCGCTCGACCTGGCGCCGGGACGGCTGCGCATCCGCGACGATGGTGTCTTGCTCGACCTCACGCTCGAGGAAGACGACGGCATCGAGGCAACGTGTCCCAACGGGCGCGCCTACGTATGGACGCGCAAGCAGGCTGGCGTGCGCGCCCACGGCGCCCTCACCCTCGGAGCGCTTCCACCAGTGTCGATCGACGCGCTCGCGGTGATCGACGACACCGCCGGCTACCACGCGCGCGTGACCGAGTGGTGGTGGGCCGCCGGCGTCGGCAGCGCGCCGGACGGCACGCCGCTCGCCTTCAACCTCGTGCAGGGCGTCAACGACCCGACGTCCGGCAGCGAGCGCGCGATCTGGGCGCGGGCGTCCCCCACGAGGCGCCATCCGTGCGCTTCTCAGCCGATCTGCGCACGATCGCCGCAGACGACGGCTCGGAGCTGCGATTTCACCCCCGAGGCGCGAGCGCAGCCGCGGCGACAACCTGCTGCTCGTGCGCAGCGACTACCGTGCGCCCTTCGGCTCGTTCAGCGGCACGCTGCCGGGCGACATCGCTCTGGCGCGTGCGCGTCGGCGTGGTCGAGCACCACCGCGCGCGCTGGTAGATCCGCTCCGCTCAGCGTCAGGCCGCGGAGGGCCGGCGGCGCACACTCCAGCCCGCCGCAGACGGTCTCCACGACCATCTGCTTGGCGCGCTCGAAGTGCTCGTCTCCCTGCGGCAGCAGGCCGAAGATCCAGCCGGTGAGCACCTGCTCGATCGCTCCGTAGAAAGTCATCGCGGCGAACTCGGCGTCGATCTCGTCCTTGAAGACGCCTTCTCGCTGGGCCTTGGTGACGATCTCGCCGATCAGACGGTATGCCTCGCGGATCTGGCCGAGGTGGGTCTGGCCGAACGAGTTGGCCGCGCGCGTGACCTCGACGATGATCACCTTCATCAAGTCGGGGTCGTGGCGGTAGCTGTCGACGATGAACGAGGCGATCGCGTCGAGCTTCTCGCGCACGGGGCGCGGCTCGCGATCGACCTCGCGGATCATCTCGAGCATCACGCCCCAGCGCTCCAGGAAGAGCGTGTTGAGCACCTCCTCCTTGGAGGGGAAGTAGTGGTAGAGCAGGCCGTACGCGACGCCGGCCTCGTCGGCGATGTCCGACACGCGGCAGGCGTGAAAGCCCTGGCGCGCGAACACGCGCACGGCGGCGTCGAGGATCGCGCGTCGGCGGTCGGGCGTCGCCTTTGCCTTTGCCCTTGTGGAGCTCACCAGCTCGTCCTCTCAGGCCATGTGCGAGTGTCGGACCTATGCGGTGGCTGCTCAGTGGGCCTGGGCCAGGAGTACGAGTAAGGGCGACGGTGCTCGAGCGCCGGCATCCGCTTGCGGATGTCGTTCTGGCGCTCGAAGTCGAGCTCGGCCGTCACGTGCCCGACGCCGTCGGGGGCTTGCGCGAGCACGACGCCCCACGGGTCGACGATCATCGAGTGCCCGCCCGAGCGGTGGTTGCCGGGGTGCGCGCCGTCCTGGTTGGCGGCGAGGACGTACACCTGGTTCTCGATCGCCCGCGCGCGGATCAGCGAAGCCCAGTGGTCGCGCGTCGTAAGCAGCGTGAAGGCGGCGGGCAGCACGATCACACGCGCGCCGCGCAGGGCGAGGATGCGATGAACCTCGGGAAAGCGCACGTCGTAGCAGATCGACATGCCGAGCTTCGTCCCGTCGACCAGTTCGCTTGAGACGATGTCATCGCCTGGCTCGTCGCTGTCAGACTCCCTGTACTGACGACCGTCGACTTCGACGTCGAACATGTGCAGCTTGCGGTAGACGGCCCTGATCTCACCGTCGGGGCCGACGTGCACGGAGGTGTTCGACAGCTTGTCGTGACCTGGGACGCGCTCGGCGATCGAGCCGGCCACGAGATCCACGTCGAGCTCTTGCGCCGCTTCGCGCGCCCATTCGATCGCGCCGCCGTCCAGCGTCTGGGCGCCGGCGCGCAGCTCGGCCTCACCCCCGATCGCCGTCCACTTCTCCGGCAGCACGATCAAGCTCGCGCCGTCGGCGGCCGCGCCACGCACGTGGCTGTCGGCCGTCGCTATGTTCTCGTCCACGTTCGCGCCCGAGTTCAGCTGAACGACGGCGGCCCTCATCGTGCCCCCGAGGTCGAATGCATCCTGGCATGGCCTCCGGGCAACGCCGGGCGGCGGCCCAAAATCCCCATACGTGGATAGATTGACTGGTCAGTCAATCAACCAACAATAGCGCCGACGCCGACGATATGTGGCTAGGCGAGCAGCTTCTCACTCCCCGCGAGCGTCGCGTGGATCGCCTCGCCACGCTGGGTGAGCCACCACGCATTCGGCTCGCCGCGCGTGTGGCCCTCGCCGAGGTTCTCGATCAGACCAGCCGTTTGCAAGCGTCGCAAGAGGCGCGACATCTGCCCTTCGTCGCTGATGCCAGCGCTGCCGGCGATCATGCGGTTCGACGCGCCGGAGTCTTCGGCGATCGTGGCCAGCACGCGCGCCGTGCGGTAGGTGAAGCGGATCGACAGGCCCTTGAACGGGTCCTGCGCCCCATTGGCAACCATCGCTACGTGAGCCTTCGGGACGGCGCGGTCGAGCTCGCGGCGCGCCGCGGCCGGCCCAGCGTAGGGGTGGACGATCATCGCCGTGAGCGGGTTGACCAGCTCCACAAGCGGCCCGCGCTCTGCTTCGAGCAAGCGCGCGTGGAGCACCGCCAACGCCCCGCCGACCACGCCCTCCGCCGTCAGCGGCAAGGGATCGTTGCCGTGCCTGGCCTCGGCGCGCCCCTCGTCAACAGTCGCCGTGAGCACCCTCAGCAGGCACCTGCGGCGCTCCAAGACCCGCGGTCCCGCCCTCAGCGTCTCTACCACGCACATGCGCGCCACGCCTGGATGGGCATCGAAATGCTCCAGCAACACCGTCAGCGCGGCGCGCACGCGCGCGCTCCATTTGCGCTCGCGCGCGTACGCGGATCCGATCTCCGCCGCGATCCGCTCAACCTCCTGCTCAAGCGCCGCGAGGAAGCACTCTTCGCGATCGTCGAACACCTCGTAGAACGTGCGCCGAGAAACGCCGCCACGCTTGGAGATGCGTCCCACCGTCGCGTCCTCGACGCCGACCTCGGCAAGCACTTCCCTCATCGCGTGCAGCAGCCGGCGCCGCTGCATCTCGACGACATGCCCACCCTGGCGCGTCGTCTCCTCGGAGGCGGCCTGCTTATGCGAGCTCACGCTCCACCTCGATCGGCGGCATTGTCCCCATGACTTCCTAGCCCGCCTTCCCGCCCCGCTTGGCCCTGTGCGCTCGACGGGCCCGCTTCCCATGCTTGCTCTTCTTGCTCTTCTTGCTCTTGGGGCAGCCGGTGACCGTGATCTTGGTGGTTTGGTGGACGCTCGCGCCGTTTTGCGCGTCGAACGCCGTGGGCATCGTGAGTTTGCTCTTACAGAGGTCACCGTTGGCAGCGAGTGCCGAGAACTTGCCCTGGGGCAATGTGAGTTCGAAGCTGCCGACCGGTTGGTCTGGCACCGTCTTGAACGTCGAGCTGGTGATGCCGGCTTTGTTGATGAAAGTGGTGCCCACCAAATCGATCGTGACGCCGTAGCCCTGTAGAACCATGATCAGGCTGGGGAACGCTTCGCCGCCGTGGGAGACGAAGTAGGCGGGTCCTTCCAAGGGGACGGGGATGAGCGGTGTGATCGCCTTCGCGTGCCCCACGATCGATGCTGCTGGACAACCTGCTGGGTTCGCTTCGAACTGTGCGGCGGTACACGCCTTTTGCAGGGTCGTCAACCTGGATGGGAGCTGCTTTGGCAGGTCCACCTTGACTTTGCTGATGTTCGCCTGTGCGCCTGCGGGGTAGGAGAGCTTGACGGTAAGGCTCGCGCCCTTCGTCCTGGATGTTTTGCCCGACGTTGAGACCTTGAAGATCGGTTTGAACGCGAGCGCTTGACAGTTCGACGCCTGGAACGGGCTGGTGACCGTCTTCTTGGCGCCGAGATCGCTCGTAAGAGTGCTGCCGATCGACAAGGGGTTACAGCTGGTTGGGTTGAGCGTGAATTTGTCGCGGTCGATGTAGACGCGGATGTCACGGACGTGTGTGACTATCCCCTGGAGGATCGTGGGGATCAGTTCGGAGCTCGTCGGTGTGACGCTGACCTGTGCTGTGTTGGGGTCGATCGTCAGGCCGAAGCGCAATACGACGGTGCCCAGATCGAACGGGCCGACGGTGGCGGAGGTGATGCTCACCAGCGAGAACGGCGCGCCGTGGAACGGGCCCGCCAAATAGATCTTGCCCGGCACATACGCCAAGACAGCGCCGACGCCGGTGCCCACGAGCGTGTGCCCGACCTGGCTTGCGACGGGACACGAGGATGCTGCTTCCTCTTGAGCACCCGTCTTGTGCCGAGCGCTATCGACCGCGGCGTCGGGACAGAACGGGATCCCGGTCAAATCCCCGGTAAGGCCTGACGGTAGGTTGGTCGAGAACCCTGAGATCTCCTGCTCAGCATCTGTACGTGTCAAGTGCAGGTAGAACGGGCTGAACGACCCCGCATTGTTGTTCAACAAGCCGGCTTCTATGCCAGGATCGAACGGTGGGACGCCACCAGAGGGGCAGGCTCCACCGTCATAGCCCTTCGTGATGTTGAACGAGGCCGTATCGGTCAGGACGGTTTGGGGCTCAGACCACGGACTCAGCAACGCCTGCGTCTGATACGTCCCACACGCCGGCGGACTGATCAACGGAGCCTGTTGGCCTTCACGGAAATGAAAGTTGAAATGGCTGAACGCCAGTTGAGGATTATTTTCGAAGACCGTCGTCAACTGGCCCGTAACCGGATTCGGTTCGACCTTCCCCACCAGCTTGACCAGCACTCCCACTTCCGGGTTCTTCGCGACGACGTACAGCGCGACCAGCGAGTCGAACGGGTTGTCGTGGGGTTGCGCGATGTAAATGTTCCCGTGGATCTTCTGCGTCAATAGTGGCGTTTCGATTTCGACCGTCCCGAGCTTCGAGTCGTTCGGGCAGCCTTCTCCGGGGATCGAGTCGACGGTCTCCCGAGCATAGTCGGCCGGGGTACACCCGCCGAGTCCAACGCCCGCCGACGGATTGATCGTCAGTCCTTCAGGGAACTTGACGACGGTCTTGTTCAATTGCGATTGCGCGATGCCTTCGCTGCTGGTCAACCCTTCGTCTTTGAAATCGAGGTTGAAGTCGAGACCTGTCGGTGCGGACGCTCGATCCGTAGTCGGTTCAGCAGACATGAGGGGCGTGAACGGCAACCGGTTGCAACCGTCCAGCGACTGCAGCGGTTCACTCGTCGGATAGGACCCAAACACGCCCGGTTCCCTCCACGAATCCGCTTCGGCGCTGCTCTGCATCGGCCCGTTACACGATGTTGGCATCGTCAGGAACCCTGGCGGATGGGGGTCTTTGGACGGTTCGCAGACCTCTCCAGGTACTTGGCCTACGTCACCGCGGGTGTCGCGCAGACACACCCAGCCGCGAGAATTGTCGTGACGTGGATCGTCGGGCACGCCCCAGAACGTGACTCTGACGCTCGTCAATCCTCCAACCTCGCTGATGTTGCTGGAGGTGACATTCACGCCGTAGTCTTCGCCGGGACCGTCGCGCAAGGACGTGTCCAGCACCACGGGAATGTCGGCCGTCGGGATGAAGAACCCAAACCGCGCCGGCTCCCCGTAGTACGGTTCGAGGTTGAACAGCGGCACCGTCAAAGTAATGTTCTCTTTGAGAAATGGTTCGAATACGCTGACCGAGACGACACCGATCGCTGTCTGCTGTGGGCATTCGTCCTCGACATCGTTTTTTTCGGTGACGAACAGGCTCATCGAGCAGCGCGGCAACGGCACCGGATCGCCGATCAACCCCGCCGGGATCCTCGTGACGATGTCCTTTGTCAACGCCACCGGTTCGACCCGAAGCGCTTCAGACGGATCGTTTTCGTTGGGACCCTGGTTCAGCATGACCGTACCCGTCACCTGGAAGGGGTGCGAACCGGCCTGCGTCGCGAACCCGCCGCCCTCTTCGTCGGCGCGCAAACGCCAATCTTCCACACCATAAGCATTCGCCTGTTCGCCGATCCGCACCGGACGGCTCAACGAGGCCGACGGAGCACCCCCTCCCGTGACCCCCACGGTGTTCGCTTCGGTCAGTGCGGCGCCAGGCTTTACCCTCACCCGGATACGCATTTCGAGCTCGTCGTACGGCGCAAGTGTCCATCTGAACGTGCACGACAACGACACCAGTGAGCACGGTATCCCCGCAATGATATTGACCGCCGCTTCGGGACCCGGTTCGGACCCGACTATCCCAACAGGTTCAAGACCAGGCGGCAACACGTCCGTGAGTACCGCCGGAACTTTTTCGCCGTTCAAGCTCGCGTCGCCAAGGTTCTCAGCCGTGACCGCTATTTCTCCATCCGCGCGACCCTTCGACAGCTCGCTCACGCTCGCCTGCGCGGACCCATTGGCGCTCATCGGCGCGACCCGTCGGTAGGCAAGCGAACCCTTGAACGTCACGCGGTAGGGACCACCCGCTGGACCCGCCACTTCGACGTTGCCGGGACCGACCCCCGGTAGCGCTGCCAGAGCACCCTCCACTTGGCCCAGGCTCGCACCCACAGCGATCGCGCCGGTAGTCTCCCTCCCAATCATCCCACTATTAAAAATCCTATGCGCCCCTCCGGTCGAATTCGTCGACAACGTCAGCGTCTGTTCGCCGACAGCCGTGACCGTTGTGTTCGCGGGCACACTGCCTTGCCCGAACAATTCGATCGTGTCGCCGACATGAAACGAACCGCTGGACGTCACAATTTCGGTGAGAACATCAGAACCGTCCGCGACCGTATCTGTCCCATTGCCAGTGGTCACCGTCAACGTGAACGAGCCACTCGCGGAGGCCACTCTTACTTCTTGAACCTCGTCCCTGGCCAACCCCGGTCTGATGTTCTGCGGACGCGACGCCGACGACAGTTGCCACCATGACCCCGCCGCAAACGCAGACGATGCCCCGACGAACCCGAACAGGACAATCGGCAGCAGACCCGCGAACAGGACAGTCCTGGCACGAATGCGAACCACCATCATTTGCTCCTCCGTCCCTTGCCGATTCTATAGGTCCCGCTCGCCCGCCTCGCCTTCCTGCCCTTCTTCACGCACTTGCCGTGCACGAGCTTCCTGGTCTTCGCGCACTTCACCAGCTTCTTCTTCGTCTTGCTCACCGTCAACAGTGGGACCGGGTTACCTGGACCCCGATAGGTCAACGAGCCCGGCGTCGGATCGTTCGGCGCCGCCACGGGACTCTGACACGCATCCCCTTCGCACGCCGGCGGCGGCGGGGCGACCGGTACACCGCCGTCCACACGCGCGTCGTAAACATCCCTGCTTGTGTCTCTGTCCTGCGGAGCGAGCTGAGCAGACGTAAAGAAGAATACGTCGCTACCGGTTTCCGAGGCATCGAGGAACACCGCTCCTTCCCTGGCCGTGCCTGACGAGACCAGGGTGACACAACCTCCTGAACGCTGCACAAATCCAAGACTCACAGACGAACAGTCACCAACACCTTGGGGCTCGTACTCGTAAACGTCCTCCGTACCATTCGTATCGGAAGCAACCAATGGGTCTGAGCTGTTGAAGAACAAACGCCCCGAATCCGATAGGTAACGCGACTGGTGGGACAGAGATGTCCACCCCGGCACACTCCCAGACAACCAGCGCCCTCCCCACCCACTCTGTTTGTCGTCGAGCGCAGTCTTTTTGGCTTTGACCTGCAAATCAAAAATACCCCGCGGGCGCGCACCCGTCGCGTCGCACGAAGCGCACACGAGTCTGCCTTCGCCACCGTTAGCGTCCGTGTCGTAGAGGAACACCTCCTCGTCCCGTTCACCGCTCGTCAAATCGCGATTGTCGTAGCCCGTCAGCGACCGCTCAGACATGAAAGCAAGCCAATGCCCCTCCGATGACACACGCGTCGTCGTCATGAACACGTCATTGCCTCCCCAGTCCGGTTCGTCTTCTTCCGAGAGCACGGCGACCAGCTTGATAACCCCGCCACGATACACATAGAGATTGGGCCGTCCCGCCTGCGCCGTTTCACCGTTTGCGGCCTCCGCCCCCGTCAACACGCCACTCGCGACGAAATACACCGACGATCCATCCCGCGAAGCGCCAAGCACCAATTCCCGCAACCCGCCGGCAGGGGTCAAATCGGTCGTGTGCCCGTCCGACAGCGGACCAGCCAACGGCGCTTCCCACACATACAAATCGCCATGCACCGTGAAAAACACCCGTGAACCGTCCACACTCGCGGTCTGAAACCCGGCTCCCGCACCCCCAAGCTCGACCGTTTCTTCCAACGGCATATCACGCACATAGAGACGCCCGGCGGTCTCCGAGCCCGTCGTCCAAACAACACGCGAACCATCCGTAGAAACCGCGCTCGCCCTGGTACCAGCCACCTCGGCTATCTTTGTGCGCGTCACGAAGCCGCCGAGAAATGGTGAGCTACCGGTGGGCGCGGGTTCGCCGCCGGGCAGTACGCTGACCAACTGGAGCTGGCCGCCGGCCCACTCGTACAAGCTGCCGTCCTGCGAAAATGTGCCACCGGGTGCACCTTCCATGAGCGACACTTTCGAGCTCAACACGACATGACTACCGTCGGGGCTCATACCCTCGACGCCCGGGCCTTTACCGCACAAGGCTTCTTTGCGGCAGCGTTCTCCTTCGCGACTTTCCCCAAATTCCGTCCCTTCGGGTACGTTTGCGAAACCGGATGCGCCGGTCACGAGTGGCCTGTAACACGAACTGACACATGGATCGCCACGATCTCCACCCACATAATCGGCACGCAAGTATGGAGTGCGTTCGGACGCTTCCGCCGACAACAGGTTGGACTTATACTCAAGATAATCAAATGGTTCCACTACAGCCAAGGAAAGGTCTTCTGAGAACAACTTGTACTCCGTGGATCCACCCAAGGTACTACCGGTTGCGTAACCGTGTGGAGTGGCGATATCGCGCGAACCCCACGACCCGTCATTCCTCGTAGCGAGCACCTGCGCCAAGTCCTCGTTGCCGGCCGGCTGGGATTCCGTCGGTGCCCGGGCTATATAGGTAAAGGCGTCGCCATCAGGCGATGCGTTTGTTTCACCGACACCAATGCTTTCAATCAAGGCGCCGTGCTTGTCCGGCGGAGACACGAGCTCCCACGCACGACCGTCCGGCAACGCAAAAACCCCGGGAGTCTGCGTCGTAAAGGTACGAACGACTTCCTCCCCGTGTTCGTCGAGTTCGCCCGCCACCGATTTGCCTTCTTTGCGACTGATCGCGTTTTCCGCCATCACACGATAGTGGTACACGGTACCCGGTTCCAGACCCTGCGGATGGACCGTCACACGATCTTCTTCAAAGCTCGGCGCCAACTGACCATCGGGAACCGGGACATTACCCGCGCCGGTCCACCCTTCTCTCTGAAAGCTTTCCTCGGTCGTGTACTGAAAACGATACGAAGTAGGTTCTTCATCCGGTTCGCTACGCGGACTCACCACGGCTTCAAGCGTCGCGCTGTCCCCACTCACATTCGACACCGACTGGCTACCCGCTTCCACCGCAGGGGCCGACGGCGGTTCGGGAACGATAGTCTCGACCTTCTCCGCCACGGTTTCAGCGATATACACCACTTCACGCCCAGAATCCACCGCCAGACCCGCGCCAGCCGTCAACAACGGGGATGTAAAGGTGGTCGATGGCGCACACAACAAGACACACGACGCGGCAACCACCTGGATCGTGTTCCCCCCTTCATTTACAAGCAATTCGCCTGACAACGTCACCGCAAGGCCAAAGGGGAAAATTCCATGTTTGAATTCGAACACTGCAGATTTTGTGAGTGGATTATTAAATTCTATGCCTTCAGAGTTATACTTTTTCACTTCTCTGCCGCTGGAAATGTAAATGTCTCCGGAGCGATCTACAGCAAGCCCTACAGGGGGCCCGCCACCGACATAGTTACCGCCGATCCTCCCCGTATATGTACCCAACACCCGTTCGAACCCAAAGACACCATTTCCCGTATTGACCAACAGTTCACCGGATGGCGCGATAGCGACACCCTTGACAGCACCAAACTCCTGCGGAGCAGGCACGTTAGCTTTGCCGACCTGGCCTTTACTGCCCCACGATTCGATCAAAACACCGGCAGACGTGAACTTTTGCACACGAGCGTCTTCGAATTCGGTGCCCTTGTCGTCTGCGATATAAACATTCGCTTCACCACCCGGATAGTTATCGACAGCGACGGAAGCCGGATCTTCAAACTCGCCAGGATTGGTGCCCGACACGCCCACCTGGCAACCCGTCGCCTGGGTACAAACCTGAATTTCCGCCGCGCCATTTACCACACCCCAACCCCACGCACGAACGAAGACCCCAGTCGAAGAGAACTCATCGACACGATGGTTACCGGTATCCGCGACATACACATCATGACTGCTTTCGTCGACAGCGATGCCACTGCCGCCCGCTGTTGCGCCTTCGTCATGAAAGATCGCTAGCGAGAGTTGCCCTACGCCCGAACCCGGATCACCGAACGACGACCCGAAAACACGCCCACGGTGAGCCAGGGCAACGGACGCGGAGCACGCCGTCAAGACACCGACAGCGAACAGTACTGCCAGAATACGATGTACGTTGGTCACTTTAGGTGCCTTTCTTACTCGTCCGAGGTGGAACGGCCTATTCGGCCGTCACCGCCCAGGTGCCGTAGGCGCTCACTTCGGTGCCGACACCCAGTGGGCTGGCACCAAGCACAGCGCCTGTCGAACCGGCTTTTTCCGATCCGGCCGGGAGAGTTTTCGCCGCCGGTTCGACAGGGACCACTGCACCGAGATTTTCTTCTTTGGCGACGAAGATGCAAAGATTTCCGGCTTCTGCGACGGGCGCGGCGGCAGTGCCCGAACAACCCGCGGATGGGCCTTCACCTACGAGGTATACGTGCGGTTTTGGAGCTTTCCCGAGCGGAATTGGGAACGAAATCGACCCGAGCACGACTTCGTATTCATCGATCGTGACCACGGGTCCAGACACCCCCCACGCACCGGTCTCCGAAGCACCCGATGGCAGCTTTTCTTCGGGATGGATCACACCGGGAGCGCCCGGCGCCCCCTGCGAACCTTTTTTGCCGTTGCAGACAAGCGTTTCCCCACTCGCGGATTTGACGAGCAGACCGCCTTCGGTGCACGTCACCGATCCGATCGTCTTGTTACCGGTGAACGAGGTCGCTTCGGCGCTTACTCCGTTGGACCCGTTCACCCCGTTCGCTCCCGCGGCTCCCGCATCGCCCTTCGGGCCCGGCGCACCGGCACTGCCCGCCAGTCCCTGCGAGCCCGCCGGGCCGGCCTTCCCCTGCAACGACTTCAGCACCTTCGGACTGATCTGTTTCGTGGAGGTGATCAAGAATTTCCCGGCGGCAAAAGCCCCACCGCTCATCGCGAACACCAACGCGACAGTCATCCCGACATTGGCAAAGGTCATACGCCTACGAACAAAAGACAGCATCAGTCCATCCCTCCTGGAGAAGGCGATCCACACGAATAGACCCGCGGGACCGCGGGCATGGCCCCCCATTCGGGGGACAAGCCCCCATTCGGGGACAGGCGAAAACCGTCGGGGGCACAAAGCCTGCGGCGGCTGAAGAACGAGAGAAACCCAACCGGCCCTTGCGGCCGGTGGGAACTGCGATCTGGCCTGGCTTTAGCTGTGAGCCAAGCCGGCCAGAGAGAGAGAGAGAGAGAGAGACGCGTCAGCGACGCTGACGCGTCCTATAACGGACCCGCCAGGAGCACACGGACTCTCGACTGCGTTATTCCCCAATGAAACCACGCGAAAAACAACTCCCTCTCAAAAGCGACCCGGTCCCTCTCCCAAGGGCCCTGCTTACCGGATGGTGTCGACCACAGGGACCGACCAAAAACCCGACCTTATGTCTGCCCGGTACCCCTTGTGGGATGCCGAGCCATTGGGTGGTTATACACGAGAGCTGATCTCTTGTCAACCCCGCTTGCCGCCGAAGGGTCTGGGATGAGCCGCTGGATGCGGCTACGGACGCGGTTCAGGCGAGGAAGGAGTCCCGCTTTGCGACCTCGGCCTGCGCGGCAACAGCGCCCTGCTCCAGCAGCTCGGTCACCTGCTTGTCGGAGCAGCCCGCGGCGCGCAGGACCTCCTCGGTGTGCTCGCCGAGGCCTGGGCCGGGCAGGCGGTTGGGCTCGCCCGGGGTGCGGCCGAGCTTTACAGGCACGCCTAGCTGGCGAACACCGCCGTCGATGCCGGGCTGGTCGAGCGTGACGACCATCTCGCGCTCGCGTACAAGCTCGGAGGCGAGCGCCTCGTCCACGTCAAGGACCGGCTCCAGGCAGCAGTCGTGTTCGCTGGCGAACCGCGTCCACTCGGCGCGGGTGCGTGACTTGAAGACCTCGACGACCTGCCCGTGCGCGTCGGAGCCCGGCTTCTCGAACTGCTGCTCGATCAAGTCCTCGCGCGCGACGCCGCGGCACCAGGCCTGCCAGAACTTGGGCTCCAAAGCCCCCAAAGTGACCCAGCCGTCGGCGCACTCGTACGGGCGGTAGCAGACGACCGAGCCCGCGAGCATCTGCTCTCCCCTACGTGGGACGACGCCGTCGGCGAAGTAGCTCCCGGCGACCATCGCGAGCCAGGAGAGGGCGCCGTCGGCCATCGATGTGTCCACCAGCTGGCCTTCGCCTGATCCTGGATGGCCTGGTGAGCCGTCGCGCTCTCTCAGCGCGGCCATGATGCCGAAGGCCGCCATCAGGGCGCCACCGCCGAGGTCGGCGATCTGGCCGGCGGCCTGTACGGGATGCCCACCCACCCCATCCGCTTCGCCCGTCAACCCAAGCAGGCCAATCAAACCCAGGTAGTTCATGTCGTGCCCGGAGGCGTCGCGCTTTGGGCCGGTCTGACCGTAGCCGGTGATCGCGCAATACACGAGCCCTGGGTTCTCATCGCGCATGCGCTCGTAGCCGACGCCGAGCCGGTCGAGCACGCCCGGACGAAAAGACTCCAACACGACGTCACAGTCGCGCACGAGCCGCAACAGGACCTCGCGCCCGGCCTCCTGCTTGAGGTCGATTCTGATCGAGCGCTTGTTGCGGTTCAGCGACAGGAACATCGCGGACTTCGCGCTGTCCTCGGCGCCTTCGTAGTAGGGAGGCGCCCAGCGGATGTAGTCACCCTGACCCGTATCCTCGACCTTCAGCACCTCCGCGCCGAAATCCGCCAGCAGCAGAGAGCAGAAGCCGCCGGGCAGCAGCCGCGAGAGGTCCAGCACCCTTACGCCTGAGAGCGGAAGACTCATCGAGCCGTCCGCGATTGTGCGAAGCGGGGCGGGAAGCCCATCAGGCGATGCCCAGCAACCCGCGCGCCTCGGCCACCGTGGCCGGGCGCCGCCCAACGTCTTCGGTCATCTTGCGCGCCTGGGCGATCAACTCGCCGTTGGAGCGCGCCATCGAGCCGTCGGGCAGGTAGAGGTTGTCCTCCACGCCCGCCCTGATCGAGCCGCCGAGCGTGAGCGCGGTGGCGATCAGGGTCCACTGGTCGCGGGAGATGCCGATCACACCCCAATGATGGGAGCGCCCACCCGCCCCGCTGGGGACGTCGCCGATGTTGTCGACCATCGCGGCCAGGTTGCGCGGCGTAGGCGGGATGCCGCCGACGACGCCCATCACGCAGTCGACGTGCAGCGGCGTCTTCAGCACGCCCATGTCCACGAGCGGCGCGAGCGAGCCGACGTGGCCGAGGTCGAAGCACTCGTGCTCGGGCTTGATCCCCAGCTCGTTCATCGCCTGCAAGAGCTCGACGATCTCCTCGAACGGGTTCTGGAAGACCATCTTGAAGACGAAGTCCTTGCGCGAGCGCGAGTACTTGGCGTAGTTCATCGAGCCCATGTTCAGCGCCGCGACTTCGGGGCGACAGGCGCGCAGGTACTCGATGCGCGTCGAGGTGGGGACGCCGATCGTGCCCGTCGAGTAGTTGACGATCACGTCGTCCACGGCGCCCCGGATCGCCTCGGTGATCGCTGAGAAATCCTCGATCTCATAGCTCGGCGTGCCGTCGGGTTTGCGCGCGTGGATGTGGATCATCGAGGCGCCCTCGTCCACGGCGCGCTTGGCCTCGGCGCCGTACTCCTCCGGCGTGTAGGGGATCGCGGGGCACTGCTCGCGGTTGGCGATCACGCCCGAGATCGAGCAGGTGATGACGACGGGATCGTCAAGGCTCATGAAGCCCTCCGTGGATACGGCATTGTGGGTATGGAAAGAGGCGCGGCGTTCATACCGGCACGACCCCCGACTTCTTGTGGGGACGCTCGATCTTCTTGCCCTCGGCCAACTCCAAGCCGCGGCAGATCGTGAGGCGCGTCTCGCGCGGGTCGATCACGTCGTCGATCAGGTCGTTGCCGGCGGCGATGTAGACGTCGAACATCTTTTTGAAGCTCTCGACCAGCTCGGCCTTCTTGGCGGCCGGGTCCTCTGCGGAGTCGACGGCCTTGCGGAAGGCGATCTCCACGACTCCCTCCGCTCCCATCACGGAGATCTCGGCGCTGGGCCACGCCACGATCAGGTCGGGCTCGTACGCGCGGCCGCACATCACGTAGTAGCCGGCGCCATAGGCCTTGCGCGTGATGACCGTCAGCTTTGGCACGGTGGCGTTCGCCACCGCATAGAGCATCTTGGCGCCGTGGCGAATGATGCCTTCGGCCTCGACCTTCGTGCCGACCATGAAGCCGGGCACGTCCTGGATGAAGACGAGCGGGATGCCAAAGGCGTTACAGAGGTTGACGAAGCGGGCGGCCTTGTCGGCGGAGTTGTTGTCGAGGATGCCCCCGAGCTGCTTGGGCTGGTTGGCGACGATCCCGGCCGGCCTGCCGCCGAAGCGCGCGAAGCAGGTGATGATCGTCTTGGCCCACTGGCCCTTCATGTCGAATATCTCCCCGTCGTCGACGATGCGCTTGATGACCTCGTACATGTCATAGGGCTTGCGGTTTGACTCCGGCAGCACGTCGAGCAGCTCCTCGTCGCCGCGCTGGATCGGGTCGGATCCAGGCCCGCCCGCCCGGATCGGGGGCGGCTGCTCGCAGTTCTGGGGCATGAAAGACAGGTATTGCTTGATGCGCTCGATGCACTCCTCGTCGGAGGCGACCTCCATGTCCCCCACGCCCGACTTGCGACAGTGCACGCGCGAGCCGCCCAGTTCCTCCTGGGTGACGTCCTCACCCACGGCGGCACGCACGAGGTGCGGCCCGGCGAGCGCCATCGAGCCGCGACCCTTGACCATCGGCACGAAATCGGCCAGCCCGGGGATGTAGGCGGTGCCGGCGGCGCATGGGCCCAACAGAGCGGCGACCTGGGGGATCACGCCGCTCATGATCACCTCCTCGCGGAACAGGTGGCCGGAGCCGGCGAACATCGCTCCCGCCGCCTCCTGCACGCGCGCGCCGGCCGAGTCGAGCAGCCACACGAACGGGATGCGCTTCGTCAGGGCCAGCTCGCGCAGACGCGTGACCTTGAACTCGCCGGTCATGCCCATCGAGCCGGCCATCACGGTGAAGTCGTACGCACACACGGCGGTGAGGCGCTCCTCGACCTTGCCGTAGCCCGTGATCACACCGTCGGCCGGGGCGTTGACACCGTCCATCGCGCGCTGGGAGGTGTGTGGCTTGCCGTGGATGCCCAGCTCGACGAACGTGCCCTCGTCGACGAGCAGGGCGATCCGCTCGCGCGCGGTGAGCGCGCCCTTCTCGTGCTGACGGTCGATCTTCTCCTGGCCGCCGCCGAGACGGATCTGCTCGCGGCGCGCGTGCAGGTCCTCGACGAGCGGGCGCAGCAACGAGGTCATCGTCCCTTCCATTCAGGCTCCCTCTTCTGGAAGAAGGCGGTGACGCCCTCGACGATGTCCTCGGTCGAGACGGCAAGCGTCAACTGGGCGCGCAGGTAGTCCAAGGCATCGTCGAGCGGCATGTCGAGCTGGCGGCGCATCGCCTCCTTGCCGAGGCGCATGATCAGCGGCGACTTAGAGGCGAGCTTCGCGGCCCACTCGGCCACGGCGCCGTCGAACTCGCCGGCAGGGACGACCTTGTTGACGAGCCCGGCCGCAAGCGCCTCCTCGGCGGACCAGCGCTCGCCGAGCAACAGCAGCTCGTTGGCCTTCTTGCGCGGGACGTTGCGGTAGATGAAGGCCATGATCATGAACGGGAAGGCGCCGACGTTGATCTCGGGCGTGCCGAACGTGGCGGCGTCTGAGGCCACGATCAGATCACAGGCGAGCGCGATGCCGAGTGCTCCGGCGAGCACGTGCCCGCGGGCGGCGCAGATCGTGGGCTTGCCGAGCGCGCCGATCAGCTTGAAGAGCGAGACGAAGCGCTCGGAGCCGAAGTGCTTGTGCACGAGCGGCACGTCGCCGGCGAAGCCGCCGAGGTTGGCGCCGGACGAGAAGACTTTGTCGTGCGAGGAGGCGAGCACCGCGACCCGCACCGCATCGTCGTCGCGGGCGCGCTCGAAGGAGGAGATCAGCCCGTCGAGCACCTCCGCCGACAGG
Source organism: uncultured Solirubrobacterales bacterium (assembly GCA_963764655.1). GTDB lineage: Bacteria > Actinomycetota > Thermoleophilia > Solirubrobacterales > Solirubrobacteraceae > Palsa-744. The sequence continues at coordinate 1,400,076 of CAVXTI010000001.1, forward strand.
GCGTTGCGCGTGGAGGGCTCGTTCAACGTGATCGCGGCCACGCCGTCTGCCACCTCGTAGAGAACCTTCTCGCTCACCGGCGCATCCTAACCGTCCCGCCAGGGGGCTGGCCAATCAGCCAACAAGCCCGGTAGCCTTGCTGTACGAGAACCGCGACGAGCACAAGACAAGGAGCCACCCCAATGGCCGCCACAGCCGAGAGCGTCCTGAAGCCAGACTTCCAAGTCAAGCGCAAGCACTTCATCTTCACCGACGAGCACGAACAGCTGCGCGAGTCGATCCGCAACTTCGCGACCCGCGAGCTCGCCCCGCACGCGGACGAGTGGGAGGAGACGACGTTCCCCGACTCCGTCTTCCAGCGCATGGGCGAGCTTGGCTTCCTCGGTCTCGACAAGCCCGAGCAGTACGGCGGGCAGGGTGGCGACTACTACAGCGCGCTGGTGCTCGCCGAGGAGATCGGGCACTCCAACTGTGGCGGGCTGGCAATGGGGATCGCAGTACAGACCGACATGGCGATGCCTCCGATCCTCGCGTTCGGCACCGAGGAGCAGAAGCAGCAGTGGGTGGCGCCCGCGATCCGCGGCGAGAAGATCCTGTGCCTGGGCATCACCGAGCCCGACGCCGGCTCAGACGTGGCGGGGATCAAGACGCGCGCGGTCAAGGACGGCGATGAATACGTCATCAATGGCTCGAAGACCTACATCACCAACGGCCACCGCGCGGATGTGATCGTGCTCGTCACCAAGACCGACGCCGACGCCGGCTATGACGGCTTCACGCTGTTCCTCGTGCCGATGGACGCCCCCGGGGTGATCCGCGAGCAGAAGCTGCGCAAGATGGGGATGCACGCATCCGACACGGCGCTGCTCGCCTTCCAGGACGTGCGCGTGCCCGAGAGCGCGGTGCTGGGCCAGGTCGGCCGCGGCTTCTACCACATCATGTGGGAGCTGCAGGGCGAGCGCTTGATCGGCGCCGCCGGCTGCGTCGCGGCCGCGCAGCGCCTGTTCGAGCGCACGCTCGAATACGCCAAGGAGCGCAAGGCGTTCGGCCGCTCGATCGGCCAGTTCCAGGTGATCCGCCACAAGTTCGCCGAGATGGCAACCAAGATCGAGACGGCGCGCCAGATGGTGTACATGACCGCGTGGCGCAACGAGAACGGCGACTACCCGGTGCGCGAGATCTCGATGGCCAAGCTGTACTCCGCGCGCATCGCGTGCGAGGTCGCCGACGAGTGCCTGCAGATTCACGGCGGCGCCGGCTACATGAAGGAGTACGGGATCGAGCGCGCCTGGCGTGACCTGCGCCTGAACCGCATCGGCGCGGGCACCGACGAGATCATGCTCGAGGTGATTGGTCGTTCATATGGTCTTTAAAGCCATCGCCGCATGCGGCGATGGCCCGGACGGTGCATGCACCGTCCGGCCGACCGGCACATGTGCCGGTCGGAACAGCAAAATGACCCCGACGCCGAGCCCTCCTTTCAACGACGAGCACGAGCAGCTGCGCGAGTCTGTGCGCGGCTTCCTCGACCGCGAGCTGGCGCCCCATGCGCAGCGGTGGGAGGCCGAGCGCTGGTTTCCCGACGAGGTGTTTCCCAAGCTCGCCGCGCAGGGGCTGCTCGGGCTGAAGTACCCCACGGAGCTGGGCGGGCAGGGCGGCGACTACCTGCACGAGGCGGTGCTCGTCGAGGAGATGGCGCGCATCGGCTCGGGCGGGACCGCGGCGGGGATCGGCGCACACATCAATATCGCCACGCCGCCGATCTGGAAGTTCGGCACCGACGAGCAGAAGCAGCAATACCTCGTGCCGGCGATTCGCGGCGAGAAGATCGGCGCGCTCGCGATCACCGAGCCCGACGCCGGCTCAGACGTCGCCGCGCTGCGCACGAAGGCCGAGCGCGTCGACGGCGGCTGGGTCGTCAACGGCGAGAAGACCTACATCACCAACGGCGTGCGCGCCCATTTCATGGTCACCGCGCTGAAGACGAAGAATGAGGACCCACCCTCCCGCCACCACGACATCTCGTTCCTGATCGTGGATCGCGGGGAGGGCGTGCGCTCGTCCAAGCTCGACAAGCTCGGCTGGCATGCCTCGGACACCGCCACGATCTCCTTCGAGGACGTGTTCGTGCCGGCGGAGAACCTGCTCGGCGAGCTGCACGAGGGCTTCAAGCTGATCATGGCCAACTTCCAATGGGAGCGCCTCGCGATGGCGCTGGGAGCCGTCGGGGCGATGCGCCTGGCGTACGAGCGCACAGCCGAGTACGCACGCGAGCGCACCGCCTTCGGCCGGCCCCTCTCCAAGCACCAGGTCACGCGCCACAAGCTCGCCGACCTGGCCACGAGCGCCTACACAGCGCGCTGCGTCACCTACGACGCCCTGCGCCGTTTCGCAGCCGGCGAGGAACCGCTCATGCAGGTGACGATGGCGAAGCTGCTCACCCAGCGCGCCTCGTACGAGCTGATGGACGAGTGCCTGCAAATCCACGGCGGCATGGGCTACATGGGCGAGCACTGGGCCCAGCGCGCCGCGCGCGACGCGCGCCTCGGCCCGATCGGCGGCGGCTCCGACGAGATCATGCGGGAGATCCTGGGGCGCTTGCTGGCGTTGTAGGCGCCCGTTCACAGCGCCCGCGACAGACGCACGTTCAGTTTTCCGCGCAGGCGCTCATGTAATTCGAGCCAGTTGCCGATTCATGCGGCGTGAAGCGCTGTCTGCCATCGCTCCTTGCTCTCGCCTCGGCGCTGTTGCTGCTGGCGTTGCCTGGCCCGTCGGGCGCCACGAGCCCGCGTCACAGACACGGCGTGGTCAGGGTCCGTCATCTGAAAATCAACCATCCCGCGCGCCACTCCCACAAGCGCCATCGCAAGCACAAGCGCCACCATCGCAAGCACAGCGCCGCTCGCAAGCTCGCGCGCGGCAACCGCCGCCGGCCGGCGACCGCCTCAGACTCATGCGTAGACGCGGGCCTCACACCCAGGCTCGACAACCTCGAACGGGTGCGCGCCGCGACGCTCTGTCTCGTCAACGACGAACGCGCTCGCTTCGGCACGTCGGCGCTGGTCGAAGACCCGCACCTGTCGAGCGCGGCGACCAGCCACTCGCGGGACATGGTCGACCAGCCACTACTTCGAACACACCAGCCCCGACTGGTCAGACGCTGCAGGCGCGCATCCGCGCGAGCGGGTTCATCCCCAACGACCGCGTCGGCTACGCGCTCGGCGAGAACATCGCGTGGGGCACGCTGTGGCTCGGCACGCCGCGCGCGATCGTGCGCGCATGGATGAACTCCCCGGGCCACCGCGCCAACATCCTCAACGGCGGCTACCGCTACAGCGGCGATCGGGATCGACCCCGAGGTCTCCGGCGGTCGAAGCCGGCGGGATGTACACGCAGGACTTCGGCACGATCCTCGGCTGACGCTTTCCTGGCCGGGCGGATAACCTCCTGACCCCCTCGAACACCTCCGGTGTTGGAGCCCCCGGAGGGGGCGAAGATATGGGGCGGTGTCCACTACAAGGAGAAGCAGAACGCTATGGGAGTACTCGACGGCAAGGCCGCGATCGTGACCGGCTCGGCGCGCGGCATCGGGCGCGCGACGGCTGAGCTGCTCGCCTCACAGGGCGCGCAGGTCCTCATCAACGACCTCGACGGCGACATCGCCGAGCAGGCATCGCAGGAGATCTCGGGCGAGACCGCCGTGTTCTCCGGCGACTTGACCAAGGGCGACGCGGCCGACCAGCTCGTCGCAGAAGGCGATCGACTCGTTCGGGCAAGATCGACATCATCGTCAACAACGCCGGCTACACGGTCGACGCGCCGATCCACAAGATGTCCGACGAGCAGTTCCAGGCGATGCTCGACATCCACCTGATCGTCCCCTTCAAGGTGATCCGCGCCGCCGCGCCGCACCTGCGCGAGCCCGCCAAGAAGGAGCGCGAGGCAAGGCCAGGAGGTGTTCCGCAAGATCGTCAACGTCTCCTCGATCTCCGGCACGATGGGCAACGCCGGCCAGGCCAACTACTCATCCGGCAAGGCGGGCGTGGTCGGGCTGACCAAGACGCTCGCCAAGGAGTGGGGCCAGTTCAAGGTCAACGTCAACGCGGTCGCGTTCGGCTTCATCGAGACGCGCCTGACGGCCGCCAAGGTCGAGGACAACACGATGGAGATCGGCGGCGAGAAGGTCCAGCTCGGGATCCCCGAGCAGCTGCGCCAGATGGCCTCGATGCTGATCCCGCTCGGTCGCCCCGGCACGCCCGAGGAGGCCGCGGGCGGCGTCTTCTTCCTGTGCTCGCCGTGGTCGAACTACGTGCACGGCCAGGTCCTCAACATCACCGGCGGCCAGTTCACCGGGATGACTTCCTGAGGCAACGCTTGGCGTGCGCCCGAGGGCCCGGCCTCACGGCTGTGGCCCTCGGGGTCGTCTCGCGGCGGCCCGCCTTGCAAGCGATCAGTCGCGGGCGTGCCCACCGGCGCTCGCGACAGTCAGCCGATCGGCTTACGGGCCGATATGAACTGGATGCTGCCCGTCACGCGCTGCTCGATCTCGAGCAGCCCGCGCTCGCCCAGCGCCGCGGTGACCTGATCGCGCGCGAACATCAGCATCCCCCCGTGCTTGCGCACGGCGATCGCGTCGCCACCCGGCGCCGAATCCGGATCGCATGTCGTCATCAGCGCCACGCGCCCGCCCGGCCCCAGCACGCGCACGATCTCATCCAACGCTTGCAGCGGCGGCTCGAACAGGTGCAGCGCGCCAAAGCAGCAGACGGCGTCGAAGCTGGACGCCTTGAACGGCAGCGCACAGGCGTCCCCCCTCACATAGGCGACGTTCGCGTTCGCCGTCGCGCGCGCGCCGGCCGCCAGCATCGTCTTTGACGCGTCAAACCCAACAACCAGGCCATCGCCCGTCGCCTCGGCGAAGCTTCGCGTGAAGTTCCCAGGCCCGCAGCCCACGTCCAACACGCTGTCGCCCGCGCTGAGCGCCAGCATCCCCACCGCGATGCGGCACTCCTCGAGCCGGCGCGGCCCCTTGCGGCCAGCGAGGACGCGCATCGCCATCGGACGCCACACGCGCTCGTATATGCGCGGTATCAGCCTGCTTGTCATCAGGCGCTGGACGAGATGCCCGCCCGTCGGGTCGTCGTCCTCGCCAAGCAGATCCACATAGCCGTCCCGCAGCGCCACGCTCGCCGCTGGTGGACGCTGCTCGAACAACGCCAGCGCCTGCTCGACAGCGGCCGAAACTGCTGGGGCGACAGCGGCCATGCCCTCAGACATTACCGAACCGCAGAGCCTGTTGCGCTCAACCTCGAGGGGCTGTCTAACACCCTCGCGAGGCCAGCTCGCAAAGCGCCCGGCTGGACGCTTTCAATTCGTGGCGGCGCGGTCGCGCTCGCGCGGGCGCTTCAAACCGTGGCGGCGCCGTTCGTGCTCGGGCGGGCGCGGCGCTCGGCGCGGCGCCGCGCGCGGGCGCGGCGCAGCGCGCCCTTGCGGCCGTGCTGCTCCAAGCCGCCGTAGAGACCCTTGATCTCGGTGAGCACCGCCTCGGCGACCGCGTGCTGCTGCTCGCGCGTGGCGTTCTCGATTCGCTCGAAGCGAATCGCGTCGCCGTACTGAATCGTGACCTTCGGGAACTGCAGGCGCTTCCAGTTGCGGATGCGCGAGGACCCGTGGATCGCGATCGGCACGATCGGCGCGCCGGTTTCCAGGGCGAGACGTCCGATGCCCGCCTTGGCGTGCTCGGCGAGTTTGCCGTCGCGCGAGCGCCCACCCTCGCAGTACATCGTGATCGCCCCCTCACGAGCGAGGATCGCTTTGGCGGTCACGAACATCTCCTCGTCGCGGGCCCCCCTGCGCACGGGGAACACACCCCCGTGGGTGTAGATGAACTGCATCGGCCCGCTGAACAGCTGCGACTTTGCCATGAACCTGACCTTGCGGCGGATGTAGCAGCCCATCAGGAAGTGATCCATGAAGCTGAAATGGTTGGGGGCGAGGATCACCGCGCCCGAGCCCGGCACCTTCTCGGTCGAGATCGGGCGCGCCCTGAAGAACGTGTAGGCGTACAGCGAGGTGAGCAGCCGCACCAGCTCGTAGGCCCAGTCGGGTTCGCGTGTGCGCGCACGCTCGTGGAAACGGTCGAAGTACTCCTTGGGCCGCGGGTCGGTGTAGACCTGTTCGCGCATCGGCGCCAGCTCACTCATCTATGTGGCTTTACAGCGGCGGGCGGCTGAAGTTACATCGAGCGCGGCGGCCCACCCTGCCAGCAGCGCCTCGCGCTGGTCCTCGCCCATGCTCGGCTCATAGCGCGCGCCCTCGCGCCAGCCATCGCGCACGTCGGCGACCGTCCACGCGCCCACGCCAACACCGGCCAGGTAGGCGGCGCCGAGCGCGGTTGTCTCGGCGATCTCCGGCACCACGACCGGCACGCCGAGCACGTCGGCCTGGAACTGCATCAGCCACGCGTTGGCGGTGGCGCCGCCGTCGGCGCGCAGCTCGCTCAGCGGTCGCGAGGAGGCGCGGCCCATCGCCTGCAGCGCATCGACCGTCTGGTAGGCGATCGCCTCGAGCGTGGCCCGCGCCAGGTGCGCGCGGCCGCTGCCGCGCGTCAGGCCGACGATCGTCCCGCGCGCACGCGGGTCCCAGTGCGGCGAGCCCAGCCCGGTGAGCGCGGGCACGAAGTACACCCCGTCGTTGCCCTCGAGCGAAGCCGCGAGCGCTTCGGTATCGCTCGCCTGCTCGATCACGCCCAGCCCGTCGCGCAGCCACTGGACCGCCGCTCCCGTCACGAAGATCGAGGCCTCCAGAGCGTACGACGTCGAGCCGCCGATGCCCCACGCGACCGTGCTCAGCAACCCTGGCTCGGGGGCGGGCGCCTTGAAGCCCGTGTTGAGCAGCGCGAACGAGCCGGTCCCGTACGTGTTCTTGCCCATGCCCGGGTCCACGCACGCCTGGCCGAACAGGGCCGCCTGCTGATCGCCCGCGACGCCCGCCACCGGCACGGTGTGCCCGCTGCAGCGCATCGGGACGTGTCTGCCCGAGCGCGCCCGCGCTCGCGCCGACACGCGGCAAGCGCCCGCTCGGGGATATCGAGCAGCGACAGCAGCTCCGGGTCCCACCGCCCTCTCACGATGTCGTAGAGCATCGTGCGCGACGCGTTCGACGGGTCGGTGACGTGCTCGCCGCAGAGCTTGAAGATCAGCCAAGCGTCGACCGTCCCGAACACGGCGCGCCCCTCGCGCGCGCGCTCGCGCAGGCCCTCCACGTTGTGGAGCAGCCACTCGATCTTGGTCGCGGAGAAGTAGGGGTCGAGCACGAGGCCCGTGCGCTCGCGCACGAACGTCTCGTGACCCTCCGCGCGCAGTTGCTCGCAGCGCTCGGCCGTGCGGCGGTCCTGCCACACGATCGCCCGGTGCAGCGGCTCTCCGGTCGCCGGGTCCCACACGCACACGGTCTCGCGCTGGTTGGTGATCCCGACCGCCACGAGCTCGCCCGGGCGAGCTTCGGCGTCCGCGAGCGCCTCGCGGCGACCGCTTGGGTCACCTCCCAGATCTCGCCCGCGTCGTGCTCCACCCACCCGGGCCGCGGGAAGTGCTGCGTGAACTCGCGGTAGGCGCGACCGATCGGCTCGGCCCGCTCGTCGAACACGATGCAGGTCGTGCCGGTGGTGCCCTGGTCGATCGCCAAGATCATCGCGTGCCGCCCTCGCCGAGCAGGGTCATCGTGAGCGAGTCATCGGGAGTGGTAACCGTGAGCGAGTCGTCGGGAGTGGGTAACCGGGAGCGAGGCGTCGGAAGCGGCTCATCGGGGACGTGCTGAGCACCAGGCGAGCCTATCTGCGCGCGCCCTGCCCGCGTCCCGACCGTCCGCCGCGCGCGAGGTACACCCGCACGAAGTCGATCAGCTGGCGCCCGCGGTGCAGGAAGCCGCCGAGCGTGCGGCCGGTCACGCGGTGCGCCAGCTCCAAATCGATCTCCGCCACGCGCGCGCCCGCGCGTGCCGCGTCGATCGTCATGCCGATCTCCATGCCCATAGCCGTGCGCGAAGGGCAACGCATGCGCCAGCAGGCTGCCATGCATAGCGCGCTGTCCCGAGATCGGCGCGCGAAGGTCAAGGCCACAGCGCCGCCTGATCGCCCAGCCGGCAAAACCGACCGCCAGACCGAGCCCGCCGCCGACGCGCTTTGAGAAGACCGCCACCGCGAGATCGGCCTCGCCGCCGCGCACCGCATCCACAAGCGGCCCCAGCCGCGCCGCCGAGTCGCCGAGATCGCCGTCGCACAGCAACACGACCCGTCGCTCGCCGGTCCCGACGCTCGCAAGCGCCTCGCGAGCCGCGAGCGTCATCGCGCCGCCCTTGCCGACCCCTCCCCTTCGGCGCGGGGCCCCGAGCTCGCTGCCCACACTGCGCACGACCGTGGCGCCGGCGGCCGCGGCGATCGCCGCAGTGCCGTCGGTCGAGCCGTCGTCGGCCACCCACACCGACGCTCCCGGAAAGGCTGCCGCGAGCGCGGCGAGCGTCGCCGCGATGCGATCGGCCTCGTTGTGGGCGGCGACGAGCGCCGAGCACGTCCGGGCTTGCCGTCGGTTGCAGGGATCTCAGAAGCCATCATCGGTCGGGTGCGGCGGCTATTGTCCCCGACCGTCTATCCCCTACGGCGTTCCGCGGAGGTTTCCGACGCGTGGCTGAGGTAGAGGCTCACATCACCGGCACGGTCTGGAAGATCGAGTGCGCCGTCGGCGATCAGATCGAGGAGGGCGACACCGTGGCGATCCTCGAGTCGATGAAGATGGAGATGCCGGTCGAGGCCGAGGACGCGGGCGAGGTCGTCGAGATCCTCTGCGAGGAGGGCCAGGCGGTCAGCGAGGGCGACACGCTGGTCGTCCTGGAGTAGCCTTCCGCGCCGGTGACCCAAGACACTGGCGCCCCCCAACGCGAGCTGGCCGACGGCAAGCTGCTCGTAGATCGACCGGCCGACGGAGTCGTGCGACTCACGATCTCCAATCCCGCAGAAGCGCAACGCGCTCGACCAGCCGATCCTCGACGCGATCTCGACCGTGCTCGGCGAAGAGGCCGCCCCGCGGTCGCGGACCCGTTGCGTGATGCGTGACCGGCTCGGACGGCATGTTCTCAGCGGGCTATGAGATCGGCGAGATCGCCAACGGGCGCTTCCAGGAAGAGGCCGAGCGGCTCGTCGCGCATCCCTTCACCGAGGCGATCGAAGCGCTGGAAGCGTTTCCCTACCCCACGCTCGCGGCGCTGCCGGGCCACACGATCGGCGGCGGGCCTGGAGCTGGCGCTCGCCTGCGACCTGCGCGTGGCCGCGGACGCAGATCAAGCTCGGCATGCCACCTGCCAAGCTCGGCCTGGTCTACTCGCACACGGGCTTGCGTCGCTTCATCGACACGATCGGCGTCGCCGCGCACGCGCGAGCTGTTCCTGCTCGGCAGCTATATCGACGCGGAGATCGGCACTCGGCTGGGGGCTCGTCAACCGCGTCGCCGCCAGCCGACGAGCTCGAGCAGGGTCGCGCTGAGTGTGGCCAGCGAGCTCGCGGCGAACGCGCCCCTGTCGCAGGTCGGCAACAAGCGTGTGATCGCGGCGTTGCTGCACAGCGAGGGCACGCTGCCCGAGGATGTCGAATCCGAGCTGATCGAGCTGCGTCGTGCCTCATTCGAGTCGCACGATCTGCGCGAGGGGATGGCAGCCTTCGCCGAGAAGCGCGCGCCGCTCTGGCGCGGCGAATAAAGCGAGACGCACATCCTCGAAGGCGACTGGGCGCCGATCTCGACGGCGAGCTCAGCCTCGATTCCTCCATGTCGCTTTGGCGTAAGTCCGCACCTAGCTCCCTACGCGAGACTCGCGGAAGAGCCTGCAGACGCTCCTCGCCGACCGACGCTCGCAGCTCGGGATCTTCGACGCCGAGCCCCTCGCGCTCGGCGAGGCACAGCACGCCGACCTTGCCGACATGACGGTTGAGCTGCACTTCGCGCGCGGCCTCGCCGACCCGCTCCAGTGGGAACACGTTCGACAGCGCCGGCACGATCCTGCCCATCTGCGATCAGACGATTGGCCTCACACGCCTCCTGCCAGTTGGCCGCGTGGCTGCCGATCACGCGCTTCAGCCGCATCCACAGGCGACGGTTGTCGTACTGGTGTAGATAGCCGGTGCTCGACCCGCACGTGATCACAGTCCCTCCGCGCCGCACGAGGTATACCGAGGCGCCAAACGTCTCCCGCCCGACATGCTCGAAGACTATGTGCGGGTCTTCGCCGAAGTGGCGGCGGATCTCCGCGCCGACCCGCTTGCCCATCTCGACTTCGCCCAAGCCGTCCAGGCCAAGCTCGTCACGGCGCAGCACCAGATCGCATCCGAGCCGCTTCCAGCAGACGAGCCTTGCGCGCGGAGCCCACGACGCCGATCGCGATTCCGCCACCGTTGCGTATCAGCTGGATCGCATAGGCGCCCAAACCTCCCGTCGCCCCCCAGACCAGCACGAGGTCCCCTTGCTTGAGCTGCGCCCCGCGCGGGCTGACAAGCATCCGATAGGCCGTCATCGCGCACAACGTGTTGCACGCGGCCTCCTCCCATGTCAGATGAAGCGGCTTAGGGATCAGCTGATTGGCCTTCACCACCGCGAAGTGCGCAAGCCCCCCGAAGTTCGTCTCGAATCCCCAGGCGCGCTGGTCGGAGGCCAGCATGCCGTCGACCTGCGAAAGCGGATCTTGATAGTCGATGGCACACGGATATACGACGACGCGGGCTCCAATCGACCAGCCGCGCACCGCCGCGCCGACATCGACGACCACGCCCGAGGCGTCGGAGCCGAGGACGTGATGCGGAAGGTCGTGGCGGGCATCCCAGCCGCCGCGACGTCCAAGGCTCTCGAGGAAGCGAAACGTGGGCACGGGCTCGAACATCGCCGACCACACGGTGTTGTAGTTGACCGCGCTCGCCATCACGGCAAGCAGGACCTCGTCCGGCGCGAGCTCGGGCAGTGGCACCTCGCCGACGCGCAGCGAGCGCCGCACGTCCCGGTCGTCATCGCCGCCGAACATCGTCTCGTCCTCGCTGGAGAGGTGAGCCGCCACATAGGTCGCGGGAAGCTCACATTCGGCCAGCTGCTCGGAGCTGGCCCCATGGGCGAGCGCCTCGACCAGGCTCGAGAAGCGATCGCGGGGAGCGCCCGCGTCAGACGTCGCCTCATCGCTGGGCGTCTCGGTGGCAACCGTCCTTTGCATGCGACCATGGCCTTGCCTCAGCATGTGTCCATCACCCTCTCTCCGTCTAGCGTCGTCGATAGCCAATTCCTAACCGCGCGCGCCGTCGCCTCGACGTGCTCTTCGATCATCGTGAGGTGATTGCCGGGCGCTTCGATCTCGCTGGCGGCAAGCTCCCAGCGCCGCTCACCCTCGTCGGCTCCCGGCAGCGACTCGCTGGCTCGCACGAGCAAGGTGGGCGCGGCTGTCTCCACGGGCATCCAATCCGCGAGCAGACGCAGATAGGCGCCCATCGCCGTGAGGCGATCGTCGCTGACGAAGCCGAGCATGTCGTCCGTGAGCGCGCCGATCAGCGCCCCGAGCAACGACTCGCCCGACGCGCGACCGGCGACCGGAAAGCTGTCGAGCAGCACAACGGCGGCGACGCCGGTTGAGCGCGCGTCGCGCTCGAGACGGCTCGCGAGAGCGTTGGCGAGCCATCCACCCGAGGAGTACCCAACCAGCACGGGCGGCGCATCGCAAGCGAGCCTCTCGACGGCCCAAGCAAGCGCCTCGATCACCGCCTCCAAGCTCTCGGGCACGGCGGCGCCGGGCGCGAATCCCGGCAGCGCGAGCGCTGAGACCGTGCGCTCACCGTGAAAGGCCCTTGCGAACCTCACATACTGATGAGGGCCGGACAGCGCGAGGGCGGTCGGCAGACAGATCAGCTCGTTGGATGCGGGGCCCTTGGAGAGCGTCGCGCACTCCAGGTCGACGTCGCGCGCCGCCAGCGTGTCAAATGCCGGGCGGAACTTCGAGGCCACCATCAACATGTCGGTGAACTGCGAGGCGGCGCCGCTGTCGCGAGCGTGGCGCAGCATCTCGACCAGCGTGCTCCGCGAGCCGCCAAGTGGCGAGAGCCCGGCGTGCGGTTGCCAGGCTTGATCTTCCGAGCCGCTCTGTCGATCATCCGATCCGGTCTGTCGATCGGCGGGCAGGTCGGCCAGTCGCGAAGCGATGTGGCTCGCCAGCACCGTCGGAGTCGGGCGCTCGAACAGCACGCTCATCGGTACGTGCAACGAGGTGACGCCGTTCAGCCGGCTGCGCAACTCCAGGGCGCTGATCGAGTCAAAGCCGAGCTCGAGCAGGTTGGCGTCCGGATCGACCGCATCCGCGGATAGATCCACAAGGACAGCGGCTATCTGCTCGCAAACGGCTTGCAAGACGAGCCCCTCGCGCTCCTCTGGCGGCGCGTCGGCGAGTCCCCGCAAGAGAGCTCCGTCGGCTGTCGTGCCGACTTGCGCGCCCGAGAAGCCATCATCTCCGCTCGCGATCCTCAGCGCGATGCCCGCGGGACCGTCCGCCGATGGCATGTACCAGTAGCGCTCGCGTTGAAATGCGTAGGTCGGCAGCGCGACCTCGCTAGCGCCGCTGCCTGCGAAGACCGCCGCCCAGTCGACGTCAAGGCCACATGACCACGCTTCGCCGAGCGACGTCAGGAAGCGACGCGCGCCGCCGTCGTCACGCCGCAGCGACCCGATGACGCGCGTGTCCCCCGGCTTCTCGAGGGCCTCGTCGATCGTGTCCGCCATCGCGGTCGAGAGCAGCGGATGCGGGCTGAGCTCGACGAACGCGCGAAAGCCGTCCTCCAGCAGACGGCGCATCGTCTGCTCGAAGCGCACCGGCTCGCGCGCGTTGCGATACCAGTACTCGGGGTCGAGGGCTTCGGTGTCCAAGCGCCCCGCGGTGACGGTCGAGTAGAAGGCGGTGTCGCCAGAGCGAGGCAGGATCTGCGAGCACGCGCCCAGGAGCTGCTCTCGCAAGGGCTCGACCAGAGGCGAGTGGCCGGCTCCGACGGCTCCCGCGACTTGCTTCACGCGGATCTGCTCGGCGGCGCAGTCCTGCGCCAGCTCGGACAGCGCCTCGGCGTCCCCAGACAGCACGGTCGAGCGAGGGCCGTTGGCGGCGGCTATCACGACCCGGCCGGCGTAGCGCTCCAACCGCGCCTCCAGCTCGCTGGCGCCGAGTGCGACCGAGCTCATCGCGCCCTTGCCCGCAAGGCTCGCGAGCGCGCGGCTGCGCAAAGCCACGATCTTCGCCGCGTCCTCGAGCGAAAGCGCGCCGGCCACATGCGCCGCGGCGATCTCACCCTGGGAGTGACCCACAACGGCATCGGCAAGCACGCCGCAAGCGCCCCACAAGCCCGCCACCGAGACCATCACCGCGAACAGCACCGGCTGAACCACGTCGATACGGTCAAGCGACGGCGCGCCCGGCCCTTGTCGCAACGCAGCGGTCAGCGACCAGTCCTGATGGGGGCTGAGCGCCTCCTCACACGCCTTTATGCGCCTGGCGAACACGGGCGAGGACTCGATCAGCTCGAGCGCCATCCCGACCCACTGGGATCCATGGCCCGGGAACACGAACGCGAGATCTCCCTTGCCGGCGGCGACGTGCCCGACGCTCACCTCTCCCTCTCCGCGCGCGAGCGCGTCCGCGCCGGCGATCAGCTCCTGGATGTCGCCGGCGACGACCACCGCTCGACAGTCGAACGCGGTGCGTGTGCTCGCGAGCGAGCAGCCGACGTCGCGCACGTCGCAATCGGGTCGGTCGACGAGCCAGTCTCGCAGTCGCGCCGCCTGCTCGCGCAGCGCCTGGACGCTCTTCGCCGAGATCGCGCATGGCGTCACGCCGTCCTCGAGCAGCCCGACATCCGATGGGGGTGAGCCCACCGTCACGCGAGCCGAGCCGTTCGAAGACGGCGCTTCCTCGACGATCATGTGCACGTTCGTGCCGCTGACGCCGAACGAGGATATGCCGGCGCGGCGCGGCTGCTCCCCTGGCGCCCACCCGACGGGCTCGGTCAGGAGCGAGACGTCGCCCAACGACCAGTCCACCATCGAGCTGGGCACATCGAGATTCAATGTCTTGGGAAGCACCTGATTTCGCAGCGCCATCACCGTCTTGATCACGCCCGCGACACCGGCGGCTGCCTGCGTGTGCCCGATGTTCGACTTGATCGACCCAAGCCACAGCGGCCGCCCGTCCGCTCGACCCTGACCGTAGGTGGCGAGGATCGCCTCCGCCTCGATCGGGTCGCCGAGCGCCGTGCCGGTCCCGTGCGCCTCGACGGCGTCGACCATGCCCGCGGCGATGCCCGCCGCCGACAGCGCTTGACGGATCACCCGCTCCTGCGCAAGCCCATTAGGCGCCGTCAGGCCGTTGCTGGCGCCGTCCTGGTTGAACGCGCTGCCGGATATGACCGCCAGCACGGGGTGCCCCAACCTGTGCGCGTCCTCCAGGCGCTCGAGCAGCACCATGCCCGCGCCCTCGGAGAACGCCGTCCCGTCGGCTCCCTGCGCGAACGACTTGCACCTGCCGTCGGGCGCAAGCCCTTGCTGTCCCAGCATCCCGAGAAAGAGCATCGGAGTCGACAGCACGGTCACGCCACCGGCCAACGCAAGCTTGCACCCCCCAAGGCGCAGGGCGTTGCACGCCAAGTGCACCGCAACCAGCGAGGACGAGCACGCCGTGTCGACGGTGACCGCCGGGCCTTTCAAGCCGAGCAGATACGCGATGCGACCGGACAGGACGCTGCCGGTGCTGCCCATGCTCAGATAGGCGCCCATGTCCTCTGACAGAGGGAGACCAGCCAGGCGCAGGGCGTGATCCTGGGTGGCCACTCCGGCGAACACCGCGGTCTCGCTGTCGCGCAACGACGTCGGATCGATCCCGGCCGTCTCGATCGCCTCCCACGAGATTTCCAGCAGCACCCGCTGCTGGGGGTCCATCATCATCGCCTCGCGCGAGCCGATGCCGAAGAAGCCCGCGTCGAAGTCGGCGGCGTCGTGCAGGAAGCCGCTTTCCCCGACCCAATCGGCGCCAGGCCCACCGTCCTGTGAGCTATATAGGTCCTCGAGACCCCAGCCGCGGTCTGTCGGCAGCTTTGAGATAGCGTCGCGGCCAGCGGCGACGAGCTCCCACAGCTGCTCGGCCGAACGCACATCTCCCGGATAGCGACAGCCGGCGCCGACGATCGCGATCTGTCCTTGCGCGCTCGCTTCGAGCTCCCCAAGCCGCGTGCGGGCGTCCTGCAACTCGATCGTGACACGCTTCAAATACTCGAGCAGACGCTCGTTGTCGACCGTCATCGCCCAGCCTCCAAGCGTCCGTGGTTGGCGATATTCGTCAACGTGCCCCCAGCTGTCGGTCGATGAGCTCGATGACCTCATCCGCGGTGGCGGACTGGATCTCCTGAGCCTCGACCGGCTCCCGGTTGGAGTCCCTGACCCCGTTCTCCCCGCCGGCGCCGGTCGCGGCGATCCGAGCCACAAGCGCGCTCAGGCGACTCTGCACCTCCTGTCGCTTGTCGTCCTCCAGCGCAGAGCTCGCGACCGCGAGCTCGAGCCTCTCCAGCTCGTGGTCGACGGGCTCTCGATCGCCGCTCGCGTCACTTGACATGAGCTCCGACAGGTGCTCCGCGACGGCGGCGCTCGTCGAGTAGTTGAACGCGAGCGTCATCGGCAGCTGCAAGCCGGTGACGGCGACAAGCCGGTTGCGCAGTTCGACGCCTATCAGTGAGGTGAAGCCCAGCTCCTTGAAGGCCACGTTGGGGTCGGGGACATCCTCCGGGGAGTGTCCCAGCACTCGCGTCACCTCGCCCGAGACGAGCTCGAGCAATGTCTGCCGGCGCTCCTTTGGAGATGCGCCCCGAAGGCGCTTGCGCAGGTCGCGTCCCGCCGCCTGCTCACCCGGCTCGGTCGGCCCTTGCAAAGTGGCCTGCACCTCGGGCAGCTCTTCGATCAGCGGACGTGACCGCGCCATCCGCATCAGCGAGGAGAAGGTGTCCCAGGCGACGTCGATGACGACCGCCGCCTGCTCGTCGCGGTCGAGCGTCTGCTGCAACGCCTCGATCGCCAGCTCTGGATCCAGCTTGCGCAAGCCGAACATCTCCTCCGTGCCCTCAAACGTCGCGGCCATGCCCTCGCCGGCCCACGCGCCCCACGCGATCGACGTGGCCGGCAAGCCCTGCGCGCGGCGATATCCCGCCAGCCCGTCGAGGAACGCGTTCGCGGCCGCGTAGTTGGCCTGCCCGACGCCGCCGAGCGTCGCCGCCATGGAGGAGAACAGCACGAATGCGGACAGGTCGAGCTCTCGAGTGAGCTCATGCAGATGCCATGCGACGCCGGCCTTTGGAGCGCTCACGCGCTCCAGTCGCTCGGGAGTCAGCGCGTCGATCATCGCGTCGTCGAGCACGCCCGCGGCGTGCACGACCATGCTCAGCGGGCAGCCCTCCGTCGCCGCCTCGATCGTAGCGGCCAACGCGTCGCGGTCGCACGCGTCGCAGGCGGAGATCGTCACGCGCGCTCCCAGGCGGCCAAGCTCAGCTTGCAACTCCTCGGCGCCGGGAGCCTGCATGCCTCGCCGGCTCACCAGCAGCAGATGCTCGGCCCCGGCTCGCGCCAGCCAGCGCGCGACATGCGGGCCCAGGCCCCCGGTGCCGCCTGTGATCAGCGCCGTCCCGCCCGGCGGGCGCCAAGCGTCGGCGGAGGAACCGGCGCCACCCGTGGAGTGGACCAGCCTGCGCGCGAACACCCCTCCCCCGCGAACGGCGAGTTGGTCCTCGTCGGCGCCCGCGGCGAGCAGCTCCACCAGCCGCGACCATGAGCTCTCCCGCGGCGTCACGGGCAGGTCGACGATCCCGCCGAGACGATGTGGAAGCTCGAGTCCGAGCGTCAGCGCAAGCCCCCACAGCTGCGCCTGCGAGGGGCTCTCCAACCGATCGCTCCCCCCCACCGAGACGGCGCCCTGCGTGAGCATCCACAACGGTCCTTGGACCGACGCGTCCTCGAGCGCCTGCAGGAGCGCTAGTGAGCCCGCCAGGCCGCCGCTCGCGTCGGGTGGCATGGGGTGCGACTCCTCGCGCAGCCCCAGCAGCGAGATCACGCCTTCGACCGCCGCCGGCGCGGGCGCCGAGGCTGGGCCCTCGATGCCGTCTCCGTCACCGTTCAGCGCGGAGACGCCATCCGCTGCCAAGGCTGGGCCCTCGATGCCGTCCCCGTCATCGTTCAGCGCGGAGACGCCATCCGCTGCCAAGGCTGGACCCTCGACGCGGTCCCCATCACCGGTCAGCGCGGAGACGCCATCCGCTGCCAAGGCTGGACCCTCGACGCTGTCCCCATCACCGGTCAGCGCGGAGACGCCATCCGAGTCATCCAACCGTGCTCCCGCGGCCGAGCCAGCGCCGAGCACGTCGCGAAGCTGCCCGGCTAGGGCCTCCCGCGAGACGTCGGCCTCGGCCACCGATACCAGCTTGACGGTCGCGCCCCGCCGCTCGAGCGCCCCGGCCAGAGCGTCGAGCCGCTCATCGGGCGCCGACTCGCCGGGCGCCACCACCAGCCAGACGCCGGCCAACGTCGAATCCGGCGCCTCGCCAAGTGGCCTCCACTCGACCCGATAGCGCCAATCGTCAAGCGTCGCCTGGCGTCGGCTGCGTCGTCGCCAGGCAGACAGTGCCGGCAGGAGCTCTCCGGCCGAGGAGCCCCGCTCCTCCTCGCCCTCGAGCTCCAGGGCGCCGAGCAAGCCCTCCAGATCGTCGCGCTCGACCGCATCCCAGAAGCCGGCCTCAGACGCTTCCAGCTTTGCGTGGCCATTCCCGCTCGCCCGCGCCTTTGACGGATCGCGCATGCTGACGGCGCCGTTCGCCGCGTCGAGCCAATAGCGGCGCCGCTGGAACGCGTAGCTGGGCAGTCTGACCCGTCTCGCGTCCTTGTGCGCGAGCATCGTCGCCCAATCGACCTCCGTGCCGTGCACCCACAGCTCCGCGAGCGTCGCGAGCAGCGAGCGCACCTCGGGCTCCCCAGACCGCAACGTTGGCGGCGCAAGGATGCCCACACCGCCGCCATTGCCACCCTCATCCTCGCGATCCTCGAGCTCATCCAGGCATTCGTGCGCCATCGCCCCCAGCACGCCGTCGGGCCCGAGCTCGACGAAGCTCCTGACTCCCTGCTCGCCCAGCCAGCGCACACCGTCGGCGAAGCGCACCGTCTCGCGCACATGACGCACCCAATACTCGGGGGAGCACATCTCTGAGGAGACGGGCCGACCCGTGAGATTCGACACCACCGGGATGCGCGGAGCGGCGAACGAAAGCCCGCCGGCCACGACCGCGAACTGCTCGAGCATTCCCTCCATGTGGTGGGAATGAAACGCATGGCTCACCTGTAGGCGACTGGTCTTGCGATCCCGCTGAGCCCACAACGCCCGCAACTCGCCGACCGCGTCCTCGTCGCCTGAGAGAACCACCGAGGAGGGCCCGTTGACGGCCGCCAGCCAGACGCGCTGCCCGAACGCCTCCAGCTCCTCGCGAGCCTCCTCCTCGGTGGCCTGCACCGCGAGCATCGCCCCGCCGCCCGGCAGCGCGCCCATCATCCGACCGCGAGCGGCGACCAACGTGCAGGCATCCTCGATCGAGAGCACCTCCGCGGCGCACGCCGCCGAGAGCTCGCCGATCGAATGACCGATGAGATAGTCGGGGCGCAGGCCCCAATGCCTCAACAGCCTGAAGAGCGCGACCTCCAGCGCAAACAGCGCGGCTTGAGTGAACATCGTTCGGTCCAGCACAGCCTCGGTGGACCCGCTCCCATTCAGCTGGCCGCCGCGTTCACCCAACCCGACAGGCGCGTGCTCGGCGGAGCGCGACCCGTCGGCTCCAGCGAACATCACCTCGCGCAGCGAGCACTCGAGCGGGCCGTCAAGAAGACGGCAGACCTCGTCCAGCGCATCCCGGAAGACCGGGAATGCCTCGTACAACTCGCGGCCCATGCCCACCCGCTGAGCACCCTGACCGGTGAACAGGAAAGCCAACGACTCACCGTCCGCGCGCGCGTGCGCCTCCACGACAGACGGCGCCACGCTGCCTTCTCGGAGCGCGTGCAAGCCACCAAGCAACTCGTCCCGGCCGCCGATCACGACCGCCCGGCTGTCGAATGCGGAACGCGATACAGCCAGGGAGAGCGCGACGTCCTCCGCGCACAGCTCGTCGACCCCAGACATGTGACTGTGCAGACGGCCAGCCTGAGCACGCAAAGCGTCAGCGCCCCGACCGGACACGATCCACGGGACGTCCCCGCCCGTGACCTCAGGTCCGACCGCCGGGGCGTCGGGAGCCTCAGCCCCCATCGTCTCGCCGGAGGGCGATGAGGCAATCTCCGCGGAGGCGGGGGGTGGGGCCTCCTCGAGGATGACGTGCGCGTTGGTGCCGCTCATCCCAAAGGACGAGACGGCCGCCCGCCGCGGAACATCGGCCCGGAGCCATGGCGCCGCGTCGGTGAGCAACGAGATGGAGCCAGTCGACCAGTCCACGTTGGACGAGGGCGCGTCGACATGCAGCGTCTTCGGCAGCAGGCCGTTGCGCATCGCCATCACCATCTTGATCACCCCTGCCGCGCCCGACGCCGCCTGCGTGTGGCCGATGTTGGACTTGAGCGATCCCAGCCATAGGGGGGGCGCTCCCTCGCCGCGCTGTCCGTAAGTCTTGAGCAGTGCCTGAGCCTCGATCGGATCGCCAAGGGTCGTGCCGGTACCGTGCGCCTCGACTACGTCCACGTCATCCGCGGCAAGTCCGGCATTGGCGAGCGTCTGGCGGATCAAGCGCTGTTGAGAGGGGCCGTTGGGCGCGGTCAACCCATTGCTGGCGCCGTCTTGGTTGACGCCGATGCCACGCACAACAGCCAGGACGTCGTGACCCAAGCGCGTGGCGTCCGACAGCCGCTCCACGGCCAGCACCCCCATGCCCTCGCCCCAATTGGTGCCGTCGGCGCTGTCCGCGAAGGACTTGCAGCGCCCGTCCTTCGCCAGGCCGCCCTGACGTGAGAACTCGATGAAGGGGAGCGGCGTCGCGAGCACCGTCACGCCTCCGGCGAGCGCGATGTCGCACTCCCCGGAACGCAGCGATGCACATGCCAGATGCAGGGCCACGAGCGACGAGGAGCACGCCGTGTCGACCGTCACCGCCGGGCCCTCCAGGCCGAGGGCATAGGAGATCCGCCCGGACAGAATGCTCCCCAAGTTGCCGGTCGCCAGGAAGCCGTCCGATTCGGCCGGCTTGCGCGCAGCCGAGTCGCCGTAGCCCACCGAGCTGGCCCCCATGAACACACCGGTGTTGCTCCCGCGCAGCGATGACGGAGGCACGCCGACATCTTCGAGAGCCTCCCACGCGCCTTCCAGCACCAGTCGCTGCTGGGGGTCCATCGAAGTCGCCTCACGCGGGCTTATGCCGAAGAAGGGCGCGTCGAACTCGCCGGCGTCGTGCACGAAACCGGCCTCACGGACATAGCTCGTGCCGGGACGCCGCGAATCGGGATCGTAGATTCGATCTATGTCCCAGTCGCGATCGGTCGGGAAGGGCGAGATCGCATCGGCGCCGGCGAGCACGAGCTGCCACAGCCGCTCGGGCGAGCTCGCGCCTCCGGGATAGCGGCAGCTCATCCCGACGATCGCGATCGGCTCCTCGAACGTGGCGCGCGTCGCGGCGGGAACGACCGTCTCAGTCCGCCGCCCTTCGATCTCATTCAACAGATAGTCGGCGAGCACGGCGGGATTGGGATAGTCGAAAGCGAGCGTCGCGGGCAGCCGCAGGCCGGTCGCCTCGTCAAGACGATTGCGCATCTCCACCGCCATCAGCGAATCGAAGCCAAGATCCTGGAATGTCTGGTTGGCGTCGATCGCCTCGGCGGAGGCGTAGCCGAGCACGCGCGCGACCTCCGCCCGCACGAGCTTGGCGAGCAGACGAGAACGCTCCTGTGGCGGGACATCCTCGAGGCGCCTGCCAAGCTCCCCGCCGCGCCCCTCGCGAGCTGGCTGCTCCGCGGGCGAGAGCGAGAGATCGCCTGAGAACAGCCCTTCAGCGGGGCCGTTGGTGTGGCGCTCGAGCCAGTAACGCTTGCGCTGGAATGGATACGTCGGCAATCCCACGCGCCGCGCACCCCACTGCGCGAAGATCGCGCTCCAATCGACCGATCCCCCGTGCACCCACAGGTCGGCCAGTGCGCTGGTGAGTGAGAGCGCTTCCGGGCGCCCAGCGGACAGCAGCGCGATGGGACGGCCTATCTCATCCCCCTCGCGGGAGGCGGCGACGCTCAGGCAGTCCGCCGTCATCGCGCTGAGCACGCCGTCAGGGCCGACCTCGAGGAAGCTCGAGATCCCGTTAGCCTCGAGCCAGCGGACGCCATCCGCAAAGCGCACCGGCTCGCGCACGTGCCTGACCCAGTACTCCGGCGAGCAGAGCGCCCGCGATACCGGCTCGCCGGTCAAATTCGAGATGATCGGAAGGCGCGGCTCGGAAAAGGACACGCCGCCGGCCACCTCGGCGAACGCCTCGAGCATCTCATCCATGTGCGGGGAGTGAAAGGCGTGGCTGACACGCAGCCGCTTGACCTTGCGCTCACGCTGCTTCCACGCCTCGGCAAGCCCGAGGACCGCCTCCTCGTCACCGGAGATCACAATCGAGGAGGGAGCGTTCACCGCCGCCAGCGCGACACGATCCTCGAGGCCCGCGAGCGACTCGAGCGCCTCCTCCGCCGACGCCTGCACAGCGATCATCGCTCCGCCCGAGGCCACTTCACCCATCAGCCGTCCGCGCGCCGCCACCAGCTTGCACGCGTCGTCCAGCGAGAAGACGCCGGCCGCGAACGCGGCTGTCAGCTCGCCGATCGAGTGCCCGATCAGGTAGTCGGGCTTCACTCCCCAGCCGTCGAGCAGCCTCAGGAGGGCTACCTCCAGCGCGAACAGCCCGGCCTGAGTGAACATCGTCTCGTGGATGAGCCCGGTCGAGTCAGTGGCCTCCTCGGCGAAGATCACATCGAGCAGCGAGCATTCGAGTTGGGGGTCGAGCCGCCCGCACGCTTCGTCGAGCGCTTCCCTGAAGGGCGCAAATGCCCGATACAGCTCGCGCCCCATTCCCGGCCTCTGCGCGCCCTGGCCGGTGAACATGAAGGCGAGCTTCCCGGCGCGGCCCCCGACGACGCCCTCGAACACGTTAGGCGCGCTCTCCCCTGTCGCCAACGCGCCGAGCCCAGCGAGCAGCCGCTCGCGACCATCCCCGACGACGACCGCGCGCCGCTCGAACGTCGAGCGCTCGGCAAGCGACCGTCCCACGTCGAGCGCGCGAAGGGCCTCGTGGTCGAGCACGAAGCCGCATAGGCGCTCTGCCCGAGCGCGAATCGCATCGCGGCCCTTGGCGGAGAGCGCCCACGGGATCGCCGCGGGGCTGCCGAGACCGCCGCCGCTCTCCCCCGCCGGGACGGGCGCGTCGCCAGGGAGCTCCTCGCCGGCGGGGACGTGCTCGAGGATCACATGCGCATTCGTGCCGCTCATGCCAAACGAGGAGACGCCCGCCCGCCGTGGCCGGCCGTCCGACTCCCACGCTTGGGGCTCGCTCAGCAACGACACCCGGCCCGCCGACCAGTCCACCTGGCTAGTCGGCGCGTCCACGTGCAGCGTCTTGGGCAGCACACCGTGACGCATCGCCATAACCATCTTGATAACGCCGGCGACGCCCGCGGCCGCCTGCGTGTGGCCGATGTTCGACTTGATCGAGCCAAGCCACAGGGGAGGGCTCTCCTCGCCGCGCTGCCCATAAGTGGCAAGCAGCGCCTGAGCCTCGATCGGATCGCCCAAGGTGGTGCCGGTCCCGTGCGCCTCGACCGCGTCGAGGTCGCCCACCGCGAGGCCCGCGTTGACGAGCGCCTGGCGGATCACGCGCTCCTGCGATGGGCCATTCGGAGCTGTCAAGCCGTTGCTCGCGCCGTCTTGGTTGACCGCGCTGCCGCGCACCACCGCGAGCACCGGATGGCCGAGCCGGCGTGCGTCGGAGAGACGCTCGAGTGCCACGAGCCCGACCCCCTCCGACCAGCTCACCCCGTCGGCGGCGTCGGCGAACGACTTGCACCTTCCGTCCGCGGCAAGGCCCCCCATGCGCTCGAACGCGACGAACACGCCCGGCGTCGAGAGCACCGTCACCCCACCCGCGAGCGCCAGCTCGCACTCCCCAGCTCGCAACGCCTGACAGGCGAGATGCAACGCCACGAGCGAGGAGGAGCAGGCGGTGTCCACAGTGATCGCCGGGCCCTCGAAGCCGAAGCTGAATGCCACGCGACCGGACACCATGCTGCCGCCGGCGCCAGCCATCAGCTGGCCCCACGGCAGCTCGCGCAGAGCGTCCTCACCGACCGCGAGCGCGTAGTCCTGGTACATGGCGCCGGCGAACACGCCGGTCTGGCTGCCCTTCAAGGCGCGCGGATCGATGCCCGCCGATTCGACGGCCTCCCACGTCCCTTCCAGCAGCAGGCGCTGCTGCGGGTCCATCGTCGAGGCTTCGCGGGGGTTTATCCCAAAGAACTCCGCGTCGAACTCGGCCGCGTCGTGGAGGAAGCCGCCTTCGCGGGCGAAAGTCACGCCGCGCTCCGAGCCGTTCCCGGCGAGGCCGTCGAGATCCCAATTGCGATCGACAGGGAAGGAGGACACCCCGTCCACGCCGGAGTCCACGAGCTTCCACAGATCCTCCGGCGAGCACACCCCCCCTGGGTAGCGGCAGCTCATCCCGACGATCGCGATCGGCTCATCGGCGGCAGCTCGCCTGGGTGCAGCCGCCGGCGCATCCGCCACGACGCCCTCGACACGCGAGCACAGCAGCCTCGCGACCGCGGCCGGAGTGGGATGGTCGAACACCAGTGTCGCCGGCAGGCGCAGGCCGGTCGCTTGCGAGAGCTGGTTGCGCAATTCAACCGCGACCAGCGAGTCGAAGCCCAGCTCCAGGAACGTGCGCTCGGAGTCCACATCCTGAGACGAGCCCTCCCCGAGCACGGCAGCCACGTGACCGCGAACGAGCTCGAGCGTCACATCGCCCCACTCGGCCTGCGCTATGCCAGCCAGCCTGCGGGCCAGCGAGCCGCCACTGTCCTGACGACGCGCGGCCGGCGCCCTCACCAGGCCGCGCAGCAACGCTGGGAGCACCCCCATGCGCGCCTGTGCGCGCAACGCCGCGAAGTCGACGTGCACGGGCACAAGCAATGACTCACTCGAGCCGCGCGCCGTGTCGAGGAGCCGCAGGCCCTCCTCGCTCGAGAGCGGGACGAGGCCCAAGCGCCTCAGGCGCGCGAGGTCGCCGTCGTCAAGACCCTTGACCATGCCGGTCCCCTCCGCCCACCATCCCCAGGCGAGCGACACTCCGGCAAGCCCCTGCGCGCGACGGCGTTGCGCGAGCGCGTCCAGGAACGCGTTGGCCGCCGCGTAGTTGGACTGTCCGGAGCCGCCCATCACGCCAGCGGCCGATGAGAACAGAACGAACTCGGACAGCTCGAGCCCCGCCGTGAGCTCATGCAGATGCGCAACCGCATCCACCTTGGGGCGCATCACGCGCTCCAACTGCCCGGCGTCGAGCGACTCGACCGTCCCGTCCTCGACCACGCCGGCGGTATGCACGATCGCCGTCAACGGTCGATCCTCGGGGATGGCGGCGATCAGCTCGGACAGCTCGTCGCGATTGGCGACGTCGCACGCTACGACGCTTGCGACGCAGCCAAGCTCGGCGAGCTCGGCGACCAGCTCGCCCGCGCCCTCGGCGCGCCCTCCGCGCCGGCTCGCGAGCAGTAGATGGCGAGCGCCGTGCGCGCCGGCCAAATGGCGCGCCACCAATCCTCCCAGCCCCCCGGTCCCTCCGGTGACGAGCACCGTGCCCTCGGGATCGAACGATGGCTGCCCTTGCCCTGGCTGGGGAAGCGCGCGCGCAAGGCGCTGGGCATAGCATCTCCCGTCGCGGACGACGAGCTGCTGCTCGTCCGACGCCAGCAGCCCAGGCCACAAGGGCTCGCTCTCGTCGAGATCGGGGTCGATGTCGACGAGCAGGAAGCGCCCAGGGTGCTCGGACTGTGCGCTGCGCACCAAGCCCCACACGGTCGCGGTCACGAGGTCGGGCAGCTCGCCGTCGGCGAGCGCCACCCCGCCACGCGTGACAATCACCAGCCGCGAGCTCGAGAGCCGCTCGTCCGCCAGCCACGCTTGCAGCAGCCGCAGGACCCTCTGCGTCTCTGCGTGCGCCGCCCGCGCAAGATCATGCTCGCCCTCGTGGGGGGCTAGGATCACCAGCACCGCGTCGGGCGTCTGTAGACCCGAGTCGAGCGCCTCGCCGAGCGCCGCCAGGCTCGCATGGCGCTCGACATCGCCCAAACCCTCGTTCCGGGAGCCATTCGCCGCCGGCCACGCGGGCGGCGCGCCGCCCGCGATCGCCAGGTCGGCATCATCCACGCCTGACGGTGCGCTGCCCGCGATCGCCACCTCAGCGTCACCCACACCTGACGGTGCGCCGCCCGCGATCGCCACGTCAGCATCACCCACGCACGCGAGCAGCGGCGCGCCCGCGTCCACGGATTCGAGTTGGACATCCACCCACTCCAGCCGGAATAGAGAATCGTCCTGCGCTCGACGCGCGGCTCGCAGCTTCTCGGCGTCTATGGGCCGCGACGCCATCGCCTCGACGCTCACCACCACCTGACCGGCCTCGTCGAACGCGGCGAGACTGGACCCCTGATCGCCGTCGGGGTCGATACGCACTCGCAACGATGCGGCCCCGTCACTATGGAGCCGCACGCCCCCGAGTGAGAACGGCATCGGCAGGCGACCCGGCTCGAGGTCGTCGCCCATTCCGAGCAGGGCGACCTGAAGCGCCGCGTCGAGGAGCGCGGGATGAATCCCGAAGCGCGTCGCCTGATCGGCCTGCGTACCTTCGAGCCCAACCTCGGCGAAGATACGCGCTCCAAGCCGCCACGCCGCCGTCACACCCTGAAACTCAGGGCCATACTCCAAGCCAAGCTCGGCCAGACGCTCGTATAGAGAGGCAACCTCGAGAGCCTCGGCTCCCACGGGCGGCCAGCTCTCACCCAGCGGCTCGATCGCGATGTGCTCCGCCTTGGGATCGGCGAGGGGAGCGAGCACCCCGAGCGCATGGCAGCGCCACTCATCCTCACGATCCATGTCATCGGGCGAGCCGTCGTCACACGAGTAGATGGCGAGACGATGCCGTCCCGACTCCCCAGGCTCGTCGACCGTCACCTGCAGCCTCACGGCGCCGTCCACGTCGAGCACGAGCGGCGCCTGCAGCGTCAACTCCTCGACCAGCTCGCATCCCGACTCACGACCGGCGGCAAGCGCCAGCTCGACGAAGCCGGTGCCGGGCAGCAGCACCGTGTCGAGGATCGCGTGATCGGCAAGCCACGGATGAGTCGCGAGCGAGAGTCGGCCGGTGAGAGTCCAGCTACACCCGTCGGCCAGCGACAACGCGGCGCCGAGCAGCGGGTGGTCGGCGGCTCGCAGGCCGGCCGCCGAGAGGTCGCCTATGCCCGTCGGGGCCTCATGCCAGTAGCGTCGGCGCTGGAAGGCGTATGTCGGAAGGTCGACCATCTGCCCGCCGCGACCACCCAGCACAGCGCGCCAGTCGATGTCGAGGCCATCGGCATGGGCCTCCGCGAGAAAGGAGGTGAGCGCCTCGGCCTCGGAGCGGCGCGCGCGCAGCACGGGGACCAAAAGCGCCCGCTCTCCCAGCTGCTCGTCCAGGCACTCCCGCGCGGCCGCCGAGAGAATGCCGTCTGGGCCCAGCTCGAGGAAGCGCGTGACGCCCGCCGCTCGCAGAGCGGCGACGCCGTCGGCGAAGCGAACGGTCTCGCGCACATGGCGCACCCAGTAGTCGGGCGTGGCCAGGTCGGTGATCTCCGCCGGTGCGCCGGTCACATTCGAGATGATCTCGATGTCGGGCCGCTTGAACTCCAAGCCGCTGGCGATCTCGCGAAACTCCTCGAGCATCGGCTCCATCAGGTGCGAGTGAAACGCGTGACTGACGCGCAAACGTTTCGTCTTTCGCCCCTGTTCGCGCCAACTGATGGCCCACTCCTCGAGCGCCTCCTCGGGACCTGAGAGGACGACGGCGCGAGGACCATTGACGGCGGCGATTGAGAGCTTCTCCTCAAATCCATCGAGGCGGGCGAGCGCCTCCTCCTCAGAGGCCTCGAGCGCCAGCATCCCGCCGCCCTCGGGCAAGGAGCCCATCAGCCGTCCGCGCGCGGCGACCAGCAGACAGGCGTCCGCGAGTGAGAGGACTCCGGCGACATGAGCCGCGACAAGCTCGCCGATCGAATGACCGATCAGGATGTCCGGCTCAACGCCCACCGATCGCACGAGTCGAAACAGCGCCACCTCGAGGGCAAAAAGAGTCGTCTGGGCGAACTCGGCTCGCTCGAGCAGGTCCGCCTCGCGCGAGCCGTCGACCGAGAACAGCAGATCCTTCGATGCCAGGTCGAGGTGGGGGTCGAGCTCGTCGCAGACCTCGTCGAGCGCTTCGGCGAAGACCGGGAACAAGCTGTGCAGCTCGGCCCCCATGCCTGCGCGCTGCGACCCCTGCCCGGTGAACATGAACGCCGTTGCGCCACTCCGCGCGGTGCGCTTGACGATGCCCGCCCCTGGCTCGCCGCGCGCAAGCGCTCCGAGTCGCTCCAGCAGCTGCTCACGTCCAGCGCCCACGACGACGGCGCGCTGCTCGAGCCGCGCGCGACCGCTTGCCAGCGAGAGCGCCACGTCCGCCTCGCCCAGCTCCTCAGCTGCCCGCAGGTGAGAGAGCAGGCGCTCGGACTGCGCTTGCAACGCCTGCTCGCTCCTCGCCGACAGGAGCCAAGGCAGCACCGGCAGACCCGATGAATCGCTGGTCTCAGGCCGATCGACGAGCGGAGCCTCCTCCAGGATCATGTGCGCATTGGTGCCGCTCATCCCGAACGAGGAGACCCCGGCGCGCCTCGGCCGCTCTGTTCGCGGCCATCTCTGCGGCTCTGTCAAGAGCCTCACGGCGCCTCGCGACCAATCCACCTGTCGGGACGGCGCGTCCACGTGCAGGGTGCGCGGCAGCGTCTCGTGCTCCAGCGCCTTCACCATCTTGATCACCCCGGCCACGCCCGCCGCGGCCTGCAGGTGGCCGATGTTCGACTTGAGCGATCCGAGCAGCAGCGGGCGATCCCGCGGTCGATCCTGACCATAGGCGCTGAGCAGCGCCTGCGCCTCGATCGGGTCGCCGAGGCGGGTGCCGGTGCCGTGCGCCTCGACCGCGTCGACCTCGTCCGCGGAGAGGCCCGCGCTCTCGAGCGCCTGACGGATCACCCGTTGCTGAGAGGGCCCGTTCGGCGCCGTGAAGCCGTTGCTCGCACCGTCCTGGTTGACTGCGCTGCCACGTATCACCGCCAGCACACGATGGCCCAGACGTTGTGCGTCGGACAGGCGCTCGAGCACCAGCAGACCGACGCCCTCGCTCCAGTTCGTTCCGTCGGCGGCGTCCGCAAAGGACTTGCAGCGCGCATCGAGGGCGATGGCGCGCTGCGTGCTGAACCCGACGAAGATGCTCGGCTGCGCCATGATCGTGACGCCGCCCGCGAGCGCCAGCGAGCATTCACCCGCGCGCAGCGCGCCACACGCCAGGTGCAGCGCCACCAGCGAGGACGAGCACGCGGTGTCGACCGTCATCGTCGGACCCTCCAACCCGAAGCAGATAGGCGACACGGCCCGATATGACGCTTCCGGCGTTGCCCGACACCGCGTTGCCCGGATCAGTGCCTCCAACCCCGGGTTCGACTGGATAGTCCTGGTACATGACGCCGGCAAATACGCCCGTCTGGCTGCCGCGCAGCGACGTCGGATCGATGCCCGCGTCCTCGAGCGCCTCCCAGCTCGCTTCCAGCGTGAGGCGTTGCTGTGGATCCATCGCGAGCGCTTCGCGCGGGCCGATCCCGAAGAAGTCGGCGTCGAACTCTCCCGCGTCGTGGAGGAAGCCGCCTTCGCGCACATATGTGGTTCCGAGATGATCGGGATCGGGGTGGTACAGGCGATCGATGTCCCAGCCGCGATCGGTGGGGAACTCACCGATCGCGTCGACGCCGCGATCGAGCAGATCCCACAGCCCCGACGGCGAGCGAACGCCGCCGGGCAGCCGGCAGCTCATGCCGACGATCGCCACCGGCTCGCGCTTCGCATCGAGCAGCCGCCGGTTCTGCCGGCGCAGCTGTCGCGTCTCCTTCAGGGAGGCACGCAACGCCTCCACGATCTTCTCCGGCGATGCGCTCACCTCAGCCACCCTCCACGGACTCGTCGACAGCCTCATCGGAGCCGAGCGACATCTGGACGAGGCTCTCGACATCCATCTCGTCGAGCCGATCGCCATCGTCGGCCTGCTCTGGAATCTCCGCTTCCTCGACGAAGCCCGCGAGCTGCATCAGCGTCTCCATCACCCCGGCATCGCGTAGCCGGGCCAGCGGTATCGAGGCGAACGCGCTTCGAATAGCGAGCTCGTCGGGAGCGCTATCGACTTGTGAGCCGGTCTCCGGCGAGATCTGCTCCAGCAGGAAGTCGCTCAAGGCGGCAGGCGACGGATGATCGAAGGCGAGCGTCGCGGGCAGCTGGACGCCGCTTGCGGTTGTCAGCCGGTTGCGCAATTCGATCGCCGTCAACGAATCGAACCCGAGCTCGGTGAAAGCACGATGCACGTCGATCGCCTCAGGGGAGGGATGACCAAGGACGGCTGCCACCTCGGCGCGGACGAGCTCAAGCACCACACGCTTGCGCGCGCCCTCCGGAGTGCTCGCGAGACGCCGCGCGAGCGTTTCGAGAGTGGCCGCCGCCGGCTCGTGCGCCGGCATTCGAACCAGGCCCCTCAGCAGCGGCGTCATGACCCCCGTTCTCGCCTGCGCGCGCAGCGTCGCCATGTTGAGGCGGGCCGGGACCATCAACGGCTCGCCAACCGCGTATGCCGCGTCGAATAGGCGCAGGCCTTCCTCCTTGGACAGCGCGAGCACGCCGGCGCGCTCCACCCGCGCCCGATCCGCGGCCGTCAGGTCGCGTGCCAGTCCCTCGCTCGGCTCCCACAATCCCCAGGCCATCGAGACGCCGCACAGACCCAACTGCCGCCTGTGCGCGGCCAGCACGTCGAGGAATGCGTTAGCCGCCGCGTAGTTGCTCTGCCCGGGACCCCCGATCGTGCCATTGCTAGATGAGTACAGGATGAAGGCCGACAGGTCGAGCTCCTCGGTCAGCTCGTGCAGGTGCCAGGCGGCGTCGAGCTTCGGCGCGAGCACGCGATCGATGCGCTCGGGGGTCATCGAGTCGATCACGCCATCGTCGAGCGCGCC
This sequence comes from uncultured Solirubrobacterales bacterium, assembly GCA_963764655.1. Lineage (GTDB taxonomy): Bacteria > Actinomycetota > Thermoleophilia > Solirubrobacterales > Solirubrobacteraceae > Palsa-744. The sequence continues at coordinate 1,430,489 of CAVXTI010000001.1, forward strand.
CGCCGCGTGCACGACAGCGCTCAACGGGTACTCATCTGGGATCGAGTCGATCACCCGAGCGAGCTGCTCGCGCTCGGACACGTCGCACGAGACGATGCTCACCTGTGCAGCCGACTCGACCAGCTCCCTCTCGAGGCTGTCCGCACCGGGCGCATGCGATCCCTGCCTGCTCGCCAGCACGACGCTGCTCGCCCCGTGCGTGCCGACCAGGTGCCTGGCCAGAGCGGCCCCAAGCGAACCGGTGCCGCCGGTGATCAGCACGCTGCCCGGTCGGCCCGAGGCCGTAAGGCCAATTCCCCGGATGTCGCGCGCTCGATCCGATAGCTCGGCGTGCCGCTCGGGCGCCTGTTCAGCCTGTCGCTCCGGGGTTTGCTCGGCAGGTTGCTCCAGTGTCGGGTCGGCAGGTTGCTCCAGTGTCGGGTCGGCAGGTTGCTCCAGTGTCGGGTCGACGCTCGCCGTATGCTCGCGCCCGGCATCTCGCTTTGGCGCTTGCTTGCCCTCTCGCCCTTGCGCCTGCTCGGTGGGCAGCTCCAACGCCGAGGTGTCCTTGCCCTCGACTGGCACGCGCCGCAACCGTGGCACGAGCAGCTCGCCGCCGCGCAGCGCCACCTGCGGCTCCGCGGCGCCGAGGGCGCTCGCCAGCAGACCGAGCTGAGCATCCGGCTCGTCGGCGTCCACCAACACGAACCTCCCGGGATTCTCGGCCTGCGCCGAGCGCACCAGACCCCATAGAGGCGCGGTCGCAAGATCGGCCTCACCGTCGTCCAGGCCGACAGACACCGCCCCTTTGCTTACGAATACGAGCCGCGAGCCTTGGAGGCGCTCGTCGGCGAGCCATGCCTGCACGAGCGCGAGCGCCCGCTCGAGGACTAGGCGCGCGGCCGACGGCAGCTCTATGTCTGGGAAGTCCTCCGCTCCAAAGTGCGCCAGCACCACCTCAGGCATGGCCGTCCCCTCGTCGATGGCGACGATCAGCGACCCCAAGTCGGGATACGTGGGGAGCCCATCACGACCCGCGTCGTTATTGGATCCGCTGGGACTCCACGCGCGCTCCGCGAGCATCGCCCAACCATCAAAGGAGGCCGGCGCGGCGGGGAGCTCATCGAGAGCAAGCTTGCTCCATTCGACATGGAACAGCTGGTCGTGATGCGTGCCGCGAATGATCCTAAGCGTCTCTGGGGAGGCTTTCCGCATCACCACCGAGTCGGCCGAGAGCACCGGCCGGCCGTGCTCGTCGCTTGCCACCAACGAGAAGCCCCCGCTCGGCAAGCGCGCCACCGCGACTCGCACGAACGACTCCCCGCGAGCGTGCAGGCGCACACGAGTCCAGGCGAACGGCAGCGACGCACGCTCTGAGCCGCTTGGGTCGACCCGCGTCACGACCCCCGTGCTCTGCAGCGCGCAATCCAACAGGGCGGGGTGAATGCTGAACTGGCGAGCTTTCTCGCGCTCGCCCTCGGGCAGGCGCACCTCGGTGAAGGCTTCGTCTCCTCGCTTCCATGCGGCCTGGATGCTCAAGAATGTGCGCCCGTATTCAAGGCCGACGCCGGCGAAGTAGTCATACACATCCTCGGCCGCCACGGGCTCCGATCCGATGGGGGGCCAGGCCTCCTCGACAGACGGCGGACCCTCCAGCTCGGGCGGCGCCTGTCCGCTTGCGAGCGCGAGCTCCGCGGACGCCAGCACACCTCGGGCGTGACGCGTCCAGCCCTCCTGCTCAACACCGGCGGCGTCCACCTGGCGAGTGAATATCGCCAATGCGCGCTTGCCTCGCTCGTCAGGCGGGTCGAGCGTCAACTGCAGCTGAGTCGCGCCCCGCTCGGCCGACAACACCAATGGTGTTTCGAAGACGAGATCCTCGAGCAGCTCGTATCCAACCTCTGCGCCCACCCGCAGCGACATGTCGACATAAGTCGTGCCTGGCACGACAACCGCTCCCACCAGCGCATGGTCGGCGAGCCAAGGCTCGTCCCGCAAGGACACGCAGCCGGTGAACAGCCAGCCGTCGCTGTCGGCTAGCGTCACCGCGGAGCGCACAAGCGGATGCCCCATCTGCGTCTGGCCGGCGAGCGCGGCATCGGCCGCCCTCGTCGTCGCCTCGAGCCAGTAGCGCTGCCGCTGAAAGGCATATGTCGGCAATCGCACGGCGGTTGCGTCAGCCTCGCCGAGAATCGCCTCCCAATCCACGCCCACGCCATGTGCCCATGCTTCGCCGAGCGATGTGAGCAGACGCCGCGGTCCACCCTCTTCTCGCCGCAACGAGCCGAGCACAGCCGCGCTAAGGCGCCCCTCCGCTTGCGTCTGCGCCTCCAGCGCTGACGCGTCTTCGACGGTTTCATGCATCGCCACGGTCAGCACCGGATGCGGGCTCACCTCGACGAAGGCCCGGCAGCCCTGCTCCAACAACGCTCGCGTGACGAGCTCGAGCTGCACAGGCTCGCGCAGGTTGCGATACCAGTACTCCCCGTCAAGCTGGGCGGTATCGAGCAATCCCCCCGTGACGGTCGAGTAGAACGAGATGTCACTCGAGCGCGGCTCGATCATCGACAGCGCGTCGAGCAGCTCCTCGCGCAGCGGCTCAACGTTTGACGAGTGCGACGGGACCGTCGCCGGGACCTCGCGAGCTCGCACGTCCGCCGCGGCGCACTCGGCGAGGAACTCCGCGAGCGCCTCGCGATCGCCCGCGACCCCCACTGAGCGAGGCCCGTTCACCCCAGCCACGGAAAGCCGTCCATCCCACCGCTCCAAGCGCTCCCGCACCTGCTCCACACCGAGCGCAACCGACGCGACGCCGCCGTGACCGACCAAGACCGTCAGCATCTGGCTGCGCCGCGCGACGATCCGCGCCGCGTCCTGCAGCGACAGGCCACCCGCCACGTACGCGGCGGCGATCTCACCCTGGGAGTGGCCGACCACGGCATCGGGCCGCACGCCACATGCGCCCCACAAGCCGGCCAAAGCCACCATCACCGCGAACAGGGCGGGCTGCACCACGTCGATACGCTCCAGCTCAGGGGCGCCGTCGGCGCCCCGCAGCACATCCTCGACCGACCAGTCGACGAACGGGGCGAGCGCGTCACAGCACTCCCGCAAGCGCTCGCCGAACACGTCCGAGCACTCGAGCAGCTCCAGCGCCATCCCAACCCACTGCGAACCCTGACCGGGGAACACGAAGGCGATCCCGCCGGCCTCGCTGGAGGCAAGCATCCCCTGCGCCGCATAGCCGCTCTGTGTCCCACGCGTGATCGCCTCCAACCCCTCAAGCAGCTCCTGCCGCTCGCCGCCGATGGCGACGGCACGAGAATCGAACGCCTGCCGCTTCGCCAGCGAGAGGCCGACATCGGTCATCTCGAGATCCGGGCTCTCCTTGCAGAAGCCGGACAGGCGGTCAGCCTGCTGGCGCAGGCCCGCGGGGTCGCGGCCGGAGACGACCAGGGGCAGCACGCCTGTCCCAAGGAGACCGATCCGCGAGGACTCGGCGCTCGTGGACGACGCATCCTCACCGGCATCTGGGACATGCCCCCCGAGCGCATCCCCAGCTGGCTCCTCGAGGATCACGTGCGCGTTGGTGCCACTGATGCCGAAGGAGGACACACCCGCTCGCCGCGGCTCGCTCCCTCGCGGCCACGGCTCAGCCTCGACGAGCAGCGAGACAGACCCGGCAGACCAGTTCACCTTGTGGCTGGGTCGATCGACGTGCAGCGTCTTGGGCAGCAGCCCATGGCGCATCGCCATCACCATCTTGATCACACCGGCCACTCCGGCCGCGGACTGCGTGTGACCGATATTGGACTTGATCGACCCGAGCCACAGCGGGCGCTCCGGCGGCCTGCTCTGCCCATAGGTGGCAAGCAGCGCCTGCGCCTCGATCGGATCCCCGAGCGTGGTGCCGGTGCCGTGCGCCTCCACTGCGTCGACCTGGTGCGGCGAGAGCCTCGCGTCGGCGAGCGCAGTGCGAATGACCCTCTGCTGAGATGGGCCGTTGGGAGCCGTCAGCCCGTTGCTCGCCCCGTCCTGGTTGACGGCGCTGCCGCGGACCACCGCGAGAACCCGATGACCGCAGCGCTGCGCATCGGACAGGCGCTCAAGCAGCAGAATGCCCACACCCTCGCCCCAACCGACACCGTCCGCTTGGTCGGCAAACGCCTTGCATCGGCCGTCGGGCGCCAAAGCCCGTTGACGCGAGAGCTCCAGGAACACGATCGGCGTGGGCATGACGCACACGCCGCCGACCAGGGCGAGCGAGCTCTCGCCGGCGCGCAGGGAGCCGCACGCCAGATGCAATGCCACGAGCGAGGAGGAGCACGCCGTGTCGACCGTCACGGCGGGACCCTCCAAGCCGAGCGTGTAAGCGACGCGTCCCGACATGACGCTGCTCACGGTGCCGCTGCCATAGTGCCCGGCGAGGTCCTCGGCGAGATCCTCGGACATCGAAGCCGCCAGGCCCGGCCCATAGCCGCTGAAGGCCCCGCCGACGAACACACTGGTCTGGCTGCCTCGCAGCGAGGCCGGCTCGATACCCGCGTCTTCGATGACCTCCCACGACGCTTCGAGCAGCAACCGTTGCTGAGGGTCCATCGCCAACGCCTCCCTGGGGCTGATCGAGAAGAAGTCGGCGTCGAACTCGGCCGCGTCGTATAGGAACCCCCCCTCGCGAACATAAGTCGAGCCGGCTCGCCCCGGCTCGGGGTCGTACAGCTCCTCCATGTCCCATCCGCGATCGGTGGGACAGCCCGAGATGACATCGCGCCCGTCGCGCACGAGCTCCCACAGCTGCTCGGGCGAGCCGATCCCGCCCGGGTACCTGCAGCTCATCCCGACGATGGCCAGAGGCTCCCTGCCGTGCCGCTCGACCTCTCGCAAACGCGAGCGTGTGTCATGCAGGTCGACCGTGACCCGCTTCAGATAGTCGCGCAGCTTGTCGTCGTCCGTCATCGCGCCACCTCCAGGGTCCATGTCGGGAGCTCTAGTCGCATCACGACTCCGATCCGAGCTGTCGGTCGATGAACTCGAAGATCTCGTCGTCTGAGGCCGTCTGCATCCGCTCGACGACCGCGATCGCCTCCTGCTCGTCGCCGGCCGATCGGCGGCTGTCCGCATCGTCCAAGCCCTCCAGGAGCACATGCAGGCGCGCCGTCACGCGCCGGCGCTCAGCCGTGTCTTGGAGCGTGAGCAGAGCGCGCTCCAGGCCAAGCAGCTCGGGCTCCACCGATGCGCTCCCCAAAGCCCCCTCGCCGGTCAACTCGGCCAGCAGATACTCGGCCACCACGATCGGCGTCGGCTGATCGAACACGAGCGTCGCCGGCAGCTCAAGCCCTGTGGCTAGGCTCAGCCGCTCGTGAAGCTCAAGCGCCATCAGCGAGTCGAAGCCGAGCTCCTTGAAGGGACGCTTGGCGTCTATCGCCTCGACCGAGGCATGGCCCACCACGCCGGCGACCTCGGCGCGGACGAGCTCGCGTAGCAGGCGCATGCGCTCCTCCGCCGAGGCCTCGTGCAGCTGTTCCCTGAGCTCACGCCCGCCCGTCTGTGCGCCCTTGCCCGCCGCGCCTTCAAGCGCGTCTCGCACCTCTCCTAGATCTTCAATCAGCGGTCGTGAGCGAGCGGAGGCGAACAGCGGGGCGTATGTATGCCAGTCGATATCGGCCACCGCAAGGAGCGTCTCGTCGGCCTGCAACGCTTCCTGTAGCGCCTCTGTCGCCAGTTGCGGCGCAACGCACTCCAGCCCACGTCGACGCAACGCCTCTACCGCTCCCGCCTGCGCCGCCATTCCCTCCCCCTCCCACGGCCCCCAGGCGACCGATATGGCTGGGAGGCCGCGCGCGCGGCGCGCGGCCGCCAGCGCGTCCAGGCACGCGTTCGCAGCCGCATAGGGCGCCTGCTGCCCTGACCCGAACGTCGCTGCGATCGAGGAGAACAGCACAAACGCGGACAACTCGATGCCCTCGGTGAGCGCGTCCAGGTTGAGCGCGCCCTGCGCCTTGGCCGACAGCGCCCGCTCCAGGTCACGAGTCGTTAGCGTCTCCAGCGAGCCATGGCTGCTCTCGCCGGCGGCGTGCACGACCATCCGCAGCGGATGGCGCCCGGGAAGCGACCCGATCAACTCAGCCAGACGCCCCCGGTCGGCTACGTCGCACGACGCGATGGTCACCTCCGCGCCCAAACCGACGAGCTCGGCCCGCAACTGCTCCGCGGCGGGAGCTCGGCTCCCGCCGCGGCTGACGAGCAGAAGGTGCTCAGCTCCGCAACGAGCCAGCCAGCGGGCTACGTGTGCGCCCAGGCCGCCGGTGCCGCCCGTTATCAGGACGGTGCCCGCCGGCGGGCGCCATGCCTCGGCGGTGACGTTGTCGCGACGTGGGGATCGCACGACACGCCGCGCGAATACGCCAGCGCCGCGGACGGCCAGCTGGTCCTCGCCATCGGCGCCCATCAACATGCGGGTAAGCAGCGAGAGCGTCCGCTCGTCGAGTGAGTCGGGCAGGTCGACCACCCCGCCCCAGCGTTGCGGGTGCTCGAGCCCGACGACCAAGCCCAGTCCCCAGACCTGTGCCTGGATCGGGCTGCGGACCACATCGGAGGGCGCGACCTGCACCGCGCCTCGCGTCAGGAGCCAAAGGGGAGCCTGCACGTCGGCGTCGCCCAGCGCCTGTGCGAGGGCCATCGTGCCCGCAAGGCCCTCCGGAACGCTGCCGCAGACTGGATCGCGCCCTTCCTGGAGAGCCAACATCGAGATCACGCCCTCGACTCTCGCGGTGTCTGGAAGCTCGGCGACAGCGCCGCGCAAGCGCCGCGTCAGCTCCGCACGCGCGTCCTCGAGATCGTCGAGTCGCACAGGCGCCACGTCGAGGCCATGTTGCTCGAGCGCGTCTGTCAAGGCGACTATCCAAGGATCCTCCGCCAAGCCCGCGGGGACCACGGCTAGCCAGGTGCCGGAGAGGCGCGGCGCGGAAGCCGGCGCGATCGGCTTCCACTGAACCTGGTAGCGCAAGCTGCTCACCGCCGAGCGCACGCGACTGCGCCGCCGCCAGGCCGTGAGACTCGGCAGCAAAGCGCCGAGCGAGGAGCGCTGCCGCTCGTCGTCCATCTGCAGCGTGTCAAGCAGCCCCGCGAGGTCCTCCCGCTCGACCGCGTCCCAGAATCCGTCTCCCGCGAGCCCCTCTCCCTCCCCATGCGCCTGCGCGGCAAAACGGCCACCCACCACATGCGACGCGACGGGGTCCTCGATCCAATAGCGCTGACGCTGGAACGCATATGTGGGGAGAGCCACAGGCCGAGCCTTGCTCGCGTCGAACATGCGAGCCCAGTCCACCTCCACGCCTCGCACCCACATTTCGGCTATGGCGGAGACGGCGGTCTCGGCCTCCGGGCGGCCACCACGCAAGATCGGCACAGCGATCGTCTGTCCTTTGGCGGCCTGCGCCTCGCCAGCTCTCACGGACGCAAAGCCATTGGATGCGCGCCCACCAAGGGACGCCATGGAGTCCGCCTCTTCGCGCGACAGGTCGTCTGCGGGCAGCCCACCGTCGTCGTCGTCGCCGCCGGCCAGACATTCACGCGTCATCGCAGCAAGAGTCCCGTCGGGGCCCAGCTCGAGGAAGCTGCGCACACCCTGCCCGCTAAGCCAGCGAACGCCGTCGCGGAATCGCACGGTCGCACGCACATGATCGACCCAGTACTGAGCCGAGCACAGCTCGGTGGTCGAGCCGCGACCCGTCACGTTAGAGACGATTGGAATCCTCGCCTCGGAGAAAGACAGCTCGCCGGCGATCCGCGCGAAGTCGTCGAGCATCGCGTCCATCCGGGGTGAGTGAAAGGCGTGGCTGACGGACAGCCGCTTGGTCTTCAAGCCAGCGGCATCCCAGCCGCGGGCCAGCTCCATCACGGCATCCTCATCGCCTGAGACGACCACGGAGGTGGGACCATTGACGGCAGCCAGCGCGACGCGATCTTCGACATCGGCAAGCAATGGCGTCACATCCTCTTGGGAAGCGCGCACGGAGATCATCGCTCCGCCGGCTGGAAGCTGGCCCATTAGCTGGCCTCGAGCGGCGACGAGCCGACAGGCGTCTTGGAGTGAGAGCACGCCAGACACATGGGCCGCGGCAAGCTCTCCAACGGAGTGCCCTATCAGGAAGTCCGGGGTGAGGCCCCATCCCTGGACGAGTCGGAACAGCGCCACCTCAAGCGCGAACAGAGCGCTCTGGGTGAGCATCGTCTGATCGAGGTCGCTCTCCCCATCGCGATGGCCATCCGTCGCGAAGATCGCATCCCGCAGCGAGCAGCCCAGCGACTCGTCGAGGCATTCGCACAGCTCGTCGAAGGCCTGCCGAAAGACCGGATAGACGCCGTAGAGGCCGCTGCCCATCCCCACCCGCTGGGCACCCTGCCCAGTGAACAGGAACGCGAGCCGTCCTGGCGTCTCCACGCGAGCGGCGATCACTCGCTCCGCGCGGCCGCCGCAAGCGACGGCCCCGATCCCCTCGAGCAGACCATCGCGATCGGCGCCCACCACGACCGCGCGGTCGGGGTGCGCCGAGCGGCTTGACGCGAGCGAGAACCCAACGTCGCGTGCGTCTAGATCCGGCGTCTCGCTGACCAGATCGTGCAAGCGCCGGGCTTGCGCGCGCAACGCCGCTTCTCCACGGCCAGAGACGATCCACGGCAGCGGGGGCGACTCGACCGGCTCGTGCTCAGCCGCTCGCGGATCGCCTGAGAGCCCCGCGGTCCCGGCGGGCGAAGCGACTCCTGAGGCGCCCTCGTCGATGCTCGGCGACTCACGTGGAGCTTCCTCAAGGATCAGATGGACATTGGTCCCGCTGACGCCGAACGACGACACGCCGGCCCGCCGCGGCCGACCGTTGCGCGGCCACGGCACCGACTCCTCCAGCAGCGCGACCGCCCCGGCCGACCAGTCGACCTCTTTGGAGGGCTGATCGACGTGCAGCGTCTTCGGGAGCAGCTCGCGGCGTAGAGCCAGCACCATCTTGATCACGCCCGCGACGCCGGAGGCAGCCTGTGTATGACCGATGTTCGACTTGATCGAGCCAAGCCACAGCGGTCGCTGCTCCGGCCTGTCGCGCCCGTATGTGGCCAGTAGCGCCTGGGCCTCGATCGGATCGCCCAGACGGGTGCCGGTCCCATGGGCCTCGACGGCGTCCACCTCCTCTGGCGAGAGGCCTGCGCTCGCCAGCGCCTGACCGATCACACGCTGCTGGGAGGGGCCGTTCGGGGCAGTCAAGCCGTTGCTGGCGCCGTCCTGGTTGACCGCGCTCCCGCGCACGATCGCCAACACCTCATGACCTAGACGCCGTGCGTCTGAGAGGCGCTCCAACAGCACGACACCGACACCCTCGCCCCAGTTGGTCCCATCCGCCGTATCCGCGAAGGACTTGCAGCGTCCGTCTCGGGCAAGACCGCGTTGACGAGAGAACTCGGTGAACGACAGCGGCGTCGAGAGCACGGCGACACCGCTCGCCAGCGCCAGCGAGCACTCCCCCGCCCGCAACGCCCCGCCGGCGAGATGGAGCGCCACCAGCGAGGAGGAGCACGCCGTGTCGATCGAGATCGCCGGGCCCTCGAGCCCGAGCACATAGGCGACCCGACCTGACAGGACGCTGGCCGAGTTGCCGGTCACCAGATACCCCTCCTCGGCCAGGCTCGGGGCGTGCGAGCGCAGGTGGTAGTCCTGGGAGGTGGTGCCCGTGAACACCCCAGTCTGGCTCCCCCGCAGAGAGTCGGGAGGGATGCCGGCATCCTCGACGGCCTCCCATGAGGCTTCCAGCAGCAGGCGCTGCTGCGGATCCATCGTGAGCGCCTCGCGGGGGCTGATCCCGAAGAAGGCGGCGTCGAACTCAGCGGCGTCGTAGAGAAAGCCGCCTTCGCGAACGTACGAGGTGCCCGGCCGGCTGAGCTCGGGGTCGTACAGCCGCTCCAGCTCCCATCCGCGGTCAGGCGGAAACTGGGAGATGGCGTCGCCACCGCAGGCAAGCAGCTGCCAGAGCTCCTGTGGGGAGCGCACTCCCCCCGGGTAGCGACACGCCATCCCCACGATCGCCACTGGCTCCTCGCTCGATCTCGCCGCCTGCGCCGAGCGGGGAGCCGCCAGACGCGCGCCGTCGACCTGCTCGAGCAGATGGCTTGCGACAAGCGCCGCCGTCGGGTGGTCGAACACCAGCGTGGCCGCCAACCGCAAACCGGTCGCCGTGCTCAGGCGGTTGCGCAGCTCCACCGCCAGCAGTGAGTCGAACCCCTGCTCCTTGAGGGCGCGGTGCGCGTCGATCGCCTCCGGCGAGGGATGACCGAGCACGGCAGCCACCTCTCCGCGCACGAGCTCGAGGACGATCCCGCGACGTTCCTGCTCCGTTGCCGCGCGCAACCGCTCGGCGAGCAGGCCGCGGCTGCCCTCCCGCGCGGCGCGAGGCCGAACGCGCACTAGGTCGCGCAAGATCGACGGAAGCGCGTCCGCTCGAGCCAGCGCTTGCAGTGGGGCGCTGTCAAGACGCGCCGCGACCGTCATGGCGTCGGCGTCGGCCCAAGCCTCATCCAGCAGTCGCAGGCCTTCCTCGGAAGTCATCTGCGCGACGCCCGAGCGTCCCATGCGATCCAGGTCCATCTTGCTCAGATGGCCGGTCAGGCCGGTGGCCTGCTCCCAGCGCCCCCACGCCATCGAAACCGCCGCCAGACCCCGCGCGCGCCGGTGCGCCGCGAGCGCGTCCAGGAACGTGTTCGCGGCCGCGTAGTTGCCCTGAGCGGGGCCACCCATGACGCCGGCGATCGAGGAGAAGAGCACGAATGCGTCAAGGTCCAGATCGCGAGTGAGCTCGTGCAGGCTCCAGGCGGCGTCCACCTTGGCCGCCAGCACCGCATCGAGACGCTCGGGCGTCAGCGAAGCGATCAGACAGTCATCGAGCGCGCCCGCGGCGTGCACCACGGCCCGCAACGGCCGCTCCGGAGGGATCGAGTCGAGCAGCCCGCGGAGCTGCTCGCGGTCGGTCACGTCGCAGGGGAGGATCGTTGCCTGTGCTCCAAGCTTTGCAAGCGCCTCCTCGAGCTCCGGCGCTCCCGGCGCCGCGCGACCGTGCCTGCTGACCAGCAGCAGGCTGCCTGCTCCATGGCGCTCGGCCAGATGCATCGCGACGAGGCTCCCCAGGCCGCCGGTGCCGCCGGTGATCAGGATCGTGCCGTCCGTGGCGATACCGGGCCTGGGTATCGTCAACACGATCTTCCCCGCATGGCGTGCTTGAGCCATGAAGCGAAACGCCTCTGGCGCGCGGCGCACATCCCATGTCCTGATCGGCAGATGCGCGAGCGCGCCCTGCCCGAAGAGCGCCAGCAGCTCGCCGAGCATCTCCTCGAGCCTTGCGGCGCCGGCCTCGATCAGATCGAATGCGCGGTAGGCGACGCCCGGCCATCGCTTCGAGACATCCGCGGCGTCGCGGATGTCGGCCTTGCCCATCTCGATGAAGCGTCCACCGTCGCTCAGCAGCTCGAGCGAGGCGTCGAGCTGCTCTGCTGTGAGGGAGTTCAGGACCACGTCCACTCCCCGTCCTTCGGTTGTCGTCAGAAAACGCTGCTTGAACTCGATATCGCGCGAGGAGGCGATATGCGCCTCGTCCAGCCCGAGCTCCCTGAGCGTCCCCCACTTCGCGGGACTGGCGGTGCCAAACACCTCGGCGCCAAGCCGCCGGGCGACCTGCACAGCCGCCATCCCCACTCCGCCGGCGGCTGCGTGGACAAGCACCCGCTCGCCGGGTTTGACGTCGGCCAGATCCACAAGCCCGTAGCGGGCGGTGAGGAACGCCGCCGGCATCGCGGCCGCCTGCGCGAATGACCACCCCCGCGGGATGGTGACGAGCAGTCGCCGGTCGGTGACTGCCTGCGAGCCGAATGCGCCGGTGAACAGGCCCATCACGCGATCGCCGCCGGCCAGATCGTCGACTCCGGGCCCAACCTCCAACACGACGCCTGCGCCCTCGCTGCCGATCGCGTCGCCCTCGTCGCGCAGCGCCACGACGCCCAGCGCCGCGACCACGTCGCGGAAGTTCACACCCGCGGCCGCCATCGCCACACGGACCTGTCCTTGGCCGAGCCGATCCGCCACCTCAGGCGACGCTGCCAAGCTCAGGTCCTCGAGCGTGCCAGCCTGCCCGATGGCAAGACGCCAGCAAGCCTCTTTCGCGGGCAGGCTCAGAGCTCCCGCGCTCCCACGCACAAGCCTTGGCGCGTACACGGCCCCCTGCCTTATGGCTAGCTGAGGCTCACCAGCGGCTTCGATCGACGCGACAGCCGATCTCAGCGCCCGCCATGAATCCGGCTCGCCGTCGAAGTCGATCAGCCCGAGACGCCCGGGATTCTCGGTCTGCGCCGATCGCGCCAATCCCCACACCGACGCGTCGACCAATCCGTCCACGCGCTCTCCTGCCGCGACGGCGACCGCACCCTGCGTTATGAGCACCAGCAGCGAATCGGCGAAACGCTCGTCGGCAAGCCATTCCTGGAGCAACCGCAATGCGCCCTGCACACTCTCTCGCACGGCGAACGGCAGCTGCCCGGGGTCAGGCGACGCGCCGCCATCCTCAGAGCCCCGGGCCTCGCGCTCCCCCCCAACCACCCGACAGTTGGTCTGGTTCTTGCGGAACAGCGCGCGAGCACGACTCGTGGGGCGCCCCGGTCTCCGATCGTGCCCCCCAGCGCGGCCAGATCCGCGAAGACGCTCATGGGCTCATCCGCGATCCCGATGCCCTCGAGCGCTGATCCTTCACGCGAATCGGGGTCTGGCTGGAGCAGCACCCAGCTGTCGGCGTCCACCGGCTCGGCTGCCGCCGCAAGCGGTGCCCACTCCACGCGGCGCAGCGAATCGGGGCGAGCGTCGCGATGGCCGTGTATCTGCTCGGCGGAGACGCTGCGCACGAGCAGCGAATCGACTGAGACAACGCTCTCTCCGGACTCATCCGCAGCCGACAGCGAGAAGGAGTCCTCGCCGTTGGGGATCAGCGCAACCCTCAGGCCACGGGCGCCAGTCGCATGCAACCGAGCACCGCTCCAAGCGAATGGCAGACGCAGAGCTCCGTCCGCCTGCTCAACGACCGACGAGCCGAGCGCGTGCAGGGCGGCGTCGAGCATCGCCGGGTCGATGGCGAATGCGTCGCCGGCGACCATGCGATCCGCGGGAAGCGAAACCTCGGCGAAGACCTCCTTGCCCCGTCGCCACGCCGCGCGCAATCCTCGAAAGGCCGGTCCATATTCCAAGCCGATCCGCTCCAGGCGCTTGTACAAGCCCTCGACAGACACCGGCTCCGCGCCACGCGGCGGCCACTCGCCGGCCACCGCTGTCAGCCCCGTCGTGGCCGGCGTCAGACCTGCATCGCCGACGAGCGTCCCGGCGGCGTGTCGCACCCACTCCGGCGCCTCCCTCGGATCTCCGCCCGCGGGCTCGAGACGCGAGTGGACGCTCAGGCTGCGCGAGCCGGACTCGTCGGCCTCGGCTATCGCCACTTGCAGTTGCACGCCGCGACCCTCCTCGAGCACTAGTGGCGCCTCGATCACCAGCTCTGACACGACGTCATCGCCGACCCGAGCGGCGGCGTGCAGGGCAAGCTCCAAGAACGCCGTCCCTGGCACAAGCACCATCCCCATCACGACGTGGTCGGCCAGCCAGGCGTGCGAATCGAGCGACAGGCGCCCAGTGAGCAGCCAACCGCCGCCACCGGCGATCGGCGCGGCCGCGCCCAGCAATGGGTGCTCGGCCGCTGCCATCCCAACCGATGCGGGATCTCCGCCGCTCTCGCCGGCTTCGATCCAGTAGCGCTGACGCTGAAACGCATACGTTGGCAGCGACACCTCCGCCGATTGGCCTGTGCCGAGAAGCGCCTCCCAGTCGACCTCCACGCCGCGCACCCACAGCTCGCCGAGCGAGCTCAAGAAGCGACGCGGACCACCCTCGTCGCGACGCAGCGAGCCGCTGACGACAGTTGCATCGCGCATATCGGGATCGTCGCCGGCCCGCTGTCGATCCTCGGCGTGCGGCAGGCTCCGCTCGATCGTCTCGTGAACCGCGGCGGTGAGCACCGGATGCGGGCTCACCTCGACAAACGCCCTGCATCCCGCTCGCGCAAGCGTGTCCGTTGCCCGCTCGAAGCGAACCGTCTCGCGCAGATTGCGGTACCAATAGGTGGCGTCCAGTCCGGCTGTATCCAGCACCCCACCGGTCACAGCCGAGTAGAACGGGATCTCGCCCGAACGGGGAGAGATCGAGGCGCACGCCTCCAGCAACTCCCCTCGAATCGCCTCGACCTGAGGGGAGTGCGCCGCGTAGTCGACGGGAATCGGACGTGCCGTCACCCCCTCGCTCTCACAATGCGCCAACAGTCGCGACAGCGCGGCCGGCTCCCCCGACGCGACCACCGCCCGTGGCCCGTTCACAGCCGCGATCGAGATCTCACCGTCGAGACGCTCCAGCAATGACGTGAGCTCGTCCTCCGAGCATGCGACCGACACCATCCCGCCATCACCCGTCAGCGCCACCAATGCTCTGCTGCGCGCAGCGACGACCAACGCCGCGTCCCAAAGAGACAGACCACCGGCCACGCACACCGCCGCGATCTCTCCCTGGGAGTGCCCAACCACGAAATCCGGATGCACTCCGCACGCACGCCACAGCCTCGCTAGCGAGACCATGACCGCGAACAGGACCGGTTGCACGACATCGACCCGCTCAAGCCACGCGCCGTCGACTTCGCGCAGCACATCGGTCAACGACCACTCGACAAACCGGCCGAGAGCGTCCTCGCACTCCTGCACCGACTCGGCGAACACTCGCGAGTCCTCGAGCAGCTCCCCAGCCATCCCCGCCCACTGCGAGCCCTGACCTGGGAACACGAACGCAAGCGATCCGGTGCAGTCGGCGACGCCCCGCAGCACGTTGCCCGTCGGGTGAGAGTCGGCCAGCGCCTGAAGACCGGCGAGCAGCTCTGCTCGGTCACGACCGAGCACAAGCGCACGATCGTCGAACACCGCGCGCTCGCCCACAAGCGCGCGACCGACGCCGGCGAGCGACAACTCCTCTGCCTCCTTCAGATGTCGGCCCAAGCGTCCGGCCTGTGCGCGCAGCGCAGCCTCTCCCTTGCCCGAGATGGCCCACGGGAGCACCTCACCGCCCACAACCGGCTCGGGTCGCTCCGCGGACGAGCCACAAGGCTCCGCGTCGGATGCATCGATCGGCGCCTCCTCGAGGATCAGGTGCGCGTTGGTGCCGCTGATCCCGAACGAAGACACACCCACGCGACGCGGCCTACCGTTGCGTGTCCAGGGAATCGCATCCTTCAGTAGGGCCACCGAGCCGTCGGACCAGTCGACCTGTGCGGAGGGAGCGTCGGCGTGCAGAGTCCTCGGCAGCAACCCGTGTCGCAGCGCCATAACCATCTTGATCAAGCCGCCTACGCCAGCCGCCGCCTGAGCATGACCGACGTTCGACTTGAGAGACCCCAGCCACACTGGCCGATCGGCCGCGCGATCCTGTCCGTAGGTGGCGATGATCGCCTGCGCCTCGATCGGATCGCCAAGCGACGTGCCCGTCCCGTGACCCTCGACCGCATCCACGTCTGCGGGCGCCAGGCCGGCGCTGGCGAGCGCTTGCCTGATGACCCGCTGTTGCGAGGGCCCGTTCGGAGCGGTCAACCCATTGCTGGCGCCATCCTGATTGATAGCGCTCCCGCGCACCACCGCCAGCACACGGTGGCCCTCTGCCCGCGCGCGGGAAAGGCGCTCCAAGGCCACGACGCCGACCCCCTCGGACAGGCCCGTCCCATCCGCGTCCTCACAGAAGGATCGGCATCTTCCATCGCTCGAGAGGCCCCGCTGACGAGAGAAAGCGGTGAAGACCGAGGGAGTGGCAAGCACAGTGACACCGCCCGCCAGCGCAAGCGAGCATTCCCCCGCTCGCAACGCCTGGCAGGCGAGATGCAGCGCGACGAGCGAGGAGGAGCACGCGGTATCGACAGTCACGGCGGGCCCCTCGAAACCGAACGTGTAGGCGACCCGCCCCGATACGACGCTGGCTGGGCCGCCAGTCATGCCGTATCCCTCCAGGTCGCTTGGCATATGACGCGCGGAGTTGAAGTAGTCCTGCGAGCTGACTCCCGCAAACACCCCGGTGTCGCTCCGCTTCAGCGAGGAGGGATCAAGCCCCGCATGCTCGAGGACCTCCCAAGACGCTTCCAGCAACAAGCGTTGCTGCGGGTCCATCGCCAGCGCCTCACGCGGGCTGATGCCAAAGAAGGCAGCATCAAAGCTGGCTGCGTCGTCAAGAAACCCGCCTTCACGCACATAGCTCGTCCCGGGGCGGTCAGGGTCGGCGTCGTACAGCTTCTCAAGATCCCAGCCACGATCGCTCGGGAAGGCAGAGATCGCGTCGCCGCCACGAGCAACCAGCTCCCAAAGCTCCGACGGGGAGGACACCCCACCCGCATAGCGACAGCTCATCCCTATGATCGCGATCGGCTCATGGCGCTCGTCGACGAGGCGAGCGTTCTCCCGCTTGAGTCGCTCGACCTCCGTCAGGGAAGCTCGCAGCGCTGTGACGATCTCATTTGTGGAAGTTGCGGTCATCACATAGCGCTATCTATTTCGCAACCTGACCTTGCAAAGCTCGCTGGACGAGACCGTCGACGTCCATCGACTCGATCAGTTGAATCGCGTCGCCACCGTCATCTGCGCGGGAAACGTCCTCCTCACCTGAATCGGCCAGCTTCAACAGAGCGTCCACCAACCCGGCCTCCTGCAGACGGTTGAGAGGAATCGAGGCGATCGCCTCACGCAGCCGCCGCTCGCTTTCATCGGTATCTCCAGTTGTCGGCGAGATCCGCTCGAGGAGGTGACGAGTGAGCAGCTCGATCGTCGGGTAGTCGAAGACGACGGTGGCCGGCAAGCTCAGACCGGTCGCCGCGTTCAACCGGTTACGCAGCTCAACCGCGGTCAACGAGTCGAACCCGAGCTCCTTGAACGCGCGCTCAGCGTCTACCGACCGAGGCGAAGAGTGCCCCAGCACGGTCTTGGCCTCGCGCTGCACCAGCTCCAAGACAACCGCCTCTCGCTCTTCCTCGCCCACCTGACCCAGACGGGCCGCGAGCGAGACGCCCTCGGCGCGACGCGCCGGTGTGCTCACCAAGCCACGCAACAGCACCGGGAGCTCTCCATTGCGCTGGCGAGCACGCAACGCCACGACATCCAGCCGCATCGGCAGCAGAAGCGGGTCGTCCACCGCAAGCGCGGCGTCGAACAGCGCAAGTCCTTGTGTGAAAGACAACGCGCCCATGCCCGAGCGCGCCATGCGCTTCACGTCCGCCTCGCTCAACTCGGCCGTCAGCTCACCGATGCCCTCCCATAGTCCCCACGCGAGCGAAGTGCCGGCAAGACCGCGCGCCCGACGATCGGCCGCGAGCCCGTCGAGTAGCGCGTTGGCGGCCGCGTAATTGCCCTGGCCAGGCGCGCCAAGCGCTCCCGCTGCCGAGGAGAACAGGACGAACGCCGAGAGATCCAGCTGCTCGGTCAGCTGATCGAGGTGCCACGCCGCGTCCAGCTTGGGCCTCAGCACGCGGTCCAACCGCTCTGGGCTCAGCGACTCGATCACACCGTCGTCAAGGACGCCCGCGGCGTGGATGACGGCGCCCAAGGGACGATCCTCGGGCATCGACGCGATCAGGGCTGACAATTGTGCCCTGTCGGCCACGTCGCAGGCAGCCAAGGTGACCTGCGCGCCCAGCGTCTCCAACTCATCCCGCAGCTCGCCGGCCCCCGGAGCTTCGGCCCCGCGCCTGCTGGCCAGGACCAAGCTCTTGGCCCCGTGCTCGACCACCAGGTGGCGCGCGACCAGCGAGCCAAGACCGCCTGTGCCTCCGGTGATGAGCACCGAGCGGGTTGAATCCAGCGCGGTCGCCATGCGCAGCACGATCTTGCCGACGTGATGCGCCTGACTCATGTGACGGAATGCATCTGGGGCGCGGTGGATGTCCCAGGCCGCCACTGGCAAGGGCTCGAGCACGCCACGCCCGAAGAGCCCGAGCAGCTCAGCGAAGATCTGCTGGATCCGCCCGGGATCCACCCGCATCAAGTCGAAAGCTCGGTAGGACACACCTGGATGAGCGCTCGCCACGTCGCCCAGGTCACGAATGTCCGTCTTTCCCATCTCGATGAAACGGCCCCCGTTTGGCAGCAGGTCAAGCGAGGCGTCGACATACTCGCCCGCCAGCGAATTGAGCACCACGTCCATTCCCTCTCCGCGGGTCTCCGAGAGAAGCTCATGCTTGAACGCGAGCGTCCGTGAGGATGCGATATGAGCCTCGACTATGCCAAGTCGCCTCAGAGCGTCCCACTTGTCGGGACTCGCCGTGCCGAAGACCTCAGCGCCAAGGTGACGCGCCAACTGAGTGGCAGCCATGCCGACGCCACCCGCGGCGGCATGGACGAGCAACGACTCGCCGCGTTGCAACCCGGCAAGGTCGACCAGCGCGTAGTAGGCCGTCAGGAACGCGATCGGGACCGAGGCGGCCTGCGCGAACGACCATCCGTCGGGCACACCTGCGAGCAGTCGGTGATCAGCCACCGCGACCGGCCCGAATCCACCAGAGAGGAGGCCCATCACACGATCGCCGGGAGAGATGCCCTCGACGCCCGGGCCAACCTCGACCACGACGCCCGCGCCCTCGCTGCCGATCACCGCCTCCTCGGGATACATACCGAGAGCAATCAGAACATCGCGGAAATTCAAGCCCGCGGCGCGCACGCCCACCCGCACCTGCCCCGCGCCGAGCGGCGCTTCCGCATCAGGAAAGGGGATCAGGGCGAGATCCTCGAGCGTCCCCGCCCGCCCAACTCCCAAATGCCACGTTCCAACCCCGGGTGCGGGAGCGAGCACTCGATTCGCGCCATGCCCGGCGAGCCGTGGGGCCAGCAGCTCGCCTTCGCGAACGGCCAACTGAGCCTCGTCGGAATCGAGCGCCGCCGCGACCACCGAGGGCACCGCACGCCACGATGCCTCGCCCGCGTCCACGTCGACCAGAGCGAAGCGTCCGGGACTCTCCGATTGAGCTGATCGCACGAGCCCCCACACTCCGCTTCCGTCCAGGCCTGCCAGGCAATCGCCGGAGCGCACCGCCAGCGCATCCCGACTCACGACGACAAGACGCGAGGCGGCGAAGCACTCATCGGAGAGCCACCCCTGCAGAGAGCTCAACACATCCGAGATCAGCCCACGCGCTCGCACGAGTCGCTCCGCGACGGCGGATCGTTGCTCGGGCTCTCCGACTGCATCGAGGACCACCGCCCGCGGCAGTCGCAGACCTGCCCTGACTGCCTCGCCAAGGGAGGTGAGATTGGGGTATACGGCGACGGGCAGCCCCGTCTTCCTCATGCCTTCCGCGACCGGTGAGCCCTCACCACCGATCAGCACCCAGCTCTCAAGGCCAGAGGAGTCCTCGACCTGCTTCGGCTGTGAGGCGATCGCCGTCCAGTTCAGCTCGAACAGCTCCCCGCCAGACCCAGCCTGCGCCTTGGCGAGCTGCTCCGCATTGACCGGCCGCATCACCAATGACTCGATCGTGGCGACGAGCCCGCCAACCTCGTCCGTGACGGTCAGAGAGAGAGCGTCCCGCTTATCTCGGCTGAGACCCACCCGCAACGATCGCGCGCCTGAAGCATGAAGGCTCACACCGCCGAACGAGAACGGCAGGCGTATGCCATCGGCCATACCGCCATGTGACTCGTGAACGCTATCGCCCAGCAGCTCGACCGCCGCCGGGTGCAATGCGGCGTCGAGCAGCGCTGGATGCACGCAGAAGGAGTCAGGCCGCGCCTGCTGGCCCTCTTCCGGAAGAGAGACCTCGGCGAAGATCTCGCTCCCGCGCCGCCATGCGGCACGCACTCCCTGAAATACCGGGCCATAGTCAAAGCCCAGGTCGGCTAGGCGCTCGTAAAGACCGTCGAGCTCCATGGGCTGTGCTCCCTTGGGCGGCCAGGCGCCGCCCAAGGGATGCGCTCGTCCGTTGACCCCGGGCCGATCGACGGCGTGCGTCGGCGCTAGCACGCCACTCGCGTGACGAGTCCACTCTCGGGCCGCCCCAGAGCCATCCTCGTCGCGCTCAACGGTATGGGAGTAGATCGCAACCGACCGGCGCCCAAGATCATCCGACTCCCTCACCAAGACCTGCAGCTGCACTGCCCCGCCCTCGCTCAGGACAAGCGGCGCCTCGAGCGTCAACTCTTCTACTTGCTCACACTCGACCTCACTGGCTGCTCGTAGCGCGAGCTCCAAGAAAGCCGTGCCGGGGAGCAGGGTCACGCCCATCGCGGCATGGTCCGCGAGCCAGCTGTGTGTATCCAGCGAGAGACGACCGGTGAGCAGCATGCCCTGACCGTCGCCCAGCTGCAGCGTGCCCGCCAGCAGCGGATGATCGGCCGACCCCAGACCCGCGGAGGCCACGTCTCCAGCGCCGGCATCAGACGCCAGCCAATAGCGCTCGCGCTGGAAGGCGTAGGCTGGCAACTCGACGCGCCTCGCGCCAGATATGCCGAACAACGCCTTCCAGTCGACGTCGGCTCCACGCACCCAGATTTCGCTCAGTGATGTGAGCAGACGCTCTGGGCCGCCTTCGTCGCGGCGCAGCGAGCTTGTGACCACGGCGGCGCCTGTGTCGCCGATCTGATCCTCCGCCGTCTCCATCGCCCCGATCGTCAACACCGGATGCGGGCTGGACTCCACAAGAGTGCGATATCCGTCATCCAGCAGAACTCGCGTGACTCTCTCGAACTGAACCGTCTCGCGCAGGTTGCGATACCAGTAATCGGCGTCGAGCTGCTCGGTATCGAGCAGTCCGCCGGTCACCGCCGAATAGAACGGGATCTCGCTGCGCCGCGGCTCGATCCCGGAGCAACCCTCCAGCAGCTCCTCGCGAATCGTCTCCACCTGCGCCGAATGCGCCGCGTAGCCGACGGGGATCAAGCGGGCCCTCACCCCATCGGCCTCGCACTGCCCGAGCAGCCCGCGTAGCGCCTCGGGATCCCCAGACAAGACGACCGACGAAGGACCGTTCACCGCTGCCAACGCGACCCGATCAGCCCATTGCTCGGCGCGCCCGAGGGCCTCTTTCACCCCCACCGCGACCGACGCCATCGCCCCCTCTCCGGCGAGCCCCGCCAGCGCTATGCCACGCCGCGCGATCACGCGTGCCGCATCCTCGAGCGAGAGGGCTCCCGCAACACAGGCGGCCGCGATCTCTCCTTGGGAGTGACCCGCGACCGCGTCGGGGAGGACGCCGCAAGCGCGCCACAAGCCAGCGAGCGAGACCATCATTGCGAAGAGCACCGGTTGAACGACGTCCACACGATCCAGCGAAGGGGCGCCTGGCGCGCTTCTCAGCACCTCCTCCAGCGACCAGTCGACGTGCGGGGCGAGTGCATCAGAGCACGCCCGCATCCGCTCGGCGAACACGGGCGAGCGATCGAGCATCTCAACCCCCATGCCAAGCCATTGCGATCCCTGTCCGGGAAACAGGAAGACGATCTTTCCAGCGTCTCGCCGCGTCACACCGCTGAGAGCTCCGCGCGCGGACTCACCGCGAGCCAGCGCCTCGAGGCCGTCGAGAAGCTCCCTTCGCTCACCACCAAACACCACCGCACGATGCTCAAATGCGGCGCGAGCCGCCAGTGAATAGCTCACATCGGCGACGTCCAATTCCGGACGCTCCTCAACATGCCCCAGTAGTCGCCTCGCCTGACTGCGCATTGCGTCTTCGCCTCTGCCTGAGAGCGGCCAAGGCACCACATCGCCAAGGGCGGTATCCGCCGTGACGGCGGGGCTTGGGGTCCCCCTCGGTTGGTCTGGTGTTGATTGTTCGTGGGTTGGTTGTGCTTCTTCGATGATGATGTGGGCGTTTGTGCCGCTGATTCCGAATGAGGAGATTCCTGCGCGTCTGGGTTCGCTGTTGGGGGTCCATGGTTGTTGCTCTGTTAGTAGTGCGACTGTGCCACTGGACCAGTCGATCTCTGTTGAGGGCTCGTTGATGTGGAGTGTGCGTGGCAGTGTGTTGTGGCGCATCGCCATGACCATCTTGATGACGCCCGCGACGCCTGAGGCGGCGGCTGTGTGGCCGATGTTCGACTTGATCGAGCCGAGCCATAGCGGCTTGTCTTGGGGGCGTTCGTGGCCGTAGGCAGCGATCAGGGCTTGCGCCTCGATCGGATCGCCGAGCGTGGTGCCTGTTCCGTGCGCCTCGACCGCGTCGACTTGTGCGGGTGATAGACGAGCGTTGGCTAGCGCTTGCTTGATCACTCGTTGTTGGGAAGGACCGTTGGGAGCCGTCAGGCCGTTGCTTGCGCCGTCCTGGTTGATCGCGCTCCCGCGGAGGACCGCGAGCACGCGGTGATTGTTCTCACGCGCTGTTTGGAGTCGCTCGAGCATCAGCACACCCACGCCCTCGCTCCAGCCGGTGCCGTCCGCGCTATCGGCGAACGCCTTGCATCGCCCGTCCGGTGCGAGCGCTCGCTGGCGGCTGAACTCGATATACAACTCGGGGGTGGATAGGACTGTCACGCCACCAGCCAGAGCGAGCGAGCACTCACCGGAGCGCAGCGACTGGCACGCCAGGTGCAGCGCGACCAGTGAGGAGGAGCAAGCCGTGTCGACAGACACCGCCGGTCCCTCCAGGCCAAGCGTGTAGGCGATCCTGCCCGAGGCGACGCTCGCGATCCTGCCGGTCAAGCGGTAGCCCTCGACGCCCTCGCGCGCACGGCGATCAGCCCCGTACTCAGAGGACGCCATCCCGGCGAACACACCCGTCTGGGTTCCACGTAGCGATAGGGGGTCAAGCCCGCCGTCCTCCAAGGCCTCCCAGCACGTTTCCATCAGCACGCGCTGCTGAGGGTCCATCGCCAACGCCTCACGCGGGCTGATCCCGAAGAACTCAGCGTCGAAATCCGCGACACGATCGAGGAACCCACCAGCGCGCACATAGCTCGTGCCCTGCTGATCGGGATCAGGGTCATACAACCCCTCCAAATCCCAACCGCGATCCCCGGGGAACTCCGAGATCGCATCCACACCCGCGCTGAGCAGCTCCCACAACTCCCCAGGAGAACCAACACCACCCGGATAACGACAACTCATCCCCACAATCGCAACCGGATCGTCTGTCGCTGCCTGGGAGGTCGTTGTTGGTAGGCGTGTGCGTTGGTGTGCGCCGAGTGCTTGGTCGAGCAGGAATTGCGCGAGGGCGTGTGGTGTTGGGTGGTCGAAGGTGAGCGAGGCTGGTAGACGCAATCCCGTCTCGCTAGACAAACGGTTTCGTAGCTCGACTCCCGCGAGGGAGTCGAAGCCGAGATCCTTGAATACTCGTGTCGGCTCTATTGCTTGTGGTGTGGTGTGTCCCAGCACGGCCGCCGCGTGTGTTTGCACGAGCTCGAGCGCGATCCGCTCGCGCTCCTCCCGCGGGAGGCTCCCTAGACGCTCTGAGAGCGAGCCGTTGCGTGAGCTCGCGCGTCGCAACGGAGCGCGCACCAGGCCTTGCAGCAATGCGGGTAGCGTTCCCGCTGTCGCTTGGTGTCTGAGCTGTGCGTGATCGAGCTTGACCGGCAACACGAGCGCGTGACCGAGGTCGTGCGCGCGATCGAACAGCTCCAATCCCTGCTCGGCGTTGAGGCTCAGCATCCCCGTGTTGTGGATGCGGGCGCTGTCAATCCCGTCGAGGCGGTCGGCCATCCCACCGACCTGCGCCCACGGCCCCCACGCCAACGAGGCCGCGGGCAGTCCCTGCGCACGTCGTTGAGCGGCCAGCGCGTCAAGGAACGCGTTCGCCGCCGCGTAACTAGCCTGCCCAGGACTCCCAAACGACGCCGCGACAGAGGAGAACATGACGAACGCACGCAAGTCGAGATCGCGCGTGAGCTCGTGCAGGTTCCACGCACCATCCACCTTCGGAGCGAGCACCCCCTCCACACGCTCGGAGGTCAAAGACTCCAGCAGGCCGTCGTCGAGCACACCCGCGGCATGCACGACCCCAGTCAAAGGATGGTCCCCCTCGATGCCCTCGAGCAGTATCTTCACCTGCTCCTTATCAGTCACATCGCACGCGAGGATCTCAACGTGGGCACCGAGACCAGAGAGACGCTCTGACAATTCAGTCGCGCCCTCGGACTCCATTCCCCGTCGGCTTGTCAAGACCAGGTGACGAACACCGTGCGCTGAGACGAGATGCTCGGCTAGCAATCCCCCGAGACCACCGGTCCCACCCGTGATAAGGACGGTTCCTGACGGGTCGAGCGGACCAGGCAACGTCAACACGTTCTTGCCGACGTGCCGCGCCTGACTCATAAAACGAAACGCTTCTGCAGCCCCGCGCACATCCCACGCAGTCAACGGCAACGACCGCAACACGCCCCGCTCGAACAAGCTCAACAACTCACCAAGCATCCCCTGGATGCGCTCAGGACCAGCGTCCAACAAATCAAACGCTCGATAGGACACACCCGGATGAGCCTCGGCTACCTCACCAGGATCACGCACATCGGTCTTTCCCATCTCAACGAACCGTCCGCCATCACCCAACAAACCCAGCGACGCGTCGACGAACTCGCCAGCCAAGCAATCAAGCACGACATCCACGCCACGCCCACCAGTCACACCCAAGAACTTGCCCGCGAACCCAAGGTCGCGAGACGACGCGATGTGATCCTCATCCAACCCCATCCCCCGCAACACACCCCACTTAGCCGGGCTCGCCGTCGCGAACACCTCAACACCCAAATGCGCCGCCAACTGAACAGCGGCCATCCCAACACCACCCGTCCCCGCGTGCACCAAGAGCCGCTCACCCTCACGCACACCCGCGAGATCGACAAGCGCATAAAACGCCGTCAAGAACACGATCGGAACCGACGCGCCCTCAACAAAAGACCAACCCTCAGGCAACCGAGCGAGCAACCGCTGATCACTCCTCGCGACCGACCCAAACGCACCATCCAACAAACCCATCACACGATCGCCACGCACCAGCCCATCCACACCCGGACCCACATCCAGCACAACACCAGCACCCTCACCACCCATGCTCGCCCGCTCCGGATACACACCAAGAGCGATCAACACATCCCGGAAGTTCAAACCAGCCGCGCGCACACCCACACGAACCTCACCCACACCCAAAACCCCACCCGACTCACCACTCTCAACCAACCCCAAACCATCAAGACTGCCATCCCCACCAACACCCAAACACCACTCCGAAACCCCCGCAGGGACACTCAACCCCAAAGACGAACCAGCGCGCACAACACGCGGAGCCCGAACAACACCACCCCGCACAACCAACTGATCCCCAACCCCCCCCAACACACCAAACAACGCATCCCACGAAGACGACTCACCATCAATATCCAACAACACAAAACGACCCGGATTCTCAGACTGCGCCGAGCGCACCAAACCCCACACCCCAGCACCAGCCAGATCCACCACACCCCCACCCGGACCAGCGACCACCCCACCACTCCCAACAACCACCGCGCCACCGGTAACAACAACCAGTCGAGAATCCACAAAGCGCTCGTCCCCCAACCAACCCTGCAACAACCCCAACACCCCAAGCACACCCGCCCGCACACCCTCCGGTGAATCACTCACCCCACCAACACAATCAACCAACACCAACCCCGGGACCCCAAGACCATCCTCGACAGCCAATCGCAACGACGGGAAATCAGCCAACACAACCGAAGCCGGCAAACCACGAGCGAGACCACCATCCCGAGGACCAAGAATCACCCACCCGTCACCCGCACCACCCGCAACCACACCACCCGCAACCGCGGTCGATGACTCGACCTCGACCCACTCCATCTCATACAACCAATCAAGATCACCCTCTCCCCCACGACCCAACCGCTCTACCGAGATCGCGCGGGACACAAGCGAATCGATACTCACAACCGGCATCCCCGCCCCATCCATAACACTGATCGAGACCGCGTCCGTCCCCGAGGGCGAGAAACGCACACGCAACACCGAAGCACCCACCGCATGCAAACTCACACCACCCCAAGAGAACGGCACCCTCGGACCCACCCCACCCCCACCAACACCAACACCAACACCAACACCACCAACACCAGTACCAGCACCAACCCCACCAACCCCAACCTCGCCCTCGCCCTCGCCCTCGCCCTCGCCGATCGAGTCCGCTATCAAAGCGTGCAAAGCCGCGTCAAGCAACGCCGGATGAACCATGAAGCCCTCAGCCTCATCACGCTGCCCCTCCGCCAAGGAGACCTCCGCGAACACCTCATCCCCACGACGCCACACACCATCCAACCCCTGGAACGCCGGCCCATACCCCAAACCCAACCCAGCCAAAGCGTCATACAAACCATCCAACTCCAACGGGACCGCACCAACAGGAGGCCACTCCCCCACAACCACCTCACCCACCAACACGCCAGGAGCAAGCACACCACTGACATGACGATCCCACTCACCACCAGACGCACCATCCCCATCCGAGACGCTATCCAGACACGAATAAATCTCAAACGAGCGCCGACCAGCCCCATCAGGCTCACCCACACTCACCTGCAACCGCACCCCACCACCCTCAGGCAACACCAACGGAGCCTCCTGCACAAGCTCCTCCACCATCCCACACCCAACCTCGCCACCCGCACACAACGCCAACTCCAAAAACGCCGTCCCAGGCAACAACACAACACCACCAACCACATGATCACCAAGCCAAGGATGCGACCCCAACGAGACCCGCCCCGTCAACAACCAACCACCACCAGCCAAACCCACACCCGCACCCAACAACGAATGCTCAATCGCGACCTGACCCACCCCAACCACATCACCCACACCACCCCGCGAACCATCCAACCAGTACCGCTCACGCTGAAACGCATACGTCGGCAACCCAACACGCCTCCCACCCACACGCTCCAACAAACCCACCCAATCCACGCTCACCCCACACACCCACAACTGAGCGATCGCGCCAAACAAAGCCACGTCCTCTGAGCGATCGGCACGCAAAACAGACGCCACCGTGACCATCCGCCCAACAGCCGCAAGATCACTCACACCCTCACGCCCCCCGACACCGCCCCCACCCCCGACCGCGCCGCCGTCAAGCTCACCCTCACCATCCTGAGCCTCGAGGCAATCACTGACCATCGCACTGAGCACACCATCCGGCCCCAACTCCAAGAAACTCGTCACCCCATTCGCGGCCAACCAACGCACACCATCAGCGAAACGCACCGTCTCCCTGACATGACGCACCCAATACCCAGCCGAGCACATCTCACCCGAAACCCCACCAGTCACATTAGAGACAATCGGTATACGAGGCTCAGAGAACGACAAGCCACCCGCGACCTCCGCGAACTCCCCAAGCATCCCATCCATCCGCGGCGAATGAAACGCATGAGACACCACAAGACGCTTCACCTTGCGCCCACGCCCCTCCCAAACACCACCCAACTCCAACACCGCATCCTCATCACCCGAGAGCACAACAGACACAGGACCATTCACAGCCGCCAACACAACACGATCCCCATAACCAGCCAACGACTCCAACGCCTCCACCTCAGAAGCCTGCACAGCGAGCATCGCGCCACCCACAGGCAACGCCTCCATCAAACGACCACGCGCAGCGACAAGCACACACGCATCATCAAGCGAAAGCACCCCAGCCACATGAGCCGCAACCAACTCACCAACAGAATGCCCAACCAAATAGTCCGGTCGCACACCAAGACTCTCAATCAAGCGAAACAACGCTACCTCAACAGCAAACAAGCCCGTCTGCGTGAA
Organism: uncultured Solirubrobacterales bacterium; assembly: GCA_963764655.1. GTDB lineage: Bacteria > Actinomycetota > Thermoleophilia > Solirubrobacterales > Solirubrobacteraceae > Palsa-744. The sequence goes on from CAVXTI010000001.1 coordinate 1,458,342, forward strand.
CAACGTCCGATCAAGCAAACCAACCCCTGAGACTCCACCCCCTCCCCCACCGTGTGACCCAGCCCCGTCCTCAGGACCCTCGACGAGCGCCCCAGCCCCGAACACGACATCCCGCAACGAACACCCCAACAACACATCCAAACGCTCACAAACCCCATCAAACGCATCCCTGAACACCGAGAACGCCCCATACAACTCACGACCCATCCCAACCCGCTGCGCACCCTGACCCGTGAACAAGAACGCAAGCCCACCGCCACGCGCTTCGCCAACGACACCCTCGATCGTCCGACCATCCGCAAGTGCTTTCAAACCATCTAGCAGCCCATCGCGATCCTCACCCAGCACCACTGCGCGGCGCTCCAGGGCGGCTCGACCCGCAAGCGAAAGCCCGACATCCGCCAACCCCAGGTCGGGCTCATCTGTCAAGAACGCACGCAACTGTCCCGCTTGCCCCCGCAAACCCTGATCCCCGCGACCCGAAAGCACCCACGGGATCACACGACCAACGCTCTCATCCGCGCCCAGGGTCAGGCCCCCATCCAGATCGTCATCGAGGATGCCGCCCGGCTCGTGAAGAGGGGCTGCCTTTTCAATCTGTTGTGCTTCTTCGATGATGATGTGGGCGTTTGTGCCGCTGATTCCGAATGAGGAGATTCCTGCGCGTCTGGGTTCGCTGTTGGGGGTCCATGGTTGTTGCTCTGTTAGTAGTGCGACTGTGCCACTGGACCAGTCGATCTCTGTTGAGGGCTCGTTGATGTGGAGTGTGCGTGGCAGTGTGTTGTGGCGCATCGCCATGACCATCTTGATGACGCCCGCGACGCCTGAGGCGGCGGCTGTGTGGCCGATGTTCGACTTGATCGAGCCGAGCCATAGCGGCTTGTCTTGGGGGCGTTCGTGGCCGTAGGCAGCGATCAGGGCTTGCGCCTCGATCGGATCGCCGAGCGTGGTGCCTGTTCCGTGCGCCTCGACCGCGTCGACTTGTGCGGGTGATAGACGAGCGTTGGCTAGCGCTTGCTTGATCACTCGTTGTTGGGAAGGACCGTTGGGAGCCGTCAGGCCGTTGCTTGCGCCGTCCTGGTTGATCGCGCTCCCGCGGAGGACCGCGAGCACGCGGTGATTGTTCTCACGCGCTGTTTGGAGTCGCTCGAGCATCAGCACACCCACGCCCTCGCTCCAGCCGGTGCCGTCCGCGCTATCGGCGAACGCCTTGCATCGCCCGTCCGGTGCGAGCGCTCGCTGGCGGCTGAACTCGATATACAACTCGGGGGTGGATAGGACTGTCACGCCACCAGCCAGAGCGAGCGAGCACTCACCGGAGCGCAGCGACTGGCACGCCAGGTGCAGCGCGACCAGTGAGGAGGAGCAAGCCGTGTCGACAGACACCGCCGGTCCCTCCAGGCCAAGCGTGTAGGCGATCCTGCCCGAGGCGACGCTCGCGATCCTGCCGGTCAAGCGGTAGCCCTCGACGCCCTCGCGCGCACGGCGATCAGCCCCGTACTCAGAGGACGCCATCCCGGCGAACACACCCGTCTGGGTTCCACGTAGCGATAGGGGGTCAAGCCCGCCGTCCTCCAAGGCCTCCCAGCACGTTTCCATCAGCACGCGCTGCTGAGGGTCCATCGCCAACGCCTCACGCGGGCTGATCCCGAAGAACTCAGCGTCGAAATCCGCGACACGATCGAGGAACCCACCAGCGCGCACATAGCTCGTGCCCTGCTGATCGGGATCAGGGTCATACAACCCCTCCAAATCCCAACCGCGATCCCCGGGGAACTCCGAGATCGCATCCACACCCGCGCTGAGCAGCTCCCACAACTCCCCAGGAGAACCAACACCACCCGGATAACGACAACTCATCCCCACAATCGCGATCAGATCATCTGTCGCTGCCTGGGAGACCGTCGCTGGAAGGAGCGCACCATCGCTTGTGCCTAGTGCTTGGTCGAGCACGAAGCTAGCCAAAGCGAGTGGTGTGGGATGGTCGAAGACCATCGAGGCAGGCAGACGCAACCCCGTCTCGCTCGCCAAGCGGTTGCGCAACTCGACCCCCGCGAGAGAGTCGAAGCCGAGATCCTTGAAGACCCGTGTCGACTCGATCGCCTCTGGCGAGGCGTGACCCAGCACCACCGCCGCGTGCGCTCGCACGAGCTCCAGCACGATCCCCTCGCGCTCACCCGAGGGGACACTCGCCAGACGCTCTGAGAGCGAGCCACTCCGAGAGCCCACGCGACGCAAAGGAGCACGCACCAAGCCCCGCAACAACGCCGGCAGCTCTCCCTCGATCGCTTGGCGACGAAGCAGCGCGTGATCGAGCTTGACGGGCAACACGAGCGCCTCGCCGAGGTCCTGTCCACGATCGAACAGCTCCAATCCCTGCTCGCCGGAGAGACTCACCAAGCCCGAGCTGTCGATGCGAGCACTGTCGATGCCACCCAAACGATCGGCCATCCCACCAACCTGCGCCCACGGCCCCCACGCCAAGGACACCGCCGGCAGGCCCTGCGCACGTCGTTGAGCGGCCAGCGCGTCAAGGAACGAGTTCGCCGCGGCGTAACTGGCCTGGCCAGGACTCCCAAACGACGCCGCGACAGAGGAGAACAGCACGAATGCCCGCAAGTCGAGATCGCGCGTCAGCTCGTGCAGATTCCACGCACCGTCCACCTTCGGAGCAAGCACACCCTTCACACGCTCGGGCGTCAAAGACTCCAACAAACCGTCGTCGAGCACGCCCGCGGCGTGCACAACCGCGGTCAAAGGATGATCTTGGTCGATGCCCTCCAACAACGCCCTCACCTGAGCCCTATCAGTCACATCACACGCAACGATCTCCACCTGCGCACCGAGACCAGAGAGACGCTCCGACAACTCAGTCGCACCCTCTGACTCCAACCCCCGCCGGCTCGTCAAGACCAAACGACTAACACCATGCGCACAGACCAAATACTCGGCGAGCAATCCACCCACACCACCGGTCCCACCCGTGATCAACACAGTCCCCGACACCTCAAGCGGAGCGGGCAACGTCAGGACATTCTTGCCGACGTGCCGCGCCTGGCTCATAAAACGAAACGCCTCGCGAGCCCGGCGCACATCCCACACCCTCACCGGCAACGACCGCAACACACCACGCTCAAACAACACCAACAACTCGCCAAACATCTCACGGATGCGCTCAGGACCAGCGTCCAACAAATCAAACGCTCGATAGGACACACCCGGATGAGCCTCAGCTACCTCACCAGGATCACGCACATCCGTCTTGCCCATCTCAACGAACCGTCCACCATCACCCAACAACCCAAGCGACGCATCGACGAACTCACCCGCCAAACAATCGAGCACGACATCCACGCCACGCCCACCAGTAACACCCAAGAACTTGCCCGCGAACCCAAGATCGCGAGACGACGCGATGTGATCCTCATCCAACCCCATCCCCCGCAACACACCCCACTTAGCCGGGCTCGCCGTCGCGAACACCTCGACACCAAGATGCCGCGCCAACTGAACAGCGGCCATCCCAACACCACCCGTCCCCGCATGCACCAAAAGCCGCTCACCCTCCCGCACACCCGCCAGATCCACAAGCGCATAAAACGCCGTCAAGAACACGATCGGGACCGACGCACCCTCAGCAAAAGACCAACCCTCCGGCAACCCCACAAGCAACCGCTGATCACTCCTCGCGACCGGCCCAAACGCACCATCCAACAAACCCATCACACGATCACCGGGCACAAACCCATCCACACCGGGACCCACATCCAACACAACACCCGCACCCTCACCACCCATGCTCGCCCGCTCCGGATACACACCAAGAGCGATCAACACATCACGAAAATTCAAACCAGCAGCACGCACACCCACACGAACCTCACCCACACCCAAAACCCCACCCGGCTCACCACACGCGACCAACCCCAACCCATCAAGACTGCCATCCTCCCCCGCCCCCAAACACCACTGCGAAACCCCCACCGGAACACTCAACCCCAAAGACGAACCAGCACGCACAAGCCGCGGAACCCGAACAACACCACCCCGCACAGCCAACTGATACTCAGCCCCCCCCAACACACGAGAGAACGCGTCCCACGAAGAAGACTCACCGTCCATATCCAAGAGCACCAACCTATCCGGATGCTCCGACTGCGCTGAGCGCACCAAACCCCAAACAGCAGCACCAGCGAGATCCACCACACCCCCACCCACCCCAGCGACCACCCCACCACTCCCAACAACCACCGCGCCACTGGTAACAACCACCAACCGAGAATCCACAAAACGCTCATCCGCCAGCCAAAGCTGCAACGACTCCAACACCTCAAGCACGCCCCCACGCACACCCCCAGGCGAATCACCCCACCCGCCAGTGCAATCGACCAGCACAAGCCCCGGGGCCGCAAGACCAGCATCGACAGCCACCTGCAACGACGTCATATCCGCCAGCACAGCGACAGTCGGGAACGCACCGGCCAGCTCCCCACCCCCCGAGCCAAGAATCACCGCCCCATCCATCGCACCACTCACACTCGCACCACTCACATCCGCGGTCGATGATTCGACCTCGACCCACTCGATCCCATGCAACGAATCCAGATCCCTCTCGCCACCACCCAACTGCTCGACCGAGATCGTCCGCAATACAAGCGAATCGATACTCGCCACCGGCATCCCCACCCCATCCATCACGCTGATCGAGACAGCGCCCTCCCCCACAGGCGAGAGACGCACACGCAACTCTGAAGCGCCCACCGCGCGCAAACTCACACCACTCCAAGAGAACGGCACCCTCGGACCCACCCCACCAGCACCAGCATCCCCCTCGCCGGTCGAGTCCGCTCCCAAAGCGTGCAAAGCCGCGTCAAGCAACGCCGGATGAACCATGAAGCCCTCAGCCTCACCACGCCGCTCCTCCCCCAAGGACACCTCCGCGAACACGTCATCCCCACAACGCCACGCAGCACCCAATCCCCGAAACGCCGGGCCATACTCCAAACCAAGCACAGCCAAAGCGTCATACAAACCATCCAACTGGAGTGAAACCGCGCCCACAGGAGGCCACGACTCAATCGAAGGCGACCCCTCATGCCCCGGCCCGCCATGAGCCAGCACACCAACGGCATGACGCGTCCACTCCCCATCCGACGCACCATCCCCATCAACAACATCAGCCAGACACGAATAAACCTCAAACGAGCGCCGACCAGACTCGTCAGCCTCACCCACACTCACCTGCAACCGCACCCCACCACCCTCAGGCAAAACCAACGGAGCCTCCTGCACAAGCTCCTCCACCATCCCACACTCAACCTCGCTGCCCGCACGCAACGCCAACTCCAAAAACGCGGTGCCAGGCAACAACACAACCCCACCCACCACATGATCAGCAAGCCAAGGATGCGATCCCAACGAGATCCGCCCCGTCAACAACCAACCATCACCACCAGCCAAACCCACAGCCGCACCCAACAACGGATGCTCAGCAGACACCTGACCCACCGCAACCACATCGCCGCTACTCCTCCGCGAAGCATCCAACCAATACCGCTCACGCTGAAACGCATACGTCGGCAACCCAACACGCACCGCCCCCACATGCTCGAACAAACCCCCCCAATCCACACTCACCCCACACACCCACAACCCCGCCAACGCACCAAACAACGACCAATCCTCACCACGATCGCCACGCAAAACAGACGCCACCACCCGCTCGTCCCCGCTCGCGCGGTCAAGCTCGCCATCTTGGGAGTCGAGGCATTCGCTGACCATCGCACTGAGCACACCATCCGGCCCCAACTCCAAAAAGTTTGTAACACCGTTCGCGGCGAGCCAGCGCACACCATCAGCGAAACGCACCGTCTCCCTGACATGACGCACCCAATACCCAGCCGAAAGCAGCTCACCCGAGACAACCTCACCAGTCACATTGGAGAGAATCGGTATGCGAGGCTCAGAGAACGACAAACTATCCGCGATCCCCGCGAACTCACCGAGCATCCCATCCATCCGCGGTGAATGAAACGCGTGAGACACCGAAAGACGCTTGACCTTGCGCCCCCTCTCCTCCCAAACGCCCATCAACTCCAACACCGCATCCTCATCGCCTGAGAGCACAACTGACCTAGGGCTATTCACAGCCGCCAACACGACGCGATCCTCATAGCCAGCCAACGACTCCAGGGCCTCCCCCTCAGAAACCCGCACAGCAAGCATCGCGCCACCCTCAGGCAACGCCTCCATCAAACGCCCGCGCGCCGCAACAAGCGTGCACGCATCATCAAGCGAGAGCACCCCCGCCACATGAGCCGCCACCAACTCACCAACCGAATGCCCAATCAAATAATCCGGTCGCACACCAAGACTCTCAAGCAAGCGAAACAACGCCACCTCAACAGCAAACAAACCAGTCTGCGTGAACAACGTCCGATCAAGCAAACCAACCCTTGAGGCTCGATCCCCACCCTCACCGTATGACCCAGCCCCGTTCTCAAGGCCCTCGACAAACTCCCCAGCCCCCAACACGACATCCCGCAGCGAACACCCCAAAAGCCCGTCCAAGCGCACACAAACCTCGTCAAACGCGTCCCTGAACACCGGGAACGCCCCATACAACCCCCCACCCATCCCCAACCGCTGAGCACCCTGACCAGTAAACAAAAACACAACGCCCCCACCACACGCCTCACCAACCACACCCTCAACAACGCCGTTGACCCTGCGTCCATCCGCCAACGCCGTCAACCCATCCAGCAACCCAGCGCGATCCTCACCCAACACCACCGCACGACGCTCCAAAGCAGCACGACCCGCAAGCGAAAACCCAACATCCGCGAACCCCACACTCGGCGCACTAGTCAAAAACTCGTGCAACCGCCCCGCTTGTCCTCGCAAGCCCTGATCCCCACGACCCGACAGCACCCAGGGGATCGCATGAGCAAGAGTAACGGCCGCCCCCACAGCGCTGTCGAGTATGCCGCCCGGCTCTTCAGACATCGACGTCCCATCGATCGGCGGCGCTTCCTCAAGAATCACATGTGCGTTCGTGCCGCTTATCCCAAACGAGGAGACACCGGCACGTCTGGGCTCGCCATCGCGAGACCATGGTCGCTGCTCTGTCAGCAGTGAGACGGTGCCAGGGGACCAATCAACCTCTTTAGAGGGCTGATCGACGTGCAACGTGCGAGGAAGCGTCCCGTGTCGCATTGCCATCACCATCTTCATAACGCCCCCCACACCAGCGGCGGCCTGGGTATGACCAATGTTCGACTTGAGCGATCCCAGCCACAACGGCCGCTCGGCTGAGCGACACTCGCCGTATGTGGCCAACAACGCCTGTGCCTCAATCGGATCGCCGAGCCTCGTGCCAGTACCGTGACCCTCCACAGCGTCAACCTGCTCAGCTGACAATCCCGCACTCGCCAGCGCCTCGCGGATCACGCGTTGCTGAGAGGGACCGTTAGGCGCCGTCAGTCCATTGCTGGCCCCGTCCTGGTTCACGGCACTGCCGCGCACGACGGCCAGCACCCTGTGCCCGGCGCGGCGCGCGTCGGACAACCTCTCCAGCACAAGCATTCCCAAGCCCTCGCTCCATGCAGTGCCGTCGGCGCCGTCGGCGAACGACTTGCACCTCCCATCCGGGGCAAGACCACGCTGACGCGCGAATTCCACGAACACGTCCGGTGTGGACAGCACAGTCACCCCGCCCGCAAGCGCCAGCGAGCACTCCCCGGAGCGCAATGCCCGACATGCCCAGTGCAAGGAGACAAGTGAAGAGGAACAGGCAGTGTCAACCGTGACAGCGGGACCCTCCAGCCCGAACACATATGCCACGCGACCGGATGCGATGCTCCCGGCGCTGCCAAGTCCCAAATAGGCCTCCATGTCCAGCGGCACCGCTCCGGACACCCGCCCGCCGTAGTCGTGATACATGACGCCGGCGAACACGCCCGTGTCGCTGCCCTGCAAAGTACCGGGGTCGATGCCCGCGTATTCGATCGCCTCCCAGCAGCATTCGAGCAACAACCTCTGCTGAGGATCCATCGACAGCGCCTCACGCGGGCCGATGCCAAAGAAAGCCGGGTCGAACTCCCCGGCGTCATAGACGAAGCCGCCCTCGCGCACGTAGCTCGTGCCCGGACAATCGGGATCGGGGTCATAGAGTCGCTCGACATCCCAACCGCGATCAACCGGGAACTGCCCGATGGCGTCGGAGGCCGAGCTGACGAGCTCCCACAGCTCCTCCGGTGAGCTCACGCCGCCCGGATACCGGCAACCCATCCCCACGATCGCGATCGGCTCATCCGTGCTGGCGGCAACCGGCACGTGTGGCCTGGCCATAGTCGAGACGCCTTCGATCTCCTTCAGGAGCTGGCGCGCGAGCGCCGTGGGTGAGGGATGGTCGAATACGAGCGTGGCGGACAGCCTCAATCCCGTGCTCGCCACTAGCCGGTTGCGCAATTCCACGCCGGCCAGCGAGTCGAACCCGAGCTCGTTGAATGCTCTACCGGCCGGCACGGCCTCCACGGAGGAGTGCCCAAGCAGACTCGCCGTCTGCGTGCGCACCAGGTCGAGCACTGCACGCTCGCGCTCTCCGCTTGCCATCCCAGCAAGCCGACCTGCGAGCGACGTTCGAGAGCGCCGGCGCACATTTCGCGAGGGAGCACGGACGAGCTTGCTCAGCAGCGCCGGGAGCGTGCCGAGCCTGGCCTGCTCCTCGAGGGCACGGGCATCCAGCCGCACCGGAACGGCTGACGTCTCACCGATCGCTAGTGCGGCGTCGAGGAGCTCCACCCCCTCCTGCGAGGACAGCGCGAGCATGCCCGCACGCTCCATCCGAGCGAGCGTGGCCGCGTCCAAGCGGCCCTTCATGCCTTTGCCCTCGTCCCAGAGCCCCCACGCGATCGACGTGCCCGCCAGGCCTTGGGCGCGCCGATAGGACGCCAGGCCATCGAGAAAGCCATTGGCGGCCGCGTAGTTGCCCTGGCCCGGATTGCCGAGAGTCCCGGCGATCGAAGAGAACAAGACGAACTCGCGCACGTCCATGTGTCGCGTCAGCTCATGCAGATGCCACGCGCCATCGACCTTGGGAGCAAACACGCGATCGACCTGCTCCGGTCGCAGGGAATCGATCACGCCATCGTCGAGGGTCCCCGCGGTGTGGATCACAGCTGTCAATGGATGCTCGTCTGGGATCTGCGCCAACAACTCCTCGAGCTGTCGGCGATCGGCTACGTCGCAGGAGACGACCGAGACTCGAGACCCGAGCTGAGAAAGCTGCTCCACAAGATCGACTGCGCCGTCTGCCTTTAACCCACCGCGACTGACGAGCAGGAGATGGCGCGCCTCGTGACGAGCCACCAGGTGTCGTGCGACGGCCGCGCCAAGTCCCCCGGTTCCTCCAGTAACCAAGATTGTGCCGCGCGGATCGAACCGGGGTGCGCGCTCTCCTCGATCGTCTGTTGCGACATCCGCGATGGGCGTCAGCCTTGGAGCGGCGGCGACTCCCGCGCGCAGAGCCAGCTGCGGCTCATCCGCGTCCAGAACGTCGGGCAACATCCCCCAGGAGTCCCGTTCGCCATCGACATCCACCAACATCACCCGCCCCGGGCTCTCCGACTGGGCGGAGCGCAGCAATCCCCACAGCGCGCTGCCCCCCAAGTCGCGGACGCTCTCTCGCGCACTTATGGCAAGTGCTTGCCGTGTGACGAACACAAGGCGGCTGCTCTCCAAGCGCTCGTCCGTCGCCCAAGACTGCAACAACGCGAGCGCCTCGAGCACGCACGCGCGGGTGCCCTCGTGCATCTCCTCCCGAACCTCAGTGCAATCAACCAGCACGACATCCGGGACGCCGGAGCCTTCCTCGACAGTCCGCTGCAGCGCTTCGATGTCCCACAGGACTTTGACGGCTGGGAACGCCTTGGCAAGCTCTCCATCCTGCCTACCGAGCACCGACCAACCGTCTATCGCCTCGTCCCCGCGAGGCTGTGTCGCGATCTCGTCCCACTCCACCCGGTGAAGCAGGTTTGAGCTGTCCCGCTCCGCGGCGCCGAGCAGTTCAGCCGACATCGTCCTCAAACTCAGTGAGTCGACCGTTGCCACCGGCGCGCCGTTCTCGTCCGCTACGGTGAGCGAGACCGCATCCCGACCTATGGGCGATAGCCACACGCGCAGGGTGGAAGCCCCACCCGTGTGCAATGCCACGCCGCTCCAGGAGAAGGGGACCGCCGGCGCGCCGCCACCTCTCAGACCAACTCCCAAAGCATGCAACGACGCGTCCAGGAGCGCGGGATGGATCGCAAAGCTCCCATCCTCGCCGCGAGGCTCGTCGGGCAACGCCACCTCCGCGAACACCTCATCTCCACTACGCCATACGGCTCGCAGACCCCGAAAGGCTGGTCCATATTCCAACCCGAGCCCAGCCAGCGTGTCATACAGCTCGTCAACCGCAAGCGACTCTGAGCCTGCTGGAGGCCACGCACCGGCAGGCAGCGACACAGACGGTGCGCCAAGTGGAGCCGAGTCCTCGGGGCTCAGCACACCCTCCGCGTGGCACATCCACGACGACTCACCCGTCCGTGCAGCGCCCATCCCCTCCTCTCGGCGCGAATAGATACGCAGCGCACGACAGCCTTCCTTGTCGGGCTCGCCAACCGCGACCTGCAACTGCGCCCCATTTCGCTCGGACAGTACGAGCGGCTTCTGCAACATCAACTCCCGCACATATTCACACTCAACCTCGATGCCGGCGTGCAGCGCGAGCTCGAGCAATGCGGTACCGGGCAGCAGCACACGGCCCATCACCACGTGGTCGGCAAGCCATGGCTGCGTCTGCAAGGACAAGCGTCCGCTGAACAGCCACCCATTACCACCGGCCAAAGCAAACGCCGCTCCCAACAACGGATGCTCGGAGCGTGCGACACCCACAGCGGCAAGGTCTCCCACCCCCAACTCGGATGAATTCAGCCAATATCGCTCACGCTGAAACGCATAGGTCGGCAACTCGACCCGCCTGACGCCACCGCTCGTGAGCACCGCACGCCAATCGACCGACACACCACTCACCCAAATCCGCGCCAGCGCGCCGAGCAAGACCTCGGCGTCGGAGCGCCCGCCACGCAACACGGGGGTCACGGTGCTCGGACGGCTATCTCCTACGTAGGCCTGACCACCCGTGTCCTCGCCCTCGTCCTCCTCCTGATCCAGAGCTTGCCGTGCTTCCCCATGTTCAGCGTCTTCGTAACCGTCGAGGCACTCCTGGACCATCGCGCTGAGCACTCCCTCCGGTCCCAGCTCCAGGAAGCTGCCGACCCCATGCGCACGCAGCCATTGCACGCCGTCGGCGAACCGCACCGTCTCACGCACGTGGCGCACCCAGTACTCAGCGGAGCACAGCTCCCTAGCCGTGACCGCCTCGCCCGTGAGATTGGAGACAACTGGAATTGTAGGTTCGCTAAACGTCACTGCATCTGCGACACGCCTAAACTCCGCGAGCATCCCGTCCATCCGCGGTGAATGAAACGCATGAGACACCAGCAGCCTTCTCGTCTTGCGCCCCCGCTCCCTCCACAGGCCCTCCAATTCCAATACCGCATCCTCGTCCCCTGACAGAACGACTGATGAGGGGCTGTTGACGGCGGCAAGCGCAACGCGATCCTCAACCGCCGCCAGCGACTCCAGAGCCTCCGCCTCGCAAGCCTGGACCGCGACCATCGCGCCCCCGGCCGGCAGCTCACCCATCAAACGACCACGCGCAGCGACCAGACGGCATGCGTCTTCCAGCGAGAGCACTCCGGCCACATGAGCCGCCGCAAGCTCGCCGATCGAGTGACCCATAACGAAATCGGGATGCACTCCCCACGTCTGGAGAAGCCGGAACAACGCCACCTCGAGCGCAAACAATCCGGTTTGGGTGAACAGAGTCTCATCCAAGAGTTCCTCACCAGCGAGCCCCGGGTCCACGCGTCCTCCACCGAACACGATGTCCCGCAAAGAACGACCGAGCGGCTGGTCCAAATGGGCGCACACTTCGTCGAACGCCTCTTGAAACGCTGAGTGAGACTTATACAGCTCCGCACCCATGCCCACGCGCTGAGCGCCTTGCCCTGTGAACAAGAATGCGACCTGATCGTCGCCGCCGGCTATACCCCGCACGACGCTCTCCGTCAAAGCGGCATCCTGTTCGTCGCTCCTGGCCAGCTCGCTGAGACCGCTCAGCATGGCCTCACGGCTCTCCCCAAGCACCACCGCCCGATGATCGAAGGCGGGCCTGCCCCCGAGCGAGTAACCCACGTCCTCCGCACGCAACTCTGGATCGGCCGACACGAACCTCCGCATCTGCTCGGCCTGCGCACGCAATCCGGCTTCACCCTTGCCGGACACCACCCATGCGACCAGGCCTGAGATAGACGACTCGCCGTCCGCGCCCTCGGGCACGCCCTCAGGCAGCTCGTCGGCCTGCTCGAGGATCACGTGCGCATTGGTGCCGCTAATGCCAAACGACGACACCGCCGCCCGACGGGGCTCGCCGTTGCGCGTCCATGACACCTCCTCGGTCAGCAGCGACACTGCGCCCGTTGACCAATCGACCTCCGTTGAGGGCGCCTCGACGTGCAGCGTCTTTGGCAGCACGCCCTTGCGCATGGACATCACCATCTTGATGACGCCTGCGACCCCCGCCGCGGCCTGCGTATGCCCGATATTGGACTTCACTGATCCAAGCCACAGCGGGTGACCGTCCGGCCGTTGGCGCCCGTAGGTCGCAAGCAGCGCGCGCGCCTCGATCGGGTCGCCGAGCCGCGTGCCCGTGCCGTGCGCCTCGACCGCGTCGACTTGGCCCGGGGACAGTTCGGCGCTCGCGAGCGCCTGGCCGATTACCCGCTGCTGAGCGAGGCCGTTCGGCGCCATCAATCCGTTGCTCGCTCCGTCCTGGTTGACGGCGCTGCCCCGAACTACAGCGAGTACCTTGTGACCGTTGCGTCGCGCCTCGGAGAGACGCTCCAGTAGCAGCACGCCCACGCCCTCGCCCCAGCTCGTGCCATCGGCAGTGTCGGCAAATGACTTGCACCGACCGTCAGGCGCAAGAGCGCGCTGACGACTGAACGCAGCGAACAACGCCGGAGTGCTCATCACGGTCACACCGCCTGCGAGCGCGAGGGAACACTCACCGGATCGCAGCGACCCGCACGCCAGGTGCAATGCCACGAGCGAGGAGGAGCAAGCCGTATCAACCGTGATGGCTGAGCCTTCGAGGCCGAGCGCATAAGCGACTCGCCCAGACAGGACGCTGGCGAACGTGCCTGTCAGGTTGTGACCCTCGAGCCCGTCGGGCGCCGACAAGCGGCTCGCGTTGTAGTCCCGTAGGTCGATTCCAGCAAACACACCGGTCTGGCTGCCCGCAAGCTGGTGCGGATCGAGGTCCGCATGTTCGACTGCCTCCCAACACGCTTCGAGCAGTAGCCGCTGCTGCGGGTCCATCGCCAAGGCCTCTCGCGGGCTGATCCCAAAGAAGGCAGCGTCGAAGTCGGGGGCGTCATATACGAAGCCGCCGTGGCGCACGTAGGCAGCGCCGGTGCGATCGGGATCGGGGTCATAGAGCGACTCCAAATCCCACCCTCGATCCGTCGGAAAGCCTCCGATCGCATCAGCGCCAGCCGCGACTAGCTCCCACAGCCCATCGGGCGAGCGCACGCCACCCGGCAAACGACAGCTCATGCCGATGATCGCCACGGGCTCCGCAACCGGTGCCAGGGAGATCGCAGACCCAAAATCGGCGGTGACGCCAGTCAGCTCGCTCAAGACATAGCTGGCGACCGCGGCGGGCGTGGGGTTGTCGAACGCGAGCGTAGTTGATAGTCGAAGACCGCTCGCCTTCCTCAAACGATTGCCGAGCTCCATGGCAGCCCGTGAGTCGAAGCCGAGCTCCTTGAATGCCCGGCGCGTGTCCACCGCCTCGGGCGAGTCGTGTCCCAACACGATCGCCACCTGAGCACGCACCAGCTCAAGCACGATCCGCTCTCGTTCGGCGATCGGCACCGCCGCGAGACGCCGCCCGAGCCGCGACTGAGACAGTGGCGCGTCGCCCGAGCGATCCTCAGCCGGTGAAAAGTCGTCCGACTCCCAGAGATCCTCGCGCACCGGGCTTGCGCCAGCCGCAGGCAGCGCTTCGACTGGATCGACGTCGATATTGATGGCATCCGTTGCCTTCGCTGGAGCTCGCAGCCAATGCGGCGTGCGCTGAAACGGATATGTCGGCAGCTCCACGCGGCGAGCATCCGTTCGCTGGGTGAGAACACCCCAGTCAACGTCCACTCCAGTTACCCACGCCTCGCCGAGCGAGTACAAGAAGCGCTGCGGATCGCCTTGCCCACGGCGAAGCGTGTCAAGGACCGCAGCCCGATGCTTGGCTCCATTACGAGATCCGCCGAGTTCATCGTCGACGATTTCCTGCACGCCGGCTGTGAGCACCGGGTGCGGGCTGATCTCCAGGAAGGCCCTCGGCGCGTTCGCGAGCAGCTTGCGCACCACGCGCTCGAACTGGACAGGCTCGCGCGTGTTGCGATACCAATACTCAGGATCGAGCTCCACCGCGTCGATCAGCTCACCGGTGACAGTTGAATAGAACGGCACGTCGGCCGAGCGCGGGACGATGCACGAGAGCACCTCCAGCAACTCGTCGCGCAGAGGCTCGACTTGCAAGCAGTGCGACGCCACGGTGGCTGGCACTTCTCGGGCACGGATTCCCTCGCTCTCGCACTCCTTCAGCAGCTCCAAAAGCGCGTCCGTGTCACCCACCACCCCCACTGAGCGGGGACCATTCACACCACCAATCGAGATCCTGCCGCCCCACTTCTGAAGTCGCTCCTGGACCCAGTCGGCGGACGCCGCCACCGACACCACGCCACCGTGTCCAACCAGGCCCTTCAATACGCGGCTCCGCAGCGCGACCACACGAACGGCGTCCTGGAGTGACAGAGCGCCCGCCACATGCGCCGCGGCGATCTCCCCCTGTGAGTGACCCAGCACGGCGATAGGCCGCACGCCGCAGGCTCTCCACAGCTCCGCGAGCGACACCATGATCGCGAACAGCACCGGCTGGACCACGTCGATGAGCTCGAGCCCTGGAGCATTCTCGCCCCCGCGCAGCACATCCAGCAGCGACCAATCCACGTGCTCATCTAGCGCCTCGGCGCACGCGTGAATCTTCTCCGCGAAGACCGGAGAACACTCGAGCAGCCCCTGAGCCATTCCCCTCCATTGAGAACCTTGGCCGGGAAACACGAATACGACTCCGTCTCCACTGCCGGCCGCCACTCCCTCAACGACTTGCGCAGCCGCCTCGTCGCCGGCCAGCATGCCCAGACCAGTCAGCAACTCTTCGCTATCCCCCCCGAGGATCACGGCTCTGCGATCGAAAGCCGCACGCCCAACCGCTAGGGAATGCGCCACATCGGCGGCATCGAGCTCGTCGTCAAGACGGAGATGCTGCTCGAGCCGCTGAGCCTGAGCCCGCAACGCGGCTTCCCCTCGGCCGGAGATGACCCACGCGTGTACATCCTCGCCCAGCGGCGGGACGGCCTCGCGGTCTGCCGTCCGCCCGCCTCCGGGCTTGGGTGCGGAGAATCCCATCACCGGAGCCTGCTCCAGCACTAGGTGGCAGTTCGTTCCACCAATACCGAACGAGCTGACGCCCGCCAGCAGCGGAACGTCCACGCTGGGCCAGGCATCAAGCGTCTGCTGAACACTCAGACGCAAGCTGTCCAGAGGGATCTCTGGGCTCGGCGCCTGGAAGTTGAGGCTCGGCGGGATCTGGCGGCGCTCGATGGCGAGCGCTGTCTTGATCAGCCCAACGATGCCGGCGGCGCCCTCAAGGTGCCCGATGTTGGTCTTGACCGAGCCGACCCGCAGCGGCGCTTGCGCGGGGCGGCCCACGCCGAGAACCCCTCCAAGGGCCGCCGCCTCGACGCGATCGCCCAGCTTGGTGCCGGTGCCGTGCAGCTCGACATACTGGATGTCTCCCCGCTTGACCTGTGCCCTGCGACACGCCAGTCGCAGGACTTCTTCCTGCGCAAGCCTGTTTGGCTCCGTCAGCCCATCGCCGCCGCCATCGTTGTTGACTGCGCTGCCGCGGATCACGCAGTACACGCGATCACCGTCGGCGAGCGCGTCGCGGAGTGGCTTGAGCAGGAGCACGCCACCCCCCTCACCCCTGACATAGCCATTTGCGCGAGCGTCGAATGTGAAGCAGCGCCCGTCCGGCGAGAGCGCGCCGAAGCGCGCCGAGGTGAGGGCGCTGTTGGGCGAGATATTCAGATGGACGCCGCACGCGAGCGCGAGCCCGGACTCGCCTCGGCGCAGGCTCTCGCAGGCGAGGTGAACGGCTACCAGCGAGGAGGACTGGCCGGTGTCCACCGTCATGCTGGGACCGCGCAGGCCGAGCGTGTAGGACACCCGGTTGGCGATCATGCTGCGATGCAATCCCGTGAGAGCATGGCGCGTCACGGCATCGCCACCGCGCGACTGCACCAGGTCTGCATAGTCACTGGAGATAGCCCCGACGAACACGGCTGCCTGCATGCCCTCAAGCCGGGCGGGTTGCGTCCCGGCGTCCTCGAAGGCCTCCCAGCACAGCTCCAGCATCAACCGCTGCTGGGGATCCATGGCCGCCGCCTCGCGCGGAGATATGCCGAAGAAGGCGGCATCGAACAAGTCGACGTGCTCGAGAAAGCCGCCCCGCTCCACCGGCGGCCGCCGCTCAGACGCGGAGGAGGGGGTCGAGAGCTCCCCGGCGAGCGCCCGTCGCTCGTCCGGGAACTTGGTCACGGCGTCGACGCCCTCCCGTAGAAGACGCCAGAAGGCTGCCGGATTCTCCGCGCCCGGCACTCGGCAGCGACATCCCAACGACCGCGATCGCCGAGCTGTCACGCATCGAGGAGACCTCCTCCTTGACGGATCTCGCCGGCGCAGCTCTCAAGTGCTCCCCATGCGGTGCCAGCGGCCCGTACGATCCTCTCCCCGTCCCCCATAGCGATCACCCTGGTCGTCGCGAGACGCCTCTCCCTAGCGAGTCAGAAACATGGGCAGTGATACTAAGACGCCTCAGGCACTGTTGTCAAATAGCTCGCCGGGAGCCGACCCGATCCAACCCAACATCCGTTTACGACGCGGGGGACCGGCTCCGAAAGGCGTTATGGCCGCGCCACCGGTCGCCGGCCCAGATCGAGGCGTACGATTGGCGGGGGCAGATCAATAAACAACCATGGTTGAATTACTTCCAGCGCTATCTCGCATGACGGACGGATCTCAAGATGCTTACTGCCGACCCATGCTCGTGCGGCGTGGTAATCGCGCGCAGATCTAGCTCAGGCCTTCAGAGGCTTGTGGGCGACCGAGCCTGACCTTCTCTGAACCCGATAAACATAATGTCTAGATGGCAAGCGATCGCAGGAGAGCTCAAAGCCACCTACTCCGCTTCAACATGCTCCAGCCAAATGCCGATGCCGGTCGTTACGCGCTCAGGTCGGGGACTCGAACCGGGGTATCCCCCACCCCGTCGTGGCCCTGGCTCGAGAGGGCATCAGCGAGGCGATCGATCAGAGCGCCCGCTTTCGCTACTGCCCTATCGAGCAGGAGAAAGCTGTGCATCTGGTCCGCCGCGTGGACGTGCTCGACCACAACGCCTGCCTCCGCAAGCCTCTGCGCATAGGCGATCCCCTCGTCACGCAAAGGATCGAACTCGGCTGTCATCACCAGTGTTGGGGGCAAGCCAGTGTGATCGACCGCGGTGAGCGGCAGCAGATACGGATCCGTGGGGTCATGCCCAGCGGATAAATAGTTCTCAAACGACCAGCGAACGAACTCGCTGTCCAGCGTGTAGCCACTGCCGCGCTCCTGATGGGAAGGCCAGCGTCCGTATACGTCGACGATCGGATAGGCGAGGATCTGCAGCACCGGCAGCTGTGCGCCGACGTCGCGCAGCAGCAGCGTCAAGGAGGCAGCCATCGTGGCGCCCGAGCTTTCGCCCACGAGCGCCACACGCGAGACATCTCCTCCTATGCGCTCCCCGTTGTCCAGCAGCCAGCGATAGGCCAACTGCGCGTCTTCGAGGGCGGCTGGATGGCGGTGCTCGGGCGCCCTGCGATAGTCGAGCGCCGCCACGAGCCAGCCCGAGCGGCGGGCGATTCGCCGGCACAGACGATCGTGCGTGTCGAGGTCGTTGAGCGTCCAGCCTCCACCGTGCAGGAACAGCGCGATGGGCAGCACACCGTCGGCGGGGCGAAACAGGCGCATGTCGAGCGAGCCATGAAGCGTGGGCAGAGAGATGTCCTCGACGCGATGGAGAGGGATCGGCTCGCCCCTGGTGACTAGCGCGGCCCTCATCTGCTCACGCGCCTGCTCCACTGGAAGCGCATAGGGCTGCGGGGCGCCGGCCGCGCGCATCACCTCGAGCAACGCCACGGCCTCTGGGTCGAGTTGGGGGCTCATCGGCGTGGGAGCATGCCAGACGATCTCATCCGACGCTCACGGCGATGGCGGTCATGACGATCCCGTCGTTGACGGTCCAGCCTCCCGAGAAGCCAGTCAACGCCCGACCCTCGACAGATGGCCCCGAGACCAACAGGCGAGCCGTGAAGGTCCCCTCGCATGGGTCGATCGCCACCACTGCGTCCTCGAAGCCCAGCCAGCGTCGGGCGAGCGGAAACCATGCCTTGTAGACCGACTCCTTCGCGCTGAACAGAAGACGATCCCAGTGCACCTGCGGGCGCTCCTGCTCAAGCCGCCGCAACGACGGCAGCTCCTCGGGCCGTGCGATGTCACCAAGCAACCCATGGGGCAGGGCCGCGTTGGGCTCCGCGTCGATGCCAACCGTCACGATCTGACTCGATCGCGCGACCGCGCACGCCCGGTAGCCGTCACAGTGCGTGATGCTTCCGACCACCCCCGCGGGCCACAGCGGCTCGCCCCGCTCGCCGCTGGGGATGGGCGCGGGCGGCACGCCGAGCTTCTCCAGCGCCGCGCGAGCGCACGCGCGTGCCGTCGTGAACTCGCGCCGCCGCTTCTCCACCGCCCTGCCCACCACGAGCTGCTCCTCGGGGAAGAGCTTCGCATCGACCGCGTCCCCGCGCGCCTCCACGGCGGTGACGACGGAGGGCAGGATCAGCTCGATCATCGTGATTGCAAAGCAGGCATGATCTGACGAGGGATCGCACGGCCGGGCCCACGACGATGCCACTCTCGTGGATAGCCGAGCGACACCTCCTCGAAGCGCACGCCGTCGTGGAAGGTGGTGCGCGGAATGTGCAGATGACCATAGACGACCGTTGCGGCCTTGAAGCGACGGTGCCAATCGGCGGTGAGCGTGGTTCCGCACCATTGGGCGAACTCGGGATGCCGCAGCACCTTCGTCGGAGCATCGATCAAGGGAAAGTGGTTGACGATGACGATCGGGGCGGCCTCGTCGCACGCCTCGAGCCTCGCCTCGGCCTGCCGGACTCTCGCGTGACACCACTCGTCGCGGCTCGCGTACGGATCCGGATGCAGCAGGAACTCGTCGCTGCACACGACGCCCGACCGGTGGGCGAGCGCCAGCGACTGAGCCTTGGTCGGTGCGATGTTGCGCCCAAAGGAGTAGTCATAGAGCAGAAAGAGCGGTGCGATCGTGAGCGGCCCTCCCTCCCCGTGCCAGATCGGATAGGGATCCTCAGGCGTCAGAACGCCTAGGCGTCTGCAGATCTCGACAAGATGGAGATAGCGCTGCTCGCCGCGCAACTCGACAGGCTCGTCGGGGAGCGTCCAGAGCTCGTGGTTGCCAGGCGTCCAGAGGACGGTCGCGAACCGCTCGCTGAGCAGCTCGAGCGCCCATTCGATGTCGACGATCGTCTCGCTCACATCGCCACACACGATCAGCCAGTCGGCATCGCTCTGCGGCCGCAGCCGCTCCACGATCCCACGATTCTCCGGGTGGGTGACGTGCAGATCGCTGACCGCGAGCAGTCGCCCGCGCGCGCTGTGTAGGGAGGTCATCGGCCGCGATCTTAGGGCGTATCTCGCTTGGCCCGCACATCTGTGTCGCTCGACCCAGCCCTGTGGGCTGTGTGCCCCATTGCTATGCTGCGTCCTCGGGCTCGACTTGGCGCCACCAAGCCCTGACCGGCGTCCTCACCTCGCTCGACGCTCACACCCAACCACATGCCCCCACCGGGATACACGGTCAGCATGCTCGCAGGGCCGCCCGGGCGTGACCCTTCCGGTACTGTCTCTCACCGTCCGCAACGTCCGAAGCCCGAGATGGACAGGAGGTCGCCGTAGATGCCGCCGCTGATAACTCGCGAGGAAGCCCTCGAGCTCGGCGAGCTCGAGGATCACGCCGAGATCGAGGTGCTCGTCGAGCGGGCGTGGGCGGCGCGGGTGGAGCGCTTCTCAGACTCGACCGACATGTGCTCCCTGGTGAACGCCAAGTCGGGCGGGTGCGCCGAGGACTGCGGCTTCTGCGCCCAGTCACGCTTCGCCGAGGCGGAGACGCCGATGCACGCGATGATGGACCCCGAGCAGATCCTCGAGCATGCACGCGCCGCCGAGGCTGCCGGGGCACACCGCTTCTGCATGGTCACCCAGGGTCAGGGCCTCTCAAAGCGCGACTTCGAGAAGATCCTCGAGGGCGCGCGCCTGGTCGCCGAGAAGACCAACCTCAAGCGCTGCGCCTCGATCGGCCATATGTCGTCGGCGCGCGCCAAGGCGCTGAAGGACGCCGGCATTCAGCGCGTGCACCACAACGTCGAGACAGCCGAGAGCTACTACGACGAGGTCTCGACCACCGTGCGCTACGAGGGTCGGCTGCGCACTATCCAAGCAGTGCGCGAGGCCGGGCTGGAGACATGCGTCGGGGGTATCCTCAACCTCGGCGAGAGCCGCGAGCAGCGCGTGGAGATGGCGTTCGAGCTCGCCGCGATCGACCCCACCAGCGTCCCGATCAACCTGCTCAACCCCAGGCCAGGCACGAAGTTCGGCGACCGCGAGCACATCGACCCCTGGGAGGCCGTCAAGTGGGTGGCGATCTTCCGTCTGATCCTGCCGGGAGCGCTTTTCCGACTGTGTGGCGGGCGTGTGGAGAACCTTGGCGAGCTGCAGCCGCTGGCGGTGAAGGCCGGGCTCAACGGAGTGATGATGGGCAACTTCCTCACCACGCTCGGCTCCACGCCCGAGGAGGACCGCGCGATGTTCGAGGAGCTCGGGCTGAACGTCGCGCGCCAGTCCGACAACGGGACCAACCCACGACCGGACAACCGCTCGGGCTGGCTGGACGGCGAGACGCCGGACGTCGTCGAGGAGCTGCTCGACGGCGCGACGGAGGCACCGGAGACGGGGTTGAAGATCCGCATGTGGGATCCCTCGACGCAGCTGCGCTTCAAGGCCAAGCGCGCCGTGCCACCGCGACCGGACGGCGCCCGCAACGCCGTGCCGGCCGGCTGGGGCGATTGAGGTCGAGCCGGATCGGCTCAGCGATGAGCGCGAGGCGCAGAAGAGCGAGCGCAGACGGGATCAAGCGATGCGCGTGAACGGGACCACGATGCGCATGAACGGGACCAAGATGCGCATGAAGAGGACAGCGATGCGCGTTCACAGGAGAAGGTCGTGAACGAGATCGAGGAGCGCCTAGCCGAGCTTAAGCACCTCGGCCTGGAGCGCCGTCTGCGGATAGTCTCGGGACCACAGGGCCCGCGCGTCGTGCTCGGACGGCAAGCCGGTGCTGCTGCTGTGCTCCAACAACTACCTCGGTCTCGCCGATCATCCAAAGGTGCGCGAGGCGGCCGCGGACGCCGCGATGCGCTGGGGTGTCGGCGCCGGAGCGTCGCGACTGGTGTCCGGGACGATGACGATCCACAGTCACCTGGAGCAGCGCTTGGCGGCGTTCGAGGGCAGCGAGGCGTGCGTGCTGTTCGGCTCTGGCTATCTCGCCAACCTCGGCGTGATCGGCGCACTCGCCGGACCCGGCGACACGATCTTCTCCGACGCGCTCAACCATGCGTCGATCATCGATGGCTGCCGCGGCTTCGCGCGCCGAGGTGATCGTCTACCGCCATCTCGACGTCGACGATCTCAAGCGTCGCCTGCGTCATCACGACGGCGCGGGGCGCCGCCTGATCGTGACCGACTCTGTCTTCTCGATGGACGGCGACGTGGCGCCGCTCGCGGAGATCGTGGAGCTCGCGCGCTCACACGACGCGCGAGTCGTGGTCGACGAGGCGCACGCCACCGGCGCGCTGGGCCAAGGGGGCCGCGGCGCCGTCGCGCAGGCAGGGCTGCAGGGCGAGGTGGACGTGCTCGTCGGGACGCTCGGCAAGGCGCTCGGCTCCTACGGTGCGTACGTGTGCGCGAGCGAGCAGATGGTGCGCTATCTCGTCAACACGGCCCGTCCCTTGATCTTCTCGACGGCGCCCTCCCCGCCCTCGGCCGCTGGTGCGCTGGCCGCGTTGGAGATGCTCGAAGAGAGTCCTCAAAAGTTGGCACGCCTGCACGGGGCAGCGCGCGCGCTGCGCGGGGGCCTCGTCGAGGAGGGCTTCGCGATCGAGCAGAGTGACATGCACATCGTCCCGCTCTTGGTGGGCGACCCGGGCGACGCCGTCCGCCTCTGCCAGGCGGCGCTCGAGCGCGGTGTGTTCGCACAAGCGATCCGCCCGCCGACTGTCCCGGACGGCACCTCGCGGCTGAGGCTGGCGGCGATGGCCTCCCACACGACCGCCGAGCTTCGCCAGGCGGCGAGGGCGCTCGGGGAGGCCGCGCGCGAGCTGGGACTCGACCCCTCGACGCTCGGCTGTGATCGCGCGGCGCTCGACTCGCGCCCCGCGTCGTCCGGCTCGCACCCCCCACCCGATCCGCGGCTCGCACGCGTCGCCTAGGCGACCGCGCATGCGTGGCCTGTTCGTAACCGGCACCGGCACGGGCGTCGGCAAGACGATCGTGAGCGCCGCGCTGCTCGCGGCGATCAGGGCCGCGGGCGAGCAGGTGCGGGCGTACAAGCCGGTCGTCACCGGGCTGACCGAGCCGGCCGGACAGTGGCCGCCAGACCACGAGCTGCTGGCGCTCGCCGCCGGGATGGTCCCCGAGGAGGTGGCGCCGTTGCGCTTCGACCCGCCCGTCTCCCCACACCTGGCGGCTGCGCTGGCCGGTCAGAGCATCGACCCCGCCGACATCCTCGCGGACGCGCGCGCGGAATCGCGGCCAACGCAGCCGACGCTCGTGGTCGAGGGTGTCGGCGGCCTGCTCGTGCCGCTCGCCGACAACTTCACGGTGCGCGATCTCGCGGTGGAGTTGGCGCTCCCGCTGATCGTCGCCGCCTCGCCCGGCCTTGGCACGATCAACCACACGCTGCTGACACTTCAGGCCGCGCGATCGGCCGCCGGCTCGAATGTGGGCGCGTAGTGCTCACGCCGTGGCCGGCCGAACCGTCGACGATCGAGCAATCCAACCGGGAGACGATCGCCCGAATCGGCAAGGTCGAAGTCGCGGCGCTCGAAGAAGTCGTGAGTGCCGATATCGCAGAGTTGGCGCGAGCCGGCGCTCGTCTGCCGTGGCGAGACTGGCTGTCGCGAACGAGTTTCGTCGCAAGCCATCCGTAAGGTCGGCTGGGTGGTTGGCCACCTGCCTGCGCTGCGTCTCCGCTTCGGGAAGTTCCGGGGTCGTGCTCCCGGAGAAAGGAGGCGCAATGAACGCAACGACGGACGCGCTAACCATCGCCCTGCTCGTCGCGCTGTTGGTCATAGATCGACTGACGCGATAGGAAGGCGCCCGGCGGCCACAGCAAAGACGATCCCGGTGGCCGCCGGGGGTCTTTAAAAAAGAGGGACCCGAAAACCGGGCCCCTCAAAAGGCGCTGAAAACAACAACGAGCGCGCTAACCACGGCACAGTCTAGATAAGCCCCGGACGGAACTCAACACCTACCTACCGAAGCGACAATCGCGGCGGCGATCGCACGCAGGTCATCGCCGCTAGTCGTATATGGAGGCATCGTGTAAATCAGATCGCGGAACGGCCGCAGCCAGACGCCGTGCGCGAGCGCGACGGCCGTGGCCGCGGCGATGTCCACGTCGTGCTTCAGCTGAATGACCCCGATCGCGCCGAGCACGCGCACGTCGGCGACATCGGGAAGCTCGCGCGCGGGCGCGAGGCCCGAGAGCAAGCCCCGCTCGATCCGTGCCACGTCCTCGCGCCAGCGACCGTCGGCGAGCAGGTCGAGCGAGGCGAGCGCGACCGAGCAGGCGAGCGGGTTGGCCATATAGGTAGGGCCGTGCATCAGCGCCCGGCCCTCCCCGGCGGAGACCACATGCGCGACCTCGGCCGTGCAGAGCGTGGCCGCGAGCGTCATGTAGCCACCCGTGAGCGCCTTGCCGACGCACATGATGTCCGGAGAGACGTCCGCGTGCTCACAGGCGAACAAGGCTCCAGTGCGCCCGAAGCCCGTGGCGATCTCGTCAAGGATGAGAAGCTGTTCGTTCTCGTGGCACAACTGGCGCAGCAACGCCACACACCGCGGCGAGTGGAAGCGCATCCCGCCCGCGCCCTGAACAACGGGCTCGACGATCACGGCGGCAAGCTCGTGGGCGTGACCCGTGAATAGGGCGGTGACGTGCTCCTCCCACTGGTTATCTGGCGGGCGATCGAAACCATCTGGTGGACGATCCGCGAACACGTGCTCGGAGAGCACGCCGGTGAACAGGGAATGCATCCCGCCGACCGGGTCGCACACCGCCATCGCTCCGAACGTGTCGCCGTGGTAGCCACCGCGCACCGTGAAGAGCCGCGTGCGCTCGGGGTGCCCGGTCGCGCGCTGATACTGCAATGCCATCTTGATCGCAACCTCTACCGACACCGAGCCAGAGTCAGCGAAGAACACGCGCTCCAAGCCCTCCGGCGCGATCTGCGCGAGCCGCTCCGCGAGGCGGATCGCGGGCTCGTGCGTGAGGCCCCCGAACATCACGTGAGCCACGCGATCGAGCTGCTCGCGCAGCGCCGTGTCCAAAGCCGGATGGCGGTAACCGTGAATCGCGCACCACCACGAGGACATGCCGTCGATCAGCTCGCGCCCGTCAGCGAGGCGCAAGCGGACGCCCTCGGCCGAGACGACCGGCAGCGATGGCAGCGAGGCGGGGAGCGACGCGTAGGGATGCCAGACGCACTCGCCGTCGAGCGCGAGCAGCTCTGACCAGTCGGTCAGCTCGCTAGTCCTCGTAGAGGGTGAAATCGCGCTTGCGCGCACCGCACACGGGGCAGAACCACGTGTCGGGGATGTCGTCGAACGCGGTTCCAGCGGGGATGCCCCCGTCGGGGTCGCCTTCCTCCGGGTCATAGATGTAGCCGCAGGACTCGCAGATCCAGCGCTGGAGGGTTTGGGCCGTAGTGCTCATGCATATAAGACTACCTGCCGGTAGGGTCCATGACATGAGCACCTCGACTTCCAGCGGCCATGAGGAACCCGACAAGGAGCTCGACCTCGGCGGCCATGAGGAGCTCGGCAAGAAGCTCGACCTCGGCGACCACGAGGAGCCCGGGAAGAAGCTCGGCCTCGGCGACCATAAAGATTCCGGCCAGCGGTCCAACCTCGCCCACAATCACGAGCCCAGCAACGAGCTCGACCTCGGCGGTCATGTAGAGCCCGGCCAAGAGCTCAACCTCGGCCAGGCCACAGCGCCGCGCCAAGCCGCCACCGTGATCTTGCTACGCGGCGGCGAGCGGGCGCTTGAGGTGCTGCTCGTCAAGCGCACCGAGAAAGCGCGCTTCATGGGTGGTGTGTGGGTCTTCCCCGGGGGAGCAGTCGATGAGGAAGACGGCGATAGCGCACACCGGGCGGCGGCTGTGAGGGAGCTCTCCGAGGAGGCCGCGGTCGTGCTCCCCGACCCACAGGCGCTCGTCGAATTCTCGCGCTGGATAACTCCCGAAGAGGTGACTGTGCGCTTCGACACGCGCTTCTTCTTGGCGGAGCTGCCCAACGGTCAGGAGCCGGAAGTCGACGGCGAGGAGTGCGTCGAGCAGGGCTGGTTCACTCCGCGGGGCGCACTCGACGCGTTCGCCCGCAAAGAGATCACGCTCGTATTCCCCACCATCAAGCACCTCGAGCAGCTCGGCGCCTTCACCAGCGTCTCAGAGCTCTTGAGCTATGCCAGCGGCCGCGAGGTGCTGCCCGTGCAGCCGAAGGTGTGGTTCGACGGCGAGGTCGCACGCGTGCTGCTGCCCGGCGAGCCGGGATACGAGTAGGGGCGCCCAGCCGGCGCCGGCACGTCATCGCCAAGCCGCACGCATTGCCCGTCGCGAGCGGTTGTCCTTGCCTTAAGGACGCTGCCTGCCTTCGACGACGTGGGTGACGGCGTTGATCAGCGCGAGATGGGTGAACGCCTGCGGATAGTTGCCGAGGTGGCGGCCGCTGGAGGCCTCGAGCTCCTCGGCGTAGAGGCCCAGTTCCGAGGAGTACCCAAGCAGGCGCTCGCATAGACGCCGCGCGGCGACGTCCTCTCCGATCTCGCTCAGCGCCGAGACGAGCCAGAAGGAGCAGATCAGGAAGGTGCCCTCCTCGCCGCTTTGACCGTCATCGGTCTCCTCAGTGCGATAGCGCAGAACGAGCCCGTTCTCGCTCAGCTCGTCGCGGATCGCCATCACAGTCGCCCGCACGCGCTCATCATCGGTCGGGAGGAAGCGCATCAGCACGATCAGCAGATTGGACGCGTCGAGCGCGTCCGTGTCGTAGTGCTGGCGAAACACGCCTCGCTCGTCCACGCCGCGCTCGAGGATGTCGGCCTTGATCTCGTCCGCCGTCCGCTGCCAGCGCTCAGCCAGCTGCTCGTCGCCCCGCCGTTCGGCCAGGCGCGCCCCACGGTCGGTCGCGACCCAGCACATCAGCTTCGAGGACACGTAGTGGCGCGGCTCCCCACGCGTCTCCCAGATCCCCTGGTCCGGTTCACGCCACACCTTCGAGGCGCACTCGACCTGGTCGGCGAGCACGGGCCACAGCCGCTCGGGAATGTGGTCGCGCTGCTTGGCGTGCAGATACACCGAGTCGAGCACCGCTCCGTACACGTCGTTCTGGCGCTGGTTGTAAGCCCCGTTGCCGATCCGCACGGGGCGCGCTCCCTCGTAGCCCTTCAGGTGGTCGAGCGTCGACTCGCGCAGGTCCTTCTGACCCTTGATCCCGTACATGATCTGAAGCGAGCCGTCCTCGTTGCGCTCCATGTCGGCGACGTACTGGATGAAGTCGTCGGCCTCCCAGTCCAGGCCAAGGGCATGCAGGGCCCACAGTGTGAACGACGCGTCTCGCATCCAGCAGTAGCGGTAGTCCCAGTTGCGCGATCCCCGCGGGGTCTCCGGCAGCGAGGTCGTCGGCGCGGCGACAAGCGCGCCTGTGGGCATGAAGGTGAGGCCCTTGAGCGTGAGCGCCGAGCGCTGCAGGTGAGCGCGCCACGGGTGATCCGGATAGTTGCCTTCCGCGAGCCACGTGCGCCAGAAGTGGCTTGTGCGGTCGATGTACGCCTCCGCCTGCTCGGCGGTGCGCGGCCCGCGCAGCTCCCTGGTCCACGAGATCGCGCAGAAGCGCTTCTCACCCTCCTTCATCGTGTGGCGCGAGTGAGCTCGGTTGCCCTCGATGCCCATATGGGTGTCGCTGAAGAGGCGAAAGGCGGTCACCCCGTCGGTGGCGTCCAGGCCGTGGCCGTGCTCGTCTTCGACATGGCTCCACGAGGCGACAGTTGCGCCGAAGTCGAGCATCGGCTCGCACACCATCTCGACCTGCACCTGCCCCTGGATGCACTCGACCACCCGCACCAGCAGATGGTCGGCGTCGAAGTCGGTCGGCGGGCGCGTGTGACTTGTGTTGCGATCCTCGTCGTGCCAGTCGCTGATCGTGAGCGCGTCCACGACGCGCAACCATCCCTGCGGGGTCATCCACGTCGTCTCGATCACGTTCGTACCAGGCACGTAGCGCCGTCCGACCGGCACGTACACGCCATAGGGACCGACCCTGAAGCTGCCGGCGCCCCGATCGAGCAGCGCGGCGAACACCGACGTAGAGTCGAAGTGCGGCAGGCACATCCACTCGATCGAGCCATCGGAGGCAAGCAGCGCGCCGGTGTGGCAGTCCGACAGAAAGCCGTAGTTGGCGATCGGCGGGAATGGCGAGTCGTGCGGTGGTGAGGCGCTGGCGACCGGCCGAGCTGCACCCCGGGCTTCGGCACGGTCGCCTCGGCGTCCGAGCGCAAAGCGCTCATCGACCGGGCCCAATCTGCGACGCGGGAGCGCTCATCGCGCAAACGGTAGCGGTAGCCGACCCTCTTCGGCGAGCTTGTCGAGATGGGCGGCGAGCGTGACCGCGGCGAGGGGCCGCAGCTGAGCCGGGAACATCCGACCAGGCCGCGTCCAGCAGCTCGTCGGTCGAGCGGCGACCCTCGGCGATCGCCGTGAGCAGACGACGCTCGCGGTCGAGGCGGTGCTCGATGTACTCGGACAGACGCTCGCGGGGCGTCCAGATCGGAGGGCCGTGGCCCGGGCACAAGACGTCGAGCTCGCGCTCGCGCAGCCGCTCGAGCGCACCGAGAT
The DNA here is from genome assembly GCA_963764655.1 of uncultured Solirubrobacterales bacterium. GTDB lineage: Bacteria > Actinomycetota > Thermoleophilia > Solirubrobacterales > Solirubrobacteraceae > Palsa-744. The sequence continues at coordinate 1,486,928 of CAVXTI010000001.1, forward strand.
AGCCTGCGAGGGCGCCGGCGTCGGGGGCGATGAACACGCTGCCCTCGCCGAGCACGGCGTCGCCCGTGAAGCACACGCGACCGAAGAGCAGGGCGAAGTGGTCGGAGGCGTGGCCGGGGGCGTAGAGCGCCTCGAACGGGCCGAAGCGCTCGCCGTCGCGCAACTCGACGTCGGCGCGACCCGCGCCCGGCCGCCAGGGGAGCCGGGAAGCGCTCGCGCAGGAGCGCCCACGGCCTCTGCATGGTCGATGTGGTCGTGGGTCAGCGCGATGCCTCCGAGGCCGCCCCGCTCGAGGACAGCACGCCGCGAGAGCCTCCTGGTGCTCGGAGAGCGCCGGGCCAGGGTCGACGACCCACGCCGGATCGCGCCCGACTACCCAACGTGTTCGTGCCAGACATCGTGAGCGGGCCCGGATTCTCGGCACGCAATCGCAGCACGTCGCTACGCTCGAGCCGCTCGGCGTCGGAGGTCGTGGAGCTCACCCAAGGCGACGTTACTCAGACACGGTGGCGGAGAGCTCTTGTGGGTGGCGCCCGGCTGGACCGCTACTAGCGAGCTCACAGCCTGTTAATGAAGTTAGGCGCCAACAAGGAGATGACGATGGCCAGATCGAAGGATGCCAACACTTATGGAGCGCATGAGCGCTCTGGCGATGGATCGCGGGGCCAGGATCACCGACCTGTGGGCCGCGCCCATCAACGCACGCGATACGCCGCGCTGATCGTCGCCTGTTTGGCGGTCGGGGCGATCGGCCTGCCCACGGCGGCCGATGCCGCCCCGAAGGTCTCAGTCAAGGCGAAGGTGCTTCCGGTCCCGATCAACCCCGGCTCCACGAAAAGCAAGAACTATCCGAAAACCGGGAACATCCTCGGGGCGGGCGCGTCGGTGGAAACGCTGTTCACGATCAGTGGCACCGAATACGGTGGATTCCCCTCGCCTCTGACGGGGGTCGTCGTGTACCTGCCCAGCGGCACGAAGCTGCACCCGCAGGGCTTCGCCACCTGCTCGAGCGCGATCCTCGAAAGCCATGAAGTGCAGAACTGCCCGAGGAAGTCGGTGGCCAGCCCGAAGGGCGAAGTGCTCGGGGTCGTCAGCTTCGGCAGCTCACGCGTCGAGGAGAAAGCAAGCGTCCAGGCGTTCTTCACCTCAGGCAACAAACTGGCGTTCTTCACCGAAGGCACCTCGCCAGCCTCGCTTGAAATCCTCTCCACGGGGAGCTTCTCCACCGCCCCGAAGCCGTTCGGCCCGAAGCTCAACGCGATCGTGCCGCTCGTGTCCACTGTTCCTGGGGCCCCGTACGCCTCGGTGCAGTCGATCAGGATCAAGGTCGGCGCCGCGTACTTGAAGGGTAAAAAACTGATCTCCTACGGTACGGTGCCCAAGACCTGCCCCAAAGGCGGCTTCCCCGCCAAGACCGAACTGAAATTCCTGAGCGGTGAAACGTCGACCGCCAGCATCAAGGTTCCCTGCCCGAAAAAATAAGGCAGGGAGGGACGAGCGCGCGCACGCCTCCCGGGCACGGGGTACCCGGGAGGCTTCTACCAGAGGAGGCGCTCTCTAGTAGACGTTGCGATCGCGGACTTCGCGTTCCACGGGCGGTGCTTCTCCTCTGCGCCCGGCCCATACGCCGAACCACAGCAGGGAGAGCACCAGCCCTACGATGCCGACGATCATGAGCACGAGGCCGACCACTTGCAGGTCGACCCCGCTGACGCTCGCCGTCACCGCATACCGCAGGATCGCTCCGACCGCGATGAGCACAAGTGAGGTGCCAAAGGTCATCTCGGCGGGTGTATGCCCACATTCGTGGCCTCTCAACCCCAAAGATGTCGGTACGTGGGAGAGAAGACGGTAGTCTCCCGTAGCGATGCGAGCATGAACGAGGTACGACTTCCCCAGGGCGCCATTCGCTACCGCGAGCTCGGCTCAGGCAGGCCGATCGTGCTCGTCCACGGGTTTCTCACCAACGGAGAGCTGTGGCGCGATGTCGCTCCGCGCCTTGCCGAGAACTTCCGTGTGATCGTGCCAGACTGGCCGCTCGGCTCGCACGAGCTGCCGCTCATCCCGGGCACCGATCTCACTCCCACCGGCCTGGCGAGGATCATCGCCGACTTCCTCGAGGAGCTCGACTTGCGGGACGTGACGCTCGTCGGCAACGACACCGGCGGAGCCCTCTCCCAGCTCGTCGCCATACACCACCCGGAGCGGCTCGGCCGGCTCGTGCTCACACCGTGCGACGCCTACGAGAACTTCCTGCCGCCGATGTTCCGTCCCCTGCAGGTCTTGGCGCGCATCCCGGGGGCAGTGTTCGTGGTTGGCCAATCGCTGCGCCCGCGCGTCGCGCGAAGGCTTCCATTCGCGTATGGCTGGCTGGCCAAGCGCCCGATCCCCGACGACCTCAGCGATGCGTGGATGGCTCCGCTGCTCGGCGACAGCCGCATACGTCGCGAGATCGCCTCAATCCTGAAGGGCATCTCCAACCGCTATACGCTCGAAGCCGCGAAGCGCTTCGGCGAGTTCACCAAGCCGGTCCTGATCGCCTGGGCGCCCGAAGATCGCTTCTTCAAGCTGCGCTACGCCGAACGCATGCTGGGCGCCTTCCCCGACGCGCGGCTCGAGCGCATCGAGGACAGCCTCACCTTCGTCTCGCTCGACCAGCCCGAGCGCACCGCCGCGCTGATCGTCGCGTTCGCGGGCCAGGCAACCGGCTAGCCCAGACTGGCTGCCACGCACACGCTCATGAGGCGCCTGGCGAGGAGGCCCGCTTAGTCAGGCCTCGAAAGAGCCGCCGCACGCGCGTGTGCATCCGGGAACGAGCAGTCCTTATCCGCGGGGACGGGCAGGCCTATCCATGGGGACGGGCAGGCCTTATCCGCTGGGGACGGGCAAGCCTCGTCCTCGGGGACGGACAGGCCTTATCCGCTTGGGACGGGCAAGCCTCGACGATCGCACCGGCGTGCGCCGTGGGTCTGCCGAATGTGCGAACATGTGTTCGTGCGCTGGAGCAACCTCAGCGAGGAGGCAGACGAGCAGCGACGGCTGCCCGGCTACCGCGACGAGGCGGTCGTGCGGCACTTCGACGCTCCCGAGGCGCTCGACACGCGCTTCTACGAGGTGCGCGCCCGCTCGGTGCTCAACCGCGTGCCGGGCAGCTCGCGGATGCCCTTCCGCTGGACGATCAATCCCTACCGCGGATGCAGTCACGCCTGCGTGTACTGCTTCGCCCGCCCCACGCATCGTTATCTCGGCTTCGACGCGGGCCGCGACTTCGAGCGCGAGATCATCGTCAAGGTGAACGCCCCCGAGGTCCTGCGCGTCGAGCTCGCGAAGCGGTCATGGAAGCGCGAGCACGTCGCGCTCGGCACCAACACCGATCCTTACCAATGGGTCGAGGGCCGCTACCGGCTGATGGAGGGCATCTGGGAGGCTCTGCGCGACGCCGCGGGCGGGATGGGCAATCCCTGCTCTGTGCTCACCAAGTCGCCACTGCTGCTGCGAGACCTGTCGCTGATGCTGCAGATCGCCCAGCGCACCGCCATCAGCGCGAGCCTGTCGATTCCGACGCTCGACGAGCGCGCGTGGCGCGCCACAGAGCCGCACACCCCCAACCCGCGCGCCCGCCTGGAGGCGGTCGCCGAGCTCAACCGCGCCGGCATCCCCACGGGCGTTCTGGTGGCCCCCCTGATGCCCGGCATCAACGATTCTCCCCACCAGCTCGAGCCGCTGTTGCAAGGAGCCCTCGACGCCGGCGCGACGCACATCGGCGGGATCGCGCTCCACCTGCGCCGCGAGGTGCGGGATGTGTTCATGGGCTGGCTGCGCGCGCAACGCCCAGAGCTCGTGCAGCGCTACGAGCAGCTCTACCGACATGGCGCCTACGCTCCCGGCGAAGAGCGCAAGCGACTGGCCGGGCTCGTGCGCCGTCCGGGCGCCGCCGGCGGCTTCGGCAGGTGGTCGAGGACTCCCGCCGAGTCGGCGGATGCGAGCGGCGCAGCGCTCGTGCTCCAGCAAAGCTTGTTCTAGTAGGCGCTCACACGCCGGCAAGGCTCAACAGCCCAGCGCAGGGTGTCGAAGTAGGCGCTCACACGCCGGCATGGCTCAACAGCCCGGCGCGCAAGCGTGTCGATCGCACCGCGACCGTGAGGGTGTCGATGTCGTAAGCGCCGTGGTGGCGGCGCCCGTTGACGAAGAAAGTCGGCGTGCCCGACACACCGCTCGCATCGGCGCTGGCGACGTCCTCGGCGACTCGCGGCGCGTACTCGTGACGGCGCAGCTCCTCCCAAAAGCGCTCCACGTCGAGGTCGAGCTCGTACGCATAGCGGCGCAGGTCCGACGGCGTGAGGCTGTCCTGATGGGCGAGCAGCGCGTCGTAGAGCTCCCAGAACTTGCCCTGAGCCGAGGCCGCCTCGACCGCCTCGGCGCTGAGCTGGGCGCTGCTGTGGACATCGTTCAGCGGAAGATGACGCCATACATAGCGCAGGTCGTCGCCGAACGACGCCAGCAACTGGCGCACGACCGGCTCCGCCTGCCCGCAATAGGAGCACTCGAAGTCGCCGTACTCCACCAACGTCACGAGCGCGCCGTCCGCTCCGCGCACATGGTCGCGAGCGGGGTCGACGTCGTCGGAGAGGTCGAGGATGTCTTCGGCGGTGCCAACGAGCTGGCGTGCCCTGACTCTCCTTGGCAGCCGCTTGACCAGCGCGAATACGCTCCACGCAACCAGCGGCGCCACGATGGCGGAGGCGAGCACGCCGAGCTTCGCCTGCTCCAGGCGGCCGTCCTTGAAGGCGAGGCTTGAGATCAACAGCGACACCGTGAAACCGACGCCCGCCACGGCGCCGCCGCCCGCGAGCGAGGGCCAGCTCAAAGCCGGTCGCACTCCACGTAGAGCCGGACGCGAGGCGAGCCACGATGCGCCGAGCACGCCCATGGGCTTGCCCACCACATAGGCGATCAGAATCCCGAGGGTGATCGGCGAAGCGACCGCGACCCGGAGTAGGCCACCTGTCAGGTGAATGCCCACGTTCGCCAAGGCGAACAACGGCACGAACACGTAGCTCGTCCAGGGATGCAGGCCATATTGGAGGCGCTCGTTGGGCGAGATCGCCGAGAGGACGCCCAGCTGCGCGGAGCGCGCGAGCTCCGGGGTCGGCTGCTCGCGAAACGAGCGCGTGAGCGCGGTAGCACGCTCGAGATCGTCGCGTGAAGGCGGATAGGCGCTCGTCACCAGCCCCACCGCCAGGCCCGCGATCACCGGGTCGACACCCGACTTGAACATCGCGACCCACAGCGCCACGCCGACGACGGCTGAGGCCTGGCGGCGCCAGGTGGGTGCGTAGCGAAGCCCCACGAGCACCGCGAACAGGCCGACCGCGACAGCCAGCGCGGGCATCGACACGTGACCGGTGTAAGCCAGGGCGATCACCACCAGGGCGCCGAGGTCGTCAAAGACGGCCAGCGTGAGCAGGAAGACCCGCAGCCGCGTGGCGCCGCGGGGCGTGAGCAACGCCAGCGCGCCTAGAGCGAAAGCCGTGTCTGTCGACATCGCGGCGCCCCAGCCGTGCGCGCCGGCGCCTCCGGCGTTGATCGCGAGATAGATCGAGATCGGCACGAGCATCCCGCCGATCGCCGCGAAGACCGGAATCGTGAGCCGACGCCGCTCGCGCAGCTCGCCCATGTCGAGCTCGCGCTTTGCCTCGAGGCCGACGACGAGGAAGAAGAACGTCATCAGGCCCTCGTTCACCCACTGGCGCAGGTCGGCCACGATCCCACTGCCGCCAACGGTGATCGAGAGCTTCGTCGTCCACACGGACTCGTAAGACTTCCACCACGGCGAGTTCGCCCACAGCAGTGCCACGAGCGCCGCCGCCACCAGCACGATCGCACTGCCGGTCTCGGTGCTGAGGAAGTCACGCACGGGCGCGGCGAGGTTGCGAGCCCACGCCGTTCGAGCGCTGTAGGGGGTGTCTTGCGCCTCGGCCATGCCGGCGATTATCGCGGTGCACGCGACGGCGTACCGCAAACGCCTCCGAAGCACGAGCGAAGTCGTCCGAGCCTTGCGCGAATTGCCCGATAGCGTGCAGAGGCTCGCGTCGTGAAACTGCCACCCGACGTCAGCCGACCACCGGCAAGGCAGCCTGTCCGAGACGCACGTTTGGCGCTGGCACCTTGCGTCTCGCCTGGGCTGGCCGGTTGTGGCACTCGGCGTGCGGGTAGAGCACTCTTGCCTCTATCCACAACCTCTGAGGAGGACAGCGTGCCAGCGATGAAGAGCAGCAGCGGAATTCTTGCCGAGGACATGCGCGAGGAACGCGAGCGGATCGTCGGGATGCTGTGCAAGGCCTATTGGATGGAGATCGAGACGGTGATGAGCTATCTCGCCAACTCGATCAATCCCGATGGCGTGCGCGCTCAGGAGATCGTGGCGTCCCTGCGCGAGGACATCCAGGAGGAGCTCGGGCACGCCACGCAGTTCGCGACGCGCGTCAAGGAGCTCTACGGCGTCGTGCCCGGCTCGATGGGCTTCCAGGCCGAGCAGTCCTACCTGCAGCCCCCCGAGCGCCAGAGCGACATCGTGCACGTCATCAAGGGGGTGATCGCCGCCGAGACCGGGGCGATCGACCACTACAACAAGGTCATCCAGGCCACCGACGAGAGCGATCCGGTGACCAACGACATGGTGATCGCGATCCTGCACGACGAGGAGCGCCATCGCCGCCTGTTCGAGGGGTTTCTACGGGAGTACGAGGAGCAGGGGCCCGCTTAGCCGCGAATGTGCACAAGCCAGCGGATGCCATCGGTTGCGGGGTTGCGGGGCTTACAGATCGAATTCGAGAACCGAGCGGATCCCGTCCTGGCTCTCCATCAACTCGAAGGCGCGGTTGACGTCCGCCAAGCTCATGCGATGGGAGACGAAGGGGTCCACGTCGATGTCGCCTTGCAGGTAGCGATCCACCAGCTGAGGCACCTGGTCGCGGCCCTTGACCCCGCCGAACGAGGATCCGCATACTCGCCGCCCGGTGATCAGGAGGCGGGGGACGATGTCGAGCGTCTCTCCCTTGCCGGCCACCCCGGCAACTGTGCACAGGCCCCATCCCATGCGCGCCGCTTCAACTGCTTGGCGCATCACCGAGACGAGCCCGGTCGCCTCGAACGTGTAGTCGGCGCCGAAGCCTCCCGTCGCCTCCAGCACTCGCTCCAGCGTGTGCTCGTCGGCCTGCCAGCAGTCGGTCGCGCCCTGTCCGCGCGCCAGCTCGAGACGCTCGGGTGAAAGGTCGACGCACACGATCCGCTCGGCGCCCCGCAGCCGACACCCGGCCACCGCGCCCAGGCCAACCATGCCCGCGCCGAAGACGACACACGTCGAGCCGGCCTGGACGCCGGCCGTGTACATCGCGGCGCCAAGCCCTGTCGTCAGCCCGCACGCGAACAGGCAAGCTCGATCGAGCGGCGCGTCGCGGCTCACGCACGCGAGCGCGATCTCGGGCAGGACCGCGTACTCGGCGAAGGTCGAGGTGCCCATGAAATGGCGGATCGGCTCGCCAGCGCGCGAGAGGCGCGTGGTGCCGTCGGGCATGTGGCCGCTGTTCTGCTGGTCGCGGATCGCCAGGCAGAGGTTCGTCTTGGGGCTGAGGCAGTGCACGCACTCGCGGCACTGAGGCGAGAACAGCGTCACGACATGATCGCCGCGCTTCACCGAGCTGACGCGCTCGCCGACAGCCTCCACCACTCCCGCACCCTCATGCCCGAGCACGGTGGGCGCATATCCGGAGGGATCGACGCCGGAGGCTGTGTACATGTCTGTGTGACAGACGCCGCACGCCACCAGCCGCACGAGCACCTCTCCAGGCTGGGGATCGGCGAGATCGACCTCTTGGACGACCAGCGGCTGGCCAAACTGCTCGAGCACGGCGGCGTGCATCTTCACGGTGCTTCTCCTCCCAGCGCGTTGACGGAGCGGCTCCAGAGCCTGAGCGAACCGACCCCCGAATGACCGCGAGGCGAGCGAGCGCCCGCGCCGCAGGCTAGAGCTCCGCGAGGCGACGCGCAAGGAAGCGCCGCTCGGGCTCGGAGCGCGCGAGCGCCAGCGCACGCTCGTACGCGGCGCGCGCCTCGGCCGAGCGGCAGAGGCGACGCAGGAGGTCGGCGCGGGCCGCGTGGAAGTAGAGGTAGCCGTCGAGATCGCGCAGTCCCTCGATCAGCGCCAGCCCAGCTTCGAGGCCCTGCGCTTCAGCCACGGCGACGGCGCGGTTCAGCTCGACCACCGGGGAGCCGCTCACGCGCGCAAGCTCGCCGTACAAGGCCGCGATCCGCGGCCAATCGCACGTGTCCTCGGCGTGCAGCGAGGCGATCGCGGCCTGCAGCGTGTATGCCCCGCTTGGCGCGCCGGCACGCAACGCGAGCGCGCGCTCGAGCGCTGTGCGCCCGGCCTCGATCTGCTCACGATCCCACAGCGCCCTGTCCTGGTCGGCGAGCAGCACGAGCTCGCCGCCGCGAAAGCGAGCCGCGCGGCGCGAGTCTCCAAGCAACATCAGCGCGAGCAAACCATAGACCTCGGGCTCGTCGGGCATCAGCTCGACAAGCGACTGACAGAGGCGGATCGCCTCCGCCGCCAGCTCGCCGCGACCGTCGTAGCCCTCGTTGAAGATCAGGTAGGCGACCGCCAGCACCGCCGTCAGCCGCTCGGGCAGCAGGTGCGCCGCCGGGATCTTGAACGGGATCGCGGCCGCCTTGATCTTGCGCTTGACGCGCACGAGCCGCTGCGCCATCGTCGCCTCGGAGACGAGGAACGCGCGTGCGATCTCCTCGGTGCTCAGACCACCAAGGGTTCGCAATGTCAGCGCCACCTGCGCGTCCGTCGCGAGCGCCGGGTGGCAGCAAGTGAAGATCAGCTCGAGGCGCTCGTCGGGAAACGCGGTCTCCCGTATCGCCTCCTCCATGGCCGGTGGCGCCTCGAGCAGGCGGTACTTGGCGCTGAGCGTGCGGTCGCGGCGAATGCGGTCGATCGCGCGATTGCGCGCCGTCGCCACCAGCCACGCGCCCGGGTTGGCCGGCACGCCGTCCCGTGGCCAACGCTCGGCGGCAACCGCGAACGCCTCCTGGGCGGCGTCCTCGGCGAGATCGAAGTCGCCGAGGTAGCCCACCAGCGCGGCGAGGACGCGACCCCACTGCTCGCGGAAGGCTCGCTCGATCAGCGCTCCACCACCGGACGCACCTCGGCTAGGACCGCTCGCTCAACATTTCCCCAAGCGGACGCGCCTCGACCAGAGCCACTCGCTCAGCGCTCCACGAGCGGACGCACCTCGATCGCCCCGCCCATGCGCGCCGCCGGGATCCGCGCGGCGAGCTCGATCGCCGCGTCGAGGTCGTCGGCCTCGAAGAACAGGTAGCCGCCAAGCGCCTCCTTGGTCTCGACGAACGGGCCGTCAGTGGTCAGCGTCTGGCCGTCCTCGACGCGCACGGTGGTCGCCGTCTCAGGCGACTGCATCCGCACGCCTGGGCTGACGCCCGGGGTTTCGTTGATCCCCCGGTAGGCGCCGTAGACCGCTCCCTTCTCCTCCTCAGAGAGGCTCTCCCACTCGGCCGAGCCGGGTAGGGGCGTGGAGCCTTGATGAATCAGCAGCATGTACCTCATCGTGTCCTCCTTCTTAGAGTAAGTGGATAGTCGTCTCTAAGACGAACGGCGCGCGCGGGAATCGACAGATCCTCCTTAAGCAGTTCCGGCCGGCACATGTGCCGGCCGGCCGGAGGGTGCATGCACCCTCCGGGACAGCGCCGCATGCGGCGCTGTCTTCCCCAATATTTGGATGGAGATCATGCCGAGCGCCTGACCTCCTGGACAAATCAGAGGTTAAGACCTCAGCGTCCTCGAAGAGCCCATCCGCGACACTGGCTCGCAGCTCGCTACGCGAAGTAGAAGACGATGCCCAACACGGTGTAGAGCGCGATCAGCTGAAAGCCCTCAAACCAGGTCGACTCGCCATCTGAGACGAGCACTGGCACGATCAGCCCGGCCGACAGCAGCGCCGCGAGCTCGTATCCGTTGAAGACCAAAGCCATCGGCGACGGCCCGATCGTCAACGACAGCAAAACAAGGACAGGCGCCACGAACAGCCCTATCTGTGCGCTTGAGCCAACCGCGATATTGACTGCGAGATCCATATTGTCTTTCGTGGCGGCAAGGACCGCCACGTAGTGCTCGGCGGCGTTGCCGACCACCGCGACGATGAAAGCGCCGACGAAGAACTGCGAGATGCCGACATCGCGCGAAGCGTGCTCAATCGACCCCACCAGCAGGTCGCTCATGACGGCCACCACCACTCCAGCGATCGCGAGCGTGCAAAGGGACCTGCCGAGCGACCACGCGAGCGTCGCGTCACCGCCTTGTTGCACCGGGTTGAAGAGGTCGCGGTGTGTCCGCAGCGAGAAGACCAGACCCGCGAGATACGTCGTGATCAGGACCAGCGCGACGGCCAGCGAGACGTGGTTGAGGTCTGCCCCGAAGACGTGACGCACCCCGCCAACGCTTGGCAGGCTGCCATGTCGCGAGAGCTGGAGAACCGCCGGCGCCACGAGCGCCACGACCGTCACGAGCAGCATCCCCGACTGAGCTTGCGCGGCTGTGCGATCGAAGCTCTGTCGCAGGCGCTTCCAACCACCCGCCAGCATCGCCGCTCCCAAGACGAGCAGCGCGTTGCCCACGACTGAGCCGACGATCGACGCCTTGACGACCTCTTGCAGCCCATCGGCAAGCGCGAAGATCGCGATGATCAGCTCAGGCGCATTGCCGAAAGTGACGTTCACCAAGCCGCCTATGCCTGGGCCCGCGCGCGCGGCGAGCTGCTCGGTCGCCTCAGCCATCAGCGCCGCCGTCGGCACGATCCCGACGGCTGACGCCGCAAAGATCAGCGAGGGCGACGCGCTAGCGAGCTGCAACGCAAGCGCGAGGGGAACGAAGGCTCCCAACCAGTAGACCAGCCGCATCTAGCCCGACATGCTACGGGCGATGAGCTTCTTTCTACTGGGCTAGACGATCACAACTGTGTTCGATGGATCGGCGGTTCAAGTCCTACAAGCCGCCGCCGCGATCAGCCCCCCAGTTCTTCCGAGACGCTCCGGAAGACAGCCATCTGCCCGGCAAGCGCTTCGCCGGTGTAGGCGTCGATCACGCCGACGTCGTCGACGATCGAGGCCGCCCGGGCAACCAGTCGCTGGAACTCATCGCTGGAGCGGATCTCATCCAGCGAGGCACGTGAGCCACGCAGCAAGATGAACCCTGCCAGCTCACCGCCGTGCGGCGCGAGCAGCACGGGCTCAAAGCTGTCGATCCGGCCATCCTGCTGCAGGGTGCCGTAGTAGGTGAGGGTCTCCTGGAAGACTTCCAGCGCCTTGAGCTCGCGGCCCCGCACCACGGGGCCCCAGCCGAGGAACAACGCGTCGCCAGCCATGCCGAAATCCTCTCTGTCGGGATTTGGCTGCCAAGGCTACTCCCGCTCGGGGAGTCCGTCGAGATGACAATAGGCAAACCTGGCCGCACAAGCTGTGATCAGGCGTTCCGCGATGAGCTCCTCGTCAGCCGCCCAGCGGCGATGGTGGTATCCGTGTCTCGCCACGCACCTCTGGGAGGCTCATCGCGGTCTCGTCGAGAAAGCACCAGGACCACGTCTCGCCGGGCTCGAGCGAGTGGATGAGCGGATGCCCGCTCGATCGGCTGTGGGCGCTGGCGTGGCGATTGGGCGAGCTGTCACAGCAGCCGACGTGCCCGCACTCCAGGCAGATGCGCAGGTGCAGCCAGGCGCCGCCGATCCGAAGGCAGTCCTCGCAGCCCTCGACGGACTCAGGCAGCTGTGTGACAAGGACATGGTCGAGATGCGTGCAAGCAGGCATTGTGTGCCTCCTGTCAGGCTTGGGTAAAGGGGAGCCGCACCATGAAGACTGTACGGGCGGGTCGATTCTCGAGGGTCAGCGAGCCGTCGTGGCGGTCGACGACGATCCTCCGCGCGGTGGCCAGGCCGAGGCCCGTGCCATGTCCCACCTCCTTCGTCGTGAAGAACGGGTCGAACACACGTGTGGACAGCTCTTCGGGGATGCCCGGCCCGTCGTCGGCGATCTCGATGAGCGCGCAATCTCCGTCGCGCCGCGTGACGATCGTGATCGTCCCCTGCTCGCCCAAGGCGTCGATCGCGTTGTCGAGCAGGTTCGTCCACACCTGGTTGAGCTCCGATCCGCGCACGGTGAGCTTCGGCAAAGTGCGGTCGTAGTCGCGCACCACGGCGATCGAAGTGTGCTTGAGCTTGTAGCCGAGCACCGTGAGGGTGGTCTCGATGCCCTCGTGCAAGTCGACCTCCACGAGGCCGCCGCGGTCCATGTAGGCGTAGGACTTCACGGCCCCAACCAAGGCCGACATGCGCTCGGTGGACTCGCACAGCTCGGAGGACAAGCGCCCGGCGGTGAGCGTGGCGGCTACCCAGCGCAGGGCGTCGCTCCTGGCCGGGCCGGCCAAAGCCGCGACACGCTCGAGCCAGTCTTGGTCGACGCCTGCCGCGGCCAAGGGCTCGGCAAGCCGCCAAGGCTCCTCCACGTCCAAGGCCTCCATGCGCGCAAGCAGGTCCTCCTCGGCATCGGAGGCGTCCAAGGTGTCGAGCGCCGTGGCGGAGGCGGCTTGCGCGACGGCCTGCTGTTGCAGCCTCACCAACTGCTCGGCATCCTCACGCTCGATCCCCGCCTCCACGAAAGAGGCCAAGGCCGAGCCGATCGCCTCGAGCGCCTCGGTCAGCTGGGCGGCGGCGCGACGAGCGGCGGCGGCCGGGTTGTTGAGCTCGTGGGCGAGGCCCGCGGCCATCGTGCCCAAGGAGGCGAGACGCTCGCGGTTCTGCTCGCGTTCGGTCACGCGGCTCATGACCGGCGCGACTTGGCGCATCACGCGCTGATGGACCTGCGGCTGGGCGAACGCCAGGCGCTTGAAATCCTCGGGAGCGACGGTCGCAAGCCGGCAGCCGGTCTCGGCCTGCATGCGCACTCCGAGCGTGCCGCCGGTGAGCACCGCGATCGCCCCCATCCAGGTCGGCCCGGTGTGGTGGCCGACCGGCTCGCTCTGGCCTTGGGCGAGGATGAAGGCCTGCGCGCGACCCTCCAAGAGAAGCTGCAGCCCCGGCGGCTCCTCGCCTTGCTCGGCGATGATCCCACCGGGGCCGACGTGGTGGGCGCGGGCGAGCGGTACCCACTCCGCGAGCTCGGCGTCGTCGAGGCTGTCGAACAGGTCCACACCACGCAGCTCCTCCAATGTGACCGGCCGCTCGCTCACCAATGGGCCTTCGTCTGGAGAGCCAGATTGTGCGCTCACGCAAGCCCCCTTCGAATCGCTCGCTCGTAGCGCGACCCCGTTTCGTGGGACGCGTTGAGGCTCATGCGTCCACCAAGTACTCGTGGATCAAGGAGACGGCCATCGAGCCCTCCCCCACGGCGCTTGCGACGCGCTTGATCGAGCGCGCACGAACGTCGCCGGCGACGAACACGCCCGGGACCGTGGTCTCCAGCACGTAGGGCTCGCGCTTGAGAGGCCAACCATTCACTTGGGCATCGCGCCCGGCCAGGATGAAGCCGCGCTCGTCGCGCGCGAGCACCCCCTCCAGCCAATCGGTGCGGGGAGAGGCTCCAATGAAGACGAAACAGGCATCCACCTGAAGGGCCTCCTCGCCAGCGGGACCCCTTATCTGGAGACGCTTCAAGCGTCCCTCCTCGCTCTCGGCCGCCAAAGCCGAGCAGCCGGTGCGGACCTCGATGTTGGGCTGGGCTGAGATCTGCTCAATCAGGTAGTGGGACATCGACTTCTCGAGCGTTGGTCCCCGCACGAGCATCGTTACGCGGGCGGCGTAGCCGCTGAAGTAGACGGCCGCCTGGCCGGCGGAGTTGGCCCCGCCGATCACGACCACGTGCTGGTCGGCGCAACCGCGCGCCTCGGTCATGGCCGCGCCGTAGTAGATGCCCGCGCCAGTCAGCTCGGAGAACCCCGGCGTATCGAGCTGGCGATAGGAGACGCCGGAGGCGACGATCACGCAGCTCGCGCTCAGCGCATTGCCGCCACTCAACTCAACCAAGCGCGCGGCGCCCTCCGCGTGCAGGCCGACAGCCTCCTGGACCGTGAGCAGCTCGGCGCCCAGGCGCCGTGCCTGGTCGGTCGCGCGCCGAGCAAGATCCGAGCCGCTCAGGCCGGCAGGGAAGCCAAGGTAGTTCTCGATGCGGCTCGACTGGCCCGCCTGGCCACCGGGCGCCTCGCGCTCGACCATGACGGTCCTCAACCCCTCCGAGGCGCCGTAGACCGAGGCCGCCAGCCCCGCTGGGCCACCGCCGACGACAACAAGGTCGTAGTGCTCCTGCGCGGGGGCGCCCGTGACGCCGAGGCGCTCCGCCAGCTCGAGGATCGTCGGGCGCTCGAGCACCGTGCCGTCCTCCAGCAATGCAACTGGCAGGCGCTCGGCATCCACGCCCGCGACCCGCAGCAGCTCGCGCGCCTCACCGTCGCGCTCGACGTCCAGCCAGCGCGCCGGCACGCGGTTGCGAACCAGGAAGTCACGCAGATCGTGTGACTCTCGCGAGAACCGATGGCCCACCACACGCACACCACCAGACTCAAGCGCCGCTCCCGCCTCCCAGGTGGTGAGCAGATCCTCGACGACCGGAAAGAGCTGCTCCTCCGGGGGATCCCAGGGCTTGAGCAGGTAGTAGTCCAGCGCCACCTCGTTGATCGCCGCGATCGCCGCCTCGGTGTCAGCGTATGCCGTCAGCAGCACCCGCTTGGCATCGGGGACGATCTTGCGCGCCTGCACCAGATACTCCGTGCCCGGCATGCCCGGCATCCGCTGGTCCGCGATCAGCATCGCCACCTGATCGCCGCGCGTGCGCAGCTTACGCAGGACATCCAGCGCCTCGGCTCCCGATTGGGCACGCAGCACGCGGAAACGCTCACCGAAGCCGCGGCGCAGGTCGCGAGCGACCGCGGCCAGCACCGCCGGCTCGTCGTCGACAGCCACGATCGCGGGACGACGCTCCGCCGACTCGGGCTCGTGACCGACAGCTACAGCTGCACGCTCGGCTTGGTCAGACATCTCCAAAGTGACACTAGCTGGATGACCTGCTTTACGTATGTGGTGAATGATTGGGTAGGCGTCGAGTTCGCCCCCTGGGGCGGGCGGACTCCAGCCAGGGCTGGCCACCGCGCCACGATCAAGCGGGCTGCGCCGAGGGCATCCCCATGCGCATCATCTCCGCCGGGTCCGAGTCCGCCTCCTGCGGCGCGGAGCTTGTGGGTGGCCGCAGGACCAGCAGCGCCGCGAGCACGCCGATCGCCACCGCTGCCGCGCCAACCAGGTACGCGAGGTGGTAGCCGCCCGTCAGCGCGCTGTCGAGCGAGTACCCCTTCGCCGTCAACGTCTTGGTGTGGTCGGTCGCGATCGTCCCGAGCGTCGCCAGGCCGATGGCCCCGAACAGCTGGACCGAGACGTTGACGATTCCCGATGCCAGGCCGGCGTCGCGCGGCGGGGCGTCTGACATGCCGACTGTCAAGCAGCGGCATGAACGAGGCGCCGGCGCCAAGCCCGATCAGCAGAAACGCGAAGAACAGGCCCGGGAAGTAGCTGGCGTGCATGCCCTCGCCGGCGAGCAGCAACAGGCCGACGACGATCGTCGCCAGGCCGACCGTCAACGTCCGCAGCGCGCCGAAGCGCGCCATCGCCCTGGCCGACAGCCCCATCGACATCACACCGATCGCCGCGGTCAGCGGCATGAAGGCAAGACCGGTTTCGATCGCGTCGTAGCCGAGCACGCGCTCGAGATAGAGCGAGCCGAGGAAGAACGCGGAGAACATCCCGGTCACGAGCAGCCCGCGCACGAGGCTCGACCCCATCAGCATGCGCAAGCGCAGGATCCGCAGCGGCATGATCGGGTTTGAGATGCGCGACTCCAGCGCAAAGAACGCAGCCAGCAGGGCGAGCGAGGCGCCGCCGACGCCGAGCGTGCGCGCGGAGAGCAGGCCATATTCGCTCGACTTGACGATCGCGTAGGCGCCGAGCACGGTCGCCAATGTGATCAGAACCGACCCAAGCACGTCCACTCCATCGGCGAGGCCGATGCCCTCGTTCTCGTCGATCAGCGCCGATCCGAGCAGCAACGTGAGCGCCCCGATCGGCACGTTCACGAAGAAGATCCAGTGCCAGTCAAGCGACTGCGTCAACGCTCCGCCGGCGAGCAGCCCGATCGAGCCCCCGCCGGCGGACACGAACGCGTACATCCCCATCGCCTTCGCCCGCTCGGCGGCGCCGGGAAACTCGGTCACGATGATCGCCAGGATCACGCTCGAGGCCACGGCCCCGCCCACGCCCTGCAGCAGGCGGGCGGCGATCAGCATCGCCTGACTGTCGGCCACGCCGCACAGCACCGAAGCCGACGGTGAACAGGACGAGCCCGGAGAGAAACACCTTCTTGCGGCCGATCAGGTCGCCGAGCCTGCCGGCGAGCAGCAGGAAACCACCGAAGGTGATCAGGTAGCCGTTCATCACCCACGTGAGGTTGCCCTGGGAGAAATGGAGATCGTGCTGGATCGAGGGCAGTGCGACATTCACGATGGTCGCGTCGAGAACCATCATCAGCTGGCCGAGGCAGAGCACGGCAAGCGCGTCCAGCGGCGTCGCTCGCGCTTGCGCGCAAGCTCGGAATCGGTCATGGCGGGCGAGGGCGTATCGAGGACGGTGGCGTGGCTCATGTGGGGCTCCTTTTGCTTCGGCGAGACGCGAAGTAGAACACCATAGCATGGATCATCCCTAATACAAGTATGATCAATAAAACATGATGATTGCTATATCGTGGTACAATCGGCTCGCTATGAATGCGAACAAGTGGTTCGTGTGCGCCGGGGTCGATGGTGCTGCTCACACGCCTGGCCAAGCAGGTCTACCGGCGCAGCAGCGAGGAGCTGCTGGGGATGCACCTGCGCCATCTGATGACGCTCAGCTACCTGCGCGACCACGACCGCTCGCCCCAGCAGGAGCTCGCCGAGGCGCTCTGCATGGACGCGAACAACGTCGTGCTGCTGCTCAACGAGCTCGAGGATCGCGGGCACATCGCTCGACTTCGCGACCCCGACGATCGCCGACGCCACCTGGTCGAGCTCACCGCCACCGGGCACCAGGCATTGAAGAGCGCCGAGAAGGCACAGGAAGGGATCGAGGACGAGGTGCTGCAAGCGCTCGACCCCGAGGAGCGCGCCATCCTGTGGCAGCTCTTGACGCGTGCGCTGTACGGCTCAGAGCCCGCCTCGCCCGAGCCCGAGCTCGTCGCGGCGCACACAAGCAGCGACCAGCACTGAGGGCAATGTCCAAACGTGGGCGACTGCGTTGAGCGAGGCCGAAGAAGGCTCCGGTCGACTGTTGCGGATCACCGGCGAGCTGACGATCCAGCTCTCGGAGGTGACAGTCCGCGCAACCCGCTCCTCCGGCCCGGGGGGACAGCACGCCAACGTCACCGCTTCCCGGATAGAAGCGAGCTTTGACGTGCTCGCCTCGCCCACGCTGAGCGACGCACAGCGCGATCTGGTGCTTGCGCGCGTAGGGCCGCGGGTGGTGGCGATCGCACAGGACGAGCGATCCCAAGCACGCAACCGGGAGTTGGCTTTGGCTCGCTTGAGTGAGCGCCTCGCGAAAGCGCTCGCCGCTCCAAAGCGCCGCCGTGCCACTCGTCCCACCGCGGCGTCGCGCGAGCGACGCCTTCAAGCCAAGCGCCGGGCTACCGAGCGCAAGCGCGAGCGCCGCCCGCCGGAGGACGCGTGAGGCGCACACAGCTCCCGTGCAAGCTCCCGCGGTCGATCGCTGAGATCGCATGGCGGCGTGTCACCGGCTCCGCGCGCACAGGATGAGCCACGCTGAATATCAGTCGGCCTGGGCCTTCCTATTCCCCGGCCACGTTCCCGTGAGCTTTGCGAAGCCTTGGCGAGATCCGTGGTCGAGCAGTCCCTTCACCACACGAAACAGAGCGCCCTCGAGGACGAGTGCAAGCGCCAGCTTGCCGGCATTGGCTTCTCGATCCTTCGGCATTGGGGGCACCTGACCGTCGATCTTCCCCCACAGCATCTCGAAGGTCTTCTTACTGATCAAGCCGGAGAGGAGGCCCGTCGCGACGCTGAAAGGTAGGAACAAGAGCTTTGCCATGCCGATTGCCTTTCGTTCTATCTCGGCTCATCCCGCCAGGCCCAACGGGATCAAAGGAAGCATGCTTTGCATCTCTTTGCCTTATACCCCCAGGGCGACCAAGCGACACGGAGCGCTCGTGCTCCGCAAGAGCGCCAGACTTCATCGCATCATATGCGCATCGTCTAAGACCCCACATCGTGTCCCAGGCCATCCAGCACAACATACATCCGAATCCCACAGCGCCGATCGTGGGGCCCGAAGTCAAGCGCGTGCGCTTGGACTGGCGTCGCACCGCCCCACTGCTTGGCGTGATCGCACTCGCGACCGTGCTCAATACGTGGGCACTGAGCCAGAACGGGTACGCGAACGTCTACTACGCCGCCGGCGTGAAGTCGATGCTGCGGTCATGGCACAACTTCCTGTTCATCTCAGCTGACCCGGCAGGTCTCATCTCGATCGACAAGCCACCACTGGCGCTGTGGGCGCAGGCGGGGAGCGCGGAGGTATTCGGGTTCTCACCATTGAGCCTGCTTCTGCCGCAGGCGATCGCGGGGATTGTGGCGGTAGCCGCGCTGTATCTGATCGTGCGCAAGCGCTTCGGCACGCTCGCCGCGACCGCGAGCGCGCTGACGCTCGCGGCATTTCCCGCGTTCGTGGCGGTGTCGCGCGATAACAACGTCGACACGCTGCTGATCCTGTTGATGACGCTCGCGTGCGGCGTGGCGCTCCGCGCGATCGAGACTGGACGGCTGCGCACCCTGCTCGCGTCGGCCGCCCTCGTCGCGCTCGCCTTCAACACCAAGGCGCTCGCCGCCTATCTCGTCGTGCCTGGAATCGGCGCCGGATACCTCTGCTGCGCTCCGGGTCCGTGGCGCCGTCGCGTCAGCCATCTGCTGCTCGCTGGCGTCGTGTGTGGAGTGCTCTCGCTGGTCTGGATGGTCGCCGTCGATCTCACCCCCGCTGCTCATCGCCCATTCGTCGGCAGTTCGACCGACAACTCCGAGCTCGGGCTGACATTCGCCTACAACGGCTTCGGACGCGTCGCCGGCCAGAACGGCGGTCCCGGGCCGGTCCCCGACCTGGAAGTGCAACCCGAGGTCGAAGCGCATGGGAGCTCGATCGGCGCGGCCATTCCGATGGTGCGTTTGCCGAAACCCTCGCCCGATGTCGCCCCGAAGGTGGCGGCCACGATCCACCAGAGCCCGATCGCGTTCGGCACATCGCCTGGCCCGCTGCGCCTGTTCCGCAACGGATTCGGCGATCAGGACGGCTGGATGCTCGCATTCGCCATGATCGGCCTCCTCGCGATCGCCCTCGCGCGACCGGCACGTCGCGACCCGCGGCGCGCCGGGCTGATCGTCTTCGGCGGCTTCTTCCTGTGCGAGGTCGGCTTCCTGAGCGTGTCGAAGGGCATCGTGCACCCTTACTACGTCTCAGCGCTGGCCCCCGGAACCGCTGTGATGGCGGGCGCCGGACTCGCCGCGATGGCACAAGCGCACCGGGGCAACCGGCTGGCCATGCTTGCCGCTGTCATAGCCACCGTGGCCGTACAGATCATGCTGCTGCATCGAGCTCACTTTCTCGCGGCATGGCAGGTGATGCTCGTCCCGGCGGCCACCGCCGGCATCGTCATCGCGTTGACGCCACACCGTTTTTCGCGGGCCGGCCTAGTCACGGTGCTGCTGGTCCTGCTCGTCGCCCCGATCGCCTACGCGACGACGACCTGGAGACGGCCGGTAGAGGGCACCTTCCCGGCCGCCGGCCCGCGCGCCGTCGGCGGCTACGGGGGCGTCGAACTCAGTCGCGCTCAGCTCGCCACTGATGACGCGCTGATGCGCTATGTGCTCTCGCACGGGGCCGACGGGAGATTTCAGTTGCTCACCGAGGCGTCTCTGACTGCCGACAGCCCGATCCTGCTCGGGCTGCGCGCGTCGGCGCTCGGCGGCTACGGGGGAGTAGACCCGGCGCTCGACGGCTCGGGCCTCGCCCGGCTCGTCGCTTCGCGGCAGGCGCGATATGTGCTGCTCGGCGCCGGATACGCCTACCTCGGTGGCAATGCCGCCACCCGCGCGGCCGCGCACGTCTGCCCGCAGGTGCCACTCACCGCGTGGCGCGGCGCGGGGGCAGGCGCAAGCCACGGCCTATATCTGGTCGACTGCGCCGGGCGCGCGCGGAGCTTGCTCAGCAACCGCGGTAGTGGCCCGCCGAATCCGCGAGACGGCGCAGGCTTCTGCAGAATAGCTTGCAATAAAGACGGGTAGTGTCCGCCCAGTGGGCCCACTGACCTCATCGCAATGGCGCACAGTGGCGATGATGGCGGCGGTCGTGCTCGGGCTGCACGCGATCGGCTTCTTCCTGCTGATCGCCGTCGTCGCGCCGCACCACTACCGGCTCGGCGCCTCGGGGGCGTTCGCGGTCGGAACGGCGTGACGGCGTACACGCTCGGCATGCGCCACGCGTTCGACGCCGACCACATCTCGGCGATCGACAACACCACGCGCAAGCTGATGGCCGACGGCAAGCGGCCGATGAGCGTCGGGTTCTGCTTCTCGCTGGGCCACTCGACGATCGTCTTCGCGCTCGCGTTCCTGTTCTCGATCGGCGTCAGGGCGCTCGGCGGCCAGGTGCAGAACGACGACTCGCAGCTGCACAACGTGACCAGCTGGATCGGCACCGGCGTCTCGGGCACGTTCCTGTACGTGATCGCCGCGCTGAACGTCGTGATCCTGTTCGGCATCGTCAAGGTGTTCCGCGAGATGCGCAGCGGCCGCTACGACGAGGCACGAGCTCGAGCAGCAGCTCGACACACGCGGGCTGATGAACCGGTTCTTCGGCCGCTTCACCAGGACGGTCACCAAGCCGTGGCAGATGTACCCGATCGGCGTCCTGTTCGGCCTCGGCTTCGACACCGCGACCGAGGTCGCGCTGCTGTTCCTCGCCGCCGGCGCCGCCGGCGCGGGGCTGCCGTTCTACGCGATCCTGTGCCTGCCGATCCTGTTCGCCGCCGGGATGTCGCTGCTGGACACGATCGACGGCTCGTTCATGAACTTCGCCTACGGCTGGGCGTTCTCCAAGCCCGTGCGCAAGGTCTTCTACAACATCACGATCACCGGGCTCTCGGTCGCGGTGGCGCTGGTCATCGGGACGATCGAGCTCGGCGGCCTGTTCGCCTCGAAGCTGGACGCTCGCGGCCCGTTCTGGAACTGGCTCGAGAACATCGACATCAACGACGCTCGGCTTCATCATCGTCGGCCTGTTCGTCGCGACCTGGGCGATCGCGCTCTCGGTCTGGCGCTTCGGACATATCGAGGAGCGCTGGAGCGCCTCGATCAGGACAGCCGCGCCGCTGCCACCGCCGCCTGGCCGTAGCTGATCCCACCGTCTCCCGGCGGCAGCCTCTCGGGGACCAGGGTACGCAGTCCCCTGCGCGTCAGCTCGGCAATCGTCAGCTCAAGCAGGACCCTGTTCTGGAAGACGCCGCCCGAGAGGGCCACGAGGCCCAGGTCTCGAGCGCCTGCTAGCTGCTCACAAGCCAGGGCCGTTGCGCGAGCAAGACCAATATGAAAGCGGGCGGCAATGACCCCGACCGGCACACCCTCCGCTCGCTCGCGCACGATCGTGACCACCGCCGCGCGCGGGTCGAGCTCGAGCATACCGTCGCGATCTTCGAGAGCGATCGCGTATTCACCCCACTCGAAGCGATCTACCGCTGCCTCCAACTCGATCGCCGCCTGGCCCTCGTAAGTGACAGCCGTGCGCAGGCCACACAATCCAGCGATCGCGTCGAACAGGCGCCCCGCGCTGGTCGTAAGTGGAGCCAGCTCGCTGCGCGCAAGCCGCGCGATCGTCTCCCAGCGCTCCGGTGTCACTGTGACCGCCGAGAGGTCCTGGTGCGGGGAAGCCCGCCTGCCCACGTTGGCCGCCAGCGCGCCCGGGAGCGACGGAGACTCCCCGCTCATGCTGCCCGCCAACGAATCTGGAATCGGCGGGGGCCCTTCCCCGCCCTGAGCCTCGGCAAGCCACGCGCAGGCCATCCGCCATGGCTCGCTCACGGCCCGGTCGCCACCTGGCAACCGCACGGCGCGTAGGTGGCCGACTCGCTCAAAGTCGCGCAGGCCGCCGACCAGCAGCTCCCCACCCCAAACCGTGCCGTCATCGCCATAACCGCTCCCGTCGAACACGGCGCCAACGGCAGGGCCGGTCTCACCGTGCTCGGCCAGGCAGGCAGCCAGATGCGCATGATGGTGCTGGACGGCGAGCGGCTCAAGCCCCTCGCGCTCCAGGGCGTAGCCGGTTGAGAGGTAGTCGGGGTGCAGGTCGTGCGCGACCACCTCCGGAGTGACGGCGAACAGCCTCTGGAAATGCTCGACTCCCTCGCGGAAGGAGCGCAGCGTCTCATAGTTCTTCAGGTCGCCGATGTGGTGACTCACCCACGCCCGCTCACCTCGCGCCACGCAAAACGTGCTCTTCAGCTCGGCTCCACACGCGAGCATTGGCCGCGGCGCCGGGACCGGCAGACCGATCGGCGCGGGCACGTGCCCGCGCGAGCGGCGCGTCGGCATCGGGGCGCCCACCGACATCGCACGCACCACCGAGTCGTCGGTGCGCATGTGAATCGGGCGATCGTGCGCCAGGAACACGTCGGCGATGCCCGCCAGACGCGTGATCGCATCCTCGTCGGCGTACGCGATCGGCTCGTCCGAGACGTTGCCACTGGTCATCACAAGCGCGACAGGCACGTCGCTCACCACAGACCCAGAGGCGCCGCCAGCGGACTTGCCCATTGCGCTCGCCACGTCCGC
Organism: uncultured Solirubrobacterales bacterium; assembly: GCA_963764655.1. Classification (GTDB taxonomy): domain Bacteria; phylum Actinomycetota; class Thermoleophilia; order Solirubrobacterales; family Solirubrobacteraceae; genus Palsa-744. The sequence continues at coordinate 1,509,909 of CAVXTI010000001.1, forward strand.
TAGGAGCAGGTGGTGCAGCGGCGTGTAAGGCAGCATCACGCCCAGATCGGAGCTGTGCGGGGCCACCGCGTCGGCCACGCGCGCGCCCGCGCGCCGCGGCGCGATCACGATCGGTCTAGCTCGGTCTTCCAACGCATCCCGTGCTCTCGCGTTCAAATGCGCCAGCTCTCCCGCGACCGCAACGTTGCGCGCCATCAGCGCAAACGGCCGGTCCTCTCGATGCTTGCGCTCGCGCAGTGCCCTCACCGCCTCCCGAGAGCTGGCCAGGCAGGCGAGGTGGTAGCCGCCAACTCCCTTCACCGCCACTATCAGGCCATCCACAAGCGCTTGCGCGGCCGCGCGGAGGGGATCCTCAGAGAGGTGGCCGCTCGTGCCGTCCGGGCCACGCGCTCCGCCCGCGCGGAGGCATTCGGCTCCGTCGGGCCACAGCAGTCGCGCTCGCGGCCCACACAGCGGACAGGCGTTCGGCTGCGCGTGAAAGCGTCGGTTGCCCGGGTCCTCGTACTCAGCGCGACATAGCTCGCACATGACAAAGCCCGCCATCGTCGTCAGCGGGCGGTCGTAAGGGACATCAATCGTGATCGTGAAGCGCGGCCCACAGTCAGTGCAGTTGATGAACGGGTATCGATAGCGACGGTCGCGTGGGTCGTCCAGCTCGACCAAGCACTCCGCGCACGTCGCGATGTCCGGCGACACCAGTGCCTCCGACGCGCCGGCGTGAACGCTGGGAAGGATCTCGAAGACGGTCGCCCCCATCGCGGGGACCGTTTCCCGTGAGACGCGCTCGATCCTCGCCAGCGGCGGCTCCTCGGCGACTAGGCGCTCCAGGAAGCGCTCAACCGCCAGCGAGCCACCCTCCACCTCGAGCAGCACCCCGCGCTCGTCGTTGAGCACATATCCACCCAGGTCGAGCTCGCGCGCGAGGCGGTAGACGTGGGGACGAAAGCCAACGCCCTGCACAACGCCCCCCACCCGCACGCGCAACCGTAGGCCGAAGTTTTCCGAGACGGCGCCGACGCTGCTCATCCAGCCACCGACGAAGCCGGCGCGCTCACGCCTGCGGACGCCGCCTCGCGCGGGCTGGCGGGCTTGCCGGCGATCTTCATGAGCGCGCTTCTCCCACCGCCCCCACAAGCTCACATAGGACGTGGTAGGCCGACGCCTGCGCCTCCTGGATGCGCGGTATGTGCTCTGAGCGAACGACCACCGTACGGTCGGCCAGGCCCTCCTCGAAGATCCGCCCGCCGTCGTAGCCCACGAGCGCGATCGTGACCAGGCCACGCCGCCGCGCCTCAGCCAGCGCGTGAATGACGTTGGCGGAGCCTCCGCTCGTCGACATTGCGAGCAGCACATCGCCGGAGCGCCCGTGGGCGATCACCTGCCGCGAGAAGATCGCCTCAACCCCGACGTCGTTGGCGATCGCGGTGAGGATCCCGGTGTCCTCGGTCAAGTCCAGAGCCGGCCATGGGCGCTTGCCTTCCGAGGGCGCGCGCAGGTCAGCGACGACATCCATCGCGTCGGTCGCGGACCCCCCATTGCCGAGCGCCAACAACCGTCCGCCGGCGTCGAGGCAAGATCGCAGATCGAGCGCGGCGCTCGTCAGCGTCGGCGCCGCCTCGGCCAGCGTCTGGGCGCGCAGCCGCGACGCCTCGCTTGCCTTGGCAAGCACCGAGGCGCGCACGTCGACGATCACCGCCTCCAGGTCGTGCTCCCGCTCACCCAGAAACGGATATAGGAAGCTCGAGGCGCCCGTATCGTGGACGCGGCGCTCGGCGCGCCCCTCGAGCAGGCCGCGATGCTCGAAGAACACGTGCACCAGCTCCCACAGCACGTGGTAGAGGGTCTCGGTCAGCTCCTGATCGATGCTCGCGTCCTCACCCGGCAGGCTAAAACTCCAATCCGTGTCGCCACCGGCGCAGGAGATCGTCAGCGCGCCCCGTTCGCGGGCCAGCCCCAGCGCGCGCCGCGTGGGTGGGTGGTGCTCGGGACCGAATGCGATCACGATGTCCTGCGCATCCGCGAGCAGCTCCAGCTGGGCATCCACCGGCCCTCCCTCGGCCGTGAGCGCAAGCGCCGGCAGCGCGCGCTTGCCGACAATCACGGGGTGCACGAACTCGACTGCGACATGACGCGCGTCGGAGCGCGCGGCGGGATCGGCGCCCAGCGCGAACAGCCGTCCGCCGCGAGCGAAGCGCTCGGCCATGCGATGGCACAGACGGGCGATCCGCTCGGCCTCCCCCTCGAAGAAGCTTGCTCCCACCGCCAGCCGTCGTTTGCGCTGTCTCTCAACACGCGCCCCGAGGGCGTCGGTGGAGATCGCGCTATTCACGCGAGCTCGGTCTCCGCTCTGGCAGTGGGCCCGGGCTGCCAAGCCACCGAGTTTGGCTTCCCGGCTGTGGCTGTGGACCTAGGCCGACAGCGCCACCGAGCTCAGCTTCCCGGCTGTGGCAGTGAACATGGGCGCTGCCCATCACGCCACCGCATGCGCCTTTACACGACTCACCAGCCAGTCGCGAAAGGCATCCACTCCGTCGCCTGTGCGCGCGCTTGTGAGAAGGTGCTCGATCCCCGGATGCACGGCCTGCAGGTTTGCCAGCAGCGCGTCGAGCTCGACGTCCAGGTGCGGGAGCAGGTCGATCTTGTTGACCACAGCCAGCTCACAAGCACGGAACATGAGCGGGTACTTCAGCGGCTTGTCCTCGCCCTCCGCGACCGAGCAGACCATCGCCCGCGCGTCCTCCCCGACCCGGAACTCGGCCGGGCACACGAGGTTGCCAATGTTCTCGACGATCAGCAGATCGATGTCCTCGAGCGGAAGCGAGGGCAGCGCGGAGCGGACCATGTTCGCGTCGAGGTGGCACTCCCCGCCGAAACCGGCGCTCGTGTTGAGCTGGGCCACGGGAACGTGCAACGAGGCCAGCCGCTGGGCGTCGAGCGACCCCTCGACGTCGCCCTCCAGCACCGCCATACGGACGTCGCCCGTGTCGGTGAGCACCCGCTCGAGCAGCGCGGTCTTGCCTGCGCCGGGAGCACTCATTAGGTTGACGACCGTCACGCCGGCGCGATCGAAGTCCTCGCGGTTGGCCCGCGCGATCGTGTTGTTGGCGTCAAGCGCGTCCTCGACGACTCTAACTCTCACTCGGTGCATGGCTACATCGACCGGATCTTGAGGTACCGCTGGATCTCCGGGAGCTGCGCGACCACGAGGGCTCCTATCGCTCCAAGGACGGCGAGCAGCAGCGCAGCCTGCGCGGATCGGCTTATGGTGATGTCACTCATGAGGGTGACCCCTTTCTTGCTCAGGTCTCGTTAGATCTGTCAGCAGGTCCTCGACGATCGCGACCGCCCGCTCGAGCGAGAGGCGCACGGGCTCGGTCAGCTCAGCGCGGATGTGCTCGTCCCGCGCGTCCATGCGCGTCTGGGGCTCGCAACCGACGATCAGCGTGCGCGGCAGCGACTCGGCGCCGAGGGTGCGTGCAAGCGCCAGCACTTTGACCGGGTCCATGCCGTGCGCGTCGATCGTCATCTCGATGTCCTCGAGATCCGGCTCGATGACATACAGGGTCCCCGGCGCCTGGCCCCGAGGGGTCGCATCGAGGAAGATGACCGCGTCGTAGTCGTCCTGCATCGCATAGGCGAGGTCCATCCCTCGGATCCCGAAGTCCACGACGTCGACGCCGTGTGGCAGCGCGTGGGTGGCAAGACGTCCGGCCAGCGCCACGCCCCAGCCATCGTCCCCCAAAAAGACGTTGCCGATGCCCGCCACGAGCACTCGCCGGGATGGCTCCGCGCCCGTCACGGGAGCCAGATCGAGTGGCTCGACCTCGTCAGGATCGAAGAAGAAGCGATGCCCGGGACGGCGCAGCGCCCCGAGATCCTGACCGGGGTCGCCCGCGACGGTGACCGCGAGCTGGACCCGGCCCCCGTAGTCCTCGAGGATCTCGTGCACGAGCGCGGTGCGCCCAGCAAGCGCCACCTCGAAGATGTCGCTGCCCGTCCCGCGCGGGCTCAGCCGCACGACGCTCCCCGCGCGAATCAACACGCCGTCGACCTCCACCGAATCAGCTCCCCGACGCTCGAGCTCCTCCCATGGAGGCCGGTCGTCCTCCCATGGAGGCCGGTCGTGGATCATCGCGCTCGCACCAGACCAAACTCGCGCACCGCGCCGTGCAGACGCATGATCTCCTCGTTTGTGAGCGCCTCGGTTCGCTCCAGGATCTCGCGGGCACGGGGATCTGAGTCACGCATGTCGCGGCGCTCCTCGTCGGTCATCGCCAGGATGTTCAACACCAGCATCTGGTCGATCTCTCCGGAGTCGAACAGGTCTCCAGGGCTCTCGGGCGCGATCTGCGGGTGGTCGGAGAGGATGATCGGCGCGGCGAGCATCGTGCTTCGGTCCTCCTTTTCGCCGACGAGCACTGGCCACGTACCGAAGTTCTCGCAAGCATCCGCCTCGGCGCGCAGCGCGTCAGGTGGGTCGGTCAATGACACCCATGCGCCATCGCTGGTGCGCAACACCGCGTGGGTGGAGCAGAACGTCTGGCGTAGAGCCTCGTCGCGAGCTCGACCCGACCACGGCGTTGTATTCGCGACGCGCACCGTGAAGCGCCATAGCCCTGGGCGCATGAGCTCGCGCGCGACCGTCAGCTCTCCTTGCAGGGGACGCCAGGTGCGCAGGATCGCCCCGCCGGAGATCTCCTCGAGCTGCTCGCCTGAAGGCACCCTGATCGGGCCGGGCGCGATCTCCCGCTCCACCGCCTCCTCCCACGACACCCAGCGCTCGCCGTGGGTCTCGAGCTCTTCGACTGGCTCGAGGGAGGTCGCCGAATGTCCCCTCTTCAGCACCTGGCGCCGAACCACATGTAGGAAGCGCACACGGATCTCGACCTCGGCGTCCTCGCCTCCCACGAGCAGTGCCTGGACCTGCATCGACGAGCGGTCCTCCCACGCCGGCGGGTACACGCCTCCGAAAGTGAAGCGCTGCTGATTCTTCAGCGCCGACTTGCGGTAGGGCCACAGCAGATAGCCCTCGTACAACACCGCATCGGCGATCCGGCGTATGACGTCAGCTCCCACGCCGGCCCTCCCCCATCAGACGCTCGACGGCATCCTCCAGTGTCCGCAGACCGTGCTCAGCCTTGTAGGCCCGAAGGCGGTCGAATGCGGGACGACCCAGCCGCAGCCATGCGGCGTCGGGAAAGTGGTAGTCCATGGCCTGGCGCCATACCGACACCGGCAGTCGATACTCCGCCTCGCGATCCCAGGAGATGCGAGCGGTCTGGAGCATCCCGCTGGGACTCGCGTAGAACACCGACCCCGAGAACAGGAACTCGAGCGGCACCTCGCCCTCCTGTAGGCCGCATAGGTAGTTGGCGGCGTTGGCCTCGAGATCGTAGGAGCACGCCACCGGCAGCGTGACCTCCACGGAGTCGGTGAAGGGCGGCACGACAAGCGTCGTCCGTGTCCACAGGAGCGTTCGCAGAGTGGCGCCCCAGCGGTCGGGCGTGCCGAACAGCTCAACCAACGACGCCTGCTCCTCTTCTCCATAAGGCCGTCGCCGGGCGGCAATCTGGATTTGGGTGTCGAGCAGGATGGACCGCACTGGACCGCCCCCGGAGCGCTCGATGCCCATCCTGAAGTTCAGGATGGGAGCCGCCGAATAGCGCTCGGCCACGGCGTCCGTGACGCGAAAGGAGAGCAGCGGCACTGCTCCCGTGGAGCCGTCGATCGGTTGAGGGATCGCCGACATCCTGCCTTACGCCGGCGAGAGGTTCGGCATGCTCGGGTCGATCGGTTCGGTCGCGGCGACGCCCGTGGAACGTGCGGCGGTGGAAGTTCCATCGGGATTGTGGCCTCCCATCTGACCGTATTTGCCGAGAGCGTTTCCCTCCTGGATGCCCTTGACGTGCGTGGGGCTGTTGATGCCGGTGTACTGAGCTCCGGTCTTCACGTCGGCCATGGTCATCTCCTTCCCGTCGCGCTGCGCGCGCGACGATCGAGTTCCTCGAAGAAGCGGTCGATCTCTCGCCAAACCTCGCTGCCGCCGGTCAAGCCCCGCCAGCGCGTTCTGATCGCTCCGACGAGCGAGTAGCACTCGTCGAGGGGCACGAGCCAGTGCCGGCGCGCCCCTCCGACGCGGTTCACGAGCAACGCCTCCACGTCTGGCTCCATCTCCGCCAGTATTGGGTTGGACTGCTCCAGCTCCCGCCACGAGCTCAACTCGAGCTGAGACTCTGTGGGTCCCATCGGGCCGGGGTAATAGGCGAGCACCTTTCCCTCCGCGCTTGAGTGAAAGAAGAAAGCCATGTCGACCGGTATACGCAGCTCCTCCCACGCCAGCTCGCTCATCTCGAAGTCCTCCAGACGCAGCCGGCGCTCAGGCACCAGCTTGTAGCGACCATTGCCGGCGCCGCCACGGTCGAACAGCAGCGAGCAGGGTCGGCACGCGCACATGAGCTCGCGCGAGGAGAGCTCGAGCAGATGGCGGTGGGCGCTGGGGATCGCGGCGTTGCACAGCTCGCAATGCTCCTCGGGCTCAGCCGCCACGGCGACGCTCGCCGAGCCTTGGACGAGCCGCCTCAGACGCGAGGTCGCGAGAGTGCCGGACGACGGAGCCATCTCTAGGCGGCCACCCCGAGCGCCACCTTCACGAGGCCGGCGTCGTCGACGAGCAGCGGCACGGGCTCGAGGTGCAGTTGCGGCGTATCCAGGCAACGCCCTGCCCGCAGCACGTCATAGCGGTTGCCACAACCCGCGCAGGTCAGCTCGTTCGCTCGCAGGCTCGCTTTCTCCAACGAGCCTGCGCACCCGGGACAGGCCGGACGGTATGCATAGACCCGCTCGCTCGGGCGCAAGAAGAGGACGGGCTCGCCAGAGACCTCCTTGAGCAGCACACTGCCCCCGGAAAGCTGAGGCATCCCTCCCGCCATCGCCCACGCTCCAGGCGACACCGACGGAGCGGCCGCCGGCTTGACGATCTCAAGCTGCAGGAGACCGGACGGAGGAGCTGCTGGAGAGACGGCGCCCTGCGCCTTCACCTCCTCCACGTCAGGGGCCGCCTTGAAGATCGCGTCCTCGATCGCGAGCTTGAGAGTCATCGACGAGGACGGGCAGCCCGAGCAGCTTCCCTCCAACCGGAGGCGCACAATCCCATCCTCGACGCCGAGCAACTGCACATTCCCACCGTGGGATTCGAGGTATGGGAGCACCCCCTCGAGTGCGCCACGCACCCGCTCCTCGACAGGCACAGGGTGCAAACCGTGGAGCAGGAGCAGGTGAGCGACGAGCTCGTCGTCGGCCAGCGCCACGGCCAGCGTGCCATCGTCGCCCGTGGCGACCACATCCACGATCCGCCCGAGACCCTCGCCATAGAGATCGAGCAACGCCTGCATCGCTTCGGTGGCGGTCTCCCGCGCCGCGACGTCAGGTAGGGTCTCCAGCTGCCCCAGGAGGTTCTCGACCCGAGCGATCTGCTCCGATGCCGTGTCGCTCACCGCAGGCTCCTAGCCGTGCTGCTCGCCAAACATCGGGGAATGCACCTGCCTGATCGTCTTGCCTTTGCCCAGGTACATGTGCACGCCGCAGGGCAAGCATGGGTCGAACGAGCGGACGGCCCTCATGATGTCGATCCCACGGAAGTCCTCCTGAGAGCTCTCCTCGAAGATCGGCTGGCCCGCCACCGCGTCCTCGTAGGGCCCTGGCGTCCCGTAGGAGTCCGTCGGGGAGCCGTTCCACGGCGTCGGTGGATACGGGTGGTAATTGGCGATCTTTCCCTCGCGGATCACAAGGTGATGCGACAGCACGCCCCGCACCGCCTCGTGGAATCCGCAGCCGATCGCCTCCTCAGGAACGTCGAAGTCCTCGAAGACCTTCGTGCGACCGGAGCGCAGCTCTGTCATGGCCTTGTCGAGGAAGTGCATCGCCATCGCCGCCGAGTAAGCGAGGAAGTAGATCCGCGCCCGGTCACGCTCGATCGCGTTAGACCACCGCGGCACCTTCCACTCGAGCGTCTGCTCAGGAGTGTTGGGCGTCTTGGGCAGGTTGATCAGCACACTGTTGCCGGTCGCCTTCACATATGGCGTGTCGATCTTGTTCGCCAGCGCCGTCACCCAGAGCCGCGCCAAGGGGCCACCGCCCGTGTCCAGCGCGAGGTGCTCGCCGCTACGCTTGTCAAACCAGCGTGGGCTCATCACCCACGAGTAGTTGCCGCCCTCCAGATCGCGTTTCTGGGGCTTGGGGATCGTCGTCTGATTCCATGGGTGGCGCCTGTCCACTGGGTTGCCGAGCGGATCCTGTGGGACGAACATCTCCTCGTTGGCCCAGTCCTCGTAGTAAGAGGAGCCGAGCAGGATGCGGATCCCGAGGTTAATGTCGACGAGGTTCGTAGTCACGAGCTTCCCGTCCACGATCACGCCCGGGGTGACGAACATCTCATTGCCCCAGTCGTCCATGTGACGATAGTCGTAGTCGACGTAGTCAGGGTTGTTAAACGCTCCCCAGCACCCCAACATGACTCGCCGCCGTCCAACCTCCTCGTAGCCCGGCAGAGCCTCGTAGAAGAAGTCGAACACATCGTCGTTCATGGCGACAGCCGACTTGATGAAGTCAAAGCACCTGAGCAGCCGCGACATGTAGTCGGTGAACAGCGTGGGCGTGGCAACGGTGCCCACCCCGCCGGGATAGATGGTCGACGGGTGCACATGACGCCCCTCCATCAGGCAGATCATCTCCCGCCCGACGCGACTGATGTGCAGCGCTTCCTTGTATGTGTCCCCGGTGAAGGGGTTGTAGGACTTCATGATGTCGCCGATGGTGCGGTAGCCGTGGACGTTCGCCCCCGGAGCCTCGGTCTTCTCGGCCTTTGCCCACATCTTTGGGTTCGTGTCCCTAACCATCTGCTCACAGAAGTCCACGAACACGAGGTTGTCCTGGAAGATGACGTGGTCGAAGATGTACTCCGCAGCCTCTCCGAGGTTGACGATCCACTCACCCAGCGGCGGCGGCTTGACGCCATAGGCCATCTGCTGCGCATAGCAGGAGCAGACGGCGTGGTTGTCGCCGCAGATGCCGCAAATACGGCTGGTGATGAAGTGGGCGTCCCGTGGGTCCTTGCCCCTCATGAACACGGAGTAGCCGCGGAACATCGAGGAGGTGGACTTGCAGGTCGCGACCTGGCGGTTCTCGAAGTCGATCTTCGTGTAGATCCCAAGATTCCCGACGATGCGGGTGATCGGGTCCCACGACATGTCGACGAGCTTGCCGGCCTCCGGCTTGACGGGCTCGCGCGTGACAGCCATAGCGATTTCCTCTCTTTCTAGTTTCCCCAACGGGGGTGGTAGCCGGTTGTGAGCTCAGGCTTGTTGTGACGCCACTTCGTCTCCTTGTTCAGGGTCTTGTTCGTGATGCCGCGCAGCTTCCGTATCACCGGGCCGTAGGCGCCGGCCACCGTGGCGGAGATGCCCCCACCAGGAGGCGCGTCCATGAACGGCATGAACTTGTCGGGGAAGCCCGGCATCGTGCAGCCGATGCAGATGCCGCCCACGTTCGGGACAGCCGCCGATCCCGGCCATCCATCCGCGCTTGGGCACGTTGCAGTTGACGACCGGCCCCCAGCAGCCGATCTTCACCTGACACTTCGGCGAGTTGTAGTCCTTGGCGAAGTCGCCCTGCTCGTAGTACCCGGCGCGATCGCAGCCCTCGTGGACGGTCTTGCCGAAGATCCACTGCGGGCGCAGCGCCTCGTCCAGCGGGATCGTCGGGGCGAGACCCGCCGCCTGGTAGAGCAGCCAGACGAGCGTCTCCATGAAGTTCTCCGGTTGCACCGGACAGCCGGGCACGTTGACGATCGGCAGGCCGCCGGCTGAGCGAAAGTCCCATCCGAGGTAGTCGGCGAGACCCATGCACCCGGTGGGGTTGCCGGCCATCGCATGAATGCCGCCGTAGGTGGCGCACGTGCCGATCGCGACCACCCCCCATGCCTTGGGCGCGAGACGGTCGAGCCAGTAGTTGAGGTTCAGCGGCTCACCGGTCGCCTCGTCGTTGCCGAACGAGGTCCAATACCCCTCTCCGTTGATGTTCTCGTTGGGGATCGAGCCCTCGATGACGAGCACGAATGGCGCGTCGAGCTCACCCCGCACCGCCTGCCGGAAGGGAAGCAGGAACTCCTCGCCGCCGAGCGTCGGCGACAAGACCTTGTTGTGCAGATTGACCTTGGGTAGCCCGGGGATCGCGCCAAGCAGCACGTCCTCGATGCTCGGCTGGCCGGCCGCGGTGATCGACACCGAGTCCCCGTCGCAGCTCATGCCCTCGGATATCCACAGGATGTGGACCTCCTCGACGCCTGATGGCTTCGCTTCAAACGTGGCTGCCATAACCGATCCTCTCGTTCGACACCTTTTCCTCCTCGAGCTCGAGCGCGTCGACACGCAGCTCCTCGCCCGCGAGCACGTCCACATCCAATCCTCTACAGCGCGCGCAGCACAGCGGAAAGTCATTCATCGCGCTCTCCGCGCCGCAGTCGCGGCAGCGGCCGGCCGCCGGTATGTGCGCAATGGCCAGTTCGGCGCCGTCAAGCGCCGTGCCCTGCGCTACGAGCCCGAAGGCGAAGTGCAGCGAGTCGGGAACCACCTGGCGCAGATGACCCACCTTCACCTCCACCTTGACCACACGACGGCCCGCGGCATGGCGGGTAGCGACATCAACAATGGCCTCGGCGATCGAGAGCTCGTGCATCAGCAGATCCTCGGCAGGGGGTCGCCCACGAGCTGGTCCATCACGCGCCTACCGCCGAACGCCGTCTCTACCAGCACCATGCCGGGCGGGTCGGTCTTGACCTCGCCGATCTCCGCGGCGGCCTCGCCACCCGGCATCGCGCGTAGCGCCGCGAGCGCCTGCCTGGCGCGCTCGGGCGCGACGAAGGCGACGAGCTTGCCCTCGTTGGCCACGTACATCGGGTCGATCCCGAGGATCTCCGCCGCGCCGGCGACCGCCGGCTGGACTGGCACGGCGGCCTCGCGCACAACCATTGCCACCCGTGAGGCGCGCGCAAGCTCGTTCAGCACGGAGGCGACTCCTCCCCTGGTCGCATCGCGCAGGCAGCGCAGTCCCTCGCCGGCAACGTCGAGCAGGCCGTCGACCGCGGGCCACAGCGAGCGGGTGTCTGACTCGATGTCGGCGTCGAGCCCAAGCTCGCCACGCGCGAGCATGATCGCGGTCCCGTGCTCGCCGATCGTGCCCGACAGCAGGATACGGTCACCCGGCTTCAAGTGACTGGGGGCAAGATCGGCGCGCGGGTCGCGCCGGCCAAGACCGGTGGTGCAGATGTACATCCCGTCGGCGTGCCCGCGCTCGACCACCTTCGTGTCTCCGGCCACGATCTGCACCTCTGCCTCACGAGCGGCACGAGCGATCGCCTCAGCCTCGAAGCGCAGCGTCTCGGCGGGCAGGCCCTCCTCCAGAACGAGTGAGAGCGTCAGCGCAAGCGGACGCGAGCCCGCCATCGCGAGGTCGTTGACCGTCCCGTTGACCGCGAGCTCGCCGATCGAGCCCCCGGGGAAGCGCAGCGGCTTTACGACGAACGAGTCCGTGGTGAGCGCAAGGTCTACCCCGTCGACGCTGACGGTGCCCGCATCCGCGAGGGCATCGAGCGCCGGTGAGTCGAAGGCGGGCACGAACAGGCCCTCGACGAGCGAAGATGTCGCCTTGCCACCCGCCCCGTGGGACATGGTGATGTGTGGGTCGCGGAACTTCGCGCGCTTTCCCCGCGCCGTCTCGATGATCGCGAGGATCTTTGACTCGCGGTCTGAGACCATCTCGGCCATCACGCGACCTCGCGCTCGCGACTGAGGCGCCCGTAGTTGTAGTACGCCGCGCAGGCGCCCTCGGGAGAGACCATGCAGGTGCCGATCGGCCGCTCCGGCGTGCAGGCTGTGCCGAACACCTTGCACTCCCACGGCTTGATGACACCCTTCAGCACCTCCCCGCACTGACATGCCTTCGGGTCAGCGACACGAACGCCGGGCACGGAGAAACGCTCCTCGGCGTCCCACTCGGCGTAGGCGTCGGAGATCCTGAGCGCGCTCTGGGAGATGAACCCGAGGCCGCGCCACTCGAAATGCGGGCGCAGCGCGAAGACCTCGCTCATGATCTGGAGCGCACGGAGGTTGCCCTCCCATGGGACGACCCGCGCGTACTGGTTCTCGACTTCCGCGCGACCCTCAGCGAGCTGGCGCAGCACCATCAGCACCGACTGGAGCAGGTCGAGCGGCTCGAAGCCGGAGATCGCCACCGGCTTGCCGTACTGGTCTGGGAGAAACTGGAAGGGCCGCGCGCCTACCACCGTGGCTACGTGACCAGGGCCGATGAAGCCATCGAGCCGCAAATCGGGCGACTCGAGCAGCGCGCGCAACGGCGGGACGATCGTCACATGCGAGCACATGACCGAGAAGTTCTTGACACTCTCCGCCTTGGCGCGGCGCAGCGTCAGCGCCGTCGAGGGCGCCGTCGTCTCGAAGCCGATCGCGAAGAACACGACCTCGCGGTCGGGGCTCTGCTTGGCGATTCGCAGAGCGTCCAGCGGCGAGTAGACGATCCTCACGTCCGCTCCCTGGGCCTTGGCGTCTAGCAATGTCTGCCTGGATCCAGGTACCCGAACCATGTCACCGAAGCAGGTGAAGATCACCCCCGGTTGGTGCGCGAGGGAGATGCCATCGTCGACGCGGCCCATGGGGATGACGCATACGGGGCAGCCCGGGCCGTGGACGAGCTCGACGTTGGGTGGCAGCAGATCGTCGACCCCGTACTTGTAGATCGAGTGCGTGTGCCCCCCGCACACCTCCATGATCTTGTAATGCCGGTCTGGCTCCACCGTCCCCAAGATCTCCCCGGCGACCGCTCGGCCGAGCTCCGCGTCTCGGAACTCGTCGACGAACTTCAAGCCGACTTGCCCCGTTCGGCGGCGCGACCGAGAGCCGTGCCGGCATGGACAAGCAGCACTTCGCCGGACGCCACAGGGTCTACGAGCGCGATCTCCACACTCGAGCGCTCACCCTCGGCATCGGAGCAGAGCGCAAGGCCTCGGTGGCAGTCGACCTCGACGACCGTCATGGGCACTGCCTCGTCGCCGCAGGTGATGCACCCGGGAGCGGCGACGCACTCAGTCATTCGATCACACTCCCCTTCAGCTCCTCGAGCTCCTGCTCATACTCGGCGCCCATCTCCTTGAGGAGCTTGAGCGTCGCGTGAGCCTCCTCCTCGTCTATCAGCGAGAGCGCGAAGCCGACGTGTATCAGCACCCAGTCATCGGGGGCCGCGGCCTTTCCGTCCACGTCGAGAAGGCCGATGTTCACCGTTCGCCTCACACCAGCGACCTCGACGGTCGCAAGCCGGTTCTCCTCGTCTACGACTTCGACCACCTGACCTGGGATCGCCAGGCACATTTGATCTCCTAAAACGTCGTGTCCCGAGTCAGCCTTTAAGCTTCCTCGTGCGTTGCCACCTCGATAGTTCGTTGCCCCAAACCTCGTAAATGCAAACATCTTCGGGCCAATCCGAGGGGCCGAGAATCAGGCGGGACTTGCGCTTTGGTGGCTCGACAATCCTGACATCCCCCGCGCCGTGCCCGTGTCCACGGTGCTGCGCATGACCACGGGTGTGCTTTTGACGGCCTAGTTCATCGAGTCGATGCACACCTTTGAGTGGTCGAGTCGGTAGCGCTCGCCGTGGCCATGGCTCACACCGGCAAGAAGTCGATGAGCAGCCGATTCACCTCGCTGGGCGAGTCGAGTTGCATCCAGTGCCCGGGGCCGTCGAGGCGCTCATAGCGCCACGGGCCGGCGACATTCCTCGCCGAGTTGATCATCTGGGCCTCGGTGAGCGCGAAATCTCCTGAGCTCCACATGCCCATGGTGGGGACCTGTATCGGTGGCGGGGGCAAGCCGGAGCGCAGATAGCGCTGGGGAGGAATGTTTGCTCGGTAGTAGTTCAGGCCCGGCGTCAGTGAGCCGTTTGCGTCCAACTCGGCGATTGCCGCGTCCACGTCGGGGTGGTGGCCCCACGCCCGGAAGTTTGCCCAGCCCTCCGCCGACAGCCACTCCTCGGCGATTCCGGAGAACTGGAAGAGCAACATGTACCACGACTTCTCGTACTGCTCAAAACCATCCGCGAAAAACGTCGCGGGATGCCCGACTGACAACGCAACGAGATGCTCGACGCGCTCGGCAGCCATCAACGCGGTAGCCCACGCTACACCGGCCCCCCAGTCGTGGCCGACGACATGGGCTCGCTCGGCGCCCGCAGCGCTCATCACAGCCAGCACATCACCGACAAGCAAGTCCATCGTGTAGGCCTCAACCTCCGTCGGCTTGTCCGATCGGCCGTAGCCACGCATGTCGGGGACGATGACCTTGAATCCCGCCTCGGCCAGCGCCGGTACCTGATGGCGCCAGAGCCGCCCCGAGTCCGGGAACCCGTGGAGCAACACCACCGGCGGCCCGTCGCCGGTCACCTCGTACTCGATGCCCACACCACTGACGTCAACGCGCACGATAACCCTCCTGTAGATGACGGTAAGAAAGCGCCTCGCCGAGGGGAAGCTTGACCTTGCGCTTCCGCCACCAGACGTCCGGTTACGGTCGGCCCGCAAGCTCGCACCCTTACCGCTTGGCGCACCAGTCAAACACTTCAATGGCTGCCGGGTCGAACTCCAGGTCGTTGCGCGCTCGCCGGGGCGGGTTCAGGCCTCGAGCTCGAGCTTCAGCTCACACATATCCACTGAGGCGCGGATGCCTGGAGTCTCGGATGCGTCCATCGCGCTAAACGCTTGAGCGCCTGCGCTCATGTCCTCCGCCGTGGCAAAGTGCTGGAGGACAACCGCCGTGCCCTGGGCCTCGTCGAACAGCATCGTCAAGCCTGTCGCGGGCACTCCGGGAGGTGGACCGTCGGACTCCTTTATGCGGGCCAGCAACCCCTCCATCCGCTCGGCGCTCACATCGGCGAACCTCACGACACGTACATACATGGGGAATCTCCTCGCGTTCGGTACACCACCATACACCTGAGCAACACCCAACCACAGGAACGCGGCGAGATTCCTTCATGACAGTCTCGACGGCCGGGGCGGCTCGCCTGCTTTCGCTCATCGTCCGCTCGGCTCACTGGTTTCGGTGCAACGATCGCCTCGTCGGCCCCAACCCAACGGCAGGCATCTGGCGCCCAAGCGTGTCCGTGAAGACTCCTAAGCTCGGATCTCGACCGGCTGATTCGCCTCGAATCGCCCACCGTTTGCCGGACCTCGTGCGGTTGAGCTCCGCGTCAGGGCGACCGTGACCACGATCAGCCAGATCAGGAGGGCGAGGATCGGCACAAACGCGACAGACCCGAGTAGCAGCACGGCCACGACGAGGCTGAACCGTGTCAATCTCGGGCCGAACAGCCCCGCCGAGCGTGCTTGCAGACTCAGGCACGCGATGCTCAACGAGGCTGCCAGCATCCCGGCGACGCCCACCATTCCAAATCCAACGTCGTTGCCAAACCGCAGCAACTCAGCACTCGGGATTGGGGCTGAGCCGATCAGGGCACTCGCCGAGATGCTCGCCATTAGGACTCCGCCGGCGGCAATACACGCTGCCGAGATGCCCGCCGCAACCACTGGGAGCGGACTGATAGAGCGCAGTTGCCGAGCCTCGACGACGCGGGTCCACAGGCTGGTCAAGAAGGTCGCCAAGGACAGTGCCGCGAGCACGAGCAGAATGCCCGTCGCGAAGTGCCCCACCTGCTTACCGTGGCTCGCGTAGGCCGCGACCCAGTCCGCGTCGGACGCGGTGGCGCTCGGCACCGAGCTGACCGCGACGCTTGCGATGAAAAAGACTACGAAGGCGATCGCGCTGATTGGCGCGACTCGTTTCTGGCTCATGACGGCTCCCTCTGGTTCAGGTTGGGACATCGCAGGCAACGTATGCCGTCAGGCAGCCCTCGTCGTCGGCCGCACGGACGATCCTCCCTTGACCGAAGGACGATCTCCTTGGACGCTCAGGTCGTTCTCGGGGATGACCCGGATCGTCACGAAGGACGATGCCACGTGATGGCTGCGGCGCTACGTTCCAGCGATGTTCTATCCCGTGCGCAGGCTTCTCGCTCCGCTTCCTCGCCTGGATCCGGTGCGGGTCGACGAGCTCGTGGGCCTTTTGTTGCTATCGAGATCGAGCTGCAAGTTTGGTTGAGCCCTTATGTCAGCGATCAGCTCTGGTCCGGGCTAGGCGGGGCAGCGCTTGCGATCGGGGTTGCGGTTCGCCGCCGCTGGCCGTTTGGCGCTACCGTCCTAGCGTTCAGCGCGGTGACGATTCAGGACGCGCTCGGCGGCCGTGTTACCCACCATTCGGTGGGCGCGCTCTTGGCGATATTCCTGATCTTCTACGGCGCCGGCGCGTTCCTGTCCGAGCGGCGCGCGTGGTTCGCGCTGGGTGTCGGGGTCGTGGCGATCGGCGCGGATGCCCTGATCGCCACCGTGGGCCTCTCAGAAGTCGTCTTCCCTGTGATCTTCCTGCTGCTGGCGCCGTGGGCGCTCGGACGGATGCTGCGCGAGCGCGGCGAGCGGGAGAGAGCGCACCGCGAGAGCGCCGAGCGGCTCGACGGCGAGCGTGAGCAGCGCGCCGTGACGGCGGCCTACGGAGAGCGGGCACGAATCGCGCGCGAGCTGCACGACGTGATCGCCCACAGCGTGTCGGTGATGGTCATCCAGGCCGCCGGCGCGCGAACGGTCATGGGCACAGACCCAGACCAGGCCGAAGCCTCGCTGCAATCGGTGGAGCGTGCGGGCCGCGACGCGCTCGCGGAGATGCGCAGGCTGCTCGGGGTGCTCGGTGGCGGGGACAACCTGCATGCGCTGGCGCCCCAGCCGGGGCTCGCGGACGTGCACGATCTGATCGAGCGCACTTGCGCGGCCGGGATCAGCACCGACCTTCACGTCGAAGGCGAGCCGGCGACGCTCTCGCCCGCACTCGACCTGTGCGCTTTCCGGATCCTGCAGGAGGGCTGACCAACGCGATCAAGCACGCGGGCCCGGCCCGCGCCACCGTGCGGGTGCGGTGGGCGAGCGATGCGCTCGAGCTCGAGATCGCAGACGATGGCCACGGCTCGCGCGGGGCAGACGAGGAAAGGGGCGGGCAGGGCATAACGAGCGGACAAAGCATCGCGAACCACCGCGATGCCACGAGCGGACACGGCATCGCCAACGGCGCCGGTACGACAAGCGGACATGGCATCGCCGGTATGCGCGAGCGTGCGGCCCTCCACGGCGGGAGCATCCACGCCGGCCCCGGCCCAAATGGCGGGTTCGTCGTCCTGGCGAACCTCCCGCTCGCGGCGGAGGGCGTTCGATGAGAGCCTTGAGCGCACGCTGGCTGACCGGTACGCGCCTCGACGCGCTGCTGGCGGTGGCGATCGCCGTCGAACTCCAACTCGAGTGCTGGCTTGGCCACACAACCCCGACCACTCACAGGGTCCTCGAGGCGATCGTGATCGTGCTCTTCACGGCGCCCATCGTCGTGCGGCGACGCTGGCCGGCAAGAGCCCTGGTGTGCTCCTCGGCGACAGTGACCGCTCAGGCGCTGCTCGGCGGCGAGATCGGCAACTCGAGCGGCATCGGTGTGATCTTGACGTTGGCCCTGCTCGCTTATTCGGTGGGCGCGTGGCTCGACGTGCGCCAAGGGCTCCCGGCGCTTGGTCTTGCGGGGGCGATCTTCACCGGCTTCGTGCTGCACATCGAATCGAGCACCTCGAGCGCACTCGGCGCAACGCTGTTCATCTTGAGCGTGGCGTTTGCCGCGCCGTGGTTCCTCGGGCACATGGCACGTGAGCGCAGCCGGCGTGCGAGCGCGTTCCGGGAGCTGGCGACGCGGGCCGCGGCGGAGCGCTCAGAGCGCGAGCGGGGAGCGATCGCGCAGGAGCGCGCTCGGATCGGCTCCGAGCTGCAGGACATAATCGCCCACAGCGTGAGTGCGATGGTGGTCGGAGCCGGCGGGGCCAGGCGATTGCTGCGCAGCGACCCGGATCGGGCGCGCGCATCGATCCTGACCGTCGAGAGCACCGGGCGCGAGGCCCTTGGTGAGCTGCGCCGGTTGCTCGGCATGCTGCGCAAGGACGAGGACCCGCAGGCGCTCGCTCCACAGCCAGGACTCGACCAGGTCGCGGCGCTCGTCGAGTCGGCGCGGGATGGAGGCATCGCGTGTGAGCTGCAAAGCGAAGGGGAGCCTGTCGATCTCACTCCCGGGGTGAACCTCGTCGGCTACCGCGTGATCGAGTCGGTCCTGGCTTGCGCCCTACTCCATCGCAGCCGCCGAGCTGCGGTCGCCATCCGCTACGGGCGAAGAGGGCTCGAGCTGGAGGTCCGCGGCGACGGCATGCAGGTGGATCTCAAGGAGGAGCTGCAAAGCATCGCCGAGCGCGTCGCGCTCTACAACGGCAGCCTCGAGATGCTGTCAGGAGGCGACGACACGTTCTCGGTGCACGCTCGACTGCCGCTGGGAGCACCGATGCCGGCATGAGCGGCCTCACCATCCAGCAACCAAAGGTTGCCCGGTGAGCGCCACCGGGAAAACCGATGCCGACGCGAGCATCGGCATCTTGATCGCCGACGATCAGGCGCTTGTGCGGGCCGGCTTCCGCATGATCCTCGAAGCCGAGCAGGACCTGCGAGTGCTCGCCGAGGCAAGCGACGGCGCCGAGGCTGTCGAGGCTGCGCGTGTGCACCGGCCGGACATCGTGCTGATGGACATCCGCATGCCAAACCTCGACGGCATTGAGGCGACCCGGCGGATACTCACGGCCGGCAAGGAGCCCCCGCGGGTCCTGATGCTGACGACCTTCGACCTCGACGAGTACGTCTTCGACGCGCTGCAAGCGGGCGCGAGCGGCTTCCTGCTCAAGGATGTACCGCCCGAGCAGCTCGTCAGCGGTATACGCCTCGTCGCCGAGGGCGACTCCTTGCTCTCTCCGCCATTGACCCGCCGGCTGATCGAGACCTTCATTCGCGCCCACCCACGCTCGACAAAACCCCCACCCGAGCTCGAAGAGCTCACCGCGCGCGAGCTCGAGATCCTCAAGCTGATCGCGCGCGGCCTCTCCAACGCCGAGATCGCCGACCAGCTCGTGGTCTCCGGCACAACGGTCAAGACGCACGTCGCCCGCGTGCTCTCCAAGCTCGGCCTGCGCGACCGTGTTCAAGCAGTGGTGTTGGCATACGAGACAGGAGTGGTATCCCCGGGGGCAGACGCTCATGCCGGGCTTCGCGAGGGCCGGGATCGCTAGTCCTCGGACGAGGAGCGGAGCCCAGCCTTCCCCTAGCCAGGCAGCTTGACACCCAGTCGTTCCATCACCTCGTCGCGGTCGGTGCCGTACGCCTGGAGCACACAATCGAAATACACGCCATACACCCGCATCACGGCCAGCAGCACATCCGTTGTCGCGACGCCGACAACGCCCCGCTGACTTGCGATGCGACGGGCATGCGCGGTGACTTGCCCGACCATGTCGCGATCGTCACCCCGGGTGGAATCGGTGCGCTCCCAGACAGCGCCCTCAACGGGCGCCTTGAGCCGTCCCTCGCCTACCCCAAGCGCTTGCAGGGCCATCCCGGCTTCGCCGTGCAGGCGCAGGATCCGCAGCCAGCGCTCGGCTTGGGCCTCGGGGGTGCGAGCGAACGGCATTGCGGTGGACGCGATGCCCAACACGATTGCCGCATCCGGTGCGAGCGCTGACACGGTGCTCATTGCGACACTCCGTGCGCCGCTCTCTGTCTCGCGCGGGCCGTGTGAAGAGGAGCGACGTTGTTGCACTGCAGCGTGACCTTCGGCGATCCGTCGGCAGTGCGCACTTCGAGGAGGACGGTGCCAGCCCGCTTCGCATCGATCCGCGCCGAGCGCACGAGCTCAACGATTTGACTACGCTGGATCCCGCAGGCGAGAAGGAACCGCTCTGTACGATCATTGGCGGCCTCTTCCTCGCTGAGCTCGAGCTCCTCGACAAGCACTGCCGGCGCGGCGGCCCCTCCCTCAATGGATAGCAGGCATGCCGCCATGTCGTCCGGGCGCGTGTCGGTCTCCTCGGCCACACGATCCAGGAGTCCAGATGCTGTGGCCCCAGGTCCGAGCGCGGCGAGCGTGCGCCTGAGCCGCTGAGCGCCGAACAGCTCGGATCCCACCCTTGCCTCTGTGATGCCGTCGGTGTGAAAGCAGACTTGTGAGAAGCCCGGCACCGACACCACTGTCTGGCGAGTCCCGGTTCGCATGCCTACCCCTAGCGGTGGCGAAGAGCAGACGGTGATCGGCACGATCGATTGCGAGCCGAGCACGACAGGCGGCGGATGACCGGCGCAGGCGTAGACCAGGATACGGTCGCGTGGTTGATATGTGGCCACCACTACGGTGGCGAATGACCCACCAAGCTGGCGCTCCAGCACAGCTCCCGCCGTTTGCAACGCCTCCCTTGGCGAGAGCCCGGCCTCGAGATATGCCCGCAGCGTGAAGCGCACGAGCGCCGTATGGGGCAACGCCTGACGTCCATGTCCGGAGAGGTCGCCGACGATGACCGCCAGCTGACCGGTTTCAAGCGCAAACACATCGTAGAAGTCCCCCCCGGCCGCAGGGCCGTCCGCCGGCCGGTAGGCCGCGGAAGTGCCCACCGGTCCCAGCCGGACAGGTGTGACGGGGAGCAGCGCGGCCTGAAGCAGGCCCACGTCCTCGAGCAGCTGTCCGCGCTGGTGCTCTAGTCGCCGGGCGCGCAGCGCGGCCAGGCGCGAGCGCAGCGCCAGCGCCAGCGCCAGCGCCAGCAGAGCGCCGACTAGAGTCCACACCAACAGGGGGACAACGCCGACGATCCTTGTGATCGTCCTAACCAGTGGGGACAGACGGCCGACGGTTGGGCGATGTCGCGAAGCTCTCGGCGCGCGCCGAGCCCGAGTGGCGCGCGTGGGTGTGGCCGCGGTTGGGATCGGGGACGCGACGCTGCTCGGCGAGGACACGGTCGGGGTGAGATGCCTCCTGGCAACACGACCACGAGCTCGCCCAAGACGCGCAGCTTGATGCGGGCGGGCGGGGACCACGGGTCGCGATGCGGCGGCTACCTGCGTGGGTGTCGTTGCCGTGGGCACCGTCGTAGTTGACGTGTTGGACATGGGGATGCCGGCAGCTGAGGCCGAGCTGGCCGTCGCCGGGCTTGGCGCGGGAGCCGGCTGGGGGGCGTTGACCGTTCTCGCTGTGCCGTGGGACACCTGAGACACGGCTGTCCTGTCGGCGGCTCGTCGCCCGGTTCGGAAGCGCCGTGTTTCGTGAGGCATGGAGTCCTGTTCTGGCTGGCCCCCTGAGTCCTGTTCTGACCGGCCCCCTGAGTCCTTGCGACGCCCGCCCGGAGGCGTTCCAGTACGTCCATGACGCCGCAACCCGCTTGGGCTGCCCTCCAAGGACCCATTGGCTGGAGCCTGCCGGGAATGCTGGTCCGCGGTTATGGGGTTTCCGGGCGGCAGCTCGATTGAACAGCAGTCTTCGGCTTTGCCGCGGTCGTGCGCCTGTGGCACGGCGCCTGCGTTGGGTGAGCCGTTTGAATGGGTAGACACGGGTGGGTCGTGCTTTTGCCTCGCATATTCCGACTCGGTCGAGGCGCCTTCGCTGTTTGGCGCAGGCGAGTTGGGTGTTTGCTTGCCATGGCCCGGTTTGGCCGTGGCGCTGGAGACAGATGCGAAGGCGAACGCACTGCAAGCGACGGCGATAGCCGCTGCCAGATGCCGTCGTTGGCGCCTGGCTCGCGGGTGCTCTTCGCTGTCGCTTGCCATCAGCAGAGCCACCCGATCAGCCGGCTCAAGTGGCGTGCCCGCGGGCGTATGCGAGCGCCTCGTCCAGTGTCGGGTAGATTGAAAACGCCCCGTCTATCCCCGAAAACTCGAAGATCTGCAGCACGTTTTCCCGCGGACAGACGATCGCCAGCCGCGCACTCGAATCGAGTCTCCTGTTGGCGCCTACGAGCACACCCAACGCCGTCGAGTCCATGAAGGTCGTAAGCGAGAGATCGACTACGAGCTGGCTCCTACCTGCCTCGAGCGAGTCGACCAGCATCCACTTCAGGCGCGGAGCCGTTGAGAGATCGAGCTCTCCCTCGACTGAGATCACGCTCGTTCGCTCGTCGAGCTCGCGCCTCAAGATCGTGAAGGCCGTGGTACCGGGCTGCAAAGAGTTGGACGTGTCAACCCGCCTGAGCATTGTCATTCTCGCCTCACGTGCTCGGCCTCCACAGAACTTGGCGTGCAACTACGTGCAGCTCCCTCAGACCACGCATGCGCGGGCGCTTGTATAGAAGTTTTCGAGAAAGAGCGATCAATCCCGTACTCCTCCGGCGAATAATCGAACAAGTGTCCATGGCCACCCGTCCCACCTACCCGCCGATGGCGCCCACGACGTTGGCTAAACCCCCGCCGCGGCCGGGCGAGGTGTACACAGGCACGCTCAGCGCCTCGGCGACGACGTGAGCAGATATGCGACGGGGCGTCCGCTAGCTCGGGTCGCCAATAGCACCTCGCACATGCTGCCGGCGCCTGCCGTCCCTGTCACTCGAACAGTCGTCCAGTGGCCGGGTTTGGGGGCCCCTGGAGAGCCACTAGCAAAGATCAACCGCTCCCTCCGGGCACAGACTCTCCGACTCGAGGAGCACGAAGACCCAACCACCAAATCCTCGCGCTCGCCTCCGAGGGCATCATGGCGGTCGACGACCAAAAGACAGCGCCACGGGACGGGGACGATCACGATCGTGGCACATCGGCGCGCGGAGCGTGCATCCCTTCTCGAGGACCCCGGGCGCCTCTTTGGAGACGCCCGGGGTCCTCGCGCACGATCGGAGGATCAGTGACGAGCGATGCCGGGAAGCACCTGTGTGCCTTCGATTTGGACCGCCTCGAGCGCGTGCGGGTCCAGCCCGAGCAGGTCGAGGATCGTCGGCGCGATCTGGGTCGTCTCGACCCAGCTGTCGGACACGCCCGGCTCCACCGCTCCCGGCGCGTAGACGACGATCGGCACGTCGCGGTCGGCCGGGTTGGCGCCACCGTGCTCGGCGATCTTGGTGCCGCCGGTGTACACCACGCCGACCTGGACCACGCCCCACACGTCGGGGTGGCGCGGGTCGCTTGCTCGGTACCCCGAAGTACCTCGCGGCGGCCCTGCCGGCGAATATTTCGGCCAAGCCCGAGTGCGCCAATGTACGCGTGCTGCCGTCATAGGCGATGCCGGTCGCCGTGTGGCTCCACAGGTAGTCCTTGACGAAATCGGCGGCTTCCTGGGAGGTGTCGGACAGGTAGCTCTGCCACGCGTCGTCGTCGACCCCCGCGACGATCAGGGCGCCGGCTCCAGGGTGAAGAGCTTCCCAGGCGGCATTGATCGCTTCGATAATCGGACCATCCTTGATCCGCATCAGGGAATTCGGGTCCTGGGGCGACTGGCCGTGCTTCGCCGAGAGGACAATGGCGGTCGAGCTGGCGAGGCCCTGCGTCTGGATCTCTTCGTCCATCGCCTGCAGCTTCGCGTTGATGTAGTCGAGCGCCCGCTGGAGCAACGGCCCCGGCGTGGTCGTGCCAGGCTCATAGCCGCCGTTCAGGCCATCCGATGTGTGCAGCTTCTCGGCGGTCGAGACGGTCTGGAAGTTCATCCCGAAGATCGCCGGCACGCCAACCTTCGCCGTGCGGCTGTGGTCGTAGCCGTCGATCTCGTTGAGAACCGCCTGGACCTTGTAGGAGTCGTACTGCATCGTTGCGGCGTTGTCCCCGGTCCAGCTGATTTCTCCCGGGTAGGGAGTGCCGCTCGGTTGGAGCGCGTTTGAGTCGATCTCGGGCGTGAACAGGTCGTCGATGCTGTTGCCCGACGGGCCCTCGAGGGCTTCGTAGGCGGGGTGCTTGTCCGACCACGCGGTTCGCAGGCCATGGGCGTGCGCCACTTCGAAGATCGTGTTGACCTCAAGATATTCGTGGGGATAGATGGGCTTGCAGGTCTGCGGGTTGACCGGTAGGGCAGCCGGATTGATGAGCGACTGCGGCTGACCGGTCATTTCGAGGATGCTTCCCGGCAGGCCGGTGAGACCCTGGCCGGCGTCGAGCACGGCCGCGTTGTTGTCGTCCGGCGAGTCGTAGATGACTTCGCCGCCGGTCGGCTGACCGTGACATGACTTCGTCCCGGCGGGCAGCACGGCGTGGCTGTACTCGTCGTCGTAGTAGATGCCGGTGGTGCGCGGGTTGCCGCCCGTGACCTGGGCTGTCATCCCCGGGAACGAGTCGGATGGGATAGGTGTCTGCGCCCGTGCGTACTCGGTGCCGCCGCCGACGAGCTTCGCCAGCTCCGAGCCCGGATGATTGCTGGCATACCATTCGACGTCTGACTGGTGCAGGCCGTCAACCGACACCAGCAGAACGTGAGCGATGGCGCTCTCGTGGTGTCGTATCTGATCGCGCGACGGATGCGCGAAGACCGCCGCCGCCGGAACCCCGGTCGCGATGGCCCCGACGGCAAGTGCGATAGTCGCGCGGCGATGTGTTCGTCCGAGCATGAACCTCTCCTCGGTGGAAGGTGAGCAGTTGATGCAGTCCTATCCGGACGCCTTCGCATCGAGGTTGCCGAGCTGTGGAGATCGTGTAGTCATGTCGTAAACGACCATGTAATTTGGTTTGGGCCCGCTGGGGCCAGTTGTGCGCGGGCTGGCCGTGGTGTAGCTGAGGCCCCGTTGGGGCGAGGTGGCAGGGCGGCTAGGTAGTGGTGTCCGGCGCCCCGTGAAGGGACGGCCGGGCGATGCCGCCGGCGACCAGTGGGGTCGACTAAGACCCTGATGGGGAGGATGGCGGGGAGGGTCAGGCTCTGGCCTGAGCGGCACCGCCTTCCTTGAGATCGTCGAGAGGCTCAGGCCAGCGCGCCGGCCGGCAGCACAAAGCGAAGCGGTGTCTGGGGCTCCGCTCCGGCGCCGACGCCCAGCCGCGGGCTGTGCAGGCCGCCCCTGGGACCCGCGGAGACCGTCGTCTCGGGCTGACCCTCATGGGCGACGATCCACGCCATGACCGCGGCGAAGTCAGCGCCCTCGGCGAGGATCGCGGCGCGCTCGATCACCTCGCCGCCAGAGGGGTGAGAACGCGCCAGCCGCGTAACCAAAGCGCGAATCGCTTCATCGTCCATCCTGCCCACACTAGTGGGTCTGCGAGCGCGACACGAGAGCGTCGACCGTCAGCTCCGGCTCGGCAGCGCGAACCGAGCGATCTTGCGCACAACGCTCCCGAACTGCTTGCTGAGAGGCCCAGTGTTGTAAGGCAGCCCGTAGCGCCCGCAGATCTCGCGCACCTCGACGGCGATATCGCCGTAGCGGTTAGCGGGGATATCGGGGAACAGGTGATGCTCGATCTGGTGACTCAGGTGGCCCGAGAGAATGTGAAACAGCTTGCCGCCGGTCAGATTGGCTGAGCCGAGCAGTTGGCGGTAGTACCACTGGCCACGGGTCTCCTTCTCCATCTCCTCCTCGGTGAACTGGACTGTTCCGTCAGGGAAGTGCCCGCAGAAGATGATCGTAAAAGCCCACAGGTTGCGCACGAGATTGGCGGTCGCGTTGCCGGCGAGCACGAGCGGCGCCGAGGGACCTGACAGCAGCGGGAACAGGACGTAGTCCTTGAGCGTCTGCTGGCCAACCTTGCGCCCGATGGCGCTGATCAGCTCCCGCTTCTCACCCAACGTCGTCTCGCCTGCGAGGATACGGTCGACTTCGAGGTCGTGCAGGGCGACGCCGTACTGGAAGAAGATCGCCAGCAGCGTCGCGTAGAGCGGGTTGCCGAGGTAATAGAGATTCCAGGGCTGATCCTCGGATATGCGCATAACTCCGTAGCCAACGTCGCGGTCCTTGCCGACAACGTTGGTATAGGTGTGGTGTATGTAGTTGTGCGAGTGACGCCAGAGGTCGCTGGGGCAGGCCGTATCCCACTCGAAGCTCCTGCCGTCCAGCTCGGGGTCCCGCGTCCAGTCGTACTGACCGTGCATGACGTTGTGGCCGATCTCCATGTTGTCGAGGATCTTCGACAATGAGAGTGCGGCGACGCCGCCGAGCCACGCCGGCGGGATGACGCTGAAGAAGAGCAGGCCCCGTCCGGTGACCTCGAGTCCGCGCTGGGCGCGGATCACCTCGCGGATGTAGTCGGCGTCGCCCTCCCCGAGGTCCGCAAGCACGCGCCGGTGGATCGCGTCTAGCTCCCGGCAGAAGGTCTCGGTCTCCTGGGCGCTGAGATCGCGTATGGCCGTGGCGCTCATCGTCATAGGGCGAGCTCCACGTCGCCGACTGGCCTGGAGATGCAGATCTGAATGTCTTCGTCAGCCCTACTCGAGATCTCGCCGCTGAGGACGTTGCGCACGCTCCCGGCCGTCTTGCGCGCAGTGCACATGCGGCAGATGCCCATGCGGCAGCCGAACCGCGGGAGCAGCCCGGCCTGCTCGGCCTGCTCCAGCAGACTGCGCCCGTCGATGGTCGCGCGTCTGCGCGAGCGCGCGAAATTGACGCTGCCCTCTGCGACGTCGCTGGTCGCGGGCAAGGGCGGCTGGAAGCTCTCGACGTGCAGCGGTTGCTCGATACCGTCCTCGGCCCACAGCGCTCGCGCGGCCGCGATCAGGTTCGGTGGACCACAGAGGTAAGCGTGCGCGCGAGCGTAATCGGGCACCACGCGACGCAACTGCCTGCGACTGAGATGTCCGCCAAGCGCACCGGCCTCACGCGTGCAGGCCAACGCCAGACGCATGTTCGGCATGCTGCTCGCTATCCACTCGAGCTCATCCCTATAGGGGATATGCCGCTTGGTGCGTGCGTAATGGAGGAAAGTCACGCGACCGCTGTGCCCCTCGTCGCGGAGCGTGCGCAGCAGCGACATCACCGGCGTTATGCCGCTGCCGCCGCTGATCAGCAGCAGGCGCTCCGGTCGCTCGCTCGGCAGCACGAAATCACCCTCGGCCTCGGACAGCCCGACGATCATGCCAGGGCGTGCGCGTTCGTTCATATAGAGAGACACTCTGCCGGCCGGGTGCGCCTTGACGGTGATCTCGATCTCCCGATCGGACTGCTCCCCACAGGCAAGCGAGTAGCAGCGTGTCTCGCGCACACCGGCGATCTCGACCGTCAGCTGGATGAACTGCCCGGCGCGGAAGCCACGCCAACGCTCGTTCGGGCGCAACCTCAGAGTGACGCTGCCGAAGCTCTCGCGGCGAACCTCCACGACCTCCGCCCACAGATCGCCCAGCGACCACGCGGGGCGTATCAGCTCGAGGTAGCGATCGACGCCGTGTGGCGCGGCGAGCGCCTCGAGCAACCGAGAGCGGAGCAGGCGCGGGGCTGGGTTACTTCGTGACGTGGGTATGGGCAATCCGAAGGGAGTCATGACTCAGTGCGTGGTTGCGAGCAGCTCGCTGATCGCCGCGTCGACGTCGCTCGCGAGGCGTCCCGCGTCCGGTATCGCCTCGCTGTCGGCGTAGATCCCCAAGCAGGCGCTATCGCACACGCTCGTCATACCGACCGAGAGCGCGTGGCGATCGGCCAGCGGAACGACAGGATAGGCAGCCTCCAGCGGGCAGCCGCACAGGTACAGCTGTTGCGCAGGACCGGGGATGTTGGACACGACGAGGTTGAATGTGCGTGGGCTGGCGACGACCCGGGAGATGGCATGCTGGACGACGGCGGGCGTGTACGCGGCGGCATTGAGCGCCATGTCAGCGCCCTCGGACTCACGATCGTGCTTACGCTGGGTCATCGTCGTGGCCACGCGATGCAAGCGGCGAACGGGATCGGGCTCCTCGCAAGGCAGCTCGGCAAACACGAACGAGACGCGGTTGCCGAGCACATCCTCGCCCTTACGCAAGCTGACGGGGACCATAGCCTTGAGCGGGACCGGCTGGTGGCCTTGCCCCGCCACGAACTCGCGCACCCCGCCGGCGACCGCGGCAAGCAGGACATCGTTGACGCTCGTTCCATAAGCACGCTTGATCTCGCGCAGATCGTCCAGGGGCCGCTGTGACCAGACCAAGCGTCGCGATGGCGACAGCGGTGTGTTGAGGGGGCTCTCAGGCGCGGGGCGCAGTGAGTGCGCGAGCGCCCGCGCAACACGTGGGACGGCGCTCGTGAGCTCGCTTGCGACGCGCGACGGAGATGTGACAGCACGCAGTGGCCAGCGCAGCAGGCCGAGTTGCTCCTCCATACGGTCGCGGATCGCGCCGAGCAGCAGCCGCAGACCATTGGGCTCCTGCCCAGTGGACCAGCCGCCGGACACACAGGGCAGGGGCTCGGGCGTGAGATCGAGCAGCAGTGAGGACAGCTCCACCGCCGCGAGGCCGTCAACCATGCAGTGATGCATCTTGCCGACGAGCGCCATCTGCTGGTTGCCTATGTCCTCGCAGATCCAGATCTCCCACAGCGGGCGGTCACGGCGCAACGGCATTGACATCACCTCATCGACGAGGCCGTGAAGCGGGCCGGGCGCCCGGTAGAGGTGACGATCGATGGAGAAGTCCACATCGTCGACCCACTCCGGGGCGTGCAGGCCGAGCGGCACAGACGCGAGCTTCTGGCGGTAGCGCGGGGCGCGCGCCATCCGCAGCTCTATGTGATCACGAAGTTGCGAGAAGCGCGGCAGTCGATCTTCGGCAGGAGCGGAGAACACAGCGACCCAACCGACATGCATGTGCGCGGTGGGCGTCTCCACCGAGAGGAAGGACGCGTCGAGCGCCGACAGGCGGGCGCTGGTCATCGGCTCACCACCGATCGAGCTGGTGCTGGAGCACCTTGCCCCAGCCACCGCGTGGATGGTGACGCCGTGCGTCTCGTGGCGGTGATGCGTGAAATCGGCCGCCGTCCCCATTCGGCGGCGAGCGCGAACTCGATCAGCCGGTTGAAGTAGTGACGCAGCGGCGGGGGTCTGATGCCTGCTGCACGAAGCGCGACCCGTGAGCGTCGGTCGTCGTAGACGACCGCCATCGCGAAGTACGGGAAGAAGACCTTGCTGCGCGCCAGCGCCCGGCGATAGCGCTGATCGCGGCTCGCGCGAACGAGCAGGGGATGAAGCGCACGATCGTAAACCCAAGGTGCGATCAGACGCGGCGCCGGGCGTTTGAAGTGCGCCGTCGCCAGCTCGACGAGCTCACCCACGCTGGCCGCATGCTCTCCGGCGGTGAGGTGGTAGGTCGAGCCCTCGGCCTCCGGAGCTTGGCTGAGCGCGAAGATCGCGTCGGTCACATAATCGACTGGCACCACGTCTACCAGTGCCTCACGGCGCGCGGGCAAAGCCACATAGGCGCCTTGTGCAAACGCGCGCAGCGGCCAGTAGAGCACATTGAACGACGAAGTCCAGCCGCTGTCGCGCTCACCTACGACAATGCTGGGACGCAGCACCGTGATCGGTATCCGGGAGCGTGCACACGCGACCAGACGCTCCGCCTCGAACTTTGACTGCTCATAGGCGTTTCGAAAGCTCTGACCCACTTCGAGCTCGTCCTCGCTGAAGCGCCCCACGTGCTCACCGGCTACATACGCCGTGGAGATGTACGACAGACGGCGCAGACCTCCGCGCTGGTGGCAGCGCTCACCGAACTCGAGCACCCGTCGAGTACCCTCTACATTGATCGCGCGCGAGGCCTCCAGCCCGAGCTCAAACGAGACCGACGCCGCGCCGTGCACAATCTCGCTCACTCGCTCGGCGAGCTCATCGTCGCCGTAACCCCGAAGGCCGAGGCCAGGGTGCGTTATGTCGCCGCGAACCGCAACCACACGCTCCGCATACGGATGATCGGCGCCGAACAGCGAGAGCAGTGTGTGTTCCACCCGCGCCGTGACCTCGTGATCATCCTCACCCCGCACAAGCGCGTACACGCGACGGTCGGTGCGCTCCAGATAACGCACCAGCAACTCCATGCCAACGAACCCGGTCACGCCGGTCAGCAGCACACCGTCAGACGTCAGATCCCCGGTCGCTTCCTTCGCGCGGAGCTCCTTGCCAGTGATGACACCAGCTTTGCGACTGACTGGCTTGCCAACTTGTCTCGATATCAGTCCATCAACTCCTCTCGATATTTTGAGTCGGCAACCCACCATCTTGGCCCAGAGAAATCTTCTTTTAGTTGATCTCGTGCGGGTTAGCTGACCGCCTAGGGGCCGTAAACGAGACCACCGGATCACCAACCGATTCGCCCGCTCTGAGCCGACACAGCCAGATACGATTGCCACGCTCGCCGGCGTACACAACGCGACGCAGCAGGCCTGGTTTTAATTCTCTTTCCCAGGTGAGTGCGCTGGCAAACGTCCAGAGCCACGAATTGCAGGACGCCGCAAGAGATCCGCACTCGACCCAGTCTTCACGTCAGCTGGGAGGCGTGGGTAGAGGCCACGGGGCCGGCCACATGCTCGCGACCGGCCCCAAGCCGGCGGTGGCCACCGCCACGAACCCGCAGCCCAAACGCCGGCGTTGGCGGCCGCGGATCTGGACCTCGGTCCCGCACGCAAGCCGAGTGCCCTGCTGTCCGCGCAATGCAGGTCGCTAGACCGCGGCGTCCGCATGCTGCCGGATCGCAAGACGAGGTCTCTGCGGCGTCTGATGCCACGATGAGTTTGGCGTGGCGCGCCGGTCCTAACGTATGGCGTAGAAAAGCGGTCGCCGACGGTCCACGACTGCCCCCACGCCGACGTTACGAACACCAAAGGAGGTCATTGTGCCCGAGTACAAAATTGGAACCCGCGAGGAGTGGCAGGCGGCTCGCGATGAGCTTGCGAAGCTCGAGGCCGAGCACGCCAAGCTCGGCCAGAAGGTGACCGAGCAGCGGCGTCAGCTTCCCTGGGTTCCGGTCGAGAAGGAGTACGAGTTCGACACAGAGGACGGGAAGAAGACGCTCGCCGAGCTCTTCGACGGGCGCTCGCAGCTCCTCGCCTACAACATCATGTTCGGGCCCGATTACGAGCTCGGCGCCTGCCCTGGCTGTTCGAACTTGGGGGATGAGCTCGACGCCACGCGCGTGCATCTGAACCACCGCGACGTGACGATGATCTGCTTCTCGCGCGCACCGATCGATCGGCTCATCGCCTACAAGGAGCGGATGGGTTGGCAGTTCCCGTACGTCTCGACCAACGGGACGGAGTTCCCGTTCGACTTCGGGCTCGCTCTCACACCCGAGCAGGCGCAGGAGATCCCCGAGGTCAAGGAGATGATCGAGAATGCTCCCGAGTGGCTCCAGGACTGGGGGCGACAGGTGGGCGCCAAGCTCGAGGACGGCCTGCGCGAGAATCCGAGCTTCATCGCATTCGCGCGCGAGAACGGGAGCGTGTACCACACCTACACGGTGACGGCGCCCGATCCGTTCGTCGCGCCGTACAACTCGTTCCTGCTCGACCGAACGCCGAAGGCTGGGTCCGGGGAGCCCCGCGCCTGGCGCAAGGACGAGTACCCGAGCTGATCTCCGAGGCCGCAGGGCTTGCAGTCTGTCGCCGTCGCCGTTCGAGGGACGACCAACCAGGCGACGATTCCCGAGACCGAGTCCCTCACATCGCCGGCTCGCGTGTGGGGCGCGCTCCTTCCTTCCATCCTTTCGGTCGGCGCATGCGCCGACCGCGGAGCCGCGCATGCGCGGCTCCGGATCGGGCCGCATGCGGCCCGATCTTCCCCAATAAAGGGAGATACCTCGACGGGTTCGAGCCACGACTTCGCGGGAGGCAATGAGTTTCTCCGCTGGGACGGTCTATAGATGGGGTATCGAATCCTCAGCCGAAGGAAAGGACGCATCGCCATGCTGCAGAAGATCATCCCGAACCTGTGGTTCGACACCGAAGCCGAGGAGGCCGCCGCCTTCTACATTTCCATCTTCGAGAATTCGCGCATAGTGAACGTCACGCACTACACCGAGGCCGCGCCGCGACCGGCCGGGATGGTTATGACCGTGGAGTTCGAGCTGGAGGGCCAGCGCTTCGTCGGCATCAACGGAGGCCCCGAGTTCAAGTTCGACGAGGCCGTCTCCTTCCAGATCGACTGCGAGACCCAGCAGGACGTCGACTACTACTGGGAGCGGCTGTCAACGGGCGGCGAGGAGGGCCCGTGCGGCTGGCTGAAGGACAAGTACGGCCTCTCCTGGCAGGTGGCGCCCAGCGGGATGGAGGAGTTGCTCACCGATCCCGACCCCGAGCGGGCCAAGCGCGCGATGCAGGCGATGCTCAAGATGAGCAAGCTCGACATAGCCGCGCTGCGCAGGGCCGCGGACGAGGCCCCGGCGAGCTGACCCGCCACTGGGAGCCGCCGGCTGTTGCGGCCTCGCTCACGGCGTTAGGCGGGGAGCGCCTCGAGCCGCGGTCGTGATCCGTCAGGCGGGGTGCGCCTCGGGCTGCGGCCGAGAGGTGTCCGGGGGAAGTCCCCTCCCGTCTCCTGGGCCCACGTGGGGCAGCCACTCGAGCCATTTCGGCAGGTACCAGTTCCAGTCGCCGAGCAGCTTCATAGTCGCCGGCAGCAAGACGCCGCGCACGAGCGTCGCGTCGATCAGGACCGCCACCGCCAGACCGATCCCGAGCTGCTTGAAGATCAGTAGCGACAGGGTCGCGAAGATCGCGAACACGGACACCATCACCACGGCGGCGCTGGTGACTACCCCCGCGGTGCTCTTGATGCCGTGCGCCACCGCCTCTTCGGTGGATCTGCCCCGGTCGAAGGCCTCGCGAATGCGCGAGAGGATGAAGACGTGGTAGTCCATCGACAAACCAAACAGGACGACGAACAGGAACAGCGGCATCCACGACGTGATGGAGCCGGTCGACTTGAAGTCGAGCAGCGATTCGAAGTGGCCGTACTGGAAGATCCACACAAGCACTCCGTAGGCGGCTCCGACCGACAGCAGGTTGAGGACGATCGCCTTGATCGGGATGACGAGCGAGCGGAACGTGACCAGCAGCAACAGAAACGCCGCCGAGAGCACGAACGCGAAGACCAGCGGCGCGTGCGACTTCATCGTGTCGTTGAAGTCCTTTGAGCTGGCCGTCTGGCCTGTCACGTCGACCGTGGTGTTTGGAACCGACCCGACGGTGGCGGGGATCAGGGTATTCCGAAGCTGAGCCAACGCTTCGCCTGAGGCAGAGTCGTTGCCGTCGCCCACCACTGGGATGTCCACCTCGGCGACGGTGTGCGCCGGGTTGACCTTGAGCGTGCTGGGCTGCTTGAACAACTGGCTCGCCGCGACGCGCTCGCGCAGCGCGCGTATCGCGCGTGCCATTTCAGGCAAGGTCACGTCGCCGGAGCGGATTGCCACCGTGGCCGGGATCGCATCCCCCGGGAATGTGGCTTGGATCTTGTTGTAGGTCTTTACCACCGCCAGGTTTTGGGGCAAGGTTCTCGGGCCAGGGACGGCGAGGTGCAGGCTGAGCGCGGGGATCGCGAGCGCCACCAGCACGCCGCCGGCCGCGATCACAGAGACCCCAGGATGGCGCAGGACGGGATTGAGTATCCGTGCCCACAATCCGCTCTCGCCCGCGTTCCACGGCATCCGCGAGATGATCGGAACCCCTCCCTTCTCGACGCGATCCCCGAGCCACGCCAGGAGCGCGGGCAAGACCGTGAGCGAGCCAACGACCGCCACGGCGACGACGATGATCGTCCCGGTGGCAAACGATTCAAAGGTCGGCGCGCCGGCGAGATACATCCCGGCCATCGCGAGCATCACCGTCAGGCCGGAGACGAGAACGGCACGCCCCGACGTGGCCGCCGCGGCCGCGAGCGCGGCCTCTTCGCTGCTTCCCCGCTCGCGCTCCTCGCGCTCGCGGCGCAAATAGAACATGGAGTAGTCCACGCCCACCGCAAGCCCGATCAGCAGGATCACCTCGTTGATCGATGTATCGACAGGCGAGATATGGCTGATCAGGGCGACGATGCCGATCGTTCCCATGACAGCGGTGAGCGCAAGCAAGAGCGGAATGCTCGCGGCGACCAGGGCGCCGAAGGTGATCAGCAGGATGACGAGCGTTATGGGCAGCGACGTGACGAGCGCGCGCTGAAAGTCTTTGCTGATGACGTCCGTGAGCTGCTTCTCAACGCTGGCTTCGCCAAACTGCTCGACCGTGAAATCACGATGAGCGGCCTGCGCGGCGCTCGTGGCCCTCAAGGTCGGACCAACCCGGTCTTTCGCCTCGCTGTCGGTCCCCGCTATCTCGAAGCGCAGTAGAGCCGAGTGCCCGTCAGCCGAGATTCGCGCCCGGTTCGCAGCCGCATAAGGGCTTTCGAACGCCCGCGTGTAAGCAGTCGCCGCCAGACGGCGCTGAACATCTTCGACGACCGCTCGGAAGGACGGGTCGGTCGCACGCACGCCGGCGCTGCGAATGAGCACTTCCTCGCTGACATGCTTCGGAAAGGCGTCACGGAGGGCGACGGAGGCACGCCCAGACTCGCCGACCCCACTCCGCGCGTTTTCCTGCGTCACGGTCTTCGCGGCGCTGCCGATCACGAACACCGCAAGCACACACCCGATCCATCCCCAGATGGCGATCTTGCGATGGTTGGCGCTCCACCGACCGGCACGCGCCGCGAGATTCCGATTCTCCGTCACAACATGCCTCGAAGCCTCTCCGTCACACCATGCCTCGAAGCCATCGCTAACAGGCGGGCGGTTCCCCGAACGGGAAGAAGGACGTCTTGAAGACGTTCCCGGAGACGCAGCTTCCGTTAGCGGGGTTGTCCAGGTAGACGATGTCGCCGGAGCCTCGCGTGCGAGGATCGGGGCTCTTGCCGTTCTGCAAGATCACGTTGCGAGTCACGACGGTGTCGTTGGAAGAGCCGAACCCAAACGGGTTTTCCACCACGCCGACGCCCGCGGTGTCGTTGTTGACCACCACGTTCCCGCGAATCGTCACATCGTGGCCACCCACGTTGAGGATTCCGCTGCCCGACGGAAGCAGCTGCAAGTCGTCGAAGAATTCTTCGACGCAGCCTGGCGGCGTTCCAGGGGTTTGGCACACCGGCGGGAAGGGATTCGGGCGGTTGTTCTTGTGCACAACGTTGCCTTCGATGAGCGCCGTCTCAGTCGAGGACGTGGGCAGATTGGGCAGCACGATCACGAAGATGCCCGTCGTGTTGTCACTCAGCAGGTTGTCTCGCACGACCGAGTTGTTGGTGTTCTCGAGCTCAATGCCGAGCTCCCCGCCCACGAGCCGGTTCTTTTCGACGACGGTGTTTTCGTCAACGCCCACGTAGATCGTGGCGTCATTGCCGCCACCGCCGAAGTTCTGGCTGATCAGCCCGTCACGCGAGCAGCGCGGGAAGATGCCGTACTCGCCGTTGTCGAGGTAAGCGCCGCCGCTGACCTCGAATTTGTCGACACCGAACAGGAAGATGCCCGTGTCCTCGGCGTTGCGGACTGTGAGGCCGCTGATGTCGAAGTCGCTCACGCCAAAGGGCGGACAGGCGGGACCGGGGTCGAATGTGAGTTGCGTGCCGACGGTGATGCCGTAGGTGTTTCCGGTAGCGTCGATGACCGCCGCCTTGCTGCCTGTGATTGTCAAGTCGTTCGTCTTCACGCTGACCGTCGGGCCGGAGTAGGTTCCCGGCGCGACGACGATCGTGTCGCCGGGGGCGGCTTCGTCAACGGCCGTCTGGATAGCGCTCGTGCTACCGGTCGGCGCGACGCGGATCTTCCTTGCCTGGGCCGCCTGAGGCAACACGCACCACACGACGGCCGCAAGCGCCACCGCGATCAGCCTGAGCGCGCTCCGCTGGTTGAGGACCATGATCATCTCCTCCATGCGGTTTATCCGCATGGCCCTCGTCCACGGCCATGCGCGGAACACCGATAAACGCTACCAGGTGGTCCTGCCTGGTCAAGGGGGGCCACAGACCAGCCCACCCATCCTGGACGGATCGCGGCCGTTCGCCGAGGCATGAAGCCAGGGGAAACGACTAGGGAGTCCACGGATGCGACGCAGCGCTCGAAGCGCCACAGTGTCTCCTGCAAGCAACACAAGCCAGGAGGCAGACATGAGCGCGACCGAAGCAGGCAGTGCCCACGCGAGCAGCGACGCGAGCGGCGGCAGGGTTGACATGAAACTCGAGAACGACATCATCCCCGTGTCCGACGTCGACCGATCGAAGCAGTTCTACGAAAGCCTGCGTTGGAGGCTCGATGACGACGTCGCCCCGCTAGACGGGCTTCGCATCGTCCAGTTCACGCCACCGGGCTCCGGGTGCTCGGTCACATTCGGCACGGGAATCATTACGTCCGAGCCTGGCTCGGCCGAGGCGTCGCTGGTCGTCTCCGACATCGAGGCGGCCCACGACGAGCTCCTCGACCGTGGCATCGACGTGAGCGAGGTGTGGCACGGCCCGCCGTTCCCCGTCGAGGCACGGCAACCCGGCCGCGACCCCGAGCGCACCAGCTACGGGTCGTTCTGCTCCTTCGGCGATCCAGACGGCAATTTGTGGATAGTCCAGGAGGTCACGACACGGCTCCCCGGCCGAATCTGACACCGCTGACACGGCATTCGGCGGACAGGCAGGGCTACTCGACGACGTAGGTGTCGTAGGCGACGCCGCCGCTGCTGCGACCACCGACGCTGATGAAGACTCCCTTGTTCAGCCAGGCGAGGTCGGTCGCGGACGTCTCGATCTGCACGGCCGCTCGGAAGATGTACTCGCCGGCGTCGACCTCCTCTCCGCGGGCGAGACGCGCAAGCACGTCAGCGTCACCGTGCCGGACGGCTCGCGCGCGCACGTAGAGCAGCGCGCCGTCTTCGGTCTGCAGCGTGTAGCGGATGTCGCCGATCGAGGTCCCGTCCGGCTGGAGGAGCTGCCAGTCAGCGCTCGTGCCTGACAGCAGGCGTCCCCGGATCTCCGGGCCGGTGAACTGTCCGCCTGTCAGCGGGATAACGCGGCGACGCCCTCCGGTCACCTCGCCGAATTCCAGCGGTTCCCCGAGCGTGGCCTCGAGATGGTAGACGTGCCTGATCCGAGGCTCTGGGAGGACTGTCATGCCATAGTCCCAGCGATTGCCGGGTCGTTCGGATGCATTTGCAGCGGGGTGACCTCTACACGCATCCACTCGTAGAGCGGCAGGCCCCAGAGCAGATCCTCCAGCTCGCTGAGACTCTCGGCCCGGTACAGGCCAATCACTGTCGAGCCGCCTGTCTTCGAGGTGGTGCTCCACACGCGTACGAGGTGGCCTTCCTCGGCGAGCTGCGCTGCCGCGGTGGCCTCGGCCCGTCCACGCGCCTGAACCTCAGCCTGAGGCGTGTGTGCCGGCACGCTGAGCTCAAACTTCACCAAGAACTCCATATCGTTCTCCTTCGAGTGCTGGTCGCCGTGCCGTCGCGTGCTCGTGGCGTGCTGCCCGAGCAGGGTCGCCCCCGGGCAGGTGGGCCGGGAGCGATGCCCAGGCGATCAGACAGCTGTGGACACATGCGCGCCGAAAAACTCGAGCAGGGCGCGGTTGACCTCCTCGGGGTGGGTCCAGCCGATGTTGTGCGGCCCGCCCTCGACCGCAACGAGCTTGCAGTCCGCGATCAGCGCCGGAAGCCGTGCGGCCGTGGCCTTGAACGGGAGGATGCGGTCTTCTGTGCCGTGTACGACGAGCACCGGGACGTCGATCTTCGGCAGGTCGTCGCGGAAGTCGGTCAGCCAGGTGTCGACGCACGCGTAGGTCGCGAACGGCGAGGCTCCGACTGCGACGTTGAAGCTGGCCTGCCATGCACGGTCGCTGATCCGGCTGCCGCCGAGCACGTCGACGTTGTAGAAGTTGTTGAAGAAGTCCGCGAAGTACGCGTAACGGTCATCGACGATCGCCGCCTTGATGCCCTCGAATACCTGAGCGTCGACGCCCTCCGGGTTGTCCTCGCGCTTGAGCAGGAACGGTGGAATGGTCCCGAGCAGCGCTGCCTTGCGCACGCGCGCCGAGCCATACGTGCCGAGGTAGCGTGTGACCTCGCCGCTGCCCATTGAGAAGCCGGCCAGAACGACGTCGTTCAGGTCGAGGTGCTCGAGCAGCTTGTTCAGGTCGGCGGCGAAAGTGTCGTAGTCGTAGCCGACAGTCGGCTGGCTCGACTGGCCGAAGCCACGGCGGTCGTAGCTGATCACGCGGTATCCGGCGGCGAGCAGCTCGCGCTCCTGGCGCTCCCACGAGTTCCCGTTCAGCGGATACCCGTGAATCAAAACAATCGGCTGGCCGCTGCCGTGATCCTCGTAGTGGACCTTGATCGGCGCGGAGTTCTCGGCTCCCACGGTGACGTACGGCATGAGGTTTCCTTTCTAAAGGTTGTTGCGCCCGAGCGCGGATTCGGAGCCGATTCTGCGCTCGGGAGAACCCCTTCGCCTCTGGCATCTCCGTAGTCACATGCCTAGTCGTGCTGCCTAGTCAAGCAGCCGAAAGAGCCGCCTGGAGCTTGTTGCGCGAGTTGACGTTCAGCTTGGTGTAGACCTTCCGGAGGTGGTACTCGACGGTGCGCGGGCTGATGAACAGCCGCGCGCCTATCTCCGGGTTCGAGAATCCCTCGGCCGCCAGCTGGGCGATCTGTATCTCCTGAGGCGTGAGGTCGTCCCGCGTCGTGACGTCGCGCTTGCGGACTTTCTCTCCAGTGGCGAGCAGCTCCCGTCGGGCACGCTCCGCGAACGCTTCGGCTCCAATCGAGACGAGCACCTCGCGTGCCCGGCGCAGCTGATCGCGCGCGTCGCTCCTGCGGTGCTTGCGGCGCAGCCATTCGCCATATACGAGCCGGGCACGCGAAACGGCAACGGCTCCGCGGCTCCGGCCCAGCCGGTCAATCGCCTCGAGGTAGAGCGGCTCGGCGTCCTCGTCATCCGCCAACAGTGCGCACGACCGCGCCGCCTCCCCAAGCGCCCAGTCCGTGCCACTCGGATCGGTAGTGCTGAGAAGCCGCCCCAAGGCGTCCTCTGCCCGGCTCGCCTCGCCGCTGCGGACGGCCGCCTCGATGAGCTCGACCAGGCTCCAGTTACCGAAGCCCAGCTCGGGCGGGTAATTGCTCGCTTGCTCGGCCGCTGCCAGCGCCTGCTCGTACTGCCCGAGCCCGTTGTGCAACACAGCGGTTGTGTGTTCCACGAGACTCAGGCCCATCCCTTCGCCGCGCTGAGCGGCTTCGCGTGCGATGGCTTTACTGAGCCGGCGCACACGGTTCTCCTCGCCACGCCACCCTGCGAGCGCAAGAGCGCCGTATCGAGGGAGGTTGGCATCAGTCGCCGCGGCTACCGCCTCCAGCTCGTCGACGAGCATGGCCGCCGCCTTGAACTGGCCCGCGTGCAGCTCCATGCCGATCCTCTGGCTCAGAGCGAGCGGAAGCGCGCTGATCGCACCAGCCTCCCGGACGATCTGAAGCTGTCGCTCCGAGAGCGCATCCCACGCATCGTCGTCCCACACGTCGTGGGCGGTTCGACCGGCGATGAACGACCACCGAACGCTCTGGGCAATCGTAAGGTCACCCTCGAGAACCGCAGCCAACGCATCCCGAACCAGCGGTGCCCCCTTCTCGTAGCCCTGGACGACGAGCGTTGCCAGACCGTCCGGGAGCAGATCCGCGGCGCCCGGAGGGCTAGCCGCGGCTGGCGCCGCGAGCGCTGCTGCCGCCACCTGCGGCAATCCAACCGAGCCCGCGAGGCGGCCTGCGAACATCGCGGCGGCAAGTGCATCCAGGCACGTCTCTCGCGCGCGCTTCGGGTCCAGCGACACGAAGCGCTTTGCTGTCTCGAGCAATAGGGCAGGGGCGTCGGCGCCATCACTGGAACCGAACGCCATCCGCCCGCGCAACAGCCCGACCCGGGCGAGGAGCAGCTCGTCCTGAGATCCAGCCTCAGCGAGCCCGATCAGCGCACGCGCCTCGTCGAACGCGCCCGCCAGGTACTTCGCCTCGGCGGCCCTAGGGCGCGCCCTGCTCTGCGCGCCGGGGAGGGCGTCAGGCTGACCGCTCGCTCGAGAAACGCCGCGGTTGCCGCGAGACCTCCGCGCGACTGCGCACGAGCAGCCGAACGCTCGAGCTCGGCCGCCACCTCCTCGTCGAGCCCCGCCGTCGCATGCGCCCGATGCCAGGCCCTGCGATCCGGATCCAGCTCTGGATCTGTCGCATCAGCGAGCGCGCGATGCACGGCGCGCCGCTGCTCTGGCGACGCCACGCGGTAAATAGCCGCCCGGGCTAGGGAATGCGTGAAGCGAACCCGCGGGCCCAGCTCGCAGAGACCCGTACGCTCCACATCCGCCGCGGCGTCGGACTCGATACCGAGCCGCTCGGCCGCCCTCCACAAAAGCAACGGGTCACCGGTCACCTCAGCCACGCCGCAAACGACGGACACGCCAGTTTGCGGGCGTGCGCGATGATCTCCCACACCTTCTGCTCGGTCGGCGGTTGCTGGTCGCGTCGGCCCTTGCCGCGTGAAATGCCGAGCTTCTGAAACGGGTTATGGTTTATCAGCCGACCAGCCTTCACCGATGCCGCATCGTTGAACATCGAACACAGCCCCTGGACCGATCTGGCACGGCCACCGCCGGCGAGCCAGTCGACGACGATCTCATCCCCGACTTGAATGATCGGAACATCGCCGTAACGCTCAGCAAAGCTCTTGGTCAGCTCGCGGCGGCGGATGTCGCTCGACTCCTTCGGGCGCGCGAACAGCGGATCGGTCGTCCAGCGCTCCCAGAAGCTACGAACCGTCACGTCCCTTGCACGGACGATCCCCAACCGCTCGCGCGCCTTCTCGCGCGCCCGCTTCGCTTCAGTCTTGGTCGCGAACGTGCCATGACCACCCACGACCTTCGAGACGCTGAGGTTCTTCCCGGTAGCGGGATCGTAGACCTGCGCTCGCCAGCGACCCGATGGGAGCCGTGTGACGCTCACGCCGCCCTCTCCCGTTCTGACGCCCAGGAGATAGCCGCAGACGGCCGGAAACGGCGTGTGCGCCGCCCCCACGTCACCGACGGCATCCCCTCGGCGACCATCCGATCCACCGTTGCCAAGCTCACGCCCATGATCGCGGCCAGCTCAGCGCGCGCCACGTAGCGCTCAGGCGCTACGTGTTGCACGGCTGCTGCTCGGGTCTCCGGGATTGGGTTTTGTCCCCTCACACGGGTATATGACCGTGAGCGGCCGAAAACGGCCACCGACTTTGCGCTCGGCTCCC
Source organism: uncultured Solirubrobacterales bacterium (assembly GCA_963764655.1). Taxonomy (GTDB): domain Bacteria; phylum Actinomycetota; class Thermoleophilia; order Solirubrobacterales; family Solirubrobacteraceae; genus Palsa-744. Next base: position 1,551,064 of record CAVXTI010000001.1, read on the forward strand.
GAAACAACCAATCGCTGCCCCACGTCCCATGCGAGACGCACCCCTTGGCGGCGCGCCGGATCGCCACACGAACCCGGTAGGTCAATCCCGAACGATCCGGCACAGCCAGGCGAACCACCGTCAGAGCGACAGGTCGTCCATACGCACGGCGGCGCGGGTCGCGAATACGAACTCTCCGCAGCGGTGGATCAAGCCCGCAGCGTGCAGACTTGCGACTGCATCAACAGTCCCGAGATGCTCGCCGCGCTCGCGTTCGAGCTCCGCAACCGACCAAGGCCGCTGCGAATCGGAGGCCAACAACAGACTGAGGATTCCTTTCTCTGCCCGCTCCTCGTCATCAGCGGGCATCCGGCTAATCTCATCCTGCATGGGAAGGTCCTTCCTTTCCTTGCCACGCCCCGGGCAGTTCGAGCTGCGCCGGGGCACTTTTCGATTGGGATTCCATCAAGCTGACCCTCAAGATGCGATCAGCAAGACTCCCTGTCAGCATACACTAAAAGAATGCAGTAGAAATGTCTGACGTCGAACGAAAGCCCGATCTCCTGGCACTCCACCGCCTCGCCTACTCCCAGGATGGCCTCTTCACGACAAGACAGGCCCAAGAACGAGGCATCAGCGCACAGCTTCTCGCCCACCACGCCCGCTCAGGCCGCTTCCAGAGGATGCGACAGGGGCTCTACCGCCTCAGCGACTACCCAGCAGGCGAACACGATGAGATACGCGCCGCATGGCTCACCGTCGGGATGGAGAGGGCCATCGTCTCGCACGAGAGCGCGCTCGTGCTGCACGGACTCTCCGATGTCCTGCCAAACACAGTGCATCTTCTCGTCTCCCGCGAACACCGGGGAGTCCGGGCGCCCAGCGGCGTAACCCTGCACACCGCTACCGCGTCCATACCGGACGGCGACATCGCGACCCGCCACGGCATCCGCGTCACAACCCCGGCGCGGACGATCATCGACGCGGCCCGCTCAGGAACCGCGCCAGAGCAGATCCAGATGGCCGTCCGCCAGGCCCTCCAAGAAGGCCGCACCACGCCGGACCAGCTCGCCGAGCACGCCGAGCGAAACGGCGGACACGTCGCCGCACTCGTAAAGCGTACGACTCGCGAAGCCGACGCTACCTGACAGGCCCAGCACAGAGTCTTCCGAACCCGCAACGTCCCTGCCCCTAACTCGCCGACACCAGTACAGCGCCTGCCAAACGAGCCCAAGCCGACGCCACTCCCGACCTTCTAGCGTCCCCCGCAATGCACCAAAATCCCTCACAGACTAGATGCACGCCCCAGCGAACGCTGTGCCAAAGCTGTCCGATCCTCTCTTGCGCCCGCGTTCCGCCGCACTTAGCCTCTAGGATTGAGCCATGTCGAGCGGAAGTCCCACGAGCAGCAGTGCCGACTCCCAGCATCACGCCACGGAAGAGCACGACTCTCCTAGCTGGACAGATGTAAGGGCCGCAACGATCAGGGCTCTAGTGGAGTTTCAGGAGCAGACCCAGCGCTCCCACGATAGACATACGTCCTTGTCAGCAGCAGACGTTCATCTGCTAACGCGTCTTTATGCTCAACTAGACGAGGTCGCGCTCCCAGAGCAGCTACCTGACGATATCCCGCCAGAGGTCGACGAGGCAGCCATGACACTGCTCCTAGCAGCCATCGCCCGTCTACAGGCAGACAACGATGATCTCCTAAGAATGAGCTGGCAGATCAAGCGCTATAGGACTCCGTCCGAGGCAGCTTGGGATGGTTTCGGACGAGGACTAATCGACTCGGTGAGTTGGGACTTCTTTGGAGACGATGACTTCTTGCAGGCACGACATCTCATCGCACATCGAGAGGATGCACTACAACGAGATTGGTTTCGCGTGGCGGACGACTGCCGCAATGCACTAGCCCGGATCTATGAGCAGCTTCGCCAAGAGCTACGGGAGCTAAACGAACGCCAGGGCACTTTGTTTTCTCCCAACGATCTTGAGCAATCTGTTGAGCGACACTGATCCCCCGACCGAGAGTCCCGAGTCCACAGAAGCGGGCGACGCATCTAGCGCAAAGGACGCATCGGATTCACAAGTAGTGGCCAGATCTGAGGGGATAGCCTCGCAAACATCCTCTCCAGACCTTGACGAGGAGGCCACGGTCGAAAGCCCGGCCCAAGGTCGACTCGATCCCGTCGCCTTGGGCCGCACAGTTGAGCTACTAGGGATGAGCCTCAAGGCCCGACGGGCACCTCTGCCCGACCATCAAGAAATGGCTGGCTTCAAGTCGGTTCAAGCGGACCTTCCAAGACCGAATCGTGAACCAATGGGAACGCGAGACGCAGCACCGACACGAGCTAGAGAGACAGATCGTTGAGGCGAACGTCACAAATCGCGCACGAGGCCAGTTCATCGGAGCGTATCTCGCCACTCTCGTAGTAGTCGTGGGCGCAGTTCTCATTATCCTCAACCGACAAGTGGCAGGCCTAGCTACTTTGCTGCCGGGCATCGGCCTGCTCGTGGGTCGGTTCGTCGTTCACGAGATCAGAGGTCGCACAAAGACAACGGAACCGAATGACACGGAGCCAGAGTCGCCAGAGGACGATGACAGTAGCTCCGACTGACCCCTCTCCTCAGTCGATCGATTCGCACCCAATGAGATCGCTATCTGTCTCATGAATGCTGGCGTCCGTGTGCGGCCAGGCGCACCCTACATGTGCGGTCCCGTGTGCGGTCAGCTCTAAAATCGAGCGCATCGGGTAGCCCGCTCTCACAGCTCAAAAGAGCCGGAACCTTCATCCCCAGAGCCGAACGCTGTCCTCCGAGGAGTCCCTCAGCACTCCCCTGAGTCCAACAGCAATTCAATCGGGGCGCCCGGATTCGAACCGGGGACCTCGCCGACCCGAACGGCGCGCGCTACCAGGCTGCGCCACGCCCCGACGCAGACCTAAGTATCCCACACACGCGCGCCTGGGTCGGCCCGGGTCTGCGGGACACAACAACTGAACAACAAGGGCACAGCAACCCCTTCACGAGTGCGTGCGGAGCCACCCACCCGATCCCTGAAGGCGGCCCCGCGCTTATGCGCCTCCCCGAGCGCCGTCGGCTACCGCTAAGGTCGGCGCCGTGCCCTGCCAACTGCAACAAGCTATCGCCGAGCTCGACCGCCTGCTCCAGCCAACGCGTTTCAAGGACTACTGCCCCAACGGCCTGCAGGTCCCTGGCCGCGCCGAGGTCGCGAGGGTCGCCACCGGCGTGAGCGCGAGCGCCGAGCTGTTCGAGCGCGCCGCCGCCGCGCACGCCGACCTGCTGGTCGTTCATCACGGCCTCTTCTGGGGCTCGGCGCCCACCGCGATCGACGCGCGCATGAAGCGCCGCTTGAAGCTGTTGTTCGACGCCGACATCAGCCTCGCCGCTTACCACCTCCCGCTCGACGCCCACCCTGAGCTTGGCAACAACGCCCTGATTGGCAGAGCGCTCGGGGCGAGCGTGCTCGAGCCGTTCGCTTTCCACGAGGGCGAGTCGATCGGCTTTCTCGCGCGCTTCCCTGGCGAGGGCATCGAGGCGGGCGACCTGTTCGAGCGCGTGACGGAGCTCACTGCGCGCACCCCGCTCGTGTTCGACGCCGGTCCCAAGCGAGTGCGCGGCATGGCGATCGTAGCCGGCGCCGGCAGTGACCACCTCACCGACGCGGTCGCCGCGGGGGCGGACGCGTTCCTCACCGGCGAGCCAGCCGAGCGGGTGATGATCGAAGCGCGGGAGGACGGTATCCACTTCATAGCCGCCGGCCACTACGCGACCGAGACGTTCGGCGTGAAGCGCCTCGGCGAGCACCTGAGCGAGCGCTTCGGCCTTGAGCACCTCTTCATTGACGTGCCCAACCCGATCTAGCTAAATGACGGCTCTGTGCATGATGGCTCAGTGCGCCCTCGTCGGCGTCGGGGCGCCCCGTCAGGCACTTTCGCATGTGAAGCGCATTGCCGCAGTCAGGCGCTTCCTCACGCGAAGCGTGGCCAGCGTCAACGCGTCAACACGATCCCCCAACTTGCGGCATAGCCATTGATTGCGTCCCGACCCCATTGATTGCGTCCGCGTGCTCGGGTATATCTACGCGTAGGCAATCACATCGACAGGAGGATCTCCCGATGGCCAACCACCTGACGCCTACCGAGCTCGCCCGCGAAGCCGGTTTGGCGCGCAGAGAAGTGCTCTCGAAGTGCTTGGAGAACGGCGTCCCCATCTTCAAGGGCCGCATCGACAAGAGCCTGTTCATGGCCAGCATCCGGCATGGCAGATCGAAACAGCGCCCGCTTCACGCCAAGACCTGAACCGACGAGCTGGCTCGGCAGCCAGTGTCCTGGCTCTTCGCGCGAAAACGCCCTAAGATCCCAAGAGTTCAGCCATAAGGGCCCATTGGTGTCATCGAGGAGGAGAGCCGCAACATGGAGGCCAGCGCCACAGAGTCGACCACCGCGTCGCAGACTATCGCCGACTTGATCTCGCGCTCGGCGGCTGAGCGCCCCGAGCACGTCGCCGTCCGTTACAAGAAGGACGGCGCCTGGCATGACGTGACCTATAGAGAGACGGCCGACATCGTTGAGGAGATCGGCCTCGGCCTGATCGACCTCGGCATCGAGGCGGGCGAGCGCGTGTGCATCCTTGCCAACACGCGCCCCGAGTGGTCGTATGCGGACATGGCGATCACCTCCGTCGGAGCTGTGGTAGTGCCGATCTACCAGACGAACTCGCCCGCGGAGTGCCTGTGGGTGATATCCGACTCGGGCGCCAGCGCGATCGTTTGCGAGGACGACACCCAACTTGCCAAGCTCACCGCTATCCGCGACCAGGTCCCCGACCTGAAGACCGTGATCGTGATGGATGCTCCCAGTGGCGAGCCGACAGTCCCCCTCATCACGCTGGAGGAGGTCCGCGAGCGTGGACGCGCCCACGAGGCGACCGAGCTGCAGGCGCGACGCGAAGCCGTGCGGCCGGAGGACCCGTTCACGTTCATCTACACGTCCGGCACGACGGGCCCACCTAAGGGCTGCGTGCTCAGCCACGGCAACTACGCCTCGATGATGGACATGCTGCGTGGCGTGGGGCAGATCGAGGATGACGAGGTGATCTACCTCTACCTTCCGCTCGCTCACGCGTTCGCGCTGTTGATTCAGCTCGCCGCGTTCGACCTCGGCGCCACGCTCGCCTACTTCGGTGGCGACACTAAGCAGATCGTCGGTGAGCTGATCGAGGTCAAACCGACCTATCTCCCCTCCGTGCCGAGAGTGTTCGAGAAGATCTACACGCTCGCTCACGCTGCGCTCGAAGCGCAGCCGGCCGAGCAGCAGGAGCAGGCCCGCAAGGCGATCGAGCTCGGGATCAAGGTGCGCAATATGGAAGTCAAGGGCGAGGAGGTTCCCCCTGAGTTGCGCGCCCCCTTCGAAGAGGCCGACGAGAAGCTCTTCAAGAACGTGCGCGCGATCTTCGGTGGCAGCGTGCGCCATGCCGTCAGCGGCGCCGCCCCGATCGCCAAGGAGATCCTTGAATTCTTCTGGGCCGCCGGCGTGCCGGTGCTCGAGGGCTATGGCATGACCGAGACCGCCACCGCCGCCACCGTGTGCACCGTTGAGGACCACAAGTTCGGCACGGTCGGCAAGCCGTTCCCCGGTGTCGAGATCAAGATCGCGGACGACGGCGAGGTGCTCATCAAGGGGCCCAACATCTTCCAGGGCTACCACAACAATGCCGATGCGAGCTTCGGCTCGATCGAGGCGGGGTGGCTGCACACCGGCGACCTGGGCTCCCTCGACGAGGATGGCTTCCTCTCGATAACGGGACGCAAGAAGGACATCATCATCACCGCCGGCGGCAAGAACATCACTCCCGCCAACCTCGAGAACGATCTCAAGCAGTGTCGCTGGATCTCTCAAGCCGTCATGCATGGCGACCAGCGCCCCTACCCCGTGGTGCTCGTGACGCTCGACGAGGAAGAGATCGCCGGATACGCGCGCGAGCACAGCCTTCCCGAGGACACGGCGAAGCTGTGCGAGGAGCCCTCGATACGAGCGATGATCGGCGAGCAGGTGGAGCGCGCCAACCGCCACTACGCTCCGGTGGAGCAGGTCAAGCGCTTCGCGATTCTCCCGCGTGACCTCACCCAGGAGACGGGCGAGCTCACGCCCACGCTGAAGGTCAAGCGCAACGTGGTGGCTGAGAAGTACGCCAACGTCCTCGACGCGCTGTACGCGGGCTGACAGAAGCCCGTGCGACGCTCAGCTCGAGCGAATGGGCGAGCCTCGGAGCATCGCCCATGACCACCCTCGCGCAAGCGCGCGCGTAGCTGCGAACATACATAGCAACGATGCGCTCTGATCCCAGCGACAACGGCGGCCTGTTCGTCGGCCGCAGACCAGGCACGGCGCCGATTCGCTTTCGCGCGCTGCCGCAACGCGGGAGCGCGTCGCGGCAGCACATCGACAACGTGCTGGCCAGGCTCCTGTTTATGGCGATGGTCATCGGCTGCCTGCTCTGCTGGGGCCCAATCCCGCTTGCTTGCATATGGGTCAGCGCGCAGACCAACTACCTCACGGGTAGCGTGAGCTTCGGGTTCCTGCTCGCGATCGTGGCTCTGTTCGTGCTGCTGTTCGGCACGCTGATGATCCTGCGCCGGCTGGACAACGCGTGGATCCTCGTGCGGCGCGCCGCGGGCTACGATCAGCGCTCCGGCGCGCTCCCCCGCATATTCGCGATCACCGCCGCTGTGTGCGCCGCCGCGTTCTCGTTCTGGTTCATCGTGATCCACGGCCCGGGCTCTAGCTCGATGCCGGGGAACAAGCCCTGACAAGCGATGGGGTTGCTCGACTACTACAAGCAGTTCGAGGGGATGAGCGAGGAGGAGGTCAACAGCGGGCTGCGCGAGGAGGCGGCCGAGCGCAAGCGCAAGGCGCTGACGCGCGTGCAGACGCTCGACCTGTCGCACACGACTTGGCCCGATCTGCCGCACCCTGAGGTGGTGAGCGCGATCACGTTCGTGGCAAGACGCGGGTTGCAGCGCTATCCGCACACGCGCGGCTCGCAGCTGCGCGCCCGGCTCGCCGAGCGTCACGGCCTCGACCCGGCGCGCGTGATCGTCGGCAACGGCGCCGCTGAGTTGCTGAGCGCCGCGACGCGAGCATTGATCGAGCCGGGGCAGGAGCTGCTCACCTCGTGGCCGTCATATCCACTGTTCCCGATCATGGCCCGCAGGGCTCACGGCCGCGCGGTGCCAATCGACGGCGGCGTCGACAGACTCATGGAAGCGGTGACCGAGAGCACGCGCGTGGTGGCGCTCGCAAGCCCCAACGACCCCACCGGCGAGCTCCTGCCGACGCGCGAGCTCGAGCGCCTGCTGGCGGGTCTGCCGGAAAGCATCGGCGTGCTGCTCGACGAGTCGCTCGTGGAGTTCGCCGATGCCCAGCCGACCGACGCGTCGCTCGCGCTGCTCGAGCGCCATCCAAGGCTGCTCGTGTTCCGCAGCTTCTCAAAGGCCTGGGGCCTGGCTGGGCTGCGCTGCGGGTACGCGCTGGGCGCGCCCGGCTCGGAGGAGCTGCTCGCCGAGCTGGAGCCCGATCTTGGCGTGAGCGAGATCTCCCAAGCGGGGGCGCTCGAGGCGCTGCGCACCTGCACCGCCCTGCTCGTCAAGCGCGTGCGGCGCGTCGCCGAGCAGCGCGAGCGCCTGACGGTCGCATTGCGCCAGCTCCACTTCGAGGTGTCCGACAGCCAGGCCAACTTCCTGTGGGTCGCCCACCCCTCGCTCGACGGCGGCGAGCTTGCCGCGCGCCTGGCGCGCACCGGCATCCTGGTCGCGGCCGGCGACGCGCTCGGCGAGCCCCGTCATGTGCGCATCGCGATCCACGACGAAGCCGCCTCGACGCGCCTGCTCGGCGCGATCGACCGGGCGCTCGCTTGAGAGCATCCCGCTCGTCGTGTGCGAGCGGGTCGTGGATGGTTTGGATTTACGGTTCGTTCTAGTGGCGAGAGCGCGCGTCGCGCCACTACCCAGCTGAGCCCGACTGGCGCAGCAGCGCCCCGGTGGTGCCTTCGAGGATTTTGCGCCAAGCCCCCACCTGCTCCTCCTCGGCTTCGAAGTGATCCACCACGCGGCGCACGCGCCGCTCGGAGATCTCGATGCCGTGGCGCGCCCAGATCTCCTTGTAGCGCTCGTATTCGTCGAGCAAGTGATAGGTGACCGACTGGAAGCCGTGGCGGGCGATCTCGATGCGCGAGGAGAAGCTCATGATCGAGGTCTCGAACATCAGCGAGTCGGTGGGCTCAGGCTCGATCAAGACGATGTCGACGCCGGGATAGCGCTCCTCCCACATGCTAGCCAGCTCGTGCAGGCGGCGGTGGCCGAGCAGCTTGAACGCTTGATAGCCGATCTTCGAGAAGCCCATGTCGGAGATCCGCCTGGGCGCGCGGCCATTCGAGTGATTCTCGTCACGCTCGTTGACGAACGGGACGATCGGGTTGATCACGATCACGAGCTCCGCGCCGGCCTCGACCGCGATGTCGAGGTTCGTCGTGGACACGATCCCGCCGTCGATCAGCTCGCGATCGCCGACCTTCACCGGGGCGTACACCATCGGAAGCGCCCCCGACGCGCGCACCGCCGTGGAGATCGGCACGTCGTCGAAGCCGTCGGCGCCGAACACGATCCGCTCGCACGAGTCGAGGTCGGTGGCGACCAGGTACAGCTCGTGCTCGAGCTCCCGGAAGTCGTCGCTGCGCCCAGCCTGAGCGAGCACCTTGCCAAGGTAGCGCTCGATGCCCTCGCCCGTGTAGGCGCCGGTCGGCAACGCCTCGGCCAGGCCGAGCACGATGTCGATCAACGAGACCTGGCCGAGCTGCGGGAGCATCTGGCGCGTGAGCGAGGCGAGCCTCAACGGCAGGCGCACACCGGTGCGCGCGAGCTCGGGCAGGTTCAGGCGCAGCAGGTCGCCCAGGTCGATGTCCCTGAACGCTTGCGGGCCCTGGTGCGTGACTACCCGCATCATCTCCTCCGGCGTCACCCCATTGGCGCACAGCGACGCCACGAACGCTCCCGCGGAGGTGCCCACGTAGACGTCGAACTGGTTGATCGTGCGGTTGGCCGCGAGCAGGTCGAGCGCGCGCAAGGCCCCGATCTCGTACACGCCCCCCGTGAAGCCTCCGCCACCTAGGACAAGGGCCGTCTTGTGGGATTGCGGCTTACGCCGCCGGTTCGTTCTCGCGGGAGCGCTCCGCTTGGCGATGGACCGTGTTCTAGAGCCCGAGCCGCCCTTGGCTCCGGGCTTCAACTTGACAACCTCACCCATAGATATTGATTGTACGTACTGTTACGTGATTCCATGAACCGGCTCGGGCTGAAGCGCATGCTCGCGATCCTGCTGAGCGCCGCCGCGACGGGCTTCGGGGGCGTGGCGAGCGCCGCCCGAGCGGCGCCGATCGCCCAAAGCGCGCTGGCTGGGCAGCTGAGTCACGAGCTGAGGATCGCGGGGCCATCCTCGGGAGCCTATGTGCTCGACCTGACAACAGGATCGCCGCTGTTTAGCCAGCGCGCCAGCAACGCCCGCCCGCCCGCGTCCGTGGAGAAGCTTTACACCGCCGCCACCGCGCTCGAGCTGATGGGCCCCGAAGCTGCACTCTCGACGACGGTGCTCGCCAGCGGCCATCCCGGCCCGGACGGGCGCTGGGAAGGCAACCTCTACCTGCGCGGAGGGGGCGACCCGACGTTCGGCAGCGCGTCGTTCGTGGCAAGCCACTACGGCGGCGAGGGAACGACCGTCTCCAAGCTGGCTGGCCTCGTAAAGACAGCCGGCATCCGCAGCGTCAGCGGCGAAGTCGACGGCGACGAGTCCTATCTCGACTCGTTGCGTGGCGAGCCGGCGAGCGGCTATGCGCTGGACTCCGACCTCGAAGGCGACCTCAGCGCGCTTGCCTTCAACCGTGGAGCGACCGGCTCGCAAGGCGGCACGCACGCCCCCGCCGCCTATGCCGCGCTGCAGCTGCGCGGCGCGCTCAGAGCCGACGGGATCACAGTGCACGGCGGTGGCGCCGCCTCCGCCCCACCCGGAGCGACAGTTGTCGCGACGCTCCCCTCGCCCACACTCGCGACGCTGCTCGGCCTGACCTTGGCGCCGTCGGACAACTTCTTCGCCGAGACGCTGTTCAAGGACCTTGGCGCCCGCTACGGCGGCGCCGGCACGACGGCCGCTGGCGCGGCTGTGGTCAAAAGCACGATCGCCAAGGACTTCGGCCTACATCCCTACCTGCTCGACGGCTCGGGCCTGTCGCACTCCGACCACACAACGCCCAAGCAGGTGGTGACACTGCTCGCGACGCTCGCCCACTCCCCGCTCGGCACGACGCTGCGCAACAGCCTCGCGATCGCCGGCCACACCGGCACGCTCTCAGAACGGATGCGCCACACGCCGGCGAGCGGGCGCTGCCAGGCGAAGACCGGCACCTTGATCGGCGTCTCGAACCTCGCCGGCTACTGCCAGGCCCAGAACGGCGATGTGCTCGCGTTCGCCTTCTTCACCGACGGGATCGAAACGGGGACCGCGCACACGATCCAAGACAACATGACGATCACGCTCGCGCGCTACTGACCCTCGCGCAAAGAGGGTGTCGGCGGGACTGCCGTGATGGCGCTGCGCGCCGTCAGACCGCGGGAACGAACAGCAAACCCAAAAAAAGCCGCCTCTAGGCGCTCCCCAACAGGTCGAGCAGCCCGCGCTCGTCGAGCACCCGCACATGCAGGCGTTCGGCCTTCTCGAGCTTCGACCCAGACGCGTCGCCCGCGACCAGATAATGGGTCTTCTTGGAGACGGCGCTCGTGACGCGCCCGCCGGCCATCTGGATGCGCTCGGTGGCCTGCTCGCGCGAGAGCGTGGGAAGTGTGCCGGTGAGCACCACCGTCTTGCCCGCCAACGGCCCGCTGGTCGGAGCAGGGCCGGCTTCGGCGAAGCGCAGGCCGATCTCACGCAGGTCGCCGATCAGAGCCACCATGCGATCGTCGTGCAACTGCGCGACGATCGAGGACGCCATCTTCTCGCCGATCCCCGGCGTCTCTGAGATCTCCTCCTCGCTGGCGTCCATCAGCGCGACGATGTCGCGGAAGCGCATAGCCAGGTTGCGTCCGGTGACCTCGCCGACCTCCTCGATCCCCAGCGCGAACAGCACGCGAGCGAACGGGCGCTGCTTGGAGGCGTCGATCGCGTCGAGCAGGTTGCCCACCGACAGCTCCCCGAAGCCCTCCAGCTCCAGCAGCTGCTCACGGTGCTCGCGCAGGCGGTAGAAGTCCGCCGCGGTCTTGACGAGCCCGCGCTGCTGCAGTAGCGCCACCTGCTTCTCCCCGAGCCCGTCGATGTCCATCGCGCCACGCGCGACGAAGTGCTTGAGCAGCTGCCACGCCCGCTCGGGGCAGTCGCGGTTGGGGCAGGTCGTGAACACCGACTCCTTCGGCTTGACGGTCGGGGTGTCGCAGAAGGGGCAGCGCGCCGGCGGGCGCGTCACTGGCGGGCGATTCTCGTGCTCGGCCACATGCGGCGCCGGCGAGATCACCTGCGGGATCACGTCGCCGGCGCGCAGCACGATCACCTCCTCGCCGGCCCTGATGTCCTTGCGGACGATGTCCTCCTCGTTGTGGAGCGTCGCCAGCTTGATCACGACGCCTCCGACCGCGACCGGCTCCAGCACCGCATAGGGGCGCAGATCGCCGAACTTGCCCACGTTCCACATCACCTTGTGCAGGCGTGTCAGCGCCGTGGTCGGCGGGAACTTCCACGCCACCGCCCAACGCGGGTCGCGACCGACCGATCCGAGGCGGCGCTGCAATTGCAGATCCGACACCTTGATCACCACGCCGTCGATCTCGAAGTCGAGCTCGCCGCGACGCTCCTGCCAGCGCAGGCACTGCGAGATCACCTCGTCCTCGCTGCACAAGCGCTGAATGTCGCGATTCACGCGAAAGCCGCGCTCGCGCAGCCACTCCAGGGCCTCCCAGTGGGTCTCGAACGAAAGGTCGGGAGCCACCCCCACCTGATACGCCCACATCGAGAGCGGACGCTCCGCCATCAAGGCAGGATCGAGCTGGCGCACCCCCCCAGCGGCCGAGTTGCGGGGATTCATGAACGTCGACAGCCCCTCTTCGGCACGCCGCTCGTTGACCGCGGCGAAGTCGTCAAGTGACATGTACACCTCGCCTCGCACCTCGAGCAAAGAGGGCGCGTCCTCGATGTGCAAGGGGATCGCGCCGATCGTGCGCAGGTTGTGCGTCACGTCCTCACCCACCTCGCCGTTGCCACGCGTCGCTCCCCGCTCGAGCACCCCGTCTCGATAGAGCAGGCTCACCGCGAGCCCGTCCACCTTCGGCTCGACCACATACTCAAAACGCCTGCGCACGATCCCTTCGCGTCCCAAGTGGGCCTGCATCCGTGTCACCCATGCCCGCAGCTCCTCCGCGCCGCGAACGTTGTCGAGCGAGAGCATCGGCTCTAGGTGCCTCACCTTCTCCAGGCGCCCCACGGGCTCCCCCCCGACCCGTTGCGTCGGCGAGTCGGGCGTCAGCAGCTCTGGAAACTCAGCCTCGAGCGCGCGCAGCTCGTCCAGCAGCGCGTCGTACGCGTCGTCTGCGATCTCGGGATCGTCGAGCACGTAGTAGCGATGCCCGTGATGCTCGAGCAGCTTGCGCAGCTCGGCCGCGCGTGCCAGCTCCTGCTGTGAAGGCTCGGCCGCCAGGTGGGTGGGTGGCTCCACCGAATCTGGGGCCTCCGAGCCAGAGGACTCCTGCGCCGGCGACTCAGACTCGGCCGGCCTTCGCTTCTTCGGCGACCCGCTCACGCGCTCCCGCCATCGAGGGCGGGCTCGAGCAGCGCCTGCAAGTCGAACTCGCGCAGCGCCTCCAGTCCCCGACGGTCGGTCAGATCGAAATGGATCGGGGTCACCGCGATGCGGCCCTCGGCAACGGCCGCGAGGTCGGTGCCCGGCTCGTCGTGGAAGCCAGGGTCCGCGCCGTAGATCCAGTAGCGCCGTCGCGTGGCCGAGCCGTGCTCGTCGGCCGCCACCTTCAGCTCGTCGCGATAGATGCGCTTGCCGAGGCTCGCCACCTCGATCCCCTCGGGCTCGCCGGCGGGAACGTTCACGTTGAGCAGCGTCCCGAGGGGTATCGGGACCTCCTCCAGGCGCTCCACCAGCCTCGCCACGAAGCCCGACGCGACCTCGAAGTCGAAGCCCCCGTCGTAGCGGAAGTCGAGCGACCGTCCCCTGGACTGCTGCGACACGGCGATCGCGGGCAGGCCGAGCACGACGCCCTCGAGCGCCGCGGCGACGGTGCCGGAGTAGGTGATGTCGTCGCCGAGGTTGGCGCCGTGGTTGATACCGGAGACGACCAGCTGCGCCTCGAAGCCCTCGACGAGGCCGAGCCGCGCGAGCCGCACGCAGTCCACTGGCGTGCCGTCGGTGGCATAGCCGACCGTGCCGTCGGAGAACGACACCTCCTCGACCCACAGAGGCCTGCGCGTCGTGATCGAGCGCGCCATCGCCGAGCGGTTGCCATCGGGAGCGATAGCCACCAGGCGCACCCCCTCCAGCTCGACCAGCGCACGTCGCAGCGCCTGCAGCCCGTCGGCCTCGATCCCATCGTCGTTGGTGAGCAGCACGTTCAGCATCGCTCCCCCAGCATAGGGTTCGTCGGGGACTGGATGGCGGCGCGATCCCTGCCTTCGCCAAAAAAGCGGCCTACCCCGCGCGCGCGAGGGATCCGGCCTACACCCCGCGCGCGCGGGGGATCAGCCGTTTGGATAGGCCACCGCGGCGAGCGCCAGGCCATGCGCCGGCGCGGTCGGCCCGGCGTGCGAGCGAGGCCTCCCCTCCAGCAACGGCGCGAACTCCGCGAGCTCGCGCCGTCCAGCGGCGACCTCGAGCATCGTGCCCACCAGCACCCGGTTCATGTGCCGCAGGAACGTGTCGGCCTCGATCCACAGCTCGAGCACGTCCCCTTCGCCACGCCACCGCGCGCTGCTCACGGTGCGCTCGAAGCGCTTGTGCTCGGTCTCGGTGGGCGTGAACGCGGTGAAGTCGTGGCTGCCCGGAAGCAGCTTCGCGCACTCCTCAAGCAGCGAGCGATCGAGCGGTTGCGGCCACCACAGGGCGCGCCCACGCTCGAACACGTCACGCGTGCGACGCGCGAGCACGCGATAGCAGTAGGTCCTGTTCGTAGCGCTGCGCCTCGCGTCGAACACCTCAGGGACCGGCTCGCAGCCGAGCACCGCCATGTCGGGCGGGAGCAACGAGTTCAGCCGCAGCGGATCGACCGCCTCGTGGCGATAGCTGGCGACCTGACCCCACGCATGCACGCCACGGTCTGTGCGCCCGGCGACGCTCAGAGTGAGCGGCTTCCCGTCCGCGTCGTGCTCGCCCAGGACCGTTCGCAACGCCCGCTCCAGCTCTCCCTGCACTGTGCGCAGCTCCGGCTGACACGCCCACCCCGCGAACTTGTTCCCGTCGTATTGCAGCGTCAGCTTTGCGACCATTTGTGCCCCATTGGGGGTCTCGCCGCGGCGCACGCCCCACTTGGCTGTACGCGTGCGCGTCGACTCCCAAGCACCGCCGGCTCCGCCACGCGGCGGCGGTTACACCAGCTCGAGGTAGACCATCTCGGTCGCGTCGCTGCGACGCGGCCCGAGCTTGAGGATGCGCGTGTATCCACCCGGCCTGTCGACGTAGCGGGGCGCGACCTCCTCGAACAGCTTGTGCACGGCGAACTTGTCTTGCGAGAGAGCCGACAGCGCCTGGCGGCGAGCGTGCAGGTCGCCGCGCTTGGCGAGCGTGATCAGCTTCTCGATCTCGGGCTTGACAGCCTTCGCCTTCGCTTCGCTCGTCTTGATCCGCTCGTGCTCCAAGACCTCCTTGGTGAGGTTCATGAGCAGCGACTTGCGGTGCGCCGAGTCGCGGCTGAGCTTGTTGCGTGTCTTCTGATGTCTCATGGCAGTTGTTGTCGGAGTCTAACCGTCTAGGAGGGTCGATGGGCAAGCGGGGCAAGGATTGAAGAGGCCCACCCGCCCGCGTGGCGTGCTGAGCACGCGTGCTGGCCGATCGGAGATCCCGTCGATCTCCGATCGGCAGGACGCCGCCCCGCGCCGCCCAGCGGGCCTCCTAGTCAGTCCTGGCGCAGGTGCAGGCCTCGCGCCTCCAGCGTTTCGATGACCTCGTCGATCGACTTCTTGCCGAAGTTCGGGATCGCGTTGAGCTCGCCCTCGGACTTGGAGATGAGGTCGCCCACGGTCTGGATGCCGGCGCGCTTGAGGCAGTTGTAGGAGCGCACTCCGAGCTCGAGCTCCTCGATCAGGATGCTCCACTCCTCACCTTGAAGCGCAGCCGGGGCGCCACTGCCGCCGACCGCGAGACCGTGGCCGTCGAGCTGGCCTCCGGGGACGGCCCTCAGCTCTTGGATGCGATCGGCGTCGGTGAAGATCGCGAGCTGGGAGATGAGCAGCTCGGCCGCCTCGCGCAGCGCCGCCTGCGGCTCGATTGAGCCGTCGGTCTCGATGTCGAGCGTGAGCTTGTCGAAGTCGGTCTTCTGTCCCACACGCGCCTGCTCCACCGCGTAGGCCACGCGACGCACAGGCGAGAAGATCGAGTCGATCGGGATAACCCCGATCGGCTGGTCGGCCGACTTGTTCTCCTCGGCGGGCCTATATCCGCGGCCGCGACCGATCGTCATGTAGAGCTCGAGCTTGGTCTTCTTCTCGAGCGTCGCGATGTGCACGTCCGGGTTGAGGATCTCGACGCCCGCGGGCAGGTCGATGTCCTTGGCCGTGATCTCACCGGGACCGGTCACCACGAGCGGCGCCTCGACCTCCGAGGCGTCGGAGTGCATGCGGCACACGATGCCCTTCAGGTTGAGCACAATGTCGGTCACGTCCTCCTTGACGCCTTGGACTGTGGAGAACTCGTGCGCCACGCCCTCGATGCGCACGCTCGTGACGGCGGCGCCGGCGAGCGAGGAGAGCAGGACACGCCGCAAAGAGTTGCCGAACGTGTAGCCGAATCCGCGGTCTAGCGGCTCGATGGTGAACGTGCCACGGTTCTGCTCCACGGACTCGCTGGTGATCCGCGGGATTTGGAAGTCGAGCATCGGGGTCCTAACGTCGTGTTGGTGTCAAACCGAGCCTGGTGAGAGCCCGGCTCTGGCGCGCCGCCACCCCAAGAGGCGTCGGCGGGGGAAAGCGTCTACTTCGAGTACAGCTCGATGATGAGCTGCTCCTGCACCGGCGCGGCCACCTCTCGCCGCTCCGGCTTGCGCAGCACCTTGGCCGTGAGCGACTCGTGGTCGGCCTGGAGCCACGCGGGAATCTGTCCGGTGAGCTCGGTGGCGTCCCTTACCACCTGCATAGCCGGAGTGCCCGCTTTGATCGCGATCACATCGCCAGGCCTCACCTGGTAGCTGGGTATGTCTACCCGGCGACCGTTGACAGTCCAGTGACCGTGACGGATGAGCTGGCGCGCCTGCCTGCGCGAGGCGGCGAAGCCGAGACGGACCATGACGTTGTCGAGGCGGCACTCCAGCAGCGCGAGCAGGTTCTCACCCGTGATGCCTGGCTGACGCGAAGCCTTCTCGTAGTAGCCGTGAAACTGCTTCTCGAGCACCCCGTAGTAGCGACGGGCCTTCTGCTTCTCGCGCAGCTGCAGGCGGTACTCGCTCTGCTTCTGACGCCCGCGACCGTGCTCGCCGGGCGGGTAGGAGCGCCGCTCCACGCCGCACTTGTCGGTCAGGCAGCGCTCGCCCTTGAGGAACAGCTTCTGTCCCTCGCGTCGGCACTGCTTGCACTGTGGGCTTGTGTCTCTTGCCATTACTTAGCTCCTCTGAGATGGCCGTGAGTCGAGCCAGACAAAGACGTACCCCATTCGGGGCACACCCTAAAGGGCACAGGCAGGCAGCCACGCGTGGCGTGCTTGGCACGCGAGCTGGCGAGGACGCAGTATGGCGAAGCGCTCACGGTCATCTCAGACGCGCCGCCGCTTGCGCGGGCGGCATCCGTTGTGGGCTTGAGGAGTGACGTCCTTCACGCCGGTCACCTCGAGGCCGGCGGCTTGCAACGAGCGGATCGCCGTCTCGCGACCCGAGCCCGGGCCCTTGACGTAGACCTCGACCTTCTGAAGTCCCTGCTCCATGCCCTTGCGGGCAGCGGCGTCGGCCGTGACCTGAGCCGCGAATGGGGTCGACTTGCGCGAGCCCTTGAAGCCGGCGCCGCCGGCCGACTCCCAGGCGAGCACGTTGCCCTGGGTGTCGGTGAGCGAGACGATCGTGTTGTTGAACGAAGTCTTGATGTGGGCTTGCCCAATCGGGACGTTCTTCTTCTGCCGGCGCCGACCGCGCGCAGGACGCTTTGGAGCAGCCATCAGCGAGACTCCATCACTTCTTCAACTTCTTCTTGCCCGCAACCTGCAGCCGCTTGGGGCCCTTGCGGGTACGTGCGTTGGTCTTCGTCTTCTGGCCCCTCACGGGCAGCCCGCGCCGGTGGCGCAGCCCGCGGTAGCAGGCGATCTCCTGCAAGCGCTTGATGTCTTGCGAGCGCTCGCGGCGAAGGTCTCCCTCGACCGTCAACGAGCGGTCGATCGCGTCGCGCAGCTTGGCGACCTCTTCCTCGGTGAGATCGCGGATATAGGTGTCGGGGCTCACGTCGACCTCGCTCAACACCTTGTTGGAGGTGGAGCGGCCGATGCCGTAGATATAGGTCAAGCCGATCTCAGCTCGCTTGTTCAAGGGGAGGTTGACCCCAGCGATACGTGCCATCCGGGCTAGCCCTGCCGCTGCTTATGACGCTTGTTCTGGCAGATCACCAGCACCGTTTTGTTACGGCGGATGATCCTGCACTTCTCGCACATCGGCTTGACCGACGGTCTTACCTTCATGATCCCTTTCGGCTGGTCCCTGCGACCCGGCTCTGGCTGCCGGGACGGCCGCCGCTACCGCGTCGTGGTTCTGCCCTCACGCGTCGAGCTTCCGCGCATTCGAGCAGGACAGCGGATGGTAGCAACTATGTCGTCGAGGCCGCGGCCCGATGTCTTAGAGGCCACGTCCCGGCAGGGCCCACCCCGCTACAGGCCGCCTTTAGACGACCTGGCACGAACGGTCCACCAGGCTATCCCACCGAGGCGGCGCCGTCCACCAGGCTATCCCGCCGAGGCGGCGGCCTGTCTGTCGACGCTCACACGCTGCTCCGCGGCGAGGTGCCACGGGGTGAGAATGCGTGGTCCCTCGCCGGTGATGGCCACGGTGAACTCGAAGTGCGCCGCCAGCGAGTCATCTTGGGAGAAGATCGCCCACCCGTCGCCCGCCACGCGCACCGCCGGGCGCCCGGCGGTGGTCATTGGCTCGATCGCCAGCACCATGCCCTCCTCCAGCAGGGGCCCCTTGCCGACCCTCCCGTAGTTGGGGACCTGGGGATCCTCGTGCATGCTTTTGCCGACGCCGTGACCGACGAGCGAGCGCACTACTGACAGGCCGGCCTGCTCGGACACCCGCTGGATCGCGTGCGATACGTCGCCCATGCGAGCACCCGGCCGGCATTGCTCCACACCGGCGTGAAGGGCCTGCTCGGTTGCGCTCAACAGGTTCTGCGCGAGCGGTGTGACCTCCCCCACAGGGAACGTGCGCGCCGCGTCGGCCACCCAGCCGTCGAGCGTCACGCCGATGTCGACCGACAGGATGTCTCCGCGCTTCAGTCGATATCTCCCAGGGATCCCATGCACGACCATCGAGTTCGGGGACGCGCAGATCGAGCCGGGGAAGCCACGATATCCCTTGAAGGTCGGCGTCGCCCCCTGGGAGCGGATGAAGCGCTCAGCCGCCGCGTCGAGCTCCTCGGTGCTCATGCCTGGGCGGATCTTGCCGGCCACGAGATCCAGGGCCGCCGCCTGGATCGCGCCCGCGGCAGCCATCTTCTCGATCTCCTCGGGCGACTTCTTGATGATCATCCCAGCAGCTTATCTTTCCCCGTCGGCATCCCAGACCCGGCCGAGCCGCCACGTTGACGAGCTTCGCTCGCGACGGATCGCGAGCAGGCCCCGACGCCGTCCGCGGCAGGTCAGCCGGGGGCAGAGGCCATCCCGCTAGAGCTCGTCCTCCAGGCGCAGTGTCGCCACGGTCGCTCTGATGTGGTCGTGCACCTCGTCGGGGTCGCGCTGACCATCGAAGCGGCGCAGCAGACCGACGCTCTCGTAATAGTCGATCAGTGGGGCGGTCTGACGCGCATAGACCTCAAGACGTCGGCGAATCGTCTCCTCCTTGTCGTCGTCGCGCTGGATCAAGCGCGAGCCGTCCTGGTCGCATACCCCCTCGCGCTTGGGGGGATCGAACTCGACGTGATAGACGTGGCCGCTCTTCAAGCACACGCGTCGCCCTCCGAGACGCCGCACCACCTCATCGTCGGGCACGTCGATCAGCAGGACGGCTGTCAGTCGCCGCTCGGAGCTCGTCCAACCTCGCCGCGAGCGCGTCGGCCTGAGCGGTGTTGCGCGGGAAGCCGTCGAGCAGAAATCCTTCGCGCGCGTCCTGCTCGCCGATGCGCCGCCCAATCATGCCGAGGATCACCTCGTCGGGGACGAGCTCGCCGGCGTTCATGTACTTCTCCGCCTCCCTTCCCAACTCAGTGCCCTGCGCCACCTGGGCGCGCAGCATGTCGCCGGTGGAGATGTGGGCGAGCCCGAAGTCTGCTTGCAGGCGCTCGGCCTGGGTGCCCTTGCCGGCGCCGGGGGGGCCCAGCAAGATGAGATTCGTCTCGACCACTAGACGCGAGAGCCTACCCGCTGGGGTCAAGGCGCCAGCTACTTCAAGAAGCCCTCGTAGCTGCGCATCATCAGCTGGGCCTCGAGCTGCTTCATCGTTTCGAGGGCCACCCCGATCACGATCAGGATCGACGTCCCGCCGAAGAAGAAGTTCTGATGGGTACGAGCGATCAAGATCGCGGGCAAAGCCGCCACGGCCGCGAGGAAGAGCGCGCCGGGGAACGTCAGCCTGGCGAGGATCCGGTCGAGGAATTCGGCGGTCGGGCGCCCCGGGCGCACACCCGGGATGAAGCCGCCGTACTTCTTCAGGTTGTCGGCCTGGTCGACCGGGTTGAACGTGACGGCCGTGTAGAAGTAGGCGAAGACGATGATGAAGATCGACTCGCCAACTATGTAGTGCCAGCCGTTGGGCGTGAAGAAGTTCGACACGTCTTTTGCCCACGGTGTTTTGATGAGCTGTCCGACGGTCGGCGGGAACGCCATGATGCTGGCGGCGAAGATCACCGGGATCACACCGGCCATGTTCACGCGCAGCGGGAGATAGGTCTGCCCGCCTTCGGTCATGCGCCTGCCGATCACGCGCTTTGCGTATTGCACCGGTATGCGCCGTTGTCCCTCCTGCACGAACACGATCCCGGCGACGACCGCCAGCACGAGGAAGGGCATCATCACCTTGAACACCTGGTCTTGGCTGGTCCACCACACTTCGATGCCGGCGGGCAGGCGCGCCACGATTGACGTGAAGATCAGCAGCGAGATCCCGTTGCCGATCCCGCGCTGGGTGATGAGCTCGCCGATCCACATCAGCAGCACGCAGCCGGCGGTCAGGCAGATCACGATCAGGAAGATGTGCGGAGCGTCGAACTTGGTCACGACCGATTCGTTTGAGGAGGCCGACAGCGAGTGGAACAGGAACACATAGCCGATCGACTGGGCGAACGCGAGCCCGACCGTCAGATAGCGCGTGTATTGCGTGATCCTGGCCTGGCCGACTTCGCCTTCCTTGGAGAGCTTCTCGAGCGCCGGCACCACAACCTGCAGCAGCTGCAGGATGATCGATGCGGTGATGTAGGGCATGATGCCCAACGCGAACAGCGCGATCCGCGAGAGGCTGCCGCCGGAGAACAGGTTCAGGAAGCCGAGGATGTTGGAGCCCCCGAACTGCTTCTGGATGTTGTTGACGGCGGCGAGGTTGACGCCCGGCACCGGGAGTGCGAGCCAAGCCTGTAGATCAGCAGCATGCCCGCTGTGAACAGGAGCTTCTTGCGGATGTCCGCAACCTGGAAGGCGCTGAGGATGGTCGAGAGCATGGTTTTTAGACCGTCACGCGGGGGCTTGCCCCGCGTTGCGGATCGCCTGATTCTAGCCGTCCAGCGCTAGGCGCGAGGCACCGTCCCGCTAAATACGGCCCGCCTGGCCTCTGCCATATGGCAGAGCTCGCCCACACGAGAAGCGGCGAGCCGTTGCGCATCAGTTGGGACGCTAGCCGTCGAGGGTGTGACAGGCGCCGCCGACGGCCTCGATGCGCTCGCGCGCCGCCTTGCTGAAACCGTGGGCGTGGACGGTCAACGCCTTGCTCAGATCGCCCTTGGCAAGCACCTTGACGGGCACGTCCCTTGCGTGTGGCCAGTCCCTTGGCCTTCATCAGCTCGACCGTGACCTCGGCGCCAGCGTCAAAGCGGCTCTCGAGGTCGGAGACATTCACGGGCTGAGTGTGAGTCCGGAACATCTCGAACGGCATCGACTTCTTCATGTGCGGCCCACGAAGCTTGCGCATGCGCATGTGGATCGGCATCTGCCCGCCCTCGAAGCGCGACCTGCTCTTCGAGCCAGAGCGCGAGCCCGCGCCCTTCTGGCCCCTGCCCGACGGTCTTGCCGGTGCCCGACCCTTCGCCGCGTCCCACGCGCTTGCGCGGACGACGGCTGCCTGCGGCCGGTTTCAGCGAGTGCAGGCCGATCGGCTGCTCGTCGTCTTGGCGGTCGGCCGGCGGGTCATGATCTCCTGTTGGCGCCCTGGCGGCGCACCGGGATCGACGAGGTGCCGCACGGCGTGCACCATCCCACGCGACTGCTCGCAGTCCTTGACCTCGACCGTGTGACCGATACGTCGTAGGCCGAGCGAGCGCAGCGTGTCGAGCTGGCGCTTGTTCGAGCCGCTGCTGGAGCGCCTTTGCGTTACCTGCAGGGTCGCCATCAGGCAGGCGCCTCGCGTGGGATCGGGGGGCCGGATCGCTGTCGCGCGTCCCCGCTCGGTGGGGCACTTCCGGCGACGCGGCGCCGGCTCAGCGGCCTCAGCCTCCTCGACCGACCGCGCCGCTCAGCGGCACCATTTGCCGGCTGCTCGGTCAGTCCAAGGACCTTCGCGATCGTAAGGCCACGCAGCTCGGCGACCTCCGAAGGGGTGCGCAGGCCGCGCAGGCCGGCGACCGTAGCCTTGACGAGGTTGATCGGGTTCTGCGTACCAAGGCTCTTGGAGAGGATGTCGTGGATGCCGGCGAGCTCGAGCACCGCGCGCACGCCTCCCCCGGCGATCACGCCGGTGCCTGGCGAGGCGGGCTTCAAGAGGACACGTCCCGAGCCGAAGATGCCGGTCGTCTGATGGGTGATCGTGCTGCCGTGCTTGGGCACGCGGAAAAGGTCCTTCTTGGCCCGCTCAACCCCCTTCTGGATCGCGAGCGGAACCTCGTTGGCCTTGCCGTAGCCGACGCCTACCACTTCGCGTTCGTCGCCTACGACTACGAGCGCGGTGAAGGAGAAGCGCCTGCCGCCCTTGACCACCTTGGCGACGCGATTGATCTCCACCACGCGCTCCTGGAGGTCGAGGCTGCCTGCGTTGACTGATCTGTCTGTTTGCATGAAGAGTGAGAGAGGGTAGCGGGGTGTCGAGCACTAGACGGTTATGCCAGCCTCGCGGATCGCCTCAGCGAACGCGCGCACGTGGCCGTGGTAGCGGTAGCCGCCACGATCGAACACGACCTCCGAGACGCCGGCGGCTTTCGCGCGCTCCGCTAGCAGCTCTCCGGAGCGCTTCGTGCGATCGGCCATCGCGAGCTCGCGCAGCTCTGGCTCGTACCAGTGGACGGAGGCGAGCGTGCGAGCAGACGGCGTCGTCGACGAGCTGCGCTGACAGGCCGCGATTGGAGCGGAACACCGAGACACGTGGACGCGCGGCGGTGCCCGACACCTTCGCGCGCACCCTGCGGCGGCGTTTGAGACGACGGGTCTCCTTGGTGAGGACGGTCATGCCCTCTTGCCGACCTTGCGGGCTACGTACTCGCCCTCATAGCGAATGCCCTTGCCCTTGTAGGGCTCCGGCGGGCGCTGCTTGCGGATGATCGCGGCGATCTCGCCGACCTGCTGCTTGGAGATGCCCTTCACGACGATCCTGGTGGGCTGAGGAACTTCGAATTCGATGCCGTGCGGGGGCCGGGATCGGGACGGGATGGGAGTAGCCGACCGCGAGCTCGAGGTTCTTGCCCTTCATCTGCGCGCGATATCCGACGCCCTGAATCTCCAAGCGCTTCTCATAGCCGGCCGTGACGCCCTCAACCATGTTGGCCACAAGCGAGCGTGTGAGGCCGTGCAGCGCACGATGCTCGCCGCGATCGGTCGGGCGCGAGACGACCAGGCGCTCGCCGTCCTGGACGACCTCGATGTCGCGTGGCACGCGCTCAGAGAGCTCGCCCTTGGGGCCCTTCACGCTCACCGACTCTGGCTCTATCGCCACGGTCACGCCGGCTGGCACTGTGATTGGCTGTCTACCGATTCTCGACATGACAAATGCCTACCAGACCTGCGCGAGGACCTCGCCGCCGATGCCGGCGGCGCGCGCGTCGTGACCTGTCATCACGCCGCGCGAGGTGGACACGATCGAAGTTCCCATCCCGCCGAGCACCTTGGGGATGCGCGTGGCCTCCACGTAGGTGCGCCGGCCCGGGTCGCGACACGCGTCGCAGCCCGGAGATCGCCGAGCGACGGTCGTCGGTGTACTTCAAGCGGATCTCGATCAGCTCGACCGGCCGCGCCGTCGGGCGCGGGCACGACCGACCACGAGTCGATGTAGCCCTGCTCGGTAAGGATCCGCGCGACCTCGGCCTTCAGTTTGGAGGCCGGGATCTCGACGGTCTCGTGCGCGGCATGGATCGCGTTGCGGATACGCGTGAGGAAGTCGGCTATCGGGTCTGTCATGGACATGGCGTGCTCTGATCTGAAGTGGTTCTCGAAAGGACGTTGCGCCTACCAGGAGGACTTCGTCATCCCCGGTATCTGGCCGTTGTGGGCCAGCTCGCGCAGGCAGATGCGGCAAATCCCGAACTTGCGGTACACCGAGTGCGGGCGGCCGCAGCGGTTGCAGCGAGTATAGGCACGTGTCTTGAACTTCGGCGTGCGCGCCTGCTTGACACGTAGCGAGGTCTTGGCCATCAGTCGGTTGCTCCCGTTCTCGGATGTGTCGAGTTCTCGGCGCAGCGTCCTGGTCGAAGCCGACAGGTCGCCCTTGAGTCGCGAAGGGCAACCCGAGGGCCTGTAGGAGAGCGAATGCTTCGACGTCGCCCTTCGCGGTGGTGGTGATCGTGATGTCGATGCCCCTCACCTGGTCGATCGCGTCGTAGTCGATCTCGGGGAAGATGATCTGCTCGCGGACGCCCATCGTGTAGTTGCCGTGGCCGTCGAACGATCTCGGGTTCAGACCGCGGAAGTCACGGATGCGCGGAATCGCGATCGAGGTGAGGCGATCGAGGAACTCGTAGCCACGCTCCGCCCTCAAGGTGACCGCGACGCCGACGGGCATGCCCTCGCGCAGCTTGAACGCGGCGATCGACTTGCGGGCGCGCCGACGCTCGGCTGCTGGCCGGCGATCGTCGCAAGCTGCTCCTGGGCGGCCTTGAGGACTTTGGAGTCCTGCTTGGCGTCGCCCACCCCCATATTGAGAGTGATCTTCGAGAGCTTGGGCGCCTGCATCAGGGAGGAGTAGCCGAAGCGCTCGATCAGCGCCGGTCGGATCTCATCCAGATAGCGGGTCTTCAGGCGTGCTGTCGTGACAGTGCTCATCAGTCGTCCCTGTCAGTCGAGTCTTGTGCCGGAGCGCTTGGCGACGCGATAGCGCTTGCCGTTCTCGCGCTCGATGCCGATGCGCGTAGGCTTGCTGTCCTTGGGGTCGAGCAGCATCACGTTGGAGACATGGATCGGTCCCTCGCGCTCGATCACGCCGCCGACGGTCTGTCCACGCTGAGTGTCGGCCACCTGCTGGGGGCGCATGTGGCGCTTGACCATGTTCAGGCCCTCGACATATACGCGCTCGCGTCCGGTTCCACGCGCAGGATGCGTCCACGCTTGCCGCGATCCTTGCCCGCCATCACCTGCACCTGGTCTCCTGAGCGGACCTTGAGAACGTGACGCTCGGGTGTTGCCGCGGTGCGCGCCATCTCACAGAACCTCCGGCGCCAGCGAGACGATCTTCATGAAGTTGCGGTCGCGAAGTTCGCGCGCCACCGGGCCGAACACGCGCGTGCCGCGCGGGTTGTTCTGGTCGTCGATGATCACGGCGGCGTTGTCGTCGAAGGAGATGTAGGTCCCATCGTCGCGGCCAAAGGGCTTCTTGGTGCGCACCACCACCGCGGTGACCACGTCGCCCTTTTTGACCGGCCCCATGCGGGTTAGCCTGCTTCACGGTCGCCGTGATGACGTCGCCCACGAACGCGTAGCGTCGCCTGGATCCACCCTTGACGCGAATGCAGAGGATCTCTCGCGCGCCGGTGTTGTCGGCCACACGAAGCCTGGTCTCGTTTTGGATCATCTCGCCTTCTCCAACACATCCACGAGCTTCCAGCGCTTGGTGCGCGACAGCGGACGACTCTCGACGACTCGCACCACGTCTCCCTCGTGTGGCCTCGTTGTTCTCGTCGTGGGCGTGCAGCGTGCTCGAGCTGCGCACGATCTTCTCGTAGCGCCGGTGGCGACGAGCGACGTCGATGCGCACGGTGATCGTCTTGTCGGCCTTGTCTGAGACGACCACTCCCTGGCGAACCTTGCGGGCACCCTCGACCGGCGGCGTGCACCGGCGGAAGCGGCTCGCGCGCGGGGGCGCCGGCCCGACGCTCGGCGGCCTTGGCTCGTTCCTGCAGGCGTCGCGCGCGACGCTTGACGGCCTTCGCTGCGACGCTCGGCGACCCGTTCGGCGTGACGCTCCTCGGGGGTGCGCGACGCACGTGCCTCGCCCCGTGAGTGGAGCGCGCACGGCGACGACGCTCCTTGGAGGAGAGCTGCTCGGGCGGCGCCGACCCGGTCGCGGGCTCGCGGCGGCCGCGACGGGGCCTCGGGCGCGACCTGCTAGGCTGCGCCTCGTCGCTCGCCTGAGCCTCAACCTCGGCGTCTTGGGGCGTCTCGTTGTCTGTCTCGTCAGCCATCTCTATCCGTTTCGATCTTCCAGTTCAGCTTTTCAGTTCTTGTTGCGCGGCGACCCGCGCGGCACGCGCTCGCGCGCGACGGTGAGGGCACGTGCGAGATCGCGTCGAGCGCGAGAGACCCCGGCGGTGTCCTCCAGCTCGCCTGTGGCGTTGGCGAAGCGCTTCCCGAAGAGGTCCTTGCGCATCGTCGATATCTGCTCGGCGAGTTCGTCGTCGGGCATGTCCCTGATCTCCTTGGCCTTCATCGCGACGAGCTCAGTCCTCTCGCAACACGAACTTGGATTTGACGGGCAGCTTGTGCGCGGCAAGCCGTGATCGCTTCGCGCGCCAGCGGCTCGGGCACGCCGGCAAGCTCGAACATGACGCGTCCGGGCTTGACGACCGCCACCCAACCTTCGGGGTTGCCCTTGCCCGACCCCATGCGCGTCTCGGCCGGCTTCTTGGTGACAGGCTTGTCGGGAAAGACGTTGATCCAAACCTTCCCGCCACGCTTGATCTTGCGGGTCATCGCGATACGAGCGGCCTCGATCTGGCGGTTGGTGAGCCAACCCTGCTCGAGCGACTTCAGTCCGTACTCGCCGAACTGGACCTTCACCTGCCCACGCGAGAGCCCGCGGCGACGGCCACGGTGCTGCTTGCGGTGCTTGACACGCTTGGGTGACAGCATCAGCGCATGCCGCCTCGATCAGAGCCACCGCCGGGGCCACGACCCCCGCCACCGGCGCCACGACCTCCACGCCGGACCCACCCGCCCCACGACCGCCACCACCGGGGCCACCCGGCCCACGACCGCCGCCCGGACCACGCGCCGCCGCCGGGACCGCCTGGACCACGGCCTCCTGATCCGGACCCACCCGCGCCGCGACCGCCGCCACCGGGACCGCCACGTCCCCTGCCGCGACCGTCACGTCCATCGCGACCACCGCGACCGTCGCGGTCGCCGCTTGGGGGCGCGGGAGCGCTCATGTCGGTGAGGTCCGCGCCGGTGTAGCCCTCGGGCATGATCTCGCCCTTGTTCACCCAGCACTTGACGCCGATCCGCCCGAACGTGGTGCGTGCCTCGTAGAAGCCGTAGTCGATGTCGGCACGCATCGTGTGCAGCGGCACCCGCCCGTCGGAGTAGCTCTCGGTGCGCGCCATCTCCGCGCCGCCCAGGCGACCGGAGACCTGGACCTTGACGCCCTTGGCGCCAGAGCGCATCGCGCTCGTGAGCGCGCGCTTCATCGCACGGCGGAAGGCCACGCGGTTCTGGAGCTGCTCGGCGATCGACTGAGCCACGAGCTTCGCGTCGAGCTCGGGGCGCTTGATCTCGAGGATGTTGACCTTGATCTGCTTGCTGGGTCATGCGGTGAAGGTCGCGCCGCAGTGCATCCACTTCGGCGCCCGACTTACCGATCACGATCCCGGGGCGAGCGGTGTGGATGTTGACCTCGAGCTCGTTGGAGTCCTTGCGAATCGTGATGTCCGAGAGGCCTGCATGGGCGAGCTTGTCCACGATGTGCTCGCGAACCTTGATGTCCTCGGCTAGGTACTCGGCGAAGTTGCGCTCGTTGAACCAGTTGGACTTCCAGTCGTGGATATAACCCACGCGCATTGCCTCTGGATGAACCTTTTGACCCATTTCTCTCTGAAGTCCTGTCTCCGCGCCTACGGCTTGGGTGTCAGCGTGATCGTCAGATGGCTGGTGCGCTTGCGGATCGGCGTCGCCCGTCCCTGCGCCCGCGGCCGGAAGCGCTTGATCGTCGGCCCCTCGTCGGCATACGCCTCGCGAATGAGCAGATCGTCCTCGATCAGCTCGTGATTGTTCTCGGCGTTGGCCACAGCCGACTCCAGCAGCTTGCTCCAGTCGCGAGCCACCTCACGAGGGGTGAAAGCGAGGATAGCGCGTGCCTCCGTAACAGACTTGCCTCGCAGGTGCCCGCACACCATGCGCGCCTTGCGCGCCGAGGTGCGCACGTAGCGAGCCTGCGCGCGCACCACCTTGTCGTGCGCTCGACGCTGTCGGCTGGAAGCGGCAGCGCGCTGCGCCATCGCGCTCGGCTGCCGTCGCGGGCTTCTCGGCCTTCGCGGTAGCAGCTCGTCTCCTAGCCTGAGCGCCGGCCTTCTCGGCACGGCTCCGCGCTCGTCTTCTCGGCGCGGGCTTCTTCTCCGCTGGCTTCTTGGCGACTGGCTCTTCTGTGGCCGGCTTCTTCGCGGTCGGCTTCCAGCGCCGGCTTGCCCTTGGCGACGACGGGCGACTCCTCGGCGGCGCCCTTCTTGGCGGCGCGGCTGTCCTTGGCGGCGAACTTCTCTGGCGGCGGGCGTTCTTCTCAGTGGCGGCCTTCTCTGACGCGGCTTCTCCGTCAGAGGGCTTCTTCGCGGCGGCCGGCTTGGCCTTCGCAGCCGGCTTTGCCTGCTCCTCGACCCTCAGGGGCCTGCTCGTCGGTGGGCTTCTCGGCGCTCATCGGACCTTCCCGGAGCCGGCATGACCGCGGAACATGCGCGTGGGGGCGAACTCGCCGAGCTTGTGGCCGACCATCGACTCGCTGATGAAGACCGGCACGTGCTTCTTGCCGTCGTGCACGGCGAGCGTGTGGCCCACCATCTCGGGGAAGATCGTCGAGGTGCGCGACCAAGTCCTCAGCATCTTCTTCGTGTTGGCCGCGTTCATGGCCTCGATGCGCGCCATCAGACGCTCTTCGACCCACGGCCCCTTCTTGCTGGAGCGGCTCATCTTTGCTTACCCTTCCCGCGCCTGCGTCCGCGCACGATGTACTTGTCGGAAGCCTTGTTCTTCTTGCGCGTGCGGTAGCCGAGCGTCGGCACGCCCCAGGGGGTCACCGGGTGACGACCGGCGGTGGTTGAGCCCTCGCCGCCGCCGTGCGGGTGGTCGACGGGGTTCATCGCCACGCCACGCGTCTGCGGGCGCACGCCCATGTGACGCTTGCGCCCGGCCTTGCCCACCTTGACGTTCTGGTGCTCGGCGTTGCCGATCGTGCCGACGGTGGCGCGACACTCGGCGCGCACCATGCGCATCTCGCCGGAGGGCAGACGCAGCGTGGCCATGTCGCCGTCCTTGGCCATCAGCTGCACCGAGGCGCCGGCCGAGCGCGCCATCTGGCCACCGCGGCCAGGCTGCAGCTCGACGTTGTGGATCACCGTGCCCACGGGCATACGCGCGAGCGACGAGGCAGTTGCCGACCGAGATCTCTGCGTCGTCGCCCGGAGGAGATCGTCATCCCCACCGTGAGCCGCTGCGGGGCGAGGATGTAGCGCTTCTCCCCGTCGGAGTAGTGCAGCAGCGCGATGTAGGCGGAGCGATTGGGGTCGTACTCGATCGCGGCCACCTTCGCGGGCACGCCGTCCTTGCGGCGCTTGAAGTCGATCCGCCGGTACAGGCGCTTGGCACCACCGCCGCGGTGACGTGCTGTCTTGCGACCCTGGGCGTTGCGCCCACCGCTCTTCTTCAAGACCCTCGACGAGCGTGCGCTCGGGCTCGGTCTTGGTGACCTCCGCGAAGTCCGGGTAGGAGGCAAAGCGTCGACCGGGGCTGGTGGGCTTGGGCTTGCGAATTGGCATCGCGATCTCTCCTACTCGTTCAGGCCCTCGAGGCCCTGGAAGATCGGGATGCTCTCGCCCGCGCGCACCTCGACGATCGCCTTCTTCCATGCCCGCGTGCGACCGCGCGTGACTACCGCGGCGCTTGGGCTTGGACTTGACGCTGAGCGTGCGCACCTCGACCACGTGAACGTCGAACAGCGACTCGACCGCCTGGCGGATCTGTGTGCGGTGCGCGTCGGGGTGAACCCTGAAGGTGTACTTTCCGGCCGCCGAGAGCACATAGCTCTTCTCGGAGAGCACCGGCTTGATGATCACCTGAGAGCTCTCCATCAGGGCCCTCTCCCTCGTGGGGGCGGCGGCGCGCGCTGTCGAGCTGCTTGCGAGCGCCGCCTCGGAGAGGAGCAGGAGGCCGCCCCGAGCAGGTCGGCCACGCCGACGCTCTCGGGCGGAGCACCGCCACGCGAGCAAGGTTTCGGAAGGAGAGCGCGGCCGCGGACTCCTCGGCGTCGAGCACGACGAGGGTCGGCCGTGGCTGGCTCCCAGTCCTCGAGCAGATCGAACGCATCGCTGGTCTTGGGGACCTTGAAGGCGGCCGCGTCCAGCACCGCGACGCGAACCGCGCTGGGCGTGCAGGGAGAGGGCGCTGCGCAAGGCGGCACGCTGCTCCTTGCGGTTGACCTTGAAGGTGTAGGAGCGGGGCTGGGGGCCGAACACGACTCCACCGCCTGTCCACAGCGGAGAGCGAGCTCGATCCGGCGCGCGCACGCCCGGTCCCCTTCTGGCGCCAAGGCTTGGCGCCGCCGCCGGAGACCAGTGCCACGCGTCTTGGTGGCCGCGGTTCCGCGCCGGCGGGCGGCCTGCTCGGCACGCACGCTCTGATGCACGAGCGGCCCATGGAACTGGCTCCGAAGGCCGACTCCTCGAGCTTCACCTTCTTGACGGCCGGCCTCCGACGCCGAGCTGAGCACGGGAGCGTCAGACATCGCCACGCACCTCGACGACGCCACCCGCTTGGTCCGGGAACCGATCCGCGCACTAGCATGAGGTTCTTCTGGGGATCGACCGCGACGATCTCAAGACCCGGCTGGGTGACGCGCTTGTTGCCCATCTGGCCCGGTCCACGTATGCCCGGGCATGACGCGCGCCGGTCCGCGGAGGCGCCGATCGAGCCGGGCGCGCGCACGTTGTGAGAGCCGTGGAGACTTGGGCCCGCTTTTGAAGTTGTGGCGTTTGATCGTCCCCTGAAAGCCCTTGCCCTTGGAGATCCCGGCGATCTTCACGCGCGCGCCCACTTCGAAGGAGTCGACCGTCACAGACTCCCCCACCTGCAACTCGGTGGGCGATCCTCCGTCCAAGCGAAACTCCACCAGGTGGCGCATCGGCGGAGCGTCGGCCTTCTTGAGGTGACCGAGCTCCGGCTTTGAGAGGTGCTTCTCCTTGGTCTGACCGAATGCGAGCTGCACCGCGTCGTAGCCGTCGCGCTCAGCGGTTCGCACAGCCGTCACCGGGCAGGGACCGGCCTCGAGCACGGTCACGCGCGCGACGCTTCCGTCGTCCTGGAAGACCTGAGTCATCCCCAACTTCTTGGCAAGGATCGCTGACATCGGGTGATACCTACGTGGCGAGGCGGATCTCGATGTCGACGCCGGCCGGCAGGTTGTCCAGGCGCTGGAGCGAGTCGACCGTCTTGGGGCTGGGCTGGTGGATGTCGATCAGCCGCTTGTGCGTGCGGATCTCGAAGTGCTCGCGCGAGTCCTTGTCCTTGAAGGGGGAGCGGATCACGCAGTAGACGTTCTTCTCAGTGGGCAGCGGAACGGGACCTGACACCGTGGCGCCCGTGCGCGTGGCGGTCTCCACGATCTCCTTGGCGGCCGACTCGATAGCGGACGTGTCGTACGCCTTCAGTCGGATGCGGATCTTGTTTTGGGTGACGGCTGCCATCTTGGTTCTCGTGGTCTTGCTTTCGTTCGCTTACGTCGGTTCGCTTGCTTTGGCTCGTTGCCCCGGGCGCTGCCGCCCACCTCGCTCGCCGGCGAGAGCGAGAGGTGAAGGGCGGATTCGCACTGCGTGACCCACCTCACCCACTCCTGACCAGCGGAGCTCAATTCGTCGTATCGGACTGCAATGAAAGAGCGCCCCGCGGATGCGAGACGCCCTCTGGTGCTACTCGATGATCTCGGTGACCACACCCGAGCCGACCGTGCGCCCACCCTCTCGGATGGCGAAGCGCAGGCCCTGATCCATGGCGATCGGCTGAATCAGCTCGATCTCCATCTGGACGTTGTCGCCAGGCATGACCATCTCGACGCCGTCGGGCAGCTTCGCCACGCCGGTGACATCGGTCGTGCGGAAATAGAACTGCGGCCGGTAGCCCGTGAAGAATGGAGTGTGACGACCACCCTCCTCCTTCTTGAGGACATAGACCTCGGCTTTGAACTTGGTGTGCGGAGTGATTGAGCCGGGCTTGCACAGCACCTGGCCGCGCTCGATCTCCTCGCGCTTGGTGCCGCGCAGCAGGCAGCCGACGTTATCGCCCGCCTGACCCTGGTCGAGGATCTTGCGGAACATCTCCACGCCGGTCACCACAGTGGTCGTGGTGTCGTGGACTCCGACGATCTCCACCGTGTCGCCAGTGTTGACGATGCCCTGCTCCACGCGACCCGTGGCGACCGTGCCGCGGCCGGTGATCGTGAAGACGTCCTCGACGGGCATCAGAAATGGCTTGTCGAGCTCGCGTACGGGCTCGGGGATGTAGCTGTCGAGCGCCTGCGCAAGCTCGACGATCTTGCCCTTGTACTCCTCGTCGCCTTCGAGCGCCTTCAGGGCGGAGCCCGTGATGAACGGGATGTCGTCACCGGGGAAGTCGTATTCGGAGAGCAGCTCGCGCACCTCGACCTCCACCAGTTCCATCAGCTCCTCGTCGTCGACCATGTCGGCCTTGTTGAGGAAGACGACGATGTAGGGGACACCCACCTGGCGCGCTAGCAGGATGTGCTCGCGCGTCTGCGGCATCGGCCCATCGGCCGCCGAGACGACCAGGATCGCGCCGTCCATCTGAGCGGCGCCTGTGATCATGTTCTTCACATAGTCGGCGTGCCCCGGACAGTCGACGTGCGCGTAATGACGGTTCTCGGTCTGGTACTCGACGTGCGATGTGGCGATCGTGATCCCGCGCTCCTTCTCCTCGGGAGCATTGTCGATCTCCTCGAAGCTGCGGGCTTCGCCGCCCATCTTCTCCGCCAGCACGGTTGTGATGGCAGCGGTCAGCGTCGTCTTGCCATGGTCGATGTGACCGATGGTGCCGACGTTGACGTGCGGCTTGTCGCGCTCGAACTTCTCCTTCGCCACTTTGTGTTAGCTCCTGTAATCGACTTGGATATTCGCCGCCAGTAGGGCGAACCTGGGAAATCTATCTAAATGGGGGTCTTCTTGACTTCTGCCTGCTGCGAGGGTCTTTCAGAGTGTCGCTCTGAGCCGACGCCCTATGCCGGGACAGGCTCTCCGGTTCGCTGCTCGATGATCTTCTCCGCGATGTTCGGCGGTACCTCCTCATACCCCTCGAACTGCATCGTGTAGTTGGCCCGGCCCTGCGTGTTCGAGCGCAGGTCGGTCGCGTACCCGAACATCTCGCTCAGTGGGACGCGAGCGTGAATCGCGAGCGCGTTGCCGCGCTGCTCGGAGCCCTGCAGATGCCCGCGGCGACGCGAGAGGTCACCCATCACCTCGCCCATAAAGTCCTCGGGCGTCACCACCTCGACCGCGAACACAGGCTCGAGCAGCACCGGCTTGGCGCGCTTGGCCGCCTCCTTGAGCGCAATCGACCCGGCCACCTTGAAGGCGATCTCCGAGGAGTCGACGTCGTGATACTTGCCGTCCACCAGCGTCACCCGCACGTCGACCATCGGATAGCCCGCCTTGACGCCATTCTCGAGGGCCTCCTCGACGCCCTTCTCCACGGCGGGAATGAACTCCGAGGGGATCGCGCCACCCTTGATCTTGTTGATGAAGTCAAAGCCCTCACCGGGCGCGGGCTCCAGGTCGATGTAGACGACACCGAACTGACCCGAGCCACCCGTCTGGCGCACGAACTTGCCCTCGATCTTCTCGGCCGTGCCGCGCACTGTCTCGCGATAGGAGACCTGGGGACGACCGACGTTAGCCTCGACTCCGAACTCCCGCTTCATGCGGTCGACGAGCACTTCGAGGTGCAGCTCGCCCATGCCGGAGATCTCGGTCTGGCCAGTTTCTTCGTTGGTGCGCACCTGGAAGGTGGGATCCTCCTCGGCGAGGCGACCGAGCGCGACGGACATCTTCTCCTGGTCGATCTTCGTCTTGGGCTCGACCGCGACCTTGATCACCGGCTCGGGGAAAGTGATGTTCTCGAGCTTGATCGGCGCGTCGGGGGCGGCCAGCGTGTCGCCGGTTATCACCTGCTTGATGCCCACAGCCGCGGCGATGTCGCCCGCATAGACCTCGGGGACCTCCTCGCGCTCGTTGGCGTGCATCATCAGGATGCGCCCGATGCGCTCAGCGCGCCCGCTGTTGACGTTGAGCACTCGCGAGCCCGCCTCCAGTTTCCCGGAGTAGACGCGGAAGTAGGTGAGCTTGCCCACGTAGGGGTCAGCCATGATCTTGAACGCGAGCGCGGCAAATGGCTCCGTATCGTCGGCGTGACGCTCGATCCGCGGCTCCTCGCCGTCGCCCTTGACGGGTTCCGCGCCACTCACGGCCGGCACGTCCAGCGGTGATGGCAGATAGTCGACGACCGCGTCCAGCAACGGCTGCACGCCCTTGTTCTTGAAGGAGGAGCCGCACAGCACGGGAGTCAGCTTCGTAGAGAGCGTCGCATTGCGGATCGCGTGCTTGAGGCGATCCTCGGGGATCTCGGCCTCCTCGAGGATCAGCTCGAGCAGCCCGTCGTCGTAGTGGGAGACCTCCTCGAGCAGGTGCTCGCGGGCAGCCGTGGCCGCCTCGGCGAGCGAGTCCGGGATCGCCACGATCTCCTGCTCGGTGCCAAGCTCGTCCTTGTAGACGATCGCCTTCATCTTGACGAGATCGACGACGCCCTCGAAGTCCCCCTCCGCCCCAACGGGGAGCTGGATCGGGACCGGGTGAGCCCCCAGCCGGTCCACCATCGTCTGCACGCCCTTCTCGAAGTCGGCGCCGATGCGATCCATCTTGTTGATGTAGGCGATGCGCGGCACGTGATACTTGTCGGCCTGGCGCCAGACCGTCTCGGACTGAGGCTCCACACCGGCCACCGAGTCGAACAGCGCGATCGCTCCATCGAGCACGCGCAGCGAGCGCTCGACCTCGACGGTGAAGTCGACGTGGCCCGGCGTGTCGATGATGTTGATGCGATGGCCGTCCCACTCGGCGGTGGTGGCGGCCGAGGTGATCGTGATGCCGCGCTCCTGCTCCTGTTCCATCCAATCCATCACCGCGGCCCCCTCGTGGACCTCGCCGATCTTGTAGGTGCGGCCCGTGTAGTAGAGGATGCGCTCGGTCGTCGTGGTCTTGCCCGCGTCGATGTGGGCCATGATCCCGATGTTGCGCGTCTGTTCGAGTGGAAACTTACGGGGCATTGTTCACGTGGTGGTTGGTGGGTCGAATGCAGCCGGTCGGGGCGACGTGCGAGTGCGGCGGACGCCGTACGACGACTCAGGGCAAAAAAATGGGCCCTTCGGGCCCACGCGCTGCCGGTCGTCGGGCGGATCGCTTCGTTATCTGGTCAAGGTCTCCATGCTGGCTTGACGCTTGGCGGGGCGTGCGCACGACACAACGCCCATCTCGCCCGCGGAGGGCGACTATAGCAGAGGAAATCTGGCGGTCGAAAGGGGCCTGGCGCTACGCGCCAAGCGGCTCGACGGTCTCGGGCGCGGCGCCGATACGCACGCCGCGCGCGCCGGGGGCTTCGGCGCGCAGGAGCACGACACACGGGATCAGCGTGAGCGCGGCGATCCCCAGCGACCACCAGTAGGCGGCGTCGAAGCCGGCCGCATGCTCGGCCGGGGTATGCGCGTGAAGCGCCGCTCGCTGCAGCACCACGGCAAGCACCGCCGTGCCGATCGCGCCGCCAAGGCGCTGGAGCACATTCATTTGAGGCGTGGCATCGGACAGTTGGTCGGTGCGCAACGCCGTGAAGGCGGCGGTCATCGTGGGCATGAACGAAAGCCCGATGCCGAGCCCGCGCACGGCGAGCACCAGCGAGATCAAGACGATCGACGTGTGCGCGCCAACGAACGCGAGCGGCAGCGTGCTCAGACACAGGATCAATACCCCGACGATCGCCACGCGACCGCCGCCGAAACGCTCGGTGAGACGGCCGTTGAACGGGGTCATCGCAAGCATCCCAAGCCCCTGGGGACCCACGAGCAAGCCGGTCACGATCACGCTCTCTCCGCGCACCTGCTGGTAGTAGAGCGGCACAAGGATCATCGCGCCGAAGAGCGCGGCGCCCAGGCCGAAGGTAGTCAGCGAGGCGGCCCCGAACACGCGGTTCGCGTACAGCCGGATGTCGAGCAGCGGGCGCTCAGTCCGCAGCGCATGCCACATGAACACGATCGTCAGGGCGATCCCGATGGCGATCGGCCAAACGACCCTCGCCGCGGTGAAGCTGCCCGTCGTGCCGATCTCAGACAGGCCATAGACGACCAAGGGCATGCTGGTGGCAAGCAGTGCCAGGCCAACAGCGTCGAGGCGACCTGGGCGACCGAGGTCGGAATGCGGAAGCACTCTTGCGGCGAGCACCACGGCGAGCACTCCTATGGGCACGTTCACGAAGAAGATCCAAGACCAGTGCAGACCCTGCAGGATCACTCCGCCGACGACAGGGCCGAGGATCGGGGCGAGCATCGCCGGCATCGCTACGATCCCCATCACGCGGCCCATCCGCTTGGGACCTGCGACCTCGGCCATGATCATCTGACCGACGGGCATGATCATGCCGCCGCCGGCCCCCTGCAACACGCGGAACACGATCAGCGAAGTGCTGCTGGTGGCCAGCCCACAGAGTGCCGATCCAAGCGTGAACAGGACGATCGAGGTCAGGTAGACGCGCTTGGCGCCGAAGCGCCTCGCCGCCCATCCCGTGATCGGGATGACCGCCGCGAGCGAGAGCAGGTA
The DNA here is from genome assembly GCA_963764655.1 of uncultured Solirubrobacterales bacterium. Lineage (GTDB taxonomy): Bacteria > Actinomycetota > Thermoleophilia > Solirubrobacterales > Solirubrobacteraceae > Palsa-744. Next base: position 1,587,912 of record CAVXTI010000001.1, read on the forward strand.
GCCGGTCACCACCCATTGGATCTGCGATATCGGGCTGTGCAGGTCGCGCCCGAGCGTGTCAAGCGCGACGTTGACGATCGTCGTGTCGAGGATCGACATGATCATCCCGAGGATCACGACCCCCGCGACAACCCACACATGGCGCTCTATGTGGTCAGACGCGGCGGGGGAGTCAGGCACGTGGCCACCGTAGCGGAGGATCCCCCTTGCTCCTTAAGGGCCACTTGCGGAAGCGGCCCTACAACGACGAACCGCTACCAGCGGTAGTGGGCGAAGGCCTTGTTGGCTTGCGCCATGCGGTAGATGTCGTCCTTGCGCTTGTACGCCCCACCCTGCTGGGACTGCGCGTCGAGCAACTCGTTGGCCAAGCGCTGAGCCATCGTCTTCTCGCGTCGGTTGCGCGCGAACTCGACGAGCCAGCGTACAGCGAGGGTGCGGGCGCGACGCGCGGGAACCTCGACGGGCACCTGGTAAGTCGCGCCGCCGACGCGACGCGAACGAACCTCGAGCGCGGGCGTGAGTGTCTTGATCGAGTTCTCCAGCTGCTCGATCGGGTCCTTGTCGGAGCGCTCGGCGATCAGCGCGAGCGCGTCATAGACGATGCGCTCCGCAGTCGACTTCTTGCCGTCCAGCATCACCTTGTTGATGATCTGCTGAACGAGCTTGGAGCGATGGATCGAGTCCGCTTCGAGCGGACGCACCTGGGCGGCTGCGCGGCGTGGCATAGGTTCGCTGCTACTTCTTCTTCACGCCGTACTGGGAGCGCGCCTTCTTGCGATCGCTCACGCCGGCGGCGTCGAGCGTGCCGCGCACGACCTTGTAGCGCACGCCGGGGAGGTCCTTGACGCGTCCGCCGCGCACGAGCACGACAGAGTGCTCCTGCAGGTTGTGGCCCTCGCCCGGGATGTAGGCGGTCACCTCGATCGAGCCCGCGATGCGCACGCGCGCGACCTTGCGCAGGGCGGAGTTAGGCTTCTTCGGGGTCGTCGTGTACACGCGCGTGCAGACCCCGCGCCGTTGGGGAGCGGCGACCTTCTTCTTGCGTCCCTTGCCGGACTTCAAGCCGGGAGTGGCAAGCTTTTTCTTGGGGGCGACGCGCCCCTTGCGCACGAGTTGAGAAGTGGTGGGCATTCGGGCCGGAATCCTAGCAGCGTCTGTGCCGTGGCGGCTCGAGGCGCGCTTTGGGCCTGGCGCGCGAGCGCGAGTCCACGCGCTCCAGCCAAGGCCGCCGCAAGCTCACGCGCTGGCGCGCAGAGCCGCGGAGCGCATCGGGGCCGGCATCAGCGCGGCCGCGACGAGCACCAAGACGAAAGCGAGCGACTGGAAGACGATCCCCACTGCGCTCCCGGGCATCGGATCCCCGAACACGAGGATTCCCCCCGTTATCCCCGCAATGTTGGCGGCGGTTCCCGTGACGGCGATGACTGGCACCGCATCGCCATCCTGAAGGCCACGAGCCGAGGCGTAGAACGCGACGATCGACGCGAGCAGGGCCACCGCAAGCCACGGGCTGAGCAGCACGCCAAGCGCCCCGTGAGCGCCCACGATCCCGGTGAGCGCCTTGATAGCGATGTCGGACACGCCGAAGAGCATGCCGGCGGCGGCTCCCAGCATCATCCCATGGTGCTCGACGGGGCCGCCTATGCGGGGCCCCATGATCAGCAGGCCGCCGAGGCCGAACAAGCCCGCCTCGAAGGAGATCATCGCGGCGTCGGAGAAATGGGAGTGCGCGCCGTGCATCGCTGGAAGTGTGATGCCGAGCATCACAAGGCCGGCGGCGGTCAGCCACAGCCCGAGCCACTGGCGAGGGCCGACCTGGAAGCCGAACATGCGGTCGGCCATGACGGCGATCAGCACAACTCCGCCTGCAAGGGCGACCTGGACCACGGACATGGGCGCGAGCGCGAGCGCGGCGACGTGCAGCGTCCAGGAGCCGGCAGCGACGAGCATGCCGATCGCGAACCACTTCGAGGAGAACAGGACTCGGCCCGAGCGCAGAGGATGTCGGACGTCGACCTTGCCCACCGCGTTGGCGCCGCGATACTTGTAGAAGAAGCCGAGGTTGGCCACGAATGCGCAGGCGAGCGCGAGGAGTATGCCGAGATAGAGAGTCATGGTCGGGAGCCTGACGGAGTGATCCATCGGCAGCGCGAACGGGATGCTTTACTGCGCCGACGCGACTCAGGCAGATTACCGGTCGCAACCTCTGTGCCAGCTAAAGACGACCCACATCTAACAGAGGCCCAATGGAGCAGGCCGCTGCTGTTGGTCGACATCGATGGCGTGATCTCGCTGTTCGGGTTCGAGCCGGGCGCGCGCCCGGAGGGATCCTTCCATTCGATCGACGGCATACCCCACTTCCTTTCGGCCGAGGCAGCCGAGCACCTGCTCGCGCTGGCCGCCGCATTCGAGCTGGCATGGGCAAGCGGTTGGGAGGAGAAGGCCAATGAGTACCTTCCCCATCTGCTCGGCCTGCCGGCGCTGCCTCACCTGAGCTTTGAGCGCTCAGTAGGGCGCGCGAACGCGCACTGGAAGCTCGACGCGATCGACGCCTTCGCGGCAAGTCGAGCGCTGGCATGGATCGACGATGCCTTCAACGACGCCTGCCACGAATGGGCGAGCGCCCGTGAAGCGCCCACGCTGCTCGTGCAGACCATGCCGGCAAGCGGCCTCACGCGCCAGGAGGCGGAGATTCTGCGGGACTGGGCGCGGGAGCTTGCCCGGCGGCCGGCGGCGCCGTGAAGGACACCGAGCCGGGAAGCGACAGCGGATCGGACACCGAAGTGGGCAAGCCACCACCACCGAGGCATACCGCCCGCAGAGCCGTCTGCGCGAGGCTGTCTGGCGCGAGCACGATCGGCAGCGACCACCGCCCGTCGGGACCGGTGAGCGTCTGAGCGACCGTGTGCTCGGCGACGACTTCGCCTCTGCGCGCGACAGAGCGAAGCTGGATCTGGACCGGCGCGCCGACTACTGGCCTGCCGTCGAGCAGCTGAAGAGCTCCCGCGAGGACCTGACCCTCACCGGCCGCTTCGACGCCTTGTGCTTCCAGGGTGATCCGCGCCGGCGCCACGGCGAGCCTCACGGCAGCCCGGCGCAGCGCCTGCAGCTCGCCATAGAGAGCGTCGCCGGGACAGTCCGTGGAATCGGCGTCGCGGTGTCCGGCCACGCGCGGGAGCGACACCGGTGTATGCGCGGGATAGCGACTGTAGACGGCGCCAGCGGAGGTGACGCGCACGGTGACGTGGCCGTCGAGCGGAGCGCCGTGCAGCGAGAGCTTCCATGCCAGCAGACGCTCGAGCGCGAAGAGGGCCGCGGGCGATATGCGCCGCGAGCCGTAGGTCCCAAGGAGGGCGACGCCCGTCGAATAGGCGTTGTAGCCGCCAGCCTGAGCGCCGATCACGGGCTCGTCGATCCCGCCGGCGCGCGCCTCGAAGATGCGCCCGAAGCGGTCGATCACGAAGTTGTAGCCGATGTCGTTCCAGCCGCGCCCATAGCGATGGAAGGCGTAGATCGAGCGGAGCATCGCCGGCACCTCCGCCGCGCTGTAGCCGTCGGGGTTCTCGGTGTGATGCACGAATGCCAGCTTCACGGTTCCGTATTCGGGCGCCACCCTGGGATGGGCGCCGCCCCGCGCCCAGGCGCGACGGGCGATGATCGGCGGCTGGCCCGGGCCCGCCTGCAATCCGGAGGTCACGAGCGGCAGGCTGGCGAGCGCGGCGAAGCGCTCGCTCGCCAGCAAGCGGGCGAGCGCCGCGCGCGGGCGCAGCACGCCACCGGCTCCGGCGGCCGCCATCGCGACGATCAACGACCTGCGGGTGATTGCGCCCGTATCCAACCCGCACATATTCGCCAACAACACACCCAGCTTGCGCCAGGAACGGCGAATTGGGCGTGAGAATGCTCTCAGGCCCGCTGCTCACGCGTGCGCGCGTGGCGAGCAAGTACACATCCCCATAAGGAACGGGGGCGCACATGTGCGCCCCCGCCGGCCGGCACATGTGCCGGCCGGGACAGCGGCGCATGCGCCGCTGTCAACAGAAAGGAGGGACCTTCGCCTACTCCCCGGACTCCTCTGGCACATCCAGCTCGCCGAGCCCCTCGACGAAGCCGGGGTCCGAGCTGCCGGCGCCGATCTTCTCGAGCGAGGCCAGGTCGGCGTCGAACTCGCTGCCGTAGCCTGTCCCGAGCGCTTCGCCGTCGGCGAGGCCAAGCTCGGCGGCGATCTCCTCCTGGTCGAGCAGGCCGACGTCGTCGATCGCGCGCGGGAGCGGCTCGGACGGTTCGATCTCGATGCGCCGGTAGCGCTTGAGGCCGGTTGCCGCCGGGATCAGCTTGCCGATGATCACGTTCTCCTTGAGGCCGTTGAGACGGTCGATCTTGCCCTCCAAGGACGCGTCGGTGAGCACCTTGGTGGTCTCCTGGAAGGAGGCCGCCGATAGGAACGAGTCGGTGTTCAGCGAGGCCTTGGTGATACCGAGGATGATGTCCTCGAACTGGCGCGGTCTCACCGCCCTTGGCGATCACATCGTCGTTGGCCGTGGCGAATTCGTAGCGATCGACGAACTGCCCGGGCAGGTAGTCGGTGTCGCCCTTCTGGTCGACTCTCACCTTCTTGAGCATCTGACGCACGATCAGCTCGATGTGCTTGTCGTTGATGTCCACGCCCTGGGACTTGTAGACCTCCTGCACCTCCTTGACGAGGTACTGCTCGGTCTCGGTGCGTCCGCGGATCGCCAGCAGCTCGTGCGGGTAGAGCGAGCCCTCGTTGAGCTGTGTTGCCGGCCTGGATCTTCTCGCCCTCGGTGACATACAGACGCGTGCGCCTCGGAAAGGCATGGCGGTGCTCCTCGCCCGCCTCGTCAGTGATGACGACGGTCAGGGCCTTCTCGGACTCTTCGATCGAGACGATGCCGTCCTGCTCGGCGATCTTCGCCAAGCCCTTGGGCTTGCGCGCCTCGAAGAGCTCGACTACGCGCGGCAGGCCGTGCGTGATGTCCGCGCCGGCGACCCCGCCGGTGTGGAACGTGCGCATCGTCAGCTGCGTGCCGGGCTCGCCGATCGACTGGGCCGCGACAATGCCCACGGCGTCGCCGATCTGAGCCGTCTGGCCGGTAGCCATCGCACGGGCATAGCACGCTTGGCAAACGCCGCTTGGCGCCTTGCACTTGAGCACCGAGCGAACGGGCACAGTGACGCGCGTGCCCTTCTCGTGTTCGTCGGCGAACGCCTGCACGATGTCCGCGAGATGCTGACGACCGATCTCCTCGCCAAGCTCCGCGAGCATGCGCCCGCGCTTGGTGGTGATCGGCTGCGCGGCTGTGCGCCCGACTAGATTTTCGTTTGGTTCGCCGCCGTCGTTCCAAACGACCATCTCGATGCATTCGTCGGTGCCGCAGTCGACCTCGCGGATGATGACGTCCTGCGCGACGTCCACAAGACGCCGAGTCAGATAGCCCGAGTCGGCGGTGCGCAGAGCCGTGTCCGCGAGACCCTTTCGGGCGCCGTGCGTGGAGATGAAGTACTCCAGCACCGACAGGCCCTCCATGAAGTTGGACTTGATCGGCCGCTCGATGATCTCACCCTTCGGGTTGGCCATCAATCCGCGCATCCCCGCCAGCTGGCGGATCTGCTTGAAGGATCCACGGGCGCCCGAGTTGGCCATCATGAAGATCGGGTTGAGCGTGTCGAGGTTCGCGATCATCGCCTCGGCCACCTCGTCGGTGGCGGCGTTCCACTTCTCGACGACCGCCTCGTGGCGCTCCTCCTGGGTTATGAGGCCCATGTCGTACTGGTCGGTTATGTCGCCCACGAGCTTGTCGTACTTGTCGAGGATCGACTGCTTCTCGGGCGGGATGACCACGTCGTTCTTGGAGATCGTGATGCCGGCCTGGGTGGCGTACTTGAAGCCCAGGTCCTTGAACGCGTCGAGCACCAGGGAGATGGTGGTGGCCCCATAGGTCTGCACCAGCGCGTCGATTAGACGCGTGGTGTCGCGCTTCTTCATCGACTGGTTGACGAACACGTACTTGGAGGCGTCGAACTGGTCGCCGAGGGCCTCCGCCAGCGCACGCTCGATGCGGTCGTTGTAGATGATCCTGCCGACCGTCGTCAGCAGATGGCCGCCCTCGCGCCCAAACGGGCGGAACTCGGCGATGTCGTGCAGCTTCACGACGCCCGCCTCGTAGGAGAGCTCCGCCTCCTGCGCGGTGCGGAACACGTGGGGGCGTGGCTCATGGGTGGAGCGATCGATCTTCGCGAGCTCATCCGCCTCGAGCCCGTAGGTGAGGTAGTAGGCGCCCAGGATCATGTCTTGGGTAGGCGTCGCCAGCGGCGCGCCGTGCGCGGGGCTGAGGATGTTGTTGGAGGAGAGCATCAGGATGCGCGCCTCCGCCTGTGCCTCGGCCGACAGCGGCAGGTGGACGGCCATCTGGTCGCCGTCGAAGTCGGCGTTGAAGGCGTGACAGACCAGCGGGTGCACCTGGATCGCCTTGCCCTCGACCAACAGCGGTTCAAACGCCTGGATGCCGAGACGGTGTAGCGTGGGCGCGCGGTTGAGCAGCACCGGGTGCTCGTGGATGACCTCCTCGAGCACGTCCCACACCTCGCCGATCATCGAGTCGACCATCTTCTTGGCCGCCTTGATGTTCTGAGCGGACTTGCGCTCCACGAGCCGCGCCATGATGAACGGCTTGAACAGCTCGAGCGCCATGATCTTCGGCAAGCCGCACTGGTGGAGCTTGAGGTAGGGGCCGGCCACGATCACCGAGCGACCGGAGTAGTCCACGCGCTTGCCGAGCAGGTTCTGGCGGAAGCGCCCTTGCTTGCCCTTGAGCATGTCCGACAGCGACTTCAGCGGACGGTTGCCGGGTCCGGTCACGGGACGGCCGCGGCGGCCGTTGTCGAACAGCGCGTCGACCGCCTCCTGGAGCATGCGCTTCTCGTTGTTGACGATGATCTCGGGCGCGCCGAGGTCGAGCAGCCGCTTGAGGCGGTTGTTGCGGTTGATGACGCGGCGGTAGAGGTCGTTGAGGTCGGAGGTGGCAAAACGGCCACCGTCGAGCTGCACCATCGGGCGCAGCTCCGGCGGGATCACCGGCACGGCGTCCAAAACCATCATCTCGGGCTTGTTGCCGGACTGGATGAACGCGCTGACGACCTTCAGGCGCTTGACGGCGCGCGCCTGCTTCTGGCCCTTGCCCGTCTTGACCTGCTCCTCGAGTTCGGTGCGTTCCGCCTCGAGGTCGACCTGCTGAAGCAGGTCGCGGATCGCCTCGGCGCCCATGCCTCCGCGGAAGTACTCACCGAAGCCGTAGGAGGAGCCGAAGCGCTCCTTGAGCTCACGGAAGGTGGTCTCGTCGTGCTCGATCTGCTTGGGCTCCATCGTCTTGAAGAGCTCCCACACATTGCGCATCCGCTCGGCGCCGTCCTCGATGTAGGCTTCGGTGTCGGCGATGTCGGCCTCAAACGTCTTGTTCAGTTCCTTGACGAGCTTGTCGCGTTCCTCGTCGGAGATCTTCGAGAGGTTGAGGTCGAGCGAGTCGGCCCATAGGTGATCTTCGTCGTTGAACGAGGTCTGCTTGCCGCTCTGCAGGTACTTCTCGCGACGCGCGAGTGACTCGCGCAGTTCGAGCACGCGCTCCTCGAGCTCGGCGGCGTAGGAGTCGAGGACCTTGTTGACCTCCTTCTCGAGCGAGTCGAGATCCTTGGCACGGGCCTCGTCGTCTACCCACGTGACGATCGATGCGGCGAAGTAGAGGACCTTCTCGAGCTCCTTGGGAGCCATGTCGAGCAGGTAGCCGATACGCGAGGGCACGCCCTTGAAGAACCAGATGTGGCTGACGGGGGCCGCCAGATCGACGTGGCCCATGCGCTCGCGGCGGACCTTCGAGCGCGTGACCTCCACGCCGCAGCGCTCGCACACGATGCCCTTGTAGCGGACGCGCTTGTACTTGCCGCAGTAGCACTCCCAGTCCTTGGTGGGGCCGAAGATGCGCTCGCAGAACAGCCCATCCTTCTCAGGCTTGAGCGTGCGGTAGTTGATTGTCTCGGGCTTGGTCACCTCGCCTGAGCTCCAGGAGCGGATCTGCTTGGAGGAGGCGAGGCTGATCTCGATGGCGTCGAAGTTGTTGATGTCGATCATCTGATGGCGCTTTCGCTCGCGGGTGAAACGGGGGTGCATTCGGTCGTTGGTCTTCGACCCCGGGCCCCCAGCCGCCGCCCGTCCGACAGCTTGGCCCGGTCTAGCCTTCCGCCGACACGGCGGAAGGTCTGCGCAGCGGCTACGTCTCGGTCTCCTCGACCGGCTCAACGATCGGCTCGTCCGCCACGCCGTCCAGCACGTCGAGGCCGATGCCCTCCTCGATCAAGTCCTCGACATCGATCGCCACGTCCTCGGAATCGCCGTTCTCCTCGGCTACAGCGTCCGCTGTCGCGGAGTCAGCCGAACCCTCGGCATCCGGCTCGGTCTCGACGACCTCACCGGTGGGCGCTCGAACACCCGAGAGATCTATGCCCAACTCCTCGGCCGCACGCAGCAGATCGTCGTCTTCGTCGCGCAGCTCGGTGTGCTGGCCTTCCTCGGAGACCACGCCGACGTCGAGCGCCAGCGACTGCATCTCCTTGAGCAGCACCTTGAACGACTCTGGAATGCTCGGCTCGGCGATGTTCTCGCCCTTGACGATTGCCTCGTAGGCCTTGACGCGTCCGACCGTATCGTCGGACTTGATCGTGAGCATCTCCTGGAGTGTGTAGGCGGCGCCGAACGCCTCCAGTGCCCACACCTCCATCTCGCCGAAGCGCTGACCGCCGAACTGCGCCTTGCCCCCGAGCGGCTGCTGGGTGACAAGCGAGTAGGGCCCGGTGGAGCGGGCGTGGATCTTGTCGTCGACGAGGTGCAACAGCTTGAGGATGTACATGTAGCCAACGGTGACTTGCTCCTCGAAGGGCTCGCCGGTACGGCCGTTGAAGAGCGTCATCTTGCCTGAGGCCTGCTCGCCGACGCGCCGGGACTTGTCGACGTCCATGCGGATGCGGCCCTCGTGGGCGTCCTGCCACTTGACCAGGGCGGTGTCGACGTCTTCGACGGTTGCGCCGTCGAACACGGGCGTCGCCACATACACACGGGTTTTGCCGTTTTCGGCGTGAGCCTCTTTGTAAGCGTCGGTGCCATCGTCATACCAACCCTGCGCGGCGGCCCAGCCAAGGTGGGTCTCGAGGATCTGGCCGACGTTCATGCGACTCGGTACGCCGAGCGGGTTGAGGATCACGTCGACCGGTGTGCCGTCCTCGAGGAAAGGCATGTCCTGCTGGTCGACGATCTTTGAGATCACACCCTTGTTGCCGTGACGGCCCGCGAGCTTGTCGCCCTCGGAGATCTTGCGCTTCTTTGCCACGAACACGCGCACGAGATCGTTGACGCCGGGCGGCAGGTCATCACCCTCGTCGCGGCTGAAGGTCATCACGTCAATCACGACGCCGCCCTCGCCGTGGGGCACCTTCAAGGAAGTGTCGCGCACCTCACGGGCCTTCTCCTTGAAGATGGCCCTGATCAGCTTCTCCTCGGCGGTCAGCTCGGTCTCGCCCTTCGGCGTGACCTTGCCGACGAGCAGGTCTCCGGAGGCGACCTCGGCGCCGACGCGCACGATCCCGCGATCGTCGAGGTTGCGCAGCGACTCCTCTGAGCGGTTGGGGATGTCGCGCGTGATCTCCTCGTCGCCGAGCTTAGTTGTGCGGGCGTCGATCTCATACTCCTCGATGTGGATCGAGGTGAGCTCGTCGTCCTGCACGAGGCGCTTGGAGAGGATGATGGCGTCCTCGAAGTTGTAGCCCTCCCAGGACATGAAGGCCACCATCAGGTTCTTGCCGAGCGCCATCTCGCCCTTGTCGGTGGAGGAGCCGTCGGCTAGCACGTCGCCCGCCTTGACCTTCTGGCCGGCGCTCACACGAGGCTTGTGGTGGATGAGGGTGCCCTGGTTTGAGCGCATGAACTTCTGCAGCTCGTACTCGTCCCGGGTGGGTGGGTTCCCGGTCGACTCGATCACGATCCGGTTGGCATCGACGAAGTCGACCGTGCCGGAGTTCGTGGCGAGCAGCACATCGCCGGTGTCGAGCGCGGCGCGACGCTCCATGCCTGTGCCCACGAGCGGGGCGTCGGTCTTCAGCAGCGGCACCGCCTGGCGCTGCATGTTCGAGCCCATCAGCGCGCGGTTGGCGTCGTCGTGCTCGAGGAACGGGATCATGGCCGTAGCCACAGACCAGATCTGCTCAGGGGAGACATCGACCAGGTCCACATCCTTGGGGCCTACGGTCACGTACTGACCGGCCTGGGTGCGGCACAGGATTTCCTTGCCGAGCAGCTTGCCGGTCTTCGGATCGATCGGGGTGTTGGCCTGAGCGATCAGCTGCTCCTCCTCCTGGTTGGCGTCCAGGCGCACGACCTCCTCGGTGGCCACGCCGTCCTTGACGACCCGGTAGGGGGTGGTGACGAAGCCATACTCGGACACCTCCGCAAACGAGGAGAGCGAGCCGATCAGGCCGATGTTCGGACCCTCGGGGGTCTCGATCGGGCACATGCGGCCGTAGTGGGTGGGGTGCACGTCGCGCACCTCGATCGGCGCACGCTCGCGCGTGAGGCCGCCGGCGCCCAGCGCCGACAGACGCCGACGGTGCGTGAGGCCCGCCAGGGAGTTGGTTTGGTCCATGAACTGGGAGAGCTGTGAGGAGCCGAAGAACTCCTTCAGGGCAGCCACGACGGGACGGATGTTGATGATCGTCTGCGGGGTGATCGTGTCGGCGTCCTCGGTTGTCAACCGCTCGCGCACCACGCGCTCCATGCGGTAGAGGCCGATGCGGAATGCCTCCTGGATCAGCTCGCCGACGGTGCGCAGGCGGCGGTTGCCGAAGTGCTCGTACTCGTCGAGGTGCTCGTCGACGGGCTCGCGCGGCATGCTCATCGCCTCGGCCGCATAGTCCTTGATCTCGATCTCGGGCTCCTCCGGCATGCCGAGGCGCTTGGGCAGCGAGGCGAGCTCCTTGACGAGCGCGAGGATGTCGTCGTGGGTGAGCGTGCGCGTGTCGATGTCGATGTCGAGACCGAGACGCGAGTTGAGCTTGTAACGGCCGACGCGCGTGAGGTCATAGCGCTTGGGGTCGAAGAAGAGCTGGTTGAGCAGGGCCTTGGCGTTCTCCACGCTCGGCGGCTCACCGGGACGCTGCTTCTTGAACAGCTCGATCAGAGCGCCCTCTTCGGTGCGCGTCTGCTCTGTGTCGGCTTCGATCGTGTTGCGGATGTAGTGCGAGTTCTCGAACAGCCGCAGGATCTCCTCATCGGTCGCGTAGCCCATCGCGCGCAGCAAGACCGTCACGGGCAGCTTGCGCTTGCGATCGATGCGGACGAAGATCTTGCCCTTCTTATCGATCTCGAGCTCGAGCCACGAGCCACGAGCGGGCATGAGGTTGGCGATGAACACCTGCTTCTCGCGGTCCTTCGGTTCCATTAGATAGGCGCCGGGGGAGCGCACGAGCTGGGTGACGACGACCCGCTCGGTGCCGTTGATGACGAACGTGCCGCGCTCGGTCATCCAGGGAAAGTCGCCCATGAACACCGACTGCTCGCGGATCTCGCCGGTCTCGCGGTTGATGAACGCGACGGTGACCGTCAGCGGACGGGCATAGGTGAGGTCCTTCTCACGGCACTGCTCGAGCGAGGCGACGGGCTCGTCGAAGACAAACTCGCCGAACTGGACGGCGAGATTGCCGGTGTAGTCCTCGATTGGGGAGATATCGTCGATCGTCTCGCGCAAACCGCCCTTCTGCGGGTCGGTGAGCCACAGGAACGAGCGGCGCTGGATATCGATGAGGTTGGGTACGTCGACAGACTTGTTCAGACGCGCGAAGGACCGGCGCGTCCGGAGAGCATCAACAGCAGCCAAGAAATGACTCCTTCGGAGGGCGAGAGACGGGCAGAGGCGGGCGCAAACGCGCGACCACCAAAGATAGCACAGACTATCGGCGCCCTCAAGTGGGGCAGCCAGCGCTCACGGACCCCACCCCTGACGACCGCGTATGTGGCGCGGCGTCGTGTCGCTTTGGGTGGCTGCGACTATCGGCCAGCGGGCGGGATTGTACCGGACATGCAGCCTGTTTGCGAGAAAGGCACGACCTTTGCGTGTTACGTGGCAAAGCCCTCCACGACACAACAACCCGACCAGGCGACCGGACGAGTCGTCCGGTCGCCGCCGCGCTGGTCGCTTCGGGATTCGCTCGAGCGCGCTCGAGCGGGCAGACGGTCAAAGTGTTTACTTCAGCTCTACGGTTCCCCCGGCCTCCTCCAGCTCGGCCTTGAGCTTGTCGGCCTCCTCGCGCTCGATGCCCTCCTTGACCGGCTTGGGAGCCTCGTCGACGAGCGCCTTGGCCTCCTTGAGCCCGAGGCCGGTGGCGGAACGCACGACCTTGATCACCTGGATCTTCTTGTCGCCGGCAGCCGTGAGGATCACATCGACCGTAGTGGGCCCCTCGTCCTCCGCTGCCTCGCCACCGCCGCCACCACCAGCGGCGGCTGCCGCGGGCGCCGCCACGGCGGCCGCCGAGACGCCGAACTCCTCCTCGAGCGCCTTGATGCGCTCGGCGAGCTCGAGCACCGAGATGCCCTTGAGCTCCTCTATCCAATCCTGTGTGCTTGTTGCCATCTGTCAGTCCTCCTTGGTCGCTTCGGCGCTCTCGGGCTGCTCTTGCGCCGAAGCGTCCGTCTTGTTGTCGTCTTGCGCCGGCTCAGACGCCGGCTCAGCTTGGTCCGCGGTCGAGGTCTCCTCCGCGTGGGTGTCCTCGGCCTGGGGCTCCGCGGCGGGCTCTTCGGCCACCTGCTTCTCCTGAGCCTCCGCACCTTTCGACTCCTCTCCGGGCTCCTTTACTGGGGGAGCCTGATCGGGGGGCGCTTTCTCCGCCGCCTCGGCGGGGCTCTCCTCAGTCGAGGCCTGCTCGGCGGGCGCCTCCTCGACAGGGGCCTCCTCCTCGACAGGGGCCTCTCCGACGGGGACCTCCTCGACAGGGACCTCCTCGGCGGTCGGCGACTCCCCCGCGGGGATCTCACCGGACTCCTTCTTCTCGCGCACCTGGCCGAGGGCGACCGCGAGACCTCCGACGAGTGCGCCGAGCGTGCGCACGAGACCGGATATCGGCGAGGCCACGATCCCGACGAGCTGCCCGTAGAGCGCTTCGCGCGAGGGCAGGCGTGAGATCGCGCGAATCTGGTCGGCGTCGAGCACGTCGCCGTCCATCAAGCCGCCCTTGAAGGGCAGCAGCTGCGTGGCGCGGGCCTGATCTGCGATCGCCTTGGCGGCAATCGCGGCGTCGCCGCGAACGAACGTGAGCGCCGTCGGCCCGGAGAGCAGCGCCTTGAGCGACTCAGCGCCAACCTGGTCGGCGGCGCGTTCGGTGAGCGAGTTCTTGACCACCTGGAAGGTGGCGTCGGCGTCGCGAAGCTTGGTGCGCAACTCGGCCACTTGGGAGACCGAGATGCCGCGATAGTCCACCGCAAAGACGGCGTCAGCCCTGTCGATCTCCGCCGCGAGCGCCTCTATGGTCGCTGCCTTCTGCTCTCGGTTCATCTCATCCCTTGCTCTCTTGAAGACTCAGACGCCGTATGCGGGAGGGCGTCGAGAGCGGGGGTGAACCGCTTTCGCTCGCTCCACCTGCCCCGGGCTTCTCCGCCGATCGCAGATCGACCAGCGGCGCCGGGGGTCTAGGGCGGTGAGCCGTGGATTAAATCAGGCTGCCGCGGCCTCTTCAACGATGTCGCGGGTGCGGGTCGGGTCGACTTTGATTCCCGGGCCCATGGTTGAGGTGAGGGTGATCGTGCGCAAGTAGCGACCCTTCGCCGCTGAGGGCTTGGCGCGAATCAGCTCTTCGACCACGGCGGCATAGTTCTCGAGCAACCGCTGCTCGTCGAACGAGGCCTTGCCGATCACCATGTGCACGATCGCGGTGCGATCGGTGCGGTACTCGACCTTGCCCGACTTCGAGTCCTCGACCGCTCTGGCGACATCCATCGTGACCGTGCCCACCTTCGGGTTGGGCATCTTGCCGGAGGGGCCGAGAATGCGTCCGAGGCGCCCCACCACAGACATCAGGTCGGGGGTGGCGATCGCCACGTCGAAGTCATCGAAGCCGTCCTCCTCGATGCGCTTTGCCAGGTCCTCTGCCCCCACGACATCAGCGCCAGCGGCTTCGGCTTCGCGGGCCTTCTCGCCCTGCGCGAACACGGCAACCTTGACGTCCTTGCCGAGCCCATTGGGGAGTGCGATCGTGCCGCGCAGCTGCTCGTCGGCGTGGCGCACGTTCAGGCCGGTACGCACGTGCAGCTCGACCGACTCGTCGAATTTGGTGTTGGCGAGGCTCTTCACGAGGGCGACCGCTTCAGCGGGGGCGTGCTCACGCTCGCGATCGACCTTCTCCAGCGCCTCACGATGGCGACGTCCGTGCGTGCTCACGGGGCCACCTCCACGCCCATCGAGCGGGCAGTCCCCGCAATGATCTTGACGGCTTCGTCGACGTCGTGGGCGTTCAGGTCAGCGAGCTTGCGCTCGGCGATCTCGCGCAGCTGGGCATCTGTGATCTTGCCGACCTTGTTGCGGTTGGGCTCGCCTGAGCCCTTCTCCAGTTTGAGCGCCTGCTTGATCAAGACGGCAGCCGGCGGCGTCTTGGTGACGAATGTGAACGAGCGGTCCTCGTAGACCGTGATGACGACCGGGATGATCGTGCCGGTCTCGGCGAGCGTCTGCGCGTTGAAGGCCTTGCAGAACTCCATGATGTTGATGCCGTGCTGACCCAGGGCAGGGCCAACCGGCGGGGCCGGAGAGGCCTGGCCGCCACGCGCCTGGAGCTTGATTGTTGTCAGAACCTTCTTGGCCATATCTAAAGCTTCTTCACTTGGTCAAAACCCACCTCGACAGGGGTCTCACGACCAAAGATTGATACCAGGACCTTGAGCTTGGCGGCGTCGTCGTTGATCTCGGAGATCTCTCCGGAGAAGTCGGACAGAGGCCCGGAGATCACCTTGACGGTCTCCCCGATCGCAAACTGGGCGCGGGTGCGCGGGGCCGTTGCGACCTCCTTGTGGAGCAGGCGATCGACCTCGACTTGGGTGAGCGGGACGGGCTCCTGCGAAGAGCCCACGAAGCCGGTCACGCCCGGGGTGCCCTTGACGACGCCCCAAGAGTCCTCGTTGAGCTCCATGTTGACGAGCACGTAGCCCGGCATGGTGCGCTTCTCGACGGTGATCTTCTGGTTGTCCTTCATCTCCGATACGGACTCGGTGGGCACAACAACCTGACGCACGGCGCGCTGCTGGTTCAGAGACACGACACGGTGCTCGAGATTGTGCTTGACCTTGTTCTCGTGACCGGAGTAGGTGTTGACGACATACCAACGGAACATTCAGCTTCCTGACAGCTTCAATGGGTGGACAAGAGAGGACATGGACGGAAAGGAGGTTACGGAGCGGGGACGGTATCGCGCTCAGCGCTTTGACGCCCGAGGACCAAGCAGGTCAAGGACGCAGTGAGCGCAGTGACCGATCGTAGATCGGCCAGCACACAAGCGAGCGAGGACGCACTGTAACGGGTGCCGGAGGGCTGTCGGACGTCAAAGGATGAAGTTGACGATCTTCTGGGCCGCCCAGTCGGCTGCACGCCAAGATATACGCCGGCGACGGCGACGAAGCCGAGCACGACCGTTGTTGCCTGCGTGACCTGACGACGGTCGGGCCATTGCACGCGCTGGAGCTCAGCCCAGCTGGCGCGCAGGAAGGCGATTGCGCGATTGTGCACCGGCCGATCCGCTTGGCGTGCAGGTAGCGCGCCTTCGGGAGCGGCCTCTTCGCCAAACGCCAGCTCGGCCGAGGGGTCGCCTCCGCCGCGGCGGCCGCCTCGCCCAGCGCTTGGGGACACCAAGTCGGCCGGCAGCGCGTCGGGTGCGCTCTCGCCGTTCTGCTCGACCGGCACCCCACCCGCTCCGCGGATGAGGGCGGCGTCGAACTCGTCGACGTCGCCCGTGTGCGACAGCGCCCCGGGCAAGTCGGCGCGGACGGGCCGGTTCTGGGATGTGGTGGACGCGCCCTCGCGTACGGGCCTGGGCACCGCGTCCGAAGGACGTGGTCGGCGTTGCCTTGCGCGCTTGCGGTCACGGGCCACAGCAGCGCTCCCGCGCTAGCGAGTCTCCCGGTGGCTGGTGTGCCGACGGCACCAGCGACAGTACTTGCGCAAGCTCACCCGGTCGGGGTTGTTGCGCTTGCTCTTGTTTGTCTGGTAGTTGCGATGCTTGCACTCCTCGCAGGCGAGGGTGATAGCGATTCGAACGTCTCCGCGAGCCATAGTTGGAAATCCCTGCGTGGTTGTCGACGGCGGCGCCGGGCGATAGAAAGAACCCACCTGGGCGCGAGGTCCGCAAAGTCTAGCGCGCTCGGCCCATCGACGCCCCCACACCGGCAGGCGTTACGGTGGCGCGATGCGCGCGGCTCGACGGGGACGACGGGTGCTCGCCGGGCTGCTCGCGGCTGGCGCGGTGGCCTTGCTCGTGAGCCTGCCGGCAAGCGGCGAAAGCACGAGCCAGAGGCCCAGCACGCAGACAGCAGGACCCCCGCGCGCGGGGGCCAAGCCCAATCGCGACAACCGCCACCCACCGGACCAGGCCCAAGAGTCCCGCGGGTGCGCAAGCTGATCGCGCTCGGCAAGCCGATCGTCCTGATGCACGAGAACACGGGCAGACGATCCGGGCGATGTCGAGCATCTTCGCGGCGCTGAGGCGCAAGCACCTGCGGGCGGTGAGCGTGCCGAAGCTGCTCACCGACGATCCTCCGAGCAAGGCGCAGGTGCGAGCGGGCGGGCCGGGTTGCGGGACTGGGGCCGCCGCCGGCCGCGGGGCGGTTGAGATGGAGCGCTACGGCGATCTTCGGCTGTTTTTGGGAGACAAGATTCGCCAGGCGACCGCGAAGGCGGCCCGCGTCGCCGGTCGCGGTGGCCGGTGCGACGGGTCAGCGCCCTTTGTGCCGGACCCGAGATGCTCTCAGGCGATCGAATGCTCGATCGCGCCGAGCCGCTCGATCTCGACGCGCACCACGTCGCCGGAGGCGAGAAAGCGGGGTGGGTCGAGGCCCATGCCGACACCGCTCGGGGTGCCGGTGAGGATCAGGTCGCCCGGCTCGAGTGTGCACGTCTCCGCGATGAAGGCGATCAGCTCGGGGATCTTGAAGATCAGGCTCGAGGTCGAGGAGTCTTGGCGCAAGTCGTCGTTGACCCACGTGCGCAGCCGGAGCGCGTGCGGGTCGGGGATCTCCTCGGCCATGGTGATCCAGGGGCCGTACGGACAGAACGCGTCGGCGCCCTTGGCGCGGGTCCATTGCAGCTCGCGCTTCTGCAGGTCGCGAGCGGTCACGTCGTCGCTCACCGCATAGCCGGCAACCTGGCCGTCGAGACCCATCACGACGGCGAGCTCCCCCTCGTAGTCGAGTCGCTTGACGACCTCGGGGCAGCGGACGGCCGCGCCCGGCGCCGCCGCCGAGGAGGGCAGCTTCATGAACACGATCGGCGTCTGCGGCGGGGTGGCGCCCAGCTCGGCGACGTGGTCGGCGTAGTTCATCCCGATCCCGAAGATCGCGCGCGGCGCGGGCACCGGCGCCAGCAGCGTCACGTCGGCGAGCGCGAACGGTGGCCCGTCGGCCGTGTGCGACCCCGGGTCGCGCAGACAGTCGAGCACCGTGCGGCGCTCGTCGGCGAACGCCACGACATCCTCCCCGCGCACCTCCCCCGCGCGTGGCGCCGAGCTTCCGGGCGTAAGGAAGGTCGCGAGTCGCATGGCAGCGGAGGCTACTCGTAGAGCGTGAGCGTCGCGAGGATCACGTATAGCGCCACGAGCGCCCAGCCCTCAAAGGCAGCGGCTTCGCCGTCGGCGGTCACCTGCCACATCGCGAGCGCCATCACGAGCAGCGCCCCGATGTAGACGGGCGCGAGCGCGAACGTGAGCGTCGTCGCCAGCAGGAACGAGATCAGCACCAGCACGGGAAACAGGAAGGCCGCGATCTGGGCGACGGAGTTCTTGACGACGGAGATCGCGAGATCGGAGCGGCCCTTCCACGCGAGCACGATCCCCGCGGTGTTCTCGACAGCGTTGCCAGCGATCGCAACGATCACAAGGCCGGCGAACGCCTGGGAGATGTTCGAGCTGCACGATCGCCGGCGAGAGCGCATTGACGAACCAGTCAGAGACGAACGCCGAGGCTACGCCAGCGGTGAGCAGCAGCGTGAGTGTGAGCGGCAGGGAGAGCCGCGGCCTCCCGCTCTCAGCTGGAGTCGTGCGAGGCCGTGCGCCGGCGCCGTCGGCCGTCGGAGTGGTGCCGGCGCTCGCGGCCGGGGCGCGTGCCTCGCCCTCCCGACCGTGTGCCTCACGCTCGATGACCGCGTGCGCGCCACGGCGTGCCCTCTCTCCCTCCTCGCGCTCGGCCGGCTCGTCGCCGGGGCGAGTGTCGGAGCGCAGATAGGGAACCACCCATGCGATGTAGACCACGAGCAGGCTGACGGCCCCCACCGCCGAGATCACCTTCACGTGATGACTGGCGGGGTCGTGCGAGGCGAGCGACAGGCCGAGCAAGACGATGATGAAGACGGTCACGAGCAACAGCGTCGCGGTGTCGCGCGGAAGGCGGTGAGAGAAGCGCATCATGCCGTCGGGAGCGCGGTGGGCCCCGACGACTATCACGAGGCCGAGCACGAGCATCGCGTTGGCGAAGATCGACCCGACGATCGCCGTCTGGGCGACCACGAGCTCACCCTTCTGCAGCGCGAAGATGACCACGAACAGCTCTGGCAGATTGCCGAGCGTCGACTGCAACATACCTGTGATAGCGGGCCCAAAGCGCTCGCCCAGCTGCTCTGTGGCAAACGACACGATCCACGCCAACCCGGCGAGCGCGAGCGTGGCGATCGCAAAGCGAGGAACAGCGGCCCAGGTCTGGTAGTTGGCCACTCCGGCAAGCGCCGCGAGCAGAGCGATCAGAGGCAGCGCGAAGCGCTCTTGCGCGGTCAGCCGGGCCATGGAACCCGGCGAGGATAGTGGCTCACGGTGCTTGCCGAGCTCTCTCGGCGCCACGGGAACGCCACGGCCGGCCCCGCCGGCCCTCCCCCAAAACGACGACCTCCCTCCTAGACGAGCTCAGGTGAGGCTCAGTGGCTGTCGAGCACGCGGTCGATCAAGCCGTACTCGAGCGCCTGCTCGGCGGTGAAGAAGCGGTCGCGCTCCATATCTTCGCGCACCTGCTCCTTCGAGAGGCCGGTGTTTTCGGCGTAGATCTCGTCGAGGCGCTCGCGCACGTTGAGGATCTCGCGCGCATGGATCTCGATGTCGGTGGACTGGCCTTCGAAGCCGGCCGAAGGCTGATGGATCAGGATGCGCGAGTTCGGCAGCGCCGCGCGCTTGCCCTTCGTGCCACCGGCCAACAGCAGCGAGCCCATCGACATCGCCACGCCGACGCACATCGTGTGGATGTCGGGCTTGACGAACTTCATCGTGTCGTAGATCGCAAGACCCGAGTAGACGCTCCCCCCGGGTGAGTTGATGTAGATCGAGATGTCCTTTTCGGGGTCTTGGGACTCGAGATGCAGGAGCTGGGCGACCACGAGGTTGGCGACCTGATCTTCGATCGGGGTGCCAAGGAAGATGATCCGCTCGTTGAGCAGCCTCGAGAAGATGTCAAACTCGCGCTCGCCGCGCGCGGTGCGCTCTATGACCATCGGAACCAGGTGCATCGGGCACACCCTATCGGGCGGAGCCTCGCGATCCCGGCCGGCCGCCGCCGGCTGTCCAGGACCCGGGGCTGACGGCGCGGGCGGAGCCTCGCGATCCCGGCCGGCCGCCGCCGGCTGTCCAGGACCAGGGGCTGACGGCGCGCCTCGTGCCGGCGACGCTCCTGCGCGCGCGGCGCATGGGAAGGCGCACACATGCGACAGCGCCCGGCTGCGGACATAATGGTTGGCAGCGATGGTCCCTCTGAATCTCCCCAACGTGCTCACGGTGCTGCGCATCATGCTCGTGCCGGTCTTGGTGGTGGCCTTGCTTGGCAACACTCCCTCCGGCGACGTGCTCGCCGCCGTGGTGTTCGCGCTCGCCTCGCTCACCGACTTCATCGACGGCTACCTGGCGCGCACGCGGGACTCGATCACGACGTTCGGCAAGCTGATGGACCCGCTCGCCGACAAGCTGCTGATCGTAGGGGCCTTGCTCTGCCTGGTGTCGCTGCACCGCCTTGAAGGGTGGGTGGCGATGGTGATCATCGCGCGCGAGCTGGCGGTCACGATGTTGCGTGTGAACGCCGGTCAGTCGGGTGTCGTGATCTCGGCCTCGATGTTCGGAAAGGTCAAGACGTGCGTTCAGATCGCCGCCATCCTCGCGGTGATCGCGGTGCACCCTTCGCCGCTGTGGGTGTCGCTGCTCGTCTACCTGGCGGTGGCGATCACGGTGCTGTCGGGCCTCGACTACTTCCGTCGAGCCACCCGTCCAGTGTCGTCTGACGCGACACCGGCCTCCCCGTCTGAATCTCACGGCGCAACTCGGACATGAGCCCGTGGCGCTCGGCCACCACGTTGTGCTGGTGGATTGTCTCCAGGTTCTCCTGACGGGCGAAGACGAAGCTGCCGTCGTCGAGCTCGGGGAAGCCGCGCAAGACGCCCGCGATCATCTCGCGCACACAGTCCTCGACGAAGCGTGGCCTGCCATGAGCCTTCTCGACCACCTCAACCTCGTCGGAGCGCTTCATCAGCTCGTAGATCTCCGATGACATCGAGCCCTCGACGATCTCCAGCAGCGCCGAGGCGTCGATCTCCGCGTCGCACTCCTCTAGACAGCCGATGTGAAGCGTGCCCAGACCACGCTGGTTGTGGGTGGCGACAGGGACGTGCTCGAAGACGCGCTCGATCTGCTCCTCGCTGAATTCGTCGGCTCGCAGGCGCTCACGCGCGCGAGCGCTCACGAGCTCCTGCGCGCACGGGCACGCGGTCATGCCGGTCGCGGCGACTCCCACCATCCTGCGGGTGCCCGCCGCCAGCGCCACCGCACGCCCGTAGAGCGTATAGATCTCCTGCGTCCTCACCCCCGATATCGGAGCCGGCTTGTGCTCGGGATAGCGCGCGGCGATCGTCACCTCGGCGCGCTCGGCGCCCTGGCGCTCGCGCACGAGCTCCGCGATGTGCTTGGCGAGCGTCTCCGCCCGGAAAGGAGACTCTTTGAGGACGACCTCGCCGATCGCGTCGTTGACGACCTCCTCGAAGCGCGACATGTGTGCGCCCTTCTGCTCGGAGCTCAGGTCCACAAAGCACTCCAAACGCGCGAAGAACAGCTCGTCGCGAATTCGGATCACCTTCTCCACGCCGGTGACTCCCACGCGCGA
Organism: uncultured Solirubrobacterales bacterium; assembly: GCA_963764655.1. Lineage (GTDB taxonomy): Bacteria > Actinomycetota > Thermoleophilia > Solirubrobacterales > Solirubrobacteraceae > Palsa-744. The sequence goes on from CAVXTI010000001.1 coordinate 1,609,345, forward strand.
GAGCCCAACGGGGACCGACGGCACGCGCGCCTGCACGTCGTCCTCGGTTGCCCTTGAAGAGAGCGATCTGGTGGAGTGCGTCGTCGTGTGCACCTCGCCGGCAAGACTAGCGCTCGAATCACAGCTTCCAGAAGAGCCGGCGCCATCGACCTGGATATCTGGTATCACTCCGAAACAGCTCGGATCGTCGGCGATGTGATCGGGTTAGGGTCCCGGCGACGTTGCGAGAGGCGCGAGGACTGCCAATGCCAAACGGAATCGCATAGGAGGCTAGTAGTCGTACAAGGGAGGTCGGAGCAGGGGTTGCTTCGATGGGGAGTCGCGTGGATCCTGGGGGGTCCGAAGTGAGCAAGCACAGTGAGGGGCTGCTGATGACCACGGAGCCTTCCGTGGTTGAGCTGGAGGAGGACGAGGTCGAGTTCGACCATCTGGCGGTGCGTTCCCGCCTGGAGGAGATCCACAAATCCGAGATCGACCTGAGCGTCGAGCCAAGCGTCGACTCGCTGCGCCTGTACCTGCGCTCGATCGGCCGGGTGCAGCTGCTCTCGGCTGAGGAGGAGGTCGAGCTGGCCAAGCGCATCGAGCGGGGCGACGTGACGGCCAAGCAGCAGATGATCGAGGCCAACCTGCGTCTGGTCGTCTCGATAGCGAAGGGCTATCTCGGGCGAGGGATGAACTTCCTTGACCTGATCCAGGAGGGCTCGCTCGGGTTGATCCGAGCGGTCGAGAAGTTTGACTACCGGCGCGGCTACAAGTTCTCGACATACGCCACCTGGTGGATCCGCCAGGCGGTCACGCGCTCGATCGCCGACAAGGGCCGCACGATCCGCATCCCGGTGCACATGGTGGAGCGGCTCAACAAGGTGATCTACGCGGAGCGGGCCTTGATACAGCAGCTCGGTCGCGACCCCAGCCCGACGGAGATCGCCGCCGAGCTCGAATGCTCCACGCGCGAGGTGCGCGAGGTGTTGCGCATGGCCCAACAGCCGGTCTCGCTCGAGAAGCCGGTGGGCGACGAGGAAGACTCGGCGCTTGCCGATTTCGTCGAGGACGCGACCGCCGAGTCCCCTTTCGAGGTGGCCTCGAAGGCGCTGCGCCGTCAGAGCGTCGGCCGAGTGCTCGCGTCGCTGCCGCGACGTGAGCGTGAGGTGCTCGAGATGCGCTATGGCATCAGCGGCGATCGCGTGCGCACGCTCGACGAGGTCGGCCGCGCCTTCAACATCACGCGCGAGCGCGTCCGCCAGATCGAGAGTCGCACGCTCAAGAAGCTCCAGACCTCACCCGAGGCCCAGGAGCTGCGCGAGGCCAGTTGAACGAGGCTGGCTCCGCGTCGGGACGGGAGTCCTCGCGGCGCCGGCCTCGCGCACGACCAGGCACTACAATCAAGCACCCGCCCACGGCTCATCGCCGGGGACGCCTGGTGGGGTGTCCGAGTGGTTAAAGGAGATCGGCTGTAAACCGATTGGCTCTGCCTACGCAGGTTCGAATCCTGCCCCCACCATCCTGTGATGCTCCTATGCGCTGACGCACATGTCGCCAATGTGCTGAAACCACACACCGCCCCCACCATCCGTTCAACCCCTTAGACGTCGTGCCAGCTCGTGCGCGTCGCGGGTGCTGACAGTGACCCGCTCGAGCGCGCCGTGGTTGCGAACCGCGAACGAGAGCGCGGGGACGCCGCGGCGCACAGCCCACGCTTGATCGAGGCGAATCGAGCGACACACGTAGTAGAGCCAAGGCAAGCGCAGGCCAACCTTGAGGCCTGTGCGCATGACCTCGTGCAAAGGGTCCTCCACGATCCGCACGTCGCTGACGTCGGACAGCGGGACACGGATGTCGCCGAGCAGGCCGAGCGCCTTCTCCAGCGGAGCCAGCCTGACTTCGATCTTTTCCCCGGATAGGTGCACGTGCACCGCGGGAAGGGTAATGAAGTGGTAGAGCAAGCCCCGTCCCGGGGCCGTTAACAAAGTGCCGCCAGAAGGGAGCCCAGTCATGGAGTCCTCCATCTCGGTTCGCGTGCTCGTCGTGGAGCACAAGACCTCCGCAACACCGCAGTTGCTCGACGCCGTCCGCGAGCGCGCGCGACGCGGTCCCTGCACATTCACGCTGCTCGTGCCGAATACGACCCACGGCCTCCACAAGGTCGTCGACCCGCACGACCAAGGAGCCGGCGAGGCAAGCAGCGAGCTCGATCAGGCGCTGCCCGCTCTGCAAGAAGCCGCTGGGATGCCGGTGGACGGCATCGTCGGAGACCCCGACCCAGTGGCGGCGGTCGAAGACGCAATCAACCTGCACGGCTTCGAGGAGGTGATCATCTCGACGCCCAGTCCGCGACTGGCGCGCTGGTTGAGACTCGATCTGCCGAGCAAGGTCTCGGGGATGGGCGTGCCTGTGACGACTGTGAACACTTCCCACGAAACGGTCCCCGCCGCGGTGGCATGAGCTCTGAGACCGAATACCGACGATCGTCTGTAGACCTTCCGTCTGCGGCCCGCGACAGTGTTGATCATGGAGGCCGTCCGCCAGCAGTTCGCGACCAACCTACGCCGTCATCGTACGCGTGTGGGACTCTCCCAGGAGGCGCTCGCGGACGTCTGCGACTTGCATCGAACAGAGATCAGCCTCTTGGAGCGTTGCAAGCGCTCGCCACGGCTCGAGACGATCGTGATCCTCTCGCGCGGCCTCGAGCTCTCCTCGCCCGCCGAGCTGCTCGAAGGGATCAACTGAGGGCAGGCGCCGACCGAGGCGGCTAGAGCTCCAACCGGTCGAAGCTGGAAGCCGCCCGGGTTGCGAACACGAAGTCGCCGACCTTATGGATCAAGCCGGCCGCCTGCAGGCTCGCCAGGCCATCGATCACCTCCAGGCGCGAAGCGCTGAGCTGGCGCACGACCTCTTCCACCGACCACAGGCTCCCCGCGTCGAAGTTCAGGAGCAGGCCTAGGATCGCTCCCTCCGCCTGTCCCCCCTCTGCCATCACGCAACTTCCGTGTCCATCCATCTCTTCGGCCCTCCTTTGCGCCGTGACCGGCCACCGTTCGCCTGGGGCAGCCGAGCCAGCCCTTTCGTAGACGCAGACGAAGCTACTCAGCTATCCGGACGGGAAATGGCGAACGTGTGTTCGCTTAGCGCATTCGCCGGTTCTCGCGCTCCACAAGCGTGCTTCCCGCCCACCTAGCTCAGTTGGTAGAGCACTTCCATGGTAAGGAAGGGGTCCGTCGGGGCGTTCTTCCCTGCAAATCAGCACATTGTCGGTTGTGGTCTCGGCTCCGTTGCAGCAATGCCGCCGCGGCTGCCCCGTCCTATGATTGGGAGTGGCGGAGAGGGTGGTCTGAGAGCGGCGGAGATGCCGAGTACGCACGCGATGGGACCTCGTCGCGCCAGCTTGCGCCCGCGAGGGTTGGGCGATGGCTAGGCCGTGGCCCAAGCGTTCGGCGTGGCCATACGTTGCCAAGAACGGGCGGCGTTCCTACCGCGTTGGCTTCTACGACCACGACAAACGCGAGCTCACCCGGACCTTCCCATCGGTGCGCCACGCTCGCGCGTGGATGAACGACTACATCACTGCCGAGCGCCGCGGCCGCGACAGCCTGCGGAGGTTCCTGCTTGATCTCGACGCGAAGGAGGCCAACGAAGCCGAAGGCCGCACGATCGCGCAGATCCTCGAACTGTTCTTGGAGGTTGACGCGCACCCACGCAATGAGGAAGGCGTCGCGCCCTCAACGTACGCCCTCTACAAGTCCGTGCTGAACTGCCACCTCCTCGGCAAGCCGCGGCGCCAACCCGGCAACAGACGCAAGTTGCCGCCGGCAGGCTACGCCGTCGCGATCGCCAAAACACAAGCCAGCTGCTTCAACGAGCCCCACACGCCCCGTGCTTGGCGCGAGCAAATGCGCGAAGCCGGTGTGCCCGCACAGACTCGCGTGCACGCATGGCGCGTCCTCTCATCCGCGCTGAGCTGGGCCGCGAGATCACCGTCTGTGCCGGAGATCCACACCAACGGATGCAAGCTCGCCAGAGAACCCGTCATCAGCCGCCGACGATCCGCACGCACGGGCGGCACCGGCTACACCCCCGCCATGCGCGCGCGTCCGCTGCCCAGCTGGGCGCTCTCGCCACAGGCAGTCGAGGCGATCCGCACCCACATGCTCCTTTGCCTCGCACCACTCAAGACGATCCTCGCGCAGCGCGACGCGACGATCGTAAGCCTGCAATATGGAATGGCGAGCCGCAACCAAGAGCTCTGGGGACTTCGCTGGTCCTCCCTCGACGGAGAGTTCGCATGGGTGACAGAAGTCCTCAGCAACGGGCAGCTCCAACAATGGGGCAAGACCGAGCACAGCACCCAACGCCGCACCGCCATACCCGGCATCCTGCAAGAAGACCTCGAGCAATGGCGAGAGATCCTCACACAATCCGGACACCCGGCCCGTGACAGCGACTTCATCATCCCGGGAGACCTCACCCACGCCCGCCACGGAGTACGCGAGACCGACACGGGCGCCTGTCACTTCAGCAAGTCCCAAGCGAAGATCTGGGGCCGGGAATGCTTCACGCCAGCGGTGCGAGCCGTCGCGCAGCGCCCGGAGTTCGCGCGCATCCTCGGCGCCACCCCATATGCGCTGCGCCGTGGCGGTATCTCGCTGCGCCTACGCACCGAAGACCCACAAGTCGTCGCCAGCGAGTGCGGCACCAGCCTGAAGATGCTCAGCGACCACTACTCATTCCCCATCGAGGACCTACGCCAACAGGAGCCGCGACCCGTCGATGTCGAGTGGCGCGCCGCACGCGCCTCAGTTCAGGCACTTAGCAAAGAGCAGGAGCAGGCGAATGCTTCCTCAATGGATACGGACCCGACAAGGAAGCCGCGCTGGTGGAACTTTCGCCCTTGGATCGCCCCGCGCCGAGCGATCTGACGTCAGGTATTACTTGCTAGTATTACCCCAATGAGGGTCACCCAGAAGGGACAGGTCACGATTCCGCTGCAGGTCCGCCAGGTACTTGGTATTCATCCGGGCAGCAACGTAGATTTTCAGCTGGATGAGTACGGTGCCCGCCTGCTCATTGACCGCGATCACGCGGCCGAGGAGATCAGCCGGATACGTGGTGCCGGTCAAGGTGAGATGACCACCGAGGAGATCCTCGCTCTGACCCGCCGTTGAGCGGTACGCACTTGGAGACGTTTGTCGACAGCAGCGTCCTGCTCGACCTCTTCACTGAGGACCCGCGCTGGCTTGCCTGGTCGCAAGAGCAGCTCACAAGCGCCGCTCAACGAGGAGCGCTCGTCCTCAACGCCGTAGTCCTTGCCGAGATCGCCCCGCGGTTCCCCCTTGTCGAGGAACTGCGCACGGGCCTTCCATCGATGGCGTTCGTTGAGGAGATCCCGCTTGCCGCGTCATTCCTCGCTGGCCACGCCCACGCGGCCTACCGGCGCGCAGGCGGAAATCGTGAGGCCGTCCTGCCCGATTTCCTGATCGGCGCTCACGCCGCCGTGACAGGCCGCCCGCTACTCACACGCGACCCTCGCCGCATAGCCACCCACATCCCCGGTGCCAAGCTCATTGTCCCATAGGCCGAGCGCAGCTTGAGCAACAGGCATCGGCTTCGGTTCACGCAACAGCAGATTGGGTGCTTGAATCGCCCGACGCGGACCATCTCGACTCTACGCTCGTGACTGGCCTGTCGCTCGCCGCGATAGAGAGCCCGGCCGTCGGCGTGGCGACCAGTGAGTCGCCCTACCGCGTGACCCTCACCCGTAGGAATGTAGCCGGGATCGAGGTGGCGTCATCGCTGGTGTTCTGTTCGTTGAACAAGGCCTCCAACTCGGCCTGGAGGTCAGCCTGGCTGCCGTTCGCCGTCGCCGCCTCGAACGCGTTCATCGTGGGCCCGTAGTAGGTCCTGAAGGCAGTCACCAGCTCCGAGGGCGGACCCGGGTAGTTGAAGGTCCAGGTGTCCCTCTCGAACGAGATCCGCTCCTCGGCGATCCCGGCTGCCGTGAACCGCTCGATCACCTCGTCCTCCACGCCCCAGGTCATTGGGCTGACGAAGCCCTCCGGAGGCGGAGGTGAGTAGGAGGAGGCGATCCTCAGGATCTGCGCCACCAAGGTCGGATCATTCAGGATCCAGTTCCCCATCACGATTCGGCCACCCGGCCTCGTTACCCGGACCATCTCCTTGGCCACATCGAACGGCCTGGGAGCAAACATCGCCCCGAAGAAGCTGATGGCGAGATCAAAGCGCTCGTCGGCGAGCTCGCGCAGATCCGATGCATCGCCCTCCTGAAACCTGCAGTTGGTCAGGCCGAGAGCCTGGGCGCGTGCGTTGCCCGCCGCGACCAGGTTGGCGGCGATGTCGACACCCAGAACTTCGGCCCCCAGCTGAGCCGCCGGCAACGCGGTGGTCCCATCGCCGCAACCCAGGTCCAGCACCTGGAGCCCGTCGGTGATGCCCAACTCCTTGACGAGAGATTCCCCGCTCTCTCGCACGCATTCCGCAATCCGAGTGAAGTCACCCTTCTCCCATAGTGCCTTGTTCGCATTCATCGACCTCTTCCTCTCTGACATACGAGTTGACCAAGTCCGCAGCCTATCCTGCACGCGCTCCCGCTTTGTGCGACAGCCACAACGAGGACGGGGTGAAGCACTCCGTTACGCTAGCGACCCGGGTCGGGCTGGGCGCTTCCCTGTTGCTGCTAAGCAGGAGGCTCGTGAGCGTCATCTCCGCCGAGTACCGCACGACTCTGGTCGCGCTCGCAAGGGGCTTCCGGCCTCTCAGGGCGCGCTCAAAAGGTAGGGTTGTGTGGGGTGAGGACCTTCAGGGCAGGAGGTCGAGTTGGACCTCCTGCACCTCGTCGGCGGGCAGCCCGGCCGCCGTGGCGTGGTCGCGGAGGTGCTGGGCGCTCGGAGCCGAGTAGACGCAGTAGGAGGTGAGGCCGTCTGTGGTGCGCACAACATGCGAGTGCTCCCACTCGATCTCCGGGAAGCTCTCGGCACGCACACGGCGAGAGACCTCCGCAGCCGCCTCGACGTCGGCCTCGGTAACGTCACACACGAAGCGCGGCATCGGTCCTCTCCTTGTGTTCAAGCGCGGATATCTGCGCTCGACAAGTATGCCAAGGTGACGGTGTGGTGATCACTATCCGGCTGCTCGGGGCGCCGGTGATCTTGCAAGACGGCGTCGCGGCAGCGCCGCCGCGGGTATCAACCTACGAGCGCTGCGCAGCTATGGAGGCGCGTCAGGATGACATCAAGCGGCGACACGGGAGTTACGATGATCCTGATGCGTGCGCCGAAATCGAAATCATCCTCGAGCCAGCAGAAGCGAGAGAAGCCGGCGACGACGGTCGCCGCTGCGCCCGTGCAGACGCACTCGGAGAAGATGAGGACCTACGGTCTGCCCGGCACTGCGGCAGAGCGCGCCGCGCGCCGCCGTGGGCTGATGGAGGAACATCGCGAGACGCTGCGCCGCCTCGGCGAGTAGCCGATGGCTATCACCCGAGTTCAGGGACTTCTGCGAAGCCGCAGCGGACGTACTCGGCCCATACGAGGTACGCTACGGCACATGAGCGTCGGCCGGTCGGCTTGCCGGCAGCTCCAGACAAGCGCGATGCTGCAGCGATACGATTTGCCCTAGCGTCGACGTAGCCCTATGTCTCGGTTTCCCAGTCAGGGCAGATAGTCGCGGACCTGTGCCAGGTACCGCTCGTGCGTGCTGCGCTGCTGGCTCTCCGCTCTTTCTCTGCCCACCCGATGTGTCATGCTAACGCCAGTCTGAGCATCGCCCGTCACCACGAGCGAGAGCGTGATCCGCTCGGCTAGCTTTTCGCTGAATAGAACATAGAGGCTCCGCAGAACGCTCGCGAGCTTCTGTGGGCTTATCTTCAGCAGGTCTAGTCGATCGTTCCTCAATGCCTCGACGTCGCGCTCGGCCAGGTCCGCGGCCTCTGCCAATCGAGTAGATGAGACTCGGAGGTACGACTGGCGCAACGCCAGCAGCTCACCTAGCGTGTCTGTCTTGCGCAGTGAGCGAGCTGGCTCAAGGTACGGGTCCCAGACCTCTCGAAGCTCCAGGAGCCGTGCATCGTCATTCCCGATCTCGGCCGACATGGTTGTCCGCCTACCATCGGGTATGCGGAGTGTTTGAGCCTGCGCCACGTCGATAGCGCCGATCCTTCCGTCAAGCTGCTCGGGGAGCACCCAGCCGCCGAGTTGAGGGACAACGACCGCATCGAAGCCGAGAGCCGACTCAGTGAGCGCTACGTCGCCGCCGCACGCAGGCCCATAACCCTCGCAGATGGCCAACACCGCAACGTCACGATCCTCCAGCCCCACTACAAGGGCAAGCTCGAACTCGTCCCGGTGCGGGGAGCGAAGTGCGTAGACCTCGCCGACCGCCGGGTCGCGCGCGTCGGCTCCTGCGATCGTTCGCGAGTTAGCGCTCGCCTCGCTTCGCTCAGGCGCGCCTATGTGGCCAGCTAGCTCGTGCACGAGTGTCGCGCAACGAGGACACCCGCGGACGTGCTCAAGCACGGGGGGATCCATTTTCATCGCCGTCAGGTCGCCAATCGCGGGGCAAAGCTCAGTCCAGGGCATCTCCACTCCCTACATACAGCAGATCGATCACTCTTTTCAAGAGTTGCTGCTGCTCATCCGAATCTGCTGAGAGTCGGCGGATCACCGCGGCGATCCGGTTCTGCTCGTTGAGCACTGTCGCGGCGGCGCAGCCAAGCCTCACGCCGATCTCGGCAAGAGGCCGACTAGCTGCCGTTTCCACCAGCACCCGCACCTGGCGCGAGGTTAGCTCGGCCACTACCAGCAACGCTGTCTCCCGGAGCGCCAGCTCGCTCGCAGTGTCGTCCGCGCCCGTCGGCTCGGGCACCAATTCGATCGGCACCGTTCCGTTCTCGTTGAGCGCCAAGCGTTCCCGCAGCGCGCTCATCATATGCGTCGTGGTTAGCAGCGCCTCCAGCTCGTCGAACAGGCTGTGCAGAAACCTGTTCAGCTCGTCGCGATCTAGTAGCGGCGAGAGCTTGCGAGCGTCCGCCGCGTAACGGATCACCGTCAGGTTCTCGATGCGCCACGCCGCTTGGCGGAGCCGTCGCTCATTGTCGTTGAACGCGGGCGGCTCTTTCCATGAGGCCAGGCCCCACCACGCGTTCTGGCTGCGCGAGGACTCAATGAAGCAGAGGAAGGCCTCGTCGGCCTGAAGTTGCTCGCGCACGCGACCATAAAGGTTTTGGGCCTCGCTGCGAGCTCGCTCGTTCAAAAGGAACTGGCGGAGCGAGCGCTCTGCCAGCGCCCTCAGCACCGCAATGTTTCCTGCGCGCGCCACGATCCTCCGGAGATCGCCTCGACCGATCAGTCGCTGCGTTGCCCACGCTTGGAACACCTCATCTGCCGCCTCGTTGTTCCAGACCCAGTACGGAGAGAGCGCTGGTGGCAACACGTGACTATGCACGAGCCTGCCCGTAACCTGGCGCAACTCCGCAAGAAGCGGCGGTGTCGGATCAACGCCCGCCAGCAAGTCGGTCCTAAGCCTGCGGTACTCGCTTTCGTTCATCGCGCTCGTTAGTCTTGCCGATATGGCCGTTGCGCGCACATTTTGAACAGCAAGGGCGAACCGTGGTAGGAAGGAACATGAGATGAGTGATGTCGGAAGTCTTTCCTACGAATACGAGCGCGCCAACGAGCTTGCAACAAAGCTCAACGCGACCCTGCAGCTCCCCGGTGGCAAGGTCGACCGCCAAGCTCGCGCCGAGTTGCGCCCTCTGCTGCTCGCGCTAGTGGAGCTGCTTGACCCGCTGAACGCGAGCGACACTGAGACTGCGGACATGATGAGCGTCCCGATTGGCCTCGCGGTAAGGCTGCGCGATCGCGAGTTTGATGGCAGGCCGATCAGCGAGGCTCTCGGACGGCTAGCCAGCACGATGCATGACCAGAACGTTCAGCTCAACGAAAAAGACATGGAACTCCTGCGAAAGGTCAACGGCGAGACTGCGCGCGAGGCCTCCACTGTGTTTCGCCGCATGGTTCGCCGCTAGATGCACAACACGCTGCGGGCGCTCGTCAGCGACCTCGAGATACGGTGTGAAGTGCTGCTCGGAAACCTGCCGGGAGCCCCCGCGGCTGAGATCGCATTACGAGTAGAAACCCTGAACACGAGAGTCACTCTGTTGCGCTCGGAGGCGCGCGCGTTGCTCGGAAAGGCGCTTGAGGATCCGGCGCTCGCCCAAGTCCACTACGACGACTACCTGCACCTGAGCAGAACCCTTTCAACGGCCGAGCGCTTCGAACTACCCGTGATCATGCGCTGGGATGAGCCCGATCGTCAGATCACGGAGATGTGTTCGGCGATGCTCGACCAGGTCGGCTGGCACCTACCGCGCCCACTTGTTGGGACGGTCTCCCACGACTACTATATGGCGCTCGCATCCCGGAGCCTCATCTTTGCCCCCGTGAACGAGCACGAGCGGCTGCTGGCCATCGGCGACCTAGCTCATGAGCTAGGGCATCTTGCGCTTGAACGGAACCGAGCGGTGCTGATCAGAGACACACCTCAAGGTGTGATCGCGCTCGCCAAGGCTCTTGCCGGCGCCTCGGCCGAAGGCAGTCAGCGTGCCTTCCAAATCAATACCGCCTGGCTGAGGTGGCTCACTGAGTTTGTGTGTGACGGCGTCGCCACATATTTGACTGGCCCTGCGTTCGCGCTTCAGAACTTGCGCCTATGCGGGATCGAAGATCTGCTTCTCAACGTATTCGATATTCATGAGGCCGGAGCCCACCCGCCCGATGATGCCCGCATGCAGGTTGCGCTTCACATGCTTCGACTGCTCGGCTTGGAAGAACGGGCCACGAGTATTGCGGAGCTGTGGAGCGAGGCGCTCGCCGTGGCAGGCGTGACCCCTGATAACGACTACATCCAATTGTTTCCAGAGGACCTATTGGAGTTGACGATGCGGAACGTCCAGACAGGCTGCAGCGAGCTCGGCCTGCGTCCGTATAGCTCGCAGATCATCGAGAGCTGCGACGTGACGCGGGTGGCAAACGAGGCCTGGGAGAAGTTGCTGGCCGACCCTGCAAACTATGCGGGGTGGGAGCGTCAGCGTCTTGCAGACTGCCGACCCGTATGGTCGACAACAAGTCCGTAGGAGGCCCAAGCTGGGCTACCCAGGCGGCGAGTTCGGGCTCGTTGTCTTTTGCGAGCTTCATCGCCCGTTCGCGCGCCTGCGTCGCGCTCTCCATGCCGGCACGCAGCTCCTCCCTGGCCAGCATGATGGTTGCGAGCGCTCGCGAGTTGTTGTCGCGACTCGCACGGATCGCCCGGAGATATAGCTCGCGACCGAGCTCAGGCGCGCCAGTGCGGTAGTAGTAGAGGCCCTGTGTAGCGGTGAACGTCGCGATCTGATTCGCCTCGAGCTTTTGCTTATCGATGGCGTCCAGGTGCTTCTTTGCGCGGTGCGAGTCGTCCATGCTGAGCAGGCAGAACGCGGCGTTGTTGTGTAGCAAGAACTCTTTTGGGTTTGCGTGCAGCGCACGTTCCGCGAGTTCGAGCCCCTTCTTGAAGTCTCCTCCCTTGGAGGCCTCGTATGAGCCGAGCTCGCCGGGGCGGCTCGCGAACGGCTGGTCGTCAAGCCAATGAGTCGCCTCATCGGTCGCGCGTTGCCAGTCACCCCCACGGTGCGCCGCGATCGCCCGTGCCTCCCACGACGCTGGAACCGCCAATGCCTGCTCGTCGTAATCCATTCCGACGGTTGGGGCTGCCCATGTTACCTGCGCGATGCTGTTGTCAGACGGGGCACGAAGCGCGTGGCGGAACAGCTGGCGGGAGGCGCGCAGATCACCTGCCTGCAGCTCTATCGTCGCGATCACGCTCGCAAGCTCACTGAGCTCATGGTCCGAAAAGCGCTCGTCAGCGAGTAGCTGCCGGGCCGCACGCACGAGAGGCGAACGTTGACCTGTGAGGTCTGCCGCTGAGATCTCGCACGCCATTAGCCATGGGTCCTGACTGGTGCGCGGTGAGGCGAGCAGGATCGCACGTGCTGAGTCGGGACGATGTTGATGAATCGCGAGACGTGCGGAGCTGCGGAGCACATGGCGGTCTTCGGGGGCTAGCCCGCGGGCCACCCTCATCGAGCGGCTGGCCTCATGGTCCTTTCCGATTGCAGTCTGGAGGCGGGCGAGATCCGTCCAGCGCAGCGCGTTGCGTGGGCTCTCGGCCAGAAGTCGACGCAGATCGCCACGTCGCGCATCACTGTCCAGGTCAAGTATCCGTGTCGTCGATAACTCCCCGGGTAGTTCCTGCTCGGACTCAAGTACGCGTTCTGCGAGACGGCGCGAGGCATCGGTCGCGGCCAGTCGTCCGTCCATGACCATCTCCGCTACGTCGCGAACGGTGTCCTTCTGGCCGAGAACGAGTGCTGCACCCATGAGGTCCGAGGCAACAGGTGCAATCTTCGCACGCGCGAAGTCGTCGCGTAGATGCTCGAGCGTCTTGAAGCTGCTCGCGGCAGCGAGGCGGTCCTTCCGATGGGCGGGAAGCGGCAGCAGCTCACCGAGAGCCATGCTGACGTTGAAACTCCGCCAGCGCGGAACGACCTTTCTGTCGCTAGAGGGAGGGCCTGTCACGCGGCGCGCCGCTTGTCCTCGCCGCTTGGCTCGCGTAGGATCAGAAGCGCGAGCCGCGAGACGTAGCGTTGCACAGAGAACGGGCTGCCGTGGCGCTCGGCGCGGGCGCGGGGATGGCCGCGTCGCCGGGGGTCTGGCGCGCACAGCTCCCGGAAGGACTCGATCAGCAGTGGTGGACAGTCGCTGCCGGAAAGCTCCTCCTCGATCACGAGGTCGAGTGCGTGTTCGAGGTGGGGCAGCGCCTCCACGAAGCTGGCGGTTCCTGAGGGGTGCCACTGGGTGGGCAGGCGCATTAGTAGCGCTGTGGTGGTGGTCACCTCCGCGTAGACGAATAGGATCAGGCTGCCAAACAGGTACATGTCGCGTGCCCGGTGGGACTCGAGGTCCTCGGCCAGACGAAACCCATACAGGCACTCGGGTGCGGCGTAAGCCGGATCGCCGGGGGCGTCCGCGTCGAACATGGGCGGCGGGGCTCCAAGCATGCTGGTCGTGGAGAGGTCGCCGAGCTTTATGCCTTGAGCGCCGAATGCAAGCAGGTGCGCGGGCTTGACGTTCTGATGACAGAGGCCACGGCGATGCATCTGATCAAGGCCCACGGCAGCCTCGTGCAATGTGCGAAGCCGCCAGATGTGACCGTCCTCGCGTATTTTAGCGAGCTCGTGGCGTACGTCGCCGTCGGCGCGCTCGAAAATCAGGTACCAGACACCGAGTTCGTGCTCATCGAGTTTGACGACCCCGTGGCTGAGCCCGCGGATGACCCGGCTCATCTTGTGCTCGGCGCAGAGGTCGATTAGGTCGCGCTCATGGCGGATCGAGCTCGAAATCTCATCGATCGCGGCCAGGATGTCCTCCTCCTGGTATGCCCGGAACAGGTCAAGCGCCTTCAGAAAGGCTGGCTTGCCGTCAGAACCGGTCACCTCGTAACCGACCGATCTCGAGCCACCCGGGCCGATCTGTTTGCCGACTGTCCAGCCTCCCGGCAGGTTCATTCCTTCCATGCGCGTTGCCGGTCCCATCCTCCCCATAGTCCTCCCCCTTTCCTTTCCCCGTTGCGCTCGGATGGTGTGATTCCTCTCGGCGCGTCAGCCTATCGCGGCAAGCATGCGCCGCGTGGATCCCCAGCCCGAACAGTAGAAACATTCGTGTGAATGGTCGTCGACGGCGCGCAGCACGACGCCCAGATCGCCCCTGTAGGTCAGGAGGCCCGCCGGCAGTCCGAGTCCGGTGCGCCACTTGACGAATTCGCTGACCGCCAAGGAGGCAACGACGCCGTTGATTGAGACGACCGACGGGCCACTGCCTACCAGTGCGCCAGCAGTGATCCCGTAGATACGGGCATCTTCCGCACGCTGAGACTCACTCATGGAGGCGCGGGCTAGGGCGCGCTGGTCGAGCAGGTCCATGCAAGAGGGGCAGCGCTCACCCTCCCCGGAAAAGAGCACCCGTCCGCCGTACCAAACACCGTGATCATCGCTGCCGGTGTCCGACGCGAGGTCGAAGAACTGGATACCTCGTTCGCAGCAAAACGCCATTATCGCCAGGCGGACCAGGTCGTTATCCACGCACGAGAACACGACGTCCGCACCAGCGAGGGCTGCACGCGCGGCAGGTTGCTCGAACGGTTCGGGCATGCCGGTCACAGTCACGTTGGGCGCGATTGCCGCAACCATACGCGCCGCTACGTCCGTCTTGTGGACGTCGCGCTGCGCGTCGCCGGGGACAGCCCCTACGAGTCGGTTCAGATTGGAGAGTCCCACACTGTCGTGGTCGAGAAGTAGCAGTTCACGAACTCCGGCATACGCGAGCTCCATGGCCACGAAGCTGCCCAAACCGCCCAAGCCCACAATCCCGACCCTTGTGGCGGCGAGCAGCTGCTGGCCATGGGCTCCGAAGAGGGCTTCTTGACGGGAGAAACGCCCCTCACCGATCACGCCGAATGCTCCTGCAGATACCGATAGGTCAGGCCGGTCGGAGCGAGCGTCCGGGGCCCGACGAGCACATGCTCAAGCGGCGATCCCAGGCCGGTCGCGTCCGTCCAAGCGAGCGCATCGAAGGAGTGGGGCGCGTGCACGAGCGCTACGTACGGCGCACCGGAAAGGCGCCAGCGCGCGTGCGGCACCCACTCGGCCAGTCCATCCAGGTCCGTGAGCGAGAACGCGGCCGCAGCCCCCTCCGGGTGGGAGTGGCACTCGACCAGGCACGCCCGCGAACGCCAAGCCCAGGCGATCATCTTTGACCGGACATCGTCGGCAAGCACGAGGTGGTCAGAGCCAGAGTCGACCTCGGCGTCGGTCAGGTACCGGACGTCGAACACCGTGAGTGCATCATGCGCGGGGTGGGCAAGCATGAACGCGGCGCGCTCGCGCACGTCGGCCATGTGCGAGAGCAGCAACCTCCACTCGCGCTCAGACACGCGAAGAACGGACATCACAACCCCTCTGCAAGGCGCCGTACCACCGAATGCACGAACTCAACTAGGTTGTCCCCAGCCGAGACGCGCTCGCGTGGCTGCCAGCTCACGGGAGCCCACGAAAACTTCCCCCACGAGCCGGCTCCGAACGGCGGCTCGTCGCATGGAAAGGTGTAGTTGGAGGGCGCGGCGCCGTTCGCGCCAAGAAGCCCGGGGCGGACATAGAACCCGTAGGGAGCCTGGCCGGGAAGCTGTGCGGGGATCTGGATCGCCAGGTCCACGACCTGGCGGTCCCACAGGCCCGGAGGAGTGGGCTGTCCGCGCAGTAGGACCCACAGCCCAGCCTCAATGAACACGAGACTGGGCCAGCAGGCCTTAAGCATGGCGAGCTCCTCTTCGATCCGCGGGCTCATCCGCGTTGGAACCTGACCTTCTTCGCGAACGCCTTGCCTGGCGACAGCTCAACCGCCTCGCCTTCGCTCAGCGTTCGCTCGGAGTTATCGCGCAGATCCACCTCGATGATTGGCTGATCGCCTTCGAAACCTGCCAGCTGGCGGATCTGGGCCGGAGTGATCGTGGGCTCGTGCCACAAGTGAATCGTGCCCTCTATGTTGACCTCGTACGTCTTCTCGCGGGTATGCGTCTCCATCTTGCTCCTTTGTTCTTGGTGGCCGGTTCACAGAGGCACGTACCGGCGATCGCGCCTGCCATTCAACGCAGCTCCGCGACTTCGTCGTCCGCGACTGCTTCATGGGCCTCTCGCTGATCTATCAAGCTGTCGCGCAACATCGACAATGTGTACAAACGCGTTCACGCGCACAAAACTCGACAAGCTCGGGGGATCTGACGATTAGACCAAGTGGATGCCCGCAGCGTTGAACTCGATCCCGAACCTGCATCTGCTCGCACCCGCTGACAAACGAGTCGAAGGGCGACCTTCCCGCTGGCATGGCTCGAGTCCGTCCACCTTGACCCGGCCGATCGCGCAACTCTCAGCGCTGTGCATCAGCGCTGTGCATCACTTCAGCGACCTCACCGAATCCCTGGAGGATTTCCCCGACTTCTTCGAGCAGCGCCAGTACTGGATCGCTGGCCATACCGCGGCACTAAAGGTATTTTGTCGGAGTCGGTGCCGACGTAGCTCAGTTGATGAGTACCGTGAAACCAAAGTTCTTCGCCAGCCCGCCCAAGCGTCCAAACCCGGCCCACCCCCGGCCCTCCGTACGAGCACAGGGCAGGCCGCCTCGGCTAACCTTTGGTTGCCTGGGAATGCGAGCGCGCGCGCCGAACGCCGCCATGCGCTCATGGACGAGCATCGCGAGACGCTGCACCGCCTCGGCGAATAGCCGCTCCTCAGCTATCCAGAGTTCGGGCTTCTGTGAGGCCGCGGCGGACGCGCTGGTCTAACGCCTGAGTAGAGCGAGTGATCTTGCGGGCCTTAGCCCATCCGCTGATCCCGGGAAAACGGCTAGGATTTGTCGCCAGCGCCGACGTAGCTCAGCTGGTAGAGCACCGCCATGGTAAGGCGGGGGTCAAGGGTTCGAGTCCCTTCGTCGGCTCTCCGTTTCTTACCAGAACGTCACCGCAGTTCGATACCATTTTTGTCCACGGTTGTCCTCTCTTGTCCACAAGGCGAGGATGACGAATCACCAGTACAGGAGTCAAATATGACGTTCTGCCTAGCGGTAGAACGTGCCGGCGCCCCCAGCATGGTAAGCGAGCGGCCTAAGACGCCCAATCTCCAGGCAGGGCGCCATATTCTGCTCCTTGACGGAGGTTTCGCTGCTGCCGCTGTGCGGACAGAAGCGGACAACTACGGCAAAAACCTATACAAGTTGCGGTGACGTTGCGGTAGGAGGTAGAAAGCCGACGGCCGGGATCGAACCGGCGACCTCTCGCTTACCATGATGCGCAAGGTAGGCCTCCTGGGCTCGTGGAGTCCCGTCCTGCCTAGGGTTTTGGCGCCTGGCGGGACCCCTGGTGACGGGTGGCTGGGAGCGTTTTGCCCCAGGACGCCCCCAGGAAACCCCGAAAAACACCCCCAGGAACGAGAGGGGACTCGGGTGGTCGGTTCGGGTCGAATTCTACCCGATCGGCACCCGGAACGGCTAGGATTCATCGTCCTGCCGACGTAGCTCAGCTGGTAGAGCACCTCCGTGGTAAGGAGGGGGTCCCCGGTTCGAGTCCGGGCGTCGGCTTTAGCCTCCGAATCCCGCTTCAGCAAACGCTTTCAGGCGGTTCTAAGGGTTTCCGGCAGAGCGGTGGGGCACGGAAAATGCCCCCACAACACCGGGTCAAAACACCCCCAGGTGCCCCAGGAACAGCAGCGCGGGCCTCGGCGAACCAAGGCGTTCCAAGGTCGAGGGCGGCGCCGGTTGACACGTCAGCCGAGGCCGGCCTTGTCGAGCATCGCGATGAGTGTCGGGCGGCGGTGGTGGTGTTCGCGTAGATCCGCGAGGCGGGTCGCGAACCACTCGCTCTGGCCGGCTGCCTCGGCGGCACGGTGGGCGTGCTTGAGTACCGGGATGGCTCGGGCGTAGGCCCGGCGGCCGGTCTCGAGCAGCATCTCATCCGCGACGAGCATGTACCAGGGCAGCGCCTGCTCCGGTCGCTGTGGCTCGCGGGCTTCGGCGAGTCGCAGGCGCCGGTGCGACCCCGGGTCCCAGGCGGGATCCTCGTGCGCCGCGCTCCAGGCCCCCCCAACGTCCCCTCGGTCCCCCTCGTTCAGTAGCGCGTCGACGAATCCGCCGAGATCGCGCTCGCGAAGTGCCAGGCGCGCCGCGTCGCGCTCGATATCCCACGCCCCCACTGCGTCAGCCGCGCGGCGCAAAAGTGAATACGTGCCCGCCGAGGCCATCCTTTCGTGCTGCTCACGGCGCAAGCTCAACACCTCCAGCGGAGCTGAGCGCTGCTCGTGTACACCGCACGCGAGGTCATAGAGCTGCTCGACCTGCCAGCCGTCCGTCTCGGCGATGCCGCGCTTGGCCCATAGCAGAACCTCATCGTCGCGCTCGAGCTCGACCATCGCCTCACAAACCCGGATGAACTGGTGCGGTGCGCTGAGATCACCACCGAGGAGCGCGACGATCGCCTCCCCGTCCCCGTCGAGCACCGCGAGGCGCTCGCGCGCCCAGCGCACCGCAAAGACCCGCTCTCCGTCCTCGCGCTCATCGATCGCGCGACGGTAGGCCAGAAGCCCGCGCTCGCCGAGCGCGCCGGCGTATCGAACCGGATCGACCTCGAAGAAGTCCTGGTCCTCGCAACTGAACCGCACCATCCAGGCCGCAAGCCTCACCGGATCGGCGACCCCCGCATCACACGCCTGCGCGTGGACCTCCAGCAGTTCGCGTGCGAGATCCCCGATCGTCCCGTTGGAGTCATCGGCGTGCATGATTACCTTCACGACATGCTCGACCGCACGCTCGACCAAGACGACGAGATCCTTCGACGGCGAGGACGCGGCGACCAAACGCAACTCCTCAACGACCGGCCGCGCCGCGCGTGCCCACTCCGAGCTCTCCCGGTAACCCAGGAACCGCCGCGTCCGCAGTCCACGATATCTCTGCCCGCAGCTCCGTCAGGTCGCCCTCCTCGCGCGCCGCGGCGAGCCAAACATGCCGCTCGACATCATCGTGACGATCGGCGGCGGAGACCACTATCTCGCAGAGGACATCGGGCGAAAGGTCGCGCACGATCTCCCCGAGATCCCTCCGCTCACGACCGCCTCTGCCCGCCACCCGGCAATCCTCGCATCCCGGACCGAACACCGCGCCCACACCCCCACGCGCTGCACCCGTACCCGTCCGACCCCGAAAAGGCACCCACCGCGGTCACGATCGCCCGCACACCTCAGGCAATGCGAAAGCGCTCGCCTCGCCGACGATCAGACCCCCGTGTCGTCCAGAGCGGGTGCTTCGGCGGCTCACAGTTGACGCTCGCATCCGCCTCAGAGCAGCAGTCGGCAGCGCGCTGAAGTATGGGCTCCGAGCCGCTGAGCAGCCAGCTCGCGTAACCGGATGGCGGCGACTGTGGTCACGGTTTAGCCGATGCCAGAAGAGCCTACGCCGGAGCCTGCTGCCCCCCGTAGACACATTGGCCCAGCGTAGGTATGGGTTACGGTGCGCGCTGTGCTTCTCGAGCGGGATATCGAGCTTGGCTTGGCCGACGGGTTCCTCGACGGCGTGCGCGCTGGTCACGGCAGGATCATGGTCTTTGAGGGTCCGCCCGGGATCGGCAAGACGGCGTTGTTGAGTGAGTTGAGCGAGCGTGCCACGCAACGCGGGGTCGGGATGCTCAAGGCACGCGCGAGTCAGCTCGATCAGGGGTTTTCGTTTGGCATCGCGCGTCAGCTGCTGGAGCGGCGTCTGCTCGCGGCGGAGCCCAGAGAACGCAAGGCCCTGTTGGGCGGTGCCGCACAGGACGCGCTGGCGCCGCTCGGCATCGCTGGCGATCAGGCCGATGGCGATATCGGCCTGCGCTCTCTGCACGGGCTGTATTGGCTGGCGACCAATCTGGCGGGCCGAGGGCCGCTTGTGCTGTGTGTCGACGATGCGCACTGGGCTGACCGCTCGTCGCTGCGCTGGCTGCTCTATATCGCTCCACGCCTGGTCGGCCTGCCCCTTGGGATCGTCATGAGCACCCGTACGGCGGAGCCCGGTGCCGAGCAGGATCTGCTGGACGGGCTGACAGTCGATGACTCCGCGGAAGTCCTGCGACTGCACTCGCTCTCAACGGCGGCCGTTGGTGTCCTGGTCGGTAGCAGCTTGGCGGGAGACGCCGCTCCCGAGTTCGGGGCGGCCTGCCATCACAGCACGGGAGGCAACCCGCTGCTCGTGCACGAGCTGCTGCGCGAACTCGCCGCGGAAGGCGTGCTGCCGACCGCCGAGGGCGCCAAGCAGCTGGAGGGGTTTGGCGTCGAGGCGGTCGCCCGCAACGTCCGGCGGCGTCTGCACCGCTTGGGTCCGCTGGCGTCGAGGATCGCGCGTGCTCTGTCGGTTCTCGGCGACGGCGCCACGGTGGTCGAGGTGGCGACGCTCTGCGAATGCGACGAGCAGGCCGTTCGCTCGGCTGCGGTCGAGCTGGCCGCCACGGACCTCTTGCTGCACGAGGCACCGCTTGCGTTCGTGCATCCCCTGGTGCGTGGCGCGGTGTATGAGGACATGGCGGCTGTAGAGCGGGCGGCGTTGCATCGTCGCGTGGCGGGACTGCGTGACCCAAGCGGTAATCCCGAGCAGGTCGCGGTGCATCTGCTGCACGTCGAGTCACGCTCGGACCCACACGTCGTTGAGGTTCTGCGCGCTGCCGCGGCGCAGGCAACCGGACGTGGCGCACCAGATGCGGCCGCGAGGTTCCTGCGACGAGGGCTCGCTGAGCCGCCCGAGCTCCGAGCGACGCGGGCGGCTGTGCTGGTGGAGCTGGGTCGGGCCGAGGCACTGGCACGGATGGAGGGCTTTGAGGAGCACCTCAGCGAAGCAATCGCCGAACTGGATAACCGTGAGCAAGCCGCCGAGGTCGCTCTCTCGCTCGCGGGCACCCTGGGTGTCCTGGGCGATGGGGCACGCGCATTTCAGGTCCTGGAGGAAGCCTCAGCCACTCTTCGTCCTGACGGTGAGATGGCTTCGCTGGTCGAGGCAGAGCTGCTCGCGACCGCCCAGGCTTATCCAGAGGTGCGCCCGCGGGCGGCCGAGCGCGTACGCGGTCATCTGCGCCGCCTCGATCGTGGCGAGCCGGTCGACGCGGTCGTGCAAGGTGCCTTGTCGCTGTGGTTGCTGCGGGAGCACCCACCGGCGCAACGCGCGGTAAGAGCGGCGGAGATCGCTCTGGCGGATCCCCGTTTGACGTTCCAGATGCTGAACACGAGCGTCTTGCCGCAGTCTGGGTACGCCCTGCTCGGCGCTGGTCTCCTATCGCGTGCCGGCGAGGTCTTCGACGGCGTGATCGATGTGGCCCGGCGTCGCGGGGAGCTGCCGATAATGGGTGTTGCCTCGATGCTTCGCTCAGAGACCTTCTACCGCCAAGGGGAGATGGTCAAGGCGGAGGACTGCGCGCAGGTTTCCTGGGAGCACGCCATAGGAGAGGGGATGGTGAAGGGATCCTCGGCGGTTGGATTGGTATTCGCCGGGGGGATGCTCGTCAACGCCCTGGTCGCGCGCGGCAAGCTCGATGAGGCCCAGAGCTGCGTCGATCGCCTGCCGGTGGTACTGCCGCTGCGCTTGGAGATGTTCCTGCCGGCACGGGCCGAGCTGCGGCTTGCCCAGGGCAGAGTCGACGAGGCGCTAGCCGACCTGCGGGCTACCGGTGAGCTGCTGGGTGAGGATTTCGCAAAGCCTGTTCAGAACTGGCGCTGTCGGCTTGCCGTCGCACTGGCGAGCATCGACGAGTACCAGGAGGCTCGGGCGCTGGCCGCCGCCGAGCTCGAGCAGGCACGGCGCTGGCAGGCACCGTTGGCAATCGGTGTCGCGCTAGCCGCGAGCGGAATCGTGCAGGGTGGGACCGACGGAATCGCCCTGCTGGAAGAGGCCGTCGCGACCCTCGAGCAGACCGAGGGACGCCTGGACCATACGATGGCGCTGATCGAGCTCGGTGCGCTTCTGCGGCGAGGCGGATCGCGAATAGCCGCACGTGAGCCGCTGCGCTTGGGCACGGACCTGGCGGCTCGCTGCGGCGCCACTGCCCAGGCCGACCGCGGGCACGCCGAGCTCGTCGCCGCGGGCGCTCGCCCCAGGCGCGGTCGCCGCTTTCTCACCGGACCGGAGTCGCTGACCGCCAGCGAGATGCGGGTCGCGACGCTGGCCGGCGAAGGACTGACCGACCGTGCAATAGCCCAGCGTTTGTACGTAACCCAGGCGACGGTCCAATTTCACCTGCGAAACACCTTTCGCAAGCTCAACATCGGCGCCCGCGGCGAGCTCACGGCGGCGCTTGATCCCGCGGTGGGCGAGGCAAAAGCCTAGTAGCCACCTGTTGGCGAGAAGGTCTCGATTTGCGCCTAGGCTGGCTAGGCATGAGGATCACGCTTTTCGCACATGGCACCCGGGGCGATGTCGCGCCGATGGTTGCACTCGGCTGGCAGCTCGCCAGGCGCGACCACGATGTGACGGTCACCGTCCCGGCGGAATTCCGGGAGTTCACCGAACGAGCCGGTTTGCGCACGGCGCCTCTGCCCTTCGACCTGACGGCTTGGTTGAGCACGGCCGAGGGCCAGTGGCTGCTGCACAGAGGCGGCATCCGCCTGATGCGCAGGATGACGCGCGAGTACAGCCAGCACGCGGATGCATTCGACGAGGCATACGAGGCGGCCGCACAAGGTGCCGAGGCTCTCGTCGGGACGATCCTTACCTACGATCGCGCACTCGCCCTGGGCGATGCCCTCCGAATCCCGGTTGCCACGGTTTACCAGGTGCCGATCGGACTCTCCTCCGAATATCCATCGCTGCTCATGACTCGCGGAGGCTTTCGCTCCTCGCTCATGTGCCGGGGCTCGCACGAGCTGGCCGAGCGACTCTGGTGGCGTGGTACCGCCCAGACCACCAACGCGTTTCGGCAGAAGCTCGGCCTGCCACGCTGCTCGAAGTCGACCTTCAGGCGTCTCCAGCACCCCGGCGCCCTGGGGCTCCACACCTTTAGCCCCAGCCTGTTCCCGCGGCCGGGGGACTGGGGGGATCACCTCGAGATCACCGGAGCGTGGGAGATGCCAGCCGCTCTGCGGAGCAGCCTTGGCGAGGAGCTTCCAGCCGACCTGCAGGCCTGGCTCGACGCCGGCGACGCACCGATCTTCTTCGGCTTCGGCAGCATGCCGGTCCTCGACCCCCAGCCACTGCTCGATGACGTGATCGGCGTAACCACCGCCCTCGGCCGACGGGCGATCGTGAGTGAGAACTGCGTCTCGCCCGCTGGCTCTGTGGCGCTCCCCGAGCAGGTGCGAGTCGTCGGCGCGTTGGACCATGACCGCCTCTTTCCCCAATGCGCCGCCGTAGTCCATCACGGCGGCATCGGCTCGACAACTGCATCGGTGCGAGCGGGCCGCCCGACGATGGTCTGCTCGGTCTTCGGCGACCAGCCCTGGTGGGGCGAGCAGATGCGACGTCTCGGCGTCGGAACGCACGTGCCGTTTCGCAAGCTCAACCGCGATGCGCTGACGTCTGGCCTGCGCACCCTCCTCGCCCCCGAGGTCGATGCCCGCGCCCGTGCGCTCGGCACAGCGATCCAAGCCGAGGGCGACGGCCTGCCAACAGCGGCGCAGTTGTTGGAGGACTGGCTGGTGGTCGCTGAGCCGACACCGTCGCCGGAAGGCACCCGCCGTGTGCGATGGAACAGCGACAATGGGTCGATGAAACGCAACCTCGCAGCGATCGCGCCGACGGCTTTGCGGTCAGTCGAGGATCTGCCGGGGCCCACGAGGCTTCCGCTGATCGGCAATGCACACCAGCTGCTGCGCACCTCGCGTGTTCACCTTGTGGCCGAGGGATGGGCTCTACGCTATGGCCCGATCATCCAAGTCAAGATCGGCCCCCGGCTGATGCTCGCGGTCTCAGACGCCGACGCGATCAACGAGATTCTTCGTGACCGTCCCGAAGGTTTTCGCCGCTGGCGCGATCAACAGGAGGTGATCGAAGAAATCGGGCCTCCAGGGGTCTTCGTAGCCGAGGGCGAGGACTGGCAGCGCCAGCGGCGGCTGGTCGTCACCGCTCTGAACACTCACTACCTGCACAGGTATTTCGACGTGGTCCGCACTTCGACCGAGCGGCTCCGCTGCCGGCTGCGGGAGGAGGCACGAGACGGACGAGCGCTCGAGATCGCCAACGAGCTGACGTCCTACACGGTTGACATCACCTCTGCGCTTACCCTCGGCCATGACCTCAACACCCTCGAGCGCCGCGACAATCAGTTGCAGAGGCACATCCAGCGAGTCATGCAGATGACTGGTCGCCGGCTTGCCGCCCCGGTCCCCTACTGGCACCATTTCCGGCTTCCCGCCGACCGCGCCCTGGATCATTCGGCGCTGGAGATGAAGCGGGCGATCTTTGGCTTCATCGAGCAGGCGAGGGCTCGGATGGACGCCGAGCCGGAGCGCTACGAGGAGCCCCCGAACCTGCTCGAGGGGATGATCGCCGCGCGGAGAACGGACGGCAGCTTCAGCGACGAGGACATCGTGGGCAACATGTTCACGATCCTCTTGGCGGGGGAGGACACGACCGCCAACACGCTGGGTTGGACGATCTGGCTGCTCGCCTCGCGGCCTGAGATCCAGGCGCGGCTCGCCGCGGAGGCGCGAGAGGTTTTGGGCGACGGCGAGCTCCCCGTTGAGCACGAGCGGATCGAGAAGCTCGCCTATGCAGAGGCCGTGGTACGCGAGTCGATGCGGTTGAAGGGAGTCAGCCCCTTGCTCGGGGTGGAACCGATCGAGGACACGACAATCTGCGACACGCATATCCCTGCCGCGACCCGCCTGCTGCTCCTCCTGCGCTCCGCCGGTCGCGACGCCGCTGGGCGCAGTGAGGAGTTTTATCCTGAGCGCTGGTTGGAGGACAGCGACGCCACACGCGCTCCCAAGTCGCTGGCCTTCGGTGCTGGCCCCCGCTTCTGCCCGGGTCGCAATCTCGCCTTCCTCGAGGCGAAGGCGGCGATCGCGATAATCATCCGGGACTTCGAGGTGGAGCTCGACCGTTCTGCCAGGCCGGTGAGGGAGGCCTTCGAGTTCGCGATGGTCCCGAAGGGCCTGCGCGTGCGCTTGCGCGAGCGCACTCGGTTGTAGCTGAGCCCTATCGCCGGGGCTGCTCGGCGAGCCAGTCATCGAGCATGGGGCGCGTGAAGCGGATGACTCGCCATTGACGTGACCGCCGCTGGCTGGGCAGGCCTTTGGCGGACTCGGTCACAGAGCCCACGTCGAGACTTGGTAGGTGATCCAATCGGGAGTCCTTGCGTGCCACGAGGCCATCGCTAACGGTTTGATCCCCAGAAAGACTGGTCGAAGAACACCGAGCAGATCCGCCTCCACCAAGATCAGGCCGCGAGAAAGGATCCGCTCCTGCTTGGCGGCAGAGTAAGCGAGTGATCGATCAAACCGAATGCTCTCACAACGGACGATCACCAATCGCCAGCGCCAGCGATCGTGCGCCCACAACCGCCTACAGGAGCGACTGTGTCCAGGCCGGCAGCGCGTGCGGCTCCTCTTCGTTCCGAGCGTGCGTCTGCTGAACGACGTCTTTACCGTGCACGAGGGACAGATCGCGCGACACGCATTCGCCGGCGCACGCGAACCGGATGCTGCGCGCGGCTGGAATCAACTCCGGTTGAGCGGGGTTACGCTGAACGGAGACGTCGAGAAGCCCGCGCCCGGGCTGAATCCGCAGCTCCGAGAATTGATCAAAATGGTCGAATACGCCTACGCGGAGCGCGGCTTTCGACGACGCATCCGCACGGGATGGCAAGACCCGTACGTCCCGCCGACCACGCCCGACCGCGATCTTCGGAGACACCGGCTCAGTCGTCTCAAAGGCGTACGACAGCCACCAGGAGATCCTCCAGCGCTGTAGTCCCGTGTCCCGGCCCGGTGATGTCCTCAACGAGGATTACATCGCCAGTCGACAGCAGACGTGTCTCACCACCTGCCGCAACCTCCGCCGAGCCCGCCAAGACCATCATGAACTGACGCGCAGGCGCCGGATGTGCAGCGTCCTTCCACCCGGCCGGAAGCCGGATCATCATGAACGCAGACGCTCCAACGGGCTCGGACACGTTGACCAGAGGAGCCGGAGGGGCGAAGTCCCTCGGGACAAACGTGAACTCCAAATCCTCGAACAGCGCTTGCCCGTCGTCTCCGGAGAACAGACGGACGTATCTCATCGCGCGATCATCACATGTCGTTAGGATTAAAGCGCGCCGCGAGCGAGTACGAGGAACTCGGGGTCGCGCACCGAGCGGCTCACAAGCCGCTCGGCCGCAGCACGGCCCTCGTCGATATCGGCGTAGACCCTGAACTATCAGGCCCAGTTCCCACACGATGACCCAAGCGTGCCGTTGCCGGACGTAGCCTGTGCTGCCGACGGGACGGCCCGTCTGGTGGTGGACCTTGAAGACGACACCATTGCCGAGGTCGACGATCTCCTCCAGCTCGAACTTCAACTCGTCGTAGGCGGCGACCCAGTCCTCAACAAAGCGGCGAAACGCCACCGCGCCCTCGAACGTGCCGATCCCCAGACTCGATCCGTCCCAGGCGACATCGGGGCGATAGAAGCTCAACGACGCGTCAAGGTCCCCGCGATTGACAGCCTCAAACACCTCGCGCGTAAGCTCGACAAGGTCGGGGGACGCGGACTCCTCGGACATCGCCCGACCAGTATCCCGCACGCGAGGGCCGTGACAAGCGTCGGGGATCAGGCTGCCCGGACGGTAGCCGCGGATCGGTGATACTCGCAGCGATGTGCGCGATCCTCTCCCGGTCTTGAGCTGAGCACCGCTGGATCGCTGCTTGTGGTGTCCTGCTGAGAGTCCGGCTTGGGCGCGGTTCTGCATGGGGTATATGTCGATAGAGTGATGAACCCGCTTAGGTTCGCTGATGGCGCACACGCCATCGAGAAGCGACTGTCGCCCTCGACCGTCCCATACCGTCGAGGGGAACAACTCGAACTCGGGGGTCCCGAACGCGTCGATTTCGCGTCGGTTGAAGGTGTCTATCGCTCGCGTCACGATCTCCACGTTCTCCTGCGACATCGCCTACTCCGCCAGCCCCACGGCTTCGAAGGCCTCTTGCCACGAGAGAAAGGTTAGAGTGGGCGGCCTTCGGGATGTGCCGACAGGTGCGGCTCATCTTGCCTCCATCTTTCGGGCACGGTAGACGATGTCTGTGGGGATGCGTCCCTGGGTGAGGCGTCCGTGGTGGACGCGGTCGGTGTTGTAGAAGTGCAGGTAGGTGTCCAGTTCGCGTCGCAGGCCGCTGTAGCGGGGGTAGAGGTAGCGGGCGAACGCGGGTCGCCAGCACTCGTCGAGGATCGTCTTGTGTAGCGCCTCGACGTGCCCGTTGGTTTGTGGCCTGCCGGCGTGAATCCTGGTGTGACGCGCTTTCAGGGCGACCGTGGTCTTGTTGAAGTCTCCCTTGAACTCGTTGCCGTTGTCGGAGAGCAGGCGCTCCAGTCGCCACCCGGCGCTCTTTAGCTCTCTGGCGACGCGTTGGGCGAGCTTGCTGGCCTGTTGGGCTGTGGGCTTGTCGTTCTTGCAGATGACCAGTTCCGCCCACGCGTATGAGGATGCGATGTCGATTGCGGTGAGCTGCCAGATCGCGCCCTCGGTCCCTCTCAACCTGCCGACGTAGAAGCAGTCGATCCCGACCAGCTCACCGGGACGATCGACGTCGATGTGCTGTTCTGGAGCGGGATCGCGTGGCGGCTCGTAAGGCGCCGCGTAGCCCGCGATAAGCCCGAGACGCTTGGCTCGGGTGTTCAGCCCGTGACGGCAGAGCACCTTCCACACGCCGTTCGGGGAGACGATGATCCCGCCCCACTTCTCCCGCGCCAACTCCGAGGCGACACGCCTGGGACCCAGGCCGGGGTGAGCGATCGAGAACGACACGATCCGCTCCTCGACCATCTTCGGCAGCGCGTTAGGCATCTGCGGCCGCCGGCGCTCGCGGGGACGCAGCATCTCAAGACCGTGCCGGTCGACCTGACGCTTCCAGGCGTAATAGGTCGAACGGTGCACCCCGAACGTCCGGCATGCCGCCGACACGCTCGTTCTCGCTGCCTCCGCAAACAATTGCTGACGGTAGCCGAACAGCACGTCATCCTTGGTCATCAGGCACAAACCTCCTCTTCACTTGGCGGTGAAGGAGGCAGCCTGAGCCGAGGCACGGACGGGTCCTCAAACGGGGGCCCGTCCGACCTCAACCTCAAAGACCTATAGAACCCCCAACTGTCGGGAGCACTCGGAGACAGCCCAGGTTAGAGTCCGGGTGACCTTGCCGGTGCGCACCAGGCTGTGGACCGCGAACTCTTGGTCGAGTTCAACCTGGCTAGCGCTCCCGCGCATCTTGACGCGCCCAAGCCACAGGACCGAATCTCCGAGATCGCGGACCTCGCTCTCGTGGAACTCGAAGACGTCCCAGGTCTCCCAGACCGCCGCGTACCCACGCGCAATCTCGTCGTAGCCTCGATAGACGGCGCGCTCCACCGCAGCAGGACCAGCAGGCAGCCATTCGATCTCTGGCGCGAGATAGCTGAGCGCCAGGTCCGCGTCGCGCTGATTCCAAGCGTCGATTGCCTTCCGCACGATCTCCACGTTCTCCTGCGACATCGCTTACCCCGCCAGCCCCACGGCTTTGAGGGCGGCCGTCCAGTCGCCGTGATTCTCAACCCGGACAATCAGGCCATCACGGAATCCAAAGATGCTCCCCTGCTGACGGCGCACCCTCAAGCCATCGCGCCCAACAGCCTCGAACATGATGTGGGCGAGGACAAAGTCGCCGCAATCGCGAAGCTCGCAGACCGAGATGAGGATCGAGTCCCATGTGTCTGAGAAGTCGTGCCAGAACCTTCTGAAACCGTCACGCCCCGCATAGACGGGATCGAGACCCGGGAACGTACCCGACGTCACAAACTCGAAGTCGGTGCGGAGGGTGTCGAGCATCGCATCCATGTCGCCCCTGTTCCACGCGTCATAGAGAGAGGCCACCAGCTCCACGTTCTCCTGTGACATCGCCTACTCGGCCAGCCCGGCGTCTCGCAACGCCTGCTCGCGGTCGTGGTAGAGGCGGATCTCACTCACCCGACCGGCACGTAGCCTGCACAGCAATGCTGTGGGGTGCTGATCGACCTCGATGCCGCTGCCCTTAGCGCGACCGCGCTCGCGTGTGAAGACCACGACCACCTGATCGCCGTCGAAGAACTCCTCCGGCTCGCTGCGGTAGGACTCCCACACCTCCGCGACCTCCGCATGCCAGCGCATGATGCCCTCGTAGCCCTCGTATACAGCTGGGTTGAAGACACGCTCGGACAGGTTGAGGCGCACGGTCGGATCAAGCAGCTCGGCGAATTCGCTCCTCCTGGCGTTCAGGACACTGCGCACGATCTCCACGTTCTCCTGCGACATCGCCTACCCCGGTTCCCCGGCGAGGCGTTCGGCGGCAGCGCGGGCCTCGTCGATGTCTTGGTAGTTCGTCTGCTTCTCGATCAGCCCATTCGCCCAGGCCGCAACGGCCGCATAGCGGTTCTGAAGCGCGCCGGTCGTGTCGGGCAGGCGGGCACGCTGGAGGACCACGACGAAGATCACGCCGTTGCCGAGATCGCGGACTTCCTCGACCTCCTGCTGATGGTCTTCGTACGCGCGCCACCAGTCTTCGTAGAGGCCACGTATCGCCGAGCGACCCTCGAAGACCTCCAAGCCACTGTCGAAGACGGCATCGGGGGCGTAGAAGCTCGTCACGGCATCGAAGTCTCGCGCGTTCGTCGCGGCAACGATCCGCTGCACAAGCGCGACCAGGTCGGGGGTCGTGGGCTTCTCAGAGGTCACGTTGGCAGTATCTCGCAGGCTGGGGCCGTGGCGGACGTCGGGGATCGGGCTGCGTGGACGGTGTGCGGCGGATCGGTGATACTCGGGGGGGATGTCCGCGATCCTCTCCTGGTCTTGAGCTGAGCGCGATGGTTAGCTGTTCGGGGTGTTCTTTGGAGAATCCCGTTGGGGCGCGGTTCTGCATGGGGTGTGGAGCGGCGCTTGAGCGGCGTTGCTCCTCGTGTGGTGAGCTGGCGCTGGAGGGGGCACGTTTTTGTATGGCGTGCGGTGCGCCGCTGGATGCGGTGAGCGCCGGGAGCGAGCCAGCCGGGGTGCAGGTACGCGGCGCTTGGGCGGATGAGCCGAGTGTCGCTCTCGCGTCGCCGACGCTTGATGAGCGCCGCACGGTGACTGTCCTGTTCGCGGATCTTTCGGGCTATACGGCGGTCGCGGAGCGATTGGACCCTGAGTCGGTGAAGCGTCAGCTCGGGCGGATTCTGGGGCGCCTCGGCGAGGAGGTTGTGGCTTACGGGGGGTATGTCGACAAGTTCATTGGAGATAACGTGATGGCGATCTTCGGTGCTCCGGTCGCGCACGGTGATGACGCGGAGCGTGCGGTGCGTGCCGGCCTGGGGATGCAGGGGGCGATGGGCGAGGTCAACGAGCCGCTGGCCGCGCAGCACGGCGTCACGTTCGAGTTGTGTGTGGGTATCAACACGGGCGAGGTGCTCGCCGGTCACGATCCCGACGGCAGCTACACCGTCATCGGTGACACCGTGAACGTCGCCGCGCGGCTTCAGACGGCGGCGCGTCCGGGGAGCGTGACGGTCGGCGAGGCGACCTACCGCGTGACCCGTGAGGCGATCGACTTCAGCGCTCTGGAGGAGCCGCTGGTACTCAAGGGCAAGACCGAGCCGGTGCCCGCTTGGGAGGCGCTGGCCGCGGACGGCAAGCCTGCGGCGGTCGCCTCGGCTGCGGGCCCGGCGCGAGCTCCGCTTGTCGGCCGCGCGGCCGAGCTTGCCCAGCTACATGATCTGCTCGGGCGGGTCAAGCGCAAGCGCTCAGCCCATCTGGTGACGGTGATCGGCGACCCGGGTGTCGGAAAGTCGCGGCTGCTGCGCCAGTTCGAGCTAGAGCTGCAGGACCAGCACTCGCGACCGCTAGTGCGGCACGGGCGCTGCCTGCCCTATGGGTCGAGCATCGTCTACTGGCCACTCGGCGAGGTGATTCGCGCCGAGTGCGGGATCATCGACGGCGATCCGCCCACGGCGGCGTGGAAGAAGCTCTCGGCCCGGATCGGCGAGCTGCTCGACGGCCCCGAGTCTGACAGCCGCTCCTCCGCGTCGAAAACGGCCGTGATCGGGCGTCTGCTCGGGATCGAGACACCCGAGGATCTGGTGCCCGCCGAGCAAGAGGACGCCCAGCGCGTGCGTGAAGTGTTCTTCGCGGCCGTCCGCGCATGTGTGGAAGGCTTGGCGCGCGACGGTTCGCTGGTGCTGGTGTGGGAGGACATCCACTGGGCAGATGAGGGGATGCTCGATCTGATCGAACATCTGGTGCAGTGGGTGCGGGCGCCGGTGCTGCAGATCTGCCTGACCAGGGAAGAACTGCTCGAGCGCCGGCCCGGCTGGGGAGGTGTACGCCGCGATTCCACGACCATGTTTCTCGAGCCGCTCGGCGAGAGCGAGACGCGTGAGCTGATCTCCTCGCTGATGCGCATCGATCAGCCCAAGGAGAGCGTGGTCGCCGCTCTGGCCGCTCGCGCGGAGGGCAATCCGTTGTTCGCCGAGGAGATGGTGCGTCGCCTCTCAGAGGAGAAGGGCGCCAGCGCCGCCGAGCTTCCGGCGACCGTGCAGGCTCTGCTCGCGGCGCGCCTTGACTCACTCGAGCCATTCCAGCGCCGTCTGCTCGCGCACGCCGCGGTGATCGGCCGGACATTCTGGGAGGCCGCTCTCACCCCCATCGCCGAAGTCGAGGGTGGCGATCTGGCGCAGGCGCTGCGGGCGCTGCGGGACAAGGACATCCTCGTCGCCGGGGAGGGCAGCGCGCTTGCCAGCGAGCCTGAGCTTGCGTTCAAGCACGCGCTGATCCGCGACGCCGCGTACGAGATGTTGCCGAGGGCCGTGCGGGCACAGAAGCACTTCGAGGTCGCACGCTTCATCGAGGCCCGCGCCGGGGAGCGCGTCGAGGAGGTCGTTGCGCTGCTGGCCGAGCACTACGGCAAAGCAGCCGAGCTCGGCAGCGAGCTGGGACTGGCACCCGGCGACATGGCGCCCTACCGCGCCAAGGCGCTCTGCTACCTGGAGGCCGCCGGCGACGGGGCAACCGCTTTTTACTCAAACGCGGACGCCTTCTCAAACTACGAGGCCGCTCTGCAGCAGGCCGGCGAGGATGCCGAAGCAGTCGCCCGCCTGCTCGAGAAGCAGGGCGATGTGGCTCTGCGCCTCGGCCGCGTCGACGCCGCGATAGACGTGTGGGAGCGGGCGCTTGATCATCACAGCGGCCGCGAGGATCTCGAGCACGTCGCAGAGCTTCACCGCAAGATCGGCGCCGGGCTCGCCCACAAGGGAGAGCGCAAGCAGGCGATCGAGCACCACCAGCGGGGGATCAACCTGATCAAGGACGGCGAGCCGTCGCTGGCGCTCGTGCGCCTGTATGAGGAGGCGGCATGGCTATACATGCAGACGGGCGACAACATGCTCGCGATCTACGCCTCAGAGAAGGCGCTGCGGCTCGCCGAGCGCCTCGGCGAGGTTCGCGCCGCGAGCCGTGCTCACGGCATCTTCGGCCGCGTGTTCGGGCGCATCGGGGACACCGTGAAGGCGCGCGAGAACCTGGAGCGCGCGATCGAGCTCGCACGCGAGTCGGACGCGCACGAGACGGTCCTCGCGCTGATGGCGCTCGGCCATCACCTCGAGAGCTCCGACGGCGACTACACGGCTGCCGGTAGCTCATACCGCGAGGCGCTGACGCTCGCGCAGCAGATCGGCGACGTGCCTGCCGAGATAGAGCTGCACGCCGCCGTCGGAGCGCTCGCGCTCTACGCCGCGGACTGGGAGGAGGTGGAGAGCTCAAGCGACGCCAGCGCCGAGCTGTCCGAACGCGAGGGCCTGATCGGAAAGCTCTGCCTCCCCTATGCCCTACGCGGAGCACTGCACTGGCGCAGCGGGCACTGGCAGGAATCCGAGAGCTCCTACCGCCGCGCACACGAGCTCGCAGAGCAAATCGGCTGGTCGGAGGTCTGCTTCGACGCCCTCTACGGCCTCTCGAACACACTCCGCGACCAGGGCGAGCTCGGGGGCGCAGAGGCCGCGCTCTCCCAGGCGCTTGACGTATGCGAACGCGCCGGCCTGATCGTGCAGACCATCCAAGCCAACTCCGCACAGGCCCTGCTGCACCGCCTCGCCGGTCGCCACCAGGAGGCAGATCTGGCCGCACAGGAGGCGGTCGACCTCAGCGAGCGCGTGCGCTACCCGGTAGGCGAAGCAACCGCGATCGAAGCCACCGGCATCGTCGGGCCCCTTCCGCAAGCGCTTGCTGATCTCCCACGCGCGCGCGAGGCATGGCAGGGCCTGCGCCGACCGCTGGAGGCCGCCCGCTGCGAGCTGCTGCTCGGACAACGACTGCTCGAGGACGACCGCGGGGCCGCCGTCACATCACTAAAGCGCGCCGCGAGCGAGTACGAGGAGCTTGGGGTCGCGCACCTAGCGGCTCGCGCCCGAGAGCTCGCCGCCTCCAACGCGGCGGGACACTGAGCGACCAGCCCTACCGACACCATCACCTGACGCCTACTCAAACAGCCCCACGGCTTCGAGGGCTTCGGCGCGGTCGGTAAAGCTCTCCTCGCGGAAGACCTTTCCTGCCCGGAGCCAGAACACAGCGAAGAGTGGACCGCGCCCTTCCGCACCGCTTCCCCTTCCGCGCCACTGCATATGACCCACCATCAGGACCGCCGCGCCAACGTCGATGAAGTCTTGCCCGACCAGTTGGAACTGGTCATATGCGTCATCCAGCGTCTTGAAGTACTCGAACGGGAAGCCTGCGTAGCCGCGGAAGATGCCGCCCGACTCGACGTCGGCGAACACCGACTTCATCTCGTAGTCCGAGGTTGTCAGTTGCATGAGGCCATCTGTGTCGCGCCCGTTGTAGAACTCAATCCAGCGGCGTACTACCTCTACGTTCTCCTGCGACATCGCCTACCCCCTCGACTCGGCAAGCCGCTCGGCGGCTGCACGGCCCTCGTCGATGCCGGACGAGGGGGCCGTGACCCGCGCGACCAAGCCCTCCACCCATATGAACACCAAGGGCCTACGCCGCATCAGTGCGCTACCACGGCTGCCAACCGGAC
This sequence comes from uncultured Solirubrobacterales bacterium, assembly GCA_963764655.1. Lineage (GTDB taxonomy): Bacteria > Actinomycetota > Thermoleophilia > Solirubrobacterales > Solirubrobacteraceae > Palsa-744. Next base: position 1,643,204 of record CAVXTI010000001.1, read on the forward strand.
GTCCGGTGAGCCGGACCACGACAAACACCACTCCGCTGCCGAGGTCAAGAATCTCCTCCGGCTCCATCTCAAACTCCTCGTACGCCCCGAGCCAGTCTTCGAGAAAGCCACGGATCGCCGCCACGCCCTCGAAGCTGGTACCGAGGCTCACCGCCTCCCAGACGGCATCGGGAGCGTAGAAGCTCAGTACCGCGTCAAGGTCACGGCGGCTCCCAGCTTCAAATTGGCGGCACGTAAGCTCGACCAAGTCGGCGGTCGTGGACTCATCAGACATCGCCCGCAGTATCCCGCAGGGGACGTGAGCCGGTCTGCGCACGCCGAATCTCGCGGCCCGCGCTCGCAGCGACCGCGAGTGCGTCGCTGAAGGCGCAGTCCGGATGCCCTCCTCCGCTGCTGCTTTCCCACCACGCAAGCGAGCGCGTGCAGAGGACCCAGCTCGACATGCCTCCTTCGGACGATTCGAGGTACCGGCGCCGACGATGCCACCACACCTGTGTAAATGAGCGTGTCGCGAGCCTACGCCGGTACGAGTGCAGCTCGTCCAAAGCGCTGCCTTCGGTAGCGCACGGACGCCTGCTTTTGTGGCCATGCGACGGCGCCGCGCGCCGTCTCCGGTGGCCGGTCGCTAGGAGACACCAGCGAAACTCCAATCTCCTCTGTCTAAGCCAGCTATAGCCGTACATTGTAGCACAGATACCCCATTTTTGGGCGAGTCTTACCCCAAGGACACGGGAAACCGTTGACTGATCCCGTCCTGTAGAATGTACGCGCTGTCCGATGGGCAGATGGCGCGCCCAACCCCCTCCAGACGGTTTGCTCGACTGCTCTGGAGGGGGCGAGCGCTATACGTGCGTCAGTGGTGGAACTGGTAGACACAGCGGGTTTTCATTCCGCCGTCCGTGCAGGGCATGTGGGTTCGAGTCCCACCTGGCGCACATATCTTTCGATCAAAAGATTATCAAAAAGAAAAATACTTTCGAGATATCTAACCGGATATCTATATTTGATGCGGATTAAATTTAACCTACAAATATAACGATTAAATCAAGTCTATCACAGACGAGAGTGCCGTGCAAGCATCAATCAGCACAATCCAGACAGCCCTCGAACAGGTCGCTGGGCTCGCATTCGAGTCCTCTGGCAAGCTTCACGACGACCTTTACGCCGGGATCTCGACCCTGAGTCTCAATCCGGGCCACATCCGTCATGTGGAGCCCCGATAGCTCAGCGAGACGCTCTTGGGTCAAGCTGCGCTCGTTGCGCAGGCGACGGACATTGGCTGCGAAGACTTCGAGTGGCTCCATGCTTGGAGCCTTCTACGGGGCACGTCCCTACGTCTATGGCTGATAAGCCATATGATATGGGCTCATTATTTGGGCCAATCCTAAAGGACGAAGGAATTCGAGATGATCCACGCTCTGTTTGCCTTGATCGTTCTGACCATCCTCGCGGCGGCATGGTTTGTTCCGTCATGGTTCGTAGCGAAGTATGCCGCCAGGAAGGGCTATTCATTTGCAGGCTTCTTTCTTATTGGCATATTCATTAGTTGGATTTTGTCTCTAATCATCGCGCTAATTCTAAGTGATAAGAATAAACCGATGCCAATAAATTCACAGAATAATGTTGACTATCTAGTTAGATTGGGTGAGTTGCACGAGAAAGGTATATTGAGCCAAGAGGAGTTTGATGCTAAGAAGGCACTTCTAATGTCTTCTGAGCAACCAAAATCATGATTTCAAAAGAGCACAACCCAGCTTCGTCATAATCGTTAGATCTGCATGAAGCTGGACCTTCTCGATACCACGAGTGCGAAGGGGGAGAAGCGACCACTGATGCTTTAGACGCCCGAATACTCTCTCGACGGCTGAGCGCTTTTTGTAGAGTTTTGCCCAGCGCTCAGTTGTTCGAGGGACCAGTGAGTGGAGACGGCTAGCGGAGATCCATGTGGATTTAGTCTGACATTCACCTGTAGGACAACGCCACTTGGTTGCACCTCTTTTTCGGTCAGCTCCAGCGAAGTCCCATTCGCCATGCTCGCATGTAGGAGGTTTGTGATCGCCACGCTTTACTGCGGGCGTTTTCTTCAAAGGGATAATTGGATCTATATCTCTGTCATTGCAAAGAGAATGTACGTTTGGTGTGTCGTATCCCTTATCGAGAATGCAAGTATTGATTTCAAATCCTCTTTCGCTTGAATTATCAAGAAGTTTCTCAACGTAGTTGACTTCGTGCGATCCTGCTGTGGAAACTTCCCATGCGAGAGGAAGCTCCGTATCAGCACAAACGGCCGCATGAAGCCGGTATCCGTAGAAACCGCCCCCCTTTCGAGTCGATACGGCCGAACGATGGCCCCAAGAGGCATCTGGGTCTGAATACTCTTTGATATCCCTTTCTCGGCCACCCTTGGAAACGAACCGCTGCCCATTGGCGTAAGCAGGCATGTCAGAAGCATCTATCGCAACATTCTTTCCAATGTTGGGATTGTTTTCGCGCAAAGAAATAAGCATCTTATCTATGCACTTATCAGTCAAACCTTTGTTATCTCTTAGTTTCTTAGTAAAGCGATAACACGCGAATACAGAGGGAATCTCGCCGCCAGAAGAAATTACTTTGGAAAGATTGTCATGCTCTTTAACCAAAGCAACAATCTTCGTCCATGTAGGAATTGCATAGAGAGACTTCGCCAAAGCCATACCAATCATAGCTCTGATCGGATATCCGGGCCTGCCAGTCCAGCGCAAATCTTCGAGATCCCTAATCAGGGATTCGATCTGGGGCGTGGCGAGAAGTGAGGCCAATTCAGAAACGGCCGTACATGATACATTGTTTGAGGCCATTGGAGGTGCAACTCCTTGGTCCAGACCCCCGGCGACTCCAATCGCGCGGGGGTCAATTTATAGTTTTATGGCTTATCGGCCAGTGAGAAGAAGCTTCTACTTCTGCAATCTATCTTGCGGACGCTCTTGCTTTGGGGTCTTCTTTGGACGGCGTTTCTCACCCAAAAGGTCATCCTGAAGCCTTCGCATCACAGCGATCGCTAGTTCAAGCTCCTCTTTGGTTTGTTCTTGATCTCGTTTTTGCATTATTTATTGCAGCAAGCTTCCTGAGGGAGATCAGGAGCCACCGGCTCCGCCACCTTGGCCGCCATAGGGACCACCCCCATCTCCTCCTGCACCTCCACGAGCCCCAAATCGAATGGTTGGGTCATCAAGATTGATCCCATTCTTCTCTGCAAGCTCAGCAACCGTAATACCCAGTTGAGCGGCCGTCTCTTCCAATAGAGGCAGCACGGATGCACCAGCGCCACCTCCCCCACCGCCTCCTCCTCCAAGTGGGCCTGAAGATCCTCCATACCCTCCCTGACCGCCAGTCATTCGGCCTGCTCCTCCTCCCCCTCCGCCGCCTCCCCCGGCCCCCGGTGCTACTCCACGATCTCTTTTGGAGGAACGCCAACGAAAGAAAGTTGCTAGCGCCCATATAGCCGCAGAAGCGCTCAGCACCCCATACAAGATCCACATGACTGCATTGCCAGAAGGTTCAGTGCCCTTGACGATCAAGAAGGGGATCAGAGCCGCAAGGCTCATCGCAAAGACACCTCCTGCCATGCGCTGGAAGATTCGCACGCCGGAAGACTACAAAAAGCAGCAGACATAGCCATGACTTTGTAACGAAAGCGACAAGCTCCACCCCTACGGGGTTTCGCTAGTCGTTTCGTAAAGCCCTCCTAGTTGGTCGCGGCGCTGTACGCGTGCGCGCTGGTGTTGATCAGCAGCGTGTGCCCATCCGGCGACGCCCGCGCCACCAGCAGTGGCGCAACCGTGCTTCCCTCGCCCGGGTGGTTCTCGACACTCACCGGCTGCCCCCACCGCGCTTCGCATTCCGCCGCGATCGCGCGTCCCACCAACTCTGGTCCGCTACCACGACCGAACGGCTCGATCAGCCGAACCGGCCTGACCGGAAATCCCGGCGCTACGACGCGCTCAGCGGCCTCGGTATCCATGCGATCGGCATCATCAAGACGAGCTAGCACCATTATCCAGGCGCCCGGCCTTCCACTGGGCTCCGTGTTCCTCTGGTGGGCTTGCAACACGCAGCCGCGGACTGCCGCTCCCACTCAATGCGGCAGACTTGCGCTCGCTACCGCTCATGAGGAGGTCCGGCAAGGTCCGCCGGCGATCCGCGCTGTTCCCGCATCTCACGATTGCAGGAGTCTTCCCAGCGGCCCCCTCGCTCCTGAGATGGACGACTTCCGAGTGTGCCGACTGAGGATCGGCGGACGCGCGCTTCGCCCGGGCGAAGCGGAAGCATTCGCCTCGCGCGCCGAATGCGACGCGTGATGTCCCGAAGCCTCGCCCTCTAACCAGGCCCACCACGCCGGACGATTGCCCCGACGAGGACTCGTGCATAAGACCTTACCGTGCGCTTCTTTGTCTGACCGCGACGCGGCTGGTTGTTCTGGCGGCCAGTCCCGCGTTCACGAGCTATAAGAACTTATCTTCCACTATCTAGTTTCCTTGATAATGCCTTATATTTGCTGATAGCTCTGCTACCTTCCTGTCGTGGATCCGCTCGCAAACCCGTACTCGATGAGTGCCGGCAACCCTCCCCGGGCGCTGACCGGCCGCGAGGCGCAGACGCAGCAGTTCAAGACGCTGCTCGGTCGTCTGGGCCGCGGGATGAACGAGCCCAGCATGATCGTCTTTGGCTTGCGCGGTGTCGGCAAGACCGTCCTGCTGCTGGAGTTCGAGAGCATCGCCGACGCCTCGGGTTGGACGGCACCCGACCCGATCGAGATCCGCTCCGACACCGATTTCAGGGCTGAGCTTGCCGACGCCGCCTACCAGGCACTCCTGCGACTGGACCGCCGCCGTGCGCTCGGCGAGCGGCTGAAGTCGTTTACGGGGCTGCTGAGCGGCTTCAAGGTGGGCGCATCGACCGAGGGCAGCCTGGAGTTCTCCTTCGACCCGAGCGCTGTGGCCGGCTCGACAGGCAACCTCGAGCGCGACCTGACCCACCTGTTCGTCGAGCTCGGCGAGACGGCCCAACAGCACGAGACCGGCGTCGTGTTCCTGATCGATGAGATGCAGTTTCTCAAGCGTGAGGAGATGGAGGCCGTAGCGGCAGCCATGCACCGGATGTCCCAGAAGCAGCTTCCCATTGCCCTCGCCGGTGCCGGCCTTCCCCAGCTTCCAGGCATGATCGTGGATGCCAAGTCCTATGCGGAGCGTCTGTTCTCCTATCCCGAACTCGGGCCGCTGAGCGAGAACGCGGCTCGCCAAGCACTCATCGAGCCGGCGAACACCGAGGGCGTCGGCTTCGAGGATGACGCCTTGACGCGGATTGTCGAGCTGTCGGGCTGCTACGCGGCGTTCGTGCAGGCATACGGCAAGGAGACATGGAACATGGCGCCCCGCTCCCCCATCACGCTCGCCGACGTTCAGGCTGCCGAACCGGTCGTTCAGGGCAAGCTCGATGACGAGTTCTTCCACGTGCGCTTCGAGAAGGCCACGCCTGCCGAGCGGCGCTACATGGCCGCGATGGCGGACCTCGGCGATGGGCCTTACCGAACGGGCGACATCGCCAGACGCCTCGGCAGCGGTGTGTCCTCCACCTCCGTGCATCGGGACGCGCTCATCAAGAAGGGCCTTATCTTCAGCCCGGACCATGGCGAGGTCGACTTCACGGTGCCTCACTTCTCTCCGTTCATGCGCCGCCGCTATCCGCTTGAGCCTCACGGCCGGACGCGTGAGAGCCGGAGCACACCGGCTGATGCCTGATCGCCATCCGCGGCGGCCACGCCGTGGCCATCGGGGGCATGCCCGGCTCTTGGCCAGCCTTCCGAGCAGACACGCGACCCGTGACGTGGCTGCGCCATCATCCACCGTCATCGATCATCCACCGTCATAGGAGTAGTGCCAATGGGTAATGACGTTATTACCCGCAGGTACTATCTGGCTGCTTTGCATACCGAGTACCCTGGTTCTGCGCGCCGCCTTGATCGCTTGTTCGTTCGGCAAGCTCGGCTTGCTCGCGAGATCGGAGATGAGATGCGCGTAGTGGCCGAGCAGGGTCGCGGTGCTGTGTCCCATCCACTCGGAGATCTGCACGATCGAGTGCTTGCCCTCGTGGACGAGCAGGCTGGCGAAGCTGTGGCGCAGGTCGTATGGCACGGGGCCTTGGTAGGTTCTTCTGGTCTTGCGCTTGCCGTCGCTCATGATGATCGCGGTCCTGGTGATCGTGGCGATACCGATCGCTGCGCAGGCGGGCTGCCACACGCGTGAGCGCCACTCGCGCCAGTTGTGATCGCGCCAGGGTGTGCCGTCCGGGCGCGTGAAGATCAGTCCGGCCGGTTTGCCGCACGCCAGCTGGAGCTCGCGTAGATCGACGCGCAGCGCGTCGATCAGCGGTGGGCAGCGTGGAGGACGTCTGGTCTTCTGGCCGGGCGCGATCCTGCCGTCGACCCACCTCTGCTCGATCAGGATCGTTCGCTCGCGCACGTGTCTGTATTCGAGCGCGAGAGCCTCCGCGGGGCGCAGGCCGGCATACGCGAGCACGCTTACGAGCGCGGCGTCGCGCAGGCCGTGATGTGGGTTGCGGAGCATCTGCCGGCGCAGCGCCTCCACGACCGCGGGGGACAGGGGCTGGATCGCGCGCCTGCGGGGAGCGCGTGGCTTGGCGATGAGCTTGACGACGTTGACGCTCGCCCTGTCCCATTCGATGGCCCGCGCGAACATGGTCTGCAGCATGCCCAGGCAGCTTCGAATCGTGGCGGCGCTCGCGCCGGTGCGCTCGAGTTCGCCGGTGAACTGAGAGAGGACCAGTGGCGTGATCTGGCGCAGCTCCATCGCACCGAGCCGCTTGTGGATGTGAGCGTTCCAGAGGCAGCGATACTTCCTTTGCGTGCTCGGCTCCAGGCGCGTCTCTGCATACAGACGCCAGAAGTCGACCACGAACCGCTCGAGCGCTTCGTTGCCGCATTCCAGTACGGCGAGATCTCCAGCGCGCTTGAGCAGCCGCAGACGAGCGCGAAAGTCGAGGGCGTCCTTTGCGGAGTCGAAGGTCCGCTGAGCGCGCTTGCCCAGCACGTTGCGAAACCGGACTCTGTAGACGTAGTAGACCTCGCCGTTGCGTAGGCGACGCTCGCGGATCTCAACCCCGGGGATCGGCTGCGTAGGCGCGCTCACGACCTATAAGCCCATGTCCGCCGGTTTGGTTGCGCTGAGACATGACGTGCCGGTACTCGCCTCAACGCCGCATCTGCAGCGCCAGGTCACGGCCGGGCACAAGGAGGGAGCTTGACGTCCCCAAAACGCCCCCACGACACCATCCGCCAGCTCCAGCCCGAGGCCCGCGAGGGCCAAGCAACCAGCGTGCAAGCCATGATCTGATGCATTCGGGGCGGTCTTTTCTTGTGACCGCCCTTTACCATGATTGCGAGTGCTCTGCCTGCTGAGCTACGTCGGCCTGGCCCCGCGTATCCTAGCGCCGGAGCGTCGGCGTCGTCCACCCTCGTAGCCGAGCGTGACGGGCCTTTGGACGGGCTCGTCCCGACAGCTTTAGGTGGCGGACGGCACGGCCAGGTCTCCGTCGAGCGCCGTGCATCGTTGACTTCGATCGGTAGCGCTTCAACGCGATCACGGCCCAAATCGCCTCGACTACTCCGAAGGGCCAGGTGCCCGCGAGGGAGCCGTAGACGCTCGACAAGGCGCAGCCGCAAGCGAAGGCGAGGTGAAGCCTCGGCCGCGTCGTTCCAGCGCGTACATCAAGACCATGAACGTGACCACGCAGGCACCAAAGAGAGTGAGCACACCCAGGAGTGTGCCAGCGCGATCGTCCTGCTCTGGCCTTGAGCGCCGGCCGGGGAGTAGCCTTCAGCGCGTGCCTGGTTGACGTTGACCACTCCCGTATGCGGCCTATCCTCGTCCGCCGCCCTGACGGTGCATTACCCCTTGCCCCGTAATTCACCGATGCGACAAGAGAGGATCATCCCTATGAGCGAGAGCACCGACATAGAGCTGCTGCACCGGGGTTTGGGAGGCGATGAGTGGCGCGGGGGACCTGAGCGTCTTGGAAGGGGCGCTCGACCCGTATCCATGTGGGCGGTGATCCCGTGAGGAACAGAACGGAGAGTGCGAGGATCAGCACGAGGCCGGGCAGGATGAAGCCGAGGCCGCCGATGAGTGCTCCTCTGGGGCCGCGTAGTCGCCATGCGCAGTAGATCGCGAGTTGCGTGGATGCCGATCCGGGCAGGATGTTGGTCGCCGCGATTCCCGCGCGAACTGATCGTCAGTGAGCCATGCCCGTCGTGTTACGCACAGCTCGCGGAACAGCGCGACGTGCGCGGGCGGGACCGCCGAAGCCTACGCAGCCGATGCGGCCCCACTCCCGCGCTATGACGCGCAGCGACACACTGCTCGCGGCGGCGCGGCTGCTTGTGGACTGCTCACCTCAGGGTCTCATCGCCACAGCCCATCATCGCGACGATATCCGCTGCCCCGAAGACCGCGCGCGGGGAGCCGAAGCCTCCTGTTGGCGTGAGCCGCGCGTCTAGGTTCGGAGTGGTTGGCTGGTCGAGCCATCGGCGCGCGGCTGCTCTTGGCAGTGCGGCAGGACGACCTCTGCTGCCTCAGCCGGCGTCACGTCCGGGTAGAGCACTCTGACGGCAAGGATCGCGCAGGCTCCGCCGACGAGCTGCGCCACGATGAAGCCGGGCACGGACGCTGGGGCGATGCCGGCGAAGGTGTTGGAGAACATGCGTCCCACGCTGATCGCGGGGTTGGCGAAGCTGGCGGAGCTGGTGAAGAAGTAGGCGGCACCGATGTACGCGCCGACCGCCGCCGGGGCAACGTTCAGCCGTCTCGTGCGGGCGAGCGAGAAGATGACGAGCAGCAGGCCGGCGGTAGCGATGACCTCACTGAACAGGTGCGCAGGAGAGGCGCGGTGGTGCGTGGAGATGCTGACGGCAGCGAGCGCGAACATACCGTTGGCGACGATCGCGCCGAGCACACAACCGGCGACCTGGGCGGGGATGTAGGCGAGCGCGTCACGCCGGCGGATGCCACCAAACGTCGCGTCGGCGATCGAGACGACCGGGTTGAAGTGTGCGCCCGAGACGGGGCCGAACATGAGGATGATCGCCGCGAGCCCCATCGCGGTCGCGGCGGCGTTCTCGAACAGCTCTAGCCCAACGTCGTTCGGGGAGAGCGTCTGCGCGGCGATGCCCGACCCGATCACGAGCGCGGCGAGAAACGCCGAGCCCAACAGCTCGGCGAGCAGGCGGCGGGCGAGTGGCGGCGTGTTCGTCATGCCGCGACCAGGAGCTTGTCGGCGAACTCGCCGGGAAGCCCGGCCTCGCGGACCTCGGCGGCGACCGCATCGGCGTCGTACTCGATCCGCTCGATGCTCACGGCCACGCGGCCGGCGCTCGGTGTGAGGACGGCGAACGCGCCGCGTGGGTCGCCGTCCTTGGGCTTGCCGACCGAGCCGCAGTTGACGAACAGCACCCCGCCGTACGCCCGCACCCAAGGCTTGTGCGTGTGCCCGAACACGAGCACGGGATCACTCTCGGCCGCGGCCAATCGTTCATACAGGCTGGCCGGCTTGTCCTCGAACAGATACTCGTTCACCTTCCGGGGCGAGCCGTGGACTAGGTGAACATCGACACTGCCGACAGGGAACTGCAGATCGAACGGCAGGCCACGCATGAAGTCCTTGGACGCTTGGCTGGTGTGCGCGAGCGTCCAGTCCACCGAGCGCTGCCCAAGCTCGCGGTCGTGCGCTGTGACATACGCGCAGCCGCAGTCCTCGAGATCGCGGGCGATGGCGAAATCGTAGTTGCCGTAGATCGTCGGGATGTCGCGCTCGGCGATCAATGCGCAGACCTCATTGGGGTGCGGGCCGTAGCCAACGAGGTCGCCGCCGCAGAATACGCTCTCGATGCCAAGCTCCTCGATACGCGCGAGCGCCGCTTGCAGCGCCGTGAGGTTGCCGTGAATGTCGGTGATGACCGCAACGGCGTCCGCGTCGGCGCTCACGATCCCTCCCGTGCGGCGATCAGGTCGCAGGTGTCGCGGCGCAGGCACTCGCGGGTTTGGCGGTGCGCGAGGGTCATCACATGCGAGCGCACGCGCGCTCCGTCGAACCCTTCAAGGACTGCATCGGCGCAGGCGCGTATCTCCTCCGGGGAGCCGGTTCGGTGCCGGCGGACTCGGCGCGCACGTCATCGGGGCCGTAGCGCTCAAAGAACGCCTGGGCCATCTGCGAGCGCCCGGCGTTGTGGTTGCAGACAAACGGCACGTAACGGATCGGCTGCTCGCCTCGCTGCTCCGCGGTGGTCACGTCGCTGGTGGTCATGGCCGGATCGTATTACATCGACAAACGCAAGTGTTATTGATATAAGTAGATAGATGCCCGTCGATTTGGAGCTTGCTCCCAAGCAGAAGCGAGCGGCCGGTGAGCGCTGCTGCGAGCCTGTCGTCTACCCCGACGTCCAGCGCGACCACGCGCTGCGAATGGCCGAGGTCGCCAAGGCACTCGGCGACCCGATCCGCCTGCAACTCGTGGATGTGCTGCGCAAGCACGCCGGCAAGGTCTGTGTTTGCGAGCTCGTGCCACTGTTTGACATCTCCCAGCCGACGCTCTCCCACCACCTCAAGAAGCTCCGCGACGCCGGGATCGTGGACTCCGAGCGGCGGGGCTTGTGGGCCTACTACTACGTGATCCCCGACGCACTGAAGGAGCTATCCGCATGGCTGAGCTGACCGTTGCCGAGACGACCGCCGATCCCTGCTGCGCCCCCGAGCAGCAAGCGACATGCTGCGAGCCGAGCGCGAAGACAGAGTGCTGCGGCCACGACGAGGACTGCGGCTGCGAGGCAGGCGCCCCCGACATCCGCGAGACCGTCCGCGAGCGCTACGAAGCCGCCGCCGTCCAGGTCAGGAGCACCGATCCCGGTGCCGGCTGCTGCGCGCCGAGTGAGACATTCGATGGGGACAGCGAGGTATTCGGTGCTGCGCTCTACGCGCTCGGCGACCACGAACAGCTACCCGACACCGCGACGCTCGCCTCCCTCGGCTGCGGCAACCCGACCGCCGTCGCCGAACTTCACGAGGGCGAGACGGTCCTCGACCTCGGCTCCGGCGGCGGGATCGACGTTCTGCTCTCAGCCAAGCGAGTCGGCCCGACCGGCACGGCGCACGGACTGGACATGACCGACGAGATGCTTGCCCTCGCCCGCGAGAACGCACAGAAGGCCGGCGCCGAGAACGTGGAGTTTCACAAGGGCTACATCGAGGAGATTCCGCTCCCCGACGCGAGCGTTGACGTGGTGATCTCAAATTGCGTAATCAACCTCTCCGGCGACAAGGCCAAGGTGCTGCGTGGGGTCGCGCGAATCCTGCGGCCCGGTGGACGCTTCGCGGTATCCGACGTGATCGCTGACGAGGACATGGACGACGCGACGCGGGCCGACATGCAGCAGTGGACCGGCTGCATCGCTGGGGCGCTCACCCGCGGACAATTCACTCAAGCGCTCACAGATGCCGGCTTGATCGACGTCGAGATACGCGAGACCCATCGCGTCCACGCGCAGGCAGCCTCCGCGATCATCCGTGCACGCAAGCCCAGCGATCCCCCGGCATGAGCGAAACGACGCAGGACGTTCACTTGCACGATCCACAGACGCTCTACCGCCTTTGGGAGGAGAGCCAGTGGAGCCCCTGGAACATAGACCTGTCCACCGATCGGGAGCAGTGGGCGGCTCTGGAGGACCGCTCGCTCGTGGCCTTTGTGCTTGGTTCCCTGATGGTTGCCGAGGAGAGAATCACGACGAAGTTCTCCGGGCTCGTCGGCGCGGACGGGAGCGAGGAGGAGGTGACATTCCTGGCCACGCAGCAGGTCGATGAGGCTAGGCACATGCAGTTCTACGCGCACTTTCAGGACGAGGTCGTCTCCGAACCTGCGGTCATCGCCGTGCATGTGGAGCGGGCTCGCGAGCAGGTCTCCCCAGCCTTTCAGACGATCTTTGACGACAAGCTCGTCGCGGCCCACCAGCGCTTGGTTGCCAATCCCAGCGATGTGGCGGCGAAGGTCGCGTTCGTGACGATCTACCACCTCATTCTGGAGGCCACTCTCGGGTTGACGACATTCGAGTTCTCGACACGCTTTCTAACTCGCGATGGGCTGCTGCCGGGCTTCGTAGACGGCTACACCAAGATCCATCATGACGAGCATCGACACATCGGCTATGGCATCTGGTTTCTACGACGGGCCGTCGCCGAGGATGACGGGATGGGCGGAGTCGTTCGAGCGACGCTGCGTGAGATGCTTCCGGCCGTCGCGGAGTCGCTCACGCCACCTGCGGGCGCCGACGCCTCCGCCCTTGGCGCGTCGGCTGAGGAGCTGCGCGCCTTCGCGCTCGATGGCCTGACCCGCAGGCTGAAGATCATCGGCGTTCCCCTCGACACGCTCTGAGGCGTCTCGGCCCTTTACACTCGTCCAATGGCGCTTCCGCCTGGTCCTCGAACACCGGGCTTCGTCAACATCGTGCGTTTGGCCGCAGGCCGCTCGAGATGCTGCGCCAGTGGCACGCGCGCTACGGCGACCTCATCACGGTGCGGATGACCGGTTTCGGCACGGGCGTCTACGTCGTCGATCCCGACGCGATCAAGGAGCTGTTCACCGGCGATCAGTCCGACCTTCGCGCCGGCGAGGCCAACTCGTTCATGGAGCCCGTGCTCGGCCGCCACTCCGTTCTCGTGCTCGACGGCCCCGAGCACCTTCGACAGCGAAAGCTCCTGCTCCCTCCGTTTCAGGGCTCGCGGGTAGCCGCGTTCCGTGAGGTCATCCGCGACGTGGCCGAGCGTGAGATCGGGAGCTGGCGCCCGGGCGAGCAGCTGGTCCTACGCGAGCGCATGCGCTCGCTGACCTTCGAGGTGATCTGCCGCGCAGTGTTCGGCGTCACGCAGCCTGAGCGCGTCGAGCGCTTGCGTGAGAGGCTGGTCGCCGTGATCGACAGCAGCCCGATCTTCATGCTCACACCGGCCGCCCGTGCCGACCTTGGGCCGCTCAGCCCTGGTGGTCGCTTCGTGCGGCGCCTGCGCGCGGCGGACGCCCTGCTGTATGAGGAAATCCAGCGACGTCGCAACGAGCCCGACCTGGAGGAGCGCACCGATGTGCTCTCGCTGCTGCTGCGCGCTCGCGACGAGCAAGGCCAGGGGATGACAGACGCCGAGCTACGCGACGAGCTGTTCACGATGCTTGGCGCCGGACACGAGACCACTGCGACTGGTCTCGCCTTCGCATTTGAGCTGCTGTTGCGCAATCCCACCGTGCTCGCACGTCTGCGCGAAGAGCTCGAGCGCGGCGAGGATGACGCCTACCTCGACGCGGTGGTCAAAGAGACGCTGCGCCTGCGCCCGGTGATCGACGCTGCCGAGCGGACGTTGACCGTGCCCCGCACGATCGCGGGCTGGGAGCTTCCCGCCGGGGTGAAGGTGTATCCGGCGATAGTGCTCGTGCACCTACGGGAGGATCTCTACCCGCGGCCACACGAGTTTCGCCCCGAGCGCTTCCTGGAGGACGGCGCCGAGTCCTACTCGTGGCTGCCCTTCGGCGGCGGTATCCGGCGCTGCATCGGCGCGGCGCTCGCGCACGCCGAGATGGCCGAGGTACTGCGCGTTGCGGTTCCAGCCGTCGAGCTTCGCCCGCTGCGCGATCGGCCTGATCCGGTCGTCCTGCGCGGAATCACGCTCGCACCCAAGCACGGCGTCCAGGTCACCGTGGAGCGATGCTCGCCTCTAGCGCACAGGAGCGGCGGCTATCAGCTCCTGCGGGGCCGGGCCTAGAGCGATCCGTGGGCATGTCTCGCAGCACCCACAGTCCAGACGCGGCGGTCAGACCTGCCACGAGCGCGATCGCACCGCTGTAGCCGAGCGCGTCGGCGGCTCCCCCGGCGATCAGCCCACCAAAAACGTAGCCCATGTCGCGCCAGAAGCGATAGACGCCAACGACGGGGGCACGTGCGACCGGCGTGACCGCATCGGAAATCGCGGCGATCAGGGTCGGGTAGACCATCGCCGTGCCGACGCCCAGCAGAACGGCTGCCCCGGCGGCGGGTACGAGCGCACCATCGCTGAGCGCCAGCAGCGCCAAGGCGAGCGCCTGGACGAGCATCCCGCCCGCGATCAGCGGCTTGCGCCCGAGCGAGTCAGACCAGGCGCCGGTGCCAATTTGAGCCACGCTCCAGACCGCGGGATAGATGGCTGCGATCAGACCGATGTCGGCGACGCCGGCTCCGTGGGCGGCGAGGAACAGCGGCACCAATCCCCACGCCATGCCGTCGTTGAGGTTGTTGACGAGCCCGGCCTGGCCGCAGGAGCGCAACGCCGGCTCGCGATAGGTGGCCCGTGCGAACGCGCTGCGAAGTCGTGGGGCCGCGTCGTCAGCGCCTTGGTGGTGGTCGGCCTGCTCGAGCGCGACGTGGTGGGCGGTATCGCGGACGAACAGCACAGACAGCAGGAACCCCACGACAGCGACTGTCGCCCCAGCGACGACCAGCACGTCTCGCGCGGCGAGCGTGGCCGCCAGCCATCCGCTCAGCCCGGCGGCGAGCGCGACGCCGCCGTAGCCCGCGGACTCGTTGAGTCCCAGCGCCAGCCCGCGGCGGCGGGGGCCGACGAGGTCGATCTTCATCACGACGGTCATCGACCAGGCGAGACCCTGGTTGATGCCGAGCAGGGCGTTAGCCGCGACGATCCAGCCCCAGCTCGGCGCGAGCGCGATCAGCAACGGCACCGGCAACGCGACGGCCCAGCCGCCGATCAGGAGCCGTCGGCGTCCGGCTCGCTGGGCCAGGGCGCCCGCTCCGAGGTTCGTCAGCGCCTTGGCGAGGCCGAAGGCGACGATGAAGGTCAGCACCGCCGTGCTTGAGCTCAGGCCGAAGTCCTGGCGCCCGATCAGCGGCAGGGTTGAGCGCTCCAACCCGACCATCGCCCCCACGAACCCGGTGATCGCGACGAGCAGCGAGAACTGTGCGAGGTTCTCGCGCAGCCCGAGTCGAGGTTGAGCGCTCACGAAACCTTGGCGATCGGGCGGCCGCTGCGGTTGGCGTGCAGGATCGCGGCCTGCTGCTCTGGCACCGGCGGGATGTCGCTCGTAAGCGCCTGCACGAACGCCTCCTCGGAGTCGTACTGCAGCGCGGGGTTGTAGCGGCGCTCAAAGCCGATCGTCGTAGCCGGGTTAGCCGACAGGCCGCGCCCGCACACCGACCCCGAGTAGTGCGCCGGGTAGAGCAGCACGTGGTCGGGGAATGTCAGCAACCGCTCGGTGAGCGAGCGGTACAGCGCACGTGCCATCGACTCGACCGTGTGTTCGCCACTCGCGTGCAGGTCAGGGCGTCCCGCGTCACCGGCCAGCAGCGCATCGCCGCTGAGCACCAGCCACGGCTCCTCCGCGCGTGTGCGGTCGGTGACGAGGTAGGCGTGATGAGCCGGCGCATGTCCGGGAGTCGCGATCGCCTGTAGCTCCGTGTTGCCGAGCTTGACCACCTCGCGATCGGCGAGCTCGTGATGCTCGAACTCCACGCCCGCACCCTCGGGCAAGTACGCAGTTGCTCCGGTGCGGGCCACAAGCTTGGGCAGGCCCGAGACGTGGTCGGCCTGCACGTGGGTCTCGAACACCGCGACGATCGGGATGCCCTGTCCCTCGGCGAGCGCGATGTATTGCTCCACGAGGTCGACGTGCGGGTCCACCACCGCGAACTGACTATGGGTCTTGCAGCCCAGCAGGTAGGAGGCGCAGGCGGTTTCGTCGTTGAGCAGCTGTCGGAAATACAAGCTTCGACCTCCACAGGTCCGAGATTGGCCTTGACAAATTATCAATTGTTCTATTGAATAACAACGGATGGAAGACCGCCGCAGAAAGGACACCCTGTTCGAGGCGATCGCGCTGATGGGCAAGGCGTTCGCGAGCCCACGCCGGCTCGAGCTGCTCGACCTGCTCGCACAGGGGCCGCGTAGCGTCGAGGAGCTCGCGCGCGCCAGCGAACAGTCGACGGCGAACGCCTCTCAGCACCTGCAGGCGCTCCACGCGGCTGGTGTGGTCACGCGCGAGCGTGAGGGCACCCGCGTGCGCTACGCGCTCGCGGGCGAGGATGTGCTCGGCCTGTGGCTCGCACTGCGGGCCGCCTCGGCGAACCGGCTGGCGGAGGTCGAGCGCGCTGCGCGTGACTACCTCGGCGAGCCCGTCGAGGCGATCGGCCGCGAGGAGCTGCGCGAGCGCTTGAAGCGCGGCGATGTCGTGCTCGTCGACGTGCGCCCCGAGGAGGAGTTTGCCGCCGGTCACATCGACGGTGCGCGTTCCGTCCCACTTGAGGAGCTTGAGCGGCGGATCGCCGAGCTGCCCGCCGACCGCGACATCGTCGCCTACTGTCGTGGCCCGTTCTGCGCCTACGCGCATGAGGCGGTACGCCAGCTCCAGAGGGCCGGACGCTCCGCGCTGCGCCTGGAAGACGGCTGGCCCGAATGGCAACTCGGCGAGACAAACACCGATGAGGCAAAGACCCGGAGGAGAGCGGCATGACCACGACCGAATCCCAACCGGACACCAGCGAGCTGGGTCACCTGCGACGCCGCGTTATGGGCCGCCTGTATTGGCGGCGCGATGCAGCGCGACCGCTACAGCGAGGCGATCGAAGACGCCGGCTTCGAGATCGAGACCTGGCGCGAAAACAGCGCTTACCGATTCGTCTCGGAGCGCGCCGACGACGCGAACCGCAAGTACGGCGTGACGAGCATCTCGCTGCTGGCCCACCGCCGCTGAGCGCGAGCAAGGAGGAACGACATGAACACCGGAACGTGGATACGCTCCAACCTAACGACACAGGGCTACTGCCTCAGCGACGCCGAACGGCGCGAGCTATCGCTCGGCCTGCGCTTCTCGACCGGGCTGTGCCTGACGCTCGTCGTCGTCGCGCTTGCCCTCCAGTCGCCGGTGATGGTTTTCGCCCTCTCGGGGATCGGCGTGATTGCCGGCTTCAGCGCGCGACACCCCTTCGACCGTCTATGGAACCGCGTCGTGCGTCACGCCCTCGGCGGCCCGCCACCCAACCCGCCGCGGCGTCGCCACGCATTCAAGCTGGCGACCATCTGGCTAGGGGCTGTCGGGGCGTGGCTGTCCGCGGGCGTGACGACGCCCGCCCTGCTTCTCGGGGGTCTGCTCGTCGCGGCGTGTGGCGCCGTAACTGTCGCGAACCTCTGTATTCCGTCCGAGGCGCTTGCCTGGTGGGAGCGCCGCGCGATGCGCAAAGGGACAGCGGCCGTATGAGCGCTCTGTTCCGTCTCAACCACAACAACAGGCCGGGTTGCTCCGGCCCAAGGAGGCACGATGGCTGACAACGGCAAGGCCGTGATAAACCTGACGACCGGGCACGAGGACGCCGACGCGGTGACGATCGCTTTCCTGGTGGCCACCGCCGCGCTCGCCAAGGAACGGCGCGTGGTGATGTTCCTCACCAAGGAGGCGGTTCGAATCGGGCTGCCGGGCTACGCCGACGCGATCGAGTCTGCAGGGGCACCTCCGGTCGCCAAGTTGTTCGACCAGTTCGCCCAGGGCGGCGGTGAGCTCTACGTCTGCCCGATTTGCTTCGAGGCGCGCAAGCTCGACAGCAACGCGCTCGTTGCCAACGCGACGCTCGCAGGAGCGACACCGCTGTGGGAGTTCATCGACAACGGCGCCACCGTCTTCTCCTACTGACTACATAGCAACGGGCGTTAGATGAAGTGGTGCCGTGGGGGCCCATGAAGGGCCCGCCCCATGCCCAAGGGTGAGGTCATCGATTCGAGCCCGATGGTGGGCTTGAGAAGCTTCGCGATCGAGGAGAGCATGGCCTCATGCCGCGATATGGCCAGCCGTGTGGGACACCCCAGCCTGAGCGTCCCACACGGCTGCGTCCTCGCCGTCCGACGGATTCTCAGGCTAGGCCACCACTACCACCTGATGTGTGAACGAGGTGAGACCGGACGGTTACCATCGCGTGGACTCGACAAGCGCCGAGCCGAGTGATGCAGCCGACACAATCCCACGAGCCAACCCGCGAGTCGCAAATCGGGGCGTCCCCCGTGCGCGCGGGGGGCGCCCCGAAATTGGGCTATCGCCTCGCCGAGTGGATCGTGCCCGAGCGCAATCCCGCGGGGGCTGTATACGGGCTCATCACGATCGGGGCGCTGCTGGCGGCGGAGAGCGGCTTGCGCGAGACCTATCCCGAGACGGTCGGGTCGGTGGCGATCGCGGTGGTGCTGTATTGGTTTGCGCACTCCTACGCCGACGTGCTCGGATTGCGGCTGTTAGAACAGCGACGCTTGGCTTGGTGGGAGCTGTGGCACACGTTCATCCAGGATTGGGCGATCGCCCGCGGAGCGAGCGGCCCGCTGCTGGTGCTGCTTGCGGCGTGGGCGGCCGGCGTCAGCCAGACGACGGCCGTGACAGCAGGGGTTTGGACGACGGTTGCGAGCCTGATCGCGTTCGAGGTCGCGGCGGGCATCCGCACGCGGGCAAAACCGCTGGAGATCACGCTCGAGGTGCTTGTCGGCACGACGATGGGCCTTGCGATTCTCGCGCTCCGGGCATTGCTCCACTAGCGGATGACCAGGTCAGCTAGCCTCGATGTCTGGCTCCGCGGCGGACGCGCGCGCGCGTCGTGTTCTAGCCTGGGTCCCAGATGCGCGTAGACAATAAATCTCTGACATGGAATGATATTGTTTTCAAGACTCCTTGATAGTCGAGGGGCTATAAGCATTCGAGGGGATAGAACACTTTGAAGCAGGGTGGGAACAACCTCGGCGGCGGTGCTCTGGCGCCTCGACAATCT
This sequence comes from uncultured Solirubrobacterales bacterium, assembly GCA_963764655.1. Lineage (GTDB taxonomy): Bacteria > Actinomycetota > Thermoleophilia > Solirubrobacterales > Solirubrobacteraceae > Palsa-744. Next base: position 1,662,069 of record CAVXTI010000001.1, read on the forward strand.
CCGCGCCCGCGGCCGGCAGATGCCGGACGGAGCGGCGCCTCCCGGCCGACGCAGACCCGGACGCAGACACAGACTGACGCCGCCACGCGGAACGGAGCCAAGCGGGTCGACGGGAGCACGATGGCGCCGCTGTACGAGCGCCTACCCAGAGGACCCCATCAGATGGATCCCGACGAGGTGGCTGAGAACCAGCGCCGGCGCATGTACGGGGCGATGATCGAGGCGGTGGCAGCCAACGGCTACGGGCGCACGAGCGTGAAGCAGGTGGTGACCCTAGCCGGCGTGTCCAGGCGCGCCTTCTACGAGCAGTTCGCCAACAAGGAGGAGTGCTTCCTGGCGACGCTCGAGCTGATCGCAAGCCAGGCGATGGACCACATCGCGACTACCTACCGCGCCGCGGAAGGGACGCTCGAACAGCGCTTGGGCGCCGCGCTGGCCACGTTCGCCGACGTGGTCCAGGCCAACCCGAAGGGGGCGCGCCTGATGCTGGTGGACGCGCCTTCCGCGGGTCCCGCGGGATGGGAGCGGCTGACCGAGACCCTCACCGTCTTCGAGGAGCGACTCGGCGCCAGCTTTGCGTACGCGCCCGACGCGGCCCCGTTGCCTGAACCGGTCGCGAGAGCGATCGTCGGGGGGTTGAGGCGCGCGACGTTCGTGCGCCTCGTGGAGGGGCGCACCGACGAGATGCCGGGGCTCGTGGGAGGCATGCTGAGCTGGGCGCTCGTTTTCAGGACGGCCCACCCGAGCCCCCTCGGCGTCAAGCTGCGCGCCATTGCCGGGGAGGTTCGCCTCGGCAACGAGGACGAGCGCGCGCGCGTGCTGCGCAGCGCGCTAGAGCTAGCGGCGCTCGAAGGCTACGGCAACCTCACGCCGATGCGGATCGCCGACGAGGCTGGCGTCTCGATCGACACGTTCTTTGGCCTGTTCGATGACATGGAGGCCTGCTTCCTCGCGGCGATCGAGAAGCTAGGTGAGGAGGTGCGCGAGATCGTCTCAGATCGGGGGCTGACCACGCCGGAGTGGCCCGTTGCCGTGCGCCGCTCACTAGGCGCGCTGATGCGCTATTTCGCGGCCCGGCCCGCCTATACGCAGACGATCGCGACGGGAGTGTTCGCGATGGGCCAGCGCGCGGTCGACCTCGGCGCCGAGCTCGCGCGCGAGGTGGCCGCCAGACTCACCGCGGGCGCCCCCAACGCTCCACTCACGGGTCTTGCGCAGGAGGGCATCGAAGGTGCGATCTGGCACACGATCTACTGCCAGACAACCAACGGCGGCACGGGCGCCCTGCCGGAGCTCTCTGACTATCTCGCCTACGTGGTGCTCGCGCCTTTCCTCGGAGCCGAGGAGGCCGCGCGGATCGTGACCGAGGGGCGCAGCTAGCGCTTGCGCCGGTAGCGCAGCTCGGCGAAGTGCGTGAGCAGGATGCCGACCAGCAGCGAGACAACGATCACGATGATGAGTGGCGTCTGGGTTTTGCCGAAGATCCAGTTGACCTCGACGTCTTTGACGTTGAGGACGGCGAACAGGGTCATCAGCACCGCGAGCGCCACCAAGCCGACCGTGCGAGCCAGCTCGCGCCGGCTGCGCTGATGGACAGGTGTCTGGGTGGGCTCGGACATCAGCAGCGTGATCCTACCCGCTCGAAGCGGCTTCGCAACCGATGTCTACCTTTCGGCCGAAGCGGCCTTCTCCTCGTGCGCCCCGACGCCCAGCAGCTCGGCCCGCACCCACGAGCAGCCGGCGGAGAGCTCGGCGACATCCATGGCGGCGGCCACGTTCAGGGCCATGCCGTGACGGAAGAAGTCGTCGAGGCGCTCGGGGTCGGCGCCTGATAGCTCTCCCACGAAAGCCACCAGCTCGGCGTAGCGACGTCGCACGCGCGTACGCACGAGCTCGTCGTCGCAGGCGGCGTAGGCCTGATGCTGGAGCATCAAGTAGTCGCGGTCGGTCGAGAGCAGCTCCCGGTAGGCACGGCCCATGGCCATCAGGACGTCCTCGCAGTCCTCGGGGGCGAGACCGGCCTGGAACTCGGCGGCGGCGCGAGCGAAGGTGTCGGTGAAGCGATCGAAGCAGTGGTCGACGGCGGCGAGGAACAGCTCGCGCTTGCCCGCGAATAGGCTGAAGACGTAGGGCTGGGCGACGCCGACACGGCGCGCGATGCGGTCGACCGGGGTGCCGTGCAAGCCGCTGCTCGCGAACTCATGGACGGCGGCGGCGATCAGCGTCGCGCGACGCTCGGCGGCGGGAACCCGCCGCCGCTCCCCCCCGCCGGCGCGGGAAGGGTCACTCTTGCTTGATGGGTCGACGCTCACGCGGGCGCTCCCACGCTTGATGGGTTGACGCTCACGCTGGCTCTCCCACGAGTGCCGCGAGCGGCGCCTCGGCCACCGTCTGCTCATCGTGCTCGGCGAGCGCGACGTCGACGGCACGGGGGGTGCGGAATGGCAGGAGCAGGGCAACGAGCGCACCCGTGGCGAGCACGGCCACACCCACCCACATCGCGGGGACGAGGCCGTCGACGAACGCCTGGGGTGAGCTGTAGCCGCCGGAGCCCGTGAACACCGAGGCGAGCACCGCGACGCCAAGCACGCCGCCTGTCTCGCGGATGGCGTTGTTGGCGCCCGAGGCCTGTCCGGCCTGGTCGACGCGCACAGAGGAGAGCACCGCGTTGGCGGAGGGGGCGAACACGAGCGACATGCCGGCGCCGGCCATGATGAACGGAATCACCATATGGCTGTAGGGCAGGCTCGTCGAGGTCATCGCCGCGAGCCAGCCGAGCGAGACTGCCTGCAGGGTGAGCCCGGCGACCATGAACGGCCTGGAGCCATAGCGCTCGGAGAATACGCCGGCAAACGGCGCGACGAGCATCGAGGCGCCAGTCCACACGAGCAGCTTCAGGCCAGCCTGCAGGGGGGTGTTGTGAAGCACGTTCTGCATGTATTGACTGAGGAAGAAGATGGAGCCGAACATCCCGAAGAACATGCTGAGCGACACCACGTTGGTGACCGCGAAGGAGCGCTTGGCGAAGAAGCTCATCGGGAGCATCGGCTCCGAGGCGCGCAGCTCCCACACGACGAACGCGGCGAGCAGCGAGGCGCCGCCGATAAGCGAGGCGAGGATCGCGAGACTGGTCCAGCCGAGCGACTGGGAGCGCACGAGCCCGAACACGATCCCGAAGGCGCCGGCGCCAGCGAGCCCGAGGCCGGGCAGGTCGAGCGTTCCGTAGGGGCCGCGGCTCTCGGTCAGCCGGCGCAGCGCGACGGGCAGCAGCACGAGGCCGATTGGCACGTTCAGCCAGAAGATCCAGTGCCAGGAGATGCCTTGCACGACGGCGCCGCCGACGAGCGGGCCGATCGCCACCGCGGTGCCGGAGATGCCGGACCACACCCCGAGCGCGATCCCACGACGTTCGGCGGGGAACGCGTCGGCGAGCAGCGTGAGCGTGAGCGGCGTCACGATCGCGGCGCCGGCTCCCTGGATGGCGCGCGCGGCCACCAGCAGGTCGCTCGTCGGGGCGAGCGCGGCGGCGGCGGAGGCGGCGGTGAACAGGGAGAGCCCGGCCACGAACATGCGCTTGCGCCCGAAGCGGTCGCCGAGCGCGGCGCCCGTGAGCAGCAGCACCGCGTAGGCGAGCACGTAAGCGTTGACGGTCCACTCGAGCGATTGGATCGAGGCGCCGAAGTCGCGCCTGATGCTCGGCAGGGCGACCGACACTACGAGGTTGTCGAGTACCACCATGAACAGCGCCACCGAGACGATCCCCAGAGTCCAGTTTCTGCGTGCGCTTGTCATATCTGCTGTCCCCCTGCTCGTGGCCAGTTCCATTTCCCTTAGCTTAGCAGTCGCTAATAATATTTGGGGGGATGGGTCGTTCTCGCGCCACGAACACTCTCGTCGCGGGCGAGGACGGCAATCGCCGCAAGAAGCGTTCCAAGCGAGGGCAATGGCGCGCAACGCCGAGACCGATGCGAGGATGAGAGCGCATGAGGGCGAATAGGATTGCCACGATCATGAGCATCGCCAAAGGGCATACCGGCCTGACTGCCTGCCTGGCCGCGGGATTGCTCGCGCTGAGCGGCTGCGGCTCCGGAGGCACGAAGACCGTGTCGGTGTCGGGCGCCATCTCGTCCGGGACCACCGCACAGAGCACGACCGCCACGGGAACGAACAGCTCCTCCCCCACGACCACGACGCACACGAGCACCGCTCCGCCCACGACCGGCCAGGGCGGCGTGGAAGCGACCCGCACGAGCACGGCGCCCGCGTTCACCAAGCAGACCGCTGGCGGCGAAGGTCTGGGGGCGGCGTTGGCGGTGGTCAAAGCGCATGGCTACACCGCGAGCGACAGCACCGACTACCACCCGAGCCAGACCTTGCGCGTGCTCGTCGGGACACGCACCGGCTCCGGCGACGGGTACGGGCAGCAGGCGTTCTTCTTCGTCGGCGACCGTTACATCGGAACGGATACGAGCGCGCCGAGCGCGAGCGTGAAGGTGACGGCGCAGAGCGATACCGAAGTGACGCTCGCATACCACCTCTACAAGCCGCACGACCCGCTGTGCTGCGCGAGTGGCGGGCAGGCGACGGTACGCTTCCAGCTGAACAACGGCCGCCTGGTGCCCCTGGGCGCGATTCCGCCCGTCAACTCTCAGACGGGGCTCAGCCGACAGTAGTCACCCACCCGGCCACGGTCATTCCGGGAAAACCGGCGAGTGAAACGCTCAGGGCGGGTAGATTCCTCTTCGACCACCTCTCTACATGGAAGGGATCGAGATGAGCCAAGCGATCGAAGGCCGTGCTGAGGAGCTGCTGAAAGCGAAGAACTTCTGCGTCGTGTCGACCATCCGCCCGGACGGATCTGTGCACGCGGCGCCCACGTGGGTCGACGTGCAGGACGGCCGCCCCACGCTCAACACCGCGGAAGGCCGTGCCTGGCCGAGCAACCTGGAGCGCGACCCGCGCGTGACGCTGACTGTGCAGAACATGGAGAACCCCTATGAGTACGTCACGATCCGCGGACGCGTGGCAGAGCACACGACCGAGGGAGCCGACGAGCACATCGACGCGCTCGCGATGAAGTACATGGGGCAGGAGTCCTACCCCTTCCGCCAGCCGGGCGAACAGCGCTTGATCGTGAGAATCGACGCCGAGCACGTGCACGTCTACGGCAGCTGAAGGCCACTCGACGGTTGGCGTCGCCACACAGACGCCACTGGCCGCACGGCAGCGAGCCTCGCCACGCAGACGCGTCAGCAGACGCGTCAGGCCCTGACAGCCAACCCCTCGACAGCCAACCCCTCGACAGCCAGCCTCATCACACAGACGCACAGACCGCACGGCTCCTGTCAGTCACGCTTGACGCGGCTCAGCAGCCGTCGCCACAACGACGGGGGTCGCGGCTGGGAGCGCAGCCACTCGTCGCGCAGCGGAAGCTGGCCCCGCTGGCGGGCGGCGAGCACGCACTTCGTGTGGGCGTGACGGCGACGGCTTTTGTCGTCTTCGGGGAAGATCAACATGTGATCGCTGAGCGCCGGCAGCTGGCGTCCGCAGAGGGGGCAGCGATAGGTCGCTGGCTTGCGGTTCTGCGCCCGGCGCACCGTCCACCACCGAGCCGCGGGCAATCTTGACATGAGCGCATTGTCGCGGCGATAGCCTGCATTGTGGGTGGTGGTGCGCAATGGCTATCAGGACCGATCGAAATGAGCGCGCTGGACCGGGCTCGCATCCGGCGGACCAGGCCGAGCTGGTGCACGAGACGCGCAAGGCCATCAAGCGCATGCGCGCACTCGCCCGGCTGCTGCGCTACGAGCTCGACGAGCAGGAATTCGAGCGTGTCAACAGTTTGCTGCGCGTCGCCGGACAGCGCTTGGCGGGAGCTCGCGACGCCGAGGTCCGGCTCGCGACTCTGCACAAGCTGAGGGCACGTCACCCGAAAGCGCTTGCGCTCGAGGGGGTCGAGCGATTGAGTGAGCGCTTGGAGGGGGAGCGCGAGCGGACGAGCGACCCGGCGCCCCCGCCTGACGTCCTCGCTGACATCGCCGAGATGCGCCGCGATCTGGCGCGCTGGAACCTGGTCGAGCACGACTTCGAGACGCTCGCCCCCGGGCTGGAGCGCATCTATCGCGAAGGCCGCCGCCGCCGCGCGCGCGTGAAGCGCGATCGAGCGCGCAGCGCGGAGCATCTTCACGACTGGCGCAAGCGCGTCAAGGCGCTCTACTACGCGCTCGACATGCTCGGCGGCTCAGGCGCCGACGGCACGCCGCGCAAGGCCACCCGTCGTGCCGACCGGCTTGGCGACCTGCTGGGCGAGGAGCACGACCTGTGGATGCTGTGCGCCTACGTCGAACTGCATGCGGCCGCTTTCGGCGAGGACACCGCCGCGCACATGAAGCTGCTGAGACGGATCGAGCGACGGCGAGCGCGTCTGCGCAAGCGAGCACTCAAGCTCGGGGCTCGCCTGTACAGGCGCAAACCGAGGGATTTCACCCGGCGCGTCGCCAGCTCTCTGCCTGAGTGAAGTTCAGGGTTTCCCGCGTGTAGCCGATGTAGTTGGCGACCCGCACGACGATGCGCGCACAACTACGACTCCACATCCCAATGCTGTTTCTGGCTGCTCTGATCGGAGGGTGGGGTGTGTTCGCGCTGCACACGACGCTCGGTTTCGGTGGAGCGAGTGGCGAGCAGCTCTTCCAGGACGTCATCTACAACATGCTGATGCTCGGCGCGTCGCTGGCTGTGCTGGCGAGAGGAGTCTTCCTCCGCGAGGATCGCGTCGCGTGGCTTGCGATGGGAACCGGGCTTCTGTCTTGGAGCCTCGGGGAACTGTATTACTCGCTGCTGATCGAAGGCACGAGTAGAGAAGCCGGCGGAAGTGTCACATTCGCCGACGTTCTGTTCCTGGGGATGTATCCCTGCTTCTACGTGGCGCTCGGCCTGCTCGCGAGACCGCGCCTGCGCGGCATGCGCATGGCCATGTGGCTCGACGGTCTGATCGCCGGGCTCGCGGCGGCGAGCGTCGGAGCCGCGTTGATCCTGCCCCCGATCCTCGACAGCGCCACCGGCGTGCACAGCTCGATCGTCGTCTCGATCGCCTATCCGATCGGGGACCTGCTGCTTGATGATGTTCGCGGTCGGCGCGCTTGGCATGACCGGCTGGCGAGCGGGAAACCTGTGGCTGCCGATCGCCGTGAGCATGCTCGTCAGCGCAATCGCCGACTCGACCTATCTCTATCAGACGGCCACCGACTCCTACGCTTCGGGGACGTGGCTCGAATGCCTGTGGCCGCTTGCGGCGATCATGCTCGCGATCGCCGCCTGGATGCCCTCGGCGCGCGAGCGCCACCGCGCCAGCATGAAGGGCTGGCAGATGATGTCGGTGCCGGCGCTCGCCCTGCTCAGCGCGTCGGCGGTGCTCGTCTACGGCAATCTCGGCTCCGCGGCTCACGCTTCCGGCGCTGGTCCTCGCCGCCGCGACCGTGCTGACGGTCGGCGTGCACCTGCTCCTCACGTTGCGCGAGAACCTCGCCCTGCTCGCCCACTCCCGGCGCCTGTCCTTGACCGACTCGCTCACCGGCCTGGGCAACCGGCGCCTGTTGATGGGCGATCTGCGGGTGGCCTGCAGCACCGCCCAGGAGCCGTGAGCCGTGGGAGCTCGCGCTCTACGACCTCGACGGCTTCAAGCTCTACAACGACACGTTCGGCCACCCCGCGGGCGACACGCTGCTCGTGCGCCTGAGCGAGCGGCTGGACAGCGCCGTCGAGCCGCACGGCACCGCCTACCGGATGGGTGGCGATGAGTTCTGCGTCCTGTTCGACCGCTCACACGCGATCGGCGATGAGGATCTCGTGCGCTCGAGCGTCGCGGCGCTCTGCGAACACGGTCCGAGCTTTTCGATAACCGCCTCGCACGGACGTCGTGCGGATCCCGGTCGAGGTGAGCGATCCCTCGTCGATTATGCAGCTCGCCGACCAGCGCCTATACCGGCGCAAGGAGGAAGCCGCCGCGCGCCGTGCCGGCGCCCACCCGGAGGTGGACGCCGCCGCGCGCCTGTTCGTGTCCACGTTCCCCGCCGCGAGCGTAACCGAGCCGGTTGAGCTCGGCCGACTCGTGCTTCCGCTCTCAGGCGACGCTCACGACGGTGAGGACGCTCTCCCCCTTGGGGAGCATGACGGAGGCACGCTCGCCAGCGCGCCGTCCGAGCAGGGCGCGCGCGACAGGCGAATCCGCCGACAGCCGCCCTTCTGAGGGGGAGGCGTCGTGCGAGCTGACGATCCGCCAGGTCCGCTCGACGCCCGCCTCGTCGCGAATCACGACGGTCGAGCCGAACCCGACGGCGCCATTGACTGGCCTCTGGACTCCTTCACGATCTCGGCCGTGGAGATCCGTTCGCGCAGTTTCGCGATCTTCGTCTCCAAGATGAGCCTGGTCGTTCTTGGCGTCGTGGTACTCGCTGTTCTCCTTCAGGTCCCCCCACTCGCGAGCGGTTTTGATGCGCTCGGCGATCTCGCGCCGACCCTCCCCCTCCAGGGTGGCCAGCTCCGCTTCGAGGTCCTTCAGGCCCTCGGCGGTGATCATGTTGGCTGCGTCCGCGCTCATCCGCCGCGAAGCCTACTCGGCCCAGCTCAGAAGTACGAGGCCGCCGGTGTCGAGAGCAGTCCGTAGATCTGCACGACTGCGGCCTGGGTGAGCAGTTGCGTGGAGGGTGGCGAGCCGAACACGAACAGGCCGCTGGTCAGGCGTTGGTGCACCCACACGCTGTCGACATAGGACTGCGCGAGCCTCGGCCCGGGCGGGTCGTGCGTGATCGAGTCGAGGTACATCAGGTTCCGGAAGTAGACAGCCGGAAAGAACGGGTTCTCGCCGAGCAGTCGCGAAATCGTGAAGTACGCCAGCGCCGCCTTGGCGGTCTGGCGCGCCTGGTAGAGGTAGGCGCTGTTGCCGGTCGCCTGGTAGAGCAGCACGCCGGCGCCGATCATCGAGCCCTGGGTGTAGCTCCACAGGGTCGGGTCGATCACCCCGTGCTGACGGATGTGGTCGGCGTACAGGCCGCTCGACTGCATCAGGCAGCGGCGCACCCATTCGTAGGCGGTCAGGGCGAACTGGAGATATGCGCCATCGCCGGTCAGCCGGTAGAGCTCGCGCGCCCAGCTCGGCGGCCGGGCCGTTGGTGATCGTGTTGCGGTCGGTGTTGCTCGGCGAGTCGGAGAAGGGCATGCCCCCCGGGCAAGCGAGCTTCGGGTTGGTCTGCCACCCGGCCATCACGAACGCCATGATCTGCTCGGCTTTTTCGAGCAGCACGGCTTCGTGGCGCAGCTTGTAGAGCCGCACGAGCTCGATCCCGACCCACTCGTTGTCGTCGTAGTAGCTGGCGCCCCCCGGCGGCACCACCTCGCCGTTGAACGACGGCAGCGCGGGCGGGGGTATGCCCGCCGCTTCCGAGGGTTCCGAGCCTTCGCCCGCTTCTTCCTCTTCGGGCTGCTCACCCGCGATCGCCTGGCCCTGGGTGGAGGGCGTGGCTCCAATACTTCTGCAGGCCGAACAGACGCACGTGCAGTTCGCTCGGGTAGGCGCGGATTGCGCTCGCTCGCCTGGCCGGATATGTTGGCCACGCTGATCGTGGCGGCGAGTGCTTGGGAGAAAGGCCACAGGTAGGAGTACGGTTCGCCCTCGTATAGGCCGGTGCCGCGGATGTAGTAGTTCTGCTGCATCGCCTTGTAGGCGAGCAGCGCGCGCGCCGGGTCGCCGTGCAGACCGGGCTTGTGCTTGCTGGCTTTCCGCTTCGTGCTCCTGCTGGTGGTCTTGGTGGGCGCGACGGGCCGCTCGAGGCGCCGCCGGTGCTGGCGAGCTGTGCGCGAATTCCTCGGGGCGCGCCACCCGTGCGCGGAGACTGCGCTCGCGCCGGATAGCGCGATCCCACACCCTCGCCGGCAGGTCGTCGACTGGGCCACGCGGCACACGCTCGCGGGCACAGGCCGGCGCCGCTGAGAGTGCGAGCGGCGCCACGCGGCCCGCCGCAAGGGCGAGCTGCGAGTCCCCAGCGGATCGGTGGCAGACGTGCGCTCCAGCTCATCAAGATCAGACCTCCACGACAACAAAGTAGACGCGCCACGGCGCGCGCCGGTCTGTGCAACAAGACGACCACGACCGCCGACCCCGCTCCGACTTTCAGAACAAACGGTCGTCGCAAACGATGCGCTCGCGGGTATTGTGCCCAAGCTAAGAAGGTCCGTCAAATCAGCCGGGGAGACGCACGTGACAACAGTTAGAGAGGCCGTGTTCGAGCTGCTGCGCGAACGCTCTATGACGACAGTGTTCGGCAACCCGGGCTCCACCGAGCTGCCGATGCTCACCGAGTTCCCCGTCGACTTCCGCTACGTGCTCGGGCTGCAGGAGGCCACGGTCGTCGGGCTCGCCGACGGCTACGCTCAGGCGAGCGGGCGACCGACGCTCGTCAACCTGCATACGGCGCCCGGAGTCGGGAACGCGATGGGGGCGATCTTCAACGCCCAGGCCAACAAGAGCCCGCTCGTGATCACCGCCGGCCAGCAGTACCGCTCGCTGATGACCCTGCAGGCCAACCTCACCAACCGCGACGCCATGCGCATGCCGCACCCGCTTGTCAAGTGGAGCTACGAGCCGCCGCGCGCCGAGGACGTGCCGCACGCGCTCGCGCGCGCGATCCACATGGCGGCGCTGCCCCCGCGCGGGCCCTCGTTCCTGTCGATCCCGATGGACGACTGGGGCGCCGAGGTCGACGAGGGGGCCGTCCGCCACCAGAGCACCCGCTCGGTCGCCGGCGCCGCTCAGCCCGGGCCCGAGGCGATCGCCGCGCTCGCCGAGCGTCTGCGGCGCGCCGAGCGCCCCGCGCTCGTGGCGGGCCCAGAGATCGACGCGAGCGGGCGGCTGGGAGGCGGCGATCCGCCTGGCCGAGCTCCAGCGCCTGCCCGTGTACGCGACGCCCGCCCCGGGCGGCGGGCGGATCGGCTTCCCCGAGGATCATCCGCTCTTCCAGGGCATCCTGCCGCCGGCGGTGCTGCCTGTCGGGGAAATGCTCGCCGCCCACGATCTCGTGCTGGCGGTGGGCACGTCGGTCTTTCCCTACTACCCCAACGTGCCCGGCCCGCTCCTGGCCGAGGGCACCGCACTCGTGGCCGTCACGAGCGACCCCGACGAGGCCGCTCGCGCGCCGATGGGCGACGCGATCGTGGCCGACCCGGCGCTCACGCTCGCCGCCCTGGCCGACACGGTCGGCGAGTCCGGGCGCAGGCGCCCGCCCGCGCGCCCGGCTCCGGAGCCGGCGCCGGCGAGCGCACCCGATGAGCCCCTCCACGGCGGTGCGAGCGCTCGGCGGAGGTGTTCCCCGAGGACGGCATCGTCGTGCTCGAGTCGCCCTCGGCGACGCTCGCCTTGCGCAACCAGCTGCGCCTGTCCAGGCCGGGCAGCTACTACTTCTCCTCGGGCGGGGGACTCGGCTTCGGGATGCCGGCCGCGATCGGGGTGCAACTGGCGCAGCCGAGCCGACCGGTGGTGTGCGTGATCGGCGAGGGCTCGGCCCAGTACGCGATCCAGAGCCTGTGGACCGCCGCGGCCTACGAGGTGCCGGTCACGTTCCTGGTGCTGCGCAACGACGAGTACGCGATCCTCAAGTGGTTCGGGATGCTCGAGGACATCGTGGGCGCGCCCGGGCCTGGACCTCCCGGCGCTCGACTGCGCCGCGGTGGCCAGCGGCTACGGCGTGCACTCGCAGGTGGTGGGCAGCGTCGAGGAGTTGGGCGAGGTGCTGAGCAGGGCGCTCGCCTCCGGCAAGCCCGAGCTCGTCGAAGTGAAGGTCGCCCCCGGGATGGCTCTCGCGTGAGACGCCTGGCGACCCACCGGCCGACCTCCGGAGCGCGCTAGCGGGCTCGCGCGGCTCGACCGATCGGAGCGCGCGTGAGCGACGCGCCCCCGACGCGATCGTCGTCGGCGCCGGGCTCGCCGGGCTTGTCAGCACGCTCGAGCTGTTGCGCAGCGGCCACACGGTGCTGCTGCTCGACCGTTGCCAGCCGCACGGAGATCGGCGGCTTGGCGCGCGAGGCGTTCGGGGGCATGTTCATGGTCGACTCCCCCGAGCAGCGCCGCTCGCGCATCCCCGACAGCGAGCGGCTCGCGCTCGAAGACTGGCTGCGGATCGCCGACTTCGACGCCGAGGACGTGTGGCCGAGGCGCTGGGCCGAGCAGTACGTGACGCGCGCCCGTGACGACGTGGGCGGCTGGCTGCGCGAGATCGGGGTGCGCTTCTTCCCGGTCGTCAACTGGGCCGAGCGCGGCAACTTCGGCGACGGCAACTCGGTGCCGCGCTTCCATCTCACGTGGGGCACCGGCAAGGCGCTGGTGCAGGCGGTGTGGGGGGCGATCGAGGCCCACCCGCGACGCGTCGGCGCTCGAGCTGCGCTTGCGCTCGCGCGTGGTTGAGCTGCTCCTGCGAGGACGGGCGCGCGTGAGCTGGGGCGTCGGGCTCTGACCCGAACCCGAGGAGAGCCCGCCGAGCGCGGGCCACCGCGCGACTGCCGCCGGGGGACACGAGGTGCGCGCCGCCAAGGCCGTCGTGGTCGCCGCCGGTGGGATCGGCGGCAATCTTGAGATCGTGCGACGCGAATGGCCGACATCGCGAGCTCGGCTCCCCGCCCGAGAAGCTGCTGATGGGCTCGCACTACTACGCCGACGGAGCACTCCACGAAGAGGTGAGGCGCATCGGCGGCAACGTCACCCACCTGTCTCGCATGTGGAACTACGCCGACGCGGTGCGCCATCCCAAACCCCAGCGCGAGCATCACGGGCTGAAGCTGATCCCGCCGCGCTCGGGCTTCATGCTCGACCCCGACGGCCGCCGCTACGGGCCCGTGCCGGTGATGCCCACGTTCGACGCCTATGCGGCGCTCGAGCGCATGTGCGAGGACGAGCGCAAGTACTCGTGGCTGATCTGCAACTTCAAGATCGCCAAGCGCGAGCTGGACGTGTCGGGCTCCCAGCACAATCCCCACCTGCGCGAGCGACGGCTCATCCCGTTCCTGCTCGAGCGTGCTGCTTGGGCAAGCCCGGCCTGGTGAAGCACTTCCTCGATGGCTCCCCCGACTTCGTCTCTGCCTCCTCGCTTGCCGAGCTGGCCGCCAAGATGAACGAGGTGACCGGCGAAGGCGCGATCCAGGCGAGCGTGCTCGAGCGCGAAGTCGGTCGCTACGACGAGACGATCGCGCGCGGCAAGGGCCTCTTCAACGACGACCAGCTGCGGCGCATCGCGCCAGTTGCGCAACTGGCGCGGGGACCGCCTGCGCACCTCGCGCTTCCAGCGCATCGTCGACCCAGGGCGATGCCCCTGATCGCGATCCGCCTGCAGCCGATGGCGCGCAAGAGCCTCGGCGGGATCCAGACCGATCTCGGCTGCCGCGTGCTGCGCGAGCAGGGCGGCGAGCCGATCCCGGGGCTGTACGCGGTCGGCGAGGCCGCCGGCTTCGGCGGCGGCGGCGTCCACGGCAAGCGCTCGCTGGAGGGCACCTTCCTCGGCGGGTGCGTCTTCACCGGACGCCTCGCGGCGGCCAGCATCGCCGGCGCCGAGCTACCGGTGCGCATCCCCCCGCGCATCGACTGACACGGGCCCGGAGCTTTCCGACCGAGAGAGTGAACCCTCTGTCACGCTGATCGCGATGGGTCCTCATTCAGCCAGCAGCTTCGACTACGTGACCGTCGGCCACGTCACGCGCGACACGATCGAGCGTCGGGCGCGGTGAGCCGACGCGCCAGCCCGGCGGGAGCGCCTTCTACAGCGCCCTGCAGGCAGCGCGCCTGGGGCTGCGCACGCTGATCCTCACACAGGGCGTACCGAGCGAGATCGAAGAGCTGCTCGCCCCCTATCGCGACGAGCTGGAGCTGCGGGTGATCCCCGCCGAGCACACCACGACGCTGGCCACGCGCGGCTCGGGCTCCGCACGCGCGTCCAGCGCGTGCTCGCGTGGGCGGGCCCGATCGCGAGCCGCTCGAGCTCGACACGTCGATCCTGCACCTCGCCCCGATCGCGCGCGAGACGCCTGTCGGCGTGGCGGGGCCGCGCCGACTTCGTCGGCGATCACGCCGCAGGGCCTGGTGCGACGACTGGCGCGAGGACGAGGACGACGCGCCGGTGCGGCTCGACGCTCGGCTCGCTGCTCGGCGACATACCGCTCGTCCCGCCCGACAGCGGACGCGCGTTGCGGAGCGAGCAGAGCGTCTCGGCGACATCCAGGTCGATCTCGACCGGACGCTGCTGCCCGAGCAGCTTCGACGCGGCCGTGATCTCCGAGCACGAGTGCCCCAGCTGTCACGAGCTCTTCTCGGCGGCGCGCCACCACGGAGCGCTGGTGGCCGTGACGGCGGGCTCGCGAGCCGACCACCGTTCATCTGCCGAGCACGGGGGCCGGCATCGGTCGTGCAGACCCCTCCCCCGCGACCGTCGCGGTGCGCGATGACATCGGCGCCGGCGACGTGTTCGCCGCGGCCTTCTTCGTCGCTCTGGCCGAGGGACGCGCCCCGCTGGAGGCAGCCACGTTCGCCAACGCCGCGGCCACCGTGCGCATCGCCGGGGCGGGGCCCGGCGCGATCGGCGCGAGCAATCGAGGCGATTGGCGGCTACGCCTGAGATCGCGGGTCGAGCGCCGCTGATCGAGGCTCAGCATGCCGTGACTCGAATCACTCCCGGAAGACGCCCTCGCGCGCGAGCACGGCGTCGAGCAGCGGCCTCAGCTCAACCGGGTCGACGGCACTGCTCGCCGCCGGCAGGACGCGCGGCGAGCAGCAGGCAGCCGCCGACCGGGACCATCTCGACGACCGCCACACGCGCCTGCGGGGCGACGCCGCTGCGATTGCCGCCGCGAGCGGCTCCACGAACAGGGCGCCGGCCTTGAAGGCGCTGCCGATCAGCCCGACCGGGAAGTCGCCCGGCGAGCCCGGTCTGCTCGATCACGGCGCGCGACCTGCCTGCCGAGCTCGGCGGCGGCGCGCTCGTAGAGAGCCGCGCGCCACCGCGTCCCCGGCGTGGGCCACACGAGCCGTCTCGATGGCGAACGCGGCGATCTCGCCCTTGGCGAGCGGCTTGGAGTAGACGAGCGTCGCGAGCGCCTCGACGCTGGCACGTCGAAGAACTCCACCGCGGCGCGCGCTCAGCGCCGTCTCCGGGCCGGAGCGCTCGCGGTCGCGAGGGCGGCCTTGATCGACTCGCACCGCCAGCCAGTAGCCGCTGCCCTCGTCGCCGAGCACGTGACCCCACCCGCCGGCGCGCCAGGCACGCCCGTCGGGCCCACCCCGAACACGTTGCTGCCGGTGCCCGAGATCGCCCCCACGCCCGGGCTGTGCGCCGGTGGCGGCCGCCCATGCTCCGACGACGTCGTTGACGACAACCCACGTTCCCGGGACGGTGCTCGCGCACGTGAGCCGCGACCGCGTCGGTGTCGGTGCCGGCGATCGCCAGCACCGCCGCGTCGAGCTCGCTCGCGTCCGATCCCCGGCGCGCCCGATCGCCTCGTCGGTGGCCTTCGAGCAGCGAGTCGGTGGCCGCGCGGGCACCCACCGCGTCCGGGTTGCTCGGAGCGCCCCGTGGCCGAGGTGCAGAGCGCGCGCTCGCGCAGGTCGAGCACCGCCGCGAGCGTCTTGGTGGCGCCCCCGTCGACCCCCATGACGAAGCGCGCGCCGGTGTCGACCGCGGGCGCCACAGAGCCGACGGCAGGGTCACGAGGGCTCGGGCTCATGGCCGATCAGCGCGAGGCGGCGTGACGGCCGGTCTCATGGCGTGATCCTCGCAGGAGTTACGATCGCGGGCATGACGGTCAACGCACTCTTTCCCAACGCCGCTTTCGGACGCCGGCATGTACGAGTCCTTCTACCTGCGCGCGGTCTCCTCGGAGGAGCCCGTGGGAGCGTGGATCCGCTACACGGTGCACAAGCGCCCGGGCCAGCCGCCGAGTGGATCGCTGTGGTGCACCGTGTTCGACGCGTCCGCCGGAGCGCCGTTCATGCACAAGCACACCACCACCGAGCTCACGCGCCCCGGCGAGCGGCTGGATCGAGATCGGCGGAGACTCGCGCCTGGGACCCGGCGTCGCCGAGGGCGTGTGCGGCCCGGCGCGCTGGTCGCTGCGCTTCAGCTCGAGCGAGTCAGAGCTGCGCCACCTAAAGCAGAGCTGGCTGTACAGGGCTCCGCTGCCGCGCACCAAGCTCACGAGCCCGGCGCCGGCGGCGAGCTTCATGGGCACGATCGCTTGGAGGGCCCGACCCGCACGCTGCGAGCTGGACGGGTGGCGGGGCATGGTCGGCCACAACTGGGGCTCCGAGCACGCCGAGCGCTGGATCTGGCTGCACGGGATCGGCTTCGAGGAGGATCCCTCGGCATGGCTCGACGTGGCGCTCGGCCGCGTGCTCGTCGCTGGACGCCTCACGCCGTGGATGGCAAGCGGCGCGATCTCGCTTGGAGGGCCGGCGGCTGCGCCTCGGGCAGGCTCGGCGCGCGCGGGCTGAAGGTCGCCGAGAGCGCCGGCTCGCTGCACGCTCTCGCTGCCCGGAGAGGGGGGCCTGATCGTCGAAGCCCATGTCGATACGCCGCCGGGCGCGAGCGCCGGATGGCGCTACGCCGATCCCGACGGCGGCGAGCACGACGTCGTCAACTGCTCGGTGGCGGCGCTCGCGCTCAACGTGCGCCCGCGCGGCGAGGCGGCCCACACGCTGCACACCGCTCACGGCGCGGCCTACGAGCTGGGGATGCGCGAGCGCGATCACGGCGTACCGCTTGCGCCGTTCTCGGACGGCTGACGAGGGACTGGCTGGACAGCCAAACTTGTTCCGTGCCACTGATACGGTGACCGGGTCATGCCGACCGGCTCATCCTCGCGCGGCTCGCTCGACGCGTTCGTCGCCTCCGCCCCGCCGCTGCAGCGGGCCGGGATGCGCGTGCTGGTCGCGCTGGCGCGCAGGCCGCGCGGCGCGGCGCTGCTCGCATGCGCGCCCGCCGCTCGACCAGCTCGCACAGATCGTCCTTGCGCTCGGCCGCTACGACGACCCCGGCGTCGCCGCAGCACTCGGCTGGGACGGAGCCGCGGTCGTGGCCCGCGGACGGGCGCTCAGGCGCGCCGAGGGACGACCGTGAGCGCCGCCCGCACGCAGCGCATCGAGGCTGAGGTGTGCGTGATCGGCGCGGGGGCGGGCGGAGCGGTCGTCGCGGCCGAGCTCGCCGAGGGCGGGATGAGACGTGGTCGTGCTCGAGGAGGGCCACTGGCACGACCCCGACACGTTCAACGCGCGCCCGCCGCAGATGCTCGCCCGGCTGTACCGCGACGGCGGCCAGACGATGACGCTCGGCGCTCCACCGATCATGCTGCCGCTCGGCAGCGGGCTGGGCGGCACGACGCTCGTCAACTCGGGCACCTGCTTTCGCACGCCGCCCAGCGTGCTCGACCGCTGGGCGCGCGAGTTCGGCCTGGAGGTCGACGAGCAATCGCTGCGACCATGCTTCGAGCGCGTCGAGCGGGCGCTGTCGGTGAACGAGGTGACCCCTGAGCTCGCGGGCGGGAATGCCGCCGTCGCGCGACGTGGCGCCGAGCGGTTGGGCTGGTCGCACGGTTATCTGCGTCGCAACGCACGCGGGTGCGTGGGCTCGGGGGTGTGCGCGTTCGGCTGCCCCACGTCGGCCAAGCAGCACACCGGCATCACCTACGTCCCCCGTGCCGAGCGGGCGGGCGCGCGGATCGTCACGGGCGCGCGGGTGGAGCGGGTGCTCGTGGACGACGGCGCCACCCGCTCCTCGGCGAATTCCAATCGCGAGGCGTTGCCGGCGGCGAGCGGTGTGCAGGCACGGATGGCGAGCGGCGCGAGCGTGGAGGTGCGCGCCCCGATCGTGATCGTGGCCGCCGGCACGATCCACACCCCACTGCTGCTGGCCCGCAGCGGGCTGGCTGGCCGATCAGGGCAGCTTGGACGCAACCTCTCGCTTCACCCGGCCGCGGCTGTGTTCGCGCGCATGGACGAGGTCGTGGATATGGCGAAAGGAGTGCCCCAGAGCTTCTACGTCGACGAGTTCGCCGACGATGGGATCATCTTCGAGGGCGTGGCCGGGCCGCCCGCGTATGCCGCGATGTCGCTGCCTTTGACCGGCGCGCGTCACGCCGAGGCTATGGCCGACTACCGGCGTCTGGCGCAGTTCGGCGTGATGGTGTCCGACAGCTCGCGCGGCAGCGTGCACGCACTGGCAGGGCGGCCGCTGATTCGCTATGACCTCGTGGACGCCGACTTGCGGCGCTTCCGAGCAGGCTTGGCGCGCCTGCGCGAGATGTTCGAGGCCGCCGGGGCCCGCGAGGTCTACCTGCCGCTCCCCGATGGGGTCAGCCCAGAGCGGGCGCGCCTGCGCGACCTGAAGCTGATGGCGTTCCATCCGCTCGGCACAGCCCGCGCCAACGCGCGCGCGACGCACGGGGTGATTGACGGCGAGCTTCAGGTTCACGGCGTCCGAGGCGTGTACGTGGCCGACGGCTCGGCCGTGCCGAGCTCGCTTGGCGTGAACCCACAGTTGACGATCATGGCGCTCGCCACGCGGCTTGCCTTCGGGCTGCTCGGCCGCGAGCTGGAGGGCGCCCAAACCAACCAGGAGGCTGCATGAGACGACGACTCGACAAGCGATCGGCGCAAGGCCGAAGGCTCCGGCCCCAACCGGGAGGCGAGCGCATGTCGTTCTTGATCGACCCGCCCATGCTGTACAGCGGGGGCCGCACGTACGCGTGCGCGACGCGCCGCCTAGAGCCGAGCACCAAGCGTGACCTTGCCGTCGGGGCCACGTACATGGTGGTGTTCTGGGGCATCAGCATCGGGCTGTACCTCGACCAGGGTTGGACTAGGCCGGTGTGGAGGATGTGCCGCGCGGCGTCCGGGCGCGACTGGATGCTCAACTCGGGAGTCTTCAGGTTCGACTGGCGCACGGCCGGATCGCGCACCCACAAGCTCTCGGCCGCGATCTTCGCCACATATCCGCTGTGGCTGTGGCTGGGAATGCGGCGCGGGCGACGCACGAGCACAGACGAGAGCTGAGCGCGGCCTCCCGGGAGCGCTCCACAGGCGCCCTCGGGCGTGCGCGTGACGCCGTCGGCCCACGGCTCCGCTTCGAGCGAGGGCGCGGCAGGGCTCAGCCGCCGAGCAGCTGCTGGTAGATCAGGAAGATGTTCAACAACGTGATCAGCGCCGCGATCGCGAAGGCCGCGACGGTCGTCAGACGACGATTGACGTGCGCGCCCATCACCTCGCGACGGCTCGTGAGCATCACGAGCGGCACGAGCGCGAACGGGATCCCGAACGAGAGCACGACCTGGCTGAGCACGAGCGCGGCCGTCGGGTTCATGCCAATCGCCAAGATCGCGATCGCCGGCAGCATCGTCACCGCGCGACGGGCCACGAGCGGGATCCTCACCTTGATGAACCCCGACATGACGACCTGACCGGCATAGGTGCCGACGCTCGAGGAGGAGGCTCCGGAGGCGAACAGCGCGACGGCGAACGCGAGCGCCGCGCCGCCACCGACGAGATGGCCGAACTGGGCATGAGCTCCCTCGATCGAGCTGAGATCGGCCAGCGCGGGTGTGTGGAACAGCTTGGCGGCGACAGCGAGCATCGCCATGTTGATGATGCCCGCGCACCCCAGCGCGATGACGACGTCGAGCTTCTCGAAGCGCAGCACGCGACGGCGCTCGGAGTCGTTGCGACACGGCATGCGCCCGTTTGTGAGCGCCGAGTGCAGGTAGATGACGTGGGGCATGACGGTCGCGCCGATGATGCCCACCGCCAGGTACAGATAGCTCGTGCCGTGAAGGCCAGGTAGTAGGCCGTGCAAAGATCCGCTGGCCGAGGGTCCGATGCGCAGCGCCTCGTAGAGGAAGCCGAGGAAGATGATCCCGAGCAGCGCGCTGATCGCGAGCTCGAAGCGACGGTAGCCGCGCGTCTGCAGCTCGAGGATCGCAAACGCGATCGCGCCGGTCATAAGGCCGGCGGGCAGCAGCGGGACACCGAACAGCAGGTTCAAGCCGAGCGCGGCGCCGAGGAACTCGGCGATGTCGGTCGACATCGCCATGATCTCCGCCTGCGCCCACAATCCCCAGGTGACCGTGCGCGGGAAGCGCTCACGGCACAGCTCGGGCAGGTCGCGGTCGGTGACGATGCCGAGCTTGGCCGAGAGATACTGGATCAGCATCGCCATCAGGTTCGCGACGAGCACGACCCACAGCAGCAGGTAGCCGAAGCGGGCGCCACCCTGCATGTTGGTGGCGAAGTTGCCCGGGTCGACATAGGCGATCGCCGCCACGAAGGCGGGACCGAGCATCGCGAGCGTCGCCCGCAGCCTTCCCCGCGCCAGCAGCTGCTCGAGCGCGCTGGGCACAAGGGCGCCGTCGGGCAGGGCGACCGAGGCGCCCTCGAGCGCCGCGGCGGGTCGCAGCGCGGTCTCGCTCATCGGATGCTCCCTCGGGAGATCCGCGTGGCGGGCGCGCGACTTACCAGGGCCACTCGTCGGATACTGCCCACGATGGGCGCAAGGTCACTCACGCTCCCTCGCTGACGACTCGACGTTGACACGCATCGCGCGCAGGAGCCCACCACCGAGGGTGTGCTCGCGGCCGTCGACGCTCACGAGCAGCGGGCCGCCGAACGGTTGGCGCTCCGAGCACGTGGATGCAGCCGCCCGGCAGGATCCCCTGCTGGGCCAGGTAGCGCAGCATCTCGGGGTCGGCGTCGGATACGCGCACGAAGGTCCCCTCGTCACCGGGCACGAGACTCTCCAGGCTGCGGGTGGGGTGCTCGTCGAGCTCGAGGTCGACGCTCGGGATCGGGTCGCCGTGCGGGTCGATCGTGGGATGGCCGAGCTTGGCGGCGATCAGCGCCTCGAGCTCCTCGGAGAGCACGTGCTCGAGCACCTCGGCCTCGTCGTGCACGCGATCCCACGGCATGTGCAGGGCCTCGGCCAGGTAGAGCTCGAGCAGCCGGTGGTGGCGGATCACCTCGAGCGCGAGCCGGCGCCCCTCGGGCGTCAGACGCACGCCGCGATAGGGCACGTGCGAGATCAGGCCGAGCTCGTCGAGCTTCTTGAGCATGCCCGACACCGAGCCGGTCGTCAGCTCCAGGCGCTCGGCGAGCGCGTTCGTGGAGACGGGCTCGTCCGTGCGCGTCTCCAGCGTGTAGATCGCCTTGCTGTAGTCCTCGATCGCCGGCGAGCGCACACTTTCCTTGGCGGCCATGCACGATAGAATAAGGCATGCCAAGATTTTCTTCAAGTCCCTCCACGAGCAGTGGCTGACGTACGGGCGCTCGCGCGCGCCAGCGTCGTCGCGACGGCGAGTGGCCTCACAACTGGCTGCGTAGCCAAACCGGGCGACGACGAGTAACATCGGGGTCCGCAGACCCAATGCCGCAGACCCAATGCCGCAGACCCAATGCCGCAGACCCAATGCCGCAAACCCAATGCCGCAAACCCCGTGCCGCATCCCCGCGCAGCAGATTGGAGGCTTCGATGACAGCGACCGACACCAACCTCGAGGATCAGCACGTGCTCGAGCGCGAGCACTGGGTGGACGGTCCCCCGCACGCCCTCTTCAAAGAGCTGCGCCAGGGCTGCCCGGTCCACTGGACGAGGGAGATCAGCGAATTCCCCGACGAAGGCGGCTTCTGGTCGGTGACCACGGCCGAGGACGTCCACGCCGTCAGCCGCGACTGGCAGACCTACTCCTCCGAACTCGGCGGGGTGACGGTCATCTCCTCCGTGTTCCCCGTCGAGCTCGCCCGTGCGATGTTCATCGGCATGGACCCGCCCAAGCACGACCGCGTGAAGGCGCTCTTCCAGGCCGGTTTCACGCCCAAGCGGATCGCGGCGCACGAGGACGCGATCCGGGAGATCGTGAAGAAGACGCTCGACGGGCTCGCCGGCCGCGAGACGTGCGACCTCGTGAACGATGTCGCCCAGCCCGTCGTCTCGCGCGTGATCGGCAGCTTCATGGGCATCCCCGAGGAGGACGACGCGATCTGGGCCCGTTTGATGAACTCGACGCTCGGAGCGGGCGACCCCGACCTCAATCCCGACGGCGTCGAGGCGGTCATGGAGAAAGAGATCCCCGAGATCTTCGAGCGCTGCGGACGGATGATCGCCGAGCGCCGGGAGAACCCCACCGACGACCTGACGAGCGTGCTCGTCCACGCCGAAGTGGACGGTGAGACGCTCGCCGAGCACGAGATCGTGATGGGCTTCTTCCTACTCGTGGCAGCCGGCAACGACAGCACAAAGGCCACCTATTGCAGCGGGATGCGCGCGCTGCTGGAAGACCCAGAGCAGCGCCGACTGGTGCTCGAGGATCCCGGACTCGTCCCCGGCGACGGTTGAGGAGTCGCTGCGCATGTTCCCGGCGTTCGCCCACTTCAGGCGCACCGCCACAAAGGACACCGAGCTGGGCGGGCGCAAGATCAAGGAGGGCGACCGAGTCGTGATGTGGTACGTCTCCTCCAACCGTGACGAGACTCGCCACGAGGACCCCGATCACTTCGACGTTCGTCGCACGACCGAGCACCAGGCGTTCGGCGCGGGCGGGCGGCACTTCTGCCTCGGCACGGCGCTCGCGCGGCTGGAGCTGCGCATCCTGTTCGAGGAGACACTCGCGCGCTTCCCGAATATCGAGCTCGACGGCAGGCCGCTGATGGTCGAGTCGGGCTTCATCAACCAGCTCAAGACACTCCCGGTACGACTGAACGCGTAGACGCGCAGCCGAGCGCGGGAGTGGAGGCGCCCGGCTGAGACCAAGGGGTGGGCTGAGACCAAGGACGATGGAGATACCAACCTCAAAGAGCACACCCACCGAGCCTGGGGAGCCGGTCGGCGACGACGCCACGACCGCGAAGAGAGCGACGACAATCGACGAGATCGCCCTGGCGGACGAGCCCAGCAGCTGGGAGGCGCTCGGCTTCGCCGTCTCCGGCGACGTCGTGCAACTCGGCACGGTGCGCATCGCGCTGGCGGGCCGCGACGCCGGCCGGGGAATCCTTGGGTGGTCGCTGCGCAGGGTCTCGAGCACCGAGCTCGACGGTCTCGCCACGACCGTCTCCAGACGGCCCCGCGCACACGTATGTCACCCGAGCACCCCAACGGAGTGGGCGCGATCGACCACGTCGTGGCGATGTCCCCAGATCTCGACCGCAGCATGCGCGCGCTCGAGTCGGCCGGGCTCGACCTGCGCCGCATCCGCGAGCGGCCGACTCCGGCGGGAGCGCCTCGCCAGGCCTTCTTCCGGCTCGGCGAGGTGATCCTCGAGGTGGTGCAGGAGCCCGCCGAGGTCGTCGAGCGCTCCGGCGGGCCGCATGGGCCCACGCGCTTTTGGGGGTTGGCGCTCGTGGCGGACGACCTCGAGAACACTGTGACGACGTCTCGCCGAGCACTGCGAGCGAGCTCCGGCCGGCGGTCCAATACGGCCGCCGGATCGCCACACTCAAACGCTCAGCCGGGCTGGCCATGCCGGTGGCCTTGATGAGCCCCGCCGTCGGCGTAAGACACAATCTCTCGCGTGACAGTGGCCCGTGAGAACAGACGATGCGGGGTTCAGATACGGCGTCGTCTTCCTGCTGACGCTCACGCTGCTCGTGTTCGTGATCGTGGCGCCAGGCGCGAACTGGTCGCGCGCGATCGGCATGCGCGCTGCAATGGCTTGCGCTGCTGACGGTGGTGGCCACCTCACGGGCACGCACCGGCGTGCGCCGATCCGTGGTGATCGTGCTGCTGGCCCTGACGAGCTTCACCGTCGTGGGCGAGGCCGCCGGCGCGCTCTCGGACGCGGTGCTGTTCGCGATCAGCGGGCTGCTCTCGGCGGCGATCCCGCTCACGCTGATCGGGGGCCTGATACGCCTTGTGCGCACGCACGGCGTCACGCCGCAGGCGGTGGCGGGAGCGCTGACGCTGTACCTGCTGCTTGGCCTCGTGTTCGCGTGGGTGATCGGCTTCGTCGGGCAAGGTCGACGACGCCCAATACTTCGCCCAGCAGGCCCACGCCTCCACGAGCCAGATCGTCTACTTCAGCTTCGCGGTGCTGACCACGACCGGCTTCGGCGATCTGACAGCCGCGACGCATCTCGGACGCGCGCTGGCGGTCGTCGAGATGCTGCTTGGCCAGCTCTACCTCGTCACGGTGATCGGCGTGCTCGTCGGCAACTTCGCGGGACGCTCGCGCGCCAGCGCGTAAGCTGACGCGATGTACTCGCCCCGGCCCTCCGCCTCGCGGCCCAAGGCCCCCTCGTCCCGCACGCGCGTGCGGCGGATGCCGGCACGAGCCGACTACGAGCGCGAGACGATCGACGCGATCCTCGACGAGGCGCTCGTCGCGCATCTCGGCTTCGCCGTGGAGGGGGAGCCGTATGTGATCCCAACGCTGCACGCTCGCGTCGGCGACAGGGTGTGCTTCCATGGCTCGAGCGCCAGCCGCACGGTTCGCGCCCTGGCCGCCGGCGCCTCTGTGTGCCTAACGGTCACGCTGCTCGACGGACTCGTGCTCGCCCGCTCGGCCGTGCACCATTCGGTCAACTATCGCTCGGTTGTCGTACTAGGCAAGGCCGTGCCGATCGAAGACCAGGCCGAGAAGATGGCGGCGATCGAGGCGTTCACCGAGCGGCTGATCCCGGGTCGCTGGGATGAGGCGCGCCCGCCCACCGCGAAAGAGCTGAAGGCGATCCAGGTGCTGGCGCTGCCTTTGAACGAGGCCTCGGCGAAGGTGCGCTCAGGGGGGCCCGTTGACGATGAGGAGGACTACGCCCTCGACACGTGGGCCGGAGTCATCCCGCTCGAGACCGTCGCCGGCGAGCCGATGCCCGACGCGCGTCTGACCAATGACATCCCCGTCTCACCGGCCGCCCGCGCGTGGCCCACGCGCCGCAACGGCGCCTACGCTCCCTGACGCGCGTTCGTCTGCCCAGCTACGGCGCATCTAGTACGACGCGGCGTCTTTCATCGCTCAAGCGCGAAGCAGTAATAGAAGAGAGCGTCATCCCGCCTGCGACATAGGATTGCTCACGCTAGGCGCGCCGCACCGGAGCCAGCTATGAGCCGTATAAGGCGAACGTAGGAGTTCTCCGCGAGTGCCGCCCAGCCCGTCAGAATCGGAGCGTGAGGATTCTTGTCGTAGAGGACGACCGCGCCGTGCGCGAAGCGCTCCGGCGCGCCCTCACCCTCGGCGGATACGAAGCGCAGACGGCCGAGGACGGCGAGCGGGCGATCGAGATGGTCGTTCAGGGCGTGCCCGACGCGGTCGTGCTCGACATCGGCCTGCCGGGAATCGACGGCCTGGAGGTGTGCCGCCGCCTGCGCCTGCTCGGCAACCGCGTCGCGATCCTGATCCTCACCGCGCGCGACGTCGTGAGCGACCGCATCGACGGCCTCGACGCCGGCGCCGACGACTATCTCGTCAAGCCCTTCGACGTGGAGGAGCTGAAGGCACGCCTGCGCGCGCTGCTGCGCCGCAGCGGCTCCCAAGGCGACCCCGACGCGCTCAGCTTCGCCGAGATCCGACTCGACAGCGCACGTCATGGCGCCGAGGTGGACGGGAGCTTCGCCGAGCTCACGCGCACCGAGTACCAGCTGCTGGAGCTGCTGATGCTGAACCCGCGACGCGTGCTGCCGCACAGCCTCATCTACGACCGCGTCTGGGGCTATGACTTCGGCCCCGCCTCCAATGCGTTGCGCGTCTACGTGGGCTACCTGCGCCGCAAGCTCGAGCAGGCCGGCGCGCGTCCGCTGATCCACACCGTCAGAGGCGTGGGCTATGTGCTGCGCGAGCCATGACCACGCGCGCCCGTGGAACCGCGCGCGCGCCCGTGGAACCGCGCGAGCGGTCGCGTGGCGTGCACGATGACCTTTCAAGCGCCATGACCCTGCGAGCCCGCATCGCGGCCGTCTCCGGGCTCGCGGTGGCCATCGCGGTGCTCGTCGCGGCCATCAGCCTGTACGTCGCGGTGCGCTCGGATTTGCGCGGCGAAGTCGACAAGTCCCTGCGCCAGCGCGCCGCGGCGTTCCTTCCCTCGGCGTCGGCGGACGGACCCGAATCGGCTGGGCGCGGCTTGCCCGCACCCGATGGCTTACCCCCGGACGGCGGTGGACAGCCCTCTGGCGATGGTCGTAGCGAGTTTCCCAGCAGCGTCCAGCCCTCGCCGTTTGGCGGGCCCTCCGGCTACCTGCAATTCATCTCGCCCGACGGCACGGTCCACGTGCCAGGCGGCCAGGGTGCTTCGGCGAGCATCCAGCTGAGCGCGACGGAGGAGGCGATCGCGCACAGCGGCAAGGGGCGGCTGCTGAACGATCGCGTCGTCAAAGGAACACGGCTGCGCGTCCTCACGCTCGGCACCGGCGCACGCGGCGCGGTCCTGATCGCACGGCCTCTCACCGAGGTGGATAACGAGCTGAGTCGCCTGCTTTTGATCCTCGCGATCGTAGGCGTTGTGGGAATCGCGATCGCCGCCGCCTTGGGGGCGCTCGTTGCCCGCGCGGCGCTGGCGCCGATCGGCCGCTTCACTCGGCGCACGGAGACGCTCGCCGGCGAGCTCGACCTCTCTCAACGCCTGCCCGACGACGGCCGCGACGAGCTCGCCAGGCTCGCGGCCAGCTTCAACGCGACCCTCGACGCGCTCGAGCGCTCGGTCGTCGCCCAACGCAACCTGGTGGCCGACGCGAGCCATGAGCTGCGCACCCCGATCGCAAGCCTGCGCGCGAACATCCAAGTGCTGGCAGAGGCCGAGCGCCTGCCGCCGGAGGACCAGGCGAGCCTGCGCGCGGACATCGTCAGCGAGCTCGACGAGCTCACGCGGCTCGTCGGCGACGTGGTCGAGCTGGCGCGTGGAAGCGAGCGCAAGGGCGTGCGCGAGGAGCTGCGCCTGGACGAGATCGTGAGCGCGGCCGTGCAGCGAGCGGAGCGACGCACAAAGGCGCGTTTCGAGGCCCGCCTGGAGCCGACGATCGTCACGGGGGAAGCCGATCGCATCGACCGTGCCGTGTCGAACCTGCTCGAGAACGCGTGCAAGTGGAGCCCCGCGCAGGAGTCGATCGAGGTCGACCTGCAGGATGGCGTGCTCACGATCCGCGATCGCGGGCCAGGCTTCCAGGAGGCCGACCTTCCCCACATCTTCGAGCGCTTCTACCGCGCCGACGACGCCCGTAAGCTGCCCGGCTCAGGGCTCGGCCTGGCGATCGTGCGCCAGGCGACCGAGGCGCACGGCGGCTATGCGCGAGCCGAGAACGCCCCCGGCGGAGGCGCGCTCGTGAGGGTCAGCTTCGGATCGCACACCCCAGCCACTTCCAGCACGCCCACCCAGCCGCGCCGGCGCGAGGTTGGCTCAGGGCAATCCCAGTAGCGCCGGCAGCTCAGCCATCGCGCTGAAGGTCTCGGCGCCGGCCTGTCGTAGCGCTTGCTCGTCGCTGTCGGCGGCATAGCCGAAGACGCGCATGCCCGCCGCCACGCCGGCCGCGACTCCCGAGGGCGTGTCCTCCACGACCACGCACTGGGCGGGGAGCGCGCCCATCTCGGCCGCGGCGTGCAGGAACAGGTCGGGATGAGGCTTGCCGCGAGCGACGCTCCACGCCGAGAACAACGCCCGCTCTGGGAAGAGGCGACGAAGCTCCGTGATGTCAAGCGAGAGCCTTGTCTTCTCGAGCTTGCCCTGCGAGGCCACGCACGCGTCCACGCCGGCCGCGCGGACTCTCTCGACGACCTCGGCCGCTCCCGGCACGGGCTCGAGCTCGCGACGGAACAACTCGGCGCGCTCGCGCTCGAACCGGCTCGACAGGTCTTGGGGAAGCGCTTGGCCGAGCTTCTCCTGCGCCCGCTCGAACACCTCGCCCAACAGCAGGCCCTGGTAGTCGCGGCGAGCCTCGGCCAGGGTGGTGGGCAATCCCTCGGCGCTCAGCATGCGGGCGAGCACGCCGTTTGAGATGACCTCGCTGTCGACGAGCACCCCATCGCAGTCGAAGATGACCAGTCGCAGATAGCGCACGGGCGAGATTATCCCCGCCCTCTCGTATGCTGGCCTGGCCTCATGTCGGAAGCGACTTTCTACTTCGACCTCGGCTCGCCCTTCGCCTATCTCGCGGCCGAGCGCCTGCGCGACGTGCTGCCCGAGCCCGTCCAATGGCAGCCGGTGTCACTCGGCGGTCTTTTCAAGCTTGCGGGACGCTCGTCTTGGTCACTGGGAGATCCCGAGCGCCGACGGACAGGCATAGCCGAAGTCGAGCGCCGTGCAAGCCTGTACGGGCTGCCGCGGGTGCGCTGGCCAGAGCCCTGGCCAGGCAACTACCTGACGGCGATGCGAGCGGCCACATTCGCCTTCCGGGCCGGCTGCGGGCACGAGTTCACGATGCAGGCTTTCCGCGACGCATTCCAGCAGGGCGCTGACCTCAGCCTCGCGACGCACGTGCTCGCGGCCGCGAAGGGCGCGGGCCTCGACCCTGAGGAGGTCGAGCGGGCCACCCAAGATCCCGAGATCAAGCTCGCCCTGCGCGAGGCGACCGACGCCGCCCACAGCTTGGGCGTGTTCGGCGTGCCGACGATCGCTCTCGACGGTGAGCTGCTCTGGGGCGACGATCGGCTCGACGAGGCGGCCGCCCTCTTGCGATAGCCGAGCGCTCGCCGCGGGGCAGCGTCAGCTCGGGAGCGATCAACTCGGGATCTACACGCGTGCCGTCG
Organism: uncultured Solirubrobacterales bacterium; assembly: GCA_963764655.1. Classification (GTDB taxonomy): domain Bacteria; phylum Actinomycetota; class Thermoleophilia; order Solirubrobacterales; family Solirubrobacteraceae; genus Palsa-744. Next base: position 1,690,797 of record CAVXTI010000001.1, read on the forward strand.
GCCCACGCCGCTCGTCACCGCGCTCGCCGCGACGAGAGCTCCACCAGCTCCAGCCGCCGACTGCGGCAACGGGGACGACGAACATCGCCGAGGTGTACCAGTGCGTGAGGCAGGCAAGCACGGTCATGACGCGTCAAAAGCTACCACGCTCGCCGCCCACCTCATGTGCCACAGCACGATCCAGACGCCGACTCGAAGCAATCAGGCGGCGCTCCGTGCGCGGCGCGCCACGAGCAGCCCGCCGATCCCCGCGAGCAGGCCGAGCGCGCCCACGACCAGGGCGGTGATCGCAAGGCCCTTCGCGCCCCCCGGGGTGCTGGCCCCGGAGGAGCTGGCGCTTGTCGGAGCCGCTGCAACGCCCTGCCCGCCCGGCGTCTCCCCCGGTGTCGGCCCTGCCTCGCCCCCGGCCACGTCCTCGACGAGGCCACCCTTGGCGGTGATGTTTATCGTGGGCGCCGGGAATTCGGCGTTGGGTGGGCCGATCCAGTGGACGACCTTGCCGTTGCTGTAGTACTGGACGGTCTTGAAGGCGAGCGAGCGGCCGGCGAGGTTGTCGGGTATGGCGATCGACAGCGGGAACTGGATGAACGTGCCGTTCTGCAGACGCCCAAGCTTTGAGCGGTCGCCCGTCCAGACGATTTGCGAGACCTCTTCGTCGACGGGGCCTTCGTCTGTCTGGATCGGCCTCGCCGGCTTGGCGACTATCTCCTTGACGCTCCAGCCCGGCACATTCTGAGTGTCGATCGCGGTGAGCCCGGGCGGCACGAGCATGTCGAGCTTGTAGGCATAGGCGCCTTCCTGCTCGCCGGGCACGCGCACATTGAGCGTCACGAACGCGCCCGCAGGGATCGTGTTGGGGTGCAGGCTGATGTGTGCCTGCGCGGCCGCCGGGGCTGATAGCGCGGCCGCCGGGGCTGCTAGCGCGGCCGCCGCGAGCAAGACGGCGATGGTCGTTGGCCTCATCTGTCCTCCTGGATCATTTGATAGGGACTTCGATCGTCTTTGTGGACTCTTCGAATTCAGAGGTGCGATCGACGATCTGCAGCTGCCACGTGCCGCCGGGGCTCAGGTCGGCCGAGCTGAGCACGTAGTGGCCGGGGCCGGCGAGGTTGGCCTTCAATGGCAGCGGGCCGATCCCCTTGGCGGGTAGCTTCGCGGTGACCGTGAGCTCCTTGGTCGCGGTGAACTGCGAGCCCGTCTTCGCGTCGATCAAGTAGATGTGGACGGTATTGAGCCCGACCCGTGCGGGTTCGACCGTCATCTCCAGCTCCGCGGGCCCGAGCGCGGTGGTGGCCGAGAACGGGCCATTGGCGATGTCGATCGGCGGGACGTAGCTGACGAGCGCGGCCGTCACGCCGAGCACGGCGACCATCAACGCGAGCTCGCCGCGCATCGTGCGCCGCGCCGCCATACCGCCGTGTCCAGGGGCGCAGCCAGCGCTCACGAGCCGCTTCAACGCAGGGATCACGCGCTCGCGATTGACCCAGCCAAGGCCGATCAGCGCCAGGAGCAGCGCCACCTTCACGATCACAAGCAGCCCATAGGTCGTGTGCAGCAGCCCATGAATGCCGCGAACGTCGATATAAGCCTGGATCACGCCGGTGAGCGCGATCGCGACCACGCACGCAAGCGCCACCGGCGAGAAGCGTGCGAGCGTCGCAAGCAGGAGGCGCGTGCGCCGCGGGCCTTCGAGCCGGCGCGTGGCGGCGGGCAAGACGATCAAGAGGCACGCGATCCCGCCGACCCACACGCTTGCTCCGAGCACGTGGGCGACGTCGGCCGGGAAGAACACCCCGCGCGGGCCCTGGGTGTCGGGGTGGCCGCTGAGCGCCGGCGTGATCGCGAGCAAGCCCGCGCCGAGCGCCGCCGGCCAGATCCACGCGCGCGTGGGACGGGCGCGCGAGAGCCGGGCCGCCACGAAGAGGCCCCCCAAAGCCGCCCACACGAGCGCGCGCAACCCCCAGACCTCGCCGAAGCGGCTTTTCAAGGTGTCGCTCACGATCGTGCCCTTCAAGGACGCCCATAGAGACACGCCGGCGGCGCTCGCGCCCTGCAAGAGGATGCCGAGCACAGCAACCGCGACGCCGATCACGATCGCCGCGAGGAACAGCGTCTCCATGCGCCGCGCGAACGTTCGCGTGGCGTCCTCCCAACCGTCCTCGGCGCCGACGCTCGCCTCGAGCGCGGGCAGCCACGCGAGCACGAGGAAGGCCAAGCCGCCGATCCCCAGGGCAAGCGACACGTAGTCGAGCGCGCGCACCACCCCGAACGCCAGCTTTGTCGCCTCGCCGCTCTCGCCGCGCCCGATCAGGCCCGCGACGGTGAAGTTCGGCGCGGCGCCCGCGTGGCCGATGTTGAAAACGAGCCCGCCATACACGATGTGCGTGTCGGCGGAGATCACGCGATAGGTGGCGGTGTACGTCCCGTCGGGCAGCCCTGGCTTCAGCCCGACCCCCATCCAGTGCTGACGGCCGCCGGGATGGGTGACATCGAGGTTGTCCACCTCACGGCCCTGCGCGTCGTACACGCGCACCGCCCCGAGCGTGCCGCCGACGGCCTGGTCGAACTCGAAGATCACCCCGGCCGGCTGCTTGGCGACCGTCGATCCGGACTGCGGCGAGCTGCCGAGCAGCTGCGCGTGGGCAAGCGCCGAGGGCGCGCTCGCAAGCACAACGGCAGCGGCAAGCGCGAACGCAATGCCGGTGAGCCGCACACGTGCGCCGACGCCACGACAGGGGCGGACGCCGCGAGCCAAGCTCGCGGACAAGCACATCACCACGCTTCCTCTGACCTGTCCACGACGTCATCGCCGCCCGCGCTCGACCCAGCGGCACGCCGGCGCCGTACCCACACGACGAACCCAAGCGCGAGCAGCACGATCGCGACCAGCGCGACGATCGCGGCGACGGGCGCTTTCGAGCTGTCCGGCACCCAGAACAGCTGCCCGTCGACGACCCCCCTCTGTGCGCCCACCGAGATCGGGACGCTCCAATCGAAGATCTTCGTGCGCTTGCTCGTGTCCTTGACCTGGGGCGGGGTCACGGGGCTCATCCAATGGATTCGATGGTCGTGCCATTCGAATGTCCCGGTGCGATCCACCATCACCCACTTGGGCGCCAGGTGGGGGCTGGCTGAGGGGGGCACCGTCACGTCGCCGTAGAAGCTCGTGTTGAGGTAGACGGCAGGCGAGCGCGTGTTCTCCTCAGTCGTGCCGTCGGGTTGCACGCGCGCGTACGGCTCGCCCGAGTACCCATATACGGTCACCGTCTTGCCGGTGTGGTTGGTGAGCACGAGCCGGTCGGCGAACTCGAGCACTTCAACGCTCAGGCCTTTGACGTCAGGGGCGATCGACGTGATTTCCGAGCGGTAGCGAAAGCTCGAGCCCTGATCGGCGATCGGACTCGCGCTCTCAGACGTCGAGCTCTGCGTAGCGGCGCTTGCAAGCGCGGTGCTCGCCGGCACCAGCGCAAGCGCGCAAACGACGGCCAGGATCGGACGGCGTGACATGAATGCTCCTCGGAGCTCGAAGGGACGGGTGAAGGCAAGGGATCGCGGCGCCTCTGGCTCGACCACGCGCAACCGCTCACGGCGGCTTGCCGCGTCCTCTCGGGCGCGGTGGTGCTAGCTCGCCGCGAGTGGCGGCGGCGGGCGCACCGCGAGCGAGCGAGCGATCAAGAGGCCTCCGTGCGCGGCCACCGCGAAAGAGCGAGCGGCCCGCGGCACGCTCGCGCGCGGGCGTGCCCAGCGTGCGCGACGACGGGGAGCCCTGAGACGGGCCAGCGTGCGCTCACCCGGATAACGGCGTGCGAGCAGCGCCACGGCCAGCGCGAGAGCCGGCAGGAGATGCAGGATTCCCGTCAACACGTCAGCGAACTCTACTCCCACGCTCACGTGCCGACGGCCGACAGCAGCCACAGCCCGAAGCTGGTGAAGGCGACCATCACCGCGAGCATCCAGTACTGCGAGCGGATCGCCTCCTGGCCGTTTGGATAAACGGCGAGCGCACGGTCGTGCGCGAGCGCCAGCCCTCCGACGTGGCCCGCGATCAAGGCGGCCACCTGCACGTACCAGATCGCCGCGTAGGAGAGGATCGCGTAGTCGATCTCATACGAGCTGGTGCCAAGCAGGTTCGTGCCATTGCCGAGCGGGTCGGAGGCCAGATAGCCAATCGCCTGCCCCTGCCAGATCAGCAGCGAGAAGTAGTGGGCGAGCACGTAGGCGAAGCCGATCGGCACGAGCGTGTGCGCGAAGGAGCGGCTGAGCTGGGTCGTGCCGAAGCGGTGGCTGACGCTGCTCACGCCCGCGATCCCGAGCCGGTAGACAGCGGCGACCAGCGCCACACACAAGACCAATCCCAGCGAGTAGGCGAGCTCGATCGCGGGCGTCTGGTTGAAGCCGAGGTCGGCAAACAGCTGCTGCAGACTCGGCTCGTTCGTCCGCCACACGCCCCCGTTGCTGAGCCCGTCGAACGTCGTGGTCCCGATGATCGCGCAGACGAGCGCGACGGTGCCGGTGCGGACCTGAATGTCGGCCAGCCCGCTCAACAGCCGCCGCCGGTAGACGACCCCGCGCCCGTCCTGGCAGAGCGCCGAAATGCGCGAGAGCAGGTTGAAGTAGACGCCGAATCCGTCGGCCCGCCCCCCCCACTCCTCGACGCCGAACAGCAGCATTCCAGCGAGCATCGCCAGGAAGTACACCAGCGACAGCGCGGCGATCGTCGCGGGATGTTCGCGGTCGGCGGGCACGTACACGAGCTCCAGCCACGCAAACCCGATCAGGACGGCCACGGCCGGCCACACGCCGAGCTTCTCCGGATAGCGCAGTGGGGGCCGCGAGAACGCCCGAGGGGCGACCTGTCGCCCCAGCCAGCGGATCGCCCGCGAGCACGAGCGCCACGGGCTCAGCGCCCTGAAGATGTCGCCGAACAGCACGCTCGCCACCGGCATCCCGACCCAGAACACCACATACACAAACGTGATCGAGAGGTTCGCATTTGGGACCTGGGCGCCCGCAAAGCCCGCGTACACCACGAGCACGAACATCCCTATCCCAAAGACATTCGCCAACCGCGCAACCGCGACGGGCATCGCGAACAGGCGCTTGCGATGCTCGCTCTGCAGCCGCGGACGCGTCCACAACGTCGACAGCGCGACGAACGAGACGACCAGCACGATCGCCGCGGTCCAGCTGAACAGCCACACCGGGATCGGCAGGTCGGCCTTGCCGACGATCCCGTGCGCGCAGGCGCTCGCGGGGAACAGCAGCGCCGCGATGCCAAGGCCGCCGAGCGCGGACGGCAGACGACGCGTTGAGTGCATGCGCGCGCCAGTCTACGTCACGAGCAGCGCGCGCCAGCCCGGTCAGCGGACGCCGTGTGCCGTCTGCTTACGGGGCCTCGCACGTCGTAGGCTGCAAGGACCGGTGCCTTTGCCCCCACCCGCCATATCCACCGCTCTCGAGGCGTTCCTTCAGCTGGGCCCGCTCGCGCTCTTCGGCCTGCTCTACGCCAAGCGCGTGCACACGCTCGGGCGCCAGAGACGTCCGGTGCCCGGCTGGCGCCAGGCGTGCTTCTACGGCGGCTTCCTCACGATCGGCGCGGCGCTCAGCTCGCTCGGCGGCGACAGCCAAGAGCTGCTGACCGCGCACATGGTCGAGCACCTGCTGCTTGGCGACATCGCCGCGCTGCTGATCGTGCTCGGCCTGACCGGACCCCTGATCGCGCCGATCCTGCGCGTCAAGCTGTTTGACCGCCTGCGCATCCTCGCCCACCCGCTGATCGCGTTCCCGCTGTGGGCGATCGACCTGTACGTGTGGCACCTGCCCCTCTTCTACGAAGCCGCGCTGCGCCACTCGGGCGTCCACGCGCTCGAGCACGCGATGTTCCTCGGCTTCGGCATCAACATGTGGATGTGCCTGTTCGGGCCACTGCCGATGCCGGCATGGTTCGGCAACCTGGCCAAGCTCGGCTACATCGTCGCGGTGCGGCTCACCGGGACGGTGCTCGGCAACGTGTTCCTGTGGTCGGGCAGCATGTTCTACCCGTTCTACACCCACGGCGACGCGATCTGGCACGTCTCGCCGATCGCCGACCAGAACCTCGCCGGCGCGGTCATGATGGTCGAGGAGAGCATCCTCACGCTGTGCCTTTTCTGTTGGCTGTTCCTGCGCACGGCGCGGGAGGCCGAGGAGCGTCAGGAGCTGCTCGACTTCGCTCAGGCGCGTGGTCTGGAGCTGACCGAGGAGCGCGCCACGCGCGCCGTCGGCGCGGGCCGCGGCCCCGAGCTGCGCCGGCGCCTGGAGGGTGTGTCCGACCCGGTCGAGCGGACCTGAGCCGCCTTGGCCTGTCCCACCCGGTCGAGCCGGCCTGAGCCGGCGGCTGGCCAAGTCTTCAAAACGGCGTGCCCCCGCGCGCGCGGGGGGATGGCCGTTTCGCGGAGGTGCTCAGCTCGCGGCGAGCAGCGGCGCGTCGTGCGCGATTTCCCGCGGCGTGAAGTTGGCGGCGTAGAGCGTCGTGACCTTGCCCTGCGCGCTCAATCCGTACACGAGGCCCGTGTGGTTGACGAGCTGAGGCTGCTGGGCGTCCTGTTCGGAGCCCACTCCCCACGCCTTCCACACGCGCGCCAGTTCGTGCGCCGAGCCGATCAGGTACTGCATCCGCCCCGCGACCCCATGGCGCTCGAGGAACACCGCCACCGCTCTGGGGGTGTCGCCGCGGGGGTCGACCGACACCGCTATCACCTGCACTTTGGAGGCCTTCTGAGAGCCCATCGTGTTCAGCGCCACACCGAGATTGGACGCGATCAGCGGGCACACGTCGGGGCATTTGGTGTACAGGAACGTCAGCAGCACCGCCTTGCCCTTGTACTGGGCGATGTTCACGCGTTCGCCCTTGTAGTTGCGCAACGACAGCGGCGGCTCAGGCGCGGCGGGCGAAGCCAGCGAGCCGCTGTACTTGGACGAGGCCACCCCATGAATGGCGCCGGCGCTGGGCCGGCTGCTCCCGCCCGTGCTCAGCAGCGCCACGCCGCCGGCGATCGCCAGCAGGACGACGAGCGCAAGCACCACGCGCAGGTCGAGCCCCCCCCTCGACGATGGCTCTGAGGGCCCGGCCGGTGGCGACTCTTGCGTTGCCATTGCCACCTGAACCTAGCACTCCGGCTGATCGCATGGCGGGGTTCCAGTCCAGCGAATCTCCCCTTGCGACCCGCCGCACAAACCATTTTTTTGGGTAGTTCCGTTCAATGAATCTTTACCGAAATCCTGGTAAGCTGCCCACGCCATCGGGTAAGAGCTGACGCTCGTCGAACGAGGAGGCGGGGATGAGCAAGTTCATCGAAGACTGGGAATACCCGCCGAACCTGACCAAGACCCGAGCCGACCTCCGAGGGCTGTCGCTCCAGAAGCTGAAGGCCCTCTCATTCGAGGAGCTCGCGCGCTTCAAGGAGGCCGGACGCTTTCCGGATCGGTACAGCACCACCAATCTGACGTTCTACGCTCCGCGCGACCCGGGCGTGCACGCGGTGATCGTGTGGGCGCTGCTGCAGGCCACTCATACCGTCGCGGTGAACATGTATGGGTTCGACGATCCACACGCGGCGGCGATCATCCAGGGCTACACCGAGCGGCCCGACGTCGCGGTGACGCTCAACCTCGACAAGAGCCAGGCCGGCGGCAAGGCCGAGAAAGCGCTGCTCGAACGCTTCAACCACAACCTGATCGGAAACAGCATCGCCATCGGTCACTCCTCGCGCGGAGCCATCAGCCACGACAAGCTGGTGGTTGTCGACGGGCTGTACCTGATCACGGGGTCGACGAACTGGTCGCAGGGCGGCGAGGAGCTGCAGGACAACCAGCTGACCGTCAGCCGCGAGCCGCTGGCGGCCGCCGAGGCGCGGGCGATCATCGACCTCGACCACGACGACATGCTCAAGCAGATGGCCGAAGCTCTGGTCAAGGAAAGCCAGCAGAGCGCCGCGCCGGGCCCGAAGCGCGTCGCCACAATCCCAAAGCGCGCCATCACAATCCCGAAGCGCGCCGCCGCCAGCCGGAAGGGCGCCACCGCGAGCCGGAAGAGCGCCACAAGGAGCTAGCGAGCCAAGGGATCCGCCAGGATGCAGGGCGGATGTCAAGCTCCCGCAACCTCCTGAGCCTGAAGACCGTCGAGAAGGGCTACGGCAGCCGCTCGGTGCTGCGCGACGTCACGCTCGGGGTGTCGGCGGGCGAGCGCATCGGCGTCGTTGGGCAGAACGGCGGCGGCAAGTCGACGCTGCTGCGGTTGATCGCGGGCGTGGAGGAGCCGGACGCGGGGACGCTCATCCGAGGAGGCGATGTGGGGGTTGCGCTGCTCGGCCAGCACGACGACCTGGACGAGCGCTCCACGATCCGTCAGACGCTTGTCGGCGCGCGGGCCGACCACGAATGGGCCGCGGACAGGACGTTCCGCGGCGTGCTCGAGGGACTGCTCGGCGGCGTCGGCCTGCGGCGCTTCTCGGCGGGTATCGAGACCCCGGTCGCCGGCCTGTCGGGGGGCGAGCGACGGCGGATCGCGCTCGCGCGCCTGCTGCTCGACCCGCCGGAGCTGCTGCTGCTCGACGAGCCCACCAATCATCTGGACGTCGAGGGGGTCGACTGGCTCGCGCGTCATCTCGCCGCGCGCCGCGGCTCGATGCTGGTGGTGACGCACGACCGCTGGTTCCTTGACGCCGTCTGCACCGCGACCTGGGAGGTCTCAGATGGGGCGGTTCACCAGTATGAAGGCGGCTACGCCGCGTACGTGCTCGCGCGCGCCGAGCGCGACCGCCAGCAGGCCGCGCGCGAGGACCGACGCCAGCAGCTCGTCCGCAAGGAGCTCGCCTGGCTGCGGCGCGGGCCACCGGCGCGCACGACCAAGCCGAGGTTCCGCATCGAGGCCGCCAACGCGCTGATCGCCGACGAGCCGCCGGCGCGCGACCGGGCCGAGCTGCTGCGCTTTGCCGGCGCACGCCTGGGCGACAAGGTGCTCGACGCCGCCGAGATCTCGCTCACGCTCGGCGCCAGAGAGGTCCTCCGCGGGGTGACGTGGCGTCTGGGCCCAGGGGACCGCGTGGCGCTCGTGGGAGTGAACGGCTCTGGCAAGACTTCGCTCGTGCGGCTGCTCGCCGGCGAGCTCGAGCCGACCTCGGGCGCAGTCGAGCGTGGGACGACTGTGCGGCTCGCGCACCTCTCCCAGGAGGCCGTCGAGATCGCGGGCGATCTGCGCGTGCTCGAGTCGCTCGAGCAGGTTCGAAGTAACGCCGTGCTCAGCGACGGGCGCGAGATCACGGCGGCGCTGCTGTGCGATCGCTTCGGCTTTCGCGGCGAGAAGAGCCGCACGCTCGTGCGCGACCTCTCGGGCGGGGAGCGACGACGGCTGGGACTGATGCGGCTGATGATGGGCGGGCCGAACGTGCTGTTGCTGGACGAGCCCACCAACGACCTCGACATCGACACGCTCACGGCGCTCGAGGACTTGCTCGATGGCTGGCCCGGGACGCTCGTGGTCGTGAGCCACGACCGCTACTTCGTGGAGCGAGTGTGCGACGACGTGTACGCCCTCACGCCCAGCGGCGCGCTGCGCCATGTGCCCGGAGGGATCGACCAGTACCTGCGAGAGCGTCACAGCGCCGAGGTGGCTCAGCCATCCAGGGTGACGTCAAATGACGGCGTCTCGCCTGGAGCGGCGGCGCGCGCGGCGCGCAAGGACGCTCAGCGCTCCGCGCGGGAGGTCAAGCGACTGGAGCGCGAGATAGAGCAGCTCGCGACTCGCGAGGCGACCCTGCACGAGCAGATGGCTGCGAGCGCCACCGACCACGGTCGCCTCGCGGAGCTGCAAGCCGACCTCGACGGGCTCGTCGCCGAGCGCGAGCGACTGGAGATGTCGTGGCTGGAGAGATCCGAGTCCCTCGAGAGCTGAGCTTGATCGTGGCCAAAGCGATCGGCAATTCTCCTGAGTCGACAATTCCCTAGACTTGTCGATCAGTTCGATTCAAAAGAAAGATTCCGAGAACTAGTCACGCCCGGCATTGGGGGAGCACTATGGTCACACCCGAGCAGGTGGAACCGCGGCAGCACGAGGGCCCACAGCACGAGGATCCCAAAAACGAGATTGCCCTGTGCCTCTCTGGCGGGGGCTACCGCGCGATGCTGTTTCACCTCGGCACGCTGTGGCGGCTCAACGAGCTGGGCTATCTGCCAAAGCTCGACCGTGTCTCGAGCGTCTCCGGTGGATCGATCACAGCCGGTGCGCTCGCCAAGCACTGGGAAGGCTTGACATTCGACGAGCACGGCGTCGCGACCAACTTCAAGGAGACCGTTGCCGCTGATCTGCTCGCGCTCGCCGGGAGGACGATCGACGTGTGGGCCGTCCTGCGCGGCCTGCTCTCGTTTGGCTCGATCGGCAACCGTGTCGCCGGCGCCTACCGCTCTCACCTGCTCGGCGCACGAACCCTCCAGGACCTCCCCGACCATCCACAATTCGTGTTCAACGCGACCAACCTCCAGTCGGGCGCCCTGTGGCGCTTCTCCAAGGCGCGCATGGCGGACTACCGCGTTGGACAGGTGCTCGCGCCAGAGGTCGAGCTTGCCACCGCGGTCGCCGCCTCCTCCGCGTTCCCCCCGATCCTCTCCCCGCTGCGCTTGAAGCTCAGACCTGGCGCCGTGGTCGAGTTCCCCGGCGAAGCGCCCCCGCCTCTGCATTTCCCGCCTTACACGACGAAGCTGGTGCTCTCCGACGGCGGCGTCTACGACAATCTCGGCCTCCAGCAGGCCACCAACTTCCCGACGGTGCTCGTCTCCGACGGTGGCGGAAAGATGCCCGACGAGAAGCGCCCACATGGCCTGTGGCCGCTGCAACTGCTGCGCGTGCTAGGCGTCATGGACAATCAGGTCCGCTCGCTGCGAAAGAGCCATCTCATCAGCAGCTACGAAGCGCATGGCGTCGGTCAGCTTGACGGCGCCTACTGGGGCATTCGCACCCTGATCGCAAAATATGGCGTCAGCACGCTGCCCGCGCCACCCGATCGCACGCTCGAGCTCGCCGCGACGCCCACGCGACTCGCGAGTTTGCCTGAGGTGCTACGGCATCGCCTCGTCAACTGGGGCTACGCGGTCTGCGACGCGGCGATGCGCGCTCACGTCCTCCCGCCGCCGCCACCACCGCCACCGGCGGGGTTCCCGTGTCCGCCTTATGACGTATGAGCCGTGGTTGAGAACCAAGAAGCACTCGCCTGGGGAAAGTCTCGGCGAATGGTGGGGTGAACCGCCGAGCGCTGCGCTATTGGATCGCGCTGCCCGCCTGAAGGCGAGGCTGGCCTGGCGGTCCTGCTGTGAGCCCGTCGATGAGTCTGGTGACGCGCGGCGGTCCTATGGATACATGATTGGCTTAGCTCCGATCACAATCCCATGGGAGGCACGATGGCAAAGCTCAGGTTTCAAATCTCGATGTCGCTGGACGGCTTCATCGCCGGGCCGAATCCAAGCGAGGAGAACCCACTGGGCGTGGGCGGCATGCAGCTTCACGAGTGGGCCTTCAAGCTGGCCGCGTGGCGCGCTCCGCACGGGCGGGAGGGCGGCGAGGTCAACGCCAGCAGCGAGATCCTCGAAGAGGCGCTCGAGAACGTCGGCGCGACCGTCATGGGCCGCAACATGTTCGGCGGCGGCCCGGGGCCCTGGGGCGAGAGCCCCTGGGATGGTTGGTGGGGCGAGGACCCGCCCTTCCACACCCCGGTCTTCGTGCTCACGCACCATCCCCGCGAGCCGCTGCGCAAGCAGGGCGGCACAACCTTCTTCTTCGTCAGCGACGGCATCGAGTCGGCGCTCGCGCAGGCCAAGGAGGCGGCCGCCGGCAAGGACGTCTCGCTCGGCGGGGGCGCAGACGTCGCCCAGCAGTACCTGGCCGCGGGCATGATCGACGAGCTGCAGCTCAATGTGGTCCCGATCTTCCTCGGCGACGGGGCCCGACTGTTCGAGAACGTCATCGACGCCGACGTCAAGTTGGAGCCCGTCGGAGCAGTCGATGCGCCTGGTGTCACCCACCTCAGGTACCGCGTCGCGAGCTGACGACAGTCGCGACGCTACGTCGTCTCATCTGCATCGGCAGCTTCCGGCCGCAGGCGCCAAGGCGGGTCGAGGCGATTCTTGCCAGCGTGGTAGATGAACACTCGGTGTTCGTCGAGATCGAGGAGAATCGCCTCACGCCATAGATAGGGCTGATCCACCGGATCGCAAACGAAGCTGAACCCTGCTCGCTTGAGCTCCCCGACAACGCGGTCAACATCCTCAACCTCGAAGTGGATGCTCGCGCTCCGCTCTGATACGGGACGCCTCGTCTGGTGGAGCGACAGCGTCGTGCCTCCTTGGGGAGCGAGCAAGCGCGCGTAGTCTGGGTAGTCCGCGACGATCTGCGTAAGTCCCAAGCGGGTATAAAAACGTGCCGATGACTCGACGTCTCTAACCGCGAGCGTGACGTGGTTCAGGCGCACCGCAACCGACGATACAAGTCAGCCGCCGTCGAAGCGCTCGGCGCACGCGCGGGCCCGGATCCGCATCAGCGCCTCGACGGAGTAGACCGGCGTCCTTGATTGTCCATTGCGGACAATTACCTGTACCTGACAGTCAGCGTTACTACACTCGACTTAGATGGTCTCCAGCGTAGGTACGACGATCGATGTGATGGATTCGCGTCCTTCGTCGCCTCGAGATGGGTCGACCGACGTGGCTGTCCGCCTGGTCGAGGTGCGTAAGACCTACGGCGAAGTGGTTGCGGTCGAGCGACTGTCGCTTGAGGTGCTCACCGGCGAGTTCTTCACGATGCTCGGCCCGTCCGGCTCGGGAAAGACGACGACGCTTCGCGTGATCGCCGGCTTCGAGCTCGCCGACTCCGGCCGAATCGATCTCCACGGTGTGGATGTGACGCGCAGCCCACCTTATGAGCGCCCGGTGAACACAGTCTTCCAGGACTACGCGCTGTTTCCGCACATGAGCGTGCTCGAGAACGTCGCTTATGGCCTGCGCGTCAAGGGGGTGGCCAAGCGGGAGCGAGCCAAGCGCGCGGCCGAGGCGCTTGAGATGGTGCGCCTGCCGGGTGTCGAGGGCCGCCGGCCGATCCAGCTCTCAGGCGGTCAGCGACAGCGCGTGGCGCTTGCGCGCGCGATCGTGAACCAGCCGCGGGTGCTGTTGCTCGACGAGCCGCTGGGCGCCCTGGACCTCAAGCTGCGCCAGGAGATGCAGCTCGAGCTCAAGGCGATCCAGCGCGAGCTGAGCGAGCGCATCACCTTCCTCTACGTCACTCACGACCAGGACGAGGCGCTGACGATGAGCGACCGCATCGCGGTCTTCTCCGAGGGTCGCATCGAGCAGGTGGGCACGCCGGGGGAGATCTACGAGCGTCCGGCGAACGAGTTCGTGGCGGGCTTCGTGGGCACCTCGAACACCATCGTGCGCGACGGGCGCACGTACATGGTGCGCCCCGAGAAGATCCGCCTGCTCGAAGATGGCGAGGAGGACGCCGCGGCGGTATCGGGAGTGGTGCGCGAGGTGGTTTATCTGGGCTCGGTGACGCGCTACGTTGTAGAGACCGATCACGGAGAGACGCTGATGGTGTTGCGACAGAACCTCGACACGTCTGCCGAGAAGGCCCTGGCGGAAAGGGGTCGCGCCGTCCGTCTCGCCTGGCGAGCGGAGGACGCCTCGGTGCTTGACACAAACGAGGAGAAGGAAGTGAAGTCATGAGGCTTGCAAAGATGGACTGGGCGTTGGGAGCACTCCTGGCGGCGATGGCCGTTGGCGTGAGCGCGTGCGGCAGCTCCTCCAACGACCCCGCCTCCGGCAGCCTGCCGACGAGCATCGGCAAAGGAGAGGGTCAGTTGAACCTGGTGGCGTGGGAGGGCTATGCCCAACCAGAATGGGTGAAGCCCTTCGAAGCGCAGACGGGCTGCCAGGTGCACGCCAAGTACGCGGGCTCCTCCGATGAAATGGTGACACTGATGCGCCAGGGCGGGGGCACCCAGTACGACATGGTGTCCGCCTCCGGGGACGCGAGCCTGCGACTGATCCGCGGCGGCGACGTGCAGCCGATGAACGTGGACCTGGTGCCGGAATGGAAGAACTTCATACCGCAGTTGCAGTCGCCACCCCACAACACGGTTGACGGCAAGCACTACGGCATCTCGCTGCAGTGGGGACCGAACACGCTGCTCTACAACACGCGCGCGGTCACCCCGGCCCCCACAGCTGGGCGGCGATCTACAGCCCGAAGTACAGAGGCGCGATAACGGTTCCGAGCAACCCGATCCAGATCGCCGACGCCGCGCTGTACCTGTCGAAGACCAACCCAAGCCTCGGCATAACCGATCCGTACGAGCTCACCGAAGCCCAGCTCGATGCCGCGGCGAAGCTGCTCACAGCAGCAACGCCCGCTGATCAAGAAGTACTGGTCGCTCGCCTCGGACGAGATCGAACTGTTCAAGAACGGCGACGTGGTGATCGGCGCGTCGTGGCCGTACCAGACCAACACGCTCGTGGCGGACAAGGTGCCCGTCAAGGACCTCATCCCGATCCAGGGCGCGACCGGTTGGGCGGACACGTGGATGCTCTCGGCCCACGCCAAGCACCCCAACTGCGCCTACAAGTGGGTCAATTGGGTGTCCACTCCCAAGGTGCAGGCCCAGCAGGCGATCTCCTTCGGGGAGACGCCGGCCAACACGAAGGCGTGCCCCTGAGATGGAAGAAGATCCAGAAGGGCTCGTGTCCGCAGTACCACGCGAACGCGCCGAGCGCCTACTTCGACAGCATCAAGTTCTGGAAGACACCCGTGACGGAGTGCGGCAACGGCAAGAACGACTGCATGGACTACAGCGCCTGGCAGCAGAAGTGGACGGAAATCACCAGTTAGCCCGGGGCGGGCAGCGAACTTGAGCTCGGGCTTCGCTGCCAACAGAACGGCCCGCATCCGCGTGTCGGCGTCGCTTTTCCGCCGGCCGTGGCTGCGGGCCACCCTGCTGCTGTCCGCGCCGGGGGCATGGTTCGTGCTGATCTACATCGCGGCGCTCGTGCTGCTGTTCATCTCGGCGCTGTGGCGGGTGGACTCCTTCACCGGCAACCTCGTCCACAGCTGGACGCTCGACAACTTCAAAACGCTTTTCACGGTGCCCGTCTACCGCACGATCGCGCTGCGCACGATCGGGATCGCCGCGGCGGTGACCGTGACCGACGCGATCCTGGCGGTGCCATTCGCCTTCTACGCCGCACGGCTGGCACCCAAGCGACTGCAGAGCGCCCTGTTCGTGGCGGTGCTGATCCCGCTCTGGTCGAGCTACCTCGTGCGCGTATACGCGTGGCGGCTGATACTCGCGAAAGACGGGATCCTCAACTCGGTGCTCGGGAACGTCGGCCTTGGCTCGGTGAACATCGGCTACTCCAACTGGGCGATGTGGATCGTGTTCAGCTACATCTGGCTGCCATTCATGATCCTGCCGGTGTGGTCGGCGATCGAACGCGTGCCCGACTCCTACATCGAGGCCTCGGCCGATCTCGGAGCCAGCGGCTGGCGCACGTTTCGCACGATCCTCATGCCGCTGATCCTGCCGGGCCTCGCGGCCGGCTCGATCTTCACCTTCTCGCTGACGCTCGGCGACTTCATCACCCCCACGCTCGTCGGCGGCGCCGGGCTCGGACTTCATCGGCAACGTGGTCTACCAGAGCGTGGGCATCGCCAACAATGTGCCGTTCGCAGCGGCGTTTGCCACCGTGCCGCTGGTGATCATGGGCCTCTACCTGCTGCTCGCACGGCGACTGGGAGCGTTCGAAGCGCTGTGATCGGCACCGGCCGCCTCAGTCGCGTGGCATTCGCCATGTGGGCAGCGCTGATCATGCTGTTCCTGTTCTTCCCGATCGCGATCATCCTCGCTATACGCGTTCAACCCGTCGAACATCCAGAGCTGGCCGCTGCACGGCCTGTCCACGAAGTGGTTCTCCTCGACCTGGCACAACGAGGAAATGCGCCAGTCGCTGTGGCTGTCGGTGCGGGCGGGGCTGCTCTCCACGGCGATCGCCATGGCGCTCGGGTCGATGGCGGCGTTCGCGGTTCACCGCTTCCGCTTCTTCGGCAGGGAAGCGATCTCGTTCATGCTCGTCCTGCCGATCGCGCTGCCGGGGATCATCACGGGGATGGCGCTCAACTCGTTCATCACCTTCAACGGCGTGACCTTCTCGCTGACCACCATCATCATCGGGCACGCCACCTTCTGCATCGTGGTCGTCTACAACAACGTGCTGGCGCGCCTGCGGCGCACCCAAACCTCGCTCGTCGAGGCCTCGATGGACCTGGGCGCGGACGGATGGCAGACCTTCCGCTTCGTCATCTTGCCGACGATCGCCACGGCGCTCGTGGCCGGCGGGCTGCTCGCGTTCGCACTGTCCTTCGACGAGGTGGTGGTGACCACGTTCACGGCCGGAGCGCAGAACACGCTGCCACTGTGGATCTTCGGCAACATCCGCCTCGGTCAGCAGCTGCCGCAGGTGAACGTGGTGGTCCTGTTCGTGATCGCCATAACGGTCGTTCCCGTGGCGCTCGCACAGCGGCTCACGCGAGACACCGGCGTGCTGCGGCGCCCCGCGCCTGTGCGCGGATCGCCGTGAGCACCTCCAGCGACCAGGTCGCCAGCGCCTGCCACACTCTGCGCGACGGCGCTCAGATCTATCGAGAAAGCGAGTACTCATGAGCCAGGAGCAGTGGACCACGGTGGATCGCTATATCACCGACCTGCTGGTGCCCTCTGACCCAGCGCTGGATGAGGCACTCGAGACCAGCGCGGCGGCCGGCCTCCCGCCGATCGCCGTCCCGCCCAACCAAGGCAAGCTGCTGCAGCTGCTGGCACGGATCCAGGGGGCACGCACGATCCTGGAGCTGGGCACGCTCGGCGGCTACAGCACGATCTGGCTCGCACGGGCGCTTCCGAGCGCAGGACGCCTGGTCACCTTGGAGGCCGATCCGCAATATGCCGAGGTCGCTCGCGCCAACATCGAGCAGGCCGGGTTGGCCGACGTGGTCGAGCTGCGGGTGGGCCCTGCCGCCGACTCGCTGGCACGGCTCGTCGCCGAGGGTCGCGGCCCGTTCGACCTGATCTTCATAGACGCCGACAAGAAGAGCAACCCGGAGTATTTCGAGTGGGCACTGAAGCTCTCTCGTCGCGGGAGCTTGATCATCACCGACAACGTCGTGAGAGCAGGGGCGATCCTCGACCCCGACGGCGAGGACCCCAGTCAGGGAAATGCGGGCATCAGGGGCATACGCCGCTTCTACGAAATGCTCGCACAGGAGCCGCGTGTGAGCGCCACGGCGATCCAGACGGTGGGCAGCAAGGGGCACGACGGCTTCGCGCTCGTGCTCGTCATCGCGGATCGGTAGCGCATATCCAACAGCAATCACTGAACGAGCGGAGCTCTTGCGGGAAGGCTCTTCTCGGTGTGCAGGGGACGGTTGTCTGTCTCGATGATTATCCGACAAGGACGCTTACTCAGAAGATACGCCGCGGTCGGCCCGATACGCTTCTCGCTGGAGGGTGCGTGGATAGTCGACCAATAGATCACGTCTGCGCCCACTCGCTCGGCTTCCTCGACTATCGAGGAGCCGGGGTTACGTGTGCGGATCAAGCCAGTGTGAATCTTTATGCCTGCGCGCCGCGCCTTGATGCGTGCGCTCTGCAGCACGGAGCGTCCCTGAGCCTCCTCGTCCTCCAGGCCCGCATCCAGGGAGAGCTGGCTGGGCACCGGCAGGACGAAGATCGCATATACCACTCCTTCCTCACCTATCAACTTCGCGGCGCTGCTGAGGGCGCTGGCACTGACGTCTTCCCCGAAGATCGGCACCAGCGCTGTGCGGTAGCCAATTGCCTGGAACTCTGGGGGGCGCGTGGGGCGTGCGATGCGGTATTGCGCGCGCGGGTCTAGCCCTTGACGCTTGCGATAGTAGAGGTAGCCTGCCATTCCCACGATCATCCAGGGGATCCCGATCGTGCGCGCCTCGGGATGCAATACCACAACCGCGCACCACGCCGCGAACGTGCCGATGGCCCCGAGCACAGCTGTCAATGGGATCGAGTAAGCGCCTACGCGGACATTCCACGGCATCCGGTAAGGACGCTCTTGGTCGGGCTTCTTGACGCGCAGCGCGATCACCGCGACATGTGCGGTGGTGAACGACAGCATCGCCCCGAATGAGTAGAGGTTGCCAAGTAGATTGGTCTCGCCGGGGAGGATCAGCAACCCCGCGAGAATCGAGAAGAACACGATCGTGAACCAGGGCGTGCGGAAGGTAGGGTGCAGCCGCGAGAACAGGCTGGGTAGCTGGCGGTGCTCGGCCAGCGACCACGACAGGCGCGAGACCCCGATCAGGCCCGCGTTTGTGGCAATGAACAGGATCGTGGCCGCGAGCACACCGACGTAGTCCCGCGCCACCGTCAGCACTGTGCCGTGAAGACCCAGCCGAGAGACGATCCCAAGCACGGGATCGTTCTCGAAGGTGGTGCCAAGCGCCGTCGAGTAATGGCCGGCGTGATGCACGACCGGCAGCGCCGAGAGCGCCACGATCGAGATGCCAGCGTAGACACCGAGCACGGCAAACAGCACCAGATTGACCGACTTGGGAATGTCGTGGCCCGGGTCCTTGGCCTCCTCGGCCATGTTGGAGACGGTCTCGATTCCGGTGTAGGCCACCATCGCCACCGACAGCGCGAAGACAAGCTGCGTCCAGCTCGGAGCGACTCCGAGGTGAATCTGGTCGATCAGCAGCGCCGGATTCAAGACCAACACGAGCCCCAACCCGACGAGCAGCACTTGAGTGCACAAATCGGCGACAGCCAAGAGCAGATTGAGCTTGGCCGACTCCCCCAGGCCACGAATATTCAAAGTGGCCAGCAGCGCAATCGTGATCAGACCGCCGATGATGTCACCAGGATTGTGCGTGAGGCTGGGGAAAAAAGCGCCCAAGTAGTGCGGCACGAAGAACGCCGAGATCGCGATCGTGATGACATAATCGAGCGTCAGCGCCCAGCCGGCGAAGAACGAGACCACCTCGTTGAAGGCGTGCCGCGCGAACGAGGAGGAGCCGCCCGCTTCGGGGAACATCGCGGCGCCCTCGGCGTAAGTCTTGGCCGTCAAGACGAACAACCCGCCGGCGAACATGAACACCAGCGGGGTTAGCCCGAGCGCGTGGGCCGCGACGAGGCCGAGCGCGTAGTAGATCGAGGAGCCCACGTTGCCGTAGGCGGTCGCGAACAGCCCGGGAACGCCGACGGAGCGGCGCAGCCCATGCTCAGTCAGGCGTGCCATCAACCCTACGCACGGACGACTGAGATGAGATGACAGGACTCTTGAATAGCCGCGTCAGCGATCATGTGCGCACCAGCCACATGATTCGTCACGGCGCATCACAGCCGCATGACGATTTCCGCCAAGGGCATAACGATTTTGTGAAGGTTCAGCCGAGCTGGCTCAGGCTCACGCGGCGAGCCCAGCCCCGACCATAAGCTGGCGAGCGCTCGCCAGCGCGGCGAGCGCTCGCTCCACATCCGCGTGACTGTGCCGCGCTGTGATCACAAAGCACAGCCGCGCGCGCGAGCCACCGTGACGCTGTGCGATGGCGCGCACGTCGTGGCGTCGAAGCTCCGCCTGGACCGCGCTCACGAGTGCCGGCTCCATCGGGGCGAGGGCCTGCACCGGGAACGATCCGCCGCTGCAACGCAAGCCCAGCCGCTCGACGCCGGCGTGGAACAGGCGCACAAGCCGCAGCACGCGCTCGCGCAGCCGCTCGCCTTCCATCCGGTTGACGACCAGAGCGCGCTCGGCCGCGCGCAACGCCACCGTCGAGGGCGGGCTGCAGTGAACGCGGGTTTCACTGGAAGCGTCGAAGCGCTTGACCTCGCTGCGTGTGCCGGCCAGCAGCGCCAACGGCACGCCGAACCCCTTCGCGAGCGAGGCGATCACGAGCACATGCGACGCGTTTGCGCCGTGGAAGCGCAGCGAGCCTCCACCGCCGTGGCCGTAGGGCATCCGCGCGTCCGGCGCCGCGCCAAGGATTCCCAGCGCCTGCGTATCGTCGATCACCAAGCGCCCGCCGTAGCGGGCGGCCTCGGCGGCATATGCGTCGAGCGGCGCCGGATCGTTCTCAGCCGGCGCGAGACCGTCCGCGATCACGACGGGCCGCCGCCCGGCTGGGCAGCGGCGCAATGCGCGGCTCAGCGCATCGGGATCATGATGCGCGAATGTGCGCACCGGCGTGCCGCCGCTCGCGCAACGCTCGGCGCCCCAGCGTCCGATCGCGTAGGTCCCCGACTCGATCACTACGGCCGCACGCGGTCCAAGCAGGGTCGGCAGATCCCAGAACAGATGCAGCGTCGAGGGCGCCAGCAGCGCCGACTCGCAGCCGATCAGAGCCGCGAGCCGGCCTGCCAGGCGAGCAGCCTCAGGTGGCTCCTCAAAGGCGCTTGGGACACCCCTCGTCAGCTGGGCCCACGGCCCCAGCGTGCCCGCTGAGTGCCATAGGCCCAGGTACAGCATCGAGCTGAAGTCGGGCATGGACGTCCGGCGTCAGTCTTGCTTCACGGCAGCTGCCGGCAGCTGGCGCGTCCGGGTCGCCTCCTGCATGCGCAGGTAGTCCGATGGCTGGCGGAAGCGCGCCTGCGCCGCGCGCGTGTCGACCGGGTCGGCGGTGAGATCCACGCTTGTGACCGTTCGGTAAGCATGGATATACACCTGGATCTCCTCACGCCAAGTGCGCGCCCAGTGAGCGGCTTGGGCGGTGACCGAGCTCGTCATCCAGTTGCCGTAGCGAATCGACAACAGGATCTGCTCGCCGAACACAGCCAGGTCACGGAAGTGGCTGACGCTCGTGTCACCCCAGCCCTGGAGCTGGCGCATCGAGTCGACACGATCCATCCACTCCTCCTCGTAGGGCACCATCGGCCGCCCGCTTAGGAATTCACGGAACTCCGGCCGGGCCAGGATCCACTGCATGATCATCATCTCCACGCGCGAGGTCCACGGCAGGTCGCCGAACTGGTTGTGAGCGCCCTCGGCGAGCACCATGTGAACCTCCTTGAGGCCGTTGAGCACCGGGAACGGATCGGCGACCACAGTCGTGTCGTCGTCAGCCTCGTAGAATTTCACGCACAGCCAGAGCAGCTCGTGGAAGCTGCGCAGGAACTTCGAGCGCGTGTCCGCCGCATCGATCTGCGGCACCGCTCGACCGAAGATCGACAGGCCGTACTGGTGGTCGTACTCGTATGCCCGACGTCGCACGGTGAGGCGGTTGCCCTCTTCCTGTATCCATCCCCACAGCAGGTTGTTGGCGCCCCGCAACGGGTCGATATTGAGATTCGCAAGCGGGTCGGAGGGTCCGATCCGGCGGTTCTGGAAGCGCGCCGCGATCGCCGCGATCGACTGTATGAGCATGCCCTGCTCGTGCCAGTAGGACCAGATCAACTCGATCATCGGCGGGCTCGTGGCCGCGTCGCGCAGGATCCCGTAGTCGTAGGCGGCGTGCGCGACCAGCTCGGGCTTGGGCGGCAGATCCTCTAGCCGCTCGATGATGAGGGCGTGGTAGGGCAGCACCCTCGCCTGCCCCGATGACCCAAGCTGCTCGAGATACTGCTTCTTGAGTTCACCGATGTCGTAGCCGTACTGCTTCTTGAGCCTGGACTTAGCCTGTGGTGAAAGATGCTTGATCTGGTAAAGAAGCGTCTTCTCGTAGTCCTTGCTGTCGAGCGTCTTCACCAGCTTCTCGAGCGCGGCTGAGCCCGAGCTGGGCATCAGACCGCACTCGGCCATCAGGAACAGCTCAGTCCCCGTCTTCAGTACGTCATATGCGTCGACGCGATCGACGATCCGCTCGAGCGCGCCCCACCCGCCGCCGAGGCCTTGCGCTTGCTCCCTTTTGCCCAAAGCGTCAAGCAGCACCCGGTCCATGAAGTCCTTGTAGACGCGGAACTGGACAGCCTCCGTGCGATCCTTGATGATCGCCCACAGGTACTGGTCGGTCGTCGGTGGCTCGTAGCTGCGCGTGAGCTGCACGGCCGTCGGCGTTGGTGTGTCTGCGACCTGCGCGACCGGAAGGTCGATGTCGTCGGCAATCGGATCGCCCTTAGGCGGGCCTTCGCTGGGTTCCTTCGGACTCATTTCGTCTCCTTTTGCGTTAAGCGATTGCGAGTTGCGTGACAGGTCGTGCGGGTGCGGCGGCACGGCGCCGCTCAGCTGTGCGCGCGGCGCATAGCGCTGAGATGTCGAGCGTGCTGCGCAGCGCCCAATGTGTGAGCAAGTCCTCGAGCAGTCGGCTTTCCGTGTCGGGGTCAAGCTCGCCGCTCAGAGCAGCTCGACCGAGCACCGCGAACACAAGCGATGGCGGTGCGAGGAAGATCTCCTGCGGCGCTTGGCTCCACCGACGCCACATGGCGATCAGCCGCTCCGGACGGCGCTCGGGCGAAGCGAGCACTTCGCCGAGTCCCCGTCCTTGAAGCGACTGCGGCCGGTGTGAGCAGATCGCGTGCGCCACCCGTGGCACCGTCGCCAGCAAGCCTCTGAAGGCGGACTGGCTGTCGGCGCTAAGCCCCTCGAGCGGATAGCACTGCTCCCACAGCCGCGCGAGCTGTGCCCACTGCGGGTGAGGGTAGAGAACGTCGCCGATCGCGCAGCTGAGCATCACGCGAATCCAGGGCGCCGGGTGGGGGTCGTGCATGTCCAAGCGAAACACGAAGAAGCGCGGCAGCCCGACAACCGAGATCAGCCCAAGCGTCGAGGTGATCCCGACGCGCGCGATCGACCATTGATCCGCGACGATCTCCGAGATCCAACGCCCCCATGCCTGCCAGCTGGACCGCTCGGCCGCGGGCGCCCGTGCGCCGATCCGTGCGAGCTCATCCCGCAATGAGGCGACGAGGCCGAGCAGCGCGGCGCCCTGATGGCCGACCTCGTGCACAAGCGAGGATGCGATCCCATTGCCGATCATCCGCTCGCGCGGCATTCGCACCACCGCTACCGGGCTCTGCTTGCCGCCGGGAAGGCGTGTTCGCGCGCGCCGGATAGCGGCGCCGGGCCCGCGGTCGAGATAGCAGATGACCGGCGGCGGTTCGAGGTAGCCTGGCAGCGAGAGCGCGTCCGCGGCAAGCGCGTCGAGCCCAGACAGCCACACGCCGTGGTCGCGCTCGCTGCGCTGTGTGATCGCGTCGGAGAAGACCTCGAATTGCGAGATCACCGCATGGAAGCGAAGCTTGACGATCGAGAAGCGGCGCTGCATGTCCGGGGGCTGGCCGCGCGACCTGGGCCGCGCAGCCAGCTCCGAAACCCCTGGACCTCCCCGTAGAGCTCGCGCCGTCCGGCGATCAGGAACTGCTCGATCGCAGTCAGCGCCTCAGGCAGGAGCGCCGCGGCAGGGACCATCGTCTCCTGCAGCGAGAACGGCTCGATACGCGCGAGGCGCGTGAGCAGTGCGTGTGCCTCCTGCTCGAGCATCCAAGCGACAGCTCTACGGGGATCCATGGCTCAAACCCCGAACAGGACGATCTTGCGCCCACGCCGAACCCAGCGGCCAGTGCGCTGCGCACCGCCGAGTCCGTAGGGAACGCTGTCGCCGTTGCCGCCCACTCCAGCACCGAGTGGCTCCTCGACGCCCACGTCCCATCCGCCCGACCAGTAGCCGGGCGAGCCGTAGCCACGCTGACGTGGCACACCATAGCCCGCGCCGGGGCGAACGGGGCGGGTCCGCGCCGGGGCGTAGCCAGCCGCCAGACGCGCCGACGGTGGCAGCGCGGCCAGATTGCGCCGTTGCTGGGGTGAGAAGCCTGCGGCTGGGCGGCGTTGGCCATAGGCCGCGCCGCCGGCCGCTGCCCCTCCGCGCACACCGGGGGCCGCTGGGGCGCTCAGCGCAGCTGGCACGATCTGACGCGCCGCCTGCGCCACAGCGCCGCGAGCGATCTGATTGGGGGGCAAGTGAGCCGGCGCCGTCGCGGCCCTCTGCGCCGCCGAGGCACTCAGTCGCACAACGTTACGCGCCACCTCGAACTCGGCCTGTTCGGCGCCCGCCTCCTCCTCCATCTCGAAGAGGCCGCCCGCCATCGAGCCGAGCTGGGAGCCGATCGCCGTGCCGACGCCAGGAGCGACAAACGAGCCGAGCGCGCCGCCAACCGCAGGCAGCGCTGCTTTCGCGACGTTCTTCAGCACGCCGCCGAGCGCCTGACCGACTGGCGAGTTGATCACGCCGCCAACAGCGTTTGCGACGCCTTTGAAGATGTCGCCAAGGAACTGCTCGAGCTCCTGCTCGCTACCCACCCCCAGCAGCTCGCTCGCGAGCTCCATCTCCTGCGCCTCATTGAGCGGGATCCCGAGCGCGCCGCCGATAGCTCCGAGCGGGCTCCCAAGCCCGCCGAGAGCTCCGCCGAGGACATCTCCGAGAAACTGCTCCTGCTCACCGGTCTCACCCAGCCCACCGGACTCCAGTTCCTGCTCGCCGGACTCACCATGCTCGCCAAGCTCCAGCCCACCCGTCTCATACTCATACGTGCTCATGTCACTGTCTCCTGTTCGGAATCTGTATGTGCGTTGTTTGTGTTTGGTCAAAGGTGAACGACGACATAGCGGCCACGACGAACCCAGCGGCCGGTCAGTGGGGAATGCGCCCTTGCGCCCGCCAGCGAGGCGACCGGCCCGTCGTTCGTTGGGTCGATCAGGCCGAGCAGGCCGGGCGCGTAGCGGCGGGCGGCCTGTGCCGCGGCGGCGCGGGCGACGGTGTGCGGGGTAGCCCGCAGCCCAGTCGCGCCCGCCGCCGTGTGTGCTGCGCTGCGTGCCCATTGCACATAGCGGCGCGCCAGCTCAAACTCCTTGTCCTCGTTGCTGAGCCCCTCGAGCTCCAGCTCGAACAGTTGACTCGCCGCGACGCCGGTGCGGCGTCCCCAGTCGCCTCCTACGCCCGGGGACACATAGTCGCCCAGGGCCTGTCCCACCACCGGCAGCGCCTTGCGCGCGGCATCCTTGAGGATCCCGCCAAGCGCGCGTCCTGTGGGAGAGTCAGCGAAGCGCCCGACGGCGCCCGCCGCGCTCGAGACGAGATCGCCGAGGAACTGCTCGAGCTCCTGCTCGCTGCCCACCTCCAACAGTTCTGAGGTCAGCTCCAGCTCGCGACTCTCGGGGCCGAAGACGGACGGCTGATTGCCCTCCATCTCTCGCTCATACTCGCTACCCGGCTCGCCGTATTCGTGCTCGTCGGCCCCAGGCTGAATTTGATCAAGATCGTGCATTGCGTCCTTCCACCGTTTGCGGGAATCGAGTCTTCGCAAAGGGCTTCGCAAGAGCCGTGCCAGGGTTGTGAGCAGGCGTCGGTGGCTCGCGGGTGCGAAGCCGGCTTCGGTTTCGCCCACCGCGTGCGAAGTCGACTTCCCACATCACACGTAGCGGGTGGGTGCTCTCAGGCGTCGCGGGTGGGGCGCTCAGCGCATGGTGTGGCGGGCCTGGCCGAGCTGGACACGGTACTTCAGCGCATCGTGTGGCGGGCCTGGCCGAACTGGACACGGTACTTCAGCGCATCGTGCGGCGGGCCTGGCCGAGCTGGACACGGTACTTCAGCGCATCGTGTGGCGGGCCTGGCCGAGCTGGACACGGTACTTCAGCGCATCGTGTGGCGGGCCTGGCCGAGCTGGACACGGTACTTCAGCGCATCGTGTGGCGGGCCTGGCCGAGCTGCGCACGGTACTTGGCGACCGTGCGTCTTGCGAGGCGATGCCCACGAGCGGCGAGGGCCTCGACAAGCTCGGAGTCGGTCAGCGCTTGCCGCTCTTGGTCAAGCAACGTGCGCAGCGCCTCGCGGCCGTCGTCCCCGGAGACAAATAGCTCTGAGATCGCAATGACCCGTCCACCGGGCAGCTGCATGCTGCGCTCGCGCGTGGCGCGGCTCACGGTGGACTCATGCAGCGACAGCTCCCGCGCGATCTCCACGCGCGTGAGTGGGCGACGTGGGCCCTCGCCGCGTAGAACCCAGTCGGCCTGGCGCTCTACGGCGAGACGCATGACACGCAGCATTGTGTCCCAGCGCTGCTCGAGGCGAGTCGTGAACTGCCGCGCCCGCGTGGCGTGGTGCGACGCGTGGGGTCGCTCCCCAGCTGTCCCGTGCTCGGATAGCCGGACGTAGAGCGGGCACACGCGCACCGTGAAGCGCTCTGGCTCGGTCAAGCGCACCCGCAGATCCTCGGCGTCCCCTTCGACGATCACGTCAGGAGGCGCTAGACATGCCGCGCCGCTATGGAAGCCGGCGAAGCCAGGCGTTGGACGGAGCGTCCGTCGGATGAAGTCGCGCACACGCACGATCTCCTCGCGATCGACGCCGAGAGCCTGGGCCACCGCGCCGTAGCGGCCAACCGCGAGCGCCTGAAGATGCTCGGAGATGACCGCGCGCGCCAACTCGTGTGCCTTGCCCTGCCGATCGATCTGGAGCAGCAGGCATTCGCGCAGATCGCGCGCGGCTATACCCGCCGGGCCCGTCGTGCGCAGCTCCGCGAGCACGTGCTCGACGCGCGCCGAATCGACGCTAAGCCAGCCGGCGATGACAGCCGGGGCAGCCGTCAGATAGCCACGGTCGTCGAGGCTGGCAACGACGGTCTCCGCGATCGAATGCTCGGTCGCCGGCAGCGCGAGGCGCAGTTCCGCGAGCAGGCGCCCGGCGTCCGAGGTTCGCTCGGCGAGAGTCGCGACGAGGTCGACGGCGAGCGACGGCTCACGCTCTCGCTCGCCACCCTCGCACCGGCGACAGCCCTGGCCGTGGTCAAGCGACGAACCGCACCTGCTACACGATGAGCGCTCGGCGAGCACGAGCGCCGGGTTGTCCTCGAGCTCTCGCTGAATCGCCTCGGCGAGGTCGACGGCTCCCAGCGCGAGAAGCTGCGCGGAGGCGACCAGCGCCGGCGAGACGCCGAGCGACTGCTGGGGGCGCATCTGCGGTACGAGAGCGAGTTCCATATGCCCCCGCCCCCGCAAGTTTCATGCCAGCGGTGGTCCGTCGTCCAAGCTCGAGGGTGCGGCGGCGCGCTGGGCCGCGCGCTGTAGGTGGATCGCGCGATCTGTGATCCCCAGCCGCCGCGAGGCGCGCCGGACGTTGCCCGACTCGGCCTCTAGCGCGAGCCGAACCGCCGTCTCGCGCGTGCTGCTGAGCAGATCTTTCAACCGTGCGCCATGCACGAGCGCGTGCTGGATCGCGGCGTCGAAGTCGATTGTGGGCATCGCCGCCTCACCCTCATCGTGGGGGGCGATGGAGTCCGCGGCGGGCGCCGGGCGCTCCTCGAGCGGGAGGGCGCCCACGGTGATCGGCCCCTTTCCCACGTGATGATGGCTGAGGCGTACGACGAGCTGGCGTAGATCCCGGATGTTGCCGGGGTATTCGCGCTCGAGCAGGTAATCGCGCAGCGCGGCGTCCAGCTGCGGGATGGAGTCGGGGAGCAGTTGTGCCAGGAAATGCCCTGCGAGGATGAGCACGTCTCCGCGGCGTTCGCGCAGACTTGGCAGCCGGCACGCCCATGCGGCGATGCGATAGTAGAAGTCACGCCTGAAGGATCCACGCGCCTCCTCTGCGCGCAGGTCGCGGTTGGTTGCGCACACCAGACGGAAGTTCGTCTCACGCCAGCGATTGGACCCCACCGGCTTGTAGACGCCCTCCTGCACAACGCGCAACAGCTCCGCCTGCAGCGTGATCGGCAGCTCGCCCACCTCGTCGAGGAACAGGGTGCCGCCGTCAGCCAGCGCGAACGCTCCCTCGCGGGCGGCGACCGCTCCAGTGAAAGCTCCGCGCTCGTGTCCAAAGAACTCGCTGCCCGACAGCGTCGGCACGACCGTCGTGCAGTCGACGACCACGAGCTCTCCTTTCGGCGCGCGCTGGTCGAGCGCGTGGATCAACCTCGCGACCAACTCCTTGCCCGTGCCACTCTCGCCCGTGATCAGCACCGAGGCAGCGCTGAAGCGCGCGACCTCGACGACTGCGCGCAGCGTTGCCACCCAGGCAGGGTCCTCCCCGAGGAGGTTCTCGCGCACGAGTGGCGAGGCGACAAGCTCGTCGACTTCGCGCCAGCGGGCGAAGCGAGCAAGCAACTCGCGCGCGGTCGGCTCACCACTCCAGCGCAGCGCATCGGCCGCACCTGCGGCGAGCAGGTCCCATGGGGCACGTCCGGCGAGAGCGTCGTCCGCGAGCCCAACGGCGACGACGCGACGGCAGCCGTCGCCGCTGAGCTCTCGCACCAGCTTCAGAGCGGCCTCATCGGCGCGCTCGAAGAGCACGACGCCGCCGTGCTCCGGATTCTCCACCGCGTCGGAGACACGCAAGCCAGCGGCAAGCATGTCTGCCTCGACCCGACCGCGCCTGCGCCCCGCCCGCTCGCCGATGGCGGCGACCGACACGACGTGCTCGCCCTGTTCACGTTCCCGCGTTTCCATCTAGCGGGACAGTTTTGCGCACTTAGCAAGTGACGTTCTGGCACGACCGAGCGAATGTCTCGCGCAACTTCTTCTTCCCGCGCGACTATGCCGGGCGCGACGTTCGGCCCTCAGGTGGCCAGACAGGTGTCGGTGTCGAGCACATTCACGCCGATGCCAGCCAGCTCTCGGAGCCCGCGCTCATAGGACCCAGACGTGGCGTCGGCGACCAACACCGTCCGAAAGTCACGAGCCGTCGCGTCGTAGATCGTGGAGCGTGGGCAGTTGGGGAAATTGCATCCGGCGATAACGACCGTCGTCGAATGAAGGCCGGTCAGCAGGTCCCCGAGGCCTGTGTGCTGGAACGCGCTCCACCTTGGCTTGTACATCACCCACTCGCGGTCAGCGACGGGCATCGGATCGCCGGATAGCAACTCCTCCCACCGATAGGAGAGATCGGCTGGCACGAGCGTTGGGACGATTTCCGCGCCCTTGCTCGCCGGCGCCAGAATCTGCGTACCTGAGCGCACGAGCGATCTCCGGCAGAGATCCACATTGCTTCCGTCGGGCTCATATATGCGCATCACATGCACAACCGGCCGTCGCATCCTGCGCCAGTGCTCGATTAGCGCGACTAGCTTGGGAATCACTGCCGTCGTGCCCGCGACCGGGAACCTGCCGTCGGGATCGAGCACGTCACCCTGCACGTCGATGACCACCAGAGCAGCGTGCTCCCAATCTGGCTGCAGCTCTGGCAGCGATTGAGACCTAGGGACGACGTCCATGCCAGTCACCCCGCCAGACGGTTGATGTAGTGTGAAAGAGATCATCGTGGCGCCAATCCTAACGGCGGCGGCGATTCCCACAAGCGCTACAGGCGAAGTCGAGCCAGCCTTGGCTGGGCCGATCCGCACTCCAAGCAGTGAGCCCATCGTCTCCAGAATTGAGGTCAACGGGTTGAACCACCGGAAACAGATCCTCCCCTGTCTAAGTTCGGTTATCTAGCATACATCCATATTTGTATATCTGATTGCGCGTTGTTAGAGTCAGCTCGGATGGCGGGCTGGACGCTGTTGATCGACTTCGGGGCGGCGTCGACCGTCGCAGCGACGCTGGAGGGCGACACCCTCCGGCTGATCGACTTCGACGGTGTCCCGTGGACGCCTTCGGCTGTCTGTTGGAGCGTGGATCGCCACGAGCTCATCGCGGGTCGGGCGGCACAGCGACTGTCCATTACCCAACCGTGGCACAGCGAGGACCGGTTGGGGGGCCGCCTCGGGGAGAGTGACCTTCTGCTCGGAGACGAGCGGGTGCCCGTCGTCGATGCAGTCGCGACTCTGCTTGCGCATGTTGCGCAGCGCGCCATCCGGGCGGCCAACGGGAGGCCGCCCGTCGCGGTGCTGATGACCAATCCGACGCCTCGGGCGAGCTCCCAGGTGAGGCTACTCCGCGCTGCAGCGGACGCCGTGGGCCTACGCAACGCTGAGCTGGTTCCCGCGCCCGTCGCCGTGGCGGCCAGCCGCCCGCACGCGCGGCTGCGGCCCGGGGATCGCCTCGCCGTGTACGACCTCGGCGCCACGGGCTCCGAAGTATCCGTACTGCAGCGAGCTGGAGCCTCTTTTGAGCTGATTGGACACCGTCGGCGCAACGATGTCGGAGGCGACGAATTCGATCGCAAACTCATCCGCTTCCTGAACCAGCGACTCGCCCGGGAGAGGCGACACAGCTTTGCCGAAGGCCCGAGTGAGGGTCCGTCGCGCATCAGCCATATCTTCGCCGCGAACGTCCGCGCGGCGAAGGAGCAGCTCTCGTGGGCGACGGTAGTGAGCGTAGAGCTGCCTCCACCGCTCGAGGGTGCGCTCACACTTTCGAGAGGGGAGTTCGAGTCGCTCATCGAAGGCGCGGTCTTCGAAACCGTGAGCCAGCTCAAGGAGGTTGTCGACGAGGCGGGAGGCGTGAAGGCCGTCTACCTCGCCGGCGCAGGCACGCAGATGCCGCTCATCGGCCGCCTGATCGCTGCCGAGATGGGGCTGCACGCCGAGGCAAGCGCCGATCCCAGAGTGGCGGCGGTGCGCGGCTTGGCGGAGCTGTCAAAGCAGGCGCCGCATGTTCCGATCGCAGCCACTGCAGACGGACGCGATGAGCCGGAGGCGCCCAACGTGCTGGACGAGGACGTGCAGTTCACCGCCTACCGGCCTCAATGCGTGGAGCCGGGCTGCTGGTACGCGCTGCTCGTGTTCGCACACAAGTCCGATCCGGTCGTAGATGAGATTCTCGGCGTGTCGGATCCGGTCGAGGCGGTGCGCGACCAGGCGGCTGCACGCCTCGGAGCGAGTCTCAGCAGCTATGCAAGCACCGAGCAGGACAGCTCGCACGGCCTCGCCCGTGGCTCCGAGCTCACATTCGTCCCACGGGCGGACGGGGTGGAGTTCAATCCGCCGAGCCGCACGTTCCGCTGGCAGGAGCCCGTCCACCAGGAGGAGTTTCGGATGCGAGCCGACGCCCGTCTCCAAGGATGCGGGCTCGAGGAGCCGTATCGGTGTACCTCGGGGTGCTGCTGATCGCCGAGGTGAGCCTCAACATCCGTGTGGGCTGCCCAGCCGAGGCAGCGCCGTCCGGGCTGGAGCGAGCGCGACCTTATCGGAGGATCTTCTTCTCCTACTCACACTGCGACACAGCAGTCGTGGAACAAGTGGAACAGGTTCTTTCGAGTCTCGGCGACGAGGTGATGAGAGACGCACGCGCGCTGCGTTCCGGAGAGGTTTGGGGGGAGCGGATCGAGCAGATGATCCGCGACGCCGAGATCTTCCAGCTCTTCTGGTCTACGAACTCGATGACCTCGGAGTTCGTCAGCAAGGAGTGGCGGTACGCGCTCACGCTCGCACGTCCGAACTTCATTCGGCCCACCTACTGGGAGCAGCCGATGCCAGAACTGCCCGACATCGACCTACCGCCCGCGGAGCTGCGCCGGCTGCACTTCCACCCCTTGCCCGCATCGGCGATCCTGAACCTGCGCGGCGCGAGTGCGACAACGATCGGCGCGGCGCCGAGCACACCCAATTCGCAGACCATCTCGTGGGATGCACAACAAACCAGAGCGGCAGCGCCAGCCTCGCCAGGCGCAGCGGACAGCACGGTCACCGCGCTCCCAGCTCCCGCGGAGCTCCAGCAGCGGCGAGCTCGCCCGAGATCCATGCGGGCGACCGCGAGGCTGCCGGGACTGGCGCTGGTCGTGATCGCGGTCGGTTTCGTGGGAAGCTTCGCGCTGACCCGGATCGACTCCTCGACACAACCCGCGCTCAACGGGGTCGCTCCGCCTCCGATGGCCAGTGAAAGGCCGCCCGCGGACGAACGTGCCACCGAGTCGCCCCAAGAACACGGCGAAGGTCCTTCCTGCGCCGACTGCGAGGCAGCGGGCCCCGACTGCCCCAAATGTGTCACGCGCACAGGGGTGGGCGCGACAGACATCGGTCCCATAACATCGGCCAGGGGGTTCCTGACATGGAAGAGCGCGGGGGGCGGATGGTTCCTGATTATCCTCGACGGCCACCTCGTCACGAGCTCGATGGGCAGCAGCGGGCGGCTCGCGCTGCCCACGCTCACCTACTCCGACCTTCGCATCGACGCCCAGGGCGCGTGGTCGATTGCAATCCACTAATCCCAGCGGTCATGTCATGGCCGTAGAGACAAAGTGAACGATGCGCGCTAAGGAGGAGCGGGAGCTCGCCTCGTCGGTCGCGTTCGTGCTGGGCTTCGCCGTCTCGATCGCACTTGGCTACTGGGGTTGGTCGAGAGTGCACGGCGCTTTCACGGACGCTGTGGAGACAGCGCACTTCTTCGGACGCGCATACTTGACCTTGCAGCTGTTCGTCCTACATCCGCAGGATTTGCCTGACGCGGTCCCATGGCAGTTGCAGGCCGCTCGATTCATGGCGCCAGCTGTACTCGCGCTCGCCACCGTCACACTCATCACGACGAAGTTCCGCAAGCGGTTTCGCCACATGTGGTTCAGGCACTTTCCGGGTCACATAATCGTCTGCGGCGCCGGCGTTCACGGCACACGACTGGCGCAGAACTTGACGTATGCCGGCGAGCGCGTGGTCTTGGTTGACATCGACGAGAGCGCGCCCGGGATGCGGGGTCCGGAACGCAAGCATGAATACCGATTGGTGGCCGACACCGTGCGCAAGGACACGCTCGTCAGCGCGGGGGCGCGCCGCGCAGGGCGGTTGATCGCTGTGACAGGAGATGACGTCGTCAACTCGCAGATCGCGAGCACCGTGCGATCGCTCGCGGAAAAGCGGGGGGTGAAGCCCCAGCTGAGGGTGCTAGTCCAGGCCGAGGATGCCACCCTCGCGCGGTTTCTCGAGGATTGGGGTAACAGAGACGGCGAGCAAGACGACGCTGCGCTCGCGGTGAGCTCGGCGACCGGCCTGGTGGAGGCGCCGCTTCCCAGGATCCAAATCTTCGGGGCCAACGCGATCGCCGCAGACGCCCTGTTCGGCGGTGGCGCGGTGACTGTGACGGAAGGCGAGGGAAACGGCAAGGCGGTCCTCGCTGATCTCGAGAGCGGCCGAGAAAGTCACCTCCTGCTGGCGGGAGACCACCCTCTGCTCGAAGCGATCGTGGTCGCCTCGCTGCGGCGAGGACGCGCGCGACGCCTGCGCGACTCCCCAGCGCTATCCGCCACGGCTGCCCCGGCCCTACGCATCACAATTGTGGGCGCGAAAGCGGAGAGCTGGCTCGCAGCAATCCGGCGGCGGTGGCGCCCAGAGCCCACGATAGTCGACCTGAGGGCGACGGATGTCGACCTTCACGACGAGTCGTCGATATTGACAAGCCGCTGGTTGCACGAGTGGCGTACAGCCGCGCATGCGTTCGTGGCGTGCGAGGACGAACTTGTGAGCATCGCCCTGACGATCGCACTGAGCCGGGCGCTCGGTAAGAATGTCGAGCTCACACGGGTTCGGACGCAGCCACGCAACGAGCTGGACGAGCAGCTGCACACGCATACGTTCGGCAACGCCCATCTCTCCACGATCTCGGTTCACTCGATCGCCGACCTCGCATGGGGAAACGAGACGAAACGAATCGACGAAATCGAGACGCCTAAGCGCCTGGCTGCGGCGCTGCGTGCCGAGGGCGTCAAAGGCAACGACGCCGACGAAGTGACAGAGCACGTACTCGCGCAGGGCTGGCTCGGGGTCCGCTCCGACCTCGCACCGCGCATCACGCCTGCAAGCGCGGCGCTCGTCGGAGGGCTGCTGAGAGCGGCGAGCAACGGCAACCGTGTGACCGTGTCCACGAGCGCGCTGGTGGGGGCCGGTTTGACAGTCAACCTCGACTCTCGCAACAATCTTGGGCGGGCCGCCGAGCAGCTCGCCAGCGAGAACAGCGACGGCGCGTTTGCGGCCTGGTGTGAGTACGCGCGCCGGACTCCCGACGAACCGACTGCCGTGGCGGAGCTGCTCGGCCTCGCGCGCACAGTGGCCGAAGGGGCCGTGCCGCTCAGGCTGAAGGCGACTGCCCTCGGCGTAGGCGGGGCGCTCGACGGGCTCGAGTCGGACACTGCGACCATCGATCAAATCCGCTCGCGAACCTCACCGCGGATCGCGATCTTCGCCGGGGGCGCCGCGTCGATGTCCAACGAGACCGAACGAGCCGCCACCGAGCTGCTGAAGCGCGCACTGTACCGCTACAACGGCTTGATCCTCACGGGCGGCAGCGACGTCGGCCTGTGCGGTGTAGCGCGCTCGGCAGCAAGCGCTAACGACGTGCCCGTCCTGGGCTACGCACCGGCCGATCGAGGCCTTGCGGGCGCCTGGCTGCGCTTGACCCGCGAGGGAGACTTCAGCGAAGCGGAGCCCGTCGCGATGTGGACCGACATCCTCGCCGCGAGGCGCGCGAGCGCAGACGTCCGCGTGGTGGCGTTCCCCGGCGGAAGGATCACGACGACCGAGATCCTCCTGGCCCGAGCTCTTGGAGCGACGGTGGCTTGGCTTGACCCGTGCGAAGAGCTTCCCGATGCGCTGGACGACACGCTCCCGCTCGGCGCCGAAGGGGTCATCGAGCTGCCCACCGATCCGATGACACTGCGCGCGTTCCTAACCTGGCCGAGCGCAGACCTTGATCCCGCGCTTCGTGAGAACGCCGCCCGCGACCTCCACAACCGGTATCGGGAGGAGCACAGGAAGCACAAGAGCGGCGATGATCGAGCGCTCGCGCCATGGGAGCATCTGTCGCCGGCGTTGCGGCGCTCTAACCTCGCGGCCGTAGATGACATTCCGAACAAGCTCCACGTGATCGGAAAGCGTCTATTCAAGGGCGGCACTCGCCTCCTCCTCAACGATGACGAGATAGAGCTTCTCGCGGAGGTGGAGCACGGCCGGTTCAACTACGAGCGGTTGAGCGCGGGCTGGGAGCTCGGTCGCGACCGCCACCTGATCCGGTTGATCTCCCCCTACCTGACGGCGTGGAGCGAGCTCGAGGAACACGTGAAGCAGTGGGACCGCGACGCTGTACGCGCGATCGACGACGTATTGCGCAAAGCCGGCTGGGGCGTCGCCGACGAGTGACTCCGCGAGCGACTGTAGGGCTACCGGCGCCAGCTCTCGTGAGCATGACGAGGTGGACTACAGGTTGCGGACGCGGCGACCGATCCGATCGTCATGCGGGTAGCCGGCGGACTCCCAAAACGCCGACGCCACCTCATCCCCATATCCAACCAGGGCGGTGATCCGACGAGCGCCTTGACGGCGTAGATGCTCCTCCCCAGCCCGCACGAGCGCCAAGCCGATTCCCCGGCGACGATGCTCGAAGCGAACAGCCAGCCGATACATGTTCCCTCGCCAGCCGTCCCACGCAGCGATCAACGCGCCCAGGATCGCACCATCGGCATCGGCGACGAGCAGGCTCCCAGAGGCCCCTGAGAGCAGCCGCTGCACATCCTCAAGCCGGTCGGCAGCGGTCGCATGCTCGCTCCGAGCCTGTTGCCATAGCTCAAGGACAGCCGATCCCTCTCGCGGTTGGCACGCGCGCACAACGAAATCTGGGGCTGACAAGGGGCAACCTTATCCGATACACCCCTGCGGCTACCGGAACACAGGCGGCTCAAGATGGATCGCACGCTGCGCCTTGGCGGCGAGCAGCCTGGCCACAGTGGTCTTGCCTGAGCCTGGAGCGCCCGGTCAGGATCAGAATGGGATCTAGCCAGACTCGCGCATGCGCTGACACTATCGTTCGTCGGCGCGACCCGGAGGGCATCGTGCTGCTAAGGGCGTATCTCCCTAAGTGGGAACAAGGTGCTTTTCTGCGCGTCGTTGTGACTCCGCCAGCCAGTCGCGCAGCGCCTCGTGCATCGCCTCCACGCCGACGATCGGGTCGCGCGGGCTCGCTCCACTCGACGGGAACGAGCGGCGAACGGGCTGGGTCTGCGGTCCGCCGAGGCCGCCGTGGGAGCCCATGAACTCCTCGAACGGGGCCACCTCGTCGGCTGCCGGGTCATACATGCAGTTGACGAGTATGTCCGGACAGTGGGGAAAGCGATCGTGGCGGCGCAGATGGTCGGCCGCCGTCGCGTCGAAGTGGGCGAGCGGATCCTCGCCCTCGACCGCGTCGTCGGCGAGGCGCCGCTGGCCGCCGCCGCCGATCACGAGCGCGCCTGCGCCTGCGAGCGCACCATCACGAATCCGATCCCGGGATGGGCGGTGAGGGTGTCCAGCAGGCGCGGATGCGTCGCGTCGATCTGCTCGAGCGTGAGCCGCTCGCGGACTCGAGCGGCAGGTAGATGAGCCCGAGGCCGCCCGAGACCATCACGACTCGCCTCCTTCTCCGACCGCCGCGGCCTGTCGCGCTCGCGCTGCTCGAGCGCCTCGCGGTTGGGCCCAAGCGCGACCGTGCCCTCGACCGATCTGCTGCGTGTGGCGCGTGCCAGCACACGTCCTCCGACGCTCGGGCTCCTGGCGCGCGTCGGCCAGCACGGCGCCGACGTCGCCCCAGGCCTCGTCGACCGCCGCCGGCGCGTATACGTCGCCCTGGGCCAAGCGCTCCGCGCACGACCTCCTCGAGCGTCTCGCCGTAGCGCTGACGGAACGGCGCGCCCTGGGTCTGGCCGTGGTCGGAGAGCACGACGAGGTGATAGGGGCGGGGCGACTGCGCCGTCGCGCGCTCCAGCCGCGCGAGCTGGCGATCGTGGCGCTTGAGCACCGCAAGCGCGTCGGGCTCGCGAATCCCCGAGTGGTGGGCGACCTCGTCGTAGCCGACGAACGTGGCGTAGCTGACCGGCACGCCCTCGACGATGTCGGCCATCAGCAGCGCCGTCACGAGATCGCGCATGACCACCGCGATCGCGGCCCGGATCAGCGGGTACAGGCCGCCTCGATCGACGTGCTCGGCGCCGCTGCGGCGCTGGCGGCGGGCCGCTCGACGCTCATACGCGATGTCGGCGAGCGACAGCACGATCGTGCGCATGAACCCGTAGGGGTCGGAGAAGTAGGCGAACAGGTCCCCGGCCTTCGAGCGAGTGCGGTCGCGGATCACGCTCATCGTCGCCGTGCAGCGCGGCGCGTCGCCCGAGAACATGTTGCCCCGGCTCGTGCCCGGCGTCGGCCAGCAGACCCGCGCCCGTCGATCGCCGACGCTCGATCTCGGCCGCGTCGGCGGGATGGTTGGAGACCATCGTGCGCCCGGACTCCTTCTCATACCAGCGAAAGGCGGGCATGTCCCAGTTGCTGCCGAGCAGCAAGCCCGGCCTGGCTTGCGCCCGTCTGAGAGGAGAGGTCGCACTCCCAGCCGAGCATTCGGTGGGTGCCGTCGGACAGCCAGCGCGCGATCGTCGGCACGTGCCCGTCGCGCATCGCCTCGCGCAGCACGCCCTCGCCGAGCCCGTCGATCTCGAACAGGATCACTCCGGGAACATCGGTGCGGTTGTGCCCGCGCGCGTGCGCGCACGCGTCGGCGGACGACACGCAGATGACGAGCGTCGCCGTCGACGTCGAGCAGCGGCGCGACGAGCATCGAGACGAGGGCCAGCGCCGAACGCGATCGCCAGGTCCGCCCAGAACGAGGGCGTCTTGCCGTCGACCACGTAGAAGGCGAGCGCGACCATGCCGGCGCTGAGCAGCCAGCGAGCCCAGCCCGAAGGTGATGATCGTGAGCGGCAGCGCGACGCGTATGAGGACCGGCCACAGGACCGCGTTGATGATCGCCATCGCGGCGGCGACGAGCATCGCGGCGTCGAAGGAGAGCGAGTTCGCGGCCCGACAGGATCGCGGTCAGCACGACCAGCACCAGCGCCTGGATCCCAGCATCGCCAGGGTTCGAGCGCCAAACCCCAACAGCGCTCGCCAGTTGCTCAGGCGTCGTTGGGTGTTGCGCTCATCGATCGCTGAATGCATCCCGTTGCTACCTTCTCGTCCTATGGTCGATGGCGCGGTTACTGCCCATCGCGCAGGCACAGCCGCAGACCGTATCGTTTTCCTGGGCCACGCCACCGTCCTGATCGAATTGGACGGCGTGCGCCTGCTCACCGACCCGTTGCTGCGCGCGCGCGTCGCGCATCTGCGCCGCCAGGTCCCCTCGGTCGACGCGAGCGTGCTCGCCGACCCCGATGCGGTGCTGATCTCACACCTGCACCACGATCACCTCGACCTGACCTCGCTGCGGCGCCTCGGTCGCGACACGCCCCTGATCGTGCCGGCCGGCGCCGGCGCGTGGCTGCGCCGGCGAGGGTTCACGACTGTGACCGAGCTGAGCGTGGGCGAGGTCGGCGAGACGTCGGCGCGCTCACGGTGACCGCGGTGGAGGCTCGCCACGACGGTCGCCGCCTCCGGCGGCCCGCGCGCCGAGACGCTGGGCTACCTCGTGCGCGGCCGGCGCGACGGTCTACTTCGCCGGCGACACCGCACTGCTTCGAGGGGATGTCCGAGCCTGTCGCCGTCACTCGGATCGTCGCGCTGCTGCCGGTCGCCGGATGGGGCCCGACGCTCGGCCCGGGCCACATGGACCCGCTCGAGGCCGCTCGAGCGGTCGCTTGCTGCAGCCCCGCATGGCCATCCCGATGCACTGGGGGACGCTGCTGCCCGTCGGCCTCGCTCCGTCGCCGCCGGCGCGAGCGCTCGGAGATCCGCCGCGCCTGTTCGCCGAGCACGTCGCGCGCTTGGCTCCAAGCGTTGAGGTGCGAATCGTGGCCCCCGGGCAGGAGACGACGCTTTAGCGTGCGCGTCATCGACTCTGCTCACACATCGCCGCGAGCCTTGCTTGGGTGTAGACTGCTCGTAGTGGATTCGCGTCGTCTCGGCCTCATCTCTCATCGAAAGGCCTCGTTCGTGTTCACAGCTTCCGGTAAGTCACTTGTCGTCGTCGGTCTGCTGGTCAGCGCCCTTGTGTTCGCCTCTTGCGGTGAATCCGCTGAGGAAAAAGCAAAGGCACAAGTGTGCGAAGCGCGTTCGGACATCTCAAAGCAGGTCAAGACGCTCAGTGAATTGACGCTTTCCACGAGCGTCCTCACCGAAGCCAAGACAGGCCTGGAAGCGATCGGCAAGGACCTTACGAAGATCAAGGACGCTCAACCCGACCTCGAACCAGCACGCAAGGAACAGGTCCAAGCCGCAACCCACACCTTCGAAGCCCAGATCAGCTCGATCGTGTCCGAATTGGCCTCCAAACCTTCACTCGGCAAACTTGAAACGCAGCTCAAATCCTCGCTGACACAGCTTGCCGCAGGCTACGAAAAGGCGTTGACCCCTCTCAAGTGCTCATAGCACGCTAGGGGATACGCGGAACCGCCGGCGTTCTGGCGGTATGGGTTCAGAAGATTTCCTTCACACTAATCGGGACGTTTGCAGGTCTTATCTCCGACTCGTGGTGCCAAGTCATGGCCGCTGCTCTTTGGCGGCAGGTCCTGGCCTGGAGTCGATGCCAGCGGCCGTGCGAGCACAGCCTCCATCGCCCGGCGGCCGCGCTCGAGCGCGCGCGCTTCCCCGTGGAGTTGGTAGTCGCAGTTGGTGCCGACGGCGAGCGCGTTGAGCGTGAATGCGACCTCGGCTGGATCGGTGTCACTCGGAAGCTCGCCTGCTGTCACCGCGGTGGCAGCTTCGGCGTCGAGGACGCGCAGCCAGCGGTTGATCGCGAGCTTTACGGCGTCATGCACCGCGCCCTCCCGCGCGTCGAACTCGACGGAGGCGGTAGTCAAAAAGCAGCCGCCAGGAAGGCACGGCTCGCCGATGTAGCGAATCCAGCCATCGCAGATCGCGAGCAGCCGTGCCCGCCCGGCGGGCTCGATCGCCGCGGGCTCGTAGACGGCGACTTGGAACATCTCGACCGCGAGGTCGAGCGTGGCTAGCTGAAGTTGCTCCTTGTTGCCGAAGCGACCGACGAGACCGCTCTTGCTCATGCCCAGAGTCTCAGCGAGCCCGCCGATGGTGAGGCCTTCCA
Organism: uncultured Solirubrobacterales bacterium; assembly: GCA_963764655.1. GTDB lineage: Bacteria > Actinomycetota > Thermoleophilia > Solirubrobacterales > Solirubrobacteraceae > Palsa-744. The sequence goes on from CAVXTI010000001.1 coordinate 1,730,682, forward strand.
GACCGACGACCGAGGCGGTGTCCACGGCAGTGCGAAGGGTCAGGGCGCGGTCAGCGTCTACCTGCGAGGCAAAGCGGCGTGGCATCGACGAGATAGTTTACAGAACGAACGATCGTACTGTATATTCCCACAAAGCCTACTAAACGAACAGTCGCGCCGTAGCGGCGCGCCAAGGAGGCATGACATGCGCATCAGGTGGCTGGGCTGGGCAGGCCTCGAGGTCGAAGCCGAAGGCGAGCGCGTTGTGGTCGACCCGCTGAATGACACCAGCGCTGTGTTCGCCGCGCTGGGCGAGCGAGCGCGCGAGTGCTCGCTGCCAGACGTGGTGGCGCCGTCGCCGGGCGCGCTGGCGGGCATGGTCACCCACCTACACCGCGACCACGCCGACGCTGCTGCGCTCACGGCCGCCGTCATACCCGGCGCGCCCGTGCTCGAGCCCAGCGGCTACGGCGGCGCCGGCATCGAGCAGCTCGCGATCGCCCAGGCGGACCACGAGCTCGGAGCGGCTGGGCTCGAGCGCCACGCGACGGCGCCGTGGACGAGCACAAGCGTCGGGCCGTTCACGCTCACAGCGCTCCCGGCCGTCGACGGGGCTGGCGACCCCCAAGTCTCCTGGCTCATCGAGGCCGCCGGCAAGCGCGTGTTGCACCTCGGCGACACGATGTTCCACTGCTGGTGGTGGCGCATCTCCGAGCGCTTCGGCGCGCCCGATGCCGTACTCGCACCGATCAACGGCGCCCGCCTCACCTTCCCCCACCGACTCCCGGCGAGTCCCCTGCCAGGGGTGATGGAACCCGAGCAGGCAGCGCTCGCCGCGGAGCTCCTGCGCGCCGAGCGCCTCGTCCCGATCCACTACGACGGCTATGCGCTCGACGGAGTCTACGAGCCGGTGCCCAACGCGCTCGAGCGTGTGGCCGCCGCGAGCTCACGTGTCATCAAGGTCGGGCTCGGCGAGACGATCGAGGTGTGAGCGGGGCCCTGTCACATGTTGACGGAGCGGGCCGTAGTCTCTTGTACGTGCGGGGTCTCAGTACCCCGGGTTGGTCTTGACCCGCTTGCGGTCTGAATCGTGCAGGCGTCCCTTCTTCTCGAGCGTCGCACATGCTTCGAGGATGTCTGCGCCGAGCGTCGTCACAAGTGAGTGGCCGAGTGTCTGCTTGACGAGCGCACGCATGATGGTGACGTGCTGGGCGTCGGGCGGCAGTGTGTAGGCGGGGAGCATCCAGCCTCGCTCGGCCGCTAGTTGTGCGGCGACGTCGAACTCGTCATAGTCGTGCTCTCCGGTGAGCTGGAAGGCGACAAGCGGAAGCTGCTCGTCTTGCTCGTCGCCGATCAACGCGAAGTCTCCGCTCGCAGCAATCTCTTTGGCCAGGGCGCGCGCGTTGTATTGCATTGTCTCCATGATGTAGCGGTAACCATCGTGGCCGTAGCGCACGAAGTTGTAGTACTGCGCAAGCACCATCGCTGAGCCAGTCGAGAAATTCAGTGTGAATGTCGCATCGCGCTTGCCGAGATAGTTCTCATAGAAGACGAGATCGTCGGGAAGATCGCTCGTCTCGCGGAACACGAGCCAGCCGATACCGGGGTAGACCAGGCCGAACTTGTGACCCGACACGTTGATCGAGCGGACTTGCTCGAGGCGGAAGTCCCACTCGGTATGGGGATACAGGAACGGCCACACGAAGCCGCCGCTGGCGGCGTCGACGTGCAAGGGAACATCGATTCCCTTCTCCTCCTTCAGATCGAGGAGATAGGCATTCATCCCGCGGACATCGTCGGAATGTCCGGTGAATGTGGTCCCGAGCACAGCCGCGACCCCGATCGTGTTCTCATCCACATGAGGCTCGATGTCCTCAGCTCCGATTGTGTACTTGTCTCTCTTGAGCGGGACGATGCGCGGCTCGACGTCGAAGTAGCGGCAGAACTTCTCCCATACGACGTGCACGTCGCCACCGAACACAAGGTTGGGACGATCGATCTCCTTGCCCTGCGCTTGGCGGCGCTCCCGCCACTTCCACTTCAACGAGAGGGCGCCGAGCATGATCGCCTCGGAGGAGCCTTGGGTACGTGCCCCTGTCGTCTTTGCCGGGGCATGGAAGAGGTCGGCGAGCATCCTGATGCAACGCTGCTCGATCTCGGCCGTCTGGGGGTACTCAGCGTGATCGATGAAGTTGGTGTGCAGCGATTCCGCGATCAGCCGGTCTGCCTCCGGCTCCATCCACGTCGTCACGAAGGTCGCGAGATTGCGCATCGGTATGCCGTCGAGCAGGACCTCTTCGCTGACCAGCCCCAGTGCGTCCGCGGCGGGCATGCCGCTCTTTGGAAGACAGTTGTCAGGGGCGGGCTCGAGGCGAAAGCGGTTGCCATACGCCCCCTCCAGCTTCTCGATGCGTCTGCCTGTGAGGTCGGGCGGGCTTCCGCCGGTGCGCTGGTCGGCTGTCTGGTCCCTGGACGGCACAGTCATCCTCCTCGAAGTTTGCGCGACGCTTGGCGAATCGGTGTGCGCTCAGTTATACCCGTCCAGTGGCGCTCTCAGCCCCGCTCGACTGGCTCGGACGTCCCTCAGCCTTCCGGCCCAGAGCGGGCCGACGGCGACGCGCTAGTCTGAGCAAAGGTGCTTCTCAGCTTGCCAGGAAGGGAGTCTGCTAATGAACGACGGGTATGACCGGATCGAAGGAGATCCCCCGCTGCCACCGCCCGGCCCGAGTCCCGGCGATGCCCCGCCTGGCAGCGGAAATCCACCACCGCCGTCCGGCGCCGGATATCCGCCTTCCGCGGACGGCCCGAGTGGTGGACGCGGCTGGGCAATCGCCGCCGGCATAGCCGCCGTGGTTGCGCTGATTGTGATCATCGTCGTGCTGGCTTCCAACACGGGCTCAAAACAGACGCCCACCGTCACCAGCCAATCGCTCAGCGTTGGTCACTCGACGACAGTCAACCCGACCACAGTCACCCAGCAGACTACTGTCACGACACCGACTACAACAGTCACCACCCCCGCGAAGACGGTCACCGCTCCGACTCCCACTCACACGACCACGACTAGCAAGCCGTCCGCCACCGGCACGAGCCCGTCCACACCGAACGCCAGTCCCTAAACGCAAGCCGGAGACGAATCACATCCTTTAGCTGCAGTCGAGCTGTGGGCTCCAATCGCCGCGGCCGGCGGGCGTGTTGTCCAGAACGTTCCACACGGGCCACATGAAGTCCACATGCCGTGGATGCAGGCCAGGCTCGGTGGGCGCAAAGGCCAGCTCGCTGCTCCAGAAGTGGTGGACCTTGCCCTCGCGGCGGATGAACACGTTCGCGATCGGCAGCTGTGCTCCGTCGGGCCTCTCGGCGTTGTAGTCGTGGTTGTAGGTCGTGTGGGCTGAGGAGAGCAGGCGAATATGGCGCCAGCTACGGCCCAGTGCGTGCTCGCGGAACTGCTCGATTGGAGCCTTGGCGGAAACGGCGAGGTTGATCTGCTGAGTGATATGCGGCGCCTGCCCGTCGAGCGCGTCGAGTATCGATGTGCATGAAGGGCAGGGAGCCTCTAGGGGAGCTCCGCTCGCGCCCGGAATGAACATGAAGCTGTACAGGAAGAGCGTGTCCTTCCCGTCGGCGAAAAGCTCGGACAGCCGAACGCCTCTAGTGTCGCCAGCCTCGCCGACCGACTCCTCGAAGAGGTAGTCGGTCGGCACTTCGCCACCCAGCGGCAGCCTGCGGCGCTGCGCCGCGACGGCCTCGCTGCTCCTGCGCAGCTCGATCTCAGCCCGGAGCAGATCATCGCGAGCGCGTCGGTACTCGTCCGTCTCACCGGGAAAGCGGTTGGTGTGCGGCGGTTCATCCATCGTTGTCTCCTTTTGTCGGCCTCTAGGGTACGAAACCCACAACCCTGTGCCGGGAACGCGGGCGTGTTGCGCGTGGCCGATGGTCGGTGGAGATCAGGCAGGCGGAAGGGCGGCGGCAAGAGTGTGGGCGAGCACGTCGATCGTGGCTGGTTGTAGTGGCCCTTTCTTGTTGATTCTCTTGGCAAGCGCCTTGCGATAGAGCAGTAGGTGTCGGCGTATCTTCAACGTGCCGAGCAGTGGCAGGTCGGCGGCCGTGAAGCACAGCACGCCCTGCACCGGCACGTCTGAGTGGCCGTTGGCCGTCAATGCGTCGCGCACCACAGACACCTGACGGTCGAGGCCGTCGATGAGCTTGGTGCGATCACGTCCTGCGACCAGCAGCCTCACGGCCCCGAACAGAGGGTTGGCGACGCGCACCTTTCCGTTGATGTTCTTGGCGTCAATGACAAACACACCTGCAGGGGCAATGGCGAGGTGGTCGATGTTGCCGCGGCCACGGGGCATGCGACGGTCGTGCAGGATGATCGACGGGCCGTTTGCGGTTCGCGGCTCGAGCGATGCCGCGACCGCCTTCTCGCCCAGATCGCCGCGGTGGAAGGCCAACTCGTGTCGCGGCGTGCCGCGTAGGGCCAGCAGCAGCCCACCGACCCACGGATGGGCATTGCGGGTGCGGGTCTCGCGGTTTCGCTTGCGCCGCTGATACTCACGCGCGACGCTGGACCCTGGCTTTCCGCGGTCAAGCTCGGGCCGCGTCGTCTCCGCTGCGGACTCGGCCGACGCCTTCTTGCAAGTCAGGCATGTCACAGCCCGTGTAGCGGGATCCCACCCAGCCTGCGAGCCCGCCAGCAGATCAGAGCCGCACACGCTGCACACACCAGGCCAACGCAGCTTCAAAATCCGAGACGCCATATCACCCAGGTCGTCACGCGAGCCGCTCGTCTTGAGCAAAGTGCGGCCCTTGCATCTGATGAGCTACCCAGAAGACCGAACCGGACCCTGCATGCAGGGTCCGGCCGACCGGTACATGTACCGGTCGGGCCAGCGCCGCATGCGGCGCTGGCTCCTGAAAAAAGGTCGAATGACGTGCAGCGATCGCTTGAACGGGCGATATCCTAATAAGCGTTATGGCCTCATCGCTTAGTAAGCCGTGCCCGTGATAAGCGATCGACGATCAAACTCCCCAGAGCCGCCGCCGGCGAACGTTCGAGCGGGCGAGTTCCGCCTTGCCGGAGCCGGCCCGGATGGCTTCTGGGCCTTTCATCCGAGGCCACTGCCGCCCGATCCGCCGCTACGAGTCGATGTCGCGATGCAGACGCTGCTGGACCGCGCGAACCAGGCCCTGGGCCGTCTCGACGGCGTGACACTCCTCCTGCCAGACCCAGACCCGGTCGCATTTGCTTTAGGAGCGCATCGAGTTGAGATGTTGCGGAGCGAGACGAGCTATTCGGGCTCGGTGCCCTCATTGAGGATCGCGAGGTACTGGTCGTAGACATAGAGCTTGCCGCGTCGTCGGCCGGTAGCCTCCCGCAGTACGCCCGCGCGCTCGAGACGATCGAGCGCCGCGTAGACGGGAGGGCTCGCGGGGAGCGGTAGCGCCTCGCGCGTCGTGCGCGGCTGGACGACGACCTCCTGGCTCACAAGGGACCGCTGCTGCGTCCTCGCGATCCCGACCTGCTGCTCGACGCGTGGGCCGACGAGTACCGCCAGCCCAACCCACAATGATGAAGCCATGCTCCACGTGACCGCGACCGGCTGGGCTGCGACGATCGGCCTGATCGCGGCGCTGCTAGCACTCGATCTGGTCGTCTCCGCTCGACGTCCCCCCGTCGTGGGCTTTCGCGAGGCGGCCGCCTGGTCGGGGTTCTACATCGGCGTCGCGCTCTCCTTTGGCGTGGTGTTCGGGGCTCTGGCCGGGTGGGGTCTCGCCGGAGAGTACTTCGCCGGCTATGTCGTGGAGAAGAGCCTGTCGGTAGACAATCTCTTCGTATTCGTAATGATCTTTACGAGCCTCGCCGTGCCGGTCGAGCAACGACGTCGAGCCCTGACGATCGGCATATCCCTTGCGCTTGTGCTTCGCGGCATCTTCATCGCGCTCGGGGCCGCCCTGCTCGAATCATTCTCGTTCATGTTCCTCGTCTTCGGGATCGTCTTGGTCGTCACAGCGATTCAACTTTTCCGTCACCGCGCGGAAGATCCTTCGATCGAGGACAACGCTCTCGTCGGAGCTGCACGCAGGGCCCTGCCCATCTCTGAGGACTACCACGGAGACCGACTCGTGATCCGTGAAGGCACCCGCCGCCTCGCCACCCCCTTGTTGCTCGTGCTGGTGGCGCTCGCGAGCACAGATCTGCTGTTCGCGTTCGACTCGATCCCGGCCGTGTTCGGCGTCACACAGCACGCCTACATCGTGTTCTGCGCCAACGCGTTCGCGCTGATCGGCTTGCGATCTCTCTACTTTCTGGTCTCCGGTGTGCTCGACCGGCTGATCTATCTATCGACAGGGCTCGCCCTGATTCTCGCTTTCATCGGAGCGAAGCTCATCTTGCATTTCGCCCACTCGCACAACCACGACGTTCCCGAGATATCCACGGGCGCCTCGCTCGCCGTGATCATCCTCATTTTGGTCGTGACAGTGCTTGCGAGCGCCGCGGCACTCAAGCGCGATCCCAGTAGGCGTGCCTATGCGGGCTCGGTCGTGCGCTCGCACGGACGCGAGCTCTCCTCCGCTGACCCCGACCAGCCGCGCCGGTCGGGGTCATCAGATTGACGGCAGTGTCAGGCGGCGGCCAGTGACATGAGGGGCTCCTCGTCGAGCAAACGCAGGCGACGGATCCGCTCGGCGGTTGGAGGGTGGGTCATGAACAGTGTGGTGATCCCGTGTCGCGGGAGCGGATTGGTGGCGTACAGCGACGCGGTCGCCGGGTTGACACGCATCGGGATCGCCTCGGCGCCCCGCTCCAGCGTCTGCAGTGCGTCGGCCAGAGGCGCGGCGTGACCGAGCAGCTCTGCGCCGGTCGCGTCCGCCAGATACTCGCGCTGGCGCGAGACAGCGAGCTGCAACAGCATCGCGGCGATCGGCGCGAGGATGATCGTCGCGAGCGTGCCGATCATCGAGAGCGGCGAATCGTCCTCATCAGAGCCGCCGAACAGCAGCGAGAACTGCAAGATGCTCGCGATCGCCGAGATGGCGCCAGCGACCATCGCCGCGATCGTGGAGACGAGAATGTCGTGGTTCTTGATGTGCCCGAACTCGTGCGCCAGCACACCCTTGACCTCCGCGTCGGGCAGGTGCGCCAGCAGGCCCTCAGTCACCGCGACCGCGGCATGCCGCGGATTGCGCCCGGTCGCAAACGCGTTCGGCTGATCAGACGGAATCAGGTAAAGCCGCGGCGTCGGAACTTCCGCGCGGCCCGCGAGATCTTCGACCATACGCTCCAATTTGGGTAGTCGGCCGGGCTCGAGGGGCTGCGCCCGACTCGCTCGGAGCGCGATCCGGTCTGAGAACCAATACCCCACGACGTTCATCAGTACGGCTAGCCCGACAAATATGTATAGGAAGCCACCGCCGATCGTCCCGCCGATCGCGATCAGCAGGCCTGTCAGGCCAGCGATCAACAGCCAGGTCCGAGCTTTGGTAGCGAAATGTGTCGCTGTGATCTTCATGCTCTCGAGTCTCCTTTCGACTGAGCGCCCTGGATTGACGTTCAGCCGAAGGTTTCTCCCGCCCCTTTGGGGCCGACGTGCCCGGGCCACAAGGACCGTAGTGACGAGCAACGTCCGTTGGGGGATACTGCCCCCCGGCGCTTTTTATTGTAGCGCTCGCCCTCGCCGGTTCAGGGCCCAGCCCTCGCCGGTGCAGGGCCCAGATCCAGGCGATGCTCCGCAACCCGAAGTACACCGGTACAACGTGTGGGAACCACGACGGCAAGCGCAGAGGCCGCCCACTGATCCGCCCTCCGCGCCGAATGGATCTGGAGCCCAACACCAACACATGAGGCGATCGTGTCCCGTGAGCTATTCGAAATGGTCAAGGAGCGAGCCACCCCCAATACGAGTCATCCTCGGCAGCGCGCCTCGCACAACTACGCGCAGCGCCTCGATCCGCGCGCAGGACGCCTATACCCGTTGCGCGGCCGGTAGCGGGGGCGGGATTGACACACCTGCCCGCGAGGCTTTCGGCGGCCCCGCGCCGCATCAAAGAACGTTGGTACCCGCAGGCAAATAATAGCAATAAGCTCGCGTAGGAGTAGGCCCAATCCGCCCGGCTTGTCCGCACTCCAGCATCCACTACCCGAATGTCGCCAGTTGCCCCCGATGGCAGGACCGCTCGGCTGGACAACGCGCGCTCTGGCGACCTTCTGGTTTCTCGACCCGACAACGCTACATCTTTAACTGGCCACCCAGGCGCGGGTGCGCCCTGGCCAATATGGGGTCAACCGGCGACCTTCGGGTTCAGACCCGATGGGCATCGCTCGGCGTTTGCGATCCGCCACGAGTTGCGTGTGGCCCCGACCAGGGGTTCCGACGGCGAGCTTAGTGGTCTGGCTCGCAAGTTCGCACACATACCTGGGCATGCTCGCTCCTTTGCGGAAGGCAAGAGCGAGTTCGGCTCCAGCGAGGTGACCCAGCTCTCGTCCAAGATAGGACCGTGAGTGGCGTCCGCCGACGGCTCGTATCTGCACCCAAGCGGGACCGGCGCATCATTGGGAGACCCTGGACCTGCAGGTGTTCACCGCATGAGTTCTTTCGGCGACTTGGCGAGCACCGCGTCCAGATCATGCCCGACGTTCGGCCGGCACGCCTGGACCGATCCGACCCATCGCGCCTTGCGGCAGCTCCGGACGGGTCGGCTCGATACGTCGGCGTCCGAGCAAAGCCAGTACGGCTGCGAGCGCCGCACCCGTGCATCCGAGGGCAAAGGCCGCACTCACGCCGGCCGCGTCGACGAGCGCTCCTCCAAGTGCCGACCCGCCCGCGATGCCGCCGACCGTCGCAGCACGGTGCCACGTGAACGCCTCGGTCGTGGTGCCCATCGGGGCGAGCGCTCCGACGAGCGAGAACTGGCAGGAGAGCATCGGCGCCACGCCGAGTCCGGCGATCGCGCTGAAGAGGAGTCCGGCGGGCAGCGAATGCACGGCGATCAGGGGCGCCACCGATATCTCAACTCCCAGCAGTATCACGGGGTAGCGCGATCCGATCGAAAGGCGCCAACTCCGCGTGGCATAGATGAGCCCCCCCAGCATGCTGCCCAGGCTGAACAGGGCGAGCAGCACACCGGCAGATCCGCGCGAGCCCACATGCACCGCCAGCGCCGGCAGGCCGACCTCGGTCGCGCCGACCACCATACCCCCGAATACAGCTGAGCCGAGCAGTGTGCGCAGGCCCGGACTTGCCAGCGCACCGCCTCGCGAGCGCTTGTGCAACCCCCCCTGCCAGCCGCGGGACAGCGTCGAGCTGGCAAAGAAGACGGTTCCCGCGACCGTGATGACCGCGCAGAGGAGCAGTGACGCGGCGGGCGAGAACAGAATGGCGACGGAGCCCACGAGCAGCGGCCCGAGCGTGTAGATGACCTCCTGCGTGATCGCGTCGAGCGCATAGGCCGCCTCGAGTGCCTCGGCATCGGGGGCTACGTCGGCCCACAGTGCACGTATACACCCCGAGATAGGCGGCAGGACGGCGCTCGCAAGCGCGGCCAGTGCAACGATCGCAACCGCCGGAGCCCCTCGCCGCAGGATGAGCACAAGCGCTACCAGCAGCGCAGCTTGAGTGATCGCGGCGGGCAGCAGAACCCGAGGCTGTCCGAGGCGATCCACCGCGGCTCCCTGCACCGGGGACACGATGGCGCCCACAAGCGTGAATGCTCCAACCGCAAGGCCTGCCACGAGAAACGACCCGGTTCGCTCACGCACAAAGAGCAGGATGGCCAGGGAGAACATGCCCGAGGGCAGGCGTCCAACCACCGAGCTGACAAGCAGGCGAGCGAAACCCGGAACGGAGAACAGGGCCCGGTAGCGAGAAAACACGCTTGGTACATCGGTTTTCGAGCAAACCCGCTTGAGTAGAGGGCCGTCAGGGAGGCCATCAGGGGGCCGTCCCAACCGCTCAATGTGTCGCAATAAATCGGCGGGGAACTTAAGTTCGGCGTCTATCAAGTCGATGTGAGGCCATCGTGAGTCACTCGGTTTCTCAGCCCGCTCGAACCTTCCGCACCACATCCAACGGCAGGGCGATCATCGCCGCCAAGTCCATGAGGCGCACGGAGGACACATGGCTCGAGCGGTGGATCCGCACGACCGCCGATTTGGCTCGCCTGCAGTACTCGCACCGCATGGTCGACGCGGTCATCGACGAGATCGACGGACGCAACATCAGGATCGGCGAGCAGTGGCTTACGGACTACGCGTCCTGCAACTACCTTGGCTTCGATCTGGACGAAGAGATCATCGCCGCCGTGCCCGAATACCTTGCGCGCTGGGGCACGCATCCGAGCTGGTCGCGGCTGCTTGGAAGCCCCGTCCTGTACGAGCGGATCGAGACGCAACTGACCGAGCTCCTGGGAGCCGAGGACACGCTCGTGCTGCCCACCATCACGCACATCCACATGTCGGTCATCCCGGTGTTGGCCGGGGCGGGCTCGATCTTCCTGGATGGCCGTTCCCACAAGACGATCTACGACGGGTGCTCGACCGCACGCGCACGGGGGGCAACCGTCATACGCTTCGCCCACAACGATCTGGATCAGCTCGAGCAACTGCTGCGCGGCGACTGGGTCCGGCCAGGGATCGTCTGCCTCGACGGCGTCAACAGCATGACTGGCAACGCACCCGACCTGGCTGCGTTCGCAAAGCTGGCCCGCGAACACGACGCGCTGATCTATATAGACGACGCTCACGGGTTCGGCGTGATCGGTGAGCGCTCACCCGAGGAGCTCTGCGATTACGGCGCGCGTGGCAACAGCATCGTGCGACACCTCGCGGAGAGCTACGAAAACGTCATCTTGGTGGGCGGGTTCTCAAAGGCCTACTCCTCCCTCTTGGCGTTCATCGCCTGCCCGACGGCGATCAAGCAGGTCTTGAAGACCGCGGCCCCTCCCTACCTGTACTCGGGGCCCTCCCCGGTCGCCTCGCTGGCCACGGTCCTCGAGGGTCTGCGCGTTAACGAGCAGCGGGGCGAGCAGCTGCGCGCCAACCTACATCGCCTGACCGGGCGCGTGCTCGCGAAGGTTCGCGAGCTCGACATAGCCACCCCCAACGAATCCGGTTTTCCGATCGTCGAGATCCCACTCGCCGACCCGGGTGCGATCGACGAGGTCGGCGACCTACTGTTCGACCGCGGGATCTACGTGACCATCGCGGCATACCCACTCGTCCCACGGGACGAGGTGGGCTTCCGCCTACAGCTCACCGCCGCGAACACCGATGCACAGGTCGATCACCTGAACGACGTTCTCGACGAGGTCGCCGGCCGTTTTCAGCTCCGCTCCTCGCCGCTCCCCTCCGGAGACCTCAACCACGTGTAGCTGCTGGACGAACCGAGTACATGCTCCTCCCAACGCGCACCGATACGACCCCGCAAGTTGACGTCAAAGACTCGCCCGACGGCCCCGGCCGGCTGCGCCGGCGAGCCTGGTGGCTTTATCTGGCGGGAATGGCGGTTCTGACGACGGCCTACATGTGCGGACACTTCTTCGGTCCACACTGGCTCAACAGCGGTCCCGTCTACAACCTGATCGGCGCCTCGACAGTGGTCGCGCTCGTCCTCGGCGCCAGGATCAACTCCAAGGCACACCGCCTGCCGTGGTACCTCTTCGCGGTGGGGCAGGCGCTGTTTGTGACCGGCGACGCCCTCGCCTACAACTACGAACGAATCTTCGGTGCGGCTCTGCCGTTCCCGTCGATCGCCGACCCCTTTTACCTGGCGTTCTACCCCCTCCTGGTGGCGGGCATGCTGCTGCTCATCCACGAGCGCAACGAGGCGCGTGACAGCGCCAGCCTGATCGACGCGCTCATCGTCACAGTGGCGGCGGCGACCGTGTCGTGGATCTATCTCATGGCGCCCTACGCCCATGACCACACGCTGGCGCTGCTCACGAAGCTCACTTCGATCGCCTACCCGATGATGGACGTTCTGGTGCTCGGCGTGGTCCTGCGCCTGGCGGTGGGAAGCCGCCGCCGCAGCCAGGCTTTCTGGCTGCTGGTCTCCGGGACCACGATATTGCTGCTGAGCGACACGATCTATGGGTGGAAGCTGCTGCACGGGGGCTACACGACAGGCGGGGTCTTGGACGTCGGCTGGGCTGCCTTCTACGCCCTGCTGGGCGCCGCCGCGCTTCACCCCTCGATGCGCGAGCTCTCCGAGCCGACCGCCGACCCCGACGGTCGCCTGACTCGGCGTCGCCTTGCGCTGCTCACAGCCGCCAGCCTCGCGGCGCCGGCGGTCATGTTCGTGCGCGGGGTGCTGGGAGAACCGCTTGACGTCTATGTGCTCGCGGCCGCGGCGATCATCCTGTTCGCGCTCGTCATCATGCGTATGGCCGGGATAGTCCGCCAGCACGAGGATGCGCTTGGAAGGGAGGCCGCGCTGCGGAAGGCCGGCGAGGCCCTGGTGACGGCTTTCACCCGCGAGCAGATCTACTCGGCCGCGCTGGACGGCGCCCAGGCCATGCTCGACGAGAGCGCGCCCGCGCGCCTGTATCTCCGCGAGGGCTCCACGGACACGCTCGTCGCCGTGGACAGTACCGTTGAGGATGCGCCGAGTGTCCCCCCTCTGCGCCTTGGCGAGCTCACGCTGCCGCCAGCTCACAGCCGGCTGGATGAGCACCGCGTCGTGACGCTGCAGGCTCCCGGCGAGACCATGTGCCTGTCGCCACTGTTCGTCCGCGACGAGCTGATCGGCGTCCTGGCCGTCCTGCCTCGCGTGCCCTTGAAACGCGCGGCGCAGGAGAGCCTCGCGACGCTGGCCGCCGAGGTGGCGCTGGCGCTCCAGAGCGCGGCGCTCACCGAGGAGACTCTCAACCAGCGCTCCGAGGCGCGACTGGGGGCGCTCATCAAGAACGCCTCCGACGTGATCTGCATCGTGGGGCGGGACAGCGGCATCCACTACCTCAGTCCCTCGGTACAGCAGATGTTCGGGCACCTCCCTGAGACCCTGAGCGACCGTCCACTCACCGACATGGTGCACCCCGACGAGGTCGTGCGTGTGGCGGCGTTCCTTGCGACGATCGCGGCACAGCCAGCCGGCCAGTCGCTGATGGCCGAATTCCGTGTGCGCCACTCCTCTGAGGGTTGGCGCGACGTGGAGGCCCTCGGCGCGAACCTCTTCGACGAGGAGGCGGTGGATGGCATCGTGCTCAATATTCGCGACATCAGCGAGCGCAAGTCGCTGCAGGCCGAACTGGAGCATCAGGCATTCCACGACACGCTCACCGGCCTGCCCAACCGAGCGCTGTTCCGCAATCGCGTCGAGCACGCTTTGGGCGGCCAGCATCGCAACGGCCAGTCGGTCGCTGTCCTGTTCCTCGACATCGACGATTTCAAGACCGTCAACGACAGTCTCGGGCATGCGGCGGGAGACAAGGTGCTGCAGGAGGTCGGTCGGCGACTGGAGGATTGCATGCGCCCCACCGATACCGCCGCCCGTCTGGGAGGCGACGAGTTTGCCGTCCTGATCAATGACTCAGAGAGCGAGATGAGCGCGATCGAAATCGCCCAGCGCGTGATGAGCACACTGGCTGTCGCCCTACCGCTCGACGACAGAGAAGTCGCGATCAGAACCAGCATCGGGATCGCGTTCAGCGATGGGCAGGAGCATGCCTGTCAGGACGCCGGCGAGCTGCTGCGCAACGCGGACGCGGCCATGTACATGGCCAAGGAGAGCGGCAAGAACGATTACCAGGTGTTCCAGCCTGAGATGCACGCCCAGGCGCTCGCCCGACTCGAACTGAAGACCGATCTCCAGCGGGCCCTGGACGCCGGAGAGTTCACGCTTCGCTACCAGCCGATAGTCGACCTATCTAGAGATGAAATGACCTGTATGGAGGCGCTCGTTCGGTGGGAGCACCCGACCCGCGGGGTCATCGCCCCGCTCGACTTCATCCCGCTGGTGGAGACCACGGGGATGATCGTCGCGTTGGGGCGTCACATCCTCGGGGAGGCGTGCAGATGGGCAGCCCATATGCAGCGTGAATGTCCCCGCGATCCCCCGCTCTCGATAGCCGTCAACGTCTCAGCCTTCCAACTACAGCGCCCCGAATTCATCGATGAAGTTCGGGAGGTGTTGAAGGAGACGGGGATTCCACCGGCCAGCCTGATCCTCGAGTTGACCGAGAGCGTGATGATGCGCGATATGGATTTGAGCACCATGCACATGAATTCCCTGCGTGCCCTTGGTGTGAGACTCGCCATCGACGACTTCGGCACGGGCTACTCGTCCCTGAACTACCTCCGCCGCTTCCCTGTGGACATCCTGAAGATCGACAGATCGTTCTTGGCCGATCCAAGCAAAGAGGTCTCCGAACTCACGGCGGCGGTGGTGAATCTCGCCCAGATCTTCAAGCTGCAAGCCGTCGCCGAGGGGATCGAGAACGAGGGGCAACTCGAGCGAATCAAAGACACGAGCTGCGAGTTCGGTCAGGGTTTTCATTTTGCCGAGCCGCTCACGGGCGAGGAGATCCTGGCCATGGCCACGGAGCAGGCAAAGGAGCGCGGCTCAGGCGCACCTGTTTCCAGTGTGCCCGCTTCCCAGTAGCCACTGGATCGACCGATCGAGATGACGGCTCCAGCGAGCCTGGATTGGGGATGTGGGTTCAGCGCCGGCAGCTCAGCGCAGGCGCCGCCACATCGTCACTGAACCTCACGCTTCCGCAGGCGGTGCGATACGTACAGTGCCCAGCCCGTGCCGAGCAGCACGCCGGCGGTCACGTCGCTTGGATAGTGGAGGCCCAAGTAGACGCGAGACGCGGCTACCACGAGGACGATCAGAAGCGCGAACACGGTGGCCACGCCGGTTATCGTCGGCGGTGCCCCCGCCGTGTGCAAGGCAAGCACCAGCGAGAGCCAGAACGCGCTGGCCTGCGTCGCATGGCCCGAGGGAAAGCTCGAGCTTGTAACCGCCTGCAGATGCTCGACGGGCGGTCGCGGCCGCGCCATAAGCAGCTTTACCCAGGCTGCGATCAGTATCGCGCCGCTGAGGCTGAATGCGACCGCGAATGCCTCTCGACGCAGGCCTGCCCGGCCGAGTGCCGGGCAGATGATCAAGGCGAGTGGAATCAATAGGAATGCGCTTCCTGCCCACGTCACTGCCCGTGCCGCTTGGGTCACGATCCCAGAGCGCTCTGCGGCTATATCGAGCACAGCGTTCAGGTCTGCCGACGCGAGCACTGAGAGCAAGAGCTCCCCGACTCCCCAGCCGACGAACACGAAGGCGACGAGGCCGAGCAGCAGCCGCACGCCTGTGCGACTCATTGGCCTGTGGCTATTCGGGCCAGTGCGCCCAGGTTGTCTGTGGTGAGTGCTACGGCGTGTGCTGCTGGCGATTGGCTTGTGCCGCGGGGCAGTCGCACGCGTAGGGCTCTGGGTATTGATGCGAAATGCAAGGGTGGGTCGAGTACCAGCGCCTCGCCGTCGAGGCCGACCTCGACGGGGTCGCGGGAGCGGACTTCGAACTCCCGTGCAGACCAGGACAGCAGGCCGGGGTAGCGCCCTGCCTGGCCGACCAGCTCGAGCGCGATGAGCTTTGAGACGTCGGTGCCCCGCACTCGGGCTGCGACGATGCCTAGCATGCCGGTGTCGATCCGCTCGCGTGTGCCGGCGCCCGAGAGGTGCGTGAGCTCATATGGGTTGTTCGACACCAGCACGAGCGGGGCATCGTCGCAGTCGCTCCCGTCGGGAGTGGTGAACTGGAGGTCGATCGCCTGGGCGTTTGGGCCGAGCAGGTCCGGCAGCATGTCTGTCCATGTCTCGAGCTTGGCGTCGCGATAGGCCTCGGACTGCACGACCTTCGCGTAGACGCCGAGCGATGCGTTGTTGACGAACACGCGGTCGTTCACGCGCGCTAGGTCGATGCGCCGCTCGACGCCGTCGGTGAACGCGTCCAGGGCACCCACGACGTCGTCCCGGTCCAGGCCGAGGTCTAGCGCGAAGTGGTTTCGCGTTCCCGCCGGGATGCAGACGTGGGCAACGTCTCGTCGTGCGGCGACAGTCGCCACGAGCGCCTGCGACCCGTCACCTCCAGCCATCCCGATGACCTCCGCGCCCCGCGCGATGGCGCTCTCGGCGAGCTCGAGCAGATCATCGCCCGGTTCTAGGACGATCGGCTCGATGCCTCGCCGCCGAGCCTCTCCAGCGAGATCGAAGCGCTCCGCCTTTCCGCCGCCCGACTTCAGGTTGATGATCAGCGCCCCCGAGCCGGCGCCACCCACCGGCACGACCGCGCCGGACAGTCTTCCGAGCGCCGTCTCCCCAGCCCGCCCCAGTGCGTAGCGCGCGGACAATCCGAACAGAGCGAGCAGCAGGAGCAGCGCGGCCAGCACCACCAGTCCCTGCCAATGGGTCGCGAGCACCACGATCAGACCGGCTCCAGCGAGGACCACGACCACCGTGCCGAGGGCGCGCAGCACGCCGCGCTCTGTCAAGGCGAACCAGATCGCGGCGTTCGCCAACAGGACGAGCCCAACCGCGAGCACAGCGACGGGGACCAGGGCTGGCACACAGGCGGCAGAGCGCCCTACGGCTACCTGTTGGAGGAGCATCGGCATCCTAACCCGACCAAGGCCCGGGAGGGCAAGCGCAAGCACCGTCTCACCCTCGATCCGGGTACGTGCCCCCGTTGTGCTCATGATCTTTGAGGACTACTGCGTGCGCCGGCTTGGGCTCGGGGAGATCGTCACAAGCTCAACAGCGATCTCGCCCGCCATCCACCGCCGGCCGCCAACCCCACAGACGAGATGGCGCTCGAGAAGACCTGGAACCGCTCGCAGCTGTAAGCGATGCTGCGCAACCCGAAGTACACCGGCTATAACGTCTGGTCCCGTCACGACAAGCGCCCCGGACGACCCCGCATCCGGCCGCGTGAGCAGTGGGTCTGGAGCGCCACGCCAACCCACCCCGCGATAGTGCCCAAGGAGCTGTTCGACCAGGTCCGATGACCGCGCCCGGGACAACATAGACGCCGCCGAGGAAGCACCGGCTGCCTACCCGACCCGGCGCACCAGACGTGCCGGACGCGTCTATGTACTGCGGGGCCGAGTGCGCTGCGCTCTGTGCGGACGACGGATGGAGGGCACCCACTAGAAGGGCTCCAACTACTACCGCTGCCGTGTCAACGCCACCCGCGGGAAACAGCGCTGCCCGCGTCGCCCGACATCCCGGCGCCTTGCAGATCAAGGAGGACATAGTCCTCGACGCCGTGCTCGAGTTCATGGACCGCCGGCTATTCGGACCCGAGCGACTCAAATGCCTCCGCGACGAACTCGCCCGTGCGAGCGGCGATCAAGACGACCAGCCCACCGAAGAGCTGAAGCGTATCCGAGGCGAGCTGAAGGACATCGACCAGGCCCTACATCGACAGTCGCTGCGCATGGAGGAGCACGATGACCCCCGCCATCCTGTCGTCGCCCTCGCCAAGGAACGCATCACCGAGCTGAGCACCCGGCGCAAAACCATCGAGGACACCATCCGAGCCACCGCACACCGACCGCCAAATGGCGGTCGGGGCAATCTCCAGGTAGCGGGGGCGGGATTTGAGGCACCTGCCCGCGACGCTTTCGGCGGCCCCGCGCCGCATCAAAGAACGCCGGTATTTGCGGGCAGATAATAGCGATGGGCGCGCGTAGGAGTAGGCCCAATCCGCCTGGCTCGCGCGCGCTTCCGGCGTCCGCCGCCTTGAATGTCGGCCTGTTGCACCCGATGCCAGGACCGCTCGGCTGGACAGCGCAAGCTCCGGCGATCTTCGGGTTCCGGACCCTGAGGTCCGCCAGGATTGACACGGCCGTACGATGTCCGTACGATGTTGGGTATGCGTACCCAGCGACTAGAGCTTCGCCTTACCGACGAGGAGCGCCAGATCGACGGAGCGGCAGCAACGGCGGTCGGAGAGACGCTGAGCGACTTCTTCCGTCGAGCGGCACGTGCACGTGCACAGGAAGTCCTCGTCGACCAGCAGCAGATCGCGCTCAGCGACATCGAGGCCACCCGCTTCCTGGACGCCCTCGAAACCCTCGATGAGGACGCCGTCGCCCGTCTGCGAGACCTGCGCCACCGATCGACGATCGACGGGATCGTCGATCGGCCAGCGTGAGCACCCACTTCAACGGCACCGAGCGCTACGACCCCGCCCGACACGACACGTCGAGCTTCAGTTGCGGCAACGAGCCTCTGGATCGCTGGCTGACCAGGTACGCCGGGCAGAACGAGCGTCGTGACGCAGCCCGCACGTTCGTCGCTACGACCAGCGCTCACGCCGTCTGCGGTTACTACACACTCCTCGCCGGCCAACTCGAGCGCCACCGCGCCACGCCCGAGACCAGTCAAGGGCTCTCGCGGCATTTCCCGATCCCCGTCGCGATCCTCGCGCGCCTCGCCATAGACTCAAACCACCAGAGCCACGGGCTCGGCGCCGCCTTGCTCGACGATGCTCTCGGGCGCGTCTGTAGCGCCGCCGAGCAGGTCGCCGTACGCGCCGTGGTCGTCCACGCAACCGATCAGAGCGCCGCCACCTTCTACGAACGGTTCGGCTTCAAGGCCCTCAGCGCTACCCCACGAACGCTGATGGTCACGCTCGCGGCGCTGCGAACAGCCGGCTACGAGTAGCAACACCCAGCACCCCCCACCCCGCGACCTACGGGTTCCTACCCTAGCTGCACCTGCCTTCCGATTGCCCGCTCAGCGACAGGACCTGCGCTCCTGCCCAGCACACTCGCGCAAACCAACCCGATGGACGCAGCTTGGCAGTTTGGACACGCAAAGCAGAAGCGAGTCGAGGTCTACGACCCGACTCATCCTCCTCGTCCAAGTCGGGCGTCTCGCTGGCCACGTGGGGCGCGCCTGCTTGCCGCGCAAAAAGCATGGTGCTTGTCATGTGCCGCGGGGATGCTCGTCTGGGCGCAGAAGCAGGAGTGGGCGGGCGGATGTCGCGCTCGAGTCGCCCGATTCGTCTCCCGGGACAGTTCACCGACAGGCTCAGTCGCGTGCCTATCATCGAGCAGATGACAATCCAGCGGATGGATCACGTGGGCATAGTCGTCGACGACCTCGCGGACGCGGTGGCGTTCTTCGTCGAGCTCGGACTCGAACTGCAGGGAGAGGCGCCCGTCGGGGGCGATTGGGTGGACCGCATCGTCGGGCTTGAGGGCGTCCGCGCGCAGATCGTCATGCTGCGGACTCCGGACGGGCACGGACGACTCGAGCTGACGAAGTTTCACACACCCTCGACCGACGGCGGCTACCAGCGCGCGCCGGCGAACGCTTCGGGTATCCGTCACGTCGCGTTCGCCGTCGAGGACATCGACGCCGTCCTCGCTCGTCTCCGAGCCCGCGGCGCAGAGCTCGTCGGCGAGCTGGGTCGCTACCAGGACAGCTACAGACTCTGCTATGTCCGTGGTCCCGAGGGGATCATCGTCGAGCTGGCGGAGCAGATTGGCTGACCGATCCGCTCGCCGCCTCGCCGGCGTTGGGAGGACCACCGGGACGGGATCCATCAGGCACACGCCTCGGCGAGCTCCTGCACCTTCAGCGGTGATTGTGGGCGCGAGCCGCCCCCTGCGATCGTGGACTCACAGGACTGACCTCCGGGTAAGGTGCGGGAATGGACCAGAATCGGGCGGCGGACTTCGTTAGGCGTTTCGCGGAGTTCTGGCAGGCGCCTGTGGTCGAGCACCTTGACAGGGTACTGGCACCCGACGCCCGCCTCTCCGCACCGATGGTCTCGACCACGTACGGACTGCAGGCGGGCAAGCGCACCTTCGCCGACCTCTTCGAGCTGATGCCCGACATGACCGCCGAAGTCCACCGCTGGGGCACCACCTCCGATGGCGTTCTTATCGAGTTCACGGTTCGTGGTACAGCAAGCGGAGCCCCCATTTCTTGGCAGTCAGTCGACCGCTTCGTCCTCAACGAGGACGGGCTCGCCACCGAGCGGTTCACCTACTTCGATTCCTTGCCACTGGTGCTGGCCCTGGTTCGAAGCCCCCGAACGTGGCCTGGGTTCACTCGCAGCCGCATCAAACAGATGCGCCGCTAAGCCTGGGCAAGGATGAGAACAGCATGACTGGTCGGAGGCCGCGCCTCGCAAACCCGCAATCGACTGGCTCGTGCGTACGATCGCCCCAACGCAACTACCCGGCACACCCGTCCAGGTCGACTAGAAAGGAATCACGATGATCGAACGAATCGACGACATGTCGGCAGGTACGATCGGCTTCCGCGCCAAAGGCAAGCTCACCCGAGATGATTACCGCAACGTCCTGGAGCCCGTCCTGCGTGAAGCCGCGGAGTCTGGGGAGATCCGGATGCTCTTCTCGCTCACTGCGTTTGAGGGACTCGAGCCCGCGGCCTGGTTCGACGACGTCAAGACCGGGCTCGGGCCCGGCATCGGCCACCACTCCGCATGGAAGCGCTCAGCGATCGTTACTGATGTGGACTGGGTCGGGAAGGCTTACCGGATGTTCGCCTGGATGACTCCTGGCGAAGTCAAGGTCTACGGGCTGGATCAGTCTGGAGGAGGCCAAGAACTGGGTCGCAACCTGAACGACGATTGGCCCTGTCGCTCCCGCTTCCTCGAAGAGCAACCGTCTCGATCAACCCGAGGCAGACGCCTGCCTCGGGCGAGGACCGAGCGCGCCACGGCCACGTCTGACACTTTCGCATTGAGACGAACACGAAAGTCACCACCGCCTCGACGTGGCCTCCGCGATCACTCCAAGCCTTCACGAACGAGCCGAATCTCGGTGACGCAAACGCCGGTGCCAAGACGAGTCAGTGCTCGCCTGGCGAGACGTTGCAGATAATTGTCATAGCGGGGGCCTGCAACGTTCGGCGCGGTGACCGTCGCGTGATCGAGCCTCTGAAGCTCGCGGCGTGACGCGGAACTAGGTCGTGAGTATCGCGATCACGATGCCGACCACGATGGAGAGCACGCCGACTACCAACGTGATGAGACCCACATGGCTCTCGATCCATCCGACCAGCCTCCCGTGGGAGCTCGCTTCAACCGGGCTTACAGCGGTGAGGCTGCTGGTCGCAGCGCTCTGCGTGATCTCGGGCTGATCGTCCGGAGCAGCCTCAGCTACCGCGCCTGCGACTACCAAGTCCCGAGCGGTGTCGAAGACTCGCTGAGTTAGATCAAAGTCTGCGCCCTTCGCTATCACGAGCAACATGACGGGTTGCGCATATACGCCGACTTCGATGAAATCGCGCTCTACTGGGGTCCGAGCAAGTCGGACACTCAGACTTGTGGGGGGTTGAGCAAATCGCAGTGCGTCGCGGGCGTCTTTGATCGAGTCCTCGTCTGCCGCACCATCGCCCCAATCAATCTGGACCCTGGTCGTGAACTCAACGCTCGCATCCCTGAAGAGAGCGCCCGCTGCTTCTGCCGCGTCAAGGATCGGCTGGGTACTTCCGTTCCAATTAGCCATCCATTTCGGGGTCGCCATCTTTGACACGAGCACATAGTACCGGCGATGCAGGCGAGCCTACGGTCGAGTTTCGCGACTGTGCAACGAGACTACCGACTGGCAGCATAAGTCCATAAAACTGTATCCTGCGCCGAACGAGCGTCTCAATGACTGGGGGTAGGAATGGCCGGGAACGCCAGATATCGCTTGATCAAGGTCCCGACGAAAAGCGAAGACATCTCCGTCTATGCGAGTCCAAGAGTGGGACACGCTCTAGAGGAAATCCGCGCCAAAAACGACCTATACGAGGGGGTTCGTCTGCTCCAAGTTTTGGAGGCCGTCTATACGCAGGGCAAGAAGGACGGTGCGCGAGACGCGATCAACGACCTCGATAAGAGAATCGCGGAAACGAAGAAGGCGATCGCTCATCGAAACCCTGGTCGCCCTCGTAGGCGGCGCTCATAGCCCGTGAGAGGTCTGCGGTTGAGCGAGACGCAAAACGGACGCATCTCTCCTCTGTGGTCAAACCTATGACCGACGGCGGGTGCCCTGATTGGCCTACTACGTTCCGGCCTGGCACTCAAGCTCTCGGCGCAACGTCTCGACCGTCCAGGTGGGACACCCACAGCCGAGAAAATCGTTATCGCCGGTCAGAATGCCCGCGTCCAGCACCATCGCGAGGGCAACCGTGGGCCAGTCGCGCTGATCACGCGGCACTCGCTCTGTGGCCGCCTGCTCCAGCGAGGCGTACGTGTCGCGCGGGACAACCTCGATGACCCGCGTCTCGATCAGATCGTCCACGTCCCGCTCCAGAGAGAGTCGCTGTTCAGACGTAAGCTTCTCCCGAGACTCCAGAATGTCCAAGCGCCGGGACAACTCGTGCTCGGTCTCCTCCCACTGATGCTCCGCGACGAGGACGCGGAGATCGTGGTGCAGCAGGAGTTCCCGGCCTCGCTTGCGCAGTAGCTCGCCTACGAGGACGCTGGCGTCAGCAACAACAATCACTCGGGCAACGCTCGCCGCAGATCGAGCAGTCCTGCCAACTCCTCCTCACTCATCCCGGTCTCCTTGAGCACTCGCTCGACCGTCTCCCCCAGCCTGGCGACGGCACGCTGGGCCTCGCCCTCGTCGCGCTCTAGAGGGATGTAGAAACCGATTACATGGCCGTGCTTGCTGACCGCGACCGGATCAGACCCCGACAGGTAGGTCGTGGCGTGGTCGCGGAACTCCCTGACTCCGATACTCTTCATGTGGTCACCATGTAGCCACATTATAGCGCACTGCCATATCGGACCTGCTACGCGCCCCCGGCGATCTGTCCCTCCCCGGACGAACTAGGCGCAGGGCGAGTCTTTGAGCTGACGGCCCTGATGGCCCTAAATAATTACGACTACGCGGCCTGTCCGAAGCGCTCTGTCCATTGGTCATAGTCCTCCCCAACCCACGTCACTGTAGGTCCACCCTCTTGCCCAGCCAAGGCCGCGACGCCTTGTCTCGCTCCCGCTATCAGCGCCTTCTGCACGGCCATCGTGATGGCTATGAGATCCGACTCTGAGAGATCGGCGTCCAGCCGATCCAACATCTCGTGCACGATCGGCTTGATGGCCACACCAACCAGGGCGTGAGATCCTCATCGTGGCGCACCGTCATCCCGAGCCGATCTACCTCCCGAAGTCGTCCAGCGACTTGCTCAAATTGCCGAGCGCCCTATCCGCTGACTTCGAGTCGCGGTCGAACTGCCTGCCATCGAAGGTGATGGTATGCCCACGAGGACACTGCAAGATAGGACTCCGCCGAAGCTTCCCGAGCGTCGCCGCTACGACCGCTCCGCAATCGCAGTCAATGTCGATCTTCGTCCCGTTGATGAGGTCGTTCATGGTGCGCCACCTACGCAGCAATCGCAGTCAGAACATTGACGGACGCACGAACCCGCCCACTCGCGCCGCCGAGGTCGAGCACGACGGTCCAATGTCCTGCGTGCGGCACGGCGATTCGAACCGGGGACTTTGTGGCCCAGATGCCGTAGTCCGTAAAGCCCCTTCCGTTTTGGTAGGCGCTGTAGTTCGGAGCATCCAGGAGGCGAACGGCAACCTGGTTGTCGAGAACCACCTCAACAACCGATCCCCCGTCCTGGTGACCAAGGTCGAAATACATGAAATCAGACATCGGGGTACATCCTTTCGTCGTCGGGACTCCAGTTGACTGGGGCGACATCGAACGCGGGACCCAACCCGCACCGCATACCAGCTTCAACAAGTCATACACCGCCGACCGGCGGAAGATAGAACCCCGTCGGAGAGAGGTGGGTAAGCCTCTCTCCGACGGGGCGATACTGGAGTAACCGACCCGCGTATTCGTATCCGACAGGGCGGACGAACGCGCGCAGCACAGCCAAGTAGTTGGGTGCGTGCTGGCGAAGTCACTCGGTGTAATACACCGCGACCGGCGGGACACCGGACGAACGAGCCAATCTCACTATCTATTGCCACCGAAAGCACGTCATCACGAGAAGTGATCCGAGCCCGCTCTGCCGCTGATCGAGGCCCTGGCACTGGCTGCGTAGGCAAGACCCGCTGGATGCGATGCCCCAATTTGCGGACGATTCGTTCGACTTTGCTGCGAGGTTGGCTACCCTCGGGTTTTCCACGAAAGGAGGCACGAATGGCCCTTCGGCCGAGCTACAAGCTAGAACCGAGCACTGAGCACGGACTCATAGAGGTAGAACGCCTGCCAGCTGGACTCACAATCGAGATCCATGATGTCGCAACCGTTGACGAAGAGCCCGTCGAAGTTCGTCTACATCTTGACGAGGCGCGAGAGCTTTCGGCGATGCTCCGGGCGGTCCTTGGTGCAGCCACCTCGGACGAGTTGGCTACCCTCAACCGGGCGCAGCAAGACGAGCCGTCGCCCGCCAGCATCTAAAGCTGATGGCATCCCCATCCTCATATGAAGAGCACTTTCAGGCGGCCGAGGGGCATATCGCTAACGCCAAGGGTCATGCGGCTACTCCGGTGGGCGGCAGCGCCGAGCAAGCCCAGGCTCAAGCAACGCTCGCTGTCGCCGAGGCCCTCCTTGCGTGCGCGGTCGTCATCCGCCGTATCGCCAACAAATAGAGGCCCTGCCGCTTTTGATCGCGTGTATCGTGGCCTTGTGCTCGTCAACGGCGTGGACCCTCAGCCTACGGAGCGCTTCTTCGAACTAATAATGAGCCAGGGCTTCCGGGTAACGCTCACACTGCCGACTGGAAAGAGGCGCATCTTCCAAGAGGGCGCTAGGGATCACGCGGGCGGGGCCAAGGACGCGGCGCACTGGGTACTCCGATCCGGACGTGACGTGCTTATACCAATCCACGATGGCGTGCGTCAATGGGCGGCTGCTGCCGAGCTACTAGGCGACGCAGGCGGGAAGGCTGTCATCTTCGACGCGCCGCCATCGCTCATGGTGTCGAGTGAGGTAGACGAGACGCTGCGCGCAGTCTGGATATTCAACAAGCCGACGCAATGGTCCTCGTCAAATCTCTCCGGGCGGCTCGCTCGACGTCTCGGTGGCAAGGCCAGAACCGGCGTCCCCGTGCCGGGCCGCTCTTATCGACTTGTTGATGTCGGTGGTCATTTCTACGATCCGGATGAGCTTCAGACGCAGTTGGCCACACTCAGGCGCACACCAAGTCGCCAAATCGATCAAGACCGGCCAACTCCCCTCTCACCAAGACAGGTTCCTTAAGCACCCGCTCGCTCGCCTCACCGCGCCTGCAAAGACCTACCAAGCCTTGCCCCTCTCGCGCTCTCATCTCCTGCTGATGCGCCGCCTCCGTTGCTTCAAGGAGTTGGCCTTGCTGCCTGCCGCGCTTCCTCGGCATGTGCTTCCCTCGCCTCCCGCCGGGCGGCCCTCGCCTGTGCGACGGTGGCCCGCGCGTACACCACCGTCACGAGTGCAGCACCAGCCGCGATGACCGACGCAACCTCCGCCAACCGCGTTCAGCACCTCCGCAACGACCATCGACGAGCACCGTGCGCCGTGCGCCCGTGCGTCGTGCGTCGGCGGCATAGCGAATCGTCCGCCGTAAAAGCGCTGGGTGGTCCGTCCCGTGCCTACAAGACGCCACGGTGGAACATGTCTATGCTTTGATTCCGGGCATGAATATCTTGACCTCCACCCCCCCGCCTACGTGCCGTGCTCTACTCCGAGTCGGAGGGCTCACTGTAGGCATCCTGATCACGCTCGTCCTCCTACCGTCGGTCGCTCTCGCCTCAACCGGCGAAATCACGAGCGCAGTCGCTACGGCGGACTGGACACATGGGAGCGTCGCGGGCTCCGTGACCTGGGACGAATGCTCCACATCCTGCCAGTGGACGGCCTTCGCGTACGTAGAGCCGAGTCTCCCCGAATACCACTGTGGGTCGGAAGACCTATTCCACGAAGGCCCGACCGACCCGAACGTACGGTCGATCTGGAATAGCGGCTCGCAGAGCACGAACAACACCGTCAGCTTCAGCCTCTCCGACGTCCTGATCTTGCCGAGCGTTTACGGGCAGAAGGCGTGTCTGCTGGTCGTCTACCACAAGTCCTACGTCAGTCCGGTTTGTCGTGCACAAACGGAAGTCATTGAACATTTCAACGAAGCCAATTTCGGGCACCCACCTTACAATCCGCCCTTGTGGGAAGAAGATTGCCCGCCCGAAGATCACGCTCTCTTTGAACCGCTCGGGGGCCGCAACTTCACAGTCGAACAGCCTGCGCCTGCCGCGCCAACCATCACACCAGTGTCGCTCCCGCCCAGCACGACATCCGTGCCGCCCGCTACACCCATCACAGCGCCACCAAAACCGAAGCCGTTGACGCGAGCACAGAAGCTCGCCAAAGCGCTGAAGGCATGCAAGCGACAGCCCAAACGTAAGCGGGCGACATGTGTGAAGCAGGCCAAGAAGACGTATGGAAAGGCGAAGAAATGAGACGCTTTCTGTCTCTCGTAGGTCTAGTCATGGCCCTTGTGGGCGCTGGCTGCGGCTCGACGACCGCCAGCACTGAATCAACGGTTCCGGCGAAGCAAGAAGCTGAAGACCACGCCTACGAAGCCGAACAGGCCAGGATCGCGGCCGCTGAAGCCCCACGCAGAGCAGCCGAAGCCAGACACGAAGCCGCCAAGGCAGCCAGAAAGGCAGCGGCCGAAGCAAAGCGCAAGGCAAAGAACCGGGCATGGGGCGAAAAGCAGGTCCGGCTACTGCATCAGGAAGAACGAGAAGGCAAGATCGAAAAGGCGATACCGCCCGCACAAGCAGAAGCCGAATACAACCGTCGCAGCGCCGAAGGGGAACGGAAGCTCAAAGAAATGGAACGACGGGCGCGTGGCGAACTGACCCCCGAAGAACAGAAGAACCAAGAAGCCAGCAAAGCCGAAGCGAGCGCCGAAGCCGAAGCTATCCGAGAAGGAGAACGCCTGAAGAGCGAAGGCAAGTAAGCGCAGCTAAGGCGCGGTGGGATCCGGCGTCGTAGGGACGCCTAGCTAACCGACGCTCGGCGCTTCAGCTAGCTTCGATTGGCGGGGGCGCAACGATGCCGCTCGTCTGCGCTTGGCGCACACTCTTAAGGGTGATCGCCGTTATGGTCTGGATCGCCCGCTCGGTAGGCACATCAAGGGTGCTGCGCAAGTTGGGCGCCCTAGTCGGCACGCTCTGCGGTGGTGATGTGGTCTCGTATTGCACGTTTTCAGACATCTTGGGCTCCTTCAGGCGGCTGCGGACCTGCTTCCTCGGTGTAGGCTCGCCAGTGCGCGTTCAACAAGTCTACTAGCTGGTACAAGAGCAGTGGCGAGAAGCTGATGCGCGACACCACCTGGCCTATCTGTCCTTGAGGGCCGACCCGAATGAAATCAAGCGTGAACTCGTGTGGCGTCCGCTGTAGCTGGGCAAGATTCGCCCAGTGGCCTGGAAACTCGTCCGGCGGGATGACGATATTGATCTGCTGCTGACCTGGCTGCGATGACTCGGGCATGCGGCACGCATCATGCCTGAGAAGCCCGTCAATGTCCAGCTTGCGAATCTCCGGCGTCGTGCTGGTGCGCATCGCTTGATCCATCGGCGGCCCGCTCAGGAGACTGAACCGGAGGCTCGGACTGATCAGACACGGGCAACTCTGTGGTCATGGCACGTATTCGCGTCTCGCCGCTTGCTGTGCCCTGTTCCACCACGAGGATGGGCTGGGACGGCCACGGTGTCGTGCCAGCCGCAGACGCTGCACGGTGTGCATCGGGATCAGGGCACATATGGCCCTCGGCGTGGCGATGGGCGAGGAACAACACAAGCCCCCACAGCAAGCACAGCACTCCAACAAAGATGGCCCCGATGCCGACGACGAACCAGCCCTCGCTCCACAGTTCGTGCCCAGCGGGCGTGCGCGCCACACCGATGGCTGTAAAGATGCCGCCGATCAATCCCACGGCACCCGTGAACAACACCCAGAACTGCGCTCGATCAAATAGGCGGTTTCGCATGCGGAGAGCCTACTCTGGCCCGACATGCGGAATCCAGTATTCAGTGCGTTTGTGGTCACGGCGGACTCTAGACACAAGAGTTTCGCAAGCCAATATTGGCTTGCTCTTGGTATTCAGGTGCCGCCGCTCGCTCGACTCAGCGAGGTAGCCCTGGAGCCAGCGGTGCGAGACGAGCTTGTAGTTGCCCCTGATGCCGGGAGTGCCGTCTCCTAGCCACAGAAAGGCCCCTCGGGGGCGCGCGCTGACTCCTAAAGGCCCAGATAGCCGCGCCGCTATCCAACGGGCTCCGCGTCGCTCATGTTCATTGACTCTGCCAATTGCTTGGTCCTCCGCTTTTGCGCGTGCGCGTGCGAGAGGCATGTGCGCCCAAACCGACGGTGAACGGGGCTTGAACCGGCTATGACCGGCGATTTGCGGGAGCACGATGTTGCCTTCCTCGTGCCATCCGTCAGCCTCGACTCGATGCGACCCGGCCCGTGACCTCTGCCCAAGCGGCCAGTGCTGCCGCCACGGCGTCCAGAACATCCAGCGGTAGGCCCTGCTGCTGAAGCTGCTGGCCGGGGTCATCGACACACCCGAGTACCAACCGGGAGCGAGTCGCCGCGTCACAGCGGTGACGGCACTGGCTTATCGACTCGCTGAATCCGGCGGGACGCTCCGGCAGGCCATGTCTCGATCACTCGGATGCCCTCGCGTTCCAGCAGTCGCTTCAGGAAGATCCCCCGGAAGGCGAGCCCGCCACCATGACCATAGGCATCGGGGCCGAGTCGTCGGCTGGTCACTCCATCGCTCCTTGCGCTCCAGCATGCGCGTCGTATACGGCGAGTAGGCACCGCCGGGTGGGAAGCACCGCTGGCAGTCTTCGTCCCGGCATGTGACCGCACGCGGGAGATGAAGCGGCGCGTCGATCGCAACCACGTCCGGGCGAGCATCTCCGATCAGGCTGATGATCCTCTGATCTCCTCCCGCACCTCGCAGACCCTCAGTGACCACCGGCCAGTCCAAGGAGGGCGCTTGCACGACGCCGCTCCCGCCAGCCAGGCCAGTGCCGTTGTGCCGGTCGTACGACCTGAAAGGTCGATTCCAGCGACGAGCAGCCCGTCCACCATAGACATGTCTGGTTCATTCTGCGGCCGGTTGCCGATCTCCTTCCGGGCATGCCACGCCGCCGCGCAGAGCCCGACGCCACCGCCCTCGCATTCGGCCAGGCCATACGCCAGCACCGGCAGGCTCAGAAGCGCACGCTGGAGGACGTGGCCGCGCAGATCCCAGCCGTCTCACGCAACAAAGACGGCAAGGGCCAAGCCACCGCCATGGACCCCAAGTACCTCGGGGAGCTTGAGGCCGGTTGGTTCTCGCCCAGTATCACCACCGCCAAGCTCATCGCCGACGCCCTCGGCGTCCCACTCGCCGACCTCGTGCGCGACTTGTGACGCTCCCGACGAGATGCCCATAGCGGCCGACGGACATAGGTTCTCGGACATAGGTCCCCCTTGAAGGGGATCATGCCATTCCCCCCACCGCGAGACTTTACCCTTCGGTCTCGTTGCGCCCGGGCTTCTCTTTATCTGAGCTTCCTTTCGGCCTGCCCCTGCGGAGGCAGAAGACGTAGGCCCCCCTCCCCCACAAGCAACATGGAGGAGAGAGGCCGTAGCCATGCGTCTGCGTCTGACAGCATGACGGGTGGAGATGGTCCGGGTCCAGGCTGCTCTCTTACCCCGGCAGCGGTCGTTTCCTCACGCTATATCTCCTCCGGCCCCCCGCCGCCCCGGGAAATCGTGGACAGCGCGCAGGCATAAAACTGGATTGTCTGATGGAAGCCCCCTGGTGTCGCTACCCGACGCCTTAGCTACTTGATGCCTCACGAGGCTGGCTTGTGCCCCTCTGCCCACCCTGACTCTACGGTGGTCCTATATGGCAATCTCCCTCTCCAGAGAGACCGGCAACGACTGGCGGTAGGGCTCCAATGCCAGGCGCAACAGTTGTGAGTAAAAGAGTGTGAGGCCCTGGGCCAACTCTCTCGTCTCAGGTTCACATCAAAGCACACGCGATGCCGGGCCGCAAGGGGAGAAATTGCGAGCGACTATCCGGGCAGGTAAAATACCGGGGTATTCCCTCTCCAGAAGATCGAGGCTCGGGCCGTCTTTTGTAGCGGCCCGAGCTCTGTCCGGAGCACAGGAAGGCCCCCAGGAGCCTCAAGGCCGAGCGTGGAGCGACGGGAGTAGTGCAAATCCGGCCCTGTGTCACAGAGAGGCCGAGAGAGGGCTCAGACGGCCTGCGAGCCAGGACTGGCAGCCTGGCTCGCAAGAGCAGGCCCCTCTCGGAATCCTTCTATCAAAAATATTTCGAGGCCGTAAAGCGCACAAACATGCGGAAAACGGCCTGAAGCGAACAGATGTTCTCTTTAGTCGCGGCGGTCCCGAGCATAAAGACTCTATGTGGAGGGATCGACCGACCAAGAACTACAGGTCAGCGGCGCACTGAAAGTGCTGTCCGCCTCCGATCCCTCGCACGACCAGCGCGCACAAGCTCAGCTTGACGCTCTGCAGCGGCTCATGCAGGTTGACAGTGAAAGATCTCCACCCCTACTTGATTCTAATACTTGACACACTACGTAAAGATATGATTTCGTTGGTGATGTGGCGATTAACCTACACATGTCAGAGCAGCCGTGAGCGGCCAAGCCCCACCCAAGCCTGCCGTCTCCGCCCACGGCCGACCGTTGAAGGGCAAGACCGTCGTCATCAAGTGCAAGCACAAAGTCTGCCCTGGCCGCAAGCTATGTGGTGCCGAGCGCACGATCCAGGTACAGGATGTCTTTCAGGTCACGCGCTGCGCGGAGCACCAGAAGGTCTTCGCCGCCGAAAAACGCCGCGACCGCGAAGCGGCCAAGCGCAAGGCAGCCACCGAGAGCAAGCCCACGACGGAAGACCGTGCGGCGGGCACGTCGTGACGCACTACCGCGATCAGACCCTTGCACGCAACCGTGAGATCGTCCGCTTGCGGGTGGAAGAGAAACTGACCTACCGCGCGATCGGTGAACGACACAAAATCGGTGCGGAGCGCGTGCGTCAGATCCTCAAGAAGGAGGAGTACGACAAAAGGACCGAATTGATGATCCTCCCTGGCTCCCTTGTGAGTCTCCTGCGTGCTGGGCTGCTCGTCGTGATCGGTCATCCAGCCGCAGACCTGGAGGAAGCATCAATCACTTTGCCCAAGCCGCCGGAGGCATTCACTGAGCCGCTGATGCGAATAGACGCTTACCGGTCGTTGTTGGACTTGATCGAGTGGGCCGAGCCGAGCAGCCCCGAGCCGCCGGTCAAGGTGTGGCTACACGACCACCGCTGGGCGCTGACCACAGCGCTCGACTATCGCCTCAAGATCAAGTGTGACTTTGCAGCCGAGCACGAGAATGCGGCCGAGCGGCGTGCGAAAACAGAGGACCAGGCGGGGCTGATCGAGGAGTTCCTGGCGAGGTTGAAGGAGTGACACAGCCGACCCGCTTCGCCTTCTACGGGCGTGTCTCGACAGTCGATAAGCAGGACCCTACGCTCAGCTTCCCCAGCCAGGAGCGGGCCTGTCAGTCCAAGGCCCACGAGCTTGGGGGCGAGATCGTCTGCGGGTTTACCGACCAGGCGAGCGGCACCACGGCGGATCGCCCTGGTTGGAGCGCCCTGGTTGTCGAGGCCCGCCAGTCCGAGCGCCGCTTCGACGGCATGATCTGCTTCAGCACCAGCAGACTCGCGCGTGATCTCGTTATGGCTGGCCTGTTTGAACGCGAGCTTCGGCACGCGGGCGTCGGGATCTACTACGTCCAAGGCGCAGGGGACACATCGACGGCCGAGGGCGGGCTGCTGGTCACACTCCAACAAGCCTTCGACCAATACGAGGTCGAAAAGATCCGCCGGGAAACCCGCCGAGGCATGACCGAGGGCACACGACAGGGTTACCGTATGGGCGGACGCGCACCCTACGGCTACCGAACCGTACGCGAGCCCACTCCAGAGAGCCACCGTGGCGAGGCAAAGGAGCGCGTGACGCTCACAACCGAGCCGAGCGAGGCTGAGACAGTCGCGCTCATCTTCCACTTGCACGGCGACCACGGGTGGTCCCCAAAGGCCATCGCGGAGCGCCTGAATCAACCAGGAGGCCCCTCATCCCCGCGTCATGTCGATTCGAGCCGCAACGGAGGCCGTCACTGGGCTCAGAGCACCATCGCCTCAATGCTGCGGAATCCCGTCTACACCGGCTCGATGGTTTGGAACCGGCTCGACTTCAGCACGCGCCGCCAGAACGGAGGAGCACCACGCCTACGCGCTGAGGAGGAGTGGATCGTCACACCCGACAGCCACCCTCGCCTCGTGAGCGACGCCGCCTTCAAGCGAAGCCAGGAACGATTCCGTGACCGGCCCCGCCAACAGCACACCAACGGCGGAACGAGCAACGGCCACGGTCGCCAATACGCGCTCGCGGGCATGGTCTACTGCTGCGCCGGTCACAAGCCCATGTCGATGCAGGGCAAGACCCGTAAGAAGGGCGAGAAGACCTACCGCTATATGGCCTGCGCCTACCGCGACCAGTACGGAGATACCGCCGCCGCCGAGATCCACGGAGGAGCCAAATGGATCTACATGAACGAAGACGTGCTGATCCCGTTGGTCGAAGAGTTCTTCCGGACACGCATATGGGGACCGATGCGCCTGAAGAAGCTCGCGGCCCAACTGAAGAGTCACGGCCGCGAACGAGCCAAGCGGGGCGAACTCAAGGCCACGAAGCTGCGTCAGATGGTCGCCGCCGCCGACCGCAACATCAAGCAGCAAGTTCTCGCCATCGAGGAGGGCATCCCGCCCGCCATCGTGAAGGAACGCATCGCTGAGTTGGAAGAGCAGAAGGAGGCCGCACAAGAGGCCCTGGCAGAACTCGGCCCCGAGGACATCGAAGTCGAGGACAACTATCTCGCGGAGCGCCTGGCGCGGCTTCCCGACCTCAGTAAGCAGCTACGCGACGCCCCCGTCGGGGTCAAGCGACAGATCTTCGAGGCGTTCGAGCTACGCATCGAGCTTGACAAGCCCAACCGGCGACTTGAGATAAGCGCCACCGTCACCGAGGCGGTAGCCGAAGCCTTCGAGGACCCAAACACCCTACAGACAGAGGGCTTCCGAGTCACCGGTCCAACCATAGCGGGGGCGGGATTCGAACCCGCGACCTTCGGGTTATGAGCCCGACGAGCTACCAGACTGCTCCACCCCGCGTCGCATCTCATGTTCTAGCAAAAAGCAAGCCGTGCCAGAAGCCCGGGGTGCTCGATGCCACCCTCAGAACACCACCGGCTTCCCGTCCCGGAAGAACCCGCCGGTAGGCCCGTCGTCTGGGAGCGTCGCCAGCCATACGATCCCAGACGCCCCGTCCTGCACCGGCTTCTGCGCTCCCATCGGCCCGCCCATGTCGGTGTTGACGAACCCGGGGCACGCCGAGTTGACCTTGAAGCCGGCGTCTGCCAGCTCGGTGGAGAGGATGCGCGTGACCGCGTTGAGCGACGCCTTCGACACTCGGTAGCCGGGCGACCATCCACCCATCTCAGCTACGCCTCCCATGCCGCTGGACACGTTCACGATCCGCGGGTGCTCGCTCGCTCGCAGTAGAGGCAGCAGAGCGATCGTGAGGCGGTAAGCGCCGAAGAAGTTCGTCTCGAGCGTTGCTTGGATCTTCTCGAAGTCTGGATCCACCCCGGAGACGCCGAAGTCGAGGCCGACGCCGGCGTTGTTGACGAGCATGTCGAGACGACCCGGATCGCCGGTCACCAGCGCGGCCGCTCGCTCGATGCTCTCAGGGCTGCTCACGTCGAGCGTCAACGGGATCACCGTGGCGCCGGTGCTCTCGGCTACGTCTTCAGCGGCAGCCGCGGCCTGCTCGCCGTCGCGTGCGCTCAGCAGCACCCTGTAGCCGCGCGCCGCGAGCTGGCGCGCCACCTCACGGCCGATGCCTCGATTGGCGCCCGTCACCAACGCTACTCTGTCGCCTTCGCTCATCTTGCAACACTCCCTTCGTTCGCCTACCCCGAGCCTAATAGCTTTACGATCCCCGCCTTATGCGCACGGCTGTCGTCGACATTGGCACGAACTCGACGCGCCTGCTCGTGGCGGACGTCGATCCCGCAACGGGCACAATCGAGGATCTGCATCGCGAGTCGCAGGTGACGCGTCTCGGCGACAGAGTCGACGCGGGCGGCAGGCTGTCCGACGAGGCGATCGGACGGGTGCGCAAGACGCTCACCCAGTACCGCGACACGATCGACAGCTTCGGGTGCGAGGCCAACCTGGCGGTGCTGACCTCCGCCGTCCGCGACGCTTCCAACGGCGCCGAGTTCACCGAGCTGGTGCGCTCCGAGTTCAGCCTCGACGCGCGCGTGCTCTCCGGCGACGAGGAGGCGCAGCTCACGTTCCTCGGCGCGATGAGCGACCGCGACGGCTTATCGTCGGAGCCGACCGTCGTGATTGACATCGGCGGTGGCTCCACCGAGTTCATCGTCGGCGCCGACCATGAGGCGTCCTTTCACGTGTCGGTGCAAGCCGGGGTGCTGCGCATGAGCGAGCGCCACATCCACAGCGACCCGCCCAGCCCGGGCGAGCTGCAGGACCTTGCGGCCGACACTCGCGCGATCTTTCTGCGCGGCTTGCCCGCGGAGAAGCGCGCCGCCGTGACGCGCGCTATCGCGGTGGCCGGCACCGCCACCTCGGCCGCGGCGATCGACCAGGAGCTCGACCCTTACGACCCGGAGCGTGTGCACGGCTATCCCCTGCTGCTCGCAACGGTCGAGCTGCTGATCGCGCGGCTGGCCGACATGACCGAAGCCCAACGTCGCCAAGTCGTGGGACTGCACCCGGATCGCGCCCCCACAATCGTCGCCGGGATGATCTTGCTGGATAAGGCGATGCGCGCGTTTGGGCTCGACCGGGTGGAAGTCTCAGAGCACGACATCCTGCGCGGTGGGACGCTCCGCCTTGCGAGACTAGGCTGATCGGCCTACCCGGGGCCGTGCCACCAGGGTCGAGCTGAACGAGGCCCTCGCCAAGCCACTCGGAGAAGCCATGCGCGCCCATGCCTTCGCCCAGCCGTTGGGGACGCGGCTGGACAACCGTTCGAACGTGACCTATCCATTTAATCCGCGGGCCTCGTCCTACCGAAGAAGACATATCGGCAGTGGAGGCATGGGGCTCTGTCGCGTGCCTTTCACGACCGGTCCATAGGCCCGGACAACCGTCGAGCGATCGGCGTCCCGTTCTCGGGCCCACCTACCCCGGCTTCCGAGGCTCGCACCCCTGCCTTTGCCTCGATGCCAAGCCCCTGAGGAGGCCGTCCGTTCGGGCGGTCTCCTCATTTCTCGGGGCTGTGGCGCCGCGGGCGACGCTCCATCCCAGATCGCGCTCAGGCGAGGTTCGATTTGCGCGGATAGGCGATGGTGGGGTCGGTGAGCACGTTGACGAGCGCCGGCTTGCCCGACTCGAAAGCGCGCTCGAGCGCCGGGGCCACGTCGTCGGGTTGCTCCACCAGCTCGCCGTGGCCGCCGAGCGCCTCGACCACCTGGTCGTAGCGGGTGCCGGGACGCAGGTCGGCAGCGACGGAGTAGCCGTAGAGGAACTCCATCGGGTGCTTCTCCAGGGCCCAGATCCCGTTGTTGCCCATCACCCCGACCACATTGACGCCGTGTCGCGCGAGTGTGTCGAACTCCATGCCGGAGAACCCGAACGCGCCGTCGCCGAGCAGCAGGACCACCTGCCGCTCGGGGTGCGCGA
Source organism: uncultured Solirubrobacterales bacterium (assembly GCA_963764655.1). Classification (GTDB taxonomy): domain Bacteria; phylum Actinomycetota; class Thermoleophilia; order Solirubrobacterales; family Solirubrobacteraceae; genus Palsa-744. The sequence goes on from CAVXTI010000001.1 coordinate 1,766,406, forward strand.
GCTTGGCCGCGAGCGCATATCCGGGGCCAGTCCCAAGGCAGCCGAACGGCCCGGGGTCGAGCCAGCGGCCCGGCCCGTAGCTGTCGATGACACGTCCGGCATAAGAGACGAAATCGCCGCCGTCTCCGATCACGATCGCGTCACGGTCGAGCACCTTGGCGAGCTCGGCGTAGAGCCGCATCGGGTGAAGCGGCGCCCGAGCGTCTGACAGCTCCGCGCGCTCGGCCTCGCGCCGCTCGGTCTCGGCCGCGCGCAAGTCCGCGACCCAGCGCTCGCTCGCGAGCGGATTGGCGCCCACCGCCGCGCGCAGGTCGACGAGCGTGGAGGCCAGGTCGCCGTACAGCTCGGCGGCGGGGTCGCGCGGATGGGCGCGCCGCGGCTCGGCGACGTCGATCGCGACGATCGCGGTGTCCTCGCCGAACGAGCCGCCGAAGCCGAGCCGGAAGTCCATCGGCACGCCGACGACGAGCGCTACGTCGGCGCCTTTCAATGCCTGCGAGCGCGTGCGCGAGAAGAACAGCTCGTGGTCCGCGGGCACACACCCGCGCGCAAGACCGTTCAAAAAGACGGGGATCCGCAGCCTCTCGGCGAGCTCGAGCAGCGCGCGCTCGCCATGGCCCCAATACAGGTCGGTGCCGGCCATCACAACCGGCCGCTCGGCCTCCTTCAGCAGCCGCGCCGCCCGCTCGATCGCGTCCGGGTCGGACCCCCTTGCACCCTCACCTCCGCGCGCGCGTGGGGCATCGGGCTCGGGAGCGCTCATGAAGACGTAGTCGAGCGGGAAGTCGAGGAACGCCGGCCCCCCATGAGGTGAGAGGGCGGCCGCCAGCGCCTCGTCCATTAGACCGGGGATCTCCGCCGTGCTCTGCGCCGTCGTGGCAAGCTTGCACAAAGGCCGCACGAACGGCACGTGGTCGATCTCCTGCAGCGAGCCCTGGCCCCAGCGCAGCGCCGGCGCGCGCCCGCCGAGCACGAGCATCGGAGTGTGGTTGGCCTGGGCGCTTGCGATCGCGCTCATGCCGTTGGTCACGCCGGGCCCGGCGGTCAGCGCGCAGACGCCCGGCTCGCGCGTGACCTTCGCCCACCCCTCGGCGGCGAACGCGGCGGTCTGCTCGTGGCGAACGTCGACGATCTCGATGCCCTCCTCACGGCAGCCGTCGTAGATCGAGAACAGGTGGCCGCCCGAGAGCGTGAACAGCTTGCTCACCCCGTGCGCCTTCAGGCGCCGAGCGATCAGGTGTCCGCCGTGCAGCTCCTGGGACTGGTCGGTGCTCTGATCGGCGCTCTGTGTGGACATCGGCGCTCGCGACTCTATCCGAGGGCGTCCCTCACGCGCGCGCGGGAACCCTGTTGCGATGGGCTGACGTACGGTTGATTGGGATGGGGATCGCTGTACGTTCCCCCAGCGATTGAACACCCCCGCCATTACCGGGGTGGACTGGCTGGTGGCATGCCCAGGGTGGGACTCGAACCCACACGCCCTTGCGGACTATCGATTTTAAGTCGACGGCGTCTTCCAATTCCGCCACCTGGGCGAGCCTTGGCACTCTAGTCCAGTCGATGGCGAGCATGTCTAGAGTGGACTCCAAATAGACACCCTAGCCTTGCGCAAACGTTTATCTGGGGTTGTGAATGGGCAGCGATACTTCGTAGAAGACCGCAACTACCCCATTGCTAGCGTGTATTTAGGATTGAGAGCAGCGAAAGGACCGCCGTGGAGGTCTCCGCACTAAAAGCCCCAGTCGCGTCCGGCCTGAGAAGCCCTTCGGCGCTGCTGCGCCTGCAGTCCGACGAGCGCCTGATCGCGCTGATCAGGCGCGGCCAGCATGCGGCGTTCGAGACGCTGTTCTCGCGCTACCAGTCGCGTCTGCTGGCCTTCTGCAGGCACATGTTGGGCTCGAAGGAGGACGCCGAGGACGTGCTCCAAGAGGTGTTCGCGGCCGCCTTCAACGCGATCCTCGCCGACGAGCGCGAGATCAACGTGCGTCCTTGGCTCTACCGGATCGCGCGCAACCGCTCGCTCAACCACCTGCGCAAGGCGAGCGCCATCGGCGTTGACTCGATGGACGTGCACTACGCCGAAAACGGTCTGTCCACAGCGGAGAAGGTGATGCGCCGCGAGAGCTTCAGGCAGCTGATCGGCGACGTGCGGCAGCTCCCCGAGACGCAGCGCACCGCTCTGCTGTTGCGCGAGATCGACGCGCTCTCCTACGAGCAGATCTCAGACGCGATGGAAACGACGGTGCCGGCCGTCAAGTCGCTGCTCGTGCGCGCGCGCATCTCGCTCGCCGAGGCGGCGGAGGCGCGCAAGCTGACCTGCGACGAGGCGCGCTTGGAGCTCGGCGAAGTCGCGGAGGGGCTGATCAAGGTGGCCCCGGCGGTACGCCGTCACGTGCGTGACTGCGAGCGTTGCCGGACGTTCCGCAAGCATTTGAAGGACAACAATGCGGCGCTCGCGGCGATTCTGCCCGTTGGGCCGCTCTTGCTGCTCAAGAAGCTCGTGCTCTCAAAGCTCGGGTCAACCGCCGGCGCCGGGGGGGCCCACGTGGCAGGCGCCGGCGGGGCGGGCGCCGCGGCGGGCGCTGGGGCGGTCGGTGGCGGCGCCACCGGTGGCTTCGTCACGGCCGGGGTGGGCGCCCTCGCCACCAAGGCCGTCGCTGGCCTGGCGGTCGCCGCGATCGTGACCGCCGGAACAGTCGAGGCCGACCACACCGCGGGCCACGCTCGCCACCATCACCATGCGGCTACGGTGGCCTCCACTGATGGCACTGCCTCCACAGGCGAGCCGGTCGTCAGCCACTCGAGCTCTCAGCCGGTCACGATCTCCTCACGCCATCTCGGGGGGACGCACGTGGCCGCCGCGAGCGCGCGTCATCGCGTCAAGAAGGCAAAGGTCGCCATACCGACAGGCCCCCCGCCAGCAGCTGAAGCCGCGCCCGCGGGCGCGCCGGCGACCGTAGACCAACCGGCCGTCGCAAAGCCCGCCATGCCCCCCGTGACCCAGGTGACGACCGACTCGACGGAGCTTCCGAGCGCTCAGCCACCGAGCGCGTCGGCGCCACCCGCGGAAGTCACGACGACGGCCGCGACAACCGCCGTTCCGCCGTCCACCACTGAAGCGTCGCCTCCACCTCCGCCACCCTCCACCCCGCCGGCCACCGTAACGCCTGAAGGCAGCGTCGATCCACCACCCGCCGTGGTCGTGGGCGAGGCTCCCCAGCCCATCACGCAAGCTTCAGGCGGAAAGACGCTAGGGGACGGCGTCACCGCTGCTCCTCAGAGCCCACCGCAGTAGCTGCAGCGCCTGATCGAGCGGGCTCCAGCGGAAGACCACCGCGCCGTCGCACAATCCCCCGGGCGTGCGCCGCCTGGAGCTGCCCGCGACCGCGGCAACGACTCCGTCAGGCGGACGCGCTACCCGAACGTGAACGTCTTCAGCGGCTTTTCGAGCACTCCCGAGTTCGCCACGGGCTTGGACACGCTCGCCGGTTGGCTGCTCAGCATCTCGATGACCACGCCTTCGCGAACGCCGCTGCGCGGCGGCAGCAGCATCACGTCGCGACCGTACATCTTGCGACCGTCGACGATCGCGCTGTAGAGCACGTCGTAGCCTCCGAGCGTCGAGCTGATGCGGGTCTTGCCCTCGCCTTCGAGCCTGAAGCCGACGAAACGCTGGGCAAGCGTGCGCGTATAGCCCGCCGCGAACAGGGGCAGCTCTCCGGTGACGCTTCCCCGGTAGCCGCCAAGCCGCAGCGGCGCGATCGCGTAGGAATTATCGAGCCGACCGCCCGAGCTGCGAGCTACTTTCACGTAGCCGCCCGGGTCGGGCGCCGTCCGGTAGAGGCCCCTGTACTTGAAGCTGAACGGCACAGGCCCGCCTTGCGAGTAGCTGGCGTCGAGCAGTGTCAACACGCTGCCCACTGCGACCGCGAGCAGTGCGAGACCGATCGCGATCGCAAGCGCGCGCGCCGCGGGGGCAGCCGAGCGCCAGCGTGGCTCGAGCAGCCTGCCGAGCGTGGGCCCATACTGCGGCTTCAATGGTACAGAGGCCATCTGGGGTTCCGAGGAGCCGCTACTCGCCGATCGAGAACAGCGCCTCCAGGTCGTGCTTGGAGAACGCGGCGAACGCGACCATCGTCTGGGTGCGCCCCACCCCGGAGAGCTGTCCGATCCTGTCGGTGACGACATCCGCGAGCTGCTCGTGGTCGGGAACTCTCACGATCGCGACGAAGTCCCACTGACCGGTGACCGAGTAGGCCTCGGCGACCCCCTCGATGTCGGCGAGCTCGCCGCCGAGTGTCGAGAGGGCGTCGCGCTCGGCTTCGATCAGCACGACGGCATGCGTCATCGTCATGGTCGCGCTCCGCCACCAGCCGGCTGGCCGTCACGGCGCTTGGCATCTCGGTCGCTGGCCCTCGCCGCGGTCATGGCGAGTGGGTGTCGCCCGGCACCAGCACGATCACCTGCGAAGACCCCTGCGCCTCCACGTCCGCCTTGAACGCCTGCGCGTCCGTCTCGATCGGCGGGAACGTGTCGTAGTGGCAGGGGATCACCTGCTTCGCTCCGACGAGCCGCGCGGCCTCAACAGCGTCGTGACGATCCATCGTGTAGTGGCCTCCGATGCACATCAGCGCCACGTCGATCCCGCCGGCCTGCTTCGCGCTCAGAGCGAGGTCGGAGAAGACGCAGGTGTCGCCGAGGTGATAGATCGTCTTGCCACCGAACTTCACGATCAGTCCGGCGGGCGTGTTGACGGTGCCCTTCGGCGTGGTCGAGGTGTGCCAGGCGGGCACCAGCTTCGCCGAGCCCCACCCGAGCGCGACGGTGCCGCCGATGTTTGGGTCGTGCACATTTTGAAGCCCTTCCTCGCCGAGCTCGTTCGCGATCTCCACGATCGCCACGACGTGGGCGCCCGTGCGCTTGGCGATCGCCACTGTGTCGCCGATGTGGTCGGCGTGGCCGTGGGTCAGCAGGATTGCCTCGGGGCTGAGCTCGTCGGCGGAGGCGGCAGCCTTCGGGTTACCTGTGAGGAACGGATCGATCAGCACCGAGGTGTCGCCGTCGCTGAGCTCGAAGGCCGCGTGGCCGAGAAAGCGGATCTGCATGTTCAGTGCTCCTGTGTTGGGGTTTGAGTTCTTTGGGATTCCCGCTCATCCGATGCCCGCTGGCCTGGCTCGTCCGCGTCAGACTTACGCCCGAGCACGAGCTCGTGGGCAAGCTCGAAGCCGACCGCGACGCCGACGAACATGCCGAGCCGGGTCTGCTCGGCTACGAGCGTGCTCACGGCGACTGCCCGCTCGGCCTCGTCGTCCTCTCCCGCGATGCGACTCACCTCGGCATCGTGCGCCTCCCCGAACCAGCCCCCTTCGGCAAGCGCTTCGGCGAGCACGCGCTGAAGCGCGGGAGCGGCGTGCACCACGACGTCTTGGGCATGCGCAAGACGTCCGGGCTCTACCAGCGCCGCAAGAGCTGCATCGACCTCGGCTGCGGTGTACGAACGATCTGGCAAAGCGATCCCATCATAGGCGGCTGGGGGCCGCCTGGCGGCGTCAGGCGCCACCCACGATGCCCAATATACGACCAGTGCTCGTGTGTTCGCGCGCGACGTCTGGGCATCCACTATCTGACGCCCAGATCGCGTCAGACCTCAACGAAGCAGACCATCTTTAAAAGCTCAAAGCGACCGCGCGCGGCTCAGGCCGAGCCCGAGCGTCAGACCAAGCGCGGCCCCGGTGACGCCCGCCAGCCAGCTGACCTCCGGCCGGGCGTATGGCATCGCGAGCAAGACCACGGCAATCGCGCCCGTGCCAAGCAGATCTCCCTCGCAGTAGTCGCCGGCGCGCGCCATGACCAAGCGGGGGGCCGCCCATGCGCTCAGCAGCGCGAGCGCGCCGGCATTCGCGCCGCTCACGACGGGGAAGGCATAGACCGCCTCGGCGGCCAGCCCACCTGTCACGCCGGCCGCGAAGAACAGCACGAGCACGACGAGCGGGCCGTGGCGGCGCTCGAGCAGACAGCCGAAGATCGCAATCGACACGAGCGTCGCGAACATGAACAGGCCGCTTGAGAACCCGCGTCCGTAGACGAACTGGCTGCTGAGCAGTCGCCACCAATCCCCTTGCAGCGGGCCAGCGATCACGAGCTTGCCGAGATTTACGTAAGCGCCTTGCGCGGCGATCCACACCCCGCAACTCACCGCCACGAGCGCGATCGTCGCGTATGGCGAGGTGTCGGCGCGCAGCCCCGCGATCTCTCCGCTGCGCAGCCGGCCCAGCGACGCTCGCTGGAGCACCCCTTTGCGCGGCTCGCGCAGGCGGTCGCGCGGCAGCTTCGGCGCGCGGCGGCGCAACCTGTGGCCGCAGTAGGGACACTCCGTTATGTACGGGCTGACCTCCGATCCGCACTTCTTGCAAACCACGAACAGATCGGCGCCTGAGGGCATCGTCTCATTCTAAGGGCCCAGGTGAAAGCGCCCGCCAGAACACCTCGCGGTCTGCTCGCGGTTCTCTAGGAGCGACTACAGGCCGATCGAGCCTCGCGGGAGCCGGCCCGGCGATAGAGTTCAATCGTCCTCGCCAGCGACTTGTGAGCGCCCGTGCGGGCGCTCCCGCGAGGCGGTGCCAGCGACTTCCAAAGGAAACCGATCGATGCAACTCGGCTACGAGAACAAGCTTTACATCCTCGCGTTCGACCACCGTGGCTCCTTCCAGAAGAAGTTCTTCGGGATCGAGGGTGACCCAGATCCCGAGCAGACGGCGATGATCGCCGACGCAAAGCACCTGATCTTCGAGGGGCTCCAGCGCGCCGTGGCCGCGGGAGCGGATGCCTCCGTCACGGGCGTGCTCGTCGACGAGCAGTTCGGCGGCTCGGTGCCCGAGGAAGCCCGCGCGCAGGGCCTGAAGCTCGCGATGCCCGCCGAGCGCTCCGGTCAGAACATGTTCGACTTCCAGTACGGCGACGAGTTCGGCGAGCACATCGAGAGCTTCGACCCTGACTTCACGAAGGTGCTCGTCCGCTACAACCCCGACGGCGACGCCGCGGAGAACCGGGAGCAGCTGGGGAAGCTGAAGCGCCTGTCGGACTGGCTGCACTCCAAGGACCGCAAGTTCCTGTTCGAGCTGCTTGTGCCCGCCGAGGAGGCCCAGCTTCAGGCAGTCGAAGGCAGCACCGAGCGCTATGACTCCGAGCTGCGCCCCGAGCTGATGCGGCGTGCGATCGCGGAGATACAGGACGCGGGGATCGAGGTCGACATCTGGAAGATCGAGGGCGTCGACGAGCGCTCCGATTGCGAGATGCTCGCCGCCCAGAGCCGCGGCGGTGGACGCGACGGCGTCGTGTGCGTCGTGCTCGGGCGCGGCGCCGACGACGACAAGGTCGATCACTGGCTCCAGCAGGCCGCCCCGGTGGACGGCTTCGTCGGCTTCGCGATCGGCCGCTCGATCTGGTGGAATCCGCTCAAGGAATATGTCGACGGCAAGATCGAACGCTCAGCCGGGGCGCGCGAGATCGCCGAGAACTATATGCGCTTCGTAAAGGTCTACGAGCGCGCCGAGGGCAAGGCGCCGGTGGCTAAAGCCATGCGGATGAGGCAGAGTCTGACCGAGATCGAGCGGGCCTTCGCCCGCGAGATCTCGATGGAGCGCCACCGGCGTGCGTCGTTGCGGCGCACCGCCGAGCAGCGTGCGATCAAGCGCGAGGTGGAGAAGCGCCACAAACGCGGCTCGGTTCGCTTCGTGCTGCTCGTCTTGACCCTGATCCTGACCGCGGCGGTCGTCACGGTCGTGATGTTCAGGACGCTGTACCTGCTGCTCAGCTAGCGCTCCGGTCCTCGCCACCGCCCCTATGGAGCCAGTGAGCCCTCGATTCTCGGCTGAGCCGCCTGACACGGCCCGGAGGACGGCTCAGGAGGACTCGCCCAGCTTGCCGAGCGCGTCGTCCACGTCCGCGCGCGCAGCCTCGCTGGAGGAGTTGCTCTGCTCGTTCCCCTCCCGCTGGATCTCGACGTAGATCTCGGTTCGAAATACCGGGATGTCGTGTGGAGCGTGGATGCCGATCCGCACCTTCTCGCCCACCACTGACAGCACCGAAACCTCGACGTCGTCGCCGATCATGATGCTCTGGTTTGGCTTGCGCGTCAGAACCAGCATCGGTTGCACCCTTCTAGTTGGCCATTGACAAAGGGCGAGATCGCCCCCGGCCCCGCCCTACGGCAAGCATAGTGTCCCGTCCCACCGAACGCGAGCCATGCTTCAACATAACGCGATTCGCGGCTCTGAATGTGCGCGGCGACGACGCTGGGAGGCTCACTCAGCGAGCTGGCGGAGCATGCGCTAGTCTCCCGGGCCGTTCATGGCTCGTAGATCACTGCGCCCGCACCTAAACCAGATCCGTAGCTGGGTACGACAAGGTCGTACCGATGCTTGGGTGGCCCACCAGCTCGAGGTCACCGTGCAGGAGATCGAGCAGTTCAAGCGCCAGAACGAGCTTGCCGGCGACGAGGGTCCTTCCGACGGCGCCTCCACCGTCGCCGCCTACCCCGAGGAGATCGACCTGCGGGCCGAGGACGACGAGCTGATCGCCACCGAACTGGAGGCCGCGATGGTGGCCGAGCGCGAGAAAGCCGAAGCCGAAGCTGAGGCCGAGGCCGAGGCCGGGGCCGAGAGCAAGGAGGCGGCCGCTCCGTCCGCCCCTCGCCGCAGGCGCAGCCGTCGCGGGCGCAGATCCTCCTCACGCGACTCAGGGCCGCTCGAGGGCACGTTCGACCATGGCGAAGAGGGCTATGGCCTGTGGCTTGACCCGGCGATCCAGGACAACCCGATCTACGCGGAGCACTGGGCCGGCCACCGACCGGTCGAGGTCACGGTCGAGGAGGATCAGATCGTGATCCGCCGCGTGGGCGAGGAGGAGCGCTGAGCGGCGCTGGCGGGACCTTCCTTCGATCTGCGTCCTCGGCCGCTCGCGCGCTGAGACGCGACGCAGGGTAAGTGGGAGTCTCAATCAAAGTCTGGCTTGCTCAGCACACCTCTTCATGGGCTTGGGCAACACCAAACCCTGATTCGCTCACCCCTCCGCGGGGATCAGCCGGCCTCCGGCGAAGTCGACGGCCTCGCGCAGATAGCGGGCAAAGGCCGCGTCGATCACGATGCGCGAATCCCACGCCCACGGGTCGTCCGGGGCGATGTCCATCGCCAGCTGCAGGCACCACGAGGTGCCGCGCCCGTAGAGCTCGGCGAGCTCCTCGGCGGAGAAGCGACCGCCGAGCCGTTTGCGCAGCTCCACCACCAGCGTGTCGGTTATCCGCTGGAGCAGGCCCACCCGCTCGGCAGGAGCCTGCGAGAGGCGTCGCTCGCCCTGTCTCCACTGCTGGATCGCGTTATCGAAGCTCGACACGAGGGCCGAGGCTAGCAGCGCCCACGTGCCGCTCGGCGAACGCCGTCGGCCGTGTCAGTTGGAGGGCAAGCCACTCACGATGTAAGCCTGCTCGCCGCGGCGGATCATCCCCAGGCGCCGAGCCTCCGCCTGCACCATACCCGGGCTCGCCAGAGCGGTGTGCTGTTCGCGCAGAACGCGATTCTGGCGTTCGAGCACACGCACCTGGGCGCTGTCGCGCTTGGACTCCCCCCATGCCGAGAACAGGCGCGCACCGGCGCTCAGATAGAGGCATGCGATCGCCACCATCACACCTAGCATCGCGACGCGCCCCAGCCGATCCCAGCGCACGCGCGGAACGGTATGGGCGAGAGATTGTGTGCGAGCCGAAGCAGGTCGGGCGCGGCCGGCAGCAGGTCGGGCGCTGCTCACGGCAGGCCGGGCGCTGCTCGCGGCAGATCGGGCGCTGCTCACGGCAGATCGGGCACGGCCCGCGGCAGGCCGAGCGCTGCTCGCGGCAGATCGGGCACGGCCCGCGGCGGGTCGAGAGCCGCGGAAGCAGACCGCTGAGAAAGGGGGGCGCGAGAGGCGGCTGCTGAGGCGCTGGGCATACGATCGCATTCGCCTTTGCGCGCCGACTTCCTTCTATCGTGACCGCGTTGAAGCGAACGCACCGGGCGCGATCACGCTTTTCTACTCGGCTGTTCTCTCGATGACTGTGGCTGAGTGGCGCGCGAATGACGTCGCGCCCGGCTTCCTGAGCATACCGCGCTGTGGCTGACCTCAAACGGGCATTTGCGGCGCTCCGGGGGGCGTCAGCGACCGCGAAACACCGAGCGCCCGGGGAACTCGGCGTCTGAGCCGAGCTGCTCCTCGATACGCAGCAGCTGGTTGTACTTGGCGACCCTGTCCGAGCGCGCGGGAGCGCCGGTCTTGATCTGCCCGCAGCCGGTGGCCACGGCGAGGTCGGCAATCGTGACGTCCTCCGTCTCCCCCGAGCGATGGCTCATGACGGCCGTGTAGCCCGCCGCGCGCGCCATCGCTACCGCGGCAAGCGTCTCTGAGAGCGTGCCGATCTGGTTGACCTTGATCAGGATCGAGTTGGCCACGCCCAGCTCGATGCCGCGCTTCAAGCGCTCTGTGTTGGTGACGAACAGGTCGTCGCCGACGAGCTGCACCTCGGCGCCCACGCGCTCGGTGAGCGTCTTCCAGCCGTCCCAGTCCTGCTCGTCCATGCCATCCTCGATCGACACGATCGGATAGCGCGACGCGAGCGTCGCCCAGTAGTCGGCCAGCTCGGCTGCGCTGAGTGTGCGCCCCTCGTGCTCGAGCACATAGGCGCCGTCCTTGTACAGCTCGCTGGTCGCTGGGTCGAGCGCGATCGCGACGTCCGCTCCAGGCTGGTAGCCGGCCACTTCGATGCCGGCCACCAGCATCTGAAGCGCCTGCTCGTTGGACTCGAGGTCGGGCGCGAAGCCGCCCTCGTCGCCGCCGGCGGTCGATAGCCCGCGCTCGTGCAGCGTGCGCTTGAGCGAGTGGAAGACCTCGGTGCCCATGCGAAGGCACTCCGAGAACGTCGGCGCTCCGCACGGCACGATCATGAACTCCTGGAAGTCCACCTTGTTATCGGCGTGCGCGCCGCCGTTGAGGACGTTCATCATCGGCACGGGCAGGACCCGTGCGGCCTCTCCGCCCAGGTAGCGCCATAGCGGCAAGCCCTCCTCAGCCGCCTGCGCGTGAGCCACGGCAAGCGATACGCCGAGGATCGCATTGGCGCCGAGGCGCGACTTGTTGGGGGTGCCGTCAAGCGCGATCAAAGCCTCGTCGAGCGCACCCTGGTCGGAGGCGTCCATACCGATCACGGCTTGTGCGATCTCGCCGTTGACGCCTCCGACGGCGCGCGTGACGCCCTTGCCGAGCCAACGCTCGCCGCCGTCGCGCAGCTCGGTGGACTCGAACTCTCCCGTCGAGGCTCCCGAGGGAACCGCGGCATGGCCGTGCGCTCCCGAGCGCAGCGCCACCTCAGCCTCGACCGTCGGGTTGCCTCGGCTGTCGAGGATCTGGCGCGCGTGAACTCCCTCGATCTGGCTCACCGGCGACTCACCGACCCGACTCGATCTGTCTTGGCGCGTGGACTATCCCGATCTGACTCATCAGCGGCTCACCCTTACTCGACCGATCCGCCCCATCTTCAGCCCGACCACAGCGGGTCCTACTCGACCGCGGCTCTATTTCTTGGTCGTCGTGGTGGTGGGGGGCGTCGTGGTCGTCTGCGCCGGCGTGCTCGTCTGCGGCGCGGGCGTGCCGGTGCTCGGCAGCGAAGAGGTCTTGGGCGCCTTGTAGGACTTGCAGTCCTGCACCGAGTATCCGCTGCGGCATTCGGTGCGCGCGGTCCACTTCTTGCGGAAGTTCTTGACGAATTCACTGAGCGCCTTCTGTGACTTCTGCGCGGTGATCTGCTGCTGGATCGAGGACTGCACCTTGGAGAGCTGCTGCTGGTTGGCGGGCAGCGTCTTCTTGACTTCGTAGATGTAGTAACCGAACGGCGTCTTGATCGGGCCACCCAGCACGTTCAGCTGGGCTTTGAAGATGGCTTCGTCGAGCGTCTTCTCCTCCTGGCCTTTGACCACACCGGGAAGCGAGCCGCCGGCGGCCTTGCTGACCGGGTCGATCGAGGCGCTCTTGGCGACGCTCGCGAAGCTCTTGCCAGATTCGATTTCTTTCTTGGCCTTTTCGGCCTGAGCCTGAGTCTTGGTGAGGATGATCAGGATGTTGCGCCGTTCCGGCTGGCCGTACTGCGACTTGTGCTGTTCGTAGTAAGCCGAGATTTCCTTCTGGGTCGGCTTCTTGCTCGCATCTTTGCTGATCTTCTGCTGAATCTTCTGAGAGAGCAGGTCGAGCTTCACGCGCAACAGCACGTCGGAGACCGTGTAGCCCGTGTTCGACAGGAACTTCTGGAAGTCGGCTTCCTTGGGGAACTGCTGGCTCTTGATCTGGCCGAACTGCTTCTTCACTTCGTTGTCGGTGACTTTGACGCCCTGATCGGAAGCCTCGCCGATCACCCAGTCGGCGGAGATCAGGATAGCCGAGCACCTGCTGCTTGAGCGCCGTGTACTGCTGTTCGCACTGCGTCTTGAGCGTGGCTGCCGTCGGCTTGGGCTGGCCCTTGGCGGGCTTCGGGGCAGTCGCTTCGAGATGGGCGATGCAGGCTTTGTAGGTGGGGGGGTCCGGCACGACCGCTTTGGGCGCCGTCTGACCGGCGGCGGCGGCGGATGCCGAGCTCGAGTTCGCCGCGACCGCCAGCCAGTGGTTGAACGTGGCGGTGGAGATCGGGTTGCCGTCGACGCTTACGACGGCGTTGCCGGGGATGCCCCCGCCACCGCACGCGCTGAGCGTCAGTGCTGTGACGAAAACGGCGCCGAGCGCCGCGATTTGACCCGATAGCTTGGACACGACGCGGGCACTCTAGCGGAAACACCCCAAGGCGTGCTTAACGACTTCATTAAGGCTTGCTAAGTCAGATCCGCGAGAACCCCATGAGCGCCGACGGGGCGGCGCTCGTCACCCGGAGAGGCGAGGCTGGCGCCCGATGGGTCGCCGCGGAGGCGGTGCGCCGCGGGCCAAGACCCGGAGCTCAAGCCGCCTCGCGCACGATCGCGAGCAGCACGTCGGCGGCTCGCACGACTGTCGGGAAGCGCTCCTCCCCCTCCTTGGGCACACGCACCGACACCTGCGAGCGCCCCGACTCGTACAGCGCCTCAGGCAGCTCGTCGCGCAGGCGCTTGGCGCGCACCGAGTCGAGCTCGATCGGTGTCACCGCCAGCCTGTCGCCGCGGAAGCTGACCGCCAGCGCGCCGGCTTGACCGAACTTGATGCGGGCGCGCTGCAGCGCGAGCAGGTTGCCGAGCGGCTCGGGCACCGGCCCGAAGCGATCCTCGAGCTCCTCGCGCAAGCGCTCGACCTCGGCCACCTCGACGGCGCTCGCGACACGACGGTGGATGTCGATCTTGGCCTGCTCGTAGGGGACATAGTCGGGCGGTATGTACGCGTTTACGTTGACGTCCAGGCGCACCGGCTCCGGCAGCTCGTCCGTCCTGCTCGCCGTCAGACGGCCCGGCGTGACGGACGGCCTCGTCGAGCATCTGCATGTAGAGCTCGAAGCCGAGCGCGGCGACGTGGCCGGACTGCTCGTCGCCGAGCAGGTTGCCGGCGCCGCGGATCTCCAGGTCGCGCATCGCCACCTTGAATCCGGCGCCGAGCTCGGTGTAGTCCGACAGCGCCGACAGCCGCTGGGCCGCCTCTGGTGTGAGCGCGGCGGCCGAGTCGTACAGCAGGTAGGCGTAGGCGCGCTCGCGACTGCGCCCCACGCGCCCGCGGATCTGGTAGAGCTGGGCCAGCCCGAACGCGTCGGCGTGCTCCACGATCAGGGTGTTGGCCTGCGGGATGTCGATGCCCGACTCGATGATCGAGGTGCACACGAGCACGTCGGCCCCGCCCCGCAGGTAGTCCATCATCACTGCCTCGAGCTCGCCCTCGCCCATCTGGCCGTGAGCCACGGCGAAGCGGACTCCCGGGCATAGCGCCCGCAGGCGCTCGGCCGTCTCGTCGATCGACTCGACCCTGTTGTGCATGAAGAACGCTTGGCCTCCGCGCTCGTGCTCGCGCAGGATGGCGCGCTTGACGAGCTCCTCCTCGTACTCGCCCACGTAGGTCTTGACCGGCCGTCGTCCCTCGGGCGGCGTCTCGATCACGGAGATCTCGCGCAAGCCGGCGAGCGACATCTGAAGCGTGCGCGGGATCGGCGTGGCGGACATCGTGATCACGTCGACCTTCAGCTTGAGCTGGCGCAACAGCTCCTTCTGCTTGACCCCGAAGCGCTGCTCCTCGTCGACGATCAACAGGCCGAGATCCTTGGCGCGCACGTCGCGCGAGAGCACCCGGTGCGTGCCGATCAGGACGTCTACGGCCCCCTTGGCGAACCCTTCGAGCGCGGCCTTCTGCTCGGCGGCGGAGCGAAAGCGCGAGACGTGCTCGAGCGTGATCGGATAGTCGGCGAGGCGCTCGGAGAAGGTTCCGTAGTGCTGCTGGGCGAGGATCGTGGTGGGCACCAGCATCAGCACCTGCTTGCCCTCGCCGGCGGACTTGAAGGCGGCGCGCAGCGCCACCTCGGTCTTGCCGTAGCCGACGTCCCCGCACACGAGCCGGTCCATCGGGCGCGGCGCTTCCATGTCGGCCTTGACGAGCTCGATCGCTTCCAGCTGGTCGGGGGTCTCGGTGTAAGGGAAGCGCTCCTCGAACTCGCGCTGCCAGTCGGAATCGGGCTCGAACGCGTGGCCGGCGCGGCGGCGGCGCTCGGCGTACAGGCTGAGCAGCTCGCCCGCGAGCTCCTGTGCGGCGCGACGCGCCCTGGCCTTCATCGCCTCCCAGCGCGAGCCCCCCAGCTTTGACAATGAAGGCCCCCCCGCGCCCCCGTCGGCGCCGACGTAGCGCGAGATCTTCGCGAGCTGGTCGGTGGGCACGAACACGCGGTCGTCGCCCTCGTATTCGAGGTAGAGGTAGTCGCGTGTGATGTCCGCCACCGTGCGCGTCTGGAAGCCGGCGAAGCGGGCGATCCCGTGGTCCTCGTGCACGACGATGTCGCCGGTGCGAAGCTCGGTGAACGAGCGCAACGCGCCGCGCCGCGCGGGGCGCGCCCGCGGCGCCCGCGCCACCACGCTCGGCGCGCCGACGGCGCAGCAGGCGGTGCTCGGGGAACACCGCGAGCTTCAGCGACGGCGCCACGAAGCCCTCGCGCAGCGAGGCGGCGGCGAAGCGCAACGAGGCCTCCAGCGGCGCGCGCGCGACGTCGACGTCGCCGTCGAGCCAGTCGGCCTGCAGGCGACCGAGGTTGTAGGCGGCGCGCTCGCCTTCGCCGCGCCTGGGGAAAGCCACGACCGTGCGGTAGCCGGAGCGCACGAGCTTCTCCAGCTCGGGCTCGGCCTCGGCGAGCGAGCGCGCGGCGGTGTCGGCGGCCGAGGCGCGCAGCTCTATCTGCTGGCCGCTTGACATCGAGGAGAGCCACACGCGCGTGCGCGCGTCCACGCTCGCGCGCACCTCCTCCGGGCTCACGTACAGGTGGTGGGCGTCCTCGTCGGCGAACGCGGCGCACACGTCGCTCCAGTGATCCCCGAGCGCAGGCGCGATCTCCTCCTCGGCGGCGACGATGAATTGAGTGCCCACCTCCCCAATGCCTGTGCCGATCAGGTCGAGCAGCGCGCCGAAGCGCTCGACGGGCAGCAGCTCGGCGATG
Source organism: uncultured Solirubrobacterales bacterium (assembly GCA_963764655.1). Classification (GTDB taxonomy): domain Bacteria; phylum Actinomycetota; class Thermoleophilia; order Solirubrobacterales; family Solirubrobacteraceae; genus Palsa-744. The sequence goes on from CAVXTI010000001.1 coordinate 1,782,064, forward strand.
TCCGGGCGCCCTTCGGCGGCCTCGCCATCGGCCGCGCCGAAGGCGCCGGTGGCCGCCGCGATCTCGGCGAGCTCGCGGTGCTCAGGCGCCAGCTCGGCAGCCGGGGCGATCTCGACCTCCTCCACGTCCCCCAACGAGCGCTGCGTGAACGTCGAGAACCAGCGCAACGATTCGATCTCGATGTCGAACATGTCCACCCGAACCGCGTGCTCCTCGGTGGCGGGGAACACGTCGAGCAGCCCGCCGCGCAGGGCGAACTGTCCGCGCTCCTGCACCTGGTCGACGCGCTCGTAGCCGGCGCCCACCAGCTCGCCCGCGCACTCGTCGAGGTCGAGCAGCTCGCCGACGCGCAATGTGAAAGAGCGGGGTCGCAGCTCGGGGTCGGGGACCTTCTCGGAGAGCGCGACAGCCGAGACGACGACGACCGGGGCGTCTGCTTCGCCCACGGGCGAGAGCAACGCGTCGAGTGCCGCGACGCGCAGCCCCACAAGATGCGGTGGAGGGGTCAGGTGTGACTCGTAGGCCACCCCACGCGACGGGTAGTAGCGGACCCGTCGTGGGGACAGCCAGGCACGCAGGTCGCCCGCCAGGTCGCGTGCGGCCCGATCGTCGCCGACGACGACGAGCGCGGGTCGCCGCGACTCGCGATCTATCAGCGCGGCGATCGCGAAGGGACGCAGCGACGCCGAGACGAAGGCGTGGCCCCCCTCGCGCGCGAGCCTCGAGGCCCCGGCGTCCTGGTCGATCGCGCCCAGCAGCGAGCGTAGGGCCATGATCTAGGCCTCGCCGAGCAGCACGCGCTCGACCGCCTGGCAGGCACGGTCGATCAACTCGTCGACCTCGGCCGAGGGCTCGCGAAAGCGCCCCAGCACGTACGCCGAGACGATCTCTGGGTCGGTCGAGGCCGGGCGCCCGACGCCCACCCGCACGCGCATGAAGTCCGCGCTGCCGAGCTCGCGCTTGAGCGACTTCAGGCCGTTGTGACCGGCGAGCCCGCCGCCGAGCCGCGTGCGCACCTCGCCAAACGGCAGGTCGATCTCGTCGTGGACGACGAGCACCCGCTCGAGCGGGAGCTTGAAGGAGCCGCGGGCGGGGCCGACGGAGCGCCCGGCGTCGTTCATGTAGGTCTGCGGCCACAGCAGAGCAACGCGCTGGCTCCCGCGCGCGGGGGAGGCAGGCCTATTTTCGGACGCCGCACCGTCAGATGGCCCGGCAGACGTCACGCCCTCCAAGCTCGTCGGCACGCGCCCCTCGGCGATGCGCCCTCTGAAGCGGTCCTTCGCGCGCCCCAGCGACCAGCGCTCGCCGAGCCGGTCGGCGACCATGAAGCCGACGTTGTGACGAGTGTGGGAGTGCTCGCGGCCGGGATTGCCCAACCCGACGATCAACCAGTCGGCCGGTGCGCCGCCACCGAAGGGGCGCAGCGGCTCTACTCCTCGGGGGAGGCAGAGCCGCCGTCGTCCGCGGGCGCCTCGCCGGCGCCGGCCTCGCCGACGAGCTCTGTCTCGGACTCGATCTCGGCCTCCTCCTCGGTCTGCAGGCGGGGCGCGGAGAGCGTCGCGACCGTGGCGGCAGGGTCGTCGAGCAGCGTGACGCCCTCGGGCGCCGCTATCGCCTCCAACGCAAGCGTATCCCCGATCTGCAGCTCGCCGAGCTCGTGCACGATCGACTCCGGGATGGCGGTCGGGAGCGCTTCGATGTTCAGCTCGCGTGTGAGCTGCTCGAGGATCCCGCCTTCCTTGACCCCGGGGGTGTCCTCGACGCCGGTCAGCTCGAGCGGCACGACCGCGTGGATCGGCTTGTCCAGTCGCACCCGCAGCAGGTCCACATGGGTGGTCTCGCCCCGCACCGGATCGCGCTGGGCCTCCTTGAGCACGACGGGCGTGGGCTTGGAGCCGTCGATGCTGAGGTCCACCACGGCGCCGGCGCCCGAGAGCGCCACGCGCAGCTCGCGCGCGTCGACGCTGAAGCTGACGGACTCCGACTCGCCGCCGTACAGCACCCCGGGGATGCGGCCGGTGCGGCGCAAGCGGCGCGCTGAGCGGGAGCCGTGGGGATCGCGGCTCGCGACGTCGAGCTTGGTGGTGGTGCTGGCCATGAGAAGGCCGAGGACTTTAGCAATCCCCTTCGTTCGGGATCGCCGCGCTGATCGAGACGAGGGTGACCGACACGCCGGTGATCGCGTTCCCGGTGCGCTTGACCTTCGCGCATTGGACGGTTGGCAGATGTCCGAGCACGGTCCACGCGACACGCGTGGGGGCGGTGGCGCCCGTGAGCGAATAGGCGGTGTGCGAGGTCAGCGAGAGGATCTTGACCGGCCCGTGGCGGCGCAGGGCAGCGGTGTTGGCCTTGACGCTCGCGAGGCAGACGGGGCTCGTGCGGCAGCCCGAGAGCCGCGAGATCATCCCCTGCTCGTTGCCGGCGGCCTCGGCCCGCAGGAGGGCGAGCACGTCGTCGCGTTCGACGTTCTCCGTCGAGAGGAACCGCGCCAGCATCGCGCTGATCGCGAGGAACAGCAGCACGCCAAGGGCGATCAGCGCGAGGTGGATCGGGCGCAGAGCGCCGAGCCGAGCTCGGAGAGGACGCGCGGCGCCGACCCGTGGTGGGAGCCCGGGCGAGGACGGGAGCCCTATCGGGGGTTGAGAGTCGGAAGTCAAGTGGCCGCCCGGCGGCTCAGAACAGCTGATTCTCTCCGTCGAACACTTCGCTGACGGAGTCGTCGGTGAAGATGCGGCGGATCGAGTCTGTGAGCAGCTCGGCGCAGGGGAGCACGCGAATGTTCTTGGGCAGGCCCGGCCGCGCCGGAATCGTGTCGGTGACGACGATCTCCTTGAGCCCCGACGCGGCGAGATTCTCGAAGGCGTTGCCGGAGAAGACGGCGTGCGTGGCCGCGGCGTAGACGCTCTCGGCGCCGGCGTCGAGGACCGTGCGGGCGGCCGCCTTGAGCGTGCCGGCGGTGTCGATCATGTCGTCGACGATCACAGCGGTCTTGCCCTGCACGTCGCCGATCACGTAGCCGATCTCGGCGACCTGCTGGGCTGGGCGCTCCTTGTCGAGGATCGCCAGCTCCGCGCCGATCTTCGACGCGAACTTCTTGTTGAGCTTGACTCGGCCGGCGTCGGGCGCGACCACGACGAGATCGGACAGCCCGAGGTCGGCGAAGTACTGGGTCAGCATGAACAGCGCGGTCATATGGTCGACCGGCTTCTGGAAGAAGCCTTGTATCTGGCCCGCGTGCAGGTCCATCGTCAGCACCCTGTCGGAGCCGGCGGCCTCGATCATGCGCGCCACCAGGCGCGCCGAGATCGGCTCGCGCGGAGCGGACTTCTTGTCCTGGCGCGAGTACCCGAACCACGGCGTGACCGCGATCACGCGGTGGGCGGAGGCGCCAACGGCGGCGTCGATCATGAACAGCAGCTCCATCAGCGAGTCGTTCGCGGTGACGCCGGTGGCGGGGTTGCCGCACGTGGACTGCACGATGAACACGTCGGCGCCGCGGATCGACTCCTCGTAGCGGCAGTAGACCTCGCCGTTGGAGAAGGTGTTGAGCGTCACGGGGCCGATGTCGACGCTCAGCTTGTCCGCGATGTCGACCGCGAGCTGCGGGTTGGCGCGCCCCGAGAAGAGCATCAGCCGCTTGTTGTAGTCGATCGGCAGGCTCGTCGGGGACGGCTGCGTGCGCGTGTCGATCACGCTGCTCATCTCATCCGGGAGTGTAGAGGGCGAGCCACGGGAGAGCTCGTCACGGTTCGTGCTCGCGGCTCTCGGCGTAGCCCTCGACGTTGCGCTGGCGCGCTCGCGCGACCGCAAGCGCCCCGGGCGGCACGTCGTCGGTGACGACCGAGCCGGCGGCGGTATAGGCGTCGTCGCCGACCGTCACCGGGGCCACGAACGAGGTGTCGACTCCGCCGCGCACGCGCTTGCCGATCGTGGTGCGGTGCTTGGTGCGCCCGTCGTAGTTGGCGGTGATCGTGCCTGCCCCAAGGTTCGAGCCCTCCCCGACGTCGGCGTCGCCGATGTAGGAGAGGTGCGGGATCTTCGTGCCCTCCCCCACGTCGGAGTTCTTGATCTCCACGAACGTGCCGGCCTTGGCGCCGTCACGCAGGACGGCGCCTGGGCGCAGGTAGGCGAACGGCCCAACGCTGACTCCGTCCTCGAGCACGGTCAGATCCACGAGGTAGGAGCAGCGCACGGTGCAGCCCGCTGCCGATCCGCGTGCTTCCCCGAGATCGTTGTGAACGGCTCGATCACGGTGTCCTGGCCGATCTCGACGTCGACGTCGATCTGCGCCGAGGAGGGGTCCACGATCGTGACGCCGGCGAGCATGTGACGCTCGGCGATCGCCTGCTGCGCGAGCGCGCGCACGTGCGCGAGCGCGACGCGGTCGTTGACCCCGAGCATCAGCCGCTCGTCGTCGACGACGTGCGCGGCGACCAGCTCACCGTCCGCGCGCAGCAGGTCGAGCGCCTGCGGCAGGTACAGCTCGCCCTGAGCGTTGTCGGCGCTCAGGCGCGGCAGCGCCCCCAGCAGAGCCGAGCCGCTGAAGACGTATATCCCGGAGTTCACCTCGCGAATCTCGAGCTCCGCCTCGGTCGCGTCCCCCGGCTTCTTGGTCTCCACGACGCGAGCTACCCCCCCGCCCGCGTCGCGCACGACACGGCCGTAGCCGCTGGGCTCGTCGAGCACGGCGGTCGCCATCGTCGCCGCCGCCTTGCCGCTCGCATGCGCATGCACGAGCCCTTCGATCGCCTCTGCGCTGACAAGCGGGACGTCGCCGCTGAGCACTACTACCGGAGCATCCGGGTCGACAAAGTCGGCCGCGGCACGCACCGCCCCGCCGGTGCCGTCGGCCTGTGCCTGCACCGCCAGCTCGACCCCCTCCGGCAGCACGCCCGCCAGCGCGCGAGCCGATGAGTCGACCACGACGACGCGCCCGGCGTCAGCGGCGAGCGCGGCGCGCACGGGCCACAAGACCATCGGGATCCCGCACAGCTCGTGCAGCACCTTCGGCGTGCTCGAGCGCATGCGCGTGCCCTGGCCGGCGGCGAGGATCAGGACAGTGGGAGCGGTCATCCCCATGACTCTAATGACGTCCGCCGGGCGGAGGGGGTTGGCGCTTGGCGCCAAACTGGGGGGCAGGGATTCGAACCCCGATTCTCAGGACCAAAACCTGATGTCCTGCCGTTGGACGACCCCCCAAGGGGCTCTTACTCGGTGACGGACTTTACCGTTGCGCGGCGCAACCGCACAACCCAACCGCGACATCCCGTCGCGCGCTCCTGCAAGAATCCTTGCGGTTTTGTGGATCGGGGGTCTGCAATGAGGCGCATTCTGCGCTCCGCGATCGCGACGCTGGTCCTACCGGGCCTGCTCAGCGGGTCGGGCGTCGGCGTGGCCAGCGCCGCGGCGGCGGCTCGCGCGCGGCGATCGTGCGGCGGCGCCTACCTGCAACCCACGCGCGCGAACTTGAAGCGTGTGACCGCGGCCACACGCTGCCTGATCGAGCGCGAACGCGAGACCTACCGTCTCGGCCTGCTGCACTCCAACGGCTCGCTGCAGCGGATCGCCACGAGCCAGGCCAGAGAAATGGTGATCGGCGACTACTTCGGCGACAACAGCCTCTCCGGCTCGACTCCGATGCAGCGGATCGAGGTCTCGGCGTACGCGTCGCGCACGAAGAGCTTGCTGGCGGCGCAGAACATCGGCTGGGGCACCGGCGGGCTCGCCACCCCGGCCGCGATGGTGCACGGCTGGATGCTCTCGCCCCCGCACCGGCGGATCATGCTCAGCGGCGGCTATCGCGACGTCGGCGTCGGCATCGCACCGGCCGCGCCGCCGCGCTTGACCGACGGGCTGCCGGGCGCCACCTACACGGTCGAGTTCGCGGTTCGCGGGTGATCGACGCCGCGCGAGATGAGCGTAGTCAGACGTGCGGGGTCCTTCGGAGGCGGCGCGAAGGAGACGAACGGGCGAAAGGCGCCTCAGGAGCGCCGCGGCACGCGTCCTCCGCGCGCGCCGTCCTCGGAGGCGGGGCCGCGCGCGGAGGAGATTCCGAGCACGCGCATCGCCTTCAGGCCGAGGCTGAGCTTCTCGCGACCGTCGCTGGAGCTGACGTCGAGGCCGGTCAGCTCGCGCATGCGCTCCAGGCGGTAGTAGATCGTGTGCCTGTGCGTGAACAGGCGCTGGGCGGTGCCGGCCACGTTGCCGTCGGCCTCCAAGAACGTCTCCAGCGTCTGCAGCAGCTCGGTCTCGTACTGCTCGTCGTAGGCCACGAGCGGCTCGACGGTCTCGGCGTAGAAGCGCTGCAGCTCGCTCGGGTTCTCGGTCATCGCGCCGAGCAGCAGGCGATAGGCGCCGGTCTGCTCGAAGGCCAGCAGCGCCCCCTCGGGCGTGCTGCCCTCGGCGACGTTGGCGGCCAGCAGCGCCTCGCCGGCCGCGCGCGGCAGCTCGCCGGGGTCCGTCGGCGATGCGGCTGCGCCCGAGCGCGAACGTGTAGCCGGCCAGTGCGCTTTCCAGCTCGCGCAGCACGGCCTCCGCGGCGCGCGAGGCGAGCGCCTCCTCGCTGCCGGGGACGAGCAGCAGGATCTCGACGCCGGCCGCGCCGTCGCGCTCGGAGAGCGCCGCGAGCGAGCGGCCCACCACCGCGCGCGCCCCGCGCTCGACGACCGCGCGCGCGCGGGCGCGCCAGCCCTCCTCGGTCGGCGCCTGCGGGTGGGCGCGAGCGACGATCACGCTCGCCCCGTCCCGCAGGTCGAGCGACAGCTCGGCGGCGCGCGCCAGCAGCTCCTCGCGCGGGGCCTGCTTGCGCCCGAGCGCCAGGCGCAGGAAGTCTGCGGCGGCGCTCTCCGAGGCGATGTCCGGGGCGCGCACGCGCTCCACCTCCGAGGCGATCATCGTGACGAGCAGCCGCCGCACGAGCGGGCTCGGCTCGGCTCGGGCGCGCATGTGCAGCGATCCGACGACCGCGTCGGCGACCCGCAGCGGCACGCTCGTCACGCCGTCGCCGCCCGCGAGCAGCGAGCGCTCGTCGGCGCTGGAGCGCGCGGCGACGGCGATCGTGGCGCCCGCGGCGTCGGTCACCGCGAGGCTCGCGTCGAGCGCGCGCGAGGCGGCGCGCACGACCTCGGGCAGGCCCGCCCCGGACTCGACCGCCTCGGTGACGGCATCGAGCCCGACGAGCTCAGACACCGGACATGGAGGTGGCGCTCAACTCAGCCCCAGAAGTAGACGACGAGGAGCGCACCGAGCACACCGGCGCCGGCGAACACGGCCAGCACGTACAGCGACAGGACGGTCGCCGCCACGCGCTCCCAAGCGCGCGAGTACGAGCTCCAGGCCGGCACGAGAATCAGACCGACGTACAGCGCCAACCCGAACACGCCGGCACACGCGGCTACGAGATCGGTGATGGCGGTGGTGCTGATGGCGCTCCCTGGCGTGCGGTCTCGAGCATCGAGTCTGTCTACGAACCAGCATTGTTACGTACAGCGCCGCCGGACACCCGCGCGAAGCCCGCGTGCCGCTGCCCGCGGTGGCCCTTAGACGCCGCGCGCCTGAGCGAAGCTCGCGTCCACCGAGACGGCCGCCGCGGCCGCCGGCTCGCGTCCCGCCAGGCCCGCCGCGGCCCGCCGCGCCCGCGCGAGGCCATTCGCGCGCGCGAACACGCCTACGACGGTCGGGCCCGAGCCGCTCACGAACGCGACCTCCGCGCCCGCCTCGCGCGCTTGCGCGAGCGCGCGCTCGATCTCCGGGCACAGCGCCACGGCCGCCGCCTGCAGGTCGTTGTGCAGCAGGTCCGCCTTGGCGGGCAGCGCGGCGCCCAGCTCGAGCGCCACGCGCAACGCGTCGCGACGGTCCCGCAGGAAGAACGCATCGCGGGCGAGCCCCAAACGGTCGAAGGCTGCGTAGACGTCGGCGGTCGACAGCTCCGCGGCGCCCGCCAGGACCAGCACACCGAGTGGCGAGACGGGATCCGGGAGCTTGCCGAGCAGCTCGCCGGCCCCCGTCGCAAGCCAGCGCCCTGGCGTCACCTGCGCGGGCACGTCGGCGCCGAGCTGGGCAGCGAGCACGTGCAGCAAATCCATATCCCCCAACCCCGAGGCCGCGTGCGCGAGGCGCAGCGTGGCGGCCGCGTCGGCCGAGCCGCCCCCAAGCCCGGCGGCGACCGGCATGCGCTTGTCGATCGTCAGGCGCAGCGGCTCGCCGTCCCAGCCGGTCGCCTCGCGGAACAGCCGCAGCGCGCGCGCCGCGAGGTTCTCGCCCGCGACCCCCGCGCACACGACCTCGTCATGCGCGGCGCCCGGGGCGGCTTCCAGCGTCAGCTCGTCGGCGAGCGAGATCGACTGCATGACAGTCGCAAGCTCGTGCCGGCCGTCCGCTCGCCTGGGCCCCACGAACAGGCCCAGGTTGATCTTGGCCGGGGCCAGCGCGCGCAGGGGAAGGGGCTCGGGCGCGCTCACGCGATGCCGAGCTTATCCGCGAGCGCGCTGAAGTCCCGGGCGCGAGCCGCTCGGCGCGCACGTCCTCGGGGTGGCCGAGCTGCGCCAGCGCCGCCCGCGTGTGCGCGCGCGAGGCGCCTTGCGCGCGCCCGGACAGCTCCAGCGAGCCCGCGAGCGTCTTGCGGCGGTGCGCGAACGCGCCGCCCACGAGCGCGCGCACGCCCGCGCTCGGCGCCGGCGCCGTGCGGCGCATGCCGACGAGCACCGAGTCGACGTTCGGGACGGGATGGAACACGGCGCGCGGGATCGCCCGCACCACCCGCACCTCGCACGCGAGCTGCGCGATCACCGACGGCGCGCCGTAGGCGCCGCTGCCGGGCGCGGCGGCGAGCCGCTCGCCGACCTCCTTCTGCGACCATCGCCACCCACAGCTCGACGCCTGGCAACTCCTCGATCGTGCGCAGCAGCGCGCCCGCGGCGACGCCGTAGGGAAGGTTCGCCACGACCTTGGTCGGCGTCGGCGACAGCCCCGCGAGGTCCATGCGCATCACGTCCTCCCAGTGCACGCTCACGTTTGCGTGCCCGGCGGTGGCGTCGAGCAGCGGCTCGCGCAGGCGCTCGTCGATCTCGACGACGTGCACGTGCGCTGTGCGCGCGGCCAGATGCTCAGAGAGGACGCCCAGGCCTCCCCCGATCTCAAGCACGACGTCCTCGTGGCCGCGACTCCGCCGCCCGCTCGATCACCCCGAGGATGTTCGAGTCGATCAGGAAGTTCTGGCCCAGCTCACGGTCGGGCCTGACCCCGAACTGGCGCATGCGCCGCAGGCTCGGCTGGGCGGGCCGATCCTCACCGCCTGTCGTGGTGGGGCGCTCGCGGCCTGGCGAGGGGTCGGCCAAGGTCGGCTCGCTCCTCACCAGCCGAACACGCGTGCGGCGTTGCGCTCCACGGTGGCGCCCAGCTCGTCCACCGACACGCCGCGCAGCTCGGCGATGAACGCGGCCGTGTGCACCACGAACGCGGGCTGGTTGCGGTGCTTGCGACCGCTTGGGGCGTGAGGTAGGGCGCGTCGGTCTCGACGAGCAGGCGCTCGTCCGGCACCACGCGCGCGGCCTCGGCCAGGTCGGCGGCGCTCTTGTAGGTGACGTTGCCGGCGAAGGAGATCGTGTAGCCGCGCTCGAGGCACTCCCGCAGCCGGTCGGGCATCGAGAAGCAGTGCATGACGACGCTCACACCCTCGGCCTCGGCGGCGAGCGATCGCGAGCGTGTCCTCGTCGGCGTCTCTTGTATGGATGATGAGGGGCGTGCCCGTGGAGCGTGCGAGGGCGATCTGTGCCCTGAACGCGCGCTCCTGGTCGTCCCTGGCGGCGTGCTCGCGGTAGTAGTCGAGCCCCGTCTCGCCGATCGCGACGCAGCGCGGGTGCGCCGCCAGCGCTTGCAGCTCGGCCAGGTCGGCGTCGTCGAAGCCGCGCGCCTCGTTGGGGTGACGGCCGATCGCCGCATACACCTGGGGGAACGCCTCGGCCGCCGCGAGCGCGGCGCGGCACGAGACGCTGTTGGTGCCGACGGTGAGCAGCTTCACGACGCCCGCCGCCACCGCGCGCTCGACGAGCTCGGCGTCTGGCTCTTCGCACAGGTGCAGGTGGGTGTGGCTGTCGATCACGCGCTCAGGTGAGGTGGGTGTCGTCGTCGATCAGGCGCTCAGGGATATTCGTGGGAGTCCTCGGGCAAGACCTTTGGGAACAGCGGCGTCAGCGCCTCCACCGTCCGCGCCGCCCCCGCACCGAAAGCGGCCCCCGCAAGCGACAGGCCGGGCGCGCCGAGCGCGGCGAGCAAGCTGCTCGGTCGCGTCGGGCAGGTAGGGGTGCAAGAGCACCGAGACGACCCGCAGCCCCTCGGCGAGCGTGGCGCAGCACGCGATCGAGATCCTCCGCGGCGCGCCGGGTCCTTCGCCAGCTGCCACGGCGCCTGCTCCTCGACGTAGCGGTTGAGCCGGCGCACCCGCTGCCAGATCTCATCGAGCGCGCTCGTCAGCTCGACGCCGTCGAGCAGAGCCGCTCACGCGCTCGCCGCAAGCCGTCGAAGTCCTCGGCCAGCTCGCGGTCCAGGTCACCGCCGACGGCGCCGTCGCGATAGCGCACGATCATCGCGAGTCGTGCGGCTCGCGAGGTTGCCGTAGTCGTTGGCCAGCTCTGACTCGTAGCGCTGCTCGAAGGCGGCGGTCGAGACCGACCCGTCCTGGCCGAAGGGCACGTCGCGCAGCAGGTAGAAGCGCAACGCGTCGGCGCCGAAGCGGTCGATCACCTCGAACGGGTCGAGCACGTTGCCGAGCGACTTGCTCATCTTCTCGCCGTCCATCAGCAGGTAGCCGTGCACGAACACGCGCTTCGGCAGCTCGATCCCGGCGGCCATCAGCAGCGCCGGCCAGTAGACGGTGTGGAAGCGCAGGATGTCCTTGGCGATCAGGTGGACATCGGCGGGCCAGAACGTGAGGTGTCGAAGCTGCCCGCGCGTGGGCGCTCTCACGACGCCTCGCCGGGCGCGGGCGCGTAGGACAGCGCCGAGTAGTAGTTGAGCAGCGCGTCGAACCACACGTAGAAGACGTGCTCGGGGTCCCACGGCACGGGCACTCCCCAGGTCAGCTTGTGGCGCGAGAGCGGCACGTCGCGCAGCCCCGACTTGACGAACGAGAGCGCCTCGTTGTAGCGGCTCTTGGGCGCGACGAAGTCCGGGTGCTCGGCGTAGAGCCGTTCCAGCGGCTCCTGGAAGGAGGACAGCGCGAAGAAGTAGTTGTCCTCCTGCTCGCGCGTGAGCTTGACGTGGTGGATCGGGCACAGCTCGCCCTCGTCGACTTCGTTCTCGGCCTTGAAGTCGGCGCACTTGGGGCAGTACCAGCCCTCGTAGGTGCCCATGTAGACGTGCCCGTTGTCGCGCACCTTGGTGAGGACCTCCTGCACGACCTGCCATGTGCTCGGGGTCGGTCGTCCTGATGAAGAAGTCGTTCGTCGCCTCGATCCGCGGCGCCAGCGCCCTGAAGCGCTCGGAGTTGCGGTCGGCCAGCTCCTGCGGCTCGACGCCGAGCGCGTGCGCCGCGTCGGCGACCGGCTCGCCGTGCTCGTCGGTGCCGGTGAGGAAGAACACGTCCTCGCCGCGCTGGCGGTGGTGGCGCGCGAGGACGTCGGCGGCGATCGTCGTGTACGCGTGCCCCAGGTGCGGGGCCGCGTTGACGTAGTAGATCGGGGTGGTCACATAGAACGACACGATCCTCTCAGGCTACCGGCGGACCGCGACGAAGAACGGCGCGGCGGCCTCTCAGGCGCGTGTTGCGAGTCTTGCGATCGTGTCGTGTACCTGTCTTTTCCGGTGGTGGTGAGCGTCCAGGCGTTGGCTCTCCGCGGAGTGGGTTTCCGCCTTGGTTCTCGATCAGGCCGAGGCTTGTGCAGGCGTGCGAGTAGCTTCGAGGCTTGGCCTTGGTCGCCGATCCCGGCGTGCTCGCCGACGGCGCGGTTTGAGGGTGGGTGCCTCTGCGACCGGCGATGGAGGCAGACGCGCATCGTGCGGTAGGTGAGGCGCATCGGCAGATCCTGCAGGGGGTCGCTGTGCACGATGGGACGCTTCGCGGAGCGCTCTTAGGGGTTGGCCGTTCGATCTCCTTGCGCGCGGCGGCCCGGCCCAGGTAGGGCAGCACGATCATTCCCATCAACGGACCGACGAGGTCCAGCAGGCTGTCGGGGTCTTTTCGGTTAGGCGTGCGTGCAGGACGGAGAGGACGCCGCCGACGATCCCCTCGGCGGTCAACACTGGCGGGCCGATCCCGGTCTTGCCTTCGGTATGACCCTGCTCGAGTATGGGGATGATTTGCGCGAGCACGTTCTGGCGTCGCTCGAGCGCGCTTGCGGGCCTCCTGCGAGGCTCTCGACGATAAGCAGGCGACCAGTAGCGAGATCGCACTCCAACGCCTCCGACAGGGCGATCAGACGCGGCTCGTATCCTTCGCCCTCCACGACCCGGACTGCTCATACGCGGGTATGACGATCGTCGCCACACCTCTCAGCGCGTCGTCGAGCGCTGGCGAGGAAGCAATCCTCGCGATCGTCGAAGATCTCATAGAACGTGCGCCGCGACACACCCGAGCGCGCGACCACGTGCGCGACGGACACGTTCGCGCCGCCACGCTCAGAGATCTCTTGGACCATCGCGGTGAGTATCCGTGCACGTTGGAGCTCGGCGACCTGCTCACGACCTACACCATTAGTGCCGGGTTCACTTGTCCCCGGATGGGGGAGCCCGACGGCCGCCGCCCCCTCAGACGACGCCCTTCGTTTCGCAGCCATGTTATTTCTTCCCGTGCGTGCTCCCCTTGCGGTGATGCTTGCCCGCCTTCTTCGCCCCGGTCTTGTGCTTAGGACAGCCTGTAACGGCGATCGGGGTGCTCTGCTTGATCGTCGCGCCGTTCTGCGCCGTGAACGCCGTCGGCATCCTCAACGTCGTCTTGCACAGGTTCCCCGTCGCCGCGAGCGTCGAGAACTTGCCTTGGGGCAAGGTCAGTTCGAACGTGCCGACCGGAGCGTCCGGGATCGTGCGGAACGTGCTGCTCGTGACCCCCGCCTTGCTGATGAACGTTTCCGCGTGCAACTGGATCGTCGTGCCATAACCCGACAAGACGATCACCAGTTCAGGGAATTTCAAGCCCGCATGCGAGACGAAATACACGGGACCAGTCAACGGGACCGGCAACAACGGCGTCGTCGCATTCGCTTCGCCGATCCGCGATTCCGGGCCACAAGCCGCAGGGTTCGCGTCGAACGTGCTGTCAGGACACGCCCTCTGCAACGTCGTCAACCGCGACGGCAACTGCTTGGGCAGATCGACCTTGACCTTGCCGATATTCGCCTGCGACCCGAACGCTGCTTTGGGATAGGCGAGCCTCACGTGCAAGCTAGCACCGTTCGAGCGCGACGTTCTCCCGTTGGTAGAGACCTTGAAATCAGGTCTGAAACCCAGGGTCGCACAGTTGGTCACCTGGAACGGCACCGACAATCCCGACACGGCCCCTTCGGTGCTCAACAAGCTCCCCGTGATGCTCATCGGGTCGCAGTTAGTCGGATTGAACGTGAACCCAGGCCTGTTCACCAGCACGTTCACGTGCTGTATCTCCAAGGGGATCCCATCCAGGATCGTGGGGATCTTGTACGGGCCCGTGCTATCGCTCGTGATCGTCAACGCAGCCGTCAAGGGATCCACTTCGATCCTCGCACGGACGACCACGCAATCACACGGCGTGTCCTTCTCCAGATCGTACGGGCCCGCCTTCGCCGGGTTCACGATCGACAAGCCGTACGGAGCACCCTCATACGGACCAGTGACAAACACTTTGCCGCCCCTCACGCTGAACGGGCTGCCACCCAAGCCGACCGAGACGATCGTTTCGCCGATTTCGCTCTCAGGACCACACAACCCCTGATCGGCCTGCGGTTCACCGCACAGCTTCACGCTCGACAGCAACCCAGAGAGGCCCGGGGGCATGTGCAGGCTGATCGCCCGCAAGCTCTGCTGACCATCCTCGCGACTCATCGTCATCGTGAACGGCGTGAACGCACCAGCCTGAATGTTCGTCGCACCAGCAGTCAATTCCGGATGGAACCCCAACGGGCTCTCACACGCACTCCCGTCAGGACCCGAGAGGATCTGGAATTCAGAAGACGGTTCAGCCGGACTATTACCCGACCACGGCGCGATAGCAGTCCGGGTCGTATAGCTCCCGCACGACGCCGGCGTCCCAAGCGGCGCCCGAGACCCACCGAAGAAATGCAGGGTCAAGTCTTCGAACGGCAATTGCGGCGTGTCCTTGAACGTCGAGACTATCTGCCCCGTCACAGGATCAGGTGTCACTTCACCCGCGACCTTCACAAGCGTCCCCGACACAGGATCCTGCGCCACGATATAAAGCGCCACGAGCGAACCAAACGGATTCGCGTTCTGCGCCGCCAAATACACAGCACCCGTCAACAGGTTAGGCAACAACGGCGTCTTGATTTCAACCGTCCCCACCTTCGACGCTTCAGGACACGACGGGAACACATCCTGCGACAGTGCGATCTGCTCTTCAGAGCACGCCTCCAAACCATCAGCCGCAGCCGGATTGAGCGCCACCCCAGCAGGCAACGCAACAGTCGTATCCCTCACGTTAGCCTCAGCCAACCCCGTCGCGTTCAAAATCGAATCCTGCGGCACATGAATACCAACCGACAGCCCCGTCGGACTGCTACCAGCCGGTCCATCCGGCGCGACGCTGATCGAGGGCGCGAACGGCAAACGGTTGCACCCATCGAGCGCGGACTCGAACGACGGCGCAATCGGCACGGTGAACACGCCCTTCTGTGCCCACGAGTCGGTCTGCATCGTCGTCTGCAACGCTCCCGTGCACGACGTCGGCAACGACAAGAACGGCGGCGGACCAGACTGCGCCAGCGCCTTACACGGACCCACCACTTCTCCTGCGACCTGACCCCATATCCCGCCGTTGATGCACTGCCATCCACGAGCGGGATCATGGATCGGATCGCCAGGGACACCCCAGAACGTGACCTGGCTCGAGACGAACGAGGAGATCTGCGTGATGTTGTTCACACTGACCGTCACTCCGTAATCGCCGCCCGTGCGCACAGAAGTATCAAGAACCACATTGGCGATGAGCGTGGTGAAGCCGAAGCGCGCCGGCTCACCGACACTCGGCTTCAAGTTGAACACCGGCGAGCTGATCGTCGTCAACCCCGTCAAGTTCGGTTCGTAGATAGTGATCGACGCTACACCCACGGCCGCTTCCGCCGGGCACTTGTCCACCAAATCTATCAGTCTAGTGAAGTCAGTGTCTGAGCATTGCGGGAAAGGCTTGGGGTTTCCTACCAGTCCCGGGGGAAGGTTGAAATGAAGATCCTTGGGCAACGCCGGTTGATACGGCGCCTTAGCCGTACGATTCAAATCCAATGTCGTCGTCAACGCGTACGGGTGCGAACCAGCCTGCGTATCCAGCGAGCCGTTCTCGTTGTACGCCGTCAATTCGTAATTTTCCACACCATAAGGCGTCGGTTCCCCACTCACAACGATCGGACGCTTCAAAGCTACTCCCGCAGTGCCACCGCCCGCGACGACCATTTCATTGGCTTCCCCAGATTTCGCACTGGAGAGCACTTCAACAGAGATTTCCGTTTCGACTTGTTCATACGATGGCAGCTGACCTTCAAACGTGCATTCCACCAGCGACCCCGACACCACCGCACACGGCACCGCATCACGCAATTCGAGGATCCCCCCAACACCACCCGTTCTACCAGCAGCGGACTTCGCGACCAGACCAGCAGGCAGCTTGTCGCGCAACGTCACCTTCCCGCTCGCACCGTTGATTTCCCCGTCGCCGAGGTTCGACGCGACCACCACCAGCTTCCCGCTCCCGCCCGGCGGCAAGTTCGTCGGCACAGACACCGAATCGAGCTTCCACCACGGTACAGCCGCACCCGCGACCCCCGCGAACATCATGCACGCCACGCCCGTCACGACCATGCAACCAAGGATCCTCTTCATCGAACGCATGCCGATCACCCCCAAGCCTTCCTCGTCGCCCCCACACTCCTGCGCGCGCTTTTTGCCGCAAACCGTCTCTTCGCCTGGCGCACGCACGCCCCTCGCTTGGGCTTGGGCTTCTTCCTGCACGCCCGCAACGCCTGCGCCAGCTTCTGCGCTCGCGTCAACGACCTCGGCGCAACCACAGGACCAGACGCAGTGACAGTGACATTGCCCGCTCCCGTGAACGTCGCGCTCGCAGGTGCGCCAAAGATCGACGGCTGCGGCGAAGGAGACGCCTTGCACGAATCGCCCGAGCTGCACGGAGGCGAAGCCACCGGCGGCGCTATACAAGGCACCGCCGCGGTGCACGCGTGCGCATCGTAAATGTCATACCCAGTGTCGTAATCTTGGGAGGTGAGCTGGCTCGCCGTCAAGAAGAACACATCGCCCCCGCCTTCGCTCGCATCCATGAACCCCGATTCTTCAGGAGAGGAGCCTGCGGAGATCAACCCGACACAACCACCAGACTTCGAGCTGAACGTCACACTCGAAGACGCGCAACCGCCGGTCCCTTCGGGCTCGTACTGGTACAGGTCCTCGCTGCCGTTCACATCCTGCGGCACGAGCGCATCGTTGCTGTTGAAGAACAACCGGCCACCATCAGACAACGCACGCGGCTGATACACCGCCCAGTCGTTGTGGAACGAGTCGCTCGTAGGGAGGTTCGACGCGACCCAGCTTCTACCTGTATATGCTCCGGTACCGAGCGGTTCGATGTCAGCGATGTCCCGGTGGTTTCCGCCGGATCCAAAGACTTCGGCTTCGACTCCCACCGGTCGAGCGCCGGTTGGATTGCACGAAGCGCACGACAGACGCTTGGTCGACGAGTCATACAGGTACACCTCCATGTCGGGCTTGCCGCTGTTCGCGTCGCGATTGTCATAGCCCGTCAGCGACCGATCCGACATGAACGCCACATACCGCCCGTCAGGAGACACCCTCGCCGTCAACCTCCCGATCTCATGCCTATTGTGGTCGACGCTGACCCAATCCAGTTCGTCTTCCTCGGAGAGTGTCGCGATGAACGTGATCACGCCATTGTGATACTCGTATAGATTGCACGTCGCCAAGGGTTCCTTTTTTATCTGTTCATCGATGGTGCATTTGCCCTGTTTCGCACCGCGTTCGGCACCACCGCCATATACACCGTTGGCGACGAAATACACATACGACCCGTCTTCGCTGGCGCCCAGCACCACATTCTGCACACCAGCAGGCAGCCCTCCCCTTTCAGGCGTCAGATCGGTCAACTTGCACGCCAGATGCCCAGCTTCTTCGACGATTTCACACTCGTACAGTTCGTATTCGAACAAATTCTGTTCTTTGACACTGGACTGCGCCGTCAAGTGCTGGCTGTCGGTGAAGAACACCTTCGAGCCATCGCTGCTTGCAATCTGAAAGACCGCTTCAGGCTGACCGCCGCTCGGCGCACCGGGCTGCTTCACGTCCAAACGCACCGATTCGCGCTTGACCGTATCGCGCAAATACAAAGCCGTACCGCCACCCCGACCAAAACCCCCGACGATACCCTCCCAATCCCAGAATACTCGCGAGCCATTATCGGAGATAGCATGCCTCCCATCGCCACTGAATAGAAGTTCGGGATCCGCACCCACACCAAGGGCTTCGGCAGGAGGCGAACCGCCGCCTTCGCTCGCCGGCAGCAAACTCACCAGCTGCAGCGCTTCCCCGGGCGCGACGCCCGCCGACCACTCATAGACCCCATGTCGATCCGGACGACCTCCTTCACGAGGCGGACCTTCAGCGAGAGGCGTCGCCGTCAACGCCACTTCCGATTTCAACAGCACATGGCTCAAATCCGGTGATGCAATTTCAGGGCCGACCTCACCGAATTTGGCGCCGGGCGGCACGTTCGCGACACCTTCATTTCCGGTCAGCAACGGCAGATAGCATTCGCTAGCGGTCGCCGACGCATCGCACAGCGCCTCACGGCGGAGATAGAGCGTCTGTTCAGACGCCAGACTCGACAACAACGGCACGCTTTTGTCCGTTCTCGGGTCGGCGAGCCCAAGCGAGAGATCTCTCGAGAAAACATCATATTCGGGATATCCTGTCGGGCCAGTAACTGAACTGTGCGGCTGGACGATATCCTGCGAAGACCAACCCTGCGTGCCTCGCACCGAGCGAACCTGCGACAAGCTGGCGGCTCCCGCGGGTTCCGCTTCGGTCGGCACGTCCACCTGGTACACGATCCCGCTGCCGTCTTCAGCCGCCTGAAGCGAGCCGTTCCCTTCAGGGTCCAGCGGAATGAACCGTGCACCGTGTTTGTTCGGCGGCGACACCAGTTCCCACTGGCGCCCATCAGGCAACGAGAACTCGCCGCCCACGGGCTGCGTAGTGAACGTCCCGTCGACGCCTGCAACCGCTTCGCTCGTCGATGCGACGAGCGCCACGACCCTGTAGTGATAAGACGTGCTCGGCAGCAAGCCCTGGGGATGCGCGCTCACGGTGATACCGGCAGAGCCGGAGCCGACGATCCCATCCGGCACTGGCACGCTCGACCCGTACCCTTCGCTCGTACCGTATTCGAAGCGATACGTCGTTTCGCTGCCCTCGGGATTAATCTGCGCCCGCACAGTCGCGCTCGTAGCCGCGACGTCCAGCACCGCCTCTTCTTCGACCACAGGCGGCGCGACAGCCAAAGCCGCCGACGTCGAGAGCGACACGCTCCCGGCAAGCGAGCAAGCGAACACCACACCTGCCAACACGATCCTACGAGAGCCCATCACACCCATCCCTTCCTAGAGCGATCCACACGAGACGACCCGCGGGACCGCGGGCACGACAAAACCGCCACAGGCCTATGACCCGTGACGACAGGACGACAAGAAGCTGAAAGCGCGCCTACAGCGCGCGAGAGACCGAGCCGGGCCTTATACCCGGCGGGCCACGACTGGACGCCGCGGCGGAGGCTGCTAGCGCCTAGGCGCCGGCTGGCCCAGAGAGAGAGAGAGAGAGACGCGTCAGCGACGCTGACGCGTCCTATAACGCCAGCCCCGCAAGCACACGGACTCTCAACAACGCTATTCCCCAAGGAAACCACGCGAAATACAACTCCCTCTCGAATTGCGACCCAGTCCCTCTCCCAAGGGCCCTGCCAAAACGTTCGCTGTCGACCACAGAGGCCAACCCAGAACCTGACCTTATGTCCATCCGCACCCACTGGGATGACAGACGCTGGCGGCAACATACCACGAGCGATCCCAGGTGTCAAGTCCCTCGAGTCAGGCAGTCAGCGTTGCCAACGCCGTCGCATCGGCCGGGTCGATGCGCTGCACGCCCGGGATGTCGTCGAAGTCACGATCCGGGCTGAGGATCGCGTCGATCCCGCGGTTGAGCGCGGTCGCGGCGAAGATAGCGTCGCGCACCGCGAGCTGCTCGTGCTCACACCACAGTGTGAGCGCACGGTCGATATCCGCCTGCTCGACCGCGTGCAGACGGCACACACGCGCGACGGTGCGAGCCCAGCGGGCGGCGTCGTGGCGATTTCCCGATTGGCGCAGGCGGACATAGGCGAACTCGTGCACAAGCTCGAGGCTCGCCTCGCCGTCGAGCGTCCCGCGCTGAGCCTCGCGCAGGATCGAGCGGCATGGCTCGCGATAGCGATGCTCGGACCCCAGCGCGTACACAAACACGGCGGTGTCGAACAGAAAGCGTCGCACGCGTCACACGTGAGCGCTTGGGGCGTTCATGTCTTCGATCATTCGGCACTTCATATCCGGCCAGTCCCCCACCGACAACGGATCGGCGCTGAGCAGCTCCTCGATTGCCTGAGCGCGCGCGTCGTCGGCGTGGGAGAGCTTCTCCTCGATCGCCTCCCGGATCAGCGCACCCATCGAGATCCCCCGGCGCGCGGCGGACTCGCGTAGACGGGCATGAAGCTCGTCGTCGAGCAGAAGCTGGGAGCGCCGCGTCAAGGCCATCGCAAGCTAAAGATAGCATGTGCAGGCGCATGTGCAGGCTAACTAAAATGCGCTCCAGTACAGCCGAAGTGCCACGTTCAGCGGGGCTAGTGCCAGGTTTCTATGGGCGTAGCACGCGCTGACGCGACTTACAAGCCCGTGAGCGCCCGGTACAAGTCGTTGGCGCTCAACCCCGTGAGCTTGGCGATGACTCCCGCCGCCGGTCGTGCGCGTGCGCCCGCGTCGACGAGTGAGCGCAGCGCATTGAGCGCGTCGTCACGATCGGCACTCCTCGGCGCGGCGGCGCCCACCACGAGCACGATCTCCCCGCGCGCAGGCTGTTCGCGGTAATGCACAGTCAACTCAGCCGCGCTCCCGCGACGGACTTCCTCATGCAGCTTGGTCAGCTCGCGGCAGACCGCCACGGGACGCTCAGGGTCGAGCGCGGCCAGGACTTCGAGCGCCGTCGCCAGCCGCCTGGGCGACTCAAACGCCACGAGCGTCTCGACACTCTCCCCCAGCAGCCGCGCCAACTCCCCGCGCTTGCGCGGCAAAAAACCGACGAAGCGCCAGCGCTCAGACGGCAGGCCCGAGGCGACGAGCGCCGCCAGCACGCTGGAGGGACCGGGCAGCACCTCGACCGGCACGCCCGCCGCGAGGCACGCTTGCAAGAGCGCCCATCCCGGGTCGGATACGAGCGGCGTGCCGGCGTCTGAGACGAGCGCGACGACCGCACCGGCCTGGATTCGCCCCACCAGCTCGCGGGCGCGCTCGCGCTCGTTGTGCTCGTGGTAGCTGACGAGCGTGCCCGCGATCTCGTAGCGATCGAGCAAGACGCGCGTGCGGCGCGTGTCCTCGCAGGCGACAACGTCCGCCTCGCGCAGCGCGTCGAGCACGCGCAGGGTCACATCCCCGAGGTTGCCGATCGGGGTGGGACACACGACGAGCCGGCCGACTGCCTCATCCGGGGTGGTCATGGGGGGAATATAAGGTGCCACCACACCCCGGCTAGCGCCCGACCCCGACCGTGGCCTGACGCCCGGACCAGCCTCGATGACTCCTCGCTCAGACGACACCCCGCAATACACGCGCTACCGTGCGGGACGACGCCTTCCCACCCTGAAGGGCGCGGGCGGAAAACGCGCCTTGAAAGGCGAGGGCGACGCCGGCGAGCAGAGCGTAGGAGTGCGCTACCCACGCCGCCCAGGCCGGGAGAAGAGCCCTAGACGGAGCTGGTTAGAGCGCGTCACCCCCAGACGCATCGTGCTCGGCCTGCTCGCGCTCCTCGCCAGCTGGCTGCTGCTTTCGCTCCTGCTGTTCCTCGTAAGCGCCCACTTCGAGCGCACCCTGCCGCCCGCCGAGGTCGCGGCCGTGCTCAAGCCGGCCGGCTTCCCACTGACCTCGGCCAACAACATCCTCGTGCTCGGCTCCGATAGGCGCCCGAAGGGCAGCAGGGAACCTGGCGCCAACACCTCCGGGCCGAGCCGCTCAGACACGATCATGCTGATCCGCACCGGCGGCGGGCACTCCGCGCGCCTGTCGATCCCGCGCGACACGGTTGTCGAGATCCCCGGCCACGGCCTGCAGAAGATCAACGCCGCCTACGCCTTCGGCGGGCCCGCGCTTGCGATCTCGACGGTCGAGCGCTACCTCGACATCTCGATCAACCATCTCGTCGAAGTCAACTTCGAAAACTTCCCGCAGCTGATCGACGCGATGGGCGGCGTCGACTACACGGGCAGCTGCGTCGTCTCGGAAATCAGCGGCGGCTTTCGCAACGGCGGCTTCACCTTGCGCCTGAGCAAGGGCACGCACCGCCTGGACGGCAAGCAGGCGCTGGCGCTCGCGCGCACCCGCAAGAACCGCTGCGCGCCCAACGAGACCGACCTGCAGCGAGCCGAACACCAGCAGGCCCTCTTTCAGGACATGAAGTCGCGGCTGCTGTCGTTCTCGAGCTTCGTGCGCATGCCTTTGATCGCCTGGAACGCGCCGCCGGCGATCATCTCCGACATGAGCGGCCCGACGCTGCTCGGCCTGTTCGGGGCGCTGGCCGTCGGCGGCACGCCGCCGACGCGCATCCTGCGCCCGTCAGGCGCGGTGACGCTGCCCGACGGCGAGGTCGGCCTCAGCGTCTCAGAAGGCGAGCGCCGCGCAGCCGCGGCTCGCTTCCTCGCGGGTTAGGCTAGGCGCTCTCCGCCGCCGCGACGGGTTTCGCGACCTCAGTCTTCTTCTCGGGCTTGCTCATCCCCGAATCGGAGGACGAGGACTCGTCTTTCTTGGCGTCCCCTTTGTCGGCGGAGTCCCCCTTGGAGGAGCTCTCGCTTGAGGCCGCGGTCTCGCGCTGGCGCTTGCGCGTGCCGTAGTCGGTGTTGTAGAAGCCCTTGCCCTTGAAGTGCACCGCGGGCGCGTGCAGCACGCGTTCGACAGGCGCCCCAGTCTCGGGGTCCTCGATCAGCGCGTCCTCGCTGAAAGCTTGCCGCAACTCGAAGGTGGTGCCGTCCGGGCGCCTGTACTCGTAGATGGGCATAAGCGCTGATTATAAGAGCGCGGCCGAGTTGTCAGTCTGGCCCGGGCGACTTGTCAGTCGGCGACGAGCGAGCGGGCGCACTCAATGCCAGCCCTGACCGTCTCTGAGAAGTCGCGCTCGGGCTCGGCGATCATGCGCAACGCGAAGCCGTCGCCCATCGAGAAGAGGATGTCGGCGACCGCCTCCGGCTCGGCGTGCAGCTGCAGCACCCCATCCTCCTGTGCGGCCGCCAGCATGCTCGCCAGCCGCTCGCGCGTGAGCCGCACGAGCCGCGCGTACTCGACCGCGATGTCGGCGTTGCGGCGCGAGAGCGTGAACAGCTCGAACACGAGCGTGACGAAGTCTGGTTCCTCGCGAATCGTCTCCTGCAGGTCAAGCGCCAGCAGATGGACGAAGTCGTCGGCCGTCTGCGCGCCCGCGAGTCGTTGCTCGAGCGCCTCCAGGCGCAGGTCGCAGTCGCGGCGCGCCGCCTCGACGAGCAGCTGCTCCTTGGTGCCGAAGTAGTAGTGCAGCAGGCCGCGCGAGACGCCCGCCTCGCGCGAGACATGGTCGAACGTCGATCCCGCCGCGCCGCGACGCGCGACGCTGTGGCGCATCGCCTCGACGATGCGCCGGGCCTTCTCACCCGAGAGTCCCCTCGTCGTCGTCGCGGTTGTGCTCACGCGGCCGGCGTGCCCGCGGCCGCGGGAGTGTCCTGCGCTGGCATCGTCGTCGAGCTGTAGTCAAACTCCTCCTCGGCGCCGAACAGCAGGTCGAGCACCTTCGAGCGCAGGCCCTCGCTGAGCGCGAGCGCGAGCACCGCGCCGACGATCAGGAGCGCCAGCGTGCGACCGAGCCCGCCTTTGCGCTTCGGCTTGGCGGGAGGCTGGCGAATCGCGTACGACGCTTCCTTGAGCGCGTTCGCGGCTTCGACCAGCTCGCGCTGCAGCTTGCGATCCTCGAGCAGCGCCTTGCCCGCCGGCTTGCCGTTGCTCACGCGCCCGTAGGCGCTGCGCGCCGAGCCGTACGCCGAGAGCAGGCTCTCACGCAACTGCTCGTCCTCCATCAACCGTCTTGATGTTCGCTGCTTCGCAAGGCTTCGCTCGCCTTGCCGATCCTGTCTTTTGCCGCCATCTGGCCACCGCCTCTGCTGAACGCTTGTCGATGGTGTCCAATATACCCCCGATGATCCATATCGAACGCCTGAGAAGCTAGGCGCGTGCCGACTTTCGAGGCGACCGCCGCCTTCCTTGGCGCGCTTTTGATCATCGGGGCGCTCGCCTCCGGGCTGGCGCAGCGCTCATTTCTGTCGCTTGCGGCGCTGTTCGTGATCGCCGGCTTCATAGTCGGAGACGGCGGCTTCGAATGGGTCAGCTTTCACGCTCAGTCGGGCTTCGTCGAGGACCTCGCGTTCGTCGCGCTGATCGTGATCCTGTTCCGCGACGGCCTGGAGGTCGAGGGCGAGATGCTGCAGCGAGCGTGGCACCTGCCGCTGCGCAAGCTCGCGATCGCGATGCCGATCACGGCCGGGATCGTCGCCGTCGCCGGGCACGTGCTCATCGGGCTCTCGTGGACGGAGTCGCTGCTGCTCGGCGCGCTGCTCTCGCCGACCGACCCGGTGCTGACCTCGAGCATCGTCACCAACCCGCGCGTGCCGCGGCTGGTGCGCCACTCGCTGAACCTGGAGTCTGGTCTCAACGACGGCCTCGCGCTGCCCGCCGTGCTCACGTTCCTCGCGGCGCTCAGCAGCGAATCGCAGCATTTCGTGTGGTGGCGCTTCGTGCTGCAAGACGTTGGCCTCGGCTTTCTCTACGGGCTCGCGCTCGGCTGGCTCGCGGGCTGGCTGATGCCCAGTGAGAGCAAGCGCCCGCTGGAGCACCCGATCCCCTCGCACCAGAAGTCGCTGTACGCGCTCGGCGTCGCGTTCGCCACCTACGGGCTCACCGTGCTGGCGCCGCGCGGCAACGGCTTCATCGCGGTGTTCGTCGCGGCGATCGTGCTCGGCCTGCGCCGTCCCGACCTGCGCCGCCACTTCGAGCAGCGCGCGGACGAGATCGTTGAGATCGTGAAGCTCGGGATCTTCGTCGTGTTCGGCTCGCTGCTGACGCTCGACGCCCTCGAGAGCAATGGCTGGGCAGCGCTCGGCGTGGTCGCCGCGACCTTCTTGATCGCACGCCCCGTCGCGGTGTGGATCGCGTTGCTCGGCACCGACACCGACCGCCAGACGCGCCTGTTCATGGGCTGGTTCGGGCCGAAGGGCGTCGCCACGATGACCTTCTCGCTGCTGGTGCTCGACCAGCACATCGCAAACGGAGAGCAGATCTTCGACCTGGCGGCGCTCGTCGTGCTGTGCTCGATCGCCGCCCACGGCCTGACCGACACGCCCGGCGCGAACTGGATAGCCCGGCACGCCGAGCGGACGAAAACCTAGGCGTGCAACGCGGCCTGTTCCTGCGCCGAGGGAAACGCCCACGCGGCGCGCGAGCGGCGCTCCTGGCGGAACTCGAAGCGCAACTGCCGCGGCGGCGCGAGCTGGGCCTCGTTCGGCCGGAAGGTGGCGCAGGGCTCGTCGAGCTCCAGCGCGCACAGCATGTTGCGCCGGAAGAAGCAATCGTCACATGTGACCTTGCGGGTGGCTCGCTTGCTCTGCGCTCTCGGCACTGACTCCCCTTTGGTTGCGGCTGAAGGACTGGACGGCAGGCAGGCATCAAAGCACCGGTGGCGCACACCCTCAAGGGCCACCGGCGGGCCTTCTTCGCAAACCGCGGGGAAAACCGCTCCCTATCCGCAAATAGCCAGGATCGAACCTCGATCTTGTGACAATCGGGGTTGCGTTCACGCATTTTGCGCGGCTTTTCCGTGGGCCCGGCGCCGGAACGTCATCATGGTGGAGTGCGCATCCTCATCACCGGCGCGAGCGGGTTCGCGGGAGCGGCGCTGCTGCCCCGGCTGCTCGACCAAGGCCACGCGGTATGTGCGCTCGCGCGCGACGGCGCGCGCATGCGCGACGCCCTCCCGCCCAGCGGCGAGGTGAGCCTCGCCGATATCGAGCTCGTGATCGGCGACACACTCAGCGGGGCGGGCGTGCCGCGCGCGATGCGCGACGTCGAGGTCGCCTATTACCTGATCCACTCGATGGAGCCCTCCACGGGCGTGTCGTTCCCGATGCGCGAGCGGACCTCGGCGGAAACCTTCGCGCAGGCGGCGCGCGCGGCCGGCGTGGGACGCATCGTGTACCTCGGCGGCCTGCTCCCGCGCGAACATGGCACAGCGGAAGCGCAGGAGGGCCGCGGTCAACCCTCGGCCCACCTGTCGAGCAGGCATGCGGTCGAGCGCATCCTGCTCGAGACCGTCCCGGGCTCGGTCGCGTTGCGCGCCTCGATCGTGATCGGCGCGCGCTCGCGCTCGTTCCGATTTCTCGTGCGCCTCGTCGAGCGCATGCCAGTGCTGGCGCTGCCCGCGTGGCGTCACTTTCGCACCCAACCGATCGACGAGCGTGACATCGTCGAGATGCTTGCCTCGTGCGCCACGACCACGGCGGTAGAGGGCCGCTCGCTCGACGTCGGCGGCCCCGACGTGCTCAGCTACGGCCAGATGATCGAGCGCATAGCAGAGCTGATGATGCTCGCCCGCCCGAGCATCGGGCTCGGGGTGACAGTCACGCCGATCGCCGCCCGCCTGGCGGCCATCCTCGCCGACGAGCAGCCGGAGCTGATACTCCCGCTGATGGAAGGGCTGAACGGTGACCTGCTGCCGAGGGACGACCAGGCCGCGGAGATCCTGGCCGTGGAGATGCACTCATTTGACTCAGCCGTCGAGCACGCTCTGTACGAGTGGGAAAAGGTGGAGGAGCTGGCGGCACGATGGAGCACCGTCGCCGCCTCGATCGAGATCGCCGCCGCGCCAAGCGGCGATTTGGGACACGGTGATGGACCCGGCGCGGCTCGACGACTGGGTCACGATTCACCGCAAGCTGCGCGACCACGACGAGGGCGCGCCGCGCGTCGGCTACCGCATGGACCAGCAGATCCACCTGAGAGGAGTCAGCGTCGATGTTCATTGGATACTGGTGGAATGCGTGGCTGGCGAGCGCGCCGTCTGGGAGGGACGCGGCCCGGCCCGCTCACGCGCACGCACGGAGTACGCGCTGCAGCCGGCTTCGAATGGCTCCACGCGCTTTGACTACCGCAACGAGTTCCACGCGCCACTCGGTCCACTCGGCGCCCTTGCCAGCCGGGCGCTCGTGGGTGGAATGCCCGAGCGCGAGGCCACCCGCACGCTCGACCGTCTGCGCGCTTTGATCGAGCACTGACACAAGCGCCGATCACACGTAGGCGAAATCAGACCCATTTGGCCACGCGGTAATTCGCTTGCAGGTCGCGATGACATGTGCGACAGACGAGCGCGGCAAGTTGTGTAGAGTGAAGCGCAAAGACCGTGCTGACCCGAATCGTCGGGCTGCATTCACCCCAGTGAACAGGACACATATCGTGACTGACTTTCTTGACGAGAAGCGCCGAGAGATAAACGACCGACTGGCGGAGCTCAAGCCGCTGATCGACGAGTACAATCGCCTGGAAGCCGCGGCGACGGCACTGTGCGGGTGTTCGTGGATCGGCTTCCGGCTTCCCGCGCAGCCGCTCCCGCCGCCGCGCCAGCTCGACGCGGACCGGGTCGCCCGCGCGGGTCGAAGAGTCGCACGACACCGGCACCAAACGACGCGGTCGTCCGCCGGGAGCAAGGCGAAGGCCAAGGCCGAGACGGCCACGGCCACTACCGCAACCGACCCGCCGCCAAGGCCGCACCCCGCCGTGCGGGCCGTCGCAAGGGCAGCGGCACGCGCGCCGCGCAGGCCCTCTCATTCGTGAGCGGACAGCCCGGCATCACGATCCCCGAGCTGGCCGCCAAGATGGGGATCAAGCAGAACTACCTGTACCGCGTGCTCCCCGGCCTCGAGCAGGAAAAGAAGATCAAGAAGCAGGGCAGAGGTTGGCATCCAGTCCTAGCCGTGTCCTGGCGGCGCTCGACGCTTATGTGCTTAGCACACTGCGCGGTCTGGGTCCTGGCCAGGAACGACGATCCGTCGGACTGGCCAGGATGACGAGGCAGTCGTGGTACACGAAACGGCCGGGTCTCGCATGCGACCCGGCCGTTACTCGTTAAGGGGTCCTTCTAGATCAGACCCTGGCTCTGCACGGTGTCGCGCTCGTCGGTCAGCTCGGCGATCGAGGCGTCGATCTTCGCGCGGGAGAAGTCGTCGATGTCGAGGCCCTGCACGATCGACCACTCGCCTTCGCGCACGTGCAGGGGAAGCCGCTGATGAGACCCTCGGGCACGCCGTAGGAGCCGTCTGAGACGACTCCCATCGAGACCCACTCGCTGGTGCCGCCTACCCAGTCGCGCACGTGGTCGATCGCCGCGTTGGCGGCCGAGGCGGCGCTGGAGGCGCCGCGCGCCTCGATGATCGCGGCGCCGCGCTTGCCGACGTTGGGGAGGAAGTTCGTTTTCGATCCATGCCTGGTCGTCGACCACCTTGGCCGCCTGCACGCCCTTGACCTCGGCGTGGAAGAGGTCGGGGTACATCGTGGGCGAGTGATTGCCCCACACGCCCATCTTGGTGACGTCGCTGACCGACGCCCGCACCTTGGCGGCCAGCTGCGCGACGGCGCGATTGTGGTCGAGGCGCATCATCGAGGTGAAGCGCTCGCGCGGAACGTCGGGCGCGTTGTTCATCGCGATCAGGCAGTTGGTGTTGGCCGGGTTGCCGACGACGAGCACCTTCACGTCGGCGGCCGCGCGCTCGTTCAGTGCCTTGCCCTGCGCGGTGAAGATCTTGCCGTTCTCGCTGAGCAGCTCGGCGCGCTCCATGCCCTTCGTGCGTGGGCGCGAGCCGACGAGCAGGGCGATGTTCACACCGTCGAAGGCGTCCTCGGGGTCGTCGTGCAGGTCGAGACCCGCGAGCAGCGGGAAGGCGCAGTCGACGATCTCCATCGCGACGCCCTCGAGCGCGCCGCATCGCCGGCGGGATCTCGAGCAGTCGCAGGTCCACCGGCTGGTCGGGGCCGAGCAGCTGACCGCTTGCGATGCGGAACACGAGGCTGTAGCCGATCTGGCCGGCCGCGCCTGTGACGGTGACTCGTACGGGATTGCTCACTGATTCATCTCCTGGCGTTGAGGGTTGTCGTCGGCATTGGAGGCGTCATGCGCAAGGAACTCCTGCGTCGTCTGCCACGGCTGATCGCGGTCCGACGAGCAGCGCCAAGATCCTTGGTCATCTTGCCGCTCTCCACCGTCTGCTACGCACACGCGCTCGAGCGTCTGGGCGAACTCGCTGACCGCCGGCGTGTCGTCCATGCGCCCGCGGGCCGACAGCGCCCGTGTCCACGCGAAGATCGAGGCGATCGGATTGGTGGAAGTGGGCTTGCCCTGCTGGTGCATGCGGTAGTGACGGGTGACGGTGCCGTGCGCGGCCTCCGCCTCGACGGTCTTGCCGTCGGCGCTCATCAGCACGCTCGTCATCAGCCCGAGCGAGCCGAAGCCCTGTGCGACGGTGTCGGATTGGACGTCGCCGTCGTAGTTCTTGCAGGCCCACACATAGCCGCCTTCCCACTTCAGGGCGGCCGCCACCATGTCGTCGATCAGGCGGTGTTCATAGGTGATGCCGGCCGCCTCGAAGTCGGCCTTGAACTCGCTCTCGTACACCTCCGCGAAGATGTCCTTGAAGCGCCCGTCGTAGCGCTTGAGGATCGTGTTCTTGGTCGACAGGTAGACGGGATAGCCGCGCTCCAGGCCATAGCGCAGAGAGGTCTGTGCGAAATCGCGAATCGAGTCGTCGAGGTTGTACATCGCCACCGCGACGCCCCTGCCTGGAAAGTCGAACACGTCGAGCTCGATCGGCTCGCTGCCGTCCTTGGGCGTGAATGTGAGCGTCAGCTTGCCCTCGCCGGGCACGACGAGGTCTGTCGCACGGTACTGGTCGCCGAAGGCGTGACGGCCGATCACGATCGGCTTGCTCCAGCCGGGCACGAGCCGCGGGATGTTGGAGATCACGATCGGCTCACGGAAGATGACGCCGCCGAGGATGTTGCGCACGGTCCCGTTCGGCGAGCGGTACATCTCCTTGAGGTCGAACTCCTTCACACGCGCCTCGTCGGGGGTGATCGTGGCGCACTTGACCCCGACCCCGCACCGCTTGATCGCTTCGGCCGCTTCGACGGTGATGGCGTCTTCGGTCGCGTCGCGCGACTGGATCGATAGGTCGAAGTACTGGAGCTCGACGTCCAGGTATGGGCAGGATCAACTGCTCCTTGATGAACGACCAGATGATCCGTGTCATCTCGTCGCCGTCGAGCTCGACGACGGGGTTGTGCACCTTGATCTTGGCCATGTGTCGGTCCTCTGGTAGCTGAAGCGTTGCGGGCTCATCCGGCTCGGGATACGAGCTTTCGATGGGCGCCGCGGGGGGAGATGCGCCCACCCGCGCGGCGATGCTATCGCGGAGGGGTAACCTTTCGGGTGATGGCCACCGTCTCACAGTCAGCGAGCCCCAGCGCCCAGTGGCAGACGCACACTGTCGCCAACCAGGCGCCCCCGCTCGAGGGCGTGGACGTGTTCGCGAGCAACACCCCGCTCGTCGAGGCCACGCGGCGCGAGGGCGCCGAGTGGGTCTGCCAGCGCGCCTCAGCGCTCGGCACGATCGTCGGCGGCGAGCCGCAGCAGCTGTGGGGTCGCCTGGCAAACGAGAACAAGCCGGTCTTGCGCACGCACGATCGCTACGGCAACCGTATCGACGAGGTCGAGTTCCACCCGGCTTGGCACAAGCTGATGAAGTTGGGCGTCGAGCACGAACTGCACGCGCTGCCGTGGCGCAGCGAGCAGCCGGCGTCACACGCCGCGCGCGCGGCGCTTTACATGACCGCGATGCAGGCCGAGGCGGGCTTCTGCTGCCCGATCACGATGACCTTCGCGGTGCTGCCCGCGCTGCGCGCCCAGCCGGAGCTGTTGGCCGAGTGGGGACCGCTCGTGACGGCCACCAAGTATGACCCGCGACTCGTGCCCGCGAGCGAGAAGGGCTCGGCGATCGCGGGCATGGCGATGACAGAGAAGCAGGGCGGCTCGGACGTGAAAGCCAACACAACCATCGCCCAACCGCTGAACGGCGGCGGGCCGGGGGCCGAGTACGAGCTCACCGGGCACAAGTGGTTCTGCTCGGCGCCGATGTCCGACCTGTTCCTGGTGCTCGCGCAGACCGACGAAGGCCTGTCCTGCTTCCTGCTGCCGCGCATCCTGCCCGACGGAAGCCGCAACGCATTTCACATCCAGCGGCTGAAGGACAAGCTCGGCAATCACTCCAACGCCTCCAGCGAGGTCGAATTCCACGGCGCGTGGGCGCGGATGGTGGGCGAGCCGGGACGCGGTGTGCCGACGATCATCGAGATGGTCGGCCACACGCGCCTGGACTGCGTGATCGGCGGCGCCGCCGGGATGCGGGCGGGAGTGGTCAACGCCACCCATCACGCCGCTCACCGCTCCGCGTTCGGCAAGCTGCTGATCGACCAGCCGCTGATGCGCAACGTGTTGGCCGACTTGTGCGTGGAGTCTGAGGCGGCCACGGCGCTCGCGATGCGCTTGGCGCGCGCCTACGACGAAGCCGGCGCAGAGGCGCCCGCCTCCGGCGACGACGATCTCAGCGACGCCCACCTGTTCAAGCGCCTGGCCACGGCCGTCGGCAAGTACTGGGTGTGCAAGCGCGCCCCCAATCACGCATTCGAGTCGTTGGAGTGCCTCGGCGGCAACGGCTACGTCGAGGAGTCGGGCATGCCGCGCCTGTACCGCGAGGCGCCGCTCGCCTCGATCTGGGAGGGGTCGGGCAACGTCATGAGCCTCGACGTGCTGCGCGCACTCGTGCGCACGCCGCGCTCGCTCGAGGTGTTTATGCACGAGCTGCGGGAGGCGCAGGGCGCCGATGCGCGCCTGGATGCAGCACGTGCAAAAGCTCGAGCGACAGTTCTCGGATCCCGAGACGCTCGAGCTGCGCGCGCGCAGGATCGTGGAGAGCATGGCTTTGGCGCTACAGGGATCGCTGCTCGTGCGCCACGCCCCACCTGCCGTGGCCGATGCGTTCTGCGCTTCGCGCCTCGGCGACGACGGCGGCCTCGAGTACGGCACGCTTCCCGCGGGAAGCGACTGCAAGGCGATCATCGAGCGCAGCCGCCCGCCGGTCAACGTATAGGCACTTTCAAATTCGTGATGGCATTTGCGATTCGTATATGCCTTCGCAGCTTTAGACAAACAGCACAACCTACGTTCCTCCAGCCTGCCTGAGCACTCAGACGGCCTAAGATCAATACATGGCCACAAGAGCACCGATGCAGTCCCGCGGCAGCATCCAGCTGGCGCGCATCTTCGGCATCAGGGTCGGCGTCAGCGCGAGCTGGTTCCTGGTCCTGTTCTTCCTGATCTTCTTCCTGTCGCAGTACTTCCACGAAGTGCTGGGCGGCTCGAGCAGCACTGCGTACGCAGTCGCCGTAGGCGGCGCGCTCGGCTACTTCGCCTCGCTGATCCTGCACGAGCTGGGGCACGCGCTGGTCTCGCGCCGGCTGGGAATCCCGATCCTCGGGATCGACCTGTGGTTCTTCGGCGGGATGGCCAAGCCCGCGCGCGAACCGGAGACGCCGGGCGAGGAATTCAAGATCTCCGCCGCGGGGCCCGCCGCGACACTGGCGGTGCTGGTGGCTTGCGTCGCCGCGACCGCCGCGATCGCCAGCGGAGGCCATTTCACCGACGCGGTGCTGACGCGCGAAGGCTTCACCACCACGCCGGTGCTCGCGCTGCTCGCGTGGCTCGCCTTCATCAACGCGGCGCTGCTGCTGTTCAACCTGGTGCCCGCCTTTCCGCTCGACGGCGGGCGGATCGCTCGGGCGGCGATCTGGTGGCGCACCGGTGACCGCCATCGCGGCACGCGTATCACCGGCCGCGCCGGCCAGGTCTTCGCGCTGGTGCTCGGCCTCCTCGGGCTGCTCGCCCTGGTCGGCGGCAACAGCTTCGGCCTGTTCACGCTGCTGCTCGGGCTGATCCTCTACCAGGCCTCCGGCGGAGCGGTGATGCAGGGCGCGCTCGGCCAGCGCATACAGAGCGTGCGGGTGGCGGACATCATGGACCGCGAGCCGCCCACGATGCTTGCCGAGCTGAAGCTGCTCGACGCACAGGAGCAGTTCTTCGCACGCTACAGGCGCCCATGGTTCGCGGTAGTCGACCAGGCGCGTCACTTCCTGGGGGTGGTGCGCTCAGAGCGGATCGACGCGGAGATCGCGGCGGGGCGCCCGGCGCTCGAGGTTGGCGACGTGCTCGAGCAGGATCTGTCGGTGCGCATCGACGAGCAGGAACCGCTCGGAGTCGCTGCTGCGCAGCGAGGGTCTTGGCAGACTCGGCGGGATGGTCGCGGTCGACGCCGACGGCGTCTTGCGCGGCATCGTGACGGTCGCCCAGATCCGCCAAGCCCTCAACCCGGCGGGCGGGTCTTAGCACCGCCCCGCGTTATAGAGTCCCGCGCGACACACCGTCCTCCTCCTCCAAGCCTTCAGGGAGCCATGCCAGCACACGACGTCTTGATCATCGGCGCAGGTCTCGCGGGCCAGCGTGCCGCGCTCGCCGCCGCACAGGCCGGCTCGAGCGTTGCGATCGTGAGCAAGGTCCACCCGGTGCGCTCGCACTCCGTCGCGGCAGCCGGCGGCATCAACGCAGCGATCAACGTGGCCGACGACTGGAAATCGCACGCGTACGACACTGTCAAGGGCTCGGACTTCCTGGGCGACCAGGACGCGATCGAGATCATGTGCTCGGAGGCTCCGAAGGAGGTCATGCACCTAGAGCACATGGGCGTGACCTTCCACCGCAACGACTCCGGCGAACTGGACCTGAGGGCGTTCGGCGGCGCCTCGATGAAGCGCACCGCCTACGTCGCCGACATAACGGGGCAGGCGATACTGCACGTGCTCTACGAGCAGCTGATGAAGCACCACGAGCAGATCGAGCGCTACGAGGAGTGGTTCGTGACCTCGCTCTTGCGGGACGACGCTGGGCGCTGTTGCGGCGTCGTCGCGCGCGACGTGCGCTCGGGGCGTATGGAGGTGCTGGGAGCGAAGAACACGATCCTCGCGTGTGGCGGGGCGGGCCAGGTGTACAGCCCAACCACGAACGCGTTGATCGTGACCGGCGACGGGATCGCCCAGGCGTATCGCATCGGCGCGCCGCTGATGGACATGGAGATGGTCCAGTACCACCCGACCACCTTGGTGGAGAACGGCTTGCTGATCACCGAGGGCGCCCGCGGCGAGGGCGCGGTCCTACTGAACTCCGAGGGCGAGCGCTTCATGGAGAAGTACGCGCCCAACAAGATGGAGCTCGCCTCGCGCGACGTGGTGTCAAGGGCCGAGCAGACCGAGATCCTCGAGGGGCGCGGCGTGGGGGCCCACGGCGAGGGCATCTATCTCGACATCACGATGGTGCCGCGCAAGCGCACATTGGAGGCGCTGCGCGAGATCGTCAACATCGGCAAGGACTTCGCCGGCGTGGACATCACGCGCGAGCCGATCATGATCCGCCCGGGCCAGCACTACATCATGGGCGGCGTGAAGACCGACATCAACGGCGCCACCTCGGTCGAGGGGCTGTACGCCGCCGGCGAGGTGGCGTGCGTGTCCGTGCACGGCGGCAACAGGCTCGGCGCCAACTCGCTGCTCGACACGCTGATCTTCGGACGCCGCGCCGGCGAGCACGCGGCGGCGCGCGCCTCCTCGATGGCGATGCCCGACACGACCGACGCCCAGCTGCGCGAGGACGTCAAGACGATCGACGCAATCGTCGCCAGGCCGCGCACGGGACGCCGCGTGTCGGAGATCAAGCAAGAGCTGGGCGAGACGATGAACCAGTACGTGGCCGTGTACCGCGACCAGCAGGGCCTCGAGCAGGCGCACGAGATCGTCAAGCGCCTGCAGGGGGAGGCCGAGAGCGCCTACATCGACGACAAAGGCACGGTTTTCAACCAGGACGTGCTCGGCGCGCTCGAGCTCGGC
Organism: uncultured Solirubrobacterales bacterium; assembly: GCA_963764655.1. Classification (GTDB taxonomy): domain Bacteria; phylum Actinomycetota; class Thermoleophilia; order Solirubrobacterales; family Solirubrobacteraceae; genus Palsa-744. Next base: position 1,816,626 of record CAVXTI010000001.1, read on the forward strand.
TACATGCTCGACTGCGCCGAGGCGATCGTGGTGGCGGCGATCGAGCGCAAGGAGTCGCGCGGCGCACAGTTCAGGACCGACTTCCCCGAGCGCAACGACGGAGAGTGGCTCAAGCACATCGACATCAGCCTCAACGGGGGCGATCCGCTGGTGAGCTATTCGCCCGTGACAATCACGCAATGGCAGCCTGAGGAGCGGAAATACTGATGGTCCTCACAGCAGCCACCGGAACCGCCTCAAGAGAGAGTCACCTGAGAGAAGGAGCGCGCCTGATGGCTCGCGAGCACCGCCCCAACAAGAAGGAGCGCGCCTGATGGCCGAGACACACAAGCCGCCGGAGCAGTTCACGCTGCGCATGCGCCGCTACGACCCCGAGTCGGGCGAGGCGCCCTACTGGGACGAGCACACGATCGAGCTTGAGCCCCACCGCTCGGTGCTCGAGGGGATCCTCCAAGCGAAGGCGAGATTCGACGGCTCGATCGGGATCCGCTGCTCCTGCAGAGCCGCGATCTGCGGCTCGTGCGGGGTGCGCATCAACGGCGAGCCGGGGCTTGCCTGCCACACCCACCTCGACCATGCGCGCGCGTCCTCCAAGGACGGCGTGATCGAGGTCGAGCCGATGGGCAACATGCCTGTGATCAAGGACATGATCGTCGACATGGACGCGGTGCACTGGAAGAAGGTGAAGCGCGTCACGCCGTGGCTGATCAACGAGGGCCCGCAGCCCGAGCGCGAGCACATCGTGCCACGCGAGTCGATGGTCGACGTGACGCAGACGATGGCTTGCATCCAGTGCGGGGCGTGCGTGTCGGACTGCCTGGCGATGGAGGTCGACCCTGGCTTCATCGGGCCGGCGGCGCTCGCCAAGGCCTACCGCTTCGTCGGTGACCCGCGCGACGAAGAGCAGCGCGAGCGCTTGGTCGACCTGTCGCAGGACCCACAGGGGATCTACGACTGCACGCACTGCTTCAAGTGCGTGGATGCGTGCCCCAAGGACGTCAACCCGATGGGCCAGATCATGCGGCTGCGGCGGATCGCGGGAAGCGACCAGCACATCGTGGACCAGAACAACGGCCACCGTCACGAGGAAACGATCGCGACGCTGATCAAGGACTACGGCCTCTTGCACGAGGCGGAGATGCTGCCGCGCTCCTACGGCGGCAACTCGTGGTTTGGCAAGTTCCACCCCGCCGCCGGCAAGGAGCTCTTGAGCTCGCTGCCGGTCGTCATACGCGGGGTGATGAAACGCAAGGTGAGCCTGAAGATCGCGGTGTTCGGCCACAGCATCCCCAAGCAGGACCTGAAGGCTGTGAAGAAAATCTACGAGAAGGTCGAGGGCAAGCCTGAGCGCTACGAGCTGAACCTGTATGTGAGCGGCGAGGACGAAGAGGCAGAGGCAGAGCGGACGCCCGTTGGGGTGGCCACCGGCGAGAGCGCCTCGACAGAGTCCACGGAAGGGAGCGCCCAGTGAAGGTCGCCTACTGGCCCGGCTGCGTCAGCAGGGGCTTCACTCCAGAGCTACACGGCTCGATGGCCAAGGTCGCGCCGCTGCTGGACATCGAGCTGGTCGAGCTCGAGCGAGCGAACTGCACGGGTTGCGGGGTCATCGCCGAGCACAACCAGGAGCTGGCCGACACGCTCAACGCGCGCACGTTCGCGCTCGCCCAGCAAGTGCAGGGCGCCGAGCTGATGATGAACATCTGCTCCACCTGCCAAGGCGCCCAGAGCGAGTGCCAGGAGCGCCTCGACGCCAACGCCGAGTACCGCGCGCACGTGAACTCCACGCTCTCAGACGAGGGCCTGACCTATGAAAGTGGACTTACAACAAACAAGAACTTCCTGTGGCTCCTGGTCGAGGAGATCGGCTTGGAGAAGCTCAAATCGATGGTCAAGCGTCCGCTGACGAACCTTAAGGTGGGCCCCTTCTACGGCTGCTACATCGTCCGCCCACGCAACCGCCTGGGCATCGACGAGGAGCACCCGCGCGACCGCTACTTGGAGCAGCTGATCGAGGCGCTTGGTGGCGCCGTGATCGAGTACGCGGGGATGCGCAAGTGCTGCGGCTTCCCGATCATCACGATGAACAAGGAGGCGTCGCTCAAGCAGGCCGGCCGCCACCTCGGCGACGCCGTCGACGCCGAGGCCGATTGCCTGGTGACCCCGTGTCCGCTGTGCCACCTCAACCTCGACATGCAGCAGCCGCTGGCCGAGAAAGTGGTGGGCAGGGAGCTGCGGATGCCTGTCCTTCACCTTCCCCAGCTCGTCGGGCTCGCACTCGGATTGGAGCCAAAGGAGCTCGGCCTATCCCGCCATGTGGTGCGACCGACATCGGTTATTGACTGGTCGACTTCAGTCGTGGGCGCAGCTGCATAAGCTGCGTCGATGCGCGTACTCACAGTTGTAGGCAACCGGCCGCAGTTCATCAAGGCGGCAGCGGTCTCGGGGCCGTTGCGCGCCGAGCACGAGGAGATCCTCGTGCACACGGGCCAGCATTACGACGATGCTCTCTCGAAGGTGTTCTTCTCAGAGCTGGGGCTCTGCGCTCCGGAGCGTGAGCTTGGGATCGGGGGTGGCTCCAACACCTCGCAGACAGCGCGCATGCTCGCCGCGCTCGAGCCGCTGCTCGCGGAGACAGAGCCCGACGCGGTGCTCGTGTATGGCGATACCAACTCGACGCTCGCCGGCGCGCTCGCCGGCGCCCAGCGCGGCGTGGCGGTCGTACACGTGGAGGCGGGCATGCGCTCCTTCGACAGCTCGATGCCCGAGGAGCTCAACCGCGTGCTGTGCGACCACATGAGCGAGCTGCTGTTGTGCTCTTCTGAGACGTCGGCCGAGAACCTGCGCAGGGAGTCGGCGCGAGGGCGGATCGAGGTGGTCGGGGATGTGATGGTGGATGTGGCGTGCTCGTGGCGCCCCGACGCCACCGCCAGCAGCGAGGCTCTTGCCGCCTATGACCTCGAGCCCGGCAAGTACCTCCTGCTGACAGCCCACCGCGCCGGCAATGTCGATGATCCTGAGCGCTTGCGGGCGTTCGCGGATGTCGTTGCCGCGTTGCCAGGACGCGTCATCTTCCCGGTGCACCCGCGCACACGCGCGCGTCTGCACGACGCGGGCCTGCTCTCTGAGCTCGAGCTGCTCGACAGGGTGCGGCTGTGCGACCCGCTTGGCTACATCGAGTTCGCCGCGCTCGCGCACGGCGCGCGCGCGGTGCTGACCGACTCCGGTGGCGTCCAGAAGGAGGCGTACCTTGCCGGGGTGCCCTGTATCACGCTCAGGTCCACCACCGAGTGGGTGGAGACGGTGGAGGCCGGCTGGAACGTGCTCGTCGACCTTGATGGCGGGGCCGTGCTCGCGGCGCTGGAACGACCCGTCCCTCCAAACCATCCACAGCTGTACGGTGACGGCAAAGCGGCAGAGCGTTGCGTGGGCGCGATCGGGACGCTCATACAGCGCGCGGGCACGCCGGCACGCCCAGACGAAGGCGCGTCGCGATGAGCGACGGCAGCACGCCAATCCGCATCGGCGTCGTAGGCCTTGGGTATTGGGGTCCCAACTTGGCACGCAATTTCGCGGCGATCGACGGTTGCGAGCTCACGTGGCTTTGCGACGCCTCCGAGGAGGCGCGCGACAAGCTCGCTGGAACGCTGCCAGGCGCGCGCGCGAGCGCCACGCTCGACGACCTGCTCGCCGACCCCGAGCTCGACGCTGTCGTGCTCGCCACGCCCGTCCCCACGCACGCGGAGCTGGCTGAGCGCGTGTTGCGCGCCGGCAAGCACTGCTTTGTGGAGAAGCCGCTCGCCACCACTGTCGCCGACGCCCAGCGCGCGGTCGACGCGGCCGAGCAGGCTGGGCGCATCCTGATGGTTGGCCACCTGCTCGAGTACCACCCGGCCGTCACGCGCCTGAAGCGGCTCGTCGAGGACGGCGAGCTGGGCTCGCTCTACTACATCTACGGCAACCGCGTCAACCTCGGCCAGCTGCGAGCCGAGGAGAACGCCCTGTGGAGCCTCGGCGCGCACGACGTGTCGGTCGTGTTGCACCTGATCGACGAAGATCCGCTCGAGTGCCTGGCCCACGGTGAGTCCTACGTGCGCGGTGGCGTCCAGGACGTCGTGTTCTGCTATCTGCGCTTCCCCTCGGGCCGCGTCGCCCACCTGCATCTCTCCTGGCTCGACCCCCACAAGGAACGACGCATCACAGTGGTGGGCTCCAAGCGCATGGCCACATTTGACGACATGCGCGTCGAAGGCAAGCTAACCGTGTACGACAAGGGCTTCGACGAGGACGCCTCCTCGTGGGGCGAGTACATAACGAGGGCTGGAGAGAGCTTCTCCCCGCGGATCTCGAGCGCCGAGCCGCTGCGATTGGAGTGCGAGCACTTCGTGGAGTGCATCCGCCAAGGGCTCACCCCGCGCTCGGACGGGCGCGTGGGGCTGCGCGTGGTGCGGGTTTTGGAGGAGTTGCAGCGGTCTCTTGAAGGGCGCTAGGCCGACGCCACACGCCGGAGGCGCTAGTACTGGATCGCTTCGACGCCGCGGCTCGACTCTTCGAGCAGCTGTGTGCTCAAGGCCGGGTGGAACTCTTCCTGGCCGCCGCCGCGTGAGTCCGAGAACACGAAGCGCAGGTAGTTGTTGACGGTGGTCGCCTCGGCTTCGGTGGCGCCGGGGTAATCGGAGTATTTCGTGAGCGCCAGTATGTAGGACAGGCCACAGAGCGGATATTCCGGCTCCGTGGTCTTCGTCGTGAGCGCATTCCACAGCGAGAACGTGCTGGGGGGTAGGCCGGCGACGCCACTGTTGGTGTATTCCGGCAGGGGGCGGCAATATATGCGGTTTTCTCCGGGATGCAGCTGACCGTATTCGGCTTTGCTCGCCAAGCCGTTGTTCTGCAACAGAGCCATGAAGCGGTTGTGCCATTCGCCCCCTTCTTTGGCGGCGCCCCCGAACAGGCTGCCAACCAGGGCGGCGCCCATGTTCACCACCCCGATGCTGCTGGGCGTTTCAGCGACGAGCCTGTCGACTGCTTCTTCGCCGCCTTCGCTCGGACGCGTCACGGAACCCGGCCATTGCGCGTTGGCGGAGCCTTCGGCGAGTTCGCGCCAACCCAGCGAGCCAATGACGTTCTTTTCTTTGTTGGCCAGATACAGGTACTTCTTCAGCGTCCACGCGGCCCCGCCGTTGTCAAGGCTGACGACGCGCGTTATCAGCGTATGCGGTTCGCACGCGCTCGTGTTCTTGACGATTCGGTCGCCGCCGTCGACGATTTCAGTCCAGTTTTCGATTTCGCCTTTCCAGAGCCTCTCGAACGTCGAGTTGTTGAATACGAGAAAGCCTCCATGAAGACTGCTGGTGGCAAAACAACCGGTCGGCAGGTGAACAACGATCGCGACCGCGTACTGCTGCAGGGGAATCGTCTGGAGACTCCCCCAGTGCGGTTCGCTCGAGTGGGCGACGATTTCTTCGCGCTGTGCGGCGTTTGGCGGCTCGTCGGTGGCGATGAAGGCATTGGACGCGCTGAAATCGGCCGCGTGACCGTTGACTCCCCACGATTCGAGCGCCGCGAGGTCCCCGCCGGGTGCGTAGCTGACTTTTGGCTCCAACATCACGCCCTGCGTTCCGCTACAGGCTCGCGGACTGTGATCTTCCGGGCGATTGAACGAAGAGGTCAGCGACGCCTGATCTTTTGCCTGAAGCGGCGTGCCCTGGCCGTCGATCGACGCGCCCGAGCACTGTTCTCCGAGCGAAGCTCCCGCCGTGCCCGGCGCCGCCAACGCCACCACCACGCCGACCGCGAGACCGACCAGCTTGACGTTACCGTTGAGTCTCATCATCTGGATGCAGCTGACCGATCCGAGTATCTTTCGCCTCCATAGTTCTTGGCTTCGACTTCGCCGCGCTCGAGCGCGTAGTCCCGAGGCTGGACCGAGGCTCGAGGACGGACCCAAAATCACGGCTCGAGCACGGGCACTTGATAGGGGCTCGGGGAGGGCGCACCCATACATCGAAGCTCCAGCTCGGCGAGCACTCGCTCGACGGCTGCGCGACCGTCTCCTCGCCGGAGCGCAACACGAGCGCCGGGTGAAGCGGGCGCTCGTAGGGAGCGCCGACGCCGGTGAGACCCGCGAGCTCGCCCGCGCGTGCGCGTGCGTATAGGCCCTTCGGATCGCGGTGCTCGCACAGCGCCAGGGGAGTGTCCACGAACATCTCCATGAACACGAGCCCGGCGTCCGCGTGCAGCTCCGCCGCCGCTCTCGCGATCGCGCGCGTATGGGCTGACAAGGCTCACGAGCGCAACGGCCCCGGACTCGGCGAACAGCCTCGCCACGTGGGCGGTGCGACGCACGTTCTCGCAGCGGGCCTGCTCGTCGAACCCGAGGTCACCGTTGAGGCCGTGACGCAGGTTGTCCCCGTCGAGCAGAAAGGCGTGTCGTCCCCCGCTCACCAGTCGTTGCTCCACCGCGCCCGCGATCGTGGACTTGCCGGCCGCCGGCAGGCCGGTGAACCAGAGGGTCGCTCCGCGGCCCAGCGATTCGCGACGCACCTCGCGCTGTCAGGGGGCTGTACTGCCACACCACGTCGGGACTATGGCCGTTCTCGGGCCGATTCACAGGCAAGCAACGACGCTGGGCGCATGCGACTTACGCGGTCGCCCGCGAATATGAGATGGATCCAGAACCGATCGCCGCACTCCTTCGGCCGCAAAGCCACCTTGGTGGGACACGAGCGCCGCGTGGGCGACGCGCGACAGCAACCGCGCAGACAGCAATGTGCGGACAGCAACTGCCAACGCGTAAAGAACCGGCCACTCCGGCAGTTAGTCGGACATGTCGAGAGGACGCCAGGCGCCAGCGCCGAGGTGGTTGACGCCGACGCTGGCGATGGCCGTCCTGCTCTTGACGGTTCTGCTGCTCGCGCCGCTCATATCCGACGCCGCGAGCCCGACCACCACGCCCACGACCACCACGACGACCTCGACAACTCCCACCGCTCCGACGACGCCGACTACACCTGCGCCCACGCCGAAGCCACCGCTCGCGTCCACCGGCTATGCCCCCGAAGTGACCCAGACCACCGCAACCGTCAAGGGTGGGGTCATGCCGCGCGGAGTCGAAACGAGCTCCTTCTTCCAATACGGCACCAGCGTCGCCTACGGACTGCAGACCGCCGCTACGCCGGTCGGTGCAGGAACGCAGGAAGTCAAGGTCACGCAGGGACTCACTGGGTTGACTCCCGCCACCACATACCACTACCGCCTCGCGGCCGTGAGCGGCGCGGGCACGACCTTTGGCCAGGATCGCGCCTTCACCACCAAGAAGATCCCGCTGAAGATCGCGATCGCGACCGCCCCCAATCCGGCCCTGTTCGGCGCTCGCTTCGTCGTGCGCGGGTCGGTCTCCGGAAGCGACGCCGCCAATCAGTGGATCGTGCTGCAGGCCAACCCGTTCCCCTACGCTCGCCGGCTTCATCCAACGTGGGCGTGGCCGAGCAGAGCCGACGCCGCCGGCAACTTCACGATGCCGGTCGGCACGCTCCCCCAGAACAGCCGGCTGCGGGTCGCGGCGGTCAAATCAGCCGAACGTGACCAGTCCGGCCGTCGTCGAGCTGGTCGAGGTGCGGGTGAGCTTGCACGCCCGCCACAGCGCTCGACCGCGGCTACGTGAGGCTGTACGGCTCTGTGTCGCCCCCGGCCGAGCGGGGCACACGTCAGCTTTCAATGGATCAGGCACGGTCACCTGCCGGTGAACGTCGGTGGCACCGTGGTCCGCAAGGGCAGCGCTACGCCTCTCGCTTCAGCCGCGTGTTGGCGACTCCACCACAGGGGGCGCTATCGAGCGTTCGTGCGGGTGAGCGGTGGCAGGCTGCGTCTCGCACTACAGCCGCTCGATCCCGATCGGCTAGAACCGCTCGCTCGATCGCGATTCGACCAGAGCCTCGGGTACGCATCCGCCGCCCGTCGCCCGCCACCGTGTCAGGGCCGGCGCAAGTAGGACGGACGCGGCGGCGTTGCTGATGGGACCACAACATGGCAATACAGCCGATCTTCATCTTCTCGGCCGTACGCAGCGGATCGACCCTCGTACAGCGAATCCTCGCCGCCCATGAAGGTGTGGCGACCGTCTCCGAGCCGTGGCTGCTCCTGCCACTCGCCTCCACCCTGCGTCGCACGGGCGTGGACGGGGGATACCTGCACCCGCTCACGGTCGACGCGATCGAGGACTTCTGCGCGCAGCTGCCAGGTGGCAGCGAGGACATATACGCGCGAGCTGCGCAACCTCGCGCTGCGGCTGTACGAGCAGGCAGCGGGCGAGGACGCGCGCTACTTCGTCGACAAGTCGCCCCCCTACTGCTTCGTGGCGGAGGAGATCATGCGCCTGTTTCCCGACGGGAAGTTCGTCTTCCTGTGGCGCAACCCACTCAGCATCGTCTCCTCGATCATCGAGACGTGGCAGCCCTGGACGCCGACCCTGTTTCGCGAGGACCTGTTCGTCGGGCGTGCCGCGACTCGTCGACACCTACCGGGCGGACCCCACGCGCGCCCATGCGGTTCGATTCGAGGATCTACTTGGCGGCGACGACAGCCATTGGGAGCGGCTGACGGCCTACCTCGGGATCGATTTCGAGCCCGACTGCGTTACGGCGCTTCTCGAAGGTCGAGCTCAACGGGCGTATGGGCGACCCGACGGGGGCAAAGCGCTATTCGACGCTCAGCTCCGAGCCCGAGCAGAAGTGGAGGACCACGCTCGCCAACCCGCTGCGCAGGGCCTGGTGCCGTCGGTACCTGAGTTTTCTCGGACCCGAGCGCCTTGCCACGATGGGCTATGACCTCGACCGGCTGCTGGGCGAACTGGACGCACTACCGCCAAGCAGGGACTCGCTGGCTACCGACCTCAGGCGATTTGTCGTCGACGTCGCCAAGGAGCCGATCAGAGTGCGGGCGCGCACGCAGCAGACGGGCGCACCCAACGTGATCAGGGAGCTGTTGCGTGCCAGGCCCGACCGAGCCGCCGCTCGAGCGCGCCCTGCCGGGCGCAAACCGCATGAGGATCGCCGCCACCCGCACGAGGATCGCGACGAGGCTCAAAAGAACCAGCTGCGGTCAACAGTTGTTCAGCGAACGGCCAGCCCTGTCGAGAAACCCACAAGGACGTGATCAATTTGTACCGCTCGCAATTCCGCAAGTCGCTGCTGCCGGTGCTCATCGCCGCCGTGCTCCTCTGCCTCGGCGCCGGCGTCGCCTACGGGGCCCCGGCGATCGAAGCGGTCTGGTCGTTCAATGGCGGCGCGGTCGACATCCAAGCGCAGCCCGGGAGCACGTTCAGGGGCGTCGTGACGGCGCCGACGACGTTCGCGCAGTGCCCGCACCCGGTCGGCGAGGAAGTGTGGACCGGAATTACCCTGCAGCCCGATGGGTCCTACTTCGGCAAGCACAAGTGGTACTTCGAAGCCGCCGGGAGGTGCTCGCCCAACCCAGAACCGGGTCCAACGGCTTGGCGGGTGCTGCGGAACTCCAGCGGCGACCTCTACCTGCGCGTGTGCTTCAGCGCTCCCGGTAGCACCCCAGCCGACGATCGCCCCGGACGGAACAGGCGCGAACATGAGCTACGGATGCACGAACTCGGGCTTTATTGCACCGATCGACGAAACCGCGCCGGGGCCGGGTGGCGCCAAAGCCGGGCAGATCAGCTTCAGCCAAACCGTCGGGCTGCCGGGGGCGCACCAGTGCGTGCGCCGGCACACGTTGAGGATCGCGCTGCACAATCCGGCCTACGACCCGCTCAAGGAGGTCGTGATCCGCGTCGGGCGCCACAAGCTGGCCGACGTGCGCGACCTGAAGAAGCTCAAGAAACCGATCGTCCTCAGGAAACTCCCGAACGGCTCCTTCAAGCTGAAGGTGCTCGCGATCACGGTGCTCGATCAGCGCCTCACCGGCAGCCGCACATACCACAGCTGCGGGAGCGCTCGCGGGCGCAAGGTCAAGCTCCACGGTGTCAAGAATCATCGCGGCCACCGCTGATCCCGCCGGGTAGAGCCATGCGGCGGGGGTTGGGCAAATCCGATCTACGTAAATCCGAGCGTAAGAATGCCCACAGGTATGGAGTTTGTAGGAATGGATGCGCACTCCCTACGTCGCTTACGGCCTGCAGTTGCACTCATTCGCGCTGCCCGGCATGACACCGCAGAGCGCCCCGGAGCTGCCCGCTCTGGCGGTTGAGCGGTGCTCTGCGCACGAGCTTGACCGCCACTGGAGCGGTCCCGACGACTCGTCCGTATGGCAGGGCCGCGTCGGCGACGGCACAGCCTTCGCAATCGAGCGTGGCGTGGACGACGACACGCTGTTCACCTATGGCGCGCGCGCGCGCTTTCGCCTGGATCCTTCGCGGCGCACGCTCCAGTGCGCTCCCTCCGAGGATGGATTGCACTGGCGACAGACGCTGCTGGGGAGAGTGCTGCCCAACGTGAGCCTCGCGCGCGGCTACGAGGCGCTCCACGCGAGCGCCGTCGAGTCGCCCGTGGGCGTGGTCGCCGTCGCGGCGCCGAGCGGCATGGGCAAGACGACGCTCGCGCTGGAGCTGACGCGGCGCGGCTGGCCGCTGGTGACCGACGACGTGCTGATACTCGAAGAGGGTCCCGAGCAGGTGCTGGCATACCCCGGCTCGCCGCACATGAATGTCGCGACGGGCCAGCTGAGCGAGCACGAGAGCAGGGAGATCGGCAGCACGCTCGGGATCCTCGCCGGCGAGCGGTGGATCGCGGTCGGGGCGCCCTCGCGAGCCCCCGGCCCCGTTCGCGCGGTGTGCCTGCTGGAGCGCGGCATCGGCTTCTCGCTCGACGCCCGGCCGCTGCCCGCCGGCCCGCTGCCGCTCGTCCCCTACATGCTCGGCCTCAAGGGCGACGCCGAGCGCGAGCGCCGACGGTTCTCGACATACGCCAACCTCGCGGCCAGCGCCGGCCTGATGCGGCTCACCTGCTCCGTCGACGACGGCCCGGCGGCGCTCGCCGATCTGCTCGAACAGGAGCTCGTCGGACGCTCCGCGGCGGCGGTCGGAGGCACGCCGTGAGCCTGCATTCGCTCGATTCGATCTCAGCGGAGAGCACCACGGTCGAGCGCGACCCCGCAGACGCCGCGGCAAGCCTCTCCCCGGCTGCCCCCGCCGCGCCGCTTGCCCTTCGCGGCATCACCAAGCGCTGGAGCAAGGGTCAGGCGCCGGTGCTCGACGGCCTCGACCTGACACTCGAGCCTGGAACCGCGACATGGGTCGGCGGGCGCAACGGGGCCGGAAAGACCACCATGCTGCGCATCGCCGCCGGCCTGATCGAGCCCGAGCTGGGCAGAGCCGAGGTCTGGGGTGTGAGCGCACGCGAGAACCGGGCGCGCTATCAGAGGCTCCTGTGGTTCCTGCCGGCGGGCGACCGTGGGCTGTACGCCCGGCTCACGGTTCGTGGACAGCTGACGTTCTGGGCGCGTATCGCGATGGTGCCACGCGCGCGTCTACGCACGGCGATCGAGGAGGCGATCGTAACCTTCCGGCTGCAGGAGCTGGCCGAGCAGCGCGTCGACCGCATCTCGATGGGCCAGCGCCAGCGACTGCGACTAGCGATGACTTTCCTGCCCCTGCCGGAGATCGTGCTGCTCGACGAGCCCCTCACAAGCCTCGACGGAGACGGCGCCGCGCTGCTTGAGAGCGGCAATCGACGAGTTGCTTGCTCGCGACGGGGCGGTGCTGTGGTGCTCGCCCAGCGGTGAACAGCTCGACATGAGCTTCGAGGCTCGTTGGGAGCTCGAAGACGGCAGGCTCGTGCCCGCATGAGAGAGCGGCCCCACCACCCAGCAACCACAGGTTGTCCTATGAGCGATGCGACCCTAGCTGGCCGTGCGTTCCTTGCCGTCATGAGGCGAGACCTGCACATCTTCCTGTCCTATCGCACACGCCTCGTCAGCCAGGCGCTGACGGTGCTGTTCAGCCTCACCCTCTTCTACTACGTCTCACAGCTCGTCAACGTGCGCGGCTTCGGCTCGCACGGCGACTACTTCGGCTTCGTCGTCGTCGGCCTGGCGCTCGTGAGCGTCATGTACTCGTGCTTCTCGATCCCCGAACTGGTCCGCCAGGAGCTTGTGGCGGGCACGTTCGATCGCCTGCTGCTCTCCCCCTTCGGCCCGGTTCGCAGCGTGATCGCGATGACGCTGTTCCCGATGCTCTACTCGTTCGTGGTCGCGGCGATCACACTCGGCATTGGGTGCGTGCTGTACGGGCTGAAGCTCGACTGGCCGACCGTTCCGCTCAGCCTTCCGGTGATGATCCTCGTGCTGCTCGCGTTTCTGCCGTTCGGCCTGCTCTTCGCCGCGCTCACTCTGCTCGTCAAGCAGGGCAACGTGGGCACGAGCTGGGTGATCGCGCTTCTGTCGATCATCGGCGGTCTCTACTTCCCGGTGACCCTGCTGCCTCACTGGATGCAGATAGCCGCCAAGCTCCAACCCTTCACGGCGGCCACCGACGTGCTCCGTCACTTTCTTGTGGGCAGCTCGCTCGGCGGAGCGGTGGGCCCGGCCCTGCTGAAGCTCGTGGGATTCGCCGCGGTGCTGTTGCCGGCATCAATCATGATCCTCGCCGCCGCGATCCGAACCGGCCAGCGACGCGGGACGATCATCGAGTACTGACCATGGACCCGCGGAGGACCCATCAAAAATGACCCCGGACACGATGCCAGACAGCTCATCGCTCATGACCGCGAGCATCAAGGTGCCACAGCACGTCGTCTATCGCAGCTTCCCCTCGGAAACTGTTGTGCTCAACCTCGAGACGGGCAAGTATCACGGTCTGAACGTGACCGCCGGCAAGATGCTCGAGGCACTCGAGCGGGCGCCTAGCTTCGGCGACGCGCTGGCAGCCATCGGCGCCGACTATCAGCAGCCCGGAGAGGTCCTCGAGCAAGACTTGAGGGAGCTGTGCAATGTGCTGCACGAGCGCGGGCTAATCGAGATCGACGGTGAGCCTCGCTGAGCCGCATAGCATGACGGTTCGCGGCATACCGCCCGAGCGGGCCCTGAGGCCGAGCGAGCGGATGCGATTGACAGCCGAGATCCTGCTCGCCTATGCGCATGCGCGCCGCGCCCTGCGCCGCGCCCCAATCGCGGCGGCGGTCGCGTCGCTGCGATCGAGCGCCTCCCCTTCTCCCCCTGAAGAGGCCGTTGACGCGCTCGAGGAGATCCGCCGGCTGGGGAACGCGGTGAGCCGCGCCCTGACGTTGATGCCAGGGGACACCCGCTGCCTCGTGCAATCGCTCGTGCTCACAAGGATGCTCGCCGGTCGAGGCATACCGGCTCGACTCGTGATCGGCGCGCGCACCGAGCCCGACTTTCTCGCGCATGCATGGGTCGAGTGCGCCGGACATCCCGTCCTCTCACCCGGCGACGGCTCCTTCGGCCGGCTCGTCGAGCTCTAGTGTCGCGGGTCGGGCTCGATCCCGGTTCCGAGCGCCGCTCCATGCCCGAGGCTCCCCGACCAACCAGCGGCGCACGGGGGCCGACTCGCGCAACCGTGTTCGGCCTGGATGTGCTTGCCGATGACGCCCTCCCGTTCCTCAACGGCGCCAAAGCCGCGGCGACCGGGCGCGTGCTGGAGATGTCGGTCGTCGCCGACGCTTGCGAGCCGCCGGTTGATGAGTGGCCCGGCCAGGGCGAGCTGCTGTGCGACCAACGCGAGGCCGATGGCACAGTTGGCTTTCAGATCGAGGCGCACCCGCGCGCCGGCTATCGCATCTGGGGCCCGGCTTATGGCACGCACCTGCTCACTCTCGACGGTCGCCGGCTCGTGAGCTTCCCCGGGGATCGTCGCGAAGGCGCCGGCTGGCAGCGACTGTTGATCGCTCAGACGCTCCCCTTCGCCGCAACCCTGCGCGGCCTCGAGGTCTTTCACGCTGGAGCCGCGCTCCTCGATGGCGCCACAATCGCCTTCGCGGGGCCTTCAGGCTCGGGTAAGACCTCGACCGTGCTGGAGCTGTGTCGCGGCGGCGCGAGCTTCATGGCCGATGACGTGCTGGCGCTCGAGCACGTCGACGGTGAGTTGCTCGTCCATCCCGGCACGCCGCTGGCGGGCGTGGACCGGGAAGCAGAGCTTCCGAGCAGCGAGAGTCGCGCGCCGCAAGAGGTGGTCACCACCGACGCGCGCGAGTCGATGGTGCGCATGCCCGGCGCCGAGCAAGCCGCGCCCCTGCGGGCGCTGTTCTTCCTCGATCGCCGCGCCGACGGCCCACAGCGACCCCGCTTCGAGTCGCTTGACGACGCTCGGCCGCTGCTCAGCGCCACGTTCAACTTCGTGCTGATCTCGCCGGATCGGCTGCGGAGGCTGCTCGAGGTGTGCGCGCTGGCGGCCAACCGTCGCGTCGAGCGGATCGTGCTCGGGCCCAGGGTGGATACCTCGGTCGTGGTGGCGTCGGCGCTGGAGCGCATGGGCCACCACGTATGACCCGTTGGCTTGTCGGCGCGTTCGACCCGGGCGCGAGGATCGACCGCTCGCGAATTGCAGGCGCACTGGCCCCGCACGCCTCGACGATCTATGCCTGTCAGTCGCTGACCGTCGCCTACAGCGGCGCGGCCCTCGCCGCGACCGACTCCCCCATGTGTCTGCTCGACGGGCATATCGACAACGCCACCGAGCTGAACGGCATGTTGGGAGGATCGCCGCGCTCGTCGGTGGAGGAGCTGCTGGCGCTTGGCTACCGCCGCTGGGGACCGGCGTTGCTGGCGCGCCTGCGTGGCGATTTCGCCCTGCTCATCTGGGACCGACAGCGTGGCGAGGGGCTGCTTGCCCGCGACCAACTGGGGGTCCGCTCGCTATTCCTGCACGAAACCGGCGCCGGCTTGAGCTTCGCCGGCGAGGTGCGCCATCTGCTCGCGCTGCTGCCACGCCAGCCGGCGCCCGATCCAGTGGGTGTGGCTCACTGGATCACGATGAGGGGCCGGCCTGGGAGCGGAACGCTCTACGAGGGCATTCGTCGCCTGAATCCTGGCTCAGTGTTGCTCCTCTCACGCGAGGGGGCACGTGAAGAGCGCTATTGGATCCCGCGATTCGCCGAGCCGCTCGACCTCCCGCTGGCGGAGCTCTCAGGTCGCGTGCGGGGGTCGATGGCACAGGCGGTCGAGCGCCGCCTCGACAAGGAGGGGGTCACTGGGGTGCTGATGAGCGGAGGCCTCGACTCCTCCTCCGTTGCGGCCATGGCGACGACACGGGCTCAGCCGGGGAGAGTGACCGCCTACTCGGCCGAGTTCCCCGACCACCCCGCCGTCGACGAGTCCGAGCTCATCGCCCAGCTGAGGAGCGCCCTCGGACTTGGCGGCGCGACCGCCGAGGTGCGCTGCGGCGGGCTCCTTGGGAGCGCGCTTGAGTGGATTCAAGCTTGGAAGCTGCCGCTCACGAGCTGGGGGGAGTTCTGGGCGGGACCCCTGTTGCGGGAGGCGGCGGCGGCCGGAGTGGGCACCGTGCTCGGCGGCGACGGCGGCGATGAGCTGTTCGACTGCCGCGCCTACCTGATGGCGGATCGCCTGCGCAGCGGAAGGCTCGGCGACGTGCTCACCCTGGCACGCGGTCTGCCTGGAGCGGGTCAGCATCCGCCACGTAGAGCGATCGCTCAAGCCATGTTCCGCTTGGGGCTGGTGGGCGCCTTGCCGGTTGGCCCGCACGAGTTGTTGCGCGGTCCCGTGGACCGCCGGCGGCTTCCTCGGTGGCTGCGACCACGGGCGGTTGAGGATCTGTCAGCGTATGCCGAGCCGCTTGCCTGGAAGCGCTTGGACGGTCCCCGCTGGTGGGCGTACGACGCGCACGTCCTCACACGCGGAGTTGAGGAGCTTGGCGTGTTCGAGAACCACCGCCGCCGCGCGGCGCTCGCCGGCCTTCAGAGCCGCCACCCGCTGTTCGATCTCGACCTGCTCGAGCTGAGCCTGCGCCTGCCGCCACGGGCCACGTTCGATCCGCATCTGGATCGGCCTTTGTTGCGCGCCGGAATGTCTGGGCTGCTTCCCGAGGTTGTGCGCACAAGGCACGGCAAGGCGCTGTTCGATTCGCTGCTGATCGACTCTCTGACGGGCGCGGATGGACAGGCGATCCACAGGCTGCTGTCAGATCCCACGGCCGAGCTGGCGGCCTACGTGGACATGAAGGAGATGCGGCGCGGCTTGCTGGACCCGGGACCACCTGAGGGGAGCAGCGGCTTCCGCTGGATGTATCAGCTGTGGCGCCTGACAACGGTCGAGTGCTGGTTGCGCGCCCACGAGCGGAGGGACGCCACCGCGCTCGCTTGCGAGCTGCGGCCCTCGCCCGCTCGTGTGAGCCTGCGCACGATCTCATCGCCAGCGACTGGGGGACTTGCGCCCTCGAGCACGTTTGGCTGACAGCCAAGCTGGGCAGGATGGCGGAGACGCCCAGACCTGGAGAGGAGCGACCCCACTAAACGCAGTCCTACTTTTTTCCCACCTATCCGTTTTTCAACCTTGATCTGGGACCTGCTTGCTTTACGGTTCCTCCCGTAGTAAACCGTTCCGTCATGCGACGGTACGGGTATCCGGATACCACAAAGGAAACACTGCCATGGATGATCAGATGCTTTCCCAGGAGTACGTGAGGCCGCATGTCACCGACTACGGTGACCTTCAGGAGCTCACGGCAGCCTGTGCTGAAGGTACCGGCGGCGACGCGTTCGCCCCGGGTGGAAGTAAGGGTGGGATCTCCTTCGGAGTCAGCAACCCAGCCTACAGCTGCAAATCTGCTCCCTGAGCGTAGAGCCAACAAGCAGTTTTGCGATTGTCAGATGACCGCCTTCGGGCGGTTGTTTGATTTAAAGAGGTGCGCGCGAGAGCTCTTATCTAGGCGCGGGAGCCACTACCGACTTGCTGCTGGGGCGCGAAGCCGCCGCCGGGCTAGCGTCCGAGCAGCGGGCGGGCGCGATCGCGACCCTCGACGAGCAGGCGGCGCACGATTGGCCATGGCGTTCGCTTGGGGTGCTGGACCGTGGCGGGGTCCAGTGGACGCGCCGAGGCAAGTTTCAGTTCCAGCGAGGCCCCCGGGCTGGCAGGCAGCGCGTCTGACATCCAACCGCCCTCCGTCGTCGCGAGCCTGACGTCGGCGGCGCCGCTGACGAGCTGTCGTTGAGGCTCGTCGCCGACCAGGCTCGACGTGCTCACGCGCACGACGCTGACTCCCTCGGGAACCTCGACCACCACTCGGCGCGAATGCATTTGGACGTGCAGCGTCTCTCCGCTCCGCTTTGTGAAGAAGCAGTTGCGCGCGACCGAGCCAACCGATCCCCAGCGGACGTCGCCGAGACCATTGATTTCGTCCGTGGCCTGCTCGAGCAGATCCAGGCCGTCGGCAAAGTCCCAGTGGTGGGCAAACAGGATCAGCGGCTGGCGCAACAGCGCGGCAAACACCAGATCCTCGCGTGAATAGTCGATCGGGCGACGAGGCACGATCGGCAGGCCAGCGTCCATCAAATCGGTCGGATGCCACTTGAGCAGACGCGCATCGGTCAGTCGTGAGAGAGAGTCGTGGTCGCGCCACGGGTGGCGGCGACCGATGCACGCGCCTTCGAAGCCCAGCCTGAACATCGCCGCGAGCGCCGCCGTCGAGCACAGCTCATGCGGAGGCGCCATCACTCGCTCGACCGGTACGCCGCAGCGTCGCTCGAACGCCGAGACGCGGCACATGGCTTGCGCGAGCGAGCTCACCGCGGCACGATCGTCGGTGAGACGACCAAGCTCGCCTGAGAGGTGACTGTTGCCGTGCATCAACAGCGACACGGCCTTGGGGCTGCCTCTCACCAGGCTCGCGGCGCGACCGCTGCACATCCAGCCGTCCAAGGGAACAGTCGCCAAGCCGACGTGGTAGCCATAGCGCTCAGCGTGAGTGATCAGCTCACGGTAGTTCAGATAGCCGTAGGAGCTGGTGTGCAGGTTGGGATCGTCGATCACAAAGGCGGCGCCCAACGGGCGCGCTTCCCATTCGAGATCTTGGCACACATGTCGCAGCAGGTGCAGCAGCGGCAGCAGCCCCATGAAATGGCCGCCCCTGAGACGGTCGCGCAGCGCTTCCCCCGAGGCGAGCTCTTCCAGGCCGAAGGCGCTGTGGTGCGTCCAGCTCGGGCCCGGCCGGCGCCACCAGACCGCTCGCCCGTCGGTCGATGCGAGCACCTGGTCGCCGTCCAGCGGCGCGGAGATCAAGCGGTCGAGGGCGCATTCCTCTGGCAGCCGTCGTCCTCGCAGCAGCGGCGCGAGCTGCTTGTCCTCCGCTAGCTCGATCGTCATCGCGGGCGTCGCCAAGCCTCCCTGCCCTGAATACATAGTGAGACACGGATGCCCTCGCGCGACCGCGTCGGAGACGCCATCTGGCAGGCCGCGGCCGTGACTGCTCCCCTCGGCGATTGCGAGCATCCCGTCGACGCCATCGGCATCGTCGGGCCGGCGTCCCTGAAAGCGAACGGGAAAGACCTGTTCGAGCGCTCCAAAGAGCTCGCGGCGGGTGGATACGGCGTGCGCCGGAATGACGCCGACGAGCTTGCGCGACTCGTCGCCGCCGTCGCTTGCCTCACCGCTGCGCAGGCGTCGTCCATTAGATGAGCTTGGAGCTCGGTCGCTGCTGATTTCATGGTTATGGGGTCGCTCGGCATGATTCGGGGCTCGCCTGGCGTCAGAGCGGCGTGCCATTTGCGAGGCTAGTAACGGTCTGAATGGCATCGAAAGTCCGCCGTGCGGCCCCACGTTACTCAACCATGTCGGCTCCCGGCAGTGAGACTCGTCCGAACCGCCGATCGCCTGCGCCCACGTCTTCCAACGGCCCTCGGAGCACCTCGCGCTAATCACGCCGCGGCCGACTGAGCACGCTCTGGAGCTGCTCGGCTCGATGCTCGAGGATCGCGGGCTGGCCTATTTGCCGAGCTTCGAGGACACGCAGTCGCTCCTGGAGACCGAGCGGGCCGCGGAGCTGGACGACCGTGCTGATGTGGGCTCATGACACGGGTCCCTCGCTGCCACGTGCGATCGAGTCGCTGAGACAGGGGGTCGGGCAGCGCGCGCGATCGTGCTGTGCGCGGCGATCAAGGGCTGGGAGGTGCACTGCGCGCTGGCGGCCGGCGCGCTCGGCGTCGTGCTCGAGGAGGAGCTCGAGCGCGCGCTGGCTGCCTTGCATGGATGCGGTGGCCGCCGGCCAGGTGTGCGTGCCTCGCAATCACTGGCGCCAGATCGAGGCGCCGGCGCTGTCCTCGCGCGAGAAGCAGATCCTCGGCCTGGTGGTGATGGGCTACATGAACAGCCAGATCGCCGAGCAGCTGTTCCTGGCCGAAAGCACCGTCAAGAGCCACCTCTCCTCGGCCTTTGCCAAGCTCGGGGTGCGCTCGCGCCACGAGGCGGTGAGCCTGATCGTCGACCCCGAGCGCGGGCTGAGCATGGGCATACTTGGCCTCGGCGGAGAGCCGATCGAGCTGACTTCCTCCACAAGCCAATGAGCGCCGAGCCAACATCCTCGGTTCCAATGACCGTCATGGACCATGGCGATCCCGAGCTGTTCGCCGAGCTGCTCGCGGCGGTGAGGAGCGTCGCGGAGACCGGCGCCTTCACGGGCGGCGCCGCGGTCGAGGCGTTCGAGGGCGACTATGCCCGTTGGTGTGAGACGCCGCACGCCGTAGGCGTCTCCTCAGGGACGGAGGCCCTGGTCTTGGCGCTGCGCGCGCTCGGGATCGGCCCCGGCGATGAGGTGGTCGTCCCTGCCAACTCCTTCATCGCCACAGCCGAGGCGGTGAGCCTGGTGGGCGCGACTCCGCGCTTCACCGACGTCGACCGCGAGACGCAGCTGATGACGGCCTCGACGCTCAAGCCCGTGCTTGGCCCCGACGTGCGTTGCGTGATTCCCGTGCACCTGTTCGGTCGCACCGTGGACATGGACCCGATCATGGAGTTGGCCAGGAGCGAGGGCCTTGCGGTCGTCGAGGACACCTCCCAAGCGCACGGCGCACGCTACCGCGGACGGCGCGTCGGCACGACTGGAGACGCTGGCACGTTCTCCTTCTATCCCGCTAAGAACCTCGGCGCTTGGGGAGACGCGGGCGCCATCGTCACCGCGTCTGAGGAGCTTGCTGAGAAGGTGCGGCTGATGCGCTCGCACGGCGAGAGCCCCCGCTATCACCATCGGGTGGTTGGCACGACCGGGCGACTCGACGGGATCCAGGCAGCTGTCCTGCGAGTGAAGCTCAGCCGCCTGGAGGAGTGGAACGCGGCGAGGAGAAGGGTCGCCGACGAGTTTGCGCGAGGCGCTCGCCGGAGTGGGTGCGATCACCGTCCCGGCACCACGCCCGACCGATGGAGATCACGTCTACCACCAGTTCGTGATCCGCACGAGCGCGCGCGACGCGCTTCGCGAGCTGCTGGCCGAGGAGGGCGTCGCAAGCGGCATTCACTATCCAATCCCGATCCACCGATCGGAGGCTTATGCGGAGCTGGCCGCCGACTCCGACATAGCCCCGAACGCGACCGCGCTGGCGGCCGAGATCCTCTCGTTGCCGATCTTCCCAGCAATGACCGACGAGCAGATCGGCATCGTCGGCGACGCGGTTCGCGAGTGCGTCGCGCGCGCACACGATTCACCGCAGAAGACAGCACTCTGACGAGCGACGCATATGTCCACCGTCGCCTTCAAGGAAGAAGAGACCGCCGGGGAGCGACGCTCTTTCAGTTGCGCCGTGTATAGGTGCTTGGATCTGCTCGGTTCGACGATCGGCTTGCTCATTTGCGCGCCGGGGCTCGCACTCCTCTGCCTGGCGATTCGGATCGAGAGCCGAGGCCCCGCGGTCTTCCGACAGCGGCGGCTCGGGCGCGACAAGCAGCCCTTCACGGTGCACAAGCTGCGAACCATGCGCGTGGAGGCCGACCCGAGCATTCACCGCGAGTACGTCGAGGAGCTGATCAGGGGCTCCGAGCGCAGCCATGCGTGCGAGAACGGCCGCGACCTGTACAAGCTCGCGGCCGACGACCGCGTGACACGGATCGGGCGCTTTCTGCGCAAGACCAGCCTCGACGAGCTGCCACAGCTCTACGACGTCCTGAGAGGACGAATGTCGCTTGTCGGCCCGCGCCCAGTCATTCCCTATGAGGCGGACCTCTACCCGGCCGACTATGACCTGCGCTTCGCGGTCAAGCCCGGCTTGACGGGACTGTGGCAGGTCAACGGGCGCAACGAGCGCACATACCGTGAGATGGTCGAGTTCGACATCGCCTGGGCGCGCCGGCGCTCGGTCGGGCTGTACGTGTCGATCCTTGCCAAGACTCCCTGGGTGCTGGTTCGGCGCCGCGGCGCGGCATAGCGCGAACCTAGACTTTTTCCAGCCTTCGCGGCACAAGACCGCAGAGCGATCCGGCGTTGGTCGAACAACCGGTATGGATACCAGAGCGATCACCTCGACAAGCCGTCGCGCCGCCTCCAAGCGGTTTGGAGCTGTGGCATGATCGCCACGCCGATCGGGGTCGCGGTGGTCGGCTACGGCTACTGGGGCCCGAACATCGTGCGCAACGTCGTGGAAAGCCCCGACTTCCGCATGATGGGCCTGTGCGAGCTCGACGCGCGACGCGCCGAGAGCTTTGCCCGCTCGCATCCCGGGATCCCGGTGGAGAGCGACCTGGATGCGCTGCTGATCGATCCGCGGGTACAGGCGATCGCGATCGCGACTCCTCCGCGCACCCACCATCATCTGGTGCGGCGCGCGCTTCAGGCGGGCAAGCACGTGCTCGTGGAGAAGCCGTTGGCCACCGAGGTGAGCCAGGCCGAAGAGCTGATCGCTCTCGCCGCTCGCGCCGAGCGGGTTCTGATGCCCGGTCACACCTTCGTCTACAGCCCATCGGTCAACAAGGTGCGCGAGCTGATCCGCTCGGGCGAGCTCGGCGACGTGTACTTCATCACCTCCTCGCGCATGAACCTCGGCCTCTACCAGGCCGACGGTGTGATCAGCGACCTGGCGCCGCACGACCTCTCGATCTTGCTCTACTGGCTCGATCGCCCGGTCACCCAGATTGCCGTCGCCGGGCAGAGCGTCTTCCAGCAGGGCGTGCCCGAGACGGCCTTCCTGAACCTCACCTTCGCGGGCGGCGCCACCGCGAATGTGCAGATCTCCTGGCTTGCCCCACGCAAGATGCGCCAGATGGTCGTGGTGGGCTCGAGGCGCATGATCCAGTACGAGGACACCTCCGCAGACGAGTCCGTGCGAATCTACGATCGGGGGCTGGAGGTCTCGATGGCCGAGGCCCCGGCCACATTCGGCGAGTACCAGCTGACCTATCGCAGCGGGGATATCGTCGTGCCCCGGATCGAAGCAGCCGAGCCGTTGGGGCTCGAGCTCGCGGACTTTGCCAACGCGATTCGCACCGGCGCAGAGCCGCGCTCGAATAGCCGTCTCGGGCTTGAAATCGTGCGTGCGCTGGAGGCTGCCCACCTTTCGATGGAGCGGTGCGGCGACCCCATAGGGCTCTCAGACGGAACCTGGTCAATGGACGGCGATACGACCACACCGTCCACTCAGGCCAGCTCCAGCGCGCCCGTCGGCCGCGGGGTAACCGCGACCATATGATCGCCTGAGAGCTCGCGCGCGAACAGGGCGTGCAGCTGCTCCGCGGAGGTCTCGGTGTTGAACTCCCGGATCACCTTCTCCCGAGCGGCCGAGCCCATGGCCCGGCGCAGCGCCGGGTCGCGCAGCAGCCGCTCCAGCGCGTCGGCGAGCAGGTCGGCGCGCCCGGGCGCCACCAGCAGGCCCGTGTGACCGTCGTCGATGAGCTCTGAGATCCCCGCGATGCGCGTGCTGACGACCGGCGTCTCCATTGCCATCGCCTCCATCAGGACTCCCGGCACGCCCTCGGCGAAGCTCGGCAGGCAGAAGATCGAGGCATCCGCGTATAGAGCGCAAATGTCGTCCTGACCGACGGCGCCCGGGAAGGAAACGCGCGCGGCGATACTGAGACGCTCGGCGAGTCCTTCGAAGTCGGCGCGCGCGGCGCCGTCGCCCGCAAGCGTTGCTTTCACCTCCAGCCCGCGCTCGAGCAGCAGCGCGACGGCTTCCAGGAGCACACCGTGGCCCTTCTCCGGCACCTGGCGACCGATCAGCAGGATCGTGCGATCCTCGTGCGAGCGCAAAGCGCCGGGGCGATGGTCGGTGAACTGCTCGATCGGGATGCCCACGTGGATGACGTGCAGCTTGCTCCACATCTCCGGTGGGCAGTACACCATCAGCTGGCTGCGAGCGAAATCGCTGATGCACACGACGAATTGGGCGCTTCGCAGCTTTTCGACCAGATGAGAGCCATTGACGTCGAAGAACTCGGTGGGACCGTGCATCGTAAAGCTCCAGGACCACGGTAGCTCGGGCTCTACGGAGGTGCCGATGCAAACCGCCATCATCGCCACGTCGGCGGCGGCATTGGCGATGTGAACGTGGATGTGACGCACCTCCCGGCGCCGGCACTCGTTCCACAGGACCACCGCCTCGACGAAGTAGAACAGCTGCCACAGGCGGCCGCGCAGGCCTGGCGAGCCCATACGTAGCATCAGCGCAAGGCCGCCCGTATACGCCAACGGAGCTGTGACGGCAAGCCTCAGATGTGCCGCGATCAGCTCGCGCCAGCGTGGCGGCACGATCGCATAGGTGGACTGGAACGCGACGCGGTCGGCGCCCGCAAGCAGCTGCATGGCGCGCCTGATCGAGAAGGTCTCGATCCTCATGCCAAGCCGGCGCAGGGCATTGACCTCGCGCAGGACGAACGTGTGCGAGACACCCGGATACTCAGAGCACAGGTAGGCGATCCCCGTCCTCGAGTCGTCCTTCGAGCCCGAGCGTACCCGCAGCCCAGGCACTGTTACCGACCGCCCTGATCCTTGGACATTTGACGCTCTGTCTTGAACGCCGTCGGGCCACGGCCGCGAAGCATGCGTACGTACAGCACGATCTTGCCCCAGATCAGCATCGGTGCGGCGAGCAGCCCGCGGTAGGCCGACGCCGGTGCGCGCACCAGGCGCAGGCCGCCGACCACGAGCAGCGATTGGGCCGCGAGCGTCGCCAATGACCAGCCCAACAGTCTTCTGGAGCGCAGCAGCAGGCCGGCAAGCGCCGATCCCAAGGTGCCGGCCGCGATCAGCGACTGGGGCGGCACGAGCTGTTCGAGCCCCGCGTGCATGCGCACGAAGTCCCGCTGGCGCAGCCCGGAGAGCATCAACCGCGCGCCCCAGCGGCGTATCACCACGAGCTTGCCCTTCTCCCAGCGCGCCTGCTGCTCGGCGCTGACGGCGAACGACGTCGGCATCGCCGACTTCACCCAGGCCGTCGGGAGGAACTCGACTCGACCGCCCCCGTCGACGATGCGCAGGTGATACTCGAAGTCCTCGCCGAAGCCGGTTGCCCTCCACGGCTCCCTACGCAGCTGCTCCATGGTGAATGCCATGCCGGTCCCGAACAGACCGCAGGAGAGGCCGAAGGCCTGCTTGCCGAGCGGTCGCACGGTGGCCATCAGCGTGAACGCGGCGAAGCGCAGCGCTGAGGCGTGAGAATCCTCGGGATTGCCAACCAGGTAGCTGACCTGGGCAGCCTGTGCCCCGGAGTGCAGCGCCGCGTCCATCGCCGCGAGCATGTTCTTTGACACCAGGCAGTCTGCGTCCAGCATGACCACGGCGTCGAACTCGCTGCGTGTGCTCGTCAGGCGCTCGGCCGCCCACATGACCGCGGCGCCCTTGTCCCGTTTGGTCGGGTCGGTGCGCTCCCACACCTCGACGCCCGCCTGCCTGGCGCGGGTGGCAGTCCGATCGCCGCAATTGTCCGCGATCACGATCACATGACGGCGGTCGGGCGGATAGTCGCAAGCCGCGATCGAGGCAAGCGTGGCGTCGATCCCCTGCTCCTCGTCGTGCGCCGGAATCAATACCGCAAAGCGGGTGTGGACCCCGAGGTCGCTCGCCAACGTCGGCTTGCGCGAGGCCTGACGCGCACCCGCAAGCAGGGCGAGTAGGTAGCCCGTGGAGAGCACGAGCACGCTCTGAAGCGCGAGCAATATCGCCTCGAGGGCACGAGCCGACACGGTTGATGACCTGCGGCTCCGCTTCGTGGGAGCCTGCCCGCCGCCAAGGGATTCAGGGGAGCTCATATCGCCGACAGCGGCTTGGGAGGGAGCCCTAGAACGCGCGTCATCGCCAGCCCGTAGCGAGCAAGCACGCGCGCGCTGTGACCCAGGGGCGAACTCACGTGTCCCTCCACGGTGGCGTCCGCACGCCCGTCGAGAACCTCCCGCGGCAGGATCACCTGACGCTTGAGGAATGCGGCAAAGTCGCCCGCCGGCGCGAGCAGCCCGTCGACCAGCCCCATGTCGGCAAACAGCTGCGCGTTGGTTCCGTGGGGACTTGGATTGGCCAGCCTCGCGGCCAGGCGCTCGCGCGCGCGAAGACGCCGCGGCCCGCCCAGGATCCGATCCGCGGGCAGGCCGACGACCTTGCCTGCCACGGTGGCGGCGACGGTGAGAACCCGCGCGAGCTCCGGGTAGGAGCGCATCAGTCCGCCGACAGCGCCGGGTTGCAGCTCATCGCCGAAAGCATCCCACCAGGCACTCAGATCGGTCGCGAGCTTCAGACCCGCGAAGCCGTCGCGGGCGTAGAACAGCAGCAATGCCGCCAGCTCGTCGGCGGGCGCCGGGCGCCACTCGCGCGTGGCGCTCTCGAGCGGCGCCAGCAGCCGCTCGCGCGCGAAGCTCCGCTCGTACCAGTGAACGCGCCAGTGGAGCTCCACCGTCGGCAGCTCCATGCGCTCGTGCACGAGCGCGAAGTGCAACAGCGGCATGCCCTCGGCGTCGACGTGGTCGGTTGGCGCCTTGTAACCAAGGCCGCGCACGACCTCGACGGCTCGTGTGAGCTGGGCGGCGTCCACCAGCAGATCGACGTCGCTGGCATAGCGACGGCCGGGATCGCCGTAGACGGCTTCGCCGAGCAGCGGACCCTTGAGCAAAGTCGACGGTATGCCTGCCTCGGCGAGAGCGGCGATTGCCCGCGTGGACACCAGCGTCAGCGCCGTCGCCCGCAGGCGCCCCGCGTCGGTGGAGCGCTGCACGGCCGTGGCGAAATCCCCGTCTATGTCCTGCCCGGCCAGCTCCATTATGCGCGGGCCCAAGGTGGGCAGCAACCTGCGCGCTTGCAATTTCTCGGTCAGCGCCCGCGAGTCGACGGCCTTCAGCAGCTCGCGATCCTGCTCGCGTGTGGCCTTCCGGCGCGCGCCGGTGCAGGCGCTCGCCAGGATGATCCGCTCCTCGACTCCAAGAGACATCTCGCATCTAGAACGAATCGCATGGGCGTTTTCTAACGCAAAGAGGCGGCGTTCAGGCGCTTGTCTCTCCGAGGATCCATCGAGCCGCAGCCAGCAGATCGGCCACCGTGCAATCCGGCCGGGACTCCCGCGCTGGGACCGGCGAGCGCTCTGACGAGCCGTCTGCGATGAGCACCGTGACCAACCCCAGTCGCCGCCCGGCCTCGATGTCGCTGGGGGAGTCGCCGACCATCGCGGCACGAGCGAAGTCGAGCCCCGGATACTCTCGCTGGGCCTGCATAAGCATGCCTGGCTCGGGCTTGCGGCAGTCGCAGGAGCCCGCTTCGTGGGGACACGTGTAGATGGCGTCCAGGAAAGCGTCCTCGCGGGCCAACAGATGCGCAAGGCGCCGGTGGACGTCATCCACATCCAGAGCGCTCATGCGCCCGAGCGCAACGCCGCGCTGATTGGTGACGACACCGGTCCACAGGTTGGCACGGTTGAGGAGCCTGACTGCCTTCGCGGCGCCCGGCAACAGCTCCAGCTCGCTGGGGCGCTCTACGTAGCTGCCCTCGGGAGCCTTGACGTTCAGAGTGCCATCGCGATCGAGAAAGACCCACTGGATCGGACGCTTGGCGCGAAACGCAGATGCTGAGCCGGTCCCGGGCAAACCGCGGTGAGCATAACCACCCATAAGATTCTGAGCGCTCAACCGTTCTTTCGGCGACTGGCTGACCAGGCCGGCCGATCGAAGACAGGGAGCTCCGTGCGGTCATGATCATCTCCAAGACCCCTCTGCGTGCCTCGTTCGTGGGCGGGGGCACCGATATTGCCGGCTTCTACGAAGAGCACGGCGGCGCCGTCGTCTCGACGGCGATCGACAAGTGGATCAACGTGGTGGTCGCCCCGCGGTTCGAGGGCGATCTGCGGATCAGCTACTCCAAGACCGAGATCGTGCCCGGTGCCAGCGAGGTGCAGCACGAGCTCGTGCGCGAGGCGTTGCGCTTGACGGGCCTGCCCCGCGGCCTGGATGTGTTGACGCTCGCAGATGTGCCCACCCAGGGCACTGGGCTCGGCTCCTCCAGCGCCGTGACGGTTGGGCTGCTGAACGCGCTGTATGCCTATCAGGGCGTGTTTCGCTCGAGTGTGGAGCTGGCGGAGGAGGCCTCTCACATCGAGATCGACCTGCTTGGCAAGCCGATCGGCCGCCAGGATCAGTATGCAGCGGCCGCGGGCGGCTTCAACTTCATCGAGTTCCTGCCCGGCGGCGCCGGTGTGAGGATCGAACCGCTGGTGTGCCCGCCGCAGACGCTCGAGCGTCTGCACCGCTCGCTGCTGCTGTTCTACACCGGACGCCAGCGCTCGGCCTCGACGGTGCTGAGCGGGCAGAGCGCCGCGATAGCCGACGGCAGCGCGACAGAGGCGCTGATCGGCATGCGCGACCTGGCCTATGAGATGCGCGAGACCCTGGGGCGCGGGGACGTCGAGGGAGTGGGCCCGCTGCTCCACCGCAACTGGGAGCTCAAGCGCTCGCTCGTCGACGGCCTGAGCGACGCCGAGATCGACGAGCTCTACCGGCGCGCGCGCGTGGCGGGAGGGACCGGCGGCAAGCTGCTGGGCGCCGGGGCCGGCGGCTTCCTGCTGCTGATGGCCCCCGCGGAGGCGCAGTCGAAGGTACGCACGACGATGGCCGACCTGCGCGAGGTGCCATTTCGCTTTGCCGCGCGCGGAAGCCACATAACGCTGCTCGAGCGAAACGGTGACGGCTCGTGAGCCAGCCGAACGGAACACCCACGATCGAAGGCCACGTGAGCGAGTACCTGGAGCGCCTGCGCCGTGCCGTGGAGGGGCTGCCGCGCGATCGCCTCAACGCGCTCGGCGAGACGCTGTTTCGGGCATATCGCAACAACAAGCAGGTGTTCATCCTCGGCAACGGCGGCAGCTCCTCGACCGCAAGCCACATGGCGGCGGACCTGGCAAAGAACACGATCGGGCCGAACATGAAGCGGTTTCGAATCGTGAGCCTCAACGACAACGCGGCGATCGTGACCGCGCTGGCAAACGACCTTGGCTATGAGCACGTCTTCTCAGAGCAGCTCACGAATCTGGTTCAAGCCGGCGACGTGTTGATCGTGGTATCGGCGAGCGGCAATTCCCCAAACGTGCTCAACGCAATGCGCTATGCCCGCTCGCGCAGCGCCGAGGTGGTGGGCCTGCTCGGCTTCAGCGGCGGCGCGGCGGCGGCGCTGTCCGACATCCCGCTGGTGGTGCCATCCGATCACTACGGCGTGATCGAGGACATTCACCTGATCATCAATCACATATTGGTCGACTACTTCAGGGCGCGCTTGGCCCAGGCGCGCCCCTTTGTCGTGGTGTAGCCCAACGTGAACGCGATGATATTGGCGGCCGGCCATGGCACGCGCCTGGGCGAGCTCTCAGTGACGACCCCCAAGGCGCTTGTGACGGTCGCGGGCGAGCCGATGCTGGCACGCCAGATCCGCTACCTGAAGGACGGCGGCATCGAGCGCATCGTCGTCAACGCCCATCACCTGGCTGAGCAGATCGAGCGATTCGCCGCTTCACACGAGCATGCCGAAGATATCGACGTGGTCATCGAGCAGGAGCTGCTCGGCACCGCGGGTGGCGTCCGAAACGCGTTGCCCCAGCTAGGCGAAGAGGACTTCATGGTCCTCTACGGCGACGTGATCGTGGATGAGCCGATCGAGGCGATGCGCGAGACACACGCGCGTCTCGGCGCGGCTTGCACCGTGACGGTGTACCGGACCACCGAGGTGTTCGGCAAGGGGACCATGGACGTTGACGATGAGGGAGCCGCTGTCGGCTTCCGCGAGAAGGCCAGCTCTAGCGTCGAGGGCGAGGCTAACGTCAGCGCCGGCGTGTATCTCATGCGCCCGAGCTTCATCTCTGAGCTTCCCGCCGGGATCCAGCTCGACTTCGGGCACGACGTCTTTCCGCAAGCGCTACAACGGGGAGAGAGGATCGCCGTGCACAGGCTGCGCGAGCCGGTGATCGACATGGGGACGCCCGAGGCTTTGGAGCTAGCCCGTCGACGCGACGATGGAGTCCAACCAGCGCGGTAGCGTTCAGCCGGCAACTATTGCTCAGCCGGCAAACCATCGACTCGAGGGCGGCAACCGTTGCTCAGCCGGCCGCCATCCGCTCGAGGGCGGCAACCATTGCTCAGCCGGCAACCATCGACTCGAGGGCGGCTAGTTCCTCCACCAGCGCCTCGTAGGTCTCGCGCAGTCCCTGTTCCAGCGGAGTCTGAGCGCTCCATCCCAGCTCACCTCGCGCTTTGCTGGGGTCCATGCAGCTTCGCTCTAGCTCGCCGGCTCGCAGCGGCGCCAGCTCAGGCTCCACGCTCGAGCCGGACACGGCGCCGAGGAGCTTCCATACAGTCATGACGTCCGTCTCGACTCCGGTTGCGACGTTGAAGGTCCCAGCCGTCCCGGACGCGGCGCGAAGGGCAGCGACCACGTCGCTCACATGGACGTAGTCGCGCGTGGGTTTGCCATAGCCGAACAGCTTTGGCGAGCGGCCAGCGAACAGATGGCGAGTGAAGATCGCGACCACTCCCGCCTCTCCGTCGGAGCTCTGGCGAGGGCCGTACACGTTGCCCAGTCGGCAGACTGCGTGCGGGATACCCGTCGCGGCTGACCACGTCCTCACATAGGCCTCACCGGCCCACTTGGAGGCCCCGTAGGGAGCCAGCGGCGCCGGCGGGCGCTCCTCGGGAGTTGGGATCGGCGCGTCGTTGCCGTACAGCGCGCCACCGGTGGAGGTGAAGACCAGTGGCGCGCGGTGGCGGGTGGCGGCCTGCAGCACATTGAGCGTGCCCTGCACGTTTACCGCGCAGTCGCGCGCGGGGTCTTTGACGGAGACGGTGACGCTCGACTGCGCGGCCAAATGGAAGATCGCGCTCGGCTTCGCATCGTCCACCAGGGCGTCGAGCGCAACGCCGTCGACGATGTCGAGCCGGTGGAAGTCGCTGCCCTCCGGCACTCGCCCGATCTCACCCGAGGACAGGTCGTCGACCACGACCACGCGGTTGCCCTCAGCAAGCAGCGCGTCCACGACGTGGGAGCCGATGAAGCCGGCGCCGCCCGTGACAAGCACGGTCGTGTGACTCTGTAGTGGGGCTTGTGAGGGCATGTGATGGCGCTTGAAATCTCGCGGGGTCGAACGGCGTCCAACTAACGGCGATCAGGGCCCAAAGCTCACGCACCCTCAGTTCAAGCTCTGCGCTTCGGCGTGTTCGCGTCGAAGGCGTTGGAGTGTGCGCGAACCACTGTTAAGGGGATCGCCGTGCAGTTCCATTTTCAGGAGCTGGAGCTCTTGCCAGGGAAAGGACGCGAGCAGTCGAACGGGGCTCTGTCCTTCAAAGTAGCCGCTTGGCCCTTTGTAAGGATTGCTCGACAGCGAGCTCGGATCCTGTGCGAAGAACTGCACGTTGCCGGCTCCATCCCTGATGAAGATGCCGTAGCGCTGTGCGGCTTCGGCGATCATCAACGTCAGCTTGGGCAAGTGAAGCCCAGCGAGATCGAGATTGGGATTCAGTCGCAAGTGCGCGCCCTCCGGCAGAGCCAGCGGATTGGTGGACTTGCCGTCAGTGCGCCGCGCCGGCGAGGAGTACACACCGGCGCGGACTCCCGGGATCGCCATGGCGAGGGCGTGTTCGATCTTGCCGTGTTCGAGGTCTTCAAAGGTGATCAAACCCCCCGCGATCGAAAGCGAGGATGCCGACACCCCCCACCACGGCTCCGCCCCCGGCCACGCGCCCTGCCCGAAAACTCCGCTGTTCAAGGAGACCTTGCGGATCGCTCCACCCCACGTGGCGTGCCAGCCGCGAGCTCCGTGCGCGAGCTGCCAGAACTCCCACAGCCGGTCGGTGCTCGGCTGCCATACGACCAGGTTGCCGTCGTGACCAGCCGCCGGCTTGGCGTCAGGCGGAAGCGGGACGAACCTCCACGCCGCCGACAGAGCGGGTTCGGGTGTGTGGAGCAGCTTGACTGTCACGGTCGGCTGATCGGCCGCAACGCTGTACACGGGAACGCTGTAGTCGGTGGTGCCGATCCAGGGGCCGACCCCCGCCGCCTGCTCGGCCGCGACCACCTGATCGAAAGCGCCCGCCACCGACGCGGAGCTGCGATCGAGCGGCGTCCCCGCGGACAGCGGTCTATTCCAGATACTCGAGGAGCTGAAGAAGCGAAGGGACGCTCTGAGACTCGACGTAGCGTTTTGGAGACCCGTGTCGTGTCCTGCAGCCGCGAGCCGGGATACACCAGCGTCCGAGGTCCCTGTGCCGCAGGCGGTCAGCGCAACGCAGCCACAGATCAGGCCGGCGCATGCGATGAGACGGATCAGACGCTCCACGTTGAGAAGTCCCTTCCCGTGAGCTCGCGCAGACGCTTGACCTCCCCCGCGTAGAGTTCCGCCAACCGTGCTCGCAACCCTTCGTCGAGCGTGACCGTCGGGAGCGTGGGCAGGAGCGCCCGCTCGGCAGAGCTGCGCAGCAATCGTCGCGCACGAGCTGGTAGCCACTGCACGCGCGGCACCACCATGCGCTCGACCAAGCTCGCGTAACCGGGGGGATAGACGCGGCGCTCGTCGCTCCTGTACAGCTCGTCCTCGAACCGATCTGAGCCGAACCCGTCGTCGACTGACAGGAACGCGAAGATCTCGCCGAGCGTGGCGCGTCGATCCGCAAGCAGATCGGCCTGATCGACGACCAATATCCGCTCCGCGGGGTAGACGTTCAGGTAGCGGTCGAGCTGCGACGCATACTTGCTCGGACAGATGCACGGCGCGTAGGGGTCCGCGAGATCGCTGAGCGCCTCCGCCAAAGACCGCCGCTCGCCGTCCACCGCGACGCGATGCTGGTGATGCGAGACGGTACGGGCGATGGGGTCGCGCACGAGATAGACGAACTTCGCGTCGGGCACAAGCTCCTTGATTCGCTCGGGCACGCCTTGTCGGCGGGGATAGCTCGTATAGCCGGGAGAGGACTCCCCCCGCACCGCGACCGTGGGGTCGAAGAGCTTTTCGTACTCCTTCAACTCGCTGACACGTCCCATCGCGTAGGGAAAGCCATTCTCGGGGCCGGCGAAGAAGTGCGGCTCCTTGTTGGAGGACATCTGGATCTCCGGATGTTGATCCAGGTAGTGGTGAAGACTGCTCGTACCCGCCTTCCCGGCGCCGATGACGAAGAACGTTGGAAGAGCCATGGGTACCCCTAGGCGCAGGCGACGTCGCGAGAGATCGCGGCGGGGCTCATCGCTCGCGAGGGCTGCGTCAGCGGCGGCGCGCTGCCCAGAGCGACCCCCGCCCACAGCCACATCAACATGACCGGAAATGCTTGCATGTAGGGGTTGAAAAGGGAGACGGTGAGAAAGAAGACGAAGATCGCGAGGAGACCCAGCTTCCACGGGCGCAGCTCGGCCGGCCCGCGGCTGAAGATCGCGCCGCCGACTCCCCAGAGCAACGACACTAGCCACAACAGCGCCCCGATCAGCCCGAGCTCCACCCCGTAGGAGAGATAGGAGTCGTGCAAGGGCAACTGCTTCTGAAAGGTGCTGTATCCGGTCAGGGGATAGTCCCTGCTCTGCTGGAAGTATTCGCCGCTGTCGGTCGTGTAGCGCCCCCAGCCAAAGCCGAACAGCGGCCTCGCCTCGATCATCTTCAGCGCCGCCGCGGTCTGATTCTGGCGGTCCCAGACGCTCTGTTTGTATTCCACCCTTTCGGTGACTTTGCTCGCCAGCGTCGGCGAGAGCAAGAGCGCTCCACCGATCAGCAGCACGCAGGCCGAGGTGCTGGGAACGATCCAGCGCCGGCCCGCGCGCGTCGCCAGGGCCACCACAACGCTGCCGGCCACCGCCGCTATCCACACGCCGCGCTCAAGCGTGAGAAAGCAGCCGAGGATGCAAACCCCGACCACCACGGCGGCGAGATAGCGCCTGGGCTGTCCGCGCCATTGCGCGAATGCGATCACGGAGGCCACGGCGCAAGCGAACGTGGCGAAGCCCTCGCCCACTGAGCTCTGGAAGGGCCCACCGGCACGCGCTTCCGGTAGGGACGCGTCGACGTGAACGATGTAGCTGGGGAAGACAAGACTGTGGGGGCCAAGGGACTCGAAGATCGCCGTGAAACCAAGATAGGCGCCCAGTCCGACGAGCGTCATGAGCAGCATGTCGCGCGCGCGACGCCCGGCGAAGATGGACGGGGCCACGAGGAACACGAGATACGGCGCCAGCCCAAGCTCGTCGAATAGCGCATAGGCGTTGGTTTCGTTGGTCAGAGTGCCGGCCGCGGCAGCCGAGCCCAGAACGTACAGAACGGTCACGGCCAACAACAGATGGACGTTCCTCACCTGCAGGCGTGAAGTCCCGGCGATGCCCGGGGCGCGCAGGAAGATCGCGAGCAGCACGCCGAAGAGCGCGAGCCTGTCGAGGGGCAGCCCACCAAGCCCGATCAGACTCCAGCCCCCCGAGAAGGTCATGAGCGCCACCGCGACGCACATCAGCACGGCCACAGGCAGCTCCCACAGCTTGCGCACAACCAGGACGCCCGTGAGGACGAGCACCGGCGTGAGCATCGCCCACACGCCTTCGAGCCGCTGTGGCGCCTTCGCATGCACCAGCGCCACTGCCACCACTCCGAGCGTCGCCCAGGCGTACCAGGGTGGACGCCATACAGCGCGCGCCGCCATCAGGCCGGTTGAGATCTCGGCAGCTCCTGCCCCACAGCCCCCCGCCGCCTGATCCGTATCCGCTCGAGTAGAACGGCCGCCGCGCAACCGACGACTACCCCCGCCAGCAAGCCAAGGAAGCCGAATAGCTCCATCTTCGACGAGTGGTTGTTGCTCGCGTTTGCCGCGCCGGCAACCAGCGAGACCAAGCCACTGCGAGGCGCCTGGCTGAGGACGGCCGCGTTGTAAGCGGATTCGATCGCCCTGAAGCGAGCGGCCCCGGCGTCCTTGTTCGCTTCCGCTCGGGCGAGCGAGGTCTTGGACACGCTTTCATGCTGGCTGCGGTGGGCGAGATGGGCGAGGTATTCCCTTGCGTGCTGCAGATGCACGGACGCTTCGCGGTATTCGTGCAGCAGCGATTCGGCCTCCGGATTGGCGCTATTGCTCTGGCCCTCGTAGGCGATCACGGCGGTGGCCGCGACATTGGCCAGGGCGATGGCGCCATGCGCGCTCGCCCCGGTCGCGGTCACGCGGAACGCGGGGGCTTGCGGAATGGGTGCGGCCGACAGGCGCGATAGCGCCTTCGCGGGAGTCAGCTTGAGCTTGTGCTGTACGGCCGCTAGCACCGGTTCGGCGGCGATCGAGCGGCTGAACGCGGTCGCAAGCGACGCGGAGGACTGCACATATCCGTAGAACCCCGGGGAGTTGGGGTTGACCTGGCCCACCTGCAAGGTCGCCGACGCCGTGTAGGTGACGCTACGCGAGTGCCCGACAGCCACGCCAGCCAGCGCGAGGGCGACCGCCGACAAGAGCACGATCAGCTTGTGGCGTGCAATCGCCGGCAGGGCAAAGCCATTGGGCGGCTCAAAGACACCCGTCGTCAGAGGCGGGGCCGTCGCCGGCGGTGGCTCGTAACGGCCGGCGACAGGCGGGGAGACGGGCGGCGACGGCGTGGAGGCGGGCCGTGGCGTGGGGGTGATCTTGATCTTGGTGGGGTTGAACATCGTATGATTCTGCGGGTTGGGCGTTAGCGGACTGAACGTCGCGTCATTGCTCGAACTTACGCGACCTCGTCACGGCCTCCACGCCACTCAGGCGGCTGTCAGGTTCGCAAAGTTCGGCCACAGCGCCAGGTCGACCTCGGGGAACTCTCGCGCCAAGGCGGTCACGTCATCCCTGTAGGCGCGCACATATGCCTCGGTGGCGCGGGGATCCAGCTTTGGCTTGGAGGGCTGGCGATTCGGCGCGATCGTCAGGTCGGGGACGAAGTCGACTTCGTCCAATCCCAGGAACTCGAAGGTCTTGCGCATCTCGACGAGCGGCTCGCGCGCGCAACGCTCATACTGGAGGATAAGCATCTG
This sequence comes from uncultured Solirubrobacterales bacterium, assembly GCA_963764655.1. GTDB lineage: Bacteria > Actinomycetota > Thermoleophilia > Solirubrobacterales > Solirubrobacteraceae > Palsa-744. Next base: position 1,851,995 of record CAVXTI010000001.1, read on the forward strand.
AGAGCGGTCGAAGTGCGCGAGAAGGCCAGTCAGCTGGGCGTGATAGAGACCTCGCACGAAAGCATCGAACGGGGCCAGCCGGCTAAGCGAGACGCCTTGTTCGCGTGCCAGGCCGGTGTCGTGCTGCAGACCCGAGAGATAGCGCTCGATCGGATCGCGCAGCAGCACCAGCAGGCGCGCCCGCGGAGCCGCCCGGGCCAGCAACGGGGGTATCCAGGCAGCGCTCATGTACAGAGGCGTCCACTCGCCGACCTTGCGCTCGCCCTCGCGGGGGAAGTACTTGTGATAGCCGGCTATGTCGTCCTCCGTCCAGCCACCGAGGTAGAAGCGATCGAAGTAGTGCAGCTCCTTGGCGGAGGGCGGCCAGATGACCTCGGGATGAGAGGCGATCAAACGAATCCAGCGGGTGGTTCCGCAACGCTGCACGCCCACACCGACGAAGTCGGGCGGCCCCGTCCGCCATCCCGGCGGGCACACCGGCGGTGGTTGTGGAGGGTTGATGCCTCCGTCTGCGCGGTGGCGCGTCATACGACGCACAGACGTGTAGCCTGCTCTTCGCACTTCGCGCAGCCAGCGCGGCGCCACATCCGCCGGACCTCCTGGGCCAAAGGGCAAACGGCGCTTGCGAGCGGGCATCGGAGCGGGGACTATAGAGAGTGGCCCTCGTAAGGGTGGACCGCCCTCAAGACGTTGATGGTGCGATGGCCGAAACGCGCGACACCTCTAAAGAAGCTCGAATCGAGCGCGCTGGCGGGCAGAGCCCAGGCGAGCCTGGAGGCGAGCGCCTGGACGGACAGGAGCGAAGTGAGCCCGAGGCGAAGCGCGCGAGCTACCGCTCCGGGTTTCTCTTTGGCGTGCTCAGCTTCCTGGCGGTGACGGTCACGGGGGTCGCCTCGATGGTGCTCACCTCGCGTCTGTACGGGGTGCGGATCATCGGCGAGTTCGCGCTCGCATGGGCTCCCGTGGGTGCGCTGATGCTGCTCTCGACCATCAAGGAGCAGCAGGCGCTGATCAAGGAGATCACCAACCTGCCCCCACGACACCCGCGCGTGACACAGCTATTCGCGGCAGTGTTCACGTTCTCGGTGGCATTGACGGTGGTGGCCTCGGTGCTTGTCGCGGTTGCCTGCTGGTTTGTCTTCCATGGGCCACTGCATGCTCCAGAGCTGATCTGGCCCGCGTACGCCAACATCGCCGGCTATGTGCTCCTGATGAACACCGGCTGGAACATAGACTCGGTCTTCTCGGCTTTCGTGGCCGGGCGGCAGCTGTTTTGGGTGCGACTGCACGAAGCGCTCAGCTTCCTCGCGATCGCGCTCGCCGTCGGCCTGACCTGGCGCTCGGTTTGGGGGCTGGTGATCGGCACGATCGGGGGATGGCTCACCTCGCTCGCGCATCGCATCGTCGCGGTACGGCCGTTCCTGCGGCCGCGATTGAGCCGCGCTGAATACCGCGCGGGGCTGCGCGTCCTACCGGAGCTCCTGCGCTTCGGGCTGAAGGCCACTCCGGGCCAGCTGGCGCAGGGGATAAGCCAGCAGGGCGGCGTGTGGGCGCTCGGGACGGTCGCCTCTGTGGCCGTCGTGGGCGCTTACAGCCGCGCCCAGACGATTCCCCAGCGCCTTCAACAGTCGAGCATGCGCATCACAGAAGTTCTCTACCCGACGCTGGTCGGACGCCACACCAAGGGCGACGGCCATGGCTTCGACCGGGCCCTGATCGACTCGATCCGCTACGAAGCGATCGGGATGCTGCTGATCGCGGCGGCGATCGGCGGCGCGGCGCACTCCGTCCTGGCTGTCTTCGGGCCGGGGTTCGGCACGGCCACCACGGCGCTTGCGCTGCTGATCCTGTTCCCCGCGCTGGCCTCGATCACGGTCACCCAGACCCAGGCGCTGTGGGCCACCAACCGGCCCGGCCTGACGAGCGCGATCGCGGTCGTGCGCCTGGCGATCACGCTCGCGCTGCTGATCGTGCTCACCCCCACGATGGGCGTCACCGGGCCCGCGATAGCACTGCTCGCCGGCTATGTGGCGGTGATCGTGCTGAGCGGGCTCTCGCTGCGAGCCTCCCTGACGCGACCGCTGCGCGCGACCTGGCCGGTGCGCGAGCGCGCTGCTCTGCTTGCCGCCTACGCAGCCGGCTTTGCCGCGGCGCACGGCGTCGAGCACGCGGTGCCCTCTACCGGTGGGATGCTGCTGGCGCTGTGCGCGGGCACGGCGGCCTATGCCGTCGTGTTCCTCGCCGGCGGCGGAGTCAACGGTCGTGACCGCGAGCGCCTGACCGATGCCGCCGCGATGGTCCGCTCACGACGCGCACCCGCGGCGGCCTCCAGGCCCTCCGAGGAGCCCCTTCAGGTACATGTGGCCTCGGCGTCGGAGAAATAGCGAGCGCGCTATTTCGCGCTGTGAAGTTCCATCTTCAAGAGCTGCAGCTCCTGCCACGGGAAGGACGCGAGCAGCCGCACCGGGCTCTGCCCTTCGAAGTAGCCGGTGGGGCCCCTGTAGGGGTTGGTCGGCAGCGAGCTCGGGTCCTGTCCAAAGAACTGGATGTTGCCGGCCCCGTCCCTGATCACGATGCCGTAGCGCTGCGCGGCTTCGGCGATCATCAGCGTCATCTTCGGCAGGTGAAGCGTCGAGAGGTCGAGATTGGGGTTCAGGCGCAAGTGCGCGCCCTCGGGCAGCGCGAGCGGATTGGCCGACTTGCCGTCTGTGCGCAGCGCCGGTGAGGAGTACACCCCGGCACGCACCCCCGGGATCGCCATCGCCAGCGTGTGTTCGATCTTGCCGCGTTCGAGGTCTTCGAAGGTGATCAGTCCCCCCGCGATCGAAAGCGAGGACGCCGAGACTCCCCACCACGGCTCGGCGCCCGGCCACGCGCCTGATCCGAATATGCCGCTGCTGGAGGAGACGTTGTCGATCGCTCCGCCCCACGAAGCCTGCCAGCCTTCCAACGTGTGGGAGATCTGCCAGAACTCCCACAGCTTGTCGGTGCTCGGCTGCCACACGACCAGATTGCCGTCGTGGCCTGTCGCCGGCTTGGCGGTGGTCGGCAGCGGGACCGCGCTCCACGCCTCCGAAAGGGCAGCTTCGGGCGTGTGCGCCAGCTTGACAGCCACGGTCGGCTGGTCGGCGGAGACTGTGTAGAGGGGAACGCTGTAGTCGGTCGTGCCAATCCACGGACCCGTGCCCGCCACCTGCTCGGCGGCGATTATCTGGTCAAAGTCGTTGACGATCGCGGACGAGTTGGAATCCAATTCAGCGTCGGGCGGCAGCGCCTGATTCCAGAAACTCGACGGTGAGAAGAAGCGGAAGGGAGGCGTGGGTGGGGGGGCTGGTTCTTCGGGTTGTTCAGGAGGACTTTCAGTCGGGCTCCCGCCGCTCGAGCCTCCTTCGGTGGGTGGTGTGATCTGGTTTTCTTCGATGGGGGTGGTGCTCTGACTTTCTTCGACGGGCGGCGCGATCTGGCCTTCTTCATTGGGCGGCGCGATCTGGTCTTCTTCGTAGGGCGGCGAGTCACCGTATTCCGTAGAGGCGGGACCCGGTTCGCTCGGCTTGCCGGGCTCGCTCGGCACGACCGGCGGGCTCGTGGCCACCGGCTTGTTCGGTGACGAGGACAGCCCGCTCAGAAGCCGCGAAGACAGATTGGGCCCCAGGCCGAGGGGCGTGGATGCAAAGGGATGCCAAGAGCGAGACTTCTTGGGGATACGCCGCTTGGGGATGCTTCTCTTCGACTTCTTGACAAGGCATGACTTGCCGGCGGCGCGATGCTTCGAACCTCCTTGGCTCCTGCTAGGACGCGCGGCGCCACACCTTGCCTTGTGTGCATGCGAGGCGCCTGCGACCCGCGATTGATAAGCACCCGCATCGCAAGCGCCGGCGGTCGCGATCAAGAGCGCAACACTCCCAATTAGCAGGCAGGCTCTGACTCGCGACACACGAACGGCATGCAGCATTGAACGCCTCATCCTCCAGTCCGGCCAGCATCAAATAGCTCGCGGACGCTGGCTGGTCCGCAGTTCTTTGTCGGAGGCCGTCAGCCTCGCCGGCACCAGCCGGAGCTGTAATGGACGCTTATATGACGGCCAGAGCGCACCTACCCGCGACCGCGCGCGGCGGCTCGGATTCTACGCGCGCGGATTATGGAGCTCTACGCGCTTAGTCGCAAGCTGGGATCGGCCGCCACCATGTGGGCAAGACGGCGAGCGCCGTCCAGCAAGCATGCGCGCGGGGACGCGAGCTGTGGAGGCACCCACTCGCCGACCTCGTCGAAGGCGAATATGCACTGTGTTGCCTCGCGCGCGCGGGCGTGATCGCCAAGGGTGGTCCGCACACACTCATACACCTCGTCCCCGAAACGGGCATACAGGAAGCCTGCGGCATCCCGGTCGCCGTCGCGCGCCCGCTCAAACGCTCGTTGCACAAGCGCCGAGGTGGAACGCTCGCGCTCGCTCGGCGGTGGGCCGAAGGCACAGTCGATCTCCGCGTTGTTGCTAGTCATCATTGCTGGCTTTCGTAGTCGATCGGCGCTCACGGTCGCCGCGTGCTTGTGCCGCGCGCTTTGCCGCGAGACGCCCAAGTGCAAGCTGTGGTTGACGCGATCTCGCGACGATCGCGTTAAGTTAGCGTAAACAGCGTGTTTTTTCGATGTTCTTGCATATCTGCTGGGTTTTGAGAGGGTGGCTCATTCCCCGGCACTGCGACTTCCCGATAGACCCGGGAGCCAAGAAAAGAGAGCCGAGCCGCTCTTGAGGAGCGACCCGGCTCTGTCCAGATAGCCATGCATGCGGCCTACATACGCCTCAGCGGCGTCCGCGGGCTAGAACCTCGTTTTTTCAGCGCCCGCCACTGCCTCGGTGTGCAGTGCCGGCGGCAGCGCCAGGTAGTCGTGTTTTTTCATCAGTTCCTGACCGCCTCCTCCTGCCAGTGCAAACAGCAGGAAGTTGTTGACGGACGTGGCCTGTTCGAGCGCCATGCCCGGGTACTGCGAGTATTCGTGGAATGTGAGGTCGTACGTGAGACCGCAGATCGTGTAGTTCGGCTCGGCGGTCCTGGTCGTCACTTCGTTCCAAACCGCGAGCGTGCTCGACGGTGGGAAGGGCACTTCACCGTTGGTGTATTCGGTGTTGGTGCAGTTGGAGTTGGCCAGTTCTTTGGCGTCTCCGTTGCTGGACGGGTCGGTGTAGGTCTCTTCTTCCTGTTCCATCCCGTTGTTCTGGACGGGCACCCAGAAGCGTGCGGTGTTCTTGCCGCCGGTCGGAGCCGCGAAGTTCCCGTTGGCGCGTGCATCGGCCAGGTTTGCGTAGGCGATGCTGCCCGGCGTTTCGTTCACCAGTTTCGCAACCGGGCCATTGCCGTTTTCGGTCGGCTTGCTGACCGTTCCCGGCCAGACGGTGTTTTTGTGACCCACGGAGAGTTCGCGCCAGCCTTCTTCGCCGACGATGTTCTTTTCGCCGTTGATGAGAGCCAGATACTTCTTGAAGATCGACGTGGTGCCCGACTCGTCGAGACGCACGACGCGGGTGATCGCCGTTTCGGCGTTACAGCCCGTTCCGCTGATCGTGTCGCCGTTGTCGGTGATTTCACTCCACTTCGTGATCGCACCGCGGAAGATCTTCTCGAGCGTCACGTTGTCGAGCACGAGCCGACCGGGGTTGGAGGTGCTCGTTCCGGTGCAGAATTTCGGTAGGCGCACAATGATGCTGACGGCCGCCTGCAGCACGGGGATCGTCTCGAGCGTGCTTTCTTTGGGGTGTTTGGAGTGCGACTGGATTTCTTCGCGCTGCTGGACGTTCGGCGGTTCATCCGTGCCGACGAAACCGATGCTCGCTTCGAAGGCGTGGCCGTTGACGCCCCACGCTTCCAGACCGGCGCCGCTGCCGACCGATTCGTAGGTCACCGTCGGTGTGCCTTTGGAGCCCTGCGTGCCGTTGCACGCCTTCGCGTTTGCCGACGTGTTGAAGCTCGGGTCCCATACGGTCTGCTGCGCGAGCTTCTGCAGCGAGGACCCCTTGCCGATGATGTTCGAGCCGGAGCACTGTTCCCCAAGTCGCGGCGCTTGCCGCACCCGGAGCCACGAGGGCGGCCACAGCGGCCACCGAGAGTACGCACGCAGGCACAAGGCGGCGTGCGGAGAGCGACTTCATGTTGTCACTACCTCCATTTAGTTAGCAGTTCCATTGCTGGAAGCGGAGCACGTTCATGCCCACTGCCCCAGCGTCTCAGGTGGAGGCTCGACACAGGTTGCCAGCACGTGACCGACAGGTTGCCAACGTGTGATCTGTACGTTTTACCTACTGCTCACTTGTGACCTCTGCGACTCTGGGTGCGCCGTCCCTTGGCGCCGCGAACGCGCAAGCTGACCGTCGTCTGCGTCGTGTGCACAGCACCAGCCGGGTCATGCGCAACCAGGATCGCGCGTGCTCGCAACGTTCCCGCGGACGCCAGCAGCCTGCTGCCGGCTGCCGAAAGCCGCAGCAGCAACGACTGCTGGTGCCCGCCGGCAAGTGCAAAGGTGCCTTTGGCGAGCGTGAGGACGGTCTTCTTGGGCTTGTGGCGACGCGTCGCGGGACCGACCGCGTTGAGCGCTTGCAGAGTGACCGTACCGTCGCAGCCACCCTCATCCCCGGGGCATGTGACGACAGCCGTGACGGTGCCGTCTTTCGCGACGCCCAACGACGCACTCGTGAGTCGCGCGTCGGGTACAGGCGGCGGTTTGGATGGACCGCCGGCGGGAGACACAGACGGTTGTTCTATCGGCAGGACTGGCAAGGGGGGTCCAAGAGGTCCTTCCGGCGAGCCGATCGGCGTTTCGGACGGCGAGGGTGGCGGGACGTCCACCGTAACGACGATTTCGATGGGTGCGCTTTCAAGCCCGTAGCCGTCGACGACGATGAGCTTTGCCACATAGAGACCGGTCTCTTTATACGTGTGTTTGATTTCAGGCGTTTCGCTGGTGGCCGATTCGCCGTCGCCAAAGTCCCAGTGGTAGCTATCGATGGGACTGGACCCGGGAGCGCCGTTGGGATCCCAGGAGGCGCTGCCATCGAATGTTGCCGCTTCGTTCACGCCGACCGTGAGCGGTCCTGTGAGAACGGCATTTGGAGGGATGTGGCTGACGCTGACAGGAATCTTGATCGTCCTGACCAGTGTGGGCGTGGCGAGGTTGTCGGTGTGAATCGTCTCTGTCACCGTCAATTCGCCGCCCTTTTCGAACCTGTGCGTGATCCGCGTGTTTTGATACTCGTCGGCGGAGACAAGCAGCGGTTTGGCTTCGCCTTCGTCGAAGCTCCATTCGACGCTGAGCGCATTGGCGCGCGTCAAATTCGTGGTGAGAGTCACTTCGGTTCCACCTTGGATCGTGCCCGACAGGGGAGTCCCGTTCACGGTGGCGACGATTTCGCCGGCAAGCGCGGTCGGGCAGCCGCTCCCTCCCGGGCCGAACTCATCTACGTGAGCGAACTTGGGGTCGAGTATGAAGACGGTTCCAGCGCTGCCGCCGGCGATCATGGGGGCAGTCGGGCCTCCCGTTCCTATGGCACAGCTTTCGGTCGTTTGGCGGCTCTGTCCACCCGACCACCCGAGCTCGAAGCCTTCGCTGTCGCCCACGTCCTTGAAGGCCAGGGCTCCGATGTAGGGGGCGCCTCCGCCCGCCCCGTCAGACTCCCATATCCGCGCCTGCGTGTAGATCGTCGCGTTGCCACCGGCTTCCGGGCTCAGCGACAGGCCGCCCCCGCCTTGGAGGGATTCGGCGCCGCTGCCGTTGGCGAACACGACGACCGCGTTGACTTCCGTTTCCTGGGGGGCAAGCGACATGAATTCGATGAACGGCGTGGGTGGTTCCGTTGAGGTGAAATCCGAGGGAATACGAGTGAGTTGTCCCCCAGTTTCTTCGGAGAGATTCTCCACATAGACAGCCCCTTCCGGTGAGACGACCGGGGAATTCGGGTCTGTTTCCAACGCGAGCAGTCCACTGCGATCGACATACCGAGCGCCCAGTTGACCGGTCGTGGAGTCGATGCGCTGTAGAGCGAACGGTTTGAGATCGCCTTCTTCGTCGAGTTCCCCGGTCACAATGACGTCGTGGCTGGTGGGATCGACGGCGATCCCCTTGGGTTTGAGCAGGGCGTCGCCAAGGACGTCGGACTCCGAATTGAACGTTGTGGGACCGGTGAGCACACCTTCGACCGTCCCAATCGCGGGCGGAAGCACTTCGCCTTCAGCGTCGGTGGAGAATGCGTAGAGGGTTCCGGCGGCGGACACTTGTTTATCGTTTTGGAGAAGTTCGCTTCGCCTTTCCAAGGCGAGCACGTAGAGGCGCTTGAGCGTCGGGTCGAACGCGATCCCCTCGATCCCTTGGCGGCTCGGCGGCTTGAAGCCGGCCGTGGCCGCGACGAAGACGCCCGCGGATGTCAGCTCCTGAATGCGGTATTCCTTCGCTTTCGGTTCGTCCCCGACGAAGACCGCGTTTTCGCTCCCAGTCACTCCAAAGGCACGCGTGCCTTCTGTCCCGTTGACGGTCGCACCCGTCAACCTGAACTGACCGTGGCTCGTTCCGGGCGATCCAAAGTGCCCCAGTTCGCCATAGCTGTCCGCACGAGCAGGTGCCGCCGCAATCGAAAGCACGGCGACCGCGAGGGCCAGAGCCAGGACTGGCACCACCACCGGACTGCGGCTACCAAACCCCCTCATCGCCACCTTCGAGCCTGGCGCTCCAGACGCCGCTGAGCCCGCATCGCCGTGAGCGTCGCCGGCGCGACACGCAGCTCGCGACGCCCGCGGCGTGGCCGCCGCCGCGCGGTGGTGGCGCCCGCAAACGCGCCGAGCACGATCACGCCTAGCACGTACAGCGGCACGGGCTCGTGTTCGGCGGAGCTGTAGGCGGCCGCGGCGCTGGCGGACTCGATCGCCTCCTCCTCCTCGCGCTGCTCTTCGGTGATCGGCTCGGTCTGAAAGACGCTCGAGGTGCCCGACGGCGGGGTTGGGCGGGCGACGGTCGGGGGCGGCAGCGGCACGAACACGCGCGGGGGGATCGGCGGCGTAAATGTGGGCACGAACGCGAGCAGCGCCGCGGCCGGCAGCGGAGGCGTGGACAGCACGGGCGGCGCGGGGGGCACCGGCAGAGGGATGGGAGCCGGCGCCGGGGCGGGAGCCGGCGCCGGAGCGGGAGCGGGGGCGGGCGGGGGCGGCGCCGCCGCTGCCGCCGAAGCCGTTTCTCCGGCGGGCGGTTCGAGCTTGTGGGTGCCGCACGGGCGCTGCACGCTGCCGGCCTGGACTGTCACGGGCAGCGAGGAGGACAGGCCCCCGGCTGTGATCGTGACGATCGTCGTGCCGGCGTTGTATGCGCAGAACAGGCCTTCCTGTGGGTCGGGGATCGGTTCTTCGCGGGAGAGCAGGACGGCGTGAGGGTCGGCCGCGGCGGCGTTGCGCTTGACGAAGTTGCCGATGTCGGGCCGCGAGGAGCTGAAGGTGTAAGTGGGCAGCAGCGCCCCCGCGCAGGCCGCGCCCACGCAGTTGGAGGGAATCGGGATGTAGGGGTCGGTGTCGGGCTGGTTGGCCTGGTTCTGCGAGCGGTTGCCGGCGCGCGGGCGGCGCGCGAGCCCCTCGAACAGAGCCGCCTGGCTGCGCCGCAGCAGCGTGCCGTCCCTGCCTTCGAGCGCCAGTTCGCCGATGTCGGGGATCAGCTTGACTTCGACGGGGAACAGGCCAGTCCCCGGGTTGCGCGCGGCGGCGGCGGCGTTGACTTCGACCTGCAGGAAGCCGCTGGCGCCGAGGAACGCACCGCTGCTCTCGGCGACGTGGTTCACGTAGCCGAGCGTCCCCGACCCGTATGTCTCGATGCTCGCACTGCCCACCAGCGGACGCTTGACGTTCTCTTCGGGTGAGTCGTAGAAGTAGGCCGAGGCCCTGCCGGCGATCAGCGCCTGCGCGACCGCCGCGGCGGCGCCGTCGTGGTTTTCGATCTGCGTGTCCAGGTCGGCGTTGCCGATGACGATCGCGGGCTCGGGCGCTTCCCTGGCCTTGACCAATTCCGCTTCGAGCCACTGGCGCTGGGCTTCGCTCACGTCGCTGCTGTCGTCGAGCACGATCACTCGCACGCGGGAGCTTGGCGGTTCAAACGCGTAGTAGGCGCTCGACTCGCCCGCTTCGAACGGGAAACCCGAAAACGCATCTTTAAAAGGCTCACGCCACCACCCACGAGGTCTGTCGGAGAGGCGGCCCCATAGGCCGTGACCGGGCTTGCGGCCAGCAACCCCGCGTAGCGCGCGAGCTCGCGTTCGTAGGGGATCGCGAGCGTCGCGGGACCCGAGGTCGCGCCGGTGGTTAGACGCGGGCCGGTGTAGAAGAAGTCTCTGATGCCCGAGATCTGCGCGCTGCGCGCAAGCGCCGAGGACAGCCACACGTCGGGGCCGATGCGCGCGTTGGCGCGGTCGGCGCATGGGGCCATGCACTGCGCGCCCCCGCCGATCGCGAACGTCGCCATGCCTGCGCCGGTCGGGATCGCCGAGACCCCGAGGCCAGGGGAAGTGACGCCGTCAGCCGGATAGCGCGCCACCTCGGCCGTGTCGAGCGCCCCGTCGGCATCGACGCTGTCGACGAACCCGCCGACCGCCCACCCGTTGCTTCCCGTCGGGTCGATCAGCACCGCGGAGATCGGGTCGGGTTGGTAGACCATGTCGTACTCGGCATAGTTGCCGGGCGGTTCGTTGACGTTGTTGAGTTCGTGCTCCTCGTCGCTCCAGCCGCTTGCGGTCTGGCGCACGACGTGCCCTGCGCCGTAGCCGGCGCTCAACGGGTAGGGCTGGATCAGGTTCGGCGGGAAGCCCGGCGGCGGCGGTGTGAGGCTTTCGAGCGGATAGGTGTTCGGCACGCTGCCCGAGGCAACGACCCGCAGCGCGCCCCCTTCGCGAAAGAGCGCCAGCGAGCCCGGCTCGAGACCGCCCGGCAGCGGCGTCGCGGTCACCTGCCACGGCGCGCCGGGGCCTTCGCGCTCGAACACGAGGCCGCCCGTGCCCTCGCCCGAGGAGCTGCCGGCGCCGAAGGCGGCGCCGCCGTCGGGCAGAGCGCCAACAGCCCACGGCACGTTCGTGCCCATCGCGGCCGCGGCGTCCGCGTCGATTTCCCACGTCGAGAACTGCCCGTCGGCTTGGCAGACCGCTTTGAGCAGGCCGCCGACGTAGCGATTGGTCGATGGTTCGGGGAGCACGTGGTAGGCGACGATCGCTTCCGAGCCGGCAAAGGCGACCGAGGTGAACGTCGCCTTCGCGAGCCCTTCGGGGAGCGGCTGCTGGGTCCAGCTCTTGCCGTAGCCCAACAGCAGGCCTTCCTCGCCGATCGCGACCCCGCAAGTCGAGTTGCTGGGCGAGAATGCGATCCCCGTCAGGTTGCCGCGGAAGTTGAACGGCGCCGCGGGGTCCGGTTCCCACAGACCGGTTTCGGCCTCCCAGCGCCACATCTGCCCACGGTCTCCGACCGCGTAGGCGCGCGTGGGCGTCGGCCATGCGACCGAGCGAAGTCGAGGTGTCGCTCGCCGCCCACCGACCGCCAGCAGGCTTTCCGGCAGCCAGCCCTTGCCGGGCGTGTAGCGCGCCACCTGTCCCTGGTCGCCGACCGCGAGCGCTTCGCTCGACAGCGCCCCCACGGGCGCGCCCGGCTTGGGGGCGATCGCCACGAGCGTGTGGCGGAACGGCACCGGGTAGGGGGTCAGGCGGCTCGCGACCGGGTTGAGCGTCAGGTGGACGGGCAGCAGATGATTCCCGAGCCAGCCCTCGCGCGGCGCGGAGAAGGCCGCGCCGAACGTGCCGCCGACGTCGTTGGTCGGCTGCGAGCCGCCGAGCGCGAGCACGCGCGTGAACGTCGAGCCATCGAGACGCATACTCACCCCCTCGGGAAAGCCGGCGATCACGCGCCGGCCGAAGCCCGAGGGGTTGGAAGGATCGGCCCAGGCGATGCTGCGCGAGAGCCCGGCGGGAAGCGCTTCAGGCAGTTCGTGGCTGCACGTAGCGCTGCCTTCCGGGGCGCCGCTTGGGAGCTTGCACCAGCTGGCGATCGCGTTGCCGCTGTCGCTTTCGCCTTCGGGCTTGAAGAACAGCGTGCTCGAAGCCGACACGTCGGCGCGCGCCCCGTCGATCCAGACGCCTTCGGAGGTGACCGTCAGGATCTGCGAGACGACGCTCGGAGGGTCGCCGCTGCCGGGCACTGTGAACGGCTCGCTGACCGTCGTCGGGGACGGCCCGGATGTTTGAGCGGGCGCGGTGAGCGGATCTCCCGGCGCGGCCCCGGGGGCGGGCGCAACCGGCTGCCAGCTCGCCGTTTCGCCTTCGATATGCCGGCGAAAGAGCGCGACGGCGCCCGGCGGATAGCTCGAGCTGCCGGCGAGCTGCCCGAGCAGCCATGCGTTCGAGGGGGAGCTGGCGCCGATCCCGAGCACGCGGAAGCTCGCGGCGCTCGCCGCCGGGATCGCGATCGGCTCGCGCGTCCAGCGCTTGCCATCCCAGTGCAGCACGCCGTCCTCGACGCCGGGGCCTGCTTCCACGACCGGCGCCACGAGGGCGCCCGCATGCCCGCCGGTTTCGTCGAGCGGGGCGATCAGAGGGTCGCGCGTCGCCGCGAACAGGGCTTCGCCGGACTTCAACAGGGCGGGCGGCGCTCCCGGTTCGGCGCTTTCGCTCGGCACCGGCGCGGTCTGCTCGAACGATCCGCCCGGATCGCGCACGAGCACGACCTGCTGGGGGTGTGGAGAGCCGGGCAGCGTCCCGGCCAGGACGCCGGAGCCCGCCGGCGTCATCTGTCCCGCCAGCGGGTTGGCGGGCGCCACGTTCTTGAGTTTGGCCGGGACGAAGCCACTCAGCGGCTGACCGCTGGAGTCGAGCAGCGTCGGGCCAAGCGACCAGCCCGAGCCGTCGTAGCGCACGAGCACCCAGTGCAGAGCGCCCGTGCCGTCGTTGGCCTGGCCGATCCCCCACGTCTCCCCCGGCGCCTCCAGCGGTGAAGAGCCGATCAGCGTGACGCTGGCGGCCGGCACCGAGGCGTCGGTCTGCGGCGTCGGTTCGCCGCCGCCTTCCAGCGCGGCCGCCCGCGGCGCATCTCCACGGGCGATCACGAGCCCGGCGAGCACAAGCGGCACGGTGAGCGCGAGCGCGACAAGGCGCCTGCGACGCACGCGTCGTCGGTGCGGGCTGGCCCTCATCATGGCCGCTCCAGCCAACCGGGTCCGAGCGTAGGGTCAAAGCGCGCTCCGGTGACGACCACGCCGCTGCCTCCCGCGCCCCCACTGGGACCGGCTTCGCCGGCCGCGACGGTCGGCAGCGGGCGCAGCGCGTGGGTCTGCAGGTCAAGTTTCGTGGGCCAGCGCCGCGGGTCGAGCGCCAGCAGCAGGTGGCGATTGCCGGCCGCGAGCGTGCTCGTGCGCGTGCGCGCCACGACCGCGCGACGGCGCTTGGCCACAAGCCGAACTCGTGCCTTTACCGCCAGGTGAAAGCGCAGTTCGAGCGTGTAGCGGTGCACGAGCTGCGTCTTTACGCGCGAGAGCAGCGCCACCTTGACGCGGGCCGAAGGGCTCCCCGCTTCGGCCTGTTCGACGATCGGGACGAACGGCGGCGGCTGGAAGGCTTCGATCACTCCCGAAGTGTCCGCCGGAGGGGCGTCGGGCTGGACCTGCGGCAGCCCTTCGTCGAGTGGGCGCGAGCCGATCAGGCTCGTGAACGGGGATTCGGCGTCGGGCGCCACGGCCGAGCCGTCGCTGAGGTGAAACAGCCATCCCTGGGAGGTGACCATCCAGCAGTCTCCGTGCGCCGGGCAGACGACCTTCTCGGCCGCGCCCTTGGGGCCGAGGCCTTCACTGGCCGCAGGCAGCGTCTGGGTCTCGGAGACGACTCCATCTGTGGCGACGCGCGCGACTGTCGCGTTTGCGAGCGGGCTTGGCGAGCGCGCGTCGGAGAGAGAGTCGAGCGCCAGCCAGGCACTCGGTTCGGCGGGTTCGGCGGCGATTGAGTCGACGATGCTCACTCCCAGCGGATTTCCGCCTTCGGGATCGCTGGATGGGCCGAGTATCTGGCTCCACACGCCGTCTTCGCAGTGGATCACGGTGACCTCCGCCGGGGCCGATTCTTCTGGGGGCGCGAGCGCGGGCCCGGCTGCGGCCCACAGCCCTTGGCCGTCGGCGCCGAGGCGCAGAGAGTCGAGCGCTCCCGGCAGCTCGCCCGGCGAGTAGCTCGGCAGCCGTGTCGAGAGCGGGACAAACGTCGGCTGGTAGCCGGCCGGGGAGATGCGACGCAGCACGAGCGGCGGGAACGGTTCGGCTTCGGTCAAGCGGTCGCCCTGAGCTAGCCGCACGCTCTCATACAGGTAGCGCCCGAAGCGGCTCATGTCCTCGATCGGGTGTCCCTGAGGATTGGGCTCGGCGCTCAGCGAGTGCCCGTCCCAGTGCAGCTGAAAGGCCCCGACCTGCGGTTCGGGCAGCGCATCCCCGGCAAACCAGCAGTCCGATTCGCTCAGGCAGCCCGCCGCGTGCATTTCCTGGTAGGAGCTCGCTTCGAAGGCGGGCGAGGCGTAGGAGCCCACCACCTGCATGGGCTTGCCCGAGAAGTGGCACAGCGTGCGGTTTGCCAGTGGGGCGGGGGTCCCGTCGGCGGGACTGGCGGCCTGACCGGGTCGCCCGTCGGAGATCGTCCAGAAGTCGTCGGGGCCGGCCCACGCGATGCGCCCGTCGCTCGCGCCGCACACGGTCGAGAGCTCGTGCCAGCGCACGCCGTCGTACGCCCACACGCCCGCGGCGATCGTGTTGCCGTTGCCGGCCGTGATCAGCGCTCCGCGATTGGGGGCCCAGAACTCTATGTCGCCGATGCGCCCGAGCCCAACGGGGGCTTGGGTGGTCGGGTCTTCAAGGCCGGGGGGATACAGGGCTTCGAGGTGCCACGTGGGAGCCGTCTGCGCTTCGACGGCGCCCGCGGGGACGGCATGTGCGGCGAGCGTCAGCACCGCCGCCAGCACGGCCAGCGCCGGCCCCCGGCGCACGACCGCGGCACTTGTGCAGGCGCATCGACGGAGTTGGGCGATGAGGCTCATCGCCCTCTCCGGCGACGGTGCCCGCCGCGTCCGGACTTGGCCCGTTTCGCCCTGCGCGCGGAGGCGTCGTGGGCCGTCGGGCGCGCGAACGTCACGACCACGCTCGCGCGCAGCCCCGGATGTCCGCTTGCGGCAAACGTCACGGTGACGGCGCCCGTGAAGCCTTCCGAGCGCTCGGCGAGCACGCGATAGCGCGGCGCCAGCGCCAGCGCGATCTGGGCGGACCCGTCGGCGCCGCTCGCGGCGGCGGCACTCGCGACCGTGCGCGTCAAGACGCGCTCGCGCGCATGCCGTGCATGCCCTGTTCGCACAGCGACCGCACCGGCGGCACGAGCGCTGAGGCGACCGGCTGCCGGCGCTTGCACATACAGCAATACGCTCCCGTTGCGGCGCGAGACGGACGTGACACTCAGACGCCAGGCGGGCACGATCGGCGGGCCTTCAGGCGCGCTCGATATTTCCTGAGCGGTGGGTTGGGAGCCGAAGGCGATTCGCTTGACGGTGAACACGTCGGCGCCGTCGAATGCGCTCGATCCGAGTGGAGGCGTATTGCCGTCGCCGTAGACGAGGTTGGAGGCGGTCGAGGAGAAGGCGAGCGTGTCGCCGTCGGCGGAGAACGACGGCGAGAGCGCCCCATCGCTCACGTTGCCATAGGGGTTCTGCCCATTGGAGATCTGGGCGTGCGGATGTTCGCCCGGGCCGCCTTCGAACCCGTGCGTCACGCGAGTGAGCGTGTCCTGCTCGAGGTCGACGTCGAACAGTTCCCCCAGTCCCAGCGTCGCGGCGGGCGCGCTCACGTAGGCCGGCGAGTTGAGTGGGAAGATCGTGCGCTGCGTGGCGAATGCGACATGTGTCCCGTCGGGGGAGATGTCGAGGTCGACGATCGGCGCGTTCGTAGCCAGTTCCCCCTGGTGGGCGCCGGCCAGCTCGGTCAAGGGCTCGAGCGCCTGCGTGCGCGAGAGTCCTTCGCGCATGTTCGCCACATACACATCGCTGCGACGGTTTTCGATGTTGCTGCCGAAGTCGCTTCCCTCGGCGACCGTGGGCGCGTTGGCGAGAAACGCGACAGTGAGACCGTCCGCGCTGAGCCGCGGGATCGAGTCGATCCCAGATTCGTCGAACGTCCCAATCAACGGCGCTTCGACTCTGAACGGGCCCTGACATGGGTCTGACAGGGAGGGCGGGCTGACCGGCGCGCCCTCGCCTCTTGCGGCGCATGCCGGGTTGGCGGGGTCACCGCCGCCGGTGATCCGCCTCGTCGGCGCCGAGGGGCCGTCGCCGATGCGCCGCCAAAGGGGCTCGGCGTAGCTCGGCTGAAGCGTTTCTTCAGGGAGCGTGCGTGCCTGGAGCTCGACGTCCTGTCCCATCCAGGCGACCGTGGAGCCGTCGGCGCTGATCGACGCTCCGAGTTGCGGGGCGAGCTTGTACGGCTGAGGCTTGGTGTAGCTCTGCGGAGTTGTCCCGGGCGAGTACACGGCGCCGTAGACCACTTCGCCTTCGGGGGCGGACACCGGCTGGGGCATGCCGGTGCCCTGGTCGATCTCCGGAACACCCGTTGCGGGGTCGTAGGCGACGCTCACAAGCTGCGTGGTGAGCGTGTCCAGATCGCGCACCGCGACCTGTAGCGCGGGCGTGCCCTTTCCCACGAGATCGGAGATCGCGGTCGTCACGAAGGCAACGCGACGCCCGTCGGCGCTCAGCGCGGTGCGCCCGGCCGCTACCGAGCCGTACTGTTCTTCTTCAAAGGGAACCGAAAGTTTGCCCGTCGGTTCGTAGCTCAGCCCCTGCGTCGAGCCGTCCACCGCCGATGCCAGCGTGAAAGCCCCGGCTTCGCCTTCCCCCACGGACATGTCGCGCACGTACACGTCCGGCCCGGGATTGGTGTCGTCCTTGGTGAGCGCCGCGGTCGTGGTGAAGCTCACGTAGCGCCCGTCCTCGCTGATCGACGGCAGCTCGGCGTCGCAGCCGGCGGTGTGGGCGTTTGCTGGAGTTGCGCAAACTGTGACCGCTTCGAACGAACCGCTGATCAAATCCCTCCTCCACACGCCCTGGACCCCTCCTACCGAGCCGTCGAACGCCACGTAGTGCCCGTCGCCGGAGATCGCCGGATCGCGGGCGTAGTCGGCTTGCTGGGGCAGGCTCAACCCACTCACCAGACCCTCCGAGGCGAGCGAGATCGGCCCGAACACGTCGGCCGCGGCGGGCGCCGCGCTCGCCGCGCACGCAAGCGCCACGAGCGCCGGCACAAGCGCCAAGCGTCTCATCGCACGCTCACCAACCTGTGCACGATCGCGCGGTTGCCCACGCGGTCGCTCACCTGCACCACGATCCGGTAGAGGCCTCCCCGCGCATACACGTGCCTCGCGCGCTTGCGGCCCTTGGCATGCGCCCCATCGCCGAAGGCGACCCGACAGAACGCGGTCTTCACCCCCGAGGCGCGGTCGCGGACGCTGACGCGCACGCCCCGGCCACTGTCCACGAGCCCGACCGCGACGATCGGCGGCTGACCGTCGATGCGCAGCCTCGCGGGCGCCGACAGCGTCGCCTGCCCGCCGGCGTCGCTGGCCAGCAGCTGCACCCTGTGCAGCACCGTCGCCAAGCCCGCGCGGGCTCAGGCGCAAGCTCTGCGCCCCGGCGGGCACGGCCAGTGGGCGACCGTCGAGGATCACTCGATAGCTGAGCGGGCCGTCGGCGCTGCGAGCCGCTTCCCAGGACACTTCGGCACGCGCCGGCTCGATCCAGCCGCCCGGTGTGCTCAGCACCAGTTCCGCCGGGCGGGGCGGTCGCCTTCGCTGCCACGATCGCCGCGTTACCGAGCGGCCCCTGCTGAAAGGCGACGAGCCCGTCGCCCAAGCCCCGAGCGTCCGATCGCCAAGCTCTCCGATCGGCCCGCCCGCGCCGCCGCTCACGAGCCCCGTCTGCACGGCGCCGCTGGGGAAGTCCTCGCGCACCGCCACCGCCGGCTCGCCCCCGGGCTCGACGCTCGGCCACGCAGACACGCCGCCGCCGGCCGGGTTCATGACGCTCGCCGCGGGCTACTTCGCCGAGCCGGCGGGGGGACCGAGCGAGAAGGCGCCGCGTCAGACCCGCGCCCGTGCCCTCCACCACGCGCGGCGTCCCCTTCGCGTCGTACACGAGGCGGATCTCGCGGTGTGCGTCGATGTCGACGCTCGGCGGGCCGATCGTGCGCCTGCGCCCCTCCGGCGACCGCGGAGTCGGCGACGCTCGCGCCCAGGAACTGGGTCCCGCTCGCTTTCAGCGATTCCCCGTCGGGCAGCGTGTTGAGGAAGATGCGCGGCCCGGGCAGCGGCGAGCCGGGACCGGCGGCCTGGCGGTAGGCGACCACCGCCTGCCCGAGCATCGAGAAGGCGACGCTCGGAGCGTCGGCGTCGCTCGATATCGCCGAGCCGACGAGCGTGGCGGCGCTGACCGGCATCACGTAGCCGAGCGTGCGCCCGAAGATGCGTCGCGCCCAGATGCGCGCGACCCCGTCGATGTCCGGCTCCTGCCAAACGACCACCCCGTTGCCGGTCGGCCCGATCGCCGATCTGCGGGCCGTTCGTCTGCGTCGGCGGCTCGCATCGAGATCCCCGGGTTGCGATTGATCGTCCCCAGCGAGGACCACGTCTCGCCGTTGAAGTGAGCGACGCGCACGTCCTCGATCACGTCGCCCGGGCGCAGCAGCGGGATGCTCGTCGTGCGCCCGGTTTCTTCGTGCACCACCCTGTACACCACGTCGGCCTGACCGGTCGAGCTCATCGCCAGTCCGGGCTCGTGCCCGTGCCCGCTTCGATGTCCGCGTCGACCATCATCGACGGCCCGAACGCGGAGGCACCCGCGTCGAGCGTCGCGCCGAGCAGCTCCTGCACGGGATGTCCGCCTTCGGTGGCAAACGGGGTCGCCCACACGACCACGAGCTCCCCCCCGTCGGCGGCGGCGATGCGCGGCCAGCTCGCTATGTAGGGCTGACCCGCGTCGGCCTGGATCGGCGCGAGCCACTGCCCGTGCAGGTAGCGCGCCACGAACACGTGCGCCACTCCGCCCACCCGCTTGAGATAGGCGACGCCGCCGCTGCCGTCTTCGGCCATCGCCACACCCCCGAAGCCGACGATGTCCTCGCTGGGGCCGTCGATCGTGACCGCCGGCTGGATCGTGGCGTGAGCATCTTGTGAGATGTGCGAGGGGCCCCGCGACGAATGCGAGCAGGAGCGCAGAGGTGAGCGCCAGCGCGCGTGCGAAGGCGAGCCGCCGGCACCTGAGCATGCGGGGAGTCGGCCCGGGTTGCGCCTCATCGAGCCAGCAAGATAGACCGGCGCATAGCGCTCTCGCCCAGGGTCTCTGACGAGAGTTCACAGGAACGTCACGAAAAGGTCACGAGTCGGTCGCAAGGCGCGTCAGGCGGTACGAATTTCATACCCACAGCGTTCGCGGGCGCGTACGCATTTCGAGAATGCCGCGTTGCTGTGACGAGAGAGACACAACACTTCCCGCGCGGTGACCGCATTCCGCTCCCATTCAACGATCGACGCCGGCGCCGGACCCGTGCGCAAGGCACAGGACAGGGCAGCGCAGGCAGAGACGTAACGGGTTGAGGGGCACGAGTCGCGCGGAGACACAAGGCAGCGGACCCTGCTCTCCGACCGGCACATCGCGCGCGCAGATCCGATGAGCACCCTGCTCGTCAGCAGCGTGGGTGGTCATCTCGCCGACCTGCACCGCCTGCTTCCCCGCATCGAGGGACTCAACTGCGAGCGCGTGTGGGTCACCTTCGACACTCCTCAGAGCCGCTCGTTGCTCGCCGAAGAGGAAGTGATCTACGTCGACTACACCGGCCCGCGCGACCTCAAGAACGTGCTGCGCCACTCGCTCGTGGCGAGGCGCCTGTTTCGCGGGCGCCACCCCTTCACAAACGTGGTGAGCGCCGGCTCGGGCATCGCGCTGTCCTTCCTGCCGCTCGCTCGCATGCACGGCGCGGCCTGTCACTACATCGAGTGCTCGGCGCGCAGCATCGGCCCGTCGATGACCGGCCGGCTGCTCGAGCGAATGCCCGGAATAGCGCTCTACGCCCAGTATCCCGAACTGGGCGCGACCGCCCTGGGAGTACTCGGGCTCGGTGCTCGACGCCTTCACGCCCGGGGCCGAGCCGGTTAGGAGAGGGCACGATCGAGCGCGCCGTCGTGACGCTCGGCACGATGCAGGACTACTCCTTCCGGCGGCTGGTCGAGCGGGCGCGCGCGATCCTTCCCGACGGAGACCGAGGTCCTGTGGCAGGTCGGTTGCACCGACGTCTCAGACCTGCGGATCGAGGGTCGGCGTCAGCTTCCCGCGCGCGAGCTGCAGCAGGCGATCGAGGAGGCGGACGTCGTCATAGCGCACGCCGGCTGTGGCTCCTCGGTGGCGGCGCTGGAAGCGGGCAAGAAGCCGGTCCTTGTGCCTCGCCGCGCCGCCCACCGCGAGAACGTCGACGACCATCAGTTGCTGATCGCCTCAGAGCTCGCCCGTCGTGACCTTGCGATCATGCGCTCCGCCGATGAGCTGACGTTCGAGGACGTCCGCCTCGCCGCCCGCTCGACGGTGAAGGTCGCTCACGAGCCGCCCCCGTTCCGTCTCACCGACCAGCGGAGCTGTGTTCGCACGTGGCGGCGCTATAGGTCGCCAAATGATGACCATAATCTGGATGATGGCCATAATCTCGGGTCCGCATAGGCCTGCCGATGCCGCCCCACTCCGGATAGACGTGCGTAATGTCACTCCACAGACATGGGCGCTTGGCCCACGCCGTTTCCTCACGCGGGGGCAGCGGCGGAAACTGTGTCGCGCTCGGGCGAGGCTCCGTGGCGACGCGTGCGCTCGAGTGCCTCGCCGGCGACGCGCTCGGCGAGCTCGACGACCGACTCGCCGTTGAGCAGCCGCGGGTAGATCTGGCTGGCCGAGGCGAGCGCCGAGACCCTCCACCTCCGGGCCACACCGGGCGCGGTGCGCGGCTCGTGCCCGAGCGCGTGCACGGGCTCGACGAGCGGCGCCCGCTGGACGGTCCAGTCGACGACGTCCTCCTCGCTGAAGTCGGGCGACGAGGCGCGCCAGCATCTCGGTGAAGCGCTTGTAGATCGACTCGTCGTCCTCGCTGAACTCGGGTGCGTCGGGGTCGCAGTACTTGGGAAGGTAGGCGAGCCGCAGGCCATCGGTGTGCTCGGTGCCGACCACGTGCGAGGTCTCGACCACGGTCGTGATCGGGGTCGGATCGCAGATGTTCACCGAGTAGTACGGCAACAGCGAGCGGCGCAGCTTGAGGATCAGGCAGACGACGCCGAGATAGCGCTCGGGGTAGGCCGCCAGCAGCGGCTGCAGCTCGGCCGGCAGCAGGTGCTTCAGACCCGGGGGGTTGCAGCGTCGGGATCGTGAGGTCGAAGCGCTCGTCGCGGCCGTCGACGCGAACTCCGCTGATCTTCCCGCTCTGCTCGCGGACGAGACCTTCGACACCCGCGCCCGAAGCGCATATCGACGCCGAGCTCACGCGCCCGCTCGGCGGCGGCCAGCACAAGCGTTTCGTGGCCGCCGCGCAGGCAACCCATCGTCTCGCCGGAGCCGCCGCTGTCGCGCGCCGAGCGCATGCGGTTGGTGCGTGCCCACAGGTAGGTGGCGGGCAGCTCGTCGTGGCGGGCGTTGAAGCGCGAGTCGAGCAGTGGACGCCAGATGCGCTCCACGACGCGTCGTCCACAGTGACGCGTCAGCCAGCGCTTCAGCGGCTTGCGCTCAAGCGCCGCGAAGTCGCGGCGCAGCTGGCAGTACAACACGAACCACGCCAAGCGCGCACGCCCCAGCGGAGAGAGCGGCGGGAAGCGCAAGAAGTCGCCGATCCCGTTGAACGGGTACATCTTCCCGTCGACGAAGAAGCCGACGCCCACCGGGGTGAAGCTCAGCTGATCGCGCAGCCCGAGCTCGTCTGTCAGCGCGATCATGCGCTGGTCGGAGGGCACGATCACGTGATAGAAGCGATCGACGCGATGCCCGCCGAAGTCGATCGCGCCGGCCAAACCCCCGGGCGTTGGGGCCCGCTCGAGCAACGTCACGCGCGCGCCGCCCTGGGCGAGGCGCAGCGCCAGCACGGTGCCCGAGGATCCCAGCGCCGACGACGCCGATGTGTGGGCGCCCGTCGCCCTCGGCGTCGGGGCGGCCGCTGCCGCGTGCTCGTGCCCTGCGCGTCGCTCATCGCTCGCCGGCGATGGCGTGCAGCTGTGCGGCGGGGCGCTCCCCCGCGACGTGCTCGCCGCCGAGCGGCGAGATCGGCGGCGGCTGGATCCGGCCGACGAGGTGGGCGGCCATCAGCCGTCCGTAGGCGAGTATCGTCGGCCGCAGGTTCATCTTCGAGACGCCCAGACGTCGTGACCAGTCGTTGACTGTCGGCACCTCCGCGACGTTAGCACCTGCGTTGTAGAGCTTGAGCAGCAGCTCGACGTTGGCCGCGAAGCCCGGCTCGCGCACGAGCAGGTAGCCGTAGGTTTCGGCGGCGCGGCGCAGCGTCCCGGCACGGTAGACGCGGTAGAGCGAGGAGAGCGTGTGGATCTCGCGCAGGCCGCCGGTGTAGCGGAACACGTTGGAGACCGATTTGGAGGCCGCCAGCCGCCAGGGGGCGACGCCGAGGATACGCCCGCCCGGGCGCGTAGACCGAGGCGAGCACGACGTCGGCGCCTTCGTGGAAGCGCTCGAGCATGCGCGGCAGGTCGCTGAGGTCGGAGGTGTTGTCGGCCTCGAGCGTCACGATCGCGTCGCCGTCCTGGGACTCGCCGAGGGCGGCCCGCAGGCCCGAGTTGATCGCCGTGCCAAGGCCACGGTTGACCTCGTGACGGACGATCGCCAAGTGCATCGCGTCGCTGTGCTCTTCGATCGCCTCGGCGGTTCCGTCGGTGGAGCCGTCGTCGACGAAGATCACGCGCGCGCCGAGCTCGCGGGCCACGGGCCCGAGGTCGGCGAGCAGGTTGGGGATGTTCTCGCGCTCGTTGTAAGCGGGGATGACAAAGCGGATCATTGCGGCCTCCTCAGGCTGCGACTCGGACGGGTTGGACGACTCGGCATGTCGAGCAGAGTGACGGGGCGGTTGTTGGCGGCCGAGTCGCGCACGGCGAGCGCGGCGGCCAGCGCGCGGCAACCCTCTCCCGCGCCGACCGGCTCGGGAGTGTCATCGAGGACGCAGCGCGCGAACGCCTCGAGCTCGGCCTGCAGCGGCTCGACGCGCGGCAGCGCGAAGCGGATGGCGGCGCCCTCGGCGTCGCCGCGGATGCGCGCGAGCTCGTTCCAGCCCATGGGGGAGCCAGTGGACTCGGTGAACCACACGTCCTGAGTCAGGTAGGAGGCGCTCAGCATGCCTCCCTCGCCGATCACGGTCATCTCGCGGCGCTTCTCGGGCGTCAGCCAGTTCACGTCGAGCAGGCCCTGCGGCCCGTCGTCGCCGAAGCGCAGCAGGCAGGTGATCATGTCCTCTTGCGTGGGATGCACGCAGCGGCTGCCTTCGGCGTAGATGCTCGTGATGTCGCGGCCGAGCACGAACTGCATGAGGTCGAGGTCGTGCGTGGCCAGGTCGATCGCGACGCCGGTGTCCTGGATGCGGGCGGGCAGCGGCCCGACACGGGTCGCGTGGGCGCGAAAGACCTGACCGATGCGGCCCTCGTCGATCAGCTCGGCGAGCTTCCCGACGGCGGGGTTGAAGCGCTCGACATGGCCGACCATCAGCTTCAGGCCGGCAAGGCGCGCCGCCGCAGCCATCCGCAGGCCATCCTCCAGGGCGGTGGCGATCGGCTTCTCGACGAACACGTGCTTGCCGGCGGCGATCGCATCGAGCGCGATGCGGGCATGCTGGGCGGAGGGAGCGCAGATGCAGACGGCGTCGACGTCGGCGCGCTCGAGCAGCCAGCGGTAGTCGCCAACCCAGTCGATCGGCCGCCGGCCGATCCGCTCGCGGGCGACGCTCTCGTCAGGCTCGGCGATCGCGACGAGGTTCCCGGCGGAGATGCGCTCCCACGTCTCGACGTGGTAGGCGCCCATACGACCGGCGCCGATCAGCCCGATGTTCAGCTCATCCATCTGCCTGCGCTCCTTTGTGTCATCTGGGCGTTCATGCCGCAACCTCCACGCCCGAGCCGGCGGCGAGCGCCACTGCCCCGCCGCCCGCCGAGAGTCGTGCCCCCAAGAAAGATGTGACAACCTCGGCGATCCGCCGCGCCGCGTGACCGTCGCCGAAGATCGCGGGACGCTCGGTGGGCAGCGGGCTGCTCAGCGCCGCGGCGAAGGCGTCGGGATCCACGCCCACGACCGTGTTCCAGCCGGCATCGACAGTGTCGGTCCACTCTGTCTCCTCGCGCAGTGTGACGCAGCGCACGCCCCACAGGTAGGCCTCTCGCTGTACCCCGCCGGAGTCGGTGGCGATCACGCCGGCGCCGCGCTCGAGCTCGAGCATGCGCGTGTAGGGCACAGGCTCGATCAACTCGACGTTCGACGGCGCGCGCGAGGCCCCAAGCGTCGATGCACGCGCGTGTGCGCGGATGCAAGGGCATCAGGACCGGCAGCGGCGAGCGCTCGAGGCAGGCGAGCACCGCGCCGAGGCGCTCAGGGCTGTCGGTGTTGTAGTTGCGGTGCACCGTGGCGAGCATGTAGTCGCCCTCGCCGGCGGGGCGCACTCGCGCGCGCCAGCGCTCGAGCATGTCGCAGAGCGGGTCGCCTGTGACGTGGATCTCGCCCTTGATGCCCTCGGCTTCGAGGTTGCGCTTCGCGCCGGGCCCCGGAGCGCATAGAACCTGCGACGAGCTTGTCGGTCTCGATGCGGTTGTACTCCTCGGGCATGTCCTCCCGGTGAGAGCGCAGGCCCGCCTCGACGTGGATGAGCGGGACACCCGCGGCGGTCGCGGCGCGCGCTCCGGAGAGCGTCGCGTTGGTGTCCCCGCGCACGATCACCGCGTCTGGACGCTCCTCGGCGATCAGATCTTCCAGGCGCTCCTGGGCCAGCTCGACCTGCTCCTCGCGAGCGCGCGAGCCGATGCCGAGGTTGTGGTCTGGGCGGGGCAGGCTGGTCGCCAGGATCTGGCTCTCGGACATCGCATCGTCGTAGTGCTGGCCGGTGTGCACGAGGATCTCCTCGACGAGCGGCGCGAGCGCTTCGCAGACCGGAGCGGCCTGGATGATCTCCGGGCGGGCTCCGATCACCGAGAGCACACGCGGCCGCGACCCGCGACCGGATGTCGCCGAGTCGTCGATTCGCTTCAAGTCGGTGGGTGGAACGAGCTCGGGCATCGCGAAGACCTCAGGCGGCTGCCCTGTCGGCGAGAGGGCACGGGCAGCGCGAGCGGCGCTCCGCCGCGGCGAAGTGATTCCTCGGCAAGCTCGATCGTCGCGACGATCTCGATCCCAAGCGCCAGGCTGGAGCGCGGTTCCTCGCCGGTGCGGATCGCGTGAGCGAAGTCTTCGAGCTCCAGACGCAGCGGCTCTTTGCGGCTCCACTCTTGGGATCAGCACATCCCCGGTGCGGTAGATCAGCTGGTGCTCGCCGAAGTTGGCGGGCGTGGGCGGCAGCATGTCCATGCCGCGGTCGTAGATGCGCACCGGTTCGTCAGATGCGGTGTCGTCGTACTGGACCATTCGCTGGCTTCCCACGATGATCATCTGGCGGACCTTCCGTGGCGCAAGCCAGGAGATCTGCACGTTGGCGGTCTGGCCGCGCTCGAAGGTGAGCGTCATGAAGGCCGTCTCGGGCACGCCTTGGCGCAGCACGCTGCTGCCAGACACGGCGACTTCGACGACGGGCTGCTCCAGCCAGTACAGGAGGATCGAGAGATCGTGCGGCGCCAGATCGCAGACGACGCCGTCGTCGTTGTACTTGCCGAGGTTCATGCGCGAGGAGGTGATGAAGTGAACGTCGCCGATCACGCCCTCGCGAATCAGCTCGCGCACCGTGTTGACGGCCGGGCTGTAGATGAACGTGTGGCCAGGCATCAGCACGCGGTCCATGGCGGCGGCCAGCTCGGCCAGCTCGTGAGCATGATCGAGGCGCGTGGCGAGCGGCTTCTCGACGAGCACGTGCTTGCCGGCCTCCAAGGCGCGCTTGGCGAGCGCGTGATGGGTCTGCGGCGGGGTGGCGATCACAACCGCCTCGACCGCCGGGTCGACCAGCACGGCGTCCAGGTCGCCCACGGTACGCGCGTCCGCGTGACGACGGCTGAACAGGCTCAGGTTGGCGGGGTCCAGGTCACACAGCGCCTCCAACCGCAGATCGGGGCATTCGGCCACGTTGCGGGCAAGGTTGGGACCCCAATAGCCATAGCCGACGAGCGCGGTCCCGAGCGGGGCCTCGCGAGGGATTATGCGCTTCGCGGGAGGAAATTCACCATTGAACACTTCAGGCCACCCCCTGGCGACGCAGCACGACCGGCACGGTCTTGGCGAGTATCCGCAGGTCAAGCAGCAACGAAGCGGCCTCGGCGTACTCGATGTCAAAGCTCACCATCTCGTCGTAGGTGCGCTCGTTGCGACCGCTCACCTGCCACAGGCCCGTCAGCCCCGGCTTGACGGCGAAGCGCCGCAGATAGGCGTCGGGGTACATCTCGACCTCGTAGGGGATCACAGGACGCGGGCCGACGAGCGCCATCTGACCACGCAGCACGTTGAACAGCTGCGGCAGCTCATCGAGGCTCCAAGAGCGCAGGAAGCGACCTACGCGCGTGACGCGGTCGTCGACCGAGAGCTTGTACAGGTGACCACGCTCTGACTCTTGGCTGCCGTCGATCAGCGTCTGGACATACTTGCGATGACGAGTCGCGTCGGCGTCATGACACATCGTGCGGAACTTCAGCATCGTGAACTCACCGCGCCCGCGACCGACCCGACGCTGACGGAAGAGCATCGGGCCCTCCGAGTCGACCCGAATCGCGATGGCGATCGCGATCAGCAGCGGCGAGAGCACCAGCAACAGAGCGCCCGCCACCACTATGTCCAGCGCACGACGCAAGGCCACGCTGGCGATGGGCGGCGCGGCCTCACGCGCGCTCGACGAGCCTCCGCGGGCGGAATGAGATTCGCCGCCCTCGAGTACCGCGACAGCCAACCCTTTCACCGGTTGTGTAGGAGCGCAGCTCATACACAATCAACGGGTCTGTGCGGTTGCGTCTTTCGCGAGCTCGAGGCGCGGGTCGACCGTCGGGTCAACACGCTGCGCTCAAGGCGGCGCCGACCGTCGTGGGCGCCGCGCCCAGCCGGCGCAGCTCCTCCTGGAGCGTTCGGCGACCACGATGGTGCAGTCCGTGTATCGAGCTCTCTGAGCGACCCATCTGCTCCGCTATCTCTGGTGGCGAGAGCCCAACCACATGGCGCATCACCATCACATCACGCTGCTCGTTCGGCAACGACGCGAGCGCCATATGCAGGTCGCGCGCGCGATCGCGCGCATCCTCGTCTATGTGGGCGTCCGCGCCGAACACCTCTTCGGTTGGGGTCGGGCGGCGCCTGCGCAGGTGGTCGAATGCCACGTTGCGCGCCAAACGCAGCAGCCACGCCGAGAACGGTATGCCGCGATCGTCGTACTTGACGATTGCCGTGATCAGCTTCATGAAGACGTGCTGTGTTAGGTCCTCGGCCTCCTGATCGTCGCGCACGAGGCTGCAGACATAGCCGTACACGTTGTCCGAATAGCGCACATACAGCAATCGCAGCGCTTCTCGGTCCCCCTCCTTGGCGCGAGCGATCGCGAGTCGAACTTCTTGAGCCTTATCCGGAGTCTCGTCGAGCGTCGCGCGTCGACGAAAGCCTACATGTCCATCCGTGGAATTGAGGCGGGCAAGCACCAGCGTCTCCCCGTGTTTGGTGATTGATCCCCAGCATCCATCCGTATGCGCTGGGGCTTTGAAGGTATGGATCATCGGTAACGGTCGCCGCCACCACAATCGCCCGATCATCGCTTTCTCCGTTCACAAGCTGAACGCGGTCGCTCCACCACATGTCGGGTGACCCACATTTGGACGGGCGCTCGCCTTGCTACGCCAAATACCGCATGAATACTCGGATTTGAGGTGGAGACGTGCGTTCACAATTTGCGTTCACATGCAAACTGGCCTTCCCACGCGCGCTCGTGGCGTCGGATTTAACTATGGGCCTAAGCGACCGAACCCGAGGCTTGCACAGTGGTATGCACGCCGGCATGCTGCCGAATCCGCTCGTCGTAGGAGCCGGCCAAAGAGCGCTTCAAAGGTGCCAGCACGGTAGGCCAGAGATCGCGACTATCGGCTAGTCAAGCTCAAGCGCTCTTGAGCGTCTCGAGAGCTCGTGGCGACGGTCGCAAACACGAGTCGCCCGACCGCGGGCCCACCACCTACCGACGCCCCCACATCCACCTCTTGTAACACGACCCCTTGTAAAGATCTCGAACTATCTTGCTCTAACACCAGGCAAACAGGTATTTCAACTACGACACAACATCACTGAAGTTAGCTTCCACGCGACTCCCAACCAGGGGGGAGCGACCACACTTCAATTCGGAAGGTGATCATGGTGCCCGCGATCAACGGGGCGGAGGCGGAAGGAGCCGCGGTGGAGGATCAAGCTGAGGCGCATCGCGCAGCGGAGGAAGAGGCCAACCACCTCGTTTCACGGGCGGTCAGGCGAGCGCAGCTCGGCGATCGAGACGCGTTCGGGTTTCTCTACGCGCGCTACGCCGACAACGTCTACGGCTACGTGCGCAGCATCGTCCACGACCATCACGAGGCCGAGGACATCACGCAGCACGTGTTCGCCAAGCTGATCCATGTGATCGGCAAGTACGAGGAACGCGATGTGCCGTTCTTCGCATGGGTCCTGCGGGTTGCGCGCAACGTCGCCATCGACCATCTGCGCCGCCAGCGCATGATCCCGGTCGAGGAGGTCAGGCCGGCCGCCCACACGGCCCCGGAACAACTCGACTCGACTCGAATGAGCGACCTGCGCGAGTCACTCTTGAGCTTGTCGAAGGCTCAACGCGAGGTGCTTGTGCTGCGCCACGTGGCCGGGCTCACCCCGATGGAGATAGCGCGGCGCACCGGCCGCTCCGAGGGCTCAATCCACGGTCTGCACCACCGCGGTCGCAAAGCGCTGATCACCGAGCTGACGCGACGCGACGCCGCGCCGTCCACCCGCGGGGATCGTCTAGCCTGACCCCGACTCGACGACGCGAGCCCTAGCTTGGATGAGCAGGCTGCTGGCCGTAGGGACTCATCGAGATCTCACGCGCGATCCGCCCGGAGTCGAGGTCGGCCAAGTAGTAGAGCAGCGCGAAGGCCACGACTTCCTCGGCTGGCACGCCCATGCGTCCCGCCTCTTGCTCGAGCGCCTCGAGCGCAAAGCCATCGAGCCGCAGCTCCATCCTGCGCAGCGAGTCGCCGTCATGCTTCTGGGTCGTTGACGGCTTGGGCACGATTGGACCTCGTCGGATGATGCTCACCATGTTTCAACGGCCGTACCCGCTAAAAGCTGACGTCGGCCTATCTGTACAGAGTAGGAAAACCGACTGGTTTGCACCCGCCGCTCTATAGCTCAGGGGCGCTGAGGCTCGCCAGCGTGAAACTCGGATCCTGCCCGAATGTTCGTCGAATTCTAGCGCGCAAGGACGCGTACCGTCGTACCGCCTCGCTGCGACGACCCTTCGCGATATAGAGCTCCATCAGGCGCCTGTGCACCTCTTCGTCATAGGGTTGGAGGCCCGCGAGCTGCTCCAAGCTGCGGATCGCGCTGTCGATCAACCGCCGATCGAGACGAATCTGCGCGAGGCTGCGCAAGCCGATGCAAGCCAGATCCCGCAGCCGGTGACGCTCGAGCATCGCCCAGTCGGCATATGGGATGTCGGCAAGGAAGTCACCGCGGTAGAGCGCGAGCCCCGATTCGATCGCCTCGGCCGCCGCCTGAGGCTCATTCTCGATCGCGGCCAGGCCCGTCGTCAGGTGCCGCTCGAAGTCGTCCGCGTCGATGCTGATGTTGTTGAGGTTCAATCGGTAGCAGCCCGCGCCGGAGATCACGAACGTGGAGGGCTCCCTATTGCCACGCGCCGGCTCCAGCTTGCGGCGCAGCGCGTGAATGTAGTAGCGGACGCTCGCCGCCACCGCGAAGTCCGCGTCCGGCCAGATGTTCTCACCGATCTCATCAGCGTGAACCGTGCGATGGCGCTCAGCCACGAGATACTTCAAGAGCTGGCCTGTGCGCTGGTCGAGCCAGTTTCCCCCGATAGAGCCCTCGGAGGACTCGACCATCGTTCGCCCCAATGTGCAGATCCGCAGCCGCGGCCCAGTCATCCAGTGCGGGTCGGTTCGTCTGCGACGATCGCCCGCGACCGCGGGACGCAACTGCAGCACAACATTGTCGCCCGCCTGATCGAGCCGGGCGACCGCGACCCACAACGACTGCGGGCCGTCGCTGGCGGGAGTCTCGACGCGCATCTCAGGCGGCGGCTCCCCATGCATGAGGGCGAGATCGGTCACGCACGCCTCAGCGAGCACCGTATCGGGCGTGCGACACCCGAGCAGCTGGCAACAGGTCAGCCCAACGGGATTCAGCCCAGCCCTCTCGATCAGGCGCTCCGCGGCGAGATTGCTCGACACGAGCCTGCCCTCGCGATCCACCACCAGCAATCCATAGCGCAAGTGCCTGAAGGCCTCGTGCTCGAGCGTCCTTACCGAGCGGACGGTGGAGTCCTCGAGCTGGGGCGCGGAGCCGTTGGTTGCCACGTCGCCGTGGATGGTGACACAGCCCGTCAAGCAGCGAGCGCTTGACCGGCGGCTTGTCGCAATGGCGCCGCCGATCCCAGCTCCCCGCCAACAAGCTCGTCCACCAGATCGAGGTAGCGCTGACGCTGGTGCTCCCATGCGATATCCCGCAGGCACAGCGTCGCGCGCGCGGCCCGCTCGCGGGCCGCGGCCGGGTCCGCGCAGAGCGACTCGATCGCGCGGGCCAAGCCCTCGGGATCACCGGCGGTGAACTCGAACAGCTCCCGATCGGAGAAGTAGCCTCCGATCCCCGGCAGTCGCGAGCCGACGATCGGCAGGCCCATGTGCGCGTACTCGAGCAGCTTCACTGGCAGCAGCAGCTCGGTGAAGCGGTCGTGCAGCGTGGGCACGACTCCAATGTGGGCGGCTTCGAGCTCGGCCGGGATCTGAGCAAAGGGAACCGGCTCGGCAGCGACGTCGATGCGCTCCGCATCGATCTCCGCCGCTAGCGCCGCCAACCGATCGCGGTCCTCGCCGGAGCCGCACACCCGCAACTCGAGGCGTGGAACAGACGTCCGCAAGCGGCCAAAGGCCCGGATCAGCGTCTCCACGCCAAAGCGAGGGGCGAGGCCACCGTGGTAAAGCACGCGCAGAGGCCCGGAATCCGGCCAGCGCACCGGCTCACGCGGCGGCCCAAACACGCGCTCGTCGGGCGAGTTCATGATCACGCTAGTGCGCTCAACCCCCACGCCACGCTCTTCAAGGCACAGTCGGGCCTGATCGGTCACGGTTATGACACGCGTCGCCAACGCCGCGCTGAAGCGCTCCTCGCGCTCGAGCAGTCGCACGAGCGCATGGTCCTGAGGCCAGCCGTACTTGGTGCCGAACAGCTCCGGGAAGGTGTCGTGCACGTTCAGGATCACCGGCACCCCCCGCAAGCGCGGCCCGAGCGCCGCCGCGGTAAGGATGTCGGGCATGTTGTGCACCTCTACGAGATCGAAGCGCTTGCGACGGTCGAGCGCCGTCAGGCGCCACAGAGCGCGCAGCAAAAACTCGCCGTAGCCGCGCACATATGACCGTCCGCCTCCCTGTGGCTTCGCCGCCGTCAACGGATGGGTTCGGATCAGCCCGTCGCCGACCGCGATCACGTCACGCTCGCCCACGCACAGAAGGTCGACCTCGTCGCCGCGCTCGGCAAGCGCGCGCGCCTGGCGCTGAATGCGTGAATCCAGGCTGAAGTCGGAAAGGTGAATCATCGCCACGCGCAATCCAGCCTCGCGCGGCGCGGCGTGCGACACCAGCGCGGGGGACGTCAGGGCGAGTCTCGCGGCCCTCAGCACAGCACCACCTCGCCGCCGTCACCGACGTTCAGGCGCATCGCGCGTGGCAGCGAGAAGTCTCGCGCGACGCGTGCTTCGCGCCCCACGACGCTTGCCACCAGGCGCCCGCCGACGTGCATGATGCTGGCGCCCGCGAGGATGATCGAGCGCTCCACCTCGGCCCCCTCGATGTGGGTGTGAGCACCGATCGAGGTGTACGGCCCGATATAGGACTCAACCACAAGCGCGCCTGGCCCAATGATCGCTGGGCCGATGATCACGCTCGACTGCACACACGCGCTGGGGTGAACCGACACCGGCCCCTCGATTCGATTGTGAGTGCCGGGAATCTGCTCAGGCTGCGGCCTGAGCTCGTCGAGCGCAACGCGGTTCATGTCGAGCAGGTCCGAGGATCTGCCCGTGTACCTGAACCAGCCGTCGACGTAGCCGATATGCAGCTCTCCTCCGTGCTCCACCAGCTTCTCAGCGACCTCAACGAGGCCTGACTCACGCTCTGGACGCCAGCCCGTCTCCTGCGCGCGACGCAATGCGCCTGCTCCGAAGAGGCAGATGCCCGAGAGCCCAAGTCCGGCTCCGCCCGTGGCGCAGTTCTTGACGAGGCGCAACAGTCGTCGTGGAGCGAGCCCAATCGAATCGATCTCCCCCGGGCCTTCGCGTACCAGCACCACCAGATCGGGGGCGTCGACGCTCAACAGCTCGATGAAGCTCTCGAGCGGCTGCACCAGAAAGCCGTCGGGCGGATGCACGACGCACGGCGCCTCGCCGAGAAAGTCGATCGCCGCCGCAAGCGCGGCAGGGGCGGCGTCGTGCTCGTAGGGGAAGCATCGGCTGGTCACCTCGGCCGGGCCCTCAGAGGTCACACACGCCTGCATCTCGAGGCTCGCCTCGACGGGCACCACGAGCGCCACCTCGCGCACGCCGCTGTCGCGCAAACGCTCGAGCGCGTGGCAGATGATCGGCTTGTTCGCGACACGCTGAAGCCCCGCCCCAGATGGATCGGTTGACGATGCGCCACCGTGCGTCACGGCGAGCCCTGGCGTGATCAGCCCCTTGAGGACCATGGATAGATAACGCGTCAAGTGTGCTTCTGCTCGCGCGGCGATTCTTCACACCAACGCGCGAGCGACGATGGTCGTGGGAGATTTGCCTGCGCCCATGCGCAATATCCGCCGGCCCCATGCGCAATATCCGCCGGCCAAAAGTTCAACGCGGGACACCACGTTTCTCGGGTGGTGGAGCTAAACGAGATCTTCAAGGCTCTGTGGGCTCGACGTCTGGCTACCGCGGCCGTCGTCGTGCTGGCGGTCGCGGCGGCGGCCGCCGTCAAGCTGAGCTCGCACAGCGTCCCGACGGGCGCCGCGACGCTTCAGATACTCGTCGACTCCCCCAGCTCGGAGCTTGCGAACCTCAATCAGGATCCCGCGCCGCTGATCTCGCGCGCGGCCGTGTTCGCCCAGGTGATGACAAGCGATGTCGTACTGCGCGAAATAGCGAAAGCCGCCGGCGTCCCACCGCGACAGCTGACAGCGCAGGGGCCATACGGCGGCTCGGGGGAGGCACTCAACACGATCACCCCGGCGGAGGCGCGCAGCAGCCAGCTCGTCGCGGAAAAGGCTCCGTACCGCTTGACCTTCTTGGCTCAGCAGGACCAGCCCGTGATCACCGTCTCGGTGCAGGGGCCAAACGCGCTCGCGGCGGCTCGCGTCGCGGACGCCGTCTACACCGGCGTGCAGGCCTACGTCAGCAAGGCGCAGCAGGAAGGCGCCACGCCCGCACAGCACAAGGTGACGCTACGCGCGCTGGGCCCGGCGCAGGCGGGCACGGTGAACAATGGATCGCGCGCGACGATCATGGTCGCGGCCCTGCTCGGCGTGCTCCTGCTCGGGCTCCTCGCGATTGTCGGCGTCGAGGGTCTGCGCAGGCGCAACCGCGAGCTGGCCGAGATCGAAGACAACCTCGCGGCCGAGTTCGACACGGTCGCGCGCGACCCGCGGGCGAGACGCCCGGCGTCCGTGGTGGGGGAACGACAGAAGTGAGCCCTGCCGCTGGGATCCTCCAGCGGCGGCGACTGCGACCGGTCGCGATGCTCGTGACGGTGGCCGCGCTCGCGGCCGTTCTCGCCGGCTACCGGATAACGCTGGCTCCACCCGCTCTGCACCCACGCGGGGAGCAGCTCGGCGCGGCGCACGCCCAGGTGCTCGTGGACACCTCCAACTCGGTGATCGCCGACGTCGAGCAGCTCACGCAGTTCCAGTCGGAACTCGGCGGGCAGCTCGCGGTCAACTACGCGCTCTACCTGCAGGGCTATGGCCCGACGGCGACGCTGGGCCGGTCGCTTGGGCTGGGCGGTCACAGCGTCGCGGCGTCGGGTCCCTTCACGCTGCTGCTGGGACGCACGAATACCGCCCAAAAGCTGCCGCAGCCCCCCGACCCGCGACTGGTGAATCACGACTATCGGTTGCTGTTGGACGTCGACGGCTCGCGGCCAGTGCTGGACATCTATGGGCAGGCGCCAACGCAGGCCGCGGCCGTGGAGCTCGTCGACCAAGCCCGGGCGCTGCTCGAACGCCACGTCGCGGCCCAGAAGGCCTCCTATCCGCTGCCGAACACCGCGGCCGCGGTCTTGCGACCACTCGGGCGAACAGTCGGAGGCACCGTCGGCGCCGGCGCGCGGTGGCAGCTGATGAGCTTCGTCTTCATGCTCGTCCTGCTGCTGGGCTGGAGCCTGCTATGGGCGCGCCGCCAGCGACGAGCACGCTCGTACGCCGCCGGCATCGCCGGCGCGAAGCTCGACCGGCTCGACGACGAGCCGCCGGGCTGCGACGAATGGCCATACACGACCCGCTTGCTGCCATGGGCCCTCGCGGGCTTCATGGCGATGTTGTTCCTCGTCCCGATCGACGCGATAACGCTTCCGATTCACCTGCCGGTCAACGGCACGCTCGACCGTCCGGTGGTGATCGCGCTGGCGATGCTCTGGTTCTGCGAGCATGGCCGTCGTGAGCGGCGCCGCGCGCCCCCGGCTGAAGCTCGGTCGGGTGCACTTCGTGGTGCTTGCGCTTCCTCGCGGTGTGCCTCGTGAGCGTCGCCGTCAACGGGCAGGCGCTCGGCGACATGGACGAGCTCACGCTCGTGGTCAAGAAGCTCGCGCTGCTGATCTCCTACGTGGTCTTCTTCTTCATCGTCGCGTCAGTCTTGCGCCCGCGCGAGGTGCCACGCTTCGCGGCACTGATGGTGCTCCCTCGGCGTGATCGTGGCGCTCGGGACGATCGTCGAGTACCGCACGCATTACAACGTCTTCTACACACTGTGGGGCAAGGTGATTCCGGTAACCGCGCCGAACCTGCTCGACCAGGTCGACTCGATCGGACGCCTGACGGTCTATGGGCCGACGCTGCAGCCGCTCGAGCTCGCGGCGATGCTCGCGATGGTGCTCCCGTTCGCGATCCTCGGCGCGATCGACGCGGCGACGCGACGGCGGCGGTTGCTATACACGATCGCCGTCGGTCTGCTGATCGCCGGTGGCGTCGCCACCGCACGCAAGACGAGCCTCGTGGTGCCGGCGGCCGTGATCCTGATCCTGCTCGCCTACCGCCCCCGTCAGGTGCTGCCGCCTGATGCTCAAGCTCGGCCTGCTGCTCGGGACTGCTCGTGCACTTCGTCGCGCCGGCGGCCATCGGCGGCGTGATCAGTCAGCTCGAACCGGGCCACTTCAACAGCGCGCTGACGACGACCGACCGCACCGCCCGCTACGACGCGGTGACGCCCGACGTGCTGAACCATCCGCTGCTCGGACGCGGCTATGAGAGCTACGACCCCCAGAAGTACCGCATCCTCGACAACCAGTACCTCGACCTGCTGATCACGGTCGGGCTGATCGGGCTCGTCTGCTACCTGGCGATCTTCGGCGCGATGATGCTTGCCGCGCACAAGACGATTCGCGGCCCAGACCCACGTCGCTCCTCGCTCGCGCTCGGCGCGTTCGCGACGGTCATGGCGATCGCGATCGCCAGCGCGCTCTTCGACGTTCTCTCCTTCCCTCACGTCCCCTACCTGCTGTTCTTCGTCGGCGCGATGATCATCGCCCTGCGCGAGCCCTCGCCCACGCCCGAGCCGGCCCGTCTGCGCGTGACGCGGCCACTTGGCCAAGCCGGCCCGGCGGGGGGCGTGGGTCTCGCGCGGCCGTCAAGTCCGAACGCCGGCGCGCGAGCCGGTGCTGGCCGGCTAGCGCATCGACGTTGCTCGTGAGAGAGCGCGGTGCTGGCTGACAAGCGCGTCGATCTTGCTCGTGAGCGAGTCCTCGGCACTGGCTGACAAGCGCATCGACGTTACTCGCGATGGGTCCCACACGACCACGAGCCGAGCCGTAGCTCTGGAGACATGCGAGCCCACACCGAAAGAGCCCCCTTACGGCGCTCGGAGTGGAAACCGGCTACATGGGCGCCCTGCGAAGCTCGATGCGGATCTTGTTTCCCAATAAAACGAGCAGACAGGCGCCCGCCAGCCGACGGGTCTCAAGCCGCGACGTACGCTGGCACCCGCTCGAGGGCACTCGCGTCGCCGTCCACAAACAGCTGCTGCCAGCGCTCGAGCAACATCAAGCAGAACAGACGCTGATCGCTCTTCTTGCCGTTCGCGCCAGCGCCGGCGAGCAGGCTGCGCACAGCGGCCACGTCATACTGACCGCGGGCGAGGGCGCGCGGGTCCAGCAGCGTGTCGCTGAGGAGCGTGTCGCTGTGCACGCGCAGCCAAGCCCCCAGCGCTGAGTGGAAGAAGCCGCGCTTGCGCTTGGAGATGATCTGCTCATCGACGAGGCCCTGACTCGCGCGCTTGAGCAACTCCTTACGCCGCCCAAGCCACACCTTGCGATGGTCGGGCAGATGCGCGCAGAAATCGACGAGCTCGGTGTCCAGGAAAGGCACGCGCACCTCCAGCGAGGAGGCCATCGACATCTTGTCGAAGTACAGCAGCATGTTGTCAACGAGCGCCATGCGCGTGTCAAGCGCAAGCGTCTCACCGAGCGGGCTCTGCCCTCCGGCGGGAAGCTGCGCGTGGATCGCACGCGCGAGCTCGTCCTCGATCGACGGCGCGCGGAAGTCCGCGGACAGCAGTGTCGCGCGGTCGCTGGGTTGGAGGATGCGACTCATCGCAAGCAAGCGCGCAGCCGGATCGTCGGTCGCGACTGCCTCCAGCCCGCGGGCCAGCGTGGAGCCGGGTTGCGCGCGACGCCCGAGCGCCGCGAGCCCCCCGCGCGCGGCGCTCGGAGCGTGCGCCAGCGCCGCCGCGAAGGCGGCGATCTGGTGCTTGCGGTAGCCGCCGAGCAGCTCGTCGGCGCCCTGGCCGGACAGCGCTACGGTGACGGACTCGCGCGCAAGACGGCTGAGCAGCATGAAACCGAGAAAGGAGACGTCGGCGATCGGCTCCTCCAGGTGCCACAGCGCTTCGTCGAGCAGCTCCGGGTGGTCGGTGGCGCTCGTCAGCAGCTCGTGGTGGTCGGTGCCCAGGCGCTCGGCGACCGAGCGAGCGTCGCCCAGCTCGTTCGCGTCGGCGTCCTCGACGAACCCGATCGAGAAAGTCTTGACAGGTCGGGAGCTGTGCTCAGCCATCAGCGCCGTGATCAGCGAGGAGTCAAGCCCGCCGCTCAGCATCGAGCCGAGCGGGACGTCGCTGACCATCTGCGCATGCGTCGAGCGGCGCAACAGCTCGAGCAGCTGCGACTGATCGTCGTCCCAGCTCGCCCCCGAGCCGCGCGGCGAGGGGCCTTCGCCTGCCGACCAGTAGCTTCGCTGCTCCGCCGGGCCCTCGCCCTCCCACACGACCATCGAGGCCGGCATCAGCTTTTCCACGCCGGCGAACAACGAGCGCGGCCCAGGCACGAAGCCGAACGCGAGGAACAGCTCGGCGGCAAGCGGGTCGAGTGCCGGCTCGAGCAGCCCACCAACGATCAGCGCCTTGACCTCGGAGGCAAACGCGAGCCCGTCGGGCCCAAGCGAGTAGTAGAGCGGCTTCACACCGAACTGGTCGCGCACGAGCACGAGCCGCCGTCGCGGGGCCGTCCCACAGCGCGAACGCGAAGATGCCACTCAGATGGCGCGCAAAATCGAGGCCGTGCTCCTCGTAGAGATGGACGATCACCTCACCATCGCCTTCGGTGCGCAGGCGGTGCCCGCGCGCCAGCAACCGCTCGCGCAGCTCGCGATAGTTGTAGATCTCGCCGTTGAATACCGCCAGCACACCGCGATCCTCATTTGCGATCGGCTGGTGGCTGCCCGCGACGTCGATAATGCTGAGTCGTCGCATCCCGAGCGCGACGCCCGGCTCGATGTGCGTGCCGCACTCGTCGGGACCGCGGTGAACGATCGCGTCTGTCATGCGGCGCAGACGCGCCTCGTCGAGCTCAGGCTCGACGCCATCGCGCATCGCTATTCCGCAGACACCGCACATACTGGTGGATAAACGCGATGGTCGGCTGGCGTCTTGCGTCTTATCCTCGCGAGCTTGCCAAACCCCCTCGCGGCGGGCTTCCTACACAAAAGTTCCCCGCCACGCCAGGCGTTTTTGGAGGTGTGATGGCACAGAGACTGCTGGTGATCTCACCGGTGCACAACGAGGCTGAGCATATGGAGCGCGTGGCGCGCGCCGTCGCTGCCCAGCGCCGGCCGCCAGACGCGTGGATCGTCGTTGACGACGCCTCGACCGACCAGACGCTCGAGCTTCTGCGCGAGATCGAGCGCGAGCTCGACTTCATGACCGTCCTCAGCGCGCCGCCGATGCCGCCGGCCCACGGACGCGACCGACTCGCACAGGCGGCCGAGATTAGCGCGTTCAACCACGGCCTCGAGAGTCTCGACTGGCGATCCTTCACGCACATCGCCAAGCTCGATGGCGACGTCGAGCTGCCTGTCGACTGGTATCGAGCTGCTGCTCGAGACGCCTCGTCGAAGACGCAACGCTCGGGATCGCCGGCGGTCAGCTCGCCGAGATCGTCGACGGGCGCCCCCATGTGCTCCCTATCCCCTCCCACCATGTCCACGGCGCCGTGAAGCTCTACTCGCGGGAGTGCCTG
This sequence comes from uncultured Solirubrobacterales bacterium, assembly GCA_963764655.1. GTDB lineage: Bacteria > Actinomycetota > Thermoleophilia > Solirubrobacterales > Solirubrobacteraceae > Palsa-744. The sequence continues at coordinate 1,891,170 of CAVXTI010000001.1, forward strand.
GAGGCGATCGGCGGCATCGAGGAGCGTCTCGGGTGGGACACGATCGACGAAGCCTACGCGCGCATGAACGGCCTCAAGACACACTCATTCGACGACCCCGTCGCAATTCACCGTCGAGCGTTTGCGAGCCGCGGCGGCGTGCTGCGCGGTCGCGCCCGCCACGGCGCCTGCGCCTACATCTCCCACCAGGGTCTCCCATGGGCAGCGGCCCGCGCGCTGAAGGTAGGACGTGCGCGGCCGGTCGGGATCGGTGGAGTCGCTTTCCTGCTCGGCTATCTGCAGGCGGCGGCGAGTCGCACGACTCGTTTCGATGACCCGGAGCTGCGTCGCTTCGTGCGACGCGAGCTGCGCGCACGCGTCCGACGCGCCATGAGCCCAGCGCGCCTCGGGCAGGCGTCGTGAGCACAACGCGTACCGACCGTCGCGTGCCAGAGCCCCTGTCGCTCGACAACTTCACCTCCGATCGGCCAGGCGCCCTGGAGACCCCCCAGCCGCGCCCCGACCTCAGCGTGATCGTCGTGACGCACAACCGCGGCGATCTCGCGCTCGCCACACTCGACTCCGCGCGTGCCGCGACAGGCACGCTGGACGTGCAGTGGCTTGTGATCGACAGCGGCTCCACCGACGACACCGCCGAGGCGATCGAGAGCAATTTCCCCGACATCCGCGTACGACGTTGCGAGAACATCGGCTTCGCCGCGGCCAACAACAGGGCACTCGAGCAGGCCCGTGGTCGTTACGTGCTCCTGCTCAACCCCGATGTCGAGATCGTCTCAGGGACCTTCGCGGAGCTCCTGGAGGCACTCGACGCGCGCCCACAGGTCGGTGTCGCAAGCGTGATCCAGCAGGGCTCTGACGGCCAGCTTCAGCACACGATCCGCGGCTTCCCCTCGCCGCGGCGTGCCTTCGGCGAGGCGCTTGCGCTGCCCTGGGGCGACTCGCGCGAGGAGCGTCCCGAGGAGGCGCACTACCGTGAAGAGCGCTCGGCGGATTGGCTGGTCGGGGCCTTCCTGCTGGCGCGTGCGGAGGCGGTCGCGCAGATCGGGGGCCTCGACGAGCGCTTCTTCCTGTACTCGGAGGAGACCGACTGGTGCTATCGCGCGAAGGCAGCCGGTTGGGACGTGCGCCATCTCCCGCAAATGGTCATCACCCATCACTGTGTCCCGAGCACCAAGCCCGAGCTCGTCGCCCAGCTGAGCTACGCCAAGCTGCTGTTCGCTCGCAAGCACTATCGACGCGAGCCAGGCAATGTCGGTTCGGGCGGCGCTTGCCGCACGCCATCTCGTGCGCGTGCTCGTGCTCGCGATCAGGCCCGGGCGGCGCGGAGCGAGCCGGGCTCGTCTCGTCGCGGAGCGCAGGGCACTGGCTGTTCTCATCGGCGTCGCGCCGCCACCTTTCCAATGAGCGGCGCCGACGCTCACCGCCTCTATCGGAAGGCGCGCGATCGTGCCTTCTCGCTGGCGATGCGCTCCTCCTTCGAGACCCTGGGGCCGCGCAGCCGCCTCTCGCTGCCGATCCAGCTCGAGGGCTCGGAGCGGATCGCGATCGGCAACCACGTCTATCTCGGCCCCGGCTGTTGGCTGCTCACGCACGAGCCCGGCGGCCGCTTGGAGATCGGCGACGGAACGTCGATCGCCGGCTACTGCGTGCTGTCGGCGGCGACAAGCGTTCGCGTCGGGCGCAAGGTCCTGTTCGCGCGCAACGTCTACATCGCCGATCACCGTCACGGCTTCGAGCACGGCGAGGCGCCGGTGCTCGAGCAGGAGATCGCAGACGTGCGCCCTGTCCTCGTCGAGGACGGCGCGTGGCTTGGCCAGAACGTCGTGATCCTGCCGGGGGTCACGATCGGACGGGGCGCTGTCGTAGGCGCGGGCTCTGTGGTTCGTGATGACGTGCCCCCACGCTGCGTCGCCGTCGGCGCCCCGGCGCGTGTCGTGCGGGAGCTGGACGACAACCGCGATGCCAAGCGCCTCTTCCCGCTGGCGTCGGCCACACGCTGACTCGCCGGTCTGTCAACGCGCGCTGACCCGCGGCTACTGGCGATCCGCGTTCCTAAGCGCGGCGCGTCCTAGTCCGCGGAGACTCCCGCGGCCACAGGAGCTGGGCTCGGCGCCCCTCCGCCGCGCGCCAGCGGCGAGGGCAACGGCGCGAGCACGCGCGTGGCGAGCACGCGCAGGTCGTTCCAAGTCGCAGGCGAGACGATGCGCAAGCCAACGCAATAGGCAAGCACCCCTGCGCTGCCGGCCACAGTGATCGTCAGGGCGGGCGGTATTGCCCCTTCGAGCAGATGGCGCAGCGACTCGCCGACGGCGGCGAGCACGAGGCAGCCCGCAACCGCCGGGGCGAGCTCGGGGAAGAGGCGCTTGACCGATATGCCGACGTAACGCTGCAGCAGAAAGCGATAGACGCCCGCGAGGATCGCCACGTAGGCCGCCACGACCGCTATCGCTATCGTCACGAGGCCGTGCTGCGCGGCGAGCGCGACCACCACCGCGTAGGTCACGAGCATCGCGAGGTTGAAGTGCAGCAGCGCTCGCGGGCGACCGACCGCGAGCATCACCTGCGGGTAGCCCGTGAGGATCGCGGCGACCATCCCGGCAAGGGCGAGAATCTGCGCAGGGCGAACCGACGGATTCCAGGCCGGGCCCAGCACGAATGGGATCAGAAGCGGCGCGAGCACGATCAGCGACGCCAGCAGCGGGAAGATGACGGCGGCGTGGACACGGGTGGCGCGCTCATGCATCGAGCGCAGCTCCTCATGGCTCTCTGTCCGCGAATAGACGGGGAATGCAAGCTGCATCATCACGCTGCTCAGCTTGTCCTGGTAGACCACGCCAAGGTTGAAGGCGCGCCAGTACATGCCGACCTGAGCCGCCGGCAGCTGCGCCGCAAGGATCGCGTAGTCGACGTTTCGAAACATCACGTCCACGAGCCCGGCGAGCGCGGCCGCCAGCCCGAAGCCGCCGATGTCGCGCTGCGAGCGCCAATGCCAACGCGGAAGCGGCGAGGGCACAGCCGCCAGCAGCAGCGCGGAGGTCGAACAGCACCTGCACGAGCGCTCCGTAGACGATCGCCGCCGCGCCGACTCCGGCGAGCGCGAGCGCCGGCGGCACGACGCTGCCGGCGATTGTCGCGCTCATGTCGATCAGGCTCATGCGGCGGAAGTCCGAGCTGACGCCACAGCATGGCGCGCGAGACACGGTCCCCAGCGAAGCGAGCAGGAACACCGGTGAGACAAGCGCGATCAGACTCGGCTGTCTGCGCACCGAAGATCGGACGCCAGAGGATCGGGACGAGCACGAGCACGATCCCGGTCAGGACCAAGCCGCCCAGCAGGCTCATCAGCATCGCGACGCGACGATGGCTCTCCTCGATGCTCTCGCGCTGCACGAGCGCGGAGGCAAACCCCTCGAAGGTGAGGATGCCGGCGAGCGGCACGAAGATCAACGCGACGGCGGCGTGGCCGAACTGCGCCGGCGTGATCAGCCGAGCGAGCAGCACGATGCAGCCGAGGGCGAGGGTCTCGCTGACGACTCGCGTCAGCATCACCCAGCGCACGCCGCTGATCGTCGCCTCATGGAAGGAATTGCGCGACATGGCGGTCTGTGAATTAAACGCCCTTCGGGGCACGCTGCTTGCGTCGCGCGTGGCGGCCCAGCGTGGGCACAGCGCACGCGTGTGCGACGGTTTGGTCGTGTGGCCCCGCCAACGGTCGATGGCCACGGCCCAATCAGAAGTTCCCTGAAGCGACGCCCGTTTTCTCGCGACATGCCAGATGCCCTCTCCGATCGCGCCGGCAGCGACGTGGTCTTCTGCTTCTCCTATCTGAGCTGGCAGGCCGTCGCGCGGCGCGGCTGGTTCGGGACCGAGGATCGGCTCGCACGGGGGCTGCTCGGGCACGAGCGCGTCGCGCGACTGCTCGTCTGCGATCAAAGGCGCAGCTTGCCGATCGTGCTCGCGCGCGACTTGACGGGTCGCGGCCAAGACGCGGGCGCGGCGTTTCCCGCAAGCCCCCGCGCACAACTGCTCCGCCCGGCCGGCATACGCCGCGAATACCCGACGTCGATCGCGGGGGTGGAGCGCGCCTGTGCGGCATTCGATCGCGCGGCGCGCAGGGCAGCGCGACGCATGGGACTCGCGCGGCCCGCGGTGATCGTCGCCAACCCGCTTCTGGCTGGCTTCGCGGAGCTCGACTGGGCAGGGCCCGTGACCTTCTTCGCGACCGACGACTGGCTGGCTTATGAGCCGCAGCGGCGCTGGTGGCCCGCCTACCAGGAGAGCTTCGCGCGCGTTCGGCAACGCGAGCGGCGCGTCGGCGCCGTGTCAGACGCTGCGCTCGAGCGCATCGCGCCGACTGGCCCGAGCGCCGTGATCCCTAACGGCATCGACCCCGACGAGTGGCTGAGAGCCGCCACGCCACCAGGCTGGAGGAGCGAGATTGGGAGTCCCTTGCTGGTATACGCGGGCACGCTCGATTCGCGCCTAGACGTCGCGGGGCTGCTGGAGCTGGCCCAGCAGATGCCCGACATCCAGATCGTGCTTGTCGGCCCCCTGCTCGACCCTCTCCACCTAGAGCCGCTGCGGGCCGCCAGCAATGTCGAGATCCGTCCCCCGCCAGCGCGGCCCGAGGTGATCGGGCTGATCCGCAGCGCCGATGCCGGGCTAGTCCCGCATCGCGACAACGCGTTGACGCGCGCGATGAGCCCCCTGAAGCTCTACGAGTACCTGGCCGCCGGCCTGCCGGTGGTGGCGGCCGACCTGGCGCCCGTCCGTGACGTCGACGCCAGCGTCGTGCTCGTAGGCAACGGCGAGCCCTACGCCCCAGCCGTCGAGGCCGCCCTTACGCGAGGACGCGCCGACGAGCGCGCGCGCACCGCCTTCATCTCCAAGCACTCGTGGCGCGCACGCCACGACAGGTTGCTCGACCTCGCGCTTGCGTAGAAGCCCTCAGCGCTTTGCCAGCAGCCGCGCGTAACGGCGCGCAAGCGTGTAGTCGAGAGCGGCGCCGTCGAGTCGGTTCCTGTAGGGCAACGGCGCGCCGTGCAGGTTGACGTCGCTGCGGGAGCAGGCTCCCTTCTGCCAGATGTCGCGCTTGAAGAGGATCCCGCGCAGCGTGCATCCGAGGTAAGGGAGCATCCCGACGTTCGCGATCAGGCGAAAGTCGCTGTAGACCGGTTTGAGGCCGTCGTCGTCGAGCGAGATGATGTAGTTGAAGCGGTTGCCCTCGACCAGCACGTCCGAATGGACACCAGAGAAGCCGATCACGGTGCCGTTCTGACGCCCGTCGAGCCCGACTGGCATCGCCATCCAGTTGCCCTTGAAGGTCAGCCCGGCGATCGGCCCGCTGTTCGCCTGGACGAACACGTCGTAGACGGAGTCTCCATAGAACTTCGAGTCGCTGACCGTGATGTCGCGCCCGGCGAAGATCGCAAGGCCCTCGATGTGGCAGCCAACCAGGTCATAGGACTGAACGTCGTGGATCGTGACGTGCTCGATCGAGATGCGGGCGGGGACCACGCCGGTGACATCGCGGATGCTGTTGTTGCCGCCGCCGTAGGGACCACCGCAAGCGCTAGTCGGCCCCCAGCCGCCACCCGCGATCGTGACGTCGGTGGCAGAGTCGATCTCGAAATCGCGACCGACGAGCCCGCGCAGGGTCACGTCGGTTGGGTTGGGTCGACCGGGCGTCTGGTCGTAGTTCCCGATCGTCACGTCGCTCACATGGAGATCTTGCAGCGCGAGGTGGGACGCGTAGATGAAAATCGGCCCCCCGACGTGCACATGGGCCCCAGGAGCTGGCCTGAAGAGGACGTCTGCCTTCGACGCCTTCGCGCCGTCACCGTCGATCGTCTGCCCTGGGTAGTCGCCGTCCGCGAGCGTAACGATGTCGCCGGGTCGCGCGACGCGGTAAGCCGCGTTGAAGGAGGCGCACGGCGCCTGGGCGCTGGAGCAGCGTCCGGCATCGTCGCCGCCGGGGGAGACGTAGAGGATGTGAGCGGACGCGGACGGTCGCTGTGGTTTGCGAGTGTTGCCCTTGACGAGCAGAAGCGCCACGGCGACGCCAGCGGCGCTAACCATGGCGAGGCTCGCGGCGAGCACAAGCACGACAATGCGTGCCCCTAACCTGTGAGGCCGTCGCCTTGAATTGGAGGCTCGGCTAGGGACAGGCTCGGCGGGAGGCTGAGAGGGAGACTCGGCAGGCATCAGGCGCGACCAGTGTATCAGTCTAAATCTCAACTATAGGCTTAGATTTTGTTTCTCGCGCAGAGACTCGCTCCGCATGAAGCATTCCGAGAAGAAAGAAGTTCGTCGAATGAGCACAAAAGCTGACGACAGCACTCAAACGTTTGCTCATCAATGGATATTCAAAGCGCTCACCCAACCCCGCGCACGGCACGACACGGACTTGGTCCTGCTCGTCGCGCTCATCGTCTCCGGCGGCCTGCTGATGCTCACCGGACCCGCGCGCGCCGCGGCGGAAGTCTCCTGCCCCAATGCCAACCCGATCGTCAACGAGAACAACTGCATGGGCGCCGGCACGACCAGCAACGAACTCAGCCACTACAGCGAAAACATCGGCGGCTTCAGCGACGAAGACGAGCTACAACCTTGGCGAAAGCGTGCAGCTGAAGATCGGCACGAGCGCAGCCTCCTTCCCGGGCACGAAAGCCAACATCGCGGTCTACCGCATCGGTTACTACGGCGGCGCCGGGGCGCGCCTGATCTCCGCGGCTGGGTCGAGCAACGTCCAGATCAACAACACCGAGCAGTGCAACCCGGTGAACGCCGAAACCGGCGAACTTAGCTGCGCGAACTGGAACGTCACCTACACGATCCCCGGCGCCTCGCTGCCCGTCTCAGGGATCTATGAGGCCGTCATCACCGACCTCGCCGACGGGGGAATCCAGAACGAGGTCATCTTCACGGTGCGCAACGACGCGCGCGCCTCGGACATCCTGTTCGTGTTGCCGATGGCCAGCTACGAGGCCTACAACACGTGGGGGTGCAAGTCGCTGTACTTCGACCTGTGCGGCCTGGGCAACACCGTCGCGGGCGACGAACGCGCCGTGGCCGTGTCCTTCGACCGGCCGCTCGCCGAAGGCGAAGAACAGCGCAACAAGTTCTGGGGCCCTGACTACGCGACCGTGCAGTGGATGGAGGAGCAGGGCTACGACGTCACCTATACCGACGACGTGCAGACCGACGCTGCGCCCGCAACGCTCTTGACCCACAAGGCGATCGTGATCTCCGGCCACAGCGAGTACTGGTCGAACGGCTCCTTCAACAACATGCTGGCCGCGCGCGAACACGGGGTGAGCATCGCCTCCTTCAGCGCCAACACGGCCTACTGGCAGACGCGCTACACGAACAACCGCCGCACGATCGTCTGCTACAAGACGATCCAGGGCGGGGGCGGCATCGGCGGAGCGACGCCCAACGACCCCGCCTCGATCGGGCCGAACGGGGAACGATTCCCGGCGCTGGCGACGACCACGCGGCGCGACTTCGGCACGCCGGCCGGCTCGCCCAACTCTCCCCCGGGTGGGCGCGTGGGTGTCGGCCAGCCCGAGAACGAGCTGTGGGGCGTGATGTACGTCGGCGACAACGAGGCCCGCGACTGGGGCCTTACGCTTCCCGCGGGCAACGCCGGCGGCGAATACGAGGGTTCGCGTCTGTGGCGTAACAGCGGCGTCCCCACGAACTCGGCGACGATCCTCGGCAGCGAACTCGTGGGCTGGGAGTGGGACCAGGTCCCGAGCGCCACGAGCCCGGTCTACGCGAAAGCGGCGGCGCTCGAGCCCGAAGGGGTGAAGCGGATCTCCTCGACCAACACGAGCGACCCTGGGTCCTCCTGGCTGCAGGACGAAGGCCGCGAACGTGCGGCGAGCCCACCGCCGGGCCAGTCGAGCGAAGTCAGCGCGGTCTCCTACCGCGCGAAAAGCGGGGCGTATGTGTTCTCGGCCGGAACGATGCAGTGGGCCTACGGCTTCGACAGGATCGGCGCGATCGACCAGGCCACCTACAACCTCTTCTCGGAAATGGGAGTCCAGCCAACGACGCCTGAGGAAGGCATCGTGCTCGACTCGCCGAGCGCGCCCAAGCCTCCGTGGCCCGTCTTCAAAGCCACGCCCACCCAAGCGCTGGTCGGCGAACCGGTCAGCTTCGACGCCTCGGCCTCGAGCGACCCCGACGCGACGATCACCAACTACTTCTGGAACTTCGAAAACGCAGGCTTCACCGTCGAAACGGGCTCGACCCCGAGCGCCACGCACAGCTTCGCAGCCCCGGGCACGTACAACGTCGTGCTGAAGGTGAAGGACAGCAAGGGCGCCGAAGAAACGACGACGCGCACGGTCGTGGTCGTGAGCGCGATCACGGCCCGGCTCTCCTCCTCGCCGAACCCAGCTTCGACCAACCAGAGCATCAAACTCGACGCCTCGGCCTCGACCGACGCCGCCGGCGCGATCAACGACTTCAAGTGGGACCTCGACGGGAGCGGCAAATACGCGACCGACACCGGCACGACCCCGACGGCGACCGCGACCTTCGCAACTACCGGCGCGCACACGATCGGCGTGAAGGAGTCCGACGCGAAAGGCAACACCGCAACGACCACGATCACCGAGAACGTGGTCGCGACAGGTGTCAGCAACTACGCCGAAGGAGTGCTGGCGACCCCCAACCTGCTGCACTACTACCGCCTGGGCGAAGCCAACGGCCCGACGATCGCCGACGCCAAGGGCACCGCCAACGGCACGCTGAACGAAGCGATCTACGGCGTCCCCGGCGCGATCAACGGCGACCCCAACACAGCCGTCAGCTTCCAGGGCGCGGGCGACCCGACCGAGGGCGAGCTGGGCAGCTTCGGCTCGCTGCCGATGGACCTATCGGGACAGAGCGCTGTCACTGTCGAATTCTGGTTGAAGTGGAGCACGTACGGCAACGACGACGCGCTTGCGATGGAGTTCACACCGAACTACAACAGCAACGCGGGCGGCTTCATCGTCGACCCTGACGCGCCGCAGTTCGGCGGGACCTTCGGCGTGGGCCTCGGCAACAACACCTCGCGTAACAGCATCTTCTTCGCACGGCCGAGCGCCGGCGTGTGGCACCACTACGCGCTCGTGTTCGACAGCACGGCACCCGCGGCCAGCGAGGTCACCCCGTACGTGGACGGGCAGAAAGTGAGCTTCCAGCAGGAAGGCGCCGGCACTGGCGCGGGAGCGTTCGCCAACTCGACTCTGTACCTGATGTCGCGCGCCGGGACCTCGCTGTTCGGCAACGGCTCGCTCGATGAGCTGGCGGTGTACGGCGGCGCGCTGAGCGCAAGCCGTGTGCAGGAACACTTCAACGACAACGGCACCGACCCGCGCCCGAAGGCGTCCTTCACGATGACGCCAAGCCCCGCGCGGCCCGGTCAGACGGTGACCTTCAACGCGTCGGGCTCGAGCTACTCGGGCGGCACGATCAAAAAGTACGAATGGGATCTCAACGGCGACGGCACCTACGAGACCACGACCACGACCCCCACGACAACCGCGTCATATGCCACCGAACAGACCGTGAACGTGGGCCTGCGCGTGACCGACAGCAACAGCGGCTGGGACTACACCACCCAGACGCTGCGCATCGGGACCTTCCCCCCGGTCGTGCAGTTGAGCGCCTCGCCGACGACGGCGCTGACCGGCCAGACGGTGAATCTGAGCGCGAGCGAATCCACCGATCAGGGGACGATCACCGACTACCGGTGGGACCTTGACGGAAGCGGCAAATACGCGACCGACACAGGCGCCACGCCGACCACGACGACCTCCTTCCAGGCCGTGGGAAGCCATACGGTGGGCGTGGAAGTCATCGACGACCACGGCCTGAGCGCACGCAAGACGATCACCCTGAAAGTGCTCGAACAGGGCGTGAGCGACTATCCCGACGCCGTCCTGGGGACACCCGGGCTGATCGACTTCTACAAGCTCGGCGAATCAAAAGGCCCGGCGATCGCCGACTCAAAGGGCTCGTCCAACGGCACTATCTCCGGTGGCAGCTTCGGACTTCCGGGCGCGGTCCAGGGCGACCCGAGCACCGCGATCGGCTTCAACGGATCGAGCGACTTCGGCAGCATCCCGCTGAACCTGTCGGGCACGAGCAAGGTGACGATTGAGTTCTGGCTGAAGTGGAACCAGTACGCCAACAACGACGCGCTGGCTATGGAGTTCACCCCGAACTTCAACGCAAACGAAGGTGGCTTCCTGGTCGACCCCAACGCGCCCGAGTTCGGGGGCACGTTCGGAGTGGGCATCGGCCTCGGCGGCGGACGCAACAGCGTCTTCATCCAGCGCCCGAGCACCGGCGCCTGGCACCACTACGTGTTCGTGCTCGACAGCACGGCGCCGGCGGCGAGCGAGATCACTCCCTACGTGGACGGGGTTCCCGTGAGCTCCCAGCAGGACAGCACGGGGAGCGGCGGCGGCGCGTTTGCCAACTCGACGCTGTATCTGATGTCGCGCGGCGGCGAAGCCCTGTTCGGCAACGGGGCGCTGCAGGACCTGGCGATCTACAACCAGCCGCTGAGCCCTGCCACGATCTACCAGCACTTCAACTCCTCGGGGACCAACAGCCCGCCGCACGCGGCCTTCACGATCTCGAGCAACCCTGCGCGGCCAAGTCAGAGCGTGACGCTCGACGCGAGCGGCTCGACGGGCAGCGGCGCTCAGATCGTGGACTACGCATGGGATCTCAATGGGGACGGGGTGTATGAGACCGACACGGGTTCCTCCCCCGCGCTGACGCACGCATTCGCAAGCGAAGGGAGTGTCAACGTGGGCCTGCGCGTGATCGACGCGAACAACTCGAGCGACAGCACCTCCCACACACTCGCGGTGGGGAACTTCCCCCCGACGGTGAAGGTCAAGGCCTCGCCCAGCACCGTCATAACGAGCCAGCCGGTGACACTCGACGCGAGCGAAACGACCGATCAGGGCACGATCACCGACTACAAGTGGGACCTCGACGGAAGCGGCAAATACGCGACCGACACCGGCGCCACGCCGACCACGACCACGTCGTTCGCGACGGCCGGCCCGCATACCGTCGGCGTTCAGGTGACCAACGATCACGGCCTCACCGCAACCGGCACGGTCGCGGTGACCGTGCTGGCACAGACCGCCAGCGCATACCCCGAAGCCGTGCTCGGCACACCCGGGCTGATCGACTATTACCGGCTCGACGAACCGGTCGGCCCGACGATCGCAGACAGCTTCGGCCTCTCCAACGGCACGATCTCGGGTGGGACCTTCGGGCTCGCCGGTGCGGTGCAGCCAAGCACTGCCGTCGCCTTCAACGGCACGAGCGACTCCGGCTCGATCCCGCTCAACCTCTCGGGCACGAGCAAGATGACGGTCGAGTTCTGGCTGAAGTGGAACCAGTATGCAAACGACGACGCGCTGGCGATGGAGTTCACGCCGAACTTCAACGAAAACGAAGGCGGCTTCCTCGTGGACCCCGACTCGCCGGCCTTCGGCGGCACGTTTGGAGTGGGCATCGGAACCCCCGGAATGCGCAACAGCGTCTTCTTCCCGCGGCCGAGCGCAGGCGTGTGGCACCACTACGCGATCGTGCTGGACAGCACCGCGCCGGCCGGCAGCGAGATAACCCCATACGTCGACGGTGTGCCCGTGAGCGTCCAACAGGACGCGGGGAACACCGGCGCGGGTCCCTTCGCCAACTCGACCCTGTACCTGATGAGCCGTGCGGGGACGGCACTATTCGGTCACGGGTCGCTCGACGAGCTGGCGATCTACAACCAGCCGCTCGAACCGGCGACGATCTTCCAGCACTACCACTCGGGCGGCACCAACCAGAGCCTGCAGCCGGCGTTCACAATGAACCCGACGTCGGCGCTGACCACTCAGAGCGTAACGTTCGACGCCTCGGGCTCGACCGACACGCAGGGGACGATCGTCGACTACCGCTGGGACTTCGACGGCAGCGGCAAATACGCGACCGACGGAGGCGCAACACCCACGCTGACGCACGCCTTCGCGAACCCGGGCACCTACACGGTCGGCCTGGAGACCTTCGACAACGCCGGGCAGAGCGCCAAGGTGCTGCACACGATCGCGGTCAGCCAGCCCCCGCCAGACACGACGCCGCCGACGAGCGGAGCGCTGACGGTCAACGGGACGGGCGCCACGGCAGCAGGCTCCTCCAGCTTCAACACCTCCGGGAACTTTACGATCGGGACACGCACGGACTACACCGAGACCCAGTCGCTGACCCAGTCGGGGCTCGCGTCGAGCACGCTGACACTCGCCACGGCAACGCTCGCGGGCAACCAGTGCGGAAGCTTTGGGGCACCCACGACGATCGCGGGCGCGCCGGCCCAGAGCGGGTTTGCGGCCGGTTGTTACCTGTACACGCTCACCGGCGCCGACAACGCCGGCAATTCAGCCAGCGTGAGCACGACGGTGAAGGTGGACACGACCGCGCCGACCAAGCCGACGCTGACGTTCAGCGCTCTCTCCAACGCGTTTTACAAAGCGGGGAACAACACGCTCTACTTCCTTCCCGCGGCAAACGGGGCATTTACGCTCACGGGAGCCTCTACCGATCCCGAGACCGGCGTCGCGAGCTACACATTCAGCTCGCTTGCGAGCAACAACTTCACGCAGACCCAGAACGGCGCACAGGACGTCTATACGTTCGGAGCGACGGCGACGCAGCCCGCGGGCGCCCCGACCGTGCTCGCGACCAACAACGCCGGCGCGAGCTCGACAACGGCAAGTTTCGCGATGGTCGCCGACTCGAGCGCACCGACGGGCGGCGCGCTGACGGTCAACGGGACCGCGGCGAACACCGCGGGCTCGACGAGCTTCAACACCACCGGCGGCTTCGGGATCGGGACGCGCACCAACTACAGCGACAGCGGCTCGGGCCTTGCCTCCTCGGTTCTGACGCGTGCGACGGGGACGCTGGCAAACGGCGTGTGCAGCGGCTATGGGGCGCCGACGACGCTCACAGGCACGCCCGCACAGAGCGGGCTGGAAGCCGGCTGCTACCGCTATACGCTCACCGGCACCGACAACGTCGGCAACTCCGCGAGCATCGTGACAACCGTGGAGGTCGACAAGACGGCCCCCGCCACGACGATCAGCGTGCCCGCCTTCGCCAACGCGGCCCTGCCGGTCACATTTAGCGCGAGCGACGCCGGCTCGGGCGTGAAGGCCTCCTCAGGCCAGCTCAAGCGCGCCACAGGCAACTACACACCGGCCACCGACGCCTGCGGCAACTTCGCGGCCTTTGGGAACATCGGCTCAGCGGGCCCGAACTCGCCATTCAGCGACGGGACGGTCGGCACGGGCCACTGCTACGAGTACGAGTACCTCGTCGCCGACAACGCCGGCAACTCCACGACGTCGGCGATCGCCCTGGCGAAGGTCAACACCACCCGCCCGACGCTCACCGGGATCGTGGACACGACTCCGGGCAGCACGGCGGGACTCGCCCAGGTCGGGGACGCGATCACGCTGCAGTTCAGCGACCTGGTCTCAGCCGCAAGCATCCCGGCCAGCGTCACGATCACCTACACCCGGCCTGCCCTAGGGTCCACGACGATCTCCGTCTCGGGCATCGGCTCCGGCACTTGGAGCACCGGGGATTCAGGCACCTCGCGCTACAGCAAGCTGCTCGGCACCTCGCCGCAGGTCACGGCCTCCACCATGGTGAGCGGCTCGACGGTCAAGCTCACAGTCACGGCAATCGCCGACCCGAGCGCCAACCTGACCGCGGGTGGACCGGCAGCGGTGAGCGGCACGCTGGCCTCAACCGTGAAGGACGTGTTCGGCAACATCGCCAGCACGAGCACCTTCACGAGCGCCAGCATCAGACTCTTTTAGCGACGCGCGAACTCGGCGACATCACGGGGCACGAGCTCGCTCGCAAGTGCCAGCTGGCTCTGCCGGCAACGAGCGCAGGCACTGCGGGCGGGGCGTCAGCACCGCGACGCCCGTTGGCTCGCTCCCGGTGGTGAAGCGGCGCGAGAAACGGAGCCGCCGACGCGTTTTTCAAGCATGAGCACACAAACGCTGACACGCCCCGCTGGTCTCCGCGAGGAGCGCAGCAAGCCCGCAGGGGTCGAGAGCAAGAGCGGTAAGGCGCGCGCTGGGATGGCCATGTCGATCGCGACCTTCGCGATGGCGGCCGCCTCGGCGATCCAGGCGGTGCTCTATCTCGGGCACTTCGGCACGAACGCGCGCACCGATGGCTTCTTCGTGGCCTTCGCGCTGTACTCGACCTTTGGCGTGTTCAGCCAGAGCCTGCGGCTGACCTCGGTGGGCCTGCTCGTCGAGCCGGGCGCGCGCCTGAGCGTGCGCGAGTTCGCGGCGACGCTGGGCTTCGTGGCGCTGCCGGTGCTGCTGCTGACAGTCCCGCTCGCCGGCCCGCTCTCGCACGTGATCGCGCCTGGGCTGCATGCGCAAGGTCGTGACGTGACCGCCTCCGCCCTGCCGGTGCTGGGTTGCGCGATGGTGTTGCAGCTGTGGGCCGCCGGCGCGGCGACTGTGCTCGCGATCCGCTCCGCCTTCACGACGATCGCCGGCGCCTACATGGGGGGCGCGGCCGCCGGGCTGATCTCCTTCCTAGCGCTGATGGGCAGCGCTGGCGTGCAGACGCTCGGCTGGTCGATGCTCGCGATGGCGCTTGTGACCAGCGGCTGGATGCTGCTCGGCATCCGACGCTCGGGCGGCCTCGGCGCGCACGGAGGCTCCTTCTCCCTGCCGGCGCTCGCGCGCCACGGCGGCCTGATGCTCGGTCGCACCGTCATCTACCTGGCGTTCAACGTGCTGTTCGTTATCACGCTTGCGTTCGCGAGCCGCTCCGCGGCAGGGGCGACGACGGTCCTCTCCTACGCCTACCTGTTCGCCAGCTACCTCGTGGCGGGGACGGGCATGGCGCTCGGCATGTCGAGCATCCCCGACATGACGCGCCAGGCGCGCGCTGAGCGCCTCGCCGTGGTCGCGGAAACCGTGCCGCGCGGCTTCCGCTACGCGATGCTGATCGTGGCGCCGGCGCTCGCGGGCCTGATCGCCGCCGGGGCCCCGCTCGTCCACGCGGTGCTCCCCAACAGCCTCTCCGCCGTCCAGGTCGGCACGCTGAGGACCTTCACGGCGCTACTCATACCGTGGACGATCGCCGCGCTGCTCGTCAACTTCCTGCTCCCCGTCATGCTCGCGCTGGGCCGCGCGCGGCTGCTGGGCGTGCTCGCTCCCGCACTGCTTGCCCTGCACATCGCCGCAACCGCGCTTGGCTACATGCTGGCCGGAGTGGACGGCGCGGTCGGCGCGTTCTTCGTCGCGCCCGCATGCCTCGCAACCGTGCTGCTGATCGCGGGAGCGGGTCGCGCGCGCGCCGCCAGCCTCGCGCGCGAGCTGGCGGCGGACGGCTCCCGCTTCCTGGCGCTCGCCGCGCTCGCGTTCGGCGCCGGCTGGGCAGTCGGCGACACCCTGCCGGGAGACTTCGCCCAGGCGACCGTGACGGGCGTGCTGGGCTGTTGCGTGTACGCGGCGGGGCTGCTCGTGATCGCGCGCCCACAGCTCGAGGTGTTGCTCGGCGCCGTGGCCGCCCGTCCCGCAGCGGCGTGAGCACGACGCTTCTCTCCCCCGCGCGACCCGCTCTCGCGCGCGAGCCCACGCTCGATCAGCCTGACTCCAGTCGGCGACAGCCGCGCGACGCCTCGGCAATCGCGGTGCTAGCGGCCTGCTTTGCGGCGCTGGCGGCTTTGACGTGGCGCAAGTGGGGAGTGCCCGAGATCGACGCTGGAGCGGAACTGACGACCGCCGACCTTGTCAAGCACGGCGCATTGGCCTACCGCGACGTGCGCTATTACTACGGCCCTCTGGGCCTGTACTCGCTGGCGCTCAGCTTCAAGCTCCTGGGCAGCAGCTTCACCGTGGCCTACGCGTTTGGCCTCGCCCAGGCGTTGGCGATCCTCGCGGCCTTCTACACGCTCGCGCGCCAGTGGCTCGTGCCGCTGAGCGCCGGGCTCGCGACGGCGGTGCTGATGGCGATCGGCTTCTCGGGCACTGCCTTCAACTTCGTGCTCCCCCACACGAGCTCGGCTACGTTCGGAATCCTGTTCCTGCTGCTGACTCTGCTGGCCTTGGCACGCGAGCGGCTGCTGCTCGCGGGCGCCGCCGCCGGGCTCGTCGGGCTGACGCGTCCTGAGTTCGTCGCGGTGGCAGCCGCCGCGCTCGCCGCCTACCTGCTCGCGAGCTGGCGCCTGCAGGGCCGTGCCGTGGCGCTGAGCCGCGCCTGGCGCCTGGCGCTGCCAGCCATCGCGATCCCCACGGTCGTGCTCGGCTGGTTCGCGGCCCGCGTCGGGCTCTCGACGCTGATCGGCGAAAACCTATGGCCGGCGAAGTTCATCCGCGTCGGCGCCAAGACGGAGAGCGACTGGATGCCGTTCACGCTCGCGAGCTTCTTCGGCGTGCTGGCGCGGGGGGCGATCTACGGCGGCCTGCTCGCGGCGCTTGTCGTGAGCGTCGAGGCGGCGCGCCGCGATCGCGGCATGCGCCGCGTCACGGCGCTATGGCCATTGCTCGCGGCGCTCGCGGCGCTCGGGCTCCTCGATGCTCTGCTGCGCGCGAGCGGCCTGTTCGCGGGACAGCGCGCCGCGATCGAGCTCGAGGCGCGGCACCTGATGCTCGGCATGAGCTTCTTGCCCGCGCTCGGCTTCGCCGCCGTGGCGTTCGCGGCATTGCGGCTGCGTCGTCGCGGCGACTCGCCATTGGGTGGGTCCTGGCCAGTCGATCTCGCGCTGATCGTCGCGGCCGCGGCGCTCGGCCTGCGCGCTTACAACGCTTTCACCGTCGACGGCTCGTACGCCCCCTACTACGCGGCGCCGCTCGTGCTGCTGCTTGGCATCCTGCATGCGCAACTCGCCGAGCGTCGGCCACAGGCGCGCGTCGCGGTGCACGGCGCGCTTGGGCTCGTAGCCGCCGGGCTGGCCGCATATGCGCTCGGTGGCCTATACGTGCACGACACGACCGCGGTGCACACGCCGCGCGGGACGTTCGTCACGACCGCCGCCGCCGCGCCCGCGATTCAGGCGGCCGTGCGCAAGATCGACGCGCTCACGAGTCCCGGTCAGAGGATCCTCGCCGCGCCGGTGGACGGCGGGCTGTACTTCATGTCCGACCGCCGGCCGGCGCTGCGCGAGCTGTCGCTGCTACCCGGGCTGATCGCCTCCGCGGGCGAAGAGCGCACAGCGATCGCGCGGCTGCGTCGCGATCGGGTGACACTCGCGGTGATCGGCTCGCGCGACTTCTCGAGTTGGGGAAGCCGCACGTTCGGCGTTGACTACGACCCGCTGCTCGGCCAATACCTCCACTCACAAGCGCTCGACGTCGAGACCCTCGGCACGCTTGCCAACCCTCCCGGAGGCACTTACCCCTCACAGGGCTTTACCGTCCTTCACCTCCGCGGCTAAGTAACCCAGCGCTCATCGGCCCTCCGCCCGGCTGATCGGCTGACCTGTCGTCAGGCCGTTGTCAATGCTGTGCGGCGCCGGCGTCTGGTGGGTTGGGGCGGATCTTGCCGTGGATGTCTGTTGGGGGGTAGTCGCTCGGGTCGCCGTGGTCGATGGCCGCGGCCCCGGGCTCGAGGTTGAAGTTGTGGCTGGACGGTTCGACGAACCCGGACGGGGCCACCTGGTCGTGGGTGCCGATCTTTTTGCCCGAATACCACACGTTGCAGTCTGCGCTTACGCCAGCCGGCTTACCCTGGAGGGTGTCTTTGGCGTTGGAGTAGAACACGAGCGAGGGACCGATATTGCCGTCAAATTTGACGTTAGTGTAGGACGCGTCAGGGTCCGCCGTCATCGCCTTGTCGGTCGAGTTGTTGCGGATCGTCACGTTCGTGAAATGCGACCCTCCGGTCGCTCCGGTGTGGTAGGGCAGCATGATGCTGTAGAAACCCGAGCGGCAGCAGTCCAGGAAGTTGTTCTGGATCGTGACGTTCCTTGGTGTCCCGGCCGATCCTCCAGGGAGGAACTGCAGGAAGATGTCAAAGACCTCGCAATCGTTGAAGGTGCTGCGTGTGACCGTGAGCCCATTCGCGGCCCACACCTGCAAGCAGTCCACATGCGCGCCAGACCCAGGGGTGAGGGTGTAGTCGTGAATGTGCACCCCCTTGATCAAGATATTCGTAGGGGACTCGGCAGTGCTCGTGCCGTTGCTGCCGATAATGTTGTTAACATCGGCGGCCGGGCCAGCGCTGCCACCGATAAACGAGATGTTCGTCGGCGCCTGCGTGCCACTGGAGATCACCTCGAAGTTCTTATACGTGTCGTTGCGTAGAATATCGTCCTGAGCGCTCGCGCCCACCCACAACGTCGCGAACTTCAATTTCGATAGTTCCAAGTGACGAGCCTGGATGTTCAAAGTGCCCAAGACCGTCGGAGTGGCATTTGGCGCGGCGGTGAACACGACATCAGAGCTCGACGTCTTACTAGAATCGTTGTTGATCGACTGACCCGGATAAGAGCCATTCATCATCTGAACGATCTGACCGGGGGTGGCCTTGTCGTAGGCGTGATTCATCGTCTGGCACGGTTGACTCTGAGTACACGGGTTCGAGTCCTTGCCGGCCGGAGAGATAAACAATCCAGAAGCGCCCTGAATGACGCTCGTGTGCGCGGAGAGCGCCAACACCAGCGCTAGGACGAGCATGGGTAGAATCAGCAGCCTGGACATACCGTGACTAGTGTTGTGTGGCGCCGGCGTCTGGTGGGTTGGGGCGGGTTTTGCCGTAGATGTCTGTTGGGGGGTAGTCTTCGGGGTCGCCGTGGTTGATGGCGGCGGCGCCTGGTGTGAGGTTGAAGTTGACGTTGTTGGGTTCGAGGAACCCTGATGGGGCTAGTTGGTCGTGTGTGCCGATCTTGCTGCCTTCGTACCACACGTTGTAGTCGGCGCTGAGCCCGGCGGGCTTGCCCTGGAGGTTGCCGCTGGCGTTTGAGTAGAACACCAGCGAAGGGCCGATGTTGCCGTCGATCTTGACGTTCGTGTAGGACGCGTCGGGGTCGGCGGTGATCGCCTTGTTGGTCGAGTTGTTGCGGATCGTGACGTTAGAGAAGTGCGACCCTCCGGTCGCTCCAGTGTGGTAGGGCAGCATGATGCTGTAGAAACCCGAGCGGCAGCAGTCCAGGAAGTTGTTCTGGATCGTGACGTTCGACGGTGTCCCAGCGGACCCGCCAGGCAGGAACTGCAGGAAGATGTCAAAGACCTCGCAATCGTTGAACGTGCTGCCTTCGACAGTGAGCCCGTTGGCGGCCCATACCTGCAAGCAGTCCACGTGCGCGCCGGAGCCGGGTGTGAGGGTGTAGTCGTGAATGTGCACCCCCTTGATCAGGATGTTCGTGGGGGACGCCGTCGTGCTCGTGCCGTTGCTGCCGATAATGTTGTTTTCATCCGCGGCGGGACCAGCGCTGCCGCCGATGAACGAGATGTTCGTCGGCGCCTGCGTGCCACTGGAGATCACCTCGAAGTTCTTATACGTGTCGTTACGCAAAACGTCGTTCTGGGCACTAGCGTCCACCCACAACGTCGCGAACTTCAAACCCGACAGTTCGACATGATGAGCCTGCACATGCAGCGTGCTGGAGAACGTCGGCGTCGCACCCGCAGCGGCCATGAACACCACATTACTCGGCCCCTTAGAACTATCGACAGGGAGCGTCGTATCCGAATACGTCCCATTCGCCAACTGCACCGTCGCACCAGACGCAGCCACACTATACGCACGCGCCAAACTCCTACACGGCGCAACCTGCGAACACGACCCCGAATCAGAACCAGACGGCGACACAAACACACTAGCCACACCACCACCTTCTTCAACAGGCGGCTTCTTCTTTCGGCGGTTCTTTTTCACCTTCTTCGGCCGATTCCGGCCAGTTGGCGTAGGCGCCCGTCAGGGTGTAGTCGAGCGTGGCGTCGTTAGTGGCTTTCTTGTACGGCATCGCGGCGCCATTGAGGTCGATGTCGGTGCTGGCGCATTTGTCGTTCTGCCAGACGTTCTCGCTCCATTCGATGCCCGAGAGCGAGCCGCAGGGGTAGTTGGAGTACGGCATTATGCCGACGTTCCCGTGCACGTGCACGTTGGTGAAGTCGGAGATGTCGCCAGCGTCGTTCAGGTTCAGCGCGTCGTTGAAGTGGTTGCTGTCGACGGTGACGTTGGCGGACAGCTCGTTGCCGAGCGCGATACCGTTGTTCGAGCCAACCGATTGTCCGTTGGCGCCGGAATTGTCGACGGCCGTCGCGAACCAATTGTTGCTCAGCGTGATGTTGTTGGGATGGCCTCCGCTATTGGCCTGCATGAAGATGTCATAGACAGAGTTGCCATAGAACTTCGAGTTGCTGACGGTGACGTTCGTGCCCGCGAAGATCGCGAGGCCCTCGATGTGGCAACCGACGAGATCGTAGGACTGCACGTCGTGGATGACCGTATTGTCGATCAAAATGTTCGCGGGAGCAGTGCTCGTGGGCTGCCGGATGCTGTTGTTGCTGCCGCCGTTTGGCCCACCACATGCGCTCGCGGGGCCCCAAGAGCCACCCTCGACGGTGACGTTCGTGGTCGAGTCGATCTCGAAGTTGCGACCCGTGAGATTCTGCAACGTGATGTCAGTCGGGTCGGGGCGTCCAGCGGTCTGGTCGTAGTTGCCCATCGTCACGTCCTGGACAGTCATGTTCTCGATCGTGACGTGCGACGCGAACACATAGATCGTGCCCGTGACGTGCACACTCGCGCCTTCAGCGGGCATGAACACAACATCCGAGCTTGAAGTCTTGCTCGAGTCACTATTAATCGCCTGACCCGGATAAGAGCCAGCCAACATCTGCACAGACTGACCCGGCGTGGCCAGGTGGTAGGCGCGATTCATCGTCTGGCACGGCAACGCCTCGGTACACGCGTTCGAGTCGTCGCCCGCGGGTGAGATGAACAAGCCGCCAGAGGCACCCGGGATGACGCTCGTGTGCGCGGAGCTTGCAGGGGTCGAGCCGCCCGAGTTGCTGGCGGTCACGACCACCCGTACGGTGTGCCCAACCTCACCGGCAGTCACCTTGTGGGTATTTGTAGTCGCACCACCGATGGGCGCGCAGTTGTTGCCGGAGCTGTCGCAGTCCTGCCACTGATAGGCATAGCCGGTGGGACTACCCGACCAGGTCCCCCTGCTCGCGGTCAGAGTCCCTCCAACCGCGACGGTGCCGCCGACGACGGGCAGTGCCGTGTTCACAGGAGCAGTCGGCGGCGGCGGTGGGATGGCCGCGACAACGGCCGTCGCGTTTGAGGTGGCGGATGTCGAGCCGCCGGTGTTGCCGGCGGTTACGACTACGCGGATCGTGTGCCCGACATCGGAGGCGCCCAACTTGTACGTGGTGCTGGCGGCCCCCACATTCGAGCAGTTGCCACCGGCGCCGCCGCAGTCCTGCCACTGATAGCTGTAGCTTGCAGGGCCACCTGACCAGGCGCCCTTGCTCGCGGTCAAGGTGCTTCCCTGCTTGGGCGTTCCCGCGATTGTCGGAAGCGCCGTGTTCGCGGGTGGCGGTGGCGGCGATTCGGCGATCGGCGCACTGGCTTGCGAGCTCGCGGCAGTCGCGCCAGCTTCGTTGCCGGCGGTGACGACGACGCGCACCCTGTGCCCAATCTCACCGGAGGTGATCTTGTGGGTGGCGGCGCTCGCGCCGGCAATGGTCGTGCAGTGCGCGCCGGCGCCGTCACAGTCCTCCCACTGGTAGGAATAGCTGCTGGGGCTGCCCGTCCACGAGCCGTTGCTCGCACTCAAGGTCGATTCCACCGCAACCGCTCCGGTGATGACCGGCAGCGCCACGTTCGTAGGCGCGACCGGTGGCGGTGGTGGGCTTTCTTCGCCCGGTGGGCTTTCTTCCTCCGGCGCCGGTGGGCTTTCTTCGCCCGGCGCTGGCGAGCCCAGTGGCGAGCTGGGCGCCAGCAGCGAGGGAGACCCTGGCACGAGGGTCGGGGCAACCGGCACGACGCGGGGTCGCGGCAAGCTGGCGGTCACCGCAAGCGCATACGCCGAGATCGGGCAGCGGGCACGCAATGACAATGCGCCGGAGGCCCATGACCTAGGCAGCGCGCGCAAGTGGCGTTCGAGGCTCGTCTCGCTGCGACAGCGGCCGCCCGGGCGCGTGCGATAGCGAAGGGTTCCGCCCTCGGCCAGCACGGCGAGCCAGTAGGTATGCCCCGAGAGCAGCTCGTGGAGCACGAAAGGCAAGCTGTTCCATGAGCCCTCGCGCGGCGAGGCGATCCGGCCGGTGTCGAGCAGGGAGCCGGGCCCTTCGTCCCCGTTGCGGTAGATCCCCACCAAGACGGCTTTGGCGCTGCTCTGCGAGTCGATGTACAGGCGGACCTTGGCGGCAAGCCCGGAGGCGTGTGCTCGTAGGCGGAACGCCCGTAGGCGCCCGGCGTTCAGCGAGTCGGGCTGGGTCTCCGTCGCGGAGTCCCCGAGCAGGACACCCGCCGGGGCTGCGATCTGGCGGGATGCGACAAGTCCAAAGGCGGGGGACGCCACAGCAAGGAGCACGGATGCTACGACCAGCGGCAGAACGCGTCGAATCGACAGCATGGCATACGAGCCTTCCAGTCGCGAACATCCGTGCTCTGGATTTGTCCCCCTTGGGATGTCCCCCCCTCGGGCCTTGGGGCGCAGTAGTACCCCCTCCTGGGATACATAATCATGCGCCGCAGCACAGAATACACACCTGTCCAGCGGCATGCGTCGGTCTTTGAGGAGACGGGATGCGAACCTTCAGGGTTTCCCCGCAAAGCCCGGGCGCATGGTCGACTATCTGGAATCGACTATCTGGGATGCACCCACGCGCAAGACCTTACTTCGGCACTTGCGCGCGAGGTCCTTTTATTCTGCGTGTTGTGTGGCGCCGGCGTCTGGTGGGTTGGGGCGGGTTTTGCCGTAGATGTCTGTTGGGGGGTAGTCTTCGGGGTCGCCGTGGTTGATGGCGGCGGCGCCTGGTGTGAGGTTGAAGTTGACGTTGTTGGGTTCGAGGAACCCTGATGGGGCTAGTTGGTCGTGTGTGCCGATCTTGCTGCCTTCGTACCACACGTTGTAGTCGGCGCTGAGCCCGGCGGGCTTGCCCTGGAGGTTGCCGCTGGCGTTTGAGTAGAACACCAGCGAAGGACCGATGTTGCCGTCGATCTTGACGTTCGTGTAGGACGCGTCGGGGTCGGCGGTGATCGCCTTGTTGGTCGAGTTGTTGCGGATCGTGACGTTAGAGAAGTGCGACCCTCCGGTCGCTCCAGTGTGGTAGGGCAGCATGATGCTGTAGAAACCCGAGCGGCAGCAGTCCAGGAAGTTGTTCTGGATCGTGACGTTCGACGGTGTCCCAGCGGACCCGCCAGGCAGGAACTGCAGGAAGATGTCAAAGACCTCGCAATCGTTGAACGTGCTGCCTTCGACAGTGAGCCCGTTGGCGGCCCATACCTGCAAGCAGTCCACGTGCGCGCCGGAGCCGGGTGTGAGGGTGTAGTCGTGAATGTGCACCCCCTTGATCAGGATGTTCGTGGGGGACGCCGTCGTGCTCGTGCCGTTGCTGCCGATAATGTTGTTTTCATCCGCGGCGGGACCAGCGCTGCCACCGATGAACGAGATGTTCGTCGGCGCCTGCGTGCCACTGGAGATCACCTCGAAGTTCTTATACGTGTCGTTACGCAAAACGTCGTTCTGGGCACTAGCGTCCACCCACAACGTCGCGAACTTCAAACCCGACAGTTCGACATGATGAGCCTGCACATGCAGCGTGCTGGAGAACGTCGGCGTCGCACCCGCAGCGGCCATGAACACCACATTACTCGGCCCCTTAGAACTATCGACAGGGAGCGTCGTATCCGAATACGTCCCATTCGCCAACTGCACCGTCGCACCAGACGCAGCCACACTATACGCACGCGCCAAACTCCTACACGGCGCAACCTGCGAACACGACCCCGAATCAGAACCAGACGGCGACACAAACACACTAGCCACACCACCACCTTCTTCAACAGGCGGTTCTTTCACAGGCGGTTCTTCTTTCACGGGCGGTTCTTCAACCGGCGGTTCTTCTTTGACGCCGCCCGGCCAACCCGCGTACGTCCCGGTGAGCGTGTAGTTCATGCTGCTGTCGTTGCTTGCGTTCTGGTAGGGCATCGCCGCGCCATTGAGGTCGACGTCGCTGCTGACGCATTTGTCGTTCTGCCAGATGTTCTGACTCCATTCTATGCCTGACAGGGAACCGCAGGGGTAGTTGTTATAGGCCTGCATCCCCACGTTCCCGTGCACGTGCACATTGGTGAATTTGGAGATGTCGCCGGCGTCGTTCATGTTCAACACGTCGTTGAGGTGATTGCCTTCGACGGTTACGTTTGCCGACAGCTCGTTGCCGAGCGCGATGCCGTTACTCGAACCGACAGCTTTCCCATTGGCGCCAGAATTGTCGACGGCGGTCGCGAGCCAGTTGTTTGCCAGGGTGATTTCGTTGGGGTGGCCTCCGCTGTTGGCCTGCATGAAGATGTCATACACGGAGTTGCCGTAGAACTTCGAGTTGCTGACCGTGACTTTCGTCCCAGCAAAGATCGCCAAGCCCTCGATGTGACAATTCACGAGGTTGTAGGACTGTACGTCGTGGATGACGGTTTTATCGATCAGGATATTCGCCGGAGCAGTGCTCGTGGGCTGGCGAATGCTGTTGTTGTTGCCACCGCTGGGACCGCCACAGGCACTGGCAGGCCCCCATGAGCCGCCCTCGACCGTCACGTTGGTCGTCGAGTCGATCTCGAAGTTACGACCTGTGAGATTCAGCAGCGTGATGTCCGTCGGATCAGGCCTCCCCGCCGTCTGGTCGTAGTTGCCCATGACAACGTCCTGAGTGGACATGTTCTCGATCGTGAGGTGGGAGGCGAACACGTGGATCGTGCCCGTGACCTGCACGCTCGCCCCTTCGGCGGGCATGAACACGACATCGGAGCTCGAGGTCTTGGTCGAGTCGCTGGCGATCGCCTGCACGGGGTAGGAGCCGGCCAGCATCTGCACCGTCTGACCTGGCGTCGCGACGCGGTACGCCCGGCTCATCGTCTGGCACGGCTGCGCTTGAGTACAGGCGTTCGTGTCGTTGCCGGTCGGGGAGATGAACAGCGCGCCTGATGGAGGCGGAGGCGGGGGCGACGGTGCCTGCGTGACTACCGCACTGACCTGTGAGCCGGCCGACGTCGAGCCGCCTTCGTTCGTGGCGGTCACGACAACGCGGACTGTCTGACCAACATCGCCGGCGAGCAGCTTATAGCTGGCCGCAGAGGCGCCGCCGATGTTCACGCAACCCGTACCTGAGCTGTTGCAATCCTGCCACTGGTACGCATAGCCGGTCGGACCACCCGACCAGCTACCGCTGCCAGCACTCAAAGTATTCCCTTCGACGGCCATTCCAGCTATCGCCGGCAACACAGTATTCACCGGCGCGGCCGGAGGCGGTGGCGGAGGAGCCGGCGACCCAGCCGCGATCGCGATCGTGTGCTCGACCGTGGCGGTTTGACCCGACGCGTCGGTCACCACCAGACGAATATATGCGGTGCCTGCTTCGGTGAAGGTGTAGGAGAACGTCTGCCCGCTGCCGAGCGGCCACAACGGCGTAGTCGGCTGCGTGACGGAGCCGTCGTCGGACCATGCATATGTACAGGGGCCATTCGGACACGTCGAGCTCGAGCTATCGAAGCTGACAGATTGTCCCACGATGGGAGATGTAGGGCTGTAGGCGAAGCTTGCCGTCGGAGGCGCGGGCGGCGGAGGCGACGGCAGTGGCGGCGGCGGTATGGCGGCGACCGGAGCGGTCGGAGCAGAGCTCGCCGAGGCCGAGCCGCCCACATTGCTGGCGGTGACCACTACGCGCATCATGTGACCGGTGTCAGCGGAGGTGAGCGTGTAGCTAGCCCCCGTCGCGCCGCCGACGCTGGTGCAGTTGGCGCCACTCGTATCGCAGTCCTGCCACTGGCTGCCGTAGGAGGTCGGGCTGCCGGCCCATACACCGTTGGTGGAGCTCAAGACCTGGCCTTGAGTGGTCGTGCCGCTGATCGTCGGCGGAACCATGTCGGTTGGAGCGGCAGGACGGGGTTCTTCGGTCGGGGGGCCGAGGACGGTCTCCGCGGCTGTCACATACGCAGATACCGGGCAGTCGGCATAGGTTCTGCCGGTGCGCCAAGAGGAGGGCAGCGAGCCAAGGTTGCTCTGGGCGCTGGTCTCGCTCGGACAGGGGCCGCCACGACGGTCGTGGTAGCGCAGGATTCCGTGCTCCCCGAGCAGGGCAAGCCAGTAGGTCGTGCCTCCCACGAGCGCGCTCGGTGCGAGTGCCACCGAATTCCATGCAGCGGCTTTGACCGCGGAGATAGAGCCGGTGCTCAAGAGCGAGCCGGGGTGACCGGATGAGCCGCTGCCGTAAAGGCCGACGATCAGCGTGCGAGCCGAATTGTGCGAATCGATGTAGACGTGCGCAATGCCCGCGAGCCCAGAAGTGGCGGCTTGCACACGAAATGCTTCGGCTTCACCCCCGTTGACATAATCGGCGTAAGACTCCACGATGCTGTCTCCGAGAAGCGCCGCGACGGAAATGCTCGTGGCGTTGGTTGACGCCACCAGCTTCACGGCCTTGCGCCCGTGACGCGACTTGTGTCTAACGTTGCGGCCATGCCCCGCGCGCTGGTTGCGGCCATGCCCAGCACGGTGATTACGGCCATGCCCCGCACGGTGGTTAACTGCACGAGATCTTGCACGATGAGAGTGGTTTCCCGCAAACGCCGATGGGGCAGCAAGGACAAGAAGCAAGACCAACAGTGAAAAGAAGGTGCGAGTCAGCAGTTTGAGCATTGGGGGCCTTCCGCGACGGGGGCGGGCATGTGCTCACTTGTGTCGGCCCCTACCTACCTGGTCTTGACCTTTCCTGGACCGAAATGGACACAGTCCCGTAGATTGAGCGCGCGTCCAGGTAGATCGTCCAGGTCAGCCGTGGACCGACCACGCGGCAGTCTGCCTCCCGCGCGCGTCCAGCCACGCGCCTGTCGCCCAATTCGGTATGTTCGGCGTGTGGACCCTTCGAGCAATGCTCTGCGCGTCGTACTCGCCGACGACCACCACTTCTTTCGCGAGGGCTTGCGCGACATGCTCGACACGGCCGGCATGACCGTCGTAGGCGAGGCCAAGGACGGCGCCGAGGCGGTGGCTCTCGCTGGCAACCTCAAGCCAGACGTGATCGTGATCGACCTCAACATGTCCGACGTCCCCGGGGCCGAGGCGCTGCGACGGATCGCCGCCGCGAGCCCGGATGCGCGCATGGTGGTGTTGACGAGCTCAGCCGAGGAGACAGACGTCCTCGACGCGCTCAAAGCAGGAGCCTGTGGCTACATCCTCAAGGACACGCAGGCCGACGACCTCGTGGGCGGCATCCGCCAGACGGTTGGTAGCCATGCGGTGCTCTCGCGAGAAATCATGCGAACGCTGGTGGCGCGAGCGAGCCCCAACAACCATGGGGTCGAGCAGCCGTCGTCTGCCATCGAGGGGCCAACGTTGACCACACGCGAGAAGGACGTGCTGCGACTGCTTGCCGGCGGGGCGGACAACGCGGCGATCGGCCTGAAGCTGTCGATCAGCCGACACACCGTCAAGCAGCACGTGACGAACATCTTCGAAAAGCTCGGGGTGCGCACGCGCGTCGAGGCAGCGGTGTATGCCGTACGCGCGGGACTCGTCTGATAGCAGCCGGCGCAGAGCGCGGCGAGCGTGCGGCGCCCTACACCGTGGCGGCTACTGGCTCGATCGCTCGAATCGCCGCGTCCCTGTCGGCGACGCCGAGCTTGGCAACCCCGGCGGAGATATGGCGGCGAACCGTGATCGGTGAGAGCGACAGGAACTCGGCCACCTCGAGAGTCGTCAAGCCAGAGCCGAGCATCCTCAGGATCTCCGACTCCCTCGGCGTCAACTGCACCTTGCCGACCCGCACGGGGTTGACGGCCGCGTCGACGGCGAAGGCGCGAAACTCCTGCAGGACGCGCCCCACGAGCGTGCGCGGCAACGCCGCCTCACCCTTCAGGACGCCGCAGAGCGCAGCCGGGAGTCGATCCGGGCTCGTGTTCTTAGGCAAATAGCCAACGGCTCCCGCTCGCAGCGCCGCGAGCAGCTCCTCGGTATTTGTGGAGACGGTCAGCATCACGACTGAGGTCGATGGCGCCGCTTCGGCTAGCCTGCGTGCGGTCTCGATGCCGCCACCTGGCATAGAGACGTCGAGCAGGCATACGTCGGGGCGCTCGCGCAGGACGGCGCTGACGACTTTTTCGCAATCGGCGGCTTCGCCGACGACTTGGAAGCCCCCGCGCATCAGCGCCATGCGCACGCCCAGACGGGTCACCTGATGGTGATCGGCAATGACGATCGTGGGTTCGACGACGCTCATGGAGATACAACCTCGACATCGGCATCTGCGCAGGCGTGCTTGACCGCGCTGACGATGTCGTGGCCGGAGTGCCAGAGCGAGTCGTGCGAGACCGGCCTTGCCACCGCTCTCCCAGTGCTGGGAGATCCAGGTTTGGGCGGCGCTGGTGCAGCATGAGTTCGTCCTTGGTTGCTGCCGGCGGTGCTCATTCCTTGTATGTCCTTTTCCTTGAGGCCTCAAGCCCAGACGGACTGCTCAAACGATGTTTGGTGCTTCCCCGTTTTTTCGCTGGCGCAGGGTTTTGAGACCAGCCTGCCGACGAATCCCCTGTTAGGAGGTCCTTCGCCCAAAGCGGGGCGAATGATACACGCATTTAGGTTGTATGTGCATTTTGCGGAGAAATCTTTACAAATAATTTCGTACTTCCCGCAGAAATTTCATTTCTTCGAATCATAGCACGGCCGGATCTGCTTGTGCAAGGCTTCGCAAAGCGCCGTGATATTTCGTACCCAGGGAGTTACCAAGACATCCATTTAGTCCGCGACCAATGCCGTGGAGCAAGTAGGGTGGACGAGGCGTTCAGCCAAGCATCGGGGTCTTTACGCAACAGCCGTCGATCATCCCGGCGCCGGAGCCGCTGTAGTAGCCGTCGGGGCGGACAAGCACTCGGTAGTGCGCACGCGTGCCCGAGCGATAGCGGATCTCACACGACCACGGGTTGCGCAGCGGGCCGGCTCCACCGGGTCGACAGCGAACCCGCTGGGGGAACGTGCGCTTGGCGCGGGCGACCGGCTCCGGCGCCAGCCTTACGACAGCCTCCACGCTGGCCGCGCTCAACACGGGCGCAGACTTGAGGATCAGCGAGCGCGACTGCTCGAGGCGCAAGAGATCCTCGCCTCCGCGGTTGCCCAACGCGACGATCGCCGAAGCGACCCCGACAAGCACAAACATCCACACGACAGCCGCGACGAGTCTTCGCATCGTCCAACCCCTAAGCGCGCGCCTGGTGATGGAGAGCGCCTCGCGGTATCCAAACCAGATCCCACGCTGGCCCTTCCGCGGCAAAGGAGGGCCCGCTGGGGCGGGCCCTCCTCGTGTGTAAGCGCTCAGCTCGGCTAGTGGTGGCCGTGGCCGCCACTGTCACCCCCGTGGGGACCGTGACCGCCCTGATCGTGGCCGCCTTTGTCACCGCCACCCGGGCCGCCCTGGCCATGACCGCCCTGG
Source organism: uncultured Solirubrobacterales bacterium (assembly GCA_963764655.1). Taxonomy (GTDB): domain Bacteria; phylum Actinomycetota; class Thermoleophilia; order Solirubrobacterales; family Solirubrobacteraceae; genus Palsa-744. The sequence goes on from CAVXTI010000001.1 coordinate 1,920,869, forward strand.
TCGCCGCCGCCTTTATCGCCGCCACCCTGACCTTGGCCGCCTTTGTCGCCGCCTCCGCCTTTATCGCCGCCTCCGCCTTTATCGCCGCCGCCTTTATGGCAGTCGTCGCCGCGGCCCTGGCCATGTTCGCACGGCGGTTTGTACTGATGGAAGCTGGCACTTCCGCCGGCGCTGGCTCCGACACCGCAAGCCCAAGCGAGCGCGCCACCGGTGCCGAGCGTGAGGAATCCGACCGTGAGAAGTGTCGTCAGACGTTGCTTCATGAAAGATCCTTTTCTCGTGAGCTTTGTCTAATGGTGACCATGGCCGCTCTTGCGACCATGCTTGGACCTGTGCCTATGGCGAGCTTTACTGCCGTGGTGATTGCCTTTGCCGCCTGCGCCGTTAGCGCCACCTGTGCCTTTAGCGCCGTTGCCGCCCTTGCCACCACTGCCGCCACTGCCGCCTTTGCCACTATGGCCATTACCGGCTTTGCCGCCGTGACCTTTACCTTTTCCGGCATGTTCTTTTTCGGGTTTTTCACCGGGGCATTCGTTGGGAACGCCAGCGCCTTTGCCGTGCACGCACGGCGGCGGTTCGTGTTTTTCACCAGGGCATTCGTTGGGAACGCCGGCGCCTTTGCCGTGCACGCACGGAGGTTTGTATTGATCGAAGCTGGCGCTGCCGGTCGCTTTGTCGCCGGCGCCGCCCGCCAGCGCCAACGTGCCGCCAGTTCCGAGGACGAGGAACCCGACTGTCAGCAGCGTGGTGACACGCTGCCTCATGAAGCTTTGTCCGCGTCGAGAAGAGGTCGATCGCCGGGCCGCGCTCATCGCGCGCAGCTTCACCCGGTCGAGCGCGAGCGGGTCAAGCCTGGGCCGGCCGTCGCGAAGCGCGTCGGCGAGCCGCTGGAGGTCATCCGTGAAGCGGTCATCGTCATTGTGTGAGTGGCTCATGGGACCTGATACGAACGACCGGCCAGATTCCCGTCTGAAGCTCGCAGGCCTGGACGAACGGACGATACTGACGTGTGCGAGGGATCCGAGACGACGACTTCGAGCAACTCTACGCCGAGCACTCTCAGGGACTGTTCGCGTTCCTGAGGTACCGAACCGGCGACACGGTGCTTGCCGAGGACCTGCTCGCGGACACATGCGAGCGGGTGCTGCGCGCGCGCCGGCGCTTTGACCCACGCAGGGGCAGCACCAAGACCTGGCTATATGCGATCGCGCTCAACTGCCTCAACGACCACGCACGCAGGCGCGCGGTCGAGGGCAGGGCGCTTGAACGCGTTACCGCCGGACCTGGTTTCGATACGGGCGAGCTCGAAGAGATCGACGAGCTCGCCGAGAGCGACTACGACGACGTCGCCGATCGCGACCTGCTCGACCGCGGTCTGGCCAGCTTGAGCGGCGAGGAGCGCGAGGCCGTATCGCTTCGTTACGGCGCGGAGCTGACCGTTCCCGAGATAGCCAAGCTCACCGACGAGCCGCTCACGACGATCGAAAGTCGCGTGTACCGGGGTTTGAACAAGCTGCGCGAGGTGATGGGCTGAGGCGCCTCAGGAAGGAACGATCGAGAGGTCGCTGCTTGCCAGAGCGGCAGCGCGCACCACAGCGGCGCGCTTGACCCACTCGGTCGGGCTAGGGGATCTCAGCTCCCTGACGGCCTGACGCGTCAGCGGCTCCAGCGGATTCAGCCGCAGCGCCGTGACGGCGCTTCGCCGCGGGTCGATGCCCGCCGACGCCTGCGCGATCGCGAGCGCGTAGTAGGCCTCCCAGCTGCGCGGATCGTGGCGCACCGCCGCCTGCATCGCCGTGACGCCAAGCTTTGGCAGGCCGCGGCGCAGATCGCAGAAGCCGACGATCTCATACGGCTCGGGACGAAGGTCGAGCCATCCGATCGAAGACAGCGCCGCGGGAGCCGCAACAGCGCAGTTGGAAGCGTAGAGCGCGTGCTCGGCGTCCCCCAGCCGGCTCTGCGAGCCGATCAGCGACACGGGCGCCACCAGCGTGAGCAGGCACAGCAGGGCGAGCGTCAGGCGCGTGTTGTGAGCGGGAAGCCAGCCAGGGCCGTCGCGCCTGTCCGAGCTGAGCGCGAGACCCGCCGCGGCGAAGAAGCCGAGCGTCACCACCGGCATCTCCCAGTCCCAGTCGACGCCGGCGTGCACGGCCCATACGACCGCGAGCGCCAGCAGCGTGCCATAGAGGGCGCGCTGGGACCGCCGCGCACGAACAGCTATCCCAAAAATCGTCGCGCCCACGACAACCAGCAGCAGCAGGACGCCTGGGAGCCCGAGCTCGGCCATCGCCTGCAGGTAGAGGCTGTGCGTATTGATCGTGTAGGCGAAGCGAGGGCGCTTCTGATCCCAGACGGTCTGGTAGGTCCCCGCGCCAGCGCCGCGGATCGGGGAAGCCGAGAACGCGTGCAGCGCGACCCGCCACAGGTCGGTGCGCCCGTTATTCGAGGGGTCGCTCAGCCGGCTGCGAAGGTCGCCGTTCGTGGTGCGAACGGAGGCTCCGCTCATGAACCTGCTCCAGTCGCGGGCAACGGCGTGCGGCGCCCCAAGCGCGAACGCGCCCACAAGCGTGACGAGCGCGACCCCCGCGACGGCCCCGCTCCAGGCTCGCGCCCCGAGCCTCGGGATCGCGAGCGAGCGTCGTAGGCGAAGGTCGAGGCTGGGCGCCAGCAGCAGGCGAGCGGCGGCGCAGGCAAGCGTGCAGATGCCCGCGGCCAGCGCCACGCGATGACCCTGGGCGACGGCCGCCGGCGTCGTGGGGTCGACCGTGTCGAGGAGATTGGCGTGGTAGGCCACGACGAGCAGGGCCGCTGTGCCTGGAAGGATGGCCAAGGCGCCGCCGAGCAGCAGCCGCGGGCGCGCGACGAGCACGTAGACGAGGAGGCCGATCGCGCCGGCCAGCATCGCCCCGCGCGAGAAGGTGAAGAACAGCGTGGCGGCCAGCAGCGGCAGGACCGCGGCGGCGAGCACGCGCACAGAGCGGCGCTCGCCGAGATCGCAGGTGAGCTGGAAGGCGAGCACGATCGCGAGCGTCGCAAGCAAGCCAAGCGTGTTCCAGTACGTGACGGGGTAGCTGAGGCGTTGATTGGACACGTCGGGCGCCGTGTGCCATACGTCGGGAAGCACACGCGTGAGAAGCCCCGCGACGCAAACGATCGAGGCGCCGAGGGCCAAGCCCCTGATCAGCCAGCGAACGTTGGCCTGGCTCGCTCTTATGCCGCCGAACAGGACAAGCACCAGCAGATACAGCCACACGCGGTCGAACTCGACGAGTGCCCGGCCCGCGGCGTGCGACCAGAGCGTCGAGGCCAGCGTCAGCGCCGCGTACAGCCCGAGCGCGACGATCGCGACGAGCGTGACCGGCGCGATGCCCTCGAATGGCTGGCGCGCCTGCACGATCCGCACGAGCAGGATCTGCGTGACCACGAGCGCGGCGACCGCGGGCGTCCCCGGGAAGTAACCACCAGCGTTGAAGCCGAGGAACACGATCAGCGCGCCGGGCAGCAGCATCAGCGCGATCAGCCCCAGCTCGCTGAGCGAGCCGACTGACGCCTCGTCCCTCACGGGCGCGTCCACTCCCGCATCTACTCCTATCGCGACGCCGCTTGCCACGGACGGATGCTAGCCCTGTCGCCGCGGCGCCTGGACGAATGGCTGAGTGAATCTCTGTTGCGCCGTCAGGCCTCTCCTTAGAATGGAGGATTATCGGGACGTTCTTAGCTACGCGACACTCACATGGTCGATTCCGGTGGTGCTCGGACCCGACGAGCGCCCCCTCGATTTGCGACGGCCTTCAGTGGATACGAATAGGAGCGCTGTAAGCGGATACGTGCGAGCCGTCGGCTACTTGGACTAGCGCCTCGTAGAGCCCGCGGTGGCGGACGCGCACGACGGTGCTGAAGCGCGAGACGGTCGGGGTGCCGGTCTTGACGAAGGTCCCCCCCTTGTTGACCGACGGCAGCCCAGGGCGCAAGAGCTGGAAGCCCACGCGCGCGCCGACCTCGGCAGGCGTGACGAAGCCGTACATCCGGTAGAACCTGCCATGACGGTGGCGGTGAACTCGATGCACGTGGAACGTGACGCGCACGGCCACGCCCTCCACGAGCACTGGGCTTGAGATGAAGGGAGCGCTGGTCGTGACGACGCGTAGCTGAGCGTTCTCGAGCAGTCCCACGACCGGGAAGGAGAAGCCGCCCGCCGAGTTCGTGACCTCGGGATTGCCGAGTGTCTTAAAGCCCCCCAGATACGGGAACGGGTTGACCTCAAGCGCGACCACGCGGCCGGCCCCACCCGTGCCGAAGAGCGTGCCCTGCACCGTGAACGCGGCGCTGTAGAGCACCGGATTGGGTGTGCCAGCGATCTGCAGCGATAGGGGGATCTTGCGCGTGGTGAATGCATGGTCCGCCCCGGGCGTCGCGCCTCCCGCGCTGCTTGCGAGAATGCGGTAGTGGTAAGTGGTGTTAGGCGCGAGACCGCCGATCGTTTGACTCACTTTGATCGTCTTGGTCCCGGCGCCGACTGACACAAGCGGGGTCTGCGCCCCATAGCCCCTGGTCGTGCCGTACTGGAAGACGTAGTTGGTGGGCTGACCTTTGGGGTTGACCCCGCCGTGGACGACCGCGGAGGACGGGCCCACGCTCGACGTCCCATTGGTGTAGACGCCTGGGGCGGGCAGGGCCGCCACGGCAAGCGAGGCTGCCAGCGTCATCATCGCGGCGGTTGTAGCCAGCGGGACGGTGACGGCGCACAACGCCGAGGGCAGCCACGTCCGAATAGGGCTCTTGGTCTTTTTCATGCGAGCTACATTCCCCCTCACGTCAGCTAATAACCCTCGACCAGCGCCAAAGTCGCGTCGCCGGCGCACAGGCCTCCGGCTTGCGTGCCCGTCGGGCGTTGGCTCAGACCACGAGATGCGCGGCGCAAGCCGCCAGCAGAGCCGTGCTCACGCGCTCGACCGCCACCTCGATGCTCTCCTTGCCCGAGCGCAGCACGAGGTCGGGGCTGGTTGGAGCCTCATACGGCGCGTCGATGCCGGTGAGACCGGCAAGCTCTCCGGCGCGCGCGCGCGCGTAAAGGCCCTTGGGGTCGCGCCGCTCGCACAGCTCGAGCGGGGCGTCCACGAACACCTCGACGAACGGCAGATCGACAGCCTGGTGCAGGGCAGCCGCTTCTTCGCGATCGTGCGCGTACGGGCTGACGAGGCTCACAAGCGCGATCGTGCCTGACTCGGCCAGCAAACGTGCGACGTGAGCGGTGCGCCGCACGTTCTCGCTGCGCGCCTGCTCGCCGAACCCCAAGTCGCCGTTGAGCCCGTGGCGCAGGTTGTCACCGTCGAGCAGAAAGGCAGGGCGCCCGGAGCCAACGAGGTGCTCCTCGACGGCTCCCGCGATAGTCGACTTGCCGGCGGCGGGCAGCCCCGTGAACCAGATCGTGGCGCCCGCGTGCCCGAGTGCCTCCCAGCGTTCGCGACGGCCGAGCGCCGAGCGCTGCCAGCGCACATTTGGGCTATGTGGGGCGCTCGGCCGCGGGCTTGGACAGTCGCCGACGTCTGTGTCGGCGAGAGCCTTCCCACTTGCGACCCCGCCCGTCGGCGCCTCCTGCGCCCTCGCCGAGCGGGGGTTCGTGCCGTTGGGTATGGCTACCTTGCCGTTGATAAGCATCTGCGCGCCTCTTCTCATGACTGAGCACGCCGCCACTCGCATGCGACCGCGCAACTATTTAGCTCGTGTATGACTCTATACGAAGAGGGGCACGGGTTTCCGACGTCTTCGACCGATGTTTGGACAGGTATCGGGAAGCGCGGTTACGCGCCCACTACGTCCTGGTTTGACTCAGAAGCATCCTTCCGGCAGGCTTCAGCCGTTGGCCGTCGGCACGGGCGCCTCCGCCGATGCGGCGGCGCCGTTGGGAGACGCGGCGAGGTCAGACGGCGACTCGGGCTTGGCCGGCGAGTAATCGTAGCCGTAGCCATAGCCATACGCGCCAAGACGGCCGGCCTTGAAGCCGTTGGCGATCACACCGAGCAGCGGCGCCCCGGCGCCGGTGAGAGTCTCGTGGAGCCGTTCGGCGACGTCGCGCCTGTTGCGCCCCACGCGGCCGACGATCACTACGCCGTCGACCTTCTTGAGCAACGGGAAGGCGTCTGAGACCGCCGTGAGCGGCGGTGTGTCGATCACGATGAGGTCGTAGCTGGCCTTGGCCTGTTCGAGCAGCGCTTCCATCGCGTGACTCTCGATCAGCTCGCCCGGATTGGGCGGCAGGGTCGCACCGGCCACCAGGACGTCGAAAGCGTGTCCATCGGGCCTGTCGCCTGAGGGAGCCTCCAGCTCGATCGTCCGTGTCGCCTCGCTCATCGGCAAAGCGCCGATCAGCACGTCCGACACACCCCGACCCGACGGAATGCCAAGCTGCTGAGCGACCGTTGGGCGACGCAGATCGGCCTCGAGGAGCAGCACTCGCGAGCCCATCCGCGCCGCCGCCGCAGCGAGGTGCCTGGCAATCGTCGTCTTGCCATCGCCAGGCGCGGCGGAGGCGACCATCAGCGTGCGCAACTCACGATCCACGTTGAAGTAGCGCATGTGAGCGCGGATCAGGTGGAAGGCCTCGGCCTCCCCAGCCGGTAGCCCCCCGTGCTCAACACCGTCGCCTCGCGCGGAGCGCGAGAGAGCGCTGCTCTCTGGGACTACGCCGAGAAGCGGCAGCCCATACACCGCCTCCAGGTCCTTCGGCTCCCTGATTCGACGATCGAGCCGCTCGAGAAGGAAGGCTACGCCCAGTCCCAGCAGAAGGCCCAGCACCGCGCCAAGGACGGTATTCCTCGAGATCTTTGGCGATGAGGGCGACGTTGGAATCGTCGCCGCTTGCGCGACTTCGACGTTGCCGTTGCGCAGTTCGGCGAGAACCCCGAGCGATTGGGCGCGGCCCTCCAGAGAGAGCCCGGAGGGGCTGAGCCGCTGCTTGGGCGACATCGCCGCCAGCTGCTTGCCGACGAGCGCCAGGGCCGACGCATAGTAAGCGTGATTGCTCGTCTGCTGCTCCCTGACGAACTGAAAGACGTAGGTGTTGGCGATGCCAACGGCGAGCGCCGGGGACTTCGCCGTCGCAGAGACATCGACGATGTTCGATTCGCCCTGCGCACCGACGCTCAGGGCTTCTTGGACATTTTCCTTGGTAAGACCCTGTCCGAGCTTGCTCGCGGTCTTTTCCGCCATGTCGCCGAGCTGGACGAGCTTGAGGTTTGTCTGTTGCTGGGGCGCCTGACTGCCACCGTTGCCGACGGCCTGCAGGCCGGCAACCTGCTCGCTGAGCTGACTGCCGTTGAATACGAGCGATGCCGTGGCGGTGTACTTCTTGCTTTGATGCTTTGAAAAGGCAAACGCCGCGCCCGCGGCGAGAGCGACACACAGCAGGATCAATGGCACGCGCCTGCGAAGGACGCCCACGATCCGCTCGAAATTGAGTCCCTCGGTATCTTGCCGCACCTGCCGGTATCCTTTCAGATCGTCGCGGGTCCGCGTGCTTCTAGGCTTACGACATGGCTTACGACGAGGTTTAGCGTGCGCCATTCTAGACCAGCGAAGCTTCGAGACCCACAGAGCTCGATAGGTCGACCGCTGCGGGTGAACGAGCATCTCGACGCAAGCCCCGCCGAGCATCCCGCGCTGGAGGAGCCCACCGAACCTCTTGGTGGATATTCGAGGCTCATGGGCCTATCGAGTCTCACGGGCCGCTCGCCAACCAAGCTTCGCTGGGATCTTGCCGTCCTCCTCGTGCGCCGTGGACCTGTTGAGGACCATCACCGGGCCGAGGATCATCGCAAAAGTGGTGACGGCGAGCCAGTCGAACAGCGTCGGGTTTCCGAGCGAGTCGATGAGAAGCACCGCTGTCGCGCATAGCGCCGCAAGTGGCATCCATCTCTCTGTGGGAGTCGACGCCCTGAGTCGGCGGATCACCGCGAGGATCAGCATCGCCAGCCCGATGAGATAAAAGCCAAAGCCACCATAGCCAGTCTCACCCATCACGCTTGGCCAAGACGTATCGTCGATAAAATTCGGAAAGTTTCGCGACAGGCCATAAACGGATCCCAACTGGTACTGATAGTAAACCGGGCTGTAGAAGAGCCGGGATGGATAACTGGCGAATCGGCCAAAGCCCACCCCCAGCGGGAAATCATCGAGAGCTATCCGCTCGCCCACAGAATAGAGTCGAGTCCGGACAGAGGTTTCGGATGACGTATAGGTGGTGATCTGCTTGGTGATGACGCTTCCCTCCACGCTGTATGCACCTATGAGTAGCAGCGCACCAACCAGAAACACGGTGATCCCGCCACGATTGCGGCCCATGCCTTGGACCAGAGCGACAATGGCGGCCACGGCCACGAGTGACAAGAATCCCTTGAGGCGAAGTGACAACAAGATAGAGCAGGCGAACAGCAGCGCCAGAACCAGATCCGGCTTACTGCGTCTGACGGCGAACCGAGCGAATGTAAACGCAAAGAGCAAGCTCATAAAAAGGCTGAACTCACCCGGGTGAGGGAATATGGAATGGACGGCTTCAGCTCGAGAGGCTTCCGCCCCAGACCTGTAGATCGACGTATGAAGGGCATGCGAGACCGCCGAATGCGTGAGATAGTCGACGAATCCCAGCGTGGCCACGACAAGGCCCACCCTGATGAGGATCGTATAGATGCGCGCGACATCACGGCGCCTCCAGGGAAGCAGGAGAGTCACGCCAATAACGATCCAGAGCTTGAGCCCAAGCCAAATACCGATGAACGTGACGGCGATCGGCACGTGATGCACAGCCGCTCCCCATACTCCGAACACCGCGACCCCGACACCGGGAAGCACAAGGCGAAGGTCGGTAAGTCGAGTATTGCTCTGAGTCGCTCGCCAGACTGTCAGCACGACAAGCAGCAGCACCAAAGCCTCGTCGCCCTGCCGAACCGCTTCTCCCGTCGACGAGTAGTATCCAATCGCAGCCGATATGGGCGCATTGAACACCTCGAAGAGCCACAGCCAGATAAGCGCGAGCACCGGATCGCGAACGTAGACGATCGTCGCTGTTATGCAAAGCGAGAGGCCAACCAGGGCGCTCGCGATGAGCACACCGTGGCTGGTGGTCGCCGCGCCGCCGAGGGCCAGGGCGAACACGCAGCCCAACATGCCAACGGCGACGAGTCTGCCGTCTGATCGATTGCGCGTGAGCAGCGTCGCCGCGGGTGCCCGCATATCTCAGTGGCGTGCGCCACCCTCGGTCGCGACGCCGTCAGGCAGTCGTCGTGGGCATATCACGCGAACGTCCACAGGCCGCGGAGTGTAGCGCCAGCATGTCCTGACAGCTCGCTCCGCGCTCGCGCACACCTCACCGCGCTCGCGCACACCTCACCCCCCTGTAATCTATCGAGGCTCGTGACGGAGAGCAGCATGTCTATGTTCCACGGACGGAACCGGCTCATGCGGGAGGCCGCGTGCTTGCTGCCCTCAGCGCCTGCGCCACCGCGTGGCCGATCCCTGAAGCTTCCGCCAACTCTGGTTGCCTAGGATGGCGCGGCCGACATTCTTGATTATCGGCGCGATGAAGTGCGGAACCACCAGCCTGCACCACTACCTGGGGGAGCACCCGGAGATCCAGAGACTGCCGGCGATGAAGGAGACCAACTTCTTCTCCGGCCCACCAGACGGGATCCCCTACCCTCGAGGCTCGAAGCGGATCGAGGGCCTCGACGAATATGAACAGCTGTTCGACGATACGTTCAGAGCTCGAGGTGAGGCCTCGCCCTGCTACACGCTATACCCACGGCGAAAGGGCGTGCCTGAGCGGATCAGGGAGCTGGTCCCGGACGTAAAGCTGATCTATATCGTGCGCGATCCGGTTGCCAGGGCCGTGTCTCAATATCACTTCAGCGTATCTGTCGAAGACGAGCGTCGCCCACTCGCGGGGGCACTCGAGGATCTCTCCGATCCTTACTCGCTGTACACGTGTCCGGGTTTTTATGCAAGGCAGCTGGATCGCTACCTAGCTCATTTCCCGCAGGAGCGGATCTTGGTCGTGGACCACGCTGACCTTCTGGCCTCCCGAGAGGCCACGCTGCGCGAGATCTTTGCGTTTCTGTCGGTCGAGGAGACCTTTGCCTCTCCTCGGTTCTCACAGGAGATGAATACCGGGCAGAGGAACAGCGCACATACTCGAGCTTGATCGTATGGCAACGCCGAGCGCAGGCATCCAGACTGATCCAGCGACTGCCGCCCCGCGTTCGCCGATCGGCGCGCCTCGCCGTCGAACGCCTTGTGTCGCGGCCGCTCGAGGCCCCCGCCCTTGACGATGACACGCGAGTTCGGTTGCAGGAGCTCTACGCCGACGATGTGGCCCGCCTGCGCGAGCTGACTGGGAAGGCTCTGCCGGGCTGGAGCGTGTAGCTGTTGAATTCGACCGGCAACCCAACCGCGACTGTCGTCGACGCCGACGCCGGGATAGGCGAAGTCTCCATCTGGCGGCGCGTCCGCCGCGACGTGGTCCTGCTCGGCGCCGGAAACACGGGCGTCGTGCTCGCTCAGATCGGCTTCCGAAGCATTCTTGTCGCTGTGCTCGTGCCGGCCGCGTACGGCCGCCTGGCGCTCATCTTGAGCCTTTACAACACGATCACGATAATCAGCGCCAGTGGCCTGCCAAATAGCGCCGCGCGCTACCTGTCGGCGGGTGGGCGGGATGACGATCGCGCGATCGTGCGCACGGCGGCCCGAGCAGGCATTTGGCCGACGCTCATCGCCGCGGCGATAACCGCGATCGTCGCCGGGGTCCTTCTGAAGTCACCGGTAGCGTCCCTGTTTGCCGTCCTGGGGCTTTCGAGCCTTGTGTACTCGCTGCTCACCACGGGCATCCTGCGGGGCCGCGGGCGCATCGTCTCGGCGGCGTCGATCATGCCGATCGCGGCGCTCAGCGAAGTTGGCCTGCTCGGCGCCGCTTGGGCAGGCGGCCTGGACATCACACCGCTGTCGGCGTTCAGCATCTTCTGCCTCGGTAATGCCGTCGGGCTGCTCGTGGGTGGCTTTTGCGTGATGCGCACGGCTCCTCCCCGCATCGTCGATCGCATCCCATCCGCGGATCGCGTGCCGACCATTCGTCAGCTGTTGACCTTCTCGCTGTGGTTGAGCGTGGCGACGACGGCGATTGCCGCTATGCCCCTCATCATGAGGTTCGCCGCGACACTCGACTCCTTTACCGTCGTGGCGATCATCGACGTAACCCTCGTATTCCTCTCGATCCCGCAACGTGTGGGGACGGTGATCGTCTCAGCCGTCGTTCCCCACGCAACGCGGGCGTTGGGAGAGAAAAACAGCTATCTGACCATCTCTCGACGGGAGCACGTGATTCTGATCGTCCCATTTGCGCTCGTTGCGATCATCCTAGCCACCACGCCAGCCGTCGGATGGATATTTGACACCCTGGGACGCCCAGCATACGGGAAGAGCGCCGACTACCTGGCACTCGCCTTGCTCGCCAGCCCGGCGCGAATCCTCTACGGATTGGTGGAAGGCGTGCTCGTGGCGCACGGTGAAAATCGCTTTCTGGCATTCAATGCGCTGGTCAGCACCACGATCGCATCCGTCGTGATCTTTGCGGTCACCGCACTGGGGGACACCGTGGTGGCGTTTGCCGTATTCGTGGTCGCGTCTTGGAGCATCTACCTGGTCGGTACCGTCCGAGTCAAGCACCTGGAGCGCATCGCGGCGTAGTGTCCACCGGGAATTCCCGGCCACCGCTAAATGAGCTTGAACCGCTGATAGAGCGCTTTAGGGGCTCACGCCCCGCCGGCGCTCGCGCGCGGCGCCGAGGGCCGCCAGGTATCGGTCGGCGACATCTGACCAATCGTAGCGTTCCGCAACCGTCCTGCGTCCGCGTGCGGCCATCTCAGCGCGAAGTCGCTCGTCTCCGAGCACCTGGGCGATCATCTGGGCAAGTCGAGGAGCATCGCTGGGGAAGAGCTGCTCGTCCACCCCGATCACCTCGCTGTTGAATACCGTGGAGAGCGCAAGCGTCGGCGCCCCAGCGCCAAGAGCTTGTAGGAGCGCGGGATTAGTCCCTCCGACGGAATGCCCGTGGAGATACACGCCACAATTGCCCCACAGCTGCGTGAGGAGCTGCTGGTCGCTCACATGGCCGAGCCAGCGCACCTGGCCTCGGCAATCGAGCTCACGGAGTCGATGCTCGATTGCGGCAGAATAATTCGCGGATCCTACAATCACAGCGGGGACGCGAGGAGAGAGGAGATCGAGCGCGTCGAGAGCGAGCTCCACGTTGTTCTCCGGTATGAGTCGCGCGACGACGAGCGCATAGCGTCCAGGCTCGAGGCCCAGAGCGCGGATGCGATCGGCGGCGACATCCTCCAAGACAGGTGCGCCGTACGGAATAAATGTGGATCGGACCCCGAACTTTTCCAGCCAGATGTCGGCGATCGCCTGGGAATCGGCGACGAGAACGTCCGCGAATCGTGCGGTCGCTCGAGCCCCGGCGAGAAACACGCCACTCGCGAGCTTGCCCCACTTGCCGCGCTCCCACTCGATCCCGTCGGTGTTGACGGCGGTCGCGGTGCCCATCGCTTGCATGGCTGGGAGGAAGAATCCATTGGCCACGTTCAGCACAAGAGCGGCATCGAACCGGCGCAAGCCGGCGTCGATGTGACTCGTGAGGCCGTAGGAGAGCGTTGAGAGGCTCTTCGTGTCGCGGCCGGGAGTCCAGCGACATGTCACCCCCTCGTCTGTCCATCGAGCCCGGCCGTCGTCCCTGGTGCGACAGTACACGGTTACGTCCAGGCCCTGAGCTGTCCAGGCGCGCGCGAGGTAGCGCACGAGCGTCTCATAGCCGCCGTACGTGCTCGGGAAGCCACGACTGCCGATAATTGCGACACGACGAAGATCGGGCGTTGATCTATGCACTGACACTCCTCCACACGCTTGCACCGAGCATCGGCCGCGACTGAGCCTCGCCGACGCACGATAGTCTATGGCCAGACCGGTGCAGGGTCCGCCACGGCGGAAACACTGGACTGCTCTGTTGTCTGATGTCTGCCCTGCTGCTCCCCGACTCGTCCGACCGCGATGCGCGTCCTGCAGATCCACAAGTTCTTCTACCCACACGCGGGCTCTGAGACGGTCCTGTTCCACACCCGTGAGCTCCTCACCTCACATGGGCACGAGGTGATCGACTTCGCGATGGAGCACCCGGACAATCTCGCCTCCCCCTACCGTGACCACTTCGCGCCTCGACGTGACTATGTCGACCCCTCTCGCCCGCTTGCTTCGCGCGCTCGCGATGCGTTGTCCTCTGTCTACTCCCTCAGCGCACGGCTCAAGTTGCGCAAGCTTCTAGAAGAGACGCGTCCCGATGTGGCTCATATGCACATCATCTATCACCAGTTGACGCTTTCGATCGTCGACGAGCTCGCCCGGCAGGGAATCCCCAGCATCATGACGTTGCACGACTACAAGATCGGGTGCCCTGCGTACGTCATGTACAGGGACGGCCAGCCCTGCAGCTTGTGCACCACCGGGCCTGTCGAGAATGTGCTCGTGCACAGCTGCGTCAAGGGCTCACGCGCCGCCAGCCTGCTCGCCATGATCGAGGCGCGCGCCGCACGTGTGCGAGGCAGCTACAGGAAGGTCGACGCTTACGTGGCGCCGAGTGGCTTTGCCGGCCGCGTCGCGATCGCGACGGGGATCGACCCGGGCACCGTGCACGTGATCCCCAATTTTCTTCCCACTGAGGAGATAGGCGATCCCATCGCCGTGCTCGAGGATCGGCCTCGATTCCTTTTCGCGGGCAGGCTCGAGGAGGTCAAGGGAGTGCGCGAGATGCTCGATGCCTATGGGACCGGCGATCCTCGACTTGGCACGCTCGTGCTCGCGGGAGCCGGCGGCGAGCTCGAGAGCGAGGTGCGAGCCGCCGCTGCGAGCTGCCCCAACATCGAGTATCTGGGACGACTCAGTCGTGAGCGCGTACTGGGAGAGATGCGTCGCTCACGGGCGCTGCTGGTGCCGTCTCGCTGGCACGAGAACAATCCGATGAGCCTGCTCGAGGCACGCGCGATCGGCGCGCCAATCATCTGCACGGATATGGGTGGCCTTCCGGAGATGGTCGAGGACGGGGTCGACGGACTGGTCGTGGCAAGCGCGAGCGCCGAGGCGCTCGCGCGAGCGATTCTGCGCCTTGCCGAGAATCCCCAGCTTGCGTGGGAGATGGGGCGACAGGGCAACGGACGGTTCCTCAAAGAGAACACGTCCGAGATCCACTATCGGCGGCTTATGGCTGCTTATGAAGCCGCGCGGGCGAGACGGTCCAGCGCCGACAGCCCAGCAACAGACCATCCGGGGACCGACGTCAACGCCAGCTGAGAATCACGCTGACGCTGTGGCGCTGGCTTTGCCTCTCTGCCCCCACCGCGCCGACGGTAATCACGGCCGTGACCCTGTGGTGCGCTCGCAGGGCGTGGCGGACGGCAGCGAGGTTGGAACGCGATAGCGAAAGCGACACTCGCTTCGTCATATGAGCGGCAAGGGTCAGACCCTTACCACGAAGCCCGCGGCGCCGGTGGCCACGACGCAGGCTCAGGTGTCCGCGAGCTCGAAGCAAGCACGTGATATTGCAACTTACCGTTAGATATATGCGACCTCGATGAAGGCGCAGGTCCTGCCTCCCTGCCGCCGATACGACAAGCTCCAATGCCGAGGGAGATGCTGTCTGAGGAGGTGGCGATGCTGTCTGGGGAGCCGGCACATATCCGGGTGGATTGGATGCCGGCCCTGGGGCGGGATCGGCGGGCAGGATCAATGGAGGGCGCGGTGGCTGACTGAAGTCGAAGTCGCTCAAAAGGCTGCCGAGCCCGGGCGCGTTTTCGCGCACGTCGGGCCGTGGGTCCGGGCGGCCGTCGGTATTCGGATCGAGTCGTTGCCCGCCGAGGAAGTCGTCCTCGATGAACTTCAGGTAAGCATCGTGGCTGAGTTGTTGATGGTCGATGTATCCGGCCCTCGCATATGGGCTGATCACCAAGCCGGGCACCCTCAGGCCGTAGCCATTCTGGTCGATGTTTGGCGGCACGACGTGATCGTAGAAGCCGCCCCAATCGTCCCACGAGAGAAAGATAGCGGTGTTGTTCCAACACGGACTGCGCATTATCGCGTCGATCAACGTCGTCACATAGGCCTGCCCATCAGAGATAAGCGCGTCCGGATGTTCTGACACCCTGGCGTTGGGATCGATCCACGAGACATTAGGCAGTTTGCAGCTCGTTTCATGAACCACCGTATAAAAGTTTGTCAGCGACTGAATATTGCCCAGCTGGCCGTCCTGATTGACGTCTACAAAGTTAGGCAGCGGGTTCCAAATGCCAGGTGTTGTGGGAGCTTGTTAAACTGGCGCGCAGCTCACTGCTTCGTCGGACTCACAATCTGGCTCCGCGCCCTTGAACACGTAGTAACGCCAGCTGATCCCGGCATTGTGGAGCAAATAGGTTATATCGGTCCAGGGGTATGTAACGCTTGGGTTTACTTCCGGACGCTGAGCCCACAGATTCAGGGAGCTCGTGCATTCCATCGAGTTGATGGCGCCGTTTGGACATAGGGCTGACCAGCCCGATACTTGAAAGAGATGCTCCGGGAGACTCCAGGTTCTCGCCGCGGCAAACATTTTGTCCTGAAGCACATAGTTTTTGGCGTATGCCCAGTAGTTGGGAATCTCGCGCGCGTCGTGATATCCCATGACATCCACACATTCAGAGCTTGACGCGGTCTCACCACAAGGGCTGCAGCTTGGATCTGTGCTCGTGCACGTATGAGCTCCCTCGGCCTGTCCGACAAAGCCGTCCATCCCGCCACCGTTGATGTCGGCGGCAGCGTTGGTAGCGCCGTGCGGTCCTCCGTAGTTCTTGTCGTTTGGGTCGTGGAATGGCGCCACGCACCCCCCATGCAACGGATCCGGGTTGCACACCCCGGCCGGGATCCCATCGGCCCCGGGATACGTCCCGAAGTACTGATCGAAGGACCGGTTCTCCTGCATGATCACAACGACGCGCTGGATGTTGTGGATGCCGTCGATCGGCAGTGCGGAAGCCCGCGGGACGGCAAACAGCCCCACCGCGACCACCGCCGTCGCCATCGCCGCCATCGCTATCGCCGCTGCGCGCATTTGCCGCCCTCCCTACCCAACGGGCACCGAGCCCACCGTACGTTGCCTTCTGCCGTCTCGAACGCGGCAGGGCGGACGTAGTTGCGGTGCCGCTGGAGGCCGGCGAGGACCAAAAAAGGCCCATAATGCGATCGGATCGCGTTATTTGAGTGTTGAATCACGTTAAGCCGGTTAATATAAAATTGGATAGCTCTGCATGTCGGGGTTGGACAAATGTTCAGTCTGCTCCATCAACTATCACGTTGCGGATGACTACGTCCGACTTTAAGGGCAATCCGACGTCGCCCTTAAAGGGCAACGGGATGTCGGTCTTGTCGGGCAACGCCAGGAATCGGCGCAAAAGCACACGCATAGGATTGCAAGCAAATGACCATCCTCCTGATCTCCCTCGTATGGTTCGCCGCATTGGCGGCCCTGGTGCTGCGACTGGCGATGCGCCCCGAGCGCGCCTCGGCCGGCCTGGAGCGAGCCCCACGGCTGCTCAAAGACAGGCGCGCTGACCTCGAGCAGCCGATCAGCGAGGTGCTCGTGTCAAAGCCCGCGACGGCACAGGACATGCGGGATCGTGCGCAGAAGGATCTTTACGTCCGTCCATAGCGACCAGTTGGCGACGTACAGGCAGTCCATTGCGACCATCTCACGCAGCGACACGCTGGCCGGACCAAGGATCTGCCAGTGGCCCGTCATACCAGGGTGCAGGGCCAGCCGCCTGCGCGACCAGCCCTCGATCCGTCGATCCTCGTCGTCGATCAGCGGACGTGGGCCCACGAGGCTCATCTCCCCGCGCAGTACATTGAAGAGCTGCGGCAGCTCGTCGAGCGCCGTCTTGCGCAGAAAGCTACCCACGCGTGTCACACGAGGATCCTCGGCGATCTTGAATAGCCCCTCTTGCGCCTCGTTGAGGTCGACAAGCGTCTGCTTGAGCTCCTCAGCATTTGGGACCATCGTGCGGAACTTGAAAAGCCCGAAGCGCCTGTCGTCGTGTCCGACCCGCATCTGACGGAACAGCACGGGGCCTTTGCTGTCGAGCTTGATCGCGATCGCGATCGCGATCATCAGCGGCGAGAGCGCCAGCAGGCCCAGGCTGGCGCCGACCAGGTCGAACGTGCGCTTGACCAGCCCCGAGGAGCGCGTCAGGTCGAAGCGCCGCACCCCCATCAACGTGACCCCGTGCAGGTCGTCGAATACCACCGATGACCCTATTACCTGCAGCAGCCGCGGCACCACGCTCACGCGGATGCCGACGGCTTTGAGCGTTCTCACCAGGTCGAGCATCTCGCCCGCTTCGCTGATGCTGGGCGAGACGATCGCGCGGTGCACATCGAGCGCCCTCGCCAGCTTGCTTATCTCACGCAGCTTCGAGCGCGAGAACGCGTTGGCCGACCACGGAGCGATCTCGTGCAGGTCGACGTGAGCGACGATTTCCGCTTTGACGCCCCCGTGGTTGATCATGCGCGAGCGAATCGCGCGTTCGGAGGCGGGGTCGCCGATGAACAGGCATCGCTCCACCGGCGCGACCCACAACGCCAGCGCGCGGGCCGCCCAGCGCCCCACGACCAGCAGCGTCGTGAGCGTCACCCACAGGAACAGCACATCCCTGCGCGTGAGCTGCCCATAGCCGAGCGGCCTCTCGGCCAGCCACGCCACAAACGCGCACAACGTCGCCACCTGGAAGAGCTTTGGCGCCTCATCCAGCGTCGTCTTGCGGATCACCGCCTCGTCGCGATCGTACAGGCCAAACAGCTTCGCTCCGAGCACAATCAATGGCAGGCCGACCAGACAGATCCGCGCCAGGTGCAAGCGCCCGCCCGACAGATCGATCGCGAGCCCGAACGTGGCCACGATCGCGAGCACGTCCGCGGCGAGCAACATGCGCCGAAAGAGCGTGTCTCGCAGTGTGCTCGCCGCCGGCCCTCGCGTCTCCATGATCGGGACGGGACCCCCTAGGCGCCGCCCCAGCCCCCACTGGCCACGTGACTCAGGCGCCAGCGAATAGTCAGGCGCCAGCGAATCGTCGGGGGTCAGCGAATCGTCAACACCGACTCGCGTAGTCGACCGCTCGTCGACCTCACCACTGATTGCCTCCAACCTTGTCTCCCGTGACGCGTGTTGAACGTGAAGCAGCACGATGACCGGATCCGTCCGAGCCACCAATGATTCGTGCTGGCGCCTTCACCTGCTATGTGGGCTAGTCGTCGATTGCCCCAGTTTCCGGCTTTATCTTGAGGGCGCGCACGCTAGCTGCGCCCAGTGTGAATGTCAATACTTGCCCTCACAATCTCGACAAGTGTTAGTCGGCGCGCACCGCCGCTCAGCCCGTATGAGCCTTGAAGGGCTCCTCGACTCCGACGCTCCCCGGACCTGAGAGCTCGAAAGCGCTGTGCAGAGCCTGCACGGCCCGCTCGACTCGATCGCGGGAGATCACACATGAGATCTTGATCGGGGAGGTGGAGATCATCTCGATGTTGATGCCCTCGTTGTTGAGCACGCGAAATACCTTCGCCGCCACACCGGGATGGGAGCGCATCCCGGCGCCTACGATCGAGACCTTGCCCATCTCCCGCTGAGTGCGAATGGTCGCGAAGACCTCATCCGCCATCGGCTGAAGCGCTCCCGTTGCCACCCTCAGGTCCTCGTGGGGGACCGTGAACGATATCTCCGCGTCCCCCCCGGCGGAGGTGGGCACGTTCTGGTCGATCATGTCCACGTTCACGTTGGCCTCCGCCAGCGCCTCGAAGATGCGCGCGGCTATGCCCGGTTCATGGCGGACGCCGATCAACGTGATCATCGAATCCGACGTCGAGTGGGTGACTGCGGTTATGAGGGGCCTCTCGGCATGATCCATGCTCTCTCCTTCCGACACCACCACGGTACCGGGACGGTCGTCGAATGAGGAGCGACAGTGAATGCGCACCTCGTGATTGCGCGCATACTCGACGGAGCGAAGCTGCAGGACGCCCGCCCCCGAGGCAGCCATCTCGAGCATCTCCTCGAAGGACACGATCGCGAGCTTGCGCGCGGCTGGAACTATCCTCGGGTCGGCTGTGAACACGCCCGCGACGTCGGTGTAGATCTCGCATTCGCGTGCACCGAGCGCGGCGGCGACCGCCACAGCGGTCGTGTCTGAGCCACCCCGGCCGAGCGTGGTGACGTCGTCGGCCGTGGAGACGCCCTGGAAGCCGGCGACGAGCACGATGTGGTCGCGCTCGAGCGCCGCGCGCACGCGGTCGGCGCGCACCTCGAGGATGCGCGCCTTGGTGTGTGACACGTCGGTGAGAATCCCCGCCTGGGAGCCAGTCAAGGAGATCGCGCGGTGGCCGAGATCGTTGATGGCCATCGCGCACAGCGCACAGGAGATGCGCTCCCCTGTGGACAGCAGCATGTCCATCTCGCGCGGATCGGGAGTGTCGGTGACCTCCTCGGCCATCGAGATCAGCTCGTCTGTTGTCTTTCCGCGCGCGGACAGGACCGCCACGACGCTATAGCCCGCCTCGCGCTTCTCGACGATCCGCTTGGCGGCCCGCTTGATGCGCTGGGCGTCGGCGACGGACGTGCCGCCGAACTTCATGACCACGATCTCAGACACACAAGCAGGCTACCGACGGGGCGTTGCGGCGGGCCTGCCAGCGCTGCTCGGCACGTCCTCCAGGTCGAGTCAGAGCGAGCGGCGACCGGCCAGCGCCTTGCCGAGCGTGACCTCGTCGGCGTACTCCAGATCGGCGCCCACAGGCAGGCCAGAGGCGAGGCGTGTGACCGTAAGATGGGGTGCCCGCCCATGCAGCTCCTCGGCGATGTGAAGCGCGGTCGCCTCGCCCGTCGTGGTGGGGTTCGTGGCGAGCACCACCTCGCGCACCTCGGGCGTCTCAGAAGGGCCGACTCGCGCAACGCGTGAGTACAGCTCGTCGATCTTGAGGTCCTCCGGCTCGACACCGTCGATCGGAGACAAAGCGCCCCCGAGCACATGGTAGAGGCCGTGGAATTCATGGGTGCGCTCCATCGGGATCACGTCGGAGGGCTCCTCCACGACGCAGATCACGCTCGCGTCGCGGCGCGGGTCCTGGCAGATGCGGCAGCGCGCCTCGTCGGCGAGGTTGAAGCACACCTCGCACAACCCGACCTTTTCCTTGACCTCCCTGATCGCCTCTGCCAGTCCGAACGCGTCCTCGTTCGAGGCGCGCAGGATGTGGAAGGCGAGCCGCTGCGCGGTGCGATGGCCAACGCCGGGCAGCTTCGAGAGCTCGGTGACGAGCCGCTGGACTGGGGGAGCGAACGAGCTCAAGGTCGCGAGTGTCGGATCGCCTACAGCCCGTCGCTTACAACCCCGGCAGGCCGAGGCCGCCGAGCGAGCCGGGGTCGAGGCCGCCGGTGACAGCGCCCATCTTCGAGGCCGCCAGCTCCTGAGCCGAGCGCAGCGCCTCGTTGGTGGCGGCGAGCACCAGGTCGCACAGCATCTCCACGTCCTCGGGGTCAACCGCGTCAGGGGCGATCTTTACCGAGCACACCTCCAGGGCGCCTGAGACGGTGACCGTCACCATCCCACCGCCGGCGGAGGCCTCGACCGTCTCGGTGGCGAGCTCCTGCTGGGCGAGCTCCATGTCGTGCTGCATCTTCTGGACCTGCTTGAGCATCTGCTGCATGTTCGGTCTTTGCTGCTTTGGGGGCACTATTCGCCGCCTTTCTGTTGTGCGAGCGGCACGCTCGAGAGCTCCTCGGCGTCGAGCTCGCTCATCAGGCGAGCCACGATCTCCTCCTCCGTGAGCGCCTCACGATCCATGCCGTCAGCGGAAGGGGCATCCTCGCTCAACTCGAATGAGACGCTATAGCGCCTGCCGGTGAGCGCCTTCAGAGCGTCGATCAGGATCTTGCGGTTGTCGGGCTCTTCGGCTTTGCGCTTGTTAAAGGCCGCCGAGACGGGGAACGCCACCGTCAGGTGATCCTCTGTGACGTTCATAGGCACGGCTTCGCTGAAGAACGCACGCAGCAGCTTGTGCTGGGCGCGTACCGACTCGAGCACCGCAGGCCACAGCGCGTCGATCCCGCTCGTGGGCGACGACGTCGGGGGAGACGGTGGGGGCGCCCCCGTCGCTGCCGGCGTCGTTGTCCCCATCGTGGCCGTCGTCTCAGCCGGACCCGTCGTCTCTGCTGGGTCCGCCGGAGTCGTCGTCGCTGCCGGGATCGTCGCCTCTGCTGGGTCCGCCGGAGTCGTCGTCGCTGCCGGAATCGTCGTCTCTGCCGGGATCGTCGCCTCTGTTGGCGTCGTCGCCGCCGCCGGGCCACTCGGCGCCAGCGCCGCCGGACTGCCAGCAAGGGCTTGCTCGAGCCGCTCGATGCGCGCGAGCAGCGCTGGGAGAGAGCCGTCCGCCTGCGGAGTCGCCGCCTTCACCAAAGCGAGCTCGAGCTGCGTGCGCGGGTCGGCGCCCGCGCGCACGCCCTCGAGCGCGGCGCCGAGCAGGTCGAGCACGCGCACGACCTCGGCGGGGCCGATCCGCCGCGCCTGCTCGTGCAGACGCTCGTCGATCTCGGGCGTAAGCGACAGCTCTGGGGGGACGTCGCCAAGCGTTTGCACGACAAGCAGCTCGCGCGCGCGACCCTCGAGGTCGCGCGCGAACGAGCCGGCGTCGCGGCCGCCCTCGGCGCAGCGGGCGACCGCGAGCAGGGCCGCGCGCGCATCGCCTGCCTGGACAGCGTCGAAGGCGTCGCAGAGCAGCTGCTCGTCGGCGACGCCGAGCACGGCAAGCACGTCTGGCAGCTCGATATGGCTGCCGCTGTAAGTGACGAGCTGCTCGAGCGTGCCGAGCGCGTCGCGGAAGCTGCCGGTTGCCGAGCGTGCGATCGCCGCGACCGCCTCGGGCGGGATCTCGATCGACTCGTCCTGCGCGACGCGCATCACGACGCTCGCGAGCTGCTCGACGGTGGGGCGGTGAAAGTCGAAGCGGTGGCAGCGGTCCACGACGGTGGCCGGGACCTTGTTGGCCTCGGTCGTCGCCAGCACGAACACGGTATGCGGCGGCGGCTCCTCGAGCGTCTTCAGGAACGCGTTCCAAGCAGCGGTCGAAAGCATGTGGGCCTCGTCGAGGATGTACACCTTGTGACGACCGGAGACTGGGGCGAACGCGACCGACTCACGCAGTTCGCGGATGTCGTCGACCGAGTTGTTGGAGGCAGCGTCCATCTCGATCACATCCAACGAGGTAGCGAAGGCGATCGAGCGGCACGAGTCGCACTGGCCGCACGGGTCTACGGTGGGCCCGCCCAGGTGGGAGGGCCCACCGTCACCTTCGCAGTTCAGGCAACAAGCAAGGATCTTCGCCATCGAGGTCTTGCCGGTGCCGCGCGAGCCGACGAACAGGTAGGCGTGATGGACCTTGCCGCGCTCGACGGCGTGGCGCAGGGTGCGCACGACCGGCTCCTGCCCGACGACGTCGGCGAACGAGCGTGGGCGGTGCTTGCGATACAGGGATTGAGCGGAGGCTGCCATCGAGGCCAGTCTACCCTCGGGCGCGGCCCGCTCAGGTAGCGTGCGCCGCTGTGGCGAGCACCATCAAAAGGGGCGTCCCGCGCGCGCGGGAGGGCCAACGCATACGCGACACGCTCACACGCTGGGCCCGGGCGAGCGCGGAGGGTCACGCAAAAAGGCCGTCCTCCCGCGCGCGCGGGAGACAGCGCATACGCGACGTGCTCACCCGCCGAAGTCCGGACGCGGAGGAGCAGTCAAAACCGGAGGGAGGCCCCGCACGCGCAGGGCAACGCATACGAGACATGCTCACCCGCCGGGCCCCAGGCGCGGAGGGACGCTCGAAACCGCACGTCAGGGGATACGTCACCCGTTGGGGCCCGACGACGCTCCTCGTCGTCGCCGGGGCGGCGCTGCTGTGGCTGATCGCCGGTGTCGGCTTCGTCAACTACGACACGCTGTACGCGCTCGTCTGGGGTCAGCAGCTCACGCGCGGGGAGACGCCCGAATACGGCCTGCCGATCGCGCCCACGCCCCATCCGCTGGTCGAGGCGCTCGGCGTGCCGCTCGGGCCGCTCGGGGCGAGCGCGGAGACCACGATCGTCGTGGCGCTCGCGTTCCTGGCGCTGTCGGCGTGCGCGTGGGTGATCTACCGGCTCGGCAGCGCCTGGTTCGGGCGCGCGGCGGGGGCGGTCGCGGCGCTCGTGCTGCTGACGCGCGTGCCGGTGCTCTCCTACGGCGTGCGGGCCTACGTCGACATCCCCTACACGCTGCTGGTGCTGACGGCGCTGCTGGTCGAGACGCGCCGGCGTCGCGCGGGCGCGCCGGTGCTCGTGCTGCTCGGTCTCGCCGGACTCCTGCGTCCAGAGGCATGGGCCTTCTCTGGGATCTACTGGGTCGTGCTGGTCGTCTCATCCACTCGAGCGTATCCCGCGCGCACGCGCGGGGAGCTCGCCCGTCTCGCCCTGCTCGCGGCGGCGGCGCCCGCTGTCTGGGTGCTGAGCGACCTGCTCGTCACGGGCGACGCGATGTGGTCGCTGACGAACACCAAGCACACCGCCGCCACGCTCGGCCGACCGTCGGGCATCGGCGACGTGCCGCAATACATTCCGCGGCGCATCGGCGAGGTGCTGCGCCCCGCGGTGCTCGCGGGGGCCGCGCTCGGCGGCGTGCTGTCGCTCGCGTGGCTGGGCCCGCGGGCGCGCCTGGGCGCCGTGGCCGGCGCGATCGCCGTGCTCGTGTTCGCCGCGATGGCCGCCGTCGGCCTGCCGATCGACACGCGCTACGCGTTCCTTGCCGGCGCGATCCTGTGCCTGTTCTGCGGCGCCGGGGTGTTCGGGTGGAGCGCGCTCCCGGCGGGCGACCGGCGACGCGTGCCATGGATGGCGGCCGGCGCGGTCGTGCTCGTGGCGCTGCTCGCGACGCTGCCCGGGCAGGTGCGCTCGGCCCACCACGAGCTCAGCAGCCTCTCGCGCCAGCAAAGCATCCAGGACGACTTGCTGGCGCTCGTCAAGAGCAGGGCGATCGCGCTCGAGTGCGGGCCCGTGGGCGTGCCCAACCACGCGCCGATCCCGCTGCTGGCCTTGTACTTGAAAGCGCCTCCCGGGCTGGTCGTGAGCGCGGAAGCGGCAAGCGCGGCGGCCCAGCAGCAGGAAGAAGGGACCTATGTCGACCCAGCCAGCCTGGAAGTCGAACGGGATTACGTGCTCGACCCGCGCGACCCGCACGCGAGTGTCTCTATCCCACCTGGCTTCACAGAGGCGCACTCAAACCGTTCGTGGCTCATCTTTGAGCGCTGCGGCTGACGCTCCCCGCGGCTCGCGATCCCGATGGCCACGGGAGGGACGCTGGGATCGAGCCGTTCAGTCGACCAGAACGAACCGTAAATCAAAAAAAGGACCGTGCACCCCTCGTCGAGGCTTGCGCCACCGATCGCCTGATCGCCGCCAGGGACTCCGGATCGGGTGCTCCCGCTGCGCCTGCCGGGGATCGCTTAAGGCTGCTTCCTTCCGGACCTGACCTGGTTCACAAGCCGACACCGCGCGGGACCCGAACCATCGACGCTCCAAGCGGCGGAGCGACCGGAGCGAAACCCCTCGAAGGGGAGTTCAGCCCCGCTAGAGCGGATTGCGGGTTCAGGGCGCCGCTACATCCCCGCCTAGCACGGTCCACGAGCGATCGTAGCGCGGACGGGGCGCCGCGCCGGCCAACAGAGCCTGGGACGGACCCGACGCCTTACCACCGACGCGATGCCACACGAACCGGGCCAGGAGCCACACGAACCGGACCAGGACGTTGCGCGCGGGGGCCGATGCAGCGCGAGCACGGCCCGATGCGTTAGGCTGCCCGCCGTTATGAACTTCAATTCTTCGCATACCCCCAAGCTTTCCCACGCGCGCCTCGGCGCCGTCCTCGCAACACTCGGCCTCACTGCCCTGATCGCCGGTTGCGGCTCCTCAGGCAACTCCAGCACGATCGTCCCCGGCAACGAGTCAGACGTCAGCTCCGTCCCGCACGTCGCGGGCGAAAAAACCGCGACGACTCCCACCACCCCGACGACCGCCGCGGCCAAGACGCCGACGGGCGGCCCGCTCGCCACGCAGCCAAAGGTCACGCCGCCGAGCGGCTCGGCGCCGACGACGCTCGTCACCAAGGAAATCATCAAAGGAACCGGGCCCGAAGCGAAGGCGGGCCAGTCGGTGACGGTCAACTACGTCGGCGTGCTCTACCACGGCGGCAAGGAGTTCGACGCTTCGTGGAAGCGCAGCGAACCGTTCACGTTCCAGCTCGGCAAGGGCCAAGTCATCAAGGGCTGGGACCAGGGTGTCGCCGGCATGAAGGTCGGTGGGCGGCGCGAGCTGATCATCCCCTCCGAACTTGCCTACGGCAAGACCGGATCGCCCCCCACCATCCCGGCGAACGCGCCGCTCGTGTTCGTGGTGGACCTGCTCGGCACCTAGTGTCCTGACTCAGGACGCTCGCACCGTCGCACGCCCCGGGCACAGGCCCCTCGCACGCTCGCCTCGAGATGAGCCGCTCGCGCTGAGCATCCGCCTCACCACGATCGCCCTGGCCACGGCAGGCCTGCTCGCCGCTGGGGGCCTGCTCGCCGGCTGTGGCTCGACCACCACCCACACCGCCAGCGAGCCCGAAGTGGCGCTCGAGCGCGCCCAGCTCGTGCAGGTGAGCGCCGGCCTGCGCTCGGCCGAGGCCGCGGTGCGACGTGAGGTGAGTGCTTCGCGCGCCGCTTGGCCTCCAATCGCCGACGGACTCCCCCAACCGCTGACGCCGTCGCTGCGAGCTGCCGTGGCCGCCGCCGGCGCAAGCGCGGGAGCGCTACCCGAACCGGCCTTCATGATCAGCGCCGCCCGCCTCACCGGGCCCGCAGCCGGAATCGCGGGGATCTACGAAAGCTACGATCGTCTCGCCGAGCGCGGCTGGCGGCTCATCGACGCGTCGATCACGGCGATCGCGACCGGCGCCCCAGCCGTGGCCAGCTTTGCACGGCAGAACTCCTCTTTGTACATAGACGCGATCTACGACGGCCACTTCGACTTGTCGCTCATCGGTAAGAGCTTGGTGAGCGCCTACGAACAGCTGGGGGGCGCCCAAGCATTCGGCGCGACGCTCACACCGGGCGCGCTGGCCGCGCTCGCCGACGCCTACTCGATCCCCGCGGTGCGACTCGAGCCGCACCCCAAGGGGGCGGCGAACGAAGGCTAGTCGGCACTTGAGCCCGAGCGCGCTTCGACCCACGGTCGGCCGCTTCTCGCCCGATGGCCGCTCGCCGATGCGCGGACGAATAGAATCGTGGAGCCAGGGCGCGTAGCTCAGTGGGAGAGCGCTCGCTTCACACGCGAGAGGTCGGTGGTTCGAAACCACCCGTGCCCATAGAGAGAAGGCCTGCAAATGGCCGGTTTCTTTGGCGGTGAGACAGTCGCTCTGGACGTCCCCGGCGGCCTCACCCGCGTTATTACCCGCGAAACCCCCCGCGTCGGCGGCTTTACTTCGATCCCGGGGGGACCGTCAA
Organism: uncultured Solirubrobacterales bacterium; assembly: GCA_963764655.1. GTDB lineage: Bacteria > Actinomycetota > Thermoleophilia > Solirubrobacterales > Solirubrobacteraceae > Palsa-744. The sequence goes on from CAVXTI010000001.1 coordinate 1,947,530, forward strand.
CCCCTCAAGCGGCAAGCTGGCGTGTATGGAGTCCCACACGCACCGACCGGCTCGCCTTGCCGAGGAGGCGCAGGAGTCGAGGTTCGCGGACCTGACCTGCTCACCGCTGATGAGGCGGCGGTGTTGCTGCGAGTGGCGCGGAAGTTCGTCTACGCACACGCGCTGGCGCTCGGCGGCTGGCGTTTGCTCGGAGATCGCGGATCGTGGCGCTTCTCACGCCGCGAGCTGCTCGCGCGCCGATCGGCGGTCGGGCAACGGGTCGGCCCGCCACGCCCAGCCCGCAACGGTCGTGGCGGACGCGAGCGAACCCGCACGCTCACGGGTGCGCCGATGCTCCCGGCCGAGCCCCGCCGCGAGGCGCGCTGAGCGCCCGTGCGGGGAGGCGGATGAGCTGAGGAGCGGAGGTTGAGATGGCACGACCACGACAGGCAAAGCTCAAAGAAGACCGTCTCAGCGACGGCAGCGTCGCGTTCTGGGCAGACGTGACGGTCGCCGTGGGCGACCGCCGACACATCACTGTCGGCCACAGCCGTGAGGGGATCGACCGGGCGACGGCGCTCAGAAAGCTCCGCCACGAGGAACTCAAGATCGCAGCCGGACAATGGGTCGACCCGCGACCGGCCGGATCGACCGGAACCGAGATCACCTTCCAGCAGTATGCGAGCGACTGGTTCGCAGCCTGCGGATCTACGCCGACGTGCGGGAAACCGACTTCGGATCGACAGCGGACATCCTCGACCTCCGATGGCCTACAGCGGCGAGGACGAGCGCCCGGCCGCGCGACGCCGGCGCGCGCGCCCGCGAGTGCAGCACCAGGTAAACGCCGCCTCGGCGCCGAGCCGCTTCCTGGGGAGGACCGCCGTGCGCCGCCCCCTACCAGATCGCTACGCCGCGAAATAGGCGCCACCCGACGGCAGGCTCCGGTCTGACCTGCAATCCCCGAAGGGGGCAGATGCGTCACGGCCCACCGCCCCTGGGGCCGTGGCGATGCGCTACGAGCCGCGACGGTAGCCACCGGGCTCGCTACGACATGGCGACACCACTAGCTGTCGCCCTGCCAGCCGAGGGCGCGACGCTTCGCTTGTGGGAGCTTGCTCACGACGATGTCGTATGAGTCCTCGATCATGTCGAGGACGGTCTCGTCTGGTAGTGAGCCGTCGATGACCACGGTGTTCCAGTGACGCTTGTTGAGGTGGTATCCGGGAAGCACCGCGGCGTGCGTCTCGCGTAGCGCCTCGGCGAGCGCGGGCTCGCACTTGACGCTGACGCGCAGCGAGTCCGCGGCGAGCTGGGACAGGGCAAACATCTTCCCGGCGACCTTGAACACCGAGGTGCTGGGGACCGAACGGGAACGTCTCCTCGGCTCCGGTGAGCGAGAGGCAGCGATCGCGAAGCTCGGCGGGATTCATCGCCCCGCCTCGCTGTGGTTTTCGAGGTCTGCCAACAAGCTCGCACATCATCCTCGCGATGCCGGGGTGGTGCATCAGCGGTGCGCTCGGCGGCGAGGCCGAGCCGGGCGGGTCGGCGAGAAGCGCTGCGAAGCAGCGACGACGAGGCTGAGACGGCCGCCCAGCAGGAGTCGGGGCAGCCGTCTCAGGGCCTTACCACGCTCGGGAGTAGAAACAAGTAGACGCGGAGTCCGTGCCGTTTTGAGGACCGTCACCAGGAGAGCCTCACGGCTCTTCGGGCGGGGTGGCGCGGCCTCACACCTCATGGCCTCGCTCTTTGCGGCTCGGTTCCGCGTCTAGGGATGACGCTAGCTCAGAGCCCTAGTCGATTGCAAGACCCGCTCGTCGCCCATGTCGCATCCTCCGATAAAAAGCGTTGTTCCCGGTTCAGCGCGACTGCGGGAGGTCGGGCACCGGCCCGAGCACCCGCGAGTCAAGCGTCGATGAACCGAACCACGGCGCCCATTGCCCTGTACGTCGGGAGTGCGCGCTGGTCGGCGCTCAGCACCTCGGCGTCATGCGCGGCAGCGGTCGCGGCGATCAGCGCGTCGTAGAGAGCGCCGCCGCGCACCCCAGCGTCGACCGCCGTGTGGAGCGCCCTGCGCAGACCGTCGCCGTCCATCGCGAGCCACGGCTCGGTGAACCCGCGCTGTAGAGCCTCGAAAACGACTGCGGCGGCGATCCGGCGCCCCTCCGGCATACGACTGAGCGCCGAGGTGGCCTCGAACGCGACGTGGGCGGGCAGCCGAACCTCAGCGCCGGCAAGGGCGCTGCGGGCTGGCTGGTGGGCATCGTGCCACGGAGCGAGCGCCGCGATCACGACGCTCGAATCCGGTGCGATCACCGCCGCACGCGCTCGATTGCCACGCGGGTCTCGGTGGCACTCATCGGCTCCATCGGCTGGTCGGTCACGATCACGGGGAAACCGTCTCGCTCCTCCACGCGCGCAGGCACGTCCGCGACCGTCAACTCCAGCCTGCCGTCCGACGCGGTCAGCTCGAGGTCGGTCGGCCCGTCAACGCCGAGCTCATCCCGGAGAGTCTTCGGGATCACCAGGCGCCCAACCCCGTCGATGGCAACTCGCATACCATCAGATTACCAATCGCCGGGGAGGTTGTTCGAAGGCCGACAGTTGACGGGCGGATTCGATTAGCCTCTGCGGCTCTTGCGTAGTTTCCCAAGGAGGAGGAGGAGGAGATTGTCTTGCCATTGACTCAGACCCAGCTCGCTGGCGCGGTTGCCGATCGCGCCGAAATCACCAGGGCCGAGGCCAAGCGTGTGCTCGACGCTCTAGAAGACGTCGTGCTCGATGAGATCGCGAACGCGGAGAAGGTCAAGATCGGTGGGCTCGTCCAGCTGACCGTGCGAGTGAAGCCCGCCTCGAAGGCACGCAAGGGGCGCAACCCGGCGACTGGGGAGGAGATCACGATCGCGGCGAAACCCGCGAGTGTTGACCTGCGCGCGCGGGCACTCACGAAGGCCAAGGGTGCGCTGCCGTCAGTGCAGAAGGCACGACGACGACTCGGCTGACACCGCCAAGTCCCCGCGCCATTCCGATGGACCTTCACCCGTGCAAAACTCGACGCGCTCCTTGTCCGTCTCGCCAGCCGCGAGCCGCACCTGCGACTCGCGGCCTAACCCCAAGGAACTAACCCCGTTGGGCTACCGTTGATCGATCGCGCCCGCGGGAAGCTGCCGGCGTCGGCCTGACGGCTGGCGAGACGGACAACAGAGACGAGAGGACACGATGACTCGCACAATCGCTGATCTGCCGGGGCCGTCGAGACTGCCGCTGCTCGGCAACCTGCATCAGGTGCGCCCCGAGAGCCTGCATGCGACGGCGGAGGAGTGGTGTGAGCGCTACGGTTCGATCTACCGGTTCGGTCTCGGTTCGCGGCCGGTCGTCGTGATCGACGACCTGGATGAGATCAATCGGATCTTGCGGGAGCGCCCGGATGGCTTTCGGCGCTGGCGGGAGATACAGGAGGTCTTCGCGGAGATGGGCATCGCCGGTGTGTTCTCCGAGGAGGGCGAGGGCTGGCGCCGCGGGCGCCGTCTGACTGTCACCGCGCTGAACTCAAACCACCTACAGCGCTACTTTCACATCATCACGACCGCCACCGAGCGCCTCTATCGGCGGCTCACCCTCGTGGCAAAAGAGGAGCGCAGCATCGATATCACCGGCGAGCTGACGTCGTTGACGGTGGATGTGACCTCCGCGCTGGCGTTCGGGCACGACCTGAACACGCTGGAGGGCGGGGACGTGGAGTTGCAGCTTCACATTCAACGGGTCTTTGAGACGATCGCGCGGCGGCTGTTGGCTCCCGTCCCGTATTGGCGTTATGTGCGGCTGCCCGCCGATCGTGCGCTCGATCGGTCCTTGACGCGCCTGCACGAGGCGGTTCGCGGGTTCATCGAGCAGGCCCGGCAGCGAATGCGAGACCGGCCGGAGCTGCATGAGGCGCCCGAGAACTTTCTGGAGGGAATGCTCGCGGCACAGAAGTCCGAGGGCACGTTCACCGACGAGGAAATCATCGGCAACGTGTTGACGCTGCTGCTCGCCGGAGAGGACACGACCGCACACACGATGGCCTGGACGCTCTGGTTTCTGGCCCAGCACAACGACATTCAGGAGCGCTGGGCGCAGGAGGCCCAGGAAGTGCTAGGAGAGCAGCGCTTCCCTGATGACTACGATGCGATGGCGAAGCTCTCCTACGGCGAGGCGGTCTTGCGGGAGTCGATGCGCTTGAAGCCCGTCGCCGTCGCCCTCACGGTCGAACCCCTCTCGGACATGACGAGCGCCGGCACGTTGATTCCGGCCGGGACTCGCCTGTGGCTCGCAACCCGCCGCGCCGGCCTGCAGGCCGTGCAGCGAGCAGACGTGTTCGATCCAGGGCGTTGGCTCGAGGACGGCGAGAACGCCAGTGACGCACCCGACCAGAAGTCGTTTCTCGCGTTCGGCGCAGGCCCACGCTTCTGCCCCGGACGCAACCTCGCGTTCCTCGAGTCAAAGACCACGATGGCGATGATCGCCCGCAACTTCCACATCGAACTGGACGAGAGCGCTGGATCCGTCAGCGAGCACAATACGTTCACGCTGGTCCCAAAGGGCCTGCGGGTACGACTACGCGAGCGTGCCCGAGAGCGTCCCGCACTCGTCTGAGCGCGCTGGTCTAGCGCCGCTTTGAGCGCCCTCCTCGACCAGTCAAGGGGTGCAACTACCTGTCAGATGGGAAAGCCGGTGTCCAACTGCGTTTTAGGTGGGAAGCCAGCCTGAGCGGCAACAGATATCCTCGAAACTCCTGATGGCCTACAGCGGCGAGGATGAGCGCCCGGCCGCGCGACGCCGGCCCGCCTGGTCGCGAGGGCACGAGCGAGCGATGGGCAGAAGTGTGTCGGACCCGGTGGTGTCGGGGCCGCCGTTGGCCCCGTAGTGGCTGAGGGCTTGAGCAACGCGACCCGCGGCCCCCACCCAGATCGCGCAGGTAGCCGTGTGCTGAGATATCGGATGAATCCGCTTCTGGCTGAACCCACCAGCGAGCAGGCCGCGCTGCTCGATATCAAACCGCCGCACGGCCGCTGGCGGCTGGGCGCTGCCGAGCTCGACAGCATCGCTGCCGTACTCGACCGCGAGCCCTCCACATGGAGTTGCCAATTGGAGAAAGGAGACGCGGCGGGCGACTGGACCGCCACACTCCGGCCGTTCATCCGCGGATATTGCGGGATCCAAACCCCAGACGAGCATCTGGAGCGGTTGGTGCAGAGGCTCGTGCCCCGCGTGCCGCTAGGAGAGCCACTGCATCCCTCCTCGCTCTCCCTACCCGAGGCGATCGACTACATGAATGCCGTGTGGCGCACGCATGCCGGCAAGCCGCTACTTCGGGTCGCACGGGCGGAGGCCGCGGCGAAGCTTGCGCTGGACTGCGCAACAGCCGACGAGTTGGAGGCACATCTGAGTGCACTCTGCGGCATCCTGGACAACCTCCAACTCCCCGAAGGCAAGAACGACAAGCACACGTTGATCGAACTGAAGAGCTACCTGGCGCAGAGGCTTCCAGCGGAGGGGACAGCTCGCGCCGAGCGCGCCGTTGATGAGCTACGCGCGTTCTTTGACCTTCGCGCTTGGCGACAGCACTCAGGCGGCCGGGCCGAGGCGCAAGGTAGACGGGGAATGGAGCGCCTCGAAGTTGAGTTGCCGACAAGCGACTGGCAACAGGCATGGCAACATCTCCAAGCGAGGGCTGTAGCGGCTATCTCGGTGATCCGCGAAGAGCTGGACGCGATCCGGTGAGCCGGTTCTGGGGACAGGACTACGCTGCTGGAGGATCATCTTTTCATTCACAGTGACGTACGTATTAGATACCTGCGACGTGGATCAAAACATCCAATGCTAGTACCCCGAAAGAAACCGTCAACACAAGACACCGCAACTTCAGTTGGATCGTCTGCCAAGAAGTCAATTCTGCTTCATGCTCGATTTTCTCAGCTTGCGCAACTAGCTAGTTTCCTCCTTTTGAGTTCTTCAATCTCCCCCACGGGTGGTGGCGCTTTGGTGGTAACTTTTGATCCCTTCTTGGTGGTATGCATGTAACTGACCTCCTTATTGATTTAGTGACGCAAAAAGGGCTGGCTAAGCATGTCGACGCGCAAACGCAGCTTTCGGCCTGCGCTCACCTGCTGCCAGCGTCCTGGGATCAGGTGGGTGTGATGACGATGACGGGGATCGCCCGGGTCGTCTGCTTCTGGTAGGCGCTGCAGCGATCCCGGTTGTTTTCGTTTACTAGGCCCCACAGGCGGTCGTGGTCGGGATCCTCGCCCGCGGGATGATCGTCTCCTGGTCCGCACGCCAAGGGAAGTGCGGAGCGTCCGTCCCATCGTGGACCGCGGAATGTCGCGTCTATCGCGATGCGCTGCCCGCCCACGCGGATCGTCAGATACCTGTGCACGTCGCCACAGACGGCAGACTTGACACGATGTGCTAGAACACATACAGTGAGCGATGTGCTCAAGCACATAGAATGGGTGGCCGATCAAAGGGAACGCGATGAATGATTTCGACATGCTCATTGATGACATCGAGCAGGAAGCGGTCGCTGAGGGGCCCGAGGCGGTTGCCGAGCTGCGCGCTCTGGATATCCGCTTTCGGCTCGCCGCTGAGTTGCTCGCTGCGCGCACGAGCGCGCACATGACTCAAAAGGAGCTGGCGGTTCGCTCCGGCGTGCAGCAGGCAGAGATCAGCAAGATCGAGCGTGGCGAGGTCGTACCAAAGGTCTCGACCATGGATCGACTACTGACTCCACTCGGCCATAGGCTGGCCGTCGTCGAAGATCACGATCCGGTCGCCGCTTAACTGGCCGGGGTCGTCGCGATCCGCCGACGCAACGAGAGCGGCGCCAGAAGGATGTGAGTCAGCGGCGATCGCCAGGCGCCCGATGCGTTGAACCACTGTCTGGCCCCCGGCGATCCCGCCCGGCGAGTGGCCTGTGCAACCGCTGGCCGAAGCTATCCGTGATCTGCTGTGGTACCGCCCTCCCATCGATCATCGGTTCTGGCCTGACGGTGTGCTCGGCTGGCCCGGTGAGCTCGACAGCGAGCATCCGGCACGCCAGGCGCTCAGCGATCGGCGCCATCTCGTTGGCTTCACAGCTCCGGCGGATAGCGATGGCTCGACGGCGGCGGTGGGGGCGCTTTTCGGGGGCCAGATCGTCTGCGGGCTGCCGCTACCGGGCGTGCCGTGCCCGGGCTCAGGGCAGATCTGGGTGATTGACTCCCACACGCGAGAGGTCGCAGGTTCGAAACCCGCCGCGCCCATCATCCGTTTTCCCTGCAATTTCGCCAGTGACGAAGTCAGCGAAATGGGCCAGGATTTGTAGGGGGTGGGCAAAACCGTGGCGCGGCTCGCCCACCACGGCCACCCATGAAGAATCGACTGTTCGTGTGGTCGACCTCATAGCAAAACCCGACGCGCCGACAGCGCCACGCCTGCGACGCACCCTCCATAGTTAGACGGCGCAGGCTCGGGGTCCATCCCGGCGCCTGCGCCGCGAGACTTGGATCGCACGCTCGTGCCATACGGTGCCCACACACGTGGTGGGAAGAGAGGGCCACCGTCTTGGCTCCCCGGCTAGTGCCTAGAAACCCTGCCACCAGCCAGTCAAGTCGTGTCCAGTCGCGTCTCACATGTTCGCTTCCAGCCGGCCTCCTCACCATGAGGTCGAGACCCCATCTTCGTTGGATCGCCGTGCGCAGGCACGCTAGCGTGACATACGGGTGCAGAGTGCAAGCGAACAAGCCAGTCTCTCAGGCGCCGTCGGCGAACATGATCGCTCGGCCGCGACCAGCTTGCACTCCGACGCTCGCAGCTCGCTCGCCGCCACGGCGAGCGCCGACCATCTTGCGCCGGTGACCCGCCACTACATCCCGCTCTTCTGGCGTGTGCTTGCCCTCAACGCCGCCGTCGTCACGACCATGGCAGTCACGATCGCGGTCGTGCTGCCCGCCCCCTTCGCGCATATCGCCCCCGACGACGCCGTCATCCTCGCCGTCACGCTTGTCGTCACGCTGATCGCCAATACCCTGCTGCTGCGCGACGCGCTCGCCCCCTTGACCCACCTCCCCACGCTGCTGCGACGCGTCGATCCGCTGCAATCCGGCGAGCGGCTGCAGGTCCCGAGCGCTCCTTCCGAGGCCGCCGAGCTCGCCCAGGCCTACAACGAGATGCTCGACCAGCTCGAGAGCGAGCGCCTGCAAAGCACACGGCGAGCGCTCTCCGCCCAGGAGAGCGAGCGGCTGCGGGTCGCACAGGAGCTCCACGACGAAGTCGGCCAAGCGCTCACCGGGATACTGCTGGGCCTGGCGCGCGTCTCCCACGACGCGCCACCCGAGCTCGCACCCCCGCTCAGGCAGCTGCTCGAGACTACACGCGCCAGCATCGACGACGTCCGCCGCATCGCCCAGCGCCTGCGACCGGAGCCGCTCGAGGACCTTGGCCTCGCCGGAGCCCTGCTCTCCCTCTCGCGGCGGCTGCGTGAGCCCTCGGACCTACGCATCAACTGTCGCATCCCCACCGACCTCGCGTCCCAAGCGCCGGAGCGCGAGCTCGTGATCTACCGCGTCGCCCAGGAGGCCACCACCAACGCCATCCGCCACGCCCGCGCCGCCAGCATCGACATAACCCTGCATGCGAGCAGCGACCGTCTCACGCTGAGCGTGCGCGACGACGGACGCGGCATGCGCGATGGGCACCGCGAGGGCGGCGGCATGCGCGGCATGCGCGAGCGCGCCAGCCTCGTCGGCGGCACCGTACACATAACGAGCGCGCCTCGCGCCGGGACCGACGTACGCCTGGAGATCCCGCTCGACGGTAAGATCACATGACTGCGCTGAAGACCAACATCCTGCTCGCCGACGATCACGCCGTCGTACGCCAGGGCCTGCGGTTGGTGCTCCAGAACGAGCCCGACCTTGTCGTTTGCGCCGAGGCCGGCGACGGCCTCGAAGCCGTTCAGATGGCACTCATCCATCACGAGCTCGACCTCGCCATCCTCGACATCTCGATGCCACGCATGACCGGGCTGCACGCCGCCCGCGAGATCCACCGCCAACGCCCCTCCCTGAAGATCCTGATGCTCTCCATGCACGACAATGAGCAGTTCCTCCACGAGGCCCTCCAAGCCGGCGCCAGCGGCTACGTGCTCAAGTCGCTCGCCGACCGCGACCTCGTACGCGCCTGCCACGCCGCCGTTCGCGGCGAACCGTTCCTCTACCCCGGCGCCATCACCGAGGCCATCCGTCGTTACCTCGCCAACCCGGCCGAGGGTCGCCCCGACCCCCTCACCCCGCGCGAGCTGCAAGTGATCAAGCTGATCGCCGAGGGACACAACAACCGCCAGATCGCCAGCGCGCTCGTTATCAGCGAGAAGACCGTCGAGCGTCACCGCGCCAACATGCTCGAGAAGCTCGGCATGCGCGACCGCGTCGAGCTCACCCGCTACGCCATCCGGCGCGGCCTCGTCGAGCCATGAGCCTTATCTATGGGACTTGCACCCCATAGACGCAGGCGTGCCCATCAGGCATCCTCGCTACAGGGCATTCAGCGCCGCCGGGCGCCCAGCCCCCAACTGGGTCCATACCTCCCCACCCGGCGGCGCACGCCCACATTTCGCTGACGCCCATTCCGAAGCGCTGGTCGAGCGCGACGCGCTCACCTGCCTGCCGCAGGCGGTTGAGCGCCGACGTAAGCGCCCCCGCTACCCGCATTGGGGCGTCGCGGTTGAGCTAAGCCGCGAACCTCTGCGCGCTGCGCTCTCTGCGCTTGGACGCCTCGACCTCACGATCCTTCGGCGGCGTCGCGGTGACCAGCTGGCTCAACAGCTTGGCCGAAGCCTCGGCCACCTCGTCGACGGCACGCTCGAACGCGGCTACGTTCGCTTGCGAGGGCTTGGTGAAGCCACTGATCTTGCGCACGTACTGGAGGGCGGCGCCACGCACCTCGTCCTCAGTCGCGGGAGGCTCGAAGTTGTGGAGCGTTCTTATGTTTCGGCACATGCCGTAGAGGTTAGCCAAGCCTGCGTCTGTGACAAAGCAAGCCGCGGCGCACGGAGGCCGCGCAACACCGTAGGACGCGATTCAGGGGTGCCCACCCGGCAGGCCCGCTTGCCGCAGCAGGCGTGCCATGTCGTAGAAGCCGGTTTGGAAGTCGGTCAGCCGTCCTGGCTCTCCTCCGGCGGCGACCGGGTCGTCGAAGCGGGCCTCGGCCCAGCTCTGGCGCCATCGCGTCATACGGTCGGCAAGAGCGCCGTGCTCGGCGACCGGGCCGCGCGCCGGTGCGGCGGGATCGGTGAGGAGGTGCCCGAGATGCTCGGCCGCGGCGACGCGCGCGGTCGGCGCCGGGATCTGGCCTTTGCTCTCGCAGAAGCGCATCAAGATCGTCTTGACGAGTGAGGTGTGGTCGAAGTGGAAGTCGTGGCCCAGCAGTTCCGTGGAGGAGGATTCGCGCGCGACAAGCGGCGAGACGAGCAGGGCCGGCACGCGCACGCCCAGGCGCTGGAATTCGTGATCGTCGTCGACTGCGGCCGGCGGAGGAACGTGGTCGTAGAAGCCGCCATGCTCGTCATATGTGATCGCCAAAAGCGTTTTTTCCCACGTTTCCGCCGAGCTCAACGCGTGGTAGATCGTCAGGATCAGATCCTGCCCGGCGATGACATCGCTCGGCGGATGGTCGTCGTTGGAGTCGGGGCCGAGCAAGCGCAGATCCTTGAAGCGCGGGTCGATCCAGCTCACGGCTGGGAGCTTGCCGTTGGCAACGTCGTCGAGGAACGACGGGCCTTCCTCGGTGAGCTCGCCGACCGCGCGTTCGCCGATTCTCAGGCTGCGCGAGTCGACGAACGAGAAGCGATGGTGGTTGCTGAGGCGATAGGCCGGGTCCACGGCACGCAGAGTGGCGGGATCGAACGAGTACCAGCGCCAGTCGACGTTGTGCTGGTCGAGGTAGCGCGCAAAGCTCGGCAGCGCGTAGATCGGCGGCGACAAGTCGTCTCGGCTCCCCGCGGCGCGGCCCGCCATCGAGTAAAGGCGATTTGGCCAGGTGGCGCCCGGCACCGAGCTGAACCAGCGGTCGACAACGCAGTACTCGGAGGCGAGATGATCGTAGACCGGCAGATCCTCGGCGTCGTAGTAGCCCATCACGAGACCCGGTTCCGGGGCCGACACGCCGAGCTTCGCGGCGCGAGCCTTCGAGATGCGCGCGAAGTTCTTGACGAACCCGTTGCCGTTTTCGCCGAGCTGCTCGTCGACAGAGCGACCGGAGTGGTCTGGATCTTCAGCCTCGCCCTTGAATGCCGTCTGGCCGAGGTGATGGATCGGGTAGTCAGCGCCTTCGTAGCTGTTGACGTTCTCGCCCGGCCCAGTCAGCCCGTCGATCGCGACCCGCCCCTTCCCGCCCAGCCCAGGCGGCAGCGACAGATAGCCGAGCATGTGATCGAACGAGCGGTTCTCGAGCATCACGACGACCACATGCTCGATCTGCTCGAGCCGAGCCGCGGCGGGATCGGTCGGGACCGGCATCGTCCGCGTCGGCGTCGGCGGGATCGAAGCGTCGACCAATTCGATCACCTTCCGCCACTTCGCCGGCAACACGTGGGCTACGCCACGCAGCGCGACGCGCTCGGCCTCTTCCAAGAAATCACTCATGCTTACCTCCATCGAGGATGATTCGGATCACCGGAACAGAGAAGGCTACAGCAAGTTACCTCCTAGCATTCTTCGAAGTATGCGACCCACCTGGGACAGCTCTCTATGTACGACCGGCTTCAAGGACCGCCACGAAGCCGGGTCGCGGCTCGCCACGCTGCTCGAGCCGTTTCGCGGCGAGCAGCCCGTCGTGATCGGGATTCCGCGCGGCGGCGTCCCCGTCGCCGCGGAGGTGGCTCGTGCTCTGGGCGCGCCACTAGACATAGCGATCGTGCGCAAGATCGGCGCGCCACAGAACCCCGAGTATGCGATCGGCGCACTGGCCGAAGGCGGGGCGCACGTGCTCAGCGAAGGGGCGGTATACGCGCTCAAACTCTCACAAACGGACCTGCAAGCTCTGATCGCGCGAACCGACCGCGAGCTTCGCGAGCGGCTGAAGCGCTACCGCGGTAGTCGCGGGCCGGTCGAGCTCGCGGGACGAACCGCGATCCTCGTCGACGACGGCCTCGCGACCGGCAGCTCGGCGCGCGCCGCACTGGGCTCGTTGCGCCACCGCGGCGCCAAGCGCGTGATCCTTGCGGTGCCGGTCGCCGCCCGCGCGTCGGCAGGGGCGCTGCGCAACCACGCCGACGAGGTCGTCTGCGCGGAGATGCCAGACGATCTTTTAGCCGTCGGGTGCTGGTACGAGGACTTCGGCCCAACAACCGACGAGGAGGTCACGATGCTGCTGCGCGAGAGCGGCGGGCCGAGCTCCTGACACGCGCTGAGGTCTTCCGCTTGCCGTCGGCTACTCGCCCGACACGCGCTGAGGTCTTCCGCCTGCCGTCGGCTACTCGCCCGACACGCGCTGAGGTCTTCCGCCTGCCGTCGGCTACTCGCCCGACACGCGCTGACGTTTTCCGCTTGCCGTCGGCTACTCGCCGACACGTGTTGACGCCGTCCCGCTTGCCTCGCGCTTTGTGCCCACGCTCGTGCGCGCACGGCGCGCCGATCAAGACCCGGCAGAGGCGCCCACGGGCACGACTCCCTCTTCCCCACCCTCCTTGGTAAGCGCCTCGCCGGGGAGCTCCCTGGCAAACCACAGGCCGACGAGCACGAACCCGGAGGCGAGCAGCAGCGCGCGCTTGAGGGCATCGATCTGCGATTCGTTGTAGTAGACGATCAAGCTGCTCGCCTGTGACGCGGGCACTCCGGCCTGCTCGACGGTCGTCTTGAACTGCGCTTGGGAGACCATCGGCAGGCCCTCCTCAGTGCCATTCACGATCTGCTGCTGCAGCGACGACGGGATTGAGGGGTCGGCCAGCACTCGCTCGTGAAAGCCGGTTGTCAGGCCGGTCAGCAGCACCGCGCCGATCAGGGCGGTGCCGAGCGACTGACCGAGGTTCTGCGAAGCCCCCTGCACCCCGCCGGCCTCGCTGGAGCGCGACTCACCGACCGACGACATCACCACGTTGCCCAGCTGAGATATCGACAGGCCAATCCCAACACCGAAGCCGGCGAGCGACAGAGCGAACGGCAGCGAAGACAGCGACGGAGAGATCGTCGCCATCAGGCCGAGAATCGACACCAGCAGGAAGGCCAAGCCGACCTGCACGACCCGCCGCGGAGAGGTGCGCGTGGCAAGACGCGGGCCGAGCATCGCGGCGAGCATCATCGTGACCGAGATCGGGAGGATCTTCACCCCGGTCTGGAGCGCATTCTTGCCCAGCACCAGCTGCAGGTAGAGCGGGAAGCACGAAGAACGTGCCAGCCAGGATCAGGTACTGGGAGACGATCGTCGACAGCCCGGCGCGCATCTGCGGGATCTTCGAGAGGTCGGCGCGCAACAGCGGGGTCAGCCCTGCACGTTCCTGGTGCTCCTCCCAGCGGAAGAACATCCCGAGCACGATCAGCCCAGCGAAGATCATGAACGGCACGACCGACATCCCGAACGGGGTGATCCTTGTGCCTGCGATCGTGAGCGCCCCCGTCGGCACGAACAATCCCCACGTGCTGATCTTGAGGATCGCGAACACCGTCAGCCCAAGCCCTAGCGCACTCAGCCCGACTCCGACCCAGTCGAGCGTCGGGGGCTCGCTCGGCGACGGTGCTCGACAATGCGGTGCACCACCGTCAGCAGCACAAGCACCACGACGGTCTCGGCCGCGAACACGACCCTCCAGCTGAGCGCCGTCGTGACGAAGCCCCCGATCAGCGGCCCGGCGGCCGCGCCGGCGCCGGCGATCCCGCCGAGCAGCCCATACGCCAAGCGCGCGTTCGCGCCCGCTGTAGGTCACCGGCCGTCAGTGCGAAGATGGCGGGGATCACAAGCACCGCGCCGAGTCCCTCGATGCCCGACCAACCGATCAAGAGCACGCGTGACGTTCGGGCTGAGCGCGGTCGTGAGCGACCCCACGCCGTAGATGGCCAGGCCGATCGTGAAGGCCCGTACGCCGCCCCCAGATGTCGCCGAGCTTGGCCCCCGTGAGCATGAAGGCGGCCATCACGAGCGTGTAGGCGGTGATCGCCAGCTGCACGTCGGACACAGTCGTGTGCAAGTCCGCCACCACCTGGGAGATCGACACGTTCATAACGGTGCTGTCGAGCACCATCACGAACTGGGCGGTGCCGAGCACCAGGATCGTCGTGCGGTTGCGCATCAGTCGAGCTTTCTCATACGACTGTCTACCCGAAGAGGGTCCCAGCAATGCGAACTGATTCCCATGTCTCTCTGCGAGCTACTACAACGGTCGATATCGCAAGGTGATGATCGCGTCTGCCCGACGAAGACGGCCTCGGCGACACGTACGGCGGATCGTTCGTCGGCGCGAGCTTCCAGACGAGTCTCGTCGCGAAGGTGCTCGCCGTCCTGTTCGCCGCCGGGGCGAGCCTCGCGGCGCTCACCGTCGCGCTGCCCCACCCGGCACGGACACGAACGAGCTCGGCCTGCTCGCGATCGTCGCCAACGCCTACATGGTCGCGGCGGTGCTCTACACCCAGGCCCCCAAGCTGCCCGCCTGGACGCTTGCGCCCCGCGCTCGCCTGGGGCAGCACGCTCATCACGGGAGTGGCCTACTTCTCGGCCGAGACCCCCAGCCCGCTCGTGTTCTTCTACCTGTGGATCTTCCTGTACGCCTCCTACTTCTTCACTCGCAGGCAAGCCGTCGTCGCAGATCGTGTACGTCGGCGTGGCCTACGGCGCGCTGCTGGCGGCCAGGCCGCCTACCGGAGGGCATCCCTGCTTGGTGGCTCGTCGGCATGGGCACCTTGCTCGTCAGCGCGCATGGTGATCATGACCATGCGCGTTCGCGTCGAGCTGCTGATCGCGCGCCTCTACGACGCCGCCACGCACCGATCCGCTCACCAAGCTCTCCAATCGGCGCGGCTTTCGCGAGCTGCTCGACCTCGAGCTCGAACGGGCCCGCCGCGGCGGCATCGCTCTCGGCGTGCTCGTCGGCGACCTCGACGACTTCAAGGACGTCAACGACCGCTCCGGCCATCGCGTCGGCGACCTCGCCCTGCAGCGCGTCGCACGGGCTGCTGTCAGAGACGCAAGCGCCAGATCGACTCCGCCGCGCGCGTCGGCGGCGAGGAGTTCGCCCTGATCCTGCCCGACACCGAGCACGAGGGCGCGTTCGCGTTGGCCGAGCGTTTGCGTTGCGCCCTACGCGACGAATTCGCACAGGAACCAACCCCCTTGACGATCAGCTTCGGCCTGTCGATCTATCCCGAGCACGGCGAGACCGCCGCCTCCCTGCTGCGCGCCGCCGACGAGGCGCTGTACGCGGCCAAGGACAGCGGGCGCAACCGAACCGTGCGTCACAGTGCGGCTTTGCGCGAGCTGCCAAGCGCCAGCAGCAGCGCACGCGACATCGAAGGCGAGCGCTTCATCGTGGTCGTGCTCGACCTGGCCGAGGCCGTCGACCTGCGCTTCAGCGGCAGCGCCCGCCACTCCGAGACGGTCGGGCGCTACGCGGAGATGATGGCCCGCGAACTGGCGCTGCCCGAGCAGCGCGTCAGCCGCGTGAGGCTCGCCGGGATCCTCCACGACATCGGCAAGGTCGGCGTCCCCAACAGCATCCTGCGCAAGCCAGGCCCGCTAACCGACGACGGAGTAAGAGGTGATCAAGCGCCACCCCGAGCTAGGAGCGCAGATCCTCGAGCATCCGAGCCTCGCCGACGTGCGCGACTGGGTCGCCGCCCACCACGAGCGCCCCGACGGTCTCGGCTATCCACTTGGCCTCTCGGGCGAAGAGCTGCCACTGGAGGCGCGCATCGTGGCGGTCGCCGACGCCTACGAGGCGATGACCAGCGACCGCCCCTACCGCGATTCGATCGGCTACGACGCGGCGCTCGCCGAGCTGCGGCGCTACTCCGGCAGCCAGTTCGATCCGCTCGTCGTCGAGGCGCTCATAGCCGCGCTGCGGCGCGAGGCCAAGCGCGCCGGCGCTCCAGCCGCAGCGAGCATTTGAACGACGAATCGCGCTTAAGCTCCTTCGGCTCCCAGCCCTGCGCTTGGCCGCACGCAAGCCACAGACAACAGAAGCACAGTGCAGGCAGCGCCAACCGACGGATGGTGACGCCAGGCGAGATCGACTTCAGGCTTTGGTGGCGTACGGCGATTTTCCGCCGCAGGCGGCGGCTTTGGGGTAGGTCGTCGTGAGCGTGCCCTGCTCGTGCTTGCCTTTGAGGAACTTGCCGGTGATCTTCATCTTCTCGCCGACCTGACCCTTGAGCGGGCCGACCTTGATGACGTACTGGGCGCTGCTCGCGAACGTGCCTTTGCTGGATATCGAGGCGTTCTTGAAGTGGATCGGGATCGCGGGCCCACCGCCGGAGCAGTAGATCGGGATGTTGCTGATAGACAGCGCCATCACCTGCTTGCCGCTCTGTGACACCTTGAAGCTGACGCTGATCCCGCGCGTGGTGGGCAGCAGCGCGCCTTTGTAGGCGCCGCCCCTCAGCTGAGCGGCCGCCAGCGCGACGGTCGCAAGGCAGGCGAGCACGACCAGCGCCGCCACGGTCACGACTACGCCCTTCGACTTGCGCCTCATACGCAGTGCCTCCTGTTCGCCGACGACTCGATCGAGAACGCCCGCGGCAAGTCTACGCCACGCCAAGGAAGGGGGGTCGCGCCGCGCGCCGCCGCGCGTTCGTGAAAGATGCCCCTTGGATGGAGCTGGAGTACGAGCTGCAAACGCACCGCGCCGAGGATCGCCACTGGTGGTACCAGGGTCGTCGCCGCGTGCTGGAGCGCGTGATCGAGCGGCTCGGGTTGCCCGACGCAGGCGTGCATCCTCGACGCCGGCTGCGGCAGCGGGCGCAACATGGTCGAGCTCGCCCGCCACGGCACGGTGACAGGCGTCGAGCTGTCCGACACGAGCGTCGCGCTGGCGCGCGAGCGCGGCGCGGGCGAGGTCGCTCGAAGGATCGGTCATGGACATGCCCTTCGACAGCAACTCATTCGACCTGACCGTCAGCCTCGACGTGATCGAGCACCTCGAGGACGACGTCGGCGCGTTGCGCGAGCTGCGCCGTGTGACCAAGCCAGGAGGAGCCCTGCTCGTGACCGTGCCCGCCTACCAGTGGTTGTGGAGCGGCCACGACGAGGTCAACCACCACCACCGCCGCTACAACCGCCGCACACTGCTCGCCGCCGCCGAGAGCGGAGGCTGGCGGCTGGAGCGCTCCGTCCACTTCAACTCGCTGCTGCTGCCCGCGGCGATCCTGCTGCGGGGCCTGGAGCGCTTCAAGCCCTCGACGACCAAGTCGAGCCTCGACCTGTGGGTGCCACCGGCGCCGCTCAACTGGGCGCTGCGTCAGCCGTTGAACCTGGAGGCCGCCGTGATCGGGCGTGGAGGTCCAATGCCAGCCGGGCTGTCGCTGCTCGCCGTCTTCCGCTGAGACTGGGCTCGGTCTCGGCCCGCCAGCGCGGCGACCGGCGATGCTAGCCCGCTGCGGTGGCGAGCGACCTTGTCTCCCAAAAACGTCCCACTCCGACACCGGGACCACGACGTCCCGCCCGCCTCCTCTGTGTCCGCGGTCGTCTCCGCGAGCGCCGCCGGCGTATGCCCCTTGAACGTCCAGGCGCGGTTCGCCAGGAAGGTGACGACGGTCACGATCACGATCGTGACCGCCTGCCCGACAAGCTCGCCGAGACCGGCGCCGTCGACAAACAGATACACGAGGCCGAGATTCAGGAGCAGCCCGCTGGCCTGCACCACGAACCAGCGCACCGGCGTGAATGCATCGCCAACATGACCCCTGAACGTCCATGCCCGATTCCATAGGAAGCCGTTGATCGCGCCCACCGCAAAGCCGATGCCCGACGCCGCCACGTACCACACGCCGAACACCTTCAGCAGCAGCGTGTACACGAAGAAGAAGATCAAGGTGTTGGAGACCCCCACCACGCCGAACTTCACGAACTGCAGCACCAAAGGCATGCTGATGATTCGCGCGGCCCGCTCCCCTACTCTTGTCATGGTCCCTACTTAACCAGCTTCGCCCACCTTGGAAGGAAACATGTCGGACACTCACGCGCGCGTACCAGCCCTGCTCAGCGTCGTCGCCCCCGTCTACAACGAGGAGGAGCTCGTGGAGGCGTTCGTCGAGCGCGCCTGCGCGGCGGTCGCCGACTACGCGTTCGAGCTCGTGCTGGTGAACGACGGCTCCTCCGATCGAACCCCCGAGCTGCTCGACCGCCTCGCCGCAGCCGACCCCCGCGTGCGCGTGATCCATCTCTCCAGGAACTTCGGCCACCAGGCCGCCCTCACGGCGGGGCTCGAGCACGCCGCCGGGGACGTCGTCGCGATGATCGACGCCGACCTGCAAGACCCTCCTGAGCTGATCCCGCGCATGGTCGAGCAGTGGGAGCACGGTTCCGACGTGGTCTATGCCGTGCGCAGGGAGCGCGAAGGCGAGACCGCCTTCAAGCTGGCGACCGCCTCGTGGTTCTACAAGCTCTTCGACAAGCTCGCCCAGGTAGACCTCGAGCCCAACTCCGGCGACTTCCGCTTGCTCGACCGACGCGCGCTCGACGCGCTGCTGTCGATGACCGAGCGCTCGCGCTTCCTGCGCGGCATGACTGTATGGGTCGGCTTCACCCAGACGGCGGTGCCATACGAGCGCGACGCGCGCACCGCCGGCGAGACTAAGTACACGCTGCGCAAGATGCTGCGCTTCTCACTCGACGCGATCGCCTCCTTCTCGCACCTGCCGCTGCAGCTCGCCACCTACGCGGGCCTGTTGTCGGCGAGCGTCGCTTTCATAGCGATCCCCGTCGTCCTCGGTCTGCGCATCACCGACTCCTACCTCCCCGGCTTCGGCACGATCACGATCCTGATCCTGTTGATCGGCGGGATCCAGCTGATCGCGCTCGGCGTGATCGGCGAGTACGTGGGACGCATCTACGACGAGGTCAAGCACCGTCCGCTCTACATAGTGCGCGAGGAGCGCAACCGACCGAGCGACGCCGATGGATCGGTCGCCTCCGTGCGCGCCGGGCTTGGCGCGCGCGTGCCGGAGCGCGTCGGCTGAGGTCTACGGCGCGTCGCTGAGGGCTACGGCAGAACAGGCTCCTCGCGCGCGCGGGGGTTGTGGTGGCGGCCGGGCAAACCCGTGATGGCCTGCCTGAGCAAACCTGTGGTGGCGTGCCCCGGCGGAACCGCACGAACGCATGAGACACCGCTCCTTCGGAGCGTCCCAGCGGTTATGGGCTCACAGTCCTTGAACCGCGAACGGGAGAGCCTTTGAAACCATGCGCCATCGGACCCTGACATTGCTAGCCACGCCCGCCGTGCTCGGCGCGATGACTGTTGCCGTGCCCGCGCTCGCGGGGATCGGCGTCGGACACGCCGCCCACAGCTCCTCCACCAAATGCTTCATAGCCCGCATCGCCAAACACCGCGTGCGCGAGTGCCTCGTGCGCGGGCCACGTGGGCTGCCTGGGCCTCCTGGGCCGCGCGGGCTGACGGGGCCTGCTGGGAAAACCGGCAAAACTGGGGCCACCGGGAAAGCTGGAGCGGTCGGCAAGCCTGGGCCACAGGGACTGCCCGGAGCACCGGGAGCGCAGGGTCCCCAAGGCCCATCCGGCACCGCCCGCGCCTACGCGGTCGTCCAACCCACCTCCCCAACGCAAGCCAACCTCATCCCCGGCCAAACGGCCGGCATCACAGGCGTCAGCGAGACGAGCCCGAGCGGCTTCTCAGCCGGCGGCATCTACTGCCTTGCGCCGGCTGCCGGGATCAACCCAGCCGCGGATACGGCGGTGGTCTCGCCAGAGGTCAGCTACAGCTCCAGCGAAGCGCCTGGGGTGATAGCCGTCAACGCGAAGAGCGCTCACTGCCCGGCTGGCCAGTTCGAGGTGGACACCTACGCTCCAGGCGCCACCACGCCGACAAGCGGCTACGCATTCACGATCGTCGTTCCTTGATCGGGCGGGGCGGCCAGGCTGAGTCCTGCCGCCCCAACCGTCTCCACACCTTCCTACGGGACGCCCTGTGATCGTCCAAGCTCGATAATGGAGCGATGACGAGCCCCACATCCAGCGATCCCAGCTTCGAGAACGACCTCCACGGCGCCGAGGAGCGTCGCGAGCGCATCCGCCTGGAGACCCCACGCCATCGCATCGAAGGCTCGCTGATGCTTGCCCGCGACGGCTACCGCAGCCGTGTCTCAGACATGCTCAACGCCTCCGAGCGCGACTTCCTCACGCTCACAGATGTCACGCTCGCGCCGCTCGACGGCGGGCCGGTCGAGCGACACGCGTTCATGGCGATCGCGCGGGCGCACATCGTGTACGTGGTGGCGCCTGTGCCTGGCGAAGCGACCAAGTAGCGCCCCGCTCCGGGCTCGCCGACCTTGCCTCGCCGACCTTGCCTCGACCGCGTGCACTGACTTCGCGCGCGGAGTGTCGCCCGCGAGGGCTTGGGCCGTGAAACGTTGCGGCGCGAGCCCTCGCTTCGAAATAGCAACGCTCCTCCAGCCCAGCCACTTAGTTCGAAATATCGCTTGACACACGAATGTGGCGTTCTGTATGCTTTCATGGAAGACAGACGTCTTCCAGACAACAATCTCCTTTCTCGGCGGAATTGAGACGATCGACATGCCTAATCCTCCCTTCGTAGACATTGCGACCTTGGCCTTCCTCCAAGCGCTATGGATGGCCCCCGACTGGGGATTCAAGGTGCTAGCACTTATAGAAGCCATCAAAAGATCTCGACGCTAGATACTCGGCATCTAGCGTAGATCGCCCCGCCTCCAAGACGGGTGTCCGGTCAATCAGAGCAGCTCGAGCGCGCGTTCGATCGGGCGCGCGAGCAGGGCACGATCGCCGCGCACGACGATCGGGCGCTGGAGCAACGCGGGATGGGCGACCATCTGGACGATCAGCTCATCGTCGGAGAGCTCTGGCCGGTCCAACCCCAGCTCCTTCACAAGCGGCTCACGCACGCGCAAGACCTCCCGTGGGCCAGCGCCCAGCTTGCCTAGAAGCTCGCGCAACGCGCTCTCCTCGATGCCCTTGACGTGATAGTCGACCGACTCGAAGTCCACATCGTGCTCGCTCAGCAGCGCGCGCAGCTTGTGGCACGTCGAGCAAGTCGGCTTTTCGTAGACGGTCAGCGTAGGCACGCGGCGATCCTACCGTCGCGATGCTCCCTGGCTAGTCGAACCGCTCAGGCGTGCGAATAGTACATACGTCCATGACAGACACACAAGATGGCGATCTGGTCGATCATTACAGAGAATTATGTTCTCATCCTTCGAACTGTTTTCATCGCGCGCTCGCAGAGTCGCTCTCAGAGGGGGGAGACGGAGGTATGGGGAGGTCGTCACGCGCGAGGAGTCGGCGCCTACCACCGTGCTGCGATATCTGCCGCTGGTCGTGTTCGCAACCGCGTCGGTGGTTGTCCTGCCGGCGGTGCTCGTGGCGGCCGTCGTGCCGCGCGCCAGCTCGTTGTTGATGGTGGCCTCCACAGCATCGGCCGTGGGCATCTCGGTTGCCATCGCGAGCGCCGAGGCCGCCCTGTGGACCCGACGGTCGGGATCGCGCGACCTCGTATTCGCCGACCTGATGCTGTGGGGATGGTTGCGCAGGTGTTGGACAGAGCGACGGCTAGCGCAGGCTCGAGCCCTGTATGACTCAGCCAGGAAGGCCGGTCTGGCGGTGAGCATCGAGTTGCTGGAAGACCTGAGCAAGCGACTCGAAGCACGCGACGCTTACACCCACGGGCACAGTCAAAGGGTCGCACGCCACGCGGAGTGCATCGCCCGCGCGATGCACCTCTCCGCGGCGGAGATCGCCAAGATCCGCACAGCAGCCACCGTGCATGACGTGGGCAAGATCTACACCCCGAGAGAGATCCTCAACAACCCGAGGGCACTCACCGACCGGGAATACGCAATCGTAAAGCTCCATGCCCGCGACGGCGCGGACATGTTGGCAGCGGTCGGGGATCGCGAGATCGCAGCCATGGTTCGCCATCACCACGAGCGGATTGACGGCGACGGCTACCCCGACGGCCTGGTCGGCTCGGACATCCCGCTCGGCGCCCGAATCATCGCCGTGGCCGACACCTTCGACGCCATCACCTCGACTCGCGCCTACCGACCGGTGGGCACCCACAAGAAGGCACTGGACATCCTCTCCCAGGAGGCCGACTCCCAGCTCGACGGCGCGGCTGTGGCCGCCTTCCTCGGCCGCTACTCCGCTCGCCGCTCCGTCGCATGGTCCGCCTTCGCGACAGTGGTCCCCCAACGTATATTTGCCGCGCTACAGACAGTCTCGCCAAACATCGGCGTAAGCACAGGAGCGATCACCTCGCTACTCCCAGGTCTAGGCGCGGCGGGCCTGCTCACCCTGTCACCCGGCTTGCGTCACGGCACGGCAATCGAACGGAACACGTACCGCCAACCCGCGGCAACGCAGCCCCATCGGCTGGCCGTCTCGAAGAGCCCAACTACGGCCGTCTCGACGACTCCAACCACAAATGCGGTGCGACACCACAGCAGGCAGACAGCAAGCATCCGGCTGGCCCAACCTGAGCATCGTCGAACCCACAGGACCGTGCGCGTCCCGGCGCGTGTTCCTCTCAGCACACCTGTATCCAAGAACCCGAAAGCAAGCACACTGGACACCCCCGCCGGCGGCGGCGCCAGCGCGGGGGAACCTGTCGCCGCCGCGCCCAAAGCACCAGCCACAACAAGCTCACCGGCGCCCAAGCTGCCCACCCCGCCCGCACCGCCTGTCGAAAAAACCCTGACACTCCCCGCACTGCCGACCAGCCCGCCGGTGACACTCCCCAGCGTCCCCAGCGTCCCGTCGGTCTCCCTCCCAAGCATCTCGATCTCGACCACCGAAGCACTTGGCATCAAAACATCCCTAAGCCTCGGTCGTATACGGGGCTGACGGGACAACGTTCGAGACATGCCTCGCGTGACGGCGTATCCGTGAGCTGCACGCTCAGCGCTTCGGCTCAAGCTCGGGGCATTTGATCCCGGGTAGCACAAGGAGACCTGCCAGCACAGAAGCGAGCAGCACAGCTCAGTGGAGCATGGGTGAGGCTAGACCGATCGCCGGCGTCGTATGATCGGTGTGGAGGACTTGACATGACTGCGCTTGGCTTCGCGCTGCTGCTGATGGGCACCACGCTGGTGGTAGCCGAGGCTCACGTGCCCGGCGGGGTGCTCGGTGTGGCGGGGGGCGTGGCGCTGATCGTTGGTGGGGTCATCGTCATCACCACGCTGGGTGGCAGCGCGGCGCTCGCGGTGCCGGTCGGCGTCGGGCTCGGCGCGGCGGCCGGCGGATGGATGCTCGTGGTGACGCGCAAGGCGGCACGCGTGCGACGCGAGCGTATCCAGGCGGGCGCGGAGGCTCTGTGCGGCCGTGTCGGGGTGGTGCGCAGCTGGAGCGAGCCCGCCGGTCAGGTCTTCGTCGACGGGGCGCTGTGGCGCGCCCGGCACGGCTGGGCGGAACTCGACGGGGAGGCGCTCCACGAGGGCGATCCCGTCGTGGTCGAGCGCGTCAGCGGTCTGACGCTGTCCGTGCGCCGCGCCGAGGAGTGGGAGCTGATCGCGTGATCCTCGCGCTGGTCATCGTCCTGCTCTGCCTGATGGCAACAGCGCTTGTGCTCGCGGCCGCTTCGGTGCGCGTGCTGCGCGAGTATGAGCGCGGCGTCGTCTTCCGTCTCGGCCGCGTAACCAGCCAGCGCGGGCCGGGACTGATCTTTCTGCTGCCCGCGATCGATCGAATGGTCCGCGTCAGCCTTCGCACGATCACGTTGCAGATACCGGCGCAGGAGATCATCACGCGCGACAACGTGCCTGCGCGCGTCACCGCGGTCGCCTACTACCGGATCATCGATTCCACGAGGTCGGTGCTCGAGATCGAGGACGTGCTGGCCGCCACTTCGCAGATCGCCCAGACGACCCTGCGCTCCGTGCTGGGCAAGGCCGAGCTCGACGCGCTGCTGTCCGAGCGCGAGCGCTTGAACGAGCACCTCCAGCAGATCATCGACGATCAGACCGAGCCCTGGGGGGTCAAGGTCACCACGGTCGAGATCAAGGATGTCGAGATCCCCGAGCGGATGCAGCACGCGATGGCGCGTCAGGCCGAGGCCGAGCGCGGGCGCCGCGCAAAGATCATCAACGCCGAGGGCGAATTCCAGGCCGCCGCACGGCTCAACGACGCGGCCGACGTGATCAGCCGCAACCCCGTAACGATCCAGCTGCGCTACCTCCAAACGCTGCTGGAGGTCAGCAGCAACCAGAGCTCCACGATCGTGCTCCCACTGCCGATGGACGTCCTGCAGCCGCTCGCGGCCGCCACGCAGAGTCGTCGTGTCGCTGCTGACGGTCCCGAGCGCGAACGTCTCGACGAGGCGCTCGCCGCGGCACGAACAGCCCTAGACACCGCGACGAGCGACCGCGAGCGCCTGGAATCCGGCAGCTCTAGCCGTGATCTTCCGATCTGATGTGCTCGTGGGAGTGCGATCCGAGCGCGAGGGTGGCGACAGCGACGAACGGCTTTGCCGTGCCTGTGCCGCGTAGTCGCGTTCGTTGTTGTCATAGCCCGAGCATACACGACAGAAATGTAGTAGAGTCTTGCTCATGGCAGGAAGGCCGAGAAACGCAAGCCTTGGGTTTGCTCCCCTCGAGTCCGAGGTGATGGACGCGATCTGGAATGCGAGCCGGCCTGCGTCGGTTCGTGAGATCGTCGACGCGCTCAACGAACGGCGGCCCGAGCCGTTGGCCTACACGACCGTAATGACTGTGATGAACCGTCTCACCGCAAAGAACGTCCTGACGCGCCGCGGCGAGCGACGCAGCTATGTGTATGAGGCAACGGCCCCAGACGCCGCCGGGATCGCGGTGCGCGACGTGATCCGCGCCTACGGCGATGCGGCGCTCGCTCATTTCGTGGACGAGGCGCGCGCCGATCCCGGCGTCCTGCGCCGCCTACGTGGTCTACTCGAGGAGGAGACGTGAGGCTCGACAGCGCCAACCCGCGGCGCTCTCAGCCGCGTTCTCCTTCTTGCCAGCGCTCAATTCGCTACGCGCCCGCTATCTCGCGGGCCGAGAGCTCGCCGCCAACCACCGTGCAGTAAGGGCCTGTGGGCCGTCAGCCGCGGCGCATGAGCCGCCCGACGGCGGCCATCAGCTCGACCGCGCGCTCCTCCTGAAGCTCGGCCTCGGCGCCCACGACGCATGTGCGGGTGTGCCCGTCGAGCAGTCCGAGCGCAACCTTGTCGAGTGCGGCCTGGACGGCGTTGATCTGAGTGAGGACGTCGATGCAGTAGCGGTCGTCCTCGACCATCCGCTCGATGCCACGTACCTGGCCCTCGATGCGCGCAAGGCGGTCGAGGAGCTGGTCCTTGGTCGCTTGGTAGCCCTTGCCTGCCGGTGATCTCGATGTCGTAGCCATGCTTCTATCATACCAATACCGGGGAGGGGTATAGTGACAGTATGGGTGTGTTGACGACGATCGGCGATGGCTTCAAGGATGCGTTTCTGATGGCCTGGGAGGTGTGGTGGGCGCTCGTGTTCGGGTTCGCGATCTCGGGGATCGTGCAGGCGTGGGTGCCGCGCGAGCGCATCGAGCGCGCACTGTCGGGATCGGGTCCAAAGCCGGTCGCGCTGGCCACCGGCCTCGGCGCGGCGTCGAGCTCGTGCTCCTACGCGGCGATCGCGATCGCCAAGAGCCTGTTCCAGAAGGGCGCATCGGCGACCACCGCGCTGGCCTTCCAGTTCGCCTCGACGAACCTCGTGTGGGAGCTCGGCCTGGTGCTGTGGGTGCTGATCGGCTGGCAGTTCACGCTCGCCGAGTACGTCGGCGGGCTCGTGATGATCGTGCTGATGGCGGTGCTGCTGCGGGTGTTCGTCTCGCCCCGGCTGGAGGCCGCAGGCGCGCGAGCACGCCCAGCAGGCGGACACCGGCCATCAGCATCACACGGCCGGCGAGCGGCTGAGCTGGCGCGAGCGGCTGACCTCGACCTCCGCGTGGTCGGATGTCGCACACAACTTCCGCGGCGACTGGCAGATGCTCTGGAAGGAGATCACGATCGGCTTCCTGCTCGCCGGGTTCATCGCGCAGCTCGGCAACGGCTTCTTCAACGGCCTGTTCCTCAAACACACCGGCGGCGTGCTCGCGGCGCGTCGAGAACGTGATCGTCGGCCCGATCATCGCCGTGCTGAGCTTCGTCTGCTCGGTCGGCAACGTGCCGCTCGCCGCGGTGCTGTGGTCGGGCGGGATCAGCTTCGCCGGCGTGCTGGCGTTCCTGTTCGCCGACCTGATCGTGCTGCCGATCATCGCGATCTACCGCAAGTACTACGGCACCCGCTTCGCGCTGCGGATCGTCGCGCTGATGTTCGTGACGATGGTCATCGCGGCGCTGATCGTCGACGGGCTGTTCAGCGCGCTCGGGCTGATCCCGACCGGGCCGCGACCGTCGCGCGGCGACATCTTCGGCACGATCGAGGTCGACTACAAGCTGTTCCTCAACTTGCTCGGCGTCGTCGATCTTCGCTGCGACTGCTTCTGGCTGACCGCGCGCCGCGGCGTGACCGACCCGATGTGCGGCATGAAGGTCGACACGCGCCAAGGCGATCCGCATGGACTTCGGCGGCGAGACCTTCTACTTCTGCTCCGAGCACTGCCTACACGCCTTCGAGATCGCCCCCGAAGACCACCTGAGCGGGCTACTCGGGCGCGATGAGGCGAAGGCGACCAAGGCCCATGCCAGCTGAGGTCGTGTTGGATGAAAACGCTTGCGTCTGCGCCGGCGATCGCGGCTCTACCAGCGCGGTCTAGAGCGCCCGAGATGCCCCAGAGGGTGTCGAGGGGTACTCAGATGATCTTCAGCCTTCGGGTCAGGCCGTCGAGGGCCTTTGCGACCTGTCCCAGCATCACAAGCATCGACGGAAGGGGGGGGATTCGAACCCCCGTCGGAGGCTTAACCCCCGAAACGGTTTTCGAGACCGCCGCATTCAACCGCTCTGCCACCCTTCCAGCGCGACCCGCTCTAGGCTAGAGGATCAGCGCTCAGACACGCAGCGCGAGGCGGCTGTGACAGCCGAGAGCTCAGCGTCGCGACGCGAAGAACTCCCGGAGCATCTCTCCGCACTCGCCGGCAAGCAGGCCTGGGGCGACTTCGGGGCGGTGATTGAGGCGCGGCTCGCTCAGCACGTCGAGCACGCTTCCGCACGCCCCCGCCTTCGGATCCTTCGCGCCGAACACCAGACGCGGGACACGCGCCAGCACGATCGCGCCTGCGCACATTGCGCACGGCTCGAGCGTCACGTACAGAACCGCGTCGAGCACGCGCCAGCTTCCGAGCATGCGGGCGGCCTCGCGCAGCGCTATGAGCTCGGCGTGGGCCGTTGGGTCCTGGCGCAGCTCGCGCTCGTTGTGGCCAGTCGCGATCAGCTCGCCGCCGTGAGCCACGACCGCTCCAATCGGCACGTCCTCGTGCTCGATCGCGCGCTGCGCCTCGCGCAGAGCAAGGCGCATGAAGTATTCGTCGCGAGGGAAGAAGTGGTCGCTCATCGTGTCATTCGTGGTTGGGTCGACGCGTAGCGCAACCTCCAGGGACCCCAACACATCATGATTACGAAGGAGCTCACTTGCCGCCGACCGATCGACCCCGATATCCATGTCCGTCCGTTCGGTGGCTGAAGGCTCTTGCCGCGTGCGCGTTTGCGCTCGCCACGATAGGGCTGACAGGGCTTAGCGGCGCATCGGCAACACGTCCGGCCGCCGCGGCACAAACCTTGACATCGCTCAGTGCCGGACATGAGCCGCTGCGGACGGTCGCCCGTGCCTACGCATCACAGCGGATAGTCGTCAAGTACGCCTCCACAAGCGCCCCGATCGCTCACAGCTCGCGAGTGCACGGGGGCGAGCCGTCAGATGGCTCGGCCACGCGGCTGCTGCGCCTGCCCGCGAACGTCAGCCTGGGCGCCACGCTCGCGAAGCTGCGCAGCCAGAGCAACGTCGTGTGGGCGGTGCCCGACTACGTCGCACACGCCACGGGCGCGCCGTCGATCCCCAACGATCCTGGCACGACCACCACGCCGGGCGACTGGCAGCAGCTGCAATGGAACTTCAGCGGCCTGTTTGGGATCAACGCTCCGCAAGCATGGGCGAACGTAGTGGCCGATGGAGCGCCTGGCGGCGCCATGGTGAAGGTAGCCGTGCTCGACACGGGCGTCGCCTACGCCAACCGCGGTCGCTACCGCCGCTCCCCCGACTTCAACCGATACTCGTTCGTGCAGGGCTACGACTTCATCGCGCGGACGCCTTATGCCAATGACCACAACGGCCACGGGACATTTGTCACCGGCACGATCGCCGAGGCCACCGACAACCACTACGGGCTTACGGGCCTCGCCTACGCGGCGCGCATCATGCCGGTGAGGGTGCTCGACAGCGCCGGCGAAGGCGACGCCTCGGTGATCGCCGAAGGAGTGCGCTTCGCCGTCAAGCATGGTGCGCGCATCATCAATCTCAGCCTCGAGTTCTCAAGCGACGTTGGCGCCTCTGACATACCTGAGCTGACCGAAGCGCTGCGCTACGCCTACCGCCATCGTGTCGTCGTCGTGGCCGCCGCGGGCAACGAGGACAGCACCACGATTCCCTATCCAGCGCGAGCCAAGCACGTGATCGCCGTGGGCGCCACCACCGAACACGGATGCCTGGCGAGCTACTCCA
The DNA here is from genome assembly GCA_963764655.1 of uncultured Solirubrobacterales bacterium. Classification (GTDB taxonomy): domain Bacteria; phylum Actinomycetota; class Thermoleophilia; order Solirubrobacterales; family Solirubrobacteraceae; genus Palsa-744. Next base: position 1,976,357 of record CAVXTI010000001.1, read on the forward strand.
ACTACGGGCATGGGATCGCGCTCGTGGCGCCCGGCGGCGGTCCCGACGCGAGCCTTCCCGGCGACCCGAACTGCAATCTGGAACTTCCCACGGGACGCGACATCTTCCAGATGACTTTCACCGGCTCGTCCCCACGCGTGTTCGGCTTCCCCTCGGGCTATGAAGGAACATCGATGGCCACGCCCCACGTGACGGCCGCCGCGGCGATGATCATCGCCGCGGGCATCCTCGGGCCCAGGCCCACACCCGCGCAGATCCTCACGCGCCTGAAGGCGACCGCTCGCAGGCTCGGAGGGCCACAGGACCAGCGCTTCTATGGCGCCGGGCTGCTCGACGCGGCGGCGGCCACTGCTCCAGGCGGGCCGGGAGCAGTGCGGTAGCGCCTCGGGCACAAAGCTCCAGCCAGTTGCGAACAGACCCATAGGGGATATATATCGAAATGTATATAATCCCTATTATGGAGATCGCGCCTCTCATCAAGAGATCCCGCAAGGCCGCGGGTATTACTCAACTTGAGATGGCGCGTCGTGCGGGCACGGCTCAACCAGCGATCGCCGCTTATGAGTCGGGAGTCCGGACTCCCACGGTCGCGACACTGGAGCGGCTGCTCGACGCCTGTGAACACGACTTCGAGATAAGCGCACTTCCGCGTGTGCGACGCGGCGCCACATCGCTCGAGCAACTCGCGCAGATAATTGCTGAAGACCTCGGGCAGGATCGAGAGCGCGACGCGTTGCGGCTTCTGTTCGGATTCGCAGACGACTTCAGGGGATCCTCGCGACCCGGGAAGATCGCGCTGCTGCACGCGGAGCCACCGGCGACCGGCGATACCCGCTTCGATGCGGCGCTAGCCGGCACGGCCGAGCTCTTCGCGCGCGAGGGCGACATTCCGACCCCCAGATGGGTCGACGGGCCCAACCGGTTTGTCGAGCCTTGGTGGTTCGCCGCAAGCAGGCCCGCGTTCGAGGCGTACACGCTTGCCCACACTCCCGCTGTGTTCGCGCGCCATGGCGTGTTCATCGCACGCGAGGTCTTCGACCGTGCCTGAAAAGCCGACGAGACGCTTCGCGCGAGCTGAGATACTCGAAGCCCTCCAGGCGCTCGGTGACGAGCTGAGCCGAAATGGCGTACACGGTCAGATCTTCGTCGTCGGAGGCGCGGCGATGGCGTTGGCATACTCGACAAGGCGCGTGACGAAGGACATCGACGCTGTGTTCGAGCCCAAGAGCTCGATATACGAGGCCGCCGCGAAGGTCGCCAAGCGGCTCGGCCTGCCCGAGGACTGGCTGAACGATGCCGTAAAGGGCTTCATGCCGGGAGAAGATGAGGATCCGCGCCCCGTGCCCGACATTCACGGGATAGAGATCACAACTGCCTCACCCCAATATCTGCTTGCGATGAAGCTCATGGCAATGCGCTTCGGCGAGGACGACGAGGACATCGAAATCCTCATCCGTGAGTGTGGACTGCACGATGCACAGGAGACGCTGGAGTTGCTCGAGCGCATTTACCCCGCGAGGGAGCCTCTACCAAAGACACGATTCTTTCTGGAGGAGCTCTTCGGACGAAGCTAGCCCGAAAGACGACGCGCAGACGCGGCCTGTGGGCCGCGCGCCTGCCCCGCCCGCTCGATCACCCCGGCCATCTCCGCGCGGAAGCGCTCGCGCCCGAAGCGCTTGGCGTTCTCACGAATCGCTCGCTCGTCGAGCGCGAGGGCCTCGAAGCGCTCGATCGCCTTGGCGAGCCCGAGCGCGCTCTGTTGGTCGAACAGCACTCCGGTGCGCCCGTCGATGACGGTCTCCGAGGCCCCGCCGACCTCATAGGCGACCACTGGGAGCCCGGCTGCTTGCGCCTCGACGGGCACGATCCCGAAGTCCTCCTCGCCCGGGAACAGCAGCGCACGGGAGCTGCCCATCAGCGCGTCGCGCTCGGAGTCCTCGACGCGCTCGAGCAGCTCGATCTGCGCGTGCCCGGCGGCCGCTGCCCTCACGGACGCCAGCGCGCGGCCGTCGCCGGCCACCTTCAACGGCCGGCCGAGCCGCGCGCACGCGGCCACCGCCAGCTCGACGCGCTTGTATGGAACGACCCGTCCGAACACGAGGTAGTGCTCGCCGGGGGCGCGCGGCAGCGACAGCAGGCGCGTGACGTCGACCGGCGGGTTGACAACCTCAGCCGTACGACCGTAGCAGCGCCTTATGCGATCAGCCACGTGGCGCGAATTTGCGACGAGCACGTCGGGCGAGGAAGCCCCCTCGACATCCTGACGGCGCAGCCGCCGCAGCATCAGCGGAAGCATAAGCCGCGTGGCGCGACCGATCTCCTCACCCTCGAGCAGACTCTCGTCCCAGGCGTAGCGCATCGGCGTGTGGCAGTAGCAGACGTGCAGCGCCCCAGGCGGAGTGCGGATGTTCTTCGCGCACGCGTGGCTGCTCGACAGCACGAGGTCGAAGCGCGAGAAGTCGAACGAGCGCATCGCGGCCGTCATCAACGGCAGCAGCTTCGGGTAGTGGGTCTTCGCGCCGGGGATCCGGTTCAGACGCGAGGCGTGGACGGGCCGCTCGGTGATGATCTTCGGCCAGGGCGCGGGGTCGTAGACCGAGGTGAACAGCTCCGCCCGCGGGAACATGTGCAGCAACTCCATGACCACGTCCTCCGAGCCCCCGGGGATCGTGAGCCAGTCGTGCACGACCGCCACGCGAGGGAAGCGCTCGCGCAGCCTGTCGATTGGCGACTCATTCACCGAGCCGCCCGCAAGTCGAGCGTGGGACGGCAGCCCGGGCGCGAACGAGCTTTCTCTTCCGCGAGCCTGAGATCATCTCCGCGATGGCAGATCCGCCACGGCTTCAGGGCCGCGACATCGTGTGTGTGGGGTTCGCCGACTGGGCCACGGATCTCCAGACTAACCAGCACCACCTGATGAAGCGGCTCGCGCGCGAGAATCGGGTTCTGTTCGTCGAGTCGCTCGGCCTGCGCCGCCCGCGGCTGGCCGGGCGGGACGTGAGGCGGATCGCGCGGCGCCTGCTGCGCGGATTGCGGGGACCACGCCAAACCGACGGGCTGCACGTGCTCTCGCCGCTCGTGCTCCCACTGCACGGCAATCCGATCGCCCAGCGCGTCAACGGATGGCTGCTTCCAGCGCTCGTGCGCCGCGCTGTGCGACAACTCGGAATGGAGAACCCGATCCTGTGGGCCTACGTCCCGCAGGCCGAGACCCTGCTCGACGCGCTGCACCCGCGGCTCGTCGTCTACCACTGCGTCGACGACATGGCCGCTCAGCCGGGGATCGACGGTCCCAGCTTCCGGGAGGCCGAGACGCGCTTCGCCGGGCGCGCCGACCTCGTGCTGGCGAGCGCGCCTAAGCTCGCGGAGCGGCTGAGCACGATCTCTCGCAACGTCTTATACGCCCCCAATGTGGCCGACATCGAGCTGTTCGCCAGCGCGCTGCGCGGCGGGCCGCTCGACGCGGGGATGGCTGAGCTGCCACACCCGCGAATCGTGTTCACGGGCGCGGTGGTCACCACCAAGTTGGATATGGATTTGCTGGTCGTGCTCGCGAGGATAAGACGCGATTGGTCGATCGCCCTGGTCGGCCCAGTCGGCCCGGGCGACCCGCGCGCCGATGTCTCGGCGCTGGCCGCCGAGGCCAACATCCATCTGCTGGGGCCACGCGCCTACGAACAGCTGCCAAGCGTGCTGCGCGCCGCCGACGCGGGTCTGATCCCCTATGCGCTCAACCAGCTCACGGACAGCATCTTCCCGATGAAGGTCTACGAGTACCTTGCGGCAGGGCTGCCAGTCGTAGCGACCCCGCTGCCGTCGCTGGCGGCGGTAGAGGAGGTGCTCAGCGCACCCGACGCCGAGGGGATCGCAAAGCTGCTGGACGAGGCGCTCGCGCATGACGGTCCCGAGGCCAGGACGGCGCGCTCGCGCGCGGCCGAGGCTCACTCGTGGGAGCGGCGCATCGAGGAGATCGGGACGGCCATCGGCGCATTGCGGCCGGCTCGGAGGGATCTGCTCGTCACTGCCCACACCCCCGTTCTGCGCTCGGGCCGCGATATGCGCACGTATGGCATCGCGCGAGCGCTCGCCGCCGACCGCCCCTTGACGTTGCTCTATGCGCGCTTCGGCGCCGCCTCGCCAGACGAGGCGTTCGCCGCGATCCCAGGAATCGAGCTGCGCGAGGCGGTCCCCTCGCGTCGTACACGACGTGCGCTCGCGTACGCGAAGGCCCGCCTCAGCGGAGCTCCAGACGGCTTCGCGCGCGGCGTCTCCCCAGAGCTCGCCGCCGCCGCCAAGCAGCTGGCCAGCGCGCCAGATCGCGGCCGCGTAATCGCCGACGGGCCGACCGCGGCCGCCGCGCTTGCCGGGCTCGCACGCAAGCGCCCGGTCATCTACAACGCCCACAACCTCGAGTCCGGCTTTCGCCACGAGCTCGGCGCCGAGGAGCGCAGGAAGCTCCGCGGGTTGGGCCCTTTTGAGAGACGACTGTTGCGACGCTCGAGCGAGTCCTGGATGGTGAGCGAGGCAGACATGAGCGCGGCGCGCCAGCTCGCCCCAGGAGCCAGCTTGCGACTCGCCCCCAACGTTGTCGACGTGGCCGCGATCGAGCCGGTCCCAGGGATCGCGCCTGAGCCGAACGCCATCTTCGTCGCGAATTTCGCTTACGAGCCCAACCGCACCGCGCTCGCGTTCCTGCTCGAGCAGGTATTCCCGCGCGTCTGGAGCGAGCTGCCCGCGGCACGGCTGGTGCTCGTCGGCGCCGGGCTCGAGCGCCCCGCGAGCGACGATCCGCGCGTGCGTACGCTCGGGTTCGTCGAGGATCTCGCGAGCGTCTACCGCCAGTCCCGCTGTGCGTTGGCGCCGCTGCTGCAGGGCGGCGGCAGTCCGCTGAAGCTGATCGAGGCGCTCGCCTACGGGCTGCCGGTGATCGCCACCGCGCGCGCGGTGGCGGGCCTGCAGGTCCACGACGGCGAGGACTGTCTCCTCGCGGACGATGGACAGGCGTTCGCAGACATAGCCACAAAGGTGCTGCGCGCCGGTGCGCCGGACATCGCGCGCGCCGGGCGCAAGCTCGCCGAGCGGCGCTACTCGATCGAGGCGCTTGCGGCACTGATCCGCGCCTGAGCGCTTGGCCCAGCCGCAACGTGACGGGCGCGCCTTTCGCTGAGCGCCCGTCCGCACGGATCCGCGCTTCTCTTGAGCCGTCCAGAAAGCCTGGAGGGCCTAAAGACGGGTCCGCTTCGCGCCGAAAGGTCTATTAGGCGCTGGGTCATCGAGTTGAGCGTCATCGCAGGTTCCCGACAAAGGCACGCCCGCCGCGAGGCGGGTTCGCAAAGCCAGGGGTCTCACGCAGACAGCCCGGCTCCCGAAGGAGATGACTTGTATGTCCCCGTCGCACCCCCGCCCCGCCCGGGCATGGGCTCAGCAGAGGATCGCGCTGCTGGTGGCGACGTGTGTGACCCTGGCGGCAACCGGCGCCGGCGCGGCAGCGCGCACGGCGGCGGCAACGACCGCGGCTGCCGCTACCGCCACGGCCACGCAACCGACCGCGACGATCAGCAGCACCGCTCTTCGCAGCGCCATCGCGGTTCGCGCCTCCGACCGCCGTGCGCTGGCGCACGACTTGAATGGGCTCAGCGCCTGCTTGCACAGGCGTGCCCGCGGATGCGGCTCTCAGCGCCACGCCGTCACCAGCTCACGCGCCAAGCTGGCCGGCGCCGAAAGACGAGTGCGTAGGCTCACAGCGCGCATCTCGCGCAGACGCAGCCATTCGAGCGACCTGAGGACCGCCGACACGGGAACTGGCGTCGCGAGCTCGATCGGTCCCGGCGCCGGAACGGGCAGCACGGGCACAACCGGCTCCAGCGGGAAAAGCTCGACGGGCCTGAGCTCGACGGGCCTGAGCTCGACAGGCATCGGCTCAACAGGCTCAGACTCTCCAGGCACTGGCTCGTCAGGGACAGACTCGAGCTCAGGCGCCTTCGATCTGCCATTCGTGAAGGGCGTCGACACGAACCTTCAGGGCTGGGGCACAGCCGCCGAGCCGCAGATCGCTCACGAAATCACGACGGTCGGCGCACGCTGGGCGCGCGAGGACCTCAACTGGTCGGAGATCGAGCCGCGGCGCGGCGTGTTCGACTGGTCGAGCTTTGACCAGATGGTCTCAACGGCGCAGGCGAACGGCATCACGATCCTGCCCGTCGCCGGCTACGCGCCGTCCTGGACGACCCCCGAGTCCTCGACCGACTACGCGACATTCATCGCTGCGGCAGTCGCGCGTTATGGGCCCGGGGCCCCGGCCAACCTTCAGTGGTGGGAGCTGTGGAACGAGCCCTACTACTCTTACGCGTGGTCCGGCAAGCCGGGCGACCCGGCCGCGTACGCCCGTGACGTCCAGGCGGCGTCGCAGGCCGCCAAGGAGGTTGCCCCGACGGTCAAGGTTCTCGTCGCAGCCGAGGACGGCGACGCCGCCGCGGCAGGTGGCGGTTGGTGGACGACGTCGGTCGACGCCTACTTCGCCGCCGTCCCGGATCTGGGCAAATGGATCGACGGCGTGGCCGTTCACCCCTACGGCGACGACCCGGCCGTGCCGGTGAAGGAAGCCGACGGCTTCCGCGGCACGAGCGGCGGCTGGTCCTTCCAGCGCATCGACTCGATTCGTGCCGATTTCGCCGCACACGGAGTGAATGTCCCCTTCTGGATCACCGAGATCGGATGGACCACCTCAGAAGTAAGCGAAGCGACCCAGGCTCACAACTACGAAGACCTCACGACTCAGGTCGCCGCAAGGCCGTGGGTGCGAGCGATGTTCTCCTACTGCCTGCGCGAGTTCAACGGCGATGCGGCCGACTCCGAAGCGCAGTTCGGCCTCGAGAAGTACGGCAGCTGGCAGCCGAAGCCGGCCTTCTATGCGCTGCAGAAGGGGTTCGGCTCGCTCTCCTAACCAAAGCGAGAGGTCGACGAGGAGAGCGGGGTCCCACGCTGAAAAGGGATCCGGCCTTTTCTCATGATGGGGATCGGTCAGGCCTTGGGCGTGGCGGCGGCCCGCAGCCGCGCCCTCCACCGCTCCAGCACCACCGGCCGGTCGTAGAGCTTCAGCGCCAGGGCGCGTCCGGCGGCGCCCTCACGGGCACGGCGCGCGGGATCCAGGCGATACTCCTCCAGGCAGCCCGCCAATGCCCGAGGGTCGTTGTGCGGTGTCACGATCGTGCCGGTGCCTGGCAGGACCATCCCGTCGGCGCCCTCAGGCGCGGAGGCGACGACCGGCCGCTCGGCCAGCTGGCCGAAGACGATCGAGCGGGGAGCTCCCTCGAACTCCTGCGGCGCGAAGACCGTGACATCGCATCCGGAGAGCACCTCCTGCACATACCCGCGCGGGGTTGGCAGGAAGCGCACACGTCCGTCGTAGCGAGCGGCCCTCGCGCGCAGAGCCTGTTCGCCGTCGCCCTCGCCGGCGAACACGAGCAGGACGCTCTCAGGCAGGTAGGCAAGCGCATCGACGATCACGTCGTTGCGCTTGGCGGCGTTCATCCTCGAGACGCAGCCCAGCACGAACGTGTCCTCTCCGGCGCCCCACTCGCGCCGGTAGCGCTCGCGCGCCTCAGCGTCGAAGGCGAGCTCCTTGCCGTCGAGCATGTACTGGACGACGTCGACCTTCTCGGCTGGAACGCCGGCCTGCACGAGCGATCCACGAGTGCTCTCGGAGACGCCGACGATCGACCGCGCCCGCCCGGCGGCGGCCAGGTAAGCACGACGTCCGAGGCCATGTGCCATCGGCGCGGGCAGCCTCCCCCACTCAGCCCACACCACGCTCCCGGTGAGACGACGGGGAAGCAGCGCCGACAGCAGCTGCTCCTTCTTGAAGTGCAAAAGGAGAATGTCGATCGGGCCATCCTCGGCAACCGTGCGCTTCAAAGCTCGGCGCAAGCGCCATAGCCAAAGCGGGAAGCCGAGCGCGACCTTCACGACCGTACGACGCCCGAGCTTCGGGCCAAGCTGGATCACGGTCACCGGCACATCGGTTCCGCTCGCGAGCGCGGGCTGATCGGTGAGAAGCCTCACCTGCATCCCCTCGGCCCGCAATGCCGCGAGCAGCTCGACATTGGCGTACTCCGCGCCACCCCGCTCACTGGACGTCTGCACGGAGAGAACATGCAGACGGTCACGACTCACGTCGGGCATGCTAGCTGGGAGCGTTTTGCGAATGGTCGGCCAAAGCGCATTCGATCGCCTCTTTGGGGGTTGCCGTCTCAGACAGCGCTCGAGGGCTCAAACGGAGAAGGCGTGAGTGCCGCGAGAGCAACCGCTCGGCGCTTCGGCCGAAGCCGACGAGGGCATCGACCGGACGTAGTTGCTGCTCGGCCTCGAGCGCTCGAACGATCTGGAGTGACGCGAGGCGCGGGACGAGGCGAATGTGGAGAGCAGCTTCCGCCCCGGCCTGCTCTGCCTCGGTGTGGAGAGCACCTGCCGCGCCGGCGTACTCAGCCTCAGTGTGAAGAGCAGCTTCCGCCCCGGCATCCTCTGCCTCCGCGCAGGATGCCTCGGAGGCGATGAGCGCCACGTCCGCCCCTTCGGCGCGCGCGCTGGCGAGCCATCCGATCGCGCGCCGCACCGCCTTGGCGTCGTCGGCAATCGCGACGATTCGGGCCGGGCCACGATGGGTGCGTCGACCGAAATGACCGTCGCCCGCGTCGTCTTGCTCCGGCGCGGGAGCGCTGCGATGCCGTAGGCGCGACCTAGCGAGGCGCGCCCATACCAGGCTGTCGGAGGCTGCGCCCAGCCCTATGTGCACAAGCCCCTGCCAGCCGTCTCGCCATCCCGCGAAGGCCACGACTCGCCAGAGGAGCTTGGCCGCGGGTCTCGCGAGGATGCCTGTCAGATAGGCGCGCACGCCGATAGGCGGGGTCAACGAGCTCGCCTGGAGCCTGGCATATCCAAGGCAGTCGCTCAACGCCTCCCCGAAGCCATCCGCGAGACGGTGCTCGAGGTCGCCGACAAAGGCATGAGTGGGGCCGTCGGCGACCAGCCCCTCGTGCACCATCCGACGCTCGTCGTGGCGGTGACGCGCGCGCCGGAAGAAGCGGTGGCGATACATCGGGTACAGGGCTGAGGGCCCAAGGCGACGTCCGAGGAAGATGTGGCGGAGTGGAATCGCGGCGATGTCCAGGTCATCTCTCCCAGACCTGACGAACGTCTCGATCTCTCCTCGCAGGGGATCCGAGACGCGCTCGTCCGCGTCTATCTCGAGCACCCAGTCGTGGCTTGCGTGGTCGAGCGCGAAGTTGCGTTGCGCGGCATAGCCGGTCCAGGGTCGCTCGAGCACCTTCGCGCCTGCCGCCCGTGCGATCTCGAGCGTGCGGTCGTGCGAGCCGCTGTCGACTACGACGATCTCATCGCAGAAAGCGATGCTCGCGAGACAGTCGGGCAGACGCCGCTCCTCGTCGCGCACGATCAGACAGGCGCTGACGGGGACACGAGCCTTCTCCCAAGGCCCGCCAGCGCTCCCCGACGTGGGCTCCGCTGAAGTCGCGCCGTGTGGTTGATGGGCACGAGCACCGGTCATGAAGCGACCGCTCGGATCATAGCCTCGCGCGATGGCGTCAACTTGGCCCACCGGCTCGTCTGCTCCCACCGGCCCCGTCTGCTCTCCCACCGGCACGTCTGCTCCCACCGGCCCCGTCTACTGTCCCCTGCCCGTCTCCACTCTCGCCGCCGTCTGCCGTCCCACGGCCGTTTTGCTGTCTCACCCGCTCGACTGCTGTCCCACCGGCACGTCTCCTATCGTTCGAGGCCGGTGATCGACCCGCTCTCTATCAGCTCTCGGGCCTGCGACAAGCATCCGTGAGCGCGCCGGCCCAGATCGACGAGCGGGAATCGCAGAGCCGCTCCGCCCACGTGGGCGCGCGTCGGGCCACGCTCGACATCGCGGTGCAAGTGTTCGCACGCGTGGGCAACCTGGCGTTGGGCGTCGTGGTCACGCTCGTGGTCGTGCGCGCGCTCGGAACCAACGGCTTCGGGCAGTGGTCCACGATCTTCGCCGTCACGCAGATCGCGACGAACTTCGGCGAACTCGGCCTCTCCCAGGTCGCGGTCGGGCGCGCAGCGCGTGAGCCCGCACGCGAAGGCGATTGGCTGGGCGCGCTCGTCTCGCTGCGAGTGATGCTCGCGATCCCGGCGACGATCGCCTCGCTTGTGGCGATCCTGTTGATCGCACCGACGCGGGAATCCCAGATCGCGGGCGCGCTGATCGCGGCCACTGTGCTGCTGGCCGCGCCGGCGGCTGTCACGGCCGCGTTCCAGCTTCGCGTGCGCAACGACATAACAATGGCGATCCTCACCCTCGGAAGCGTCTTGTGGGCGGGCGGAGCGGTCGCCATCTCGCTGCTCTCGGGGGGAATCGTGGCGTTTGCCGCGGTGTTCCTCGCCGTCGCCGCTGTGACAACCGGCGCGTCTGTGCTGCTCGCCCGGCGCTCCGTCTCGATCCGCGCCGTCTCCTCACGCCAGCTCTGGCGTCCGCTGATGCGCGTAGGGCTCGGCGTGGGCGCGGCCGGCATCCTTGTGACGCTCTATGTGAAGCTCGACCAGGTGCTCGTGTTCGAGCTGGCCGGCGCTCATGAAGCGGGGCTCTACGGGGCGGTCTACCGCGTCCTCGACCAGATCCAGTTCATCCCCATCTCGGTGATGACGACGCTGTTCCCGCTGATCGCAGCCGCCTATCCAAGCGACCCGCTGCGCGTGCGCGCTCTCTTCCAGACAGCGGGCGAGTACCTCACGATGGCCTCTCTGCCCGTGCTCGCGTTCACGGCGGTGGCCGCCACGCCAATCGTCCAACTGCTGTTCGGCCCGGCATTCGCCAAAGCAGCGCCCGCGCTGCCGATCCTGATGGGGGCGTTCGTGTCGATCTCGTTCGGCTATCTCGCTGGCAACATGGTTGTGATCCTCGAGCTGCAGAAGAAGTTCTTCCGCTACGCAGCCGTCGGGCTGCTCGTCAACGCCTCGCTGAACTTGGTGCTCATCCCGCGCTATGGGTTCCTCGCGGCGGCATGGATCACGCTCGTCACCGAGGTGATCGTCATGTCGCTCACGATGCGCGCCGTGCTGCGGGGACTGGCGATGAGGCCCAGCTACGGTCGCCTGCTGCGCACACTCGCGGCGGCGCTCGCGATGGTGGCGCCAACCTGGCTGGCGCGAGACGCTGGCGCCCCGCTATATGTGCTCGTCGCCGTCGCCGCGGTCAGCTATCCGACGCTGTTGCTCGCGCTGCGTGTTCTGACTCCCGGGGAGCTTCGAGCGGCTCTCCAGGGTGAGCCTCGCTAGGCTGGCGCGGGACGCCGGCGCATGACTCTCAAGTAGGCGCTTCGGGCTGCCGACGGGAAGGATGCGATGCACGCGAGCTTCGAAAGCAGGGACATCTCCTTCGTGGTGCCGAGCCACAACCGGCGTGAGGCGTTGCGCGAGAACCTGCCGGCCTTCCTCGAGCTCGACGACGTGCTCGAGGTGATCGTCGTCATCGACCAGCGCTCAGACGACGGGACGGACGAGATGATCAATACGGAGTTCGGCGCCGACGAGCGCGTACGCCTATTGCGCCAGGCAAAGGACGGGCTGTCGAGCGCGCGCAACGCGGGCTGCGGGATCGCGCGCGGAGAGTGGATCGTGATCTCCGACGACGACCTGCGCTACCCCAGCGACTACGGGCCAGTGCTCAAGCGCGTCGCGCGCGAGCAGCAAGCCGACATCGTCGGCGCGCCATGGTTGAACATCACCGAGTGCGATGCCCAGACCGCGCTCGCCGCGGCGCAAGCCCGTCACGGCGGCGTGCCCGGCATCGACGACCATTCGGTGGCGCCCATCAGCGAGCTTGAGACTCCCTTCATGCCAGCCCCGGCGCTCGTGAGCCGGAGGGTCTTCGAACGCATCCAGTACTACGAGGAGTATGGGAACACGGGCTGGCGCGACGAGACGGACTTCTTCATTCAGGCAGTGCGTTGCGGCTTCCGCTGCATCCTCACGCCGGCCACGGCGATGTACCAGCTCGACCAGTGGGACGGGGGGTCGCGCCGTCCGCGCCTGGAGTACGAGTGGGCGGCGATCAAGAACAACTGGCAGTTCCTCGCCCGCCACGGCGGCTGGCTGGTCGAGCAGGGCCACATCAAGAGCCCCACGCTCGGACAGCTCTCCTTCATCGCCGACCGCGCCAAGCTCACGCTGGTGGGCTTCACACGCGCACGCCTGAAACGTGTGCGCGCCGCCCTGGGCGGGCGGCTCACGCGCTGAGGCAGGTCCCGCCATGGGCTCCAGACACGCAGTCCGCTCCCGGCACGCAGTCCTGATGTCGCCCGTGCCTGACGGGAACGCCGGGGGCGTCGAGCGCTTCTGCTGGCTGCTCAGCGGCATCATGCGTGAGCAGGGTTGGCGCACGTCGATCGTCGGGCCCACGCGCCAGCCGGGTCGCTGGACGTTTCGCCTCGGCGGCTCGCCGCTGCTCTGGTCGCTCTCCACGGCGCGCTCCGTGAGGGCAGTTGACCCCCGTCCGGACCTGATCATTGGCAACGGCTTCCTCGGTCTCGGCGCCCCGCGCGGCACACCGCGCGTGCAGGTGTTCCACGGCACCTCGGCCGCGGAGATCCTGGCGGCGCGCCCTAGTCTCCCGCGGCGAGACTTCCTGCGCCGGCTGCTTGGCTACTGGCCGCTCGAGGCCATCACGTGCCGTGCCGGGCATCTGGCGGTCGTCTCCGAGAGCGCCGCCGAGGAGACCGCTCGCTATTACCGCCACCACGCGGAGAGCGTGATCCCCAATGGAGTCGACACCGCTGTCTTCGCTCCGCGCGACCGCCGCCAGGCTCGGCTGCGACTGGGACTCGACGGCGACGCGAGCTATGCGCTCTTTGTCGGTAGACCCGAGTATCGCAAGGGGGCCGATCTACTCGCTGAGAGCTGTGCGGCAAGCGGCTGGAAGCTCCTGCACGCCGGGGCGCGCGGCATCCCCGGCGCGCGACACCTTGGCGTGCTCGAGCCGGCGCGACTTGCCGACGCGTATGCGGCGGCGAACTGCGTGCTGTTCCCGACACGCTACGAGGCTTGCAGCTATGTGATCCTCGAGGCGCTCGCGTGCGGGACGCCGGTGGTGACCACGCGCGTCGGTTGGACGCGCACCCTGCTCTCCGCGCTTCCCCGCTACGAGACCGTGTGTGTGGACCCCGACGTGCGAGACATCTCCGCGCGCCTACGCGAGCTGCGCGGCAAGGACACGACCGCGCTGATGCAGGAGGCTCGTGCCTATGTCCTCGAGCACAACAGCCTCGAGCGTTTTCGCGCCGATTGGCTTGCACTCATCGAGAGCGTCACAGACGCTCACTTGCGCAGGATGTAGATGACCTCCGAGGCGAGCTCCTTCGGCAGGTGCGCCGCGAGACGGACGTCCGCATGAGTCCAGCGCGGGTTGACCTCGTAGCCGGCGAGCTTCGCGATCAGGGGCGAGAATATCTCCAGGGGTATTACCTCGAGGACTGTGAAGCGCCGGGCAAATTCGCGCTCCCACCAGCGGGGCCCGTGAAAGTGCTCGACGTCTTGGCGGATGTCGCCGCGGAAGCGGTTGCGACGGAAGAGCGTGCGGGGGTCGCGATCGTTCAGGAGCGCGTAGCTGCCGTAGGCGTTCAGACAGCCGATCACCGCGATCCCGCCGGGTGCGAGCACGCGCGAGAGCTCGTCGAGGGCGCCCTGGAGATCCCTGACATAGGAGAGCACGGAGATGCAGAACAGCGATGCAAACCGCTCGTCGTCATAGGCGAGCCTCGATACGTCTTCGACGCCGATCGCGATCTCGCGACCAACGATCGCGGCGTTTGCTTGGAAGTTCGCGCGCGCCTTCGCGTCGTAGTCCGAAGCGGTGACGTCGTGTCCCCACTCCAGGAGGTGCAACGCGAGCCAGCCGGTGCCGGCGCCCACGTCGAGCACTGGGCTTCTCGCCCACTGCGAGGCAATCTCCAAACGTCGGCGAATCGGCCACCAGCTTGGAGCTGGAGTCTCGACTGTGAACTTGCCAGCCTCGAACTCGGGTATCAAGGTTGCCATTGGTCTCAGTGTAGGTGTCGACCGAGCGAATTTTGCCGGTCACCCAGGCGACACCGGCTAGGCTCGCGGCGATGAGCTCCGCTCGGGGCAAGCAGTCGCATCTCGGAGACTTGATCGGATTGTGGGGATCGCCGCCTGCGCCGAGCAGGCTGCAAGCGCTCTGGGCGCTGGGCGCGGCCTTCTTGGTCTTCCTGATCGCGCTGATCGCCCACCGCTACGGTCTCGCGGCGCTCGCGGTCCCGCCGTTGCTCGCGATTCTCGCGCTGATCGCGGTGCGACCAGCGCTTGCCGTCTCGCTGCCGATCGTCTACGCGATCGTCGTGGAGCAGAGCACGCCCAACTTGCTGGGCTTCTACAGCTCGCAGATTCACGATCCGCTACCAGGTCACATGTCGCCGGTCGAGCTGCTGACACTGCTCGCGATCGTCGCCGTGCTACTCGACGCCCTGCGTCGCGAACGCATGCCACTCGGACCACGACACTTCGGCGCCCCCATCGCGTTGGTGGCGGCGGCGTGTCTTGTGGGCTGTGTCGTGGGCCGCTCCGGAGGAGCGTCGTGGAAGACGATCAGCGAGCAATTGAGGCTCGTCGCGCCGCTGCTGACAATGCCGTGGCTCGTCGTCAATGTGATCCGAGACGCCGCCGGGCTGCGCCGTGCGCTCGGCTGGCTGGCGGCGCTTGTCGCCCTCAAGTCCCTCGGGGGGATCCTCGGCGTCCTCACGGGAGCGGGAGAGCAGCTCGGGGGCACATTCGGTGGCACTGTCATCAGCTACTACGAGGCCACCACCAATTGGCTCTCGCTGGGTTACCTGCTTGCGCTCGTCGCGGCGTTCGCCGCGGGCATCCGCACGCCACGCTGGACACGCTGGGGCGGAGTGATCGTGCTGCTCTCGCTGATCCTCTCCTATAGGCGCAGCTTCTGGCTGGCGGCGGTCGCGAGCGCTCCGGCGATCTTCGTGATCTGCAGCGGGCGCACCCAGCGTCGCCTGATCCTCCCCGCGCTCGCGATCCTGGCGGCGGCAGTCTGGATCAGCATCTCGAGTGGCCTGCTGGCCGAAACACAGGGGCCCCTGGCACAGCGCGTGCAATCGCTTTCACCAACCAGCTTGCAGGCCAACGTCGAGGACCGCTATCGACTCGACGAGCGTCACAACGTGCTCGCGGACCTGGGTGAGCAGCCACTTACGGGACTCGGCTTCGGCGTCCCGTGGACGCAGCGCTATCCCCTCGGCGTCCAGTACGAAGGGGGTCAGCAGTACGTTCACATGGGCGTTCTCTGGTGGTGGATGAAGATGGGGTTGCTCGGCTTGATCGCATACCTGCTGCTGATCGGCTGCATCGTTTGGCAGGGGATCGCGGTGTGGAGAACAGGCGCCAATCCGACCTTGCGGCTGGGCGGCATCGCGATCGCGGGCGCCGCTCTCGGACTCGCCGTCGCCGAGGCCACCGCCAGCTTCACAGGAGTCGATCCGCGTCTCACGCCGGTGGCGGGAGCGCTCGTCGGATTGCTCGCCTCGGCCCGCGTAGAAGGATCGTCCAGGGCGGCGGAGAACATGGATACGATGAGTCGATGAGTGCCCCTGACGCTGGCGCCGAGAGCTCAGGCGGCGCTGGCCTCCTCGCCGCATGGCGCGTGCTGCGCGAGCGCTGGTGGATCGTCGTGTTGACGGCGGTTCTCACGACGATTCTCGCGCTACTGCTTGCGCTCGCCTCGCACAAGCAGTACCAGGCGACTTCGAAGGTCGTGCTGGAAACTTCCTCGCAACTCAACAACATAGTTCTCAACGGCGCGGCCACGAACGGCAACTCGCAAACCGACGCTGCGACAGCGCTGCTCCTGGTGGGCTCCAACCCTGTCGCCGAAGCGGTCAACCGCTCGCTGAAACTGCACGAGTCCACCGAAGAACTGCTCGGGCAGGTAACGGCCAGCGCGGAGCCCAACTCGAACCTGATCGACATCAAGGCACAGGACTCCAGCCCGCGGCGCGCCGCGCAGATCGCTACCGCGTTTGCCGAGCAGTACGTGGCCTACCGTCAGCGCAGTGCGCTCGCGCAGGTCAGCCAAGGAGAGAAGCTGCTCCGGGAACGGCTCGACGAGCTTCCACCCGCAGCGACCGCAGACCGCGCTCAGCTCCAGAACGCGCTGCAGCGCGTGATAGCGCTCGAGGCCGTGCAGACAGGCGAAGCGAGTGTGGTGGACACTGCTCAGGTCCCGAGGAGCCCCTCCTCCCCGAGGCCAAAGCGCAACGCGCTCGTCGGAGCGATACTCGGCCTCCTGCTCGGCTTTGGCCTGGCTTTCCTCGTCGATCTGCTCGACCGTCGCGTGAAGACGGTCGAGGTATTCGAGGCAGCCTACGGGCTGCGCACACTCGTAGTGATACCACCCTCGTCGTTCTCCTCACACAGAGAAGCATTGAACTCGGCCGGCTTCGAGCCCTACCGCATCCTGCGCAGCACGCTGGCCTTCTCGACGATGGCCGGAGAAGCCCACGCGGTGCTGCTCACGAGCGCGGCGCCGCGCGAGGGCAAGACGACCGTGGCCGTGAACCTTGCCCGCGCGGCAGCATTCGCTGGACAGACCGTGGTGCTCGTGGAGACCGATCTACGTCGCCCCAGCCTCTCGCAGCACTTCTCCCTGCAAGGCACAGCGGGCCTCACGACGGCGGTCACCGACGGTCGTCCCGTCGCCGAGGTGGTGCAGCGTCCGGTCGCCGACCTCCCCAGCCTCTCGGTGCTTCCGTGTGGACCGATGCCGCCGAACGCGGCGGAGCTGCTGCGCAGCACAGAGATGGACGAGCTGATCGACGAGCTGCTCTCGTTCAACCGACTCGTGATCTTCGACGCCCCTCCGATCCTCGGGCTCGCCGACGCGCAGACCATGCTCGACAATCCACGGATCGACACCGCGCTGATCGTCGCTCGCGCTTATCAGACGACGCGCGAAGAGATCCGTCGTACCCGCGCGATCATCTCGCAACGGCGCGTAAAGCCGCTGGGGCTGGTCATCACAGGCCTCGGCGAGGCAGGCGACGTGCAGAGCTATTACAACACGCCCTCGGACGATCACAGATCCCTTGCACGCAGTCTTGGACGGGTGCCCGAGTCCACCGGAAGGATACGCTAGGCAAGATGACAACAGACAGGCAAACAGTTCTCGTCACGGGCGGCAGCGGCTATATCGGCGCGATGCTCGTCAAGGAGCTGCTCGAAAGCGATAGCGAGGTGCGCGTGCTCGACTCGCTCCTGCACGGGCAGCGCGACATAGCCGCGGAGCAAGAGGACGCGGGAGTGCAGGTGATCGAGGCGGACATTCGCGACGCGGACGCGCGAGAGCGCGCGCTCGACAAAGCGGACGCGGTCGTCCACCTGGCCGCGATCGTCGGCGATCCGGCGTGCGCTCGCGACCCACAGGCGTCCGACGAGGTCAACGTGCAGGCCACGCGCGCGCTTGTCGCCGACGCAAGCGCCGCCGGCGTGCAGCGCCTCGTGTTCGCTTCGACGTGCTCGAACTATGGGCGCATGGCCGACCCAAACGTGCCGATCACCGAGCAAGGCGAGCTGCGCCCTGTCTCGCTGTATGCCGAGCAGAAGGTTGGTATGGAGCAGCTGATCCTCGCCGGCGACACCGACGGCGTCGCGCCCACCTGCCTGCGCTTCGCGACCGTCTACGGCGTAGGGCGGCGAATGCGCTTCGACTTGACCGTCAACGAGTTCACCCGCGAACTATGGGCCGATCGTGAGCTCGAAGTGTTCGGCGAGCAGTTCTGGCGCCCCTATATCCACGTCCGCGATGCCGCTCGTGCCGTGCGGACGGTGCTGCAAGCGCCCGTCGAGACGGTCTCCGGCGAAGTCTTCAACGCTGGTCGCTCGGGCGAGAACTACCGTAAGCTCGACCTCGTGCGGGAGATCGGCAAGCAGATCGACCGCGGCAAGGTCTCCTATGTGCACCGCGACGAGGATCCGCGCGATTACAAGGTGAGCTTCGACAAGGTCCGTGAGCGGCTCGGATTCGAGACACTGATGACAGTGCCCGACGGGATCGCCGAGGTCATCGGCGCGCTCGAGAAGCAAGAGTTCGGCGACCCCTTCGATGGCCGCTACCGAAACATTCCCTGAGCTGCCCCTCTTCGACCTGCGCCTGGAGGAGCAGGATCTGCAGGCAGTCGCCGAGACGCTGCGCTCGGGCTGGCTGACGATGGGGCCGCGCACAGCCGCCTTCGAGGAGGCCTTCGCCGCTCAGCTTGGCGTGCGCCACGCGGTTGCCGTCTCCAGCTGCACGGCGGCGCTGCACCTTGCCTACCTCGCCGCGGGAGTGGGCCCCGGCGACGAGGTGATCGTGCCGTCGTTCACGTTTGCGGCCACAGCCGCCGCGGTTCTCTACTGTGGGGCGACGCCCGTGTTCGCAGAGATCGTCTCGCGGGAGCGTCCCTACCTGGACCCCAAGGATGTCGAGCGACGCATCACGGCGCGCACAAAGGCGGTATGCGTAGTTCACTTCGCGGGCTACCCCGCCACGGTGGACCTTATGCAAGAGCTCTGCGACGCGCACGGCCTGGCGTTGATCGAGGACGTGGCACACGCGCCGAGCGCGACGCTTGCGGGGCGCAAGCTCGGTTCCTGGGGGCTCGCGGGCGCCTTCAGCTTCTTCTCGAACAAGGTGCTCTCCGTGGGCGAGGGTGGTCTGCTGAGCACCGACAGCGACGATGTCGCCACGCTCGCGCGGTCGCTGCGCTCGCATGCGATGACGAGTGGCACGTGGGATCGCCATAGCGGTCGTACCGACACCTACGACGTCGCCGGGCTCGGCTACAACTATCGCTTGGACGAGCCGCGCGCGGCTCTCTTGCTCTCGCGGCTGGGACGGCTGGAGGCCGACATCGCGCGGCGCCGAGAGCTCACGCTGCGCTATCGAAGCTTGCTGGCGGATGTCGAAGGCATCGTCGTCCCCTTCGACGACGCGGATGTGCCGGGTTCCTCCTGCTACGTGATCCCGATCATGCTCGAGGCCGATGGACGTCGGGGCGAAGTCAGCGGCGAGCTGCGCGAGCGCGGGATCCAGACGAGCATCTTCTATCCCTCCGTGCATAGCTTCTCGACCTACCGCGAGCGTTTCCCGGAGGTCACGCTGCCGATCACCGAGCTGGCCTCGCGGACGGAGCTCACGCTGCCGTTCTATCCGCACATGACAAACGACGATCAGGACCGCGTGGTCACCGCGCTTGCCGAGGTGGTCGGGAGATGAGTGGCTGGCGCGTGCCGCTCACCGATATCGCCATGCCCGAGAGCGATGTCGAGGCGGTGCTGGACTGTCTGCGCTCAGGCTGGCTGACGATGGGGCCGCGCACAGCCGCCTTCGAGGAGGCCCTCGCCGCTTACGTGGGCGCCACGCATGCCGTGACCGTGTCGAGCGGCACAGCAGCCCTTCACCTCGCGTGCCTCGCGGCAGGTCTCGGCCCGGGGGACGAGGTGATCGCGCCGGCGCTCACGTTCGTCGCGAGCGCGAGCGCCGCCAGATATGTGGGCGCCGAGCCCGTCCTCTGCGACATCCGCGGTCCACATGACCTGAGCATCGACGTGGAGGACGTCGAGCGCCGCATCACCCCCCGGACGCGCGCGGTCGTCGCTGTGCACTTCTGCGGCTACCCAGCCGATGTCCTCGCACTGCGTGAGCTGTGCGACGCGCACGGCCTGACGCTGATCGAGGACTGCGCGCAGGCGATCGGCGCTCGCGTCGATGACGCGGGGCGTCAGGTCGGCACAGTTGGTCAACTGGGAACTTTCAGCTTCTTCTCCAAGAAGCAGCTGTGCGTCGGCGAGGGGGGCATGGTGACATGCGCTGAGGAGCAGCTCGCGGCGAGCGTGCGCGGCCTGCGCTCGCACGCGATGACGAGCGGGACCTGGGACCGTCATCGCGGTCACGACCCCGTCTACGACGTTGTCGACGTCGGCTACAACTATCGGATCGACGAGCCGCGAGCCGCGCTCGGATTGAGCCGCCTACGCCGCCTCGACGCGGACATCGCCGCCCGACGCGCGATCGCGTGCTCGTATCGCGAGCGCCTTGCGAGCGTGCCAGGCATCGAGCTTGTGTGGGATGCGGGCGCCGTCGAGCGCTCAAGCCATTTTGCCTTCCCGGTGCTGCTCCCCGACCGCGAAGCGCGCGATCGCTTCCGATCCGAGCTCGCCCGTGAGGGAGTTCAGACGACTTGGTATCCCGCATTGCACAGGTTCAGCGAGTACCGACCTCTCGAGCCCGCGGACGGGCTCCCGCGCGCAAGCGAGGCGGCCGATCGCCACTGCGCGCTGCCACTCAGCGCGACGATGGACGAGGCGGGCGTGGAGCTCGTCGTCGAAACCGTGCGCTCGGTCCTCGCCTCCCACGCGGCCTGAAGTCAGCAAGAGCATCCGCGGGCTTTCCGAGACCGGCTCTCTCAATCGTGGGGATCAGCCGATCTCAACCCATGGATCAGCCGATCTCAACCCATGGATCAGCCGATCTCAACCCATGGATCAGCCGATCTCAACCCATGGATCAGCCGATCTCAATCCGCGGGAATCAGCCGGTCGCGTACGCGCGCGAACTCCTCCTGGGCCTGCTCGTAGTCGTCGTGCCGGCCGATGTCGAGCCAATAGTCGTCGCTTGGCCACGCCCGCACGATCTCACCAGCGGCGATCAGGCGGAGGATCAGGTCGGGGAAGTCCAAGCGCTCCTCCGGCTCGATATGGGCGAGCGCGCGCGGTGCGAAGCAGTAAACACCCATGCTCGCCGTGTAGTCGATCGCGGGCTTCTCGTCGTAGCCGGTCAGGCGCGTCGGGTCATCGCCATCGCCGAAGCGCAGGACACCTAGGGAGATCTGGATGTGACGGATCTTGGTCGCGATGGTCGCGGCGGCGTCGCTCGCACGATGGCGCTCGAGCAGCGCGCGGTAGTCGATGTCGGTGAGCACGTCACCGTTCATCACGAGGATGTCCTCCTGCCCCAGGCCGTCGATCAGTGCGAGCGCTCCGACTGTGCCGAGCGGCTCTCGCTCGCGGTAGTAGTCGATCGGTATCCCATAGTTGGAGCCGTCGCCGAAGAACGCCTCGATCAGCTCAGCTAGATATCCCGTGGCTAGCGTGATCCCGTCGAAGCCGTGTCGCTTGAGCTGCCGCACGACGATGTCGAGCACCGGCCGATCGCCGATCGGCATCAGCGGCTTGGGCAGCACCGTTGTGTACGGGCGCAGCCGCGTCCCCTCGCCGCCCGCCAGGATCACCGCCCGCCTCATTGAGTGAGCCGAGCGTTCGAGTGGTGGACGCGCACAGCGTCAGCATACGGCCCAGGTCCCTCGGAAATGGGCCGGGTCAGCCAACGCTTGGGCCGGGCCAGCCAACGCTTGGGCCGGGCCAGCCAACGCTAGGACCGGACCAGCCGGCGCTAGAGGCTGAATGCACGTTGCGCCTCGTCGACCACGTGCCTGGCGATGGCCAGCGAAGAGGTGGCGGCTGGGGAGGGCGCGTTACGCACGTGCAGAGCGCGCTCGGTCGCCGAGAAGACGAAGTCATCCACGAGTCGCCCATCGCGCCCCAGCGCCTGGGCGCGTATCCCCGCGAACGCCGGTTCGACATCGGCTGGCTCGAGCGCGGGCACGTAGCGCGCGGCGGCTGCGACGAACACGGAGCGCAGCGCGGCGTGACGTGCCTCGCTCACACCGGTTCGCCACCAGCGGGCGAACATCCGCCACGATCCAGGCCAACGAAGCGTGTCCGCCAGGTCGCGCGGCCTCACACGTCGCAGGTCATAGGCGTCTCGTGCGCCGGCAAGCAGCGCGGTGGGACCAATCAGGACCTCGCCGGCGATCGTCTTCGTCAGGTGCACGCCGAGGAATGGCAAGGCCGGGTCTGGGACCGGATAGATGAGCGAGGAGACGAGCTGCCGGCGCTCGGGTCGCAGTCGCAGGTAGGCGCCGCGAAACGGAACGATGCGCGGATCGGGGTCGGCGCCGCAGGCGACCGCCAGGCGATCCGACCAGGCGCCCGCGCAGAAGACGGCGTTGCCGGCCTCTGTGACTCCGCTGTTGTGGTGGAGAGCGAGTCGGCGCCCGCCGGCCTGCGCCCGCTCGACCGCGCACCCGGTATGGATCGTTCCGCCTGACGCGATCACGTCGGCTGCATAGGAGCGGGCGACCGCGCCAAAATCGGTGATCCCGGTCGCCGGCGAGTGGATGGCCGCAACGCCGGAGGCGTGTGGCTCAAGCGCCTGAAGCTCATCGGCGTCGATGCGACGAATTCCGGTGACTCCGTTGGCGATCCCACGACGCTCGAGCTCTGAGAGCCGCTCGAGCTCTGAGGAGTCGGTGGCCACGATCAGCTTGCCGCAGCGCTCCTGCGGGATGTCGCGCTCGAGGCAGTATTCGTACAGCTCGCGCGCGCCTTCAACACACAGCTTCGCCTTCAGCGAGCCGGGGGCATAGTAGATACCGGCATGGATCACGCCTGAGTTGTGACCGGTCTGATGAGATCCGATCTCCTGCTCCCCCTCCAAGACGGTCACCCTCGAGCGCGGATCGCGGCTCAGCAGCTCACGCGCCACCGCCAAGCCCACGATCCCGCCCCCCACGACAGCCAGATCGCAGCGAGACGGAGGCCCCGGCGCGGGCTTCATGCCAGTTGCCGCCATTGGGCCGCAACTCTAATCCGATCAAGGCGCGGAGCCTGTCCGTGCCTCCCGGCCGCCACCCCGACGAGAGCTGAACGAGCCCCGCTCTCACATCCGCGTGATCGCCGAGCGGGTTCGCCGTTCAATCGGATTGCTCGTTTGGCCCTATGACCGCTCAGGTCGTGCGAATGATCAACACCGAGCAAGGCGCATGATGGGACACCTTGTTTGGGACCGATCCGAGCAGGAAGCGCTTGGCGCCTGTCATTCCCTTGTTGCCGACCACGATCAGGTCGGCGTCGCGCTCTTCGGCGACGTCGAGGATCGCGTCGGCGGGGTCGCCCTGACGCGGGTAGACGCTCACCGCGACCCCGGCCTGGCGGGCCACCTCGGCGGCGGCCTCGAGCGTCGCGTCGACGTCCTCGCGCGGGTTGACCGCCCACTGCAGGTCCTCGGGCATGTCGCGGCGCTCCTCGCGCAGGCGCTGCGCCGGCACGGGCTCGTAGGCGCTCACGAGCTCTAGCGTCGCCCCCACGGCCTTCGCGAGGTCGACCGCCTGATGCACGGCCTGGCCGGCGGTGTCTGAGCCGTCCGTTCCAACCACGATCGATCTGAACATGACCCTCCCTTTGATGCGGTTCACGCTGCGGTGCCGGTCCAGCCCCGCCGATCATATCCGCCCGTGGCCCGGTAACGACAACAGAGGACTCGCTTAGAGTGCCTATCGTGATCGACCTCCACACTCACGTGCTGCCCGGCATCGACGACGGCCCCGAGACGATCGAGGGCTCGCTTGCGATGGCACGCGCGGCGGCGGCCGACGGAACGCGGGTGATGGTGGCCACCCCGCACATGAACTGGCGCCACCACAACGATGCCGCTACGATCGCGCGGCTCACGGGCGAGCTGAACGAGCGCTTGCGCGCCGAGGGGGTGGCGGTCGAGATTCGCACCGGCGCTGAGATCGCGATGACACGCGCGGAGGACATCGAGCCAGTCGAGCTCGAGCGTCTGCGCCTCGGCGACGGGCCATGGGTGCTGCTCGAGCCGCCGTTCACCCCGGTCGTGACCGGTCTCGACGGGGTCGTGACTACGCTCCAGAATGCCGGCCACCGCGTCGTGCTCGCCCACCCGGAGCGCTGCCCGGCGCTGCACCGCGAGCCGCAACTCGTCGAGTCACTTGTTCGCGGTGGGGCGCTCACGTCGGTGACCGCCGGCTCGCTCGTGGGACGTTTCGGCGGCGACGTGCGACGCTTCGCGCGGCGCCTGGTCGAGCAGGGACTGGTCCACAACGTCGCCTCTGACGCCCATGACGCGGTCAGGCGTCCGCCGGGGATGACGGCCGACCTACACGAGGCCGGGCTCGACGGCCTCGCCGACTGGCTCACCCAGGCGGTGCCGGCCGCGATTCTAAGCGGCGCGGAGATACCCTCCCGTCCACAAGCCGTTGCCACTCGCGAGCCGCGACCGCGACGCGTGCGCTGGCGTCGACGCTGAGCGGGCGGATGGGCGACGCACGGGAAGCGCGTCGTGCGCGCGCGAGGGGGCTCGTCGCTACGGCGTGCGCACGAGGCGACGCTCGCAGGCACCGTGGCGCACGAGAGCGGCGCTCCTGATCACGGCACGAGCGCACACGGGCACACCTATGCGAGCTTGGTGATCGCGATGATCATCCCGATCAGGACGAACACGACTATCGCCGCCTGGAGCCAGACCCATGTCGGTGACATAGCCGTCACAGCCTAGCTGCGAGGCGGGAGCAGACGCAGGCGGCTCGGCTCGTGCCGGCCCAGACTATCGTGTAGGGATGACAATGCGCCTCAGCGGGCACGCTGTGCCGGCAACGCTTGCGACGCTTGCGCTACTCCTGCTCGTCCCCGCCACGCCGCGCGCGGCCGAGCGTCGTGTCGCCGGTGGCAGGGCCGCCCCTGGGAGGCGTGAACGCCACCGGGATCGGCCCTGGCATGCCACGAGCCGAGGTCGACAAGCAGATCGCATGGGCACGCTCGCTCGACGCTCACGCGATCCGCATGGAAATCCCTTGGTCGAGGCTCGAACCGGCACAGGGCCAAATCGAACCGCGGGCGCTCGCGTTTATCGACCATCTCGTCAACCAGGCGTCTGCCGCTGGGATCAAGGTCGTGGCGCTCGCGATGCGGACTCCCTGTTGGGCCTCTTCGGCGCCATTGTCGCTGCTTCGCAAGTGTCGGCCGGGCCAGAGCAGCGGCAAGGCACAAGCGTGGCCGCCGGTCGACCCCAACACCTATGGCTCATTCGTCAACTTCCTGGCGGCCCGTTACGGGGCGAAGCTTGCCGCGATCGAAGTGTGGAACGAGCCCGACCAGGCCAACGAAGCCTATCTCGCGGGGCCGAACAAGGCCCAGCGCTACGCCGCGCTGCTACGCGCGGCCTATCCCGCGATCAAGCGCGCCGACCCGGAACTGCCAGTGCTCGGAGGATCGTTGGTCGGCTCCAACGGAGCCTTCCTGCGGGCCCTCTACGCCGCCGGCATCAAGGGCTACTACGACGGGCTCTCGGTGCACTTCTACAACCTGGTGCTCGCCTCACTGCGCTACCTCCATGAAGTGCAACTGGCCAACGACGACTCAAAGCCCCTGTGGCTGAACGAGTTCGGCTGGAGCAGCTGCTGGCCGCGTCAGCGCATCCAGCAGGAACAGGGGTGCGTGACTAGGCAGGCGCAGGCCGCCAATCTCGCCAACCTGTTCCGCTCGCTCGCTCACACTCCGTGGGTAGCCGCCGAGATCGTCTACGAGCTGCAGGGCTCACGCAGTGAAGACTTCGGTGTGCTCACGGAGAGCGGCGCGCACAAGCCCTCGTTCGGGGCGCTGCGCAGCGTGTTCCTGTCGCCGCTGGGCAAACCAAGCCCCGTGAGAGTGCGCCTGAGCCATCGTGGGCGGGCGCAGTCGTCGCGAGCGGCTCTGGGCCGGTCGGCGACTACCTGCAGCTGGAAGCTTTCAGCGGCCGACGCGCGGTCTACCGGGCGCTGTTCACGCTCGATCGCTTCAACCGCTACTCGTTGACGCTGCCGCGAGCGCTCAGCGACCAGCGCCTGCGTGTGAGCGTCTTCCAGTACTGGATGGGGACCGCCAAGGCGGCCAGCGCGAGTATCTGAGCGGAACGCTGCGTTCGGCGCGTCGCCTGGATCAGTCGGAGTTGCGGAAAGCAGCGCGATGATCGTCAGCAAGGGCGATCTTGAAGTCGAGCGCCAGCGACCAGTGGGCGATGTAGTAGTTGTCCCACTCGACGCGTTCGGCGAGCGAGGTTTGGCCACGCAGGCCGTGGACCTGCGCCCAGCCGGTGATCCCCGACTTGACACGATGGCGGTCGCCGTAGCGGGCGATGTCGCGACCGAACAGCTCGACGAACTCGGGGCGCTCGGGACGCGGCCCGATCAGGCTCATCTCGCCGTGCAGCACGTTGAACAGCTGTGGCAGCTCGTCGATCGAGGTGCGACGCAGAACTGCGGCCCACGAACGTGCGCCGATCGTCGCCGCCCTCCACGCCGCCCGGGGCGGTGTCGACGGGGAGCATCTCCTCGAAGCGGCCGCCACGTTGGCGCCGACGGCTTGCGCGGCGTGTACAAGTCCTGCTCGCATCGAGCGGAACTTGTAGAGGTCGAATTCGGTCCCGTCGCGACCCACTCGCCGTTGGCGAAACAGCACCGGACCGGGAGAGCTGGAGCGCACGGCGACGGCCGCGAGCGGCCGATCATCGGCGAGAGGACGACGAGCAGCAGCGTGGCCGAGACACGGTCGATGACGTGCTTGATCGCGAACTGCACGCCCTTCGGGTTGACGCCCGAGAAGGTGAGCAGCGGCAGCCCGCCGACCGTGTCGTAGCCGACGCGGTCGTTGATCGTGTCGAACATGCGTGGCACCACCGACACCTCTATGCCGAGCTCTTGGCAGCGCTGGATCAGGCGGCTGATGCGGGCATCGGCGACGGAGGAGAACGCGACGATCAGGTCCCGCACGCCGGTGCGCTCGACGATCTTGTCGAGGTCCTCAGCGGTGCCGAGCACCGGCACGTCGCGGCCCACCGACCTCGGCGATCGAGCGAGGGTCGTCGTCGAGGAAGCCGACCGGGGCCAGTCCGTACTCGGGATGGTGGTCGAGGCGACGGGCGACCTGCGATCCGATCAGGCCGGCGCCCATGATCAGGACGGGCTTGCCGACCAGCCGTGCGGCGGCGCGCGAAGCGCTGGGCTCAGCGTGAGCGTGATGCGCCCGAGCCCGAGCCCCAGCAGCACGAAGAGCCATGCCTCGATCCAATCGCTCTGGTCTGGCATCTTGCCGTTGACGAGTATCCCGAGCATCGCGACCGCGACGGCGCCGACCGACACGGCGCTTACGACCGGGACGACCCCGTCGAGCATCAGGGCGCGCAAGCGTGTGCGATAGAGGCCGCGCAGGTAGAGCAGCGCCAGCGCGATCGGCGGGCAGCACGAGCAGCGGAGCGCTGACCGCGGAGACTTCGAAGGTCGACCCGACGCCGCCGAGCGCGAGTGAGCACGCCGACGTACATGAGCAGCAGGTCGACAGCTGGGGCGCAGAACGCTCCAGCCGTGCCCTCGAGCAGCCACTGAAGCGGCCCCTTGGAAGGCTCCACGTTGCCGGCTGTGCGGGAACGGCGCGTCGCGCCTGACGGGCAGCTGGCCTGTAAGCGGGAGCGTCGTGGATGTCTGGCGTGAGATCTCCATTAGAGCGGCTGGTCGAGCATGCTCGTGTGTTCTCTATCGGTCGCTCGGCACTAACGCTGTAGCCGGGAAAGCCGCACCGTGAAGGCGCCGAGCAGGGCAAGGACGGCAGCGATTCCGACGAGCGCCAGAGACGTCGCCGCTCGAGAGGCCGAGCACTGGTGAGTCCACCGACGTGGAGCGCGACGAGCTCGGATAGACGAAGGCATCAGTGCTGGCGGGGGCGGCGGGCGACCCATCGCTCGGAGCGGTCTGCGAGCCGCCCCTGGCCAGGTCCTCCGGGCGTGGACGGAGCTCGAGTCCGACCCGCCACCGGTGGCGCCGAGGCGCCGCCCGCCGACGAGAGGCGGCCTGTCGAGCGGCCACCGTCGGAGCTCCCCGACCCCGAGCCCGAAGAGCCGCCGACCCGAGCGACCCTGAGGGCCGCCCAGGAGCGTGGACCCGATCAGGCGCCTGTTCGCCCGACGCCGGGGCCCCCGTAGCCGCTCAGCAACGGGCTGCCGGCCAGCGCCTCCGCGGAGGCGTGATTGACAGGGCGCTAGCGAGAGCCAATATCGATGCGATCCAGATTTTGCGATTCATTTCCCTGCCTTGGGTTCCCTTCTTCGGCTTGAGCAACACGCTGGCAGCTCTCCTTGCCAGCACCGAATCGGCGCCCTGGCCCGACGATATTCGGCTGTACCGCGCCCTCTCCGCCCCGGATGTCCTCCCGGGCATGTACGCCGGGACCTCGAGGCCGATCGAATCGACCCTCACGCTAGCGAAGGTAGGTGGCAGTCTCTAGACAATAACCAGCGGACCCTGGATGCTTAAGCGATATTCGTCGATATTTTTACGCCCGCCACACCAGATCTCTACGCGAGGCGCTCAGCTATGTCGAGAATCGAGCGGTTCAGAGTTTCCACGCTCACGCGCTTGCCGGAGCGGACTGTCTGCAGGGCTTGGCGCGTGAGCGGGTCACGCGGGCTCAAGCGCACGGCCTGCTCGAGCAGCACGAGCGCGCGTGCGCGCCGCCCCGCTTCCGAGGCGATCGCGCCAAGCTCCAGCGTGGCATAGACGTCGTCTGGCACCCGCGTGAGAGCCAACGAGAACTCGTGCTCGGCACGCGCTCGATCGCCGAAGCGCAGAGCGATGCTGCCGGCCACGAGGTAGGGCTTGTCGCTCAGAGGGTTCAGCGCGGCGGCTTCGTCGAGGCGCGAGTATGCCGCCAGCGGCGCCTTGGGCCAGATGCGCGCCGCGCTCTGAATTTGGCGTTCGCTCAACCACGGCGCCGCCAGAGACGCGGCCGCGGCGAGCGAGGCGAGGGCCGCCAACGCGAAAGGGACGACGCGAGGGCGTTCCCCGCGCGCGGAAAGACCACGGCGCGCGGAAAGACCACGGCGAGAAGCGCCGCCTCTGTCCGCGAGCGCGCCGGACCCGCGAGCCGGCGTCAGGGCACAGGCGACCCCCAGCAGCGCAAAGGCCGGGGCGCCGAGGCCGGCAAACTCGAAGAGCCAGTCGAACGAGCCATGGACGACCCAGTAGGCGAAGCCGCCGAGCGCGGTCGCGGCTGCCGTCGCCGCAAGGGCGTCGTCGGCGCGACGCATCGCGCGCCAGCCCGCGAGAAGCGCCGCGCTTAGGCCTACCGCGACGAGCAGCGCGCCGAGCAGCCCGGTTTGGGCGAGCGTGCGGAGCTCGACGCTATGGGGGTAGCGCGGGGTCTCCGCGCTGTGTCCGCGCCTCAGATACTGCTGCTGGAAGTTGTCGACCCCGATCCCGAGGATGGGATGGGCGACGAATTCGTCGAGCGCGACTCGGTAGAAGTCGTAGCGGTTGCTGCCGAGCCCGCTCAGCAGGCGGTTGCCGCCCGTGGCGCTGGTGGAGTAGCCACTTTCGAAGCTTTCCCAGCCGTGGCGTATGCGCGTTATGGGATTCTCGCCCCCGCTGTCCGCCGCCACGAGACCGCCGGCGATCACGACGAGCAGCGTCGCCACGGCTATCGCCCCGACGCCGCGGCGCGCGGCGCGGGCCTGTCGGGGAGAGAGGCTGAGACGACTCTCGAGCGCGGCGGCCAGCGCGACCGCGAGGCCGGCCAGCAATGCGGCGGTGAGCATCGCAGCTACGGCTGTGTGCACCGCGGCGTGGGGGCTCTGTTCGGCTTTGATGCGATCGCCGACGCGTAGGACGAAGGTCGCCGTGGCGCCGATCGCGAGCGCGACGGGGACCGCGGTGGCGAAGGTGCGCAGACGCTGGGGCCAGAGCGCGAAGACGAGCACGATCATCACGCCTGTCGCGTACAGTGAGCCGCGGCTCTGGCTGAGCAGCGCGACGTCTGCGAGCACCACCGCGCCACCGGCGAGCACGCCGCGCAGCGCCCACGGCAGGCGCTCGCCACGGGCGAGCAGCAGCGCGGGCCAGAACGCCATCAGCCACTGCGCGGCCGTCGCGTTGGGGTAGCCCGCCGGATAGCTGAGGCGTTCACTCGCGAACAGCTCGTCGAGGCTCCTGCCGGCGGCGATGTCTGTACGCAGCGCCACGTAGACGGCCAGGGCGACCATCGCCAACGTCCACAAGCCCACGAGCAAGGTCGCGCTTGCCCCGCGTCCGCGCCAGAGCGCGAACAGCGCGAACACCATCAGGTACAGCAGCGTGCGGTTGGCGCCTTCCCATGCTTCGGCCGGCGCGGCGGCCCACAGGATCGAGAGGAAGCTGAGCGCCGTGTACACCGCGAGGCAGGCGAGGGCGAGCTTCACGGTCCACGGGATCTCGACAAGGCGCACAGGCAGCGCCCCCACGGCGATGGTGAGCAGCGCCAGCACCAGCAGAGCGCCGGGGGCCCAGTGCGTGAGCGGGTAGCCGGCCTGGCTCGTGGCCCCCACTACCAGCAGCACGACCACGCCGAGCGCGGGGATCGTGGCCGGCGCGTCGCGCAGCGACCCCGTGAGCCATCGCGTCATCGTCGTGAGAATAATCGTCGTGATGCTCGACGCCTGCGCCTGAGCCTCCCTGTTCCGCTAGATTTCGAGACTGGCTGCCCAGCCAGACAAACGGTTGAAGAGGAGCGAGCACATGGCGAGCACAGCGACACCGGCCTCGGCCCCTAGCGCGAACCTGGAGAGACTGCCGGTGGACGCCGTCTCCTACGAGGACTTGTACGCGCGTTGGGAGCGGGGCAACTGGAGCGCGATGGATCTCGACTTCAGCGAGGACGCCAAGCAGTGGCGCGAGCAGTTCACCGATTTCGAGCGCAAGGCGGCGCTGTGGAACTACGCCCTTTTCTTCTGGGGAGAGGACGCGGTGGCTGACAACCTCTCGCCCTACATCGACGCGGCGCCGCTGGAGGAGCAGAAGTACTTCTTGTGCACTCAGCAGGTCGACGAGGCCAGACACGCCGTGTTCTTCAAGCGCTTCATGCAGGAGGTGTGCGAGATCGGCGACGGCTCGATGGACAGCGGGTTGCGCGCGATCAAGCCCCAGCTGACGCCCGGCTTCCGCAAGATCTTCGAGCGGCTGGACACGATGGCTGACGAGCTGCGCGCAGACCGCTCGCCCGCGAAGCTCGCGGCGGCGGTGACGCTTTACCACATCGTGATCGAGGCTTCGCTGGCACAAACGGGCCAGCACTTCATCTGCAGCTATCTCGAAAAGCGGGGGGTGCTGCCAGCGTTTACGCGAGGGATGCAGAACATCGCGGCGGACGAGCAGCGCCACATCGGCTTCGGCGTGAAGCTGCTATCCGACCTCAGGCGCGAAGACCCCGTGCGAGTGCCGAAGGCGGTCGCACGGACATTGCGCGAAACCACGCGCTACTCCGCCCAGGTGCTGATGCCTCCGGATTGGGACGAAACCTACATCACGGTGTTCGGCAGCTCCTACGACGAGGTGGGAGTCGAAGGGATCACGTCGATGTCGACCAAGCTGCGCTCGGCCGGGCTCGGCCTCGACACGCTGCCGGGGCCGCCGCTGCTGCCACCTGGGATGACGCCGCTCGAAGTCTCGCAGCGCGGGCGCGAACTCGCCAAGGCGGGCGTGACGGGCGTGCGGGAAGGCCCCACCAAGCGCGATCCCGAGACGGTGGCGATGCTGTTCGACACGGTTCGTCGCGTCGCCAACCCCGACCATGGGCTCAAGCGCCCGGCGACGTTCCAGTGGGAGTTCACCGACCCAGACATGTCGACCTGGCACCTGCGCGTGGAGAACGGGTCGAGCGTCGTCGAGGAGGGCGGGGTGCCAAAACCGGACGTGCGCCTGCGCGTGTCTTAC
This sequence comes from uncultured Solirubrobacterales bacterium, assembly GCA_963764655.1. Lineage (GTDB taxonomy): Bacteria > Actinomycetota > Thermoleophilia > Solirubrobacterales > Solirubrobacteraceae > Palsa-744. The sequence goes on from CAVXTI010000001.1 coordinate 2,008,027, forward strand.
CAGGACTGGGTGGACATCATGGGCGAACGCTTGGATCCGCTGCGGGCGATGGCCACCGGGAGGCTGCGCCCGCGCGGCAACCCACTCGCGTTCAAGCGTCTGACCCAGGTATTCCCGCGCGGCTGAGGCGGTCCCGTACCCGCTGTGCCTGGGCGCGGGTTGGGTTTTGGATGAGAGGGCGTTCTCGGCGTCTGGAACACGCCCTCGGGCGCGTAGCGTGCCGAGCTATTCGATCCCGAACTCGCGCGTCGCGCGCGAGGAGCCACTTTGCGGGCGCGCCGACACAGGGGTCGCGGCTTGCTGTGCGCCATACCGTTCGCGCCGCACGCGCTCGGGGCTGAACTCGCCAGAGCTCGCCGTAAGCGCGGAGTACGCGGAGTGTGTCGCGCGCCGAGAGCGCGCATGGACGCTCGAGGAGCGCCCGGTTTGGCGTGCTCTGCTCGAACGGGGCTCGAGCGTCGGCAGGATGGCTTGCGAGAGCGCTTCGCTTGCATACCCTTCCTCGGCGAGCCGCGGCGGCGTGGGGGTGTGGCTGGAAGGCTTACCCCGGCTGCCGTGCGCGCGACTGCCGAGCACGGCGTAGCCGCCGCCGAGCAGCACGAGCGCGGTGAAGGCGAGCTTGACGCTGAGCGAGCCGCCGAGGCCACTCCATGGCGATCCGCCGGCGCCGCGCCCCACGCCGATGCCCGCTTTCAGCCTCGCCCAGGCCGTCACGCCGGGCCGAGAGCTCGCGCCGGCCGCGCTCGCCGCCGGGGCAGTCCCACTCTCGGTCCCGGCAGCGCCCACCGTCGGCGTCCTACTCGCGGTCCCGACCGCGCCCGCGCCGGCGAGCGCGAGTGGCGAGAGCAGCGGCAGCGGCAGCACGGAGGCGAGGCCGCGCAAGGAGGCGACGTGGGCGCGGCAGGCGGGGCACTCGCGGCAGTGAGCCAGCGCCAGCGCATAGCGCTCGCCGTCGGGGTCGAGCACGCCGAAGGCGAAGGCGCGCATCAGCGAGGCCTGCTGCTCGCACCAACCCCCGGCCCTGATCGTGTCGAGCAGGGCTCCGACCTTGCCCGCGACGCCGGGCTGGCCGGAGGCGCCCTCCATCAGCTTGCGAATGCGCGCCTCGCCGATCCCCATGCGCGCGGCGGCCTCGGCGCGCGAGAGGCCCTGCAGGTAGCACAGCGAGGCCGCTTCGCACTCGCGCTCGGAGAGGCTTGCGCGCAGGCCCTCGAACACCTGCCGCAGCCGCGCGCGGTCGTCGAGCTCCGCGGCAAGGTCGAGGTCGGATGCGCCCACGTGCCGCTCGAGGGCGCCTGCCGCGCCGGCCGCGAGGGCTCCCTTCAGGCGTCCGGCTGAGCGGCTCTCGTCGATCGCGCGACGGAACGTTACGAGCACGAGCCACGCGGAGGGGCTCTCGACCGTCTCGCCTTCCAGCACGGTCGCGTACAGGCCTTGCCACGCCTGCGAATAACAGGCCTCCAGGTCGGATGGGTCGAGCGTCACGCCCTTCGCTCGCAGCCGCGAGCGGACCACAGCGAGCACTTTCGAGCGCAGCCCGGCGAAGTCCTTGCGCAGCAGGCGCTCGGCGCGGTAGCGGCTCAGACGGGATGGGCTCATGCTTCGCACCGCTTCGAATCGCGGCTCGCGCTCGACCGCCCGTTGGACGGCGGGGTGTGAAGATCGCGAATCGTGCGGATCATCCAACGTTGTCCATCGGATATCCGGGCGCAAGGACACAGTCCGTGGATAGGCTTTCAACCAATCTCCAGGCCTGCCCCACCCAACCCGCCGCCTTCGCCCCCGCCGTGCGCCGAGATCCTGGGGGTGGCGCTGGCGGTGTCTGACTACGACGAGGTCATCGAGTGGATGGACGCGACGATCGCGGCCGACGCGCGCGGGTGGCTGACGGCGGCGGCGGTCAACTTGATCATGTCGGCCCACGACGACCCCGCCACGATGCGCGCCGTTCGGGCCGCCACGCTGGCCGTTCCCGACGGCCAGCCGCTCGTATGGGCGCTGCGGCTGCTCGGGCACGCGCGCGCCACACGCGTTTACGGGCCCGACCTGATGGAGCGCTATTGCGCTCACGCCGCCGTCACCGGCACCCCGATCTACCTCTACGGTGGGCGCTCCGAGGAGGCGCTCGGCCTGCTCCGCGATCGTCTCGGCGAGCGCTTTCCGGGGCTGCGCATCGCCGGGGGCTGGTCGCCCCCGTTCCGCCCACTCACTCCCGCCGAGCGGGAGCACGCGATCGCCGAGATCGACGGCTCGGGGGCGAAGGTGGTGTGGGTCGGGACGGGTCAGCCCAAGCAGGAGCTGTGGATGAGCGAGATGCGTTCGCGCCTTGGCGCCCCCCTGCTGGTGGGGGTGGGCGCCGCGTTCGACTTCCACGCCGGCATCGTCTCCCAGGCCCCGCGCTGGATGCAGCGCAACGGCCTCGAGTGGCTTTACCGGCTCTCGCGCGAGCCGCGGCGGCTGTGGCGGCGCTATGCCTCGCAGAACCCACGCTTCGTCGTGGGCTTCGCGCGCCAGTATCTACGCGAGCGTCGATAACCTGCCCCCGATGAGCGACTCCCCCAGAACCGCCTACGTGTCGGTGATCGGCCTCGGGCGCGTCGGGCTGCCGCTCGCGCTGTCGTTCGCCGACCGCGGCCTGAGCGTGATCGGGGTCGACAACGATCCGGCGCGGCTCGAGTCGGTGCGCGCGGGGACGATGCCTTTCGAGGAGACCGGCGCTCAGGAGCTGCTCGACCGCGTTACCACGAGCGGGCGCCTGTCGCTGTCAGAGCGCGTGGCCGACGCCGCGAGCGCCAACCACATCGTGATCACGCTCGGCACGCCCTCCTTCTCGCACATCGAGATCGACATGCGCGACATCCGCTCGGCGCTCGACGACCTGCTTGGGGCCCTGCGGCCGGGGCACGCGCTCACGCTGCGCTCCACTGTCGCGCCGGGCACGACCGACTTTGTGGCGGGCTATCTGGCCAAGCACCGCGACTTTCGGATCGGCGAGGACGTGTATGTGGCGCACGCCCCGGAGCGCATCGCCGCCGGGCGCTTCCTCGAGGAGATCGACTCGCTGCCGTGCATCGTCGGCGGCGTCGGCCCTCGTTCGGGCGAGGTGGTGGCCGAGCTCTTCGAGGCGTTCGGGGCGCCGATCGTGCAAACCACTCCCGTGCAGGCGGAGCTGGCCAAGATCTGGGCGAACATCCTGCGCTACACGCACTTCGCGCTCCCGAACCTCCTGATGATGGACTGCGAGCGCTACGGGGCGAACGTGTTCGAGGTGATCGACCTCGTCAACCGCGACTATCCGCGCGGGGGGCTGGCGCAACCGGGGCTGACGGCCGGCACCTGCCTGCGCAAGGACTTCACGTTCTCCGAGGAGCGCTCCAACGCCCCCGGGATGCTGCTGGCGGTCTCGCGCGTCAACGAGTCCGTGCCGCTGTTCCTCGTCGAAGGCGTCAGGCGCAGGCTGGGGTCGCTGTCCGGACGCAAGGTGGCGGTGCTCGGGCTGGCCTTCAAGGCTGGCACCGACGACGAGCGCGACTCGCTCGCGCACAAGCTGATCCGACTGCTGGAGCGCGAGCTGGCGGATGTGGTGGCCCACGATCCGCACGTGAGCACCCCCACCGTCTCCTTCGAGGAGGCCGTCGAGAGCGCCGACGTCGTGGTCGTGGCGACCAACCACGACGAGTTCCGCGAGCCACACGCGCTCGCGACGATCGCAGGGCGAGCGAGCGACGACTGCCTGGTCGTGGATCCGTGGAACTGCTGGGGCGCGGGCCAGGTGTTCGCCTATGCGAGCGAGCTCGCCGCGCTGGGGGCCGCGAGCGCATGACCCGCGCAGCGACAGCCGCGCGGGGGGGCCACGATGGCAGACTCAGGCTCGCATCGACGAGCCACCGCATGGAATGGGCGCCGGCGTGAGCTCGGGCCCGGTCGCTGGCGTCGCGCGATGAGTCGCGTGCTCGTCACGGGCGGCGCCGGCACGATCGGCGCCGCGGTCGTCAGGCGGCTGCTCGCCGACCCGGCTTACGAGGTGCGCGTCTCAGACCAGCGCCCCGCCCCGCGGTGGATGCGCGAGGGCTGCGAGGTCCATACCGGCGACCTGCGCGAGCTCGAGCAGGCGCGAGTCGCGATGGAGGGCTGCCCACACGTGATCCACCTCGCCGCGATCGTCGGCGGGATCGGCAACTTCCACAAGCTGCCGCACACGCTCACGGAGGTCAACAATGGCCTCTACAACGCCGTCTTCCGCGCCGCCCTCGACCACGAGGTGGAGCGCTTCACTTACGTGTCCTCCTCGATGGTGTTCGAGCGCGCGACCGAGTTCCCGACGACCGAGGCCCACCTGCCGGACTGCCCCACGCCGCAGTCCGCCTACGGCTTCTCAAAGCTCACGGGCGAGGTCTACGCGCGCGCCGCTCACACAGAGCACGGGCTGCCGTTCACGATCTGCCGCCCATTCAACGCGTACGGCCCCGGCGAGCTGCCCGACCAAGAGCCGGGGATCGCGCACATGGTTCCAGACCTGATCAAGAAGGTGCTCGCCGGCCAGCAGCCGCTTGAGATCTTCGGCTCGGGGGAGCAGACGCGCACGCTCACCCACATCGACGATATCGCCGACGGGGTCGTCACAGCTATGTCATCGCCCAAGGGCCTGAACGAGGACTTCAACATCTCGGCCTCACGCGAGCTGACCGTCGCCGAGACGGCGCGCATCATCTGGGAGGCGTGCGGTGAGGACCCGGACGGGTTCGCGCTGAAGCACTTGCCAACATTTGAAGTCGATGTGCCGCGGCGCTGGCCCTCGGTCGAGAAGGCAAAGCGCCTGCTGGGCTGGAAGGCGAGGATAGGCGTCGAGGAGGGCATCGCCTCGACAGTCCGGTGGCTGCGCTCTATAGGCTCCGGCCCATGAACAACAAACGCTGCGCGCTCGTCACCGGGATCACCGGTCAGGACGGGTCCTACCTCGCCGAGCTCCTGTTGGAGCACGGCTACGACGTGCACGGGATGGTGCGCCGCGCGTCCACCGAGAAGTTCGACCGCATCGAGCACATCCGCGAGCGCATCACCCTGCACCAGGGCGACCTGCTCGACCAGCGCTCGCTCGTCGACGCGATGCGTGCCGCCAAACCGCACGAGATCTACAACCTCGCCGCGATGTCGTTTGTCGCCGTCTCCTGGATCCAGCCCACGCTCACCGCCGAGTTCACCGGCACGGGCGTCACGCGCATGCTCGAGGCGATGCGCGAAGTCTGTCCCCAGGCCCGCTTCTATCAGGCCTCCTCCAGCGAGATGTTCGGCAAGGTGCTGGAGGTCCCCCAAACCGAGACGACCCCCTTCTACCCACGCTCCCCTTACGGCGTCGCCAAGGCTTATGGCCACTTCATCACGGTCAACTACCGCGAGTCCTACAACCTGCACGCCACCTCGGGAATACTTTTCAACCACGAGTCAGAGCGCCGTGGGCTGGAGTTCGTGACGCGCAAGATCACCTGGCACGCGGCCGCGATCAAGCACGGGCTGACGAAAGAGCTGCGCCTGGGCAACCTCGACGCCGAGCGCGACTGGGGCTACGCGAAGGACTATGTCGAAGCCATGTGGCTGATGCTGCAGCGCGACGAGCCCGAGGACTATGTGATCGCGACCGGCGAGTCGCACTCGGTGCGAGAGTGCTGCCAGGTGGCCTTCGACGAGGCCGGTCTCGGCGACTTCGAGCCGTACGTCACGATCGACCCCGCGTTCGTGCGGCCCGCCGAGGTCGACCACCTGATCGGCAGCCCGGCAAAGGCCGGGAAGGACCTTGGTTGGAAGCCACAGACGAGCTTCGAGGAGCTGATCCGACTGATGACGCGCGCCGATATCGACCTGTTGGCCGGCTGACGCGCGGCGGGAATGTCGCGAGCACAACTCAAGCAGGCCGCGCGCGCGGCCGATCGTCACCCTGAGCCGATGGCCCCCTTCCGCGCACGATGACCGTCCCTCTGTTCGACACCTCCACCGCGCTGGAGCCGCTGCGCGGCGAGCTGCGCGAGGCGGTCGGCCGCGTGCTCGACTCCGGGCACTACATCCTCGGCCCGGAGGTCGAGGCGTTCGAGCGCGAGATGGCCGTCTACTGCGGCGCCAAGCACGCCATCGGCGTCGCCAACGGCACCGAGGCGATCACCGTAGCGCTGCGCGCTATGGGCGTCGGGCCTGGGGACGAGGTGGTAGTGCCGTCGTTCACTTTCTATGCCTCCGCCGAGGCGATCCCTCCCACCGGCGCGACACCTGTGTTTTGTGACGTCGATCCGCAAACCTTCTGCATCAACGCGGAAACCGTCGCGGAGGCGCTGACGCCCCGCACGAAGGCGGTGATCGCGGTGCACCTGTTCGGCAATATCGCCCCCGTCGCCGAGATCCAGGCGCTCGGCGTGCCGGTGCTCGAGGACGCCGCCCAGTCGGCTGGGTCGACCGGCGCGCACGGCCGACCCGGCTCGCTCGGCACGGCCGCCACCTTCTCCTTCTTCCCCTCCAAGAACCTCGGCTGCTTCGGCGATGGCGGCATGATCGTGACCTCAGACGACGACGTCGCGGAGCTTGCGCGGGTGCTGCGCTTCCACGGCTCTCACGACAAGGTCACATACGACATGGTCGGCTACAACTCGCGTCTGGACGAGCTGCAGGCCGCGATCCTGCGCGTGCAGCTACCACATCTCGACGCCTGGTCGGACGGACGCCGCCGCGCCGCCGCCCACTACGCCGAGACGGGCCTCGGAGAGCTGGTGACGCTGCCTCGGCCGACGGTCGGCTCGGCGCCCGCCTGGCACCTGTACGTCGTGCGCCACCCCGAAGCCGACCGTCTCGCCGCGGCGCTTGGCAAAGCCGGCATCGGCTGTCGCGCCTACTATCGCACCCCCGTCCACGCCCAGCCCGCGATGCGCGCTTGGGGCGAGACGCCAGAGCTCCCCGGCACCGCTGAGGCTGCCCGCACGCACCTGGCGATCCCGATCAGCCCCGTGCTCACCGACGAGCAGGTCGAGCAAGTCGTCGAGGCGGTTCGCGACACGCTCTGATCCCGGCGCTCCGCGCGTCAGGACCGCCAGGGGAGCCTGGATTTGCGGTACGTGCAGCCTTCACAACGCGCCGACGTCAGCGCCAGCGCTCGAGCAGGTCCTGCTCTGCGACCTCGCGCACCATGCGCGCAGGCACGCCGATCACGACCGCCCTTGCGGGCACGTCCTTCGTGACGACGGCGCCCGCGGCGACGAACGCCTCTTCGCCGATCTCCACGCCTGGTGTCAGGACAGTGCCACCGCCGACTCGGCACGCGCGCCGCAGCGTCGCTCCCCGCAAGGGCGTCTGGGCGTTGTGCCTGTTCATCGTGTTGTCGTTTGTGGTGGTAGCGCCCGGGCCAACGAACACATCGTCCTCGACCAAAGTGAAGGCGGTGAGGTAGACGCTCGTCTGGACTTTCACACGCGCGCCCACGATCACGTCGTTGTCAACCACGCTGCCGCGCCCGATCACCGAGCCCGCTCCGATCTGAGAGCGCTCGCGCACAAAGGACTGGTCACCGAGAATCGCCCCCGCGGCCACATTCGCTCCGGCGAACACGACCGCACCCGAGCACACCGTCACGCGCTCGCCGATCTCGAGGGCGCTCACATCGCCTTTCGCTGAGGACCCCCGCGCCAGGCGCGGGCGCTTGCCGAGCACGACGTGATCCTCGATCACGCAGCCATCGCCGATCACGGTGCCATCGTGGACGACCACGTATGCGCCGAAGATGACGTTCTCGCCAATCCTCACGTTCTCGCCGAGCACGGGGCCCGGCACGCTCTGACTCATAGCCGCACCACGCTCTGAGCACTACTTCCGCGCGTCACGCCGCGCAGGTCGACCGTGATGCGCGCACGCTGCGCGACCAGCTCGTGGTCGACCCCCGGATGCGCGGTCACGATCAATGCGAGATCGGCCTCGCCGAGCGCGTCCCGCAGCGGCAGGCTTCGCAGGGCGAGCTCGGGCAGCGCCGGCACGTGCGGGTCGTGGTAGCTGAGCTCCGCGCCCAGCTCCCTCAGCAGCTCGAGGATCTTCAGCGCGGGCGACTCGCGCACGTCGCCGACACCCGGCTTGTAGCTGACGCCGACCACCGCGATCCGCGACCCGCGCACCGCCAGGCCAGCGTCGTTGAGCGCGCGCTGCACCTTCGCCACGCAGTGATACGGCATCTGCTGGTTGACCTTGCCAGCCAGCTCGATGAACTCAGTGCTCATGTCGAACTCCCTCGCCCTCCAGCTCAGATAGAACGGGTCGACCGGCAGGCAGTGCCCGCCCATCCCCGGGCCCGGCTCGAAGCGCATGAACCCGTACGGCTTCGTGGCGGCAGCCTCGACCACCTCCCAGATGTCGATCCCCATCCTGTCGGTCAGCATCGCGAGCTCGTTCACCAGCGCGATGTTCACCGAGCGGAAGATGTTCTCCAGCAGCTTGCACAGCTCGGCCGCCTCGGGGCTCGACACGCGCACGACCTCGTCGCACACCTGCTCGTAAAGCGCCTGCGCCCTGTCGGCGCACGCCTCGGTCAGGCCGCCGAGCACCTTCGGCGTGCTGCGCATCGTGAAGTCGGTCCTGCCCGGGTCCACGCGCTCGGGGGAGAACGCCAGGTGGAAGTCGCCGCCCGCCTTCAACCCCGACTCCTCCAGCAGCGGCGCCACCCGCTCGCGCGTCGTGCCCGGGTACGTGGTCGACTCGAGCACCACCAGCTGACCGGCTCTCAAGACCCCCGCGAGCCTGCGCATGCTGTCGACGAGCGGCCCCAGGTCGGGCTCGCGGTTGGCGCTCAGCGGCGTCGGCACGCACACGAGCACCGCCTCAGCCTTTCCAAGCTCCTCGTAGCGAGTCGTGAAGGCGATCCGCTCGAGCGCCGCCCTCAGACGCTCCGAGGGAATGTCCTCGACGTAGGAGTCCCCCGCCTTCAGCCGCTGGATCTTGCGGGCGTCGACGTCCACGGCGACGACGTCGCACCCCTCCTCGGCGAACGCCACCGCGAGTGGCAGCCCGACATAGCCGAGCCCGATGATGCCAACGGTCGTCATCCGCTAGCAGTCTATGTGCCGCTCCCGATAGGAGCTGGCGGCCGCAGCTCCCGCGAGAAGGGTATTAAGCGGAGCTGGCAACGGCTTGCAGCTCGCGCAGGTCCGCCTCCACCATGCGCTCGACGAGCTGCTCGAAGCTCAGCTTGGGCTCCCATCCGAGCCGCTCGCGCGCCTTGCTCGAATCCCCGACGCTCGCGGTCCTCTCAGGCGCGCGCACGAGCTTCGGGTCGACGCGCACATAGCGCTCGGCCTCGAGCCCCACGCACGCGAACGCCGCCTCGGCGAGCTCCGCCACCGTGCGCCCAACCCCGCTCGCGAACACGTAATCGTCGGGCTCGCCCCGCTGGAGCGTCAACCACGCCCCTCTCATCACATCGCCGGCGAACGACCAGTCGCGCACCGCGTCAAGCGACCCTAGCCTCACCTCGCGCGCGAGCCCCAGCTTGATCCGCGCCGCCGCGCGCGTGATCGTCCTCGTCACGAACTGGTGCGGCCTGCGCTCGGACTCGTGGTTGAACACGATCCCCGAGCAGACGGACAGGCCGTCGTGCGCCCGCATCGCCCCCACCAGCTGATGAGACGCGAGCTTGGCGATCGCGTACGGAGTCGTGGGACGGCAGGGTGTGCTCTCGCGCTGCGGGCTCTCCGGCGCGTCGCCGAACATCGCCCCAGACGCCGCCACGAACACGCGCGGCCGCACGTCCTCGCCGTCGCGCACCGCCTCAAGCAGCGTCGCCGTCGACCCCGCGATCGCCTTCAGCGTCTCAGCCGGACGTTCCCACGAGGTGGGAATGAACGACGGCGAGGCGAGGTGGTACAGCTCGTCGGGCCGCGTCTGCGCCACCGCCTTACGCAGGCTGCTCGCTTTGAGCAGATCCCCCCGGACGAGCGTCACCCGCTCGCGCAAGTGCTCAGAGCAGCCCAAATCGCGCGCGGCCGCACCGCGCACCAGCCCAACCACCTCGTAGCCCTTCTCGAGCAGCAGCTCGGCCAGAAACGACCCGTCCTGCCCGGTGATGCCGGTGATCAGCGCGCGCCTCGATTGTGTCGCCACGCCCGCAGCTTATGTTCTCAAGGGCGCCCTCGACACGGCCTGCGCATATATCGGCGCAAGACGTTCAGCCACCACTGCCGGTGAGCACAGCTCACGCACGCGCTCACGCGCACGCTTCCCAGCCTCGACGTCACCCCGCAGCCGGCCGATCGCCTCGGCAAGCGCGACGGCGTCGCCCGGCTCGACCAGCGCCTCGTCCTCGACCAGCTCTGGCAGCGCGCCGACACGGCTGGCCACCACGGGCACGCCGGCCGCCATCGCCTCGGCCGCGGCCATCCCAAATGTCTCGCCCGAGCGTGACGGGACGAGCGCGAGCGCCGCGCCCTTGCGGAGGCGTTCGAGCTCGCCGGCATCCACGCATCCCACGAAGCGCACCTCATGGCCCTCCCTGCGCGGGTGTGCGCCGTCCGCGTCCCCGTGCCCCACGTGCGCGTGTGGCCCATCCGTCTTGGCCTCTCCCCCGCGCGCGCGGGGGGCCTTTCTTTCTGGACTATCGCTCGCACGGAAGCGCAGCTTGTCGAGCTCGGGGCCGTCGCCGGCCACCACCAGCGGCACGCCCGCGATCCGGCAGGCGTCGATCGCGACGTCGATCCCCTTCTCCGGGGCCAGTCGCGAGACGACGAGCGCGTAGGGGTGGTCGGCCGCTTCAGCTTTCTCGCCAGCAACCGACGTGCCGTCGCTGACCACGCTCACGGCGTCCGCCGCGATCCCGGCCAACGTCGGAGCTGTGATCTCAGCCGGCGCTCGCACCGGCGGCGCCAGCACATGCACGCGCTCGAAGTCAAGTGGCGCCCCCAGCTCGCGCAACCGTTCGCGCGCGAACACGCTCGGCACCACCACGGCGTCCGCCTGCGCCACCAAGCGTCGCTGCCAGATCGCGAGCGACGCCCCATACGCCAGCGCCTGCGAGCGGCTGCCGCGGCAGTTGTGGATCACGCCAGGGAGCGTGTTGCGCCCATGACAGCGCGTGCACTCGCGGCCCTCGGTGAAGCACACGCCCGTAGCGCACACAAGCCGGTACTGGTGCAGGTGGAGCACCACGCGCGCGCCCTCTTCGCGGGCGGCCGCGAGCGCGCGCCAACCGAACATGGGGTTCAGGTTGTGGGCGTGAACGACGCGCGCCTTCGTCATCCGCACCGCCTTGGCGACGTCGCGCGGGGCGAGCCCGCCACGCAACAGCCCGGCGGCCGCTCGCACTCCGCCGAGCTCGGCGGAGTCGCGCACGAGCAGCTGCGCCGACTCTCCGAGCCGCTCCCGCACGAGCGCGAGCAGCTCATCCACCACGCGCTCCTCGCCACCAGTCGTGCGATAGCGGTTGTGCAGGAAGAGGACCATCGCCTCTCGGAGCCTATCCCGCCATGAAGCCCCCCGGGCCCGCATGGCTGTGCCGCAAACCTAGACTGTTGCGATCATGCCCTCCGATTCAAGCGCGCCGTCCGCGTCGATCGTCGTTCCCACACGCGCGCGACCCGACTACCTGGAGGTCGCGCTCGCCTCGATTGCCCCCCAGGCGAGGAGCGCCGGAGCCGAGCTGATCGTCGTCGACGACGCCGGCTCGTGCGAGCCGATTCGACTCCTCAGCGAGCGCTTCGGCGCGCGTTATGAGCCTCACCCGCGCCCGCTCGGCTTGAACGTAGGACGCAACACCGGCGTCGAGCGTTCCAGCGGCGAGCTTGTGGTGTTCGTCGACGATGACGTCGAAGTGTGCGACGGGTGGCTCGACGCGTTGCTCGCCGCCGCCCGCGAGAACCCCGATGTGGAGGTCTTCGCCGGCCGGATCCTACCGCGCCTGGAAGGCTCTCCGCCACGTGGCTGCGGGCGCGAGGGCCCACCCATCACCTCGCTCGACCTCGGCCCGCGGGACACCACGACGCGGTTTGCATGGGGCGCGAACATGGCGATCCGGCGAGACGCCCTAGAGCGTGTGGGACCGTTCGACGCCTCGCTCGAGCACGGGGGCGACGAGCAGGAGTGGCAGGAACGGCTTCGCGCGGCGAAACAACGTCGCGCGGCGGAAGATCATCGCGCGGCGGAAGATCATCGCGCGGCGGAATGGCCTCGTGCGGCGGAACAGGCTCGCACAGGGGAGCAGAGTCACGCGGCTTCCGATGGCGACGAGCACGCGCGAGAGCTCATCTTGTACGTCGCGCGGGCGACCCTGCGCCATCGCCGGACCCCGGCGGACGCGCGACTCCGCCGCCTGTGCCGTGCGGCGTACGCGCGCGGCCGCGCTTCTCGACGCTTCGACGCCTGGCGCGGTGAAGCTCCCGCGCTCGCCCACGAGCTGCGCACGCTCGCTGCATGCCTTGGTCACGTCGTCAGTCGCCGTTGTCCCGCGGGCCTGGTGATGGTCGCTCACAGCGCGGGCCGCGTGCGCGAAGCTCGAAACCGTGGCCGCGTGCGCGAAGCTCGAAACCGTGGCCGCGTGCGCGAAGCTCGAAGCCTTGGCCGCGTGCGCGAAGCTCGAAACCGTGAAGCCCCACAAGCCTCCGCCACCGATAGCTTCCTATCCGGGGAAAGCGGGACGATTGGAGGCGTTGATGCCGTGCGACGTCGACTGCTCGATGCCGGGCTCGATGCGCTTCAGATCGCGACCGGTCAGCGAGCAAGCCTCGATCGTTCCGCGCTTCGCCATCCGCCGAGCCAGCGCGTCCTGGTGTTGTGCGTGGAGCGACCAGCGCGGCGCGCGCTGGTCGATGCGATCCGAGCCGAGCTCGCCCACTCCCGCCACACGGTCGAATTCCACAGCCGTGCCCCGGAAGAGCGTGGCAAGTTCGAGAACCTCAACCTGCTGCTGGCCGCACACCCAGCACACGATCACGACTGGCTGCTGGTCCTCGACGACGACATCGCGCTGCCGAGCGGATTCCTCGACCGCTTCCTTTTCCTGGCCGACCGCTTCCACCTCGACCTCGCCCAACCCGCACACCGGCTGGCGTCACACGCCGCCTGGCGAGTGACGCGCCGGCATCCGCGCAGCACAGTGCGCGAGACGAGCTTCGTCGAGATCGGTCCCGTGACCGCCTTTCGCGGCACGACCTTCTCGACCTTGCTGCCGTTTCCCGAGCTGCGCATGGGCTGGGGCCTTGACATGCACTGGGCGGCCGTCGCCCGCGCGAATGGCTGGCGCTGTGGCGTGATCGACGCAACCCCTATCGCCCACCGCGCATCGCCCGCCGCGAGCGCCTACTCACGTGAGCAGGCGCTCGCCGAGGCGCGAGCCTTTCTCGAGCGCCGGCCGCACCTGAGCGCTAGCGAAGCCCAGCGAACCCTCGCGACCCACCGACGCTGGTGAGCCACCTAACCCCATATCTTTGCTTCGCGTCCACAACCGCGGCGAGCCCGAAGGCGACGCAACAGCCGGCGTGGAGAGGCCCATCGCACTCTCCCAAGCCCACCGCGACGCCGCAGGCGACGTGGAAAGACGCATGAAGGTAGCGGTGGTCTCCGAGTTCTACCCGCGCCAGGGCGACCCGGTCCTGGGTGTGTGGGCGCACCGCCAAGCGCTCGCCGCGCGCGACGCGGGCGCGGACGTGCGCGTGCTCGTGCTGCACCGGCTCGTCCCGCCGCGCGCCTCGTTGGCTCGCGGCCCAGGAGGGGTCGCAAACGCCTTCGGGAGCCTCGCGCGCGAGCCACGCGAGCAGATCCACGACGGTCTGCGGGTCACCTACGTGCGCTATGTCTCCCCATGGCGCTCGAGCGCTTATCACGCCTGGGGCGCGTGGGCGGCCCCGGCGCTCGGCCTCGCGCTGCGCCGGCTGCGCCGCACGTTCGACTTCGACTTGATCCACGCGCACAACGCGGTGCCCGCGGGCGATGCGGTGCGCCGCGCGCGCCTCGGTGCGCCGCTCGTCGTATCGGTGCACGGTGGCGACGTGCTCTACACGGCGCCCCGCGGCGAGCAGGGTCGCGCGGCGGTCGCGCGCAACCTCGCGGCCGCCACGACCGTGCTCGCCAACAGCCGCGGGATCGCCGAGCTCGCGCGGGATCTCGGCGCTCGGGATGCCCGGGTCGTGCACCTCGGCGCCGACCTGCCCGAGCCCGGCGCGGGCGCGATCGCGCGACGCGAGCAGACGCCATCGCTCGTCACCGTCGGCCACCTCGTGGCGCGCAAGCGCCACGCCGACGTGATGCGCGCGTTGGCGGTGCTGGCCAAACGCCATCCGACGCTGCGCTATGTGATCGTCGGCGACGGTCCCGAGCGGGTCGTCCTCGAAGGGCTTGCGGCGCGGCTCGACGTGGCGGAGCGAGTCGACTTCCGTGGACAGCTGCCGCACGCGCAGGCAATCGAGGCGGCGCGGCGCTGCACCCTGTTCGCGATGCCCTCGACCGAGGAGGCATTCGGCGTGGCCTACGTCGAGGCGATGGCCGGCGGTGTGCCCGCCATCGGCTGCCGCGGCGAGCCGGGACCGGAGGAGATCGCCGCCGCGGGCGACGGCTTCCTGCTCGTCCCGCCTGGCGACATCGAGCGACTGACGCAGCGCATCGACGAGCTCCTCTCCGACCCCGGGCGTCTGCGCGAGGCCAGCATTCGCGCGCGCGAGACCGTCGCCGCCAACTTCAGCTGGGAACGCTGCGGCAAGCAGACGCTCGCCGCCTACGAGCACGCCCTCGAATCGACATCGCCGGGCGATCGCGCATCCTCCGGATAGACGGATGTCGACGACCGAGCCAGCGAGGATGGAGCCAGCGACAGGCCGACGGCGAGGACCACGATGAAGTGTGTGTTGCCCTCCCGGGGACGGAACCCGCGGTGAAGCCCGTCCTGTTCGTCACCGGTCACGCGCCGGCCTACCGCGTCGGCGCGTTCCAGCGCCTGCACGAGCGCGAGCACGTGGAGTACGCCCTGTTCGGGGGGCGCATCTCGCACGGCGGCGGAGGGTCGGCGCCAGAGCTGCCCTTCCCTCATCGTCACGTGCGCGAGCGCGAGCTCTACGAGCTGGCGGCGAGCGGACGCTATCGCGCGGTCGTGTGCCCGACCGGGGGGCGCGTCGCGATGCCGGCGACGTGGGCCGGCGCGCGGCGCGCGGGCGTGCCTTTGATCCTGTGGGCCTCACTGTGGGCGCACCCGCGCAGCGCCGCCCACGCGCTCAGCTATCCAGCTCTGCTGCGCCTCTACCGCTCCGCGGACACGATCGTCACCTATGGTCCACACGTCAGCGCCTACGTGCGCGCCCGAGGCGCCAAGCGCGTGCACGTCGCCCCTCAGTCGGTCGACAACGCCTTCTGGAGCTCGCCCGAGACGAGGGCTCCGACCGAGGCCACATGGCCCACCGAAGCAGCCCTCAAGTTCTTGTTTGCGGGACGCCCTGTTCGGGAAAAGGGACTGGGGGTGCTCGTGGAGGCTTGGAGTATGTCGGGCCTACAGGCACCTACCGCCGCGCTCGTCCTCGTCGGTGCGGGATCCACCCCCCCTTGGGTCCCGGCCGGCGGCGCGGTGGTGGGCTTCGACCCGGTCTCAGCCGAGGAATTGCGCAACTTTTATGCGGCCGCCGACGTTCTGGTGTTGCCATCGATTCCGACGCGCACCTTCCGCGAGCCATGGGGGCTCGTGGTGAATGAGGCTATGAACCGTGGACTGCCGGTGATCGCAAGCGACGCAGTCGGGGCCGCCGGCGGCGGCCTGGTGCGCGACGGGCGCAACGGCATCGTCGTGCCCGCTGGGGACCCGATCGCCCTGGCGGCCGCGCTCAGTCGGCTCGCCGCCGATCCCGCGCTGCGCACGCGCCTGGGCGAGGCCGGACGCGAGGACGTGCGCGGCTACACCCACGACGCGTGGGCTGCTGGCTTCTCGCATGCCCTCGTCGAACTCGAACGCTCCGAGGGGACGGTGAGGTAGCGTTGCATCCCTTGGAAGGGCTGCTGGCCAACCTGTCGAGGGGCACGCGAACCATCGCGCGAGGTCCGATCGGGCGAGCGATCCTGCGTCCGCCCCAGCGCACGCTCGCCTTGTCGCTCTCCGCGCTGGTGACGGTCGTGCTGCTTGCGGGCGCCTCCGTCGCCGCGGCAAGCGAAGTGCAGAAGATCATCGAAAAGTGCGGCCACGGAGAACCATTCAGCGGCTACAGCCAGAGTGCTTATCGCGAAGCGCTAAAGCAGCTGCCGACGGAGATCAGCGAGTACACCGACTGCGCCAACCTGATTCGCAAGGCCGAGCTCGCCGCGGTCGGCGGAGGCGGCAGCGCGGGCATTCCGGGCGTCTCCCCCACCGTGCCGCTACCGCTGACCCCGTCCGAGCAACGCGCGGTCCAGAGCGCGCACCGCAACGGCTCGGCTCCCGTGCGCGTCGGCAGCGAACCGATCCGCCCGGGCGTCGTGCACGCCGACATTGCCTCTGCGGTGAATACGCTGCCGCACTCACTCTTCGCCGTGCTCGCCTTCATGCTTGCCGGCGCCCTGCTGCTCGTCGTTGGGGAGGTGCGCAAGCGTGTCCGCGCACGTCGCGACGGCTGAGCTGTCGACCGCACGGCTAGTGCAGGAGCCCGTGGGCCCCGCGCCGCCGCCGACCGGCGCCCCGCGCAGACCGGGCACGACGATGGCCGCGACCCTGGCGGTCGCCGGGATCCTCTGCTTCGCGACCTTCCTCGCCGGCGGCGGACTGCGTCTCGCCTCGATGACCACACTCGAGTTGACGCTCACGCTCGCCGCGGGCGCGCTCGTCGCGGCGGTGGTGGTGCTCGCTCCGGTGGGGATACGCCTGCGCGGCACATGGTCGGTCGGGCTGCTGCTCGCATTCACCGCGCTCACTGGCCTGTCGGTCGTGTGGTCTGTGGCCCCAGACGCAAGTTGGCAGGACGCCGGGCGGATGCTCGCCTACAGCGGAGTGCTGGGCGGTGCCGTGGCGCTCGCATGGATCGCTCCAGGCGGCTGGCGGGCGCTGCTCGGCGGGATCGTGCTCGCGGCGGTGGTCGTGTGCGGCTACGCGCTTCTCACGAAGGTGCTGCCCGACCGGCTGGACCCAAACGATATCTACGCGCGTCTGCAGGAACCCTACGGCTACTGGAACGCGATCGGCCTGACGGCGGCGATGGGCGCGATCGGTTGTCTGTGGCTGGGGGCGCGGCGAGCCGGGCACGCCGTCCTGAGCGCGCTCGCCTATCCCGCGATGGGGCTGATGATCGTCACGCTGATGCTCGCCTACTCGCGCGGCGCGCTGGCGGCGCTCGCGATTGGCGTGCTCGCCTGGATGTGCCTCGTGCCTTTGCGCCTGCGCGGCGCGCGCGTGCTGATCTTCGGCGCACTCGGCGCCGCCCCGATCGTCGCCTGGGACTTCTCCAGGCACGCACTGAGCAGCGACGGGGTCGTCCTCGCCGCACGCACCACAGCAGGCCATCAACTCGGCGTGCTGCTGGCCGCGATGCTGCTTGTGCTGACGCTCGTGGGTGTGGCGATCGGGTTCTTCGGCGACCGCCGAGCGCCGAGCGCCGGCGCGCGCCGAGCGGCCGGCATAGCGCTTGCCTTGCTGCTGGCGCTCGCCGTAGCGGCAGTGGCGGGAGGGCTTGCGTCGTCCAAGCGCGGGCTGACGGGCACCGTCTCGCACGATCTCTCGGCGCTGACGGACCCGAACGCGGCGGTCCCGAGGAACACGCCGGGAAGACTGACCGCGGTAGGCAGCGTGCGCGCGCGCTACTGGAACGAGGCACTCGACATCTTCAAGGCCCACCCCGCACTCGGCGCCGGAGCCGCTGGCTATGAAACGGCGCGCCTGCGCTACCGCACCCAGCCGCTCGACGTGAGACAGGCGCACGGATACATCGTGCAGACGCTCGCCGACCTTGGGATCGTGGGCCTGGCGCTCACGCTCACGCTGCTGGTCGCGTGGATGGCCGCCGCCGGAGCGCCCACGCACCCGTTCAACCGGCGCTGGACCGCGCGACGCTCGCCGCCGGCGATCGCCTGGGGGAACATGCCGCTCGCCTATACGCCCGAGCGAGTAGGCATGCTGACGATGCTCAGCATCGTCGTGGTGTTCGGCGTGCACTCGTTCGCCGACTGGACGTGGTACGTGCCGGGCGACGCGTGCGTGGCGCTCATGTGCGCCGGATGGCTCGCGGGACGCGGCTCGTTGCCGGTGGGCAATCCGGCGATGCCTGCGGGCACGCCTGCGTCCGCCGTTGCTGTGCAGGCTCCGATTCCGACCCCAGCGCCAACCCCTTCGCTCGACGGCGGCGCGCAAGGTCCCATGGGTGAGAACGGCGCGCAAAGTCGCCCCCTCGATGGAGGCCCCCGGAGTCCTGACGTCGTCGGCGCCCCGCCGGCGCGTCCGACGCTCCGCACGGCAGCTCAACTCGGGCCGACCCGCGTGGGCATGGCGATCGCGGTCATCGCCGGAGCGCTGCTGGCGGCATGGACGGAGTGGCAGCCGCAGCGCTCGATCGACGCGTCCGAACATGCGCTCGTGCTCCTCCAGCGCAACCCGGTGGCGGCACGCGCGGCGGCACAGGCTGGGGTCGACCGCGATCCGCTCTCTGCGATAGCACTGTTCAGGCTGTCGGCCGTCCAGCACGCGACCGGCGAGAGCGCGCTCGCTCGTGCGACCCTGCAGAAGGCGGTGCGGCTGCAACCATCCAACCCTGAAACGTGGCTGACCCTTGGCGAATACGACCTGGCGAGTGACCCGCGCGCGGCCATCGGCGAGCTGCGCGGGGCCGTATACCTCAACCCCGAGTCAATCCCAGCCCAGAACGCATATATCCGGGCGCTGCGGGCAGTGCCGCACGTGAGCTCCCAAACTCGCGCGTCCGCTCAGAAGCGCCCGCGCCGACCACTCGCCAGCAGCACGCGGCGCGCGCCCGGCAGGCCGCCGGCGCCCGCGACCGTCACATCCTCGAAGCGGAAATCGGCGAGCAGCTCGACAAGCGCGCGGCGCGCGTAGAAGCGCAGGTGATCCGAGCGCGGATCCAAGCGCGCTTCGAACGTACGCCGGCTCAGCCCCAGCCACAGCCTCGACAGGGGGCCGTGGTCGGGCGTGCTCAGCAGCAGGAGCCCACCCGAGCGCAGCACACGACGCAGCTCTGAGAGCCACTGGGCGCCATCCGCGACATGCTCGATCACCTCGCCGGCCCACACGACATCGAAGCTCGAGTCCTCGAGCGGGAGGGGGGCTTCGGGCTCCACCAGCCTCAGGTCGAGGTTGGCGTGGCTCGCCCGTGCGCGCCTCAACGGCTCTTCGGTGACGTCGATCGCAACGACCTCGGCTCCATTTCGCGTCATGGCCATCGCGAAATGACCCTCGCCACAGCCGACGTCGAGCACGCGCGGCGCGCGACCCACCCGCCGACGCTCACCGGCGAGCTTCTCGAGCAGGAACCCTTCGCGCAAGCCGGCGTTGGTCGGCGTCAGGCCCTCGGGCGCCCCCTCCCACAGGCTCTCGTGGTAAGCACGCGAGGGCATCGCGTGGCAAGGCTAGCGCGCGAGCAACAAAGCAAGCGACTGGAAACAGCGGGAACAATCCAACGGCGATCCGTGCACGCGACCCTCCGACCGACTATGTTCTTGGGCAGTGCGCGCGGTGGGACAGACGTGCAGTCGTGCGGTTCGAGCTCGCGGGTCGGAGCGTCGAACCCGATGAGGGTCGCCTTCGACAGCCGACCCTCCGCCGATGTGCGCGGCGTCAGTCGCTACTCCCGCTGCCTGCTCACGGCTCTGCGCGAAACCGCCGCGAAGGACGTGGAGATAGTCGAGACGCACCGGCCACGACGCGTCGACGTGTTCCACTCGCCGTGGATGGACGGCGCGATCCTGCGCAGTCCCTGCCCGATGGTCGTGACGCTTCATGACCTCGCGGCGCTCAAGCGAGCGAGCGAGCATCTGCGCACCGGGGTGCGCCTGCGCCTGCGCCAGCTCGCGGTCCAACGAGCGGTGCGCGTGATCGTGCCGACGGAGGCGGTGGCAGGCGACGCGGTGAAGCGTCTGGCGCTCGAGCGCAAGCGGATCGACGTGATCCCGGAGGCCCCCGATCCGACTATGTACGCACGTTCCGAGCAGGAGATTGCGAGCGTGCGCGAGCGTTTCTCGCTCCCAGATCGCTACCTGTTGTGGGTCGGCTCGCTGCGCCACCCCGACCCGCGCAAGCACGTCGCCAAGCTCGCGGCCACACCACGCGAGCTGCCGCTCGTGCTCGTCGGCCCGACGCGCCCGTGGGCCCACGAGCTGCGGGGCGTGATCCTCACCGGCGAGGTCTCCGACGAGCAGCTCGCCGCGATCTACACCGGTGCGCACGCGCTCGTGCTCGCCTCCGAGGACGAGGGCTTCGGGCTGCCGGCCGTCGAGGCGCTTGCCTGCGGCACACCGGTCGCGGCGTGTGAGGTGCCTGCGCTGCGCGAGGTGCTCGGCGAGCGCGCCGCCTTCGTCGAGCGCGGCGATCTGAAGTCGCTCATCGAGAGCGCCGAGCGCTCACGCCGTCCGGCGCCCGCTCCGCCGCGGTGGACGTGGCGCGACGCGGCCCGCTCCACCTGGCATGTCTACCGGCAGGCGATCGGGCACGCCGAGGACGAGTCGCAGCCGGTCGGCTGGGGCATGGCCGAGCCTCAAGCAGAGATGGAATAGGACGGTCGCGCTAGCAGGTCCGCACGCGGGGCCGCGCTGCTCGGCGAAGCGGGCTCCGCGTGTGCGCGCCTGACGACGCGCAAGCTCCAACCGCGATTCTCAGTAGGCGCCGCGCTGCAGGATCACCGCGGGAATCGTCTTGAGCAGAATCGCCAAGTCGAGCGCTAGCGACCAGCGCTCCAAATAGATGAAGTCGAGGTGGACGAGGTCGTCGAAGTCGAGCTCCGAGCGCCCCGAGACCTGCCACAGGCCGGTGATGCCCGGAAGCACCAGATAGCGCTTGCGGTGCCAGTCGGCCAGCAGCTCGAAGTCGCGCTCCGGCAGAGGACGAGGTCCGACGAGCGACATCTCGCCGCGCAACACGTTGACCAGCTGCGGAAGCTCGTCGAGCGAGAAGCGCCGCAGGAAGCGTCCGACCGGCGTCAGGCGTGGGTCTTCGCGGATCTTGAAGAGCGCGCCGGAGGCCTCGTTGAGCTCCTCGAGCGCGCCTTGGTGCTCGTCGGCGTCGCAGTACATGGTGCGGAACTTCAAGCACGCGAACGGGAGCTGGCCGATGCCGGGGCGCATCGAGCGATACACAGCCGGACCACGCGAGGAGAGGCGCACGGCAAGCACGATCGCCGTCAACAGCGGGCTGAGCAGCAGCAGCAGCAGCGTCGCGCCGACCGCGTCGAACGTGCGCTTCAGCGCGAAGTCGATCCCCTCGAAGACCGGCGGGCCGAGCTCGAACAGCGGGACCGACTGGCCGGGCACGAACTCGGCGCGCTGGATCAGTATCTCCATCGTCGAGGGCGCGATACGCACGCGCACGCCGCGGCGGTGGCATTGGTCGACGAGCTCGACCGCACGCTCCTGCGGGAAGTCCGGATCGGCGATGATCACCTCGTCGACGCGCTCGGCGGCGATCACCTCGTGCAGGCGCTCGAGCGTGCCCAAGCAGCGCACTCCGTTAGGGGGCAGCGGCTCGGGTGAGACGAAGCCGACGACTTCGATCGGTGAGTGCGGCGCGTCGGCGAGCGCGTGGGCGACGTCGTGGATGTGCTTGCCCGTCCCGACGAGCACGGCCCGGCGCTGGTAGCCGGCGGCCCGCAGGACAACCCCGGTGACGCGCTCGTACATGTAGCGCAGCGATGAGACGTACAGCAGCGCGAAGGCGAGCGATCCGTAGAAGATGTAATAGCTCGAGAAGTGTTCGCCGCTCACCACCGCGAAGATCAGCGCGACGAAGGCGACCTGGAACAGGGACCCGACGATGCGCGAGAGGCCGGGGCGTTGCGAGCGCTCCGCGTACAGGCCCGAGCGCGCGAACAGGAGCGCCGTGAGCAGGTAGGCGAACGCGAGAATCGATCGCGTGCCTTCATAGGCTTTGCCGGCGTCGAAGCTGCTGAGCAGCGCTGCCTTCAGGGCGAGGGCGGTGAAGATGGCGAGCGAGACGCCGAACAGGTCCAGCGCGAGCAGCGACACGACGCGCAGCGCACGACGCATCGTGTCCATCCGCAGCAGGAACGAGAGCGCGGGGGGACGCTTGCTGCGCACGTCCCGCTCGGGTCGCGCCGGCAGCGTCGCACTCTCGGCGGACGGGTCTGTCGCGACGTCTAAGCGGTCAGCCGGAGGCGGCCGCATGGGACGGCTGGTGCGCGGCGCGTCCGGGGAACGAACTCCCATCTCGGACTTCACAACAACTCAGATTCCCAGATGTATCGGTCAGAAACCGTCTGAGAGATCGTGTTCAACCGATCAGCTGCTCGACGCCGGAGGTGTCGATCGTGCGACGCAGACCGTCGCGCAAGCTCACCTCGGGCGCCCAGCCGAGCAGCTCGCGAGCAAGCGTGATGTCGGGCTGGCGCTGCTTGGGATCGTCTACGGGAAGCGCCTCGAAGAGGATCTCCGAGGCTGCGCCCGTGAGCTCCTTGACCGCTTCCGCCAGTTCGAGCAGCGTGTACTCGTCGGGGTTACCGATATTGACCGGTTCGTGATAGCCCGATTCGGCGAGCGCGATCAGCCCCCTGACAAGGTCGCTCACGAAGCAGAACGAGCGCGTCTGGGAGCCGTCGCCGAAGACGGTCAGCGGTCGGTTGGCGAGTGCCTGGCGCAGAAATGTGGGGATCGCGCGCCCGTCATGTGGGCGCATGCGACTCCCGTATGTGTTGAAGATCCGCACGATCGCGGTGTCGACGCCCTGCTGGCGGTGGTAGGCCATCGTGAGCGCCTCGGCATAGCGCTTGGCCTCGTCGTAGACGCCGCGCGGGCCGATCGGATTGACGTGACCCCAGTAGGACTCGGACTGCGGGTGCTCCAGCGGATCGCCGTAGACCTCGCTGGTGGAGGCGATCAGGAAGCGGGCGCGATGGCGCTTGGCGAGGCCAAGCGTGTGATGGGTGCCATAGGAGCCGACCTTCAGCGTGTGCAGCGGCAGCCTGAGATAGTCGATCGGCGAGGCGGGCGAGGCGAGGTGGTAGACAAAGTCGACCGGCTCCTCGATCTCGTACGGCTCGATGATGTCGACGTTGACGTGACGGAAGCGCTCGGGATCGCGGATATGCTCGATGTTGGCGAGCGAACCCGTCTCGAAGTTGTCCACACAAATGACCCGGTGCCCGCGCGCGAGCAGCTCGTCGCAAAGGTGTGAGCCTAGGAAGCCGGCGCCGCCGGTGACGAGGCAGGTGGGCATCGCAGGCAGTATACGCGCGCTGGTGGGCGTCGCCTGGCGCGCAGCGGGCATAGTGACCGGCGACGCGGACAGCGCTTCGGGACGCCTCGCGGATCTTGTCTCCCAAAAAATGTCAATCCATATGATCCCCTCACCGCGATGACTGACGAAAGAGCACACAGCGAGCCCGAGGAGCACCTCACGGTGGCCCCGATCGTGGGGCCGGACGATCCTCGACGTTTCACCGACTCGGGGATCGAGATCGAGGCGCTCTACACCGAGGATGATCTGCCCGAGGATCTCGACCTGGGAGAGCCTGGCGAGTTCCCGTACACGCGCGGCGTGCACAGCGAGATGTACCGCAAACAGACGTGGACGATGCGCCAGTACGCGGGGTATGCGTCGGCGAGGGAGTCCAACGAGCGCTACCGCTACCTGCTGTCGAAGGGCTCGACGGGACTGTCGATGGCATTCGACCTGCCCACGCAGCTCGGCCTCGACTCCGACAACCCGCGCTGCCTGGGCGAGGTGGGCAGGACGGGCGTGGCGATCGACACGATCGACGACATGAGGACCGCGTTCGAGGGCATCCCGCTCGACCAGGTGTCCACGTCGATGACGATCAACGCTCCCGCGGCCTGCCTGCTGCTGCTGTACGAGCTGGTTGGCGAGGAGCAGGACGTGCCCTCCGAGCAGTTGCGCGGGACCACCCAGAACGACGTGCTGAAGGAGTACATCGCGCGCGGGAACTACATCTACCCGCCACAGCCCACAATGCGCCTGACCACCGACCTCTTCCAATACTGCAACGAAAGGGTGCCGAAGTGGAACACGATCTCGATCTCCGGCTACCACTTTCGCGAGAAGGGGTGCTCGGCGGTGCAGGAGGTCGCCTTCACGCTGTGCTCGGGGATCGCGTATGTGACGGCGGCGATCGAGAAGGGTCTCGACGTGGACGACTTCGCGCCGCGGCTGGCGTTCTTCTTCAACGGCCACAACAACGTGTTCCAGGAGGTCGCCAAGTTCAGGGCGGCCAGGAGGATGTGGGCGCACATCATGCGCGAGCGCTTCGGGGCGCGGGACCCGAAGTCCACCATGCTGCGCTTCCACACGCAAACGGGCGGGGTGACGCTGACCGCGCAGCAGCCGGAGAACAACATCGTGCGAGTCGCGCTGCAGGGCTTCGCGGCAGTGTGCGGGGGGACGCAGTCGCTGCACACCAACGGCTTCGACGAGGCGCTCGCGCTGCCCACCGAGCGAGCCGCGAAGATCGCGCTTCGCACCCAGCAAATCCTCGCCCACGAGTCGGGCGTGGCCGACACGGTCGACCCTTTCGCGGGCTCCTACTTCGTGGAGTCGCTCACCGATGAGATCGAAACGCGCGCGAACGAGCTGATCGCGAAGGTGGACGCACTCGGCGGGTCGGTCAACGCGATCCAGTTCATCACCGGGGAGATCGACGAGTCGGCGTGGGGGTATCAGGAGCGCTACCGCATCGGCCAGGACATCGTGGTGGGGGTCAACAAGTTCGAGGAGAACGACATCGAGGTGCCCGATCTGCTGCGCGTCGACCCCGAGTCCGAGCGCGAACAGGTCGAGCGCTTGAAGGCATTCAAGGCGAATCGCGACGGGCAGCTCGTGGAGCGGCGCTTGGAGGAGCTGCGCGACACCGCACGCGGCAGCGAGAACCTGCTGCCGGCGATCAGGCAGGCATTGAAGGACCGCTGCTCGCTCGGCGAGGTGTGCGGGGCGATGCAGGACGTGTTCGGCAAGTACGCGCCCACGTTCTGAGCGCTCGCGGGAGGGCCTGCGGTTGGCCGGAGGCCGCCCTGGCTATGGTCGAGCGGGCACACCACGGTGGGTGCGTCTTGTCCCCAAAATTGGCCTGCCCACGCGCGCGCGTAGGGCGACCGTTTTCGGAGACTCCAACCGCGCCCGCTGCGCAGTTCCGTCCCAGCGCACGGATAGTGTCTTGGCCCATGCTCGTCGCCGTGACCACGTATGACGTCGTGCTGGCCGTGCACATCATGGCCGTCGTGTTCGCCTTCGGCGCCACTTTGGCCTATCCGGTGCTGCTGGGTACGATCACGAAGGCCGATTCGCGCGCGCTGCCGGCCCTGTACAAGGCGCTGCACGCGATCTCTACCCGCGTGATCATGCCGGGGCTGATCGTGGTGCTGATCTGTGGGATCTACATGGCCTCGGACCACAAACTGTGGAGCGAATTCTTTGTCCAATGGGGGCTTGGCGCCGTTGTCGTGATCGGAGCGGTCGAGGGGATGTTCCTGAGCTCGAATGAGAAGCGGTTGGTGGCGGTGGCCGACCGCGACCTCGCCGCCTCTCCTCCGGGGGTGTTCGCGCCGAGCGCCGAGCACGACACGCTGGTCAAGCGCATCGGCGCCGTCGGCGCGTTCATGGACCTGATCGTCTTGGTGACGATCTTGTTCATGGCCATTCAGCCGTAGTTGCCCACCCGGCGGTACGCTGGGAGCATGAGCGAGGGGTACAGAGTCGCCGTTGTCGGCGCCACTGGGCAGGTGGGGACACTGATGCTGCAGCTGCTTCACGAGCGCGGCTTCCCGGCGAGGGAGATCGTCCCGTTCGCCTCCGAGCGCTCCGCCGGCAAGGAGATCGAGGGAGTGGGAATAGTGAAGCCGCTCACCCACGAGACCATCCAGGGCTTTGACCTGGCGCTGTTCTCGGCCGGTGGGTCCACCTCCGGCGAGTGGGCGCCGCGCTTCGCGCAGGGCGGGGCGGTGGTCGTGGATAACAGCTCGCGCTGGCGTATGAGCAAAGAGGTGCCGCTCGTCGTCGCCGAGGTCAACCCGCAGGCGCTCGCCTCCCACAGCGGGATCGTGGCGAACCCGAACTGCTCCACGATGCAGATGGTGGTGGCGCTCAAGCCGCTGTACGACGCGGCGGGGATCGAGCGGCTGGTGATCTCCACCTACCAAGCGGTCTCGGGCACCGGCAGGCGGGCGGTGGACGAGTTGCTCGACCAGTCGCACGCGCTGCTGCACGGCATGGAGATCGAGCCGCCGCGGGCGTACGCCCACCAGATCGCTTTCAACGCGCTCCCCCACGCCGGGAGCTTCGCGCCCGGCGACGATCACACCGACGAGGAGCGCAAGCTCATCGACGAGACGCGCAAGATCCTCGGCGACGATACGATCAAGGTGAGCGCCACGTGCGTGCGGGTGCCGGTGGTCAACGGCCACTCGGAGGCCGTGAACGTGCAGACCCGCGAGGAGCTCACACCCGAGCGCGCCCGCGAGCTGCTGCGAGCCACGCCGGGCATCGCGGTCGCCGACGATCCGGACACGGCGCTATACCCGCTTGCCACGAAGGCCACAGGACACGACGAGGTGTTCGTGGGACGCATCCGTCGCGACCCTGGGCACGAGCGGGCGCTCGACATGTGGATCGTGGCGGACAACCTGCGCAAGGGGGCAGCCACGAATGCGGTTCAGCTCGCGGAGTTGCTGCACGAGCAGGGCTTGATTGCTCCTCGCGGCGCAGCCGCCGCGGCATAGGACGCGGCATAGGAAGGACTCGCGCCCGATCGCTCGAAACTGGGAGCGATGAGCGTCTCTACCGAGGTGCAGCGAACCCTTGTGAAGTCTCCGCCCGAGCTGTGGGCCGAGCTGAGCAACCCTGAGGCGCTTGGCCGCCACCTCGGGACGCTCGGGGAGATTCGGATCACCTCCGTCGAGCCAGAGACGAAGGTCGAGTGGGAGGCCGAGGGCGCTACCGGCGTCGTGAGCTTGAAGCAGTCCGGATGGGGCACGAAGGTGACGCTCTCGCTCACACGCGAGGCGGCAAAGCCCG
Organism: uncultured Solirubrobacterales bacterium; assembly: GCA_963764655.1. Taxonomy (GTDB): domain Bacteria; phylum Actinomycetota; class Thermoleophilia; order Solirubrobacterales; family Solirubrobacteraceae; genus Palsa-744. The sequence goes on from CAVXTI010000001.1 coordinate 2,035,172, forward strand.
AAGAGCAGCCGGAGCCAGTCGCCGCCGAGCCTCAACCAGAGCAGGTTGCGGGGCCCAAGCCAGTCGCGACAGAGCCACAGACGGAGCAGGTCGCGGAGCTCGAGCCAGTCTCCGCGCCCGAGCCGGTCGCAACGGAGCCAATGACAGTCGTTGTGACGCCCGAGCCCGAGCCCCCAATAGCGCAAGGTCAGACGCCGATCGCCATTGAGCCCAAATCCGAGCCGATCCCGGAGTCGGTTAAGGCCCAGCCGCTCGTCGCAGAGCCCGAGCCGCTACCCGAGCAGGAGCCACGGCCCGAGCGGGAGCCACAGCCCGTCGAGGAGCCCAAGCGTGGATTCTTCGCGCGCCTGTTTCGCCGACGTGGGACGAAGCTTGTCGAGATCGTTGAGCTGGAGCCAGAGGCGAAGCTCGAGTCGATCGCCGACCCCGAGCCAGAGCCGGCTCTGGCGCCTGAGCCGGCGCCTGAGTTCAGGGCGCTGGCCGCGCCTGAGCCAGAGCCGACACCTGAGCTCAAGGCGCTGGCGGCGCCCGAGCCGATATATCCCCTGCGACCGCTCGAGCCAGCGGCGGACCTGGCCGCCGAACTGGAATCTGTCGAAGCGCAAATGGCGGAGGAGACGACGGAGCTGCTGACCGGCGTGCTCGACCGTTTGGGCGCCGCGCACCACAGGCCGTTCTCGCGCGGATAAGATCCGCGCCGTATGCGCGCGAAGGCCCCGGAAACCTACGAGGAGAAGCTCGCCGAGCTGCAGGAGTTACGCGTGGCGGCGGTGCACTCGGCGCCCGAGGCCGAGGAGAAGCAGCACGCACGCGGCAAGTACACGGCGCGCGAGCGCGTCGAGAAGCTGCTCGACCCCGGCTCCTTCCAAGAGCTCGACACGTTCGTACGCCATCGCACCTACGAGTTCGAGATGCAGAAGAACCGGCCATGGGGCGATGCCGTGGTGACAGGCCACGGCACGATCGACGGGCGCAGGGTGTGCGTGTTCAGCCAGGACTTCACCGTGTTCGGCGGCTCGCTGAGCGAGGTGATGGGCGAGAAGATGTGCAAGATCATGGACCTGGCGGCCAAGATCGGCTGCCCCGTGATCGGCATCAACGACTCGGGCGGGGCGCGCATCCAGGAGGGTGTGATCTCGCTGGGCGCCTATGGCGATGTGTTCGTGCGCAACGTGCGCTCCTCGGGCGTGATCCCGCAGATCAGCCTGATCATGGGACCGTGCGCGGGCGGGGCTGTGTACTCGCCTGCGATCACAGACTTCGTGTTCATGGTGAAGGAGACCTCGCACATGTTCATCACCGGACCCGACGTGATCAAGACGGTGACGGGCGAGGAAGTCGGCTTCGAGGAGCTGGGCGGGGCGATGTCACACAATTCCAAGTCGGGCGTGGCGCAGTTCGCCTCAGAGGACGAGGACGCCTGCCTGGAGGACTGTCGCTACCTGGTGAGCTTCCTGCCGCAGAACAACATGCAGACCACCCCGCGCGTGGCGCCGACCGACGATCCGATGCGTATGGATCCGGAGCTTGACCATGTTGTGCCGGACAACCCGAACAAGCCGTATGACATGCGCGACGTGGTGCGCCTGATCGTCGACGACGGCGAGTTCTTCGAGGTGCACGAGCACCATGCCAAGAACATCATCTGCGGCTTCTCCCGCTTGGACGGTCATGCGATCGGGATTGTGGGCAATCAGCCAAGCCAGCTCGCGGGCGTGCTGGACATCGACGCCTCGGCGAAGGCTGCTCGCTTTGTGCGCACGTGCGACGCCTTCAACATCCCGCTGCTCACGCTCTGCGACGTGCCGGGTTTTCTGCCCGGGACCGCCCAGGAGTGGGGCGGCATCATTCGCCATGGCGCGAAGCTGCTGTATGCATTCGCGGAGGCGACTGTGCCGAAGATCACGGTGATCACCCGCAAGGCATATGGGGGGGCTTACGACGTGATGTCCTCAAAGCACCTCGGCGCCGACTTCAACTTCGCATGGCCCACCGCTGAGGTTGCGGTGATGGGACCGGAGGGCGCGGTCAACATCATCTACCGGCGCGACATCGCGAGCAGTCCGACTCCGCAGGAGCGTCGCCAAACGCTGATGGATGACTATAAGGCGCGTTTTGCCAACCCATATACAGCGGCCGAGCGTGGATACATCGACGATGTGATCATCCCCCACGAGACGCGCCCAAAGCTGATCGCCGCGCTCGACACCTTGCACACCAAGCGCGAGCCGGGCCCGAAGCGCAAGCACGGCAACATCCCGCTCTAGTGGGAGACGCGGAATGGTCAATCGTCGCCCCAAGCTCGAATTGATCGCGCCATCTGCCTCGCCTGCCGAGGCGGCGGCGATCGTGGCCGCTTTGGAGCGTTTCATGCGCGACACGGCGCCCTGCCCGGCGCAGCCGGTTCAGCAGACGGATCGATGGGTGCGCGCGGCTATGCTCGAAGGCGTGGCGCGTGAGGGTCTGGGCCACGAGCCTGATCCTTGGATAAATACCTAAAAGCCGCTAGGCTTTAGCACCAATCTCTCTGCCGGTCGCAAACGATTGATCCAGGACCCGCCCATCCGCGAGCCTGGACCAGGAGGTCTCGCTAGATGGAGCCAGTTTCGATACCCACCGAGCGGCCCACCAAAAAGGGCTCTCTAGAGGACCCTGAGATCCTCCAGAACGTCCCCGGGCACGTGATCCCGATCCTGCGGCGGGAGTACGACGACTTCAAGACCGAGGCCACCAGGTTCCTCGACGGGGGGACCCCCGAAGAGGAGTTCATCAAGTTCCGCCTCAAGCAGGGCGTATATGGCCAGCGCCAGCCCGACGTGCAGATGATTCGCACGAAGCTCCCCTTTGGCGGCATCACCCCAGAGCAGATGGACAAGTTCGCCGACGTCGTCGAGAAGTACGCCCCGCTCGGCAAGGGACACGTGACGACGAGGCAGAACATCCAGATGCACCACATCCCCCTGCCCGAGGCCGAGAAGGCGATCAGGGAGCTCGGCGAGGCCGGGCTCTCCAGCCGCGAGGGCTGCGGCAACACCGTGCGCAACGTCACCGGCGACCCGTGGGCGGGAGTGGCGCCGGACGAGCTGTTCGACCTGACCCCCTACGCGGGCGCGTACGTGCGCTACTTCGTCAGGCACCCCACCACGCAGGGGATGCCGCGCAAGATCAAGACCTCCTTCGACGGCTCGCCGCGCGACAGGGCGATCAGTGGCATCCACGACATCGCCTTCCGCGCGCGTTTGAAGAAGGACCCCACCCACCCCGACGGCAAAGAGGTGCGCGGCGTGGAGATGCTCGTCGGCGGCGGCACCTCGATCATGCCGCGCGTAGCGCCCGCCTTGTACGACTTCGTAGAGATCGACAACGGCGACTACCTGAAGATCTCAGAGGCCGTGTTCAGGATCTTCGACCGCCAGGAGTGGCTGCGCGTCAACCGCGCCCGCGCCCGCATCAAGGTGTTCGTCGACAAGTACGGGATCGACGAGCTGCGCAACCAGGTCGAGCGAGAGCTCGAAGGCGAGTGGGTGCAGGAACGCGACTTCTCGATCGAGCAGCGCCTGTTCCTCGACGACGAGCGTGAGGGCGCGCCGGCGCCGCCGACCAGCTACGGCAGCCCCAACGGCGACGTCTCCGAGTTCGAGCGCTTCAAGCAGGCCAACGTCGCCGCCCAGAAGCAGGACGGATACGTGACCGTCGAGGTCAAGATCGTGCGCGGCGACCTCACGCCCGAGCAGTTCAGGGGCCTCGCCCAGATCATGCGCGAGCGCTCAGGCGGCTATGCGCGCACTACGGTGCAGCAGAACCTCGTGCTGCGCTGGGTGCGCGAGGAGAGCGTCTACGACGTGTGGCGCGCCCTCAGCGCTTTGGGGCTCGGCGACGCTGGCTCGCGCGAGGTGAGCGACGTCGTGTCATGCCCAGGCACCGACTCGTGCAAGCTCGGGATCACGAGTTCGATGGGCCTCAACCAGGCCGTGCAGGAGCGCATCGAAGCGATGGGCATCACCGACACGCTGACGCGCCAGATCCACATCAAGATGAGCGGCTGCCCCAACGGCTGCTCCCAGCATCACGTCGCCGACATCGGCTTCTACGGCGCCTCGATCAAGGTCGGCGAGCACACGATCCCCGCCTACATCCCTCATGTCGGGGGCGTGTACGAAGGGGGCGAGGTCAAGTTCGGCACGCGCCTGAAGCAGCGTCTGCCCGCCAAGCGCGTGCCTGAGGCGATTGAGCGCTGGATCCGCCACTACGAGGCCAACCGCCAGGACGGCGAGCAGTGGGGCGCGTTCGTGGAGCGCGTCGGCACGCCCGAGCTTGAAGGGCTCGTGAAGGAGCTGTCCTTGCCGGTGGACTTCGGCCTGGAGACGATGAACACATTCATCGACTGGAACCGTGACGTGCCGTTCCAGGTGATCCGCGGCGAGGGCGAGTGCGCGGTCTAAGTGACACCCCCTCAGAGACCGTCGCAAGCGAGGACGACCTCGGGCACAGCCTGAGCGAGACTCTGCGCAAGGCGGTCGAGCGCCACGGCGAGCGAGTCGTGCTGCTGTGCTCCTTTCAGAAGGAGGAGTCGGTTCTGCTCGACGAGCTGCTGCGCATCGGGGATGGGCGGACGCCTGTGCGGATCGCGACGATCGACACGGGAGTGCTGTTTCCCGAGACGCTCGAGACCTGGAAGGCGTTCGAGGAGCGCTTTGGGATCGCGGTGGAGGTGCACGACGCGAGCAGGGTGGGTGGGGAGGTCGAACAACCGTGGAGCGGATCGGAGCACTGCTGCTCGGTGGCGAAGGTGGCGGCGCTCGAGCGGGCGCTGAGCGGCGCTGAGGGCTGGATCACCGGCATCCGGCGCGAGCAGGGGCCGACGCGCGCGGACACCGAGCTCGTCGAGCACGACAAGACGCGCGATATCTACAAGTACAACCCACTGGCGCTGTGGACCGAGAAGGACCTGTGGCAGCGGATCTTCGAGCGCGATCTCCCCTACCACCCGCTGCACGACCAGGGCTACTCCTCTATCGGGTGCGCCCCCTGCACGAGACCCGGCTCAGGCCGTGAAGGACGTTGGGCGGGGACGGATAAGACTGAGTGCGGTTTGCACGTTGATGCGATGACGGATATCGCGACAGGATGAGAATGAGCCCCAACGGCAAGCCCATAACGAAGGTCTCGACGGCTATGAGAGGCGGCGCGGCCTGATGCTTGGCATCAGCCCCGAGATCGTGCTGTTCGGCCTGGGGGTGGGCATCCTGATCGGCCTGACCGGGATCGGCGGCGGCTCGCTGATGACGCCGCTATTGATCATCGTGCTCGGGATCCACCCGCTGGTGGCGGTCGGCACCGACCTGACGTACGGAGCGATCACCAAGACGCTCGGCGGCTACAAGCACCTGCGCAAAGGCACGGTGGACCTTGGCGTGTCGAAGTGGCTGGCCTACGGAGGCGTGCCGGGGGCGCTGATCGGCGTGCTGGTCGTGGACCGCCTGCACAAAAAGTACGGGGAAAGCTTCAACCACGTGCTGATCGGGTGCGTCGCCGGGGCGCTGATCGTGGTGGCGGTCGTGGTGCTGGTGCGCACGCTGCTGCTCAGCCATCTCGCCGAGCACGAGCGAGAGAGCTATGACTTCACGCGGCGCGCGGGCATCGCCGCGATCGCGCTCGGCTTCGTGCTGGGGACGATCCTCGGCATGACCTCAGTCGGCAGCGGCGCGCTGATCGGTGTCGCGATGATCGTGATCTTCAGGCTCACCCCACGGCGAGTGGCGGGCTCGAGCGTATTTGTGGCGGCGATGCTGCTGTGGGTGGCGGGCATCGCGCACATGATCAGCGGCAACGTCGACTATGGCCTGATGGGCAACATCCTGATCGGGTCGATCCCGGGCGTGTGGGTCGGAGCGCACTTCGTCGACCGCGTGCCCGCGCAAGCGCTGCGCGTGACGCTTGGCGCGGTGCTGCTCGGATCGGCGCTTGCGATGGTGAACAACGCGGGCGGCACGATGCCGATCGGCGTGATCTTTGGCGCGCCGATAGCAGTGGGCATCTTGGGCTACGTACTGCACGTGCGCTCGGGCACGCGGGGAGGCGACGCGTCGGCCAAGCTCCCCATCGGCAAGCCAACGATCGCGGCTGCGAAGACGGGGGTCGCAGCGGGCACAACGGCGGGCATCGTGGCTGCCAAGGCGGGACTGACGACCGGGGAGCACTTGTGAGCGTCGCCGAGCGCCCACAGCTCAGCCACCTGCGAGCGCTGGAGTCCGAGGCGATCCACGTGATGCGCGAGGTGGCCGCGGAATTCGAGCGGCCTGTGCTGCTGTTCAGCGGCGGCAAGGACTCGATCGTGCTGCTGAGACTCGCCGAGAAGGCGTTCCGCCCGGCGCCGTTCCCGTTTCCGCTGATGCACGTGGACACGGGCCACAACTTTCCCGAGGTGATCGAGTACCGCGACCGGCGTGTGGCGGAGCTCGGTGAGCGCTTGATCGTGGCGAGCGTGCAGGAGTCGATCGACTCGGGCCGGGCCGTGGAGGAAAAGGGACCGAGGGCTTCGCGCAACCAGCTGCAGACGGTGACGCTGCTCGACGCGATCGCCGAGCACAAATTCGACGCCGCGTTCGGGGGAGCGCGACGCGACGAGGAGCGCGCGCGGGCGAAGGAGCGGATGTTCTCCTTCCGCGACGACTTCGGCGGCTGGGACCCCAAGAGCCAGCGCCCGGAGCTGTGGAACCTCTACAACGGGCGCATCAAGAAGGGGGAGAACGTAAGGGTCTTCCCGATCTCCAACTGGACCGAGCTCGACGTGTGGGAGTACATCGACCAGGAGCAGCTGGAGGTGCCTTCGATCTACTTCGCCCACGAGCGCGAGGTGTTCAAGCGCGACGGGATGCTGTACGCGTGGCGCGAGGACGTCGAGCTGATCGACGGCGAGAGCGTGTTCTCAGAGACGGTGCGCTACCGCACGGTGGGCGACATGAGCTGCACCGGAGGCGTGCGCTCGCAGGCGGTGACGCTCCAGGAAGTCGTGACCGAGATCGCCGCGACGAGGATCACCGAGCGCGGCGAGACCCGCGCCGATGACCGCGTCTCTGAGGCGGCGATGGAGGATCGCAAGAAGGCGGGGTACTTTTAATGCCAATATTTTGGGGGGATGGCGCGCTGCGCGCGCGCGGCGTTCTGTGCGTGACCACTGCTCCCGCCCCAGCTCCGGGAGCAGGCCGATGACGCTCGACCTGCTGCGCTTCACGACCGCCGGGTCGGTCGATGACGGCAAGAGCACCCTGATCGGGAGGCTGTTGTACGACACCAAGCAGGTGTTCGAGGACCAGCTCGACCATGTGGCGCAGGCGAGCGAGCGCCGCGGCGGCGAGGGCGCGCTCGACTTGGCGCTGCTGACCGACGGTCTGCGGGCCGAGCGCGAGCAGGGCATCACGATCGACGTCGCTTACCGCTACTTCGCCACCCCGAAGCGCAGGTTCATCATCGCCGACTGCCCCGGTCACCAGCAGTACACGCGCAACATGGTGACGGGCGCCTCGACGGCGGACCTGTCGGTGATCTTGCTCGACGCGCGCAAAGGCGTGCTCGAGCAGTCCAAGCGCCACGCTTTCATCAGCGCGCTGCTCGGCATCCCGCACCTGGTGGTGGCTGTCAACAAGATGGATCTCGTCGACTACTCACAGGAGCGTTTCGAGGAACTGGTGGCCGAGTTCGAAGGCTTCGCGGAGAAGCTGAACGGGACGGGCACGACCTCTGGCGGCCTCGGTCGCGACATCACATACATCCCGATCTCGGCGCTCAATGGCGACAACGTGGTGGACCGTTCGCAGAGCATGGAGTGGTATGACGATCCCACCCACCCGACGCTGCTCGAGTTGCTCGAGCAGGTGGAGGTGGCCTACGACCATCCGTACGACACGCCGGCGCGGTTCCCCGTGCAATGGGTGATCCGCCCGGCGGGGGCCAATGGGAGCGACTATCGCGGCTACGCCGGTCAGGTCGCCAGCGGCGCCTTTCGGGCGGGCGAGGAAATCGTGGTGTTGCCCGCGGGTCAGCGCACGAGCATCGCGGCTATCGACACCTACGCCGGCGAGCTGACGGAGGCGCTCGCGCCGATGTCGGTCACGCTGCGGTTGAGCGACGAGCTCGACATCTCCAGGGGAGAGACGATCTGCAGTCCCGAGCAGGCTCCGACCGTGGCACGCGAGCTGGAGGCGGACGTGTGCTGGATGACAGACCAGCCCCTGCGCAAGGGCGCCCGCTATCTCGTCAAGCACACGACGCGCGAGGTGACGGCGATCGTGGACGACTTGTGCGACCACGTCGATGTGCACACGCTCGAGCGCGGCGAGGCGCCCCAGGAGCTCGCCCTGAACGACATCGGCCGAGTCCGCCTGCGCACAAGCGCCCCCCTCGTATTCGACCCATACGCCTGCAACCGCCGCACGGGCAGCTTCATCCTGATCGACGAGGCCTCGAACAACACGGTCGGCGCCGGGCTCGTGGTGGCCGCGACCTGAGTGCCGCCGCGAGAGGCTTTCCACCTGGTCCGGGACCCACGGGAAGCCGCGCATTGAATAAGCTCTCCACCCGATGTTCTCAAAGGTCTTGGTAGCCAACCGCGGCGAGATAGCCGTGCGCATATGCAGGGCGCTCGAGGAGATGGAGATCTCCTCCGTCGCCGTTTATTCAGAGCTCGACCGCGACGCGCTTCACCCCCAGTGCGCGGATGAGGCATACAACCTTGGGGACGGGCCGGCGGCCGAGAACTATCTGAGCGTCGAGAAGATCCTCGACGTGGCGAGGCGGGCGGGCGCTGAGGCGATCCATCCGGGCTACGGCTTCCTGGCCGAGAACGCCCCGTTCGCGCAAGCGTGCGAGGACGCCGGGATCGTGTTCATCGGGCCGCCGGCGAGCGCAATCGAAGCGATGGGCTCGAAGACGCGGGCACGCGAGCTGATGCAGGCCGCCGGCGTGCCGATCGTGCCGGGAACGACCAAGCCGGTGGCGACGGTCGCCGATGCGCTGAAGATCGCCAAGAAGGAGATCGGCTTCCCCGTCGCCGTCAAGGCCGCCGGCGGTGGCGGTGGCAAGGGCTTCAGGGTGGCGCTCACCGAGGGTGAGCTCGAGGGCGCCTTCGAGGGAGCGAGCAGGGAGGGCGAGAAGTTCTTCTCCGACGCGACCGTCTACCTGGAGCGCTATCTGCCGGACCCACGTCACGTCGAGGTGCAGGTACTGGCCGACCGCCATGGCAACGTGATCCATCTCGGCGAGCGCGACTGCTCGATCCAGCGCCGCCACCAGAAGGTGATCGAGGAGTCGCCGGCGCCCGAATGGGTGGTGGATGAGGAGATGCGCGCGCGCATCGGCGCAATCGGCGTGGAGGCGGCGCGAGCCGTCGACTATGTGGGGGCGGGCACAATCGAGGGCTTGCTCCAAGACGGCGAGTACTTCTTCCTGGAGATGAACACGCGCGTGCAGGTCGAGCATTGCGTGACCGAGATGACGACTGGGATCGACATCGTCAAGGAGGGCATTCGCGCCGCCGCCGGCGAGCAGCTCAACTACTCCCAGGATGACGTTGTGCTCCGTGGGCACGCGATCGAGTGCCGCATCAACGCGGAGGACGCCTCCAAGAGCTTCGCGCCCGCGCCCGGCGCGATCGGCGCCTACTCGGAGCCAAAAGGCCCGGGGGTCAGGGTCGACTCGGGCGTCGGCGCGGGCAGCGAGGTCTCCCCGATGTACGACCCGATGGTGGCCAAGCTGATCGTGTGGGACGCCGACCGCGCACAGGCCACCAAGCGCATGCTGCGAGCGCTCGACGAATACGAGATCGAGGGGCTGAAGACGCTGATCCCCTTCCACAGGGCGCTCCTGCAGACCGACCAATGGGCGAAAGGCGAGACGTGCAGGGACCTGCTCGAGGATCGCGCTTGGCTGAAGACGCTCGCCTTCGAGAAGCCGCCGGCCAAGACGGACAAAGAGGAAGAGCCGGAGAAGGTCGAGCAGGCTTACACCGTGGAGGTGTCGGGGCAGCGCTTCGACGTGAGGGTCGTCGGAGCACCGTTTGGGGGCGGCGACGCTTCGGTCAACGGCTCCTCGCCGGCGGCGCCGAGAGCGCCCAAGCGTGGGGAGCGCAAAGCGAGCGCCGGCGGGATGGGCGGCCCCGACACAATCGAGTCTCCGCTGCAGGGGAACATGTGGAAGGTGCTCGTCAAGCGGGGCGACACCGTGGTCGAGGGCCAGATCCTGTGCATCATCGAGGCGATGAAGATGGAGAACGAGATCACCGCGCACAAGGCGGGCACGATCGTGGAGCTGCCGATCGTGGAGGGCGAGCCGATCAACGCGGGCGCCCCGATCGCCACGATCACCAGCGACGCCGCGGCCGTCGAGAGCTGAGCGCGGGCGCTCGCCCGCGCCGAAACCAGGAGACGGAGGACACAGCATGTCAGCAGTCGACTACGCGGCGGTGGCCGCAGGATTGAGCCAGGCGATCCCATTCAACGTGCACCTTGGCCTGGAGACGATCACAGTCGCCGAGGATCACGGGGTGGTGCGGCTCCCCGACGACGAGCGCCTGCGCAACCACGTCGGCTCGCAGCACGCGGGCGGCCTGTTCTCGGCTGGCGAGGCGGCCTCCGGGGCGGCGTTCGTGGGCTCGTTCCTCGACGTCATGGGCGAGATCACACCGCTGGCGGAGTCGGCGGAGATCGCTTACAAGAAGCTCGCCAAGGGTGAGATCACGGCCACGGCGCGTTTCGCGGAGGACCGCGAGGAGCTACGGGCGAAGCTTGCGGCAGACGGGCGCGTGCGCTTCCCGATCGCCGTTGAGATGACCGATGCCGACGGCACGATCGTCGCGGAGATGACAGTCAAGTGGTACGTGCGTCGCAACGACGCCGCGCGCTAGGGCCCCGACAAGGGCCCGAAAAACCTCAGCCGGTGAGAGCCCGATCGACGTTGGCGGCATGAATCGCGCGCTGGGCCTTGTCACGGCGCCCGTTGGGCAGCTCCGCGGCCGCGCCGCGCGCGCGCAGGGCACTCAGATAGGCGACATCCTCCTCGAGGATCGTCAAGGCGCGCTTGGAGTCAAGCACCGGCCCATGCCCGGGCACGACGTGCTCAGCCGGGGAGACGAGTGACCGCAGCCGCTCCAACGTCGCCAGATAGGCGTCGATCGAGCCGCCGTCGCCCAGCAGCGGGATCTCGACCGTCGACAGGTAGTCGCCGGCGACGAGCACGCCGGCCCAGCCGATCCAAACGGCCATCCCGTCGATGGTGTGTCCGTTGGCCGGGTGAAGCGCCAGCTCGTGCGATCCGATCTCGCAGCCGCCTGGCACGTCGAGCGCCTGCACAGACCCGAGCGCGAGCGGCGATGGACGTTTTACGTAGTGATGCTCGTCGAACGCGCGCAGCTCGCGCTGGGGAGCGCCCGGAGTGCGGCGCATCCGCTCGGCGCTCGTGGATGCACAGCCGAGCGTGGCCTTCGGAAAGGCGAGTCGGGCGAGCAGGTGATCCCAGTCCGCGTGCGTGACCAGCAGACCGCTCGGCGCCGGGAAATGCGACTGCTCGAGCAGGGCCGGCAGGATCTCGAGCTCGTCGGGAAGAATCGGCGAGTCGATCACGAACGCCTCGTCTGCGCCACGCACGATCGTGCAGGTGGTCTGCCAGATGCGACTGGTAGCTAGGAGGACGTCGGGGTGAAGCGAGACGACGCGCACAGCTCGTGAGCTCGCCGGCGGGGCGCCGGTCGTCGGCTAGGCGACCCCGAGCAGCTTGGCGGCCTCGCGCAGGTTTGGCACTTCCACGGTTGGCTTGCGCTGCGAGGAGTCGAGCGTCTGCTTGTTGCGGTTGACCCAGATGACGGGGATGCGCGCCTTCACGCACGGGGACACGTCGGAGTGGTGGCTTGCCGCGACGTGCACCCAGCCCTTCTTGGAGCCCAAGCGCCGAGCGCACTCGACGAAGTGGGCTGGGTCGGGCTTGTAGGAGCGGACCTGCTGGGCAGTGACGACGAGATCGAAGTCCATCGGGATGTGCCGACGGGTCTGGCCGAGCAGCTTGTCGTCGATGTTGGATATCAAGCCCAGCTTGTGCTTCTTGGCGAGCTTCGTCAACTGCGTTGGCGTCTCCTTGAACGGCTTCCAGCGCTGAACGGAGTCCGGGAGGAAGCCCGACCGGGACGGTTCGAGTTTCCACTCGAGGCGCTTGGCGATCTCGATCGCGGTGCGGCGCAGGACCTCGGCGTAGAGCTCGTAGGAGCCGGCCTCGATTTCCTGGGAGATCTCGTGGAAGAGCGGGATCAACGCGTTGCGGTCGATCTCGAAGCCATCGCGCTCGGCCTCCTTGGCGAAAGCCTCGTAGATGCCAGTCTCCCAGTCGATCAGAGTTCCGTAGACGTCGAAGGTGACGAAGGTGATGTTCTTTGGAATGGGCATCGGGCGGGCATTATGCCTTGCGGATCGCTCAGCGCGCGTTGCGCCCGCTTTCAGTTAGAGTCTCGCGCCGCACATGGACCTACTCGAGTACCAAGGCAAGCAGCTGTTTGCCAGACACGGCTTGGAGGTGTCGGCCGGCAGGGCCGTGACCGCCGTCGAGGACGCCGTAGACGCCGCGAACGAGGTGGGCTACCCGGTCGTGGTCAAGGCACAGGTGTTGATCGGTGGACGCGGCAAGGCCGGTGGCGTGAAGCTGGCCGCCGACGAAGACGAGGCGCGTGAGCACGCACAGAGCATCTTGGGGATGGACATTCGCGGACACACGGTGAGGACGCTGTGGATCGAGCACGCGAGCGACATCGCCACCGAGTACTACGCCTCGGTGCTGCTCGACCGCGCGGCCAAGCAGCCGCTGGTGATCTTCAGCGTCGAGGGGGGGGTGGAGATCGAGCAGGTGGCGGAGCAGAGCCCTGAGAAGCTCGTGCGCCACCACGTCGACGCTTTGCGGGGCCTCAGCCGCGAGGAGGCTGTCGAGATCGCGACCAGGGGCGGCGCCGACAAGGACGTGATCGGGGGCGTGGCGGACGCGCTTGTGGCGCTGTACGAAGTTTGGCTAAAGGAGGACGCGACGCTCGCGGAGATCAACCCGCTGATCGTGACGCCGGAGCGCCAGGTGAAGGCGCTGGACGCGAAGGTGTCGCTCGACGGCAACGCGCTCTACCGCCACCCCGACAACGAGGGACTGTCGGACAGCGAGAACGAAGACCCGATCGAGCGCAGGGCCAAAGAGCAGGGGGTGCAGTACGTCAAGCTCGACGGCGACATTGGCATCTTGGGCAACGGCGCCGGTCTCGTCATGTCGACGCTCGACGTCGTCGCCCAGGCGGGCGGGCAGCCGGCGAACTTCCTCGACGCGGGCGGGGGATCGGATGCCGAGAAGATCAAGCAGGCGGTCGAGCTGATCCTCGCCAATGACGAGGTCAAGGCCGTGCTCTTCAATATCTTCGGCGGGATCACTCGCTGCGACGAGGTCGCCAAGGGCTTGATCGCGGCATTTGGCGAGATCAAACCGGACGTGCCCTTCGTCGTGCGCTTGGACGGCACTAACGACGTGCAGGGCCGTGAGCTCTTGAAAGAGGCCGCGCTGCCAAATGTGCACGCGGCCAGGACTATGAACGAGGCGGCCGAGAAGGTTGTGCGGCTGGCGGCTGGCGCCCAGAGCACGGGAGCGGCAGCCTGATGATCGTTGCGGCGAGGAACAGCCACCGCCTGATGGTCGTTGCGGCGAGCAATAGCGGGGAGACCGCCTGATGTCGGTGCTCGTCGACGAGGCCACGCGGCTCGCGGTCGCCGGTGTCACCGGTCGCGAGGGCTCGTTCCACACGCTCAACAATCGCCGCTACGGCACGAACGTCGTGGGCGGCGTGACGCCCGGCAAGGGCGGCCAGGACGTCGAGGGCATCCCCGTGTTCGACAGCTGGGAAGAGGCCGCGAGCGAGGCTGAGCCAAACACGGCGATGATCTTCGTCCCGCCGCGCTTCGCCGCCGATTCGATCCTCGAGGCCGCCGCCGCGGGCGTCGAGCTCGTGATCGCGATCACGGAGGGGATCCCCGCTCATGACGAGCTGCGCGTCTACAACACCCTGAAGCGTGACTTCCCCCGAACGCGCCTGGTGGGGCCGAACTGCCCGGGGATCCTTTCGCCCGGAAAGGCCAACGTGGGGATCATCCCCGCCTCGTTCTTCAAAGAGGGCAACGTCGGCGTGGTCTCGCGCTCCGGGACGCTCACCTACCAAATCGGCAACGAGATCGCCCAGGCCGGCTTCGGCTGCAGCTCGATCGTCGGGATCGGCGGCGACCCGGTGCCGGGCTCGTCGTTCGTGGACATCATCGAGCTCTTCCAAGGCGACCCGCAGACCGAGCTGATCGTGCTCTCCGGCGAGATCGGCGGGTCGGCCGAGGAGGAGGCCGCCGAGTACATCTCGGAGTCGGTGAGCAAGCCCGTCGTCGCTTACATCGCCGGTTTCACCGCCCCCGAGGGCAAGCAGATGGGACATGCCGGGGCGATCGTCTCGGGCTCCGCCGGCACCGCGGCCGCGAAGGCGCTGGCGCTCGAAGCGAAGGGCGTGCGCGTGGGGCGCACTCCGACGGAAGTCGCGGAGATCGCCATCGAGATCCTCGGCGGCGTGGCCATGGATCGACGATCGATACCCGATTCGGGGCACACAGCGGGATCGACGATCGGCCAACAGCTAGGCTAAGGCCTGTGGACCAAGAGGTCGCAAAGACGTTGGGCGAGCTGGAGCTGAAGCTGCAGGAGCTCGAGCGTGAGCTGACCTCGATCGGGCGGCGCGATGCTCAGGCCGCGCAGCCACAGCAGCAGCCATCGGGGAGACTGGTCGACGAGGCCGTCGAGGACGGCGCTGACACGACCGTTGACCGGCAGCACAGCCAGCCACACGTCGAGTCGCGCATCGAGGCCGCCGCGGCCGCCGACGGCAGCGCTTTCGGGGGACCGGCAGTGTTCGGTGGCGAGGAAGTCCCGGCGCACGCCGGCGCGACGATCGAGCGCGACTGGACCGTCGAGGCCAGCGAGACGGCGTACGGCGAGATCCCGACGCCACCGGCGCCCCAGACGCCGCCCTCTGGGCCGATCCCTGGTCCGCCGATCCCCCCACCGGCGCCGACACCACAGCCGCCACCTACCACCCCACCGGGCGCGCCACCGCCCGAGACGCCCCCGGGCCCGCCGCCTCCCGAGACGCCCCCGGGCCCGCCGCCTCCGTCTACACCGCCGGACCCCAGGCGCCCGGCCGCGGTGGAGGAGAGCCAGTCGCTCGACCTGGCTGAGCTGGTGCGCTTCCGCGACAAGCTGGCGACCACGATGAACGCTCTGATCGACGAGTACAGTCGACTGCTGCCCAAGGAGCCCAAACTCCATCCGTGGCGGGGCGCCTGACCCCCATTCGAGCAATCGCCGACCAATCCGTCTAGGCTTGCGCGCCATGTCGACGTCCACGATCTCCTTCGCCCGCGGCGCGCCCTCGCTCGACATCGTCGACGTGCAGGGCCTCAAGGACGCCGCCGGACGCGCGTTCGAGAGCGACCCGGCGGGGACGACCGCATATGGGACCTCGATCGGGTACCCACGGCTGCGTGCTTGGATCGCCGACAAGCACGGCGTCGAGCCCGAGCGCGTGCTTGTCACGAACGGCTCGATGCAGGCCGATGCCTTCCTGTTCGAGCAGCTCGTAGAGAGTGACGACGACGTGATCGTGGAGCGCCCGACATACGACCGCACGCTGCTGTCGCTGCGCGAGCGCGGAGCGCGAGTCCATGCGGTGGAGCTGCAGCCGGACGGGATCGACACCGACGCGCTCGCCGCATCGCTCGACGGCGGCGGGGCGGGCGTGAGGCCGAAGCTGGCGCACATCATCCCCAACTTCCAAAACCCCGCCGGGTACACGTTGTCGCTGGCAAAGCGCGAGGCGCTGTTGAAGCTGGCTGGGGAGCACGACTTCCTCGTGTTCGAGGACGATCCCTACGTCGAGCTGCGCTTCAGCGGTGAGAAGCTGCCGACGATGCTGTCGATGGACGGGGAGCGCGTGGTGTACGCGTCGTCGTTCTCAAAGACAGTGTGCCCCGGGATCAGGGTCGGCTACCTCGTTGGGCCGACGGAGCTGATCGCCAAGATCGCCAAACTGGCCACTAACACTTACATCTCACCGAACATGGTGTCGCAGTCGATCGTGTACGAGTTCTGTGCCTCGGGCGCGATCGACCGCTCGATCGAGACGGTCAGGACGGCTCTCGCAAAGCGGGCGCTGACGCTGCGGGAGGCGCTGCGCAGGGAGCTGCCAGAGGCCGAGTTCGTGGCGCCGGAGGGCGGCTACTTCATGTGGGTGACCCTGCCCGAGGGGACCGACGTTAACACCCTCTTCGGCCTCGCCGGCGAGCTGGGAGTGGCATTTGTGAAGGGCACCGACTTCCTGATGGAGGGTGGCGAGAACACGCTGAGGCTCGCCTACTCAGGCGTGACGCCGGAGCAGGTCGACGAGGGCGTGCGGCGCCTCGCCGAAGCGTACCGTTCACTTTGACCTGCGATTTTTTTGGGAGACAAGGTTCGCCGGCGACCGTGCACCGGCTCGCGTCGCCGGTCACTCCGCTGGTTGATCGAGACCGCGCCCTCCCACCACCGATCGCCCCGCTGGTTGAGACCGCGCCCTCCCACCACCGATGGCATACGCAACTCGTCGAGCCGACCGGCCGAGCCGCGCCGGAAGTTAGCGACCGTAGCGCTGACCCAATACAAGCTGCTCGGGCAGAGCTGTGCGCGGTGGCGGGGACGGGTCGGCTGTGACCGAGACCGTCTCGGCGACGCTTGGCGTGAGGACGCAGCGCGATCCGTCGGAGCTCTCGACGACTACCCGCTCCTCGTCGTGAACAACGAGCGTGCCTTCGAGGCCCGGCTCGATGCCGGAGGCCTTGAGGTAGCGCAGGAGGTCCTCCGCCTCGTTCTCGAAGCGCAGGATGCGTACCGTGGCGCCGACGGCGACGTCGGCGAGCGGGACTCCCGCGAGGCGTGCGCCGGCGACGATCGGGTGGCCGTGGGGGCAGGTCTTGGCGTCGCCGATCGCCGCGAGCATACGTTCCTCGAGCACGGGGCTCATCGCATGCTCTAGGCGCTCGGCCTCCTCATGCACCTCGTCCCACGGCACGCCGAGCACATCCGTCAGGAAGCGCTCGATCAGGCGGTGGCGACGCACGATGCTCTCGGCATGCTCGGCGCCGGTGGGGGTGAAGGCGATCGCGCGGTCGACGCCGCGCGTGATGTAGCCGTCGCGCTCCAAACGCCCGACCATCTCGTGGACGGTGGGGGCCGAGAGCTGCATCGCGCGCGCCACATTGGCCCCGGTCAGCGGTAGGCCCGCCTCGTGCAGCCAGAAGAGAATCTGCAGGTACTCCTCCTCGGCCACCGTCGCGGTGGCGGCGCCCTCCTCGCTCATAGGACCAGCGTATCTGGTCGCTGAGCCGCGGCGAACGGTTCGAGTGCCGCAACGGCCGGCGGTCCTCGGCTCCAGCGACCCGCCACGGCGCCTGGGTGTCGACCCGCGCGCCTCGCCGGACTTCAGCTCGCCAGCTGGTCGATGGCGCACTCGCGCGGGGGCTTGTCCTCGCGCCAGCGTCGTAGCCTGGCGCCGTGGCGGATGCGCCCGGCGGAGACGTGGTCGAAGTCGATCTCCACGACCAGCTCTGGCCGCAGCGCCACCCACTCGAGGTCGCGGCCGGCGCTCCAGCGGCTCGGGTCGGACGAGCCACGCTCGCCAGTCTCGTACGGGGCGAGGAAGTCGACGAGCTCGCGCTTGGCCTTCACCGTGAGACCGGAGCAGTGGCCCACGACCCGGAGCTCCTCGCCGTCGTAGAGGCCGAGGATCAACGCTCCGACCGTGCTCTCCTCCTTGCCTGGACGCCAGCCGGCGACGACGGCGTCGATCGTGCGGGTGCGCTTGACCTTTGCCATGCCCTTGCGCTCACCGGGCAGATAGGGAGCGGAGCGCTCCTTCGCGATCACGCCCTCCGCCTCGCGCAGCCAGCGCTCGGCGTCTTGCGGCGTGTCGACCGAGACCATCAGCTCGATCGGCGCCTCGTCGAAGCGCTCCTCGCCCAGCAGACGCTCGAGGCCGGTGCGCCGCTGCTCGAATGGCCGTGCCAGCAACGAGTCGTCGTCGTGGGCGAGCAGGTCGAAGGCGATGAACACGGCTGGGGTCTCGGCTGCGAGACGCTGCACGCGCGAAGCCGCCGGGTGGACGCGCTGCCCGAGCGCGTCGAAGTCCTCGCGCCCACGCTTGTCGCGCACGACGATCTCGCCGTCGAGCACGTAGCGACCGGGCGGAAAGGTCAGCTCGGGGAAGTAGCGGCCAAGGGCCTTACCGTTGCGCGACTGCAGGAATACCTCGTCGCCGTCCACGAACGCGATGCAGCGGAAGCCGTCGAGCTTGACCTCGTAGACATAGTCCTTCCCGGCGGGGAGGGCCTTGCGCGAGAGCGCCAGCTCCGGCTTGAGTGGTGGCGAAAGCGGGAGGCTCATCGCTGCTTGGCCCGACTCGGCTGCACGCGGCGCGGCTCACCAGTCTGCTTGCGGAAGTGCGGCGGCCAGGGAGCGTCGCCGAGCCCCTCGCGCTCGTCGCGCGCCGCCAGCTCCAGCAGCGAGGCCAGCGACCCTGGCTGCTCGTCGATCGTGGCGCTGGGATCGCCGCGCTCGCGCAGGCGCGTGGGGACGGTGTCGATGCGCAGCTCAGCCGGCTCGACGTCGGCCACCTCGTCCCACTGCAAGGGGCAGGAGACGCGCGCGTCGGGTACCGCGCGCACCGAGTAGGCGGAGGCGACGGTGCGGTCGCGGGCGTTCTGGTTGTAGTCGATGAACACTCCCTTGCGCTCCTCCTTCCACCAGCGGCTGGTGGCTTCGCGCGGCATCCGTCGCTCCACCTCGCGGGCGAGCGCGAGCGCGGCGCGACGAACCTCGGAGAACTCGTGCTCGGGGAGGATGCGCACGAACACATGGATCCCGCGCGAGCCCGAAGTCTTCGGGAAGCCGAGCAGCTTGTGCTCTTCGAGCACGTCGCGCACAGTCAGCGCCACGCGGCGCACGGTCGCGAAGTCGATGCCGGGACCGGGGTCGAGGTCGATGCGCAGCTCGTCGGGATGGTCGAGGTCGGAGCGGCGCACCGGCCATGGGTTCCAGTCGATCACCCCGAGGTTGACGCCCCACACGAGGTGGGCGGCGTCGTTGGGAACCAGCTCGCGCGCGTGGCGCCCACTCGGGAAGGTGACTGTGGCGGTCTGCAGCCAGTCGGGGGCGCCACCCGGCACCCGCTTTTGAAAGAACGGCTTGCCCTGCACCCCGTCGACCCAGCGCTTCATGACGGTGGGACGCTCGCTCAGGTGACGCACGACCGCCTGCTCGCACTCAACGTAGTAGGCGACAAGGTCGAGCTTGGTGAAGCCCGGCTCCGGGAAGAAGAGCTTCTTCGGTTTGGAGATGCGCAGCTGCTGTCCACTCACCTCGACCGTTGTGTGTCCCCCGTCCTCGTCGCGCTTGCGGCTTTTGGCGGAGCCGGCGGCGACATCCTCGCCCCCTTTGGGCTTCGCGCTACCGCCATCCGCGGCGCGCTTCTCATCGGATCGGCTGTCTTGCGCCTTCGTCTTCTCAGATTCGCGGGCCCGGCTGGGGTCGGTCTGCTTGCGTGGCACACCTGAAAGGATGCCAGCCGTGATCTCGAAGACCGTGCTCGTGCTCGCGGGACCGCTCGGCGAGCGGCTGGATGCCGAGCGTGTCGGCGAGGTGGTTGCGCGCGGGCTGAAGGCCGAGAACCGTCTCGAATGCGATACCTGCGCGCTGGAGACTGACCTCGGCACGCGCGCCGAGAACGCCTCGACGACGCTCGACGAGGTTGACTTCGACCGGCGCATGCGCGCGGCAAGAGCAGTCGTGCTCGTGTGCGCGCGCCTTGACGACCTCGCGCTCGCGGGCAGCATCGCGTTCGAGGCCGCCACACGCGCGCGCCAATCTGGGGTGCCTGCCTACGCGGTGACCGGGCACGACGCGCTCGATCCGTTCGAGGCGCGGATCGTCGACCTGCAGGTGATCCTCGAGGCGAGCACGACGCGGGCGCTCAGCGCCGCCGGCAGGAAGCTCGCGACGCTCGTGTAGCGCCAGCCAGGCTCATGCGATCAGAGAAAGCATCTGCCCTCGCCGCGGTAGGTCGGGACCTCCTCAACGACTCGCTCGCCTTCGATCAGCTGCAGCCGGTCGAAGCGCTCGCACAGCTCGCCGGCCTTGGCGTGGCGAAACCACACGCGATCTCCGACTCGCAGCTCGCGTGCGGGGGCGCCGGTGAGCGGCGTCTGCACCTCGCCGGCGCCCTCTTGCTTGTCCAGGGTGAGCCCAGGCGGCAGGAAGGGCGTGGGCAGACGCGCCGCGTCGGGTGGGCCGGACGCGAGGTAGCCGCCGCCGAGCACGGTCGCCACGCCGGCACTCGGCTTGCGCACGACCGGCAGCGCGAACAGCGCCGCGGGCTGCGGCTGGAAGGCGCGATAGGCGTCGAACAGCGTCGGCCCGTACAGCCCCGAGCCGGCGGCGACCTCTGTCACGGCGGCCTCGGCGCCGGTCAGCTCGAGGCTGCCGGTGCCGCCACCGTTGACGAAGCGCAGCGGTGGCGCCGAGGCGGCGCGAAGCGCGTCCCGCACAGCGGCCACCGCCTCAGCGCGGCGCAACGCCAGCTCCCGCGCGGAGCGCCTTTGCAACCCACGGATCGCCACTCCCCGCAGACGCCGACCGGGCGGCGCGTCGCCGAGCCCGGCGATCTGCGCCTCATAGGCCATGATCCCCACAAGTCGCAGGCGCTCACGCGCGAGGATCTCGCGGGCAAGCGCCGCCGCCTGCTCAGGCGTGTGCACCGGCGAGCGCTTGGCGCCGACGCGGATGCGACCGTCGAGCGTCCATAGGCCGGCGTCGACGTCGATGCAGACGCCGATTGGCGAGCCACGCGATCCATCGTGCCGCTCCGGTTCGTCGCCAAGCTCGCCACGACGTTCAGCCTCGCCGGGAAAGCCAGCTTCCGCTTCGCCAACCGCCGCTTCGATCAGATCGAGCTGAGCGACGTCGTCCACCATCACCGCCACGCGAGCCTTGGGGCTGTGCTCGACGAGTCGCGCGAGCGTGCGCAATGCCTGACGGTCACAGGTGGGATAGGCCACGACCACGTCATCGAAACCGCATTCGGCGAGCCACAGAGCCTCCGGCAAGGTGAACGCGAGCGTCCCCTCGAAGCCTGGGCGCGCAAGCACCCTTTCCTGCAAGGCGCGACAGCGCACCGACTTGCTCGCAAGGCGGATCGGCTTGCCCGCGGCGCGGCGTTCCATGTCGGCTGCATTGCGCCAGAACGCGTCGAGGTCGACGGCGGCGAAGGGCGCCTCCAGCCCGGCGGTCGCGCGTTCCAGTTGTGCTAGCCGGTTCAGCCGATCCAGTCGGTTCGACCGATCCAGTCGGTTCAACCATCCGAGCCGTCCGAGCCGTCCGAGCCGTTCAGTCATCGTCATGCGAGCAAGGCCGGCGCGGCGCGGCGCATTGCCCGCGGAAGTGGGAAGCGACCGATCATGGCCGAGCCGGGACGGGCTCAGCGGCGACGTGACCAACGGGACCGAGCACGCGATCGGTCCACGCATTCGCAAAGCGCCCTTCGGGATCCAGGCGCGCGCGCACCGCCTGGAAGCGATCCCACTCCGGATAGAGCGGGCGCAGGGTGGCGGCTGTCTGGAAGTGGCGCTTGCCCCAGTGCGGCCGGCCATCGAGGCTGCTCATGATCTCCTCCACGGCCTCGAAGTACGGCCGCCACTCCATGCCGCGGTACATGTGCACGGCGACGAACCCGCTCTCGCGCCCATGCGCCGTGCTGAGCAACGCGTCGTCGGCGGCGACCGTGCGCGCCTCGATCGGGAACGGCACCGCGAAGCCGCGTTGCTCGATCGTCTCCATCACGCGGCGCACCGCCTCGGTCGTGCGCTCGCGCGGCAGCGCGTACTCCATCTCGGTGAAGCGCACGAGCCGCGGGCTCGCGAAGATGCGGTCGGAGCGATCGATCCGCTTCGAGCTGCCCGCGAGCCGCGTCACGAGCCGGTTGATCTCGGGAATGCGGCTCGGCAGGCGCTTACCGATGCGACAGAAGAGCTCGAAGGCGTGGTTGGTCAGCAATACGTCATTTGCGTACTCGGCCACCCTCCCGCGCGGGCGCGGCTGCTCCTCGGTGCGGTTGTTGGTGCGCGTGAGCGCGGTGTCGCAGTGGGGGAACACGAAGAGCTCGAAGTGCTCGTTGGCGAGCGCTGTCTCCTCGAAGCGCTCAAGTGTCTCCCCCAGCGGCACGGGCGCGTCGATCCCCAACAGCGTGAACGCGGGCACGCAGCGCAGCGTCACCTCCGCCACCACGCCGAGCGCTCCCAAGCCGACGCTGGCGGCGCCGAACAGCTCGGCGTCGCTCTCCCGCGAGCAGGCGAGCGTCGAGCCGTCGGCGAGCACGAGCGTCAGCTCCATCGCCTGCGAGGGGATGTTGCGCAGGCGGGCGCCCGTCCCGTGCGTGGCCGTCGAGATCGCCCCGGCGATGCTCTGCACGTCGATGTCCCCGAGATTCTCCAGCGCGAGCCCGTGATCGGCTAGGCGAGCATTCAACCGCGCGATCGTGATCCCCCCTTGCACGCGTATGAGCCGCGACTCCGGGTCCACCTCCAGCACGCGCTGGAAGCGATCGAGCACGATCAGCATCCCCTCGCTGCACGCGACATCGCTGAACGAGTGCCCGGCGCCCGCGACGCGCACGCGGAGCCCTTCGCGCGTCGCGCGCGCGACCGCCGCCGCGATCTGCTCGATCGTCTCGGGGCGCACGATCTCTCTGGGCCGGCAGCCTTCGTCGCCAGCCCAGTTGCGCCACTCCACGTTGCTGCTGTTTGGATCGCTAGGCTCGCTCATCGGATGACCGCGCCCGAGCCTACTGCGAGCCCTGTCGCGGCGTCCACCCCGGAGGGGATCGGCTCAGCGGCTGGGGAGCCGGCGCCCGCCGTCACACCCACGGTGCGCGCCCCTCGAGCCCGCTCGCTCCCAAGCCCCGGGGCACGTCGCGCGACCGTGATCGGCGCCGGCTCCTTCGGCACGGCGTTGGCGGTGCTGCTCAGCAGGGCCGGCCTGCGCACCACGCTTCAGACGCGCGCCCCCGAGCAGGCGACGCTGCTGTCGGCCGACCGCGAGAACAGGGCCTACCTGCCCGGCGTGGAGCTGCCCAGCCAGCTGCGCATCGAGTCGGTGTCCGCCGGCGTCGCGCGCGCCGACTACGTGTTCCTAGCCGTCCCCTCGCGCGGCCTGGGCATCGCGATCTCGGCCCTGCGAGCAGGCGAGCTCGCCCGGCGCACGGCGATCGTGTCCGTCGCCAAGGGCCTCGTGCCGCCCGACGGACGACCCCCCACGACTGTGCTGAGCGCGATCTTCGGGGAGCGGCGGGTGGCGTGCGTCGGCGGCCCGGCCCACGCGCAGGAGATGGTGCGCTCAGGAGCCGGTCTCGTCGTGGCCTGCGTCGACGAAGAGCTAGCGCGCACGCTAGCGCAGGTGTTCACGCGTGCCGGGGTCGTATGTGAGCAGTCGAACGATCCGATCGGCGTCGAGCTGGCAGGGGCCGCCAAGAACGCCGCGGCGCTCGCGGCAGGCGCGACCGAGGCGCAAGGAGCAAACGCCGCCGGAGCCGCCGCCGGTCACATCTTCGCCGAGGTGTGGCGCTACGCCGAGGGCTTGGGCGCGCGGCCGGAGTCGATGATCGGGCTGGCCGGGGTCGGCGACCTGGTGGCGACGGCGCTGGCGCGCGAGAGCCGCAACCGCCGCGCCGGCGAGCTGCTGGCCGAAGGCGTCCCCACGCTCGAGATCCCTGCGCGTATCGGACAGGCCGTCGAGGCGCTCGAGTGGGTTCCCCTGCTCGCCCGCACGCTCGAGCAGGCCGGCGTCGAGGCCCCTGTCACGAGCGCGCTCGGCATGCTCATCTCGGGAGAGCTGCCGCTCGACGAGTGGGTAGCGCTCGTGCGCACCACCGTCCCCCCGCCAGCCCGCTGGCGCCGTCCCCAGCCGGGCTTCTGGCGGCGCGTATGGCGGCAGCTGTCGCGCAGGCGCTGAACGCCTGGCGCGCTGTGAGGGCCGCCACACTATGCAAGTCGATAGTATTTACGCATGACACAGAACGACGTCCCGCGACAGAGTCGCACCAAGCCGATCGCCGTACGCTTCGACGAGTTCACGCTAAAGCGCTTGCGAGCACTCGCGGCGCGGCGCAACACGGGCTATCAGACGCTGCTGAAGGAGTTCGTGGTCGAACGCCTCTACGAGGAGGAGAAGCGCGAGGGCGTCATCGAGTGACAAGCGTGCTGAGCACAGCCTCGTAGACCCCTGCGCCGTGGCCGGTCTCGGCGACGCGCACATTGTCAAATCCGCGCACCGCCTCGCGTATCGACGGATCGCGCTCCACGGCGTTCGCCACAAGCCAGAACGTGCCAACGTGCGGGGCGCAGGCGAGATCCTCGCGCGAGTCGCCGACCGCGAGCGTCTCCTCACGCGCATAGCCCCGCACCTGCCTGTGAAAGGCGACAGCCGCGGCCTTGGAGGCGCCAGCCGGGACCAGGTGGTAGCCGCGCACATGCGGCAGGTCCGCGAGTGTCGGTGAGCGGCGGTTGACGACGCCGTTGTCCACCAGACGCAGATGCTCGTGGCCGTGCTCGGCGAGCAGCGCGTCGACCTCGATCACGTCGACCAGTCCGCGGAACAGGTGTGACACTTCGCGGTCCACGTGCCAGGGCTCGTGGTACTCCAGGCGACCCTCATAGCGATCGAGCAGCAGCGCTGGGGCGCCGGTGCGCTCGATCTGCTCGGCGATCGTCAGCTCGCCTGGCTGCAGCTCGCCGGTGAGCCAATGCTCCTCGCCGCCGGCCGGAGCGCCCACCTTGACACCACTCCCAATGGCGGGCGAGCCCAGCTCCTCGCCGCTCCCCCCACCGTCCGCCGGCGCGGCCCTACCCCTCGCCGGGCCGAGCTGCCCCGCGCCCAGCACAACGCATGCGCCGGCCTCGAAGATGTAGGCGCTCTGGCCGAGCAGCCGCGCGTCCTCGGCGACCTGGATACGGCGACGTCCAGACATCAGCACGATCTCCACGCCCGCGCGCAGGCAGGCCTCGATCGCGCGCATCCCCTGCAAAGACACGTTGCCCTCGCCATCGTGAACGAGCGAGGCCCCGTG
Source organism: uncultured Solirubrobacterales bacterium (assembly GCA_963764655.1). GTDB lineage: Bacteria > Actinomycetota > Thermoleophilia > Solirubrobacterales > Solirubrobacteraceae > Palsa-744. Next base: position 2,060,418 of record CAVXTI010000001.1, read on the forward strand.
CCCGAGCAGGGAGCCGTCGAGATCGACGTACAGGCAACGCACCCTCATCGGCTCGTCACCGTGGCCAGCGGCGGCCGCTCGACCTGCGCACGCCCCTCGCCCGACAGGCGAGCTTCCGACACGAGCCTCCCGACGATCGCCGCCAGCACCGTCTCTGCCATCTCGCTGAGCGCCGACAGCGGCTGGTGGCGGTTGCGGTGCACGTCGAGGTCCACCTGGGCGAGCCCGGCGAGTCCGACCTCGTGCCACACGTCGATCAGCATCGCTATCTCGACGCCGTAGCCGGTCGCGAACGGGACCCGTTCGAGCAGCTCGCGACGCGCCGCCACCTCGCCGGCCAGCGGTTGGCGCACGGCCGCCAGCTCCGGGTAGAAGATCGACAGGGCCGGGCGCGCCGTCAGGTGGTTGACGCGCCCACCGCCTTCCGGCAGCGAGATGCCGTCGTGCTCGAACGGGCGCCGGTAGAAGGCCTTCACGAACTGGATCTCGGGCTCGCACACAAGCGGGCCGAGCAGGCCCGTCGCGAAATGCTCGGAGAAGCCCTCGCTGTCAGCGTCGAGGTAAACGACAAGCTCGCCTGAGAGCACCGACAGCGCGCGCCACATCGCGTCGCCCTTGCCGAGCACCGGTCCCATCTCAGGCATCAGCTCCCGCTCTTGGAGGACCTTCGCGCCCGCGCGTTCGGCCACGCTCGCCGTCCCATCCCCAGACGCGGCGTCAACGACGAGGACCTCGTCGATCGCCCCCGCCTTGTGCAACCGCGCGAGCGCACGCACGATCTCGCCAACCGTGCCGGCGCACTCGCGCGCAGGCAGGCAAACCGACACCGTGCTGTCGCGCTCGGCCGCGATCCGCGTCGCCGAGTACAGCGAATGGTGGAAGGTGCGCGATTTCGCCCACCGCTCGGCTGCGGGATCGACCATCGCCTCTACTATCGCAACCGATGGCCAAACCCGCCTCCGGCCGGCCTGCGAATGCGATCCCCGAGGGATCGCGCGCAGGCGCACGGGCGGGTGCGAAGGGTGGACCGAGAGAGCCGAACGGGGTGAGGGAACGCACGATCGAGCCGTGGAGCGCCCTCGTCGATGAGGCGCGCGCGGACGGTCGAATTGTGCGCGAGGCGCGCGAAGGACCTGGCCAGGCCACGCTCGTTGACATCCCGACGGCGCTTCACCCGGACGTGATCGCCGGCCTTGGCCGCGTCGGGATCGAGCGGCTCTACTCCCACCAGGCGCAGGCGCTTCAGTCGGCCTGGGAGCGCACCACGATCGTCACGACCGGCACCGCCTCGGGCAAGTCGCTGTGCTTCAACCTGCCCACGCTTGATGCCCTCTGCAGCGACGCGTTCGCCCGCGCCCTCTATCTCTACCCGACCAAGGCGCTCTCCCAGGACCAGGCGCGCGCGCTCGACGCGTTCGGCCTCACAAAGCAGGTGCGCCCAGCCATCTACGACGGCGACACCCCCCGCGACGCGCGCGGCGACGTCCGCCGTAGCGCCAACATCGTCCTGACAAACCCCGACATGCTCCACCTCGGCATCCTCCCCCACCACGGCTCCTGGGAGCGCCTCTTCAGCCACCTGCGCATCGTCGTCGTCGACGAGGCTCACATCTACCGCGGCGTGTTCGGCTCACACGTAGCCAACGTCCTGCGCCGGCTGCTGCGCGTGGCGGCGGCCTATGGCAGCGAGGTGCGCGTGCTGCTCGCCTCCGCCACGATCGCCAACCCGGTCGAGCTGGCCGAGCGCCTCACCGGGCTCGAGGACATCGGCCTGATAGACGACGACGGCTCGCCCACCCCGCGGCGGCAGATCGCGATGTGGAACCCGCCGCTGGTCGACGAGGCGATCGGCGCGCGGCGCTCCGCGCTTGGCGAGGCCGCCGAGCTGCTCGCCCGGCTCGTGCGCGACGGGGGCCGCTGCATCTGCTTCATGAAGTCACGCAAGGGCGTCGAGCTGCTCGCGCGCATGGTCACCGAAGACCTCGAGCGCACAGATCCTGAGTTGGCCGAGCGCGTGGCCCCATATCGCGCCGGCTACACCCCCCAGCAGCGGCGTGCCTTGGAGGCGCGGCTGATGAGCGGGGAGCTGCGGGCCGTCGTCACAACCGACGCCCTTGAACTTGGAATCGACATCGGCGAGCTTGACGCCGCCGTGGTCGTCACCTTCCCTGGCACGGTCGCCGCTCTGCGTCAGATGTGGGGACGTGCGGGGCGTCGCGGCAAGGGCTTCGCTGTGTATGTCGCCGGCGAGGACGCGCTCGACCAGTTCTTCTGCCGCCACCCCGACGAGTTCCTGGAGCGCCCGGTCGAGGCGGCGATCCTCGACCACGAGAGCCCCCAGATCCACCAAGCCCACCTGCTGTGCGCGGCATACGAGGGCCCACTCGAACGAGGCGACGTCGAGTTCTTCGGGCCGCGCTGGCAGGCGCATGCGGAGGCGCTCGTCAGCGCGGGACTCCTGCGCAAGCGGACAGTGCGGCGCTCCCTCGCACAGTCTCCCCGCGCGCGTGGGGAAGGCGCGGCTTTGCGCGGCGCTGTCGAGGAGATCGAGGCCCGGTGCGAGGTCGAGGAGTACGTGCTGCGACGCCCCGCTGACTACCCCGCGGCGACGGTCTCGCTTCGCTCCTCCTCGCCCGACAGCTTCGCGATCGTCGACGTCTCCTCCGGCGAGCTGCTCGGCCAGACCGAGGCCGCCCGCGCCCACTCCACGGTTCACGACGGCGCCATCTACCTGCATCAGGGTCGCTCTTATGAGGTGCGCGAACTCGATCTCGAGAACCGCCGCGCGCTGGTGGCCCCGTTCGACGGCGACTGGTACACACAGCCTAAGCGCGAGACCGACACCAACGTCGAGCGCCTGCTCGACCGCCGCGAGACGCTCGGCGTGACGCTCTCCTTCGGTGAGGTCTCCGTCACCGAGACCGTGCTCGGCTATCAGCGCAAGCGCCTCTCAGACCATGCACAGGTGGATCTGGTGATGCTCGATCTACCGCAGACCTCGTTCTCAACCCAGGCGCTGTGGTTCGAGCTGGACGCCGCCGCATTGAGCGGTCTCCGCCGCGCGGGGCCCACCAGCAGCGGTGGGCTGGAGGAGAGCGAGGGAGGGGGTGGCGACGGCACGATCCCGATGGACGCCCTGCTCGGCTCGCTGCACGCCACCGAGCACGCCCAGATCGCGGTGCTCCCCCTGATCGCGATGTGCGACCGCTGGGACATCGGCGGCCTCTCCACCAACATGCACCCGCAGACCGGCGGCCCCACGATCTTCATCTACGACGGTCACCCCGGCGGCATCGGCATCACGCGCCTGGCCTACCAGCGCTTCGAGGAGCTGTGCCGCGACGCCCACCGCCTGATCGCCGAGTGCCCGTGCAAAAGCGGGTGCCCTTCCTGCGTCCAGTCGCCGAAGTGCGGCAACCTCAACGAACCGCTTTCGAAGGCTGGGGCGCTGGTGGTGCTCGAAGGGATGCTGGCCGCTCAGCCCGCCTGATTGCCCGCCGCGATCTTCTTCAGGTCGATCGTGACGTCGTAGAGCTTCGGATCGACCCCTTCCTCCAGCGCCACCTCGCGCAGCGGCCTTCCCGACTCCGTCGCCTTTTTGACGATCGCGGTGCCCTTGTCGTAGCCGATCGCGCCATTCAGCGCGGTGGCGACCGCGAGCGTGGCGCCGGCCGAGGCGGCGCAGCCGGCCTTGTTGGCCCTGATGCCGTCGACGCACTTCTCGGCGAACACGCGCGAAGTGGATGTGAGCAGCTGCAGCGACTGGAGCAGGTTGCGAGCGATCAGGGGGATGCGCACGTTCAGCTCGAACTGGCCCTGCAGACCGGCGACGGTGATGGCGGTGTCGTTGCCGATCACTTGCGCAGAGACCTGCAGCACGACCTCCGGGATCACGGGGTTGACCTTGCCGGGCATGATCGAGGAGCCCTTCTGCAGCTCGGGCAGGAACAGCTCGCCGATGCCCGCGCGCGGGCCGGAGCCCATCAGCGCGAGGTCGCCGGCGATCTTCGTCAAGGACACGGCGACCACCTTGAGCGCTCCCGAGAGCTCGACGAGCGCGTCGCGATTGGCTTGCGCCTCGAAGGGGTCGAGCGGGGCGGCGATCTGCTTCAACCCCGATTCGCGCTTGAGGCGGCTGCGCACCTTCTCGGCGAACTTGGGATGAGTGTTGAGACCAGTGCCGGTGGCGGTGCCCCCGAGCGGTATCTGGCCGACGTGCACGAGCGCCGCTTGCACACGCTCCTGGCCGAGCGCCATCTGCGCGGCGTAGCCGGCGAACTCCTGGCCGAGCGTGACCGGGACGGCGTCCATCAGGTGCGTGCGCCCGGACTTGACCACGCCCGAGAAGCTCTTGGCCTTCTTGGCGAACGAGCGCTCTAGCTGCCCCAGCGCGGGGAGCAGCTCGTTCTGGGCGACGTCCAGCGCGGCGAGGTGCACGGCGGAGGGAAACACGTCGTTGGAGGACTGGCCCATGTTGACGTGGTCGTTGGCGTGCACCTTCTCCCCGGCGAGCGTAGCGATCACCTCGTTGGCGTTCGTGTTCGTGGAGGTGCCCGAGCCGGTCTGGAAGACGTCGATCGGAAACTGCGCGTCGTGCTTGCCGGCCGCGATCTCCGCGGCGGCCTTCTCGATGCTCGCCGCGCTGCGCTTGCTGAGCAGGCCAAGCTCGCCGTTGACGGCGGCCGCGGCGCCCTTCACGCGGGCAAGCCAGCGCACGACCGACACCGGCACCGTCTCACCGGAGATGGGGAAGTTTGCGACTGCCTTGGCGGTCTCCCCGCCCCAGAGCTGCTTGCCGGTCATCGAGTCTCCTCCGTCGCCATAGGGGCTCGTAATCTAGCGGCCACCGCGGTCCCAGAACGGGGCGCCCCGTAGATGGGCGGGTTGGATGCTCGAACATCTATCCGCAGAAAGCCACGAGCTCGCGCGCGACCCCAACCGGGTCGTCGTAGGTCATCAGGAAGCCGGTGCTCGGGAGCACGCGCAGCTGACCATCTGGAAGCAGGCGCAGCGCCTCTTCGGCGCCGGCAAGCGGGTGCAACGGGTCGTGATCGGCCCACAGCAGCAGCACCGGCATGTCGAGGCGAGGGTAGAGCTCGAGCAGCTGCGTCTGGGCGCCGCGCGGCCAGCGCCGCGCGCACTTGGCCCACGAGCGCGCCAGATTGGGGTTGCCGGGCACGTCGGCGAAGGCGTGGCGCATCAGGTCGCCCGCCTCGGGGGCACGGCGCTCGGACATGCGCATCCCCAGCTCCGGCGTGAAGACGAGCTTGGTGGCATGGCTGAGCACACGGTCCAAGCCAGGCAGCGAGCCGCCGAGCGTGGCCAGGCGCCAGGCGTCGCGCGTGCGCTGGTGCTCGACGGGGAGATGCAGGCGATTGGGCATCAGCACCATCCGGCTCGGCTTCAGCCGCCCGCGGAGGACCGCGTGCAGCAGGATCTCGGCGCCGGCGTCGTGCCCGACGACGAGCGGCTTGGGGCCGAGCACGTCGTCGGAGAAGCCGCTCATCACCTCGGCCAGCCAGTCGAGCGTGTAGGGGTGGCGCGGGCGGTCCTCGGAGTCGCCGTGCAGCGGCAGGTCGGGGATCACGAGCCGGTGGCGCTCCGCGAGACGCTCGGCGACGGGCTCCCACTCGCGGTGGGAGAGCAGGCCGCAGTGCAGCAGCGCGAGCGGCGGCCCGGCGCCGACCTCGCGGTAGGCGACGCGCGCGCCGTCTGGGTGGTGGTAGAGGCGCAGCCTCATCGGGGTGTCTCCTGCACGTGCAAGCAATGTCCCAGTATGCAGCGTGCGTTGCGGGGCTTGCGGGCGCCCACCCCAAAGCTCAACAATCCTCCACATGAGCGCGATCCGCACGAACGCCGCCGCCGCGCTGCTCGGCGTGAGCCCCAACACGCTGCGCAGCTGGGAGAGCCGCTTCGGCTACCCCGCCCCAGCACGCACGGAGGGCGGCCACCGCCAGTTCGACCTTGCCGAGATCGAGGCGCTGAGGCAGGCGTACACGGAGACCCATGACATCGCCTCGGCGATCGCGGTGGTGCGCGAGCGTGGCGAGGGGCCGTCCACACCGGCCCGGCTGCGCTCGGCATTCACGACTTTCAGCGAGGAGAAGGCCGACAGGCTGATGGAGGAGAGCATGGCGGTGCGCTCAGTCGAGCGCACGGTCGAGACCGTGCTGCTGCCGGCTGTGCAGGCGCTTGCGCCCGAGGACCAAATGTCTCCCCGCGACCCGGCTTCTCTTGGCGATCGAGAGGCCAGGCCAGGCCGCGAGCTCGCCAGCTCGCGGGTGGGCGGGCCCGAGTACTGCTTCGCCTGGCGCTACGCCACAGGCTGGCTGGCGGCCGCCCAGCGCGTCGCACCGCCCTCGACACGCGACGAGGGGGTGCTGATCTTCGACGCGAGCCGACCGATGGACGTCGACTCGCTGCACGTGCAAGCGCTCGAGCTCCTCGTCAGGCGCGCAGGTCTACGCGTGCTGACGCTCCCCGTCGAGCTGGACAGCACGCGCGTGGGCAGCGCGTTGCGCGCGCTACGCCCACAGGCGATGGTGCTTGCCGGGCGCTGCTCGTCGCTGGAGGCGATCGGGCGCGTCGTGTACGCCACCAGGCAGAGCGGCGGCGACCTGCAGGTGCTCGACTACCGTGGGGCCCTGCCCGACACCGGCGCCAGCACCGTCGTGCGCATCGGCCCAGGACCAGCTGAGGCGCTGCGGATGCTGCGCGAGCGGCTCGCAAGCCCACAGGGCTCGTTGACGGCCGCGCCGGCGCCGGTCGTCGTAGCGGCTTCCTAGCGGAAGCTGCCGGTCCCCCGCGACCGGTCCTCGCCCTGTCTATGGGTCGCGGCTGTGTCTGTGGGTCGCGGCTGCATCCCCAGGTCGCCGCTGGGTGGCATGGTGTGCTCGCGCCTACAATGGGCCGCCCGATGACGGCTCCGCCCAGACACCCGCTGATACCCCCGCGCGAGGTGGACGCGCGTCAGGGGCTGCCGGAGCTCGAGCAGGAGGTCTTGCGGCGCTGGCGCGAGCGTGACGTGTTCGGCGAGTCGCTGCGGATGCGCGCGGGAGCCGAGCAGTGGGTCTTCTACGAGGGCCCGCCAACCGCCAACGGCCGGCCGGGCTCTCACCACGTGCTCTCGCGCGTGTTCAAGGACATCTACCCGCGCTACAAGACGATGCGCGGCTACAGGGTGGAGCGCAAGGGCGGCTGGGACTGCCACGGCTTGCCTGTCGAGATCGCCGTCGAACAGAAGCTCGGAATAACGAGCAAGGCCGAGATCGAGGACCCAGAGCGCGGCATCGGGATCGAGCGCTTCAACGAGGAGTGCCGCAACTCTGTGTTCGAGTACCTGGAGGAGTGGGACCGCCTGACCGAGCGGATCGGCTTCTGGGTGGACCTCGAGCACGCCTACCGGACGCTCGACGAGAGCTACATCGAGTCGGTGTGGTGGGCGCTCAGGCAGATCAGCGACAAGGGCCTGCTGTACGAGGGCCACAAGGTCGTGCCCTACTGCCCGCGCTGCGGCACGGCGCTCTCCTCGCACGAGGTGGCGCTCGGCTATCAGGACGTGGTCGACCCATCGGTGTACGTGCGCCTGGCGGTGCTCGCCGATCACGGCCCCGCGAGGGCGGGCGACGCTCTGTTGATCTGGACGACGACGCCGTGGACGCTGCCGGGCAATGTGGCCGTGGCGGTGAGTCCAGACGTCGAGTACGTGCGCGCCCGCGCCGGCGGGGAGACGCTGATCCTGGCGCGAGCGCTGATCGAGAAGGTGCTCGGCGAGGACGCGGAGGTCTTGGAGAGCTTCCCCGGCGACAAGCTGATCGGGACGCTGTACAACGGCCCGATCTTCGCGCTCAGCGACCGCGCGCCGGGCGGGATGCCCGTGATCGCGGGGGACTTCGTCACGACCGCCGACGGGACCGGCCTCGTGCACATAGCGCCCGCGTTCGGCGAGGACGACTTCAGGGCGGCGGCCGCCGCGGGGCTGTTCGATCCGACCGACCCCCACACGCTCTACAACCCCGTGAGGCGCGACGGCACATACGACGAGCGCGTGCTGAGCCGCGACGGGGACTCCTATGACGGTCGCTTCGTCAAGAGCCAGGAGCTGACCGACGAGCTGATCGCCGACCTCGACGCGCGCGGAATGCTGCTGAGGCGCAGCGACTACGAGCACTCCTACCCCCACTGCTGGCGCTGCGGGACGCCGCTGATCTACTACGCCAAGCCCTCGTGGTACATCGCCACCTCGAAGCTGCGCGAGCGGATGATGGCGGCGAATGAGACGATCAACTGGCACCCGCCGCACATCAAGCACGGTCGCTTCGGCGACTGGCTTCAGGGCAACGTCGACTGGGCGCTCTCGCGCGAGCGCTACTGGGGCACGCCGCTGCCGGTGTGGCGCTGTGCGGCCGGCCACACGCACACGATTGGCTCCTTCGCGGAGCTCGAGCACCGCTCGGGCACGACTCTCAGCGACCACCATCGCCCGTATGTGGATGACGTGGTGTTCGCTTGCCCCGGCTCGCACGACCATCTATCCACCTCATCGGCCGCGGGCGAGTCGGGCGATCAGCCCGGCCCGTCCACGGGCACGGCGTGTGGCAAGCCGATGAAGCGAGTGCCCGAGGTCATCGACGTGTGGTTTGACTCGGGCGCGATGCCGTTCGCTCAGCACCATTACCCCAGTGAGAACGAACGGCTGTTCCAAAAAGAATTCCCAGCCAATTTCATCTGCGAGGCGCTCGACCAGACACGCGGCTGGTTCTACTCGCTGCTGGCCGTCTCGACCCTGCTGTTCGACCAGGCGCCCTACGAGAACGTCGTGTGCCTGGGCCTGATCCTCGACGCGGACGGCCAGAAGATGAGCAAGTCCAAGGGCAACACGGTCGAGCCGTGGCAGGTGCTCGACCGCTATGGAGCCGACGCGTTCCGCTGGTACTTCTTCACCTCGAAGCAGCCCTGGGACGGGTATCGCTTCTCCGAGGAGGCAATCGGGGAGGGCGTGCGCCTGTTCATAAAGCAGCTGTGGAGCACCTACTTCTTTTACGTGCTCTACGCAAACGCCAATGCGCGAGCGTTGAACGAGAGCGATTTCCTTGGAGAGGGAGGGGCGTTCGTAGCGACCAACGCTCCCACGTCCGATTCCCCCGCCCGTCAGGGGAGGGCGGCCGAGACCGACTTGGACAGGTGGGCGCTGTCGAGGACGGCGGCAACCGCCGAGACTGGTCGCCGAGCGCCTCGACGCTTTCGACGCGACGAGCGCCGGGCGTGCGATCGCCGAGCTGGTCGACGATCTGTCGAACTGGTACGTGCGCCGCTCGCGCCGGCGCTTCTGGGATGGTGACGCGGTCGCGTTCGCGACCTGCGCGAGTGCCTGCTGTGCATCTCCAAGCTGCTCGCGCCTTTCTGCCCATTCGTGGCGGACGAGATCTACGACAACCTCGACGGCACGCTCGCGAGCGTGCACCTGTGCGACTTTCCGGCAGGCGAGGCCTTGCCGGCCCGTGACGCGGCGCTCGAGGACGCGATGGCGATCGCGCGCGAGACCGTCAGGCTCGGCCTCGGGGCCAGGGCACAGGCGAAGATCAAGGTGCGCCAACCGCTGGCGGAGGCGGTGGTGGTGGCCGACGGGCGCGAGCGCATCGCGATCGAGCGATTGGCGGACATCGTGCGCGAGGAGCTCAACGTGCGCCGCGTGCGCTTCGTCGAGGCGGCCGACGAGCTGGGGGAGTACGAGGTCAAGGCCAACTACCGCACCCTGGGCCCACTGTTCGGCAAAGACATGCCGCTGGCGGCCGAGGCGATCGCCGCGCTCGACCCCGCGAGGGTGGCGGCCGCGGTGCGCGGCGGCCCCGAAAGCGGGGCGGGCGCCGGCATCGGGATCGCCGTCGGCGACCGCGAGCACACGCTCTCCGAGCAGGACGTGATCCTCGACGATGAAGGCTCCGGAGGGCTATTCCGTCGAGCGCGAGGGCGCGCACGCGGTCGCGCTCGACCTCACGATCGACGAGAGCCTGCTGCGCGAGGGCCGCTCGCGCGAGATCGTGCACGCGGTCCAGAACGCGCGCAAGGCCGCCGGCCTCGAGGTCGAGGACCGCATCGAGCTGGTCCTCGGCGGAGATCCCGCGCTCGTGGAGGCCGCGCGCGCGCACGAGGCCTACGTCAGCGGCGAGACGCTCGCGGTGGGCCTATCGCTCGGCGACGGAGACCCCGCCGCGATGGACTACCGCGAGCAGAGCGAGATCGAAGGACTCCCACTCGAGATCGCCCTACGCCGGGCTCTGCCTATCTGAAAAGCTTCCGGGCGCGCGGAGTGCTTAAGCCGCCGTGAGAACCGAGTCCAGCTCCGCCTCGATCTTCTTCTTCGGGTAGGCGCCCACAACCGTCTTTGCGGCGGCGCCGCCCTTGAAGAGGATCATCGTCGGGATCGACAGCACCTGGAAGGCGGCCGCCGTCTGCTGGTTCTCATCGACGTTGAGCTTGACGATGCGCAGATCCTCGCGCTCGGAGGCGATCTCCTCGAGCACGGGGCCAACCACGCGGCACGGGCCCGCACCAGGGCGCCCAGAAGTCGACGAGCACGGGCTTCTCCGACTCGACGACCTCAGCCTGGAAGTTGGCGTCGGTTACTTCGGTGAGGGTGCCTGCCATGGGAATCTCCTATCGGGTGACTGCCGTCTCGCGGCCGTTGGGCGACTCGGCCGAGTGCGAGCCGCCTCATCCACTATACAAAATGAAGCGACATATTTCCGGGACTCCGAGAGGTCTCTTCCCAGACAACTCCGGGAGTGCGTGTCAGCCGTGCACGCGCACGGTGAACCCGTCCCAGTTCCGACGATCGGCGGGTGCAGGCCGGTGAGCGCCGTGAACAGGTGCGGCGAGACGTACACCTCGACGAAGGCCGAGACGACGAGCACCGGCAGCGCGATCGCGACGGTCACGACGGTGGCGGCCAGCAGCTGCTCCCACTCGCCTCGGCGGCTCGCGATGATCCAGGCCGCGAGCGGCAGGAACAGGGCGATCAGCTCCGGGAGCGCGTGCGGAAGCAGGCCGAGCAAGAGCAGCGCCGGCGACACTTTCACGAAGTGGGCGACGCCCGCGAGCGTGTGGCCGAGCAGATATGCCTGGGCAGACAGCGAGAAGGTCGTGGCGCACACCACGAAAGCGATCGCGATGCGCCCGCCGTGCTCGTGCACCCAGCGCGAGAGGCCACTCTTGCTCTCGGCCTGCAGCGGCAGCGAGCTGCCGGCGATGAAGCCCGCCACACACGCCATCGCGTGCAGGGCCAGCACGAGCAGGTTGTGAGAGAGCACGGTGGCGACGTCCGCCGCTTCGCCCACCGCGAACGGCGGGCGCAGCTGGATCGGCTGCACGTATCCGGCTGACAGCGTCGCGATGATGAGCACCGCCACCAAGCAGCCCGGCGGCGGCGGCGGCCGAGCCCGCGACCCAGGCGCCGAGCACCGGCAGCGGACGGTCCTGCCAAGCGCGCAGCGTCGTGCTGAGTGCGGCGAACGCCGTGATAGAGCGCGTAAGAGGAGGCGTCCACGCCCTCTCTATCGACCGCTCGCCACGTCCACCTGAGTGGGGTGTCGCGACGACGCCGGCGGCGGCTGGCGCCCGAAGCGAAGGCGCGGCACGAGCCACATCGCCTCCACGGCGATCCGCCACGACATCTTGCTCTGCCCCGAGCTGGCGGTCTTTGAAGACGATCGGCACCTCCACCACACCGAAAGCCGGCGCGCACCGCGCGATAGGTGAGCTCGACCTGGAACGCATACCCCTGCGAGCGCACGCCATCGAAGTGGATCGCTTCGAGCACCTCTCGCTTGAAGCACTTGAAGCCGCCGGTCAGGTCGCGCACGCCCAGGCCGAGCACCCAGCGCGCGTATGTCGAGCCCCCCTCGCTTATCAGGCGACGCAACAGACCCCAGTCGGACACGCCGCCGCCGGGGACATAGCGCGAGCCGAGCGCCAGGTCGGCTCCCGCGCCGCACCGCCGCCAGCAGACGCGCGAGATCGGCGGGGTCGTGGGAGAAGTCGGAGTCCATCTCCATCACGTACGCCGGCTCCGTGGTCGAGCGCGTGGCGAAAGCCGGCCAGGTAGGCGGGACCGATCCCGTTCTTCTCGGTGCGGTGCAGACACCTCGACCTGCTCGCGCTCGCCGCGCCAGGCGGTCGGCGATCTCGCCGGTGCCGTCGGGCGACCCGTCGTCGACGATCAGGATCTTGTAGTCCCCGTCGCTCGCGCGCGCGCAAGCACATCGCCGGCGGCGGCTACTATCGCCTCGATGTTCTCAGCCTCGTTGTACGTCGGGAGGATCAGCCAGGGTACGCCGCTCACAAGGCGCGTACCCTAGCGTGTCGCTCGATCGCGCAAGGCCAGCTAGCGGCCCTCGCGGCGTTGATCGCAGCGACAGCGCTCGCCGGGGCTCGGCGATCCCCACAGCGCGGCGGCCTTGGGGCCGCGCTCCCGAGCGGCCCCGCTCAGCGCAAGCCCGCTGGACGGCTACGTGGCGGGGGTCGCCCGCGCCTGGGAGCCCTACACGACCGCCGACGGACGGATCGAGGATCCCTTGGACCCGGCCGACACAGGCGACAACTACGGGGTGATCCTGCTCGCCGACGTGATGCTGAAGGTGGCTCGCCGCACGGGCGACAGCGCGCTCGAAGGAAGCCGGCACGCGCATCATCGCCTCGGCCCTGACCCTGCCCGTGCCCGAACGACCCCTTCAACCTGCTCGCGATCGCCGCGGCGATCCACGACGGCCGAGCACGGTGACTTCCCCGCGAGGCGTGGGAACAGGTCGCCGGCGCCGCTCGATCCAGCGGGCCGGTCAGATCGGACCGCCGACGGATGCCACGCTGCCTGACTGAGCCCGCCTGCTACGACAACTGGCGCCTGGTGTGGTCGGCCGGCGCCTCGCTGCTGCTGTCCGACGGCGTCGTCGGCGCGCCCGGCTCGCTGGCGAGCGACAGCGTCCCCGCCGTGGCCCTGATCGAACCGATCTCGCGATGGCCGTCGGCCACGCGGGAGCACCGCTTGGGATGGCGATGCGGCCTCACGGGAGGCGCAGGCGAGGCGTGGCCCGGCCGGCAAGCTGCGCCGCCGGGGCCCGGCCGCCCGGCGGAGTCGCGCGCGAGCTGTCCGACCCCGGAGCCGAGCCCCCCGCCTACGAGCTGTTCTCGGCCTTCATGCTCGAGCTGATCGGCGAAGCCGACCCACACGCGATGGGCCCGCGGTGGCCAGGCTCCGCCGTCAGGCCGACCGCTACGCGCTCGACATGATGGCCCCCGACGGCCAGCTGTCGCTCTCGGGGCGCTCGCTCGACCAGTCATGGGTGCAGGCGGCGGCGGCGGCGCTCGGCGCACGGCGAGCCACACTCGAACCCGCGCGAGGCGGACGCGTGGCGCGCTTACGCCGATCGCGCCGTCTCCTACCTGCTGTCCGCCTACCCGATTCGCGCGGACGGCCTGCTGCCGATCGTCCCGGGCCTCAGCCTGGAATGGAGCCCAGCGATCATGGACGGGTACGCCGCCCTCAACCAGTACGAGGGCCTGACGCTGTGGCTGCTGTCTGACGCGCTCGCTCAGTGGCCGCGCACGGAAGCCTCACGCGTCTCCCTCCCGGCCGATAGCCAGCAACTGCTCGCCGACGATCTCGGCTCCAGCGGACTGGTGTGGGGTCGCGCCGGTCGCGTCTGGTGGCAGCTCAGCGGCCGCATCACCGGCACCGACCCGCGCTCGGCGCAGGGGCTCGTCGCGGTCAAGCTGGGCGGCGCCGGCGGATGGCGCGATCTGCTCGCGCTGCGACCGCGCTCCGGTGGCCCGTCGAGCGCGTGGACGCTCGCTTTTCGCGGCAGGGAAGCGACCCCAACCTTCACGCGGGTGCGGGGGACCGGCAGCCGGGCTGTGCTCATCGGCAGCTACTTGCGTATGCGTGGCGGGCGTGCGGTCGGCCGCCCCCTCGCACGCGCGGTGTGGGTCCTGACGGCGACCGCGAAGGGCGTCAGGTTGAGCATGAGCATGCCGGCGAAGTCGACGCTGCGCACGACCGTCTGGCTCGCCGGCCCCTCCTCCCATCTCTCCGCTCCCGGAGCGAGGGCCTGGCGGCGACCGTGCACCGTGACCGCCTCGGGGCATGCCTGCCCGGTTACGGTCGAATGGCAAACTCGACGTGCCGCGGTGCTCGAAGTGGGCGCGTAGCGTGCGGGACCGTCAGAAGATCTTTGGGATCGACCTCTGCAGGTGGCGGTGCAGCACGCGCGCAAGCACCGCCAGCGCCGGGCGCGCCTTGCCGTAGGCGTCGACGAGGCCGGCGTCCCACGTGACTCTCCTCGAGAGTCGGTAAGGGGACCCGGGCGAGCGCCAGTGGTAGTAGTAGATCCGCGTGATCCGTTTGCTGAGGGTCGTGAGCGTGAATATGTTCTGCGCGACCCTCGCCGAGTAGGCCGAGCCGTGATAGATCAGTCGGCCTTTGAAGCGCCACCACACGACGCCGCCGACCTCGCTGAACCACACCTGCCCGCGCGTGGCCGCGAGGAAGTTTTCGATCAAGGCCGGGCTGTTGACGCTGACCAGTGGTAGGGGTTGAACGGCCAGATCTTTGGATAGGGATGCGCAGTTTGCAGGAAGGATTCGATCCAGGCCGTGGTGTTCCCGTCGGAGTCGAGGATGTCGGGCGCGGTCACCTCGCAGCCGGGGCAGTGAGCGGCGAGCACGTTGTAGTAGGACGCCGCGAGCCGGGGATTGTGCGCGGTCGGCTGGGTTGCATGGGTCGCCTCGTCCCAGGGGGCGAACTCCTTTACCCACGGGAACAGCTTCCTGAAGCGCAGGAAAGCACGCAGATACTGCGCCGGGCTGGGCGCGCGGCCATTGTTGTCGGCGTGCTGGAAGGTGATGAAGGGGGTGATGTGGTAAGCGTGCTTGACAGCCGTCAGCCAGGCCGTGACATTCGCGAGGGCGCGGCTGTTGAGCGCCACGTTCCACGGCACCACGTCACGGGCGAGGTGGACGCCGAGCTCGCCGACACGCGGATCGGAGAAGGTGCTCGGTTCGTAGTCTGAGAGGCCGAAGCGGAACGGGCCGCGGCGGGGGACGCCGCGGTGAGGCCGCAATGTGAGGCAGGCCAGCAGCAGCGCGCAGCGCCGGGCGCTGTGAGCGAAGCCCGTCGTCGAGCGCGAAGGTGCGTACGTGTGCGTATGCGCATGATGGTGTCCCCCGTCAGCCTTGCGCGAGGGACACGCCCCGCACCGGGCCTATGGCCGTGCTGTCAGAGTACCGGCTGGCCTTGCGTCACACGCCAGATATGATGGACGCCGATGAGCAGCTGGCGCGCCACTCTCTTGGCGGGACTGCTCGCCGGGGGCCTTCGAGGCGCTCGCGCCGCCGGGAGCGCGCCACCGCCGCCGTGGTCCAGCGCTCCCCTTTGGGCTCTCGGTCGAGTACCCGCTGATGGAGCGGGCGCTCGGAAGCGGACCCTGCCCCGGCCCGGCGCTGGTGGCGACGTTGCGAGTCGCTCGGCTCGCCCGACGCTGCGCATCGGCGGCGACTCGCAGGATCTGGCAGGGCCGACGGCCGCCTATCACTACGTCATCCCGCCCTCGTTCTGGACGACGCTCGGCTGCCTGGCACGCGAGAGCCGGATCGCCGATCGACGGTCGGCTTGAACTTCGCCGAAGGCCCCCTCGCCGACGAGCTCACGACGATCGCCGCGGCCGAGCAGGCGATCCCCGCGGCCCAGCTGAGCTTCTCGCTCGGCAACGAGCCCGACCTGTACGGGTTCAGCCACATCCTCCCCAACGAAGCGGGCTTCACGTCCCGGCCTACCGGCGCGCCGCCGTGGACGGCGCGGCAGTATGCGCCAGCGAATGGAGGAGCCCGCCGGGCGCTGCTCGGAGCAGATCGCGACTCGAGGGCCCAGACCTGGCCGGGGATCGGCTGGCGCGCAGCCGCATACGCGGCTGATGGCGGCCGACCCGCCGATGTCGATGACGGTGCACGCCTACCCGACCGTCGCGTGCGGGTCGGCCGGGGCACCCACGACCCCCACGCGACTGCTCTCGAAGCACGGCAGCGTGGGGCTCGTGGAAAAGTACGAGTGGCTTCTCGCGGCCGCCCGCAGTCGCGCACCGGCCGGCGGTGATCTCCGAGAGCAACAGCGCCTCCTGCGGGGGCAAGCCCGGTGTCTCGGACACGCCGGTGGCGGGCGTGTGGGCGGCGCGCTACGTGGTGGCGGCACTGCTCGCCGGTTTCGCCCAGGTGCGCTTCCACACGGCGGGAACGAGCTACGACCCGATCGCCTTCCAGGCAGACGGCGCGTCGCGATGCGCCCGCTGGGCATGCCCTGCTGTTCCTGCACCGCTGGATCCCGCTCGGCTCCGCGTCTCGCCTCCGGCCTCCCATCGTTGGGAGTCCCATGGAGGATCCTCGATCCGCACATCCTCGCCGCGAAGTTCTCCGCCAGCGGGCACACGAGCGTGATCGTGAGCTCGTTCTCGCCGAAGCCCGTACCCTTCACGGTCGCGGTCCCGGGCGGCGACGACGCGCGCTTCACACGGACACGTTGACGACCGCCAGCGCGATCGAAGCGGGCGCGTCGGTTGCCGGTTCACGCCCATCGCGCGCGGCTCCTGCTCGCGCCCGACACGGTCGTGGCGATCAGGGACGGGGCGAATCTGAGTCCGACTATCTGGCGCGGGCGAGCTCCCCCGTCGCACTCCGCCGAGCTGGGACGCTAGGACCAGTGGCCGGCGAGCTGTCCAACTCCGCCAGGTCGCCGACGCGCTGGAGGAGCTTGGGCGACCTGTACGAGCTTGACGGCGCGATCGTGCACCGCGTGCTCGCCTATCGCACGGCGCACGCGCGGTGCGCGAGGCACCCGTGTCGGTGGCGGGCCTCGCGCGGCAGGGGCGCGCAACCGAGTTGGCGGGCATCGGGCAGACCCTGCAGGAGAAGATCGTCGCGCTGTTCGACACGGGCACGATCCCGGCGATGGAGAAGCTGCGCGCCAAGGTCCCCGCGGGCCTGATCGCGATCACGCGGCTGCCCGGGCTCGGGCCCAAGCGCGCGCGACTACTTGCACTCACAGCTCGGGCGTCGACTCGCTCGAGACGTTGCGCGAGGCGGCGCTCGCCGGGCGCCTGCGCGGCGTGAGGGGACTCGGCCCAAAGTTCGAGGCGAGCGTGCTCGACTCGCTCGAGCGCGGCGTCGCCGAGCGCCGGCGCCTCGGCTGCTGCTGCCGAAGGCACTCGAGCTCGGGGCAGACACTGGCCGACGCGCTGACCGAGACGCTGGTGGCGCCGGCACGGAGGTGCTGATCGCCGGCTCGGCGCGACGGATGGCCGACAGCGTCAAGGACATCGACCTGATCGCGGTGACGCGCAAGCCGGTGACGCTCGCCAAGAGCCTCGCGTCCGCTGCCCGAGATCGAGAGCGTCGCCTCGGCGGCAAGGCCGGGGCGAGGGCTCGCACCCACTCCGGCGTGAGCGTCGACCTGCGGATCGCCAAGCCGAGCCAGCTCGGCAACCTGCTGCAGCACTTCACCGGCTCGGGCAAGCACAACGCGGCGCTGCGCGAGACGGCGGTGCGCGCCGGCCTGCACGTGTCCGAGTACGGCATCTCCGATGACGCCACTGGCGCCACGACGACGTGCGCGAGCGAGCGGGAGGTGTACGAGCTGCTCGGCCTGGCCTACATCGAGCCCGAGCTGCGCGAGGACCGCGGCGAGCTCGCGGCGGCTGCGCTTGGACCCGACTCCGCCGTCGCGGCCTGCCCGACCTGATCGAGCTCGGCGACATCAAGGGCGACCTTCACTGTCACACGGTCGCCTCTGACGGGCGCCACACGATCGAGGAGATGGCGCTCGCGGCGCGCGAGCGCGGATACGAGTACGTGGCGATCACCGACCACTCCGCCTCGCACGGCTTCGGCAACGACGTCTCCCCCGAGCAGCTGCGCCGTCAGATCGAGCTTGTGCGCGAGGCGGACGCGAGCATCGCAGGGCATCAGGGTGCTGGCGGGCAGCGAGGTGAACATCCTGCCCGGACGGCTCGCTCGACTACGAGGACGAGCTGCTGGCAGAGCTCGACTGGGTGATCGCGAGTGTCGCACACCGCCTTCGGGATGAGCGAACAGGCGATGACCGAGCGCGTGATCGCCGCGATCGAGCATCCCCTGGTCGATGCGATCGGGCATCCGACCGGGCGCCTGATCGAGCGGCGCGAGCCGTACGCGCTCGACGTGGCCGCCGTGATCGAGGCGGCGGTGCGCAGCGGGACGATGCTCGAGATCAACGCCAACCCCGACCGGCGCGATCTGAACGACGTTCACGCCCGCGCCGCCGCGCGAGCCGGCGCGCGCATCCTGATCGACTCCGACGCCCACTGGATCGCGCGCTTCGACGTGATGCGCTGGGGCATCGCGACGGCACGACGGGCGTGGCTGACGGCCGAGGACGTCGCCAACACCCGCTCGTGGGAGCAGTTCGCGAAGCTACGCAAGCGGTCCAGGCAATAGGTCGCTCTGGCGCACCCAATCAAGTCGGGCGCGAAGCTACGCAAGCAGCCGCGGCAGCAGCCGCTCGGCGACGAGCCGATCGACCGCCGCGCGACGCAGCGGCGCGAGCGCCCGCAGCGCGCGCTCGGCGTAGCCGGGCGACGGATCGTCGAGCGCGCCCGCAGCGCGCCGGCGAGATCGTCGGCGACACAGCCGCGCATCGAGCTCGCGCGCGATCGGCGAGCGCCACGTACGGTCCAGGAGAGGGCGTCGTGACGAGCATGCATCCGTCGGCAAGCGCCTCCAGCTGAGCGATCCCGTAGTCCTCACGGCGAGCCGCGCACACGAGCACTCGCGCGCGTCGCAAGAGCGCGCGGTAGTCGGCGGGCGCGAGCATGCCCATTACGCGAACCCCCTCGGCGGGAAGCTCGTATCCGAGCTTGCGCAGCCGCTCCTCCTCGGCGCCGACCACCAGCAGCTGCCTCGCCAGGTCTGTGCGCGCGCCGCCAAGCATCGAGCACGGTGTCGAGACCCTTCTTGGCCGGGTTCGCCGCATAGGTGATCGCGGTGACGTCGCGTGCCCCGCGCCCGCCGGATGGCCCGCATGACTCGTGTGAGACTGGCGCCTTGGATGGCCCGGACGGCAACTGTGGTCCCGATGGCTCGACGGGCACAGGCAACACGATCGCCCCGTGCGTCCCGAGCGAGCGCCGCACCGCGGTGGGAACGTCCGCCAGCGCGCCCTCGCTCTGGGGGAGCAGCAGAGACGCTTCGCGCAGGCGGCGACGCTCGAGCGGGCGCTGCCACAGGCCGTGGCGACCGCGGCGGTTGGCGGCGGCTGGAGCGTCGAAGCGGATCGCCCCCGGCCGCGGCCACAGCAGGGCGGCGGTCGTGGTGGAGTAGATCAGCGCGCGCGGTCGCGCGCGGCGCAGCTCGGCCAGCGCGGCGCTCCGGGCCGCGCGCGCCCAGCGCAGGTCGGTGAGCATCAGCGTGCGCACCGGCGGCGGCGGCTCGGCGGCGGCGATCGTGGCTGTCGCGCCCGCGCGCCGCAGCGACCCGAGCAGCTCCTCGTCGACCGCGCGCAGACCTCCGGTCGAGCCGAGCGAGACGATCAAGACGTCGAGCGCCTTGGACACTAGGTCGTCGCGCCGTCGATGCGTTCTGGGCGCAGCGTCTTGAAGCCCGGCGTGCGCGCCAACGCGATCGAGCGCAGCGGGGAGGTGCGCAGCACGTGGAAGCGCACTCCGTCGCGCTCCTCGATCGCCGCGACCGCCGCGTCCTGGCGGCGCCACCATAGCGCCACCGCGATCGCGAAGCCGGCGCCGATACCCGGTATCTGCGGAGCGAGGAAGGCCAGGCCGCCCGCCACGACCGTGAACAGCAGCAACGGCCACAGCCTATTCAGAAGCATCGCCCCCGGCCGGTACTCAGGCAGCGCGGTACTCGACTTCGCTTCGCCGAGCAGGCGCGCGATCGGCGGGTTCACCTCGGCGCGGCGGCCCAGACGCAGCCCGATCGCGGCGGCCACGATCCACCAGCCGACCGAGATCGGCACGATCGTCGCGTCCGAAGACGGCGCGGCGGCGAGCACGGTCACGACCACGAGCGCGGTGGCCGCGGCGGCGCTGAGCAGGACGGTGGCCCTGAGGAAGTCGACGAAGTGCACGCTCCGGATCGAGCCCTCAGGCCCTCATAGCAGCGCCTGGAGCAGCCCGCGCACGCCGGTCTGCCCTTCGATTGTCAGGTCGGCCTGCTCGACCAGCTCGGGGGGCGTCTCCTCCGAGCCGACGGCGACGCGCACGGCGAGCTGCAGCGTGCCAGCGTCCACGAGCGCACGCAGCGCGCGGAACGCGTCGATGTCTGTGCTGTCGTCGCCGACGTACAGCGCGCTCTTGATCGGGGCACCCCCTTCGCGGTCGACCGCGCTCTGCAGCAGCGCGCTCACGCCGAGGCCCTTGTCGAGGGCGACCGGCGGGCGCACCTCGAGCACCATCCGACCCCAGTGCACGGCAAAGCCCTCGTCCTCGGCGAGCTCGGCGATCCTGTGCACGAGCGCGGCGGCGCGCCTGCTCGTCGGGTGCTCCGCGCCAGTGGAAGGCGGCGATCGCCTGCTTGTCCTCGCTGCGCACCCGCGCGCGCTGAACCTCGGCGGTGTAGGCGCGCGCCGCGAACTCGCGCACCCGCTCCGACCACGCACTCACGTCGGGGTCGAGCTCGGCGCGTGTGGCGCCGGGACGGAGCAGCTCGCCGCCATGGTTGCCGATGTAGGCGATACTGCCGATCGCGACAATCTGACGCGCGACGGTGGCACGCCGCCCGCTGACGCAGCCCACGAGCCGGTAGCGTCTCGAGATCTCGATCAGCAGCGTGCGTGTCGCCTCGGGGACGTGCGCGTCGGCGGCATGGCGCACGATCGGCGCGAGCGTGCCGTCGATGTCGAGCAGCACGGCTGCATGAGCGGGGTCGGAGCGGAGCGGCTCGAGCGCCTCCACAAGCGTGGCAGCGGGGGACACGGCCTTTAGTATGGCGCTCCATGCGGGCTGATCGGGCACTTGTGTCGCATGAATGCTGACGGATCGCCTGGCTTGAGGGCCAACCGAGCGCTCAAGCTCGCGGCGATCGGTACCGGCGCGGGGGTGTTCAGCGGGCTGTTCGGGGTGGGCGGCGGGACCGTGATGGTGCCGCTGCTCGTGCTTTGGCTCGGCTATGGGCCACGCGAGGCGACCGGCACGTCGCTGGCGGCGATCGTGCTCATCGCGGGCTTCGCGGCGGCGACACAGGGCGCCTACGGCAACGTGCACGTGCTCGCCGCGGTCCTGATCGGAGTGCCGGCCGTGGGCGGCGTGCTGCTCGGGACGTGGTTGCAGCAGCGGCTGGCCACGCGCTCGATCTCGCTGCTGTTCGCGGCCGTGTTGGTGGCAAGCGCGGCGGAGCTGCTCACGCGATGATCGGCCTTTCCGCAACCGGCGAGACGAGGCTGTCGGCGCGATGATCGCGGCAATCGCGATCGGAGTGTGCGCGGGCATAGTCGCCGGCCTGCTCGGCGTGGGCGGCGGCGTGCTGTTCGTTCCGGGCCTCGTGATCTTCTTGAACCTGGGCCAGCACCAGGCGGAGGCGACCTCGCTGCTGGCGATCATCCCAGTGGCGATCGTGGGCACGCTCAAGCAGGACGGCTACGGCAACGTGCGTCGCCACGACGCCTTGCTGATGGGCCTGCTGTCGATCGCCGGCGCGGCGGCAGGCGTCGCGCTCGCCAACGCCCTGTCGGGGACTGTGCTGCGTATCGGCTTCGCGCTGCTGATGGTGCTCGTGGCGATCCAGCTGGCGCGCAAGGCGTTGAGCGAGCCGCGCGACGACGATCCGCCCCAAAAGGGCGTCTCACACGCAGATCGCCCCGCCTCGGCCAATAACGCCTAGACTGACTGTATGGGACTCGATAACCCACTTCACATTGCGTTCCTCCTGGTGATCCTGTTGCTCGTGTTCGGCGCCAGGCGCCTGCCCGAGATCGGCCGCTCGCTCGGCAGCGGGCTGCGCGAGTTCAAGCAGTCGATCAGTGGCGAGAGCCAAAGTCACGATCCCGAGAAGCCGACGCTGCCCGCCGCCGAGCCGCCGGCCCCGGCGCCGGCGCCGGCGCACGAGCCTGTCGCGCAACGGGATCCGGCGGCAAGCGATCGGCGCTGAGGAGCGACTGCACCGTGCATGCCGCGGGCGATGCCCGCGGTCTACCCGCGATGCAAGATCGGCCCCGTGCGCACGGCCTCGAACGCTGAGCCGGGGACGCGCCCCAGCTGGTCGAGGTCTTCGTCGTGCCAGCGGGGGTCGGGGGCGCCGGTGACGTACCAGGAGGAGCCGTTGTCGGCCACGATCAGGCCGTAGCGCTTGAGCGCGCGCAGCACTATGAGCGCCTGGCCGTGATAGCCCGCGAGGCTGAAGCTCGCCTTCAAGCGCAGGCGCAATCCCATTGGGGGCAGGCTTGGGTCGGAGTCGCTCGAAGCCAAGTGGGTCGCCGGGTGGACGTAGCCCCGCTGGGTGCGCTGCACTGTCACGCGCAGGGCGTGGTCGATCCGCCCGGCTCGCACCTCGGGGTAGCGGACGAGCAATGGGAATATGGGCAGGCCGGCGGCGTCCGCGGACGTCCACCCTTCTGGGCGCAGCATGTTGCTGCGCAGGTTGAACACGGCGCCCGAGCCGGCGTCCCATCCCGAGCCTTTGCGCTGGGCGGCATAGAGCTCGTACAGCTTGCACGTGCCCTCTTGCAGCACGAGCACGTGGCGGTCGCCTTCTTCGCCCGCTCCCTCTACGCGCGCGTTCGGGGGCACAGGATAGGGCCCGGGATTTGATTCTTCCCCGTATTCAGTGAAGCGGATCGGCACCCTCGGCTGATGAGGGCCTACGACCGCATAGGGGATCCCATAGCTAGGCGGCGTTCCGAAGTCGGCGTGCAGGTGAATCTGCGCGCCGATGCTGTCTATGTACGCCGCCGAGCTGGGATCCAGGGGCGCATGGGATATGTCCTGGTTGAGCGGGTTGCTCGCCGGGAAGATCGGGCAGGAGCCTTGGTGCGGTGCGCGTGAGAATTTTGGGTTGGCAGCCGGCGCCAGCGCAAGGGCTGGCGCATTGGCCGCCACGACGATACTTACGATGGCGAGGATCCAACTACCGCGGCGGGGTTTCACTCCTGGAGCCTTAAGGCCAAACATATAACAATGGCCTGGTCTGACCTCAGCGTGACTGACTAAGCTAGGCCCGCTCGCGCATCTCGCGCACGGGGTGGCGTCCGAGACGGCTCGCGGTCATATAGGGAGATATTTGGCCTTGGACGCGATGACCGATGTTTACGGTAACGCGACCGCGCAGCTTGTCCACGAGCCCCCGTCGCAACGGCACGAGTAGAAGCTCGTCCTGCTCGCCGACAAGCACTGTCGGACGGCCTTCGACAAGTTTGCGCCAGACGGCGTCGTCGGCCCATTCCTCGTCACCCGGCACGAACTCAACGCCATTGGGGTAGCCGAGACCGTCGTCGCTGAGAGTCGCGGCCATGAATAGCTCGTCGGTCTTGTCGGAGATTGTGCTCATTGGGTGCTTTCCCAGCTACGCACGATATCGCGCCACCCGCCTCTCAACTTGACCTCGGCGGCTTGCATTGCGTCATTGATTGGACCATACGTGACGATCGGCTCCTGCTTCTCGGCCCCAATGTAGCGGTGCTCGTGGTGCTCGGTTGGTCCATGTGCATTGTCAAACATTCGCACCGTATGCAGGGTGCCACCGCGTTCGAGCAGTAGCACGATCGCGTATTCGACAGGGTGGGAACTCGAGCGCTCCACCACCATCACCAGATTCGACGCGAGACGGCGCCGCCACGTGCGGTCCTTCGGCATGAGTCGATGATTCCACCAGCTCCCGACGCCGCACGACCAAGCGTGCCCATTCAGACCATGGGGGTCTGCGACGCCCCCTCCTGCGCGACCATCGACGGACGCGCCTCCCGCAGCAGCCCCGCGCCGCAGTGCCAGCAGTAGGCGGCGCCGCGACTGTGAACCGCTCCGCAGGAGCGGCACTGGCCGTGGACGCCCGCCTCGGCGGCGCCCAGCAGGCGTTCCACCTCGCCCAGCTCGGCGTCAGCCTGCTGCAGCTCGGCCGCGCGCCTGGAGAGCACGTCGAGGCGATAGTGGTCGCGGATCGCCATCTCGTAGGTGAGGCCGCCGAGGTCCCAGGTGAGGCCGGCGACCTGTTCGGCCAGCCGCAGTCGACGGTTGCGCAGCTCGGCGAGCGAGCCACCGGGGGCTTGGACTGAACCTGCCATCAGACCCCCGATACCGAGGACACCGATGAGTGGCCGCGCTTCGCGGGAGGATCTTCGCAGCGCATCGTCAACCCCCCGTTTCGATCGGCTTGCCGCCTTCGGTGAGTTTTTCGATTTCCTTCTGGTGCTGTTTGCCAGTCGTTTTTTCGAGCTTGCCGATTCTGGACGTGCTCGTCTTGACGGGAGCCCTCAGTTTCGCCTTGGGCGATTCGGCTTCCTTCACTTCCTTCTTTTCCTGGGCTTTGGAGGTCGTGGGCGTCTTGGCGGCGGGCGAGGATGGGGTCGCGGTCGCGGAGCCGGGAGCGACGGCTGCGGCCGAGGGAAGTGCGCCTCCTTCGATCTTCACGATCTGTGGGCCCGGCACTTTGGAGGGCGCCAGCCAGTGACCGACGAGCAACCCGATCAAGCCGGTCACGAGCAACACCGCGAGCAGTCCGAACAGCCCTGAGTAGCGGCGCAGCCATCCGATCGCCCCGTCCTCGTGAGCGGGTGGAACGTAGCCAGCGGGTGGAACGTAGCCCGCTTGTGAGGAGAGGGCCGAGAGCGACCCGCGCGGCTCGCTCTCGGCCTGCAACACGTCGAGGAACGCCAGCCGCGTGGGCGAGCACGGCTGACCGCACGTCAGGCAGTAGCGCTGATCGGCGACCACGGCAGCGGCGCAGTTGGGGCACTTCGTCTGCGCGCCTTCCTCCGGAGGGGTTTGGATCGGGAAGACGTTCATGCCGACCTCAACCAGACGCGCCGCTCGCACTTACTCGAATGCTCCCGGCACACGGATCCGCACATCCTCCGTCCGCTCATCCGAACGTGCCGCGCACGTATTCGCGCGTGCGCTCGGCGCGCGGCTCGTCGAACACTTGCGCGGCTGTGCCGTACTCGACGAGGTCCCCGAGGTACATGAAGGCGACCTTGTCGGCCACACGCTGAGCTTGGGCGAGGTTGTGGGTGACGATCACGACGGCGAGGTCACGCCGCAGCTCTCCGATCAAGTCCTCGATCACGCTCGTGGAGATCGGGTCGAGCGCACTGCATGGCTCGTCCATCAGCAGCACCTCGGGTCGCGGGGCGATCGCCCGCGCGATGCACAGCCGCTGCTGCTGGCCGCCCGACAGGCGCAGCGCGGGGCGATCGAGGTCGTCGCGAACCTCGTCGTACAGACCGGCGCGACTCAGGGCGTCGACCACAAGCGGCTCCAGCTCGCGCCTGCGTGGCCGCTTGCGCGACTGCTCGCGCAGGGCGAAAGCGACGTTGTCGAAGACCGACATCGGGAAGGGGTTGGGCTGCTGGAAGACCATCGCCACGCGGGAGCGCAGCGCGGTGTCCCGCAGCGCGTGCACGTCCTGTCCATCGAGCAGCACATTCCCCGAGCGCGCGGCGCTCGGAGTCAACTCGGTGAGGCGGTTGAGCGTGCGCAAGAGGCTCGTCTTGCCGCAACCGGACGGCCCGATCAGGGCCAAGACCTCGCCCTGATGGATCGTAAGCGACACCGAGTTGACGGCACGCTTGGTGCCGTAATAGATGTTCACATCGTCCAAGCGCAGCCGCTCGGGACCGGCTCCGCCGAGAGCCACGCGGATCGCCTCGCGCTCGCGCGGGGGCGCCACCGGCATGGGCTGACGATCCACCACGATCGTGCGCACCGGCGGGACTACACCCCGTGGCTGGACAACGTCCCTTGGTGGGGCCGCGTCTCGTCGCGGGGCCGCGTCCCGTGGCTCGTCGGCGATCAGCTTCCAGGGATCCGCCAGCGTCTCGTCAGGGTCCATCATCATGTTTTCCATCGAAGCAATGAGATTAGTCATGAATGCCGCCGTTGTCAAAGCCGCTCGAGCGGGCCTGAGCACGACTGATCCACCCGACGGCCGCGTTCAGGCCGAGGATGAACAGGAGCAGCACGAACGCCGCCGCATATGCCTTGTTCGCGGCGTTGCCTTCGCCCGCCGGCGAGTTGTCGTAGACGTAGCTCGTCAACGACGCTCCGGTGCCGCGCAAGAAGCCGAGAATCGGGAGCGAGCCGTTTGGTTCGTTGCGCTGCGTCTCACCGAGCACGATGATCACGATCGCGGTGTCCCCGACGATGCGACTGATCCCGAGCGTAGCGCCGGTCGCGATGTTGGAGCGCACGGACGGCAGCAGCACGCGCCGGATAGTCGCGATGCGCGTCTTGCCGAGCGCCAACGCAGCCTCGCGCATGTGCGCGGGCACGGCCTGCAGGCCGTCGCGGGTGGCCGCATACAGCGGCGGCAGCGCGATCAGCGACATCGTCGCCCCCGCCGCGATGAACGAGTGCCCGGTCACCACACCCGCTTCGGAGGTGCTGGAGAGGGGGCCGAAGATGCCGATCTCGAAGATCGTCAGACCGAAGATCGCGATCACGATGTCGGGTGTGCCGGCGACGATCTCGATGCTCGACTCCACCAGCCGTGCCAGAGATTGATGAGCACGCCCACCCTGGCCGTACTCGACGATCCACGCGGCGCTGCACACGCCGAGCGGCAGGGCGATCGCGATCCCGACCACCGTCAGAGCCAACGTCCCGAGCAACGGATCGAGGAACCCGCCTGAGCCGGCCTGGCTCGCGCTCACCTGTGGACGGCTCACGAGCAGGTCAGGGCGCAGATACTGGAAGCCGCGCACGCCCATATAGATGACGATCGCCCCGGTCACGAGGCAAAGCCCGAGTCCGGCCGCCCAGGCGGCGAGCAGCACGATCTGGTCGCGCACGCGCCACTCTCGCATCGAGGAGCCCCGCCCGCGTGTGTAGGTATACACCTGGCTCATCACTTGAGCTGGTACTTGCGTAGTGGCAGCTTGATGAGGTAGGCGCCGACCGACAGCGCGATCGCGGAGAACAAGAGCAGCAGCGCGAATGCGTACAAGGTCGAGTTGAGCGCTGGGGCGCCGCCGAAGCCTTCGTGGTTGTCGACGATCGAGCTGGCGAGCGTGCGCAAGGGCTCTGCCAGGAACGTCAGCGGCCCGTAGCGCAGGCTCGGGGCAAAGGACTCCGACCCCGAGACCATCGAGATCATCACCGCCTCGCCGAGCGCCCGCGCGGACGCCAAGGCCGCGGCTGCGACGATCGCCGGGCGGATCGCCTTCAGGCTGACGGCAAGCGTTGCGCGCAGACGATGCACGCCGAGCGCCATCGCGCCCTCGCGCCAAGAGGCGGGCACGGCGGCGAGCGCCTCGCTGATGAGAGCGACCATGATCGGCGTGATCATCACCGCGAGGATCAGCGCGGCGATGCCGACGCTCGCGCCGGTCAACTCGACCGTGCTCTGAAGCGCCGTCTTCTCCGGGATCGTGATCAAGTGGTTGCCGACAAACGGCACGAGCACGAGGATCCCGATCAGCCCATAGATGACCGACGGCACCGAGGCGAGCAAGCGCACCGCGGGGACCATCACACGCCGCACCGCGCCTGGCGCGAACTCGACGATGAAGATCGAGGAGAGCAGCGCGACCGGCAGCGCGATCGCCAGCGCGAGCGCGGTCGTGAGCAGCGTGCCGTACACCAGCGGCCAAGCTCTCACGTGATAGGCCGACGGAGGCGGATGAATGCTCGTGCTCACCATGCCTTCGATCTGCCTGTCGAGGTTGCCGCCGGACCCGATCCAGCTGAGCCCGTTGTGCGCGAATGTCGGCCACGCGTGGATCGCGACGAACACCACCATCGCGATCACGCTCAGGCACACGAGCAGCGACGCCGCGCCGAGCGTGAGCTCGGCGCGGCGGTCGGACCAGGGTCGGCGCATACGCCCGAGCATGGCTCGCACACCATCTGTGGGCGGGGGTGGAGGGGCTATTTGAGTGGTATCCACTGGCTGGAGATGATCGCTTTCGCGGCCTTGCTGACGTCGATCCAGCTGATGAAGGCCGAAGCCGCGCCTTTGGCGCCGCCCTTGGTCACCTCATAGAAGCGAGCCACGCCCGCGTACTGGCCGGCAACGGCGTTGGCATGTGTGCAACCGACGCCGTTGAAGCCGACGGCATTGACGCCCTGGGCGGCGAAGTAGCCGGACAGGAAGCCGATCGCGCCCGGGTCGTTTTGGATCGCCTGGCGTTGCAGCCCCTCAGACGGCTTTTCGGCGACGGCCGCGCCTTTGGGGCCCGACACTTTCTTGCCGTTTATGAGCAAGGTCTGAAAGTTGCTGAGCGTGCCGGCCGAGGAGTTGCGACTGATGATGTCAATCGGGCCGCTGGCGGTGGCGCCGGGAACCTTGCTCCATTCGGTGGTCTTGCCGGTGAAGATCGCTTCGACCTGCGCTTGTGTCAGGTTGGCGAGCTTGTTCGACGAGTTCGTGACCACGCACAGGTAGTACTTGGCGATCGGGTAGAAGACGAGTCCCGCGGGGTCGCTCTTCAGCGGATCGCGCGATACGTCGGCGACCGTCACGCGACCTGCGGCGACGTCGTTGATCCCGACCTGCGTGCCGCCCTGGGTGAGCTTGATCTTGACCTTCTTGTTGAGCTTCTCGTACTTCTGCGCGAGCAGCTGAACGAGCGGGAAGGAGGCGGTGGCTCCGTCGATCGAGAGCGCGCCGGTCGCCAGGGCGATCGCGGGGAGCGCTATCGAGAGTGTGAACGTCGCCGCGAGGAGAGCGGCGACACGGCGAGTTCGTCGTTGCATTTACTGAAGCTCCGTTCGGATAGTTGACAGGCTCGGCGGCGCAGCCTAGCATATTCCTCATAAAGAAGATCAAGATAAGCTATTTTATGGGAAACCAAAAGCACCCCAGTCCCGCGATCCACAGGACACAAGCCCCACGAGACCCACAGGACACAAGCACCGATGACCAACGACCACGATCCACACCAGCGGCCGACAACGGACGCCACAACAGACACCGCCCCGGGCCTCGACACAGACCCGATGCGGTTCCCGACCCTCTCTCGACGGGTGCTCGCCTTGCTGCGACCGACAACAGCCGCCACCGCAGCACCCAGCCTCGGCACAGGCTCGCTACAGCTCCCAATCCTCTCTCGGCGGGTGCTCGCCTTGCTCGTCGCGGTCGTGTTCGCGGTCGGGCTGGTCGCGGGCGCTGCCTTTGGGCCCGCGCCGACAAGCTCGCTGGCGGAGGACTCGACGATCGTCCAGCGCGTGATCGCGCTGCTTGCGGCACGCGCAAGCGAGGGCGCCCGAACAAGCGCGCTCGCGGCGACAGCGCCCGC
The DNA here is from genome assembly GCA_963764655.1 of uncultured Solirubrobacterales bacterium. Classification (GTDB taxonomy): domain Bacteria; phylum Actinomycetota; class Thermoleophilia; order Solirubrobacterales; family Solirubrobacteraceae; genus Palsa-744. The sequence goes on from CAVXTI010000001.1 coordinate 2,089,891, forward strand.
CACGAGCGCGAGCGAAGCTGCAAGTCCACGCGGTGCGCGCGACGCACACATCAACGCCAAGCCCGCGCCCGACGCGGCGCCAGCCGTGGCTTCCAACCCGTCCAGCTTCAAAGGCTCATCTTCAAGCGAATCCACCGTAGACCCCGAACGCTCCGCCGCGGGCAACGGAAGCCCCTCCTCGGGCGGCGAAAGCGAAGGCAAGCAGGCGCCGGCCAAGCCGGTCAGGCTTCCCCCGATCCAACACGTCTGGCTGATCACCCTCGCCGGCTCGACCTTCGCCGCCGCCACGGCCGCGGTGGCGAACTACCCCTACCTGGTCGGTCAGCTGCTCGCGCGGGGCACGCTGCTCACGAGCTACTCGGCGCTCGACGCCTATGAGCTGGCGGGCGACGCGACGTTGCTGCCGGGCGGTGTCGGCGCAGATCTCAGCGTGATCTCCGAGCCTGCCTGTGCGGCGCCTCCTTCGCAGGCGAGCCCGGCATGCCCCGAAGGCTCTCAGCCAAGCCCGGCGGAAGCCGACGCCTTCCTGCAGCGAATCGTCGAGCCGATCCTCTCGGGCCCCGCGTATCGCGAAAACGGTCTGATAGTCGTCAGCTTCGCGCCGGCCTCCTCGACCGCAAGCGCATCCACGACGACGCTCGCGCCGGCGCCGACCGCCGGCGCGCTGCTGCTCTCACCGCTGCTTCACGCGGGCATGCGCAGCGCGAGCCCCTTCAACTCACTCTCACCCCGCGCCAGCGTGGCCGCGATCTTCAAGCACTAGAGATCGAAGCCGAGCGGCCACCACTGTCAACCAAAACGAACGGAGATCCCGTTGCACACATATCGACCCGTCCAACATCGAGCTTCTGCGCGGCTCGGCGCGATCCTTGGCTCGATTGTCCTCTCGTTGGCGATCGTCAGCCCAGCCGTCGCCGACGAAGAAGCAGAGAAAGAAGGCAGCGCCAACGGCCTCAACTGCCTGGGCCATGTATCCGCCGGAGCGCCCGAACTAGGCAACAGCGAACAGCAGGTCAGGTACACGTTCTACTGCGATGGCCCGATCACGGGTTATTCACTCGAGTCGAACGTGCCCCTGATCGGCTACGGGCCTCAGCCGGTCGTGACCAGCAACAAGCCCGAAGTGCTGTCGGACACGTTCTCCTGCGGAGGCGAACTGCCAGGCTGGGCGGACAACTGCGTGGGGGCGACCAAGCTCGGCTGGGAGAACGTCACGGGTCAGTTCTCGATCGGCGCGCGCCTGTGCGCCGAGCCGCGCGTCGACCCGTTGCTGACGGTCACCGACATCTACTTGGAAAAGGGTGTCCCGACACAGGGGATCTCCGGCCCGTTCGACCTCGGCCGTCCGCTGCACTGCCCCAAGTCGAAGACCTATCCCGGTGGGACGCGCCTGGAACCGACGACCACCAAGCCGGCCGCCAAAGCAAAGCACAAGAAGGGCAAAGGAAAAGCCAAAGGAGGCAAACCAAGAAGAAGTAAAGCCACCCCTCGGCTGTTTTGAATGCAGCCTGGAGCGCGCCCGCGTACGCGCGCGGGAGCGCTCAGATCATGCTCGTCGTCATGCGCTCGATCTCCGCGATCGAGGTCTGACCGGCGCGCACCTTCGCGATCCCGTCGTCGCGCATGCGGCGCATCCCCTGCTTCATCGCTGTCGCGGCGATCTCGTCGACCGAGGCACGGCCGAGCACGAGCCCACGGATCTCTTCGGTGACCGACATCACCTCGTAGATGCCCATGCGCCCGCGATAACCGGTCGTCGCGCAGCGCGAGCAGCCGACCGGCTCGAACGCCTCGGACTCGTACAGGCCGTACTCGGCGAGCAGCTCCCGCGGCGCTTTGCTCGCGCGCTTGCAGTGCGCGCACAGCATCCGCACGAGCCGCTGCGCGACGACGCAGTCGATCGCCGAGGAGATCAGGAACGGCTCGATGCCCATGTCGATCAGCCGGCCGAGCGCGCCGGGGCGTCGCGTGTGTGCAGCGTCGAGAGCACGAGGTGGCCGGTGAGCGCGGCCTCGACCGCGATGTGCGCGGTTTCGCGGTCTCTGATCTCGCCAACCATGATCACGTCGGGGTCGGCCCTCAGCATCGCGCGCAAGCCGCCCGCGAACGTCATGCCGGCCTTCGGCGCCACCTGCATCTGCTTGACCCCGGCGATGCGCGACTCGACCGGGTCCTCGATCGTGAGGATGCGAGCGACTGCCGTCGTTGACGGCGCCGAGCGCCGCATACAGCGTCGTCGACTTGCCACTGCCGGTCGGCCCGGTCACGAGCACCGCCCCGTTCGGTCGCCCGATCGCGTAGGCGAAGCGGTCCTGCTCGGTGCGCTGCATGCCCGAGCGACTCGAGCCCGCGCACGGTGACGCCCTTGTCGAGGATGCGCAGAGTAGGCCCCCTCGCCATGACACGAGCGGCAGCGTCGTGACACGCACGTCCACGCGGCGGCCGGAGACCGTCAGCGCGAAGCGCCCGTCCTGGGGCACGCGCCGCTCGGAGATGTCCATCTCCGACATGATCTTCACGCGCGAGATCACGCTCGTGGCCATCGAGCGCTTCAAGGTCGACGTCTGCGAGAGCACGCCGTCGATCCGGAACAGCACGCGCATGTCGCCCTCGCCCGGGTCGATGTGGATGTCAGAGGCGCCCTGCTCGATCGCGTCGGCGATCACCGAGTGCACGAGCTTGATGACGGGCGCGTCTTTGTCGGCCTCGTCCATCACCAGCTCCGCCTCGGCCTGCGCGTCCTCCTCCTCGACGATCGCTTCGACGGACTGCTCTACGCGTGAGAGACGCGTGATCAGGATGTTGAGGTCCTCGATCGAGGCGCTCGCCGAGCGCACGCGGCGGCCGGTGAGCATCGCGATGTCGTCGACCGTCAAGACGTTCGTCGGGTCGGCCATCGCCAGCAGCAGCGTGCCGTCCTCGAGGAAGCCGACCGGCACCGCCTGGTAGCGGCGAATCGCCTCCATGTCGATCAGGTTGACGGCGCCCATGTCCAGCTCGTAGACCGACAGGTCGATGTAGTCCAAGCCGTAGCGCTCGGCCACGACGCGCGCGAGCTGGTCGTGGCGCAGGATGCCCTGCTCGACGAGGATCTGGCCCGTCGGCTTGCGCTGCGCGCGCGCGATCTCGACCGCCTCCTCGACCTTCTCGCGCGTGGCGAAGCCAAGGTCCACGACGACGTCGCCGATCAGGCGGCCGGGCTTGATCTCACGCACGGCCTGGCTCAGCGCCTGGGCCTCGATCGGACGGCTCGGCGCAGGAGCCGACGCGCCCTCGGCGGGGCGCAGGAACGAGAGCTCGCCCACGGGTGCGCCGGTTGAACTGGGTTGGTCCCCCACCCTTCGGTGATCGGCATTCGCGGCGACAGACTTGACCGGGTGGCGCTGGTTCCTCGGCACATGCGGGAGCACGCATGTGCGTGCGCGTACGCGCGGGCGCGCGTCAGCGGCCGAGGCCCTGCTCGAAAGCGCCCTTGACGCCCGCGTCGAGCGCGTTGAGCCGCTGCAGGGCAAGCGCCTCGGGGGAGGCGGCGCGCTGGGCGGCGCCCGCCCCGTCCGAGCCGTGGTGCGCGAGCACGCAGTTCTCGAGCGCCAGACGCCGCTCGACGGCCAGTGTGGGCGGGATATGGGGCGAGATCAGTCGCAGCCCCAACTCGACGTGACCCAACATGCGACCCTCCTCGGTGCGCGTGATCTCGGCGCCGTAGGCGTACTCGCGCGTCTTGCCGAGATCGTGCACGAGCGCCGCGCACAGCAGCAGGTCACGATCCAGGCGCGGGTGCACGGCGCACAGCTCCACCGCCAACTGCGCGACAGCCACCGTGTGCTCCAGCAGCCCGCCGAGAAAGGCGTGGTGCACGGAGGAGCGTGCCGGGCCGCTGGAGGGCAGCGAGCACGGCGCGCGGCGCAGCTCGGCGCGCAGCTCGCGGTCTGCCAGCAGCCGTCCCAGCAGCGCTTTGAGCTCCGGGTCGTAGACCTCGCGCGCGAGGTGCTCGAAGAAGCCCTCGAGCTCGTCGAGGTCCCGGCGCGAGACCGGCAGGAAGCGCGCCGCCTCCTCGTCGGAGAGCTCGACCCGCGCGATCCGCTCGACCGCGATCTGCAGCTCGTCGCGGAACAGCTCGGCGCGCCCGCGCACACGCACGAGCTCGCCACGCTCGAAGCGGCCGGCAAGCAGGTCGGCGTCACGGAAGACCCTGCCCTTGACGCTGCCGCTCTGGTCGCGCAGCTCGACCGTCAGGTAGGGGTCGCCCGAGCGGGTGACGAGCCGCTCCTTGCGCGTGCACGCGAACACAGCCGCCACGGTCTCGCCGTCGCGCAGCGTCGCGATCGTCTGGGCGTCGCCTCCATCGCCCGCGGGGGCGGAGCGGCCGGAGGACTCACCCGTGCCCGCTGGTGAGTCGCTTGTCGAGTTCCTGGTGGACATGAGGTGCCCATGATGTACGGTGGTTCGGATGCAGCCACTGATCTGGGATCGCCGCCCCGATGGCCTCAGGGCCCCGGCGATGGTGTGCTCTTTCTCCGGCTGGAACGACGCCGGCGACGCGGCCTCCACGGCGACGGCGTTCCTCGCCCAGTCGCTTGGTGGCGAGCGCTTCGCGCAGATCGACACGGAGGAGTTCTACGACTTCCAGGCCAACCGCCCACACGTGCAGATCGACGAGACGGCGGCGCGCGTGATCTCGTGGCCGTCGGTTGAGATCTTCGAGGCGCGCGCCCCTCGCGCGCACCGCGACCTCGTGATCGTGCAGGGCACCGAGCCCTCGATGCGCTGGCGCACGTTCAGCTCGCTGCTGGTCGACCTCGCCGAAGCGCTCGACGTGCAGCTCGTCGTGACGCTCGGTGGCCTGCTCGCCGACGTGCCGCACTCCCAGCCCGTGGCGATGACGGGCTTCGCCTCGGATCCCGCGTTGATGGAGCGGCTGGGGCTCAAGCCGAGCAGCTACGAGGGCCCGACGGGGATCGTGGGCGTGCTGCACGCCTCTTGCGCGCAGGCCGGGCTGCCGTCGGCGAGCGTGTGGGCCAGCGTCCCGCACTACGTCGCGGCCGCCGCCAGCCCGAAGGCGGCGCTCGCGCTGCTGCGCAAGCTGGAGTTGATGGTCGGCGTGTCGGTCGACGTCACAGAGCTCGAGGAAGCCGCCGGCGAGTACGAGCGCCAGGTCGGGCTGGCGGTGCAGTCGGACCCAGACATCCAGGCGTTCGTCGAGCGGCTCGAGCGACGCGCGGCCGAGGACGGCCAGACGGCGATCAGCCCGGCGGACCTGCCCTCCGGGGACCTGTTGGCGCGGGAATTCCAGCGCTTCTTGCGTCAACGAGGAATCGAGAACTGACGTTCAACGCCGGAGAGCGGTAGACCGAGGTAGCCGCTAGCGCGAGGCGATGCCGTAGTTGACCGCGGCCTGGCCGAGCAGCAGTTTGCCGCCGCCGTACTCCGACTCGGCCGTTGTCGGCTGGAAGCCGGTCGATAGCGGGATCGTCTTCTTCAGCGCGTACATGACGAACTCGATCGTGTCGCTCTTGCCCTTGGCGGGACAGATCGAGCTGTAGGCGGCCTTGCCCGCGGTGTTCGTGCCAATGATCCCGCCGGCCGGGAGCTTGCCGGCCGCGACGCCCGTGGAGGAGGGGTCGATGCCGCCGACGATCCAGCGGATGCCGCCGCTCGAGCCGGCGGAGTTGTCGTCGATCACGAACAGCACGAGCTCGGCCGCGTGGGCGGGAACTTTCCTCCACGACAGCGGCGGTGAGATACCGGCGCCCGCGCACGTGTACTGGGCGGGGATCGCGCCGTTGCGTTCGAAGGCGGAGCTCGAGATCGAGAACGCGCCCGGCGCTGTATAGACCTCGCCGGTGGAGCTGGAGGCGCCGCCGCTCGACTGCGAGCCGCCCGAGCTCGACCCGCTTGCGGAAGTCGCGCCGCGGGCGGCTTTGGCGGTGAGGTCTTCAGGCTTGCCTTTGTACTGCTTGCAGTCTTCCATCACGTAGCCGGCATGGCAGTCGGTGAGCCGCTTCCAGTGGGCGTGGAAGTTCGTCTCGAAAGCCGTCAACAGCGCTGAGCGCCCCGAGGAGCTCTTGCCGGCTGTGACCTTTGAAGCGATGCGCGAAGCAAGCAGTTCCACCTTGATGCGCGCCAGCAGGTCGGCTTCGGTCTCGCCCGACTTCGCCAGATAGGCCTTGAGCGAGCCGGCCTTCGGGAAGCTCTGGTGCAGGAGCTTGGCAAAGCGCTGCTTGACTTCGGCGTCTGAGATCGCGATCCGGCGCGCGGCGGCCTCGCCGAGCACCCACTCGGAGGTGATCAGGAAGCCGAGCGCCTGGTGAGTCGGCGAGCCGGAGCCGCCGAGCGCTCTCTCGACAGCTACCCAGTGCTGATAGCTCGCCCTGGGGATGGGGGTGCCGGAGACCATCACGACCGCGTCGGCCGTCGAGGCCGTGACACCCGCGGGCGCCGCCGCGGGCGAGACCGGGACCGGCTGCGTCGACGTCGAGGAGCCGCCGCCGCAGCCGACGAGCAGGCCGACGGCCAGCAACGGCAGCGCGGGCACAGCGACGCGCGCACGTGCAAGGCCCCCACCCATCGCGATGCTTCTCTTCATGCACCGCAAAAGTTAGTGCAGGAGCCTAAAGCGCAGCGAAAGCTTCGGCGCACTCCCATTCGCCGGGGCCACATTCCCCATCTGCCGTCCTCGATATTCCCCATCTGCATGCCACGATATTCCCTATCTGCCGTAGTGTTTTGTATGCTCTATCAAGGTGCCCAAGCTGATCGAGCGACATATCAGGCCACTCGTCGTCGAGGCGCTGTCAGACGCGCGCGCCGTATGTCTGCTGGGCGCGCGACAGGTCGGCAAGAGCACGCTGGCCAAGGAGATCGCGGGCCACGAGCATCCGGCCGCTTACATCACGCTCGACGACGAAGGGACGAGACGCTCGGCCCTGGAGGACCCGACCGGTTTCATCGCCGCGATCGACGGTCCCGCGGTGATCGACGAGATCCAACGTGCGCCCGACCTGATGCTCGCGATCAAGGCCCGCCTGGACACACGCAACAACCGCGGGCAGTTCCTGTTGACAGGGTCCGCCAACGTCATCACATTGCCGACGATCGCGGACGCCCTACCCGGACGCGTCGACTACATGCGGATGTGGCCGTTCTCGCAGGGCGAGCTGGGGGGTCGTCGAGAGCGCTTCGTCGATCGTCTGCTGGCGGGAGAGCCGCCTCAAGTCCAGAGCGCGGACGTGGGACGATCCGCCTATGCCGAGCGGTTGGTGAGGGGCGGCTTTCCCGATGTCCAGGGTCGCGGGCCGGGGGGGCGATCCCGATTCTTCGAGAGCTACGTCGCGTCGATTCTCGGGCGGGACGTCGGCGATGTCGCTCGCGTCCGCGATACGACGGACATCGGGCGTCTGCTGCGCGTGGTGGCGGCTCGCTCGGCGACCCTGATGAGCGCGCGTGGCATGGGCGTCGAGCTTGGCCTCGACCGCAAGACCGCGGCGGTGCATTCGAAGATCCTCGAAGACCTGCTCCTCATACGGCGCTTGAGTCCCTGGCACACAAATCTCGGGAGTCGGCAGGTCAAGACCCCAAAGCTGTATGTGACCGACACGGGTTTGCTCACCCATCTCATAAATGTCAGCACGGCTCGAGTGGCTCAGGACGCGACGCTCGCCGGTCCCATCTTCGAGACGTTCGTCGCGATGGAGCTGCTGCGCCAATGCGACTGGTCGGAGTGCGAAGCGTCGCTATTTCACTACCGAGACAGTCAGCAGCGCGAGGTGGATGTGGTGTTGGAACTGCGTAGCGGTGAGATCGCCGGGGTTGAGGTCAAGAGCACCGCCACTGTCAGGCCGAGGGACTTCGCGGGGCTCCGCCACCTACGCGACAGGTTTGGCGATCGCTTCAAGGGAGGAGTGGTGCTCTACACAGGGGAGCGCACGCTACCCTTCGGCGAGCGGCTCACCGCTGTGCCGCTTTGCGGACTGTGGCAGGGATAGCCGGGAGACGCCCGCGCGCATCCGCGCTCACCCGCGCGAGGCCTGTTCGGCGAATGCGCCCTGCACGCTCCAGCCCCTGTCGGTGAGCGTCCACGCGTTGGGCTCGCCGCGGGCTGCCCCGCCGCCGGCGTTCTCGATCAGTCCGAGGCCCTGCAGGCGCGTAAGCAGCTTCGACATCTGGCCCTGGTCCGTGACCTCGGCGACCTCGGCGACGACGCGGTTGGAGGAGCCCGGGTTGGCCGCGATCGCCATCAAAACACGCACGGTCCTGTAGGTGAGGCGCATCTCCAGGCGCCCAAGCGGATTGCCCTCGTGACGAAAGCTCGCGGGCGCCTTGGGGACCGGTCTCGCAAGCTCTCGGCGCGCGGCGGCGGGACCAAGGTAGGGCAGCACGATCATGCCCATCAGGGGGCCGGTGAGCGTGAGCAGCGAGCCGCCGACTTGGTTCTCCTCGCGTGTACTCCCGTCCGCCGGGCTCGGGGCCAAGAGCCGAGCGTGCAGCACGGACAGGACGCCGCCGGCGATCCCCTCGGCTGTGAGGGGCGGTAGTTCTGCGCCTGCTTTGGTCTCGTTGCGTCCTTCGTCGATGACGGTGATTATTTGGGCGATGCCGCGCCGGCGGCGCTCGAGCGCATTGTGGCCCGCGCCGAGCGAGCCGACGATCAAGAGCTGCCCAGCTTCGCGCTCCACGTCGAGGAACCGCAGGACCGCTGTCAGCGCGGTCCTCGTGCGCTCGAGCCACTTCGCCCGCGAGTCGTAGGCATCGAGCACGTGGCGCGAGGCGCGCGCACAGGCATCGTCGAACGCACCGAGAAAGCACGCTTCGCGGTCGGCGTAGAGCTCGTAGAACGTGCGCCGCGAGACCCCTGCGCGCTCGACCACGTGGGCGACCGTGACGTTGGCCGCACCGCGCTCGGCGCAGACCTCGACCATCGCGGCGAGGATCCGCGCGCGCTGGATCTCCAGCACGCGCTCGCGGCCGAGCTCGTGCGCCGCGCCGTTGTTGCGCTCTCCGGCTACCCTTTTCGGCGCCGCCCCCTCTGACGGCGCGCCTCCCTTGTCGCGCATGTCATTTCTTCCCGTGCTTTGTCCCCTTGTGGCGCTTGCTCGCCTTCTTCGCCTGCTTGTGCTTGGCCTTCTTTTGCTTGGGGCAGCCCGTGACGGTGATCTTGGTGTTCTGGTGGACGCTGGCGCCGTTTTGAGCGTCGAACGCTGTCGGCATCGTGAGTTTGGTCTTGCAGAGGTTGCCGTTGGCCGCCAACGCTGAGAATGGGCCTTGGGGGAGTGTCAGTTCGAAGCTGCCGACGGGTTGGTCTGGGACGGTCTTGAACGTGCTGCTGGTGACACCGGCTTTGTTGATGAACGTGGTGCCGACCAGGTCGATCGTGACGCCGTAGCCCTGCAGCACCATGATCAGGCTCGGGAACGCTTCGCCGCCGTGGCTGACGAAGTACGCTGGTCCTTCGAGCGGGACCGGTATCAACGGCGTTACCGCCTTGGCGTGTCCGACTATCGACGCTGCTGGGCACCCGGCTGGGTTTGCTTCGAACTGTGCGGCGGTACAGGCCTTCTGCAGTGTCGTCAAACGAGATGGCAACTGCTTTGGCAGGTCGACCTTGACTTTGCTGATGTTCGCCTGCGCACCGGCCGGGTAAGACAGCTTGACCGTCAGACTTGCCCCCTTTGCCCTTGAGTTCTTGCCGGACGTTGAGACCTTGAAAATCGGTTTGAACCCAAGCGCCTGACAGTTCGAAGCCTGGAAGGGACTCGTGACCGTCTTTGATGCTCCTTGATCGCTCGTGAGGGTGCTGCCGATCGATAGCGGGTTGCAGCTGGTTGGGTTGAGCGTGAATTTGTTGCGGTCGATATAGACACGGATGTCCCGCACGTGGGTGACTATCCCCTTCAGGATCGTCGGTATCGGTTCGCTGCTCGTTGGGGTGACGCTGACCTGGGCGGTGTAGGGGTCTATCGCCAAGCCGAAGCGCAGCACAACCGTCCCCAGATCGAATGGGCCGACTACAGCGCTGGTCACGCTGACCAGGGAGAACGGAGCACCATGGAACGGGCCAGCCAAATAGATCTTGCCCGGCACGTACGCGAGGACAGCGCCAACACCGGTGCCCACGAGCGTGTGCCCAACCTGGCTTGCCGGGGGACACGACGGTGAGGTTTCCTCCTGGGCTCCGGTCTTGTGTCGCGCAGCCTCGATGGCGGCCTCGGGACAGAACGGGATGCCCGTCAGGTTCCCCGTCAGTCCCGCCGGGAGGTCGGTTGAGAATCCTGAGATCTCCTGCTCGGCATCGGTTCGCGTCAGGTGCAGGTAGAACGCACTGTAGGAGCCCGCATTGTTGTTGAGCAACCCCGATTCGATCCCAGGGCTGAACGGAGGCAACCCTCCAGACGGACAGGCGCCACCGTCATAACCCTTGGTGATCGAGAACGTGGCGGTGTCGGTAAGTACCGCTCTCGGGTCGGACCACGGCGTCAATAGTGCTTGCGTGCCGTAGGTTCCACACAATGCTGGACTGATCAACGGCGCCTGCTGTCCTTCACGGAAATGAAAGTTGAAATGACTGAACGCTAGCTGCGGATTGTTTTCAAAGATCGTCGTCAACTGTCCCGTGACCGGGTCCGGTTCGACCTTTCCGGCCAGCTTCACCAACACACCCGTTTCAGGATTCTTCGCCACGACATACAACGCGACCAGAGAACCCGACGGGTTATCGAATGGCTGCGCGATGAAGATCGACCCGTGGATCTTCTGGGTCAACAACGGCGTTTCGATTTCCACCGTCCCAAGCTTCGAATCGTTAGGACAACCCGCGCCCGGAACAGAGCCAATCGTCTCCCGCGCGTAATCTTCAGGGGTGCAGCCACCCAATCCGACGCCCGCGGACGGGTTGATCGTGAGTCCTTCAGGCAGCTTCACGACCGTCTTGTTCAACTGAGACTGCGCAATGCCTTTGCTGCTCGTCAACCCTTCGTCTCTGAAGTCCACATTGAAATCAAGGCCCGTGGGCGCTGAAGCACGGTCGGTCGTCGGTTCCGCTGACATGCTGGGCGTGAACGGCAAACGGTTGCAGCCATCCAGCGACTGCAACACTTCGCTCGTCGGAACGCTATCGAACACGCCCGGTTCCCGCCACGAATTCGCTTCCGCGCTGCTCTGCAACGAACCGTTACACGACGTTGGCATGATCAAAAACGCCGGCGGATGCCGTTCTTCGGAGTTATTGCAGGGAAGTTCTGCTTCGAAGGGTGCGTGACGGGTGGCATACATGCAGGCCCATCCGCGAGAATTGTCGTGACGAGAATCGTCCGGGACACCCCAGAACGTGACGCGCACGCTCGTCAGACCAGCGATCTGGCTGATGTTGTTCGAGATCACGTTCACACCGTAATCTTCGCCGGGCCCATCCCGCAGCGACGTGTCGAGCACCACCGGCACGTCGGCGAGCGGAATGAAGAACCCAAACCGAGCGGGCTCGCCATAGTACGGTTCAAGATTGAACAACGGAACCGCCTGCGTCACATACCCGACGTTTGCAGGTTCATAGACCGTCACCGAGGCGACGCCGATCGCCGTCTGTTGAGAGCACAGGTTTTCTCGGTTGTTCAGTTCAACACTGAACTGCGCCATCGTGCAGCGTGGGATCGGGACGGGGTTGCCGATCAGACCGGCTGGGATCTTCGTGATGATGTCCTTGGACAGCGCGACAGGTTCCGCTTTGGCGCGTTCATTGCTCAACGGGTGCGTGTCAGGACCCTGGTTGAGCATGACCGTGCCCGTCACCTCGAATGGGTGCGAACCGGCCTGCGTGGTGAGTCCTCCGCCTTCTTCTTCTGCGCGCAAGCGCCAGTCTTCGATGCCGTAGGCGCTGGGTGCTTCGCTGATCCGCAACGGACGGCTGAACGAGGCGACGGGTGCGTCCCCACCTGAGGCTCGCACCGTGTTCTGTTCAGCGGAAGTAGCGCCGGGCAACACCCTGACCGCGATCCGCGCTTCGAGCTGGTCATACGGGGCAAGAGCACCCCTGAACGTGCACGACAGCGACACGAGCGAACACGGGATCGGCGGGGCGATGTTGAAGGCGCCCTCTGGGCCTGGTTCGATCCCAGCTATCCCGACCGCTTCCAGTCCCGGCGGGAGGCTATCGGCAAGCGTCACTGGCGCCGTTTCAGCGTTCAGGCTCGCGTCCCCAAAGTTCTCGGCTGTTACAGCGATCTCCCCATCCGCTCGACCCTCCGTCACCTCACCAACAGTCACCTGTGCCGGACCACGCGCCTGCATGACCGCGACCGGTTGATAAGCGAACGTGCCCTTGAACCTCACCCGGTACGGGCCACCCGCCGCACCAGTCACTTCGACATTGCCCGCGCCGACATTCGGCAGCGCCGCGAGAGCGCTTTCCAGCTGGCCCGGACTCGCACCGGCAGAGATCGCCGCTGTCGCCTCGCTAACGGTCAGATCGCTCGAAAAGCCACGACCAGCCCCAGCCGTCGCGTTCGCGGACATCGTCAAAGTTTCCGAGCCGATGGCGGTGATCGTCGTATTCGCCGGGAGGATATTATTGCCCGCGGCCAAGACAGCGACCGTATCACCCACGTGAAATGCTCCGCTCGTGCTCACCAGATCGGTGAGAACGTTTGAGCCTTCGGTCGCCGCCACGTGTCCCGTCCCGGTCGCGACGGTCAGCGTGAAAGTACCGCCACCGGACTGCACCGAGACTTCCTGAACCTCATCGGTAGCCAAACCCGGCTTCAGGTTGGACGGGCGTGAAGCGGACGACAGTTGCCACCACGGCATCGCAGCAAACGCGGATGAGACGCCACCCGCCATCAGGCACGTGAGGGTCAATGCGGCGAGCAGGACCGGTCGTGGACGAATAGAGATCCTCATCATTTTGTCCTCCGCTTCGCGCCGGTTCTTATCGTCCTGCCCGCTCTCTTCTTGGTCGCGCCTTTGCTCTTCACGCACTTGCCGTGCTTGAGCCGCTTGCCCTTCGAGCACTTGACGGCCTTCTTCTTGACGGTTTTCCTTACGGTCAGCAACGGTCCCGGATTACCCGGACCCCTATAGGTCAACGAGCCGGGGGTGGGATCGTTCGGCGCCGCCACAGGGCTCTGACAAGCATCGCCTTCACACGCCGGTGGCGGCGGAGGCACCGGGAAACCACCACCGACACGCGCGTCGTAGACATCCAGGACCGAGTCCGAGTCCTGCGGGGAGAGCTGAGCCGGGGTGAGGAAGAACACGTCATCCCCATTTTCCGAGGCGTCGAGGAACGCAGATTCTTCCTTCGCCGTACCCGAAGAGATCAGATCCACACATCCACCGGACAGCGCACTAAATGTGAGACTGGCGTTCGAGCAATCACCGACACCAGGCGGCTCGTACTCATACACATCGGTGGTACCGTTCGTGTCAGACGGCACCAACGCGTCAGCGCTGTTGAAGAACAAGCGACCCGCATCGGATAGATACCGCGACTCGTAGAGCGGGGATGTCCATCCTGGAACATTCGCTGCGATCCGGCGGTCTTTCCAGGCAAGCTGGCTATCGAAAAGCGTCGGCGCGGCAAGCGAGTCGGTGGCAACGATCCCATGCGGCCGCGCGCCCGTCGGGTCACACGACGCGCACACCAACCGTCCTTCACCACCATTGGCCGTCGCGTCGTAGAGGAACACCTCCTCGTCCCGTTCGCCCGTCGTCACGTCACGATTGTCATAACCGGTGAGCGGCCGCTCAGACATGAACGCGAGTGCGCCACCGTCCGGTGAAACACGCGCTGTATTTGGAGCGGTCCCCTCACCCCAGTCCTGGCTGTCATGAGGGGAAAGGACAGCGACCAGTCTGATCGCACCAGCGCGATAAGCGTAAAGATTCGGCTGGCCAGCTTGAGCGTGTTCGCCCTCAGCGCTGGGCGTGCCTGCCAAGACAGTATCGGCAACGAAATACACGGAGGACCCGTCCCGCGAGATGCCGAGCACAAGTTCCCGCAACCCCCCACCAGGAGTCAAGTCCGTGACCCGACCGGCTGACAACACGCCACCAGAGGGCGCTTCAAACACCAAAAGGTCGCTCCCCACCGTGAAGAACACGCGCGAGCCATCGGCACTCGCCGTCTGAAACCTCGCCCCCGTTCCGCCGAGCTCGATCGTTTCTTCCCGTACAGCGTCACGAACATACAAATGAATGCCCCCGGCGCCCACCCCGCCCGTCGACCACACGATGCGCGAACCATCCGCGGAAACCGAGTTTCTCATGACGGGGAGGGGTACTCCACCTTCTTCCCCCGATACCGATCCTAGCTCAAGTTGACTGCCTTCGGGAGCAGGTTCGCCTCCAGGCAAGACACTGACCAATTGCAGTTCACCTGCATGCCACTCATAGAGACTGCCGATAGGCGCACCTTCAGTTAGAGGCACTTTCGAGGTCAGAACGATATGACTACCGTCAGGGCTCGCGCCTCCGAAGGAGGGCCCGCATTCTATTGTACCGCACGGTGCTTTGCCGAATTCTGTGCCTTCGGGAACGTTGGCGATCCCAGGAGCCCCGGTTACAAGCGGACGATAACACGATTTTGAACACAGATCTTCCTGATCTTCCCCCACGTAGTTGTTGCGCAGGAAAGGCGTCATTTCGGTGGCTTCAGATGACAGCGCCGGGACAGGCACGTTACCGTTGATTTGTGCTAGAGCCAGGGACATGTCCGAGGAGAAGAAACGATATTCGGAACTATTGCCCGCGAGACCGTTTGCGACATCGCGAGAAGTGGAGATATCCTGCGAACCCCAAGAGCCAGTCGTCCTGGCGGACAACACCTGTGTCTCCATTGAGTTGCCAGGCGGCCCCGATTCCGTCGGTGCGCTGGCAATATATGTGATGGCACCACCATCCGCTGACGCCTGCTCTACCTGGTGAGGAAACAGCCCCGAAATCAACGCACCGTGTTTGTCTGGCGGCGACACGAGCTCCCACGCACGAGCGTCGGGAAGAGCGAACACACCATCCGTCTGGGTCGTAAAAACGCGAATGATTTCTTTACCCGCTTCGTCGCGTTCGCCTTCGACGGGCTTGCCTTCCTTGCGGCTGATCGCGTTTTCCGCGACGACACGGAAGCGATAGACCGTGTCAGGTAGCAAACCTTGCGCGTGCGCGACGATTGCGACCGGTCCATAATTGGGAGCCAACTGGCCGTCGGGCGTCGGGGCACTGCTCGCGCCGGCGAAGCCTTCCCGCTGGAACTGTTCTTCGGTCGTGTACTGAAAACGGTAGGACGTCGGTTCTTCGGTCGGTTCGCTGCGCGGGTCGACCACAGCTTCGAACGTCGCGCTGTTGGCGCTCACGTCAGATACCGATTGCGAACCGTTTTCAACGGTCGGTGCCGCCGGGGGTTCGAGGATCAGCGTGTCGATCCGATCATTCGCGGTTTCAACCACATACACCGCGTGACTGCTCGGCGAGCCACTGCTCGAATCGACAGCAAGGCCCGCACCACCACTCAACTGAGGGGAAGTGAACGTCAGAATAGGAACGCAGTACGACCCAAACGCTTCTTTGGGGGGTACACAGGATGGAGCAAAGACATAGACAGCGCTACCGCTCATATCCACATAGAGTTCATCGGTCGACGAATCGACCGCGACTCCGGAAACCGATGGGCCTTCAATTTCATTTATAGCGCCTAGAGGCTCTCCCCCGGGACTGAACTTTTGGATCTGTTTGGCGTTTTCAACAGCATAAAATTCACCGGCACTACCGATCGCGATGCTCTGCGGAGAATATTCCCCGCTCTGTCCCCTCCGCTTGCCTGTGAATGTACCGTCAGGATCGAACAGATAGACTCCCTGACCGCCGAAACCGACGCGGAGAGCGGAGACCCACAACCGGCCAGCAGCGTCCACCGCCACACCTTCGATGCTGCCCAAGACCTCTCGGGCAGTCAGTGACACCGACCCGGACGCCGTTGCAGGCTTGGAGATTTCAAGGACACCACCGTTGGCCTCTCTGATTTGGCTGCCAGCGGGAATGCCGGCGCCGGATATTTCCTGGTCGACACTGAACGCTCCAGTCGTGCCCACCACCGATTCGACCCTTGTCGAACCGCTCGTAAGGATCCCTGTGCCGGTCCCTTCGGAGATGGTGATCTGGCCTTTGACTCCCCAACTTGCGATCAACTGACCCGCTTCGGTGAACTTCGACACCGTTTCGCCTTCGGCGTCACCGACATACACATCGCCCCCACCGCCTGACGTGTTGTCGACCGCGACGAACGCCGGTGTCACGAACTCGCCCGGAGACGTGCCCGGCAAACCCGCCTGACACGTCGTCTGCGTCGTACACACCTGGAATTCCGCAGTGCCGTTCTGCACACCCCAACCCCACGCACGGACGAACGCGCCACTTGCTTCGAACTCGTCGACCCTGTGGTTGCCCGGATCGGCGACATACACGTTGTGGGTTGCATTGTCGACGCCGAGACTGGTACGAATCGCGCTCTCGCCAGGCGGGGGGGAAATGAACGACAGCTCACCTGCACCCGAGCCCGAAGCACCAAACGAAGGACCAAACACGTGACCTCTTTGAGCCAGAACCGAAGAGGTGGAAAAGGCAAAAACCAACAACGAGGCACACATGATGGCTACAGCCGCCAGTGTCCCTGAAATATGCGCTTTGGTTCTCACCAGTTCTCCTCCGTTCTCGTCGAAAGTGCGATGCGTGATGTATCGAAATAGGCGACACAAAGATCCGGACACGAACACACTCAGAATGCTTCGTGGGCTCTTCAGGTCCATCTCGCTATTCCGCTGTGACCGCCCACGTGCCGTGGGATTGTCCGGAGACGATTCCCAATACGGCGCCAGCAGCCGAGGCTCCGAGGCCGTACGTGCTGCCACCCGCGGGATTGAAGATGGTTTCGTTGAACGACGCTTCGGGTCTGGATTCGACATGGGCGTAGACACAGAGATTCCCGGGTGTGGCCTTTGGTTCTTCAGCGCTGCCCGGGCACGCCGGCGGATTGGAGATTTCTATGTGCACGGTAGGCGCTTCCTTGCCAGCCGGGTTGATGTAATGGACCTGGTTTGCAGGTTCGCCCGGGTTTCCTTCGCCCCACGCAAGCGGCGCCGCCAGCGGGATCGGGAACGAGATCGCCGTTTGAGCCGCAGTGCCTTCGGCAAACCACGCACCGGTCTCGGTCTTTCCCGAAGGAAGGGTGCCGCCGGCAGTCCACGGCGAGCCAGTAGCGCCCACTTTACCTTCTTTACCGGCTTTCCCTTCTTTGCCTTCCGGGCCGGTTTCACCCTTTGCGCCCGCCGGCCCAGCAGACCCCTGCGGACCCGTGGCGCCGGCAGGTCCGGTCGCCCCAGCAGGCCCCTGCGCACCAGTAGCGCCAGTGGGGCCGGCCTTGCCCTTCAGCGAGGCCAGCACCTTCGGACTGATCTGTTTCGTCGAGGTGATCAAGAATTTCCCGGCAGCAAACGCCCCACCACTCATCGCGAGCACCAACGCGAGCGTCATCGCGACATTGGCAAACGTCACACGCCTACGAACAAAAGACAGCATCAATCCATCCCTCCCGAAGAAAGCGATCCACACGAATAGACCCGCGGGACCGCACCCTGAAGGGCACGAGCGGGCAAGACCCCCCATTTCGGGGGACAGGCAAAACCTGTATGAGCGCGCCTGTTACGCGCGAGTACATTCGATTGGGCGCGAGCCCTTGCGGGCACGAGCGACCAAGCCGGCCACGCAGCCTGCCTGGAACGACACTCTGGCTTGGCTCTAGCTGTGAGCCGGCCCGGCCAGAGAGAGAGAGAGAGAGAGAGACGCGTCAGCGACGCTGACGCGTCCTGTTACGTCAGCCCCGTGAGCACACGGACTCTCGAGCACGTTTATCCCCAATGAATGCACGCGAAATACAACTCCCTCTCAGAAGCGACCCGGTCCCTCTCCCAAGGTCCCCGTCAAACGTTCAGCTGCCGGCCACGAAGACCGACCCGTTACCCGACCTTATGTACGCCGCACCCTTGACGAATGCGAACACGTAGCCACTATATACCCCACTGGTGCAAGTTGTCAAGTGGTCTGTGGGAAACCGCTGTGTCGGCCGTTATCGCTCCCACGCCGGGCACGCGATGCGGTAGTCGCACAGCGCACAGGTCGAGGGCGAGGGGGTCGGCTCGAAGCGCTGTTCCATGATCGCCTCGCCGACCTCCTCCACCACGCGCGCGATCCAGTCGGCGTCCATCTCCGCTGAGGGCACCGGCACCTTCAAATCGTCGAGCACGTAGTAGTAGGAGAGGCGCTCGGCCTGCACCTCCCACGACTCGCGCGCGCCAACCGCGTACAGCGACAGCTGCACGTCGTCCTTCAGCTGCTCAGCCGTCCGCGGGCGCCCGGTCTTGTAGTCGATCATCTCGTACGCCCCGTCCGGGAGCTTGTCGACGCGGTCGACGCGTCCGCGCAGGTGATGGCGGCCGAGCTTGAACGAGAACGAGCGCTCGAACCACACCGGCTCGGCCTCGTGCGCCTCCAGGTGCTGGTGGTAGAGCACAAGCGCCGCGCGCGCCTTGGTGTGAAGCTCGCGCTCCTTGTCGCTGTCGCCGAAGCCGCCGCGCCGCCAGCATGCCTCAAACAGCTCCATCATCTGCTGGACGGTCGTGTGCTCGGACGCGTGGTAGCGCTCCAAGACCTGGTGCACGGCGATCCCGAAGCGCTGGTGCAGCGTCTGGGGCGAGGGGATCTTCAAGACGCGCGCGAACTTGTAGCGCAGCGGACAGGCCCGGTAGGTGTCGATGTCCGAGGCGGACAGCACGAGCCCGTCGCCGCGGCGGGGCAGAAACGCCTGCAGCGACGGCTCCTCGCGCCGCGCGAACGCGCTCTGCGTGGAGGTCGTCAGGGCCGGGCGCGGCCCGTCCTCCGGCTCGCCGCGCTCGGCGGCCAGCAACGTCTCGTCGAGCGTCGAGGTCTGAAAGATCTCGCGCTGAAGCGGCGTGCACGCCGCCAGCAGTCGCTGGTTGATGTCCTCGAGCGCCTCAGCGACACTCTGGCCGGGCGGGCGATCCTTCAAGGCCGCGAGCTTGACCAGCTCCAGGTAGCGCACCACGCCGTGGGAGATGTCGAGATCGGTGTCGAGGCGCAGCTCGCCGAGGCGCCCCGCGATTCGCTTGGCGCCACCAAGCACCTCCTCGCGCATCAGCTCAACAGCCGCCTCGAGCGTCTGAGCGCGCGGCTCTGAGATCGTCTCGCCTCCGAGCAGCCGCGCCTCAGAGGCAGCAGTCAACTCGGCAGCCAACTCCTGGGGGCTGCACCCCAGGCGCGGGCGCAGCGCCTCGAAGGCGACCTGCGCCTCTCCGTGCAGCGTCCGGAAGCGCTCGATCCGCTCACGCGCCTCGGGTGGCATCCGCGGCGACTCGATCGCCGGCCCGAGCGCGGCCATCATGTCGAGCTTTGCCTTACGCGCGACCTGCACAACCCGCGCGATATCGACCTGGCGCAGCTCGATCGGAGGGCGCCCAAGCGCGCGCACGACGGCGGCCGAGTCGCCCGGATCGCTCAGCAGGCGCAGCCACGCGAGCACGTCACGCGCGGCCGCGCGCTCGAAGAATGCCCCCGCTCCCTCCACCGCGCCCGCGCTGCCAGCCGGCGGGGCAAACGCGATCCTGGAAACGGCCACATTGCAAGGATACGAGTGCGTGATGGCGTGAGCCGCCCGAGCACCGCCAAGCACGCCCCGCAAATCCAAAAAAAATCGATCGGCGGGAAGTCTCGCGTGCGAGGCGTACGCTCTTGCAATGGACGGCATCGACTGGAACGTCGCTCAGAAGGTCGGCGAGATGCTCGCCGGCGGCACGGACGGGTGGGCATACCGATCCGGCTCGAACGCCAGCGGCGCGCAGCCGCTGGCCGAACGCTTCGCCGCGCGCGTGAGCGCCTACAGCGGTCTCGCGCTGCCCGAGCGCCTGCCAACGCTCGAGCTCGTCGACCGCCCAGCCTGGATCGAAGCCAACATCGCGACGATGCGCCCGTTGCTGGAGCCGCTCAGCGAGCGCCTCGGCCACGGCTCGGGCCCACTTGCGCCCGCGATGCGCTCGATCACGCAACTGCTGCTCGGCGTGCAGATGGGCGCGGTCACCGGGATGCTCTCCCAGCGCGTGCTTGGCCAGTACGACATCGCCCTGCTCGACCCGGCGCGAGCCCCACGCCTGCTGCTGCTTGCGCCGAACATCGCCCAGGCAGCGCGCAACCTCTCGCTCGACCGCGACGAGTTCACCGCGTGGGTAGCGATCCACGAGGTCACCCACGCCGTCCAGTTCGGCGGCACGCCGTGGCTGCGCGAGCACCTCGCCGGAATGCTGCGCGAGCTGATCGACGGCATGCAGGTGAGCGTCGGGCTCGGCCGCGCCCTGCGGATTCCCGACGCTGGCGACCTGCGCACGCTCGCGCAGCGCCTGCGCGGCGGCGAGCTGCTGCGGCTCGGCCTCGGCGAGGACCGTTGGGCGCTGGTGGAGCGCATGCAGGCGACGATGTCGCTGATCGAGGGTCACGCCGAGCACGTGATGGACGCGGTCGGCGCGGAGGAGCTGCCCACGATCGAGCGGATGCGCGCGGCGATGAATCGCCGCCGCCGCAACCGCGGATGGCCATGGCGCATCCTCGAGCGGCTGCTTGGGCTCGAGATGAAGCTGCGCCAGTACGAGGTCGGGCGTGGCTTCTGCGACGAGGTGGTGGCCAAGGCGGGCCCTTCCGGCCTCGCCGTCGCGTGGAGCTCGGCCGAGATGCTGCCGAGCACGAGCGAGCTCGAGCGCCCACAGCTGTGGCTGGCACGAACACATGTTCCGCTTGTTACAAGCTCGAACGATTCACAGGGCCTCTTTACAGGGTCTTCACCCTCCCTTGAGGATCGCGTGTAACTATCTCTCGGAGATGGGTTAGGAACATGTGTTCGGTGCTAAGCTCGCACCAACCAGGACAAATGTGCCCCCGTAAATAGGAGACCCGCTCCAGATGGCAACAGCCCAAACCACTCCCGCCAGCCGCGCGAAGACGCGCCGCACCGCCGCTCCCAAGAGCGCCGCGCGCGCAAAGGCGACCAAGCGCGCCAGCGCGTCGAGGACGAGCAACTCGAGCGCCTCGACCAAGCGCTCCACGCAAGCGGTCAAGAACCCCACAGTCGGCGTTTACGCCGAGCGCGCCGTGCTGATCCCCGTCGGCGCCGCGCTGATCGCCCGCGAACAGGTGCTCGCGCGTGTCAACGACACGATCGAGAGCTATGCCACGCCCTCGAAGGCGAACGCGCAGCTGCGCAAGTTCGAGCGGCGCGGCGCCACCGCGCGCAACCGACTCGAGCGCGAGGTTCGCAAGACGCGCGTACGCGTCGAACGCGAGGTTCGCCAGACCCGCGGGCGCGTCGAGCGCGAGGTTCGCCAGCGCCGCCACGACGGTGAAGAGCTCGCCAGCCGCGTCCAGGAGCGCATCCTGAACCTCGTCTGAGCGTGAGGGCCCGCTCAAGGGCCCAAGCTTCCCCCGTTCCCGGTCAGGAGAGCCAGGAACGGGAAGGTCTGCCGGCCATATATCCGCCGGCAGTAGAAGCACCCTCTCCTCCCTCGCCGGCGGGGCGACCCCCTAATCGCCCCGCCGGCACTTTCCTCTCTGCGAGAATCAAGACCATGACCCACCGAGACGAAGTCCTCAAGGCGCTGGAGGTTGTGATCGACCCCGAGCTGCGCCGCTCGATCGTCGAGCTGGAGATGGTGCGCTCGATCGACATCTCCGACAACGGCGTGGTCGACGTGACCGTCTCGCTGACGACGGCCGGCTGCCCGATCCGCGGCCACTTCCAGACATCAGTCGCCGAAGCCGTCTCCGCGCTCGAGGGCGTCACGCACGTGAACGTCTACTTCGACGTGCTCAGCGACAGCGAGAAGACCGCCCTGCAGCAGAAGCTCGGGCGCGCCAGCCTGCCCGCGGGCGCGCTCGCGCAAGTCTCAAACGTGCTCTGCATCGGCTCAGGCAAGGGCGGCGTCGGCAAGTCGACGCTGACCGCCAACCTCGCGGCCGCCCTCACCGCCGACGGCAAGCGCGTCGGCATCCTCGACGCCGACGTGTGGGGGTACTCGATCCCGCGCATGTACGGCCTCGGAGCGACGCGCCCACCCGTCTCGCCGCAACGCAAGATCGTGCCACTGGAGTCCCACGGCGTGAAGGTCATGTCGATCGGCTTCTTCCTGGAGGAGGACGCCGCCGTCGTGTGGCGCGGGCCGATGCTGCACAAGGCGCTCAACCAGTTCCTGCAGGACGTCGAATGGGGCGCGCTCGACTACCTCCTGATCGACCTGCCGCCCGGCACCGGCGACGTGTCGATGACGCTCGCCCAACTGCTTCCCCAAGCGCAGTTCGTGATCGTCACCACTCCGCAAGCGACCGCGCAGAAGGTGGCGCGCCGCTCGGCGGAGATGGCCAACAAGGTGTCGCTCGAGATCTGCGGGGTGATCGAGAACATGTCCGGCTTCACCACGCCAGACGGCGAGCGCTACGCGATCTTCGGCGAGGGCGGCGGCAAGGACCTCGCCGACGAGCTCGACGTGCCGCTGCTGGGCAGGGTGCCACTGACGATGCCCCTGCGCGCCCACGCCGACAGCGGCGTGCCGCTCGTGATCGAGGACCCCGACGACCCAGCCTCGCAGGCGATCCGCCAAGCCGCGCGCGGACTGATCGCGATGGCCCCGATGGAGCTGCCGACGCTGCCGCTTGTGGAGGTCGTTCCAAGCGCTCCAACGCCACCGGCCAGCCCGAAGCCGGCCGGCATGTCGCTCCCGATGGCCTAGGGCCTACTTCGCATTCGCGAAGTACTCCGCGTTGATCGACGCGAACTTCTGCCACTCGTCGGGAAGCTGGTCCTCGGCGAAGCAA
Organism: uncultured Solirubrobacterales bacterium; assembly: GCA_963764655.1. Classification (GTDB taxonomy): domain Bacteria; phylum Actinomycetota; class Thermoleophilia; order Solirubrobacterales; family Solirubrobacteraceae; genus Palsa-744. The sequence continues at coordinate 2,112,796 of CAVXTI010000001.1, forward strand.
GCGTCCACCGGGCAAGCCTCGACGCACGCGTCGCAGTCGATGCACTCCTCGGGGTCGATGTAGAGCATCTCGGCCGCGTCGTAGCCGGGCTCGTCGGGCGTCGGGTGGATGCAATCCACGGGGCACACCTCGACGCAGGAATTGTCCTTCGTGCCAATGCACGGCTCAGCGATTACGTAGGCCATTCGCTTCCTTCTCGATCGTTGGGGGCCACTTGTTGCGGGACGACGAATAGTAGCGAGGCGACATCGGCAGTCCCCATCGTGGAGCGACCACGCCGCAACCGCCGCGCCGTCGAGCCGCTCCGTGGGCTTTGGAGCGGCGCACTCCGCTAGCTTTGGTCGATGCTCTTGCTCACCGGAGCGACCGGGCTCGTCGGCTCGGCGCTGCTGCGCCGCCTGGTGGCCGAAGGACAGCCCGTGCGCTGCCTCGTTCGCGACCCCAGGCGCCTCGGCCCTCAACGCGTGCGCGTCCAGATCGCGCTCGGCGACCTCGCCGACCCGCCCTCGTTTCGCAATGCGATGCGCGGCGTCGAGACGGTGGTGCATCTCGCGGCCTCCACGCGCGACCAGCCACGCGGCTCGATCGAGGAGCTCGCGGCGATCGCCACCTGGAGGATGGTCGAGGCGGCCCAGCGCGCGGGGGTCGAGCGTTTCGTGTTCTTCTCCACGCTCGGCGCCTCCACCCACCACCGCGCGCGCCTGTTCCGCGCCAAGGCTTTGGCCGAGCAGGCCGTGCGCGAGTCGGACATGCACACGATCGTGATCGCCCCCTCGCTTGTCTACGCTCCCGGCGACCGCTGGCTGACTTTGATCGAGCGCCTCTCGCTGCTGCCGGTCGTGCCGATCTCAGGACGCGGCCGCGCGGTTTGCCAGCCAATCTGGGCTGAGGACATCGCGGGCTGCGTCGTCGCGGCGCTGCACGATGCCCGCAACGGCGCCAACCACGAGCGCTACGAGCTTGCCGGGCCGCAGACCATGACCTACAACGAGCTGATCGACACAGTCCTGCGCTCGCTCAACCGCGAGCGTCCGCTGCTGCCCGTGCCTACCCCGATTGCCTCACGTACGCTGCGGCTGCTCGAGCGGGTTACGGGCAGCGCTCCGATCGCCTGGGACGAGGCGGAGTTGCTGGAGGCGAACATGGTCAGTCGCCGCGGCGCGGCTGATGCCGGAATCCTCGGCATAACCCCACAGCCGATGTCGGCGGTGATCGGGTAAGTCTTTGCACCGTTTCCGTCCCCATCTATAGATACAATTGTCTGCAACGGAAGGTGATGTGGTCTGGGATCACGAGCAGCCGAGAACTGTGAGTCCGGGTAGCTCCCGGATGGAGTTCGATTCTCCCGCCTTCCGCCAAGATTCGACTCGATCGGTGGTCGCCGGACGAGAGCAGCGCAAGGATCGGTGCGCCGCGGTTCGCTACCGCTCTGCTCTCGCGACCACCATCGAGCGACCGCTACGTCCGAGCGATTGCTATGATCGTCAATCAGTTATCGGCTGCTTGGGGTAGCTCCCCGTCACCTCACTCTGACCCGCCTCAAATGGCGGGTCGAGTCGTTAAAGACAGCTGCGCGACGACCAATCCACGGCGCGGCCGTTTCGATCTGCGATGCAAGCGCCAAGAGCGCGCCCTCGCCGGCAGGCCGCCCGACAAGCTGCACGCCGAGTGGCAGGCCGTCGGAGCCCTGGTAGAGAGGCAACGAGATGCCCGGCTGGCCGCTCGCGTTGAAGACGGGCGTGAACGGCGTGAACAGGCCCGAGCGCGTGAACGTGGACATCGGGTCCGGCGCTGCCGTGTCGAGCGTGCCGAGCGGCAGCGGGCGCTCGGCCAAGGCAGGGGTGAGCAACATGTCGTAGGGCTCTAGGAACTCCACGAGCTGACGCGTGAAGGCCTGCAGTTGGATTTCAAGTCCCTTGCCCTGGAGCGCGTTCATGCTCTGCGCGAGCGAGAAGATCGCCCAGCTCATCGGCTCCATGTCATCCGCCGTGGGCTCACGACCCGCGACCATCCCGGAGTAGGCGATCTGCAACGCGACGTGGATCGAGAAGACGGCGCCGAACAGCTCTGAAACCCCCGGGATCCGCCACGGCGGATCGACCTCCTCGACCTCGTGACCCAACGAGCGCAGCAGCTCGACCGCATCGGCGACGGCCTGAGCGCAGATGGGATCGACCACCGCGTCGGCCACTGGCGAAAGGGTGGTGGCGGCGATCCGCAGCGTCCCAGGCGCGCGCGTGCCCGCCAGCGCGAACGGCTCGGAGGGCGGAGGAGCCCAGGTGGCATCCCCGGGCTCGTAACCGGCGAGCACGTCGAGGATCGCGGCGGTGTCAGCGACATTGCGGCTCAGCACACCGTCGATCCCCAGCGAGGAGTCACCCAGTTCAGGCGCAGGCGATATGCGTCCGCGCGTCGGCTTGAGCCCGACGAGCCCACAGCAGGCGGCAGGGATGCGGATCGAGCCACCCCCGTCGTTGCCGTGCGCGACCGGCACCATGCCGGAGGCAACCGCCGCGGCCGCGCCGCCTGAGGAGCCGCCCGGAGTGCGATCCAGATCCCACGGGTTGCGTGTCGGCCCAAACAGGCGCGCCTCGCTCGTGGGCAGGATGCCGTACTCGGGCAGCGTCGTGCTGCCGACGATCACGAAGCCGGCTTCCTTGAAGCGGCGCGTGATGTTGTGGTCGTAGTCAGACACGTGATCGGCCATCAGCGAACAGCCGATCGTGATCTTCAGGCCGCTCACGGGACGGTTGTTCTTGATCGCGATCGGCACGCCGGCGAAAGGGCGCTCATCGCCCGTCTTGATCTCCGCCGCGACGGCGAGCGCGCGCTCGCCGTCGATCTCCACGAACGCATTCAACCGCGGGTTGAGCTGCTCGATGCGCTCGAGCGAGATCTCGACCAGCTCGCGCGAGGACACCTCGCCCGAGCGCACCATCGCGGCAAGCTCGGTGGCGGGACGGAACATCAGGTCGCTGTCGGTCACGGCGTTCCTCCTCGTGGGCGACGCTTGACGTCGTCGGTAGGTGAGCGCTCGGCTACGCCGTCCAGCCCTCCACCGCGGCGTGGCGCGTCATTCGCTGGAGGGGAGCCTACCTGGAGGATTCCTGCGACGATATGAGCCTGCCCACAAGGCAGCCGGGTCGATGTCGGTGCAATCCAGCGGGATCGACTCACAACCGGTCATCTCAAGCCTGAAAGCGAGCGCCCATGAGCGAGGTCACGACCACTCAGTCGCCTCCCGCCCCAACCCCTTCCAATGAAGTCCAATCTGGCCTAGAGGGCGTCGTCGCCTTCGCCACCAAGATCGCCGAGCCAGACAGGGCCGGCGGATCGCTGCGCTATCGCGGCGTCGACATCGAGGACCTGGTCGGCACGGTCCCCTATGAGCAGGTCTGGGGCCTGCTCGTGGACGGCCGTTTCAAGCCCGGCCTGCCGCCCGCCGAACCGCACGTGCTGACTGTGCGCTCGGGCGACCATCGCGTCGACGTGCAATCGGCGCTTGCGATGCTCGCGCCAGAGTGGGGCTTCAACGCCTTGATCGACATCTCCGACGAGCAGGCGCGCGACAACCTCGCGCGCGCATCGGTGATGGCCTTGTCCTTTGTGGCCCAGTCCGCACGCGACGCCGGCCAGCCACCGGTGCCTCAATCGGAGGTGGACAAGGGTCGCTCAATTCCCGAGCGCTTCCTAATTCGCTGGCGCGGTGAGGTCAACCCCGACCACGCCAAGGCGATCGACGCTTACTGGATCTCGGCGGCGGAGCACGGCATGAACGCCTCCACGTTCACCGCCCGCGTGGTGGCCTCCACCGGCGCCGACTGCGCCGCGGCGCTGTCAGCCGCCGTGGGCGCCCTCTCGGGGCCGCTGCACGGCGGCGCCCCATCGCGTGTGCTGAAGATGCTCGACGAAGTGGAACAGACAGGCGACGCCGACGTGTGGGTCAAGGCCGCGCTCGATCGCGGAGAGCGGTTGATGGGCTTCGGCCACCGCGTCTACCGCGCCGAAGACCCACGCGCGCGGGCCTTGAGGCGCACATGCCAGGAACTCGGCTCGCCCCGCTTCGAGGCCGCCGAGGCGCTCGAGACGGCGGCGCTCGCGGAGCTCACGGCGCGCAAGCCCGATCGCGTGCTCGCCACCAACGTGGAGTTCTGGTCCGCGGTGATCCTCGACCTGGCTGAAGTGACGCCGGATCTGTTCACGCCAATGTTCACCTGTGCGCGCGTGGCCGGCTGGTCAGCGCACATCCTCGAGCAGAAGCGCGAGGCCAAGCTGATCCGCCCGACCGCCAAGTACGTGGGCCACGGCCCGCGGCCGGTCTCAGCCGTCCAATAGCCAAGCCGCCGTGCGTCGCCACCTGACGAACAGGTGGCGCGCGCGACGGTTAAAGACGAGGGCCCAGCATCCTGCCGGGCCCTCTGAGCTTCTATCGACCGAAAACGCGCGCGTCTGTAACGCCGCACGCGTTGGTGGTTGAGCTGGCTACATCATCCCGCTCATGTCGGGCATCCCGCCGCCCGGCATGCCGCCGCCTTCCTTCTCCGGCACCTCGGCGACGATCGCCTCGGTCGTGAGGATGTTCTTGGCGATCGACGCGGCGTTCTGAAGCGCCGAGCGCGTCACCATCGCCGGGTCGATGACCCCGGCGGCGACGAGATCGACGATCTCGTTGGTGGCTGCGTTCAGGCCTTCGCCGGCCTTGGCCTTGCGCACGTCGTTGACCACTACCGAGCCCTCAAGACCCGCGTTCTCGGCGATTTGGCGCAGCGGCTCCTCGAGCGCACGCAACACGATGCGTGCACCGGTTCGCTCATCGTCTGAGCCATCGGTGGATGCTCCGTCGCCATCGACTGAGATGGACGCCGATGCCTGCAGCAGGGCAACCCCGCCGCCGGGCACGATGCCCTCCTCGAGCGCCGCACGAGTTGCCTGCAGGGCGTCCTCGACGCGGTGCTTCTTCTCCTTCATCTCCGTCTCGGTGGCCGCGCCGACCTTGACGACGGCAACCCCGCCGGAGAGCTTTGCAAGGCGCTCCTGGAGCTTCTCGCGGTCAAAATCAGAGTCAGTGTTCTCGACTTCGGCCTTGATCTGGTTGATGCGGCCCTTGATCGCCTCGGCGTCGCCGGCGCCGTCGACGATCGTGGTGTTGTCCTTGGCCACGACCACCCTGCGAGCGTGCCCGAGCTGGGAGACCTGCGTGTTCTCGAGCTTCAGGCCCATCTCCTCGGTGATGACCTCGGCATTCGTGAGGATCGCGATGTCCTCCAGCATGCGCTTGCGACGGTCCCCGAAGCCGGGGGCCTTGACAGCCACGCCGGTGAAGGTGCCGCGCAGCTTGTTCACGACGAGCGTGGCGAGCGACTCGCCCTCCACGTCCTCGGCGATGATCAGCAGCGGCTTGCCGCTCTGGATGACCTGCTCCAGCACCGGCAGCACGTCGCGCACGGAGCCGATCTTCTGGTTGGCGATCAGGATGTAGGGGTCCTCGAGGGTGGCCTCCATACGGTCCTGGTCGGTGACCATGTAAGGCGAGATGTAGCCCTTGTCGAACTGCATGCCCTCGGTGAACTCGAGGTCCATGCCGAACGTCTGGCCCTCCTCGACGTTCACCACGCCGTCCTTGCCGACCTTCTCGATGGCGTCGGCGATCACGTCGCCGATCTCATCGTCGCCGGCAGAGATGGTCGCCACACGGGCGATCTGGTCCTTGCCAGAGACCTCCTTGGACTGCGAGGCGATGTTGGCGACCACCTGGTCGACGGCCTTCTCGATGCCGCGCTTGAGCGCCAATGGGTTGGCGCCCGCCGCGACGTTCTTCAGGCCCTGGCGAACGATCGCCTGGGCGAGCACCGTGGCTGTGGTGGTGCCATCGCCAGCCACGTCGTTGGTGGCGGTGGCCACCTCGCGCACCAGCTGGGCGCCCTGGTTCTCGAAGACGTCCTCGACCTCGATCTCACGGGCGATCGTGACACCGTCGTTGGTGATCGTGGGGGCGCCGAACTTCTTGTCGAGCACCACGTAGCGGCCCTTCGGGCCGAGCGTGACCTTGACGGCGTTGGCGACAGCGTCGACGCCGGCCTCCAGAGACTTACGCGCCTCGGAGCTGTACTTGAGTTCCTTGTGAGCCATGTCTATTCAGATCTCCTTATGTAACGGAAAGAGGGGCCCGGCTTGCCGGCCTGATAGCCGGCTGCGCCACCCTCTATGCGACCTTGGCGAGGACGTCGGACTCGCGCAGCACGAGCAGATCCTCACCGTCGACCTTGATCTCGGTGCCGCCGTACTTGCTGTAGAGGACCTCGTCGCCCTCAGACACATCGAGCGGGATACGCTTGCCGGCATCGTCGAGCTTGCCATCGCCGACGGCGAGGACCTTGCCCTTCTGCGGCTTCTCCTTGGCGGTGTCGGGAAGGACGAGGCCGCTTGCGGTCTTCTCCTCCTCCTCGATGGCCCGCACGATCAGACGATCGCCCAGGGGCTTGAGTTTCATGCTGAAAACCTCCGTTTAGAGTGTGCTTCCTGATCGGCGGCCACGCGCGAGGAGCTGGCGGGCGCGCCGTTGGCACTCTCAAGGGGAGAGTGCCAACATAGACAATATACAGAAGAGACAGCTCAGGTTGTCTGACCGGCGACCAGCTGCTCGACCTCGAGGCCCTTCTTGGTCAGCGCCCAGGCGTTGGGCGCTCCGCGCACCTGCCCGGCGCCGCTGTTCTCGATCAGGCCGAGCTTCTCCAAGCGGCTCAACAACTTGGATATCTGCCCCTGATCCTCGATCCCGGCGGCCGCTCCCACCTCGCGATTGGACGCTCCCGGGCTCGCCGCGATTGACAGCAGCACACGCACCGTGCGGTAGGTGAGCCGCATCTCCAGGTCACGCAACGGATCCGTGCTCGAAGCACGCGAGCGACTGCGGCGCTCGGGAGCGGGCCGCGCACCCTCCTTGTGGGCGGCGGCGGGCCCAAGGTAGGGGAGCACGATCATCCCCATCAGCGCGCCGGTCAGCTCGAGCAGCGAATCGCGGGGCTCGCCTGCCGGCCCTGCGCCCCCTGGATGCTGCCCGCTCTGTGGGCCGCCGCCCGAATAAGGGAGCAGACGAGCATGCAACACGGAGAGGACGCCTCCGACGACTCCCTCGCCGGTCAGCGCAGGCAGCGCCGCCGCCGATCGCGTCTCCCCGCGGCCTTCGTCAACCGCGGCAGTCAGCGCGTCGACCACGCGCAGACGGCGCTCGTGCACCCTGCGACCCGCTCCAAGTGTCTCGATGATGCACAGGCGTCCCATGGCCGGCTCGTCTTCGAGGAATTCGAGCACCCCCACGAGAGTGCCCCTGATCCGCTCACGCCATCTCTGCGCCGGGTCATACCCCTCGAGCGCATACTGAGAGCCGCGCGCGATCGACTGGTCGAGCGCCGCGAGGAAACAGTCTTCGAAGTCGTCGAACACTTCGTAGAAAGTGCGACGCGAGACGCCCGAGCGCGCGACCACATGCGCGACTGTCGCGTTCGCGCGACCGCGCTCGGACACGATGTCGATCATCGCCGCGATCATGCGGGCACGCTGAATCTCCGTCACATGCCCGCGCTCGAGACCGTCGCGCTCGACGACCCTGGTCTCGCGCTTGACGCCTGAGGATTGTCGCTTGGCTGGCATCGTGTTTGGCTGCTCAGCCGACGTCCCCAAAACGGATGTCGCCGGTCAGAGGGGGTGCCGGCGACATCCGTAAGGGGACCTAACGGCCGCTTTCAATCCTCCGCCCTAAGAGACCGCCTGTCACCTCTTGTTTCCCATTGCGGCGGCGATTCCGCCATCCCCACAGCCCGATGGCGCTGCCTGCGCCGGGGCTGCCCCGCCGTCGGGCTTGCCCGACCGCCGCCGCCCTCAAGCCTGTCAGAGTCTCAGGGCGAAGACTCAGTTCTGCGCGCCCCCGAACCCCTTCATCGCTTCGGTCATCGCCGTCGGCTTGTCGAGAATCTGAGAGAAGCGCACGACCGTGACCGTGTCGTCCATCGAGACCGCGCGCCCATAGATCTGCTCGAGGAAGTTGATCAGCTCCTCGTGACGGCGAAACTCGGGGTTGTCGTGCTTGATGTCGCGAGGCGAGAGCTCAGAGACCCTCATCACCTCGACCTGGTCGATCACGGCGTCGAAGATCCGCTCGCGCGGCGAGTACTGGTAGCCGATCGTCACGAGCACCGCCTGGTTCTTGCGGTACTTGCTCGACTTGTCCCCAAGCCGAATCGTGGCCGTCTTGCGACCCTTCTTCAGCTCGTCGGCGAAGATGGTCGAGTAGAAGTTGAGCACCTGCACGACCCGGCAGGCTATCGGTCTTGCTGGCAGATGACCAGCGCACGCTCCACCATCTCCCGCTCTCCGGGATAGGTGAGCGCCTCCCGCGCCTCCTCCAACCTCATCCAGCGGGCCTCCAGCACCTCGTCGTCATGGTCGGCGGGATCGCCCCCCAGGTAGCGGAACAGGAAGAAGAACACACTCTTTGCCACTCGGCGACGATCGCGCACGTACCAGTAGCGCACCTCGCCGAGCCGCTCGAGCGGCTCCGCCTCAACGCCGGCCTCCTCGCGCACCTCACGAGTGGCGGCCTGCACGAGCGTCTCCCCCTCGTCGGGATGACCCTTGGGCAGACCGAGCACGTGCGAGCCGTCGGCGGCGGGCCTGGTGGGGACGATCACCAGCACACGGCCGTCGCTGACCACGACGCCGCCGGCCGAGACCTCGCGCCGAGTGCTCGCGCGCTCACGCGGCGGGGTCTTCGACGAGGCTGCCACCTCGTCGGGGCGCCTTGGCCCGGACTTGCTGGGCTCCTTAGAAGACATACCCCTCGAGCGCCGCCGGATCGTGCACCACCAGACGCCCGCGACCTTGGGAGATGACCCCGGCACGCTCGAGCACCGCCAGGAAGCGCGAAGCCGACTCGCGCGAGGAGCCCGCGAGCTTGGCGAGGTCGGCCTGCGTGGCGCAGAGCAGCACCTCCTTCTCTGGCGAGCCGGCGTCCACAGCCTGGGACACAAGCTCCCCGAGCACCACCGCCACCCGACTTTGCACGGTCTGGAAGGACTGTTTTGCCAGCCGGTCGTTAGTCTCGCGCAACCGTCGTCCCAACGCCACCACCAGCCGGATCGAGATCTCTGGGTGCTCGACCATCAGCCGGCGCATGTCGGGCCCCAGCACGGCGACCACGCTCGTGCCCTGCACCGCCTCGACGGTCGCCGAGCGTCGCTCGTCCTCGAACATGGCAAGCTCCCCGAAGATGTCGCCGGGCCCAAAGGTGGCGAGCGTGATCGTGCGCCCGTCTGAGTGCTCGCGAACCGCACGAGCCCGGCCCGAGCGCACCACGTAGCAGGTGTCGCTCGCATCCCCCTCGCGGAAGACGACCTGGCCCGGCTCGAAGGCGCGCGGCACGGCTAGCGCGGCGATCCGCTCGAGGTCGTCGTGCTCGAGCGTCGAGAAGACCGGCACCCGCCCGAGCAGCTCGACGATCTCCGCCTCCTTGGTGGCCGCCATGCTCAGGGGATATCACAGCCCCGCAACTTGAGAGCGCCGCGAGCTATCTTGACAGTATGGGTCCATTCAGGGCATACGCTCTAAGCTCGATCGCCGCGCTCGCGCTTGTCCCAGCGTTCGCGGCCGCCGCGCAGTCGGCGCCCGCCCGTTCGCTGGCTCACTCTCGCGAACTGTGGGCCACGGTCGACGTGTGCAATCCCAAGGACCAGCCGAGCACGATCGGGATCCGCGGCTCGATGCCAGGTGACGGCCATGCCAAGGACGTCATGTTCATGCGCTTCCGCGTGCAGTACCTCGACAGCGCCAAGAAAGAATGGCTCAACCTCGGCAAAGGCGGCGACTCCGGCCCGCTGAAGCTCGGCTCGGGCGCGCTTACGCGCCAAGGCGGCTTCAGTGTCGAACTGGCGCCGGTCACAGGGAAGCCCGCGTTCACCTTGCGCGGCTATGTGATCTTTCAGTGGCGCAAAGGCGCCACGGTGCTTCAAAGCGCCACAAGGCTCACGACGGCTGGGCACACGAGCGCCGCCGGCGCCGACCCACGAGGGTTCAGCGCCGCCACGTGCAAGCTCGCATAAACGTCCGCCGCGCCGCGCCGTGCATGCCTGAGATGCCAGCGAGGCGCCCGCAAGGCTGAGCTTGGCAAGGAGGCTATGACGCCCTGGCAAGGAGGCTATGACGCCCTGGCAAGGAGGCTATGACGCCCTGGCGAGGAGGCTATGACGCCCGAGCATCGGCGAACAGGCGCGGATCGTTGGTGATGATGCCGCTCACGCCAAGCGCCGTGAGCTTGGCGATGCGGGCGACGTCGTCGACCGTCCACACGTACAGCTCTCCTTCCTCGCGCGCCACCGCACCGACGAGCGCGGGCGTGACCACGCGCCAGTGAGCCATGATCGCGTCGACCATGCCCGAGCGAAGCGCGGCGCCCGCGCGGCGCGGCAAGAGCGCTCGGTAACCCGTGAGCATCGCCAACGCCGGGATCGCGGTGAGCATGTCGCTGGTGTAGTCGCGCCGCACGCGCGGCACCGACCAGCCGAGTCGCAGCGACGGCTCGGCGGTGCGAACCCTGCCAAGCGAGGAGGGATACATGCCGCTGATCAGCGTCCTTCCAGTCAATCCCGCGTCACGCAGAGCATCCACAACGCGCAGCTCGTACCCCGGCAGCTTGACGTCCAGGTCGAAGTCGACCCCGGCAAACGCTTCGTCCGCGAGATGCTCGAGCGCCTGCTCGAGCGTCAGCGGGGTGCGCGAGCGCAGGTCCTCGTAGTCGTGGGCCACGAGCAGCTCGCCGCTGCCGTCCGGCCTCTCGCTGAGAACGTCGAACTCGATCATCTCCACGCCGTGGGCAAGGGCGGCTTGGAAGCTAGCGAGCGTGTTCCCCTGCACGAGGTGCGCCGCGCCCTTGTGTCCCACCCTCTGAGGACGCGTCCCGACGGGGATGGCCTCGTCTGTAGCCATAAAGCTCCAGGATAGAGTGACGCCGAGCGCGGAGAGGACGATCCCCTGTCAGACCCGCCACGCGCGGGCTCGTGGCCCGTTCGGTACGGACGTGGCCGCACCGACTGGGCGTCAGGAGACCTTCAACTGCTTGCGCCTCGAGCCCGCCGCCTCGATCGCCTCGACCGCCGGGCGCGGGCCAATGTAAGGAGCAAGGATCAGGAAGGTCAGGTGATCCACCAGGCACGGCAGATAGCGCAGCCTGTCGTGCGGGGCGTAGCTCGAGAGGATCGCCCAGATCGCGCCGATGATCGCCTCGGCGGCGACGCTCGGCGCCCGCTGCGGTTCGGGGATCCGCTCGGTCATCACCTTGATGAACCCGTCCAGCACCCCGCTGACACGCTCCACCATGCCGTTGCCCGCGTCGAACAGGTCGATGAACGAGAGCTTCACCAAGCCCGGATGGGCCGCGCAATAGCCGATCAGGGCCTCGACACCTTTGTGAACCGCCGCAGGCCATTCGGTGTCGTTGCGGGTCGCGCGCCGCACCGCGTCGTGGGCTTCGGCCGCGAACTCGTCGACCACCGCCAGCAGGCACTCTTCCTTGTTGGCGAACTCCCTGTGAAAGGCTTCGGTCGACACCGCCGCCGCCCTGGCGATCTCGGCATCGGTGATGTTCGTATAGCCCTCCTCGAGCGCCAGCTGCACCATCGCGTCCATGACCGACGAGCGCCGGTCCTCGCGCGTGAGGAAGCGCGCCCGCCGGGCCACAAGGTGTGGCGGCCTCCCCGAGCCGAGCGTGCGTAGGCGCGTGACCGCCGAGGAGCGATAGGAGTTGACCCAGTCGAGCAGTTCGTCGGTGAGCCCAGCGAGCCCCCGGTGACGGCCTTCGCGCACCCGTCTGAACACCACGAAGCGCACGCCGCCGACGATCGCGCGCGGCGCCAGCGGCGGCAGCGCGATGCCGTCGGGGGTCAGGCTGAAGCCGGTCGCCACGACACGCTCGAAGGCAGTCGCGGTGAGCTGCAGGCGTTCGTGGCCGCGAGGGCCGATCCCGATCGACTCGACGAGCGCGAGGTTGGCGCCACGCGGGTCCGCCGCGATCCCTTCGAGGAACACCTGGCAGGCCGCGTACAGGCGGTTTGCCCAACCGCGCTCCGACAGCCACGCTTGCAGCACGCGTTTGCGCGCGCCGGCGACCAGCGCGTCATAGGCAGAGAGAAAGCAGTCTTCCTTGTTGGAGAACTGCTCATAGAAGGCGCGCCGCGAGACCCCCGCCAGCGCGATCACATGGGCGACGCTCGTGCCGGCGTAGCCGCGCTGGTAGACGGACTCGATCATGCCGCCGTACAGGCGCGCGCGCTGGTGGCGCGCCACCGCTTCGCGACCCAGCCCGTGGGGCCCGTGCGGTAGGCGCTTATAGAGCGGAGTCAGCCCCTCATACGGACTCGGCTCGTGTTCGTCGAGCAGCAGCGCGCCGTCGGAGACATCCGCATAAGCAAGCGTCGGGCTGCCACGGCCGCGCGAAGCAGGCAACGACCGTTCGGCCACAGCCTCCCCACTTGTTCCACTCATCCCCATTGTTCGACAAGGTAATTCAGCACTGAACTGTTGGCAAGTCTTTGCTCACCAATCCCGAAGAATGTTTCTGACTCCGAGCCCATGGGATGCGACAGCCTCCCTATCACCGCTTTTGACAAGCGCGGCGGTCGCGTCTCCTCTCACCGCCTACCCAAACCCTCATGTTTCCAATATGGATCTTATTCGAGAAGCTCGAGCGGTTCAAGCGCGCAGAGTGAGCCTGCGCGGACCCTGGCGAAAGCCGAGCTCGACCAGCGCCGGCTCGAGCTCAGAGCCCACCGCCGGCTCGCCGTCGACCCGCTCGAGCGCGACCGCTCCCACCCGGCCCGCGCGCACCGCGCCGGCCAGCGCGCTCAGCGCCAGCGCCAGCGAGGACTGCTCGCGACGCGGGACCGGCGCCCTCTCCCGCGGCGACGGCGAGCACAGCGTCACGATCCCGCGACCGCCCCGCTCCAGATAGAGAACCGGCTCGGCATCGACGAACACCACATACGCTCCGGCCACGCGAGCTGGACGGCGCGTCTGGCCCTCGCGACGCGGCCACGGAAGAACCGCCCCGTAAGGCTGAGCGGGATCGACCGCCGCGAGCACACGCGCCATCCCCACGGGATCGAATCGCCCACCGCGCAGGCGCTCCACCGCCCCGGGCAGCGCGAACTGCGCGCCTCCGAGGCCCTCGACGAAGTAGCCGCGCCGACACACTCCGAGCGTCTCGAGCTCACTCAGCGCGCCGTACAGGATCGAGAAGCCGCCCGCGATCCCCTCAGCCAGGACCTGCTCGCGGGTCAGCACCCCATAGCGCTCGAGCAGCAGCTCCGCCAGCGCGCGACGCCGCTGCCTCAGATCGCCGAGCTGCCCCGCGCCGTCAGCTGTCCCCGAGCGCACGATCCGATCGCCGAATATCGAGCTCACAAGCGACCAGCGGCCCTGCACCTGCGCGCCCGCCCCCAAGCGCCCACCGCGAAGCGAGGGCGCGCCAAAGCGCCTGCCCCCGCGCAAGCCCCCCGGTCGGCGCGCCCCGCCGGGCGGGGCAAGCGCCAGGCGCGGCGCCCGCAGCGGCGCCCACGCGTCGTTGGTGACCTCCCCAGCCCACACCAGATCCCAAAGCGACTGCGTCAACACAGGCGCGGCCAGCTCGAGCTCGGCGAGCAAATCGGTGAAGAAACAGGGCCCCACCTCCAGGCGGGCACGCAGCAACGCGTGCTCATCGCCGGCCGGCGGCTCGCCCGCCGCGCCCGCCGGCAGGGCGGGCGGGCCCAAAAGCGCGGCGTCCTCGCGGAAGTAGAGCGCCACGCGCCCGGAGTCACGCCCGAGCGAGCCCGCGCCGACCCACACCACCTCGCCGCTCGCGCACAGCGCGTCCAGCCACGAGGGCGAGTAGGAGCCGGTGCGGCAGGCCAGCACGTCGCGCTCCCACGCCGCCACCGGCAGCGTCAGCCCCTGTAGGGGGACAAGCACCTCGCGTAGGCGCTCGACCCCGCCAGCGATCGGGGAGCGACGGGATCCCCGATCGGCCAACGGCTCCGACCCTGCCCGCCAACGGTCGACGCCCTGCCACGACGGCATGAACGCTGCCAAAGCGCGCTCTCCGACCGGCTCGATCTCCTTGCGCAACGCAGCCAAGGAAGCGCGCCGCAGACGACGCAAGACGCCCACCTCGCACCACTCGCGCCCATCTGCCCCCCGCCATGGGGCCTCCCCTTCGCGCGTCTGCGTTGGGGAGCCCCCCGCTCGGCGCATTCCAGGAGGATCGAGAGTCGTAGGCTGTGGAGATGCCACCGGCCCGGGCGCGTCAGGGAGACTTGGGCGCAGCTCGCCGCGCACCACCACCCCAGAGCGCTCCAGCTCACGCAGCGCCGCCGACACGTCAACGCGGTAGCGCTCATGCAGCTCCGCGGTGGTGAACGGCCCGTGCGTGCGCGCGTAGCGCTCTACGATCCTGCTCAGCGCATCCGGCACGTCCTCTAGGAAGGCGCTCGCCAGGCCACCAGGGGGCGGCACCCCCAACGCGTCACGGTAGAGGCCGACGTCGTCAGCCGCGATCACCCGCTCCTCTCCCGCGATCCGGACGCGCACGACGCGCCGCTCGCCCTCGAGCGCCTCGAGCATCGCATCGGCGTCCAGCCCCTCCAGCACACGCTCGCGCAGCTCCTCGACGCGTAGATCGCCGAGCAGGCGCAGCACGTCAGCGAGCGTGTCGCGAGTGCTCGCCCGCGTGCGCTGAGAGAGGTGTTGAAGATCCTCCTCGATCTGTGCCAGCGCGCCCGGGTCGATCAGCTCGCGCAGCTCCTCTTGGCCGAGCAGCTCGCGCAGCAGGTCCTTGTCGAGCGACAGCGCCGCCGCCCTGCGCTCCGCGCTCGGCGTGTCGCCCTCGTACATATAGGTGGCCACGTAGTCGAACAACAGCGAGCCCGCGAACGGCGAGGCGCTCTGAGTCTCCACCTCCACAAGCGACAGCTCGCGCGTGGAGAGCCCGCGCAGCAGCTCCTGCAGGCCCGGCAGATCGAGCACGTCGCGCAGGCACTCCCTGTAGGTCTCCAGCACGATCGGGAAGTCGGGGTAGCGGCGTGCCACCTCGAGCAGGCCCTGAGCCTTCAGCCGCTGCTGCCACAGCGGCGTGCGTCGGCCGGGATACGCGCGCGGTATCAGCAGCGCCCTACCGGCGTTCTCGCGGAAGCGCGCCCCGAACAGCGCCGAGCCGCCAAGCTCGGCGACGATCGCCTCCTCCACCTCCTGCGGGTCGAGCGCCACCAGGTCGGCGTAGGAGACGGCGCCTGTGGCGCCCGAGGACTCGACCCCGAAGGACTCGTGCCCGGAGTTGCCCGCCCCGTCACCGCCCTCGTCGAAGTCGACGTCAGGCAGGCGCACAACGATCCCGTCGTCCGACCACAGCGCCTCGCCGTCGATCCCGAAGCGCTCGCGCATGCGCGCGGAGATCGCAAGCCCCCAGGCGGCATGCACGCGACCGCCGTACGGAGAGAGCACGCACAGCCGCCAATCGCCGATCTCGTCACGAAAGCGCTCCAGCACGATCGTGCGGTCGCTCGGCAGCACATGCGTTGCCGCCTGCTGCTCGCGCAAGTACTCGAGCAGGTTGCGAGCCGAGCGCTCGTCGAGGTCGTAGTCGCGCACAAGCAGCTCCGCGTCCTGGTCGACCGCCCAGCGCGCAAACGCGCCGATCGCCTCTCCCAGCTCCTTCGGCCGCCCGATACCGTCGCCCTTCCAGAACGGCACAGCGCCCGGCACGCCCGGCGCAGGCGTCACGATCACGCGATCGCGCCCGATCTCCTCGATCCGCCACGAGGACGCGCCAAGCAGGAACACCTGGCCGGGTCGCGCCTCGTAGACCATCTCCTCGTCGAGCTCCCCCACGCGGCGCCCGTCCGGCAGCGTGACCGCATACAGCCCCCTGTCGGGGATCGTGCCCGCGTTCGCGATCGCGAGCTGACGGGCGCCCTTGCGCGCGCGTATGCGCCCCGCGACCCGGTCCCACACGATGCGCGCACGCAGCTCTCCGAACTCGCTGGAGGGGTAGCGCCCGTCGAGCATGTCGAGCACGTTCTCCAGAAGGCTTCGCGGCAACTCGGCATAGGAGTGCGTGCGCGTGACCAGCTCGTACAGCTCCTCCACGCCGACACCGCCGTCTGGCTCCTCGCCCTCGGCTGAGGCAGCGATCGCGACGATCTGCTGGGCGAGCACGTCCAGCGCGTTGCGTGGCACGACCGTCGGCTCGATCGCCCCCTCGCGCATGCGCCGGCACACGACCGCGCACTCGAGCAGGTCGCCCCTGAACTTCGGAAAGATGCGCCCCTTGCTGACGTCCCCGACGCCGTGACCGGCGCGCCCGATCCGCTGCAGCCCGCGCGCGACCGACTTCGGCGACTCGATCTGCAGGACGAGGTCGACCGCCCCCATGTCGATCCCCAGCTCCAGCGAGGACGTAGCGACCAGGCACGGCAGCTCGCCCGCCTTCAGCTGCTCCTCGACCACGGTGCGCTCCTCTCTGGAGAGCGAGCCGTGGTGGGCTCTGGCGATCTCGCGCAGCGCCACCGGCGCCGGTCCCTCCACGGGAACGCCGCGCAGGCCGCCCCCATGGGCGGCCCCATCCAAACCATCCCCAACCGGGTCGCCTCCCGGGAGATCTCCGCCAGGCGCCGCGAGAGTCTCCTCAGCACATGCCAGCTCGTTGAGGCGCAACGCCACACGCTCGGCCGAGCGCCTGTTGTTGACGAACACGATCGTCGAGCGGTGCTCGCGCACGAGCCGCAGCAACTCCGGGTAGATCGCGGGCCAGATCGAGTTGCGCTGGCCGCCGCCCTGCACGGGCTCGAGCGGATCCGCCGGCGCGCCGCCGGGCTCCGCCATCGAATCGACCGGCACATGAATGCGCAGGTCAAGCGGCTTGCGCACCCCAGCGTCGAGGATCTTCACGGTGCGCTTCGGTCCCACCAGAAAGCGCCCCACCTCCTCCAGCGGGCTCTGCGTCGCCGACAGGCCCACACGCTGCACGCCGCCGGGTCGGCCGTTCGTCGCACGCGCCTGCTCATCCAGGCGCTCGAGCGTGAGCGCCAGGTGAGCGCCGCGCTTGACCGCCGCCACCGCGTGGATCTCGTCCACGATCACCGTCTCGACCGTGCTCAGCATCGCGCGCGCCTTCGAGCCGAGGATCAGGTACAGCGACTCCGGCGTCGTGATCAAGATGTCCGGCGGCTTGCGCGCCATCGCCGCCCGCTCCGCCTGCGAGGTGTCTCCAGTGCGGATCGCCACGCTCACGTCCGCGCCGATCCCCCGCAACGGCGCCCTCAGGTTGCGCTCGATGTCATACGACAGCGCCTTCAACGGCGACACGTACACGACGCGCACGCCGCCGCCCCCCGCGCGCGCGCGGGACTTGTCGTTTGCGTTTGGCACATGCCGCACAGCCTTGTCGTTTGGCACATGCCGCACAGCCGAGCGCTCGTCGCGCGAGCCGCGAGGCATACCGCGGGTAGCGCCACCAGTCACGCCCTCGCGCGCAGGGGTCCGCGCATTCAGCCGGTCAATCGCCCACAGGAACGCCGCCAGCGTCTTGCCTGAGCCGGTCGGCGCCGACAGCAGCACGTGCTCGCCGCTCGCGATCGCCGGCCACGCCTGCGCCTGCGCGGGCGTCGGCTCCGCAAAGGAAGCGACGAACCAGTCGCGCGCCGCCGCGCTGAACGCCGCCAGGGGATCTGGTTCGGAGCGAGCCACGTTCGCCGAGGCTAGCGCGCCCGCGCGACTGCCTCGGGCACGCTGGAGCCCCTGTGCTCGTGCTGTCAAGCGGCATCGTCAACTTGCTCGAACATCTCCGAATAGTGCGCAAGATCGTTTCTCGGGATCGTTCGATTAGACTGCCGCCCGTGCCCGACGACGAAACACAACAGCCGACCGACGCTCGCCCTCTCGGCATGCGCATGCGCCCACGCGCATGGTTGCGCTGGCTCGCCAGCGCAACCCGGCAAGCCGAGCCCGAGCCGCAGGCCGACCCGGCCTGCGCAGAGCGGCTCGACGTGCACGCCACGCTGCTCGCGCTGCCCGCCCTGCTCGACGGCTCGACCCTCCCCAACGGAGTCGTCGAGCTGCTGATCGAGGACTTCGAGACGCCCACGCGCCAGCTGTTCGACATTCACGACGGCCGCGTCACGCTCGTCGAGCCAGGCAAATGCGTCCCCTGGGCGTGCATCGCCGGGCCAGCGACGGCTTGGGCGAACGCGCTCGGCTCGGCGCGCGACACCGCCGGGCTGCAACTCACAGGCGACGAGCAGCTGGCGCGGCGCGTGCTCGCCGCGCTCCCGCGGCACGACTGAGCGCCCATAGCGACGCAGCACGCCGCGGCACGGTTACCTCATTCCCGGCAGATGCTCAGGCGCGGGCCTCACCCGGCGCGAGCCGCCGCGCGCTCGCGACCGCTCGCGGCTCGCCGTGCAGCACCCAGTCGGCGGCGAGCTCACCCAGCACTGGCGAGAGCTGGATGCCCGAGCCGCCCGAGCCGCCGGCGACGATCACCGCGGCGTCACTCGAGAGCGGGCCGACGAGCGGCCTGCCCGTGACGCTCACCGGATAGAGCCCCGCCCAGCCACCCGCCAGCGCGGCGTCGGCAAGTCCCGGCAAGCGGCTTGAGAGCTTGCAAGCAAGCGTCTCCAAGAACTCCTCGTCCGCCTGACGCGCATAGAGGTCGGGGTCGGCGACCGACTCGGAGGCCTCCTCGCCGTGCAGCCCCGCGATCAGCCTGCCAGGCCCCTCGTGGCGGAAGTACAGCCCACACTCACCGCTGCCTGGCATGTAGTCCATCACCGAAGGCATCGTGTAGCCCAGCTCACGCGGCAGATGCACCACGCACGCCTGATGACGTTGCGGCGCCAGCTCCAGGTCGCAGCCAAGCCGCCGCGCGACCCTCCCGGCCCACGGCCCGGCCGCGTCCACCACAACATCGCACTCCAGCGCACCCCCCGTCGTGGTCAACCGCAGCCCACCGTCGTCGAGCCGCTCCGCATCCAGCAGCTCGGCGCCCACGAGCAGCCTCGCTCCCGCCGCCCGCGCCAGCTCCGCGAGCAGGCCGCAGTACAAGTGGCCGTCGACGAACCCGTCGCCGCGCCCGAACAAGCCCGCACGCACGTCGTCTGTGCTCATGTCCGGCACCAGCCGCGCCACCTGCCCTCGATCGAGCACGCTCGCCCCGCGCACGCCAAGCTCGCCCTGTATCTCCACGCTGCGCTCGAACGCCGCGCGCGCATGCGCATCGTGACCAAGCCGCAGATAGCCGTTGCGCACGACACGCAACCCGTGCTCGCGCTCGAGCCGCTCAAACATCCGCATCGAACGAGCCCGCAGCTCTATGTCGAGCGGGTCGAGATACTGCGTCTCGACGATCCCTACCGACAGCCCCGAGGAGCCCGCGGCGACGTGCCCCGCCTCGACGATCGTCACCTTGCGCGCTCCGCGACAAGCGAGCTCGAGCGCACAGCACAGCCCGATCGCCCCCGCGCCGACCACGCACACCGCGGGCCCGCCGTCACTCATTCGATCAACCACCGGGCATTCTCAACCGTCGAGGCTGGCCACGCGGACACGGGCCTCGACACCGCTCACAGACACAGCTCGCGCGGCGGGCGCGTCGCGGACGGCGCTCACCGCGCCGCGTCCCCCACCCGCTCGAACGCGTCCAGCACGCGCTCGATCACCGCTTCGTCCATCGGCGTCGACACGCACACCAGCCCGTTTCCCGCGATCAGCACCCCCGCTTCGTACAGGCGCCACCACAGCGCCGTCGGATCCTGCGAGCCGATCTTCAGCAACGACCCCCTCCCCGTGACCGACCAGCCACGGCCGCGCAACCCCTCGCGCAGGCGATCGCCTAGCGCGTCGATCCGCTCGATGTCCGCCGGCCCGAACGCCTCCAGCGCCGCCAGCCCGGCACGCATCGTCACCGGATTGGCCGAGAACGTCCCGCCGTGGGCCACCGCGTCCGGACGACGGGGATCGAACACGTCCATGAAGGCGCCCCGTCCACCGACCGCCCCCACGGGGAGACCGCCCCCGATCATCTTGCCGAGCGCGATCAGATCCCCCTCGATCCCGTACAGCGAGTGCAGCCCGCCCGTCGCGAGCCTGAACGTGATCACCTCGTCGACCACCAGCGCGATCCCACGGCGAGCGGTCTGCTCGCGCACGAGTCGCACGAACGAAGCGTCGAGCGGGCGCAGGCCCGCGCGATTGGGCATCGGGTCGAGCAGCACCGCCGCGAGTCGCCCCTCGTGCTCGTCCAGGGCGGCCACAAACGCCTCGCCGTCGCCGAGCGCCAGGGTCAGCACGTCCCGCTGGGCGGCCGCCGGCACGCCATGCGAGCCGCGCCGCACCACCGCGTCCCAACTGCCGTGGTAGCAGTTGGCAAAGCGCACCAGCCCGTCGCGCCCGGTGGCGGCGCGCGCGGCCCTCACCGCCATCATCACCGCCTCCGTGCCCGAGTTGGCAAAGCGCCAGCGCTCCGCCCACCCGACGCGCGCCGCCAGGCACTCGCCCAGCTCGATCTCCGAGCTCGTCGGCAGGCCAAACGCCGACCCCTGCGCAAACGCCGCGGTAGCTGCCCGCAGCACCGGCTCGAACGCATGGCCGTGGACAAGCGCCGTGTAGTTGTTCTGCAGGTCGATCACCCTGTGACCGTCCACGTCCACGACTTCGCAGCCCTCGCCGCGCGCCGCGTAGGGAGGGTGGGGCGCCACAAACAGCGTCGAGCGCGAGTTGCCGCCCGGCAGGCTACGCAGCGCCCGCTCGTAGAGCGTCTGTGCGGCTGGCGCCCGCTGGCGTGGGTCCCCAGCGGCTGCGATCGGGGTCTGCTCCATCGGCTGCAATGTTGGCATCAATCCGTCCCGCTCCCCAAACGCCGACCTTGGCCGTGCCCACGTCGCTCACACGAGCGGCACGAGCACCGCCTCCTCAGCCGGCGCGAACAGCTCGACCTCGGCGCCGAGCGCCAGCCCGGCGCAGTCACGCGAGTCGATCATCGCCACGACCCGCCCGAGCGTCTCGGTTCGCAGCGAGATCTCCTGCTCGTCGCCGAACAGCAGCATCTCGCCGACCACACCCGCGACGCGCAAGGCGCCGGGCGTGGGATCGCGGCGCAGGCCACGGCGACGCACGGCGAGCACCACGCGATCTCCGGCGTCGGCCGTCGCGGGGCACTCGATCTCGCTTCCGGCACAGCGCACGCGCGCGCGCCCGTAGTCGAGCAGTTGGTGCTCCTGCACCGCCAGCAGGTTCGCGTTCGCGAAGAACCCCGCCACGAAGCTGTCCGCCGGACGCCGGTAGAGCTGCTCCGGCGCACCCACGCTCGCGACCTTCCCAGCGCGCATGATCGCGATCCGATCCGACAGCGCAAGCGCCTCCTGCTGGTCGTGGGTGACGTACACGATCGTCGCGCCCAGCTCCCGGTGCAGCCCGCGGATCTGCTCCTCCATCTCGATGCGCAGCGCCCGGTCGAGCGCGCCCAGCGGCTCGTCCATCAGGATCACCTCAGGGTCATAGGCAAGCGCGCGCCCCAGCGCCACACGCTGCTGCTGGCCGCCGGAGAGCTGGCGCGGGTAGCGGCCCTGCAGGCCATCCAGCCGCAGCAGCGCGAGCATCTCGTCCACGCGGCGCTCGCGCTCGGCGCGCGCCACGCGGCGCAGCTTCAATCCGTAGCCGACGTTCTGAGCGACAGTCATGTGCGGGAAGAGGGCATAGTGCTGGAACACCATCCCGACGCCGCGGCGAGCGGGCGACAGCCGCGAGATGTCGCGCCCGCGCAGCAGCACTCTGCCCGACGTCGGCGCCTCGAAGCCGGCGATCACCTTCAAGAGCGTCGTCTTGCCCGAGCCGCTCGGCCCCAACAGCGTCAACAGCTCCCCCTCGCGCACCTGCAGGCTGACCTCTTCGAGCGCGGGCGTGTCACCGTAAGACTTGGTCAGCTCCTGGATGTCGAGCACCGTCGCCGGCTCACGCGCCGGCCTCGGCCACGCCGCCGCCCCTTCCGGGTGAGGGCTCCTCTCCTCAGCAGGAGGACGGCACGCGCGCGCGTCAGGGTCCCGGGCTGGCGGCGAATCGCTCATGCCACCCCCCGCCGCGCCAGCCGCGCGGCGAGCCCCATCGCGAGACTAGTGCCAACCATCAGCAGCGTCGCGATCGCCGTGATCACCGGATCGAGGCCGTAGCGCACCGAGTCGAGGATCGCCTTCGGCAGGGTCTCCTGACCGGGACCGCCGAGGAAGTTGATGAACACCGCCTCGTCGAGGCTGGTCACGAACGCCAGCACGCCGCCGGCCAGGATCGCGGGAGCGAGCAGCCGCAGCGTGATCGCAAGCCACGCTTGCAGCCTGCTCGCGCCGGCCACCATCGCCGCCAGCTCGAGCTCGACCGGGATGCGGCTCATCGCCGCGCCCGTGACGAGCAGCATCACCGGCACCGCAAGCGTGAGGTTCGCGAGCACCAAGCCCCAATAGCTTCCGAGCAAGCCGACCTGCGCGTAGAGGCCGTACATCGCCACCGCATAAGCGGAGATCGGGATGATGATCCCCGCGAGTCCCCCCACCTGCAAAGCGCCCCGAAACGGAAGCCGGCTGCGATGCAAAGTGAACAGCGTCGGCACGACCACAAGCGCCGCGAGCAGCGCCACCGGCAGCGCGATCCTGACCGACAGCCACAGGGCAGTGCCCCAGCGCGGGTCGTCAAACAGCGTGTGGTACTGGCGCAACCCCCATGCGTGCGGGGGAAAGTCGAAGAAGCTGTCATTGGAGAACGACAGCACGCCGACGAGCGCCGCGGGCGCAAGCAGGCCAAGCGTCGTGACGACGACCGCGGTGGCGCTTGCCGCATCGGTGAGACGGTCGCCAAGCAGCGCGCGCCTCACGCCGCGGCCCTCCGCAAGCGCCCCCGGCCGACAAGCGCCAGCGCCAGCCCCAGCACAAGCAGCGCGACGACCAGCAGGATCACCGAGGCGGCACTCGCCACCGGGTAGTCAAAGAAAGTGAAGACGTAGTCCTGGATGAAGCTCGCCATGAATGGCGCCTGCGCCCCTCCGAGCAGCACGGGCGTGACATAGAAGCCGAGCGAGATCGCGAACACGAGTGCCCCGCTTGCGACGATCCCAGGCAACGCCAACGGCAGCATCACGCTCGTGATAGCGCGCAAGCGCGAGGCCCCCAGCCCGCGAGCGGCGTCGAGCAACGACTCGTCGATCGTGAGGAACACGCCGTAGAGCGAGAAGGCCGCGTAGGGGACCATCGTGTAGACCATCCCAATCGCCACGGCCGTCGAGGTGTAGAGCAGCGACACGGGCCCCAACCCCACAAGCTCAAGCCCCTTGTCCAGCGGCCCTTCCGCCGAGAGCAGGATCACGATCGCGTAGTTCTTGACGACCGTCCCCATCCAGAACGGGGCAAGCACCGCGAGCCACAGCACCGCCCTCACGGCGCGGTGGCTCGAGACGCGGATGTGCCATGCCAGCAGAGCGCCAAGCGTCACCGCGATCGCGCTCACCAGCACGCTCGCCAGCACGGTCGTGATCAGCGCGCGTCTTCCCGCCGCGCTCTGTAGAACCGCTTCGTAGTTGCCGATCCCGCTCGCCGGTGGTCAGCGAGTCGACCGTCAGCTTCACCAGCGGATAGACCACGAAGCCGAGCAGCACCGCCAGCAGCGGCACGACCAGGAGCAACGCCCAGCGGTTGGCCAGCATCGCGCTCCACTGAGCGCCCGGCTCGCGACGAGGCGAGGCGGGGAGGCTCGCTGTCACGCTCCTCCCCGCCTGTCCCATGGCACTAGATCCTACGCGTAGCGACTACCCGCGCAGGAAGTTCTCATAGGCGCGTGTTCAGTTCGTCGCTGTGCTGCGCGTACCAGTTGAAGTTGGGCGTCGCCAACTGCTTGAGGTTGACCGGGTTGTCCGCCAACTCCGAGGAGATCGAGCCGGGCAGATAGTCGAGCGCCGCCGGGTTGGGCACGGAGTCGTGGACGATTTCAGCCCACTTCGCCTCAGACTTCGGATGGCTCGCGATGAACGACAGCAGCTTCGCTCGCCGTCGCGGAGCTGTGAGCGCCTTTCAGCACAGCCCAATAGCTCGGCTCGTACGCGCCCCCGGTCCACACAACCTTCAGTTTCACCCCTTGCGAGATGAGCTGGTAGGCGCGGTCGCTCCACATGATCCCGAGCGGCACCTGGCCGCTGCGCATCACCTGCTGCTGCTGATCGCCCGACTGCCAGAAGACCTTGATCTGAGGCTTGAGCCCTTCGAGCGTCTTGATCACCGCTTTGACGTCCACCGGAGTCGTCGCGGTCTGCGTGATCGGCATCCCCGCCGCGACCTCAGCGGTCGTGATCGCCTCGATCGGCTCGATCCCACCGAACATACGCTGCTGGGGGAAGGCCTTGGTGTCATAGAACTGAGCCATCGTCGTCGGGACAGCTCTTCATCTTGTCCATGTTGCAGACGATCACGTCGCCAAGGCTGCCGTGGGAGAAGCCGAACGGCGTGACCTTCTCGGCGCCCAGTTCCTGTTCGAAGGTCGCCTTCTGAGCCGCCGGCAGCGGAGCCAGCTGACCCTTGGCGTACAGCGTGAACGCGGAGCCCGCCGTCGAGCGAGTCCACCGCGTCCCACTGGACCTTGTGCGCGGAGTTCTGCGCTTCCACGCGCGCGAGCTGCACTCCGGGAGCGTCCGCGAACTGAGACTTGACGTGGTTTTCCGCAGTCGAACTGGTTCAGATAGGCCTTCTGCGTGGCTTCGTCGATCACACCGCCCCAGCCACCGATCGTGAGCGTCGTGCTGCTTTTGCTGCAGCTCCCGCAAGCGACGGCCCCCAGACATAGCGCAAACGCCAGCGATCACCCCAAAGACCTGACGCTTCCTACCCCGACTAATCGACTGCATCTATCCCTCCCCTTGCTCTGCTTGGGCTCGACGGCTCATGACACCGGCTCCCGCGCGCATCCCGGTCGGGACTCGCTCTGAGCTGGACCTGTGAACGGCGATCCGCCGTCTGCGCTCAGCGAAACACGGCATCCAATATGTCCCGCGGAATTGATGGCTGAGAGTCGAGCACTCGATGACCTATGACCGTGAGGATCGCGTGCGCCGCATACCGCGCGGTGCGACCTCCCCCCACATCGTATTGTGGGATCATCTCGCATACGTCAAATGCTCCGACACTCTGGAACTCGGGAATGACCGCCAGCGCGGCCAACACCTCACCTGAGGTGAGCCCGTCCACGACGATCGAATGGGTGCCTGGCGCATAGGCCCCGTCGGTCGCGTCGATGTCGAACGTCACATACACCCGATCGACCCCATCGGAAGCGACTTCCAGGGCCTCGCGCATCGTCTCGAGCACCCCACGACGGCGAATCGAAGCGGCCGTGTAGCCCACGAAGCCCCGGTCTCGGCAGATGCGCAGCTGCTCGGGCTCGGCGATGTTGGTCCCGTTGAGGCCCCACCACACCATGTTCCCGACCGCCTCGTGCTCGCTGATGCGCCGCGCGAATGTCCCGTGATTGAGGCGCCCCATGTCCCGGAACTCGTCCCAGAAGTCGAAGTGCCCGTCGATGTTCAGGAAGCCCACTTTCGCGTCAGGCGTGCCGGCGCGCACCCCGCGGGCGAAGCCGACGAACGACGGATAGGGCACGAAGTGATCGCCGCCGAGCACCACCGGCATCGCTCCGCGTGCCGTGATCTCGGCTACCGGCGCGGCGATCGCCTCGATCTGTGCGTGGACGTCGCCTTGATGGATGCGCACATCACCTACGTCGAACAGACGGGCCTGCTCAGGCACTGTCCACACACGCCCGTCTGAGACGTTCACATAGCCAACCGGCTCAGTCTGAAGACCGTAGTAGCCGGCCAGATACAGCGAAGCCTCGCGAATCGCGCGCGGCGCATAACGCTGACCGTTGCGCCCCAGCGTCCAGGAGTCGAGCGGAACGCCCAGCACGGCCACGCTGCCCGCCGGGACCTCGCCCGCGTCGCGCGAGGGGGCACGGTAGAAGGTCGTCGGCCCGGCGTACCAGTGGACGGTGTCGCGCTGGGGCGTCAAGACCTCATCTTCGCCGATACGTCAGACACTGCTCGCCGGAGATTTGACGGTCTCCTCATTGGAGCATCAGGACACTGCTCGCTGGAGGATCGGCGTGCTCTCCGCTGGAGCAATTGGGACCCGCTTGATTGGGACCCGCTTGATATCCGTCACTTCCAAAACAGCTCCACCGGCACCTCGTTGAGCACCTCGGGGCCGTCCTCGGTCACCAGCACATTGTTGCCAAGCATCATCGTGGCGCCGTCGCTGTAAGAGAGGCCGGGCTCCATCGTGATCACCATGCCAGGCTCGATCGTGTGCGGGTCGCCGCGCATCAGGCTGAGCGCCCCGATCCAGATCGGCGGATAGGCGATCTCCATGCTGAAGCCGAAGCGCCCCCACGTGTTCCGCTCGTATCCGCGGTGGCACTCGGCCACGAGCTCCACGATCTCGGCGACCTTCGTGCCCGGGCGCAGCGCGTCTGTGGCGCGGTGCAGCGCGTCCCGCACGACCTCATAGAGCTCGCGCACGCGTCGCGAGGGCTCGCCCACCACGACCGTTCGCGAGATGTTGCAGTGGTAGCGACGCACTACGCCGCTGACCTCCAGGTAGACCACGTCGCCGTCGCCGAGCACCTTGCCGACGGGCGTCCCGTGCAGCGTCCCGCGCGCATCGACGAGCGTCGGATAGGCGGGGAACTCCCCACCGCTCGCGGCTACCGCCCGCTGAATCGCGGCCATCACCTCGCGGTCGCTGACACCCGCGCGGATCGCCTCGATGCCGGCGCCGACGCCAACGTCGGCGACGTGGGCGGCCCTGCGCAGCAGCACGATCTCAGCCGGGCTCTTGACCAGCCGCAGGTCGTCGAGCCCCTCACACACGTCGACTATCTCGGCCTTCGGCAGCGCGCGCGCCAGCTCGAGCGCGTAACGCGCCTTCAGGTGATAGCTGGAGAGGTTCAGCCCCACACGCCTGGCGCCGTCGAGCCCCCGCTCGACCAACACCTCCAGCAGTCGCGCGGTCTGATCCTCGTGGGTCCAGATCGGACGCACGTCGCTCACCCAGCAGGTCTCCTCGCACAACAACAGCTCCGCCTTGTTGCACAAGAGCGTAAGCGTGGCGTCCTCGGCGACCGGCACGACCAGCGCCTGGAAGTAGAACGCGCTCGTCGGCTCGTAGCCCGACAGCCAGTTGTAGTGCTCGGGCTGGGTGAGCAACAGCAGCTCGACGTCCCGCGAGCGCATCCACTCACGCGTGCGCGACAGCCGCTCGCTGGTACTCCTCGAGCGCGACCGCCATGCGCGGGGCGAGCCGGCAGCCCTGCGGCGGGACGAGCGCCGCCTCGCCGCCTGGGGATGACTCCGCCATCTCGCTCACCCTACTGCCGCCGTCCTCGTCGCCCGACAGTCATTCCACGATCGTGTGGCTCTGCTCGCGCATGAACTGTGGGAGATAGTACGGGCCGAGGCCACCCTTGCCCGTCAGGCCACTCGCCTTCCATCCGCAGAACGATTGCGATCCCGGCCATGCTCCCGTCGTGGCTCCGGCGCGACGGTTCACATAGAGCACCCCGGCCTCGATGCGCGTCCAGGAACTCGCGCACCTCGGCGTCGTCCTCGCTGAAGATGCCCGCTGTGAGCCCGTAGTCGACGGCGTTGGCCTCCGCGATCGCGCCCTCCAGGCTGCGGGAACGCGTGACGCTCACAAACGGCAGGAACAGCTCGTCGCGGGTGAGCGAGTGCCCGACCGGCAGATCGCACACGACGGTCGGCTCGACGAAGTGCCCACCGAGCTCTAGCCGTCGGCCACCAACCGCGACCGTGCCATCGCGGCGAGCGAGCGCGACACTCTCCTCGAAGCGCGACACTGCCCGCTCGTCGATGACAGGCCCCAGAGCAGAGGCGCGATCCGAGGGGTCTCCGACGCTAAGCGTCTGGGTGAACGCGCACAGCCGCTCCACGAACTCGTCGTGAACGTCGTCGACCACGATCGCGCGCGAGCAGGCGCTGCACTTCTGGCCGGAGAGACCAAACGCGGCCCGGCGACGCCTTCGGCTGCCTTGCGCAAGTCTGCGTTGGCTGTGACGATCGCCGGGTTCTTCCCGCCCATCTCGGCCAGCACTGGGCGCGTCCAGTGACCGTGCGACAGCGCTCGAGCGATCTCGTGCCCGACCGGCACCGAACCGGTGAACGCGATCCCGTCGACGTCGCCGCCAACAAGCGCACGACCGGTCTCGGGGCCTCCGTGGACAAGGTTGAACGGTCCCTGGCGGCAGGTTTGCGCCAGACAGGATCTCTCCGAGCAGGCTGCCCGTCCGGGGAGTCTTCTCCGACGGCTTCACCACAACTGTGTTGCCGGCGATCACCGCGGCCGAGAGCATGTTCACAGCCAGCGCGATCGGAAAGTTGAAAGGCACGATCACACCGAACACGCCGTACGGTCTGAGTGTCTCGAGATTGCGCTCGTTCGGGGTGAAGCTCTGCAGCGCAGAGGTGAATCCGCCAGCCGCCTCGATCGTCGTGCAGTAGGTCTCGATCAAGTCGATCGCCTCCTGCACCTCAGCGATCGACTCCACCCGCGTCTTGCCCGTCTCGAGGCTCACGACAGCCGCGAGCTCGACGTGGCGCTCGCCGATCGCCCATGCCACCGCGCGCATGTGGGCGCAGCGCTCGCCGTGAGGCATGGCAGCTCCACTGCCGTTGCGCGCCGCGCGCGGCGCGCAACGCCCGAGCGACGGTCTCAGCGCCGGCCGCGTGAGCGCGGCTCACGCGGCCCTTCGCGTCGGACGGGTCACGACGCTCGAACACGCCACCCTCCGTCACGGGCTCGGCGGCTATCAGATGTGGGGAGGGGGCCAGCTCCGCCTCGCGCGCTCTCGCGAGGGCTGCCTCGAACTCGTCGTCGAGGCGCCGCTTCCAGCGCGCCGCTGGTGTATGTCAGACGCTCGCTCACCCTGCCGGGACCCTCGCGTAGTTCGAATATTGAGTATTCAGTTCTGAGTAGTCACGCGCTTTCTCCAGTGCGGAAAACCCCGACATCGGGCAGATTCCGAGTAGATCTATCTCGAACGTGAGAACTGCATGGATAAAGGGAATACGCACCGCCTATCAGGTGTCAGATGGAATCAGGCCCGATACGCGCCGGGGCATTTGCGCAACGATTCGCGGCGCGGTGGCGACCCCTCACGCTGTCAGAGTCCCGGTTCGCGATTGAGATCGTCTGCATTCCCAAGTATGATGACTGTTCAATAGAGGTGCACCCATGTAGAGGCACCTCCGGCAATACGGATAGGGGCCAACGCACAGATGCCTAGAGTAAGCTCGAATTCTTCCAAATCCAGCCAAGAAGGCGAGTGGTCGATCCCAAGCCTCCGCGAGCCTCGCTACTCCCAGTCGCTCGAGCGCGGACTTGCGATCCTCGGCTGCTTCACGCCCGAGCGCCCGGTGCTCGGGATCGCCGACATCGCCGACGACCTCGGCATGAGCCGCTCCACGACGCACCGCTATGTGATCACGCTAGTCGCGCTCGGATTTCTCGAGCAGGGCGCCTCGCGCAAGTATCGTCTCGGCCTGCGGGTCACAGACCTCGGCATGTCCGCGCTGAACTCGAC
Source organism: uncultured Solirubrobacterales bacterium (assembly GCA_963764655.1). Classification (GTDB taxonomy): domain Bacteria; phylum Actinomycetota; class Thermoleophilia; order Solirubrobacterales; family Solirubrobacteraceae; genus Palsa-744. The sequence goes on from CAVXTI010000001.1 coordinate 2,142,496, forward strand.
CGGGCTGCGCGAGCACTCGCGCCCCTACCTCGAAGAGCTGCGCCAGCGCACCTCCTACACCGTGAACCTCTCGGTCCTCGACGGCCCCGAGATCCTCTACGTCGACCGTGCGCGCAGCTTCCGCCGCGGCCAGAACAAGATCGACCTGAACCTGCGGCCCGGCTCGCGCCTGCCCGCCTACTGCACCTCGATGGGCAAGGTGCTGCTTGCCAACCTCCCCGAGAACGAGCAGCGCGACCTGATCGGGAACATGACGCTCGCGCGTCGCGGCCCCAACTCGATCACGAGCAAGAAGGCGCTGCGCACCGAACTCGAGCACGTGCTCGAGGAGGGCATGGCGGTCAACGACGAAGAGCTCGCCCAGGGTCTGCATTCGATCTCCGCGCCCGTTCGCACCGAGTCCCGCGAGGTGGTCGCGGCGGTGAACATCGCCGCGCACAGCTCGATGATCTCGCTCGAGGAGCTCGTGGACGCGCTCGGCCCGCACCTGGTGGCAACGGCCGACAACATCTCCGCGCGACTCGGCTACCGCCGCGACGACGAGCAGAGCTGAATACTTAGGGCGTAGAGGCTTCACGCCGGCCGGGTCGTTGCTACGACGCCGGCCGGCCGGCCTTCGCGCCCGCGGCTCAGCTGGAGACAGCACAGCCTGTCTCGCTCGCATACGCTACGGGCGATGATCGCCGTATCGAGACAGCTCGTCGTCGTACCTTGCGTACTCGCTTTCGCCGTAGGCCTCGGGGCGTGCGGCGAAACCGCGTCCACGAGCGGCTTCAAGGGCGAAAGCCATAGCGTCGCCACGACGGTCTCCGACTTCCAGAAGGATGCCACCGGAGGCGACCAGAAGAAGCTCTGCGAAAACGACCTCGCCGCGACGCTGACCGCACGCTTGCGGAACGCCGGCGGGTGCCAGGCGGTGTTGAAGAAGCAGCTCCACGAGATCGACGCGCTCAACATGACGATCGAGTCGATCAACGTCAGCGGCGCGAGCACGAGGGCGCTCGCAAGTGTGAAGAGCACCTACTCCGGCAAGAGCCGCATCACCACGCTCACGCTCGTGAGGGAAGGCTCACGCTGGAAGATCTCTGGCGTCTCACCCTCGTGAAGGAAGCCACGCTAAGGACCTCTGGCATGGCCCCCCGCGAGCTCCGATCCCGGAAGTGACGGCTAGGCCAGCGAGCGGCCGTATTGACGCTCGTAGTAGCTGCGGTAATCGCCTGAGCGGATCGGCGCCCACCACCACGCATTGTCGCGATACCACGCGACCGTCTGATCGAGACCCTCAGCGAAGCGCACACGTGGCTCCCATCCGAGCCCGCGCAGCTTCTGTGAGGAGAGCGAGTAGCGACGGTCGTGGCCGGGACGGTCGGTGACGTGCTCGATCAACGACTCCTGGGCGCCGGTGAGCTCGATGATGCGCCTCACGACCTCGATGTTCGGGCACTCGTCGGGGCCGCCCGCGTTGTAGACCTCGCCAGGCTCCCCACGCTCGAGCGCGCAGCCGATCGCACGGCCGAAATCGGTCGCGTGGATCCAATTGCGCACCTGCATCCCGTCGCCATACACGGGCAGCGGATCGCCGTGCAGGGCATTGAGGATCATCAGCGGGATCAGCTTCTCCGGGTACTGGTAAGGCCCATAGTTGTTTGACCCCCGACAGATCGTCGCCGGCAGCCCGTAGGTGTGGAAGTAGCTTTGCACGAGCAGATCCGCGCCGGTCTTAGTGGCCGAGTAAGGCGAGGAGGGACGCAGCGGCGAGTCCTCGGTGAACGAGCCATCCTCGATCGAGCCGTACACCTCGTCGGTAGACACCTGCACGTAGCGCAGCTCGCGCTCGCGAGCCGCCTCCAGCAGCACGTAGGCGCCCTGTGCGTGCGTCCTCACGAACGCGTCAGGCTCGGCGATCGAGCGATCGACGTGCGTCTCGGCGGCGAAGTTCACGATCGCCTCGATCGAGGCCCCCCCGCCTCCCGCGAGCGCCTTCGCCACCGCCTGGGGATCCTCGATCGCGCCGTGCACGAAGAGGAAGCCGGGATCGTCGGAGTAGTCGTGGAAGTTCTCCTCGCGCCCGGCATATGTGAGCTTGTCGAGCACCACCACCTCGTCGCCGTGCTCGCGCAGGCGCAGACGGACGAAGTTGGAGCCGATGAACCCGGCGCCGCCGCAGACCAGAAGCCTCATGAGCGCATCATCCCATCCAAGGGCTTCTCACGAGCGCGTCATCCCGGCTCGGGCCGCCATATACCCCGCGAGGCCGTCGCGCCAGTCGGGCATCGGGATCACGTCGTCTCGCTCGGACTCGATCGCCGACCAAGCCGGCCGCGGGGCGGGGCGCGCCATCTGCGCGGTGGTGGCGCCCTCGACGCGGCAGTCGAGCTCGGCCTGACGGAAGACCTCCTTGGCGAAGCCGTTCCAGGAGACGTGTCCCGCGCCCGCGAGGTGCACCAGCCCCCGCACGTCGCGCTCCAGCAGCCCGAGCAGAGCCGGGGCGAGATGCCCCGTCCAGGTCGGGCAGCCAACCTGATCGTCGACCACCTGGACCGACTGCCGCTCGACTCCCAGCCGCAGCATCGTGTCGACGAAGTTGTGCCCGTCCATGCCGAAAAGCCACGAGCTGCGCGCCACCAGGTGTCGTGGAGACGCCGCGATCACGAGGCGCTCACCCTCGAGCTTGGTGTGGCCGTAGACCGTGCGAGGGCCGGTTGGATCGGACTCGACGTACGCTCTCGGCCGGTTCTGCTCGTCGAGTGGGGCCTTCCCGTCAAAGACGTAGTCGGTAGAGACGTGCACGAGCGCAATGCCCGCCTCGGCGGCGACGTGCGCGACGTTACCGGCTCCGTGGGCGTTGACGGCATGCGCCGCCTCCCGCTGGGACTCGGCGCCGTCCACGTCCGTCCAGGCCGCGCAATTGACCAAAGCATCCGGGGCGGACGTGTCGAGCGCGCGCTCGACAGCCTCGCCATCCGTGATGTCGAGCGCGGCGCGATCCATCAAGACCAGCTCGTGCCCAGCACGCTCGCCGGCCCGCGCGATGTCGCCGCCGAGCATCCCGGCGGCGCCCGTCACCAGCAGTCTCACAGAATTGAGATGTCCGAGTTGTCGCCCACCATGAAGCGGTAGGCACGCGGCTGGCGATCGCCACGGCGCACCGTCACGTTGCGTCCCAGCAAAGAGGACTCCATGCGCCCGTCGAGGTCGCACACGGAGGAGCCCGCCAACAGGATCGAATGCTCGACCTCCGCATTGGAGATCTTGCAATCCTCGCCGATCGCAGTGTAGGGACCCACGTAGCAGTCGCGCAGCTGTGCCCCGGCGCCAACGATCGCCGGCCCACGCACAGTAGTTCGCTCCAGGCGCGCCCCCGGCTCGATCACGACACGCCCGTCGACCTGCGAGTCGACCAGCTCGCCCTCCACCCGCTCTGTCAAGTTGTCGAGGATCAGCCGATTGGCCTCGAGCATGTCGTCCAAGCGTCCCGTGTCCTTCCACCAGCCACGCACGATGTGCGGCTCGACGCGACGGCCGCCGTCGACGAGGTGCTGGATCGCGTCGGTGATCTCGAGCTCTCCGCGCCCGGAGGGCTCGATCGCGCGGGCGGCGTTGTGGATCTGAGCCGTGAACATGTACACGCCCACGAGTGCCAGATCAGTCGCCGGCTCGGATGGCTTCTCCACGAGCCGCAGCACCCGCCCGACCTCTCCCGGGGCGGCGTCCGCCAGCTCGGCCACTCCGAAGTTCTGCGGGTCGGGCACCGGCGTGAGCAGGATCAGCGCGTCCGGCTCATGCTCGCGGAAGGCGGCAACCAGATCGGAGATGCCGCCCTGCAGCAGGTTGTCGCCGAGGTACATGACAAACGGGCTGTCACCGAGGAAGGGCTCGGCGGTCAGCACCGCGTGTGCCAGCCCCAACGGCTCGTCCTGCACGATGTACTCGATCTTCACGCCGAAGCGCGACCCGTCGCCCGCCGCCCGCCTGATCTCCTCGCCGGTCTCGGGCGCGATGATGATGCCGACCTCTCCGACGCCGGCGGCTGCCATCGCCTCGATCCCGTAGAACAGCACCGGCTTGTTGGCCACCGGCACGAGCTGCTTGGCGCTCGTGTGCGTGATCGGGCGCAGACGCGTGCCCTTGCCCCCCGAGAGGATCAGTCCCTTCAATGACTCCATTCGGTGCGAAAGCCTATATGTGAAGACAAATCAGTAGACGCCCGCGAGCTTGCGATGGTCCCAGGTCGCACGGCGTCGCTCGACGAACTCCAAAGCCACGCGCTTGGCGGCTTGCGCTTGCACCATGGCGCCAACCTCCCTTGCCAGCTCCTCCGCCGGTGGCTCTCCGCGTGGGGATGCGTAACGCCTGAAGATCTCGTGCCCGAGCGCGCCCACCGTCTCGATGTCGCGATGGACGACGACGTCGCACTCGAGCACGACCCCGCACAGCTCTTGATACTGCTCGCCCGCCTCGACCTGCAAAGTGGCGCGCGCGTCGCGCTCCAGATTGCGCACCTTCTGTGACACGGCATAGGTCCACGCCCAGACAGTCGGGCCCGGCGTGCCCAAGCCGTCGCGCAGCACGTACCACAGTGGCATCAGGTGCGGCCACCCGCGCGGGCCCACCGTCGCGCAGGTAACCGTCCGCTCCTCCGTAAGGAACGCCGCGACCTCGGCCTCGCTCATCTTGATCCGCTCGCGACGGCTCATGACCCCGACCGGGCCGACTCGACGGATGTCGGCATGGCCAGCCACGCGCCGCTCGTAAGACGCCCGCGGGCGTCGCGGGCGCAGCTCACGAGACGCCGGCGGGCACCGCTCGCAGGCGCTGCACCGCCACGAGCACGGCCTCGCGGGCATCCTCGGGCTCGATCACCGCCGCATCGCCGGCCTCCTTGAGGATCTCGCGCACGAGCCAGTCGGTGCCGGCGAAGCTCAGCTCGACGACGATCGAGCCATCGACCAGCTCCTCGTGGACGCGCCGCTGCTCGCGCGCCCAGCGTGCCCGCTCAGGTGAGATCCAGACGCGCGCCGTACGCGACGCCCGCACCTCGCCGGTGCGCATCCAGCCCTCCACTTCGGCGCCTGGATCGACCTCCGCGCGCGGCTCGAACGTATCGTCGGTCACCTGCGCGCGCCTGATGCGGTCGAGCCTGAAGTGGCGCATGTCCTGCTTCTCTGGGTCAAACGAGGCCAAATACCAGCCCTCCTGCCCGTTGGTCAGCGCGTAGGGCTCTACGCGCCGCAACGAGAACTCGTCCTCGTTCTCCTTGTAGTAGTCGAGCTCCACGAGCCGGTGCTCGACGATCGCGCGAGACACGATCCGCGCCACCTCGGAGTCGTCGCTCGTCGCATGCGCCACCTGCAGCCCCTGCTCCATCGGATCCTCCCCGAGCGCCGCCACGATCTTCTCGCGAGCGGACGCGAGCGAGCCCTCCGGAATGTGCTCGCCGACCAAGTCGATCGCGGCGATCAGCGCCTTGGCCTCGACCGGAAGCAGCCGCGCGGGACGATCGAAGTTGTCGCTGTAGGGCTCCGGGTCGACGTCTATCTCCCCCTCCTCCTCGAGGATTTCGGCGTACAGCACATACGAGCCCCCGCCGAAGTTGACGACGTTCAGCACGTTGACGTCCTCGCGCAGCTCCTCGCCTGAGAGCTGCAGCCGCTCGCGCACGTCTGAGATCTTGACGCGCTCCCCGCGCCTGCCCGCGTGGATCAGGATGCTCGCAAGCGTGACGAGCCGCGCGAAGCGCTCGGGACGGATCGCCGCTTCGCCCTGCGTGTCGCGCTCGGCGGCCGCGGCCCTGCGGCCCGCGCGCGCTGCTGAGGCGCCGCCCTGGCGAGTGGGGGCCGCCAAAGACTCCTCGATCGGAGGAACGCTGTCGGCGAGCTCGAGCGTCTCGGAGTGGAGCTCGTCGAGCAGCGCCAGACGCTTGTTGAGTTCCTCGGAGAGCTCGGGTGGTCCGAGCAGCCGTGCGTGCTCGCCGAGACCGAGCACCCACGAGACGAACATGCGCGCGCTGGAGTAGCTGGTGCGCAGCAGCATGTCTCCTCGAGCGCTTCCCTCCTCACCGGCCACGGCTATGTCTCCGTAGCGGCCGAAATGACGCTCGATCTGCCAGGCGATGCGCTCGGATAGGAGCACCTCCGCGACTCCCCGCTCCTCACCCAGCTGCCACTCCGAGCGGTTCGCGTAGGCGCGCGGATCGAAGTCCGCTGGCCGCCTGAAGTCGTGCTCGGCCTTGGTGGCGTAGGAGACCTTGCCGCGGATGCGCGAGAGTCGGAACACGCGGATCTCCTCGCGCTCGTGCGCATAGCCGAGCAGATAGAACTCGCCGCCCTGGAACAGCAGGTGATAAGGGTCCACACGTCGAGAGCCGACCTCGTCGCGCGCCATCGTGTAGTAGTCGAAGGTGATCGTCTTGTTGCGGAAGATCGCCGTCTCGATCTTGGCCAGGCGCACCGACAGCTCGTGGCCGCCGGCTGAGGCGGTGATCCCGAGCGCCACCGAGCGTTGCTCGGGCGCCCGCAGCGGGCTGGGGCGCCCCCAGGTGATCTGTTGCAGCGCGAGCCGCAGCGGCTCGGCGTAGGCGAACTCGCCGTCGAGCAGGTGCAGCGCCGCCTGCAGAGCGGCGAGCTCTTCGTCTGAGAACTCGATCGCGGGCAGGTGGAAGTTCTCGGGCCGCAGCGAATAGTTCTCCTGCTCGGCGGCGCCGTCGGCGGGACGGTCGACCGTCAGCTGGATGCGCAGCGACTCGAGCTCCGAGCGGTCGGCATAGAAGCGACGCGCGAAGGCGTCCTCGTTCATGCCGCTGTAACCCTCCACGTCGCGCCGGATCTCAAGCGCCGTGACCGGCCTGCGCTCGGCCATCAGGTATGAGATCAGCGACAGCTGGCGGATCAGCTTCTCGGTGTCCTTGGCCATCCGATTGTGAACGATAGAACTCGGGGGCGAGACGTATTCGCCTTGCCTGCCGGCCCGCTCGCTATTTGCGGGTTTTACGGCCCTATTTCGGTAAGGCCGTAGGGCCGCTCAGGCGGCTTCGCGTGCCGGCACCGCCGACGGCTGGGTCGTCACGTCCGCGCTGAACCAAGCGCCCGAGCCGATCGCGCGGTCGAAGCTCGACCAGCGGGCCCCCGGCGAGAGCTCCTTCTCGATCCGGTCGAAGCTGCCCAGGCGCCCACCGAGATTGTCGATCATGTGCACAAGCGTCGCCTCGCGCGTGCACGGGACCACTGGGCTGCCGTGCTCTAGCGAGCCGTGGTGGGAGAGGATGATGTGCCCCACCGCCCATGCCAGCTCCTCGGGAAAGCCGTCGATGTCCTCGATCGTGCGGCGCACGCGGTAGTAGCCAAGCGCGATCTCGCCGTGCAGGCGCCCTAGATCGGTGAGGTCGATGCTCTGGGGATCCTCGGTGTAAGCCTCCAGCTTGCCGATGTCATGCAAGAGAGCGCCTGTGACGGCGACGTCACGGTCGATGCCTGGAAACGTGGCCGAGATCGCGCTCACGGCCTGCGCGACGCCTAGACAGTGCTCGAGCAGTCCGTGGCGGTAGGCCTGGTGGTAGTACTTCGCGGCCGGCGCCACCTCGTAGCGCGCCCACAGCGACGAGCCCTCACCGAACACACGCTCCAGCAGCACGCTTAGATGAGGGTTGCGCACGGTGGCGAGGAGACGGCGCAGGTCGTCCACCATCTGCTCGGGGGCGCGCTCCGGCCCGTCGAGCAGCTCCTCGAGATCGAAGCTCCCGGGCTCGGCTGGTCTGAGTGAGCGAAGGTTTATCTGTGGCCCGAAACGCGGATGCACGGTGTAGCGCCCGCTGACGTGGACCGGGGCGCCCGGCGCCGCAAGGCGCTCCACCCCGATTGGGTCCTCCCACACCATCGAGACGACCGCGCCGGTGCGATCGCCGAGCTGCAGGCGCAGGTAGTCGCCGCCGTCGCGGCGCGAGCGGCGCTCGATCGCGCGCACCAGCAGGACCTGGTCGATCTCGGTGCCATCTGAGAGCTCGTTGACGAGCATGCTTTGGAAGGTAATCAGAGCCCCGGACGGCATCCGGTCAAACCCCGGACACGCATGCACCTAAATGTCCAACGGGTGGCTCTCGGTTTGTCCATACGACCTATAGACGTTTCCTCTTGCCTCGCCTACTGTGTCGGTTGTGTAGGAAGTAGTTTCAAGGTTTGTGTAGCAAGCAGTTTCGAGACTTCTGTAGCGACTGTTTTCTACGAGGGGCACGAGCAGGAGGACCGGGACATGAGCACCGAGACACAGTCATCAAGACAAGCGAGGACGAGGGGAACAGGGCGATGACCAGCACAGAGGAGCACAGGCTCAAAGTGATCAGCTGGAACGTCAATGGGATCCGCGCGCGCATGCCACGCATCGCGGAGATGCTGCGCAGAGAGCGCCCAGACATGGTGTGCCTGCAGGAGACGCGCTGCCCCTTCCGCCACTTCCCGCACAAGCGCCTGGAGCAGCTCGGCTACCGCGCCCAGCACAGCCCCGGCCGACGCAACGGAGGCGTGGCGATTCTCGTGCGCTCCGACCACCGCGTCACCCAGCGTTGCCTCTCGCTCGCGGGCCAGCACGATCTGGCACAGGGGCGCTGGCTGGAGACGACCTGCGCCGGTCTCACGCTCGGCTCTGTATACGTGCCCGCCGGCCCCACGCGCGAGGAGCTCGACGACTCGGGCAAGCTCGCGTTCCTGGAGGCCGTCGCCAACCAGGCCTGCCGCGACCACTACCACCCGCTGCTGATCGCCGGCGACTTCAACGTCGCGCCCTCCGATCGCGACGTGTACGAGCCCACATGGCTCGAAGGCTCCTACCACACAGCCGCGGCCGAGCGCGAGGACTTGCGCCACATCCTGCACGAGGGCGAGCTCGTGGACGTCTACCGCCACCTGCACCCCAAGGATCACGGCTACACCTGCTGGGACCAGCGCGAGGGCCACTACGCGCGCGACTACGGACTGCGCATCGATCTCGCCTTGGCGAGCACACGTCTCGCGGAACACATCACTCGCTGCGAGGTCAAGCACGCCTACCGGCAGGGACGCCGGCCCTCCAACCACGCGCCACTTGAAATCGAGCTCGAGGGAATCGGCGCGTGCGATGACTGCATGGAGAGCGCCATTGCAGCCTAGAGCCACAGGATCCTCGGGAGCCGAAGCAGGGCGCCCGAGCCGACCTTTCGCGAGCGCTCAGCTTATGAACGCCCACGAAAGAGCGATCGCCGCGTCCCGCAAGCTGCGTGACCGGCGACACGGGAGACCGCACGGACGCGAGGCGATTCTTGTCTCCCAAAAAAACTCCCATCGCCCTCACCCCTCGGGGGCGATGGGAGCTCCCCCTACGGCTCCAGGCGGTTGGGCCCTCGATACAGGAACGTGACCTCGCGCACGTTGTCCTGACCGAGCATCTGCATCAGCAGGCGCGTCAGCCCAAAGCCGAAGCCACCGTGAGGCGGCGCGCCATAGCGAAAGAAATCGAGGTAGTACTGGATCGGCTCGACCTCGACCTTCTTCTCGCTCGCCTGCGCCAAGAGCTGCTCGTAGCGGTGCTCGCGCTGGGCGCCCGTCGTGAGCTCGATGCCGCGCCAGAGCAGGTCGAAGCTCTTGGTGAGCGTCGGCTGCTCGGGGTGACGCATGTGGTAGAAGGGTCGCACCGACGTCGGGTAGTCGGTGACGAACACGAACTCGCTGCCGGTCTGCTCGGCAACGATCGCCGACAGCGCCCGCTCGCTCGGCGGGTCGAGGTCGTGGTCCGGATCGAGACCCCCCCCACCCACATCGTGACCCCTGACCTTCAGGAGGTCCTTGGCGTCCGCAAGCGTCATCCGCGGGAATGGGAGCTTGGGGGCGCCCACCTCCACGCCAAACGTGCCCGAGATCTGCTCGCCGTGGCGCTCGGCCACGACGCCGAGCACGTGCGTCAACCACTGCTCCTCGAAGGCCATCACGTCCTCATGCGAGTCGATCCACGCGATCTCGACATCCACGCTCGTGAACTCTGTGTCGTGCCTAGAGGTGAACGACGGGTTCGCCCTGAACACGGGACCGATCTCGAACACCTTGCCGAAGCCGCCCGCCATCGCCATCTGCTTGTAGAACTGCGGCGACTGCGCCAGATACGCGGTGCGCTCGAAGTAGTCCAGCTTGAACAGCTCGGCGCCCGACTCGCTTGCTGAGCCCATCGTCTTGGGCGTATGGATCTCGATAAACCCCTGCTCGCGCCAGTGCTCGCGCATCGCGTGCTCCACGGTGGACTGCACCTCGAAGATCAGGCGTCGATCGGGCCGGCGCAGGTCGAGATAGCGCCAGTCGATGCGCTTGTCCAAGGCCGACTCCGGGGTGACAGGCAATTCGGGCTCAGCCGGCGAGTCGACGGTCAGAGACGCCAGCTGGATCTCGAGTCCCCCGAGCTTCACGCGCTCGTCGGCCACGGCCAGCCCGGTCACCGTCACCGCCGACTCGGGGGTCAGCGCGGAGATCGTCTCGTTGAGCTCGCTCGGCTGCTCCTGCTTGCGGAGTATCAGCTGTGCGAGACCGGTTTCGTCGCGCAGCACCACGAACTGCATGCGCTTCTGGTCGCGCACGGCGTGAACCCAGCCGCGCAGCTCAACCGTCTCGTCGAGGTGGGACTCCAGGTCGGCTATAGCGGTGCGCGGCACGGGACGGGCAATGCTATTGCAGCGCGATGCCCATCGGCCCGTCGGCCGGCGGATCCCCCTCCTGCGTCTCGCGCGAGTCGCGCTCCGAGCAGTGTGTCGGGCAGTAGACGCCGCGCACGCGTCCGTCCTCCAGCCCGTACGCGAGCCACACCCCGCTGCGCCAGGAGAAGTAGAAGAAGCCCTCGACCGTGCCTTTGAGCTGCATCTCACGCTGCCACGCCTTGACGATCACACTCGCCGGAATGCGCGAACGGCAGTCGCGGTCGTAGTTGGGGTAGCCGCTCCACACGCACTTCAACGGCTCTTCTGCGTCGAGTGGTGTGACATTTGCGACATCACGTGACCCGACCTCCTTCAAGCGGTGGGACCGCGGCGGTTGGTGGTGATGAGGGTGCGGCTCGATGTGATGTCGCTGTGGCTTCATCCCTTTGCCCGTCTCGGACGACGGCTGTCGTCCTTCTGACCCTACGAGGTTCTACGCACACATACGGCAAGTCGCGAAATAGGGATGCATCCACATGTCCACATTGGACGATCGTTCTAGAGGGCTTCGCCCTTGGCTCGACGAGCCTCCACGGCGATCCGATCCGGCCATGTCACTAGGCTTCACGCGCCTCATCCCCTCGATTAGGGGAAGATCCGTCGACGGAACAGCATGAACGACGAAGCGAACAAGCCAGCGCCCCCATATCACCTCTTCCTCGACGTCGAGGAGGCGCCTGTGACCGCGCGTGCGCTACGCCTGTTCATCTCCGACGAGGCGCACGAGCCCCAGATCCGCGGGCTCGCCCGAGACGTTCTGGCAGGGCTGCAGGCGACACCTGAGGAGAGCGGGAGGCTGACTGTGACGCTCAGCCCCGAGCAGATGAAGATCACGCACAGCGCGGCCAAACTGCTGCTCGACGACCTCCAGCGCGAGCAGGCCAGCGAACGCGAGATCCTGCGACGTGTGCTCGACAAGCTGCCCGACGAGCACACGATGCGCGCGATCAAGCTTCCCTAGCGCCGCGAGTTAGGCTTAGCTCGTCTTGACAACGACAAGCCAGTCCATGAACGCGGACCTGCTGCGCGCGAGCTTCCTCGACTTCTTCGTGGCGCGCGACCACCGCTTGACTGCGTCCTCGAGCCTCGTGCCCGAGCATCCGGCGGCGCCGCTGTTCACGAACGCAGGGATGGTGCAATTCCTGCCGGTGTTCTTCGGCGAAGAGCCCCCGCCGTCCGCGCGCGCGACCTCCTCGCAGAAGTGTTTGAGAGTGCGTGGCAAGCACGACGACATCGAGGTCATCGGCCGCAGCACGAGGCACCTGACGTTCTTCGAGATGCTCGGCAACTTCAGCTTCGGCGACTACTTCAAGACCGGGGCGATCGAATACGCGTGGGAGTTTCTGACCGAGACGCTGGGGCTCGACGGCGAGCGCATGTGGGCAACCGTGCACACGAGCGACGACGAGGCGGCGCGGCTGTGGCACGAGCTCGTCGGCCTTCCGGAGGAGCGCATCCAGCGCATGGGGGAGGACAACTTCTGGGAGATGGGCGCGACAGGGCCGTGCGGGCCGTCGTCTGAGATCTTCTACGACAAGGGGTCGGAGCATGGCGCCGAGGGCGGGCCGGCGCAGGGTGGCGAGGAACGCTACGTCGAGATCTGGAACCTCGTGTTCATGGAATCCAACCGGCTCGAGGACGGGAGCCTCACGTCTCTGCCCAAGCGCAACATCGACACCGGGGCGGGCCTGGAGCGGATCTTGCCGATCGTGCAAGGCAAGTCCTCGGTGTTCGAGACCGACGTGCTGCGCCGACTGATCGGCTCCGCCGAGGAGCTCACGCGTTGCGCGTATGGGCGCGCGGAGGAGGACGACGTGAGCCTGCGGATCGTGGCCGACCACGCGCGCGCGGTCACCTTCATGCTCGCCGACGGGGTCGTGCCCTCGAACCTCGAGCGAGGCTACGTGCTGAGGCGCGTCATCCGCCGGGCGATTCGCCATGGGCAGCGCGTCGGCGCGCGCGAGGGCATGATGGCCTCGATGGCCGCGGCGGTCGCCGAGGTGATGGGCGCGGCCTACCCCGAGGTCGAGCGCTCACTCGACATGGTGAGCGACATCCTCGAGCGCGAGGAGCACCGTTTCGTCGAGACGCTCAGCCTTGGATTGGGCATGTTGGAGGATTTGATTGACGGGGGCGTTCCCGTGATTCCAGGAAGCGACGCCTTCATGTTGCACGACACCTACGGCTTCCCAGTCGAGCTCACGGCCGAAATCGCCGCCGAGCGAAAAGTGGGGTTGGACCGAGATGGCTTCGAGCGCGCGATGCAAGGCCAGCGCGAGCTGGCGCGCAGCGCCGCCGGCGGTGGGGTAGGCGACGAGCAGGAGAGCCAGGCGGCGGGGCGTCTGGCAGCCGAGCTCGAGGGGATGGCCCCTACCGAGTTCCTCGGCTACGAGCAGCTCGAGGCGCAGAGCAAGCTGCTGCGCGTGTTGAAGAGCGAGAGCGACGATCCGACCCAGCCGACGCTCGAAGTGTTCACCGAGCGGACACCGTTCTACGCGGAGAGCGGCGGCCAGGTGGGCGACACGGGAACGATCGAGAGCGAGTCGGGCAAGGCCCGCGTGATCGACACCGACCGGCCCTTGGAGGGCATCATCCGCCACCGCGCGAGGCTGGAGAGCGGCACGCTCGTCGAGGGCCAAGCGGCGACACTGCGCGTCGACGCGGCCCGCCGCGACGCGATCAAGCGCAGCCACACCGCCACGCACCTGCTGCACTGGGCGCTGCGCAGCGCCTTTGGCCCACAGCTGCAGCAGCAGGGCTCGCTCGTGGAGCCGGACTACCTGCGCTTCGACTTCAATCACCACTCCCCACTCAGCGACGAGGACCTCGCGCGGATCGAAGAGCTCGTGGTGGGGGACATCCTCAGCGACGAGCGCGTGGAGACGACGGAGAGCACGCTCGAGGACGCGCGGGCCGCGGGCGCGATGTCGTTCTTTGGCGAGAAGTACGGCGAGATCGTGCGAGTCGTGCGCGCGGGCGAGCACTCGATCGAGCTGTGCGGTGGGACGCACGTCGCGGCGCTGGGGCGGATCGGGGCGTTCGTGGTGCGCAGCGAGTCCTCCGTGGGAGCGAATCTGAGGCGCATCGAGGCGCTCACGGGCAAGGCCGCCCAAGCGGACCACCGTCGCGCACGCACGCTGCTTCACACGGCGGCCGAGTCGCTGCACGTCGCGGCCGAGTCGGTGCCCGATGCGATCGCTCGCCTGCAGACGTCCTTGAGCCAGGAGGAACGCCAACGCAAGGCGCTCGCGGCGCAGGCCGACCATGAGCTGGCCTCGACGCTTGCCGACTCCGCGGTCGATGGCAGCGTCGTGGCCCGCCTCGACGACCGCGACCAGCAGGCGTTGCGCGTGATCGCCGCGGAGCTGCTTCAACGACCCGAGGTCAGGAGCGTAGGGCTGATCGGCTCACCCGACGGCGAGGCCGTCGCGATCGCGGTGGCGATCGACGGCGACGCGGGCGACGCGCCCGCCGTCGTGCGCGCGGCGGCGAAGATCGTCGGCGGTGGCGGCGGAGGCAAGGACCGCCGACTGGCCGTCGGTGGGGGGCGCGATGTGAAGGGCATCGAGAGCGCGCTGGGCATGCTGCGCGAGACGCTCAGCCAGCTCGTGGCGGCGCAAGGCTGATCGCCCGGAGCCACGCACGAGGACCTGGAGCCACGCACGAGGACCTGGAGCCACGCACGAGGACCTGGAGCCACGCACGAGGACCTGGAGCCACGCACGAGGACCTGGAGCCACGCACGAGGACCTGGAGCCACGCACGAGGACGTGGAGCCACGCACGATTACTCCCACAGCGCCAAGCGCTCCTCGACGTGCTCCTCTCTAAATTCGCGCCTTTGATTCGAGATCGCTCCAGAAGTCGCGCAAAGCGCGCTCTTTCACTTGCGAGCCCCACAGCCGAGCCACTTTCGCACTGGCGTTGCGGTGCTGGTGGGCACAGAAGGCGCCGCTTATCTCTCGGTGAGCTGACAGACGGTTGAAGGCCGGCTGGTAGGGACATCGTCGGAACTTGCACCGATCGCCGCCAATGCAGCCTTCGAGCAGCTGCTTGCGATCACGGCTCTGCTCCATGCAATACGGCAGATCGTTGTTCTTTCCGAAGTCATCTCGGTCTTTTTCGTCTCCCGTCTCGTTCATGTTGAGCAGCACGACGATGTCCCCCACGAGCTGGATCGCCTCCTCCACAAGACCATTGGGGGGCCCGGAGACGAGCTCGCCCTCGTCCTTCCACACGTAGCGGTCCACGATCTGTGGGTCGTCCGCCTTCCTGACCTGCTCGAGCGCCTCGTCACACAGTCGAGCCGCGGCGCGCAGGAAGGGATGCGGTTTCGCGACAGGCAGCTTGCCGGCCATCCACGCTTCACCTGGCTCGGCGCCGTAGGCGGCGCGCACCGTGATCGCATGGACGAGGTTCAGCTGCGAATACCAGAACTCGGCGCGATCCAGCATGACGCGCGCATCCTCATCGACGCCTCCCTCGCGGTTGCGTTGGGCGTCCACCTTGAAGCCCTGGGCAAGTGAGGCCTCGAGGCCCTTTTGGCACGAGACCCCCCTGGACTCGAGGTGGATCAACCTCTCGAGGTGCCCAGACACGAGATTGTCGAGGTCACTGTCTTTCAGCGCCTTCATGGCAGTCCTGAGCGCCGGCAGGATCCAAGCCATGTGCTTCAAGGGCAGGATCTCGGGCGTCCAGTCGTCGCGTGGCTCAGACAGCCGATCCGCGTCGTCTATGTGGCGCTCGACGTGCACGGCGAGCGCTCGGTAGGCGTGAGCGCCCGAGACGAATGTCTCGGGCGTCATCTCGACGGGCATCTGCTCCGTGCCGGAGCAGCGCTCCACGAGCTGCTCGGCCGCGGCCCAGCGCACGTCGTAGTCGTCATCCCCGGCGAACTCCCACAAGGCGTTCACTGCGCGCTCGCCACTGAGCCGCGAGAGTTGGTAGAGCGTCGCGCGGCGCACCAGCGGCGAGGCATTGCGGCGCACTTGCACACATGTGGTGGCAATGCGCTCGTCAAGGTCGTGGAATGCCCCCGCGCGCGCAATCTCGGCGGCAGCGCTCGCGCGCAGCAGCCGTCGCTCGTCGGCCACTTCCGCGGAGGTGGTCAATAGCGCTGCACACGCCTTCTCGCAGAAATCGTGGTCGTGCGTGGCCGCGGCGGCAAAGACGAGCGCCAGCTGAACGCGGGGAGCGTCGGGGGCGCGTTGAAGTGCGCCGAGCAGCAACTCGGGTTTGGAGGTCAGTGCGCGCGAGGCGAAGTAAGAGTGCATCGCATCGTGCTTGAAGTTGTGCTCACCTTTCTCGTCAACCTCGAGCAGGTCGAACTGCTCGGCGGCGTGCAGCGCCTGGAGCCATCGGCCTTCCGTGGGAGCCGGATCGACCGGAAGGCCTTCTGGAGGAAGGCGTGTCGCGGCGAAGTCTGACACGTGGTCAAAGACCTCCTCGCGCGATCTTCGCTCCTGGATTGGCACCGTGTCTCCGCCCAGCAGCGCCTCCCGCCATGCTCCCAGGAGCGCCACGCGCGCGGCGTGCTCGCCCCCGTTCGGTGGCCGTTGAAGCGAGCGCAACCGCAGGAGGTCCGCCACGACACCGAAATAGAACGGATTGACCGTGAGCTTGCCTTGCTCGAGGTTCATACGCACAGCCTCGTCCTCGTCCTCGGGACACCCCAGCCACTTGCGCAGCTCCTCGACCGCCTCATCGACGGTGAGCTGGAGCGGGCCGAGCGCCGTCACATCGACGTTCACGCGAGGCGGCAGGCCCTCTACGCGCGAGGTGACGACGAGCGGCAGCTGCCGACGGGCAGCCGCTTCCAAAGCTACGCGGGCGTCGGTGTTGTAAGGATCTGGCGCCGGGCCCCGCGCCTTTGCGCGGTCGAGGTCGTCGCAGAGTAGAACGATGTCGCGCCGCCTGCACACCCAGCGCCACAGCTTTTCGGCGTCAGCGTCAGTGCTGACGTGCGGTTCCACATATTCCTTGAAACGGATTTTGGCCATTTCGGCAAAGTCGAGCGAGTCGACGTCACGGAGCGACACCACGATTGGAATGATCCGGCGCTGAGCGAAATGGTCGGCGAGCGCCAGCAGCAAGCTCGTCTTGCCAGATCCAGTGTCCCCCACGATCAGCTGGGGGCGCACCCGAGAGTCGCCGGTCACCTTCGCCGCGACCTCCTCCACCAGCTCGCGCCGGCCAAACACCTGTCCGGCCCTGCCAATGCGCGGCGGCACCGAGAACAGGCTCTCCGGCCGCGCGCTGGCTTGGCCGCGAAGACGGGTGGTGGCGCGGTAGCTCGTCCAGAAGTAGAACCACAGGTAGGCCAGGAGAGCCACCGCGACCGTGGTGAGAAGATTTCGGCCAAGATTCGCCAGGACGTCGCCGGGCGTGGCTCGTGCGATCGCAACCGCGACGAGAACGATCACAGTCAGCGCGATGAGCACAGCGAAACGCACTGTCACGGGTGGAAATCCGGGCCTCCCCCGCGCCAACCCGCTCCGCAACGGTCGCTCTCGCCGCGACCCGGGAGACCTCGCCATCAGCTTGTCGAGCCTGTCGATTCGCTTCGAGAACGTTCGCTAGCTCGCCTCACGTGCCGGGATCATCGCCAGAACATCCGAATAAGTCAATAGAACCGGCGGGTCAAGCGACCGTGGGCGAGCCTCCTGCCACAGCGGCTACGCGAGCAGCACTGTCTTGACGCTGCCAGCGTCACGCAGGTGCTCGTGCAGGACGCGCGGGGCCTCGTCGAGCGCGGAGATGTTGGTTGTGACTGTCTCGGGCCGCAGGCCACCGTCGGTCATCAGCTCGAGCACGGCGGGGATCAGCGCACGCACGTGGGTACGCCCGACGTGGAGGGTGACATTGCGGATGTACATCTGCAGGAATGGGATGCGGGCATGGCGGTGCAGGCCGCCGGAGCTCGAGCATGTGCCGTCAGGACCGGTGCTTTGAAGCGCGGTGCGCAGGCCGTCGACGCTCACGTGAGCGACGAGCGGGAAAGGAGGCATGCGCCGCAGCACGCGTGGATGGATGGACTGCATACCGAGTCGCTCAGCGTGCGCACGCACGCCGGAGCGACTATCGGCGAAGTAAACGTTGCGAGCACCCATCGCGCGCGCGATGAGCCCTGTGTAGAGGGGGCAGCTGGGGGTGAACAGCGAGCGCTTGCCGACAGCGCCGACGATCAGCACGCTCGCGTCGGGGTCTCTCGCGAGCGCTCCGGGCAGGTGCGGCCCGATATGACGATAGGCGTCGCACACGTTGTCGGCGACGCTGGCGGCGGCCGCCGCGTCGATCCCGTCGGGAAGCGCCACGAGCATCGCGTCGGCGTAGGGCACCGCGAGCTCGTCGGAGAAGGCGCCGCCCCACTGGCCGCCGGCGAAGCCAAAGCCGTACATGGACAGCGGCGGGACGCTCGTGCAGCTGCCGGTGTGACCGCTGCGGCACGAGGGACAGGCTCCGCAATTGATTTGGAATGGCACGATCACGCGGTCTCCCGGCGCCACGGTCCTCACCTGGTCCCCGACGCTCAGCACCTCGGCCACGCATTCGTGTCCAGGGTGCAGCGGCAGGGGGATCTGGGTGGCGCCGAGCATCACCGGACAGTCCATGTCGCACGTGGAGGCGGCGATCGGGTGGACGACCGCGCCGTAGGAGTCTGGCGGGGACGGGGCGGGGGCCTCGCCCCAGCGCAGCCTGCCGCCGGGCGCCGCCACGAGCACGCGCATCCGCGGGCGAGCGCGAGAGCGCCGCGCTCGGTCGGTGAGCGTGCCTGTCAACCTTCGCAAGCGCTCGCCGCCGTCGCGCTCCAGCGACAAGCGCGTCGCGAGTAGGCCATCGGGCGCGAGCACACCCGCGTAGTGGCGCAGCCATCCACGAGGACGACGACGAGGAACGCGCTGGTAGGGTCCGAATGAGTGGATGTGCACCCTTACCGGTCGGCTTGCAGTACGCGTGATCTGGACGTTCGAGCTGACGCGCTGGCGCCCGCCATCGTACTGCACTTCCCGATTCCTGAACATCCTGGACGCCTGACGCTCAGGCGCCGAGGTAGGGAAGAAGCTGACGCTCAGGCGCGAGTGCCAGGGGGAGGCTGACGCTCAGGCGGCGCCGAGCGAGGGAAGAGGCTGACGCAGGGAAACCACCTCAGCGAACAGATCGCCTCGCTCTCGGACCCGCCGCAACACCTCCTCGACTTGGAGATCCAGCGATGCCGGCGCGTTCATGTCCCTGCACGCCTCGACCTCCTTCCAGTCGACGGGCGTGGAGACGCTCGGACGCTCCCTCGCCCGCAGCGAGTAGACCGCCACGGTCGTCTTGTGCTCGTCGTTCTGGCTCCAGTCGATCAGCACCTTGCCGCGGCGCTTCGGCTTGGCCATGCTCGAGACGACCAGCTCGGGATGGCGTTGCTCGAGCAGCGTCGGCGACGGCGTGCGCGAACGGCTTGGTCTGCTCGTAGGTCGACGTCCGGAGCGTTGAGCGGCACGTAGACCTGCAGGCCCTTCGATCCGGACGTCTTCGCGAACGCGCGCGAGCCCGAGCTGCTCGAACAGCTCACGCAGCTCGAGCGCGACCTCGCAGCACTCGACGATGCCGGCCGGCGCACCCGGGTCGAGGTCGAAGACGAGCGTCGTCGGACGCTCGATCGCCGTCGCCCGCGAGAGCGAGGGGTGCAGCTCGATGTCGGCGAGGTTCGCGAGCCACACGAGCGTCGGCAGATCCTGGCAGAGGCGTGTAGTCGATCTCGCGCTTGCTGCTGCTCGCTCCAGACCGTCGTCGTCTGCACCCACGTCGGGGCGGTGCTGGGACACTGCTTCTCGTAGAAGTACTCGCCCTCGACACCGTCGGGATAGCGCTTGAGCGTCAGCGGCCGGTCGGCGAGGTGCGGTAGCAGCGCCGGCGCGATCGCCGGCGTAGTAGGCGATCAGATCGGCCTTCGTGAACCCGGTCTCGGGATAGAGCGACCTTGTCGAGGTTCGTGAGCTTCAGCGTGCGGCCCTCGACCTCGATCTCGACGCCGCCGCGCACCGCGCGTCCGGCGGCGATCAAGGCCCTGAGATCGTCGCGAGGCTGCAGCCGGCTGACTGAGGTCAGCAGCCGAGCTCTCCGGTGGCGGCTCGCACGCGCTCGCGCACGACCGTCGTCGGCGGGCTTGTCCTCGCGCAGGCCCTTGTAGGAGGGCTGGCGCAGCGGACCGCCCTTGGTCCACTCGCTGAACTCGACCTCGCACACCAGTCGCGGCTCGACGAAGTGCGCGCCCCTCGGCGGCTGACGCCCCGCGAACGGAGAGTCGTCGCGCGCGAGCGGCTCGCAGCAGCCCGGCGAGACGCTCGAGCTCGTGCGTCGTCGAAGCCGGTGCCGACGCGGCCCGCGTAGCGCAGCTGCGCCTCTGCGTCGTTGACGCCGAGCATGGAGCGCGCCGATGCCGCCGCGAGCGCGACCCTTCGCCCTCGGTCCAGCCACCGATCACGAGCTCCTGGCGATGCGAGTTCTTGATCTTCAGCCAGCTGTCAGACCGTCGGCCCGGGACGTAGCGCGAGTCGAGGCGCTTGGCGATGACGCCCTCGAGGCCCTGCTCGCGCGTGGCCTGCGAGCAGCGCCGAGCCCTCGCCGACATGGAACTCGGGCACGTGAGCCAGCGCTCGCGCGTCGAGCTTCGAGCTCGCCAAGCGCTCGCGGCGCTCGCTGTAGGGCACGTCGGTCAGGCTGTGCCCGTCGAGCCACAGCAGGTCGAAGATCATGTAGGTGACCGGTGTGGCCTGCGCGCGGCGGCGCACCGCCGCCTCGCCGCGCAGGTGCATGCGCGGCTGCAGCGCCTCGAAGCTCGGGCGACCGGCGTCGTCGAAGGCGACGATCTCACCGTCGAGGATCGCCGCGTGCGAGCCGAGCGCGCGGTTCAGCGCGCGCAGCTCCGGATAGGCGGCGGTGACCTCGTTGCCGTTGCGACTGAGCAGGCGCGATGCGACCGGGCTGGGAGCGCGCGATCGCTCGTACCCCGTCCCACTTGACCTCGAACGCCCAAGCGGACTCGTCGGCCGGCAGCGTCGAGAGCCTCGCGAGCATCGGCTCCATGAAGTCGGGGATCTCCTCCGCGGTGGGATCGGTCGGAGGGTCCATGCGGTGGATCATCCAGTCCTTCTCGGCGCGGCCGGCCTGGAACAGCGCGTAGCGCCCGCGCAAGCCGCTCTGCCGTGGAAGACGACGATGATCTCGTCAGCCCTCCACTTCTCGACACGTGTAGGTGCCGCTGTCCCAGACCGTCACCTCGCCGGCCCCGTAGTTGCCGGCGGGGATCGTGCCCTCGAAGTCGATGTAGCTCAGCGGGTGATCCTCGACGTGGATCGCCTTGCGGTTGCGCTTCGGGTCCTCCGGGATCCCGTTCGGCACGGCCCAGGAGGCGAGCGCGCCGTCGTGCTCCAGGCGCAGGTCCCAGTGCAGGCGCCGTCGCATGGTGCTCGTGCACGACGAACCTGGCGTCACCGGCGCCCGGCTCACCGCCGTCTTCGGGCTCCGACGTCCTGTCGAAATCGCGCTTGTCCTGATACTCGACAAGCCTCGGCTGTCTCTTTCCCTTGGCGCTCATGGCAAGCAACGATTACCCGGCCCAGCAGACGGCTACCTCGACCCACAACTTGACAAGCCCTCAACGTACTGCCATTGTGAGCACATGCCAACCGTAAAGGATGAGCGCCTGCAGATCAGAGTGGACCCGAGCGACAAGTCGCTGCTCGAGCGCGCGGCTGAGGCCTCGCACCTGAACGTCTCCGCGTTCGTGCTCCAGGCGGCGGCGGCAAGAGCCGAGGAAGTCCTCGCCGAGCGGCACACGATTCGACTCGACGCGCGCGCGGCACAGGCCTTCGAGCAGGCGTTGCGTGCTCCGGCCCAGCTCAACGAGCGCCTCGCCGAGGCATTGAGGCGCCCGCGCGCGTTCAGCTGGCTTGACTGAGCTGCGCCGCCCCGCGCCGCTCGACCCGAGGTGCCACGATCGCGGCGGATTCGACTCGGGCGAGCAAGTGCTCGATGAGTGGTTGCACCGCTACGCGGGACAGAATCGTCGCCGCGACATGGCCGCCACTTGGGTGATCGCCGATCAGAAGAACACCGTGATCGCCTACGCGAGCATCGCGATGACAGCGATCGCCCGCGCCGCCGCGCCGGCTAGCCTCTCAAGGCACGCGCCGGACCCCGTGCCCGCGCTGCTTCTCGGCCGTCTCGCAGTCGACCGCCGACACGCTGGCAAGGGGATCGGCACGGCGCTCGTCGCACACGTGCTCGCAAGCGCCGTGGAGCTAAACGCCAGCGCGGCGTGCCGGGCGGTCGTCGTAAGCGCCCTGAGCAGCCGCGCGCGAAACTGGTGGGAGGGCCTCGGCTTTCACGCCTTCAACCCCGAGGACCAAAACAACCCTGACCTGTACCTGCTGACGAGCGAGATCGAGAGGACGCTCGTGAGCGATGAGACATCTCGGGGCCGGCCAAACCGGCCACAGGAACGCAAACCATAGCCGCGAGTCTCCGCCTACGTGCTCTCGGGACGCCTCTCAGCGGGCTTTCTTTGTCGGCGAGTAGGGTTGACCAGCGGCAGGCCGATGGTCCCGGTCTGTTTGCCGGTGTCATCGAACTCGTCGACCATGTTGTTCGCGCCGTCGACAACGTAAACATGATGCGTGGACTCTTCGACGGCCACCGCCACCGGGGCAAACGAGCCAGCCGTCGGCGTGCGCCGTTGCGCCAACGGTTCATACACAAAGCTCTCTACATGTCAAGAGGGAACAACAACGCGCGTCCGAGTCGGCCACGTTAGGCATGCCTCCCAGCGCTCACCCTCTTATCGTCGGCCAAAAACCGACTCGCTCCTGAGCAGGCAGAAGCGAAATGGCGCGACCCAGATTCGAACTGGGGACACCACGATTTTCAGGGGTGGGGCGACCAGCACGACACGCCGTGCGGATCGTAGCAAAATCCCCGTGTTTGCTGGCATCTTGGGCGACCAGCGGCGGCACCGGATCAGGGCGCTTTCGACAGAGATGCCGTTGGATACCGGCGGATTCCGGTGGGTTTGTGCCACCGTGTGGGGTTCCTCGACACAAACCCCAGCGGGTCGCTTGGGCGGATTCTGCGCGTCTTCGCGGGGCCGAGGAGGTTAGGTCGCTGACCACTCGCGCGCCTGCGCTTGCTGTTCGTGGAACCGCTGTAGGCCGGGGTCGCTTGGGGAGCAGAGTGGGCACGCCATTGTTCAGTCCTCGCCGCGCTCGCGCTCGATGAATTCCGCAGCGAGGTCGTCTTCGGGGATCGCGCCGCGTCTGTCACGGCGACTCGCTCGTCGGTGCGTTCGCGCGCGTCGCGGGTGCGCCAGCCTTGGCCGTCGTCGCTGCGCTCTAGACCGGCGTGCTCCACCAGCTTGACGGCGAGCGTCGCCGGTAGGGTCGCGGTGATCGTGCTGCCGACTGCCGGCAGTTCGTCGGCGTCCCGGCGGGAAGCGCCATGACCGGCTGCGATGGCCGCAGCCAGCTACGGCGTTTGTGTACTGTCGGGTAGCTGCCAGGAGGCAGCCGCCCTCTACTACTCCGTCCAGGGAAGCGGCTCGCGGGCGACGTTGTCGTTTGAGGGTCACCGCACGTCGGCCGCAATGGTCCTACTTCAACGAGGCCGAGCAGCTGCCGCGGACTCGCCGACCTGCCGCGCGCGGTCAAGGGCTTTGCGGTCGTGGAGTGGCTGATCGTGGACGGCTCGACCGACGAGACGATCGCGGTCGGGCGCGCACGGAGTTTGACCATGTCGTGCGCTTGACCAACAACAAGGGGCCTTGCGGCCGGCTTCCAGGCGGGGCTCGACGCTTGCCTGAACCTCAGCGCCGACGTGATCGCCAACACCGACGCCGACAACCATTACCACGGCGGCGACGTGCCCAAGCTCTGCGAATCACCTAGCGCCGTGCGCGCGAGCGCGACTAGCCCGAGCGCGGCGATGGGCAGGCGGCGGCGCGAGGATTGAGCGCTAGGCGATGCGGCCGCCGGGCGCGGCGAGCAGCGAGCGCATCCGCCGCTCTTTGCGGAGCGGGTGAGGCGTCTGTCGGCGTCGCGCTCCAGGGTGACGGCGGTAGCGGCTAGCGAGTCGGGACGAGCATGCCGACGAATAGCAAGCCAGCCGCGGGGTGCTGAGCTTGCTCTTTTCATTCATCCGGACGCTCGACGCACCCGAGTCGCCGGTCCACGGGTCGTATGTCGTGGATTGGCGAATCTACCTTATGGGCCCGTGCGAAGCTAAACGGCGATCACCGAAAGCAGAAGTCGGTGGCTTTGAGTATGGTTTCCAGCGTTCGAACCAAACGTATCATGGCAATAGTGTAACTATAGACGATTCGATTGTCTTTATGGCGTTTCATTGCGCGCACGTTTCGGATGGGGGTCTTCCGCAGGACGACTGCACCCGTCGCTCTCGTCTGCCCGCAGCTCGATTGCCCGAACTGCTCACAACCGCCAGGCTATTCATCGCGATCGGCTTTGCCATAGCCGGCACAACAAACCACCTAAGCCTGCTATTTCCGTTGGCCGTCCTGATTGAGCTGTCCGATGCGGGTGACGGGTTCGTCGCCCGCTATCGCGGAACGGCGACCCCGCTCGGTACTGTGTGTGACGGTCTGGCCGATTATTTCGCTCGAGTGACCGAGTTCATCGTGCTGGCGGCGATCGGGCTGATCGGCTTTCTCCCCGTACTGGTCTTCTTCTGGCGCGACACGCTCGTCGTCTCCGCTCAACTGATCGCGTCGCTGACCGGCACGCCCCTCCCCACAGGCCGCATAACAGGAAAGATAAAGGGGGCCGCTCAGGGAATGTGCCTTCTATGGCTCGCAGCGGTCGCGACCTTTCAACTCAGTTTCGGATCGCCAGGCTCACCGACATATACGGCCCTTATCGCCGTCGTGATCCTCACCACACTCATTTCCGGCCTCGACTACCTGGCGGCGTATCGGCGCGGCGTCACAGCCGACGGTCGACCGCGAGATGCCAGGTCGAATCCATTACCGGCGTTTGCGGAAGGACCCAGCGCTATCGAAGACGACCTCCGCGAGCCGCTGGTCAGCGGCCGCGACGATAACTAGGAATTATCGTAGGCAATGCTGGACGGTTCTCGCGTAACGATCTTGGTGCGGCCGCTCGATAGGACTCTGTGGCTGCTGCGCCTGGCCTTCGTTCCGCTGATGGCGCTCGCTCTGAATGCTTCCGCTATCACCGCGCTCGGCTCCTCGACATCCGACGGCAGGTCACAAATTCTCTTGACGATCGTAGGACCGCTGCTCGCGGTCGTGTATGTCGTCTCGCTGCAAACCCACGCCGTCGGCAGGCGGGTCGACCGCTTCGTCTCAAGGACGCGTCGATACGTCGCACGCTCGTGTGATCACGGCTATGCGGCAAGCGTCCATCGCCCTCAACTCGCGTGCAGCCTGACGACGAGCGTTTTCCGCGCTCCGCTCTTTCAATACGAGCAGCAGCAGCGAGTGGTCAACTTACTGGTTGACTCCTGTTCGAAGTCGACCGCGGGACAGTATTGGTTCGTCGAGGGCGCGAGCGGCAGCGGCAAGACCCGAACAGCCCTGCACTTCATCCAAGAACTCGCCAGGGACAAGGATCTCTACGAGCTCAGCAACCGCTGCTATTTGTACGATTTGGCAGAGTCCTCAGCGGTACAGGGCCGCCTCCTCAAGAAGGTCGGCAGCAAACGTCACGAGGATGCGGTCGTGCTCATCGATAACTTCCAGTTGGTCGGAGCCGATCTCCTGCACAGGCTGACCGAGCAACTATTGGATCGTGCAGGATTAAACTGCGAGAGGATCGTGGTGATCCTTGCACGCCAGAGCGACGCTTGGAGCCTCGGCAAAGACTCCGATGTAAGGCTTCGCTCGGTGGCCACCGAGTCTGGGCGGTACCTGAAGCTGTCCGGTCCCGGCCCGGGAGCCATCCTCGCGGGCGTCGCGCGGTTCGCGCCCAACGCGACGCCGCTCGTCCAGGAACTTCGGCGCCACGGACTGGCGACGGCGGCACAGTTGCATATCGGCCAGGTAATCGCGCGCTGCCGTCACGTGCCGGCCAAGGTCGCCGCCGTGGCGGGCATGCTGACCGACCAAGCCAGCGACGAGGTCAACCCACGACTATGTGAACTGCTTGCGTCGATAGTGGGACTGTCGATTCATCGCGGCACCTTCACACGATGGGAGCTCTACCGTTCCGTGCTCGTCGCCTCGGGCGGCTGTCGACGTTTTCGTCGCTTGTTCCATATCGGCAAGCTATGCTTTGATTTTCAGAGCCTCCACCGAGTGGGGTTCGTGCCCCACATCAACGTTACAGGTCGCAGGTATATCTTCCACGAGGCGATCGCTGAAGATTGCGTAGACAGGCTGGGCTCCCTGCCGGCCTTCTATGAGCAGCTCGCACGAGTTGTAACACTACGCCTGAACAAGGCTCGGGAAAACAAAGATCCGGTCGGTGCATGGCTTCTCTCTGTCGAGATTGACAAAGAAGACGTGATGGCATCGACGTTCGAGTCGGCCCTGGCCTGTTCAGCCTACGCCCGGATGGTGGGCTGTCTGGACCGCGCCAGCAGACGCCGGGATTTGAGCGCGATCGAGCGCTTTCAATTCGCGATCGTACTCGATCGAAGTGGAGCGTTCGCCGAGTCTCGCGCCCAGTTCGAGACCGTCACAGCGGCAGATCTGGCCGAGTCGCCGGACCTGCTGCTGATGCTGGCCGCGAGTCGGCTTGAGGCCAACCATTTCAACAACTACGAGGACAACCTCGCAACTCTTCACGCCAGTTCTGATCCGGTCGTGCGATGCATAGCCCGATACTGGGATGTGCACATCGAAAGCCATCACGGCGTCTTCGGGCTGGAGTCCCTGCTCGCCATCGCCCAGGAGACACGTCAGCTGTTGACCGATCGCACGAGTAGTTGGCAAAGGCATTTTCTGGCCCGCATGCATTTCGACTCGATGCGCGACGAGTACCTTTCGGGAACGGCGCGCGTCGAAACCATCGACTCGGCTCGTCGCGAAGACATTAACCTCTATCTGAAGAAGTATCTGCCAACTTACGAAGCTTTGAACGTACTATACACCAAGGCGCATATGGTTGGCCACGTGCTCCTGCCGAGGCTGGCACTGTTCAACGAGCCTGTGGATGACACCGCTGTAGCGCACGTGGGGTTGAATGAGGATATGGCTAGGAGCGCCGCTGGGCTGGCGGTCGAAGCGGAGCGCCTCTACCGTCGAGCGCGTGACGAGTTCTGGCAATATGGCGACAAGGAGGCCGAATACTTGCAGGCCGACATCCTCAACTCGGAAATGATTCAGCAAGGTGCGGATCTCGAGAAGATAGCCAGTCGGCTGCGCGGCTACAGCGACTTCATCGCGGCTGGAGATCGAAAAGTGCTCGCGGGCTATCCGCACTTCTACTACTTCAGAATGAATCTGCTCAAGTATTATCGGCTTGTTGACTTGGGCATACAGCATCTTTCGGCGGCGGACACCTGCCTGGAAGAAGCGGAGCGGCACTTGGAAAGCGTCCTCAGCGCGAGCGAAGAGGTCAGCAACGAGTACGGGATCGCCAGGGCGCGCCTTCTATTACTCGTCCTCCGCGGCGTCGGAAGATCGCTCGACTACGCTGAGCTGGACGGACTGGGACGCGAAATGAGGGCTCGGGCCTATGAGTTCGAGGCGGAGCTGCTGTGGCGCATGAGCCGCAAGGCGCCCTACGACCCTCCTGAACTGCGATCTATTGTGCGCTACTATCCGTTTGTTCACCAGTAGCCGTCTGTTACCATTTACGGCGTTCCCCAGTAGTGCAGGGGTAGAATCGCATGACTGCGCGCGGATTCCGCCAAGCTCCGGACGCGGCGGCGCAAACCATCGTCACCACCGCGTAAGAGGACGATTTGCATAATATCGGCCAGCTCCGGCATATCTGCGACATCGATGCCCGCCACTGATGAGAACGTGGTGCCGAGGCGGAGCCCGTGTCCTCGGTTGTACGGCAGCTTTCGGTAGTTCACATATATGTGCATTGCGGCAAGGGCCTCGTAGTGCGCAAAAGCTTTCTCGGCGTTGCTGAATCTCAGCCAGACATGATGTGTGGCCGGCCAAGCGGCCAGTCCCTGGGTGGATCGCGCAACTACTGGAAGGTGATAACTCATTAGCTCTAATTCCAACGTGACTGCAGTAGCGAGCAGTCGCTGGCTGTACTGGGCGAGCCATTCGTGACGCAGGAGCGCCAGACCAAAGAGGTACGTGTTCTCGGCGTGAGAACTCGAGACAAACGAGGAAAGCCCTTTCACCAGGCGTTGCCAAGTTCCTCCGCTCTCCCTGCTCACGATCGCCGCCTTTTGCGGACCGGGAAAGCTCTTGTGCAGCGTAAAGAGCATGAGATCGAATCCCCACTCCAGCGGGTTGTCATAGTGGCCTGTCAGGATAGGAGTGATGTATTGTGACGCGTCAAAGATCTTGACAGGCCCTTCGAGCGCCCCGATAAAGGAAAAATCCTCGTACCTCAAACCCTCGCTTCGGTCGACGAAGATGAAATCGGGCGCAGCACGCGCTACGAGGTCCACCGTAGCTTCGCGATCTACGGCCATCCGGTCGTAGTCGATGGGGAGGTCGAGAGTCCGGTACCCCAACCGCGCAAGGATGGTATGAGTACTGAAGTGGCCTCCACCATCCTCGGGTAGCAGCAGGACGGTCTGGCCTATATCGCCGATGCTCATAAAGGCGGCGGCGTGGGCCTGAAGGCCAGCCAACAGCCGCAGCGAGCTCTCAGCGGCGCCCAGTAAGCTCGCAAGCAGGGCATGAATCGCTGCGATGTCGGACGCCGCGTGGTCCCTGCCTCCAAACTGGATCACCGCGTCCATCTTCGCCTGCCGATCGCGCGGCTTGTCGGTCAGATACAGCCCGTGAAGAAATGCGGTGTGTTGGCGATCCGCAAGAATGAGCGGAAGGCTGTCTACTGGCGTGAGAACGATGGCACCAGAGAACAGCTGCCTCTGCCGGTCGAGCGAGCGAAGAATCGCGGCGCGATCCACCGACGATAATTCCTAGTTATCGCATACAAAGCACCTTCCCCAGCACGTCGGCGCCGCCGACCACGTCTCTCAGGGCCCCGTCTGACACATGGGTGTAGATTTCAGTCGTGCTAATGCTGGCATGACCTAATAGTCGCTGGATGAACCTTATGTCGACTCCCGCCTCGATCAGCTGCGTCGCCGCCGTGTGCCGCAGCATGTGAGGTGTGACTTTTGTCGCGAACCCGGCCTGTCTCGATGCGGTCGCGAGCCGTGCCCTAAGAGCAGACGCTGTGAGTGGCTCGAGTTGCGCGTTATAGAGCAATCGATGATGACTGAGAGGCAGCTGCGCGCGGTTCTTAAGGTAGGCGGTGACTAAAGTCGCGATCCAGTCGTTCGGCAGATACACACGACGCTCGCGCCGGCCCTTCCCCATTATCTTCAAGCTGTGATCGTGGGGACTCAGGTCGGCGCATCGTATGCCAACGACCTCATGCACGCGAACGCCGGTCACGACCATCAGCGCGACCGCGAGCAAGGTCGTTGACTCGTTGGGTCTCAGCGACTCGCCGCTCCCCCCTGGATCGAAGCGCGCGCAGGATTGAAGGTGTCCGATTAGGCGACGAAGCTCCTGCGCCGACAGCGCTCGCGGCAGTATCCGGCGGCTGCCCGACTTCACCGTGATCCCCTGGCAGGGATCGACGTCAAGAAACTCCTGTTCCGCAAGCCACCTGCAGAACCCGTGGATTCCGGACAGGCGCCGCCGCAGCGAACGCGCGGAAAGCCCGGCGGCGCGTTGCGCTCCGACAAACGCGAAGATGCCGTCGCTGTCGATTTCATCCACCGATCGATGAGATCCGAGGTGGCGGCTGAGAGCCGTAATATCGCCGTGGTACGCCCTCAGCGTGTGAAGGGAGAGATCCTTAGTTGTCGCCAGCCATCTTATGTACCGTTCCCGACCCACGATGATCGTCATGACGGAACCCGATCCGCCGAGATCGGGCCGCGCCGGAGGCGACTGGCGGGAAGGCTGGCCAGGCGATTTACTCACTGTTGCCTGGAGATCGGCATCATGTTCACGCATCTTTAGCTGTGACGGTGCTTCAGCGACCCACGTGTGGACGCAGGCGTATAATTGGCCGCTGGTGAAGGCTGCACGACTTACGGTGACACAGGTTCAAGCCAGCGAGACATTGGCGTTGCGCCATCGGATATTGGGCGCTCATGAGCCACTGCAGGCGTTCGCGGCGCGCGATCCGCTCGATGCCTACGCGATCGGAGCGTTTGAGGGAGGCGTGTTGGTGGCCGCTGGCTTGGTGGCTCCGGATGACGGAGAGAATGCCTGGCGCGTCAAGGGCGTGGCGTCTCTTCCCGACATGCGTGGTCGCGGGATCGGGACGATAGTCGTCAAGGCGCTTGTACTCCACGCGGCCGGCAGCGGAGCCTTGCGCGTGTGGTGCAAGGCGCGCGTTCGCGCTCGCTCGCTCTATGAGCGACTCGACTTCGCGGTCGTGTCCGACGAATTCGAGATCCGCGGGATCGGTCCGCACGTGCTGATGGAGCGCACCTTCGGACCAGAGGATGCCCAAGTCGAAGCGGGCGTGTGACGATGGCCAGACCCAGATTCGAACGGGAGACACCACGATTTTCAGGGTCGGGGCGACCGACCCGACTCGCCCTGCGGAGGCTAGCGATAGGGCCCGCGTTTGCGGGCATTTTGGGCTGCCTTTGGTGGTTGCTGAGGCCCGCGCCATCCGCTGAGATACCGGCGGATACCCGTGGATGCCGGGGGGTTTGGGCCTACGGGCGATGTTCGTCGGCCCAAACCCAAAGGCGCTGACCGAGCGCATGGCTGGTCTCGCAGCATCTGAGGAGTAGTGTCCTTCCCGCGATGGGCGAGCCACCGCCGAAGCGTCCCACGAATGCAGCGATCGGCCAGGCGATCCTTGGGTGGCAAATGCCAGCTGTGCTCAGAAGCGCTGAGCTGCTGCCCAATGCGGCGCGCCTCGGTCGCAGCCCGATCCTTGAAGCCGGGTTCGTCGACCCGACAAAGACGGGGGCCTTCGTTAAGTCGCTACGCGCGGCGGACCCGCTGCGCCGGGCTGCGCTTCCGAATGTACTCGCGTCGTCGCTCGCCACGCAGGTGGGCAGGCCCCTCGCGACGCGGGTCGGAGACCCGCTGACGGTCTCGCAGATCGGGCAGCATGGAGCTCTCGCGAGCCTCGCCGGGATCGGCAAGACTCTCGCGGTCGTCCAAGAGGCACTCTTGCGGCCGTCCGTGGGAGTACAGGCCTTGGTCGAGAAGCTGAACGCTTCGTTTGCAGTCAACTGGCAGCCGCAATTTGAGCGCTTCGGCAAGGCGATGCAGCAGCTCGCTGAGGAAGGCCGCCAGATGGACGAGCAGACGGACCTCTTCGTTCGACGCCACGGCTGGCCGGTGCCGATCTCGCTGCCGTCCGCCGCGTACAAGGCGGTAGTCTCGAGGCACGACAGGGGCAAGCGCGAGGTCAACGCGATCATGGTGCAGAACTTCCGCCCCGGCAAGCACGTTTACGCGATCACGCGGGAAGTGATTGACGAGAGCCCGGACTTCAAGTCGCGACGCCCACTGCTGCGCCAGGTGTACGCCGCCCAGCGCCGCCGGGAGTGGTACCTGGTCATCAACGGACTGCTCCCGCTCGTCGAGGGCGTGCTCGTTGACGCGATGTTCCCTCCCGGGCAGGAGCCGAAGTGGAAGCGCATCGAGAAGGGCGTCGATCGCCTCGTCGATGCCCAGGACGAAACCTACGGCGAGGCCGCCTTCCGCGCGCTCGAGACCGTCATCGTCGGCGCCGGCACAGGCTCCGCGCTGTTCGAGCACTATGCGCCGCCGCCAGGCCGCGAGCCTCGCTCGCTGAACCGACACGGCGTCCTACACGGATCAGCCAGACGCTATGGCACCGAGCAAAACGCGACCAAGCTGTTCCTGCTCATCGTTGTCCTCGCCGAGTGCCTTGCGATCCACCGGACACTAATCAAGCGCAAGCCAGAACAGCCAGCACTCGCCGCCGGACCCTCGTAGCGACAGACAACGAACCCTTCGGGGGCGACAGACTCGACGCCGCGCAGTAGCAACCTGCAGCTTTGGAATGACACCGCCCTCACCCCACGATCAACAGGGCTCGTCGGGGCAGCCCGTCAATGGACCCCTCGCGCACGCTGCTGGCGGCCAGCCAGCTCATCCGGGCAGCATCGTGCAGATCGCCGCGAACTGGCAGGAGCTGATCGGCAGGAGCCCCGGGACTCTCAAGATGATCCTGCCGCAGATCCGTGGACTGCCGTTCCAGACCTCCATGAGCTATCTGTCGGTGCTGGCGACCGGCCTTTACCACGCCCGCCGCGAGACTCATCTGCATCTACGCCTCGCTCACGAAGCATTTGGCGAAGGGCCGGTTCTCGAGCTGATCCAGCGGTTTCTCGCCGGTGGGCCTGACCGACTCGTCTTTGACGAGCGCCATCTCACAGTGCTGCAGCGATTGCTCGTCGAACATGCCCAGGAGAACTCCGCCGAGATGCTTAGCGACCACGAGCGAGCCGTTCTACTGTTCTGCCTGCTGGCGATCGGCGATGTCCTGCCCGAGTGGAGCCCACCCGATCTCGACGAGAACGGCGACTACGACACCACCGCCTGGACTATCTACGCCGTCCAGCGCGGCGCCTACTACAACACCCCAGAGCTATACGAGGGCATCGTCCGCGCCCACACGATGCTCGTCGAGATCGCCGGGGAGCCAGACCTCGCCGACCACCACCAGCACTGCCCGCTCGAGCGCTGGGCGAGTGAGCACAGCGGGGCGAGCCTCTCAGATCAGCTCGCGTTCGGTTTCGCACTCGCCGTGGGCACGCAGATCCTTGACCCCAGGCTGACGCTCCAGCAGCGCCCCGTAGTCGTATCAACCGGATTTCTGCGCGACACGCCATTCGCGGCACGCGAGAGTGAGATCTTCGCCGCCGTCTCCGCCACACGTCAGGAACTCCAGGACGCCTTCGCGCAAGCCGGGGCCGGCGACGAACATCTCGCGTGGGATCACGCACCGTTTGATCAGCATCCGTTCCTGCGCCACCCCGACGGCGCACTCGTGCTGATCTCCCCAACAAGTCTCGCAGCATGGATGAGCAACGGGCTGTACTTCCGGATGCTCGATACCGCACGCAAAACCAAACACCTACGGAAGTTCACCGCGTTCAACGGAATACTCGCCGAGCGCTACACACACCGGCTGATCGCCTCATCCCATGAAGCCAGCCCCCACGAGGCTGTCGTCTCCACGGAGATCTCTTACAAGATCAGGAGACATGCGTTCCTCAGCCCCGACATCGCGGTCGCCCAGCCGCCCGATCTCGTGCTGTTCGAGGTCTACTCAGGGCGAATCCCCCGCGAGGCGCGCGTCGCCGCCAGCGCCGAGACAGTGCAGGCCGCGCTTCAGAAGATGATCCTCAACAAGCTCACCGAGCTCCAGAATCGCATCACTGACCTGCTCGACGACCATTTCAAGATCCCCGGTGTCGACGAGCTTGAGCACATCAGGATCTGGCCGGTCGTGCTGCTAGCCGGCGAGGCGGTCTTCCAGACCCCAATGTTGTGGCGCTGGATCGCCCAGCGCCTCCCACCCGGCGCACTACGCGACCCCCGCGTACGTCCTCCAACAGTGTGCAGCCTCGACGATCTCGACCCACTGCTCGTCCTCGTTGAGCGCGGCGAACCACTACCCCAGCTGCTCGCAGAATTCCATCACAGCCTCCACGCCACCCTGCCGCCGCGCAACTGGATCGCCGCCACCCGGCCCTTGCATCTCAGCGACCGCCCTCGCTACGTCGAAGCACAGTACCGTCAAATCATGGACGACACACGAGGACGCCTGTCCCCGGGCAGAAGCTAGCCGCGTGGGGCGGCTGCCTCAGCGCTCGCCCGCGTACCACTACTCCTCGTATCCGTGCCCATATCGCAGGCAGGAGCCTGCACCCGCTCGATACCGTCGCGACATCTCGCCCAACCGGTGAACGGGACGAGATAGCCGTCGCATCGCCCGGAGCCTTCGCCGCCGGATTCGCCGGGGCAAACACCCCTCGGCATTGTCACGATCAGCTATCTGGTGAGCGATGTAGCCTGGAGGCTCGCTGATGCATGAGCCGATGTCAGCAGCAGCCAAGCATGCAGCCTGTCAGGCCGTCAAAGAAGTGCTTGAGGCACGGTATCCCGGAACTATCTGGATGGTCGTACCAGAGGGAGAGAAACCCCCTCCAGGGGTGGCGGTCTTCCGCATCAAAGCCCCCGACCCATACGACGAGCTAGCGAACATCGCGTGGGAAGCCATCCGCGCCCGGTGCGCATGATGCTGCTGTTCGACGGGCTGCACTGCTTCGGCAACCAGTCGATCTGTCGCATACGGATCGTGTCTACGACTACCGACCCGTCACGGATCGTGATCGCTACCCATCTCGCGGATAGCCCAGGCGCGAGCATTTCCAACGACTTTGAGGCCCTCGTCGCGAGTGTCGTCGCCGACTTCGGCGAGCGGCCAACCCAGTGGCTGCTCCACTTTCCCGCTTCCGACGCACCACCGGCCGCCGATGAGCTCACCTGGATCGACGGCATTCCCGATGGCAATGAGCCTCGTTGGCTGCACCTCAGCCGAACGGAGGTGGAAGCGCTCACCGGCCTGGATCTCTCCAGCGCCGAGACCGAGACCTCGACGGTCGCTGAGATAGCCGGTGACCGGGGGCTCCTGCGGGGCCTCGCTCAAACCCCGGAGCCCGAGCGGCATCCCAGAGAGTATTTGAGGGTCGTATCAGTTACCGCTCTGCCGTTTGCGCACAGCCCATTCAGATGCCCCCACAAGGCTCGCTTTACCGAACTCTCCCGATGCTACGACGACACAGATCGCACGGTGGTTGGCGCCCATTGGTATCTCACACTCAAGCCGGAGCACTTCGCGGAGTGCCCGTTCCATGCGGGCAACTGGCGCGCTGTCGCCGAGGCGAGCATCAACGTACTGGAGTCGCTCACGGTAGAAGGCGCCCCTAACGATGTCGCGAAGGCATGCGCGGAACAGAACCTCCCAGCGCAGGACGCTGAATGGCTCCGGAGCCTGTTTGCCGGACCAATCGACTGGACGCCAGGCTCCTCGACGCTAACGAACGGGCAGCACCGCTCTTGCGCCCTACGTGCCGCTGGCGCAGAGCAGTGTGTCGTCGATACATCCGGGTATACGCCGCCGCAGTCGAACCCTGCCTCTTCCCGAGCTGCTGCGAGTGCAGCGCTGGCCACCTACTGGGCCAAGAGAACCGCCTGGTCTTGACAACGCGAGATCCTCGATCGGCCCCACGGCTATCAGTAGACCGAGATCCGCTGCATGATTGTGATCGAGCCGGCGACACTGGCGAACTCTGAGCCCTCCCGACTACGTACGTCTCGAGCAGCGCGAGAACACGCATCTCGGTGGTCTAAACCACCGTCGACAGCCATCGTTTCATTTGCGACTGTAAGCCCGACATATCCCGCTGCGCGCCCGCGCAAATAGATATGACGGCAACCGACATAGAGTTAGCTTTGATGAACCGTCCTGATTATCAGATGTGGAGTGGTACCCACGAGCCAGCCCTCCCGCGCTCGTCCGGTCTGCGCTGGCGCCGTCGCACGTCGCTTTGTGCCGGCGCGGTCGTGGCCGTCCTACTTGTCGATGGCCTTGCTGTGAATGTCCCAAATCGCAGGGCCGTCGAACTTGAGCACCAAGCCGTCGCGGTGATGCGCGCATCCCACTACGGGGCGGCTGAGCAGTACTTCGCTGGCGTGCTGCGCCGAGAGCCCCTCTCAGCCTCCAGCCGCTTGGGCTTGGCATGCGTGTTTTATTTGACCGGTCATCGCTCAAGAGCCCTCCTCGAGCTGACGATGGGGCTAAACCATGGGCTGGTTCCTGGGCATATCTCCGGCTGCGGACGGGGCGTGCTGTTCGACCGCCTCTTTATCGTCGCGAAGCTGAGGTTGACCTACAGCTTCGCGGTGCCCCGCCTCGACAGCGAGTCCGGCTATGCGCGATGGTTGACCAGTCTTCCCTCGAGTTCTTCATCCGACGCGGCGCACCGGCTTCTGATCGGCTCGTGCCTGGCGTTCCGTGCGGGGCTCGCCGCAGCCGGCTGGTACTACGCCGCCAACGCCAATTCGACCGCCAGTGTCAGCCCCACGATGGAAGACGAGTTCTTCGCGTGCATAGGTCCCACCACCGCGACGCGGCTCGGCTGCCCACAACGCCCCCGCCTGGATGACTGCGTGTTCGACAAGCAGACGTACGACGCCTACCTGGACGACGAGCCATATCTCTATCCGGCGGATGCGCCGAGCGCTTTCGCCAACGCCCCGTGACCTCGCGATACTCGTTGGAGCTCACGCGGGTGCTCGCGCGCGCCGAGCGCTTTGCGCAGCTGCGCGGCGATGCGACCATCCGCACGAGCCACCTTCTGCTCGCGATCATCGGCGCCTTTGAGACGCCGTGGCCCCGTCAGATAGTCGAACGGGGCGGGCTCAACTTCGAGCAGGCCGTGCGTCGCTTGGGCTGGAGCCAAGTCGCGGAGCTGGAGCGTGTGATCCCCCACGACATGCGCCTGTACCGGGCCTCGATGCGATTGAGGACGGTCGTGCTGGTGACCTCCGTCGGAGTCTTCGTCGCTCGCGTTTGGCGAGGCGCGCCCAAGCCGGCGTCGCGGCCCCGAGCGGACCTGGGGACCATTGAGACGATCGACATCGCACACAGGCTCGCCAAGGAGAGACGGTCAGCCGCTGAGACACCCATCACTGAGCTGCAGGTCGGACATCTGCTGCTCGCTCTCGCGTCAACGCCCGGTGGGCATCTGCGACTGCTCGACAACAGCACCGTGCTGGCCTGTGCCGTCCGGCGCGAGCTCGGGCTCGACGCTTGGCACCACCGTCTGATCCTCCGACTCGAGCGACCGAACCTCGAGGTCAGGCGCCTGCGCATGCGTCTTGAGCGACGAGTCAACGAGCGTGGCCGAATGACGCGCTGGGGCCTGATGCTGTTGTGCTTCCGCGCGGGCGGACTGATCCTGGCCGCGGGGATGTTTCCCGTGACGGTGCTAGCCAACGTGCTGCTCTATCTGTTCCTGTGGCCCGCATCGCTCCTGATGGGGGGCATACGAGCGCTGGTAGGCATGATCGTCGGCTGTGACGTTAGGAGCAGGAGATGGCACGAGATTCCAGGTGGCGAGGTATCACTTGCCGGCGGAGAGGCTCGAATCCACGGGCGGCGTCTGGCAGCGGTGATTCTGCTGCCCCGGTGTGCCGGGTTCGTACTGTCTGTGATCGCCATGGTCTTCGTTGAGTGGCGTGCCCAGCGACTTGGTGTCGTGATATTCCCCACCCTCTACTCGCGTCCGGACGTGCTCGCCGGCCTCTACCCCGACTCGATCGCTACGACCCCGGTCGCGGTGCTGGGCGACGCAACGACTCAGAATGGCCTACTCGGGGGAATTGGCATCCTGGCCGGACTCGGCACCGGAATGATGTCGATTCCAACGTACCGCGAGCTTCAGCTCATCCGCATCCATGCCGGACACGAGGTTGGCCTCGGCTCGCCGCTAGCGCGGGCCATCACCCTGCCCGCGTCGATCCTGACCGGCGCCTTCGCGTGCATCGAGGCCTTCCTCCCCATCAGAAACAGTCCCTTTTACCTGACCGTATACCTCCTACCACTCGCGATCTCTCTAGTGCTGGCAGCAGCGATAGTCGCATTGCTTCCCTACTAAAGCACGGTGGCCTGGGTGTTTTCGGTGGCGCATGAAAGTGATTCGGCTATCGCGTCTGCGTCTACACCCCTAAACGGACGCGCAATCCGATGGAATCGACATGGAGGCGATGAGTGCAATATCAGACAACGAAGCCAGCCGCTATCGCGCGTCCCTGCTGGGACCGGTGTCCAAGTTCACCGGGGAGGAATCGCGCTGACGCGTCGTGCGATCATCTCTCCGTCGGAATGGACGAACTGCTCGAGGCGGTCATGCCACTTCGACAACCGCGTCCGCTCGCCAGCGGAGGTCACCTCCTCGACTCTGCGCCACTGAAAGCCGAGCGTGACGTAGAACGTTGCGTTGAGGTTGGTCAACATGGCAGCGACATCCGCGTCCGGAGACATCCCAGCTTGGATGTAGCGCAATCTGAAACCCATGCGCCAGATCGCGGCCATCGTCCAGTAGCCGGCGTCCCAGTGAAACGCACCCGGGTGAACGTCGCTGAGTGGATCGACTGTATTCTTGTGCGGCTCGATGAGCGTGTGCGCGATTCCGGCCCAACGGGGGTGGGACCGCTCGCAGAGCACCCCGTAGATATCCTTGTCGTCCAGAGGCGCCCAACCGAGTGACGTGAGGCGCTGCCTGACACGACGCCGGCTGAAGTCACGATGCGCCTGCTCGGTCTCGAACCACTCGGTCCCGGCCTTCGGGTCGACCCAGAATAGATCGACGAGATCGCAGCACTCGTAGGTCATCCGCGCCGCGCTGTACGCCTGCGAGTAGTAGCCCTTGTTGACGAGAAAGCCGATTGCCTGCAGGTCCGCGATGGTGCGTCCGCACAGCATCTCGATTGCCGATTCCTGATAGGTGTTGCGCCGCGACTTGGACGCTGCGCTCATGACGGCGTTGAAGAGGCTGCTGACGCGGCCGTAGATCCATTCGAGGTAGAGCCGATTCTGGCTGGAGAGCGGCGAGTAGAAGTCCTCCATCTCCTTCTCGCCGTGATCCCAATCGACGG
Source organism: uncultured Solirubrobacterales bacterium (assembly GCA_963764655.1). Classification (GTDB taxonomy): domain Bacteria; phylum Actinomycetota; class Thermoleophilia; order Solirubrobacterales; family Solirubrobacteraceae; genus Palsa-744. The sequence goes on from CAVXTI010000001.1 coordinate 2,181,038, forward strand.
CGTCGTTCCAGCTCCCGAGCTCAATCCGCCGTTCGGCTTCGGCCAGCATGGCTCGAAACCGCTCGCTCGGGCTCAGTTCGGAGGATGCGGTCGGCGTCTCGTCGGTGGGAGGCTCCCCGCCCATCAGACAAGCATCTCGGATATGGCAAGAGAGCACGCTGGCGGAAGGCTTCGGCGGTCAGACCCGTTCGGCGAAGGCATCCTCGAAGTGCTCGCCGATGAGCTCGTTCCCGCGGAAGAACAGACCGACGACCTCCATCCACTGCTTGTCGCTCATCGGCCCGTCCACTCTCCACAACTTCCGCTTCCGCTCAAACGGGCCAGGCAGCGCCCGCGGATTGGTCGCTGTCGGCCCATACGTCTCGGTGGGGTAGCGGACGATCTTCCCGTCCACGTGCGTAAACTTCCTCGTGCTCGTGTCGCGCTCGGCATGAAGCTCTCGGTTCAAGGCAGCCTCGAACGGATCACCTGAGCGATCCTCGCTCGGCTTGAGCTCTTGTATGTAAAGACGCTTAACCGGATCGGACTCGTTGTCGGCTCGGGCTTTCCAGTGAAACCAAGTGCCGAGCAGCGCGTAAAGCGCGAGCACGGCGAGAGCTTCGACCGGCTCGTGCGCCAAGCCGGCGAAGTCTACGGCGAGCAGCTGCTCGCTCAGCCGGCGTGAATGGCCTTCCGCGCCTTTGCGGTACCGGATCGCCCGGTCGCGGACGACGAGCACGGGCGCCTCGGCGGCGAAAAGGCACCGAAAAGGTACCGGGACCCGGAAATCGTGCTTCCGAGGCTCGATTTCCGCCGGGTGCCCGGTGCCGCCAAACCCCAGTGTTCATGGGCATTTCGGGCAATATGGCGCGACCCAGATTCGAACTGGGGACACCACGATTTTCAGTCGTGTGCTCTACCAACTGAGCTATCGCGCCGGGGCCCACGATCCTACCGCCTCCGCCTCCGCTGGGGCGGGCGCAGGAGTCGGCCCGGCCCTGCGCTCAGCTTGCGCTGGTATCGCCGCTTGCTCGGAGCAGCTGCGCCGCATAGCCGAGGGCGACGAGGCGTTCGTCGGTGATTTCGAGCGCGTCGCGTAGCTCGGCGACAAGCCGGTGCTCGTGGGTGAGGTCGGAGTCGGGTGGCGTGAATGCGAGGATTGTCGGATGGACGCTGACGAGCGACTGCGTGCTGGCCGTCTGGCGGCGCAGCGGCTGACGCCGGCAACGGCGTGCAAGAGCGCCGAGGAAGCGGCGTTGGCTGTAATCGGCGTCCAGGCTCAGGATCTGCGCGCCGCGGCTCTTGCACTGCGCTCGCGCGTGCCCGGCCTCACCCGAAGCGCCGTCCGCGCCGCGCCGCTCCTGCGCACGTGGACGGTTCGCGGCACGGTGCACCTGATCGCGGCATCCGATCGCCCCTGGCTGCACGCGCTATTCGCCAGGCGAAATGCCCGCGTGTTCGGCGCGCGCTTCGCGCGCTTCGGCATCGTGGAGGAGGTGAACGCCATGCGCGGGGACGTCGTTGAGCTCTGCGGCGAGCGTCCCCGCGACCGACCGTCGCTGTTGCGCGCGCTGGTCGAGCGCGGCCACCCGTCGCTCGAGCAGGGTCCGATCAACACATTCGTTCCCTGGCTCTCGACGCAGGGGCTCATCGTCACCGATACTGCCGGCCTGCTGCAGGCGGCCGATCCGCCCCCGGCGGTCGACCCCGACGAGGCACTCGCGATCCTTGGCGCTCGCTACCGCGCAGGCTACGGCCCCTGCGACGCAACCGACCTCGCGAAGTGGTCCTCGCTGCCCATCACACAGGCGCGCCAGGCGCTCGAAGCCGCCGGATCGCCGAGCGACATTGACGCGTTGCCCACCGATGACACACCGCCCTGTCTGCTGCTCGCCGCCTTCGACACGCTCATGCTCGGCTACCGCACTCGCGAGCCATTCGTGGTCGCCGAGGACGACCATCACATCCTGAGGGGCGGCGGGATGCTCAAACCCGTCGTGCTCAATCGCGGAGCAGCAACGGGTACTTGGTCCATCAAGAAGGGCCGCCCCGAGCCGACGTGGTTCGGGCGGCCCACGCCCGCTCCGCCGCTCGCCCGCGAGATTGCGGACATCGAGCGCTTCCTTGCATCGTAGCTGCCTGTAGCTCCTGGAGCAGGTCGCGCGGCTCCCGCTTTCGGGGGAAGTGCGACACAAGAGGCTCCCTCACCCCCCTGCCGCGTGATCCCACCCTTCCAGGTAAGGCAGCGGGTCGATCGCATGCCCACCGGCGGCCCGCCAGCCCCCGACCCAGATCTCGAAGTGCAGGTGCGGGCCGGTCGCGTCGCCCGTCTGGCCGATCTTGCAGACCGCCTGCCCGGCGCTGACAGCCTGTCCAGCGCTCGCCGCCAGCGAGCCGGCCTGGCAGTGGGCGTAGAAGAAGTCGAGGCCGTCGACGGTGTGCTCGGCGGCGTACCAGCCTGCACCGCCGGCCTGGTAGGCGGTCGTGATGATCGTGCCCGCGAGCGGCGCGACCACCGTGAGGCCTTCGCTTGCGAGCACGTCCTGGCCCTGGTGTGTGTAGCCGGCGCGTGGCGCCCCGAAGCGGTTTTCGGCGTCTCCGAAGCTGTGCGGGCCGAGCACGGGGAACACGGCGCCTGCGCTCGCGGTCTGCGCAGGAGTCGGGACGCCGGCTTCGCTCACCGTCGGCGGCGTCGGCGCGGGGGGCTTGCGCGGCTTGGGCTTCGGCTTGGGATTCGGCTTGGGCTTCGGCTTGGGCTTCGGCTTCGGCTTCGGTGTAGGACGACGCGCCGACCGCGGCGACTTGTGCGACGCCGACTTGTGCGCGACCTTGGGCTTTGGCGTGAGCACCCCGTATTCGCTGCCGCCGGTCCCTTTCGTCGAGGGCGCCGCCGCGCCGCCCGATCCGCCTGTGTTCGAAGCGGCGCTCGCAGAGACCCCTGTGCCCCCCGAGCCCGCGCTACCAGCCGAGCTCGTCGTGAGCGCTGTCAGCGCGGGCGTGCCTCCCGGTGAGTCGATCGCCTGCGCCGCCGCGGCCACCGACGCGTTGAGCGTCGTGCAGAGCAGCATGGACGTCATGACCCGGGCGGCTGCCTTCCTGGCATGCCTCATGCTGTGATCTTCGGCCTACCGGCGGTCTTCTCAAACCGCTGGGCGTCAGCTTGCGGCCGCGAATTCCTCCACCAGCGCCGCGTATGTCCGCTGAAGACCCTCTTCGAGAGGGACCGTCGCACGCCAGCCGAGTTCGCGCTCGGCGCGGCTCGAGTCGAGGCAGCTGCGCCGCAGCTCGCCCGGGCGCAGATCGGCCAATTGCGGCTCGCTGTCCGAGCCGGCGACCGCCTTGAGCGCGTTCCACAGTGTCAGCACGTCGGTCTCCACGCCGGTGGCGACGTTGAACGTGCCGCGCGTGCCGTTGGCCGCGATCAGGGCGGCGACGACGTCACCGACGTAGACATAGTCGCGCGTCGGCTTGCCGTGCCCGAACATCTTCGGCGCCCTCCCCATGTAGAGGTGCTCGGAGAAGATCGCAACCACGCCGGCCTCGCCGTGCGGACTCTGCCGTGGGCCGTACACGTTGCCGAGGCGACACACCGCGTGCGACACGCCCGAGGACAGCGACCACGTGTTCACATACGCCTCGGCCGCCCACTTCGACGCGCCATAGGGGGCCAAGGGGGCTGGGATGCGTTCCTCGGAGGTCGGCAATGGCGCCTCGTCCCCGTAGAGAGCGCCGCCGGTTGAGGTGAACGAGACCGGCGCCCCAAGCTTGCTGGCGGCGTCCACGACGTTCAGCGTGCCTTGCACATTCACAGCGCAGTCGCGGGCGGGATCGGCGACGGACGCGGTGACCGACGCCTGCGCCGCGATGTGGTAGACCGAGGCCGGCTGCACCTCCTCGAACACGCGCTCGAGCGCGTCGCGGTCGACGATGTCGAGCTCGCACAGTCTCGCCGCCGCCGCGACGTTGGACGCGCGTCCCGATGAGAGGTCGTCGATCACGGTCACCTCCTCGCCGGCGGCGAGCAGTGCGTCGACCACGTGCGAGCCGATGAAGCCGGCGCCGCCGGTGACGATTGAACGCTTGGGCATTCGCCGAAGCCTATCCACGCACAGCACGGGCCGCAGTCGCGCAAACCCCAGCGCCGCGCGCCTCGAGCGCGTGGGCGATCGCTACACAGCGCCTCCCACACGCGTGGGAGGTCACTGCCTGCGCTCCTACCCCCGTGCGAGCATGTAGCGGTTCATCGTCGCCATCACGCGCCGTGTGATGGCGTCCGCGCGGTGCTCGGTGTCGGTGTCGATCTCGCCCGCCTCGCGCAGCTTCTCGATGGAGCGCATCGCGGGAGTGACCACCTCGTCCTTGAGCGTCGCCGGGTCGATCCCGTCCTCGATCGCCTGGGCGATCGCCTCCTCGGCCAGCTCGGCGTCGCCGAGGCGCATCGCGTCGGTGTAGATCTCCAGCGCCCCCGCCAGCAGCGAGCTTGGGTTGGAGCGCTCGCGCGTGCGGGCGTCAGCGCCCGAGCTGTCGAGCACCTCCATGAACTTGTGCAGCAGCACCGGGTCGAAGTGCTGGCTGGACTGATCGAGCATCATCTCGATCGCCTTCTCCACCGGGAACGCCTCGCGGTAGACGCGGTGGCTGGTAAGCGCGTCGAATACGTCGGCGATCGCGACGATACGTCCCTCGATTGGGATCTTCTCCGCGGCGACGCCGCGCGGGTAGCCGCCGCCGTCCCAGCGCTCGTGGTGGCTGAGGGCGATCGTGGCGCCCATGTCGAGGATCGAGGAGGAGGAGCCGCGCAGCAGCCGGTGCCCCTCCTCGGCGTGTGTCTCGACGATCGCGCGCTCCTCGGGGGTCAGCGAGCCGGGCTTCAGCAGAATCGCATCGGGGATCGCGACCTTGCCGACGTCGTGCAGCGGCGCGGCATGGCCGATACGACGGCAGAACTCGGGACTCATCCCGACCGCTTCGGCCAGGAGCGTGGAGAAGCGCCCGATGCGCTCGATGTGGGCGCCCGTGTCCTCGTCCCGGAACTCGACCGCCATCGACAGGCGCCGCACCGTCTCGGCCTGGGCGATCTCGAGCTCGGAGAGCGCGCGGCGCAGATCGTCGTTGCGTTCGTCGACCTCTATCTGGAGCGCCCTGCGGCGGTCCTCGCCGACCAGCCAAGCGCTCGTCGCGGCGACGACGACGAGCACAAGCGCGCCGAGCGCGGACAGCGCCGCGCCGCCTACGACAAGCGCGGCTATTGCGCAAAGCGAGAGCGGCAGCACAAGCAGCATCCCCCGTCGGCGCGGGCGCCTTCGCGCACCTGAGCCCTCGGGGGGGTTGGGACTCGAACCGTGACCGTCTCCATGGGAGGACCCGCTGCCACCGAGCAGCGTCCCCAGCCTACGCGGCTTGGGCCCGCCGTCCTCGACGCCCCTCGGCGCCGGCGGATCGCTGGTGGCGAGGCCGTGCGCCAGTGCCGCCCGCTGTGGGGCGAATCGTTGCAAGTCGACCTTTGTGACTCCACGCACGAAAAGCACTCCGTTCTACCGCTCTTCGTCTATTCGGCCGCGATCGCCGTCCGCTTGAGTACCCGAAGACGAGCTACGCGAATCAACGCGCATTTTCGGCTTTGAAGCACAGCTTCTATACGGCGAGCGCTACGTACTTCGTCTCCAGGTACTCGCCGATCCCCTCGAAGCCTCCCTCGCGCCCGAAGCCGGACTGCTTGACGCCTCCAAAGGGGGCGGCGGGGTTCGAGACGATGCCCTGGTTGACGCCCACCATCCCAGCTTCGATCGCCTCGACGACGCGGAACGTGCGGCTCAGGTCGCGCGTGTAGAGGTAGGCGACGAGCCCGTACTCAGTCGCGTTGGCGGCGCTGACAGCCTCCTGCTCGGTTGAGAACGTGCTCACCGGGGCGACAGGGCCGAACACCTCCTCGCGCAGAGCACGCGCGTCGGGGTTGACCTCCGCAAGAACTGTGGGAGCAAAGAAGTAGCCGGGGTGGGCGGGGCCCGACAACCGCTCGCCGCCGACGAGCAGCTTGGCGCCGCCGTCGATCGCGTCCCGCACGAGCTCCTCCACGATCCCACGCTGACGCTCGTCGATCAGCGGGCCGACGTCGACGCCCGGCTCGGTGCCGCGGCCAACCCTCAGCGTGGCCATGCGTGCGGCCATCCGCTTGGCGAACTCGTCGGCCACCGACTCATGCACGTGGAAGCGGTTGGCGGCGGTGCATGCCTCGCCGACGTTGCGCAGCTTCGCGGTCAGGGCGCCCTCGACGGCGGCGTCGAGATCGGCGTCCTCGAACACGACGAACGGGGCGTTCCCACCGAGCTCCATCGAGACGCGCAGGATCTGCTCGGCGGACTGCTCGATCAGCGCGCGGCCGACCTCCGTCGAGCCGGTGAACGAGAGCTTGCGCGTGCGCGGGTCCTTCAGGAGCGGCTCGATCACAGCGCCCGAGCGGTGGGCTGTGATCACGTTGAGCACGCCTCCTGGCAGTCCTGCCTCCTCGAGCACGCCGGCGAGCGCAAGCATCGAGAGCGGGGTCTGCTGGGCGGGCTTGACCACCATCGTGCAGCCCGCGGCGATCGCCGGGGCGATCTTGCGCGTGCCCATCGCGGTCGGGAAGTTCCACGGCGTCACGAACACGCACGGGCCGACGGGCTGGCGCATCGTGAGGATGCGCCCCGCGCCCGTCGTGTTCGTCATGTAGCGGCCGTGGATGCGCACCGCCTCCTCCGAGAACCAGCGCAGGAACTCGGCGGCGTAGCTCAGCTCGGCGCGCGATTCGTCGAGCGCCTTGCCCATCTCCAGCGTCATCACGAGCGCGAGCTCCTCGGCGCGGGCCAGCAGCAGCTCGTAGGCGCGGCGCAGGATCTCGCCACGCTCGCGCGGCGCGGTCGCGGCCCAGTCGGCCTGGGCGTCGGCTGCCGCGGCGAGCGCCGAGAGCGCATCGTCCGGCGTCGCGTCCGCGACCTCGACGAGCGGCTCGCCGATGGAAGGGTCCTCGACGGACAGCGTGCCGCCGCCGCTTGCCTGGCGCCATTCACCGCCGATATAGAGGCTCTTGCGGACATGGTCGAGCACCGCACGCTCCTCCGCGCGGCTCGCGGTGTTGCTTGCTGGCGCCCGTTCGGTGGGTACCCCGGCCATGTTGAGCTCCTCTCGGCTTGCGGGACTCATGCTCGCTAGGCATCTTTCCGATTCAGGTCAGGTGCAGTGTCCCATCCGACGCATTACCCTGGCCGCGCTCGCGGTACTCCTGTTGTGCGCGAGCCCGGCCTGCGCGTCGCAGCTGGTGATCGACGGCGCGGGCGCCGGCCACGGCGTCGGCATGAGCCAGGACGGTGCGCTCGGATACGCCGAGCATGGCTGGTCCTACACAGGGATCCTCAGCCATTACTACACGGGCACAGCGATCGGGCAGGCGCCGGCTAACGCTGTGGTGAAGGTGCTGGTGCACGGAAAGGTCAAGCGCGTCGCGCTCGAGACCTACGTGCGCGGCGTGGTCGCCGCCGAGGTCTCCGCCAGCTGGGCGATGGCCGCCTTGGAGGCGCAGGCTGTGGCGAGCCGCACGTACGCGATCACCGCGCACGCGGGCGGCTCGAGGTTCGACGTGTACTCCGATACGCGCTCGCAGGTGTATCGCGGCAAGGCCGCCGAAACGACGCGCACGAACGCAGCCGTCGCCGCGACCACAGGTCAGATCGTCACTTACGACGGGCAGCCGGCGATCACCTACTTCTTCGCCGGTTCCGGCGGCCATACCGAGAGCGTCCAGAACGCGTTCCCCGGCTCGACCCCACAGCCGTGGCTGGTGGGCGTGTCCGACCCCTACGACACGGACCCGTTGCGCCGCTGGACCGTGACGCTCGGCTTCGCCTCAGCGGCGTCGCGTCTACGCGGGCTCGTCGACGGCTCGTTCAAGGGCATAGAGGTGCTCGAGCGAGGCAGCTCGCCGCGGATCGTCTCCGCTTACGTGTTGGGCTCCAAGGGCCGCACGCTCGTCGAGGGACCCGAGCTGGCGGCACGACTCGGGCTGTATGACACGTGGGCGTATTTCAGCGTGAGGGACTCGCGCGGACTGCGCCCCGAGCCGGACGCGAGCAACGCGCCGAGCGGCACGCCCGCCCCGGCGGCGCAGCCGGCGACCGTGAGCGGCTCGGGCGGATCCGCGCCCGAGCCCATAGCCCAGCCGGCCGGCGTGAATGGGCAGGGCGGCGTGTCGGCCGGGTAGGCGTAGCCTGTGAGCGGTGGACGCGCCGCTGTTGATCGCCGACGTGCCGTGGCTGCTTTACCGCGCCTACTTCGCGTTGCCCAAATCGATCAAGGGAAGCGATGGGCGGCCCGTGAACGCGCTGCTCGGCACGGTGAACGCGCTGCTCGCGGCGATCGAAGCGCGGCCCCCGCGGGCGGTCGTCGCCTGCTTTGGCGCCGAGGAGGCGCACTACCGCGTGGAGGCCTACCCCCCCTACCACGCCCACCGCGACCCGATGCCGGAGGACTTGCGCGAGCAGTGGACGCGCGCTCCCACGCTGCTCGCGAGCTTCGGTTGGACGGTGGTCGACGCGCAGGAGCTGGAGGCCGACGACGCGATGGGCTCACTTGCCCGAGCCGAGACGAGCGCGGGCGGCTCGAGCTTGCTGCTGACCGCGGATCGCGACCTCTACCAGGCGGTTGACGAGAAGGTCTCTGTCTTGGCTTTGGAAAAGGGAGGGGCGTTCTCTGTGCTGGGATGCGCCCAGGTGCTGGAGCGCTACGGCGTAGCGCCGGGACAGGTGCCCGACTTCATCGCCCTGCGCGGCGACCCCTCTGACGGAATCCCCGGGGCCCCTGGAATCGGCGCGAAGACGGCAGCCGAGCTGTTGCGCGCGTTTGGCACGCTGGAGGCGCTGCTCGAGAAAGCCGAGAGCGCGAACGCCGACGGGCTGCGACCGCGCGTGGCGGCCACGCTGCGAGAGAGCGCGGAGCTGCTGCGCACGTTCAAGCGGGTCGCGACGCTCGTGGAGATCGACGTGAAGCGCCCCGCGGACACCCCAACCGACCTGGCCGGGGGAGCCCATGCAGCCCGCAAGCTTGGGATGACGCACTTGGCCGAACGCCTCACCTCCCGCGCCTAGCGCCCCGATGGCACAGCGGGGACGCTAGGGAACTTCGGGCTAGGGCGTGAACTTCACGGTGATGACGTCCCCGTCGCGCATCGCATAGTCGCGGCCCTCCAGGCGCAAAGTGCCGCGCTCACGCGCGCCTGCATACCCGCCGGCGTCGACCAGCTCGCGCCAACCGACGACTTCGGCCCGCACGAAGCCCTTTTGGATATCGGTGTGGATCTGCCCAGCGGCGTGCCAGGCGGTGAGCCCGTCGCGCAGATGCCACGATTGCGCAGGCTTGGCCTCTCCGGCGGTGAAGAACGCGATCAGGCGCAAGAGCGAGAATGCGCCGCGCACGATTCGCCGCAAGCTGGATTCGCTGACGCCGAGCTCGGCTCGCATCAGCGCGGCTTCCTCCTCCTCGAGCTCGGCCAGCTCGGACTCGATCCGCGAGGAGACGGCGACGGCGCCCGCGCCTTGTGCGGCTGCGTGTTCGGCAATCGCCTCCGGCACGACCTCAGAGCCCTCGTCGACATTTGCCACGAACAGCACCGGCTTGGCCGTCAGCGAGCCCAGGTCGCGCAAGGCGTTGGGGACGTCCTCGGGCGCGGGCACGCCGCGCGCGGGCCGACCGGCCTGCAGCTCGCCGACCACCTCGCGCAGCCATGCCTCCTCGGCGATCGCGACGCGATCGCCGCCCTTCGCCTGCTTGGCGACGCGTTCGACCCGTCGTTCGGCCTGCTCCAAATCCGCGAGCACCAGCTCTGTCTCGATCGTCTCGATGTCAGCGAGCGGATCGACGCGGCCCTCGGGATGGATCACGTTGTCGTCGGTGTGAGCTCGCACCACGTGCACGATCGCGTCGGTCTCGCGAATGTTGGCGAGGAAGCGGTTGCCGAGCCCTTCGCCTTTATGAGCGCCGGCGACCAGGCCGGCGATGTCGTGGAAGTCGATCGTGTCCCACACGATCTCCGAGGCCGCGAGGGTAGCCGCCACCTCCACAAGCCGCTCGTCGAGCACGGGCACGACCGCCACGTTGGGCTCGATCGTGGTGAAGGGGTAGTTCGCGGCCTCGGCGCCCGCCTTCGTGAGTGCGTTGAAGAGCGAGGACTTGCCGGCGTTGGGCAATCCCACAATGCCGATGCGCGTGCTCACCTCGCGCTCACCCCGGCCGATGCGAGCGCGCCACCCGATACTCCCGCGCGCGAAGCGCGGTCTGCGGTGACCACGGCGTCTGACGTGCGCGCGCGCGCAGGACAGGCGGACGCGATCGCCGTGCCGAGCAGCGCCCCCGCCAGCACGTCGGAGGGATAGTGCACGCCCAGGTACAGTCGCGAGAGCGCCAAGCCGCCCGCCAAGGCGTATAGCGGCCCCGCGGGCAGGCCGGCACGGCGATAGGCGAGCGCGGCGGCGAAGGAGGTCGAGGAGTGCGCGCTGGGGAAGCTCAGGCGTGTCGGCGTGCTCGTCAGCGGCGGCAGTCCTGGCAGCTCGGGGCGCCGTCGTCGAACCACGAGCTTGAGCGCCGTGTTGAGCGCATATGTGCCCGCCACCATCGCCGTCGCGCGATACCAGCGCACCCGCCGCTCGCCGCTGGCGAGCGCCGACTGGCCCACCCCCAGCGCAAGCCACACCCCGGCGTGCTCGCCGAGCAGCGAGAAACGGGCGACAGCTCGCTCGGCCGCGGGTGTGTGCCCGCGGGTGCGCGCGACCCGCAGCAGCCGTTCGTCTAGAGACATGGCCTACGCGCTGAAGCCGACTCGGAGGTCGCTGTCCTCGAGCCGGACATATACGACCTGGCCGAGATAGAGCCGCACTGGCCCCTCCTCGGTTTCGAGCTCGTGCCAGCCGCCGTCGCCGAGCGACTTGTAGAGCGTCTCGAGCTGCTCATCGGTCACACGCAGCGAGAGCACCTGCCCGCCTTGAAAGCCGACGCTCACACGCCTGTGCTGATGGGCCATCAGTGATCCTCCAAGGGTTGAACGAGCTCGGTCAGCACCCTGCCGGTGCCCTTCGGCTCCAGGAACGCCACAAGCGCGCCGCGGATGCCGACGCGCGGGGCCTTGTCGATCAGCGGCTGCCCATCCTCCCGCAGCGCGGCCATGGTCGCCTCGATGTCGGACACCTGGTAGGCCACGTGGTGCAGGCCGGCGCCGCGCTTGGCCAGGAACTTGCCTACGGGAGTGTCCTCAGCCAGCGGCGCCAACAGCTCGACGTGGTTCTCGCCGACGTCGAGCAGCACGGCCTCGACGCCCTGATCCTCGACGATCTCGCGGTGGGACACCGACATCTTGAAGGCATCCCTGTAGAGCGTGAGCGAGGCCTCGATGTCCTCTACGGCCACGCCGATGTGGTCGATCCGGTTGAACACTCCCGGCAGTCTAGTGTCTGGGCTCGAGACGAAAGCGCTCGACGCCCGGGCAGGAAATCTTAGGAGCCCTCGGGCGCGACCTGAGGCGCCGTGGGGGGCACACCGGCCGAGGGCGCGGGCACGGACGACGAAGTGCTGGGCATCGCGGCGGCGACCCGCAGTCCGACGCCGGGCCGCCGTTCCAGGCGCGGCACGCCCGCCATGACGCGGTCGATCGCCTCTCGATCGAGCACCTCGCTCTCGAGCAGCTCGGCGGCAAGCGCGTCGAGCTGTGCGCGATGGCTCACGATCATTCGGCGCGCCGCGCGGCGCGCCTCCTCGACCAGCTCCCTGCGCTCCTCGTCGCGCAGGCGCAGCGTCGTCTCCGACAGCCGCACGTCGCCGTCGGGCGTGCGCCCCACGCCGGCGCTGCCCATCGCGTAGTCGTGCACCATCGAGTGCGAGATCTCGGCGACGCGCTTGAGGTCGTCAGAGGCGCCTGTCGTGATCGCGCCGAACACGATCTGCTCGGCGACGCGACCGCCGAGCAGCACAGTCATGTAGTCGAGCAGCTCCTCGCGCGTCTTCAGATAGCGATCCTCGGCTGGCAGGTTGAGCGTGTAGCCGAGCGCGCGCCCACGCGGCACGATCGAGATGCGGTGCACGCGATCGACCGATGGCAAGAGCTCGCCGCAAAGCGCGTGCCCGGACTCGTGGAAGGCGACGACGCGCTTCTCGTGGTCGTTGAGGACACGGTGGGACTGCACTCCGGCGATCACGCGCTCGAGGGCGTGGTCGAAGTCGGCGCCGGTGATGCTCTTTCCACCGCGCCGCGCGGCGAAGATCGCGGCCTCGTTGCAGATGTTTGCCAGATCGGCGCCCGTGAGGCCGCTCGTCTGCGCCGCCACGAGACCGAGGTCCACGTCCTGGAGTGGCTTGTTGCGCGTGTGCACCCCAAGAACGCCCCTCCTGCCCTTCACGTCAGGAGGGGTCACGAAGATCTGCCGGTCGAAGCGACCCGGGCGCAAGAGCGCCGGATCGAGCTTGTCGAGCAGGTTCGAGGCCGCGATCACCACGAGCCGCCCTGTCGTGGAGAAGCCATCCATCTCCACCAGCAATTGGTTGAGCGTCTGGTCCTTCTCGCCCGAGAGGTCGGCGCCGCGCCGCCCGCCGACGGCGTCGAGCTCGTCGATGAAGATGATCGCCGGCTCCTGCTTGCGGGCGATCGCGAACAGGCGCCGGATGCGCGCCGCCCCGAGTCCCGCGAACATCTCCACGAAGGCGGCCGCCGACTGCGCGAAGAACTGCGCGCCCGACTCGTGCGCCACTGCCTTGGCGAGCAGCGTCTTGCCCGTGCCGGGCGGCCCGTGCAGCAGGATTCCCTTCGGCACCTTTGCCCCGAGCGTCTCGAACTGCTTGGGGTCGCGCAGGAACTCGACGATCTCCTGCAACTCGGCCTTGGCCTCGTCGGCGCCGGCGATGTCCTTCCATGCCACCGACTGGCTGGAGGAGGGCTTGATCTGCTGCGGCTTGACGCGCGGCATCACCTTCAGCATGCGCAGCATCACGTAGATGATCACCGCGAAGAACACGATCATCATGACGCTGGACCACTGGTAGGACCATTCCTGGATGTCCTGCACGAAGGATGCCCCCAGCACCATCAAGACCCAGGCCTCCCGCTGGACATCCTCGCTGTCGAAGCTCGCATCTCACCTTCCGTGGCTGCTTGCACGTCAATCGTGGCCGATGGGCCACCGTCACATGATCAACGTGTTCAGCCGAGCAGTTCTAGCGCTAGGTCCCGGTAGAGCTCCGCGGCCAATGCCAGGTCGCGCACGTCGATGCGCTCATCGGGGGCATGGATCAGCGCTTGGGTCTCGAGCAGCGACTGGTGACGTTGGGGGAAGAAGCCATATGCGACGCACTCGGGGAACGCGGCGCGGAAGTGGCGCGAGTCGGTGAATCCCGGCAGGATCGTCGGCACGGTCTTCGCGCCCGGGTCGCGCTCTGAGACCCACCGGGCGAGCGCGTCCATCAGCGGCGAGGAGATCGGCGAGCGGTTGCCGCTGATGCGCTCGGTGAACCGAATCTCGAGGCCACCCAGCCCGCCGAGCACCTGCTCGATCGCGCGCCGCGCATCGTCCTCGCCGAGGCCGGGCGGCACACGGCAGTCGACCCGCAGCTCCGCTTTGGAGGGGATCACGTTGATCTTCTCCGAGGCCGAGATCCTGGTCGGCGCGAACGTCACGCCGAACATCGGCTCGAGCATCAGCAGCAGGCGCGGATCGCGCTCGCTGAGGCGCTCGAGCGATCCGACGGGATCGCGCTCGTCCTCGCCGACACCGCGCAGGAACGCGAGCGGCTCGGCCGTCGGCTGCAGCGTCGGCTGCCTGGCCGCGAAGCGCTCGAGCACGGGGGCCATCTTCAGGAGCGCGTTCTCGCCGAGCTTCGGCATCGACGCGTGACCCGCGGCGCCGGCGGTCGTGACCGTGAAGCGGAATACGCCCTTCTCGGCGCAGCACACGCCGTAGTAGCGCTGTCCGTCGAGCTCGAAGGAGGGGCCACCGCCCTCGTTGAGCAGCATGTCGCAGCGCACCTTCTCAGGGTGCGCCTCACACAGCCACTTGGCGCCCAGCTCACCGCCGGTCTCCTCGTCGACGACCGCCACGACGAGCAGCTCGCCACGCGCGGGACGCCACCCTTCGCGTGCCAGCCCCACCGCGGCGGCGACCTCCGCGGCGACCTGCGACTTCATGTCGAGCGAGCCACGCCCCCACACGCAGCCATCGGCGAGCTCGCCCGACCAGGGGTCGCGCGTCCACTCGCTTGCGTCGGCCAGCACGGTGTCGACGTGACCGAGATAGCAGAGCGTCGGGCCGGCGGGGCCCGCGGCCGTCGTCGGGGAGGCGGGGCCGTCAGTCAGCCTTGCCACGAGATTGGGTCGCTCGGGAGTCGCGCCGAGCAATTCGCACGTAAAGCCCGCTCCCTCGAGGAGCTTCCGCAGGTAATCGATCGCGGCGCGCTCGTTGCCGGGCGGGTTGACTGTGTCGAAGCGGATCAGGCGCTGAAGGAGCTCCGTGGCGTCCGCGGCGAGATCTCCGGCGCCGGCGACTGGCTCGGCGCCCGCGAGGTCTGGTTCTCGGCCCATCCAGACGATCGTACGCCACCGGGCAAGCGCGGGCAGGCGGCAAGCAGCTCTTGCGTATATCGATGGGCGGGGCGTTCGAGCAACTCGCGCGCCTCGCCCAGCTCGACGACCTTGCCCGCATACATGACGGCGATCCTGTCGGCCACCGCTGCGACGGTGGTGAAGTCGTGTGACACGAGCACGTAGGAGCAGCCGAGCTGCTGCTGCAGCTCGGCCAGCAGCTCGATCACCCCACGCCGGATCGAGGCGTCGAGCGAGGAGACCGGCTCGTCGAGCAGCACGAGCTTTGGCTCGCCGGCGAGAGCGCGCGCGATCCCGACGCGCTGACGCTCCCCGCCTGACAGCTCATGCGGGAAGCGCGTGGCGTGTGCGGGCTTCAAGCCCACCCGCTCCAGCAGCCGCCGCGCCCCGACGCCCGTCTCGGCCCCCGCGAGCCCGCGTGCGCGCAGGGCACGCTCGAGCGTCCTGCCCACCCGTCGACGCGGGTTCAGCGAGGCTTGCGGATCCTGGAAGACCATCCCGAGATCGCGACGCGCCGACGCAAGCTCACGTCGGCTTGCGCGCGCAAGGTCCTGGCCGCCCAGGCGAATCGCGCCGTCGGCCGGCTCGATCAAACCGGCGATCGAGCGCAGCAGCGTCGTCTTGCCACAGCCCGACTCTCCAACGATCGCGAGCGTCTCGCCCGCGCCGACGGTGAGCGACACGCCGTCGAGGGCGGCGACGCCGGCGCCGTGCCTGCCGCGACCGGCGTAGCTGACGCGCAGACTCTCCACCTCCAAGAGCACGGCCCCCCGCGCGCGCGGGGGCCAAGCATTTGCGCAAGATCCTGCCGAGGGCGCCGATCGACTTGCGAAAGGGAATGCCGATGGAGCCGCGGAGGGCTGGGGCGAGTCCGCGGAGGACGAGCTTGCGAGGCGCCGTGGGAAGGGCCGCAAGGCCTCGAGCAGAGCGCGCGTATACGGGTGCTCCGGCGCTTCGAAGATCTCCGCGGCGGTTCCCTGCTCGACGATTCGCCCAGCCTGCATCACGGCGATCCGGTCGGCGATGTCGGCGACCACGCCGAAGTCGTGGGAGACGAGCACGATGCTGAGTCCCTCCTGCTCGCGCAGCTCCCTCGAGCTGCGCCAAGATCTGCGCCTGCACGGTCACGTCGAGCGCGGTGGTGGGCTCGTCGGCGAGCAGGACCTTCGCGCCCAGCGAGAGCGCCATCGCGATCATCACGCGCTGGCGCATTCCGCCGGAGAGCTCGTGCGGGTAGGCGCGCGCGCGCTCACGCGCCCTGGGGATGCGGACGCGCTCCATCAACTCGCCGGCCCGCAGCAGCGCCTGCGCCTTGGTGACGAAGGGCTCGTGGGCCCTGATCTGCTCGGCGATCTGCTCGCCCACGCGGTAGACCGGGTTCAGCGAGGACTGGGGGTCCTGGAAGATCATCGCAAGCTCGGCCCCCCGCACGCGCCGCAGCTGCGCCTCGGACGCTCCGATCAGATCGCGACCATCAAATAGGGCTCTGCCCGCGATCGTCGCGCTCGGCCCGCGCGTGAGCCCCATCAGCGTCATCGCGCATACCGACTTGCCCGAGCCCGACTCCCCGACGATCGCGAGCACCTCGCCGCGGCCAAGCTCGAACGTGACGCCGTCCACCGCGCGCACATCGCCGTCGCGCGTCGCGAACGACACGCTCAGATCGCGCACGTCGAGCAGCGGCGCGGCGCTCGCCAGGGCGGCGCCGACGCCGTCGGGCCGCTCACGCGCCGGACGGCCGAGCCCTCCCGCGTCGAGTCCTCGGTAGGACAATGGGTCGGGGCGCAGCCCGTCGGGGCTCACGACAGCCTCACCCGTGGATCCAGCAGGGCGTAGGCGACGTCGACGAGCGCGCCGATCACGACGACCGCGGCGGCCACCAGCATCGTCACGACCATCACCGGCGGGATGTCCAGGCGACCGATCGACTGCGCCGCGTACTGGCCAACGCCGCCAAGGTTGAAGACCGACTCCACGAGGATCGCCCCGCCGCCGATCACCCAGGCGAAGTCGAGGCCCCACAGGGTCACGATCCCCGTCAACGAGTTGCGCAAGACGTGGCGGATCAACACGCGCCGCTCAGAGAGCCCCTTGGCGCGCGCGGTGCGCACGTAGTCCTCGCTCATCGCGTCGAGCAGGTTGGCGCGCAACAGGCGCGAATAGACGCCGATCGAGACCACCGACAAGGCCACCCACGGCATCAGCATGTGCGTGAGCCAGCCCCACGGGTCGCTCGTGAGCGGGACGTAGCCTTCGAGCGGCAGCAGGCGCCACTTGTAGCCGAGCCAGTAGAGCATGATCGCGCCGAGGAAGAACACGGGCATCGAGATGCCCGTCAGCGAGACCACCGTCAGCGCGCGGTCGAGCAGGCCGCCCGCGTGCACCGCGCTGAGCAGCCCGAACAGGACGCCCACCACCAGCCAGAGGATCCCGGCGCCAAGCGCGAGCGAGATCGTGGGCGGCAGGTCCCTGACGATTTCCTGCTCGACGTTGACCTGCTGGGAGTAGGAGATCACGCTCCCGTCGAGCACCTTTTCCATCGTCTTCGCGTACTGGACGTAGATCGGCTCGTCAAAGCCCCACTGCACGCGCACGTCTCGCACCTGCTGAGGGGTCGCGAGGCGCCCCGCCATGCGCAGGGCCGGGTCTCCCCCCGGGATCGCCTGGAAGATCAGGAAGGTGAGCACCGTGATCGCGAACAAGACGGCGATGAGCGAGGCCAAGCGGCGCGCCAGAAAGCCGACCATCCAGGCGTGCCGGGCCCTCGCGCGTGAGACGCCGGGCGCGGGCGGGCCGCCCGCCAGGGTCGAGATGCCGGGCGCGGAGGAGGCCTCCATCACAGACGCCCCCGCAAGGAAGCCTTCGGGTCGAGCGCGTCGCGCACCGCGTCGGCGAACACGTTCACCGAGAGCACGCACGTCACGAGCATGATCCCCGGGACGAGCACGAGATGGATCGCGCCGGGCATCAGGCGGGTGCCGTCGGCGATCATCGTGCCCCACGAGGAGCTGGGGGCCTGGACGCCGGCGCCCAGGTAGGACAAGGCCGCCTCCAAGAGGATCGCGTTGGCCACGATCAGGGGCGCGAACACGACGACGGTCGAGGACAGGTTGGGCAGGATCTCGCTCACCATGATCCGCACCGACCCCAGGGGGGGTGGGTATCCCATCATCCGCGCGGCGTCCACGAACTCACGCTCCCGAAGCGACAGGGCCTGCGCGCGCAGCGGCTTGGCCACGTAGGGGAACACCACGACGCCGATCACAAGCGCCGGCAGGAGCAGCGAGCCGCTGCGCAACGTGAACAGCCCGAGGTCGATCCCGCCGACGGCGAGCGCCACGCCGAGCGCCACGCCGAGCAGCACCGCGGGATAGGCCCACACGAGGTCGAACAGGCGCGAGAGCACCCCGTCGGTGAGGCCGCGCAAGTAGCCCGCCAGCATGCCAAGGGTGGTCGCCAGCACCATCGTGATCAGGGTCGCGATCGCGGCGATCTCGAGCGAGTTGCGTCCCCCGTAGAGCAACCTGACGGCCACGTCGCGCCCGTTGGAGTCGGCGCCGAGCAGGAAGCGGCCTTTCCAGGTCGGCCCGATCGGCACGCCCGTGGGGGAGACGACGTCCACCTGCTTGCCCCCGACGCTGACGGTCTCGGTTATGTGGTTGTCGTTGGGGCCCGTGCGGGCGACGTCTTTGGCGTACACCGGCGCCAACAGGCACAGCACGACGATCGCGACGAGCAGCGCCCCGAACGCAAGCGCCACGCGGTTGCGTAGGACAGCCCTCATACCTTCTCATCGCCAGGGTGGTGGGGGCGACTTTAGGGCCGCCACCGCCGTCCCGAACTTCCAGAGCAGGGGCTGTCGGCCCAGTGGACGCCAGAGGCCGCACGCTGTCTGGCGCCGCTGGACGGCCACCCTCACTTCAGCTGGAGGGAGCTCCAATCGTTGCCGTACACCGGGTGGAACACGGCGGCACCGAAGTCGACCTTGTTGGAGAGGAACTTCGGCGCCTCGTCGTAGCCGAACGGCGCCATGTAGGCCTTCTTGGCGGTGTATTCGTCGAGCGCTTGCCAGCGGCTCAGAGCCGAGGCCAGCTGCGATGAGGGCACGGGCCCGAGCGAAGCGATCTCGCCCTGGATGTGCGGGTCGTCCACCTGGCTGAGGTTGTGGTTTTCGGTAGGCAGGATCGATTTCGCGTCGAGCAGCTGATAGAAGTCGACCGGGTTGGGGAAGTCCTGGCTGAAGGACAGCCAACCCGTTTGCACTTTGTTGGAGACGTTGCCGACCGTCGCGTAGTACTGAGCGTCGGCGACGATCTTCTCGGTCGCTTTGAAGCCGATCGCGTTCAGCACGCTCGCGTAGTAGTCGACGTATTCCTTGTGCGGGCTGCGCGACTGGCCCCAGACCGTGACGGGCGTGCCGGCGAGGCCCGACTGGCGCACCAGTTCCTTGGCCTTACTCACGTTTGGCGCCGCACTCGGGTCGCCGTAGGGGCAGGACGAGCTTGGGTGCCCAGGCATGCCGACCGGCAGGAAGTAGCAGGCAGGGTCGAGCATCCCGCTGTCCAGGCGCTGCAGGGCGCGCTTGTCGATCGCGTAGTTGACGGCTTCACGCGCGAGCGGGTTGTTGAAGGGAGCTTCTTTGGTGTTCAGGAAGAAGTACTCGCCCGAGACGGTCGGCTCCTTCGCGTAGCGCCCGGAGGCCTGACTTTCGACCTGCGAGAGCAGGGTCGGTGGGATCGTGTCGTTGTAGTCGAACACGTCGGCGGTGTTGCCGAGCACCTGCTCGGCCTCGCTCTGGTTGTTGGAGACGATCTTCACGCTCACGTTCGCGTGCGCGGTCGGGACCCCGGGGATCGTGGAGCTGGAGAAGTGGGGGTTGCGAGTGAGCGAGAACGACTTGTTCGGCACGACGCTCGCGATCTCATACGGCCCAACACCGGGCGGCGGGCTGTTGGGGAGGCTCTTCATCGGCGTCGAGCTCGGCACGAGGCCGGCGGCCGGGAACGCGAGCACGTTGACGAACGGGCCGTAGGGCGCCACCAGCTTGATCGTGATCTTGCCGCTTGCGTCGTCGGCCTGGATGCCCGAGATCGAGGAGGCCTTGCCCTTGTCGAACTCTTCGCCGCCCACGATGTTTTCGGTGAGCAGTTCCTTGTTGCCCCAGCCGAGCTTGATCGCGCGCTCGATCGTGTGGGCGAAGTCGGAGGCCTTGACGGGCGCGCCGCTCGAGTAGACGAGGCCTTTGCGCAAGATGAACGTGTACGTCTTGCCGTCGGAGGAGACAGTCGGCAGGCTCTCGGCGAGGCCCGGAATCAGCTTGGTCCCCGCTTCGCCCGCGGCGTGCGCATAGGTGACGAGGCCTGTATACGTGATCCAGGTGGCCTCATAGGACTGCGTGGTAGCGCCCAACGCGGGGTCGAGCGAGTCCGGCGCGGTGCCCATCAGCACCGTGGCCGTGCCTGCGCTCTTCGACGACGCGGACGAGCTTCCGCACGCGCTCACGCCGACCGTCAGAGCAAAGGCCAGCGAGATCCCCATCAACGCCTGAAAAGCCCTATGCACTTGCTTGCCCTCCGTCATGGCGGGTGTTTCCCCCTCCTCGCGAACCAGCGAGTCTCGTAATGTGTGCCACTAAGTGCATAGTTCGACAACCCTCGTCGGCAACCTTTCGCGAAACCTGAAGTATTCAAATGAGCTTGGACGCCATCGAAATCGACTCCGCCGAAGCGGCTGCCGCGCCCGCCACCGCGGCGGCGCTTGACCCGGTCACCGGCGGGCTGCTCGGCAGCGTCATCACGACCCGCCCCGCCGACGTCGCGGAGGTGGTCGCCCAGGTCGCCAAGGTGCAGCCTCTGTGGGCGCTGCTGCGCCTGGAGGACCGGGCGCGCTACATGCGTCGCATGGCTCAGGCGATCGTCGACGAGCTCGACGAGCTGCGCGAGACGATCGCGCGCGAGCAAGGCCGCCCACGCACGGAGGTCGCGGCGCTCGAGCTGCTCGTCGCGATCGACGCGCTGAAGTGGGTCGCGCAGGACGGCGCGCGCGTGCTCGGCGCGCGGCGCGTGGGCGTGCACCGCTCGCTGTCGCTGACCAAGCGCGCTCGCATCGCGTACGAGCCCTACGGCGTCGTCGGTGTGATCGGCGCCGGCAGCGCGCCGTTCGCGCAGCCGCTTGGCCAGATCGCTGGGGCCCTGTTGGCCGGCAACGGCGTCGTCTTCAAGCCCGCGCCGCGCGCCTGCCTGACGGGCGAGCGAATCGCGCGTGTGCTCGCGCGCGCGGGACTGCCAGAGGGGCTCGTGCGCGTTATCCACGGCGGCGCCGACGTCGGGCTGGAGCTCGCCAGGGCGCCTGTCGACAAGCTGCTGTTCACCGGCTCCCCCGCCACCGGGCGGGCCGTGGCGCGCGAGTGCGTCTCGCGTGAGAAGGAGGTCACCGTGGAGCTCGGCGGCAAGGACGCGATGCTCGTGCTCGCGGACGCTCACGTCGGGCGCGCGGCCAGCGGCGCGCTATGGGCCGGCTGCGCGGGCGCGGGGCAGGCGCGCGGCGCGGTCGAGCGTGTCTACGCGGCGCCGGAGGTGGCCGATCGGCTCGTCGCAAGGCTCGTGGCGGGGGCGCAAGCGCTCGCCGTCGGCGACCCGCGCGACCCACGCGTCCAAATCGGGCCGCTCGCCTCGGCTGGGCGCGTGGAGCGGGTGCGCGCGCTCGTGGAGGAGGCCGTCGCACAGGGAGCGACGCTGCACTGCGGTGGACTGGTCGAGCCAGGGGCTCTGGTGGGACTCCCGGCGCTCGGGGCAAGCTCCGCGGAGAGCGCTAGTCCAGCCGACTGTGCCGGCCTAGCAGACGGCGCTAGCCTTGCGGACGCGCGGTCGCCCGGCGAGGTCTTCTTCGCGCCCGCTGTGCTCACCGGCGTGACCCACCAGATGCGGCTGATGCGCGAGCCGGTCGGAGGCCCGGTGCTCGCGGTCATGACGGTCGACTCGGTCTCGGAGGCGATCGCGCTGGCCAACGACAGCCCATACGGCCTCGGCGCGTCGGTTTGGACGGCCGACCGCTACCGCGGACTGCGAATCGCGCGCGAGCTGGACGCGGGGATGGTGTGGCTCAACGACCACCTGCCAAGCCCCGCGGTCTCGCGCGGCCCATGGGGCGCGGCGGCGGGCGGCGGCCTGGGTCGCACGCTCGGCGAGGCGGGCCTTCGCGCGTGCGCGCAGGAGAAGCTGATCACGTGGGATCCCTCGGGCTCGCGCGGCCTGTGGTGGGGACCATACGACGAGCTGTCCGCTCGCGCGGCGCGCACCGCCGCCCAGCTGCGCTCGACGCGCGACGCCGATCGCGAGCGCGCCTGGCGCCAGGGTGGGCTGGCGCTCGCGCGCCTCGGCCTCCGGGCTCTCGGTCGTAGGTCGTAACCTGTATCCATGCCCGCCCAGGCCTATGCAGGCAAGCAGTGCGTCTGCCAACTGCGCAAGGGGATCTGCGACCAGAGCTGCGTCGCGGACATGCTCTCCACGCCCTTCTACATCGCTTGCCTGAAGCTGAAGGGCCGGCGCTGCGTGGTCGTCGGCGGCGGCGAGATCGGGTTGGAGAAGGTCGAGGGGCTGCTCGCCTGCGACGGAGAGGTCACCTTGATCGCGCCAGACGCCGAGCCGGCGCTCGAGCGGTATGCGTCCGAGGGCTCGATCCGCTGGGAGCCTCGCGCCTATGCCGGCGCCTCCGACCTGGAGGGAGTGTTCATGGCGATCGCCGCCACCGACGACACCGACGTGAACATCGCCGTGTACGAGGACGCCGAGCGGCGCGCGATGCTCGTCAACGTCGTGGACGTGCCGCCGCTGTGCAACTTCATCCTGCCGGCGATCGTGCGCAGCGGCCCGCTCGCCATCGCGATCTCCACAGCCGGCGCTTCGCCGGCGCTGGCTAAGCGCATCAAGCGCGAGATCTCAGAGCAGTTCGGCGAGCCCTACGCGCGGCTCGCGGTGCTGCTCAACGAGGCGCGCGGCTGGGCAAAGGGGACGCTGCCCACCTACCAGGACCGCAAGCGGTTCTTCGAGTCGATCGTGAACGGCGAGCCGGACCCGGTCGAGCTGCTACGCGCCGGGCAGGACCCCCGGGGCGTCCCCCAGGACGGGTGGCAGGCGCCCCTTGACCAGACATACCCAAAGGGCATGCAGGCAGGCGAGCAGGCCGTGCGCGAGCTGATCGCACAGGCCCAGAGCGAGCACGAGCAGCGCCTCTCCGCAGCCTGAGCTCGCGATGGCGGATCTCGAAGTCGGAGGCGAGGGACGAGATCGTGGCTGAGGACATCGCGGCGGCGGTCGAGCTCGACGGGCTGACGCGCAACTACGGCGAACGCGCGGCGCTGCTCGACATAACGCTCACGCTTGGCGCTGGAGAGACGCTCGTCGTGTTTGGCCCCAACGGCGCCGGCAAGACAACGTTGCTGCGGGTGCTCGCGACGCTGTTGCGGCCGCACTCGGGCAACGTGAGAGTGCTCGGCGGAAAGCTGCCCGACGACGCGTGGCGGGTACGCGGACGCGTCGGGCTGCTTGGCCACGAGCCGCTGCTCTACCGAGAGCTGACCGCGAGAGAGAACCTGCGCTACCACGCCAGCCTGCACGGAGTCGATGAAGGGCGCATCGAGGAGCTGCTCGACACGGTGAGGATGGCCGGCCGGGCAGACGAGCCGGTGAGGACGCTCTCGCGCGGAATGGTCCAGCGGGTGGCCGTCGCCCGCGCTACCCTGCACGACCCCGAGCTCCTGCTGCTGGACGAGCCCTACGCAAACCTCGATCCCGCGGCGATAGAGCTCGTGGAGCCGTTGATCGGCGCTGGGAGCGGACGAACCCGCGTGCTGACGAGCCACGATCCAGGCCGCGACGCTGGCGGAGGCCGACGTCGTGCTCGGGCTGCGCGAAGGGCGCGTGGCCCTGCTGGCGGACACCGCCAGCGTTGGGCGCCGACGCCGTCGCGGAGTTGTACCGGTGAGCGCACCGACAAATTCGGGGAAGACGGAGCCGCATGCGGCTCCGTCCCGGGCCGCACATGTACGGCCCGGCCGACCGGCGCATGCGCCGGTCGGGATAGACGAGCAAGACGAGTCGCATGCACGTCCCGATGGACCTGTACATGTACAGGTCCGAACGACAAAGGTCGTCCTCGCGCTGCTGCGCAAGGAGCTGCTCGTCGAGCTGCGCACGCTGGAGTCCGTGCCTGGCATGGCGCTGTTCGCGGTGACGACGTTCGTCGTGTTCCACTTCGCGCTGCAACCAGGACACGGTGAGCGGCCAGGAGGCCGCGGGGATCCTGTGGGTGACGCTGCTGTTCGCGGCGATGCTCGGCGTCAACAGGCTGTTCGTCGCCGACGCCGACCAGGGCGGCTTCGACGGCTTCCTGCTGGCGCCGGTGGATCGCGGAGCGCTGCTGCTGGCGAAGGCGATCGCGCTGCTCGCCTACCTGCTCGTGCTCGAGCTGGTGGCGGTGCCGGCGTTCGCGCTGCTACTGCTTGGCCCGTCGCTCGGCCAAGCGCTGCCGGGGCTTGCTCGCGCCGCTCGCGCTCGGCGACCTGGGGGTCGCCGCGATCGGCACGCTGGTGGCGGCGCTGGCTGTGCGCACGCGCGCGCGCGACCTGCTCGGGCCGCTGTTGGCGCTGCCGCTGCTGGTGCCGGTGGTGATCGGAGCCGCGCGCGCGAGCGCGCCGCTGCTGGCGCTGACACATCCCGGCCGGGGTGGGTGGGGTCCCAATCAAGTGGCTTGCGACGCTGGCGCTCTATGATCTCGTTTTCGGGCTCATTGCCTACGCAGTGTTCGACTTCCTACTCGAGGACTGAAGGCCCACGATGTACAGCCGGGGACTTCGCGCCCTCTCCCTCTCCACCGTCGCGGCCTTCTGCGTCGCGCTCGGCCTCGTGTTCTTCTACGCTCCGATCGAAGCCGACCAGGGCTTCCTGCAGAAGATCTTCTATCTGCACGTGCCGCTCGCGATCGTCGCTCTGTGCGGGTTCGTGATCGGCGGGCTGATGGCGATCGCCCACCTGCGCACGCGCGACTCACGCTGGGACATGCGCTCCTACGTGGCGATCCACATGAGCCTGATCTTCGGCGTCGCCGTGCTCATCACCGGCTCGATCTGGGCGCGCGCGTCGTGGGGGCACTGGTGGGTGTGGGACGAGCCGACGCTCGTGTCGTTCTTGATCGTCTTCCTGCTGTACGCCACTTACCAGCCGCTGCGCTTCGCGATCGAGGACCCCGAGCGCCAGGCGCGCTATGCCTCGGTGTTCGCGATCACGGCGGGGGCGTTCGTGCCGCTCAACTTCATCGCGGTGCGGCTGTCTGCCTCCTACGTGCACCCGCGCGTGCTCGGGGGCACGTCGAACCTTCCGCCCTCGATGGCGCTGACGTTCCTCGTGTCGCTCGTCGCGATGGCGCTGCTGTTCGCGACGCTGTGCAAGTACGAGCTGACCGCAAAGCGCACGCGCATGTTGCTCAAAGCTCGCTCCAGGATCCTCGGCTTCCAATGATGCGGCTCGCGGCGACGCTGCCGGAAAACTCGAACGACGGGTATGTGGCGGCCGCCTACATCGTGTTCTTCGCGCTCGTCCTGATCTACGTGGCGATCATGGCGATCCGGCTGGGGCGCGTCGAGCGCGATGTGCGCAGGCTGCGCGAGGAGGCGGCGGAGCGGCAAGACGATGGGCCGGCGCAGACCGCGAGCGGGAGACCGTATGAGCACCCTAAAGGGCATACCCAAGGTCATCCCCGGTGACTGGTGGCAGGCAGGTTAGCGAGCTGCTGGCACTCGGCATCTCGCACAAGACGGCGCCGGTGGCGCTGCGCGAGCGGCTTGCCTTCACCGAGTCACCAAGCCGTGGAGTTCGCCGAGCTCCTCGCCCACAGCTCAGAGGTCCATGAGGCGGTCGTGATCTCGACGTGCAACCGCACCGAGGTCTACCTCGTGGTGGGGGACCCCGTGCGGGCGGAGACCGACGTGCTCGGGATGCTCGCCCAGCGGGCCGGCATCCGCCCGACCGAGCTCGCGCAGGAGATCTACTCGCCGCGCAACTGCGAGGCGGCGCGGCAGCTCTACCGCGTGACCTCCGGGCTCGAGTCGATGATCGTCGGGGAGGCCGAGATCCAGGGGCAGGTCAAGCGCGCCTATGAGGCGGCGATGGCGGCCGGCGTGACCGGCCCGCTCTCCAACCGGCTGTTCGCGGCCGCGCTCACGACCGGCAAGCGGGTGCGCTCGGAGACTGGCATCGGCTCCAGCCGGGTGAGCATCCCCTCGGTGGCGGTCGACCTCGCGGAGGACGTGCTCGGTGGCCTGCAGAGATCGCCACGTGGTGATCCTCGGGGCGGGCGAGACGAGCGAGCTGACCGCGCAGGCGCTCGCCCACCAGGGGGTGGGGACGATCTTCGTGGCCAACCGCCACGCCGACCGCGCGCTCAGCCTGGCGCAGCGCTTCGGCGGCTCGGTGGTGGGACTCGACAAACTGCCCGAGCAGCTGCTGGAGGCGGACATCGTCGTCTCCTCCACCTCCTCGCCGCACCCGATCGTCGGCAGCGAGGAGCTCGAGTTGGTGATGGAGCAGCGCACGGGGCGACCGCTGCTGCTGATCGACATCGCCGTGCCGCGCGACATCGACTCGCGCTGCGGCGACATCGAGGGCGTGACGCTGTACGACATCGACGACCTGCAGGCGGTCGTCGCTGCGCAACCTCGGCGCGCGCGCACGAAGATCGTGCCGCAGGCCGAGGAGATCGTGGAGGAGGAGATCAGGCGCTTCGCGCGCTGGCTCGGCCAGCTCGAGACGCTGCCGACCGTGGCGGCGCTGCGCGAGCACGGCAACGCGCTTGTCGAGCAGATCCTCGCCGAGAACGCGGGGCGCTGGGAGTCGGCGTCCGAGCGCGACCTGATGCGCGTGGAGGCGGTCGCGCGGGCAGTGCTGGGCCGGCTGCTGCACGAGCCGACGATCCGCCTGCGCAGCTCTCTCGCAGGAGCGAGGGCACGCGAGCCTGCAGCTCGTGCGCGAGCTGTTCGGGCTCGACGAGGAGCCGCGGCGCGAGGCGGCCGCGGACGACGCGGACGGCGAAGCTCGCCGAGGTGCGCTCGATCGAGAGCGCCCGCAAGAGCCAATGACCCCACGCATCCCGCCGGGGAATCTCCCCGGCGGGGTCTTCCCTCCCCATCCCATCCCGCCGAGGAGATTCCCTCGGCCGGGCCTCCATCCCCATCCCATCCCGCCGAGGAGATTCCCTCGGCCGGGCCTCCATCCCCATCTCATCCCGCCGGGGAAACTTCCCCGGCCGGCCCGTAGGACAGGATGAGGATGCGGATCGGGACGCGTGGCAGCGCGCTCGCGCTCGCCCAGGCCCGGCTCGTGGCGGGCTGGCTCGGGGGAGCCGAGATCGTGGTGGTGCGCACGAGCGGCGACAGGCTGAAGCACGAGCACCCGGGCACGGGGAACGGCGGCCGAGGCGCGCCGGCGCGCGAGGGAGACAAGTCGCGCTGGGTGGCTGAGCTCGAGCAGGCGCTGCTGGCGGGCGAGGTCGACCTCGCGGTGCACTCCGCCAAGGACGTTCCCGGCGAGATCGCGCCGGGCCTGGAGCTGCTCGGCGCGCCGGCAGCGGGCGACCGTCGAGGACGCGCTGATCGGCGCGCGCTCGCTCGAGGAGCTGCCCGAGGGGGCGTGCGTAGGCACCAGCAGCGTGCGGCGTGCGGCCCAGCTGCGCGCGGCGCGCGCGGACCTCGAGGTGGTGAGCTTGCGCGGCAACGTCGACACCCGCCTGCGCAAGCTTGCACGCGAGGTGACCACCGGTGGCGGCGAGAGGGGCACACATGGCAAGGGGGGTGGGGGCGCGCGAGAGTCTCAATTCGACGCGATCGTGCTCGCCAGCGCCGGGCTGTGGCGGCTGGGTCGCGAGCGCGACATCGGCTGCACGCTCGACGCGACTCGCTTCGTGCCCGCCCCGGGCCAGGGAGCGCTGGCGCTGCAGGCGCGCGCCGGGGATGCGCCTGTGAAGCAGGCGGCCGAGGCGATCCTCGACAAGGACGCCACCGCCTGCTTGACAGCCGAGCGGGCTGTGGCGCGGGCACTCGGGGCGAGCTGCAACACACCGCTCGGGGCGCACGCCGCGCCAGCCGGCTGCGGCTGCCTGGAGCTGCGCGCGTGGGTCGGCCTGCCCGACGGGTCGGAGTGGGTCGGCGACGAGCTGCTCGGCGGCTTCTACGACCCGCAAGAGCTCGGGCAGCCGCGTGGCCGAGCGGCTGGAGGCGGTCGGCGCTCACGAGCTGCTCGCGACGCGCCGAGGAGATGACCGTTGAGGCGCGGCCTGAGCGCACCCGGGCGGCGCGTGCACCTCGTTGGCGCCGGGCCGGGAGACCCGGGACTGCTGACCGCGCGAGCCCTGGAGCTGATCGCGCGCGCCGACACGATCCTGTACGACCGCCTGATCCCGGCGCGCGCGCTCGACGGGGCGCGCGCGGACGCGGAGCTGCTGTTCGTCGGCAAGCAGGGCGGAGGCGACTCGGTGCCCCAGGAGCACACGACGGCGCTGATGATCGAGCGCGCGCGCCAGGGGCGCGAGGTGGTGCGCCTGAAGGGAGGCGACCCGTTCGTGTTCGGGCGCGGAGGCGAGGAGGCGCTGGCTCTGCGCGAGGCGGGTATTGACTTCGGGGTCGTTCCCGGGGTCACAGCCGGCGTGTCCGCCGCGGCATACGCGGGCATCCCTGTCACACACCGTGGCCTCTCGACCGGGGTGGCACTCGTCACCGGCCACGAGGATCCCGACAAGCCCGAGCCGGAACTGGACTGGGACGCGCTCGCGGCGTTCCCGGGGACGCTCGTCTTCTACATGGGCGTGCGCCAGCTCGAGCGGATCGCCCGCGCGCTGATCGAGGCCGGGCGTCCCCCCTCTCAGCCGGTCGCGATCGTGGAACGCGGCACGCTGCCCGACCAGCGCACGGTGACCGGCACGCTCGCCACGATCGCCGAGGTCGCGCGCCGCGAGCAGGTGAAGGCACCCGCGATCACGATCGTCGGCGCCGTGGTCGAGCTGGCGGGAGCTTGGAGTGGCTGCCGGCACGGCCGCTCTCGGGCGTGACCGTGGCGGTGACACGCGCGCGCGCGCAGGCCAGCGCGCTGGCGCGGCGCCTCGCCGAGCTCGGGGCGACGGTCGTGCAGGCGCCCCACGATCCGCACGCGAGCGCTCCCCGGGCCGCCGCTCGACCCAGGGCCATACGACCTCATCTGCCTGACGAGCCCAAACGCGGTCGAGTTCCTGTTCGAGCGGCTCGACGTGCCGGCCGCCCGCGACGCACGCGCGCTTGCGGATGCGCGCGTCGCGGCGATCGGCCCGGGGACGGCGCGCGCGCTGGCAGGCGCATGGAATCCGGCGGACGTCGTGCCGGAGCGCTTCGTGGCGGAGTCGCTCGTGGAGGCGCTCGCCGGCTCGAGGTCCGCCGCGCGCTCGTGGCACGCGCGAGCGAGGCACGCGACGTGCTCCCCGACGCGCTGCGCGCGCGCGGCGCGGAGGTCGACGTGCTGGCGCTGTACGAGACGCGTCGCCGAGCCGCTCTCGAGCGAGCGCGCTTGGAGCAGGCGCGGGCGGCCGACTACATCACGTTCACCTCCTCCTCCACCGTGCGCTTCTTCTTCGAGGCCCGCGCCGGCGAGGACGGGCGGGCGCGCGAGCACTCTGGCCACTTCCTGCGCCCACCGACGCGAATCGTCTCGATCGGCCCGGTGACGAGCGCCACGCTCAGAGAGCATGGTCTCGAGCCCCACGTCGAGGCCCAGCGGCACGACATCGACGGCCTCGTGGAGGCGCTGCTCGCCGAATGCCGCCGCGCACGAAGAGTGATCGGACGTGGGCGAAGGCCGCGGACGGCGCAAGCCTCGACCATCGGTCACCCGCGACTGCACCTGCGGCGCACCGACTCCACCAACGAGCGAGCGCGCGCGCTCGCGATCGAAGGAGCGCCTCACGGCACGCTCGTGACCGCCGCCGAGCAGACCGCCGGGCGCGGACGGCAGGGTCGCAGCCTGGGTGGCACCGCCGGCAGCGCACTGCTCTGCTCGCTTGTGCTGCGAGACCCGCCGCCACTGCTGTCGCTGCTCGCCGGAGTGGCGGTGTGCGATGCGGTCGGCGCGCGCGCGCTCGTGAAGTGGCCGAACGACATCGTGGTGAAGGGCCCTGTCCCCCAGCACGGCCGTGATCGCCGATGCGTCACGCGGCGAGCCCTCGCCAGGCGGAGACGCCGCGTGCGAGCCCGCTCGCCAAGCTCGCGGGCATCCTCGTGGAGGGGCGTCCCCAGGAAGGCTGGGCGGTGCTGGGGATCGGCTTGAATGTGGCCGTGCGCGTCGAGCAGCTGCCGGACGAGGTGCGCGCCGGCACGCCGCGAGCCTGGAGCTGCCCTCGAGCGCGATCGAGCCGCTGTTGTGGCGGCTGCTGCCGTCGCTCGAGCGCCGGCTCTCGGAGCCTGTCGAGAGCGTGCTCGACGCGTGGCGCGCGCGCGATGCGCTGCCAGGCCGCGAGGTCTCCTGGGGGGCGCATGGCTTCGACCCGTCCTCAAGTTGGAAGACCAGCGAGCCGGTAACGGATGGGTGGCGGGGATCGACGATGCGGGCCGTCTGATCGTCAGGCTCGCCGACGGCTCGACCGTCAAGCTCAATGCCGGAGAGATCCACCTGGAGCCCGCTCAATGAGCCAAGCACGACCCCCACGTCCAAGCCCTCAGCCGCTGCCCTCGCCGCCGCTCGAGCTCGACGAGTCCTCGGCGCGCTCGAGCGCCTCTTCGACGTTCTCCTGCAGCTTCTTGCCCGACCCGGGCTCCAGGTCTCCGTCCATGCCCGACTGTGCGGCGGCTTCGTTCGAGAGCGCCTCGGCCAGCACCGCGTCCGAGGGGGCCTCGGCGCCCTTGCCCGCCGTGTGCCCTCTGGGCATGCCCGTACGGGTGACCTTGCCGTTGGGCGACTTCCGTGCGCGCGAGCGTTGGCCCTGCCTGCCCTGCGCCCTTTGAGTGCTGTGCGCTCCCTCTGTGCCCCCCGGCGTGGGGGCCGCCGGCGTGGCGCCCTGAGCCGAGTCGCCACTCTCGCCGGCGTCTGCCCTTGCGCCGGCGGCGCGCTCCACGGGGACGGCGCTTGGGGAAGTTGCGCAACAGCTCGCGCGCGAGCGCCGGCGGCTTGCGTGCCATGCGCGTGCGCGCGCCGCGCAGCACCTCCTCCGCCTCCGGCGTGTGCGCGAGCGCGGCAGCGAGCAGGGCGGCGGCGAGCCGGCGGTCCTGCTTGCGGGCCGCGTGCACGAGCCGGCGCGCGTTGCGTGCGTGGGCGCCGCCGGCGGAGTTGACGAGCAGCCCCAGCAGACGCTTGGTCTCTGGCCAGCGCTGCACGGCGTACTCCTCGTGCACATCCCTCGTGTACTCCGCCAAGCGCCAGATCCACGCGTTGGCCTGGTCGCGGCGGCCGATGCGCCGCTCCACGAGCGCCCTCAGCATGATCTTGGCGGCCTCCCGGCGCTCGTCGCGCGGCCATGACCCGGCGATGTCGATCGCCGTGTCGAACGCGTCGGGGTCGCGCAACGCGGCGATCTCCGAGAGCGCCTTCAGGCGCAGCTGCGAGCTCTTGTTGCGCTGCACGGCTGTGATCAAAAAGCGCGCCTTCAGCTCGCCGGTGCGGTCGAAGTGCAGCATCGCGCGCGCCCGGCGCCAGCCGTTGGGGGTGACGCGCGCGCCGGCGAGCGCGGCCCACACGTGCTGCTCGCCGTAGTCGAGGTGCTCGACGGCGATCCGCCACAGCTCGCGCTCAAAGACTTCGAAGCGCCGCTCCTCCTCCGCGCACACGGGCAGCACCCGACGCTCGACCCTCATCCGTCGCCCGCGTCCGCGGCGTACCGGGCCGACCACTATCGCTCCGCCGCGATACACGTCGCGGTCGAGCAGCGAGTGAAGCGTCACCACGGGATCGTCGTTCTTGGTGGCAGGGTGCACGAAGTCGACGACGAGCCCCGCCTCCTTGCCGGGATGGCGACGCGTCACGCGTCCGACGCGCTGCTGGTAGATGCGCTTCGAGGCGGTCGGCGCGAGGTGCACGCAGACGGTGGCCCGCGGGCTGTTCCAACCCTCGGCGAGCAGCTGGGCGTTGATCAGCACGTCGATGTCGCCGCGCTCGTAGCGCGCGAGGACCTCAGCCAGCTCGCGCTTGGGCGTTTCGCCAGAGACGCCCATCGCCTTGATGTCTTCAGCCCTGAACGCTTCCGCGAGGTTGTAAGCGTGCTTGACGCCCGCGGCGTACACGACGCCCGGGACGCCGTTGAAGCGCGTCTTGTAGAGGTTGGCCGCAGCCATGTTGAACGGCTGCTGGTCGAGCAGCGCGGCCAGCTCCTCCTGGTCGAACTCGGTGTCCACCTCGCCGCGGCGCAGCGGCACGTTGGCGATCGTGCGCACACCGACGCCTGGGGATATGCGCACGCAGCGCAGCGGCGCGATCACGCCGCGGCGCGCGGCCTGGGCGAGGTCAAAGCGCGAGGTCTGGGTCGGGAACAGGTCGGTGACGTGCCTCGCGATCAGCGCACCAGTGGCGGTCATGCCGATGAAGATCGGGCCCGTCCACGCCCTGATCGCGCCGCTCGTCTTCTCGCCCAGCGCCGTGTGAGCCTCGTCGCAGATCACGATCGTGTACGCG
The DNA here is from genome assembly GCA_963764655.1 of uncultured Solirubrobacterales bacterium. Taxonomy (GTDB): domain Bacteria; phylum Actinomycetota; class Thermoleophilia; order Solirubrobacterales; family Solirubrobacteraceae; genus Palsa-744. The sequence continues at coordinate 2,213,294 of CAVXTI010000001.1, forward strand.
CTCGAGATGCGTCCCGCGTTGCGTACGAACCACTGGTAGGTCTCGACCGTGACCGGGCCCTTCGGAGAGTCCTCGCCGACGTACAGCGGGCGCGAGATGCGCTTTTGATAGCCGCGCTGGCGCAGCTCGCCGTGGAACTGGTCCACGAGGTTGCGCCTATGGGTGAGGATCAGGATGCCGCCGGTCTGGGAGGCCTCCACGAAGCCGAGCGCCGCCACGGTCTTGCCAGCGCCGGTCGCGTGCTCGAACCAGAAGCGCTTGGCGGCGTTGGGGTCCTCGGGCTGGTCGGCGAGCGCCTCCTCGTCCTCCTCTTCGATCCAATCGCGGGGCTCCTCCTCGGACTCCTCCTCGATCTCCTCGTCGGGCTCGGGCTCGGGCTCGGCTAGCTCGGGCTCGTCCTCGAAGTCGTCCTCCTCGTCGTCCTCGTCAGGCGCGGCGCGCTGGACGGGCCCGAGATCCTCGTCGTCATCGTCGTCCTCCTCGAGATCCTCGTCGTCATCGTCGTCCACGTCGCCATCGGCGTCCGCGTCCGGCTCGCTGGTCGCATCGCCAGGCTCGCGAGCCTCGGCGCGAGTCGTGGCGTGCTCGCCATCGGCGCCGAGGATCGCCGCGGAGGCGAGCAGCTCGGGCGAGGCGGCCGCGGACGCGCGCCCGTTGCCGTTCGCCGCGCGCTGAGCCTCGGCCAGCAGCGCGGTGAGTGTGCCCGACAGCGCATCGACCTGGTGGGCTGAGAGCACGGTGCCGTCCACGAGCTTCGGCTCGTCCTCAGAGAGCACTCGCTCGAGCCCAAGCAGCAGCGAGAACTCGCGCCTCCAGGCGGTCGAGGGGAACTTTGCGCCCCCCTTCAGCTCGACAAGCGCCTGATCGAGCGCGCGCCTGCGCGGGGAGCCGGCGGCCAGCGCGGCGGCGGAATCCTCGCCCTCGTGCAGGAAGCGCTCGCGCACAAACTTCTCCGCGCGGGCGATTTCGGCGGACCCGGGAATGGACGCGGCCGCAAGGGCCACTGCAGTGGACTCGGCCATAGAGGCTCTGGGCTTCGGGCTTCGAGATGGAGCCGTCGCGGAAAGAGGTTCCGCGTGACTCGTGAACCGACGCTTGCGCCGGTAAGGCTTGAGGAATCGGCGGGGCGGGTTGAATCCCCTCCTATTCCGTGCAGCAAGGATACAGCACAACCCGGGGGATTTGAAGGCGCCGGCCTTGTGGCACCCTTATCCGCCATGGAGACCGGATGCGCCGAGCGTGGCGTTGACCCGCCGCGACATAGCTCACCTAGGATGAGCGGCGCCGCATGACCCCTCGCCGTGTGATCGCGACGTTCCTCTGCTTGGCGATAGCCGGGCTGATCGCCGTGGGGGTGTCTAGGCTGCCGAGCGGCTCTTCGACTGGGCCCTCGAGCGGCTCCACCGCGACGCGGCTGACAGCGGCCCAGGCACGCGCGCTGCTCGCCGGCTCCCCGCCGGCGTTGGCGGCGCTGCACGCGCAGGGAGGCGCCCTGCTGGAGGGCGGCGCGCCAGCGCTGGATGCGCGGCTTGCCGCCTTGAGGGGTTATCCGGTTGTGATCAATAAGTGGGCCTCTTGGTGTGTGCCGTGCAAGCAAGAGCTCGGAGCGTTTCAGCGAGCGTCGGCCGAATACGGGCGGCGCGTGGCGTTTATCGGCCTTGACTCGGCCGACACGAGTCGCGGTGACGCGACGGCGTTCTTGAGGTCCGTCCCGGTCAGCTACCCGAGCTACTACGACAAGAGCGGGCAACTGGGCGAGCAGATCACTGACTCTCCGTTCACCCCGGTGACCGTGTTCATCGCGCGCAACGGTCACCGGTTCCCTCGCCAGGGCCAGTATCCGAGCCTGGCAAAGCTCGAGCGAGACATCCAGCGCTACGCGTTGGACGGGTGATGGGATGGGTCCCAAGAGCGACGTCGAACGGTACGCATTGAATGCCTGAGATAAGGGTCGATCCGCTGAGCGGGCATAGGACGATCGTCGCGGGCGAGCGCTCCGTGCGACCGGGCGGCGAGCCGCGCTGCCCAGCCTCAACGCCGATCGACGTCGAGCGCGACCCGTTCGCCGTCGGTCACGAGGACAGGACGCCCCCGGAGCTGTACGCGGTGCGGCCCGACGGCGGGCCCGCGAACGCTCCCGGATGGACTGTGAGGGTCGTGCCGAACCTCTACCCGGCGCTCGCGCTCGACGGCCCGACGCCTTCGGCCGACGCGCAGCCAGACCTCTTCCGAGCGGTGGCAGCGAGCGGGGCGCACGAGGTGATCGTGAACGCGCCTGAGTCGGTGCGCTCGCTGGCGGACCTCCCGCCCGAGCGCCTCGTCGCGGCGATGGAGGTTTGGCGCGAGCGCATGAGGGCGCATGCGGACAGGGCATATGTGCAACTGATCGTCAACGAGCGACGCGAGGCCGGGGCATCGCTCGAGCACACCCACTCGCAGCTCTACGCGCTCGACTTCGTCCCAGCCGAGGTGGCCAGAGAGCGCGAGCGCTGTGGGGCGTATGCGACGCGCACGATGGGCAGGGGCCTGCTCGAGGATCTCGTCGCCGAAGAGGTGCGCCGCGAGGAGCGGATCGTCGCGATCGACGAGGACGCGGTGCTGATGGCGCCCTACGGGTCGCGGCTGCCCTTCCAGCTGATGCTTGCTCCGCGCAAGTCGCGGATGCGCTTCGAGGACGACGGGCCGCTGGGGGCCGCGCTGCTGCACGACGGGCTGAGCCGGCTCGCGCGCCACTTCGGCTCAAGCCCGCCCTTGAACATGTGGGTGAGAACCGCGCCGCGCGGAGCGGAGCACTTCTGCTGGAGGATCGACGTCGCGCCGCGCTTGACGCATCTGGCGGGGCTCGAGCTCTCGACGGGTGTGAACCTCAACATCGTCGCGCCCGAGCACGCGGCCGCGGTGCTGCGCGCGGCGTGAGCGCTCACCCGAGCATCCGCCGAGACTCGAGCATATGCCGGATGGGATCACGCCCGCGACAGGAGAGGGGTGATCGTGCGAGCGCTTGTGCAGCGCGTTAGTCGCGCGTCGGTGCGTGTCGGGGGTCGCGAGGTGGCCGCGATCGGGCCTGGGTTGCTCGTGCTGCTCGGGATCACCCACGAGGACCAGCCCGCAGCCGCCGAGCGTTTGGCCGAGAAGGTGCGAGCGTTGCGGATCTTCAGCGACGCCGAGGGCCGCATGAACGACGCGCTCCGCGAGCGCGAGATCCTGTGCGTCAGCCAGTTCACGCTCTACGGCGACGCCGCGCGCGGCAACCGCCCAAGCTTTGTGGGCGCCGCGCGGCCAGAGCACGCTGAGCCTCTGTACGAGCGCTTCTGCGAGCGCGCGGGCGCCAAGCGCGGCGTGTTTGGCGCGCACATGGAGGTCGAGCTCGTCAACGACGGGCCGGTGACGCTGCTGTTGGAGGCATAGGACCCGCCGTCAGACGGTAGTCTGGCGCGGGTGCCGCCCGTCGAACGCGTCGTCCCGAGCTTTGCCGCGGAGCCTCCGCAGGAAGGCCTCCCCTATGGCCGCTGGGAGGAGCGCCTGGAGCAGGAGCTGCACGCCGCCTGGGCAGCCATGGACACCGATGGGCAGGATCTCGGCGAGCCCGGGGAGATCGCGTGGTACCCCGACAGGACCTGGCACGGGCGCAGGTATGTGCCCGCCACGTCGATCACCTCAGGCGGATATGAGCTGTTCGGCTATGTGCGCTTCGTCACCGGCACGGGCGACGGGGAGCCGATGGAGCTCTCAGCACACGGCGACTTCACCGAGGAGACCGCCGAGCGCAACCCAGGCTGGAAGCTCGACATGTGCGACGAGGTGATCGGCTCGTGGCACGGGCAGGGTGGCGCGCTCGCCGCGATGACGCTTGTGTGGGGACGCCCACTGGTGGGCGCCGGCAGGATCGTGACGGCTGAGCTCGGTCGCGCGACCGTCGACCAGTGCGAGCTGATCGAGCAGCGCTTCACCCTGATCGCCCCCGACGACTACCGCCACGATCTGCTCGAGATCAAGCTGTGGGGCGGCAAAGGCCAGGAGCTCGCGTGCGAGTCGCTGTACGAGGCCGAGGATCAGGCCGCCGGCGAGGGCGTCGGGAGTGACGGGGTCGTGGACGACGGTGGCGAGAAGGAGGGTGGAGCCGAGGGCGCCGGAGCTGGCGGCGGGACCCTGTAAGCGTTGATCCACGTGTGAACCCAGGCCGAGATCGAGCGCACGCTGGCGAACACGGAAGGGTGTCGCGTCGAGCACTTCGCGTACACGTGAACCGCGATCCCCACCTGGATCGGCGCACCGTTGGGGGCCCTTGTCAACAACGGCCCGCCGCTGTCACCCTCGCAGACTCCGGTGGCGTAGGTTGGCGGGGTGATCGTGCAGATCTCGGTCTTCGCATAGAAGGGCGGCGCGTTGCGCCTGCACCACCGACGACCCTGTATCACGGTGTCGGCCCACTGCAACGTTTCCGTCAGGGGCCTTTGCAAATAGGATGTCCTGCCCCAGCCGGCGATCGTAGCCGGGGAGCCTCCGGCCAGCCTTCCGACCCCAGACGGGCGCGCGAGCGCGAGCGCGGGCGCGGAGATCGGAGTGGAGAGGACCAGCAGTGCGGCGTCCCCGTCGTCGACCCGGCGCATGAGCCCGGGATAGACAAGCACTCCTAGGACCGTCGAGACCTGCCTTTCCGCCGTAAACGGATCAATCGTGCCCGTCACGACTCTGTAGCCGGACGGCTCGTTCACGACTCCAGTGCGCATGTTCTCGGCGCAGTGACCCGCGGTGAGGATCAGGCTGGGAGCTACCACCGTGCCGGTGCACTGGTAGGCCAGCTTGCCCTGGAAGTCGACTATGTACGCGAGCGACGGGAAAGCGCCGGCAACCGCGGCCGCTCCGCCGATGATCGACTCGTGTGCGCGAGGCGGCGCATGCGTGAGGCTCGCTCGATGCGGCCCACGATCCACCTGTCCCGGCTTAAGCGCGATCGCGATCGGAGAGCAGACGCTCAGCAGCGCCGCCAAGACCAGCGACAGCTTGCCTGAGCGCATCAATCGTCGTGTTGTTCTGCCTTGTGATCTCGACCGCATGGGTGAAGCGCCGAGCGTTGAGGCGCAGACTCTCATCGGCACCAATCGCTCTCAGTCTTAACGTCGTTCAACAGGCCGCGGGGCGTCGACTTGAAAGACGGAATGTGCAGCCCAAGTCAAGCAGGCGCTCGCATCTGCCGAGTATCTGAGCATGCGAGATCGACGAAACCCGTGCGGCGAGACCAAGCCCAGCGAACAGATCGCTTTGAGCCTGGCGCCGTTCGCGGGGGCCGCCGGCCTGGCAACGGTTGTGGCGCTGGTGGCGACAACCGTCGACTGGGCTCAATTCGCCGTCGCGGTCGCGTTGGGCGTCCTGGCCGGCTTGGTACGGCTCACCCCGTTGCAGGGATCGCTTGGACGGGCACGAGAGGTGTTCCCGTCCCTGATCTTCCTCACGGGGGTGGCGTTTCTGCGCAGCTCGGCGGGCGGCGCCAACTCCGGGATCGCGGTGGTAGCGCTGCTCCCCGTGTTCTGGACGGCGCTGCACGGCGACCGGCCCCAGTTGTGCGTAGTCACCGCGGGCGTGGCGGTGTTCTTTCTGGCGCCACCCGTGCTCGTGGGGGGCGCCGCGTATCCCCCCAGCCAATACCGCGCAAGCGTGCTGTTTCTGGCGGTGAGCGCGATCATCGGCTTCACCACCCAGTGGCTGGTCGCCGAGGTGCGCTTCCAAGCCGAGGAGGCCGAGCTTCGCGAGCGAGCGCTGGAGCGAGTCGCGGCCGTGATGCGTGGGCTCTCCAACAGCCCCCATGCTCGGACTGAGGTGTGCGAGGCGGCCAGGTCGATCAGCAACGCGAGCTTCGCGCTCCTGTATGAGCCCGCGGGCCAGCCAGGGGCACTGCGCTCCACAGCCATGGCCGGGCTCGACTTGGGCTCGGTCGAGATCACTTCCGAGCGGGCCACCGCGACAGGACAGGCGTTCGCCTCCCGACGCTCGTTCTTGTGGCACGAGGGCGACGATTCGGCTCCCTTTGATCGCACTTTGTGGGAGGCCGTGGGCCGCCCCGTGTCGATGCTGTTCGAGCCCGTGTTCCGTAACGAGGAACCGGTCGGCGTGCTTGTCGTGGGTTGGCCTGGAGCAGTTCGCGCGGGTGGCACAAGGCCCACCTTGATCGCGCTGCTCGCGCACGAGGTGGCCACGACGATCAAGCGCGTGGACCTGCTGGCCCAACTGACTGACATGGCGAGCACCGACGCGCTCACTGGCTTGCCCAACCGCCGAGCCTGGGAGACGAATCTCGAGCCAAGCGATGCTCAACCACGACCGGGTCGTGCTCGCGATGCTCGACCTCGACCGCTTCAAGGACTTCAACGACACGCGCGGGCATCCGGCGGGCGACCGCCTGCTCAAGGAGACCGCCGCGGCTTGGCGCGAGGAGCTGCGCGCTGGCGACTTCCTCGCGCGCATCGGCGGCGAGGAGTTTGCGCTGCTGCTCCCGGTGTGCGCCACCGAGGACGCCCTGATGGTCATCGAGCGCCTGCGCGGGCGAATCCCCTGTGAGCAGACCTGCTCCGCGGGTGTCGTCATCCATGAGCCCGGTGAGTCATCTGAGATGCTGATGACACGCGTCGACGCCGCGCTCTACAGCGCCAAGGCCGCCGGTCGCGACCGCGTGTCGCTTGCCACCTGAGGAGCACGGTCGTTGTTCATAGTGGTTGAAGCTCAGCCGTCAACTATTGAGTTGGCTGGCATGATCTGCCGATAGCTGAATATGCGTCGAAGCAGCCCGCGCGTAAGCCTCACCGGCCAGGTCGCGCTGCTCAGCCTGATACCTATCGTCGCGCTCGGGATCGTGCTTGCCGTGGTTCTGCGGGGTCAGATCGTCTCGCGCACGCTGGCCGACGCGACTCAGTCGGCCCGTCTGGTGGCGCACTTGGGCGTGCAGCCCAGGATCTCGCCAAATGAGTTGAGATACGGCTTGAGCGCGAGCGGGATCAGGGCACTCGACGAACAGCTGCGCGCGCGATCCGTTACGCACGACCTGGCGCGTATCAAGATCTGGAACGCCGCGGGCTCGATCGTCTACTCCGACGACCACCGGCTGATCGCCAAGCGTCCAGGGGAGAGCGACGAGTTGAAGAACGCGTTGGAGGGGCGTCCGAACGCGGCCGCGGTGGTTTCCCCCAGCGCTGACTCGGAGACCGCGAGCGAGGTCGGGCTCGGAAGGCTCGTAGAGGTGTACGTGCCCCTGCGCTTCACCGCGTCGGGGCCACCGGCCGGTGTCTTCGAGATCTACCTCAGCTATGGGCCGATCGCAGCCGCGGTCGGCAGCGACGAGCGCACGATCGCCATGCTCATAGTGCTGGGTCTCGCGCTGTTGTCGGTGGTGCTGCTTCAGGGTCGCGGCGTCGAGATTGCGGCGCCTGCGCAGGCAGGCCGAGGAGAACGATCGTCTCGCCCGCTACGACCCGCTGACGGGCTACCCAACCGGACCTTCTTCGGCGAGCGGCTCGCGCGGGCACTGGGGATGGCGACGAGCGGCGAGGGGGTGGCCGTGCTGCTGTTCGACCTCGACCGCTTCAAGCAGATCAACGACACGCTCGGACACCGCGCGGGTGACACGGTCTTGATCGAGGTGGCCAGGCGCTTGCGCGAGAGCTTCGAGCCCGGGCTGAGCGTGGCGCGTCTCGGCAACAACGAGTTCGCCGTGCTCGACCATTTCACCAAAAACCACACAGACGCTCTCGAGATCGCCGCGAGAATTCGCTCAACGATGGAGGAGCCGGTGGCGCTCCACGGTGCCGCCGTCAACGTGGATGCAAGTATTGGAATCGCCATCGCGCCCGAGCACGGCAGCGAGGAGGAGACGCTGCTCAGACGCGCCGACATGGCACTCGCCCACGCCCGCTCCCACAAGACCATCGTGGAGATCTACTGCGCGGATCACGACCACTTCGAGGCCGCGCGCCTGAAGCTGCTCGGGGACAGGTTCGCCCCGCCCTGGAGCGCGGGGAGTTCGTGCTCTTCTATCAGCCCAAGTCGACCTGGCCAGCGGTACGCGTTACAGGCGTCGAGGCGCTACTGCGCTGGCGCCACCCCAAGCGGGGGTGTTGGCCCCCTTGGAGTTCATGCCGATGATCGAGCAAACCGCGCTCATCGGCGCCGTGACCCGGCACGTGATCGACCAGGCGCTCGGACAGCTTGCGGCATGGCGTCGTAGCGGATTGGAGCTCGACGTGGCGGTGAATCTGTCTGCTTGCAACCTGCACGACCGCCTGCTCCCGGGCGACATCGCGCAGCTGTCTGAAGGCCCACGGAATCCCCGCCGGAGCTCGCTCACGGTGGAGGTGACCGAGAGCGCGGCGATGACCGACACAGACAGGGCGCTGCGGGTGCTGAGCGCTCTGCGCGCGCTTGGAGTGGGAGTGTCGATCGACGACTTCGGGAGCGGACATGCGTCGATCGCATACCTCGCGAGCCTCCCCGCGACAGAGGTGAAGATCGACCGCTCGTTGATCACCGACATGTGCGAGAGCCCGCGCGACGAAGCGATCGCGCGAACCACGATCGACCTGGCCCGTCACCTCGACCTGCGCGTGGTGGCGGAGGGCATCGAGACGGTGGAGGTGGCGCGACGACTCGTCGAGATCGGTTGCGACACCGGGCAGGGTTATCTCATCTCGCGACCGCTGCCTGCTGTCGAGCTCACAGAATGGTTGAGGAAGCGCCCTGAGCTCGTGAGCCAGACATAATTGGGCTAGCCTGACAGTTCCGCCAGTCTGGCTTGGGATAGGATCCAGCAAGATTCTAGAATGACGACCCCGGAGCCACCAACCGATCCCGGATTCTGCACCGCGTGCGGGGCGCGGCTGGAGCGGGCGTCGAGATTCTGCGGAGCGTGCGGGGCAGCGAGTGAGGAGCCGGCATCCGGGCAAGGCGGGACAGAGGAGTCGCGTCAGTCTGACTCGGGAGGGGCCCCAGGTGTCGCTGTCCTCACGGAGCGACGCCCTCCACCACCCCCGCCTCCCCCATCCGCGCGATCGGCGCCGGTGGAGATCTCAAACGTGTGGACCCCGCCGCAAACGAACATTCTCGCGATCCTCTCACTTGTGCTCAGCCTGATCTGGGTGGCGGGGCTCGGGTCGATAGGAGCAGTCGTCCTCGGGCACATCGCCAAGCGTCAGATCGCCGCGTCAAACGGGCGTCAAACGGGCGCTGGCCTGGCGACCGCCGGGCTCGTGATCGGCTATATCGGCATCGGCATCCTGCTCATCTATGTCATCGCCCTGGCGAGCATCAGCGGGTGACCCGCGGCGAGCGTCGCTCGCCACCTTGGCGGGGCTCTATGCGCTCTTTGCGGCACTGGCCCCAGTCGAGCGAGGCCCCACGATGTGTCCCTTCCGGATCCTCACAGGACGTCGCTGTCCACTATGCGGTCTCACGCGCGCGAGCCATGCCCTGACGCGGGGAGATATCCGCGGGATGCTCAGCCTGCATCCCCTCGCACCGCTCCTGTGGGCCGCGGTCGCGATCCGTCTATTGACTTGGCGCAGCGACCCAACGTCTATCCCATGAAGCATTCAACGCGACAAGGAGGGTGGTAGTGGCCGCCAGCGTCCAGCAGGTTCAGGTCAGCTCGCAGCACGAGCTCGAGAGCACAATCACGAGCTATATAGCTCAGGGCTTCGTCGTCTCGAACCGCGGCCCCGACGCCGTGACTCTCTTCAAGAAAAAGGAGTTCAACGTCATCTGGGCGGTAGTCGGCTTCTTCCTTTGCCTGCTCCCGCTGCTCGTGTACTGCATCGTCTACGCGACGCAGAGCGACCAGATGGTGATGGTGACGATCAGGACCGCCACATCTGGTGGCGAGCTGACGTGGTCCGAGGACAGGCAGTGGTGGTGGGACGGAGAGCGGTGGAGAGACGCACTGCTCGAGCTTCCACCCGGAGCCGTGCTCTCCGACGACCAGAGCACGTGGTGGGATGGCAAGACGTGGCGTCCGGCGCCCACGCCGACCGCCGCCGCCGAGCGCGAGACCGACGCAGGCAGGTCGGCGCCGGAGCCGCCCGGGGCTCGTCCGGGCGACGAGTAAAGTCACAGCTATCCCTACTTCCTACAGGAGTGGGGATACCACGTCTGGAACGCCGCCCCTCGATCTCCGATCACACTAGAAGACGTCCGTTTGGCTGCACCCGACGTACAGCGTCAACTAGACAACAACTTCTTCTCTGGCTCGCATGGACCGCCTCACCCCCGCAGAGAAGCGATATCTACAAGCCATGGCAGAGCTCGGACCTGGACCACATCGCTCCGGAGATATCGCCACCAAGCTGGGAGTCAAGGTCGAGAGCGTCGCCCCGAGACGCTCCGTCCTCATCCAAAAGGGAATGGTCTACAGCCCGGCACACGGCGACACAGCATTTACGGTGCCGCTATTCGACGAGTTCCTCCGTCGGGCGTTGCCTGATGTACGTCAGTAGGGCGCCGTACCCATGCGGGTCACGCTTCATAAGCCGATTTAGGCAGCGAGCAGATGTAATAATCGCCACAACGCTCACGCCGGACAGCTCCCACTCCCCCGAATCCCGCACCAACATAAGCGATCCGCCCCCATGCCCCCGCCAGGAGTCGAACCTGGATCTACCGCTTAGGAGGCGGTCGTCTTATCCATTGGACTACGAGGGCTCACCGGATAAGGCTACCGGCGGGGCGACGCTCGTCTAGCGCTCGTCGCGCTCCGGGTAGACGTCGTCGATCGTCGTCAGCGCGACGTAGGGCGCGCCGGCGGCCGTCTTCGATCGCGGCGCCGCCGCCCGCGAGCCGATCAGCACGAGACACGACCCCACAGATCGTGTGCCCGGCCTCCTTGCAGCGCGGCGATCGCGCGCGAGCGTCGAGCCTCCTGTCGTCACGACGTCCTCGACCACCGAGACAGCGGTCCTCGAGGCGTGAGCGGGGGACCCTCGATGCGACGCTGTGAGCCCGTGCGCCTTGGTCTCCTTGCGCACGAAGAAAGCCTTGCCTGCGCGCCGCCGGCCAAGCGCGGCGCACGCGACCGGGTCGGCGCCCATCGTCATGCCGCCGACCGCGGTCGCGTCCCATTCGTGCGCCTTGGCGGCGACCAGCGTGGCAGCGCCTCGAAGCCCTCGGGCCGCAGGATCGCGCGCTTGGCGTCCACGTAGTAGGAGGCCGTGGCGCCGCTCGTCAGCGTCACCTCGCCGATCACCAGCGCGTGGGCACGCAACTCCGCGACGAGCTTCGCCTTGGCGCTGTCGAGCGCGCCTGCTAGTCCGTTGCACGCTATGGCATCGAGCGCAATCTAGCCGGTCTGCGCGCTCCGACATCCGTCCACCCCGTCCAGCGCTCGGCTAACCTGCGGCTGTGCTGCTTCCCCTGCTCGCCAGGATCCTGCGCCTCGCCTCGATCGTGATCTGCCTGATCGCGCTCGCCTCCTTCGCCGCGTTCGCGCATCGACCAGACCAAAGAGCGCCTCCCACCACCAGCGCGCCAAGGTCGACGAAGCGGCCCTGGCGGCGCTAGCTCCACGACCGCCGACTCATCCAAGCCAGACCGCACAAGAGCACGATCCACAAAGCGGTCGACAAAGCCTTCTCGACGCTCTCCTCTCCCTTCTCGGAGCTCACCTCGGGCTCCAGCAGTCAGTGGACGATCCACATCGTGGACCTCCTGCTCATTCTGTTCGTCTACGGCTTCGGCCTCAGCTTCCTGGCCCGCCTGCTGCCGGGCAGACTGTGACGGCGTCGGGCGCTACGGGCCAGCGTTAGCAGCGCACTTTGCGGCTCCCACCGCCCCTCTCGTTGTAGACATCGACGGGGTAGCCCACCTGCACCCACCCATACACGGCGGAGGCATCGGGGATCGGGATGCGCAGACATCCGTGGCTGGCCGCATAGGTCGGGAACTTCCGCGTACCCGTGGATCGCATACCCGCGAATGAAGTAGCTCGAGTCCACCATCCCGTGCGCGTTCGTCCCAGCTTCCTTCGAATAGACGCGAAAGCGACCCATCACGGTCGGCGTCGATGGCTTGCCCGAGCTCATCGTGTAGATCCGCCGCACACGCCCCCCGCGCCACCTCCACGAGCACCTGCTTCGACAGATCGCCCTCGACGTGGTTTCCGTCGCCCGGATAGCGCACGTGGAAACGCCCCGCGCTCCGCTGGAGCAGCTCGAAGATGCGCGCGTCGACTCCCCCTTCCACACGCTCCAGACCGGTGACCTTGCGAAAAGCCAGCACGGCCCGAGCGGTGGCCTGGTCGAAGTATCCGTTGACCGGCACCGCATAGCGCAGAGCCCGCAAGCTCCCCCTGGAGCACTCGCACGCCGCACGGGCAGGCGACCCCACGCCGAAGGTCGAACGGCTCGTAGCGCACGCTCGCCTGCTTCGCGACAAAGGCACCGAGCTGGGGCGTGGCTGCGTGTTCGGCCCGCACGCCCACCATCCCCGTGCGGGGACTCGCATAGGCGAAATGGAACTGTCCCGCCCCATTGCCCACGTCGCTCACCCCCAACCGCCGCGCCGCCACACGCCGGCCATTACGAGTAAATACTCAACCTCACCCTCTGACCCGCCACATACGGCACCACGATCCCCCGCACCACGACCCTCTCCCCCAGCATCGCAAACGCCGGATGCCCGTGAGCGTGCTGGATCACGAGTCGCATACTCCCCTGCGCGGCCGTTCGGCCGGCCGGAGCCGGCAAGGGCGGGGGCGCTTCGGCCGCCGCCGCCGCTCCGCAGAACCCCATCGCCGCGCACAAAGCCCACAACGCGCCAGCGCCAGGAAGGGATCGCCTCGAGGTCATTACCGGAATCCTACGACCCCAGAGGGACGCCGGCCGGCCGGGGGCGGCTCGGAGATCACGCCCAACCCGCGAAAGATCGCGACAATAGCCCCGATCGTCGCCAGCGCCCCCACCATCAGCAACGGGCATCTGCCACCCCCATTTCTCGAGGCCCGCAAACGCCACCGAGTTGTTCAGCGAGTGCACCGCAACGCACGGATACAGCGATCCGGTGCGGCGATACAGCACACACAACATGAAACCCAGCACCCCGAGCGGCACCAGATCGAGCGCGGGAGCCGAGCCCGCGTGCACCGCACCGAACAACACCCCCGTCATCACCGCAGCCGGCAGCCACCCCCTCCATTTGGAGAGCGCCGCAAAGATGTAGCCCCGGAACAGCGATCTCCTCGCAGATCGGCGCGATCACCGTCGTCAGCAACGCGCCAAACACGAGCAGCACCGTCGTTTCGTTCGCCCCAGCTGTTCCAAGCAACTTCTTGTCCTCGTTCACGTTCAGCGCGACACCCACACCGCGCCAAAGATCAGAAAGACGACGATCGTCGCGCACAACGAGCCCCACGGCGCGCCGCGCCGGAGTGGGACGCAATCCGAACTGCCAAGAGCGCACCTTCCGTCCCGCCGAACTGCGCGAACATGACGGCGGTCAGCACGAACGCCACGTCCTGCACGATCGTGTCCGGCGAGCTGATCCCCGGCGGAGTGTGCCCGCTGGAGATCTTCACGCCCGCCAGCAGCGCCGGTATGTCGACGATCAGCCCCCCCACGGCGGCCAGGACCAGCGCGGCGAGGAGCACGACGAACCCGGTCCACACCGGCCAGTCGTTCGCGGCGGGACCGCGGCGCTCGGCGAGGCGCCCGCAAGAGCGATCGAAGCTCCCCCGACGCGCCCAGCGCGTCTCCCGCCAGGTCCTCGCGGTCCCGGCGGCGGGCGCGTCTCCCTGCCGAGCGGCACGGAGGGGCTACGCCCCCGCTGCGCGTGGTCTCCCAAGGGATCGTGCAGCTCCTCATCCATACCCATCACGCCACCCAGTGCCAGGTCGAGAACTCGCCGACGAAGAACATCATCACCACCGCCAGACGCGATCAAGGCCACCGCGTGCACGAGCGCCCGCGACGGGCGGCAAGCGCACGGCGAGCCACATGTTCAACGGGAACAGCACCACAAGGAAGCGCGGCAGCGACATCAACGGCTGCGCGCCACCGGGTAGGAGAGCGGTAGCGCAAGCGCCGCGAGCACATACACGCCATAGGCGAGCGGGCAGCAGTCCGCAACACGCCAACGACCGCCGGTATCGCCGGCGACCAGGAACGCGAACAGCAGCAGATTGTGCCCGGCATCAACGAACGGGCTGCCGCCCGCCGCCGGGTAGTACACGTGAGCGCGCTGGAAGGAGAGCAGTTGGCGCAGCCCCTCGAAAGCCGCCTTCGCCCCGTCCCACACACCGCCATAGGGCCCAGCGAAATGCCTGCTCCACGCCGCCTCCGCGTGCAACGGAGCAAGCGCGTCTCCGCCCGCCAGCGCGAGATGGCCCATGTACAGGCCCAACCCGAGCGGCACGAACGCAAGCCACAGGATGTCGGCTCGCAGACGGTGACGCGGACGCGGCAGGCAGCCCAGACGCGGCGCGCGCAAGGGTGAGGGTGAGTCAAGCGCCGCTCGACCTACGAGGGCGACGCTCGATCCCCCGACCGCCGCCGCGCAGTCCGAAACGTGACTCTCGCGCGTCGCGCGCGAGACGAGCTTGTCGTGCCCCGCAAAGGCCCAACGCTCCGCTCCCAAACAGTCTCGTAGTCGGGAGAGCGGTCCTCGCGCGGCCCGTACAAGGTAGAGCAGCAGCAGCGGGACAAGCAGCACCACGCCTGTGCTGCGCGTCGCGGCGGCGAGCGCTCCGAGCGTCGCGGCGCTCGCCCACCGGCCACGACGCGCGCAAAGGAACACGCCAAGCGACAACGCAAAGTACAGCGACTCGCTGTACACGGCCGAGAAGTAGAACGCCATCGGCGCCACAGCGGCCAGCAGCACCACCAGTCGCGCCGCCTCACTGCCCCAAGGCAGTCGCAGCCGTCCCATTTCGAGCGTCATGAGCCTGTGCAGGCAATACAAGCCTGCCGCAAGTGCCGCAAGCGACAGCGACACCCCCGCGACCACCGGCTCGAGCCCCAGATCTGAGACGGCGCGTACCCCAAGCGGATACAACGGGAAGAAGGCTGTGCGCGACCCCGTAAACGAGCCGAGCTCCGGCCGATAGCCGTAGTGGGCGATGACCAGGTACCAGGCGGCGTCCCAACGCGCGGCCGGAGCCGCGAGCACGTCGCCGAGCCGCCCAAAGCCCCGTGTGAGACCGGCGGGATTGAACGCGTGCCGCGAGGGCCCGAGACCAAGCGTCGCGGCCGTCCCGGCTCCGGCGATCCAGACGACCAGGCGCGAGGTCCACAGCGCGCGCCACACGTCGCGCACCGCCACCGCCCGCGCGACGTCGGCGCCCGCGAGCGGGACGAGCGAATCCGCCAGGGAGGCGTTATTCGCCTGGTGAGCAAGGACCGGCTCGGCTGTGTTGGAGCTCATCTGTAGGGACGTGCGGGTGGGCGTGCGCGCCCGTGCAACAAGCAGGAAATCACACCGCGAGACGGTACAGTCACAGGCGGGGGCGCACGAGAGATGTCAAGACAAGCACGACAGCGCCGCAGGCGGCGCACTCGCTCCGGGCCATCACGCCTCGTGTTCATCGGCCTGAGCGGGATTGCCGGCGCGATCGTGCTGGCCGCGATCGTGGCGGTCGGCTATGTCCTATCGGTGGCCCAATCCGCACCGAGCCTCGACGCTCTCAAGCCCGTGCTGGCCGGCGCCACCTCGCAGGTATACGCGGCCAACGGCACGCGCCTTGGATCGATCCAGTCCGATGTGCTGCGCACGCCGATCACCACAAGGCAGATGCCGAAGGTCCTGCGCGACGCGACCGTCGCGATCGAGGACCAGCGCTTCTACAAGAACAACGGCGTCGACCTCACCGGGATCTTCCGCTCAGCCGTGAAGGACGTCTTGCACGGACAGGCGCTTCAGGGCGCCTCCACGATCACGATGCAGTTGATGCGCAACATCTATCTCGGCAGCGACACGCACTCCTTCAAGCAGAAGATCGACGAGGCGAAGCTTGCGATCGAATACAACGAACGTCACAGCAAGCAGGCGATCCTGACCAACTACCTCAACAGCGTCGCCTATGGCACAGTCGGCGGCCAGACCGCTGTCGGGGTGCAGGCCGCCTCACGGATCTTCTTTAACAAGAGCGCCCCTCAGCTGAACCTGCAGCAGGCCGCCCTGCTTGCGGGTCTGCCCCAGGCGCCTTCTCAGTACAACCCGTTCCTGTATGCGAAGACAGCGCGCAAACGTCGCAACGAGGTGCTTTCGAAGATGGCCGAGCTGCACTACATCTCCCGGGCTCAGGCCGCCACCGCCAAGGCCGCGCCGTTGGGCGTCAGACACGGCGACTACTACACGCGCCGCCAGGAGAGCTTCTTCTTCGAATACGTCCGCAAACAGCTTGTCAGACGCTATGGCCTGACCAGGGTGGAGCAGGGCGGTCTAAAGGTCTACACGACGATCGACCTGAACATGCAGCGCCAGGCGCGCAACGCGATCGCACAGGTGCTCAACGAGGAAGGGGATCCGGCGTCGGCGATTGTCACTATCGATCCACACAACGGCTACATCGAGGCGATGGCCGAGTCCGAGAGCTATGACCAGTCTCAGTACAACCTCGCCTCCCAGGGCCACCGCCAGCCCGGGTCGACGTTCAAGGCGATCGTGCTGGCCGACGCGCTCGCACGGGGTGTCGATCCGAACAGCACCTATTACGTCTCGCACACCCTGTCTCCGGGGTGGCTCACCGGCTACCCGACCTATGAAGTGAAAACTTTCGAGAACACCTCCTCGAACCAGTCGATCAACCTTGTGCGGGCGACGCTCAAATCCGACAACACCGTGTACGCCCAGTTGGCGGCCGACCTCGGCGAGGAAACCGTCACGCAGATGGCCTACAAGCTCGGTGTTCGCGAGCACTTGAAAAGCAACGCCGGCGAGGCCCTCGGGGGCTTGACGGTAGGGGTAAGTCCTCTGGAAATGGCTGACGTCTACGCGACGCTCGCCGACGGCGGCTGGCGCAACAGGCCAATCGCGATCACCAAGGTGGTGTTCCCCGGCGGCCACGTCGACACCAACTGGGGCAAGCCCCATCGCGTGAAGGTGCTCTCCGACGGGGTGACCGCCGAGGAGACCGACATCCTCCACCAGAACGTGCTCGGCGGCACGGCCGGACGCTCGGCGATCAACTGCCCCACCGCCGCCAAGACCGGGACGACCAGCAATCTCGTCGACGCGTGGCTCGACGGGTACACCCCCAACTACTCAACGGCGGTGTGGATGGGCTATCCAAAGCAAGACGTTCCGATGACTGACGTCCACGGCGAGCCGCAGCAGGGGGGGTATCTGCCAGCGGAAATCTGGCATGCCTACATGGCTGCCGTCACCGAAGGCGAACCCTGCGCCTCGTTTCCCGAACCGAAGGAACCGATCTCCTACGAGCCCTTCTTCGGCAAGTTCGCGAGCACTGGGCAGTCCTCGAGCGGCGAATCCTCCGAAGGCGGCGAAAGCGAAAAGAGCGGCAAAGACCACAAGAAGAGCGCGCACGGCGAACGGCGCCTCCCGACAGCAGAAGCCCCCGCGGCTGGCGGGAACGCTGAAAGCGGCCAGGAAGCGCCCTCTCCGCGCGCGCGAGAACCGGGTCCCGCCTCGGGCCCAAGCCCCGCCGCCAAAGCACCGGCGCCGCCTGTCAAAGAAACCGGCGGGGCCGAACCACCGAAACGCTGACAGGCCGGTCGAGGTCGAGCCCTGGTAGTTTGACGGTGCACACTTCAACACGGGGCCGCGTGCGAGAGCGCGCATGACCCGGACGGACCTCAACGGTGGTCGCCATGTGGCGACCGGATGGGACAGCGGCTAGTGGCAAAGGAAGACAAGGTCGAATTCGAGGGCGAGGTGATCGAGGCGCTGCCCAACGCCATGTTTCGAGTGAAGCTCGACAACGATCACGTCGTGCTCGGGCATGTGGCCGGCAAGATGCGGCGCTTTCGCATTCGAATCCTTCCTGGAGACCGCGTCCGCTGCGAGCTCTCCCCCTACGACCTGGACCGCGCCCGAATCGTCTACAGGCATCGCTGAAGTGCCCGCATCGTCCGTCCGCGAATCACCTGAACGGCATCGCTGAGCTCTCTCTGATCGAATCGATCGCGGCCGCGCTGCAGACGCGCGGAGGGCGCGTGGTGCGCGGCATCGGCGACGACGCGACGGTCGTGAAAGCGCTGAAGCTGTGCGTGACCTCGGTGGACACGATCGTCGAGAACGTGCATTTCCGCCTCGACGACCCGGAGCTGAGCTTCAACGACATCGGCTGGAGAGCGCTCGCGGGCGCTCTATCTGACATCGCCGCGATGGGGGCACAGACTGGGGAGGCGTACGTCGCGCTCGGAATTCCCTCGCACGTGAGCGAGCAGCAGGCGCTGGAGGTGATGCTCGGCGCGGAGGAGCTTGCGGAGCTGACCGGCACAACGATCGCGGGCGGAGACGTCGTAAGCGCGCCCGCGCTGTTCGCGAGCGTGACGATCGTGGGCTGGGCCGAGCGCGACCAGAAGCTGATCGGACGCGACGGAGCGCGACCGGGGGATCTGGTGGGGGTGACAGGCACGCTCGGAGCAAGGCCGCGGCGTCCCCAGCCGAAGCTGCGCGAGGGCCGAGCGATCGCTCCGGCTGGAACCCACGCGATGATCGACATCTCCGACGGGCTGGCCACCGATGCGCGTCACATCGCGGAGAGCAGTGGGGTGGCGCTGAAGATCGACCTCGACAAGCTGCCGACCGACGAGCGCACGCAGAGGACCGCCGACGAGCTGGGCTTACCCGTATGGGAGGCGGCGGCGACCACGGGAGAAGACTACGAGCTGTGCGTGTGCGTCCCACGCAAGCGGGCCGACCGCGCGAGTGCGGCGGCCGCGCGCGCGGGCGCGAGGATCACGTGGGTCGGCCACGTCAGCGAGGGTTGGCCCGGGGTGGTCCTACGACACGAGGGGAGCAAGCAGACGCTGACGGGATTTGAGCATCGGTGGTAGCGCGCGTTCGTCCGGCAAGGCCCGCTCTTCCAGGAAGGGCCCACCGCCGCCCGTAGGTGTCCCCGGCGACCGAGCGGCGCCAAGCGGCGCCGTAGAGGTGAGGCGCGCGAACACGATCAGCCGGTGGGAGGCGCTGAAAAGTGGCGTGCAGGCCGACAGCACCAGGCGCGAGTAGCCAACCGGGTCGAGCACGGAGACGTCTGTGGGAAGCACGACGCGCGAGCCGATCACCGTGTAGGTGAAGCGTCCGTAGGGCATCTCGAGCAGGATCCGCTCTCCCCGACGCAGCGCGTCGATATGACGGAAGGGCGCGAGATAAGTGGTGCGGTGACCGGCGATCGCAGTCGTGCCAGGCACTCCCGGGAAGCCTGTCTCACGATAGATGCCGGGTCCATTCTCGAGTTCTGAGGCGCCCGCGCCCTTCACAACGACGAAGCTCGCCCCGATCGCCGGGATACGGATGCGCCCCACCGCCGAGCCGGCTCTTGCCTGGCGCTGAAGCACGCCTGCCAGGTAGGCGATCCGGCGACGCTCTTCGTGCAGGCGCGCAAGCTCCTGCCGCGCGGCCGGCGCGGGCGCGGCGCGGTCGAGCTCGCTCAGGTCGCCGCCGAGGCTTTCCTGTTTGAGCTGCGCGTAAAGCGCCGAGATCGGCTCTTGCCAGACGAGCGTGATCCCGGCGTCGGCGAGCAGCAGCAAGCCGGCGAGGATCAGCAGTCCGGCGAGCACCGTCGGCGCCCGCGGGACACGGCGCCGACGGGGCGAGCTGGCCTGAGCGAAGGTGCTGCCGGGCCGCGACAGCGACAGCTCCTCGGGTGTGGGCTGTTTGCTTGGGGCAGGGAGCATCGGGCTCTCAGCGTCGCAGGGCGGACTCGGTGCCGCCCAGCGACCCAGGGCCAGCGTAGGACGCCGGGCCACGTGTGGAGATCTCGATCCACTCGCGCGGATCCGCCGCATCGGAGGAGCCGCGCGGAGGGGCGAGCGCAAGGACCGTCAGCAGACAGCCGAGCGCAATGCTCCCCGCGAGCGCCGCGAGAGGCCCGAGCTGGCCGCCGGCGAGCGCCAGCACGACGCTCTCAGAGAGGCCGATGGGCCCGATTCCAAGCTCGCGCGCGTATCCGACGAGCAGCAAGACGAGCGGCAAGACGCCGGCAAGGATCGCGCAGAGCGCAAGCGCGCGAGAGCGAGTACCGGCCCGACGGGTGACTCCGACAGCCGGCAGCCACAGGTGCAGAGCCGGCACGAGCAGCAGACAGGCGAATGGGTTGAGCAGCCAGGTGAGCAGCGAAACGCTGAGCAGCACGAGCAGCACCGCCAGCGCGGCTCCGTCGGCCGACGGGCGCACGGGCTGCCCAAGGCGGCGCACGAGCGCGGGCCAAGCCAGCAGCGAGAGTGTGAGTACCAGCGTGACCGAGACGAGCGCGCCGGGAGCCGATCCGTCCGCCGAGAGGGCGTCCGCCAGCGGCTGGGTGCTCGGCGAGGCGACGATCCCGAGCGCTCCGAGCACGATCGCGAAGAGCGCTGCCGTCGAAGAACGGGAGCGCCCCCGAGAGCGCCCACACGACCCAGCGCAGGAGCGGCTCGCGTCGGCGGCGTAGACGCGCGAGCGCGTCGACGCTGACCAGGAGTGGAGGCAGGAGCAGGGCGAGCACGAGCATCCTGATCGCCCACGCCGGGAGCGTCTTGCGCCCGAGCGTGACCCGAGGTGCGGAGCCGCGAGCGACGTCCGGGCCTTCGTCCAACGCGTAGGTCGCGCTGAGCACCGCCCTGCCGAAGTTCAGCAAGCGCGCTTGACTGACACCCTCACCCGAGCCGGGGCCCCGCTCTCCGCTGACCTGCACAAGCACGGACGGCACCCCGGCGCCGTTCAGGGGCGCCTCCTCGCCGGTGGCGAGCGGGAGGGCGAGATGGGCCAAGAGCGCGAAGTCACCAGGCTCGCCCGAGCTGGCGCCCACCTCCTGGGCGATGGCGGTGTCGAGCGTGCGCTGCAGGCTTTCCGGGGCGATCCCGGAAACGCTCGAGAAGGGGAGCACAAAAGGCTTGCGGGCGGTGGCGCCGGCGAGGTCGCCAAGCACGATCGCCGCGTCGAGCGGCTGCGGGGCGCGCCGGGCGAAGTCCGCGGCGCCCGCGTCCCCACCTGTGCCGCCGCTGGTCGAGACGAGCACGATCGTGCGACGAGTCTCGCTCTGCGAGAAGACGCGTGCGAGCTCGATCAGCGTGGCGGTGCCCGAAAGCTCGGCGGCCGAGCCGCGCGCGGCCGCGTCGCGGTGGGCGACGATCGCGATCGGGCTCAATCCCGTGGACCCGGGCCGCTCGGCGATCACGGTGGTGAGCGTGCGGTAGCCGTCTATGGTCTGCGCACGCAGGCGGCGCGTGGTGACCCGGAAGCCACCGCCGACGGCGACCGGGGAGCGTGACGCGGAGCTTGAGGTGGGTCGGCCCCCCAACCCCTCGAGCGTCTGTGCGATGCGCTCGGCGAGCCGCTCATCGCCGGGGCTGCCTGGCAGGCGCTCGGGAAACGCCTTGGAGAGCACCTGCAGATCCGCGAACGCGCGCGCGCCGTTGAACGCGTCCGGCGCAAGCGTCGAGCGCAACGGACCCGGGCGGCTCGCGAGCGAGAAGCCGGCGATCGCGAGGACGAGCAGCAGCGGCACGAACCCCGCGCGGTAGATGCGGCCGTCGAGCATCGACCCAGACCATAGGGCCTATCGAGGACCTCATGGCGGCCCTTCCGTGCCGACCAGAGGTATCGTGCCGGGTCGCCCGTGCTCCAGCCCGTCGCCACAGGACACAAGTCGCTTGCCGACTACACCCACATCTGCGGTCGCGAGCTGATCGAGGAGATCCGCGAGCTCGCGGAGCCGCTGAAGGGCAGGCGGGTCGTGCACGTGTCCGCGACGGCATTCGGCGGGGGGGTCTCGGAGATCCTGTACACGCTCGTCCCGCTGATGCGCGACGTCGGCCTGGACTGCGAGTGGCAGGTGATCTATGGGCGCGAGGAGTTCTTCAACGCGACGAAGCTCATGCACAACGCGTTGCAGGGACACCCCCAGGACCTCGACGAGGAGCAATGGGGCACCTGGGAGCAGTACAACGAGATGAACGCGCGCGAGCTGTCGAGCGGGTGGGACGTCTGCCTGGTGCACGATCCCCAGCCCGCGGGGCTCTACCACCTGGTTCCCGAGAAGGCGAAGGGGTGGGTGTGGCGCTGCCACATCGACCTGTCCACCCCGAACCCCGCGACGATCGGCCGCTTGCTCCCTTACATCGCCGACTATCCACAGGCGCTCTTCCACATGGGCGAGTACGTGCCGGGAGGGATGAACGGCAACGTGAACATCGTGCCGCCGGCGATAGACCCGCTGATGCCGAAGAACATGGCGCTGTCGCCGGAGGACGCGTCGTATGTGTGCGAGCAGTTCGGGATCGACGTCGACCGTCCGCTGATCTGTCAGGTGTCGCGCTTCGATCCCTGGAAGGACCCGCTGGGCGTGATCGACGCCTACCGGGTGGTAAAGGAGAGCGTCCCGAACGTGCAGCTCGCACTGGTGGGATCGATGGCGAGCGACGACCCGGAGGGGTGGGACTTCTTCAACGCGACAATCGCCCACGCGGACGGCGACCCGGACGTGCACATCCTCAACAACTTCAACAACGTCGGGGCGATCGAGGTGAACGCGTTCCAGTCGCACGCCGACGTGGTGGTGCAAAAGTCCACGCGCGAGGGATTCGGGTTGACGGTCTCAGAGGCGATCTGGAAGGCCCGGCCGTTCATCGGCGGCAACGTGGGTGGGATTCCGCTGCAGGTGGAGGACGGGGTGACGGGCTTCCTCGTAGAGACGGTGGAGCAGTGCGCGCGGCGCTCGCTGGAGCTGCTGGAGGACCCGGCGCTCGGCAAGTCGCTGGGGCGGCGCGGCAAGGAGCATGTGCGCAGCCATTTCCTGACGCCGCGCTATTTGCGCGACTATCTACGCATCTTCACTGAGCTGGAGGAGGCATGATCGGGCGACGGCACTTCGGGCGTAACTCGGGGCGAGGGCGACGGCTGTCATGACCAAGGGGCCGGCACAGCGACCGCCGCTCGTGCTGGTCAGCAACCGAGGGCCTGTGACGTTCGGGCCGGACGGGGAGGTCCAGCGCGGGACAGGCGGGCTCGTGACGGCGCTGTCGGGACTCGCCTCGCACCGGGACGCCGTTTGGATCGCCTCGGCGATGAACGAGTACGACGCGCAGGTGTCGCGCGAGCACGGTGCGCGGCCATTCCCCGTTCGAAGCCCGGCGGGAGGCGAGTACCAGGTGCGCCTGGTGGTGAGCAGCCCCGAGGCGTACGACCGCTTCTACAACGTGTTCGCCAACCCGATGCTGTGGTTCATCCAGCACTACCTGTGGGATCTCTCCAACGCCCCAGACATCAGGCGCGAGGAGATCGAGGCTTTCGAGTTCGGCTACAACGCCGTCAACGAGGACCTGGCGAGGGCGGTCGTCGAGGAGATCGAGGGCGAGAGCGAGCCGGTCGTGATGGTGCACGACTACCACCTCTACACGCTTCCCGAGCTGGTGCGCAGGGCGCGACCCGATGTCTTCCTGCACCACTTCGTCCACATACCCTGGACCCAGTCGGACTCGTGGCGGGTTCTGCCCTCGCGGATCCGCCAGGAGATCTTCGCGGGGCTGCTGGCTAACGACATCATCGGCTTTCACACCCGCTCGTACAGGCGCAACTTCCTGCAGTGCTGCCGTGATCTGATGGACCTCGAGGTCGACTTCGAGCGGGGAGTGGTGGGCTGGGAGGGTCGCGAGGTGTGGGTCAGGGCCTATCCGCTGCCGATCGACCACAGGGCTGCGCTCCTAGCCGCGCAGGCAGAGCGCGTGGAGGCCTTCGAGCGCGAGCTGCTGCGCCGCCGGCGCGACTTCCTGATCCTGCGCGTGGACAGGGCCGATCTTTCGAAGAACGTGCTGCGCGGCTTCTCGGCGTTCGACCTGTTCCTGGACCAGCACCCCGAGTTCCGCGAGCGCGTCACGTTCATGGCGCAGCTGATGCCCTCACGCACAGACGTGCCCGAGTACGCGGAGTACCTGGAACGGATCGAGGCGCTCGTGGCAGTCGTCAACCATCGCCATGGCACGCCCGATTGGATGCCGATCCAGCTCAAGCTGCGCGACGACCTGGAGGAGGCGATGGCCGCCTATAAGCACTACGACGTGCTGCTCGTGAACGCCATGTTCGACGGTATGAACCTGGTGGCGAAGGAGGGTCCGATCGTCAACGAGCGCGCAGGAGTGTCGATCCTCTCAGAGAACACCGGGGCGCACGAGGAGCTTGGTAAGTATGCGCTGTCGGTGAACCCGTTCGACATCCAGGAGCTGGCGGACTCGATCCACGCGGCGCTCGACATGCCGGCCCCCGAGCGCGCACGGCGTGCCCGCGGCCTGGTCGAGATCGTGACTTCGCGCGACCCGGGCGATTGGATCGACGAGCAGTTGGCGGACATCAAGGCCAAGCGGGCCGCGGTCGGGTCGATTTGAGGGGTTAGCCGTACGTGCCCTGTTATGATCCGCCGCCCGCCGTGGACACACGCATATGACGCTCCCTGCCCCCACATACGATCTCGTGCTGCTGCTCGACCCGCAGGCGGAGGAGTCTGTGCGCACGAAGATCGTGGCCGATGCGCGCGAGGCGATCGCGGCGAAGGGCGAGCTCACGCATCACGACGAGTGGGGCGAGCGGGCGCTTGCGTATCCGATCGACCACAAGGCGACAGCCGAGTACCACCTGCTCCAGTTCCACGCAAGCGCGGTCGAGCTGATCGCCGAGCTGAGCCGCACGTTGCACATCACCGATGGGGTGATCCGCTTCCGCATCAACAAGCTGAAGCCTGGGACTCCGGCCGCGCCGGACATGCGCCCAGGCAGCACGCCGCCGCCTGCTCGCGAGGACACCGAGCAGCCCCCCGCCGAGGAGCAGGCGGTCGCGTAATACACTCGGAGGCGTGAAGCCGCTGAGGACGATGACTGTCGGGTGCGGGTCGTGAGCGAGCAGTCGATCGGCGACGGCCAGGGGATGCGCAGGACCGATGTGCTGCGGGCGTCGCCGCCGATGTTCGAGTCACGCTGCTCGACGCCTTCTCGCGGGTGCACCCGTCGGTGCCGATCCTGATCTTCGTGCCGGTGATCGTCGCGCTGGCGGCGTGGGAGCTGTCATTCGTCAGCGCCTTGGCGGCGCTTGGGCTGTTCGCTGGCGGGTACGCGCTTTGGACGCTGTTCGAGTACTGGCTGCACCGCATCGTGTTCCACTTCGAGCCCGACCATGGGCTCGGCGCGCGGTTGCACTGGATCATCCACGGCGTCCACCACGAGCATCCCAACGATCCGCTGCGCCTGGTGATGCCGCCCGCGGTGAGCATTCCGCTGGGTGCGCTCGTGTTCGGTGCGCTGTACGTCATGTTCGGCAAACGCTATGCGCCCAGGCGTGGGAGCGGGATTCTTCGCCGGGTACCTGGCCTACGACATGCTGCACTACTACGTCCACCACTTCCGCCCACATTCGCGCGTCGGCAGGGTGCTGCGCGAGCGCCACATGCGCCACCACTTCCAGGACGAGACGAAGGGCTTCGGGATCAGCGCCCCTTACTGGGACGAGGTGTTCGGCACTTCCCCGCGCGACAAGTCGCGGTAGCGTTCGCCGACGACACCGAGACAAGACGAGAGGACAAAGCCGTGGCCGCCACCAACATCAACCGAGTCGTGATGACCGGGAACCTGACCGCCGATCCGGAGCTGCGCTCGCTGCCGAGCGGCTCGTCCGTGTGCAGCTTGCGCATCGCCTGCAACACACGCCGCAAGAATGGGAGCACCGGCGAATGGGAGGACAAGCCCAACTACTTCAACGTCACGGTATGGGGCAGCGCAGGGCGAGAACGCCGCCCGCTACCTCGCCAAGGGTCGCCCCGTGGCGATCGACGGACGGCTCGAGTGGCGCGAGTGGGAGGCCCAGGACGGCACGAAACGCAGCGCAGTCGATATCATTGCCGACTCGGTGCAGTTCCTCGGATCGCGCGAAGACCCATCCGGCAGCGGAGGGTTCGCGGGCGGCGGGGCATCGCAGGGCAGCGACATCCCGGTTGACAACCGCGACTTCCAGCCCGCACCGGTCTCCGGATCGCCCGGGGACGACGACATTCCGTTCTAGGTTCGAAAGCAAGGATTTCCAGTGGCAAAGCGCGGTCGCGGCAAGCCTGTCCGGCGACGAGACAAGAAGGGTGGGTCCGGCAGCGGAAGGCGCAAGCCTTGCCAGCACTGCCGCGACAAGGTCGAGCAGGTCGACTACAAGGATGTCTCCTCGCTGCGCAAGTTCATCTCCGAGAAGGGCAAGATCCGCTCACGCAGGATCACTGGCGCGTGCCGCCGCCACCAGGGCCAGATCGCGCGGGCGGTCAAGCGGGCCCGCGAGCTGGCCCTGCTTCCGTACGTGAACGAGGGCGGCCGCGACGACCACCCGCGGCGCGAACGTGGCGACCGGGATCGCGACCGGTAGGCGTCGTGCCTGAAGCGATACTCCTGAAGGACGTCGAGGAGCTCGGCGAGCAGGGCGCCGTGGTGGATGTCTCCAAGGGCTACCTGCGCAACTTCCTGATCCCGCGCAAGCTCGCCCAGCCGGCGACGAAGGGCGCCGTCGAAGTGATCCGCCAGCGTCAGCTTGCGGCCGAGCGGGCGGCGCGCGAGTACGTCGAGAAAGCCAACGACAACGCTGCCCTGCTCAACAAGACGGTCATTACGATCACTCAGCAAGCCGGCGCCGACGGGCGCCTGTTCGGCTCAGTCACAGCCCAGGACATCGCCTCCGCGATCCGCGACGCCCGCGGACTTCGCACGGACAAGAGCAATGTGCATCTGCCCGAGGCGATCAAGAACGTGGGCACCTACATGGTCGTCGTGGAGGTCGTCGAGGGAGTGACGGCCACCGTGAAGACGATGGTCGTCGCGCAGAAGTAGCACCACAGCTCGCCTTCCTGAGATCTTGCGGTCTGACCCGCCTGCGAACATGTGTTCGTGAGGCTTGGAGCACGCCCCAATGATTTCCCTCCCAATTGCGGGGTCGGCGCCCGAGCCGTCGAGCCGCCCCACGTAGACTCGCCGAAGCGATGAGCACGGTCTCCACAGCCAACGGCTCCAGCATGCCCATGGGTGTGATCGCGCCTCCTCATAACCTCGACGCCGAGCAGTCGGTGCTGGGCGCGATCCTGCTGTCCGACCGCTCGCTGTACGCGCTCGTGATCGAAGAGGGGCTGCGCTCCGAGGACTTCTACCGCGAGCGCCACGGGCACATCTACCAAGCGATGCTGGCGCTATACAACGAGTCAGAGCCGGTTGACGTGCTGACCGTCACCGACCGCCTGCGTCAGACCGGCAAGCTCGAGGAGGTCGGTGGTCCGGCCACCGTCGACGAGCTGACCGGGGTGGTGCCGGCAGCCGGCCACGCGCGCCGCTATGCGCAGATCGTGCGCGAGAACGCGCTGCTGAGGCGCCTGCTGGCAGCCTCCTATGACATCCAGTCGAGCGTGCTGGAGCGCCAGAGCCCCCCGCGTGAGCTCGTAGAGCAGGCCGAGAAGACGATGCTCGAGGTGGCGCGCGACGACCGCCAGCAGGACTTCCGCTCGATCGAGGAGGTGCTGCACGAGGAGCTCGACAAGCTGCACCGCCTTTCGATCGAAGGGACCTCGCTGACAGGCTCGCCTTCGGGCTTCAAGGACCTCGACGAGATCACCGGCGGCTTCCAGCCCGGCAACCTGATCATCATCGCGGCACGCCCAGCGATGGGAAAGAGCGCGCTTGTGTGCAACATCGCCGAGAACGCGGCGGTCGAACATGGCAGGCCCGTGGCGTTGTTCTCGCTGGAGATGGCGGAGGCGGAGCTTGCCCAGCGCTTCGTAGCCTCCCAGGCGCGCATCAAGGGCGAGGAGCTGCGCAAGGGACGCGTCAAGGAGGAACGCTGGCCGAAGATCCTGAAGGCCTCCCAGCGTCTGGCGGCGGCGCCCTTGTGGGTGGACGACTCCAGCGACGTGGGCATGCTCGAGATCAGAGCCAAGGCGCGCCGGCTGCACAGCCAATGCGAGAACGGTCTCGGCCTGATCATCATCGACTACTTGCAGCTGATGCGCACCGACAGCCGCTATGACTCGCGCGTGACGGCCGTCGGCGAGCTGAGCCGCGGGCTGAAGATCCTGGCGCGCGAGCTCGGCGTGCCCGTGATCGCCCTGTCGCAGCTCAGCCGTGCGGTGGAGACGCGGCCCGACAAGCGCCCGCAGCTGTCGGACCTGCGCGAGAGTGGGAACTTGGAGCAGGACTCCGACCTGGTGATGTTCATCTACCGCGACGAGTACTACAACGAGGACTCCGATCGACCTGGCGAGGCGGACCTGATCATCGCCAAGCACCGCAACGGGGCGGTGGGCAAGGTGACGCTCACCTTCCAGAAGGAATACCCGAAGTTCATGAACTACGCGGGCGAGAGCCGCTACGCGGCATGAGCCGCCGTCTCCAAGGGCGACCCCCACATCCGGGGGCCCGGAGATGAGCGCCGACGTGCTCAGGCTCGGCGGCTCGCGCGATCTAGGCGCCTGCCCACTCGGGCTGTGCGATGGCAGCGGGTTCGTGGTGGAGGAGGCCACCAACACCGCCTCCGACTGTCGCTGCCGCGCCTCACGGATCGCCCGCAGGCGCGCGGCGAGCCTCGAGGGGCGGATACCGAAGCGCTATCGGGGGGCGTCGTTCGACCGTCCACCTGTGCTGGGGATGCCCGAGCCGGTGGTGTCGGCTGTGCGCGGATATGTCCGTAATCTGAATGCGCGCATCGAGGAGGGCCGCGGGATGTGGCTGGTCGGCGATGTGGGCACCGGCAAGACGACGCTCGCGATGATCGTCTCGGGCGCGGCGCTGGAGGCGGGGCACTCGGTGGCGATCTACTCGCTGCCACGGCTTCTCAACTTGATACGTGACGAGGTGGGCACCGACAACAGCCTGCTCGATCTGCTCGACCGGCTCTCATGCGTGGACCTGCTCCACATCGACGACCTGGGCGCCCAGCACACGACGCCGTGGAGACTCGAGCAGCTCTACTCGATCGTGGACGCTCGCTACCAGGCCGGGCGCGCGATCGTCGCGACCACAAACCTGTGGCCGGACCAGCTCGCCGAGCAGATGGGTCAGCGCACGATGACGACCGTCTCGGAGATGGGCTCGGGCGAGACGACGCAGGAGCGCCGGGTGGTGACCGACGACGCAAGCGAGGTGGTGGGCAAGCGGATCGTCTCGCGCCTGATCGAGATGTGCGGCGACCCATTGCCCCTCTATGGCGAGGACAAGCGCCGTGAGCTGCCGGTGATGGCCCGTCCCGCCTGATTGTCGCGCGCGCGCCGCTCATGCGCTCGGCGCCGTGGGTGAGCAGGCGAGCGGGTCCCTAGAATCCATGACTCGATGCCCGGAATAGTCATAGTGGGCGCCCAGTGGGGCGACGAGGGTAAGGGGAAGATCACCGATCTGCTCGCCGAGCATGGCGACGCGGTCGTGCGCTTCCAGGGCGGCAACAACGCGGGGCACACAATTGTGCGCGGCAGCGAGGAGTGGAAGCTGCACCTGATCCCCTCCGGCATCCTCTATCCGGGCAAGCGCTGCGTGATCGGCAACGGCGTGGTGATCGACCCGAAGGTGCTGATCGAGGAGCTCGACGCGCTGCGCGCGCGGCGCGTCGATGTGAGCGGGCTGCGCATCTCGGCCAACGCGCACCTGATCATGCCCTACCACCTGTTGTTGGACTCGGCGGGCGAGGCCAAGCTCGGGAGCCTTCAAATCGGGACCACACGACGCGGGATCGGCCCGTGCTATGCCGACAAGGCGGCCCGCCTGGGTATCCGCGTGCAGGACCTGCTCGACGAGAAGATCCTCAAGAAGAAGATCGTCGCGGCGATGGAACCCAAGCGTCTGTCGTTGCGCCCGTTCGAGAAGGATCCCTCGCTCGACCTGCACACGATGACCGAGGAGTACCTGACCTACGGCCACCGCCTCGAGCAGCACATCGCGGACACGGCGCGGCTGATGTGGGAGCTGCTCGACGAAGGCCAGAAGGTGATCTTCGAGGGGGCGCAGGGGGCGATGCTCGACATCGACCACGGCACCTATCCGTTCGTCACCTCCTCCAACCCGCTGTCGGGGGCTGCGTGCGTCGGGGCGGGCGTCGGCCCGAAGGACATCGACGAGGTGTGGGGCGTCTCAAAGGCTTACACGACGCGCGTGGGCGCAGGACCTTTCCCCAGCGAGCTGCACGACGAGATGGGCGAGACGATCCGGGGGCGCGGGGGCGAGTTCGGCACGACCACCGGGCGCCCGCGGCGCACGGGGTGGCTCGACCTCGTGGCGCTTCGCTACGCGGCACGACTGAACACGCTGACCGCCCTCGTGCTCACGAAGCTGGACGTGCTGTCGGGCCTCGACCGCATCCAAGTGTGCACGAGCTACCGCGGCGCGGAGGGGGCTGAGTTCGATGACTTCCCCTACCACCAGACGGTGCTGCACCACACAACCGCCGAGCTCACCGAGCTGCGCGGCTGGAAAGAGGACCTCGGCGAGTGCCGCACACTCTCCGATCTCCCCGACGGGGCGCGCGAGTACCTGCAGTTCATCGAAGAGCACATCGGCGCGCCGGTCACGCTGATCGGCGTAGGGCCGGGCCGTGAGCAGGTCGTGTGGACGGACGCCGGTCGAGCGTCGCTGATCGGTCCCAGCGCAAGCGCTTCAGCCGCGGCCTGAGCGGCACTCGGCCATGTGTAGGCTGGAGCCTTGGCGCGGGACGCAGGGCGCAGGGCACGTGACGCGGGGCAGGTGGCCACGAATCGGCGGTCGGAGTTGCGGCGATGCTCCAGTCACCAGCGCGAGCGCCGCGACGACGATCAGGAGCGCCAGCGTACGACCGAGCCCGCCACCACCGAGATGGCGCCTGGCCTGACTCAGCAGAGAGCCCGGAGATCCTTGATAGCCTACCCGCACCAATTCGATAAGGGGAACTGTCGTGACATTTGGAGGCACTGACACCAAGCGAGTCGCCGGCCTTGCCAAGGTGGTGACGACGATCTTCGAGTCGCTCGGGCTTCTCAACAAGGGGTCCTCGGATGCGGCGGCCGCGCCAAGCCCAAGCGAGGCCGATCAGGTCCAACCGATCTCCTCCAACGCATTGAATGTTACGCGGGTGGGCGGTGTGACCACGCTCATCGGCGGAGCCGGAGCCGCCGCCCTGGCGATCTTCAGCGTCGATAAGACGCACGATCCCGTCTCGATCGTCGTAGCCGCTTATGCGAGCGTCGGCGTGATCGTCGCGAGCGCGCTCTTGACCGTGGCGATCATCATCGCATCCGACATTCGCGCCCGCGCGGCCATCGCCGTCGCGACCTCGGGCACGCCACCACAGAAGCCAGACGTCAAGTCCGTGCTTGGATCGGCTGAAACCAAGGTGACGCTGGACCACGCTTACGGATATGTGCTCGTGAACGCGGGGTCGGGGACTGTCGAGCTGACACTCCCCAAAGCCGCGTCCTGCGCATGGCAGTCCCTGACCGTCGAGCGAACCGACAGCAATGTCGCCCACGACGTCCACATCGAACCGCTCCCAGCCCCAGACGCATCCCTGCAGCCGTCACAGAGCATTCGGCTCTATTCTGACGGCACGAACTGGATCAAGCTGTAGCCGATACAGCTGTAGTCGACACCCCCTCTCGGCCCGCGCTAACTTGCGCAGGGCCGCCAGGGGCCTCGGCTGCGCGAGTCAGAGGCAGCGAACACCCGCGCGATCATTTCTGCTGGGCGACCCAGGAGAGAATCGCGCGCGAGTGGGTGATGACCGTCCCGTCGGCCAGCTTGAGCGCCGGCAGCTTCGTCGCCCCCGTCGCCTCGCGCAGCTCCTCACGCGAGCCCTTGCGCAGGAAGGGGAATGGGCTGCCGTGGGCAGCAATCACCTTGTCGTACTCGATGCCAGCGGCACGGAGCGCCTCCTGCACGCGGCGACACGGATGAATCCGCGGGCCGCCATCGTCGCCGTGACAAACGAACAGTGTCGGGTTCTCAGCCATCTTCGTCCTCCGGTTCGTGGGCTCCGCGGCGAGTCTAACCAGATGGGCGGTGCGGCGGCAGCCGGGACCCGACGAAACGACACGGAGGGCCGGCGAGAAGGAGCGCGGTACGCAAAGCGTACGGCCCGAATGGCGCGCGAGCGAAAATGGGCCGTGTCCGAATCGAACCTGCAACCTTGGGCTTAAGGAGTGGTCCGGCGGTAGACCAGTTTGGCTTAGTTAAGCCAGATTGGGTCGAGTTACGTGTCCCGAAACTACCTTAGATTTGTCTACTCGGGGACATATTTCGGGACATGGTTTTGCAACCAGATACCCGCGAGATCGCCAAGGCTCGGTGGTTAGATGCTCGATGCCTATCGTTGTGTCTCGCCGAGACGGTCAAGGAACTTCGCGGGATCGAGCACGGTGATATTCGCGAGTTGCGCGTCCAGTAGGTCGCGATCGAGGGACACAAGTACATCCGCTTCACTGCTACGCATCAGCGCCACAAGATAGTCGTCGTCAGGATCGCGGACCTCCGATGGTGATGAGCGTTGAGGATCGGGGTGCCGCTCGCTTCTGGCGGCAAACCCGTCGGCGTAAGCCTGGCCCCTGCCGTCGGCACTCCAGCGCTTGAGCTTCGGACGGGCCAGGACCTCGCCGAGCTCGGCTAGTAGGAGCGGCGAGACAACGAGCACGAACCGCTGCTCGCGCCATGCATCGACCAGCTGCGCTGGTCCAGCGGCAGGGTCACCGACAAACGCCGAGACCAGAACGCTCGTGTCGACGACGGCGCGCGTCACGCCGCGCGCTGGCGCGCACGGCGCACTGCCTTGACCTCTTCCACCGCGAGGCGATCAGCCTCATCGGAGCCTAGTCTACCTTGCGCTCGGGCGTCCTCAAGAGCGCGCAAACCAAGATACACCGACAGCGCGTCCTCGACTACTTGCTCGTCACTCTTGCCCACGCCGCCAGCATCCTCTAGGCGGGCACGACGTACAAGCGCCTCATCGAGGGGAACTGTGATCTTGCGAACAGCCATACGTCCCTCCAGGATACTCATGAACGGTCAAGGACTCTCGACTACGCCTGAACCAAGACCGACCCAGCCCGTCAGGGCTGGAGGGTTACTCCGCTCCAGCGGATTCCAAATCCGGGACGCAGTCGGCACGAATCTGCACATCGCAGACGTTACCCGAGGGTGACCGCAAAGGATCAGGCGTCGTCTAGGCCATATCGGCAGCAGCGCCGACGTCGTCCGCCTGGAACGCCTCGGCCACCAGCCGCGCATCCTCCTCACGCGACGCATAGTGGAGGTAGCGCATCGTCGTCTGGATATCGGCGTGGCCCATCCACTCCTGCACGCGCACTTGTCCGGGACATATTCGGGACATCATTACTTTTGTATAGTTACTGTGCCTTTAGAAAGAAATGGTCATTTGCAGGCACTTCGAGGTGGGCCGTGTTGGAATCGAACCAACAACCTTGGGCTTAAGAGGCCCCTGCTCTGCCAATTGAGCTAACGGCCCGCGAGGGGCGCCGACCCGCGGCGGGCCGGTGTCGGCAGGATTCTAGCCCAGGCCGGGCGAGCCTGAAAGGCTGAGGGCCTCAGAACACGATCGTGCGGCTCCCATCGGCGATCACGCGATCTTCCAGATGCAGCGAGACGGCGCGAGCGAGCACGAGCCGCTCGATGTCGCGCCCGATGCGTTCGAGCTCGCCGACGCTCTGGCGGTGGTCCACGCGCGCCACGTCTTGCTCGATGATCGGGCCGCCGTCGAGCTCCGCGGTGACGTAGTGAGCTGTCGCACCGATCAGCTTGACGCCGTGCTCGCGCGCCCGCCGGTAGGGGTTCGCGCCGGCGAAGGCGGGCAGGAACGAGTGGTGGATGTTGATCACGGGCACGCCAAGGCGCTCGAGGAAGTCACCGCTGAGAACCTGCATGTAGCGTGCCAGCACCACCAGGTCCACGTTGTCGCGCAGGAGCTCGAGCATCTGCTCCT
Source organism: uncultured Solirubrobacterales bacterium (assembly GCA_963764655.1). Lineage (GTDB taxonomy): Bacteria > Actinomycetota > Thermoleophilia > Solirubrobacterales > Solirubrobacteraceae > Palsa-744. Next base: position 2,247,374 of record CAVXTI010000001.1, read on the forward strand.
CGGCCCGGTCCTTGACCGCCTTCTCCAGCGGCACGTGGTGGAATGGGACGCTCGCCGCGGCGACCTCATCGGCGAGGTCGGGATGGTTCGAGATGACTCCCACGACCTCCGCGTCGAGCTCCCCGCGCCGCCAGCGCCAGAGCAGATCCATCAGGCAGTGGTCGTAGCGCGAGACGAGGATCGCGACCCGCTGGCGCTCGCCCCACCAGCGGATCTCCCACTCCATCGCGAAGCGCTGCCCCACCTCTGCGTCGAAGCGGCGTTGGAAGCGCTCACGCTCTTGTGCGAGTCCCTCCAGGAAGAACTCGGTTCGCAGGTAGAAGCGCCCTCCGATCGGGTCTGACGAGTATTGGTGGGAGGAGACGATGTTGGCGCCCTGCTCGAACAGGAAGCCCGAGACGGCCGCCACGATACCCGGCTGGTCTGCGCAGTCGATCAGCAGACGCGCCGTGTACGGCTGCGTCTGCTCAGTACCGGCCATGTTCGCGGATCGGCTGGCTATTTCTTCGCGGGCGCAGGCGGAGCAGTGGTCGTTTTCACCACCGTGCCTTCACCTTTGGGGCCCACTTTTACGGTGTAGACTTTTCCGTTGGTCGTCCCCGTGTACTGCTGGTTAGAGGGGTTGCCCGTCGGGTTCTGCTTGATCTGCGCGAGCTCGGCTTGGACCTGTTTGCGCTGCTTGGCTGGCGTGAGAGCAACCGACTTCTGCGACGCCAGGTCACCTACGCGCGTGTTTTTAGCCTGATACGCGTACTTCGCGAGATAGCCGTACAGAGCGGCGCTCGGCGGCTTCGCCGCGATCACCAGCTGCATTACCTGGACGGCGGCCGCCGGCTGATTCAGCCCTTCTTCCCCAAACGCCCTGAGCATGTCTTGAGCTACCTTTATGTCGGGTTTGCTCGGGGTCAGCGAAAGGTAGTGGTTCCAGGCGACGGCTGACTTCGCGAGCTGTTCCTTGCCCTGCGAGGTGAACTGCTGCGTGGCTTCGTCGTAGTATTCGCTGCCGCTTGCCTGATGCAGGCGCGCGTCCGCCAGCGCCGCCCAGCCGGCCGCTTCGCCGGGCGTCTTCCGGGTACGCGCTTCAGCCGCCGAGATCTGTTTTGAGTAGCTGGAGCTGCTCGAGCCTTCTTTGTTCCCAAATATGGCTTCGAGGGGGCTGCCACCGCCGCCACCGCCGACACCGACACCAAATCCGACGAAGCCGACTAGGAAAAGAAGCGCCAGGCCGACGTAGACGACTTGCACGACGCGACGGCGCCCGCGGGCTCTCACGTCGAAGAGCATCAGCTGGATAGGTCGGGGTCGATGTGGTCGATCATCTCTTCGGCGGTGGTCTTTGGTTGGTCGTCTGATCTCTGCGCGCCCGCCCGGGCGCCGTCGGGGGCGTTGCCCGGCGATGGCTGGCGGGGGTCAGGCGTTCCCGGCGCACCCGGTGACCGCGGTGGGTCCTCCGGAGGCCGCCCTGCCCCTGCAACCGCCGCTCGCGCCGCGTCGCGGCGCGCAACAACCGTAGCGATCAGGATACTCGCCTCGTAGAGCAAATACAGCGGAACCGTCTCCAGAATGAGCGTGAACGCATCTCCGGGCAGGAAGGCGGCGACCGTGGCGCACGCCAGCACAGCGTAACGGCGGTTGCGCCGCAGCTGGCGAGGAGTGACGATTCCGGCGCGCACGGCGCCCACGATCGCGACGGGCGCCTGAAAGGAGACACCCATCGCCAACAGCAGCGTAGCCGCGAACTTGTAGTACTGGCTGGCCTGCACCATCACGTTGAACTGGCTGCTGTTGAAATTCTGCAGGAAGCGCACGGCGGCAGGCAGCACGACGAGGTAGCCGAAGGCGACTCCGGTCGCGAACAGGAATGGGATCGAGACCAGCAGCGGCACCACCACGCGCCTCTCGCGCGGGCTGAAGGCGGGCAGCACGAAGCCGTACAGCTCGAACAGGATCAGCGGCAGCGCCAGCACGAGGGCGAAGTAGAGCGCCACGGTGAGTGTCGCGGTGAGCGGTTCGCCTGGTCCTAGCGTCACCGGATCCACCCCTCTTGGGGTGCGCGGAATCCTGCTGACGTCGGCCTGGAGCCGAGGTATCAAAGCGTCGAGCTGGGCCCTCGTGGCGGCCGGCAGGCCACTGGCGGGAGCGGCAAGCGCGCGGGCGGCCGCTTCCGTGTCCTTCGCGACTTCCAGCACCGCCTTCTGGGCGAGCCACGTCTGGCCGGCGGGCCCGTCGCCGCGAAGGACTTGGCGCTCGGTCTGCCTATGCAGCGGACGGTTGATGAATTCGAGCAGCGCGTGGTTCTGCCACAGGCAGACACCGAACACGAGCGCAAGCGCGGCTGCGCTCACGATCAGGCGTGTGCGCAGCTCCTCGAGATGGTCGACAAGGCTGAGTCGATCGTCGTGGTCGATGGTGCGTATTGCCGTCGCCATGCCCATCTGAAGCTATCACCGCGCCCCCCAACGCCTGGCGAGATAGGGGCGATGGCACATTCACCCGCAGATTCGCCGAACGCTAAAGGCTCACGACTCGGGCGTCGATGAGAGCGACAGAGAACGATGCAAGAGCACGATCCCAATCGAACAAGCCACCACGTGCAGCTTCCGAGCGGCAGGCACATCGAGGTCGTCTATCTCGACAGCGCCCCGGAGTCGCTCGTGGACGCGCCCTCGCACGCCCCGCAGGCGCATCGCTCGAGCAGCGACACACCGGTGGCCCCGACACCGTGGACCGCTGTCGCGCCGACGACGGCGCCGGGTGAGGCGCTTCATGTGTGCCAGCGCTGCGCCGGCGGGCTGGTGCACCCGCTCGACTGGGCCGAGGAGTCTCCCGGCCGCTGGCGCATCTTGATGCGCTGCCCCGACTGCGATGCGCTGCGCGAGGGAGTGTTCGGGCAAGCGCTCGTGGAACGCCTCGACGAGGAGCTCGACAAAGCGACGGGCTCGCTGCTCAGCGACCTCAAGCAGCTCACGCACGCCAATATGGCCGAGGAGATCGCGCTCTTCTCACGCGCGCTGCAGCTTGACCTGATCGGGCCGAGCGACTTTTAGACGCGCTTGAGGCTCTCCTGGCCTGTCTCGGCGGCGGCCACCCCGACCCGGAGCATGGCGGCCGTGAGCCGCGGCGGAAGCAGAGCTCAGCAGTAGCGCTCGACAACCGCGTCAGCAAGCAGGTCCAACAGCTCATAGCGCCCGTCCGACAGCGACGCAGGCAGCTCAGTCTTCGCGCTCGCCACAATCGCGAGCGCGCGAGCGCGCGCCTCCTCCAGCGCACCCGTCGCGGTGATCCGCTCGCACAGCAGCTCGGCCTGCGCAGGCCCCTCGAGCGTGGCGAGGTCGAGCGCCGCGATCTGCTGGTCGCGCTCGCGCGCGAGGATCAACGGCAGTGTGACGGTGCCGTCGAGCAGGTCGGTTCCGCGCGCCTTGCCGGTTCGTTGCACCGGCCCGGAGACGTCGAGCACGTCGTCGAGCAGCTGAAAGGCGAGCCCGATCCGCCCGGCGAACTCGCCGAGCGCCGCCGCGAGCGCCGCGGTCCCGTCGACCGCCACGAGCGCACCGAGTCGGCAGGCCGCCTCGAACAGAGCCGCGGTCTTCAGGCGGCAGCGCTCGATATAACGCTCGACGGCCACATCCGCGGCATAGGCGTCCTCGCGCTGGAGCAGCTCGCCGGTGGCAAGCGCGGAGCTGGCGTCGGAGAGGGCGCGCAGCTGCTCGGCGTCGTCGTTGCGCGCCAGCTCGGCGAACGCGCGCGAGAAGAGCAGATCGCCCGTCGCGATCGCGACCTCGCGCCCTCCTTCGGCGGCCACTGTCGGCTGGCCGCGACGCAGCTTGGCGCCGTCGATCAAGTCGTCGTGCACAAGCGTGGCGGAGTGCACGAGCTCGACGGCGACCGCGGCGCGCACCAGGCTCTGCTCACGCTCGGCCTCCTCGCCAGGCCCTCCCGCCGACTCTGCCGCGAGCACCACAAGCAGCGGTCGCAGTCGCTTGCCCCCGGCGGCGATCGTCGCGGTCGCATGCGATGCGAGCGGGGCGCCGGCTTGCGCGGTGACGTGCTCGAGATGGACCTCGATGCTCGCCATGCGCTCGCGCAGCACTGGCCCACCACGGCGCATGATCTCCTCGACGGCCTCGACATCGGCCGCCGTGTTGGTGGCGGGGTGCAAAGCGGTCATTAGCCGTCCCCCCTCCTCATACCAGCGCCCGGTCTCACGGCTCGACGCTTGTCTTCACAGGGTCCCAATCCCAGTGACGGTAGCGCCGTGGACAGCGATGATGCCCCCCGCCATGAGGATATAGCCGATCTCGCGGCAGCCCGCCAGTTCCATCTCGGCGGCCAGCGCCTCAGGCGAATGGAAGCGCTTGACCGAATTTGGCAGGTACGTATAGGCCTGCGCGATCGTCGCCTCTGAGGGCGAGGCCGCGGGACGAGGGCTCAAGCGGGCAAGCGTGCCAGCCAGCTTGCCGATCAGCGGGACGACCCGGTCGAACCAGAGGCCGTAGAAGAGCGACAGCGGGAGGCGCGTGGGGGTGGTCATCTCGAGCACGACCACTCGCCCCCCCGGACGAACGACACGAGTCATCTCACGCAGGCCCTGGCCAAGGTCCGAGAAGTTACGAGCGCCAAAGCCGACCGTGGCGGCGTCGAATGCGTCGTCGGGGTAGGGGAGCTCCAGCGCATCCCCCCATTCGAAGCGCAAGCTTGCCGCCTCTGCCCGCGCGGAGCCGTTTCGGATCGCGACGGGAGGGCCGAACGGGAGCTCGCCGAGGACCTTGGCGCCCTTCAGGCGGGCTCGGTCCAGCATCCCCTCGGAGAAGTCGCTGCCGATCACCTCGCCACCCGGAGAGACGCGCCGCGCGAGCTCGATCGCCAGGTCGCCGGTGCCGGTGGCCACGTCGAGCACGCGGCTGCCGGGGCCCACGCGCGCGAGGTCGACGGCGCGCGCGCGCCAACGATGGTGCAGGCCGGCGGTCATAACCGTGTTGAGCAGGTCATAGACGCCCGCCACGCGGTCGAACATGGCCCGCACCTGGCCTGCCTCGAGCCGGCCAGTCCTCGCGTCAGCGCCTTGCCGAGCGGGCATGTCTTCCATCTGCTACTTCAGCTGCGACAGGAAGGCGACGATTGAGTTGAACTTCTGTGGCGGCAGCGTCTTGAAGGACGGCATCGGCGCCGTCGGATTCACGAGTGTGCGAGCGATGCCCGCGGCGGGCAGACGGGAGCCGATATGCGTCAGGTTCGGGCCGGGCCCGTCGTTGCCGTTCTCGCCGATCTTGTGGCAGGAAAGACACCCGGACTGCGCCACAGCCAGCTTGCCCGCTTCGTATTCGGCCAGCGGCCGTCCGCCCACCCGGATGACCGCCGCCGGCGTGGCCATTTCGATCGCGGTCGGCGAGCCGGCGTTGGCGCCCTCATAGGTGAGCAGCGCCATCGCCGCGATCACGAAGATGCCGGTGAGCGTCGCGATCGGACGCTTCTCAGGTCGCCGCTCGGGGCCGCGATCATAGAACGGCAGCAGGAACAGGAGGATCATGCCGAGCGTCGGCACGCCAATCGTCGCGAGTGGTACGAGGCTCGGCGGCTTGACGACGCGCAGGACCTCGAACAGGAAGAAGAAGTACCACTCCGGGCGCGGCACATATGTGGTGGTGGTTGGATTTGCCTTGGAGCCGAGCTCGGCGCCGAGCACAAGCGACATCGTGATGATGCACGCCATCACGACGCACGCCATCAGCGAGTCCTTCATGACCGCATAGGGGAAGAACGGCTTGCCCTGAGCCTTCTGGATCGAGTACTCGCGGAGGTGCTGCTCCTTCTCGCGTCTGTTCATCGCGTCGACCCGGCGCGTGCGCTAGCGCCAATCCGGTCAGCGGCGCCCATCGGCCCATCAGGGCTCAACCGTTCAGCAACGCCAATCCGGTCAGAGACGCCGATCCGCACGCCGACGCCCATCGGCCCGCCGACGCTCACGCGTCGGCCTCGCGCAGCTCGGGGCTCTTCTCGGCTTTCAACCACGGCGGGGCAGTCGTGCCGAGCTTGGCCACGAGGTACAGGTGGGCGCCGATCAGCGCGGCGAGCAGGCCCGGCACCAGCAGCATGTGGATCGCGTAGAAGCGCGACAGGGTCGATCGCCCCGAATTCGGGGCCCCCGCGCAGGAAGTCGCTTAGGTACGGGCCGAGCAGGGGGCCAGTGCCGTTGATGTTGACCCCTACGATCGTCGCCCAGTAGGCGCGCTGGTCGAACGGCAGCAGGTAGCCGGTGAACGACATCACCATCGTGAGGATCAGGAGCACCACGCCGATCACCCAGTTGAGCTCGCGCGGATACTTGTAGGCGCCGAAGAAGAACGTGCGGCCCATGTGCAGGAACACGAGGATCACCATCACGCTCGATCCCCACTTGTGCATGCCGCGCACGAACTGGCCGAGGAACACTTCGTTGGTGACGTGGCGAATCGATTCGTACGCGCCCCCGGCTGGGTCCGGACGGTAGAACATGGCCAGGAACACGCCGGTGACGGCCTGCGATAGAAACGCGAACATCGTCGCCGACCCAAGCGTGTAGAACCAATTGGTGCCCTTGGGCACCTTGCGGAACATCAGCCAGCGCGCGGCGCCGCTCAGCGAGGTGCGCTCGTCGACCCAGTCGACGACGCTGGTGCCGGCCTCCTTGGCATGGTCGGCGGGGGTGAGCTTGCCGTTGTGCTCGCCAGGCCGCGGCGGTGGCGCCTTCAGCGCCGCGGGCATCGGCGGGGCAGGCAGCTTGGGCGCCTTGGCCATCGTCTACTTCCTAGCCGACGGACGGGAGGGATACATGTACTGACCGAGCCCGTCGATCGGCTCGCCGGGATCGCGCGGGGAGAAACGTTCGAGCTCGCTGTTGACGCTGTAGCGCGGCCCGATCTGCGACCTGCCGCGCACCACACGCGTGTAGAAGCGGTCGAGCGGGCGCACGGGCGGCCCGCCGACACGCCGTCCGAGCAGGTCGTAGACGCCACCGTGACAGGGACAGATGAAGCGCTCGGCGGCGTCGACCCAGCGCACAGGGCAGCCGAGGTGCGCGCAGCGCGAGCTGATCGCGATGAACAGGCTGTCGCGGTCGGTCTTGTCGGTGTCGATCGACGCGTTGCGCTTGCGCACGTAGACGGTCGTCTTGCCGGCCTCGCCGATCCCGGGCGTGATCGTGATCACCGTCGGGACGTAGTTGTTGTCCGAGAACATGTCGATCGGCCCGACGCTCTCCCACCTGTGCGGCGCCTCTTTGAAGATCGGCCCGATCGCGAAGCCGAGCGCGGGAAGCACGAAGGAGGCAGCGGCGATCCCGCCGGCGGCTTGGGAGCCGACGGTCATGAACCGCCTGCGCGTGACGGTCTCGCCCTCGAAAGCCCCTGGGATCAGTCGGTCGCTGGTGTAGCGAGACTTGTGCTGGCTGTGCTTGTCGGACACAGTCCGAACAATATCGAGTGCGCGGGCCCCCGGGCCTCGTCAGAGAGCCTCGGGGAGCCCACCCAGGCCGTCAGACGCCTTCAGGCGCCGTCAAGTCCGCGCATCGCCTCCAGGGCGTCGGGAGACCCGGCGCGGGTCAGGGCCTTGGCCTGCTCGTGGCGTGGGCTGGCGCCCCATCCGACCGCATGCGCACCGGCTATCCAGACCGCTTCGGCCAGCTCTGGGTTGCCACTCCCCTGGGCGAGCGCGCTGAGGGTGATCACGTCGGAGAGCTCAGCGACCGCCTCGACGTCGCCCAGCTTCACCAGACGCGCCAGGCCCAGCGCGTATAGACGATCCCCGGCGAGCAGACCGAGGTCGTCCTCAGGCGCGCGCATGACGCGCGGAGCGTGGTAGTGCATCAGATAGCCCTCATAGATCGCCTCGACGAGCAGCTCGTAGTCGGCGCCGCGCCCATCGACCCGCGGCCCGGACGCCGCGATCTGCGCGGGGCCCGTGTCGGCCGCTTGCGCCGCGTGGTCATCCGAGCGGCTGGGGTCCACCAGGCTCGCCATGAGCCCACCCTCGCCTAGCAAGAGCTCTCTCAGCCGCTCCAACGAAGCGCCGACTTGCGCCTGGTCGGGCTGTGCGCTGCCCCCCGCCGCGGAGATATGTGCCGGGTCGGCGCTCACGCCAGCTCCGCAAAGGCGGCCGTCGCCGCGGACAGGGTGAGCTCGAGCTGCTCTGGAGTGTGAGCCAGCGAGGGGAACCACGCCTCGAACTGCGACGCCGGCGCGTACACGCCGCGCGAGAGCAGCTCGCGACACCAGGTCGCGTAGGCCTGCTGGTCGCAGGCCCGCGCCCCCGCTAGGTCGCGCACGGGCGCCTCGCTGAAGAACACCGTCAGCAGCCCGGGAGCGCTCACGACTTGTATGGGAACCCCACCTGAGCCGGCCCCTCCCGCCGCCTCGCGCAGGCCGGCGGCGAGCTCCTCGGTGACCGCGGCCAACCGCATGTAGGCGGCGTCGTCGAGCAGCTCCAACGTCGCCAGGCCGGCCGCGACCGCCAGCGGGTTGCCCGACAGCGTGCCCGCCTGGTAGACCTCGCCCGCGGGGGCGAGCATTCGCATCAGCTCGGCGCGGCCGCCCACCGCGCCTGCGGGCAGCCCACCGCCAATTATCTTGCCCATGATCGTGAGGTCTGGCGCGACCCCGGACAGTTCCTGCATCCCACCGGACGCCACCCGGAAGCCGCTGATGACCTCGTCGAAGATCAGCAGCGCCCCGGTCGCGTCGGCGCGCTCGCGCAGGAGCTCTAGGAAGCCCTCGCGCGCGGGGACAAGACCCATGTTGGCGGGCAGCGGCTCGGCGATGATCGCGGCGATCTTCTCTGTCCCCGAGGCGGGCACACCCACCGCCTCGAACCCATCGGCGATGCCGGTCGCGGCGAGTAGGGCCTCGGCGTCGTTCCACGGCACGATCGTCGTGGCGGCCGCGGCGCTCGCGGGCACCCCTGGGCTGGAGGGCAGCGCCTGCGTGGCCAGGCCCGATCCGGCCTCGGCCAGCAGCCCGTCGACGTGGCCGTGGTAGGCCCCGGCGAACTTGACGATCCGCTCGCGACCGGTCGCCGCGCGAGCAAGGCGCAGCGCGGTCATCGTCGCCTCGGTCCCAGAGGAGGTCATGCGCACCATGTCCACGGACTCCATCCGCCGTGAGATCTCGGCCGGCGAGATCGACCTCACCGGCGGTGGGCGCCCCGAAGCTCGTTCCGGCTTCGCGCCGCCGCGATCACGGCCTCCAGGACCTCAGGGTTGGCGTGTCCGTGGATCAGCGGTCCCCACGAGCAGACATAGTCGACATAGCGGTTGCCGTCCACGTCGAACAGCTCGGCGCCAACGCCGCGGGAGACGAAGATCGGGTCGCGTCCGATGGCGCGCATCGCGCGCACCGGCGAGTTGACGCCGCCCGGGAGCAGCTCGAGAGCGCGCTGGTAGAGCTCGGTCGAACGCGTGTCTGTCAGAGATGCCGGCATCGGGCTAGCGAGGCTGACATTGGATCGCGGCTGCAGTCACCTGAGGCGCTCCTTGGGTGACCCCGGCTAGACGCCGGCGTGCTCGCGTTCCCAGCCCTTGAAGTCCTCGGTGAAATAGAGCAGGCGGACCTTCTTGAACTCCGTGGAGGAGTAGAGGGTCGCGCGCTCGTCGATCCCCGTCATCTCGGCGATCGAGTCGAGGATCGCGTCGCACTCCGACTTGGAGCGGCCGTGGGCCATCGTGAAGACCGAGTAGGGCCAGTCGGCGTAGGTTGGTCGCTGGTAGCAGTGGGAGATGCCGCGCACCGCCGCCATCTGGCGGCCGACCTCGTGGATGTGCTCGTCGGGGACCTTCCACACGCCCATCCCGTTAGCCGAGAACCCGGCCCGGCGGTGGTAGAGGATCGCCGCTACGCGGCGCAGCAGCCCGCGCTCCCGCATGCCCGCCAGGCGGTCGAGGAAGCGCTCCTGGTCCTGTCCCAGCGCGGCGGCCGCGGGAGCGTAGGGTTCCGGGACGACCGGCATGTCGCCCTGCAGCGCCTTGATGATCTCGATGTCCGACTCGTCGTATGGCTGGGGATCGAGCTCGATCGGCTCGGTGGCCACCGCCGCGGCGGAGAGCGCCTGTGTGTCGCCCTCCATCTCGAGGTCCATCCTGATCTTGAAGAGCTTCAGTGTCGGCAGCTGGCGCACCGACTCCGCGCCCGCCTCGGCGGCCAGCGCTTGCAAAGTGCCCTCCAACCCGAGTGGCGAGTCTGGCTCGGTGGCGATTGTGAACCACAGGTTGAACTCGTGGTTGCGCAAGTAGTTGTGCGACACCCCGGGGTGGGCGTTTATCACCTGCGCGGCGCGGTGGGGGCTCTCCGGGTCGACCTTCGCCGCGACGAGCATCGAGGAGTAGCCCAGTGCGCGTGTGTCGAAGATCGGCGTGACCTGGCGGATGATGCGCTCGTCGAGCAGGCGCCGCACGCGCGCCATCGCCTCGGGCTCTTCGATCCCGGCCAGCTCGGCCACGCGCAGGTAGGGACGCGGCTCGATCGGGAAGCTGCCCTGCATCAGGTTGAGCAGGCGCCTGTCGAGGTCGTCGAGCGGTATCGCCGCGCCGTGCTTGCGGCTCCTTGTCTTAGGACCCGCCCGCCCCGCCCGCCCCGCCCGCGCCGTCGCCGTGTCTGTTCTTATGCCGTCTGCGAGAGCCATTGGGCGGCGTCCTTAGAGTGGTAGGAGATCACGATGTCAGCGCCGGCGCGGTGCAGCGAGGTCAGGATCTCGCATGACGGCGGCACGCTCCTCGATGTAGCCCGCCGCCGCGCCCGCCTTGACCATCGCGTACTCCCCACTCACGTTATACGCCGCGACCGGCAAGCGTGTCGCTCGCTTGACCGCCGCGATCACATCGCAGTAAGCCAACGCGGGCTTGACCATCATCATGTCGGCGCCCTCGCTCGCGTCCAGCAGCGCCTCGCGCACGGCTTCGCGGCCATTGGCCGGATCGATCTGGTAGGAGCGGCGGTCTCCAAACGTCGGGGCGCAGCCGGCCGCTTCGCGGAAGGGCCCATAGAAGGCTGAGGCGAACTTGGCCGCGTAGGCCATGATCGGCGTTTCGCCAAAGCCCTCCCCGTCGAGCTCTGCGCGAATCGCGCCAACCCGGCCGTCCATCATGTCCGAGGGGGCGACGATGTCGGCCCCGGCGCGCGCGTGACTGATGGCCGTGCGCGCGAGCAGCTCCAGCGTCGCGTCGTTGTCCACCTCTCCCTCCTGTGTCAACACCCCGCAGTGGCCGTGATCGGTGTACTCGCACAGGCACACGTCGGTGATCACGAGCAGCTGTGGAAGGCTCTGCTTGATCTCCGCGATGGCAAGCTGAACAGCACCGCCGTCGTCCCAAGCGCCGGACCCCTCGGAGTCCTTCTCGGCCGGCACTCCAAAGAGCAGCACCGCGGCCAGGCCAAGCTCGGCCGCTTCGTGAGCCTCCTCGACCGCGGCAGCGACCGGCAGGCGTTCGACGCCGGGCATAGCCTCGATCGGCTCGCGCGCGGCGGCCTCAGACACGAACAACGGCAGCACGAGGCGGTCGGCGCGCAGCTCCGTCTCGCGCACCAGCCCGCGCAGAGCCGAGGACGCGCGCAGCCTGCGCATGCGCGTTGCGGGAAAAGCCATCGCTTCGAGGATACTCGCCCGTCGGGGCTTGCTCTCGCCGCGACGGGCTGTGGACTCGACTATTCGGCGACGCGGCGCAAGCCGAGGCGGGCAAGCGCGCCGAACAGGAGCGTGAGGCCGACGAGGTGAGCAATCGAGGGCGCGATGCCCGGCGAGGCGCCGTTGACGGCCGCGTCGAGCGCCTGCAGCGCCGCCTTGTAGGGGAACACGAACGAGACGGCCCCGATCACGTCGTACAGCCCGCCGGCGACCGATCCGCTCGGGACGAGCGCGAGGAAGGCGAGCGGCAGCGAGAGCAGGAAGGCCAGCAGCGACGCGGCGCGCACCTCATGCGCGAGCGCGCCGATCGCGATCCCGAGCGCGGCGAAGCCGAGTGCCCCGAAGGCGAGCGCGACGACCCACATGCCGACGCGCGAGAGGTCGAGCGCGACGAACGCGCTCACCCCGAGCAGCATCGCGAACGCCACGACGAACGCGCACACCGCCGCGAGCATGGCCTTCTCGGCGAGCAGCCCCTCGCGCGAGATCAGCCCGGCGCCGCGACCGGAGGGGCGCCGGATAAGCCGGGCGATCGTGTGCTCTTCGCGCTCGAGCGCGATCCCACCGGCGGCGAGCAGCACGCAGATGAACATCAGGGAGATGCTCACCGCCACCACGACCGCGAAGGTGTCGAGCGGGGTGCGTTTGCCGTGCAGCAGCGAGCTGCGAACCGTGATCGGCTGACTGACGGTGGTGAGCACGTCAGTGGCGAGGCCGAGATTGTTGGCGGCAAGGCGCGCGAAGCCGGCGATGCGCACGAGCGTCGCGCGGTCCTTGCCGGGAGGCTGACGGCGGGCGATGGCGCCAAGCGTCGCTGGAAGGCGGCGCAGGCTGATGATCCTCTGGTTGCCAAGCACCCCGACCGACCCGCCGTTGAGCAGCAGGTTGAGGTCGTGCACGGCCACGCTCTTGATCTGCTCGGACAGCGCCAGGTTGGCTTGCGCAAGCGCCGAGTTGATCGCGGAGCGCACAAACGACTGCTTCAAGGCATCGCCGTTGTAGATCACTTCCACCTGCGCTTGGTGGACGCCTGAGGAGATCTTCGAGACGATGTCAGACGGGATCACGATCGCGGCCAACACGTCGCCCGAGGCGACCTTGCCAGCGGCCGCCGCGCGCGTTGGCGCGCGCACCACGTGAACCTGGTTGAAGAGCTTGTTGGTGTATTCCGCCAGGCCGATGCGCGTATCGCCCAGCGTGATCGTCTCACCTGGGGGCGTCTGATCGACGATCGCGACGCGCGGCTTGGAGGGGCTTGCCGAGATGGCGAAGCCGATCAATAGCGCTATCGCGACCGGGTAGGCGATCAGCAGCGCCACCAACAGGCGCGAGCGCCCCAGGATCAACAGGTCCTTGCCGAGCAGCCACCTCATCCTCACTGCTCGCTCCGATCGCGCAGGAACGCGACGAACGCCTGCTCGAAGTCCTCGCCGCCACCCTCACTCCGCGAGCGCGGCGGGGGTGTCGTCGAACAGGAGCCTGCCCTGGTCGAGCACGACCACCCGCTGTGCGTAGCGCTGGGCCTCGGCGACCACATGGGTGGAGAACACGACGCTGGCGCCGCGCGCTGCCAGCTCGCCGATGAACTGCCAGAGACGCTCGCGCTGGCTGGGGTCAAGCGCGGAGGAGGGCTCGTCGAGCAGGACGACGGGCGGGTCGGCAAGCAAGCCGAGCGCGACGTTCACGCGCTGACGGTTGCCCCCGGAGAGACGCGCGACGCGCTCACCCGCGCGGTCGGCCAGACCTGTTTGCCCGAGCATCCGCGCGACCGCCGCCTCGGGGTCGTCCACTTTCTCGAGGCGCGCGAACAGACGCAGGTTCTCGGCCACCGACAGCTTGGAGTAGAGCGCCGGCTGCTGAGGCACCCAGCCGATATCGCCGGCGCCGCGGTCGACCGTGCCCGAGCTTGGCGCCTGAACCCCGGCGAGGATCGACAGCAGGGTGGTCTTGCCCGCCCCGTTGGGGCCGACCACCGCCAGCAGCTCGCCGGCGTGGGCGGCAAAGCTGACGCCGTGCAAGGCCTCGCGGGCGCCGTAGCGCTTGCCCAGACCCTCGACGCGCAGACGACTGGCATGCGGGGAGCCTCGATCGCGCTCACGATCCTGGCACGCGTCCGCGTGCGCCTCCGCCGGGGGCGCTCACAGCAGCCCACCGTGGAGAGCGCTCCCACGGCTCAAGCTTCAGGTGACGGTGCAGGTAGATCGCGGTCTCACGCAGCACCGACAGGATCGGGCAGCGCGACGAGCGCCCCGATGATCCCGTACAGCTGCAAGCCGAGCAGCAGCGCGAAGATCACGAGCAGGGGGTTGATGCGCAGCGTGTGGCTGAAGATCTGCGGCGCCACGACATGACCCTCGAGCTGCTGCAGGCCGACGAACAGCAGGGCCACCCACAGGGCGCTGACGGGATCGGTGAACAGCGCCAGCACCACCGGTGGGATCGCGCCCAGGATCGGACCGATGTACGGAACGAGCTCCATCACCCCGTAGAAGACGCCGAAGGCGAGCGCGTAGCTGCGACCGTCGGGGAAGATCCCGAGCACGCCGAACAGATAGAGGGCGACGCCGGCGGAGGCGCCCATGATCGGCGCTGAACAGGAGCTGACCGCCGACGTAGCGCGAGACGGCGTGCTGGGCGAGCACCGGGAAAGTCGTCGGCGGGGGTGCCGTCGCCGGGCGGCATCGCCTGGCGCGCAAGCTTGCCGATCGACTGACCGTAGATCAGCATGTAGACGGACAGGACGAACACGAGCACGAGGTCGACAAGCGCTTTGGCCACTTCGGAGAGCAGCGCGCCGCCGAACGTGGCGAGCTTGCTGGCGCTTTTGGAGACCTGTTCCTGCAGGGTCTGCAGCGCCGTCTTGCCTTGGCCCACAAGTTTGGCGTGGATGCCGTGTTTGTTGAGATAGCGCTGAAAGCTTGCGATCTGGCTGTTGGCTTCGCGTGCGATATGGGGAAGGTTGTTCGTGAACGTGCGAATCTGGTTGGCGATCGGGTTGGCAAGCAGGAAGCCAACCCCGGCGAGCGTCAGGAAGAATGCTAGGTATACGGTCAGGACCGCCAGCCCTCGCGGCAAGCGTGTGCGCCGCTGCAGGAAGGCGACGAGTGGGTTCAGGATGAGCGCTATGAGGCAGCGACGACGAAGACCAGCAACACCTTGCCCGCGGCCCTCGCCAGCGCCCACAGCGCAAGCAGCGAGATCGGCAGCAGCACGAGCTGCACCCAGCGCGGCACGACGACGCGCGGCGGCTCAGCGCTCGCGGTCTGCGGAGCCTCGGACACCAGCTCGCGCTCCGCTCCGGTTGGCGGCTGCGCGTCGCGCGGGCAGTGTCCGGCTGCTCGCTCATGCCACCGCGACGCTCCGGACCCTTCTTGCCGCTGTCATCGACCCTCCAACGATGGGCAGAGTATGGCTGAGCGCCGAGGCGGGGCCGAGGACGAGAGCGCAGGCGAGCGTCGAGGATCCTGTTCGTGGGCGATCTGGTCGGCAGCATCGGGCGCCACACGCTGCTCGAGTGCCTGCCGGCTGCTGCGCGAGCGACTCGCCCCGACGTTCGTGGTGGTCAACGGCGAGAACGTCGCGGGTGGCCTCGGGCATCACGCCGAAGGTCGCCGAGGAGCTGTTTCGCAACGACATCGACGCGATCACGCTCGGCAACCACGCCTACCACCGCCGCGAGATCTACTCCTACCTGGACACCAAGCGAGCGGATCGTGCGCCCGTTCAACTACCTGCGCGGGCAGCCCGGGCAGCGGCGTGTGCGTCGTCGAGCAAGACGGTGTGCGGCTCGGCGTCGTGAACCTCAGCGGCAACCTGTTCCTGAAGGCAGGGCGCTCGGCCTTCACCGAGATCGAGCCGGCGTCTGCGCGAGCTGGGCAGCGTCGACCACGTCCTCGTCGACATGCACGCCGAGGCGACGAGCGAGAAGGTCGCGCTCGGCTGGCTGCTCGACGGGCGGGTGACGGCCGTGGTGGGGACCCACACGCACGTGCCGACCGCCGACGCGCGCGTGCTGCCCGGGCGGGACCGCCTACATCACCGACGTCGGCATGACCGGCCCGCGCGGCGGGGTGATCGGCGTCAAGCGCGAGCAGGCCGTCGAGGCGCTCGTGACGCAGATGCCGGTGCGCTTCGAGACCTCCAAGGAGGATCCATGGCTGATGGGCGTGCTGGTGCGCTGCTCTAAGCCGCTGCGAGCTGACTCGATCGAGCAGATACTGATGGCACGGCCGGATCGGGCGGGCTCGCCGAGCTGAGCTGGCCGAGCAGGGCGAGCATCACGAGCCCGAAGAACCAGGGGATGTAGAGGTAGAACCAGTGGTCGATGCCGAGCTGCACCGCGATCAGTACCGCCGCGGCCGTCGCCGCCGAGCCCCACGAGATCGGGCCGCCGGGGCAGCACCGCGACGGCCAGGGCAAGCGCCAGCGCGGCGCCTTGGACGATCGCCTGCAAATGTCCGAGGCCGCCGTATAGGCCCCAGATCGAGAACGGCGATTCGCGGTCTGACTGGTAGGCGAGCGTGCGCTCGTAGATCGTGTGCGAGCGAGTCGTGGGTGAGCGCCGGGATCGACGACGACGGCCGCCGTCGCCACGAAGGCAAGCGCGAACAGCGCGAGCGCGCGTGCGCGCCGCGACGCCGTCAAGCCGCCGGCGCCGTGTGTCCACAGCAACGGCGCGAGCGCGAGCGGGGCGAGCTTGGTGAGGCCCGCGAGCGCCGCGAAGACCCCGCGCGCGGGTGCGGAGGAGGCCACGAGCAACGCGGCCAGCACGAGCACGGCGACGAGCGAGTCGTTGGAGTTGCTCTCCAGGGCGAACAAGGTGAAGGGGTAGGACACCCACGCGTAGGCGAGCGCGATCCCAAGTCCCGGGCCGCGCACGCGCCGGCCGAGCAGGAACAGCAGCGCAATCGCCATGAGGTCGAACACGATCGCCGCGCCGTGCGCCGCCGGCAGGTCGTCCCAGCGACCGCTCCAACCGAGCAGCTGCTGGAAGGGGATGTAGGTCTCGTAGTTGACGGGCCCGTAGGTGTCACCGTGTTCGTTGTCGGAGGGGTAGTCGCCGTACAGCGGCTTGTCGTGGACGATCCGCTGGGCGCCGATCACGCCCGCGTAGCCGACGTCGATCACGTTGGAGTCGGTGACGTTGAGAGCCACGCGGAAGCCGATCAGGAACACGACGCCGACGGCGAGCCATGGGGCGGGGATGAGCAGACGCGGCGGCAGTCGCTCGGCTTCGCGCGGGCGCGGCGCGCCTATTGGCGTCGCGCCAAGCCCGTCCGGTCTGGCGAGGCCGTCGAGCGAGCCATCGTGCCGGTTCGCGGGTGCTGGTCGCAAGCGACGCCCGACGCGCGCCAGCGCCAGCATGCGCACGAGCAGGTAGACGAGCGGCGGGTAGACCAGCGGCGTGGAGGCGTAGATGCGCCCGTGGTTGAAGTAAGCGAGCGACACCGAGAAGGAGAGCAGCACGAGCAGGTCGAGGTGCAAGCAGCCGCAAGCGGCCGGCGCCAGTCGAAGAACGGCACGAAGAACAGCACGCACAGCGGGATCCAGATGTAGAGCGCGTTGACGTGCCTGCCGAAGGCGCCTGGGTAGCCACGCGCCATCGACCACGCGATTTGAAAGCCGGTCCACTGTTCGAGCACGTGGCCGGTGTAGTCGGCGATGATGACCTGGCCGATCTCCTTGCCGTGCTTTGAGAAGTAGCTCACCTGCCAGCGCGAGGGCCCCTTCAGGTAGGCGCCGCCGTAGGAGCCTCGATAGCGCGCGCGCACCGCGCGCATCTTCGGGAGGGCGCCTGCGATCTCGAGCACGCGGTTGGGCGAGAGCTGGCGCCCGATCGGCGGCGTGTCGGAGGCCGCGATCGGAATCGGGGCTTCGGGGTCGGTCGCCGCGCTCGCGGACTTCGACGTGGTCGTCGAGGAGCCCGTGTGCTTCAGATCGACTGTGGCGGCCGATGTCGGCTTGGATATGGATTGCGGGGCGTTCCCGTGGTCTGAGGAGGCCGTCCCAGCGATCGTCGAGCCCGCCGTGGAGGGGACTCGGCCCGGTGTGGCGGCGAGCGCCGGCGCGGTCCAGACGAGCGCACACACGGCGATGCAGGGGGCAAGCACGCGGCGTGAGGCCATCATGCGAGGGTACCGGCGGCCTGACGGGCTCAGCGCGGATCTGCCTCGAAGTGGTCCAGTGACGAGACCCGCGACATCGCGGATCGCCCATTGCTCGGGCTCGTGGCGGACCTCGACGCCGCACACGATCAGCGCGCCGAGCGAGTCTTCGCCGCGCAGCGATCCATGCGAGCCACCGCCGACGTGCGCTTGGCCGCCCAGGTCGACGAACTCACGGCCGGCCGCGGCCGACAGCAGGACGTCGCCGGAGCTGGCGCAGGTCAGCGCCGACCACGCTCGGTCCAGCGCGTCCGGGTGATCGGGGGTGATCAAGCGTCCGTCTCGCACGATGCGCGTCGAGGACGTCGAGATCCCCTTCGACGGCCCAGGAACGACCCCGTAAATCCAAGATATCGCCGTCCGGGCAAAGCCGCATCTCTCCACATCCCGGCCGCGCGATCACCGCCTCGACCCGGCGCGCCGTGGACGTCGCGCCGCAGCCACATCGCAAGCTCCACTCCGTCGATCCCAAGCGCCCGGCGGGCCACCTCCGGAGCGCAGGCGCTCGGGCCGGTCCTCGTCGAGCACGTACACCATCGCCGCGCGCTGGGAGGGGCACACGGCGATCCCGGAGCGTTCCTCCCCGCCCCCGTCGCGCGCCCGGGGCGGCGCGCCTGGAGCGTCCGTTCCCACGCGTGCCCGGCGCGAGCACGCTCAGCTCGGCGAGCTCGCTCGCGCGAGCGCGATCCCGGCCTCGACCGGCGCCTGCGAGTGGTCGGCCATCACGATCACGGCGTGCTCCTCGAGGAACGGCTCGACCCCGCCGGCGGCGTCCATGACGCGCGCGAGCTGAGCGTCGGCGAGCGCGATCGAGCGCACCTGGCCGTCGGGCCCCGAGCGGTGGGAGTGCCAGTCGTTGTCGGGCAGCGAGAGCAGCAGGAAGTCGAACAGGTCGTGCTCGACCAGGTAGGCGCCGACGCAGCCGGAGTGGCGATCGCGCACGCCGGGCATACCCAGGTTCGAGCGGCAGCCCGTCTGGCGGCTCGCGAAGATGTCGGCGTAGAACAGCTCGCTTCGGGCCCATCACGGGGTGGCGCATCAGCGTCGAGGCGATCCGCGTGAGCGTCGTGTCGCGCTGGGGCTCGTGGCGGTGGCGACCGCGGTACATCAGGTAGGTGGTGCCGGCCGTGCGCACATCGGCGTCGTCGAGCGCTCGAACACGGTCGGCGTCTGCTTTGACAGATGGGCCCCGTTCATGTTGTAGACCGTGTCGGTCAGCTGGCGTGCCAGGCCGACGCGCTGCGAGGCCCGGAAGCTCGACCCGTACTCGACGTAGCGCTGCTCCGCGCGGTGGTACCAGCTCATGCCGGGGATCTCGTGGCGGTCCTGCCAGACACCGGTGACGATCGAGGCGGCGCACACCGGCGTCACCGACGGGAACGCGGCCACGCAGTCGGGCACGTAGCGCCCGCGCTCCATCAGCGCCGCGAGCGTCGGCGCCTCGCCGGCCGCGACGGTGCGCTCGAGCATCTGCGGCGCCATCGCGTCGATCACACACAGGACGAGCTTTGGGGGGGCGGTGCGACCAGCGGGGAGGCCCTGCGCGCGCGCATGGTCGTGGGGGGCGTGAGCGTGGGGGGCCTCACCACCCAATGAGGTCACCCACCCCGACCTCCGAGCCAGTCATCACCCGGCGACCTAGCGACGCAGGATCCGCAGGCCGGCGTACTTCTCACCCGAGCGCGAGCGCATCCGCCACAGAAACCACGCGAGCAGCGCGACCGCCACGTACCCGAGCGGGTGCAGCAAAGCCACAAGCGCCGCGACGAGCAACGAGGCGGAGTCGAGGTAGAGCGTCAGCGCTTCACGAGCGCCGCGGTCGGGCAGGCGCCCGCGAGCGCGCGCGATCACGGGGCCAGCCGCGCGCTGCGCGAGCCCAGCCGCGAGAAAGCCACCGACGATGCCGGGCCAGGAGGCGTCGCCGTGCGCGGCGAGCGTGCCAGCGAACAGCAGCGCGCCGGCGGCGACCCCGATGCCGGCAAGCGACGCGGCGAGGGGGTCGGGTCGGCTGGAGCGCTCGGTCGTGTCGATCGTCGGAGCGAGGCTGAGCAGCACCTGCAGCGCATAGGCGAGCACGAGGGCGACGGCGACCGCCAGCAGCCACCAATCGGACTCGAGGAAGCTGTAGTCGCCGTGGCTGAAGCTCACGCCCAGCGCCCCACTGGACGCCAGGCCGCCGGCGAGCAGCAGCGGCAGGAACGGGCGCAGGCCGCAGGCCACGGCGAAGCCCAGGCCAAGACCGATGTAGAAGACAAGTCCGTTCATGTCGCGGTTGTGATCGTTGCAGGAGATGTAGTCGTTTGAGGCGTGCGCTACCTTGAGACGGATATGGACCCTCGTGAGACGAGAGCCCGATGACGATAGACGACGCTCGCGGCGGTGGGGAGTCGCCATCGCGGGGAGACCGTGAAGGACGCGGCCAAAGGGCACGCGGCAAGCAAGCGCTCCCGCCCGACGGCGCACGAACTAGAGCGCTACGAGAGCGCTGTTCGCCGAGCGCACGCACGGGATGCGCTCCTCGGCGATGCGCGACATGATGTCGCTCACCGAACGCCCCGAGGTGATCTCGCTCGCGGGCGGCCTGCCGGAGACGCGGACGTTTCCCGCCGGAGCTGTACGCGAAGCTGATGTCGAAGGTCGCGGCCGAGTCGACCGCGCGGGCACTCCAGTACGGCCCCACCGAGGGCATGGCGTGCACGGTCGAGTGCATCGTCGAGGTGATGGCGGCCGAGGACACGTCCGTCGACCCCGACGAGGTGATCGTCACGACCGGCGGCCAGCAGGTGATCGACCTGATGTGCAAGGCCTTCATCGACCCGGGCGACACGATCGTCGCCGAGGCGCCCACGTATCCGGGCGCGGTGCCGACGTTCGACGCCTACCAGGCCAACGTGGTGCAGATCGAGATGGACTCCGACGGCATGCCGATCGACGAGCTCGAGCGCACGCTCGACCGTCTCGACGCGAGGAGGGACGCGACCCGAAGTTCATCTACACGATCCCCAACTTCCAGAATCCGGGCGGGCGTGACGATGTCGCTGCCGCGCCGCCACCGGCTCGTCGAGGTGGCGCGCGAGCGCGAGATCCTCGTGCTCGAGGACAATCCTTACGGGCTGCTCCGCTACGAGGGCGATCCGCTGCCGACGCTGCACTCGCTCGACGCGCTGGCTGCCACGCGGGGCGGCGCCTCGGACTTCGTCGTCTACCTGGGCACGTTCTCGAAGATCCTCTCCCCGGGGTGCGGCTCGGCTGGGCGGTCGCCCCGAGGCCTGTGATGGAGAAGCTCAACCTCTGCAAGCAGGGCGCCGACCTGTGCTCCTCGCCCGTCACGCAGCTGTTCGTGGCTGCCTACTTCCAGGAGCGAGCGGACGACGCCGTGCCGGGCTGGCTTGCGCACCTGGACTCCTGAAGGAGCTCTACCGCAAGCGCCGCGACGCGATGCTGGCGGCGCTCGAGGAGCACTTCGGCTCGGCGGCGTCCTGGACCAAGCCGCAGGGCGGGCTGTTCATCTGGGCGACCTTGCCCGACTACATCGACACCACCGACTTGCTCGCGCGCGCCCTGGAGAGCGAGGGCGTCGCGTTCGTGCCCGGCCGCGCCGCTTACCTGGACGGGCGCGGCGCCTCCTCGATGAGACTCAACTTCGCGGGCGTCCCGGAGGAGGACATTCGCGAGGGGATCCGCCGAATCGGCAAGGTCGTGCGCGAGCAGGTCGGCCTGTTCGGGACGCTCACGGGCGCCGAGCCAGCCGTTGCCGAGCCACCTGCTCAGGAGGCGGGCCCGGCGATGGCACAAGTGGTTGAGCTGCCGCGGCGCGAGCCGCGCGAGGCGGAGCGCCGCAGCCGCTAAGAGTCCCCCGCGGCGAAGTCCTCTGGGGTGACCTCGTCGAGGAACTCCTTGAAGCGCTCGACCACGTCCTCGGACTCCTCCATGTTGTGCTCGAACTCGATCGCCGACTCGGCGATCACCTCCTCGGCGGCGAAGATCGGGGCGCCGGCGCGCACCGCGAGCGCGATCGCGTCGCTCGGGCGCGAGTCGATCTCCATCTCGCGGCCGTTGACGCTGAGCGTGATCGACGCGAAGAACGTGTTCTCGCGCAGCTCTGTGACCGCCACCTGCGTGCACTTGACCTCGAGCTCGCCGAGCATCTCGCACAGCAGGTCGTGGGTCATTGGCCGGGGTGTGGAGGCGCCCTGCAGCTTCATCAGGATCGAGGCGGCCTCGGGGTGGCCGATCCAGATCGGCAGGAACTTGTTGCCGTCGACGGTCTTCAACAGCACTATCGGCTGCTTGCCGACCATGTCGAAGCTGACGCCGTAGATGACCATCTCCTGCACGACATTCCTCCAAAGGGGGAGATCCAGAGTATAGGTGCCTATCGGGCGCCCGCCCCCGGCCAGACGGCCGGCGCGGCAGCCTCCCTCAGGCCCGCACCTGGAAGCTCCAGAGCTTGTTGCCGAGGAAGTTCAGCGGCGTGGAGGCCGCCACCGCGAGCGCCTGCGCGGGCACCTTCGCGACGCCACCGAGCTCGACGAGCAGCGTCAGCAGCAGCAGGCCGAACGCGAACGCGACGAGGCTCACCACGAAGAAGCGGATCGCCTGGAAGTGGATCCGCCCGGCCGAGGCGTCGAACGTCCAGTGGCGGTTGAGCACGAAGTTGTTGAGCACCGCCACCAGCCACGCCAGCACCGCCGCGGCCTGATAGGGGACGCTCAGCACGTGCACGGACAGCGCGTAGACGCCGAGGTTGAGCACGAAGCCCGTCCCACCGACGATCGCGAAGCGCACCAGCTGGAGCCAGTTCGCGGGACGGCGCAGCCCGTGCAGGAGACGCATGTGTGGACGCAGCTCCACGTGCTTGGCCGGGCTCCCGGAGTGGATCTTGACGGCGGTGTCCTGGACCGGCATCCGACCAGGGTACCTAAGGCGGGCGCGGACCAGCCCTACAGGTGGGCGGGGCGCGACCGGCGCCGAGCGGCTGGGGGCGGCGCTAGCCTGTTGGGGGGTGAGCATCGGGTCGAACAGGACGACGGCGCAAGCGGGCTCGCGACTGAGCCTGCCGTCCGTCCGTCGCGCGCTCCTGGGCGGGCTTGCGGCGGTGGCGGTCGCAGGCGGCGCGGCCGTGCTGCTGAGCAGCGGTGGCCATTCGGGGAGCGCTCCAGCCGGCAAGGCCAAGCTCGTGAGCCGATCTAAGGGTACGACAAGCGCCACGGCGCCGGCGGGTGGGGCCACGCGGGCGGCAGGCGCGGGCGCCCCCGGAGCGGCTGCGCACCACGGAGGTGCGACCGCGAGCACAGGCGCCGCAGCCGGCGCCACGGCCGCCGCAAACGCCGCGCATCCTGTTACGGGCACAAGCGGAGCGGCGGCGAGTGGGCCGAAGCACGCCGTCGCGGTCGCCGAGGTGCGCGACCCCGAAGAATCCAAGAGCTTTCCGCTGCCGGCCTCGGTGCGCCACCGCTCGGCGAGCTCGCCGAGCGTGGCCGGCGAACTACAGCCAGCGCAGGGCGCGGCATCCGATGCGCAGATCCGCAAGTACCTCGGGGAAGAGCAGCGAGCGGAAGCTCAGGCGCGGGCGGCGCGCCAGCGCGTGCTCACCCCGACAGCGGGTGGCTTCTCGGTCGGCGGCAACGGGACGATCCCGATCCCCTCAGGCATTCCGGAAGCGGTCCAGCGCGTGATCGCCGGTGGCAATGCGATCGCCGACTTCCCGTACATCTGGGGCGGCGGGCACGCGTCGTTCATCGCCAACGGCTATGACTGCTCGGGCTCGGTGAGCTATGCGCTGGCGGCCGGCGGCCTGCTGGGCTCGCCGCTCGTCTCCGGCGATCTCGCCACCTGGGGTGAAGCGGGACCGGGGCGCTGGATCACGATCTATGCCAACGCGGGTCACACGTTCATGGACGTGGACGGCATGTGGTTCGACACCGCCGGGCGCAGCGGGCCGTATGCGTCGCGCTGGCTTGTCTCCCAGCCTTCGCTTGGCGGCTACGCTGTGCGTCACCCGCAGGGGCTGTAACGCCGCTCCAGCATCGTCGCTCCAGCGGTTGGCGCCAGCTTTGTGTGTGCCAGCAGCGTTGTCGTTGTGGTGCTAGCTGAGCGTGACGACGCTGAGCACCGTCGTGGTCTGCGGGCTCTGGCGCGAGGCGTTGCGGGCGAACAGGCGCAGCGTCAGCTTCAGCTTGCGCGTACGCGCGAGCTGCGCGGCTGTGCGCGAGGAGAACTTGACTCTGATCGTGCCCTGCCCGGCTTTAGTGGTGACAAGCACCGCCGTGCCCACCACAATCGCGCGTGGAGTGCCTTTCGGCAGTCCCATGGCGGTCGGGCCGTGGACGCCGAGACGCTTGGCCACGGCGCCGTCGAGCAGGACCTGGATGCTGCCCGCCACCTGCTCGTTGGCGGTGTAGCGGACGGCGAGACCGCCGTTCACCACCCTCTTCAGCGATTTCGAGACCACAAAGCCCGTGACGACGGGGGCAGGGGTGGGGATGGGCGAGGGAGCGCCGGCAACCGTCGGCGCGGCGGCCGTCCCCGGGGCGGGGGAGGTGGTTGTGGCAGGACCCCCGGAGCCCGGCGGTTCTCCGCCGGATGGAGTGCTCGACGGGGCAGGCGGCCCGATGACCGTGACCGGATGGACGATGCTCCTGGTGTTGCCACCTACGTCGGCGACCGTCAGCATAACTTCATAGGTGCCGCCGTATTGGTAGGAGTGGTAAGCGCTCGCCGCGCAGGGCGCTTCCCACGGGGCTGCGCACGGTGAGATCGCCGGGGAGTTTGCCGACGGAGCGCCGGGAGCGGAGCCGACGACCGGCGCCGACCCGTCGCCGAAGTTCCAGGTGTAGGCGGCGTATGCGGGTTGCGGCGCGCCGGCGGCGGAGAAGCCCACGCCCGCATCGAGGGTGATGTCGGACTCCATTCCGTCGAAGCCGACGATTTCGTTTGCGTTCACGGGGTTGGGCGCCGTGAACTGTGGTTCGAGCCGGATGCCGGGAAGGCAGGCGATCGCCGGATAGGGCAGCTTGAACGCGGCCAGGTTGAAGGCGTCGTTGAGGTAGTAGTCGCTACCCGCGAGCGACTGGTTGTAGAGGGTTCCCGCGAAGCTGCCTTTCTGTGTGCCCACGTCACCGCCCAGAACGATCGCGAACCAGTTGCGACACTCGTCGGTTGCCTCGTGCTTGTTCGGGTCCTGCCAGGCGTTCAGCAGCGGATTGGTGACGATGTTCTGCTGCTCGACCGAGATCTGGTTGACGATGAGATCAGCCAAGCCCGTGTCGCAGAAGCCGTCCGAGCTGGGGCATTTCACCTGATTTGGCTCCTGCTGGCGCGGGCCTTCGAGTTCTTCCGCTTCCTCCTGCTTCGTCTGTTCTTCGAGGGACTTTTTTTCAAATTCTTCTATTTCCTTGGCGGTTTTTGTCTTCTTTTTCTCCTGTTCCCCAGCTGGCTTGCTGCTGGGATCGTAGCCCCCATCCTGGCAGGCAAACGCGGGGGTTTTCTCGTCGTTGACAGTGAGGTGCCCATCGCCGAGCCCGCCAGCCGTCCAGGGGATCACACCGTAGAGGATCGTGTTGGCGTCGCCTGTCACCGCGTTGGTCGGGTTGACGTCGGAGTGATAGCTGCAAAAGCTTTCTTCGTACCTCGTCTTTTCTTCTTCTTCCTTTGCTTCTTTTTCCGCTTCGGATTCGCCGAGCGAGTAAGGGCTCTTCTTATAGTCAGAGCAGTGCGAGGCGAGCGCGCCGCCGTCGAGGCACGCCGTTACGCCGGGGGGTGTCAACAGATAGTAGATCGTGCCCATGCCCTTCGGGAGAGAGTGCTGAGCGATGAACAGTTCGAGCTCTTCTTGAAGTTGCTTGTCGGTTAGGCAGACCGGCGTATGCTGGCCTTTGACGACAGGACCGATCAGGTCCGGTGCTTGCAGCGGGTGGGGGTCTGTGCAGCCCGAGGACGGATAGCCGTCGGTGTCGGTGTAGGCACCTTGGAAGGCGGACTTGTAGAGGGCGTGCTGGTTGGCCGCGTCGGTATATTGGGCGTCGACCGCAAAGACGCTGGCAAAGGAGCCGCTGGCCGCGCCCATGCTCTGGAAGAATGTGTCGATCAGATGCTGCCAGTCGCCGTGGTAGTGATCGGTGGGATCCCAATAGATCGCGTAGGTCTTGTTGGCGCTGACGACGGGGTTGCCGCTCAGGTTCTCGAATTCATCGGGCTCTGGGACCGGTTCTTCGAGCGAGCTCTGGAACAGCAACGTGCTGCGCGGCTGCAGGCCGACTTTCGCGGGGCCGACCGTGGTCACCATCGCTTCGGCGGAAGCGTCCGCAAACGCGAGCACAGCGAGCACCGCTACCAGCGCGAGGGCCGCGAGCGATACGACGGGAACGCGCGCGGAGAGTAGACGGTAGGGAGTTGCCACGGAGCGTTCATCGGCACGCACAGCCCGTTGCCTTAGCCCCTGCGGACGTCACTGCAGCCCAGCTTGCACCGACGCCGGAGCGCGCGGCGATAGCCTCGGGCTTGCTGGCCTTGCGCATCGAGCGACGATTGAGCATGCTGACGGGAATGGCCGACCGCAAGCGCTCGCCGTGAGTGAGCTGGAGCAACCCATACCCGCCTCCGGAGCGCTGAAGCGCGAGGCGCTCGAGCTGTTTGCGCCACTTCCGCGCCATTACGACCGCGTCGCGGCGGTGCTGAGCTTCGGCCAGGACCCGCGCTGGCGCAAGAGGATGGTGGAGGCGGTTGGCGCGAGCGCGAGCGAGCGGGTGCTGGACGTGGCGACGGGCACCGGGATGGTCGCCCAAGCGCTGGTTGGACGCTACGGGTGCGAGGTCGTCGGGCTCGACCAGAGCCCGCAGATGCTGGCGGCAGCCCAAGCGAGGATCGACGCCGACGCGGCGTTGGCGCAGCGCCTGTCGTTGGCGCACGGCGAAGCCGAGCGGCTGCCGTTCGGCGATCAGGAGTTCGATCATCTGACCTTTACCTATCTGTTGCGCTACGTCGAGGATCCGGGCGCGACGATGGCGGAGCTGGCGCGCGTGGTAAAGCCAGGCGGGCGGATCGCCTCGCTCGAGTTCGCTGTGCCGCCAAGCCGCGCATGGCGATGGGCGTGGCGTTTCTACACGATCGTGGGCCTGCCCACGCTCGGCAGGCTCGTCTCACGCGAGTGGGCGCATACAGGGCGCTTCCTCGCCCAGAGCATCCCGGGCTTCTACGAGCGCTATCCGATCGAGCGAGTTGTGAGGCTGTGGGAGCAAGCGGGGATCGTGGACGTGCATGTCCGCCCGATGAGCTTGGGGGGCGGAGTGGTGATGTGGGGCAGCAAGCGGGCTCACACGCCCGCAATGGGCAGCGCGCTCAACGCCGTCACGGGCGGGAAGGCAGGCGTGGATGGCGGCGCCGAGTCAGCTTGAGCGCCCCGCCTTCTATGCGCTGCGCCCAGGTGGCTGGCGCGATGCGCTGACGTTGCTGCACCCGCCGTACACGGCCTGGCACCTGAGTTATGTGGCGATCGGCGCGAGCGCGGCGCCACACCTGTACGGCTACCGGCTGGTGTGGACGCTGGTGGCTTTCCTGCTCGGGGTCGGCGTGGCGGCGCACACGCTGGACGAGCTCCATGGCAGGCCACTGGGAACGCGCCTGTCTGACCGGGCGCTCGTCGTGCTCGCGGCGCTCTCGCTCGCGGGGGGCGCCGCGATCGGCGTGATCGGCGCGGTCACGATCTCGCTATGGCTGCTGGTCTTCGTAGCAGGCGGAGTCGTGCTGACTGTCGCTTACAACCTTGAGCTGTTTGGCGGTCGCATGCACTCAGACATGTGGTTCGCGCTCGGCTGGGGAGCGTTCCCGGCGTTGACGGCTTTCTTCGCGCAGGCCCAGGAATTGCGTGTCGGCGGCGTGCTGGTGGCGGCGGCGTGCCTGATGCTGAGTGCCGCGCAACGTCGCCTGAGCACGCCGGTGCGCGACCTGCGGCGGCGCACCGTGTCGCTGAGCGGGGAGCAGCGCATGACAAGCGGCCGCGGCGTGGAGCTCAACGCGGCGAGGATCGCCGCGCCGATGGAGAGCGCGCTGATGGCGTGCGCGGCTGGCATGGTGCTGCTCGCCTCCGGGCTGGTCGTGGCGCGCTTGTAGCGCGGCGCGGCGTGCCGCGTTCCCTGGCTCCTGCTGCCCGGGTCGGCGCACGCTACCGCGCACGCACGCACGCGTGCGGTACAACAGACTCGTGCCTGCACGCCAAATGCGATCGGCGGGGCTCACCGTCGCGGTCACCGGCCCAACAGGTGAGATTGGGCAGGCGGTGGTGGCGGCGCTCGAGCGCTCACGCGAGGTGGGGCGCGTGCTCGGGATGGCGCGCAAACCGTTTGACCCCGCGACGCGTGGCTGGAAGAAGGTGACATACCGGCGCGGAGATGTGCTCGATCGCCAGGCCGTCGCGGAGCTGGTGAGGGGCGCCGACGTGTTGGTGCATCTAGCGTTCATCATCATGGGTGGGCCGCGAGAGACTCGCGCGGTGAACCTCGAAGGCTCGCGCAACGTCTTCGAGGCGGCGCTGTCGGCCGGCGTAGGACGTCTGGTGTACGCGTCTTCAGTCGCCGCCTACGGCTTTCACCGCGAGAGCCCCCAGCCACTGACCGAGGAGGTGGAGGCGCGCGGGAGCGCGGATCATTACTACTCGGCGCAAAAGGCCGAGGTGGAGGGGCTGTTGCGAGAGGTGCTCGACGGTAGCTCGACCAAGGCGTACGTCTTTCGGCCGTGCATCGTCGGCGGGCGCGACGCGCCGCTGCTGCTCGACAGCCTGCCCTACACACAGCTCTCCGAGCGACTCCCAGAGTCAGCGCGACGGTGGCTTGGGGGAGTTCCGCTGCTCAAGCCGGTGCTGCCCGATCCGGGGGTGCCTTTCCAGTTGGTGCACCACGACGACGTTGCGAGCGCGATGCGGGCGGCCGTGCTCGGGCGCGGCACGCCCGGCGCTTACAACCTGGCCGGGAGCGGGCAGCTGACGGTCTCACAGCTCGCGGAGGAGCTTGGCTGGTATTCGATTCCGGTACCCGAGCTTGCTGTGGACGCGGTCGCCGAGACGGTGGCGCGGCTCGGCTTTCTACCGGCGCAGGCTCAGTGGGTGAGCGCTTTTCGCGAGCCGGTGATCATGTCGGCCGCGAAGGCGCGGCGTGAGCTTCGCTGGCGCCCAAGGCACAACGCGCTTCAAACGCTGCGAGAGACGATCGCGGCGAGACGGTCGGATCCTCAGCTCGCCTGATAAGGCCATTTGTTGAAGACGATCATGACCGATACCCTGGGATCGGTGGGGAGCCCTCGATGACTGATATCGGCGACAGCCTGTTCCACAAGGGCCAGCCCGTGTGGGTGATTCAGGGCGGCGGCTCGCGGCGAGCCGCCGAGTACGTCGGCGAGGGCGAGATGAGCGCCTGGTTCGGGGGCACGCCGACGGCGATCGTCGTGTACCCCGACACGCGCTCCGGCGGGGCCGTGGAGGTCGATCGCGTTATCGCGCGCGAGCCGGAATAGATTCAACGGCTACGAAAGTGCTACACTTGTCACATGAAGGCTGAGGTTGGGGCGCGGGAGTTGCGGAATAACACCGCTGAGGTCTTGCGTCGCGTCGAGGCGGGCGATGACATCGTCATCACGGCTCGCGGCAAACCTGTCGCCGCGTTGGTGCCCCTTACAAGCGAGCGGCGACGCTGGCTGTCACGGCGCGAGTTGACACAGCGGCTCGCAACCACACAGGCGGATGCTGGACTCCGCGATGATCTCGCGTTGCTGGCAGGCGAGACGACTGACGATCTCGATCCCCCAGCCTGACAGTGGCTGAGATTGGTCGCGGCCTGCTCGACACAAGCGTTTTCATCGCGAATGAGAGTGGACGGCCGTTGAATGTCGAGCGTCTGCCACAGGAAGCAGCGATATCCGCAGTAACAGTCGCGGAGTTGCACGTCGGCGTGCTGGCGGCTAAAGACCTCAACACTCGCGCGCATCGGCTTGCGACGCTCGAGACAGTGGCCGACATCGAACTGCTTCCGGTCGATGGGGCTGTGGCCGCCTCCTGGGCACTGTTGCGCGTCTATGTCGCGGAGGCCAAACGGCGACTCAACGTCAACGACCTATGGATCGCCGCCACGGCATTGGCCCACGGTGTCCCGGTGGTCACGCAGGATCACGATTTTGAGGCGGTCGACGGCGCCGGTGGCCTGACCGTGGTCCACGTCTGACGAACGCTGCCTTACCTGCTGCTCCAATGGGCGATCCTGGATTCGAACCAGGGACCTCTTCCTTATCAGAGATTGCCTTCACCGGCGCAAATCTGGCTTTCTTGAGCCATATCCGGTTCGGGGCGACCTCCTACGTGCTACCAACTTGCTACCAGAGCCCCCGCAGTGGGGGCTGCGGGACTTGCTTTGCTAGCACGAGATCGACTCGCCACCTCTCGGTGTCGATGCTACGTTTAGGCCATGACCGTCAAGGAGCGGCTGCACACTGCGGTCGAGACGATGAACGACGAGGAAGCAAGCACGGCGCTTAGAACGCTCGCCGAGGCTTCGGGCGACCCGGTTGCGTGGATGCTCGACCATGCGCCACTTGATGACGAGCCCGAGACCGAAGAGGAGCGCAATGCAGTCGCCGAGGCCTACGCGGATCGTGAACGGGGCATAGAGCCCGTGGCGCTTGAGAGCGTGATCGCCGAGTTCGACGGCGATCGGTGAGCGAGCCACACTGGCAGGTCGTCATTGACGACCGCGCTCGCAAGGATCTCCGCCGGATCGACCCCCCGACTCGTAAGCGCATCCTGAACGCCATCACGAGGCTGGCTCAGGGTGCGGAACTGACTGGCGACGTAAAGCGCCTGCGAGGCTCCCACGAGTACCGGCTGCGAGTCGGCGACTGGCGCGTGCGATTCGAGCGTCAGGACCAGCGACTCGTCATCGTCATCGTGCGCATCCTGCCTCGTGGACGAGCATACGACCGCTGAGCGCTGAGCCGCCTCCACGGCATTCAGGCGTTCTCGCCACGGACGCAGGAGCGAGCGGCCTTGATCTGCTCCTCTGCGGAGATTGGGACTGCGCCTCGAAGCTCAGCGATCACATGAGCGTAGGTCGAGAAGAGCACCTGCGGGCCGTGGCTCATCATGTCGGCGATCTCAAGCGGATTGCGCTGCTCGTGGAACAGCAGCGATGCGAAGCTGTGACGCAGGTCGTACGGGGTTGCCCCTGTGTAGGAGCGCTTGGTCTTCCCGTTGACCCTGGTCGTCGTGATCGTCCCGATCCCGGCCGTCTCGCGCGGGTTGCCACACGCGCCCTCTCCAGTTGCCGTACGCCGTGTGGGTCCAGTGCTTGCCGTCGTGGGCCGGGAAAGATCAGCCCGCCGTCGATGCCCGCGAGGTCTTCCGCGAGGACACCGAGGAGCGAGATCGAGCGTACCTTGTGGGTCTTCGTGTCGCCCGGCCCCGTCGAGCTTGATCGCTCGCGTGACGGAGATCGTCTTCTTGCCCACGTCGGTCGATTCCAGCGCCAACGCCTCGCCTGGCCTGAGCCCGCTATAAGCGAGGACCGACACGAGTCGCCTGTCGCGCTTTGAGGGCATCGCAACGCGCAGGCGCTCGACCACTTCGGGGGCGAGCGTGCAGACTGGCTTGCTTCGCCTGCCAGATGGCTTGCGAACCGTTGCAACAGGATTGCTCGGGATGCGGTTCCACTCCATCGCCTTGCCGAGCACACCGGAGAGCACTGTCAGGGTGCGCTTGATCGTCGGGTCGCCTACACCGTCGGCCACCAACTCCGACTTGAACTCCTGCACGATCTCCGGCTGGTGGGCAAGCACAACAAGTTGGTGGTTGCCGAGCCTCGGGAGGATGTATCGGTTCCAGAGCACGCGATTTGTCGCCCGCGTAGCTGCCGCCAACTCGACACTCGCGTACTTCTGGATGTACTCCACGCCGAACGACGCCAAAGTCTGATTAGACGCCTTGCGGACCTGCACGCCTCCACGCTTCGCGTCCCTAACCGCGTCTTCGAATGCCTCATCTTCCACCTTGCGGTCAAAGGTCTTGCTGAGCGGACTGCGATTGCAGAGTCAGGCATATCTGGGCCGATGTGGCCTCTAGAGCAATCAACTTATGAAGGCGCGAACCTCCAGTACTCATGCGGCTTTCCAGCCGATCCTTCGATGGGCGATCCTGGATTCGAACCAGGGACCTCTTCCTTATCAGAGAAGCGCTCTAACCAACTGAGCTAATCGCCCGCGGCCGCCGATTCTAGCGTCAGCCCGAGCCCAGCGCAGGACTCAGGCAGCGTCGACCGAGCGCAGCCTCAGCGCTAGCGCCAGCGCCTCCTCGGGACTTACGAACGACAGCTCGGCACGGTACCCGCCACTCCTCTCGGCGCGCACGCGAACCTCAGCGCCGAGCGCCTCTTCGAGCGTCGTGGCGATCGCGGCGGCGGCCTCCTGCCGGTCGGGGTGCACGCCGCGCTTGGCGCGAGAAGCGTGCTTGTCCCGCTCGACCCCTTGAGCCTTATTCGCATCCCTGGCGCGCTCTTCGACGATGCGCACCGACCAGCCCTCGCGGGAGGCCTCGCGGGCTAGGCGTCGCCGGACGGTGTGGTCCTCGGCCAGCAGCAGCGCGCGCCCGTGGCCCTCGCTGAGCTGCTCCTGCTCGATCATCTCGATCGCCTCGTCCGGCAGGTCGAGCAGCCGCAGCAGGTTTGACACCGCCACTCTGCTGCGCCCGACGCGGCGTCCCACCTGCTCGCGGGTCAAGCCAAGCTCCTCCACCAGCGCCACGCAAGCACGCGCCTCCTCGATCGGATTGAGATCCTCGCGCGCCATGTTCTCGATCAACGCGAGCTCCAGCGTCGCGGCGTCGTCGCGAGGACGCACGAGCGCAGGGATCTCTGTCAACCCGGCGATCTGCGCCGCTCTCCAGCGGCGCTCACCCGCAACCAGCTCGTACGTCCCCCCAGGCTTGGGTCTCACGAGCACCGGCTGCAACACGCCGCGCTCCCCGAGCGAGCCCGCGAGCGCGTTGAGCGCCTCCTCGCCGAAGCGCCTGCGCGGCTGGTTGGGGTTCGCGACGATCAGCTCTACCGGCAGCTCGCGCAGCTCGTCCTCAGTCTCGGACTCGCTGGAGACGCTCAGGATCGCCTCGAGCCCGCGACCCATGCCCCGCTTTGGCTTAGCCACGCGCGGCCACCTCCTTCGCCAACTCGAAATAGGCCGCAGCCCCGGCGCTGTGCGGATCATGGTGAGTGACCGGCAACCCGTAGCTCGGCGCCTCTCCAACTCTGACGTTGCGCGGGATCACGGTGTCGAAGACGAGGTCAGCGAAGTGCTCGCGGACCTCTTTCTCCACGTCGCGACCCAATCTCGTCCTGTTGTCGTGCATCGTGAGCAGCATCCCCGCCACGGTCAGGCGCGGATTGAGCTCGCGCTGCACGAGCCCCAGAGTCTCAAGCAGGCCGGCCAGCCCCTCGAGCGCGAAATACTCGGTCTGAACGGGCACGATCACGCGGTCGGCCGCCACCAGCGCGCTCACCGTCAGCGGGCCGAGCGAGGGCGGGCAGTCAAGCACGATGTATTCGAACTGGCCTCGGATCGGCTCGATCGCCGCTCGAAGTCGCTGCTCGAACGCGTCGATTCGCGGCAGCTCCACGTTGGCGCCAGCCAATCCGGGGCTGGCCGGCAGCAGCTTCAATTTCTCCACCGAGCAGTCCACGATCGCCTCTGAGGCTGTGCTCTCCTCCGCCAGCACCTCGTACAGCCCGGGCATTTGCGTGCGCGGCAGCCCCAGCCCAACCGTGGCGTTCGCCTGCGGGTCGACGTCGATCACAAGCGTCTCATAGCCCGCCTCGGCGATGCACGCGGCCACATTTACCGCCGTCGTCGTCTTGCCCACGCCCCCCTTCTGGTTGGCGACTGCGTAAACCTTTCCCATTGTCGACGGCACGCTAGCGTCGATCGCGGTCGAGTGGCCTCGCGAGCACGTGCCCAAGCCCGAAGCTGTGGGATGGTGACCTTTGGGACATCATGGCGCCAGCGGCTTCTTGCGGGCCATCCCAGCGCGGCGCGGAAATCGGTCGGGCGTCTCGCGCACCTTCGTGTACACGTGCAGATGGTGGTCGCGCGCGCCCTCGAACGGCTCCACCCGACGGATCGAGGCGCGCTCCAACCCAAGCAGCTCGGCCACCTCGATCGCGACCCGCTCCTCCGGCGCGTCACGTTGGCCGCGCCAGTCGACCAACGCCCCGCCTAGGCGCAGCAGCGGCGCCGCGTACTCGAGCACGATCGGCTGAGGCCCCACCGCGCGCGCCAACACCGCGTCGTGGACCCCGATCCCCTCGGGCCACTCCTCCGCGCGGGCACACACCGCTTCCGCATTCTCGATTCGAGCGTCCACCTCGACCCGCTCGATGAACGCGCACTTGCGCGCCTGACTCTCGACCAGCCTCACCGTGCTGCGCGGCAGCGCCACGGCAAGCGGGAGCCCTGGAAAGCCCGCGCCCGCGCCGATATCGGCTATCTGGCCGGCGGTCTGCACAAACTCCAGCTCAAGCGCCGTGAGCGAGTCGGCCAGGTGGACGTCGATTGCCTCCGGGCCCCCCCGCACGGTTGTCGGCGCATGCTCGTCGAGCGCCAGCGCGCTCAGGATCTTTGCAAGCTGGCCGATCTGGCCTTCTGCCAGGCCATAACGCCTACCGAGACGATCCAGCAAGGTCTTTATGTCGGTGATCGCGTCCATAGCGGCTCCACGCGGGAGCTCTCAATGTTTCACGTGAAATACGAAAACGGCTCGAGCGTGTTACCCGGCCTGGCCGGCAACCGTTTCACGTGAAATGACAAGCTCGAGGTCTACACCGCTGGCTCTGGCTCGGCGGCGCCTTGGCTTGCGGCTCCGCCGTCCCAAATACAAGTCCACGCACAAGCGCCGCCCGGAGGCTGGGCCATTAGCCGTCGGAGGGCTCCACGACAAGAAATCGCTCGGGCTCCTCGCCCTCGCTATGGGTCTCGACGTTGCCACGCTCGCGCAGGTATTCGTGGACGATGCGGCGCTCCGACGCCGGCATCGGGTCGAGCTCGACCGCCTGTCCGGATCGCAACGACTCCTCAGCCGCATCGAGCGCGATCGACCGCAACGACTCGGCGCGGCGCTCCCGATAGCCGTCTGCGTCGATCACGACGCGCGCGTCAGGCGCGCCTCCGCGAAAGACGATCCGCTGAGCGAGATGCTGCACGGCGTCGATCGTCTGGCCACGGCGACCGATGAACAGGCCCACGTCCTCCCCCTCCACACGTCCGGTGAGAGTCCCGTCTGACTCCTCGACGCGCACATCCACGTCGAGGCCCAGGCTGTCGACGATCTCCTCGAGCAGCTCCCGCAGGACAGTCACCGGATCCTCGTGCCCCTCCCGAAGCTCCTCCGCCTGACTCATCTCCGCCTGCCTGAGCGCTTCTTCTTCTTGCGTGGTGGCGGTGGCGGAGCACTCCCGCTTCCCGCGCCGGCCAGCGCCGGTTCGCCCTGTGGTCCCTTCGGGCTGTCCGGCTTGCCGTTGGGCGACGCTCGATCGCCCGCGGCCTCCTTCCCCTTGCTCGGCGACACCGCGGGTGGCGGCCCGATCCGGCGGCGCACGAAGTAGCCCTGGCCGATCGTCCACAGATTCGTCGTGATCCAGTACACGAGCAGGCCCGCCGGGTAGCGATAGAGGATGATCACGAAGAACAGCGGCAGCACCATCATCAGGCGGCGCTGATTGGGGTCGGCAGAGGCCGACATCATCATCGTGGAGGCCAGCTGAGAGCCAACGTAGAGCGCTAGCAGCACGATCAGCGCCACTCCAGTCGCCTTGTTCGTGATGTCCGGCAGGAACAGGAATTTGCCCGAGCCCGGCGCGACCTGCTGGCAGCTGGTCTTTTCGATGTATTTCGAGGGCAGCCCGCCCACGCTGGCCACGGCGGAGTGGTACAGCGAGTTGTAGTGCGTCACCAGCGCTTCGCCGCAGATGTGCTTCTTGAGGTCGGTGCGCAGCATGTAGAACAGGGAGATGAACACAGGCAGCTGCAGCAGCAGCGGCAGACACGAGGCGAACGGGTTGACTTTGTGCTCGCGGTAGAAGCTCATGATCTCCTGCTGCTGGCGCTGCTTGTCGTCCTTGTACTTCTCCTGGAGCGCCTTCAGCTCAGGGGCGAGGCGCTGCAGTTCCTGCATCGAGCGGAACTGCTTCAGCGTGAGCGGCACCAGCACAGCGCGGATCAACACCGTCAGCCCGACGATCGCAAGCCCCCAGCTGCCACCCACGACGTCGTTGTGGATGAACACCAGGATCGATTCGAACACCGTTATCAGCGGTGAGAACGCTTCCTCGATGACGTTGGCGGCGATGAGCATTGGGGGCGAGCGCTGCTTTAGAGGTCGCGGCGGCGGTCGACTTTGAACAACCCCTGAGCCCCGACGGGGTCGTACCCGCCGTGGCTCCACGGATTGCACCTGAGCAAGCGCCACATCGCGAGCACGAGACCCCTCAGTATGCCGTACTCCCCAACCGCCTGTACCGCATAGCGCGAGCACGTGGGCTCGTACTTGCAGCGCCGCGGAAGCGCCGGCGAGATCAGACGCTGGTAGACGGCCACGGGCGCCAACACGACCGCTCGAGCGGCCCCTGCGATCGCGTTGCCCTCTCGCGAATCGCCCATTTGGCTGACTCTCACGATCCGCTCGCCCCAGGTGTGCGATCGCCCTCATCTGTCGCCGCTCGAGCATCTCTCTGCGCTGGGCGTAGGCCGGCGCGCACGATCAGCTCCGCCAGCGCGCCGTCGATCCCCACCAACCCCTCACGCTCGGCCAGCTCTCGAGCCTCCGGACGGGCCACAACGACCACGTCGTGGCCACCCTCGAGCTCATCCTCGACACTGACGAAGGCTTCGCGCAGCAGGCGCTTCACATGGTTGCGATCGACCGCGCCACCCACCTTCCTCGAGACCGACAAGCCGAGTCGCGGACGGTCGATCGACTCGTTGGGAAACGAGTACAGCACCAGATGACGATTGGACACGGAACGTCCCTGACGATAAACGCGCTCGAACTCCGCGCTGCGCGACAGACGTCGTGCGCGGCGTGGGGATCGCGGCATCATCCTCGCGCGCCCGGCACTACGTCGACAGGCGCTTGCGTCCCTTGCTGCGCCGCCGCTTGAGCGTGAGCCTTCCCGCGCGCGTGCGCATGCGGGCACGAAACCCATGCGTACGGGCTCGCTTGCGTTTCTTGGGCTGGTAGGTGCGCTTCATGATCGATGCTCTCCGGTCGCGATCGCATGCCCACCGCAACCTTGAGCGGTAGCGAGGACGGCGACAGTCGGCTCCCGTCGGGGAGTGAAGTATAGGCGCCAGCTCGCCGGCTCGCCAGCCCGCATGAGCCGAGCTGCTCGGCGCGCCTCTCCCCGATGTCCCCGAGTACGGAATTTCTCGCCATTTGCGGTGAGGGGCTAAGAGCCGGGAGCGCGAGCCGCCAGCCTCGGATATATTCGGTCTGACCGGGTCCTTGCGGCCCCCAACGAATGATTTCCGCCCGCTTTCTCCCACAAGGAGCAGGTCATCGCTGCCGTGAGCGCCGAGCTCGAGCACATCTGGACGCAGGTACGAGCCGAGCTGTCGGCGAGCATCGACGAGCCCATCTACCGCATCTGGCTGGAGCCGCTCACAGCCATCGAACTGACCCACGGCGCCCTCACCATCGCGGCTCCGCGCCAGACCTATAGGTGGGTCAGGGAGCGCTTCGGGCGTGCGCTTCAGACGAGCGTAGCGGCCGTGCTCGGCCCCGACGTCATGGTCGACATCGTCGAGGCGCGGGCAGCCGGAGGACCTGAGCACAGCTATCGGCGGGCCCCTTCCACAACCACGGCCCCAGCCGCCCCACAGCTCACGCAAGCCGCGTGGGGCAACCCGAAGCTCACCTTCGACCAGTTCGTCATCGGCGATTCAAACCGTCTGGCGCACGCTGCCGCGCTCACCGTCAGCGAGCTCCCCGCCCAGGCGTACAACCCGCTTTTCATATGCGGCCCCCCCGGCGTCGGCAAGACGCATCTGCTCCAGTCCATCGCCACCTTCACAGCCACCCACAACCCAGGGCTGCACGTGCGTTGCAGCACCGGAGAGTCCTTCACGAACGACTTCCTCAGGGCGCTCGGTCTAAGTCGAGTGGACGCTTTCAAGGCCAACTTCCGCCACGTGGACGTGCTGTTGATCGATGACGTCCAGTTCCTCGAGCGCAAGACCAAGACGGAGGAAGAGTTCTTCCATACCTTCAACGTCCTCTACGACGCGGGCAGCCAGATAGTGCTCACCTCCGACCGGCCACCGAGCGACCTCCAAGCGCTCGAAGACAGGTTGCGCGAGCGCTTCCAGTCGGGCCTCGTCGCCGACATTCGAGCCCCCGACCTTCCCACCCGCATCGCAATCCTGCGTAAGCGAGCGCAGCACGATGGGATCGAGCCGGTCGACCCCCAGGCGCTGGAGGCGATCGCGCGGCGCATCACCGTCAATGTGCGCGCGCTCGAGGGAGCCCTGATTCGCGTGGTGGCCTTCGGTTCGCTCACAGGCCGGCCACTGAGCGCAGCGCTGGCCACCGAGGTGCTCGACGGTCTCTACCCCAAAGCCGAGGCGCCCCTCCGTTCGATCGCAGACGTCAAGGCGGCCGCCTGCGAGCAATTCGGCATCTCGGCGGAGGAGCTGGTATCCGCCGGGCGAGCAGTGCGTCTTACCTGGCCACGACAAGTAGCCATGTACCTTGCACGCGAGCTCACAGGGGAGTCTCTGCCGGCGATTGGGCGAGAGTTTGGAGGACGCGATCACACGACGGTCCTACATGCCTGGAGGCGCACCGAGCAGCGCATCTCCAGCAACATCTCTTCACGCGCCATCGTCGAAGAGCTCCGCACACGTTTGGCCACACCGCCCACTGACCGACGGGCTTGAGACACTTCTGCGGCTCTAATCACAGCTTCTCCACAGGCTCAACCAGATCATCCCCACCATCCATCGCCAATCCACACTCCCCACAGGCCCTACTGAACCTATAGACCTATCCAGGTGCACAAGTGAAGCTCTCCCTCTCAACCACTGAGCTGCTCGCTCAACTGCAGACAGCCACTCGAGTCGCATCCTCTCGCGCCTCCGTCCAAGCCCTCTCCGGCGTGATGATCTCCGCCGAGGGCGACCAGCCCCTCCTGCTGGCAACCGACATGGAGGTTGGTCTGCGGGTGCCGCTTGCGGGAGACATCGTCCAACCCGGCTCAGCGGTGCTGCCGGCGCGGCTGGTGCTCGAAGTGGTGCGCTCGCTTCCCGCCGAGATGGTCACGCTGGAGCTGCGGGCCCAGGAGCAGGATGTCGAGCTTATCTCTGGCTCCGCCAAGTTCCACCTGCGCACGCTGCGCTCTGAGGACTTTCCGACGCTCCCGGCTCCAGACCCCGATACCCGGATGACACTCCCGACCCAGGCGTTCGTCGACACCGCCCTACAGGTCTCGCGCTCGGCCTCCAAGGACGAGACGCGACCGGTGCTCACCGGCGTGCTGATCTCAGCCGGAGGGCAGGAGCTGACGATGGTCGCCACCGACTCCTATCGGCTGAGCATCAAGCACACTACGCTGGAGTCGCCCCTGGACAGCACGGTCGAGGCGAATGTCCCAGCTCGGGCACTCCAGGAGCTGGCACGCATCGCCCAGTCCGCGGAAGAGCCCGCTTTGACGGTGAGCCTCGGCCAGAGCCAGGTTGTGTTCGAGATCGGCGACATCGTGCTCTCCTCGCGGTTGATCGACGGCCAGTTCCCGAACTATCGCCAGCTGCTGCCTGAGACCGTCGAGCACGAACTGCGCCTCGCGAGCGCCGAGATGACGGACGTCGTCCGACGCATCAGCCTGCTCGCGCAGAAGAACGCGCCCCTGCGTCTCAGCTTCAGCGAGGGAGAGCTCACGGTCTCCGCTCAAACCCCAGACGTCGGCGAGGCGAGCGAGATGCTGCCCGTGCCTTTCTCGGGCGAGCCCTTCGAGATCGGCTTCAACCCCGAGTTCCTGCGTGATGGCCTGGAGAGCGTCGAGTCCGACGAGCTGGTCCTCAAGCTCATAAGCCCTCTGCGACCCGGACTGATCGAGTCCCCCGATGGCGGCGAGTTCGTGTACCTGATCATGCCGATCAGACTGAACACGTGACGCTGGAATCGGCGCATCTCCGCGTCCTCGACCTGCTTGGCCTTAGCGTCACGGGCTGGAGGGGTTAGGTGAGGTGCGGGTCATCAGTGTGCAACTGCGCGACTTCCGCACCTACGCGCGCGCCGAGGCGCGCCTCGGCGACGGGCTGACAGTTCTCCACGGCCCGAATGGGGCGGGTAAGTCCAACCTGCTCGAGGCGCTCTACTTCGGCTGCACCGGCTACTCACAGCGAACGCGCTCCGAGCGCGAGCTCGTGCGCTTTGGGGCGCAGGCGACCCGAGTTGCCGTCGAGCTGTCGAGCG
This sequence comes from uncultured Solirubrobacterales bacterium, assembly GCA_963764655.1. GTDB lineage: Bacteria > Actinomycetota > Thermoleophilia > Solirubrobacterales > Solirubrobacteraceae > Palsa-744. Next base: position 2,287,673 of record CAVXTI010000001.1, read on the forward strand.
AGGGTCGCCGCCACGAGCTGACCGTCGGCTTCCAGCCCGGCTCGCCAAAGCACATGACCGCCGACGGCGCTCCGGTGGAGCGCCTCGCCGACGTGGAGCAGCGACCACTCGTCAGCGTCTTCTCCCCAGACCGCCTCGAACTGCTCAAGGGCGCTCCCACGCTTCGCCGCGCCCACCTCGACCAGCTTGTCGCGGCGCTTTGGCCCCCACGCGTAGCCACCCGCCGTGACTACTCACGCGCACTGGCGCAGCGCAATGCCTTGATCGCAGGCATCCGCGCGGGCCGTGCATCGCGGGCGACGCTGCCGAGCTGGGACGGCGAGCTCGCCCGCCACGCCCTTGCTCTGAGCGAGGATCGAGCGACCGTCGTGTCGATGCTCGCTCAGCCCTTCGCCGAGCGTGCCGTCCAGCTCGGGCTGGGCGGCGAGCCTTCGCTCGAGTACCGTCCCCGCTCGAAGGCGATCGACGTCGAGGAGTTTGTCGCGGAGCTCGAGGCGCGCCTCGCGAGCGATCTCGAGCGCGGCTTCTCCACCCACGGGCCTCACCGCGACGAGTTGGCGATCCTGCGCGACGGGCGCGAGCTGCGCTCCTACGGATCCCAGGGCGAGCAACGCCTCGCACTGCTCGCCCTGCTGATGGCCGAGCGCTCGGTGCTGGCCGGCGAGCGCGATCATGTGCCACTGATGCTGCTCGACGACGTTATGAGCGAGCTGGATGTGACTCGTCGCGAACTGCTCGCTCATGAGCTGTGCAGCGGCGGCCAGTCCGTGGTGGCCACCACGGACCTGACTCACGTGCCCGGATCGGGTGACGCATCCGTCACGCGTCTGCGCATCTCCCCAGGGGCGATCTTGCAAGAAGCGATCGCGGCATGAGCCGCGATGCGCCCAGGCCACTGTCGCTCGCGCTCGCCGGCCTCACAGCCGGGCTCGCGCCCGCCACGAACCTCTCGCGCGCTCAACAGGCTTGGGATATCGCCGTTGGGACGCTGATATCCGAGGCGGGTCGCCCCACCGCCGAGCGCGACGGCGTGCTCACGATCACCTGCGCCGACGCCGTATGGGCCGCCGAGCTCGACCTGATGGGCCCTGAGCTCGTGACACGGCTGAACGGGGAGCTCGGCGCCGAGCTGATCCACAGACTCCGCTGCCGCACCGGCTGACAGCTGCCGGGAGGCGCCGAAGACCCTTGCGGAAGGTGCTCGCGGAGCCCCTGACCTATGCCCAGTTTTGGCTTATTTGCAGGCATTTCTCAGGTCGAGGTGGGGCAGTTCGAGGGGGTCTCTGTGCTATCGTTCTCTAAACAAATCCCCCGCCCCGGACCGAGGTTCAGAACACCCGGATTCCGGGGCGTTCTCGCGTCATCGGAGGATCATTGGCGACCGACACATCAAGCTCGCAAATCAAGCCTGCCACCAAGGGTGGGGCCAGCGACCCGACGATGGGAGGCGACGCCAGCTATGACGCTCAGGACATAACCGTCCTCGAGGGCTTGGAGGCGGTTCGCAAGCGCCCCGGCATGTACATCGGCTCGACTGGAGTCATGGGTCTGCACCACCTTGTGTACGAGGTTGTGGACAACTCGGTCGACGAGGCGCTCGCCGGGTTCTGCACCGAGGTGTCCGTCAGGATCCACCCGGACAACTCGATCACGGTCGTAGACAACGGTCGCGGGATCCCGGTGGCGATCATGGAGAAGGAGGGCAAGCCGGCGATCGAGGTGGTGCTCACGGTCCTTCACTCCGGGGGCAAGTTCGGCGATGGCGGTGGCTACAAGGTCTCAGGTGGCCTGCACGGCGTCGGCGTATCGGTCGTCAATGCGCTGTCGGAGCGCCTGCTCGTGCAGATCAACCGCGATGGATACGCCTTTTCGCAGGAGTACTCGCGTGGCGTCCCCCAGCAGGAGCTGCAGCGCGGCGAGAGACTCGCGGCGGGCGCCGCCACCGGCACCACTGTCACCTTTCTCCCCGACGCCGACATCTTCGAGGCGCTCGACTTCGACTTTCACACGCTCGAGGAGCGTCTACGCGAGACGGCCTTCCTGACACGCGGTTTGAAGATCTCGATCGTCGACGAGCGCGGCGAGGGCCACTCCGCCGAGTTCCAATACGAGGGTGGGATCGAGGACTTCGTCGCCTACCTCAACGAGAACAAGGACACGGTGCACCGCAAGGTCGTGTTCTTCTCAGGCGAGAGCGAGGAGGGCGCCGCCGAGGTGGCGATGCAGTGGAACTCCTCCTACCAGGAGTCGATCCACTCGTTTGCCAACAACATCAACACGCGCGAGGGTGGCTCACACATGTCGGGCTTCCGCTCGGCGCTCACCCGCACATTGAACAAGTACGCCCGCGACCACGGCCTACTCAAGGAGAAGGAGGACAACCTTTCCGGCGAGGACGTTCGCGAGGGCTTGACCGCCGTCATCTCGGTCAAGCTGCGCGACCCGCAGTTCGAGGGGCAGACCAAGACCAAGCTCGGCAACCCCGGCATGGCGGGCTTCGTCGAGTCGATCGTCAACTCCGGGCTGGCGGAGTTCCTGGAGGAGAACCCGAGCGAGGCGCGCGCGGTGATCATGAAGGCGGTTCAGGCGCAGCGCGCGCGCGACGCGGCGCGCAAGGCCCGCGACCTCACACGCCGCAAGTCGGCGCTGGAGAACTCCACGCTTCCCGGCAAGCTCGCCGACTGCTCGGTCAAGGACCCGAGCCTCGCGGAGCTGTTCGTGGTCGAGGGCGACTCCGCCGGGGGCTCCGCCAAGCAGGGCCGTGACCGCAACACGCAGGCCGTGCTCCCACTGCGCGGCAAGATCCTCAACGTCGAGAAGAGTCGCATCGACAAGGTTCTCCAGAACACCGAGGTGCAGGCGCTCATCACCGCGATCGGCACCGGCGTGCGCGACGAGTTCAACCTCGAGAACGCGCGCTACCACAAGGTGATCCTGATGACCGACGCCGACGTCGACGGCGCCCACATCCGCACGCTCGTGCTCACGCTGCTGTTCCGCGAGATGCAGGACCTGATCGAAGCGGGGTATGTCTACATCGCCAAGCCGCCGCTCTACAAGATCAAGCAGGGCAGCCGCGAGCGCTATATCGAGAAGGAGCACGAGCTGGAGGACACGCTGCTCGCCGACAAGTGGGAGAAGCTGGCGGTGTTCGACCGTCACGGCACGCAGTTCAAGCTAACCGACACGCGCTGGCAGAAGTTCGTGCGCCTGCTCAAGCAGTACGAGGGCTGGGCCTCCTCACTGCGCGCTGTCCACGGCCACGAGATGGTTCAGTTCCTCGAGGAGTCCTCGCTGCTTGGCGACCAGGTGTCGAATGCCGCGGATGCGATCGAGCTGCTTTCGCGCGCGGGCCTCGAGGGCGAGACGCACGCGACCGAGCTGGTCGAGCAGGGCCCGATAGAGCTGCGCGTCAAGGCAGTCGAGGCACGCACCGGCTTCGCGCGCACCCATCACATAAAGCGCACCCTGTTCGACTCCCAGGAGTACCGTCAGCTCGCCTCGGTGCACCGCCAGCTGATCGAGCTCGCCGGCACGCCCGCGTTCGAGGTGCGCCTCGGCGACGCCCGCGAGAGCGCGCCCTCGTTCGAGGCGCTGCGCTACGCGGTGATGACCGTCGCCCAGAAGGGCGTCAAGCTGCAGCGCTTCAAGGGCCTCGGCGAGATGAACGCCGAGCAGCTGGCCGAAACGACGATGGACCCTGCCTCCCGCACGCTCGCGCAGGTCACGCTCGAGGACGCGGCCGCGGCCGACCGCACCTTCTCGATGCTGATGGGCGATCAGGTCGAGCCACGACGCGCCTTCATCGAAGATAACGCTCGAGCCGTAGCCAACCTGGACGTCTGAGGGGGTGATCCAGCATGGCGACTCCTGACACTCTCAGTGGCGGAAACATCGAGCCGCGCGCGCTCGAGGACGAGATGCGCACCGCGTATCTCGACTATGCGATGTCCGTCATCGTCGGCCGCGCGCTGCCGGACGTGCGCGACGGGTTGAAGCCGGTCCACAGGCGCGTGCTCTACGCGATGAACGAGCTCGGGCTCGGGCCCACCCGCTCCTACGCCAAGTGCGCCAAGATCGTGGGCGAGGTGATGGGCAACTATCACCCGCACGGCGACTCCGCCATCTACGACACGCTCGTGCGCATGGCGCAGGACTTCTCGATGCGCTACGAGCTCGTCGACGGCCAGGGCAACTTCGGCTCGGTCGACGACGATCCGGCGGCCGCCATGCGCTACACCGAGGCCCGCTTGGCCCGGATCGCCACCGAGATGCTGCGCGATCTCGACATGGACACCGTCGACTTCGCGCCCAACTACGACGGCTCGCGCCAGGAACCGCTCGTGCTCCCCGCGCGCTTCCCGAACCTGCTCGTCAACGGCTCCTCCGGGATCGCGGTCGGCATGGCCACGAACATCCCGCCGCACAACTTGCGCGAGGTGATCGACGCGACGATCGCCTACATCGACGATCCGGAGATCGACACAGAGGGACTGATGGCGCACGTGAAGGGCCCCGACTTCCCCACCGGCGGCGTGATCCTCGGCCGCGCCGGCATCCGCGACGCCTACGAGACCGGCCGCGGTCGTGTGCGCGTGCAGGCCAGGGCCCACATCGAGCCGCTCAAGCAGGGCAAGGAGGCGATCGTCGTCACCGAGCTGCCCTTCATGGTCAAGAAGGGTGGCGACGGCGGCTTGATCCAGAAGATCGCCGACCTCGTGCACGAGAAGAAGATCCCGGAGATCTCAGACCTGCGCGACGAGTCCGACAAGCGCGGCATGCGCCTCGTGATCGAGCTCAAGCGCGACGCGATCCCAAAGGTCGTGCTCAACAAGCTCTACAAGCACACCTCGATGCAGAGCACCTTCGGTGTGAACATGGTGGCGCTCGTCGACAACGTGCCACGCACGCTCAACCTGAGGGCGGTGATCCACAACTACGTGGCCCATCAGCGCGAGGTGATCGTCAGGCGCACCAAGCACGAGCTGAGCGAGAAGGAGGCGCGCGCGCACATTCTCGAGGGACTGCTCATCGCCCTTGAGAATCTGGACGCGATCATCGACCTGATCCGCTCCTCGCGCGACCGCGAAGCCGCCCGCGAACAGCTTGTGGAGCGCTTCGAGCTGAGCGCGATCCAGGCAACCGCGATTCTCGACCTGCGCCTCTCCCAGCTCACGGCGCTGGAGGCCGACGCGATCAAGCAGGAGCACGCCGACGTTACAGAGCGAATCGCCGAGCTGCGCTCGATCCTCGGCGACGAGAGCAGGGTGCTCGCCGTCATCAAGGAAGAGCTTGGCGAGATCTCAGAGCGCTTCGGCGACGAGCGGCGCACCGAGCTCAGCCACTCCGAGGACGAGATCGACATCGAGGACCTGATCGCCGACCAGCAGATGGTGATCACGATCACCAACACCGGCTACGTCAAGTCCTTGCCGCTCGCCACCTACCGCCAGCAGCAACGTGGTGGGCGTGGGATCACCGGCATGGACATGAAGGACGGGGACTTCATCGAGCACCTGTTCATCTGCTCCACGCACGACTACCTGCTGTTCTTCACCAACCGCGGCAAGGTGTATCGCTCGAAGGTGTACGAGCTGCCCGAGGCCTCGCGCACCGCCAAGGGTCGTGCGCTCGTGAACGTGCTTCCCCTGCGTGAGGGCGAGCGCGTGCAGGCCGTTCTCTCCACGCGCGACTTCACCGAGACGAAGTACCTCGTGTTCGCGACCCGCAAAGGCACGATCAAGAAGACCGAGCTGATCGCCTACAACACGCCGATCAAGGCCGACGGGATCATCGCGATCAACATCCGCGACGACGACGAGCTGCTGGCCGTTCGCGCCGTGGAAGAGGGGGACGAGGTGATCATGGTCTCACGCGCCGGTCTCACCGTGCGCTTCGCGGAGTCCGACGCGCGCTCGATGGGACGCGACACCACCGGTGTGCGCGGGATGGAGGTGGGCGAGAAGGGTGAAGTCATCGCGATGGACGTCGCCCGCGACGACATGGACCTGCTTGTCGTCACCGAGAACGGCTACGGCAAGCGCACCCTGATCAGCCAGTACCGCAAGACCAACCGTGGCGCCAAGGGCGTCAAGACGATCGGGCTCACCGAGCAGAAGGGCGCGCTCGCCGGCGCCCTTGTCGTGCGCGAGCACCACGAGCTGGTCTTTATCAGTGTCGGCGGCATGGTCCAGCGAACCGCCGCCGGCGGGATCTCCCAGCAGGGCCGCTCAGCCACCGGGGTGCGAGTGATGAACCTCAAGGACGAGGACGTCGTGAGCGCCGTGGCCCTTGTCGTGGACAGTGGCGAGCCCGACGACGACAGCCAGGGAGAGCAGGAAGGCCTGCCGCTGGACGCCTCTTCGGAGAGCGCCTCGGCAGACTGACACACATCGTCGCCCGCGTCCGCTACATTGCAAGGACCAGAGAAAGGAGGTGGTCCTACGTTGGCTGACAGTATTTGCGGGACTCTGGAGGTGGCCGGCCGTTAGGCCGAAGCACTCGGCTGGACCCGCCTAGCGGAATCCAACCCGGGCCACCATCGCGTAGGTCGCCGGACTTGTCCCTCCGGCGCGTGCCGCTCCAGTCGCGCCACCGGGCGCGCTTGACGATGCGAAACAGACGCGGTCGTGTCCAGCACAGTTGAGAACGGGGGGCGCCTAGTCGAGGGCGCCCCCTGTGCTTAACCCCGTGCTTAACGGGACGGTGTGGCCCACGCCGCGTGTGATCGACAGCGGGCAGGATCAGCGCTTGGACCCAAGTCGCCTGACCCAAGGACGAGGAGCCCTAGGCTCTCCGTGCGGCGACCCACGCGCCGCGGCATCCTCGAGGCTCTCAGGCGGCGGCCGGCAGGTACTGACGCCAAGCCGCTGGGATCGTGGGACTGGCGACGTGGATGAAGATCTCGGCGCGCGGGGTGCGCGGCTTGTGGCGCGGGTGCATCCCGGCCTGACGCGGCAGCATGTCTCCCTTGCGCCGGTTGCACGGCGCGCAGGACGCCACGATGTTGTCCCAGCTCGAAGTGCCTCCCTTAGAGCGAGGGATCACATGGTCGACGGTCAGATTCGAGCGCGACCCGCAGTACTGGCAGGTCCACCCGTCCCTCGCGAACACCGCGCGGCGCGTGATCTTGCGGCGGTGCGTGTCGCGCGGGACGTGCACATAGCTCACAAGCCGGATCACGACCGGGCGCGCGAGCGTGGAGCTCTCGGAGTGCAGCTCCCACAGCCCACGCTCGATCAGCTCCGCCTTCTCCTTCAGCAGCAGCACGACCGCGCGACGCACAGAGCACACGTTGATCGGCTCGAAGGTGGCGTTGAGGACGAGCACCCGGCCACCCATCGCCGTGCTCGACGATGAGTTCGGTCCGTGCCGCTGGTGCTCTGAGGGCGGCACGGACCCCACTGGCTCTGTGGGCACCGTGCTTTCCATCTTCAGCGCCGCAGTGTAGCGGTCCCCTCGTCCCCTCGCCACGCGTCTGGCCTTGCCAGAGGAGCGATTCGTCCCGTTCCAACTCCCCCTCGACCCGTCGCGGTGTCGACGTCGCCGTTCAAGCCGCTGGGTAGGAGCCGAGCACGCGCACCTGCTCGCATACCCCTCGCAAGCCCCTGAGGGCTTCAGAGACGTGTGCGTCGGCGAGCGATCCCTCAAGATCGACGAAGAACATGTAGTGACCGAGTCGCTCGCGCATCGGTCGCGACTCGATCTTCGTGAGGTTGATCCCGCGCCGGGCGAACTCGTCCAGGCACAGCACCAGCCACCCGGCACGGTCGGCGCCGGCCCCCCAGAACACGAGCGAGGTCTTGCGTCCGCTGGGCGTGAGCGCGCGCAACGGTGGCGCTCCTGCGCGGGCGAGTCGCCGCGCGCGAGCCACACGAAACGAGTCTCGTTGTCCTCGCGGTCCTGGATCCCCTCGGCGATCACCGTGCACCCGTAGAGCTCGGCGGCGAGCCGCGTGCCGATCGCGGCCCAGCTTTCGCCAACGACCTCCCTCGCCGTCCTCGCCCCATCGCCGCTGCGCTCGGCCACGAGTCGCACCGCCTCGGCGGTAGACGTCGCTGCCACCACGCGAACTGCGAGAGCCGCTCGTGCAGGAAGCGCGTGCACTGGTCCGGGCACGTGCGGGTGGGAGACGATCGTCTCGATCTGCCCCGAGCGCGAGCGGAGCGCGAGCGATCAGGTAGTGGCACACCGGCAGCACCGCCTCGCCCGACGATCGCGCACGTCGCTCGCGTCGCCGGCCAGGGTGTCGAGCGTCACCGTCACCGAGCCCTCGATCGAGTTCTCGATCGGGACGAGCGACCACTCGACCTCGCCGTCCTGCACCGCCATGCACGGCGTCCCGGATCGTCTCGAGGGCGACGGGCTCGACGGACGCGCCGTCGACACTGCCGAGCAGGGCCTCCTCGCTGAACGTTCCCTCCGGGCCGAGGTAGCCGGCGCGCGGGAGCTTGCTCGGCATCCGCGGCGTCCGTCGGCGCCGTCGACGCGCGCCGGCGCGCTCGCCGGCTCGGGCGTCGGGGAGTCGCCGTTGAGCGCGGACGCGCACGGCTTCGTCCTCCTCCGGGGAGAGCTCGAGCTCTCCCCGCCCCTCGTGCACCTGCTTGGCATACACGCGGGCTTGGTCACGATGATGGATGCAGGTCAGCACCACTCCAGAGCCACGCCCGTCGAGCAGCGCGATCGACACGGACTGCCGACCGGAGAGCTCGTTGTAGGCGTCATAGCGGATCAGGGAATGCTGGGAGATCGCGCCAGTCAGGGCCAGCTCGACCCCGTCCAAGCGCTCATCCAGGCGCGTGGCGATATCTCCGACGTACTCTTGGAGCGCTTCGAACGCCTGCTGCAGGCCCGCGGCATGGGCGATGACGTCGCGCTTCGTCCCCATCGCCGAGGACGAGCTTCTGAGCCGTGCGCAGACGACGCACGCCGCGCATCAGCACAGCGCACCCAAGCAGGGCCAGCGAGCGCCACGGCGAGCGCCGCGAGCGCCACGACCCCATGCGTGTCGGTAAGCGAGGTGGCGATCATCGGAACAAGTTAGCCGCTCGCGCAGCTGTGGAGGAGCGTCGACGTGCTCGGCCTCACGCGCCGCGCCCGCGGCCCGCCCCTACTTGGCGAAGATCACCAGGTAGGTGCCCTTGTTGTTTTCGGTGGCCGTCTCGCCGGGCACCGCCTCGATGTTGACGGTTACGCGCGAGGCCGCCCCGAGCGTGACGCCGTTGACCGGTATGTCCACGTTGGAGGTGCTCCCCGGTTCGGTCTTGTCGATCATGTGCGAGGCGTTGAGAGTCTTGCCTTCGGTCGTCACCGACACGTCGACCTTGACGTTCGTCTCCGGGTTGGAGCCCGCGTTTTCCACCATCACGGTGAAAGTCGGGTTTGTCGCCGCCACTGACATGGTTGAGGGTTGGGGATGGCGCGAGCGTGTTCGTGCCGACACTCACGCCTTTCAGCGAGTGGCCATGCGTGCCAGGCGCGATCGCTCCGCTGGCGCCGGTCGACTGGCCGGTGATCCGCGACTGCACTGTGGCGGGCGTCAACCAGCCGAGGTTGGGCAGGAAGCGGCTGGCGGTCGTCGACTGCCCGCTGACCCCGCCTGCCGTGAGTGCCTGCTGTATCAGGGGCACGACGCGCTGTGAGTAGACGACATCGGAGGCGAGGAAGATCTCCATCGCCCCCGCGATCTTGGTGCTCGCCTGCTGGGTCTTCCCGCCGAGCGCTTCGCGCACGAGGCCGGCCACCTTCGAGACACCTTCCACGCGCATGTCCAGCGCGAGCAGCAGGTCTCGCTGCGCGGCGGTCATCTGGCTCGGGACGCTGAGTCCCTTGGCGCGTTCGGCGAGTTCCTGGGCCTGGCGACGCAGCTGGTCGACCTGCACCTCGACGTCGAGCGCCGACTTGGCGCCCGCGCCCGAGAGCGTCGTGAACAATGGTCGCGCCACCTGCGATTCCGAGGCCTGCGCGATCTGGTTGACGTCGCGGTTGTAGCTTTCGAGCGCCTGCTGTTTGCCGCGCTTCAAGCAGCCGTTGACGAGCAGCACGATTACGATCAGCAGCACGACGCCGATCCCCGCCGCGATCCGCCGCCGCACCATCATCGCGTGATGGTCGATCGATTCAGGCCCGCCCCCGCGTCCACGAGCCCCCGCGTCCGCGCGTTGCGGACGGCGCGGCTGCGGTCGCGGCTGTTGTTGGGTGTGCGCCGGACGAACTGTCGTCGGCGGCTCCTCGTCCTCGTCGTCGAAGAACGACAAAAGAGATGCTCCTCGCAGGGGCTTGTGAAGCTCATCAGTATGACTCCACCACCAGCTGGAGTGCTTGCTGCAACTTCTCCGTCAGTAGACGGCCGCTCAACGGAGCGGCAGGGAAAGGGTGTGGCCACGGCGAACGCGGAGGTGGTGGAGACCTCCAAGACCCTCATCCATGGAGGCGACCGCGGCGCCCGGAGCCCCGAGGGCGAGGGCGCCGGAGCCTCGGCGGAGGATGCCCGCATACGAGCCACCGACGAGCGCTCCAGACGCCGCGGCGAGCTGCTGCTCAACCGCTACCGTCTGATCGAGCGTCTCGGCGCGGGCGGGTTCGGCATCGTGTGGCGCGCTCACGACGAGCAGCTCGACCGCACGGTCGCGCTCAAGCGCATCCCGCTGCCCAGCGAGCAGGACGGTGAGCGCGCGCGGCGCGAGGCGCTCGTCACGGCTCGCCTCTCGCACCCTTCGATCGTGAGGCTGTACGAGGCGACCCCGGACGAGGATGCGTTCTACCTGATCTCCGAGCTGGTCGAGGGCGAGACGCTTGCCGGGCTGATCGCCGAGGATCAGCTCACCGACGAGGAGATCCTGGAGATCGGCCTGGCGCTCGTGGGGGCGCTCGAGCACGCGCATGCGCAGGGCGTGATCCACCGCGACGTCAAGCCCCAGAACGTGCTCGTGCCGCACGACGCGGTCGAGCACACCCCCTCGCGCGGTGGGTCGCCGGCCGTGGCGAAGCTCGCGGACTTCGGGGGCGCCAGGCTCGCTGGGGACGACGCCCTGACCCGCACCGGAGACGTGTTCGGCACGCTCGCCTATATGGCGCCCGAGCAGAGCGAGGGCCACGAGGTGGGCCCCTCCGCCGACCTCTACTCGCTCGCGCTCGTCCTGTATGAGGCCTTCAGCGGCGTCAACCCGGTGCGTGGCCGCACGCCCGTCGCCACCGCACGCCGGATCGGAGCGCCGATCGAGCCGCTCGAGCGTCACCGCCGCGACCTCCCGCGCGAGCTCACCCGCACGCTCGACTCTGCGCTCGGACGGGACCCGGAGCTGCGCGGCACGCTCGCCGATCTACACGACGCGCTCTCAAGCGCGCTCGACCAGGGGTCGAGACCGCGCATGCTCGGCCGGCGCCGCGCTCCGCGGCGAGCGCTCGATCCGGCGCCCGAGTGGCGAGATGGCGAGCCCACCCCACGCTCGCGCGAGACGTTCCGCGGCCCGAAGTCGCTGTCCGCCCGCGCCCAGGCGCTGAGAGCACAGACACGAGCCTCGACAGCGCGGCGCCCGCGGCGCCGCGGCGCCGGGTGGCGCTGCCGCGGCTCATGTGGCTCGGCTGCCTGCTCGCGGTCGCCGCCTGGCAGGCGGCGCAGGGTCGTGCGGGTGTGTCACTGCTTGTGCTGGCGGCCACCGTCCCCCTGCTTGCGTTGCCGCGTCGCGCGGGCCCCGGCTGGCTTGCGGCGGCGCTCGCGCCGGTGCTCGGCCTGGCAGGTCTTGCGGGCGCCTTCCCTGCGCTCGCCGGCCAGCGCGCCGGTTGGCGCGCGCGCGCCGGGCTTGCGGCGCTTGGCTTCTGGTGGCTCGCGCTGGCCGAGCCGCTGCTGGCGCGGCGTCTGTGGTCGGGGCCCCCGAGCGGACTGCCGACCCGAGGCGCGTGGGAGGCCTCCTTCGGGAAGGCCGCCACCGTCGTCGGCTCCGCGCTCACCGTCGAGCTGTTGCTCGGAGCCGCAGTGTGGGCGCTCGCCGCCACGATTCTCCCGTGGATCGTGCGCGGTCGCAGCGCCGCGCTCGACGTCGCGGCGGCGGTCGCTTGGACGGTTGCGCTGCTTGCCGCGGCGCCCCTGCTCGAACGCACGCTGCTTGCCCATGCGAGTCAACCGAGCCCACGCGGAGCGTTGCTGGGAGCGGTCCTCGGCTGCGCGCTCGCCGTCTGCGCGCGGGCTCTGCGCGGCCCCGTGTGAGCACATGCGCCAGCACATTTGACGCCTCGATGCGCACCGTCTGCGCATCCCCGTCGCATGTGGCCCTTAAAGTGGACAGAACCGCCACGGCATATGCCGGGTGACGCGAGATGAATGCCCTCAGGACACTGGAGAACATGATCGCCGGCCTCGTCGAGGGCACTTTCGGGCGCGTGTTCAAAGCCGAGGTCCGCCCGATGGAGCTGGCGCGCAAGCTCGCGCGCGAGATGGACGAGAACAGGACCACCTCGGTGTCGCGCGTGTATGCCCCCAACGAGTACTCGGTGTGGCTCTCGCCAAGGGATCGCGCTCGCTACGAGGGTGTCGAGCACGAGGTGATCGACGAGCTGTGCGCCTACCTGCTCGAGCATGCCCGTGGGGAGGATCTGGCGCTGGCCTCCCGCCCCCGCATCGCCTTCCACACCGACGAGCGGCTGAAGCTCGGCGAATTCGGGATCGAAGCCCGGCTGGCAAGGCCCGGGGGGGCAGACGAGGGGGATGAGCGCTCTCCGGAGAGCGCCGCCCCAGCTCGCGGGGACCCTGGGCGACCCGCGCGCGGCGCCGGCGCGGCGGCTGCGCTCCCGTCCGAGCGGGAGCCCGCCAAGGTCGGCAACACGATGATCTTCAGCAACGCCCAGCGTGTGCGCGACGCCGTGGAGCAGACCGGCACACGCCGGCGCTCGAAGGCGCTGTTGCTGGTATCCGGCAGGCGCTTGCTGGTGCCGCCGCGAGGGGCGGCGCTCGGGCGCAGCCGCGACTGTGACATCGTGCTCGAGGATTCGAGCGTCTCGCGCCGCCACGCAGAGCTGCGCCCGCGCGGCTCGGCGTGGACGGTCGAGGATCTCGGCTCGACCAACGGGGTGCGCGTCAACGGCCTCGCCATCCACGGAGCCCACCATCTGCAGTCGGGGGACCGCATCGAGATGGGCTCCACTGAGATGCTTTTCGAGATCGTCCCATGAACAACCTCGAGCCCGTGTCGGTGATGCTGAAGTTCGGCTTCCTCGCCGTCCTGTACCTGTTTCTGCTGTGGGTGTCCCGCAGCGCGCTGCGGGACCTGCGCGGCAGTGGCGCTCAGGCCCCCGGGGTCGATCGGGAGGGCGCCCAGGCGACCGTTCCCCCCGCCGACGCGACAGGGTTGCACTCAGCGTCGACGTTCGGCCCAGCCGATCTGGTCAGCCGTGCCCCGCGCCTGGTCGTCGAGCGCGCCTCCGGGCACGAGCCCGGGATGATCTACGACCTCGGCGGGGACGTCGTGCTCGGGCGCGGCGACAGCGCCGAGATACGGCTCGACGATCCTTTCGCCTCCTCCCGCCACACGCGCGTGTACGAGCAGGGCAGGATCCTCGTGATCGAGGATCTCGGGTCCACCAACGGCACGTACCTCAACGAGGAGCTGCTCGACGGGCCGCGCCCGCTGCACCCTGGCGATCGCGTGCGCATCGGCGACTCCGAATTCGCCTTCGAGGTCGACTGACGTGCTGCGCGTCGCCGAGCACTGGTGCGGCACGGACACCGGTCTGCAAAGGCGCGCCAACGAGGACTCGCTGCTCGTCCGCTCGCCGCTGTTCGTCGTGGCCGACGGGATGGGTGGCGCGCAGGCCGGGGAGGTCGCCTCGAGCGTCGCGGTGGACACCTTCCGCGACGGTCTCCACGACGGCGCGGATCCCGAGAGAAGTCTCGTCGCGCAGGTGGAGCAGGCCAACACGCGCATCAACGAGCTCTCGCGCGTCAACGTCGAGCACGCGGGCATGGGCACCACGATCACCGCCGTCTATGTCGGCGAGCAGGAGGTCTCGATCGCGCACGTGGGCGACTCGCGCGCCTACTGCCTGCGCGACGGCGAGCTGCTGCGCCTGACCGACGACCACTCGCTCGTGGACGAGCTGATCCGCCAGGGGAAGCTGACGCCCGAGGAAGCCGAGGAGCATCCACAGCGCTCGGTGATCACGCGCGCGCTCGGCCCCGAGGCGACCGTCGAGGTGGACATACGCTCGTTCAGGGGACGCCCGGGCGACGTGTACCTGTTGTGCAGCGACGGCCTCACGACGATGCTCGGGGAGGACGAGCTGCTCGACGCTGCTCGGCTCCCACGAGCGCCTGCGCGACGCCGGCGAGGCCTTGATCGCGGCCGCCAACGCGGCCGGCGGCAAGGACAACATCACGGTGGTGCTGCTGCGCTTGGAGGAGGTGCTCACCGAGGCCGAGCAGCTCGCCGACGGCCACACGACGATCACCGCGCTCGCGCCAGCGCCACCAGCCTCGCTTAGCTCGCGGGAACGTGCCAGATACCCCCCAACATCAGGAGGCCCAGACGGGTGCCGTCGCGCGTTATGACACGCGGGGAGCCCTCGTGCCGCGCCGTCCCCGCCCCGGCACGCGGCCACCGATCGCTGGGAGGGGGCGCCTGCGCCGCCGCTTGCGCCGCCTGCGCTTCCCGGCGGTCGCGCTCGTGGTCATCGGGCTGCTCGCCGCCGGCGCTTACCTGGCGCTGCAGTCGGTGTACTTCATCGGCACCAACCAGCGTGGGCTGGTGACGATGTTCCGCGGCGTCCCTTACGAGCTGCCCGGCGGGATCAAGCTGTACAGCAGCGACTACGTGTCGGGCGTCAGCGCCTCGACGCTCCAGCCAGCGCGCCGTCAGGTGCTGCTCGACCACTCGCTGCGCTCCGAAGGCGACGCCGCCGAGCTGATGCGCCAGCTCGAACTGGGGCAGTTGAGCGGAGGGTGAGCGTCTGTGAACCGTCCGATCGTTCGCGTGTACGGCCTCGTTGTCTGCTCTTCGCCCTGCTGATCGCGTTCACCTCGCGCTGGACGATCTTCGAAGCCTCCTCGCTGCGGGCCAACGCGCTCAACAAGCGCGGACGTGCTTCAGCAGCAGCGGATCGACCGCGGTGAGATCCTGGCCGCCGACGGCAGCGTGCTGGCGCGCAGCGTGCGCGGGCCCGGAAGGCACGTTCACGCGCCTCTATCCGACGGGCTCGGAGTTCACGCCACGCCGTCGGCTACTCCTACATCACCGTCGGCCAGGTCGGCCTCGAGCGCTACCGCAGCGCCGCGCTCAACGGCCAGACCGGCACGAGCGTGCAGAGCATCCTCGATCAGCTCCAGGGGCGCAAGCCGCGCGGGGACACCGTCCTCACCACGCTACGTCCCCGCCGCTCAGCGCACGGCCATCTCGGCGCTCGGCGAACACGAAGGCGCGGTCGTGGCGCTCCACCCGAGAACCGGGGCGGTCGAGGCGATGGCCTCCACGCCGGCTATGACGCGAACGCGCTCGCCTCGCACGAGCGCCTACGAACGAATCACGCGCGAGCCCGGCTCGCCGCTCGTCAACCGCGCTGTCGCAGTTCGGCTATGCGCCCGGCTCCACCTTCAAGGTCGATGACCGCCACCGCCGCCATCGACTCCGGGCAGGTACACGCCGGAATCGACGGTGAGCGGCCGCAACGAAGTGCCGATCTCAGGCGTCCCGCTGAAAAACGACAACAACGAGAGCCTCGGCCAGATCACGCTCACCGAAGCGCTCGCGCAGCTCGGTCAACACCGTCTACGCGCAGGTGGCCGAGCACCTCGGCAAGCAGCACGATCGCGCGCTACATGACCCGCTTCGGCTTCGACCGCAAGCCGCAGCTCGACTACCCCGCCGAGGAAATGTCCTCGAGCGGCGAGTACCGCCACGGAAGAGCTGCTCTCGCCCACTAGCACGCTACGTCGATGTGGGTCGCATGGGCATCGGCCAGGACAAGCTCAAGGTGACGCCGCTGCAGATGGCCGAGGTGGCCGCGACGGTGGCCAACCGCGGCATCCTGATGACGCCCCACCTCACCTCCGCGATCGTCGAACCGGACGGTCACGTCGTGCAGCGCGTCTCACCGAAAGTGCAGTCGGTCGTGATGAAGCCCTCCACCGCGGCGTCGCTGACGAGCATGATGGAAGCGGTCGTCTACAGCCCCGGCGGCACCGGCATCGAGCGCTCAGATACCCGGGGTGCAGGGTCGCCGGCAAGACAGGCACCGCCGAGACGCTGGATCGGAGCGACGATCAACAACGTGTGGTTCATCGCCTTCGCTCCAGCTCAGAGACCGACTGTGGCTGTGGCCGTCACGCTCGCGCACGTCCCCGGCCAGGGCGCGACGTTCGCCGCGCCCGTCGCCAGGCAAGTGATGGAAGCGTTGCTGCATGGTTGAGCGCCAAGGCAGCCGCGGACGATGCCGAGCCATGAGCGTCGAGTGCCGTCAGCGTCGCGAGCGCGACAAACGCGGGCAGCGATCGCAGGCATGCGAAAGCAGGGCCACGTGAGCGCGATCGAGACAGGCACCGTCATCGACGGGCGCTACCGAGGTCTCCTCGCGCCTGGGCTCCGGCGGGATGGCCGACGTCTACCTCGCCCACGACACCCTGCTCGGGCGCGAGGTGGCGCTCAAGCTGCTGCACCACCGCTTCGCGGAGGACCAGGAGTTCGTCGAGCGCTTCCGCCGCGAGGCCTCAAGCGCCGCCGGCCTCTCGCACCCGAACGTCGTCGCGGTCTTCGACAGGGGCGAGTGGGACGGCACTTACTACATCGCGATGGAGTACCTGCCGGGCCGCTCGCTGAAGGCGGTCGTGCGCGAGCACGGGCCGCTCTCCCCGCTCGGACGCGATCGACATCGTCGTGCAGATCCTGCTTGCCGTCCGCTTCGCCCATCGGCGCGGCATCATCCACCGCGACATCAAGCCCCACAACGTGATCCTCGACGAGGAGGGGCGCGCGAAGGTGACCGACTTCGGGATCGCGCGCGCCGGCGCCTCGGACATGACGCTGACCGGCTCGATCATGGGCACCGCGCAGTACCTCTCGCCCGAGCAGGCCCAGGGGCACGCCGTCAGCGAGACCTCCGACCTGTACGCGGTCGGCGTCGTCCTCTACGAGCTGCTGACCGGCAACGTGCCGTTCGAGGGGGACTCGGCGGTGAGCATCGCGCTCAAGCAGGTCTCGGTCGAGCCGATCCCGCCGAGCCAGCGCAATCCCGAGGTGAGCCCCGCGCTCGACGCGGTCGTGATGCGCTCGCTCGCAAAGGATCCCAACGCGCGCTTCGCGAGCGCCGACGAGCTCATCGCGGCGCTGCAACAGGCGCGCCAGGGGATCGTGCCGCCCGCATTCAACAGCGACCCGCCTGGCCACGTCGACGCGGCGCGGCCCTGCTCGTGCCCCCACTGCCGGCTGAGGAGCCCGAGGATCCCATGCGGGCAGCGAGGCGTCGCAGACGCGCCATCTGGGTCGCCGCGGCGTCGCGCTGCTCGCCGTCGCTGGCGGCGGGCGCCTTGCTGCTTCTTGCAGTCGCCCTCGAAAAATGGACGTGTCGACGGTGCCCGACGTGACCGGCGAGACGCAATCGGCGGCGCTGACATCACTGAGGCAAGCGGGCCTGAGGTCGGTGGTGGCGCTCACCGCAAACGCTCATGTGCCGAGCGGCCTCGTGGTCGGCACCACCCCGCCGGGGGGCACGGTCGTCACGAAGGGCTCGCACGTGAGCGTGGTCGTGTCCTCTGGCCCCGGGATCGTCGCGCTCCCTGACGTCAACGGCAAGAAGAGCGCCGAAGCGAGCAAGATCCTGCGTGAAAAGGGCTTTCAGCCGACCGTCCACAGCCAGGCCAGTGACAGCGTCGAAGCCGGCATCGTGATCTCCACCGACCCGGCGGCGGGGATCGAGGTCCAGGTCGGCAGCCCGGTGACTGTGCTCGTGTCCTCCGGGCCCAAGGAAGTGAGCGTGCCGGAAGTGACCGGCGAAGCTCAAGCCGACGCGACCGCGACGCTCGCGGCAGCTGGCTTGAAGGTGGCCGTCTCCAAGCGCGAAGTCGCCGAACCGTCGGCTGGAACGGTCATCTCCCAGTCGCCGGCCGCCGGCTCGCGGCTGAAGCTGGGTGGCCAGGTGACGATCGTCGTGGCGCAGGCGCTCAAGCAGGTCGCGGCGCCCTCCGTGGTCGGCCAGAGCGAAGCGCAGGCAGTCGCCACGCTAACCGGCGCCGGCTTCGCCTCGAATACCGTCTCTCGTACCGTGACCGATCCCTCCAAGGTGGGGATTGTCGTGCAGCAGAGCCCGGCGGCGGGCCACAAGCTGCCGGCGGGGGCGACGGTGACGATCGCCGTAGGGGCCCTCGCTAAACAGAACACGACCTCGACGCCGACCACGACCACCACCACGACCACGACGCCCACGCCGCCCGCCTCGGCGCCAGCCTCGGGCGGGCCGCCGCCGAACGGTTAGCGTTAGAACGTGTCTCGGGTAGAGCCGCACGTCTGTGCGGCCGACCCGTCCCTCCGGCTGTGTGCCCATTTCGCGCTGCCGCGTTCTCGCTGCTCGCCGCCCGCCAAAAGCTTGGGCGTCGGGGGGGCTACCTGAACAGCGTGACCTCGGAGATCTGCGGCCGTTTCGCGCCCCGCGGGAAGCTTGGTGATCCAGATCAGGTAGTGACGGTAGGCCTGCCGCGCGGAGTCGGTCGAGATCGTCGTGCGCGCCGCGATCGCGCGTGGCGCCGCGAGCTGCGTCCAGCCGAGCGCCGCGAGGCTCTGAGCGCCACTGGAGGGGCTGGCGGGGTGGACGGCCGCCGGAGGCGTATACGGCGGCCGTGAAGCCAGGAGTGGGCGTCTGGATCTCGATCGACCGCGCCGAGGACCCCGGGGGAGGCGTCCATCGCGACGCCCAGGCCGGGCTTGCCGAGGTTGCCGTTGATGTAGTGCTCGGTGCTCCAGGACGTGTTGAGGTCGCCGTCGACGACGCTCGGCCACGTCTTCCGCGTGTTCGGGCCCTGTGCCGAAGGGGTTGTAGGAGGAGGCGGCGTTCTGGGCCGAGCACCACCGGCGTGGTCCCTGGGCTCGCGTGCACGTCGGGCGCCACTCCGGTGCCGCTGTGGGTGTGACCGGCCAGCGCCACCAGCGTCACGGCGACGATCGCGGCAAGCAGCGCAAGCGAGACCGCCCAACGCGCCGGATGGCGCATGCGCCAAGGCAGAAGGCGCCGCGCCGGCGAGTGGAGCGTGCGCAGCACCGCCGTCACCTCACCCGTCGTCTGCCCGGAGCGGGCGGTCTCGATCGCAAGCGCCTCCTCCATGTCGGCGATCATGCTCGTCACGTCGGGGTAGCGGCGCTCGAGGTCCTTGGCGGTGGCGCGTTCGACGACGGCCGCCGTCGCGGCCGAGACCCGCGGGCGCGCGAGCTGCACGTCGGGCACCTCCTCGCGCACGTGCATCATCGCGACCGCCACCGGCGACTCGCCCTTGAAGGGGACCCCGCCGGTGAGCATCTCGTACAGGACGACGCCGAGCGAGTAGACGTCGGACTGGCCCGTCACGGGCTGGCCGAGGGCCTGCTCGGGCGAGACGTAGTCGGTGGTGCCGAGCACACGCCCGTCCATCGTCAGCCCTTCCTCGGTCAGCGTGCGCGCGATCCCGAAGTCGGTGATCTTCGCTCCACCCTCTCCGCTGAGCAGCACGTTCTGGGGCTTGACGTCGCGATGGACGATCTCCCTGGGCATGCGCCGCGCCGAGCGCGCGCGCGATCTCGATGCCGTAGGCGAGCGCCGTGGGGACCTCGACCGGGGCCTCGCGACGGATCAGGTCCTTGAGCGTCTCGCCGTCGACGTGCTCGAGCACGATGTAAGGAGTGCCCGCCTCGATCCCGTCCACGCTGCCCGCGGAGCGCGAGTCCCACTCGCCGGCGTCGATCACCGTGACGATGTGGGGATGGTTGAGCTGCGCCACCGAGCGCGCCTCGCGACGGAAGCGCTCGAGCTGATCGGAGTCCGAGGCGATCTCGCTGTGCATCAGCTTGATCGCGACCTCGCGCTCGAGCACGGTGTCGAACGCGCGATACACGGTGCTCATGCCACCGTGCCCGATGCGCGCGTCGAGGCGGTAGCGACCGCCGAGTGTGGTTCCGAGGATGGCGTTGTTCACGTGTTGGGCCTCGAACGCCTGAGTATGCCGTCAGCGGCGGGCGGTGAGTGTGAGCGTTCTTATTTTTTTGGATTTCGGGGCGTGCTGGCGGTCTGATCGTGCGTCCGTCGAATCACGAGCAGCGCCAGCGCCACGCGGTAGGCGGCGCAGGCTGGTCGCGCAGCGCCGCGCGCCTCGCTCGGCCCGAGCGCCCTCGTGCTCACGAGCGTCGAGACGAACGCGCTCGCGGCGCCGGCCGCGAGCGAGAGGCCGCAGGCCGGGCGGCGCGCCCCGGCGTGCCAGCCGCGTGCCCTTCAGCAGCGCGGCGCCCGCGATCACGGGCAGGCCGACGCTCCAGGACAGCCGGTCTGCGTCCAGGCGCGAGAAGCCGCGCGCGCGCGCGGCGGCGATCGTCGCGCCGCTGCGTGAGACGCCCGGCGCCAGCGCCAGCGACTGCGCGATCCCGAGCGCGAGCCCGTCGCGTGGGCCGGCGCTCGAGGCCGGGGGCGCCCCTGTGCCGGAGGGCTCGTGGTTGGGTATCGCCAAACCGCGTGCCCCCCGCGCGCGCGTAGGGCCAGCTCTTTTGGCGTGCAAGCCGGCGCAGATGGTCGCCGTTGAGCCCGCGAGCAGCCCGATGGCGATCGTCGTAGGCGTTGCCCAGTCGCCGCTCGATCCGCTCGTCGAGCGCGTAGCCGGTGAGCGCTGGGGGGACGATGGCGCCCGCGAGCAAGCCGAGCCGGGCGGGCTTGCTCAGCTTGGATAGGCCCGCCCCGCTTGCCCAAGACGAGCCCTCCCAGGGGGGTCGAACAAGCAGCGCGGCCGCCGTGCCGGCGTGCAGGGCGACCTCGAAGGACTTGCGCAGGCCCGGGTCGAGCTGGCCGTAGGGCCAGTCGCGTGAGCCACGGCAGCAGCGTCGTGTGAGCCGAGGAGGAGATCGGCAGCAGCTCGCTGGGCCCGTGCAGCAGCCCGAGCGCGATCGCGTGGCGGAGCGCAGAGCACGCGGCGCTCTCCCACCAGAAGGCCTCAGCTCACGTCGGGCGCGGGCGCGGGCTCCTCGGATGCCGAGCTGGCTTGGGCCGCCGCGGTTGGGCCTCCGGGTCCCCGTGAGCGCCGGCGCGCCCATGCATAGAGGATGCCTACGACGATCAGCGCCACGAGCGCGTAGTCGACGTACTCGAAGGCTTTGCGCACGCTCGTCCAGTCGCCGCCGAGCGCGTGCCCGGCGAAAGCGAGCGCCACCACCCACGGGATCGTGCCGATCAGCGAGAACACCGTGAAGCGCCCGAGCGGCATCTTCGAGATGCCGGCGGGCAGCGAGACGAACGCGCGCACGAGCGGGACCATCCGCCCGAACAACACCGCAACCTCGCCATAGCGCTGGAAGAAGCGATCGGCGCGCTCGATCTGAGCGGGATGGGTGGGGATGAATTGAAGCTTGGCGCCGTGGCGTTCAAGCAGCTCGAGACGTCCGCCGCGCCCGACCGCGTAGGCGAGCCACGAGCCGACCATCGTGCCGACCAGGCCGGCGAGGATGATCCCGGTCATCGTCATGTGGTGGCTGGAGCCGCTCTGGGAGGGGTCCGCGACGGCAAAGCCGGCGAACAGCATCACGACCTCCGAGGGGATCGGGATGCACGCGGAGGAGAGCGCCATCAGCGCGAAGATCCCAGGCAGGCCGGCGTCGCGCACGAAGTGCGAGGTCGTGTTGACGAGCGATTCCGAGATCGAGGCGAGGACGAGCAGGTGCGCCATGCGCGCCCAACGATACCTGTCGTCTCAAGCGCATCCGCCGTCGGCCATGGTCCCTTGCGCCGGTTGAGGCCGACCCGTCGCCTGCGCAAGTGGCTACGGCCCCACCCGTCGCCGCCCCGTCGGGCGCTAGCGTGCGCGGCCAATGCGCGTGTGGATCGACCTCACCAACAGCCCGCACGTGCTCGTGATGCGCCCAGTGATCGAGCTGCTGCGCGCCGACGGCCACGAGGTCAGCGTGACCGCGCGCGACTTCGCTCAGACGCTGCGAGCTGCTCGACCGCTTCGCGATCGAGCACACCGCGATCGGGCGCCATCGCGGCGAACGCTTGGCGGACAAGGCGTTGGGCCTGGCGTCCCGCTCGGCGGCCCTCGTGCGCTGGGCGCGCGGATCCGCGGCCAACCAGCCCGGGACTCACCCTTCCCGAGCCCACCGATTCGCGCCGTTCGACATCGCGCTCGGCCACGGCTCCAACGACGTGAGCGTGGCCGCGCGGCTGCTGCGGATCCCCTGCTCGACGACTGTTCGACTACGAGTGGGCGGCGGTCCAGCACCACGTCAACTGTCGCTTGGCGCAGGCGGTCGTGGTCCCCGACGCGATCCCGCCCGAGCGCTTGGAGCGCTACGGCGCGAAGGGCAAGCTGCGCGCCTACGAGGGCCTCAAGGAGGAGTACTACCTCGCCGACTTCGAGCCCGACCCGGCCGTGCTCGCCGAGCTCGGGGTCGACCGCGAGCGAGCGCTCGTGGTCGTGAGGACCCCGCCCGAGGTGTCGCTGTACCACCGCTTCGAGAACGACCTGTTCGCGGACGTGCTCGCGCGCCTGCGCGACGCCGCGCGCCTCGACGGGGTGCAGTCCGTCGTGTTGCCCCGAACGGCGGCCCAGCGCGCGCAGTTGAGCGGCGTGCACGGGCTTCACGGTGCCCGAGCGCGCGATCGACGCTCAGTCGCTGATCGCGTACGCCGATCTCGTCATCTCCGCCGGGGGCACGATGAACCGCGAGGCCGTTGCGCTGGGGACGCCCGTCTACACCACCTTCGAGGGCCGCCTTGGAGCGGTCGACGAGCGCCTGATCGCCGAAGGGCGCCTGCGCAAGCTCGGCGACGCCGGTGAGATCGATCTGGCCAAGCGCGACCCCTCGGTGGTCGCGCGGCGTGTGCGGCGCGATCCACGACGTCTGATGGAGCTGCTGCTCTCTCCGCGGTCCAGCTCGACGCTCAAAATCTCGCGCCGTGCTCACCCTGTGAGATCACAGGCCCACTTACGACTCGACAAGCCCTAGAATCAACCCCAATGCGCCGACGGATCAGTGCGCCGGCCTTGTCCCTGACCCGGCACTCGCTACCGAGGCTGGCGCTGGACGGCGCGCTCGTGGCGCTCGCCTACTTCCTGGCCTTCCAGCTGCGCTTCGATAACGGCCCCACGGGGCGCTACGACAAGCTGTTCGAGCGCACCGTCTGGTGGGTGCTCGCGGGCAGTCTCATGGTGCTGCTGGCCTCGCGCGTCTACCAGCGCCGCTGGCGCTATTCGGGGCAGCGCGACTACGAGGCGGTGGCGCGCGCCGCGATCGCGATCGTGCTGCTGACGGTGGTGGCGATCGAGGTGGTGCGGCCCGTGAAGATCCCCCATAACGGCGGCACGGTCGCCGTGGGGCTGCCGAACGGGGTGGTGGCGCTGTTCTTCCTGCTCTCGCTGCTGCTGCTGATCGGGGTCAGGGTGATCGTGCGCAGCCTGTACGAGCGCCGCCCGCTCGGTGGCTTCAGGCCGGGAGGTCGCAGCGAGCGCAACGTCCTGATCGTCGGCGCCGGCGACGGCGGGAGGCTCGTGCTGCGCGAGATCCTGCGCAACCGCGAGCTTGGCTTGCGGCCGGTGGGCTTCGCCGACGACGACCCGCGCAAGCACGGCTTGCGCATCGACGGCGTGAAGGTGCGTGGGGACACCGAAGGCGACTTGCCGCGCATCCTGGACGAGACCGAGCCCGACGAAGTCATCATCGCGATCCCCTCCGCGCCGGGCTCGACGCGCGCGCGCGTCGTGCGCGAGTGCCGGCGCCGCGCGGTGCCGGTGCGCACGCTGCCGACGGTCTTCGAGCTGCTGCAGGATCACGGCGCGATCTCACGGCAGGTGCGCGAGGTGCGCGTCGAGGACGTGCTCGGCCGCGAGCCGGTCCTGATGGAGCTCGACACGCGTCGGCGCCTATCTGGCCGGCGAGACTGTGCTCGTGACCGGCGCCGGCGGCTCGATCGGCGCCGAGCTGTGCCGCCAGATCGCGCACGTGGGGCCGCGGCGGATCGTGCTGCTCGACCACGCCGAGGACAACCTCTTCCAGATCGAGCGCGAGCTGCAGGACGAGCGCCATGTGCAGTCCTCGGTGCTCGCGGCGGTGCTCGCCGACTGCAAGGAGGACGAGCGCATGCGCGAGGTGTTCGCCGAGCACCGCCCGACCGTCGTGTTCCACGCCGCCGCCTACAAGCACGTCGGCCTGATGGAGGCAAACCCGGTCGAGGCGGTGCGCAACAACGCGATCGCCACGCGCGTCGTGGCGCACGTCGCGGGTGAGATGGGGGTGGGGCGCTTCGTGCTCGTCTCCACCGACAAGGCGGTGGCGCCCGCGACGGTCATGGGCGCGTCGAAGGCGTTGGCGGAGTTCGCGCTGGAGGCAGCCACCGCGCGCTTCGCCGGGACCCGCTATGCGGCGGTGCGCTTCGGCAACGTGCTCGGCTCCTCTGGCAGCGTCGTGCCGATCTTCCGCCGCCAGATCGAGCGCGGCGGGCCGGTGACGGTCACCGACGAGCGCATGACGCGCTATTTCATGACGATCCCCGAGGCGGTCCAGCTGATCATCCGCTCCGGCTCACTGGTCTCCGACGGCGATCGCGGCGCGGACGTGTTCGTGCTGGACATGGGCGAGCCGGTCAGGATCGTCGAGCTGGCGCGCGCGATGATCGAGCTGTCGGGGCTCGATCCCGATCGCGACGTGGCGATCGAGATCGTCGGCAGGCGCGCGGGGGAGAAGCTGCACGAGGAGCTGTTCAACCGCTACGAGCAGCCACAGCCGACCCCGGCCGAGAAGATCATGCTCGCCGGGCGCGAGCCGTTGGCGCCCGAGACCGTGGAGGCGATGTTCGACGAGATCGGGCTGCTCGTGTTCGAGGGCGACGCGGCCGCGCTCGCCGCGAAGGTGGCCGAGCTGTCGGCCGTGCGCGCCGAGCTGTCGGAGTCCGTCTCTGGACGCGGCGCGAATGCGCCTGTGCCCCTCGTAGACTCCCCAGATCCATGAGTTCCCCTCAGGACCTCACCTGTCCGAGCCGTGCCCCGATTTGAGCCGTGCCACCAATCTCGATAGGAGCTGAATGATCGCCGTGCCGCTCGCGCTGTCGCTCTCGAGCTCCTTCACCGAGGTCGGCGCGATCGCCGCTTTTGCCGCCCTCGTGGGCATCGCGATCCTGTCGCTGCTCGCGTTCTCCCAAGCGCGCGAGATCAAGCGCCTGCGCGAGTGGGCCGGGCGCGCGCCTGAGCGGGCAGTCGAAATGGAGCAGCGCGTCAGCGCGGAGGCCGCCGCGCGCGTGCAGCGCGCGGGCTCGCCTGTGGCCGCCGCGCGTGTGGCGCCACGCGCGACCCCGCTTGTCAGCGCGCCGGTGTCGACGGCCGTGAATGCCACGGTGGCGGCCGTCGTGCCGTCCGCGACGGGCGCGGCGACGGGCGCGCCGGCGACGGCTGCGGAGCCCGCGCCCAAGGCGGAGCCCTCGTCCAAGTTGGATGAGCGGGCGCCGGTCCCATCGCCCGCGGCAGTCACCGAGCGCTCCGCAACAGCCGAGCGCTCCTCGACAGCCGGGGACTCCTCGACGCTGAGGGCGCCGCTGTGCCGGTGGCGCGGGAGGCGCGGGCCACCGCTGTGGAGGGCGCCGCTGTGGAGGGCGCCGCGGTGGAGGGCGCTCCGGCGAGGCTCGACTCCGCCAAGCCGGCCGAGTCGGATGACGCCGCCGGCGAGGCCCCCGCTCTGGCCCCAGCCACCGCTGCCGCGCGCGCGGCGCGCGCGCCGTTGCCCCCGTCCCCGACTGAGCCCTCTCCGCCGGGCGTCCCCTCGCTTCCGTCGGCGGCGCCCCCCGCGGTCGCTCCGGCGGCGATCCCCGCCGCCTCCGCGGCAGCCGCCTCCGCATCAGGCCCCTCCGCGCCGTTGGCCCCCTCCGCGTCGTCGGCTCCCGTCGCTCGCTCGGCGACGCCCGCATCGCGTCCTCCGGCTCCCGTCGCGGCGGCACGCCGCACGCCCTCGCGCGTGGTCGCGGGCGCCGCCGCTCCGCCTCGCTCCGCCTCGCCGGCGCGTGGTCGCGCGATCCCCGCCGCGGCTGGCTCCGGCGCCGGCGCGCGCGCCGCGGCCACGCCTCGAGCGCCGGGCGTTGCGACTGGCGGCGGGGGCGGCCCGAAGTACTTCAAGCAAGAGCGCTCGCGAAGTCGAGCGGCAGCCCTGATCGCCCTCGGCGTGATCGCCGGCGTGCTGGTGATCGTGTTCGCGGTGTCGGCGCTGAAAGACAAAGGCGGCTCGACCGCGAGCGCGCCGCCGCAGAGCATCACCGCTCCCGAAGTGCGGCGCTCCAGCGCCCACAAGACCACCAACCCCACCGCCTCCAATCCGGCTGAGACGAATGTGGCGGTTCTCAACGGGACGGGCACGGCCGGCCTCGCTCATCACCTGGCGGGCGATCTGCAGCAGAGTGGCTATGTGCGCGCGGCGGCGCTCGCGGGCGTCCCGCCCGGGACCCATTCGACCACTGTCGTGCAGTACGCGCACGGTCATCGCGCCGACGCTCAGGCGGTCGCGAAGGCGCTCAACGTGACGCAGGTGCAGGCGATCGAACCGAGTATCGCCGCGTTGGCCAGCTCGGCGACGGTCGTCGTGCTCGCAGGCGCGGACCAGGCGGCTCAGCTTGGCGGGGGTGGCGCTCAGAGCAACGGCGAACCGGCCGCCGGCGCTGGCGCGGAAGGCGCCGCCGGCGGCGGTCAGTGAGTCCACCCGAGGTGGGCTCAGACCGCGCGACAGCTGGCTTCCTGGACGTCCCGGCGCGCTCGGCCAAGCCACGCGGGCGGGGCATCACCCATGTGATCGACCGTGGGCTGTCGATCGCCGAGGTGGACGGGCTGATGGAGACTGTCGGCGACAGCGTGGACATCGTCAAGCTCGGCTGGGGCACGGCGCTGGTCACCGCCAACTTGAAGCCGAAGCTGGAGCGCTACGCGGCCCACGGCATCCCGGTCGTGCTTGGCGGGACGCTGACAGAGGTCTCGATCAAGCAGGGCCGCGTCGAGGGGCTGATTGCGTGGCTGCGCGAGCTGGGGTTGCGCCACGTGGAGATATCGGACGGCACGATCGCGCTCGAGCCCGAGGTCAAGGCCCACCTGATCCGCACGTTGGCCCGCGACTTCACGGTGCTCTCCGAGGTGGGCAGCAAGGACGCCGACTTCATCATGGCTCCGTACGTGTGGGTGGAGCAGATCGAACGTGACCTGGAGGCGGGCGCCTGGAAGGTGATCGCCGAGGCGCGCGAGTCGGGCACGGCCGGCATCTACCGCGCCGACGGCGAGGTTCGCACCGGGCTGATCGACGAGATCGCGCACGCGATCGACGCCGAGCGACTGATCTTCGAGGCGCCTCTCCGCGAGCAGCAGGTGTGGCTGCTGCACCGCTTCGGCAGCGAGTGCAACCTCGGCAACATCGCGCCGGAGGACGTGCTGTCGCTCGAGACGCTGCGCCTCGGCCTGCGCTCGGACACGGTCGAGCGCTTCGCCAAGGACGGCGAGCCCTGAATGGGATCCAGCCCGCCCCGGGCGCCGGCAGCGACCCGCTGTCGAGCCGCGCCGGCGTGGGCGAGCGGACGCGTGGCCGTGGTGACGGGCCGCCGAGCCGAGCCGCCGCCCTCGAGTTGCTCCCGCGCGTGGTGTTCGCGCTGCTCGTGCTCGCCTGCTTCGCCGCGCTGATCGTGACGCAGCGCCTCAAGCACACTCCCACGCCGGTCCAGGAATTCAAGCGGACGTCGAGCTTCTCACCGGAATCGACTGGCCCTCGCAGGTTGGAGGCGATCTCGTTCAAGCTGGCGCGGGCCGACAGGGTGACGGTCACGATCGTCGGCTCGTCGGGCGAGGACGTGGCCACACTCGTGCGCGACAGGCCGGTGCCGCGCTACAAAAAGCTTTCGCTGCGCTGGAACGGGCGCGAGGGCGAAGCGCACGGCTACAGCGTGCTGAGCAGTCCCCACGGCTACAAGATCCTGCTGCCGGCCAACCGCGGCGCGCCGGCGCCGGCGGGCGAATACAGCGTCAGGGTCAGCCTGCGCGAACAGGGCCGCTCCGTGCCATCGCGACGCGCTTTCAAGCTGGTGAGGCCATGAGAGACCACTCAGACAACCACAGAGGTCGCCCTATGAGTCGGCGGCCCCCTGAGTCGCTTGGGGCCTGTGGCGCCAGGCGAGCGCCCGCGGCGAGGCGCTGGCGGTGATCGCGACGCTGCCCAGCCCCGGCGTGCTCGCGGCGGGCGCGCTCGGCGCGCTTGTCGTGGTTGCCGCGCTGGCGCTCGTCATGCGCAGCGAACCGCGCGCCTTCCCGGTGCTGGCCGTGCTCGCGCTGCCGTTCCGTCTGCCGATCTCCGCCGACGGGCGCACGGTGAACCTGCTGCTGCCGCTGTATGCGGTGGTGGCCGCCGGCACGCTCGCGCACCTGGCGCCGCGCGTGCTCTCCCATGGCGGGCCGCGTCCCGAAGGGCGCAAGCGGGCGGGCGGGCGGCGCGGCGCCTATCGCTCCTCGCGTCCGCCGATCGTGCTCGACTGGCTGCTGCTCGCGGTCGTCGTCGTGTACGCGGCACAGGCCGGCTACTCGGTCGACCCGGCGAAGGCGCTTCAGAATGTCGCGTTCTTCTACATCCCATTCGGCTTGCTCTACATCCTGCTGCGCGAGGCGCCCTGGACGCCGCGGCTCGTGTTGGCGTGCCTGGGCGTGGCGGTCGTGCTGGCGGTCGTGTTCGCCGGGGTGGGCTTCGTCGAGTACGACCGCAAGGCGCTGTTCCTGAATCCGAAAGTGGTGGCGGCGAACGAGTACGACAACTACTTCCGCGTCAACTCGCTGTTCTTCGATCCGAACATCTACGGGCGCTTCCTGGCGCTCGTGATGATCGCCGTGACGACCGTCGTGCTGTGGAGCCGCGAGCGCCGCGCGCAGCTGATCGGCGCTGGGGCGTTGGCTTGGCTGCTCGTGGGGCTCGTGACGAGCTTCTCGCAGTCGAGCATCGCGGCCTTGCTGCTCGGGCTGGCGCTGCTCGCGGCTTGGCGCTGGGACGTGCGCG
This sequence comes from uncultured Solirubrobacterales bacterium, assembly GCA_963764655.1. Lineage (GTDB taxonomy): Bacteria > Actinomycetota > Thermoleophilia > Solirubrobacterales > Solirubrobacteraceae > Palsa-744. The sequence goes on from CAVXTI010000001.1 coordinate 2,316,871, forward strand.
GCACGGTGTACGTGTCGGTCGCCTTGGCCGCGATCGCCGCCGTAGTCGTGCTCGTCGCGCCGCCAAGCCTGCACTTCGGCCTGAAGGGCTCGGGCGGCTCGGCTGACAACGCGACGAGCGGCCGCGCGAAGCTGGTGTCGGGCGGCCTGGAGCTGTTCGCGCAACGCCCGCTCGAGGGCTACGGATCGGGGTCGTTCGAAACGCAGTACAAGCGCCACGATCGCGGCGTGAGCGTCGCGAACGCCACCTCGGCCTCGCACACGATCCCCGTGACCGTCGCCGCCGAGCAAGGGGTCATCGGCCTCGCGCTGTACGTGGCGCTGCTGGCGGTGGCGCTCATGACGCTCTTCTCCGGCGCCGGCCGCTCGCCGCCGCGGATCGCGATCGCCGCCTGCTTCGCGGCGCTCGTCTTGCACACGTGGGTCTATGCGGACTTCCTGGAGGACCCGATGACCTGGACCCTGTTGGGCGTCGGTGTGGCGCTCGGGACGATGCGCGGGGCTGATTTTGCGGGAGACAAGATCCGCTCGTCATCCGTAGGGGCGCCCACGTCGCCGGTCGCCGCGCAGGGGTGACGCGCCGAGCCGGGAGGGTTGCACGACGGTGCGCCCGTTAGGTTCCTGACGGTGCGCACCTACCTGAAGCGGCTGGTGAGGACGGGCGCGGCCTACCAGGCCGCGGAAATCTTCGCGAAGGCGATCGCCGTGTTCACGCTGCCGCTGTACACGCGGCACGTGTCGAGCGAAGCGTATGGCGCCTACAACTCACTGCTGACATCGGTGATCCTCCTCAGCATCGTGCTGCGCCTCGGCGTGGGGGAGGCGTTCGTGCGCTTCTATTTCACCGACGCCGACGTCGAGCGCAGGCGGCGCATCGCGCGCACCGCGACGGCCACGGTCGCTTGGACCACGACCGTGGCCGCGCTGGTCGCCGTGGCCTTCTCGAGCGAGCTCTCAGAACTGGTGCTCGGCTTCGACGACCCGCTGTTGATGGACTGCGCGATCCTTGGGCTGTGGGCGTTCACGAACCTGGAGATGGCCTACGCGCAGTTGCGCGTGGACGAACGCGCCCGTGCCTACATGCTCGCCTCGGGAGCGAACGTGACGATGACGGTCGTCGTTCACGATCGCGCTGGTCGTGTTCGCGGGCCAGGGCGCGCGCGGGCTGCTGCTCGGCAACTTCGGCGCCTCGACGATCGTCGTGCTCGGCCTGTGGTGGGTGCTGCGCGCGCGCTTCTCGCTGCGCGTGCTGGCCGATCGCCGATCGGTCGCCGATCTGCGCGCGATGCTCGGCTTTGGCCTGCCGACGGTGCCGGCCGACGCGAGCGTGTACGCGCTGCAGGTGGCGGACCGCTTCTACCTGTTTCGCGGCGTGGGGCACGCGGCCGCCGGCGAGTACTCGATCGCGGTGCAGTTGGCGACGGTCGTGTTCGTGTTCGTGCGGGGCTTCCAGTACGCGTGGCCGCCGCTTGCCTACTCGATCGACAGCGACGTCGAGGCCTCGCGGCTGTACTCGATCGTGACCACCTACTTCGTGCTCGCCACGGGCGTGGTGGTCGCGGGCGTCGCGCTGCTCGGCCGCTGGCTCGTGAGACTGCTGGCGGCGCCCGAATTCTTCGGCGCCCACGAGGCGTTGCCGTGGCTCGCGCTCGGCTGGACGCTGTACGGGCTCTACCAGGTGATGATCGTGATCACGGGACGCGCGCGGGTCACCCAGCGCAACGTGCCGGCGGCGGCGGTGGGTCTAGTGGTGAACGTCGTGCTGCTGGTTGTGCTCGTCCCCAACGGCGGCCTCGGCCTCGGGATCGCTGGCGCGGGGATCGCGTTGTGTGGCGCCTACGCGGCGATGGTCGCGCTCATGCACCTGCTCACGCGCAACGTGTTCGCCGTCGACTTCCAGTGGCGTCGGCTCGCGAAGCTGGGGGCGATCCTCGCCGGCGTGGCGGTGTCCGGCGAGCTGCTGTTGCCGACGTCCGGGCTGGCGGGGCTCGCGCTGCGGGTGGCGTGGCTTGCGTTGATCCCCGCGCTGCTGCTCGCCACGCGCTTCTTCGCGCCCGAGGAGCGCGAGCAGGCGCGCGCTCTTGTCGCCGATGCCCGTAGCCGCGTGGCGGCCTTCCGAGCCGGTGGCGGCGATGTGGAGGCATACGCAGAGGACCCTCTGAGAGACATCTGACTCTTGATTGCGGCTCCGGTCGGTATCCACCGACGCTCGCCCGCATCGCCTGGCAGGCGCGCGCTCGTCGCCTAAGCGGCGATTGCCCGCTCGATGTAGACGCCGGGGCCACTTGGCTCGGGGAGCGTTTCGCCGTGCTCCAGCATCACCTCGAGATGGCCCGCGATGGCGGCGCGCATCTCCTCGATGCACTCTTCGAGAGTTGCGCCCGTGGCAACGCAACCGGGTACGTCTGGCGACCACGCCGAGTAGTTCGACGGGGGACCACCCTCCACAAGAATCAGGTAGCGCTCGGTATCAATCATCGCGTGAGTCCTGCCTGTCGCATGATGCTCGCTTGGGTCTTGGGATGCAAGTCGTCACCGGAATGACCGGCAACGGTGACCGTCCCAGGCTTGACGGCATGGTGATAATGCCGGTGGCTCCCAGTCTGACGTATCTGGCGCCACCCGTCACGCTCAATGCGCTTGATGATCTCGCGGACCTTCATTTCGTATGACCCTACGCAGAGCTTGGGACGGGAATTTCGCTGGCGACTCTCATTCGTCCTCGTGCCGGTTGTACCGGGCGGCGGCCTCGCGCAGGCCCTCGCCGCGCGACGGCCACAGCGACGCGGTGACGTGGCGCCAGTAGCGCTTCGGGGAGTGGCCGGGGAGCAACAGCGCGGCCAGCGCTCGCAGCGCGTAGCTCCATGCCGTCAGCCAGCGCACGGCAAGCGCCGCGGCGGGGGAGTGGTGCTTGCGTATGTACAGATCACGATTGCGCGCAAGCTCCACGATCCGCCGCTCGGGCACGGCGCCGGTGGAGAGCTGCTCGTGGTGGACGGCGACCGCGCCCGGCACGTACAGGCTGCGCCAGCCCGCGTCGCGCAGCCGCCGCGCGAAGTCGACCTCGTCGGAGTAGACGAAGAAATCGGGATCGAGGTAGTCGACCTGCTCAGCTGCCTCGCGTCGCACGAGCAGCGCCGAGGACTGGCACCAGTCGACCTCGCGCGTGCGCTCTCCCTTGCTCTGCACGGTGTAGAGCCGGTGCAGGAAGAGCGCTCCCGCGAGCGCCGTGAGCGGCGTGGGGAAGCGCCACGCGCATGCCTGATCGCTGCCTTCGCTATTTGCGCCAGCGCTGTCGGGGCGCAGCAGCTTGGCGCCCGCGCAGGCCGCCTCGGAGCGACGCTCGAGCGCTTCGCGCAGCGCGAGCGTGGCGCCCGGCCGCAGCTCGGAGTCCTCGTTGAGCAGCAGCGCATAGCGGCCACGCGCGCGCCGCAGCAGCTCGGAGTCGTTGGCGGCCTTGCCGCGCCGCCGCTCGAGCGCGATCAGCTCGTCCACCGCCGGATGCGCGCGTGCCGCCTCGGCTGAGCCGTCGCGCGAGCCGTTGTCGAGCACGAGCACCTCGGCGGCGAACGGCAAGTTCGGCCCGCTCGCTCTCGATCGCGTCGAGCCCGCGCAGCAACAATTCCCGCTGCGACGTGTTCACGATGCAGTAGCTCAGCTCGATCGGCTCGATCGTGGGCACCGGCGGACCCTACTTTGCGTGGGGCGAGGAGCGCTGCGGGCGCGGCCGTTGCTGAGGCGCCAGAGCCACGGACGACACGGGGATTTACGCAACTTCGCGCGCCCTGGATGGTTGAACTTCGTAGGCCTATATGCACTAGAATTGTCTAACTGCCCTGCCTTTCTGTTATGTGGACTAGGCTCTGGGCTTAGGGAGAGTCGCTAGAGGAGAGGGGTCTGTTCTAATGGGAAGCGACATCAACAGCCACATGGAGGGATCGATGGGGAACAAGTCATTGCGTCCGCGCACGCACGCGCGGCTGCGAATCTCAACCGCTGCGCTCGCGCTTGGCGCGCTCGCGACGGCCGCGGCTTTCGGTGGAGGCGCCGCGGGCGCCGCTTCGCCGCACGCCAAAGCGGCGCGCTCGCTCACTTTGGACGACAGCGCCAGCCTGCACCTGCAGAACAAACACGGAGTCGAGCTCAAAGAGGGTGGCACCGCGAAAGGGACGCTGGGCGGCCCGCTGTACCTCCAGCTGAAGGTCACCTCGACGCGCAGCGTCACCGCTCAGGTTCAGGTCTACCCGAGCGGCGGGTCGGTCAGCGGGAGCGCCAAAGCGAGCTACCACGTGTCTGGCGCCACGGCCACGTTCTCGGGCACGATGGCGATCACGAAAGGCAGTGGCAAGTACTCGAAAGCGAAAGCGTCCGCACTGAGCTTCAGCGGCACGATCAAGCGCTCTAACGACGCCGTCACGGTGCGCGTGAGCGGAAAAATGTCGTACTAGCGGCTGGAGACACCTTGACCAAAGCACGGATTCCCAGGGCCCGCACGCTTGCGCTGGCTGTCTGCGGCTGCCTGCTCGTGCCCTTCGGGGTATGCGCCTCAGCGCAGGCAGCCGAGACGGTGGACTTGCACACGTCGTTCTCGCCCAACAGGCTGGGCGCCTCGACGACGATCGGCTTCGGCTTCACGATCGGCAGCACCACGGGCGGGCTGCCCTCGCCGCTGACCCATGTCAGCCTGCGCATGCCGAAGGGCATGAACTACGTCACCACCACGCTTGGCTTGGCCGAATGCAAGCCTGAAGCCCTGGTCGCCAAAGGGCTCGCGGGCTGTCCGCCCAACTCTCGTCTTGGCTATGGCAGCGCCTTTGTCGAGGTCCCGTTCGGAGCTGACTCGGGCCATGAGATCCCGGAAATCGAGGCGCTGATGGGCCCGCCGCACGATGGCAACATCGTCGTGCTGTTCTACGCGAACGGGCTCGCCCCGGTGTACGCGCAGATCGTCTTCTCGGGCGAACTGCTGCCGGGCGAAGGGGCCTTTGGCGGCAACCTCGACACGTCGATCCCGGAAATAAAAAGCGTCACCAACGGGCCGCCCGTGTCGATCATCAACGTCAGCTCGACGATCGGCCCGAGCCATCTCACCTACTACAAGCGCGTCCACGGGAAGCTGGTCGGCTACAAACCGCAGGGCATCGCGCTTCCGACGAAGTGCCCGCGCGGCGGCTTCCCGTTCGCCGCCCTGTTCACGTTCCTCGACGGCAGTCAGGTCACGGCGACGCACAGCGTGCCCTGCCCGCCGCCGGTGCGCCACAAGAAGAAAAAATAGCGGCCGCCGTCCTCCGGGGTTGAGATAGCGCTCTCAATCCTGGAGGGCCAGGCCCGCTTGCACCCTGGCCGCGAACCAGCCCGGGATCGCGACCATCAGCACCGCCGAGGCCGTCACGAGCGCGAGGCTCGAGAGCGCCACGATCACGCCCACGGAGCTGACCACGGGGTAGTTGATCACGATGTTCAGCGCGCGGTCGAGCAGCTGCTGGCCGAAGAGGCCGAAGACGGCGCCGCTGAAGCAGCCTACGCCGAGCAGCATCAGGCTCTCGAGCACGATCGTGTACCACAGTTCGCGGTGGGGGAATCCCTCGAGCTTGAGCTTCGCGAGACGCGGGCGGCGCTGCCAGATCATCGCGCCCATCGCCGCCGCCATCGCCATCACGGCCGCCACCAGGATCAGCGTCGCGATCTGCGAGAGCCTCGTCAGGCCCTGGCGGGTGATCGCGCGCAGCGTGTTGGCGTGTTGTTCGGCTGTTTGCACGGCGAGCGCCGTCTCCGGGCCGAGCGCCGCCCTGATCTCGCGCACTCCCTGCTCGGGCGAGGCGCCCGGCTTCATCAGCACGTTGTAAGCGCTTGCGTCGGTGCTGCCTGACGCGCTCGCGTAGTCCTCGGCGCTCATCACGATCGCCCCGGGCGCCCAGCCGATGTTGGTGCTGATCGCCGCCACGCGCAAAGCGATCGGGTTGGTCGTCGGCAGCGCGAACTTGTCGCCGATCTTCAATTTGTGTTCTTCGGCGAGCGCGAGCGAGACGACGGCCCAGCCGCCCGCGCGCAGGCGCGCGTCGGCCTTCGCGACGCTGCCTTCGACGAGCTGGCTCGGCGGCACGAGCGGCGAGGCTTCCAGCGGCGGCGCGATCACCCACACACGCCGGTCGTTGTAGTCGAGCAGCCCCCCCCGATATATCCGCACGGCCCGCACCCCGGGCAGCGCGCTCAGCTTGCTCAGCTGCGTCGGGGCGAACGGCGAGGTCATCAAGAGGTTGGAGTCGCCGGCGGCCGACACCCACACGTCGGTGGCCGCGTTGGCGTCGCTGGCCGCGTTGTAGAGGCCGTTCAGCAGGTCGCTGTGGGCGCCCTGGATCGAGACGCTGCCGAACACGGCGATCGCGCCGGTGGCGGCGATCGCGAGCGCGCGCGAGCGTCCTGCGCGCAGCTCCATCACGGCGATGTGCGGCACGGCGCTCACGATCGTCGGCGCGAGTCGTCGCACGAACGCGAGCATCGCCGTGAGCGGCAGCGCCAGCAGCGCCAGCAGCGCCGCGATCAACGTCACCATCCCCACGATCGCGGCCTGCGGCGCCGCCAGCAGGATCGCGAGCGTCGCGGCCAGGCACAGGAATCCCACGAGCGTCAGCAGCCATGAGGTGCTGCCGCCCGTGCCCTCCTTCGTCTCGATCGCGGCGAGCGGGTTGCGCGAGACGATGTCCTTGAACGGGCTCAGCACCGCCACGCTCGCGGCGCCCATCCCGCCGATGACCGAGATGATGATGCTCTGCAGGTTCACGACGCGCTCGGAGCCGACCGCGAAGGCGGAGGACAGGTAGCCAGGGTTGGAGTGGAACAGGTGAATCGAGAGCTCGTCTCCCAGCACCAGGCCGATCGCGCAGGCGATCGTGCCGAGCACGACCGCGTCGAACATCAAGACCGCGATCACGGCCTTGGGCGTGTAGCCGTCGCGGCGCAGATCGGCGATCAGGCGCCGGCGCTGAGGCACGGTCAGGAGCATCGCGTTGAACGCGAACAGGAAGCCCACGAGCGCGCTGATCACCGCGAACAGCTGCGTCGACTGGTTGGTCGCGGCGGCTGCCTTGGCGAACAGCTTTTCGTCGTAGTTGGCGGCCTGGACGCCGTAGCGCCCGCCGGCGATGCGCTCGAGGCCCGCTTGCACGGCGGCGGCCTGCCCGGGCCTTGGCTCGACCAGGATGCGAGTCACGCGCCCACTGAGGCCGCTCGCGTGCTGGACGTATTCGAGCGTGCTCACCGCGATTGGGCTGGAGATGAGCGCCCCGATCTGCTTTTCGGTGAGCTGCGAGTAGAGCGCCGCTTCGCTTGTGTGGCCGAGCGTCTGGAACTTCACGATGTCCCCGAATTTCCTGGCTCCGACCTTTTTGGCCACCGGCGTAGGCAGCACGACAGCTTCCACCCCGGCGAACGGGGTGAGCGCCACTTTGCGCACGAGCGCGCCTCCGAGCTTGGCGAGCGCGTCGTCGGCGCCGACGAGCTCCACCGACTCGCTGCCCCGCGGCCCCTTGGCGTTGGCGCTCACTTCGAGCAGCGGCGCCGCCACGCGCACGCCCGGCAGATGACGGGCTTGTGCGACAAGCGCTTCTGGAAGGCCGTGCGCATCGCGCGCGGTCACCTGCAGCTTGGCGGCGCCGACGATCCCGCTGTTGAGCTGCCCCACGGAGCTCGACAGGCTCGAGCTGGCGATCTGAGAGGCGAACAGCAGCCCCACGCCAGCGGCGATCCCCACGATCGCGAAGCACTCCTGCAGAGCCCGCGCGCGCAGGCGCACGCGGTAGAGGTGCAGCACGTTCGCGAACCTCATCGGGGTTCGCTCACTGGGCGCTGGCCGGGGCGAACCCCTGCTCGGGGTCGTAGTCGACCAGCCTGCCGTCGCGCAGTGCGAGCACGCGGTCGGCGTAGCCGGCGGCCTGGGGGTCGTGGCTGACGAGCACGATCGCCACGCCGCGCTCGCGACACAGCTCGGTGAGCAGTTCGAGCACCTCGCGCCCGCGCTGGGTGTCGAGGCTGCCGGTGGGCTCGTCGGCGAGCAGCAGCTTCGGCTCGGTCGAGAGCGCCCTGGCGATCATCACGCGCTGGCGCTCGCCCATCGAGAGCGTCTCGGAGCGGTGCGTCAGGCGCCCACCAAGCCCAAGACGCTCCAGCAGCGGCCGCACGCGCTCGTGGGCTTCCTTCCAGGGTGTGTTCTTGAGCAGCTTCAGGACCGTGTTGTCGATCGCGGTGACGCCTGGCAGCAAGTCGAAGTTCTGGCGCACAAAGCCCATTTCCTGAAGACGGAAGTGCGACGCCTCGCGCTCGGAGAGCGAGGAGATGTCACGCTCGTTGACGAACACTTTGCCGCTCGTCGGAGCGAGCAGCGCCGCGACCATCAACAGCAGCGTCGTCTTGCCCGAGCCGCTCGGGCCGTACAGCGCGACCATCTCGCCAGTCGCCACCGACAGCGACACGCCGTCGACCGCGCGAACGGTCTCCTCCCCGGCTGTGTGGTAGTGCTTGACGAGATCTCGCAGCTCCAGCATGCGTGTCCCTCTCCCTCGTGACCGGCCGGCAGCTGACCATGCTACCGGCGCCCCTCCTGCTTGACCTGAGCAGAAACCCTATCTGAAACTGTCCAGGTCGTGTCCCTCGCGCCGACGCTTGCTGAGGCCACAATAAACGACGACGTTGCGCAGATGCGTCGGCAGGCGGCGCAACTTGAACACGAGCATCGTGGGCTTCTCGAGCGCGCCGACGGTGCCGAGCACGCTCTGGCTCACCGGCTCGAGCTCGGGGCTGTGCGCTTCCGGGGTCGACAGGTAGTTGCCGATCATCGCCGCGAGGATCACGATGTGGCGACGGTCGTGTGGGAGATCTCGCGCCGCCCGCATGGCCTGCTCGGCGAGCCATCTCATCCGCCGCGCCGCCCGCTGCGGCCCGTAGTACTCGACGAGGCTGCGGTGGCCCGCGGCCTCGTCCTCGTGTTTGTCGATCAGGTTGTCCAGCAGCGAGTGCAACCCTCCGATCCAGGGGAAGTAGGCACGCTCGAGCGCCGCCACCTCGTGGGCGCCGAGCCGCGGCTCGGCGGCGGCCGCGATCAGCGCGTGCACTCCGAGCGAGGAGCCGGCCGCGGCGGCCGTCTCCCACCACTGCAGGTCCGTTCCCAGCGGCGTGGCCTCGCGCGCCCAGCGTTCGAGCCCCTTGTGGTCGCCCTGGGATTCGCTCAGGTTCAGGCTCTGGAACGCCACGATCCGAGCGGCGGCCGCGCGCGCCGGGGGGCCCGTCAGCGCGTGCGAGGGCAGCGCCGCGAACGCGTCGCGGCAGTCCCGCAACAGCGCGTCGAGATAGCCACCGTCATCGCGCTGCGGATGGTGCTCGTACCAGTCGAGCGGCACAGCGGCGGGATCGAGCGCGTACACCAGCGCCTCGTGCAGCCGCCTGCCGTCACGCACGGGGTCGGCGCTCGGCTGCTCGCCGAGCATGTCGAGCAGGTTGTAAGCGCCTTGGAAGGCGCTCGTCGCGCGCGTCGCCGCGCCACGTCGTGCGTGCGGCGCGAACGCCGCGAACGCCGCCGCCCCCTCGATGTTGCCACGCTTGGCGAGCGCTTCGAGCGCTAACTGGCGCAGCGTGGCGTCCGGTATCCGCCGCGCGAGCCGCCGCCAGCGCGCGATGTGCAGGCACACGCGCGGGAACACGGTCACCCAGTAGCTGAACGCCGCGCGCGCGAACGTCGCCGCAAGCGCCGCACGGCTGTGCGGCGTCGGCCGTATTGTCTCTCCCCGGTGCGCGTTCACGTCGTCGATCCCTCCGCCTACACGCCACCCTACGACCATGCGCTGAGCCGTGCGTTGGCGAAGGCAGACACAGAGGTGGAGTTGTTTACCAGTCACTTCGCCTATGGGCCCGTGGCGACGCCGGACGGGTATGCGCGCCGCGAGCTCTTCTACCGACTCGCGCTCGGGGCACCCGGGGGGCGTGTGCGGCTGGCCTGCAAGCTCGCCCAGCACGTGCCCGACATGCTGCGCTACCGCCGCGCCGCGCGCGGCGCTGACGTCGTGCACTTCCAGTGGCTGCCGGTTCAACACCTCGACGGCCACCTGCTGCCGCCCAAACGCTCTCAGTCCGGCGCCGTGCGCCCGCTCGTGCTCACCGCCCACGACGTGTTGCCGCGTGAGCCGCGAGCGGGCCAGCTCGCGGCGCAGCGGCGTCTGTACGATCGCTTCGACGCGATCGTCGTGCACTCCGAGCACGGTCGCGTGCGCCTGATCGAGGAGCTCGGCGTCGACGGTGAGCGCGTGCACGCGATCCCGCACGGCGCGTTCACGCACCTCGCTGAAAGCGGGTCGAGTGGGCGCAAGGAGGCATCGGAGGTGTTGGACGTGGGGGGTGCGACATCCACAAAAACGGCTGGCCCGCGCGCGCGCGACGAAAGGCATCTCGAAAGGACGACTGGCTCGCTCGCGCGCGGCGCGAGGCATCTCGAAAGCGGTCCCCCGGTCGTCCTCATGTTTGGCCTGATGCGCCCTTACAAGGGGATCGACGTGCTCTTGGACGCGTGGCGCGGCGTCGACGGCGAGGCGCCGATCGCAGACGCGGAGCTGTGGATAGCCGGCATGCCGAAGATGGACATCGCGGCGCTGAAGGCCGGCGCGCCCGCGAATGTCAGGTTCGACCCGCGCTTCATCACAGACGCGCAGCTGCCCGCCTACTTCGAGCGCGCCGACCTGGTTGTGCTGCCCTACCGGCAGGCCGACCAATCGGGCGTGCTCTTCACGGCGCTCGCCTTCGGCAAGCCGTTGTTGCTCAGCGACGTGGGCGGCTTCCCCGAGATCGCGCGGACGGGCGCCGCGCGGATCGTGCCGGCAGGCGACGCGCATGCGCTTGGACGGGCTCTGCGAGATCTGCTCGGCGATAGCGAGGCGCGTGCCGCGATGGCCGCGCGCGCCCGTGCCGCCGCGTCCGGCCCGTACTCATGGGATCGGATCGCCCGTCAAACGCTCGCGCTGTATCGCTCGCTCTGAGGGCCCAAGCGCAAATCGCCGTCCCAAGCCGACCGTAGAGTTATCGACATGGCCGATCGCTGCGTGTCGCAGGCACTTCCCTCCGGGTTGTTCCGGGGCCGTACGTCCCGGAGAAAGGAGGTCGCCAATGCCCGACGCACTGACCGTATTGGCCATCGCACTGCTGGCAGCCGTGCTGGTCATCGACCGGCTGGCGAGATAGCGGGGCGCCCTGGTGGTCGCAGTGAAGACGGTCCCGGCGGCCACCAGGAACTTCCCCGAAGGACGCCTGCCGACGCAGCAAGCGTATTGGCCGTGTACAAGCGTAGCGACGCCGGTGGCGCGACGCAAGCAGACTCCTCTCGATGAGGACTGCTCTCGAGATCGTGTTTTGGGCTGCGGCGGCCCTGATCGCGTGGACGCAGGTCGGCTACGCGTTGCTCGTCGCCCTGCTTGCCCGCGTCCTCGCGCCAGCGCCACATGCGTCCTCGGCGCCGCGAGAACGAACAGTAAATCCTCAAAATCAACGCGCCGACGCAATACCGTCGATCGGGGCTTTGCGCGATGCGCAGCGAGCACCGTTTGTGTCCCTGATCGTCGCGGCTCATGACGAGCAGGGGGTGATCGGCGCGAAGGTGGAGAACGCGCTCGCGCTCGACTATCCGCGTGAGCGTCTGCAGGTGATCGTGGCGTGCGACGGCTGCGCCGACGCGACGGCCGAGCGCGCACGTGAGGCGCGCGCCGATCTGGTGCTCGAGCTGCCGCGCGGCGGCAAGATCGTCGCGCAGGACGCTGCTGTCGAGCGCGCGCGCGGTGAGATCGTCGCTTTCTCCGACGCCAACGCGCTGTGGGACCGCGCCGCGCTGCGTGAGCTCGTCGGCGCCTTCGAGGACCCGCGCGTCGGCTACGCGTGCGGCCGCGTGCGCTTTGTGCGGGGCGCACCCTCTGGGCCGCGGGCGGGGGGCCCCCGCGCCACCAACCAGGAGGGCGTCTACTGGCGCTACGAGATGGCGCTGCGCTCGCGCGAGTCGCGGCTGTGCTCGATCACGGCCGGCAACGGCGCGATCTATGCCACGCGGCGCGAGTCCTACATCGTCGTCGACCCGATCATGGGCCACGATCTGTCGCTGCCGTTCAAGATGGTCAAGCGCGGCTGGCGCGCCGTCGAGGCGCCGCGGGCGCTCGCCACTGAGAAGATGGTCCCCTCGATCGAGGGTGAGTGGCGTCGCAAGCGGCGCATGATGAGCCACACCTGGCCGATCGTGCTCCGCGGTGGCATGCTCTCCCCGCGCGGCTACACCCCCGGCTACGCCCTGATGATTCTCTCCCACCGCCTGCTGCGCTACCTGACCCCGTTCCTGCACGCGCTCGCGCTCGCCGCGAACATCGCGCTCGTGGGGCTGGGCGCGGGGGCGCTGTACGCGGTCACGCTCGCGCTGCAGCTCGCGCCGCTCGCCGCCGCCGCGCTTGCCGCCGCGCTGCCCGCGCGCCCACTCTTGATCGCGCGCTACTACGTGCTCACCGCGGCGTCCCCCGCCGCCGGCCTGTGGGACTGGCTGCGCCACGGCACCGACCCGTCGTGGGAAGCGGCGGAGGGGACACGATGAGCGAGATCGGGTGGACGCTGGTGTGGGCGCATTCACGCGCAAGTCGGACGCGCGTCGTTGCTGTGAAGCGCTTTTACCGACGCGGGGCGGCGCCGGCGTGATTCGTCGGGCGATAGACGCGATTGGCGGCGCGCTCGCGCTGATCGCGACCGCCCCCGTGATGGCCGTGGCGATCCTCGCGATCCGCTTGGAGTCGCGCGGGCATCCGCTCTACAGGCAGCGCCGAGTCGGCAGAGACGGGCGCGAGTTCGACCTGCTCAAGCTGCGCACGATGGTCGACGGGGCCGAGCACATCGGGGCGGGGCTCGCGATCAACGAGAACGACTCGCGCGTCACGCGCGTGGGGGCGTTCCTGCGCAGAGCCTCGCTCGACGAGCTGCCCAACCTCTTGAACGTGGTGCGCGGCGACATGTCCTTCATCGGCCCGCGCCCCACGATCCCGGTGCAGGTCGCCCAGTACACTGAGCGCCAGCGCGGTCGCCTGGCGGTCAGGCCGGGCATCACCGGCTGGGCGCAGGTCAACGGCCGCACCGCCCTGCCGTGGAGCGAGCGGATCGAGCTCGACCTCTACTACATCGAGCACCGCTCGCTCGCCTTGGACGCGCGTATCCTGTGGCGCACCGTGGCGATGGTCCTCGGCGGCGCTGGCCTGTATAAGGGCGAGACGGGAGGATGGAAGTGACCCCGAGCATCATGCTCACCGGCGTCGGCAAGCGCTACGACATCGTCTCGTGCTTCGCCGCGCTCACGACGGTCGTGGCGGTCGATACCAACCCGCTGGCTCCCGCCCAATACGCGGCGCAGGTGCGCGCGAGCGCGCCGCCGATCGACGATCCCGAGTACGTCCCGGAGCTTGCGCGCCTGTGCAAGGCGCACGGCGTCGGCGCGGTCCTGCCGCTCACCGACCTCGACATCGAGAAGCTGGCATCCACCTCCGGGTCCCAGCCTGTCCTGCCGGCGCTTGTGCCCTCGGCCGAGGTCGCGCGCGCGACGTACGACAAGTACGAGGCCCACCTGCTGCTCGAGCGGCTCGGCCTGCCCTCGCCTCCGACGGCGCTCCCGTACCACGCCGATCTCGACGCGCTGGACTATCCGGTGATGGTCAAGCCGCGCCAGGGCTCGGGCGCGCGCTCGATCCATCTCGCTCACGATCCCGCGCAGGCGCGCTTCTTCATCGAGTACGTGGACGAGCCGACGATGGTGCAGCGCGCGCTGGGCGGTCCTGAGCTGTCGATCGACTGCCTCGGCGACCTGGATGGGCGCTGCTTGAACGCGATTCCGCGCACGATGCTCGAGTCGCGCGGCGGCGAGTCGATCAAGGGGACGGTGATCGATGGCGCCGAGCTGGTCGAGCTGGGCCGGGCGGTCATGGAGGCGCTCGCGGTGCGCGGCCCCGCCACGATCCAGGTCTTTCGCGACCCCGAGCTGGGCGTGTGCATCACCGACGTCAACACGCGCTTCGGCGGCGCCTTTCCGGCGCCCGCCCTCGCGGCGCTCCCGGGCCGCTCCTACCCCGAGCTGATCGTGCGCATGGCCTCCGGCGAGCACGTCGAGCCGCATGTCGGCGAGTACCGTCGCGACGTGACGTTCACGCGCTACTACTGGCAGCTCGAGCTGGACGGGCAATTGCGGCCCAACGGCAAAGACATCCTGCTGGGGGGTTGTCCCGCGCCGAGATGTAAGAATGGAGCCCGGTGAAGACCGAGTGCGATAAATGTGGCTCGCCCCTGCGGGAGGGGCAGGACTGGTGCCTGCAGTGCGGCGCGGGCAAGCCTGGCAGCCTTGGCGGTGGCCCCGGCTGGCGCACCGGCATGGCGATCCTCGGCGCGACCACGCTGCTCGTCTGTGGGGCGTCGGTGGCGGCTGTCGCGGCGCTCGAGAAGGCGAAGCCCAAGCCAAAGGTCGCGGTCGTCGCGGTCAAGGGTGGGACGACCACGGCGCCGCCCACGACGACGCCGACCACTCCGGGGGCCACGCCGGGCACGGCCACGCCGGTCCCCGGCACGCCCACGACCGTGAAAGGCGCTCCGAAGATCCCGCCGCCGACGCCGACGCCCAAATCGGCCGAAGGCGCGAACGCGGAAGCCAACAACGCGCTCTTCCCGCCGGAAACGAAAACGGGCACGACGAAGACGACCACGACCAAAACGACCGGCGAATCCTCGAAAGGCGCGAGCGAAGAAGGCGCCGGCTCCGGAGGCGGCTCGGAAACGAAAACGAGCGCCGGCTCGGAACCGCCGAACCCGATCCTGCTCGACACGAATGCTGCCAGCCTCTACAACCCGTACAACTACCCCGCTGCGCTGTTCGGCGATCCAAGCCTTGCGATCGACGGCGAAGCGAGCACCGCCTGGACGGCTCAGGTGCAGGCGAGCGTCGCGCCGAAGATGGCCGAGGGGCTCCTGCTCGACCTCAAGCGCGCCCATGAGCTCGGCAGCGTCGCGGTCAAGACCACCACGACCGGGATCACCGTCGAAGTGTATGGCTCCAACGCGCACACGCCGCCGACCTCGATCTCCGACCCCGAATGGAAGCGGCTGGTCGGGCTGAAAGTGCTGAAGAAGAAGACGACAAGCCTCGCGCTGAAAGCGAACGGCAAGAGTTACCGCTACATCGTTCTGTGGCTCGCCAAGGGCCCAGCCTCTTCGACCGCCGCCAGCCCGGGCGGCGTGTCAATCGGCGAATTCGAACTGTTTCCGCCGAAGTAGCCCCCTGGCTCCCGGCGTTCGTCAGGCAGGCTTCTTGGCGCGGCGCCCTGGCTTCTTGGCCGCCCACACCTCGTCGAGGAACGCCGCTATCTGCTCGGTCAGGCGCTCGGGGCGCAGGCGCAGCTCCACGAGCGAGTCGGCTTCGATCAAGCTCGCGTTCGAGAGCTCTTCGGCGAGCATGCCCGCGTCGGAGAAGGGGTGCACAGGGTCGCGCCGGTGGCCGAGCACGAGCGCGGGCGTCTTGAACGTGCGCCGTTCCGTGCGGTGTGGCGCGACCCGCCCGAAGTACAGGCCCTGGATCAGCGCGCCGCCGGGGCCCGGGTCCTGGCGCACGAGGTCGAGCACGACGTTGCCGTAGTAGGGCAGCAGTCGCCGCGGCACGGCACGGGTCACACGCGCCACGAGCTTCATGAGCGGCTCACCAAAGGTGAGCGCCACCAGAATCGGGGTGAACGTGAGCGCCGAGGCAAGCAGCGCGTTGTCGAGCACCGGCATCTCGAGGATCATCCCGCGCAACCGCTCCGGCGCGGTGGCGGCGACCTCGAGCGACGCGTTCGCGCCGAGCGAGGTGCCCATGATCACAGCCTCGGGGATCTCCAGATGGTCCATCAGGGCAACGAGCTGCTCGCCGAAGGAGTACATCGAATAGCGCCACATATCGCGCGGCCTGTCCGACTCGCCGTGGCCGAGCAGGTCGACGGTGATGACGCGGTTGCCGCGCGCGGCGAGCGCTTCGGCGAGCGGGCGGTGCATCTTCTGAGACAGCAGCAGCCCGTGCACGAGGATCACCGGGCGTTTGGCGACGGCGGCGCGCCGCGAGGTCTTGCCGCGCGTGCCCTCGCTCGTCAGCGCCGCGAGCCCTGCGCCGAACTCGGTGTAGGCGATGCGCTGGTCGTGAAAGAGGAACGACGCCACCACGCAAGCGTATCGGGCGCGAGCTGCCCGCGCCCAATGCTGAGGCGCTGCGCGGGTCTTGTGAGAGCCTGATACGCGGACCCGGACGAAGCCGTGGGTCGTCCGGGTCCGGTCCCCTCTCCGGGGCCATCCGTAGGCCTGTATGGGATGGCCTGCCTGTACAAACCCAGCGGGCTCGCCGAAGATGCGGTGACCCACTCCCAACAGGTGGGGCGGCCGTGCGAAGCGCGACGAGGAGCGCTAGCTTTGGCTGCGCAACCAAACTTCAGGAGGAGAGCATGGCCAAGCAGCCCCGTATCCTCGCCGGGCAGACCGCCGCGATCACCGGCGCCGCGCGCGGCATCGGCAAGGCGACCGCGCAGGCGCTCTTGCGTCAGGGCATGAAGGTCGCGATCGGCGACGTCGACTTCGCCGCGGCCCAGCAGACCGCCTCCGAGCTCGGCGCGAGCAGCGTGGCGCTGCCGCTCGACGTGACCGAGCGCGCCTCGTTCTCAGCCTTCCTCGACCGCGCTGAGGAGCAGCTCGGCCCGGTCGACGTGCTCGTCAACAACGCGGGCATCATGCAGATCGGCCGTTTCGTCGACGAGGACGACCTCACCGCCAGGCGCATGGTCGACATCAACATCCACGGCGTGATCCTCGGCATGAAGCTCGCGCTCGAGCGGATGGTCCCGCGCGACCGCGGCCACATCGTCAACATCTCCTCGCAGGCCGGCAAGTACGGCTCACCGGGCGGCGCGACCTATTCGGCCACCAAGCACGCGGTCGTCGGCCTGACCGAGGCCGTGCGCGGTGAGCTGCACCTGATGAAAGCCTCCATCGACCTCAGCTACGTGATGCCGTTCGTCGTAAACACGGAGCTCGGCTCCGG
The DNA here is from genome assembly GCA_963764655.1 of uncultured Solirubrobacterales bacterium. Taxonomy (GTDB): domain Bacteria; phylum Actinomycetota; class Thermoleophilia; order Solirubrobacterales; family Solirubrobacteraceae; genus Palsa-744. The sequence goes on from CAVXTI010000001.1 coordinate 2,333,968, forward strand.
CCTGGGCGACGCGCGCGGCATGAAGAGTCTGCAGCCGTCGGATGTGGCCGACGCGATCGTCGACGCCCTTCAGCACGGCGTCGTGGACGTGTGGGTGCCGAAGTCCGCGAAGCGCACGAGCGCGCTCGGGGTGCTCCTGCCGCGGAGGCTGTCGGAGGGCATGGCGCACGCGATGAAGGCAGACAGGGTGCTCGCCGGCGCCGACGCGAGCGTGCGCCGCGACTACGAGCTGCGCGCGTCGCACTCCGAGCCGGCGCTCGAGCCCGCGCCGCAGACGCCGCAGCTGACGGACGGGGCAGCTCGAACTGGCGGACAGGGCCAGTTGACTGAAGGACAGGGTCTGCTGACGGATATAGGGGCCCGCTGACTGAGGGACAGGGCCTGCTGATTGAGGGGCAGGGGTCTGCTGACCTTAGCCTGGCTGGGAGCGCTTGGCATAGCGTGGTGTTTGCGGCGTAAGGGCAGTAGTACACGGTCTGCGCGCACGCATCAGTGCAACTTGGCCACGTCAGCCCGACGAGGGGGGTTGACTTTTTGTTGGTGGTGGGGTATAACGTTGTTCACGTCTTGGCATCCACTTACGGGAGCCAAGGTAAATAGATCGGGTTGGGTGTCTCCATCTGTGGATGATTCTCAGCGCTGACGCAGTGGTTTTTCTGGGAGAGGAACCGGGTCGCTTCTATGAGGGAGTTGTATTTCGCGTGCAGTTTTCAGGTATGAACGTGAATGGGAGTCCGTGTGCGCACGGGGCTGACGTAATAGGACGCGTCAGCGTCGCTGACGCGTCTCTCTCTCTCTCTCTCTCTCTCTCTGGCCGGGCCGGCTATCAGCTAGCCGACGGCCGGAGTCCTCGCCCCGCGGGCCACACTGGCCGGCTTGGTCACCTGCTTGCCCCTCGCCATGGGGGATGCCCAACAGGGCGCTCGCGCGTAATAGACGCGCTTTCATGTTCGTGTTCTTCTGTCGCCGCGAGCAGCACGCACGCGGCGACCTTGTGCTGTCCGCGCGCGGACAGGTGCGGCATGCGTCTCTCTAGGAGGGGATCGATTCGATGAATACTCGCAAGCTGTCGAGGACCGCTGGGACGGCGCTCATGACCCTCGTGCTGGTCGCGCTTACGATCGCCCTGGAGGCATTCGTGCCGGTCGCCGCGATGGCTGACTTTTGTCCAAACGCGGCGGAACGTTTTGGCGCGTCCGCGAACCTCCCCGACTGCCGTGCCTACGAGTTGGTGACACCGATGATCAAGGAAGACAACGACTACATCGTCGGCCTCCGCGCGTTTCCCGACGGAGAACACGTATTCATTGAGAGCCTGCTGCCCTATCCGGGAGCCCAGAACGGCCAGCTCACGAATGCGCTGAGCACGAGAACCGGCTCCGGTTGGGTGACTACGCCTCTCACCCCGCCGCAGGGCCAAGGCGAACCGGATGAACTTGCTTCAGGCGACAACGGGGGACTCAGCGAAGTAGCGTCATTTACCGGCGACTTCTCGGCCGGGTTTGTGAACTCTCCCTTCGCGTCCGATCCGCTCGATCAGGATAAAGGCATGGACGTCTATCGCGTCGACATTCCCGGCGGAGCATCGTCGCTTGCCGCGCTGCCCGACAGCGGAGCGATGACCGAAGCCCTTATAAATCCACCCGGAATTCATGTGGGCTTTGGCGTGGGCACGTACCTCGCCGGCAACTCCGTTGACGGCAGTCGCGTCTTCTTCGAAACCACGGCACGGCTTCCCACGGCGCCGAGCACGCCCGCCGACACGCATTCCTCGAGCAACGAGCTCTACGAACGCCACGGCGATCACACCTATCTTGTCGGGGTCCTCCCGGACGGGAGCGTCCCGAACTGCGGCGTCGAAATCGGCAATGGCGGCATGAGCGCGCTCAACAACCAGCCACCAGGCGATAACGGCACGATCGCACCCGACGGGTCAAACGTCGTGTTCCGTACCCCGGGCTATCAGTCGAAGTGCATCGAAGAAGGTGAACACGCGGGTGAAGCGCTCTATCTCCGAGAGGACAGTGGCACGCCACAGGCCAGGACGGTGACGTTGCCCGGCAACAAACTGGAAGCAAGGCCTGCCGCGGACGGGTCCAAGATATTCACCAGCGGGCGCAACCAGTCCACCAACGAACAAATCATCTACGAATACGATATCCCGACTGGGCAAACCACGATTGTCGGTGAAGGTAAGATCCTGGTGTTCTCGGCGGACGGGTCTCGCGTTTATTACTTGAGTAAAGGGGAAACCAACGGAGCCCAGCTCCACCTGTACGAAGACGGCGCCTCAAAGCCGATCCTGGATGCGAGTGCCGCCGCGCACTACGCGGGGAGAGCTACCGGGGCATCGGTGGAAACTACCGATGGCGCCGACGATGTCTCCACGACGACGCCCGATGGCTCGAAGTTGCTGTTTCTCGATAGGGCCAACCTGACCGCCTACGACACCGGCGATCCGACGTGTGCCGTGCTCAATCGCCTACGTGCGGGCCCTGGCAGTGAAGACGGGCGGTCCAACCACTGCGCCGAGGCGTACCTCTACGACGCTAAGAACGGTTCTGTGACGTGCGTGTCGTGCAACCCTGACGGGACGCCTCCGGTAGCCAACGTTCACCTCTACCAGCGTGCCGTGGCGGCGTATCAAGCGGCTACCACCAGTTCCCCCTTCCTTCCGGTGGAAGCGCAGACGTTGAGCAACGACGGCTCGCGCGCGTTCTTCGAAACCGAAGAAGCGCTCGTGCCGCAGGACACGAATGGGGTCTACGACGCTTACGAGTGGGAGAACGGCCACGTCTATCTGCTCTCCTCGGGACGTGGATCGTACGGTTCGTTCATGGTTGGCGTCAGCGGCGACGGCAACGACGCCTTCATCCAGACGACGGACAATCTTCTGCCGCAGGACGTGGAGACCTCCCAGCAGGTCTACGACGCGCGGGTGGGTGGGGGCTTTCCGTACACGCCGCCCGGACATGGCTGTGACAGCGGGCAGTGCCAGGGTCCGCAGACCCCTGCCCCTGTATTCGCGCCGCCGCCGAGCGCCACGTTCGTCGGGTTGGGAAACCCGGTCAGGGAAGAAGCCAAGCCCACGCCTAAGCGCAAGCCGGTGAAACCGAAGCATAGAACGCCGCGTAAGCACAAGGCGAAGAAGGCAAAGAAGGCGCGAAGCACAGGTGAGAGTGGCAATTTCAAGCGCAGGGGGAGGAAATAGTGTTCCGTCATATCTTCACTCGCGCAGCCCTTTTGTCGCTCGCGGGAATGTTCGCGCTTGCCTCCCCCGCGGTCGCGTCGTTTGGTATCCAGACGTCCGGTTCGAAGGCCTTCTCGGTTGTGGTGAGCAGCTCGGCCGATCCCGCGAGCCCCGAAGTCGCGAACCCGAACGATCTGGACACGCAGGCCGGTTCGCACCCGTTTGACATGACGACGAGTTTTCGCCTGAACCTTGATCCGCTCGAACAGCTGACGGGTGAATTGCGTGCGAGGGACGTGAGCGTCAACCTGCCTTCGGGGGTCTCCGGGAGTATCGTCTCGGTGCCGCAGTGTCCGATGTACCGTCTCGCAAACGAACTACTCGGCTGCCCCACCAGCTCCCAGGTCGGCGTGGTCAGGGTGTATCTAGCCGGGAAGCCCGGTTCCGGTGAATTGGCGCCCGTCTACAACATGGTCCCGTCCGACGGGGGCACGGCCGAGATCTCGTTTCCGGTCGCGCTCGTCACACAGCCGGTGATCGTGAAGGTGCGCACCGACGGCGATTACGGCATCGTCGCTCAGACGAGAGGCATCAGCGAGTATGAGCCGTTTGAAGGACTGACGTTGACGTTGTGGGGCGTGCCGGCCGATCCCAGGCACGACGCCGAACGGTTCACACCGCTCCAGGGTTCCGCCGGCGTCGCGCGATTCCCGGGTAGACACCCGGGTGGCCCTAATGGTGAACCGCTGTCGGACAGCACGCCGCTGTCGGCCTATTTGACGAATCCGACGAAGTGCGGTGGGCCGATCGATGCGACGATCGCGGCTGATTCGTGGGTGAGCCCGGCCCGGTTCAATCCCGATGACGGCCGGCCGGATCTAAGCGATCCGAATTGGGTGACGGCGAGCACGCCAATGTACTCGGCTGGTGTGACTGGTTGCGACAAAATGCGTTTCAATCCGTCTTTGTCGGTCGTGCCGGATACGACGCAGGCGGATTCGCCGTCTGGTTATGCGATCGGTTTGCATGTTCCCCAGAGCGTCGATCCGAACGATCTCGCCACGCCGGCGTTGAAGGACGCGGTCGCGACGCTGCCGCAGGGCTTGGCGATCTCGCCTGGCGCGGCGGATGGGTTGCAGGCGTGTACGGACAACCCGGCTGACCCGCCGGGCAGTGCGGGCAATGAGATCGGGTTGGCGTCGCTTGAGCCGACGGTCAGGTTCTCGGATGCGGAACCGTCGTGTCCGGCCGCCGCGCAGGTAGGTTCGGTGGAACTGAGGACACCGCTGCTGCCAGACGTGTTGCAGGGGCAGGTGTATTTGAGCTCCTACCACTCCGGCAACACGTACGCGGTGTTGATCGTGATCCGTGGCGATGGGTTGTTGGTGAAGCTGCGCTCGACGGTCGTGGCGAACCCGGTGACGGGCCAGCTCACCGCGACGTTCGCGAACAATCCGGAGTTGCCGTTCAGCGACTTCACCCTGCACTTCTACGGTGGCCCACGGGCGGTGTTCGTCAACCCGGCGCAGTGTGGGCCGGCGACGACGACGATCGACCTGACGCCGTGGGCCGCCGGTCCCGGTGGCCTCGGCGACGCAACACCGTCGAGCACGTTCGACGTGAGCTTCGACGGCAACGGCGCCCCGTGCCCCTCGCCGCAACCGTTCGCGCCATCGTTCACGGCGGGCACGACGAGCATTCAGGCCGGGGGCTTCAGCCCGTTCACCGCGACGTTCTCACGCGCTGACTCAAACCAGGAGGTCAACCACGTGCAGGTCGTGACGCCCCCCGGATTGTTGGGGACGCTCGCGAACGTGCCGTTGTGCCCCGAGCCGCAGGCCTCGCAGGGCACGTGCTCCTCGGCGTCGCAGATCGGCCACGTGGTCGTCGCCTCCGGGTCTGGTGCGGCGCCTTTGTACTTGCCGATACCGGGTCAGCCGCCGAACCCCGTGTATGTGACGGGCCCATACAGGGGTGCGCCTTTCGGTTTGACGTTCGTCGTCCCGGCGGTCGCCGGGCCGTACAACCTCGGCACCGTGGTCGTACGCGCCGCGATCAACGTCAACTCGACGACTGCCGCGCTGACTGTCACGAGCGATCCGTTGCCGACGATCATCGACGGGGTCCCGGTGCAGGTCAAGAGCGTCAACGTCGTAGTCGACCGTCCCAACTTCATTTTCAACCCAACGGACTGCAATCCGATGTCGGTCGGTGGGTCGGTCACGAGCCTGCAGGGCGCGACCGCGGCGCTCTCGTCGCCGTTCCAGGTGACGGGCTGCGGAGACCTCGGGTTCAAACCCGGATTCAAGGTCACGACATCGGGGAAGACCTCCAGGGCTAAGGGTGCGAGCCTCGACGCGCGGGTCAGTTTCCCGCCGAGTGCGCTCGGAAAGCAGGCGAACTTCGCCAAGGTAAAGGTCGATCTTCCCAAGCAGCTTCCCTCGCGCCTGACGACACTGCAGAAGGCGTGTCCCGCCGCGACGTTCGAAGCGAATCCCGCGGGCTGTCCACAGGGATCTGCGATCGGGATCGTCAAGGCGATCACGCCGGCTCTGCCGGTAGAGCTGACGGGACCCGTCTACTTCGTCTCCCACGGCGGCGCACAATTCCCGAGCCTCGTGATCGTCCTCCAGGGCGACGGCGTGCGCGTCGACCTGATCGCCTCGACATTCATCTCAAAGGCTGGGATCACGAGCTCCACGTTCAACACGGTCCCCGACGTGCCGGTCAACTCGTTCGAGCTGTACCTGCCGCAAGGCCCCAACTCAGCACTCGCCGCCAATGGCAACCTCTGCAAGAGCAAACTCACGATGCCGACCGCGTTCACCGCACAGAACGGCATCGTGATCCACCAATCCACACCGATCGCGGTCACCGGCTGCGGCGCGAAGGCGCGTAGGGCGCGAACGGCGCGCAAGCACCATAAACACACCGGCAGTCGGCAGGCCCGCGGGGCCGACCGACAGCACACCGGCGACGGGAGGGGCAAGTGATGAGAGTACGTACAGCGTTTGCAGGTGTCTTGGCAACTCTCGGTGTCCTGGTCGGTAGCCTGGCGCTGACGGGCGCTCCCGCATTCGCGTTCTTTGGCCATCCATACCTGTCTCAGATCACAGAAGTCCCAGGGGGGCCAGCTCCCGGTTCGCTGGCCTCACCGTGGGGCATGACGTTTGACTCCGCCGGGAATCTTTTCCTCGCCGATCCGGGGCGTCAGATCGTCGATGTCTTCGACTCGACGAACACTTTCAAGACCCAGGCCGGCCATGGCTTCCTCAGTGGCGGCTATGCCAGAAGCGTGGCGGTGGACGACGCCACGGGCGACGTCTACGTCGGCGACTCGAACAACAGCGAAGTGTTCGTGATGAAGCCCGACGGCAAAGGCGGCTATGAAGGCCTGTCGGCGTGGAAGGGCGCGAACAGCAAACCGGGGACCTTCGGAGGAGGTTGCTGTTATGTCTACACAGCTGTGGACAACTCGCCCAATCCGGGCGACGCACACAAAGGCGACGTCTATGTGCTGACCACGCAGAACGTGATCGACATCTTCAGCCCCAAGCACCCCGGGCCAGAAGAAGCCCAGGAAGGCGAGCTCGTCGGGGAGCTCGCGGCGCCGGGAGGATTCTCGTTCGGCGCAGAAGATGGCTTGGCGGTCGCACCCACCACTGGCGAGGTATATGTCGCCGACCCCGGCAACAAAGCCGTCGACGAGTTCAGCTCCTCCGGGGCATACTCGACGGCGATCACCGGCTCTGAAACACCGGCCGGAGCCGGATCGTTCCGGCCTGTGAGCGTCAGCGTCGAAGAGTCCACTGGCGACGTCTATGCCGTGGACGCCGCAAGCAAAGTCGTCGACCAGTTCGACAACACCGGGAAATACGTAGGTCAAATCGCCGAAACCTCCACCGGCCCGCTGCAGAGACCGCAGGGCGTGGCCGTCAACTCCAACGGTGACGTCTATGTCTCCGATAGTGAACCACGCGCCGTCGATATTTTCGGCCCGGCGACACAGCTGCCGGATGTGACAACAGGCGCTGCGACTGAAGTAAAGAAGACGAGCGCAAAGCTCGAAGGCATCGTGAACCCCGACGGCGAAGAAGTCACTGGCTGTGGATTTGAATACGGTACGAATACGGCCTACGGTCACACGGTCGCATGCTCACCGGCTCCCGGCTCGGGCTCAAGTCCTGTGCCGCTCGCCGCGGAACTGAGCGGTCTGACCCAGGAAACGACCTACCACTATCGTGTCGTTGCGGGTAACGCAAAAGGCGTCAACTCAGGAGCCGACAGGACGTTCACGACATCCTCGGCGGTCGACAGCCTGCAGACAGAAGCGGCGACCAACGTCGAAAAGTCCTCCGGGACGATCGTCGCGACACTCAACGGCTCACTGGCGCCGGATGGATCTGACACGCATTACTTCTTCGAATACGGTGAAACGGACGCCTACGGGTCGGTGAGTCCCGCGCTGCCAGGCACGGACGCTGGGAGCGCTTCCAAACTCGAACACGCCCAGACGAGTCTCACCAGTCTAAACGCCGGCACGACCTATCACTTCCGGCTCGTCGGCGCCAACTCCTTCGGCACGAGCGACGGCGCCGACATGACGTTCACGACTCCGATAGCGGTAGAAGGCCTGCTTACCGGAGTAGCGACAGAAGTCCAAGGGACAAGCACGACGCTCAACGGCTCACTGGAACCGAACGGCGTCGACGCCCGCTGCTGGTTCGAATACGGCCTGAGCGAATCCTACGGGTCCACCACGCCCCACGAAGACGCCGGCGAAGCGAGCGAAGCCAAGCCCGTGAGGGCTGCGCTGGCGAGTCTTGAGCCAAACACCGTCTACCATTTCCGGCTCGCTGCGGAAAACGTCTTCGGCGCCACGTTTGGATCGGATGAAACGCTCAGGACGCAGGCGCTCCCACCGCTCGTCGGCCAGTCGTCCACCGTCAGCGCGATCACCCGCGTCACAGCGGTCGTCTCGGCGAGCGTCGACCCGGAGAAGAGCGCGACGACATTCCACATCGTGTACGGCGAAACCGGCAACTACGGCCAGCACACGATCGAATTCGAAGCGGGCGCCGGCCTCGGCGAACAGGAATTCCCCGTCGGCCTGCAAGGGCTCACACCGGAAAAGACCTATCACTACGCCGTGGTGGCGACCAACCAGGCAGGCGCCGTCACCGGACCCGACGAGACGTTCACGACGGCTGCCGCGACGTCCCCCGCCGCGACCACCGGCGACGCGTCTGGAGTGACGCTTACGACCGCGACGGTCTCGGGGACGATCGACGCGCGGGGCCTCGAAACCTCCTACGAGCTCGATCTCGGCACGGACACGACCTACGGCACGAGTATCTACGGCGAAGCGGGCTCGGCTGGGGAACCGATCGGTGTCTCGATTGACCTGCAGGATCTCGCGCCTGGCACTGCCTACCACTACCGGATCGTCGCGGTCAACAGCGACGGGAAGACCTGCGGAGCCGACCAGACCTTCACCACACCGGCCTATTCGGCGCCGATCGTGCTGCCCTTCGCCTTGCCGCTGCTGCAGACGCCCGCGATCGCGTTCCCAGCCGAATCGTCGTCTTCGGCAGTGAAAAAGGCGACAAAGAAAAAGACGACGAAGAAGCGCAAGCGGCACGTCAAGCCCAAGCGGAAAACCAAGAAGAAGAAGAAATGAGATGCGTGCGCCGCGGCAAGGCGCGTCCGACGGGCTAGACCTCGGGGTCTCGCGTTCCGGCGACTCCAACGGCGTCGGGCACGAGCACCAGATCGGGCACGAGCAGGTGTCCGACATCCAGCGCGCCCGAATCCTGGCGGCGATGGTCGAGGTCGCCGCCGGGCGCGGCGCCGGGAACTTGACGGTGGCGCATGTGGTGGCGCGCTCGGGCGTCTCGCGGCGCACGTTCTACGAGCTGTTCGAGGATCGCGAAGACTGCTTTCTCGCCGCGTTCGACGACTGCGTGCAACGTGCCGCGGCGGTCGTCGACCCGGCTTGTGAAGCGGGCGCCTCCTGGCCGGAGAGGATACGCGCCGCGCTGGCGGCTCTGCTCGACTTTCTCGACTACGAGCCAGCCATCGGGCGCATGCTTATCGTCGAGACTCTGGGCGCTGGCCCGAGAGCCCTTGAGCGACGGCGGAGCGTGCTTGCGCAAATAATAAAAATCGTCGATGAGGGACGAGCGCAGGCGGAGCGGGGCCAAGCACCCCCGCCGCTCACGGCCGAGGGCGTCGTGGGAGCAGTGCTGTCGATTGTCCATGCGCGCATGGTCGACGAGCGCTCGCCGCCGCTGGTGGACTTGGCGGGCGCGCTGACGTCGACGATCGTGCTCCCCTATCTCGGGCGGGTGGCAGCGCACCGCGAGCTCGAACGGCCAACTCCCAAGCGCGCCGCTAAGACGGCAGGGAGAAGCGGCAATCCGCTGAAGGATCTCGATATGCGCCTCACCTACAGGACCGTGCGCGTGCTGATGGCGGTCGGCGCGCGGCCGGGGGTCTCCAACAGGCGCGTCGCCGACGCCGCCGGCGTCTCAGACCAGGGCCAGATCTCAAAGCTGCTCACGCGCCTGCACCACCTCGGCCTCGTCGAGAACAGCGGTTTCGGCCAGGCCAAGGGCGAGTCTAACTCGTGGTACCTGACAGAGCGCGGTCGCGAGATCGAGGGGGCGATCCGGGAGCGGACGAGCAAGCGTGGTTGAATCGGCTCAGCCGGCCGTCAGCCACTCGGCGATCTGACGGCCGATCTCGGGGCCGGCGTCCTCCTGCAGGAAGTGCGAGGCGTTCTCGATCGTGCGCGGCCGCTCGCGGCCGATCGCCTCGGCGAAGCGCTCGCCGGTGGCGAGCGGCAGCACGGGGTCCGAGTCGGCCCACAGCATCAGCGTCGGGCGCTTGTCGTCCTTGAGCGCGTCGAGCACGCGCTGGCCGGCCGCCGCGCCCGGCGCCTCGGGGTCGCGCGGGATCATCAAGCGGGAAGGCGCGCGCGCCGGCCTTCGAGGCGACGCTCGGGTAAGGGCGCTTCGTAGGCGTCGATGACCGCGTCGCCGGGGTCGTTCTTGCAGGCGCCGCGCACGAGCATGCCGACGGGCAGGTCCTCGGTGCGCTCGACGAAGTCGCGGAACGCCGTCCACGCGTCGGTCATCTTCTGGTGACCGGTGAACAGGCCCGTGTCGAGGATCACGAGCCGCTCGAAGCGCTCGGGGTGCTCGACGGCCAGACGCAAGCCGATCGGCCCGCCCCAGTCGTGCACGACCATCGTGGCGCCGCGCAGGTCGAGCTGCTCGATCAGCGGCGCGATCGCCTCGACGTGGCGGTCGTAGGAGTACCAGTCGATGTCGATCGGCTTGTCCGAGCGCCCGAAGCCGGGCAGGTCGGGCGCGATGCAGCGAAAGCCGGCGTCGCGCACGGGCGCGAGCACCTTGCGCCACAGGAACGACCACGTCGGCTCGCCGTGCATGAACACGACCGGCGCGCCCTCGCCCTCGTCGACGTGGGCGAGCCGCAGGCCGTCGTGCTCGCGGTAGTGAGACTGGAACGGGAAGTCGGGCAGGCCTTCGAGCAGCTCGTCCGGGGTGCGCACCGCGTCGGTCATCGCGTGGCAGAGCATACGCGAGCGGCGGCTGGCGGGCGAGCAGGTCGCGCCCCTCGGTCTGGGCAGGACGGACAGGAGGCGCATGCGTTAGTCTCGCGCGCGGAATGCATGCGGCGATTGCCCACTTCGCGCCAGTGCTCGCGGCCGAGAAGAGCAAAGTGCCGTTCTACATCGCGGGCGGCGTGCTGGTGGCGTGGGCGCTGATCGTGTCGATGGGGATCGGCATGCGCAACCCGAGCTTCCCGAGCACCGTTGGCGCCCAGCGCGCGGTGATGGCGATCACCGCCGTGCTGGTGCTGGCAGCGGTCTCGATGGCTGTAGTCACCTCGGGCGGCTCGACCGAGAAGGCGACGGCCGAGCCAGTCACGAAGGCTGGCGGCGAAGCCGCCGCGGGGTCGGGCGCCTCGTCGGTCAAAGACGAAGCCGATCCCGAAGGCCAGCTGCGCTTCGCCACGCGGGAACTGTCGGCGAAGGCGGGCACGGTCACGATCGACTTCGCCAACGCCTCGCCCTTGCCACACAACATCACGATCGCGCGGGGCGCCACCGTGCTCGGCGCGACACCAACCTTCCAGGGCGGCACGAAGACGCTGACGCTGAAGCTGGCGCCAGGGACCTACGTGTTCTACTGCTCGGTCCCAGGTCATCGTGCCGCCGGCATGGAAGGCAAGCTCACCGTCCAATAGAGGAGGATCGGATGAAGCTGTACGTTTGCTACGGACTGTTCAAGTCGCCCCGACCAGGAGGCCATCCCTGCAGGAACGCGCACGAGGCGCTGCGCGAGGCGGGCTACCAGCCCGAGGTGGTGAAGTCCTACGGCCTCGGGATCCTGCCGAAAGCCTTCAACATGACCAAAGGCCGCCAGGAGGTCGAGCGCCTGACCGGCAACCGCATGGTGCCGACGCTGGTGCTCGACGACGGCACGGTCGTCGACGGCTCCGAGAAGATCGCCGAGTGGGCGCAGGCCCATCCGGCGGTGCCCGCCTAGCCGCTTCAAACCACAACATCGGAAGGAACCCCAAAATGGATGTGATAGCCAGGATCGACGAGGCCAGGCGCGAATGCAACGTGCTCGAGCATCCGTTCTACCAGCGCTGGTCAGCCGGCGAGCTGAGCGCCGAGGAGCTGGGGTTCTACGCCGGCGAGTACCGGCATGCCGTGGTCGCGCTCGCGCAGGCGTCCGCGGGCGCCGCGGCCAAGGCGCCGCGGGAGCGTCGCCTTGGCCTGGAGCGCCACGCCGCCGAGGAGTCCAGTCACATCGTGCTATGGGACGAGTTCGCGGCCGCCGCGAGCGGGGACGGGGTCTCCCAGCGTGAGCCGCTGGGTGAGACCGAGCATTGCGCACAGGCGTGGACCGCCGGCGAGGACGCGCTGGAGCATCTCGCTGTCCTGTACGCGATCGAGGCGAGCCAGCCGGAGATCGCGAAGACCAAGCTGGAGGGCTTGGTCGAGCGCTACGGCTACAGCCCCGAAGGCCCGGCCGTCGAGTACTTCGAGCTGCACGCCACGCTCGACGTCGAGCACGCGCGCCAGGCGGGCGAGCTGATCGCCGAGCTGATGAGCGACGACGAGACCGAGGCGCAAGCGCAGGCCGAGCGCATGGTCGAGCGCGCGACCGCCGCGTTGCGCGGCAATTGGGGGCTGCTCGACGGCGTGGACAGGCAGTTCGCGCACGCCGTCTAAGCTCGCCTCGCCCGCCCGGCGGTCGCCACAGGCCGACCGCGGATTTGCTTGGCTCGGCATGTAGCTGGGTAGACAGAGGCTCTGATCCACGCGGGCCACTGTCACGAATCTCTAGACATGCGTCACCTGGGTCTCGCATGAAGATCGCGATCGTCGGCGCCGGCATCTCCGGCATGGCTGCCGCCTACCTGCTCCACGACCGCCACGACATCGTCGTGTTCGAGGCGGCCGACTACGCGGGCGGGCACTCCAACACGATCCGGGTCGACACGCCCGAGCGGACGCATCACGTGGACACCGGCTTCATGGTGTTCAACGACCGCAACTATCCCAGCTTCGAACGGCTGCTCGCGCCGGCTCGACGTCGAGTCACAGCCCTCGGACATGAGCTTCGGGGTGAGCGACAGGCTCGGTGACTTCGAGTACAGCAGCGCCTCGCCGAACGGGTTGTTCGCAAAGCGGGCACACCTTGCGACGCCGTGGTTCCATCGCATGATCGCCGACCTGGTCCGCTTCAACCGTGCCGCCCGCGAGCTGTTGCGCGGCGAGGGTGGAGACGTCTCGTTCGGGGAGTGGCTCGCGCGGCGCAAGTTCTCCGATGCGTTCGTGCGGCGTCTGATCGTGCCGCAGGTGTCGGCGGTGTGGTCGGCCGACCCGCGGCAGATGTGGAACTTCCCGGCGCGCTTTCTCGCCGAGTTCTTCGACAACCACGGGATGCTCGCGCTGCGTGGCCGCCCACATTGGCGCACGATCGTAGGCGGCTCGTCAGCGTACGTGCGGGCGCTCACGCGCCCGTGGCACGATCGGTTGCGGCTCGGCGCTGCCGGTGCACAGGATCGAACGTGCCGAAGCGGGGGTTCTGGTGACGCCGCACGGCGGGGAGGCCGAGCGCTTCGACGAGGTCGTGATCGCCACCCACTCCGATCAGGCGCTCGCGCTGCTCGCCGACGCCGAGCGACCGCGAGCGGGAGATCCTCGCGCGCCATGCCCTACCAGCGCAACGAGGCGGTGCTCCACAGCGACGCGCGCATGCTCCCGCGCCGCCGCCGCGCCTGGGCGAGCTGGAACTATCACCTGCTCGACCAGCCCGGCGATCGCGCCACCGTCACCTACCACATGAACCGCCTGCAGTCGCTGCAAGCCGACCGCGAGCTGTGCGTGACGCTGAACCGCACCGAGGCGATCGACCCGGCCAAGGTGATCCGCACGATTCCCTACGCCCATCCGGTCTACACAGACGCTGGGCTGCGGGCGCAGGCGCGCCGGCGGGAGATCAGCGGTCACAACCGCACGCACTACTGCGGGGCCTACTGGGGTTGGGGCTTCCACGAGGACGGCGTCGTCAGCGCGCTGACCGGTCGCCGAGCGCTTCGGGGCGCGATTGTGAGCACCGCTGGCATCGACTGTGAGCACGAGCGGCCCGCCGCCGGGATGGCAAGCGCGATCTATGAGGGCACGGTGCGCCATCGACGTTTCGCGGTCCGCGCGCACGAGTTGCTGCCAGCGGCTCGCACTCGCCTACGTCGACCTCGACGAGCTGCCGGGGCTGCTCGGGGGGCGTCTGCTGGCACGCGCGACCCGGCCTCGGTCCGCTTTCGTCGCGGCGACTACCTCGGCGACGCGCGCACGCCTCTCTCGGAAGCGGTGCGCGACGCCGCCGAGGCACAGACCGGCGTGCGACCGCGTGGGCCGATCCGGCTGCTGGCCAACCTGAGCGCGCTTCGGGCACTGCTTCAATCCGGTGAGCTTCTACTACTGCATGGATCGCACGGGCGACCAGCTGGACGCCGTCGTCGCGGAGGTCACGAACACGCCGTGGGGCGAACGCCACTCCTATGTCCTGGGCGGCGACGCCGACGCCGGGGAGCGCTCGCCGCAGTCCGCCGGCCCGAAGTTCGCTCGCCCGCAGTCCGCTCGCCCGCAGCCCGGTCGTCCGGTCACGACGTCGTGCTGGGCGGTGACTTCGACAAGGCGTTGCACGTGTCTCCGTTCATGGGAATGAATCACCGCTACGAGTGGCGTATGACCGCCCCGGCACAGACCCTCTCCGTCCATATCTCGAGCAGGCAAGAAGGGCGAGTCGCATTCGACGCGACGCTGTCCCTGCGTCGTCGCGAGCTCACGCGCGCCTCGCTGGCCAAGTTGACGGTGACCACATTGCGAACGCTCGTTGCGATCTATGCCCAAGCCGCGCTGTTGAAGCTCAAGGGCGTGCCGGCACACCCGCACGTCGGAGTCGATCGCACATGACCACCAGACTGTCACGCGCGCTCGCGCTCGCGTTTCTGCGGCGTATCCGATCGGGCAGCCTCACGGTCGTGGAGAACGAGCGTCGGCTCACGTTTGGAGCAGGCGCCCCCATGGCCACCGTCCGCGTGCGCTCCCCACGCGCGTGGCGCAAGCTGCTGCGCGGCAGCAATGGACTCGCCGAGGCTTACGCGCAAGGACTCTGGAGCTCCCCCGACCCGACGGCCGTCGTGCGGGTGGCCGCGCGCAACGCTTTCGCGCTCGACCGGCTGCGCCGTCGCCTTGCCCTCCTGCTCGCGCCGGCTCAGCGCGTGCGTGCCCTCACGAGTCGCAACACACGCGCGCGCAGCCGGCGAGACATCGCCGCCCACTACGACCTCGGCAACGAGCTGTTCGAGCTGATGCTCGACCCGACGATGAGCTACTCGTGCGCGCTGTTCGAGCGGCCCGGCATGTCGCTGCGGGAGGCCTCGCTTGCCAAGCTCGAGCACGTCTGCCGCAAGCTCGACCTCGGCCCCGAGGACCATCTGCTGGAGATCGGCAGCGGCTGGGGGGCGCTTGCGCTGCACGCCGCCGGCGTGCATGGCGCGCGCGTCACCACCACCACGATCTCGCGCGAGCAGCACGCCTACACGAGCGAGCAGGTTCGCCGCGCCGGCATGCAAGACAGGGTGACCGTGCTGCGCGAGGACTATCGCGACGTGCGCGGCGTCTACGACAAGCTCGTGTCGATCGAGATGATCGAGGCTGTCGGATGGAGGCACTTCGACAGCTTCTTCGAGCGCTGCTCGGAGCTGCTGGCGCCCGACGGCGCGATGCTGCTGCAGGCGATCACGATCGACGAGCAGGCCTACGACGTCGAGAAGGCCTCGCAGAAGCTTCATGAACACCTACATCTTCCCGAACGGCTGCCTGCCGTCGATCGGGGTGATCGCCGACGGCGTGGAGCGCCGAACCGACATGACGATCGCTCAAGTCGAGGACATCACCAGCCACTACGTTCAGCACGCTGCGCCGCTGGCGCGCGAACTTCGAGCGCAACGTCGACAGAGCTCGCCGCGCTCGGCTACGACGAGCGCTTCCGGCGCATCTGGACGCTGTACCTGGCCTACTGCGAGGCAGGCTTCGCCGAGCGGCGCATCCGCGACGTGCAGGTCGTGCTTGCCAAGCCGGGCTGGCACACAAAGGCCACGATGCCGTCATCCGCCGAACGGATGCTCACCGGCGTCGGCGTGGCCGGATAGCGCTCGGCACGGAGCCCTCCGCCGAGCTCAGCGACGAGGCTGGCGGCTGAACAGCCTTGCCGTGATCGCGTCGAGCACGAATGCCGGACCATGCGCGGCGAGCTTGGCGAGTGAGGAGCGCCCGCCGGGGCCGAGCACGCGCCGGTCGGACTCGATCGCGCTCACCACCTTCGCGGCCCACTCGCCGGGCGCCACGCGGTCCCAGCCCGAGGTGTCCATGTGGCGTCCGTAGACCTCGTCGGTCGCCTCCAGCATCTCGGTCGCCACGCCCGGCGTCACCAGGTGCATGGCGTGCACGCCCGTGCCGCGCAGCTCACGGCGCAGCGATTCGGTGAGCCCCACAACGCCCGCCTTCGAGGCCGCGTACGTGCTGGCGGCGGGAAAGTAGGCGTAGCCGCTGATCGAGGCGTTGTTGACGATCGTGCCGTGGCGCCGCGCGAGCATCCCCGGCAGCACGCGCTGGCTGAGGTGCGCGACGGCCACGAGGTTGACCTGGAACATCGCGTACACCTGCTCCATCGCCTGCTCCTCGAGCAGCCCGCCGGTCATCAGGCCCGCGTTGTTGATCAGCAGGTCGATCTTGCCGAGCTCCTCACCGAGCTCTTCGCAGCATTCGTCGATGCTCGCGCGGGAGGAGAGATCCATGCGGATCGCGCGCACCTCCCCAGCGCCCGCGCCGCGCGGCGGCGGCGCGTGGAAGCCCTCGATCGAGCGTACGCCCGCCAGCACGGCGCGCAACGGCAGCACGGCGAGTCGCTCGACGAGAGCGCGGCCGATGCCGCGGTTGGCGCCGGTGACGAGCGCTGTGGCGCCCGCGAGGTTCATTGTGTAAGCGTAGGGCGACGGCGCCGCTTGCCAAGATGGGCCCATGAGCACCACCTCTGAAAGGCGCTCCCCGCGGCTGACCGCGGTGATGCGCGAAGGCGAGCGCGTGACGCCGCTGGAGCTGTTCTTCGACCTCGTGTTCGTGCTCGCGCTCACGCAGTGCACGGCGTTGATGGCGCGCACGCCCACCTGGGAAGGGCTGCTGAAGGGCCTGCTCGCGCTCGGCATGCTGTGGTGGGCGTGGGTCGGCTACGCGTGGCTGACGAGCGTCGTCGACCCCGAGGAGGGCAGCGTGCGGCTCGTGATCTTCGCGGCGATGGCCGCCATGCTCGTCGCCGCGCTGTGCGTGCCGGGCGCGTTCGGCGAGCGAGGCGCTGCTGTTCGCGTGCGCCTACGCGGTCGTGCGCGGCGCCCACATCGCGCTGTTCACGATCGCCAGCCGCGAGGACCCGGCGCTCAGGCACTCGGTCGCCGGGCTCGCCTACAGCACCGCGATCGGCGCCGGACTGCTGTTCGTGCGCCGCGTTCACCGACGGCGCGCTCCAGCTCGCGCTGTGGGGCCTGGCGCTGGTGCTCGACATGGGCGGCCCTTACCTGTTCGGCGCCGACGGCTGGAAGCTCGTGCCCGGCCACTTCGCCGAGCGCCACGGCCTGATCGTGCTGATCGCGCTCGGCGAGTCGATCGTCGCGCTCGGCGTCGGCGCGAAGGCAGTGCTCGACGCGGGGATCGTCGCGGCGGCGGTGCTCGGCGTCGTGGTCGCGGCGGCGCTCTGGTGGGTGTACTTCGACGTCACCGCGATCGTCGCCGAGCGACGGCTGTCGAGCACGGAGGAGGGGCGCGAGCGCAACGAGATGGCGCGCGACTCCTACTCCTACCTGCACCTGCCGATGGTCGCCGGGATCGCGCTGCTGGCGGTCGGGCTGAAGCTCACGCTCGAGGATGTCGACGAGCCGCTGAAGCTCGTGCCGACCGCTGCGCTGCTCGGCGGGGCGGCGCTCTACCTGCTCGCCCACGTGGCGTTTCGCCTGCGCAATATGCACACGCTCAGCCGGCGGAGGCTGGTTTGCTCGGTCGCGCTGATCGCGCTCGTGCCTGTGACGGTGGCAATCGGGACCCCCTCGCTGGCGACGCTCGGCGTTCTCGCGGCAACCCTGACCGGGCTGATCTTCTACGAGGTGTTTCGCTACGCCGACGCTCGCGAGCGCGTCCGCCACCGGGCTGCGCCCAGGTAGGCGCGGCCCGATCCGCCACGAAAGCGGAAGGGACTGGTGGGAAAACCCAGGGTGGTGAAGACTGGTGGTGAAAGCGCGGCTCAGGCCAGCGCGGCGACCTGCTCGGCGGCCCCGGCGGCGGGCTTCCCCGAGGCCTTCGGGGGTGCGTGCGGGCGAGCGCGCAAAACGACTTCGCACCCGCGCGACGGGCTGATCGTGATGCTGCGCCGACGTGGCGTCTCGGCGCGATCGCCGACAGGGAGCACCACGTTGCGCTCGATCACCGCCCGCAGCACGATCTTCATCTCGAGCATCGCAAAGCTCGCGCCGAGGCAGCGACGTCGGCCTCCGCCGAAGGGCAGCCAGGTGTATGTGCCAGGTGCCCGCCCAGTCGCCTTCCCTTCGTCCTGCCCACCCGCGCTCTCGAGGAACCGCTCGGGACGGAAGGCGAAAGGGTCGGTGTAGATGTCGGGATCGTGATGGACGAGGAAGGCGTTGACGATCAGAACCGCCCCCGGCGGGTAGTCCACTCCGCCGATTCGCACGGGCTGCTTCACGAGGCGGGGCTCGGCGTTGATGAGCACCGGACGACGACGCATGATCTCGTGGATGGTCGCGGTCAGGTAGGCGTCGTCCTCGTCGTGTGAGAGCTCGTCGGTGAGCCGCTCCACGACCTGTGGCTCGCGCGCAAGCAGCTCGAATCCCCAGGCAAGCTGCGAGGCGGTCGTCTCGTGGCCGGCGACCAGCGCGGTCACCAGCTCGTCACGAAGCTCGGCGGGGGTCATCGGAGAGCCGTCCTCGTGCCGGGCCGCAAGCAGCAGCGCGAGCACGTCCGGGCCGCCCTCGCCCTCACGGCGGCGCTCGTCGATCAGCTCGAAGATCAGCCTGTCGGCCTCCTCGCCAAGCCGTTCCAGGCGTCCCATCGGCCCGCGCCCGGCGAGCATGCGCTGGGCGAACGGCAGCAGCGAGATCGGGTTCTCGGCGAACTCGAGCACCTGGGTGAGCAGTTCGCGCAGCCTGTCGAGCTGTGCGCCCTGCTCGAGCCCGAACACGGCGCGCAGCACGATCTCGAGCGTGAGCCGCTGAAGGCGCGGGTGCAGGGCGATCGGCTGCTCGCGAGGCCAGCCGGCGAGCTCGCGCTCGGTCAATTCGGTCATCAGCTCAGCAAGGCTCTGCATGGCCTCGCCGTGGAAGGCCGGCAGCATCAGTTTGCGTTGCTCCAGGTGGGGCGCCTCGTCGAGCAGGATCACCGAGTTGGGGCCGACGATCGGCTCGAGGATGCGTGCGCCCTCGCCGGGGTGCAGCACGTCGGGCGGCGCCTGGAAGACCTGCTTGATGTCCTCCGGGTCCGAAAGGATCACAAAGGGCGGTTGGCCCAGGAAGCGGATCGTAAAGCGCTTGCCGTAGCGCTCGCGCGCGCGCAGGAGCCCGATGGTGGGACGCATCCAGCTGGCGATCGTCTGCCAGGTGGTGGGCATCTTCGGGCCCGGTGGGAGCTGGCTCTCGAGCCGGCGGTTCTCCAGGATGCTGTTCATAGTGGGCCGCTCCGTCCTGTTCGCGTGCTTGGGCGTTGAGCGTAGCGCGAGCGGCACGAGTTGGCTGGACGGCCAGTGTGTGAGAAAGGTCCGCTTGTTCAAAGCCGTCGCGGTTTTGCGCGGTCGCACGGATTGACCCCCGAAGCGGATCTCACCTCTTCGGGGTGATGACGCCGGCGCCTCGGCGCGGGAGGTTGTCGTGGCACGTCGCGCACGGAAGGAGCAACGAGGTATGCCTGTGCTTGCAGTCTCAACCGGAGTGGGGTTTCTGCTCGGAGCGATCTACGTCGTCCTGCTGATCACGCTCGGGATCGTCTCGATCCGCAAGGGCCACTGGGTGATGTTCGTCATCGGCATCTTCATCCCGCTGTTCTGGATCATCGGGGCGCTGCTGCCGCCGACGAGGGGCGCCGACGCGATCTAGAGGGACCGCCACGAGCGCCTCGATCGCCTCCGCCGCGGCGACGGGTCCCCCGGCGCTGGCGTAGGCACGACTCACGCGCTCGGCGCCCGCGCGCCGCTCGATGGCGGCGCGCACGGCTCTGAGGAGTCGCGGGGGCGTCAGGCGACGGGGCGAGAGGCTGACGCCCGCACGCGCGAAGTCGACGCGGCGGGCGGTCTCCATCTGGTCGCGCCCGAACGGCACGACGACCACCGGGACCCCAGCCGCGAGCGCCTTCTGGGTGATCCCGAGCCCACCATGGCAGACGACGCAGGCGGCACGCTCGAGGATCGCGTCGTGGGGCGCGAAGCTCACCACCATGCTGCGCGGCCCGACCTCGAACGCGCCAGGGTCGTGCGCCGCCGCTGTGGCGATCACAGACATGCCCGCGTCGGGCAGCGCCCGCAGCGAAACGCTCACCAGGCGCTTGTCGCGCTGCAGCTCGGTGGAGCACGTGACGAGCACGAGCGGGTCGGGCAGCTCGGCGAGCCATGTCGGCGCTTGCTGTGGCGGGGAGTGCGGAGGATTCCAGTTCATGGGACCGACGAGCCGCACGCTGGCCGGCCAGTCGCCGCGCGGGTACTCGAAGCCCTCGGCGGTCAGCGACAGCAGCAGCGGTGGTCGCCTGAGCAGATCGTCGAAGTCCTCGAGCGCGGGCAGGCCGTGGCGAGCGCGCAGGGGGTTGAGCGAGCGCATCGCGGCTCGCCGGAACACGCTGTCGACGGCGCGGGCCACGATCGCGTCGCGCAAAGCGCCGAGCGGCCCGCCGAGCGGCCGCAGGCCCGGCCCGAAGGGGGGCGCGTCGCGGGAGCGCAGCGGAAGCAGGTAAGGCGAGTAGACCGCCCAAGGACGACCCGAGGCCTCGGCCACGGCGGCCGCGCCCCACGCGTTGATGTCGACGACGAGCACATCGGGGTCGTGGCGCTCGATCGCTCGTGCCATGTCGGGCGCCTCGTGCTCGGAGCGCTCGGCGAAGGTCCGCAGCACCGAGCTGGCCGCGCGCCGCGGTGAGCGCTCGCGCCAGTCGACGATCGGGATGCGCTCGATCGCGGGGTCGATCGGCGACGCCTCGATCCCGAGCAGCGCGAGCTGCTTCAGCTCGTCAGCCAGTTGAGCACACGTGCACGCGATGGCCCCGCGCGACGAGCTCGCCAAGGATCGGCACGACTGGGTACAGGTGCCCGCGCGCGGGGGAGGTGTAGGCGAGCAGACGCATCACTCGGAGTCGGGAGCGACCAGTCGCTCGATCAGCTCGACCAGCGCCGCTTCCACCCGCGGCACGTCCAGGCCGAGGTCGCGCCGCAGGATCTTCCACACATACACGTCACAGACAGCCACCAGCTGCGCCAGGCGCCGTTCGCGCGTCCGCGGGTCGAGGCTCGCGAGCTGTGGCTCGAACGTGCGCAACACCCACTCTTCGTGCACCTCGTGGCCGCGATCGACCGTGCGCCGCGCGAACGAGTCGCGGTGCTCCTGCCCGAGCACGCGAACCACCGCGTCTCTGTAGGGCAGCAAGCGGACCACTATGTCGCCGTAGCGTTCGTAGTGGCGCACCAGGTTGGCGACCGCGCCACGGATGTCTCCGATCGGGGCTTCGTCGCGTTCTTTGACCACGATCGAGCTCGTGCGACGGATGACGGCGTCGAGCAGGCCTTGCTTGGAGCCGAAGTGGCGCAGCAGCGGTCTGCTTGGTGACGCCGGCGCGCCCGGCGACCGACTCGAGCGACGCTTGCGTCCAGCTGTCCTCTAGAACTCCTCGGTGGCCGCCTCCAACAGCGTCTCGCGCGTGCGCTCTTGGGCGCTGCGCGCGCGCCACCTGCTTGTAGGGACGCTGCTTGCGCTCGGCCATGCGCTTGTCCTCAGTCCTGCAGCGCGAGCGAGGCCGGCACCGACGCGGCGAGGTAGCCGGGGATCGCGAGGATCGCGAGCGCGGCCGCGGTCATCAGCGCGACGCTCGTCAGCGCCGTCCGTCGCGTGACGGAGTAGACGACGGGAAAGTTGATCACCTGCGCCAGCGCGCGGTCGGCGAGCTGCTGGCCGTAGAGGCCGAAGACCGCGCCGGTGAGGCAGCCGACGCCGAGCAGCAGCAGGCTCTCGAGCAGGATCGTGCGCCACAGCTCGGCACGCGGGAGCCCCTCGAGCTTGAGCTTGGCCAGGCGCGGGCGGCGCTGCCAGACCATCGCGCCCATCGCCGCGGCCATCGCGAGCACCGCGACGATCGGGATCAGCGTCGCGATCTGGGTGAGGCGCGCGAGCGCCTGGCGGCTGAGCGCGCTCTGGCTGGTCGGCGTGCTGCGCGCGCGCTCTGCACCGCGAGCCCCGAGTGCGGGCCCGAGCGCGCGTTCGATCTCGCGCGCGTCTCGCCGCGGGCGAGGCGCCGGGGGCGAGCAGGACGTTGTAGGCGCTCGCGTCTGCGCTGCCCCACGCGCGCGCGTAGTCGTCGGCGTTCATCACGATCGCGCCCGGCGCCCAGCCGATGTTGGTGGACAGCGCCGCGACGCGGAACGTCCTCGGGTTGGGCGTGGGCAGGGTGAACGCGCTGGCCGATGTGCAGGTGGTGTTCGGCGGCAAGCGCTTGCGGAGAGGACGACCCAGCCGCCGGCGCGCACGCGTTCGCTCGCCCGCGCAGGTCGCCCTGCACGATCTGGTCGGCTGGCAGCAGCGGCGCGGCCTGCCGCGGTGGCGCGATCACGAGCGACGCGGCGCTCGCCGTAGTCGAGCAGCCCGCTGCGATACAGGCGCACCGCGCGCACGCCCGGCAGGCGCTGGAGCTTGGCCCGATCGACGGGTGCGAACGGGGCGGTCTTCAGCAGGTTGTAGGAGCCGGCCGGGGAGACCCACAGGTCGGTGAACGCGTTCATGTCGCGCGCGGCGTTTTCCAGGCCGTCGAGCAGGTCGCCGTGCGCGCCCTGGATCGCGACGCTGCCGAAGACCGCGATCGCGCCGGTCGCCGCGATCGCGACGGCGCGCGCGCCGGCCGCGCCCAGCTCCATCGTCGGCGACGTGCGCGACCGCGCTCACGATCAGGCGCGGCGAGTCCGCCCGACGAGCGCGAGCGTGAGCGCTGAGCGCGAACGGCAGCACCAGCAGCAGCGCCGCGACGAGCAGGACCATGCCCGGGATCGCCGCGTCGGGCGCGGCGAGCAGGATCGCGGTGGCGGCCGCCAGGCAGGCCAGGCCGGCCAGCGCGCGCGCGCGCGGGCGCGCGCCGCGGTTGCCGCGTCACGCCGGTGCGCTCGCGCGGGGCGATCGCGGCGAGCGGGTCGCGCGAGAGGATGTCGCGCAGCGGGCTGAGCACCGCGACGATCGCGGCGAGCATCCCGCCGCCGGTGGCGATCGCGACGCTCTGCCAGCTGACGACGCGCTCGGAGCCGACCGCGAACGCGAGCGAGAGGAACGCGGGGTTGGAGTGGAGCACGTGGATCGAGAGCTCCTCGCCGAGCGCCAGCCCGAGCACGCACGCGACGAGCGCCGAGCACGACGCGCGTCGAGCAGCAGCACCGCGATCACGGTCGCCGGGGTGTAGCCGTCGCGGCGCAGGTCGGCGATCAGCCGCCGGCGCTGGGGGACGGTGAGCAGCATCGCGTTGAACGCGAACAGGAACCCGACGAGCGCGCTGATCACCGAGAACAGGGCGGTCGACTGGTTGCTCGCCGCGGCGGCCTTGGCGAACAGCGTTTCGTCGTAGTCGATCGCCTCGACGTTCAGGCGCCCGCCGGCGAGCGTCGTCGAGCGCGGCCCGCACCCGCGCTCTGCGGCCCGCGGCGGGCTGCACGAGGATGCGGCTCACGCGCGCGGTGCAGGCCCGTCATTTCCTGGGCGTAGGACAGCGGCGCGATCGCGACCGGGCTCGCCGATCAGCGGTCCGATCTGGCTCGCGTGCAAGCTGCGCGTAGAGCGGCGCCTCGGCGGTGCGCCCGTCGAGCTGGAACGTGACTTCCTCGCCGAACTTGGTCGACGCCGATGCTTGTGCGCGAGCGGCGCCGGCAGCACGACCGCGCCGATGCCGCCGAACGGGCGTCAGCGCGGTGTGGCGCACGAGCGCGCCGCCGAGCTGCGAGAGGCTCGAGTCGGCGCCGACGAGCTCGACCGACTCGCTGCCGCGCGGGCCGATCGCGTTCGCGCCCGCTTCCAGCAGCGGCGCGGCGACGCGCACGCCGGGGATCGCGCGCACGCGCGCGAGCATGCTCTGCGGGAAGCCATGCGGGTCGCGCGCGAGCAGCTGCAGCGTGGCGTTGCCGACGATCCCGCGCGAGAGCTGGGCGACGGAGCTCTGCAGGCTCGAGCTCGCGACCTGCGAGGCGAACAGCAGCGCGACCCCGGCGGCGATGCCGACGACCGCGAAGCACTCCTGCACGAGGCGCGCGCGCAGGCGCACGCGGTAGAGGTGCAGGGCGTTTGAGAGCTTCATCGCCGGCGTCCCCTATGCGGGCACCGGGTCGGGCGCCTGGTGCTCTGCGAGCTGGCCGTCGCGCAGCGCGTACACGCGGTCGGCGTAGTCGGCCGCCAGCGGGTCGTGGCTGACGAGCACGACCGCGACCCCGCGCTCGCGGCACAGCTCGCGCAGCAGTTCGAGCACTTCGCGGCCGCGCTGGGTGTCGAGGCTGCCGGTCGGCTCGTCGGCGAGCAGCAGGCCGGGCTCGGTGGAGAGCGCGCGCGCGATCATCACGCGCTGGCGCTCGCCCATCGAGAGCGTCTCGGCGCGGTGCTGCAGCCGCTCGCCGAGGCCGAGGCGCTCCAGCAGCGGCGCGACCTCGCGCTGGGCGTCGCGCCAGCGCATCGTCCTTCAGGAGCTTCAGCACCGCGTTGTCGATCGCGGTGACACCCGGCAGCAGGTCGAAGTTCTGACGGATGAAGCCCAGTTCGGAGAGCCTGAAGTGCGAGGCCTCTCGCTCGGAGAGCGAGGAGACGTCGCGCCCGCCGATCAGGACCGTGCCGGCGGTGGGCGCGAGCAGCGTCGCGACCATCAGCAGCAGCGTCGTCTTGCCCGACCCGGAGGGCCCGTACAGGGCGACCATCTCGCCGGCCGCGACCTTCAGCGAGACGCCGTCGACGGCGCGCACCGTCTCCCCGCCCACGGCCGGGTAGTGCTTTACGAGTCACGCAACTCGAGCATTTGGATCGCCTCCACGAATTCAGTCTGTCGAGCCGTGCCGCTCACGTGCACGGTGACGGCGTCAGTTCGATTCGCTGATCGTGCCGCTGAAGCTCAGGCCCGATCCCTGGGCGTGGTTGTAGCTTCCGGTTCCGCGGTTGACGACAACGTGCCGGAGAAGCTGCCGATCGCCCCTTGGCGGTGGTAGCTTGCGCTGTCCATAGCCGGAGATCGAGCCCCCATTCGGGTAGATGTTGACTTCGGCGGTGACGCGTCTCGTCGAGACAATCCTCAGGTGCACGTAGATCGTGGCCGCGACCGTTCCCGATGGCCGAGCCCCTTGCTCGTTGAGTGTGAAGCCGTGCTTGCTCGTGAGATGCAGATTTCCGGTCTCATTCAAAGAGATCGTGCGCGCGGCGAGCGCGGACGGGGGCGAGGCCTGCGTCACGTCGGTTCCCCAGCATGCGAGAGCCGACAGGACTAGGAAGTAGGTCGCCGCGGCCGCGACGAGTGGGTAAAGACCTCTCGCTCTATCGTTGCGACTCTTCATTTCGAGCACCTGTCCCTTCTCTGCTTGCGGAGGGTTCATCATGGGCACAGGGCCGCGGCTAGGGTGCTGCCGTGTGACCCGTCGGCGTAGGTGAATTCGGCGGCGAACGGGAAGCCGCCGAGCGGGCAGCTGCCCGGCACCACGATCGTGTTGACGTCGCTCAAGTGGCGCCGCGCGCGTGTTCCCACCGTCAGCGACAAAGTGACTATTGAGGCGTCTGGCTCGAGCGGGAGCGTGGGAATCGGTGGGATCGACATCACGAGGTCTTCCCCGTAGGGCGCGCGATCCGGCGTGGCCGTGCCTGTGAACACCATCCGCTGGTCGAAGGGGGTGTAACCCTGGCCGAGGATCTCGAACGCCGGGGCAAATCCTGCAGCGGCCCGACGAATGCCCACAGCCTGATGTCCTCGGTGATCGATCTGGGATCCGACGTGAGCCTCTGCGAGCGCATGGCCGCTGCCGATCTGCGACTGGGGCGGGCAGCCACTCGCGCCGCGCGCGCGCAGGCGCGCCGCGGAGCAGCTGCGCAGGTGCGGGATTTCAAGGCCCAGCCCGGCTGGAAGCCGCCAGCACCGAGCGGCGCACCGGAGAGGGCACGCCGGATTCGCCTCCCGCGTAGCGGATCGTGAAGACGAGTGCCCCCTTGGCCCCGAGGCGGTCGGGGAAGAGCGAGGGCGCGATCGTCGCGGAGGTCGTCGGCTGTGCGCCCGCTGTGGGCGTCGCGGCGCCGACGGCGGACCCCATGAGGAGCGCCGCGACGAGCGCACGCAGGGCTATTCGTGCGGGCACGGGATCGTGGGGTTGACGGTGAGCGTCGTGCCGTCGGCGAAGTCGACGACGCCCTTGCTGGGGAAGCCTCCGCGTGGGCATCTCCTAGGCGTGACAATCCCCTTCAGGCGAACCAGCCGTCTCTTGCCGTTGACCGTCTCGTAGTAAGCGACGTTCGTGGCGCCGAGGGTGGCAAAGACACTTTCCACCGACGCGTAAGATGCTCCGGGGATCGTGGATATCAGTGGCACTTCGACGCTGAAGCCGATACCGTACGGCTTGACGGCGGGGACTTCCCTTGCAAGCACCACGAGTTCCACGGGGGCTGGGGCGATTGCGCTCGCGTAGACCAGCACCGCCAGATGACCGTTGTGCCTGGGGGCGAAGAAGAAGTCGAGCGTGTAAGGCTCGCGGATCGTTTCCCTTGGCAGCTGGATGACTCCCACGCCCCCACCGAAGCCGGCTCGCGAGCTCGGCGGACAGCCCGCGGGGCCAAGCGTTTCCAGTCTCGCCGCCACGCACGTGCCGGCGCCGCGGGCGTCTACCCTCATCCCGGCCGGGGTGTAGACGGTGAACTTGACGATCGGCGAAGGCAGGCTTGCTGTGGTCGAGACGAATCTGCCTGTGATCGAGAGGTTCGTGGGGACGCCGAGCCTGTCTGGGGTGAAACGCCCTTGAACCGTCAACGCGTTGCCGGCAAGGGCTACGGCCGCCGCGAGCAGGCAGGCGCACGCGAGGAGCGCGAGGAGCAGGAGCCGGACCTTGAACGTCATCGCCTGCCTCACCTCCTCTGGCCGCCAGCGTGACACCGGCCGGTCATCCCCATATTTGGAAGTTGCGTGCTCCCTTATTTCAGATTACCGACAGTAACACGAATCGGTGGGAGTGTCAATAATGGGGGCGTGCCCGCGGCGCCCGCCGGCCGCGGCACCACAGACCGAGCGCGGCACGCGCCAGGCGATCGCGCCGGCGATCAGCGCGCGAATCAACGAACCGGGTAGGGCGGGGGCGGATTGTCGAGGATCCCGTGTCGCACGCCGCCGCGGTCCATGTAGATCGCGTATCCGAGGATCAGCAGGGCGAAGGCGATCAGGGCGGGGGCACGCCAGCGCGGGTAGCGGGTCAACGTGTGGGCGCCGGCTGGATAGAAGGCGGGCGCGGATAGGAAGATCATGCGGCCCCAGTCCAGCGCGAAGGTCATCGAGACCAGAGAGCAGGCCACGAGCACGAGGCCGCGGCGGGCGAAGCGGCTGCTTGCAAGAGCGAACGGCGCGGCGACCCACAGCGGGCCGTAGATGGAGAGCATGCGCCTCGCCTCCGTGAGCACGCTGTGCAAGCCGGATTCGACGACGCTCACGCGGCCTCCGAGCAGAGAGGACCCGTAACCGGGCACGAGCGTTCGACCCACGCTCGGTATCGCCAGATGCAGGACGACGAGAGCGAGCAGCGCGGGCGCCGCGACGAAGGCGGTGCGCCTTGCCGCGCCGGTATCCCAGACCCGCATGGCCCATAGGGCGTAGGCGAAGGGCACGACGAACAGCACCGCTTCCCTGAAGAGGACGCCGACGAGCAGCGTTACCGTGAGCGCTCGCAGCCGGCGTTCCACGACGAAGAGAGTGGCCGCCATCATGAAGAGCATCGTCACCGCGTCGGTGTTGCGGCCCTCGCGCAGCCCCACTATGAGCATCGGCGGAGATATCGCCAACGCCAGCGCCAGGCCGGCGGCTAGGCCTATCGGCGCATTCAGACGATGCATCAGCGCGAACGCGAAAGCGGCGGCTCCGCCCGCGGCGGCGCACGCGAGCAGCTCGAAGGAGAATGTGTGGCTGAACGGAAGGATGTGGACCAGCCACGGCAGCCCGATGCGATAGGCGAATGGGAAAGTGTGCACGTCAAACGGGTGCTGTGCCATGCGCTCATAGATCAGGTCGTCGCCGCGCGGAATGGCCTCTCGCCGACTCAGCTCGCTGAGCGCCCACAGGGCAAGCGCGCCGAGCAGGCCCACGCAAGCCGCGAGCAGCCATGGGGGTGCCTGGCGCTCGACGGACGGCGCGATCGCGCCGCTGTGGGGATGATTGCGGAGGGAGCTCACGGCGGTGTGGTCCACGCGATCATCGCAAACGAATGAGGAGCGGAGCCCGATGAGCATCGACGTCAGCGGCATCAAGGAAGGGCAGCGCAAGATGTGGACGATCGGAGACTATCCCGACATCGCCCGCACGCTCCTCGGGACACCGGCTGGCTTCGAGGACTCTTGGAGGGTGAGCCGCGTTTGGTGGCGGAGCCTCTCGGGAGGCCGCGGCTAGACAGAAGTCTGTGGCGGGAAATGCGCCCGGGCCTCGCTGCGACCAAGCCAGGCGGCGCTGAGAAGGATCAGGCAGCCACCGGCGATCTCGAGATGGGTTGGGCGATCGCCGAGGAAGATGACGGCGGTGGCGAACCCGACGAGGGGGACGAGATTGAGGATTCCCGCGGCGATGGTTGCGCGTACCTCCACGATGGCCCGGTTGTAGAGCAGGAATGGCAGCGCCACGCCGGCCAGCCCGGCAGCGATCGCGGCGGTCCAGTGCGAGGAGTCCGCCGGGGGAGGACCGGCGCCGCGTGCGACGTGAGAGGCGATCACGACAGGCAAGGCTATTGCCGTAGCCGCCAACAGTTGGTAGGTCGTCACGGTCAAGGCCGACGCGCGATAGGTGGTGCGACGCGCCAGCAGAGCGTAGGAAGCCGCCGCAAGGGTTGAGCCCAGGATCAAGACATGGCCTATGAGCGTGTCCCTTCCCGTTTGGGCTCCACCGGCGGCGGTGGCAAGCGCGCCGAGCAGCCCGACGCCGAGGGCCACGAAAACGCCGGAAGAGACTCGCTCGGCGAGGAACACGGCTGCCAGTGGCACGACGACTACAGCCTCCAGGGCAAACAGGAGCGCCGCGGTCGCCGCGCTGTCACGACGCAGGCCCTCGTTCGCGAGCAGGTACGTCAACCCTGGCTCGCACAGCCCGAGCACCACGAACGCCCTCCAGCTTGGCGTGGCCAGCTCGCGACGAGAGCCCACCAGCGCGACTGTCCAGATCACGATTCCGCCTGACACCAGCTCTACCGCCAGTAGGTCGGTTGGACCGATCTGACGCAGGGCAAAGGCGCTCAGCGTCGTCGAGCAACCCCATCCGACCGAGGCAGCCGCAAGCATGACCAGGCCACCGGGGGAGACCAAGCGAGACGTCATGAAAAGCGCTCGTGAAGCTCAGTCTCGACGGCGTGAGGCCCGGGAGGACGGGCGGATCGCGCATGCGACGCACCATGCCACGACGCACCATGCCACGACGCACCATGCCACGACGCACCATGCCACGACGCACCATGCCACGACGCACCATGCCACGACCGCTCCGGTGAGCCACCCAAGCTAGCGAGGAGCCAGGTGAACGATTGGGATGATCCGTCCAGCCTTCCCGGCCCGCTCGCGGTAGTCGGCGTACTCAGGGAAGACACGGTCGGCGAGATTCCACAGTCGTTGCCGCTCGGCTTCGTCCTCCACGATCTCGGCGCGGAACGGTAGGCGGCCAAAGACGACGTCGGGGTGCTTGCGCAGGTTGTAGTACCAGGCTGGGTTCTTCGGCGCCCCCCGCTTCGACGCGATGATTATCACCCGATCGCCGTCGTGGAAGTAGAGCGTGGCATTCCGACGTCGCTGCCCTGTCCGAGCGCCTCGCGACTCGAGCAGCGCTGTGGCAAGGGGCCCCCCGGTGCCCAGCCGACCCCTTGTGAGCGTCAGCAGATGCGGGTCAAGCTTCCAGGCGATGTTGACGGAGAACCAAGCGCCTGCCCTGGTGGCGGAGAACCGGCACAGCGCGAGATACAGGCGACCTCGTCGCTTGTGCGGATCAACGTAGCGCAGTTTGGGAGTGTGGGCGATGACGAGATCATCGCTCTTCTCGTTCGACGGCGCGGCGCCGTTGTCGTGCGGAGATCTGCGCACGACCTATCCTCCCGCGGCCCGCCGGTAGCGCGCCACGGCCAGCGGGACGAAAACAGCGAGGATCACCAGCGACCATGCGACTGCGCCCCAACCGCTGTGGTGAGCCGGTGCGCCGAGCCAGAGGTGGCGCATGGCATCCACGACGACCGTGAACGGGTTGACTTCCGCGAAGTCGCGCAGGCCCGAGGGCATCGACGCCACCGGCACAAACGCCGAATGTAGAGCTCGTGGGTGCCGCCCGTTCGCTACGGGGGGAGACGCTTGCGGCGGCGGCCGAGTGGCCTCCGCGGCCACCCATCGCGGTCGCCGAGATGGCACGTGTCACCGCGAAGGCGATCTCCTTATGCGAAGGCTACTTGACGGTGTGTCCGGAGGAGTTGATCGCGTACCAGTTGCCTCCGAACGCTTTTTCTCCTACATATGAGGTTTCTCCAGCCCGCTGTCGGCGCTGTAGAGGTAGAGCGCGTGACCGGCATACGTGACCTGCTTGACTCCGCCCGGCAGTTTGATCGTGGACAGCAGCGAAGCCCGGACACCGGGTGCCGCGGTCGGTTTGCCGCTGGTAGTGAGCGCCGGCCATATTTCAGAGCAGCCGCCGATCTTGACGCAGGTGTTGTTGTGCGCGCGATCCCGCGTGAACTCGTACAGAGTGCGACCCGAAGCGCTGACGAGGATCGTTCCGAGAGCTGTGTGGCGGAGCCCGACCTTGGCCGATCGCGCGGCGTTAGCTGTCGCGTGAGGGCCCTGTGCGCTCGCGACAGCCGAGATGCTCGCTGCGCTTAGCAGGGCACCGAGCAGGAAAATGCAAGTTCGTTTCACGGGATCTCCTTCGGTCTGCAAGTCCTTGTAGCCCTGCGGATCGCAACGGCCTCGACAATGAAGACGCCGGTCATCCCGACACCTTCCCGAAAAATCGGAGGCCAACCCCACTTCCTCACCAGCCTCGTCGGCGGCGCGACGGTGGCGCCACGCCGTTGGGATCGCTCGGTGCGCCCCTGGCTATCGCTGCGAGCTGATGGCGGGGTTACGGGGGGTCAGGCGGACGGCGGTTTGGCGATCTGAGCCGCGTAGTCACCTAGCTCGTTCGCAAGGCTGACCAGCCTTGCGAGCCGTGAGGGGTTCATAAGCTGACTAAAAGCTCGGCCCGCGAGCCGCTGCGCGGGTGTGGCAATGACGATCGCGCGTAGGCCCGCCAAGTCGGCGGTGGTAGCGCCGTCAGCGCGCAGGACGCGCTTAAGGGCGAGTGGAAAGCCATGCCGCTTGACTAGGCGTTGCGCCCGCCGTGCTCGCCGTGCGGAAAGCACTGGGTTCCAACGCGGTCTGTGTGCGAGTGCAGTCCGCAGCTTCACGAGTAGCGTGGCCTCATCTCGCAGTGCGGTCGCGGCACTCGAAGCAAAAGTCGCTGCCGCGGTCTGCTGACGAAGCGTCCATTCTCCAGCTCCTGCCGCCGCCGCGCCCTGTGCTCGTTCGAGAGAGACAAGCAGCGCCTTGAACATGGCAGTCTCTTGGCGACCGTTGTCAAGCCAGGCTTGCAGAAGCCGCCGTAGCTTGGCGGGCACTGCCCGTGCGACCGCGATCCGCTTCGCTAGCACCGGGGACACAATCGCGCGGAAGTTCGGGTCCGGCGGATCGGCGGCTAGCGCGCTGAGTTGGTCTGCTTGCTGTCCCTTCGTGTAGCTGTCGGCGGTCAGCACCGTTCCCACGACGCTGGTGATCGCACCGACCTCCGGACCCGCGAAAAAGCCGAGCACAGAGGCTAGGCTAAACATCGTCTCGGTGTCAGCGTTACTGCGAACCAGGTTCGCCCAGTACTCGAGGGCCTGCTTGTTCTGGACGCTCAGCAACTGGGTAACGACAATCGTTACCGGAATGGCAAGGGTCGAACCGCCGCCGTCGGCCCGGCCGACGTTATCCTGAACGTGGGCGGTGGCAGTGAACGTCCCTGTGCTCAAGTACGCGTGGGCGCCGCCGGCCACAAAGAAGCAACTCTGACCGAGGCAAGACTGCGAAACCTGGCCTGCTGATGTGTTCCCGTCGCCCCAGTCGATCGAGGCGGAGAAATCGCTCGGCACGGCGCCCGGATCGGAATCTGTGAAATCCCACGCCTCTTGTAGTAGGGCTGCTCCCGTACGGGGATTGAAAATTGCACCGCCCGGCACTAGTGGCGAGCCGGCCAAGGGCTGATCGGCTTGCGGATGCGCGCGAGACACTGCTGCGTAATGCGTCGCGACCTGCGTCGCAGACAGAGGATAGCTGTAGAACGCGACCTCACTCTCCCAACCCGTAAACGGAGCGCATCTACACGCGTCGTCGTTGGCGATCGTAGCGATGTTCTCGCAGCAGTAGTAGGTCGTCGGCTCGGCGACGGCAGTGGCAGCGACTTCGGAGCCGTCAATGTAAAGCCGCAGCTGAGCAGTTTCACGCACGAGAACGATGTAATGCCAGGTGTCATCGCCGTACGTTCCGGGTGATTCGACCGAATACCCTTGCGTGCTAGTGGAATCGAAGGCGCCAGATACATGACCTTGGGGATCTAGGTCGAGATGTAGCCCAAAAGCATGAACGGCGTAGAGAGCGCAGCCGCTACCGTGATAGGTATTGACGCAGTTGGCCGTATCGCTTGCCGACGCCTTAAACCAGGCCTCAACGGTCCAGTTGTTGGGGGGTCGCAGCGACGGATCTGTGCCAAGATTCACGTCGCCGTTCCCTTCAAAGCGCATAGAGCCCGATCCCGCAAACGATCCGGGTTCACCGAGCGTAGCGCCGGTGATCTGTCCAGGATTGAGCCCCACTTGATCGACTGCGGTGGAACCAGAGCTGTCATTCAGCCGCCAATAACTGACAGGGTGATCTGCGAGGACGGTGGTTGCATAGTCGGCAGACGCCGGGGACGCCGACGGTCCTACGCTGAACGCGGACACTAGCCCGAGCACAACCACCGTGAGCACGAAGACCCGCAACCGCCCCGCGCAGCGCCGACGATCATCTACGGCGAGACATCGGTCTCGCGTTCTATGGGTAGCCGCAGATGGCGTCTTCCACCCCTATGTCTACCGTGTTGCCCGCATCGGTGTCGGGCACCATACCAACGGTGTCGGGCGCCATACCAACTTTCAGTGTTTTGTTTGCGGCGACGAGTGCGAGGCACGGCCCGCGTGGGTGCGCTTGCTCCTACACCATGAAAGGAACTGTCCCACGGTGCGAATGTAGGCGGGGACGCTAAACCGCGATAGCTGCCCTCGATCGCCACCGTCACTCAGGAGCTTGGAGCTAAAGCGGTCAATGGTGCGCTGGTCAATTTGTTCGAGCGGCAGACTCGCGGCGGCCCGCATCTACGACGACACGGATCCTCCGCTCGATCCACGTATTAGTCCGCGGGGGCCGCGCGCGTCAGGTGGCGTCCCGGCTTGCCGCGGCGCGCTTGTCCCAGCCATGGAAGGGCGAGAGGTCGCCCGCGTTCCAGGCGTCGCGCAGCCCGGGGGCGCTGAGGTCCCAATCGGGACGGATCTCACACGTCACGGCCCGCAGGTCGTGGCGGAGGTCGTCGACCGAGGGGCGCCCCCAGAACCAGTAGCCGTTGTAGATGCTGTGGATGACCAGGCCGGGCTTCAGAACGAGCGTGTGCGGGATCATCGGGTCGTGCTCGGGGTCGGTGTACTCCTGGATGTCCAGGTCCTTTTGCACCGTGCGGCCAGGATCGGAGAGGAAGGTCCACTGCGCGCCGACCGACGCGCGGAGCTCCTGGGACTCGTGATGTGTGTCGGTCGAGATCGTGGCCATCTGCGTGTAGGCCACGGCGACCTTTGGATAGAACGCCGCGAGTTCGAGGTGCTGCTGGTGCTCCTTCGGACAGTAGTGGCCGCGCGCTAGCGTGAGGATCAGGGGATCGTCACCCTGCAGCTCGCTGAGCTTACGAGGGATGTTCGTGTGATCGGGCAGCTCGTAGTCTGGGAACGTGCCGCCGGGTGCGATGTCGGAGCGCATGGTTGGACCGCCTTTCATTCTG
This sequence comes from uncultured Solirubrobacterales bacterium, assembly GCA_963764655.1. Taxonomy (GTDB): domain Bacteria; phylum Actinomycetota; class Thermoleophilia; order Solirubrobacterales; family Solirubrobacteraceae; genus Palsa-744. Next base: position 2,368,326 of record CAVXTI010000001.1, read on the forward strand.
TCATGCCTGTGACCACTAGTCAGCTCGCCATCGGCGGTCCCGCACGGAGGACCTTGAAGGCTGTCGCCACCTCGCCGCGGAGCGCCTTCAGCGCGGCGATGTAGATCTCCAAGGACGTTGGGAACGGCTGGATCGTGTCGGCCAGGACCTCGAGTGGGATGTGGGCTCGGATCGCGAGGGTGGCCTGCTGCAGCCACTCGCCCGCTACCGCACTCTAATCCGGCGGCTGCTACCGGGTTCTATGAACGGTTGACTCAAGGGGGATGCCGATGCCCTTCCTCCAGAACCCAGCCATCCCTCACGATCGACCTTCCGTGCCATCTGCCCTTTCGGCAATGATAATTCGTTCCGTAGGCTGATTGATGCGAGGCGGATTGGTGAGTTGATGGGCTCCATGTCGGAGCTTTCAGACCGTGGCGGAGGCCACGCGCAGCGGTGCGAGCGCGGTGCTCCAGGCGACGACCTGGTCGAGCATGGTGTTCAGGGCAGCCAGGTTGTAGTCGCCGGGCTTGAAGACGCTGAAGTTCTCGAACTCGGTGATCAGCGACAGGACCACCTGCTGGCGTACGTCGGCCATCTGCAGCTCGCCGGCGACTAGGCGCAGATGCTCGGCGGCCCGGGTGCCGCCCGCCGAGCCATAGGACACGAAGCCGACCGCCTTGTTGTTCCACTCGGCGTAGAGGTAGTCGATGGCGTTCTTTAGCACCCCGGAGGTGCTGTGGTTGTACTCCGGTGTCACGATGACGAACCCATCGAATGACGCGATCTTCTCTGCCCATTGCTTGGTGTGATCGTTTTGGTACTGGCCGAGCGAGGGCGGCATCGGCTCATCGAGATGCGGCAGAGGGTAGTCGCGAAGGTCGATGAGCTCGAACTCGGCGTCGTCACGGCGCGAGGCGATGTCGAGCACCCACTTCGCCACCTGCTCGCCGTTGCGGTTGGGGCGGGTGCTGCCAAGGATGATGCCGATCCGTGCCATGAGGGCTCTCCTTACGGTAGTTGAGGCGTAAATAGTTGTCGCGGCAAGTATCCTAGCAGGGATAGTTTCTACGTCAACTGTTTCCTCGGTTACTATTGAGGCATGGAGACGTCGGGTTCCCACCTCGATGCATGGCGCGCAGTGGTCACAAGCCACGCCGCCGTGACCGAGCACATTCAGAGGATGCTGTCCGCCGCGGACCTTCCGCCGCTGAGCTGGTTCGAAGTGCTGTGGGCGATCAAGCGCAGCCCCACCGGCCGCCCACGCATGAGCGAGCTCGCCGAGTGGCTGACCTTGAGCCGCGGTGGGATCACCAAGCTCGTGGACCGGCTCGTGGAAGCGGGCTATCTCGAGCGGGTGTCCTGCGCGGAGGACCGGCGCAGCCTGCAGGCGGAGCTGACGCCCGCCGGAGCCAAGATGCTGGGGGAGATGCAGACCGTCTACGAGGGGGAGATCGAGCGCCATCTCAGCTTGCTGAGCGCCGAAGAAGCCGAGCTGATCGCTGCGGCGCTCCAAAAAGTGACAGAGAGCACGTGCAACCACGGCCAGTAGCGCAACGGCAGGCGCATAGCCCACGCGGTTCGCGTTGAATACAGTTACATGGAGCTAGCTGGACTCGAACCGGCGACCTCCTGGATGCGATCCAGGGATAGCCACTCCTTGTCGCTCCATCACAACCGCCTGGTTACAGGGGATTGTCAAGTATTCACAGCCTAGCGGCACCCGCCACGCGGTGCGGTGCGCTGCGCGCAATTTGGTGGTTTTTGGCGAGGCGTCTCGTATGGCGCCATACGAGACGCTTACACGGGATCCCGGCGGTCGACGTGATGGGCATCCAGCCCGCGCTGGCTCGCGACGACTGAGTAGCCGGCCCGCTAGGGTCGCATTGCTGTCCCACCCCAAGCGCGGCTCGCAGCTGGCGAGCCCCGGGGAGTGCCTGTCGCCAAGCGGTGTCATCTCCGTAGCGCCTTACCTCTGCGGCGCCTCATCCATCTGAGACCGGGATCTCACTCATGTACGCGGCTTTCGCGTCGTTTTCACGATGGCTACACGCACGCACGCGACAGTGAGTGCCATGAATCCCGGCGCGGCCATCCTCTCGCCTCACTTCGACGACGCGGTGCTCTCGTGCTGGCATGTACTGGCGGGCGCGGGCGAGGTGCTCGTGGTCAACGTCTTTGCGGCTGAGCCTCCCGCGGGAGCGCTCGGCTGGTGGGACCGGCTCGCTGGCGCAGCCGACTCGGCCGTGGCGATCCGCACGCGTATCGAGGAGGACCGTCAGGCGCTCGCGCTCGCCGGCCGCACGGCCGTCAACCTGCCGTTCTTGGACAGCCAGTACCGCCAGGGCGACCAGGCGCCTGGCGAGATCGTCGAGGCGCTGCGCGGAGTCCTCGTCGCGGGCACCCGGATATACGCGCCGGCAAGCCTGGGCGACCACCATCGTGACCATACCGCCGTGCGCGCAGCGGCACTGGCGCTCCGGGCAGAGGGCGCCGACGTGGCGCTGTACGCCGATCTGCCTCACGCCACCCTGGACGGATGGCCGCGGTGGGTACTCGGCGGGCCCTCCTCGGGTGCGGACCTGACGGCCGAGCAGTGGGCGAACCAGCTGGAGACCACCGGCATCCCAGTCGAGCGAATGGATGCCACGGTGCACCGGCTGCCGGCGGAGGACCACGCCGGCAAGCTCGAGGCGGTGCTCGCCTATGGCAGTCAGATCGAGCCGCTGCAGCAGGTCTTTGGATCCTCGCTGGCAGATCCTCAGCTGCTCGGCTTCGAGGTCGATTGGCGGTTGGCGGTTGGCGCTAGTGCAGCGTTCCCGAAGGGGCTTGTCGATTCGTGGCGTTGGTGATGATCTGCTCGCACGCTTGCTTTTCGTCGTGGGTGTCGCGCAAACCTCCGGTCTGTCCGGGGTGGTTTAGACACTTCTGGGTATGCCCCAGAACTTTCTTGAGTGTGATCGTGAGCAGGTGTTTTTGATGCCGCCGGACCCGCGGGATTGGCTGCCGGAGGGTCATCTGGCGTGGTTCGTGTTGGCGTCGGTCGAGGAGATGGATCTGAACGCGTTCTATGGCTCCTACCGCCAGGATGGGTGGGGCCGCGCGGCGTTCGAGCCTTCGATGATGGTGGCGCTGCTTTTGTATGCGTGCGCGCGTGGTGAGCGGTCCTCAAGGGGAATCGAGCGTCGGTGTGTGGAGGATGTCGCCTACCGGGTGATCGCCGCGCAGCAGACGCCGGATCACGCGACGATCGCGCGGTTTCGCGTGCGCCACGAGGAGGCCCTGGCGGGCTTGTTCAGCGAGGTGCTGGGGCTCTGTCGGGAGGCGGGGCTCGTGAAGGTGGGGCTGATCGCGATCGACGGCACGAAGGTTCATGCAAACGCGTCACATCACTGCAACCTGGACTACGAGCAGCTCGCGCGGGAGATCCTGAAGGAGGCGGGCGAGATCGATGCCGCCGAGGACGAGCTCTATGGGCAGGCGCGCGGCGATGAGCTGCCCGAGCACCTGCGAACCCACGAGGGCCGACGTGCTGCGCTGCGCGAAGCCAAGGAGAAGCTCGCGCGCGAGCGTGCAGACAGAGAAGACGCGAAGGTGAAGGCGGCTGACGCGGAGCCGCTGGGTGTGGAGCTCGTGCTTGATCCCGAGGTGATCGTCGCTCGCGTCCAGGGCCGTGCGGGGTGGGTGCGCGAGGCGCGCCACCAGCTCGAGGAGCACCGGCGGCTACAGGCTCAGCCGATCCCACGCTCGCGAGCCGAGCGGCTGCTGGGAGCAGAGCAGCGTCTTCAGGAGAACCTGCGGGTCGAGCAGGAGGCCAACGACGCTTATGAGCATCATCGCGCGACTGCTGTGACCAAGGACGGCCGGCGGTTCGGGGCACGCCCGAACCCATATGTGGCGCCCGAGGTGCCGCCGGGGAAGATCAACGTGACTGACCTCGATTCACGCAACGTCAAGACGCCGCGCAGCTACACCCAGGGTTACAACGTGCAGGCCGCTGTGAATGAGCATCAGATCGTCTTGGCGGCCGAGGTCACGCTCACCTCACCAGACTTCGGGCAGCTCGAGCCGATGGTCAAGGCCACCCGCCGCGAGCTGCAGCAGATCGGTGTGAGCGAGGCGCCCGGGATCGCGGTCGCGGACAGCGGCTACTGGCATGAGCAGCAGATCGACGAGGTCGTGAACATGGGCACCCAAGTCCTGATCCCGCCCGATGCCGGCAAGCGCAACACACCCCGCCGCGGCTGGAATGGCGGCCGCTACGCCTTCATGCGCACCGTGCTCGCCGGTGACCACGGTGGCGGGCTTTACCGAAAACGCAAGGCGATGGTCGAGCCCGTATTCGCTCAAACCAAGCACAACCGACGCATCAACCAGTTCCAGCGGCGAGGCAGATCCGCCGCACGCTCGGAGTGGCGGCTAATCACCGCGACTCACAACCTGCTCAAGCTCCACAAGCACCACCTGGCCGCCCAGGCGGCCTGAAACGGCATCTTGGCCGCACGCACACTCCACCCGGCACACAGACCCCGATCCCTACCGGGTCCACCGCCATCGCCGCGGGCATCACCATCGCCGCAGACGACTTTGCGCGACACCCACCGTCCCTTGCGAGCACCTCCTCCCGGCTCCGCGATGTGCTCGCGTTCGTGAGGATGCGCAAGTCAGCGCCGTCGGGGGCTCGCCGCCGGACCTGCGGAATGCCGGCGAGCAGGCGTCGCCTGGAGGTGGCTGGTCGCGCAGTGGAGCTCAGGTCGGGAGGCGAACGACGGCCACAACCGTGTCCCCGAGAACTGTGCTCGCGTGCCCCGGCCCGGAGGTGTCCTCCGTCAGAACCACGTCCCCAACCGAGAAGGTGCGCGTCTCACCGCCGGCTGAGACCTCCCATGAACCCGCGAGGACGACCATGATCTGACGTGCCGGGGATGGGTGAGCGGAATCGGCCCACCCCGCCGGAGCACGGAGCATCATGACGGCCGACGCATCAATGGGGTCCGACACGTCGAGCGGAGGCGCCGGAGGAGCGAAGTCACGCGCAGCAAACTGGAGGTCCAGGTCCTCGAAGCGCGAGTGCCCGTTCTCGTCGGTGTAGAGACGAACGTACTTCACGGTCGGGAGGATCATACTTCCGCGTGCTGGGCGACGGGGACGGCTGTCGCGATAAGTCAGGCAGCCTTCCGCCGCCGCTTGGCCACGCGGGCCACATGCCCGCTTTCGGCGGAGAGCACCACTCTCGCGGCGTACGTTCCTTCCCACCATTGCAGAAGGGATAGCGTCACCGACAACCAGCATCAGGAGGGTCAGCTGTCGCTTGCCTTGGCGATTCCCCGCGCACGTTCGACCTCGCGCTCCACGAACCTCGCGAACTCGGACGGCGTCATGCTCAGCGGCTCCGCACCGTGCCCGGCGAGCCAGGAGCGGAGCCGGGGAGTCTCCAGCGCGTCGGAGATGCCCGCCGACAGCGCGCTGACGATTGGACGGGGCGTCCCCGCCGGCGCCCAGATTCCGTACCAGATCGGGAAATCGAAACCGGTGGCACCCGCTTCCGCGAGCGTCGGCACGTCCGGCAGCAATGGCGAGCGGCGGACACCGCTGACGCCGAGCGCGAGAAGTGTGCCGGCGACGAGGCGTGGTGCGGCGATCGGAATTGGTGACATCGCATAGTCCGCGTCTCCCGCGGCGACGCGACCGATCGTGGCGTCGATGGCGTCGCCCGGCCGGGCGGGCACGTGGATCGCTTGAACGCCGAGATCGCGGTTGAGCTGCTCGACGCTCAGGTGCGTGCCCGTGCCTACGCCCGCGGAGATGAACACGAGCTCCCTGGGGCGCGCCCGCGCTGCGTCCACGAGCCCGTCCAACATGCGCAGCCCGGAACGTGCACTCGCGACGAGCACGTAGGGCTGGGTCGTCACAGGGGCGACGGGGACGAAGTCCTCGATCGGGTCGTACGGGAGCTGCGGCGCGAATATGGCGCTGTAGGCATGGGCACTGGTGTTGATCAGAAGCGTGCGACCGTCTGGACGAGCGCGGGCGACGAACGCAGGCGCCGCGGTCGCCCCCTCACCCGGGCGATTGTCAACCGTCACCCGATCCTTCAGGATCTCTGCGAGCTCGGCGGCGAGCGGACGAGCGACCACGTCGACGCCGCCGCCCGCGCCAAAGGGCTCGACCAAGACGACGACTCCGACCTGATTGTCCACGGCTGCCTCTGTCACCTTGCTCTGAGAACGAGCATATCCTCGGCCAGCGCGACGGCGGCGGGCGTTTGCGCAGGCAAGTCCTTACTCGGAAGCGGCAGCGAGCTGCTCCATCTTCAAATCCCATGAAGGCGGGCGTGTCGACACGCGCCGCGCCGCTCCTGCAAGGGACGGTGGGTGTCGCGCAAACCTCCGGTCTGTCCGGGGTGGTTTAGACACTTCTGGGTATGCCCCAGAACTTTCTTGAGTGTGATCGTGAGCAGGTGTTTTTGATGCCGCCGGACCCGCGGGATTGGCTGCCGGAGGGTCATCTGGCGTGGTTCGTGTTGGCGTCGGTCGAGGAGATGGATCTGAACGCGTTCTATGGCTCCTACCGCCAGGATGGGTGGGGCCGCGCGGCGTTCGAGCCTTCGATGATGGTGGCGCTGCTTTTGTATGCGTGCGCGCGTGGTGAGCGGTCCTCAAGGGGAATCGAGCGTCGGTGTGTGGAGGATGTCGCCTACCGGGTGATCGCCGCGCAGCAGACGCCGGATCACGCGACGATCGCGCGGTTTCGCGTGCGCCACGAGGAGGCCCTGGCGGGCTTGTTCAGCGAGGTGCTGGGGCTCTGTCGGGAGGCGGGGCTCGTGAAGGTGGGGCTGATCGCGATCGACGGCACGAAGGTTCATGCAAACGCGTCACATCACTGCAACCTGGACTACGAGCAGCTCGCGCGGGAGATCCTGAAGGAGGCGGGCGAGATCGATGCCGCCGAGGACGAGCTCTATGGGCAGGCGCGCGGCGATGAGCTGCCCGAGCACCTGCGAACCCACGAGGGCCGACGTGCTGCGCTGCGCGAAGCCAAGGAGAAGCTCGCGCGCGAGCGTGCAGACAGAGAAGACGCGAAGGTGAAGGCGGCTGACGCGGAGCCGCTGGGTGTGGAGCTCGTGCTTGATCCCGAGGTGATCGTCGCTCGCGTCCAGGGCCGTGCGGGGTGGGTGCGCGAGGCGCGCCACCAGCTCGAGGAGCACCGGCGGCTACAGGCTCAGCCGATCCCACGCTCGCGAGCCGAGCGGCTGCTGGGAGCAGAGCAGCGTCTTCAGGAGAACCTGCGGGTCGAGCAGGAGGCCAACGACGCTTATGAGCATCATCGCGCGACTGCTGTGACCAAGGACGGCCGGCGGTTCGGGGCACGCCCGAACCCATATGTGGCGCCCGAGGTGCCGCCGGGGAAGATCAACGTGACTGACCTCGATTCACGCAACGTCAAGACGCCGCGCAGCTACACCCAGGGTTACAACGTGCAGGCCGCTGTGAATGAGCATCAGATCGTCTTGGCGGCCGAGGTCACGCTCACCTCACCAGACTTCGGGCAGCTCGAGCCGATGGTCAAGGCCACCCGCCGCGAGCTGCAGCAGATCGGTGTGAGCGAGGCGCCCGGGATCGCGGTCGCGGACAGCGGCTACTGGCATGAGCAGCAGATCGACGAGGTCGTGAACATGGGCACCCAAGTCCTGATCCCGCCCGATGCCGGCAAGCGCAACACACCCCGCCGCGGCTGGAATGGCGGCCGCTACGCCTTCATGCGCACCGTGCTCGCCGGTGACCACGGTGGCGGGCTTTACCGAAAACGCAAGGCGATGGTCGAGCCCGTATTCGCTCAAACCAAGCACAACCGACGCATCAACCAGTTCCAGCGGCGAGGCAGATCCGCCGCACGCTCGGAGTGGCGGCTAATCACCGCGACTCACAACCTGCTCAAGCTCCACAAGCACCACCTGGCCGCCCAGGCGGCCTGAAACGGCATCTTGGCCGCACGCACACTCCACCCGGCACACAGACCCCGATCCCTACCGGGTCCACCGCCATCGCCGCGGGCATCACCATCGCCGCAGACGACTTTGCGCGACACCCACGACGGAGGGCAGGCGTGCGAGCCGATCATCACCAGCCCCACGATCGACAAGCCACTTCGGGAACGCTGCACCAGTCGCGTAGCGCTTATGCCGGGCGGCCGATCTCTGCCAGTGCGCGGTCGCGAAACCGCACCCCGATCTCCTCGTCCTCGACCGATGCGGCCATCGTGTCGATCAGCTCGTGTGCGCGGCGGCAGTGCTCTTCGGCGTCCGTGAGACTGCCCGCCGCGGCCGCCACGCGGGCAAGCCCGGCTTCGATCTGCCAGCGCTCGCAGATCAGGCCCTCATCGCCGGCCGCCTCGGCGCTGCGGGCCAGCATCCGTCCCGCCGCGGCCCAGTCTCCGCGAGCCTCGGCGCAGCTGGCCAAGAAACGGGCGGTCCATGCAATCGACCTCTGCGCTCCGCTGCGCTCCCACGCTTGCAGTCGGCCTTGCATTGCCTGCTCGGCGCGCTCGATGTCACCGGCCGCGAGGTGGGTCTCTGCGATCGCGAAGTAAGCCTGCTCTCCCCAGAAGTCGACGTTGCCGGGTGGCGTCGTGACCTGCTCGGCAATCTGCTGCGCACGCTCCGCGAGCGTACGCGCCCGGGTCTCGTCGCCCGCCATCCGCGTGGCCGAGCAGAGCGCTCCGAGGCAGCGGAAGATCTGCCCGCGCGCCCGGTTGCGCTCGGCGGCCGCGAGGCCGCGCTCGAGGACAGCGACAGCCTCGTCCGTGGCGCGCAGGTCCAGAAGGGTGCCTGCGAGGCCGGCCGCGGCCCAGCCGAGCCAGTCGGCGTCGGGTGTGTCCGCGCGTGCGAGCGCCTCGCGACCGAATGCGAGCGATCGTGTGTAGTCGCCACGGCAGCGCGCGATCAAGCTCAACGTATCGCGGATCAGGACTCCGCTGTTTGGTTCGCCGATTCGCTCGCTGATCGCGAGTGCCTCCCCGATGCGCTCCTCAGCTTCCTGCCAGTCGCAGCGCTCCAGTGGCACGAAGCAAGACTCGCACAGCGTGAATTGCAGGTACCACAGGTCGCCGCGCTTGCGTTGGGCGCGCTCGAGCTCGGCGCAGAGCTCCTCGAGGCGCTCGAGGTCGCCAAGCTGCAGCGCCGTGAACTTGAGGCTGTCCATCGCGTGGCTGACGGCAAGCTCGTCGCCGGCGCCACGTGCGATCTCGAGTGCGCGTTCGCCCAGCTCGACAGCCTCGGCGAACTCCAGATCGTTGGCGAGCACCAGCGAAAGGCGGCTCAGAGCGTTGACCTGACCGGATCCGTCGCGGAGCTCCTCGGCGATCCGCAACGCCTCCTCGTAACAGCGTCGCGAGGCCTGCGGATCGCGCACATGCCAATGCGCCCCCAGAGCGATGTACACGTGCATCTCGGTCGCGCGGTCGCCGGCCGCCTTCGCACCCGCGAGCGCGTGCTCCAGATCGGCCAGTGCCCTGTCGGACTCACCTAGCATCTGGAGCGTCCAGGCGCGGGCACGGTAGAGGTCGCGGATCGTCTCCTGGGTTGCCGCGGTCATACCGAGCATCTCGCCCGCGACGATTGCTCCATCCAAGTTCTCGAGCGCCGGCTCGTGGGCGTGGACCCGTTCCGCCTCGGTGGCGGCGCGGCGGTGGTAGTCAAACGCCTTGCGCAGATCGCCTGCGGAACCGTAGTGGTAGGCAAGTAGGCCCGCGCGCTCGTCGGGGCGGTCGGCGGGCTCCTCCTCGATCGCCGCCGCAATCCGACCGTGGAGCGCAGCCTTACGGGTGGCCGAGAGCTGCTCGTAGATCGTCTCGCGAAAGAGCGCGTGAGCGAAGCTGAGCAGCCCAACCGACTGGGAAGGCTCGACCAGGACATCGGCGTCGATCGCCTCCTCGACCAGGTCGATCAGGCGATCGCGTGGGTGCTCCAGGACACGCTCGAGCACGTAAAGCTCGAACTCGCGGCCCACGACCGCGGCCACCGAGAGCGCCTTGCGGCAGTCATCCCCGAGGCCGCGCAGGCGGCGCAGCAGCAGATCCTTGACGCTGTCGGGCACGCCGCTCGCCGCTGCATCCCAATCGGTCTCCGCGCCGACGTCGTGCAGCAGCTCCTCGATGAAGAACGGGTTGCCCTCGCTGCGCTCCGCGACACGGAGCACGAATCCGCGCGGCGCCTGTTGGGCGACGCGGCCCGCGATCAGCTCGGCGATCTCCCCCTCGCCGAGCCCCGACAACGACAGCCGCTCCACCGTCCGCGCGCGGCGCAGCTCCGCGAGTGCTTCGGCGAGCGGGTGCTCCTCCCCGACCTCGACCGGCCGGTAGGTGCCGAGGACCATCAACGGCGCGTCCTTCGCCGAACGCGCGAGGTGGCGAAGCAGCAGCAGGCTCGACTGGTCGGCCCACTGCAGGTCGTCCAGGAACAGCACCAGCGGGCGAAGATGCGCAGCGTCGCCCAACAGCGAGGAGACCGCCTCGAACAAGCGGAAGCGCTCCTGCTCGGCGCCAAGGCCCGTCGGCCCGTACGGGGAACGCGAGTCCTCGAGCTCTGGCACGATCGCGGCGAGCTGCGCGCGCCGTGGGGTGACCTGCACCGCCAGCTCGGCCGGCGGGCAGCAGGCGATGTAGTGGCGCAGCGCCTGCACGAACGGCTGGTAGGGAACATGGGTCTCCTCGTGGCAGCTGCCCGCCAGCACCGTCGCGCCCCGCTCGTGCGCCGAACGGGCGAACTCCCTTGCCAGGCGCGTCTTGCCGATCCCGGGCTCGCCGGCGAGCACGACGACGCGCAAGCCGCGCTCACGCACCGCCGCCCACTCCGCCTCAAGCGCAACTCCCGCATCGAACCGGCCGACGAACGTCCCTCGGTCCTCGCCCGCCAGCAGCGACGGAAGCGGGACGCGCACCTCGGTCGAGGCCTCCCAGATCACCTCGCAAGCGGGGACCGGGTCGGCGACGCCCTTCAGCGGGACCGCCCCGAGCGCGCGGTAGGCGAACCCGCCGCGCGAGCCGATCAGCGCACGCACCAACTCTGAGGCGAGGATCTGACCTGGCGCGCCGGCGTCGCAGAGCCGCTTGGCGATCACCACCGGCGTGCCGAAGTAATCGCCCTCGTCGCGGATCGGCTCCCCCACGTTCAGGCCGATGCGAACCGCGAACTCGAGCTCGCCGCTCGCATTGGCGCGGTGGACGGCCTGCTGGATCGTGATCGCGCATGCGAGGGCGTCAACCGCGCTCACGAACGCCACCATCAGCCCGTCACCGAGATTCTTCACCTCCTCGCCGCCGTGCATCCCCGCCGCCTCGCGCAGCAGGCCGAAGTGCGCGCGCCGCAGACGCTCGCCCTCCTCATCGCCGAGTCTTTGCAACGTCTCGGTCGAGCCAACCTGGTCGGTGAACAGCAGCGTCACTGTGCCGGTCGTCCGTTCCGCCGTCGAGGCCGGGACTGGCGCCCCCGGCGGCCCAGGCGCCGGGGGGTCTGATGGCGGCGACGCGACAGGCAGCGGGGTGTCCGATGGCAGCCCGGCGACGGGCTGCGGCGTCGTCTCAACTGCGCGAATTCGCTCGACCAGCTCCCGCGTAACCGAGGACGGGACGATCCGGAGCTCTGAGGCGAATCGGTCAGCCAGGCGGCGATATGTCGTCAGCGCCGCCGAGCGGTCCCCACTCGCCGCCAGGCGGCCGATCAGCTCGCGATGGGCCTCCTCGGAGAGCGGGTCAAGCGCGACCTGACGGCGAGTGAGCGCGACCGCCGCCGCGAGATCCCCCGCGGCCTCCGCGGCCTCCGCCATCAGCTCAAGCAACGACACCACGCTGGCGCGATGCTCGTCGCGCCGCTCGTAGACCCAGTCGTCGTCGAGGTCTTCGAGCAGTTCGCCCCGCGAGAGCTCGAGCGCATCCTCAAACCGGCTCTCGGCCACGAGCCGCTCGAACTCGCCGACATCTGTCCAGACCTGATCGGGACCGGCGAGGGCGACCGTGTCGCGGCTGGCCAACAGCTGGCGATCGGCGTCGGGGCCCAACGCACGACGCAGAGCCGACAGAGCGCTGCGCAGGCTCGTGCGCGCGCTCTCGTCGAGCACGTCCGGCCAGAAGCGGGCAGCGAGCTGACCGCGAGGGTGCGTGCGCCGCTCCAAAGCGAGCAGGCCGAGCAGCGAACGAGCCCGCCGGCTCGCCGGCAGCTCCAGCTGCCTGCCGTCCACCTCGAGTGTCAGCTCCCCCAGCAAGTTGACACGCAGCATTACTGAAGCCTACGTGGATTCACGCGAGTTTCGCGCGCGCTTCGCGGTGGCGCCACGGAGCCATGGGACAGTTACTTCCGAAAGGGCAACCACGAACGGAGACACACATGGCTACCGAGGCGCAGCAGCTCAACCAGGAGAAGCTCGAAGCCTTTGTCGAGCGGATCGTGCTCGACGTCGGAACCGCGATGCGCGGGGGGCTGATGTACATCGGCGACCGCCTCGGCATCTTCGCGGCGCTCGCGCAGTCCGGGCCCGTGACGGCTGCCGAGCTCTCTGGGCGAACGGGTCTCAACGAGCGCTACCTGCGCGAGTGGCTTGGGGCGATGGCAACGGCCGAGTACCTCGAGCACGACACCGAAGGCGACACTTACTTTTTGCCGCCTGAGCACGCCCTGCCACTCGCCGACGAGGAGTTCCCGTTCTTCACCGGCGGGCTCCTGCAGATGATCGTCCCGACAGTGACCGTCGCGCCACAGGTGGCCGAAGCTTTCAAGACGGGCAGAGGCGTCACGCAGGATCAGTACCTGCCCGACATGTACGAGGCGATCGAGCGCATGACGGCGCCGTGGTACAAGCACCACCTCGTCCAAACGTGGATCCCGGCGATGCCCGGCGTCCAGGAGAAGCTCCAGGCTGGTGGATCAGCGTGCGACGTGGGCTGTGGATTGGGTCGTGCTCCGATCACGATCGCCAAGGCGTTCCCGGCGGCCGAGGTCCACGGCTCCGACGTCCACGCTGGCTCGATCGAGCGCGCGCGTGTCAACGCCGAGGCCGCGGGAGTCGCCGACCGGTTGACATTCACAGTCGGCGACGGCGCCGAGCTGCCAGAGGGCCAGTTCGATCTCATCAGCACGTTCGACGTCATACACGACTCCGTCGACCCGGTCGGGCTGCTGCGCGCGATCCGCAAGGCGCTGCGGGAGGACGGCACGTATCTGATGCTCGAGATGAACGCGTCCGGCGACGTCGAGGAGAACCGCAACCCGCTCGGCAAGCTCCTCTACAACGTCAGCACCCTCTACTGCATGACGACGTCACTCGCGCATGGCGGCGCCGGCATCGGTGCCTGCATGGGGCAGGAGAAGGCGCGTGAGCTGGCCTACGCGGCCGGCTTCACGCACTTCCGCAAGCTCCCGATCGAGGAACCCTTCTCGGTCCTCTACGAGCTCGAGGCATAGGAACGACTGGCGGCTACCCCACTAGGGCGCCGCGTTTGACGACGGTGCAAGCGGACAACTTTGTAAGAAAGGGGCGGTCAAATGGCAATCCAGACCAGGACGGGGTCACCGTCGCTCGACGCGGAGGGACTTCGCGGGCCAGAGCAGAGCCGTGCCCGGTACCCCGAGGCCGAGGGGTTCGTCGAGCGCGATGGCCAACGCCTCTTCTACGAGGTGTACGGCGAGGGCGAGGAGACGATCTTCCTGATCCCGACTTGGTCGCTGGTTCACTCGCGCCACTGGAAGATGCAGATTCCCTACCTCGCGCGCCACTTCCGTGTGTTGACGATGGACGGCCTCGGCAACGGGCGCTCCGATCGCTGCCGCGACCCGCGGCGCTATAGGGCCACTGAATTCGCGCGCGACTGCCTGGCGGTGATGGACGCGACCGGGACAGAGCGGGCGGTGACGGTGAGCCTCTCCGCGGGTGCCCGGTATCACCTCGAGCTGGCGCGGCTTGCCCCTGAGCGGATGGTCGGCGCTGCCTTCACTGGCCCGATGTTCCCCTACACCCCGTCGCACCTGTGGCTCATGCGCAGCAAACTCATCTGGTGGACCATCTCACGGCCGGCGATCAGCCCCAAGTTCTACCGTTGGTGGGGGCACTTCAACGCGGTCCACTGGCGAAAGGAATTTCCGGTGTTCGCTGAGTGGTTCGTCTCGCGGGCCCTACCGGAGCCGCATTCGAGCAAGGCCATCGAGGACGGGGTGGGCTGGGCGCTGGACACGGACCCGCAGACGCTGACAGCCACGGTGCGCGATGAGCAGTCCGCCCACCGCCGCAATCCACCGCGGGCCCTTCGCGGGCTGGCGCGAAACCTGGACTGCCCGGTGCTGGTGGTCTCCGGCGAGCACGACAAGATCGTGCCGCCCAGCGACGCCCGCGCGCTGGCCCGCCTCAGCGGTGGCAAGCTCGAGACGGTCAAGGGCGCCGGCCATTTGCTGCACGCCCGCAAGCCGGTCCAGTTCAACCTGGCGCTGCGCGACTTCTCCGAGGACGCCTTCGGTCGCCGGCGCACGCCGCGCGACCCGACCGTGTACCGCCTCGACGGCCGTCCCCGTGCCCTGTTCATCTCCTCGCCGATCGGTCTCGGTCACGCCCGGCGCGATGTGGCGATCGCCCGTGAGCTGCGGCGGCTACACCCGGACCTGCAGGTCGACTGGTTGGCTCAGGACCCGGTCACCCGAGTGCTGGAGGCGGAGGGCGAGCGCATCCACCCGGCGAGCGCTCACTTGGCAAATGAGTCCACGCACATCGAGTCGGAGTCCGTCGAGCACGACCTGCACGCCTTCCATGCGATACGCCGCATGGACGAGATCCTCGCCGCCAACTTCATGGTCTTCCACGACGTCGTGCGCGAGGATCGCTATGACCTGTGGATCGGCGACGAGGCCTGGGAGCTCGACTACTACCTGCACGAGAACCCCAGCGAGAAGCGGGTGCCGTACGTGTGGTTGAGCGATTTCGTCGGCTTCCTGCCGATGGACGATGGGGACGCGCGAGAAGGCTTCCTGACCGCCGACTTCAACGCCCAGCGGATCGAACACATCGCCGAGCACCCCGAGGTCCGCGACCTCTCACTGTTCGTGGGCAACCCCGATGACATCGTCCCCGGGCGCTTCGGGCCCGGGCTGCCGATGATCCGCGACTGGGCCGAGCGCAACTACCAGTTCACCGGTTACATAACCGGCTTTGACCCCGCCGACCTCGGCGATCGCACCAAGCTCCGCGCCGAGCTTGGCTACGGCGATGACGAGCAGGTGTGCATCGTCACCGTCGGGGGGTCAGGTGTCGGGGCTGACCTGCTGCGGCGGGTGATGGCCGCCTTCCCGCAGGCAAAGGAGCGTATCCCGAAGCTGCGCATGATCGTCGTCGCCGGCCCCCGCATCAACCTCGAGTCGCTGCCCTCACATCCCGGGCTGGAGGTCGTTCCTTACGTGCACAACCTCTACCGGCACCTCGCCGCCTGCGACCTGGCCGTGGTGCAAGGCGGTCTGACCACCTCGATGGAGCTGACGGCGAACAAGCGGCCGTTCCTGTACTTCCCGCTGCGCCACCACTTCGAGCAGAACTTCCACGTCCGCCACCGCCTGGAACGCTACGGCGCCGGTCGTCGCATGGACTACGACGACTCCCCGGCCGAGCAGATCGCAGCGGCGATCGCGCAGGAGATCGGTCTCGACGTCGACTACCGCGACGTCGAGACCGACGGCGCTCGCCTGGCCGCCCAACACATTGCCGAGCTACTCAACTAACCAGAAGGAGGACACACCATGCAATCCATCCCACGCGAGGCCGTCCCGGTCGTGATCGACGACAACGGCGTCGAGGTCCGCTTGCGCGACGAGGACGGGCTCTCTGTCGGGTTCGTGCGGCTGCCCGCCGGCGCCGACCTGCGCCCCGCCACCAAGGGGCTACCGAACGACCTGTGCCCGTGTCCGCACTGGGGGTACATGATCAAGGGCCGCGTGCGGATGCACACGCTGGACGGGCATCAGGACTTCGCCGCCGGCGAAGCGTTCTACTGGGCTCCCGGCCATGCTCCCGAGGCGCTCGAGGACTCTGAGTACGTCGACTTCTCGCCTACAGAGGAGTTCCGGCGGGTGATCGAGCACATCACGTCCGGAGCCGGCGCGTCCGCGTGACAAGACGCCGGCGGCGCCGGCATTGAGGTGATCGTGCCGGGTTGATCGCTTCGGAGTGGTTTTCTTATGCGGTGGCGAGTCCCAGCACGAAAGGCGCATCGGTGGACGATGAGGTGTTGTGCATCGATCTCCTCGGGGTGTTCTCCATCAGCGTCGGCGACAGCGTCATCGCGGAGGACGCCTGGCGGCTGCGCAAGGCAAAGACGCTGGTCAAGCTGCTCGCCCTCGCGCCCGAGCGCCGCCTCCACGTCGACCAGGCCGCCGAGCTGCTGTGGGCGGGGCGGGACCCGGACTCCGCCCGCAACAACCTCCATCAAGCGATCTTCGCGGCCCGGCGCGCGCTCGACTCGATCGGGCTGGACGGCAGCCGCTACCTGGAGCTGCGCGAAGAACTGATCCTGCTCAGCCCCGAGGACCCCATCCGGATCGACGCCGTCGCCTTCGAACAGCTCGCCGCCGCGGCGCGCGAGCAGTGCGAGCCCGGCGCCTATCGCTCGGCGCTCGAAGGCTTCGACGCCGAGCTGCTGCCGGCAGACCGCTACGAGGACTGGAGCCGGGAGCGGCGCGACTGCCTCGAGCAGCTCCGCCTCGCCCTGGAGGCCGAGCTGGCCGAGCTGGAGCGGGAGTCCGAGACGCACCGTGCGGATGCCGGCCGGCCCGAGTTGCCTTCACAGCTGACGAGCTTTATCGGCCGCGAGCGCGAGCTGGCGGAGGCCGCGACGCTGCTGCGGGACGCGAGGCTCCTCACCCTGACCGGAGCCGGCGGCTGCGGCAAGACCCGGCTGGGGCTGCAGCTCGCCGGGCGGCGCGCCGAAGACTTTGCCGATGGGGTGTGGCCCGTAGAGCTGGCGGCGCTCGGAGAGCCCGAGCTCGTGGGCCCGGCGATCGCTCAGGCGCTGGACACCCGACTGGCCTCCGACCGAGCGCCGGAGATCGCCCTCGCCGGGCACATCGGCGATCGCCGGCTGCTGCTCCTGCTTGACAACTGCGAGCACCTGGTCGAGACGGTCGCGCGCCTCGCCGAGGCCCTGCTCAACCACTGCCCGAACCTGACCGTGCTGGCGACCAGTCGCGAGCCACTGCGCATTCCCGGCGAGGTGACGTGGCGCGTCCCCTCGCTCTCCCTCCCCAGGCTGGTTCCCGGAGCGCCAGCGGAGGAGGCGCTGGAGGCGGAGTCGGTGCGGCTGTTCGCCACCCGGGCCGCACAGGCCGCGCCCGGATTCGAGCTCGGCGGCGAGAACGCGGACGCCGTCGCCTTCCTCTGCCACCGCCTCGACGGGATGCCGCTGGCGATCGAGCTGGCGGCGGCCCGGGTGAGCGTCCTCACTCCGGCTCAGATCGTCGAGCGCCTCGACCGCTCACTCGACCTGCTCTCGGCCGGGCCGCGCACGGCGATGACCCGACAGCAGACCCTGCGGGCGACACTCGCCTGGAGCTTCGACCTGCTCGAGGCCGACGAGCAGATCCTCGTGCGGCGCCTTGCGGTGTTTGCCGGCGGCTTCGGGCTGGAGGCGGCTGAGGACGTGGGCGCCGAGGACCCGCTGCGGCGCAGCGACGCCGTCGCCGTGCTCAGCCGGCTGATCGACAAGTCGCTGGTTCACGTCGACGAGGGAGCCGGTGAGCGTCGCTACCGGCTGCTGGAGACCGTGCGGCAGTACGCGGTCGAGCGGCTCGAGCAGGCGGGAGAGCGCTCCGCATTCGAGCGGCGCCATCGCGATTGGTACATCGAGTTCGCCGAGAGCGACCCCACGCCCGCCGGCGACCTCCCTGCAAAGGACCGTCTCGGGCAGCTGGACCTGGAGCGCGACAATCTCCGCGCCGCCCTGGCCTCGGCGCTGGTCGCCGATCCCCAGGCGGCGCTGCGTCTTGCCGTGGCCCTTTGGCGCTTCTGGCTGATGCGCGGCTACCTCGCCGAGGGGTACCGCTGGCTCACCGCCGCTCTGGCCGCGGCGCCCGAGTCGACGGCGGTGCGCGCTCGCGCCCTGCTCGCCGCCTGCGTGATCGGGCTGCGCCGCTGCGTCCCAGAGGGGATCCATGAGCTCGCGGCTGAGAGCGTGGCGATCTTCGGCGAACTCGAGGACCGGGCCGGGATGTTCGACGCGGTCGAGATCTCGGCGGCCTACCGGGCGATCGTCAGTCCCGCGCGGGACGTCGAGCGGATCGTGCGCGAACACGAGGCGCTCCTCGCTGAGGACCTGCCAGCCGCGCGGCCACCAATGTGGGCGGCGCACACGCGGGGCATCGCCGCTTGGTTCCGGCGCGAATACGGCCCCGCGCGGGAGCGGCTGGAAGCGGCGCTGGAGCACGCCGGCGCTCTCAGCGCCGAGCCGCGCCCGGCGCTCTGGCCGCTCAGCTACGGAATGATCTCGGTCGAGCCCGAGGCCGGCTACCCGCTCTTCCTGCAGGAGGACACCGGGCTCATCGCCCGCCGCGTCGGCGGCAGCGCGGCCGCTGCTTACATCCTCGTCAACCTCGCCGCGGTGGATCGCGCGGAGGCCGATTTCGCCCACGCGCAAGAGCTGATCGAGGAGGGTCTCGCCCGCTTCCAGCATCTCGGTGACCGGCAGGGCGAGGCCTTCGCGCTCAACGCCTTCGGCAACCTGGCCCGCTCCGGCGGCGACTTCGAACAGGGCAGGGCGCTGCTCGAGCGCAGCCTCGCCCTGCGGCAGGAGATCGGCGACCGCCGCGGCGCCGGGATCACCCTCGGCTGCCTGGCGATGCTCCTGGCCCGTTCCGGCGACGCGGACGGCGCCCGCGTCTCGGCCGTGCAGAGCCGGACCTGGTTCGCCGAATACGATGACCTGATCGGTGTCGGCGCCGCCGAGCTGAGCCTGGCGTGCGTGGCGCTCTGCGCCGGCGATCGCGCCGGTGCCCGCGCTCACCTCGAGGCCGCGGCCTCGGTCTTCGGAGGGATCGAGACGACCCACCAGGAGGGGTGGGCGCTGGCGGTGCTGGCAGCGACCTGCGCGGAGGACGGCGAGGCGGCGAGTGGGCGCCGCTGGCTGGACCGGGCGAGGCGGCACTTCGAGCTGCTCGGCGCCCGCGCCGGCACCGCCTACTGCCGGGAACTGGGAGGCTAAAGACGCTGCAAAGTGAGCGCTAAGAGGCGCACCGTAGCCTCGCTGAGCGTCGTCGAAACGCGACGTCAAACAACCGAACTGAAATGGGGGCGGCATGGCTACGCAAGGAGTGCTTGGAGCGGCAACGCTGAATGAGTTCGAGGATGGGCTGCACGGAGAGCTGATCCGGCCCGGCGACGGCGCCTACGACGAGGCTCGTTCGATCTGGAACGGCGCCCATGACGCCCGTCCGGCGGTGATCGCCCGCTGCGCCGATGCCTCCGACGTGCGCCACGCGATCGGCTTCGCGCGCAGCGAGGGACTCGATATCGCTGTGCGCGGCGGCAGCCACAGCATTCCCGGCTTCTCGACCTGCGACGACGGCATCGTCATCGACCTCTCGCCGATGAAGGGCATCACGGTGGATGTGAGCGGCCGCACGGCCACCGCCGAGGGCGGCGTCACCTGGGGAGAGTTCGATGCCGCGACCCAGGAGCACGGCCTCGCCACCACCGGGGGCCTCGTCTCGACCACTGGCGTCGCCGGTTTCACGCTGGGCGGCGGGATCGGCTGGCTGAAGCGCAAGTATGGCCTGGCCTGCGACAACCTGCGCTCAGCCGAGGTCATCACCGCAGATGGCCAGATCCTCACCGCGAGCGCCACGGAGAACCCCGACCTCTTCTGGGGCCTGCGCGGCGGAGGAGGCAACTTCGGCGTCGTCACCTCCTTCGAGTTCGACCTGCACCCGGTCGGCCCGACCGTGGCCGCCGGCCCGGTCTTCTATCCCGGCGACCGCGCCGAGGAGGTGATGCGCTTCTACCGGGAGTTCACACGTGACCTCCCCGACGAGCTGACCACCCTGGTTAACCTGATCACCGCGCCCCCCGCCCCCTTCCTGCCCGAGGATTGGCACGGCAAGAAGCTCGTCGGCATGGTCGGCTGCTACTCCGGCGACCCCGACGCGGGGATGAAGGCGCTGCAGCCGATCCGCGATCTCGGCGACTCCGTCGCCGACCTGGTCGGCCCGATGCCCTACGTGCAGATGGAGAGTCTGCTCGACGCGCTCTGGCCGAAGGGCACCCAGGCGTACATGAAGGCGGGCTACTTCCGCGAGCTCGACAACCACGCGATCGAGACGATGGCCCGCTTCCATCAGAACGCGACCTCCCCATCCTCGGAGATCCACATCCACCACTTCGGCGGCGCGATCGCCCGTGTCGGTGAGGATGAGACCGCCTGCGGCGAACGTCAGGCGCCGTTCGTGCTCAACACGATCGCCGCCACCCACGAGCCGACCGGGCTCGAGACTCATATCGATTGGGCGCAGCGGTTCTACGCCGAGATCGAGCCGTCGCTGACAGGCGCCGCCTACATCAACTTCCTCTCCGCCGAGGGCGAGGAGCGGGTGCGCGCCGCCTACGGCGCCGAGAAGTTCGACCGACTGCGCGCGCTCAAGGACCGCTACGACCCGACCAACCTGTTCCATCTGAACCAGAACATCCCGCCATCGTGACGTGGGACGATCCGGTAGTGGCGAGTGAGATGGTGAATGGGGTGGTCTTGCATTACGGGGAGCGGGGGAGCGGGCCGCCGCTCTTGCTCGTGCACGGGACCGGCACGTATGCCGACATCTGGTCCCCGGTGCTCGATGGGCTCGCGCGCTCCTACCGCGTCATCGCTTATGACCGGCGCGGCTTCGCACGCTCGTCGCCCGCACCTGACGGAGGGCTCGCAGAACACGCCCGTGATGCCGCCGCGCTGCTGAACGCCGTCGATGCTTCGCCCGCGACGGTGGTGGGCTGGAGCGGCGGCGGCGTGATCGCCCTCGACCTGGCCGCCAGGTTCCCCGATTGTGTTGCATCGCTCGTGTTGGCTGAGCCGGCGGTGCATCTAACGACTCACCCGACTCGCGCCGCGGTTGCGATGGCGGCCCGCTCGGGCTTCCGGAGATATGTGCGTCGTGACGCGGCGTCGGCCGCGCTTGCGATGTACCTGTGGGCGAGTGGTTACAAGACGGGCGGCAACGCGTTCGACGCTCTCCCGGAGGCGTGGCGCGAGCAGATGCTCGCTCACGCCCCCACCACGCTGCGCGAGATGGATCAAATGATCCGTCCTTACCCCACGCGAGCGGCGATCCGCTCGATTGGGTGCCCCGTGACCGTCATCGAGGGCGACCTCAGCGACCCTGCGTTTGCGAGGGCCGTTGGGTTCGTCATGCGCTTGCTGCCCCAAGCGCGGTTGGTCTCGCTGCCCGGTGCCGCGCACATGCTCCACGTCGACCAGCCGGAGGGCTGGGTTGAGGTCGTCACTCAGGCGACTGGCCACGTGCCATCGCCCCCAGCGGTGCCAAGCAAGCACCCGCAATAGTGGTCGTACGGCCTACTCGGGCGTGTTCGCTGGGCACCCGAGCAGGCGATCGTCGAGGAGCTCCAAGAGCGCCTATGCGCCGAGCTGGGCGAGAATACGACCGAAGCGATCGCACAGGGCGCCGCGATGAGCACTAAGCAGGCAATCGGCTGGCTGCGACGAGCACGTGGCTCGCGCAAGCGTCCGCGGGCGGCTGGGAGTTGCTCACCCCGACCGAGCTTCAGGTCGTTCGCCTCGCCGCCGACGGCCTCACGAATCCCGAGATAGGCGAGAAGAGTTCATCGCTCGCGGGACCGTCAAGATGCCCCTCTCACATATCTACGCAAAGCTCGAACGGCTCGACTCTTGGCGGTGTCTTCGGGTTTCGAACAGGGCATCCGCCTGGGGGATCGCTCGGCGACGTGTAGTTCTCGACGGGAACGGGATCACGTTGATGCCGCGCTCTGCCGTTCCGGTTGCTTCGTCGAGCAGCGAGAGGAATGCGCTGGCGGTCATCCGCCTGTGCAGGTCTGCGCCACGGCGGGCATAGTCGAACGTGTGCGCGTAGATGTCGAGCGTGGTGTTCGCACTGGCGTGCCCGAGCATGCGGCTGACCTGCACCACGTCGAGCTCGACATCGATGATCAGATGGCTTGCGAACGTGTGGCGCAGGTCGTGCAGGCGTAGACGAGAGTCGCCGGAGCCGAGTCCCGCCCGGCGAGCGGCGTCCTCCAGCCAGCGCCGCGCGTTTGCGCTGGTCATGGGGGGTGCCGTGGCATGTTGCAAACACCCAGTCGCTCGGTGCGGTGAACTGGGAGGAGTCCTTGTGTGCGTGGAGCAGTTTGACGAGCTGTGGTGCGAGTGGGATCTGTCGCCGTGCGGCGGCGGTCTTCGGAGGCACGCGCCGCGCCGGAGCTCCATGGCGAGGCCGCGAAAGCTGTGCGCGCATATGCAGGGCGCCACTGGGGAGATCGATGTCGTCCTAGACCAGCCCGAGCAGCTCGGAGATCCGCAACCCGGTGTAGAGGAGGGTGGCGATCGGCGCCCGGGAGGCTGGGCTGCAGACGACCAGCTCCGCCAGTTGCTCCGCCGTGATGGTGCGCGCCAGCTTAGGCCGAGACTCGGCAGGAGATGACGCTGAAGGTGACAGCGGTGCAGCTGGAGCGTCCCCTCGCGCCGTTCACCGCTCGCGACCTGCGCTCGTAGCGGGCAAGCCACCAGCCGGCAAGCGTGTCAAAGCGCAGCCGCGGCGCGCAGGCGAGGACCCCGAAGCTTGGCCGCCCTGACTATGGCCGCACGTTCCTTGCGCGCGAGCGCGAGGTCGTAGCCGATGGTACGAAAGCGCGGCTGCCCGTCGAGCATGAAGCAGACCGCGTACTTGCCGTTTGGCTTGCGGTAGATATCGCGCTCCACGCGAACGCGCTTGGTCGAGACCTCCCCCCTCGCCGGCGACCGGTGCTAGCCGCATCCTTGTGAGTTGTTGTTGCGATCTGACTGTGACAGGGCTCGCAGCTGGATCGAGCGTGGCTGGGTGGATCGCCCGCGTCGCGGTCTGTGGCGTCCGGCGAGGGTCTCTCTCGAGGCCCTCCCTGACTGAAACTTGACTACGGCCACACCGCCTCCTTTCGAGGCGGCCATGACGAGCTGCGAACCTGCGTATTTGCAGGCCTTAAGGAGTGGAGCTAGCGAGACTCGAACTCGCGACCTCCTGGGTGCGATCCAGGCGCTCTCCCAACTGAGCTATAGCCCCGCAGTCCCGCGTTCGGCATGCGAGCGATTAGTCCGGACAAGTGTAGTGGGCGGAGAGGCTTGAGACCACTGAGGCGTCCACTCCAGCCTAAGTCGCGGCGGACATATCGCGTACGTAGGCCAAAGACGACTTCAACCGGAGCGCATCCGCAAATCCGCGTGTGGGCGCAGTATGGTTTG
The DNA here is from genome assembly GCA_963764655.1 of uncultured Solirubrobacterales bacterium. GTDB lineage: Bacteria > Actinomycetota > Thermoleophilia > Solirubrobacterales > Solirubrobacteraceae > Palsa-744. Next base: position 2,391,777 of record CAVXTI010000001.1, read on the forward strand.
AGGGCGTAATGGGATTGCTCGATGACGCCATCCGCGAGCACTTGGAGCTCAAGCGTCTCAGGGGAGCCGATCCGGGAGACGTGGCCCGGGAGGAGCGAGACGCTTTGGGCCCAGTACGCCGCGATGGGGAAGCTGAGCCCGACGGGCCTGACGACGACGAGACAGAGCCGTCACGCGACCCAGGGTCGTTCTTCTCGGGATCCGAGTCATCCCAAGTGGGGGATTCCCAGAGTACCGGGCAGGAGACTATCGAGATCAATATGGAGGCCGAGCTTGCCGCCGGAAGCGATCCCGACCACCCTCCAGATGTGAGCTGGCCGGAGAGGTCGGCCTCCGTTGTGCATCCCGCTCACTCGCAGGCTGCCGGTGAGGAATCTCTCGAATGGGAGGTGCCGGGCGATCACGTCGACAAACAGGCAGATGTAGAGGTTTCGGGCAAGACGGAGTCTCGTGTCGACGATGACCACGATCCAGCCGAGCACGTGGAGGACGTACTCGAGGAGACTCCCGACTTCCTGCGCGACACACCCGAGCAGGAGCGCCTCTGGTTCGAGCAGCGCCCTCCGCGCGACTTCGACTTCAACGAGTAGAGGGCTACCAGGGCGAGAAGCTCGTGAGCGGGCTGTCATGCAATCAACAGAGGGGTTGCCCTGCACTCGAGGGCGTGGGGCCATAGCTCAGCTGGGAGAGCGCCTGCTTTGCAAGCGTTCCCCGAGTTGGGGGCGATGGGCCGGAATCCCGCATGAGCAGTGGGTTTCGCGCCCTCCGGCCCGTTGGGGCCATACGGCCAAATAGCGGCGGATCGAGGGGGATTCGAGGGGATTGTGCAGGGCTGCCAATCGCCGGCGACAGGCTCAGGGCTACACACTGCCGGCGGGTGTGTCGCGTGGCTCCGTGAAGGCGCCCAGACAATGCGTTGGATGCCGCCGTGAGCGTGGTGGTTGATCCCCTCGGCCGAACGGTCCACTTGACTACCGAGCGATGGGAGCACATCATCGAGGGCCACCCCTATATGGCCCCTCACCGTGCGGACGTGCTGCGCGCTGTACAGGAGCCCACGGAGCGAGTCGTGCAGCCACGCCCAGGACAGGACTGGTTCTACCTGGAGGGTGCAGGCCCCAGTCGGTGGCTCAAGGTCGTAGTAGCCTTTGACGAGAAGTCCGTTGGGAGCATCCGTACGGCGTTCCCGAGAAGAAGCAGACCATGAGCATCCAGATCGGCCCATACACGTTTGATCGTGTCCGCTATGACCGCGACGCGGATGTGCTGTACCTCGCCCACGGCGATCCTGCCCGCGCGGTCGATTTCGACGAGACGCCGGAAGGCCACGCGGTCAGCTACGACGCCAACGGCGAGCTGATCGGCTTGACGCTGATCGACGCGCGCCGTCTCATAGAGGAGGCGAAGGGCGAGAAGGTGTTGATCGAGCTTCCCGCTACGGCGGACCCAGCCGAACTCCAGCTCGCAGTGGCCTGACTGCGCGCGCGGAACGATCACAGTGCGGAGGGCAACGACGGACGCCGGCGTGCGCGTTGTGAACTTGCTGCCGATCCTCAGCGACGAGTTGGACTCCTACCGCGCGACTCGACGCGACACCGGATGGGCTTGTCACCAGCTGGCTGAACAAGGGCATCTTCATCAGCGTCGGCGGCAGGCAGGCCACGGGCGTGATCTACGAGACTTACCTCGTCGAGTGATCCCGCCGCCTGAGCACGACGAGCAGAGGGTCGCGATCATCACCGGCGCCTCGCAGGGCATCGGGGCCGGTCTCGCGAAGGCTTACCGTGAGCGCGGGTATGCCGTGATCGCGACCGCTCGATCGATGGTCTGTCGGAGACCGGACGCCGTTGGAGCCGTTCCCGCGGTAGCACCAGCCGGTGCGCCCGGTCGCTCCTGCTTCCGCCGTAGATGCGAGCGCGTCGGCGGACACCACTCACGCTGTTGGATCGGACGAGATGGAGGCTTCGTGCCCGGCACGGCGAGCGCTTGCGCTCTCCCGGTGAAACAGGCGTGTGCCGATACTCAGTTGATGCGCCTGGACTTCGTCCAGAGGAGTAGCGTCACCGCGGTCTGCGTACCCCCTTTCGCCCAAAGGCATGAGTGGCCAATCGGCGATGTCGGTCGCTCTTCGACGGCAGAGCGGGCGTCGAAGGGCATCGAGTGGTTAGCGGCGTGTCTGAACTCGACCTGCGGTCGGATGTGAACAACTCTCAGAAATGACAGTGCACAAGCAGAGATATGACTGGCAGCGAGGCTGGATCGCGCCCGACGGGCGTCTTGCTCTGGCGGACGAAGCGTGGCTTCCAGAGCAGAACGCCCAGCTCATCTGGGGCGGATCCGATGTCGTCACCTTGTCCGAGGTCGCCGCGGAACGCTGTCTGATGCTCTTGGGAGAGCCCGGCTCGGGAAAGTCTGTCGCGATGGAACAGGCGGTGGACGTAGCCAGGAAAGAAGACGACGAGGCCGACATCGTCTTTGTGGACTTGGGGATCGCGCAGAGCCCAGCAGAACTTGAACGATCGATACTTGACGAACCTAAGGTTCAAGAGCACATCGCTGGTTCGGGCGAGCTGCGTCTCTATCTTGACGCCCTCGACGAGGCGAAGATCGCCGTTCGTAGTGCCGTCTCCGTCTTGAAGAAATGTATCGGCAAGCTCGATTCGTCTCGATTGGTGCTGCGGGTCTCGTGTCGCACGGCTGAACGACAGGCTGAGTTTGAGGGCTGGCTCCAAGAGCTGTTCGGCGAGTCGTTCAAAGTTCTAGAGCTGTGTCCACTGCGCAGGTCGGAGGCGAGTGAGGCTGCGGAAAAGAGTGGTCTGGATGCGGATCGTTTTTTGGAGGGCGTGGACAGGTCCGGAGCAACGCCACTGGCGGCTCATCCCCTAACCTTGGAGATGTTGATCGAGGTCTACGCGGATGACGGCTCATTCCCAGATGCACTGAGGGATCTCTACGAAAAGGCTTTGCTGCTCATGGCGGCGGAGCACGATGATGAGAGACAGCCGCTGCGGAAGATCACCGGTACCGCAGCCTTTGCGATCGCGGCGCGCGTCGCGGCGGGCACTGTTCTCTGTGGCCGCGACTCGGTAGGCGGCGATGGGACACCAATCACAGAGCTGTTGGGAGGTGACGAGCTCGATCGCATGATCGCAATTCTGGCCCACGTAAACGTCGACGAACGAGCTGTGCGCGAAGTGCTGAATACGGGTTTGTTCACCGCCCGGGGTCAGGGTCTCGGCTGGACGCACCGGACCTTTGGAGACTTCTTCGCCGCCTACTGGCTCGCGGACGATCGGCTCTCGCTTGACCAGGTGTGTGACCTGATCATGATGCGAGATGCGACGGGCAGGCGGGTTGTGCCAGCGCTGCGTAGTGTCGCGGGGTGGTTGGCGGCGCTTCGTCCAGACTTCATATCGAGCTTGGATCGCGTCGACGCTGCCGTGCCGGCTCTTTTTGGCGATCCTGCATCGATCGGTCGTGACAGTCGACGGGCGGCTGTTCATTCGCTGCTTGAGGGTGTCGAGGATCGTGAAATCGACCCCAGCGCTATCCGATCCGTTTGGCCTCGACTTGGCTACGACAGCCTGGATAAAGATCTCGAAGCTGTGCTGCTCGATTCGGATGCGGACTTCCGCAAGCGTGAAGCCGTGGTCGACGCCGTGGGTGCGGCGAGATCGGTCCCACTGGCGGATTCGCTGGTCGAGCTTGCCCTCGATCGACAGGCGCCGATCGCGTTGAGAACGCGCGCGATCGGTGCGCTGGGCGACTTTGCGGACGACTCCATGTGCGGACTCATGGCACCGCTTGCGATCGAGGCCCAACCCGATGATGTGAACGACGAACTCAAGGGCAGCGCTCTCCAGCTCTGTTGGCCGCGTGCCCTGACGAGCACACAGCTTTTCGAAGGTCTCACGCCCGAGAAGAACGAGTCGCTCTTGGGCTTGTATGCGATCTTTCTCCGTAGCGAATGCGCAGAGCATGTGACATCGGATGCCGCTCTGCTCCAGGCTGTCGAATGGGCTATGACAGTCCCCCGCGAATGGCACAGCACGCGAGACGTATGCCAATTGGCGGACATCCTCGTGTTGAAGGCTTGGCCGCACGCCGCGGCCAATGGCGACATCGCCCGAGCGCTGGCCGACTTGGTGCTGCTGGTCGCAGAGCGGCACGAACCGGTGCTGGCATCGGCGCCCTCGCTGCTGAGGGAGATGACGCCGGCGAACGTGCTTGAAGACGTAGAGGCAAACAGGGGCGTCCTCGATGGCCTCGTGCCGCAGTTCGTGACGCGGGATATCGATCCCGACGTCGCGCAACAGCTCATTGGTAGGTACTACTCATCCATGCCAGGGCTCATGCAGCACACGCTCGCGCGATGGCTGGAGACGGATGGGGACAAGCGCGACGCCTGGGCGATCGCTGTCCGGGGATTGTCACTGGACGGACAGGGCGCGGATGAGCTGTTTGAAGCGCGAGAGGAGTTCCCTTCGCTGTATGCGGAGATTGCGTGGCGTTACGAGGCGATCGTTCTGGACAGCCCCGAAGCGGAAGCCATGCGACAGCAGTGGAGCGACACCGAGGTACTTCGCAGTGGGCCGCCCACGCCTGATATCGATCCGGATGATTTCGCAGAGCGCGTGGCTACTGAGATGCAGGCATTTGCGGATGGAGACGTGGAAGCGTACTGGCGCATGCAGTTGCCACTGATGGCCGATGACGAAGGTAGGATCCACGGGCGTGAGTTCGCGAGCGATCTGACGAGCGCTCCCGGCTGGAAGCGAATCACGCCCGCCCTGCAGGAGCAGATAATCGATGGCGCCTCTCGGTATCTGATCGAGGCGAACCCAAAGCCGGCTATCTGGCTTGGTAGACAGAAGATCTACTGGCCCGCATGGGGTGGCTATTGCGCTCTGCGCCTGCTGTGGCAAGAGCGGCGTGAAGTATTCGATGATCTCAGCGACGATATATGGCGGCGCTGGGCGCCAATGGTCATTGGGTGGCAAGTACCGGACTCCGATGATCAGGAGTTTCGCCACGACGCGTTGGAACGCATCCGGCGAGTGGCTCCAAACGAGACTCGCGAAGCTGCCATCGCACTGCTGGGCTCTGGCTCGCTAGCCGGGAGCGTGACCACGGTGATACAGCGCCTGGGGGCTCTACGGGGTAGATCAATGGATGACGCGTTGTTTGGACTTCTTAGGAAGCGCAACCTCGAGGCTCACGAAGCCGAAGCGGTTGTGAAACATCTCGGGTCGATGGGACAAGAGCGTGCTTTGAAATGGGCCTACAGACGCCTGAAGCCTGGTTACGCCACCGATCAGAACAGAACCACGCTTGCCCTGACGCTGGCCGAAACGGTTGCACGTATCGATCCAGCGGGGTTCTGGAAGCACATCCGCCGAACCGCTAAATCCGATCCAGATTGGACGAGGACGCTGCTCGCGAAGGTAGCTGAACGCGGCAGACCCACGGAATGGTCAGATCATCTCGATCCCCAGCAGCTCGGCGAGCTTTTCGTGATGCTCATGGAGCTGTTCCCGCCTCGACCGGAATCGCCAGCAGAGCGAATGGGGACCATAACCGCCGAGATAGAGACAGGCTTTTGGCGCAGCCGCATTCTCGATCGGCTGACAAGCCGAGTTTCACCCGAGGCGATCGAAGTGCTCGGCGACCTTGAAGCGAGGTTCGACGAAGGCGGTTGGATCAGGCGCATTCGCCACCAGGCGCGCGAGGAGCTGAGGCGCGCAACATGGGACCCTCCACGGCCGCCCGATGTGATCCGTCTACCCACCGACAAGCGTCGCCTGCTGTCTGACTCGCGTGCTCTGCGGGAGGTCGTCGAGCGGGCATTGAGGGACCTCGACGGTGAGATGAGAGGGGCATACGCGAGGGCGCAGTTCCTCTGGAACACGAAACCGCTGCGACAGCCCAAGATCGAGAACGAGATCAGCGATGCTCTTGCCCTGTGGCTGCGCGAGAAAATCAGCGAGTACCGCGCTTTCATCAACCGAGAGGTCCAGATCAACGCGCTGGGGGGAAGCGGCGACCGCACCGATCTTTTGATCCAGGCAAACGGCGAGGGCGATGCTCAAATCGCGATTGTTGTCGAGGTCAAGGGCGCATGGAACAAGGACCTCATGACCGGGATGAGCGGATCAGCTGGCAAAGAAGTACCTGAAGCCCGATCTCACCGAGGACGGCATCTATCTGGTGCTCTGGTTCTCGGCCGCGGACTGGGAGGCTGAGACCCAGGCCGAGCGGGACCGTCGCAAACGTGCCACGAGAACAGAGCCGGCTCACCTGCAGGAACTACTGAACGACCAAGCGGCCGATGTGTCCAGGCGCGCCAGCGTGGTCATCTCGGCGCTCGTGATGGACGGGTCGCTGTCCGGCGCAGCCGAGCAGGACTGAGCATGCCTCAGCAAGGCTCCAAGGTTTCCGGAGCGTCACCGTTGCTCGCCCTGAGCGAGCAGGCGCAGCATGAATTCGATGTGTTCCTCCTCTACGCCCACGAGGACAGGGAGCAAGTGGCACGTCCACTGGCCGTTGAGCTGCAGCGGAGGGGCTTGCGGGTGTGGTTCGACGAGTCCGAGATCAGACTCGGCGACAATATCGCGACGCGGATAGACGATGGCCTACGAAGCGCGAGGGCCGCCGTCGCGATCATCAGCCCCGCGTTTCTCGCGCGGGGGGGGGGGGGGGGGGGGTGCTGGCCAATACGGGAGCTGACGGCTTTTTCTCTCGAGAGGTCAACGAGTCCACGATGCTGATCCTGCCCGTGTGGCACGAGGTGAGTGTTCAAGATGTAGCGAAGGCTTCGCCTCAGCTTGCGGATCGGCTTGCCGTTCGCACCGCGTCGGGGCTTCCAGCCGTCGCCGACGAGCTCGCGCGCGCTTTGACATACAGATTGGACTTGTTGCAGCCAGGCGAAGTGGCAACGGCCCTAGATCCGGAAGGCCGGGCGCTGGTATTGGGTACCCCGGAGAGGGCAGCGTTTGATCTCAGGATCGTCGAGTTCAACGACGAACTCATCGCACATCTCGCTGAACATCCTCAACGCCTCTACGAGCTTTCCCCGCGGCGTTTCGAGGAGCTCGTAGCGGAACTTTACGCGCGAGCGGGCTTCGAGGTCGAGCTAACGCCAGCGTCAGGGGATGGTGGTGTGGACGTTTATGCCATTCGTCGAGATGATCTCGGCAGCACTCTCACCGTAGTCCAGGCCAAGCGGTACAAGCCGGAGCTCAAGGTGAGTGCGGCCCAGGTTCGCGAGCTTTTCGGCACGGTCAGCCTTCAGGACGCCAGCGCAGGCGTCTTGATCACCACGTCAAGCTTCGAGCCCGGAGCCGAGAAGGTCGCTGCAGAACATCGCTGGCGTCTTGAGCTCCGCGACTACGCGCGCCTACAAGAGCTGCTCCGAGCTCCTCCGAGCCGCTCGTAATCGGTGCGCCTTACGGCGCTATCGCTCGAGGCAGAGTACTGCTTTGCGCGGATGCGAGCGCCCGGAAAGCAGGTCAGGCGCGCAGGGTCGGCGGCGAGGCGCCGGTGTCGGCTTTTCAGCCGGTGGTCTTGATCGAGCCCGGCGACCGTGCATGAGCGACGGGCGCAGGAGATCGCGGGGTCGTAGGACGCGAGCATGGGATGCGCAGGCTCCCCCTATGCCGCGTCCTCCAGTCTCACTGGCGGCCCGCTGACCCGTCGGTTTCGCGGGTGACCCGCGAAACCCCGACCCAAATGCGCCCAAATCAGGATAAGATTGGTCTGCGCACCGACCTACATCCGCTCGGTACACTGAGCGAAAGCCCTGGAAATATGGGCCTCCAGGGGCCATAGCTCAGCTGGGAGAGCGCCTGCTTTGCAAGCAGGAGGTCGCCGGTTCGATCCCGGCTGGCTCCACCATTTCGTCGTTGTGTGAACCCTGGCCCCGAGAAACCGGGGTCGGGGTTTGCGCTACGGCGGCCTTTGGTGGCCTCGGCGGGCTGCGGAATGGCCTTGAGGTGCCGTGGCTTGCCCAGGTCGGGCTCCCAGGCCGACACGGCAGCGTAGATTGGCGTTAGCTCGGTACCCGCGATCTTGCCGCCCTCGCCGACGAGGATGCGCGTAAAGAACGTCTGGTTGAGCAGGCGCCGCTCCAGCGGTGTGCTGACGAGATAGGTCGAGCGGGGTGTCCTGGCCGTGGCCAGCGCTCCATCAAGCGCGCTCTCGATGTCCCTGGCGTGTAGTTCGGCAGCATCCAGCAGCCGCTGAGCCTGGAGTTTCTCCGTGTCCAGCCGCTGCTGCTCTGCGGCGAGCACCTCGTCGGTGACGAGCCCGCGGTAGGAGAGCTGCACCAGTCGGGCTTGGTTGTCCGTGAGTTTCTTGATCCTGCGCTGGTGGCGCTCGATGTCCTTGGCGACGATGGCTGTTCGCTCGTCGGCGTCACGGCGAACATCGGCCCAGATCGCTTCGCGTACCCGCTTGGGGACGTGGATCGTGCGGTAGTGCTCGGCGATGGCGTGCTCGATGTCGTGGGCTGAGTAGTAGCGGCTGGGGCAGCGTCCGCCCTGTCGGCGGCTGGTCCGACCGATGCAGCAGAAGTACTCGTAGACGCCGCCGTTGCCTCGGTGCTTGCTGTAGAGCAGGCGACCGCCGCAGATGGCGCAGTAGAGCGTGCCTCGTAGGTAGTGCTGGTGCTTGTGCGGCCGATCACCGGCAACCGAGCGGGCGGACAGCAGCGCTTGTACCCGGTCGAAGGTGTCCGGGTCCACGAGCGGCTTGTGGCGACCGTGTGCCACCCGCACACCGCGATAGACGACCACGCCGATGTAGTAGGGGTTGCGCAGCATTTCCTGGATGGCGGTCAGTCGCAGTGGCCGCGCGGGCACTCTGGGGGTGGGTCGGCTGCGCAGCCCGCGCCGCTTGAGGTGCTCTGCCAGGGCGCGGGTCGTCCAGTTACCAGTGGCGTACAGGTCGAAGGCTTCCTGAACAAAGGGCGCGCGCTCCTCGTCAACGATGACGGTGCGGATGTCCTGGTTGGCGATGAGCGTGCGCTTGGGCAGGTAGCCGACAGGCGGCTTGAATGGTGTGCCGCCGTTTTCGTGCTTCTGGCGAAGCCCCTTCTTGATCTCGCTCGCCAGGTTGTTCGAGTAATACTCGGCGAAGGTGGCGAGCATTCCGTGCATTAGCCGCCCCGCTGGCGTCTCGTCGATGTTCTCGCTGGCCGATACCAGCCGAATGTTCATGCCGACCAGCCGCTCATAAAGCTGGGCGTCATCCAAACGGTTCCGCGCCAGCCGGTCAACCTTGTGGACGATGAGGTAGCGGACTCCGAGCGTCGCAATCTCACGCATCATCTGTTGGAGTACCGGCCGGTCATCGCTGCGGCTGACTCGGCTCGCTCGATGTACGCCTTTATTACTGTGGCACCCCGAGCTTCTGCCTCGCGTTCGCACGCCTTGACCTGGGCGGGGATCGAATAACCGTCGCCATCGTCGTCGTCACCCCTGCCGAGCTGGCCGCTGCTGGACACGCGGGCATAGATCGCTGCGACCTCCTGCAACTCCGCGTCGGTATCAGCTTTATCTGCTCTAGCTTGATTTTGTGACATCGTTATCCTCCTTTCTGGTAACTTGCTTTTTTATGGTGTTACTGTCGGCTGCGCAGGCGACGATGAGCCGGGTGCCGTAGCGTCCGAGTTGAAGCTCCAACGCGAGGCTGAGCGTCTGGTTACGCGCCAGTCGTGCGGGATCGGCCACAATGACGTATGGCGTCCGGCGGGAGGATAGGTCGCTCAGCATCCGGTCCAAGCTCGGTCGTCGGCTGGCCAACCCTGAGACGCCAGCATCAGCGTAGATGCGGGTGATGTGCAGCCCGCGCTTGCGGGCGGAGCCCTCACAGATTCGCTGCTGAGACTCCAAGCCGTTCCTGATATCCGCTTGGTCGCATGACCCGGTGCGCAGATAGACAACGGCGGGATTGGATTTAGTTTCTGTTGTAGTGTTGTTCATTCTTACCTCCTTTCTCGGTTAATATGGCTTAACGATTTTCCCGTTAAGTCGTGATTTAAGCAACCTGTTAATTGGTAGGTGTGGGCCGGTCCAGACTGATGTCTGGGACCGACCCACGTTTGCCTCACTTCAGGGCCTCCAAGCGCTCAGTGATGGCCTGCTTACGCTCAGCCGCACTGGCCTTTAGCGCCTTAGAGCGCCTAACAAAAGTGGTTGGCTTGTTTGAGGCAGATCTTTGCGCAGGCGAGGGTTAGCATGGCTTCGTGGATGTCGGCGCGGCGTGCGTGGCGTCGGGCGAGGTAGCGGTTGGCGTGCAGCCAGGAGATCGTGCGCTCCACGACCCAGCGCTCGCGTCCGAGCCCGGAGCCGTGGCCGGTTTTCTGCCTGGCGATCTTGGGGACGATGTAGCGCTCACGGAGTTCTTTGCGGTGGCGCTTGGAGTCGTACGCCCGGTCGGCGTACAAGCGTTGGGGGCGGAACTTGCCGTGACGGCCGGTCGGCGGGACGCGATCCACCAGCTCCGTGAGCTGCGTTATGTCGTGGCGGTGCCCACCGGTCAGCGTGAACGCCAGCGGCGTGCCCCTGCCGTCGACGATCAGGTGGTGCTTGCTGCCAAGGCGGGTCCGGTCGACCGGCGAGGGGCCGGTTTGCTCGCCCCCCCTTTGGCCCGCACATGCGAGCTATCCACGACTGCGCGGGACCAGTCAATCTGGCCGGCGTCCTGTAGCTCGTCCAAGAGCACCTGGTGCAACCGGCTCCAGACCCCGGCTTCGTTCCATTCATGCAGGCGCCGCCAGCACGTCATCCCCGACCCACACCCCATCTCTTGCGGCAAGTCTTCCCACGGAATCCCGGTCTTCAACACGAACAAAATCCCTGTCAGCACCGCTCGATCGGCCACCCGTGGGCGCCCAGTCAGCCGCGGCTCACGCTCCGGCAAGATCGGCTCTATCCGAGCCCACAACCCATCTGGAAGCAAAGGTTTCGCCATAACGCAGGACTTCGACAGCCCCACACCGAATCCTACCTTTTGTTAGGCGCTCTTAGCCTCGGCTACCGCCTCAGTGGCGCGCTCTTCGGCTACCTCCACCTCCCGGTCAATGGACGCTATTGAGCGCTCCAACGAAGCACGGGCATCAGCCAGCGCGTCTTCGGGTGTGGTCTCCCGCCGCCGGGGCCGGGAGCGGGGTTCGCCGCCCTCAGCCTTGAGCTTGTGGGTGTAGTAGGCACCGCGTACCGAGTCATACTTGCGGCCGGTATCGGCGGCGATCTTCCTGAACGCATCGGTACGGCTCATGCCTTCACCCATCAGCGCGTGCGTCCGGGTGAATATTTCCTCAGCCTTGGTCACGTCAGACCTCCTGTGCGAGTAGTGAATGGCTTTGTCGGCCAGCAGAAAGGAGAGAGGGGCTCCCTTCCGCTGGCCGTGGGGCCATCCACGGCCCGTCGGGTGGCACCGACGGCGAACACGATGTATCTCTTGTTGGTCCGTTCACCGCACGGCACCACCCGACGCTGGGCTTGACTGGGCATTGTTACATCTCTGTCCACGGCATCTCGTAGTGTTCGTCGGCAGCGATTACGGCTGTACCAGCGAGGCCAAGACGCCACGCAAACGTCAAACATCTCGGTACAGTCGCTTGCCAGTCGTTCCCGCGAATACACGATGAGATATTCCAGGGGTCGGCCCTCAGCAGCCAGCAATAATGCCTCGTGTAATCCAGACCGCCACGGCGCGGACATCGACTCGTCAACGAACTCACCGACGACCTCAGTGTCTATCACCGTCGCCACACGACGGCAGTGCAAACGCTGTTTCTCAATCGGCGGCACGTCGCCAAGCTGATTCCTGTCGTCCAGCTCTGGACCGCAGAGGTATATGGCGGCTCGGCAGACCTCCGGTGTCTCTTGCTCGTGCTCCTCAGGTTCTTGTCTTGTCATTGGTCTGTTCTCCTTTCTTTGGGCCTCCTTTCTTGTTGTTGGTTTCGGGGGTACTGCTGGGGCCTTCATGGCAGTACCTTCCGCTGTGCCGCAGTTGCGGCCCAGTGTGTAAGGCGCGCGCAGGCGACGTCGACGTATTCGCCGTCGCGCTCGATGCCCACAAACATCCGGCTCTCTAACACGGCCGCGATGCCGGTTGAGCCGCTGCCCGCAAACGGATCGAGCACTACGCCACCCGCTGGCGTCGCCAGCCGCACCAGCCAGCGCATCAGGGAGAGCGGCTTGACGGTGGGGTGCAGGTTGCGCACCAAGCGCGGCGGGTGGTGGCGCCCGTTGTAAATGCGCACTAACCGGGTCGGGAGCTGCTCGCACCCGGCCTCGCGCTCGGCGCGAGTTGCCTTGGCGCAGTAGAACAGACGACTCGGCCCGCCGCTATCAAGCAAGCGCACCGGGCAATCCGGCGCGTGGGAGAGGGCCACGTTGGCGGGCCAATACCGGGCTGCACCGACCCGGGCAGCGTCAATGTTCAGCACGCCGGTTCCCCAGGTGCCGAGGTTGCGGTCGGTGCTGCCGTCCAGTGGCACCCGTGCCAAGAGGATCGGCTCGTAGGCTGGCTTCAGCGCCGTACCCGTTCCGCCGGGCAGCCTTCGGGATTTTGGTAGCCCCTGCCCGTAGAGCCACATGAGCACGTCTCGGATCTCCAGCCCCGCATCCTCGACACCGCTTGCGAGCCGGTGGAAGGTGCGCGGCGCCCCGAATGCGAGCAGGTGCCCGCCCGGCTTGAGCACCCGCCGGACTTCGGACGCCCACACCCGCGTCCAGCGCTGGAACGCTTCGGCAGCACCCATGCGCTCACTGTCGTCGCTTACCGCCCGGCGGATGTCGGTACCGTCCCAGGCTTCATCGCCGAACCCGATCCCATACGGCGGGTCTGTGACGACCGCATCAATACAGGCGTCGGGTAGCTTGGCGAGCATCAGGAGCGCGTCGGCCTCAATGAGCCCCCACGCCTGGGTGTCGTCCTGGTAGAGAGCGATCGTGCTCACGAATGCGCCTCGGCTGCCAGAAACCCAACAGCTTCATCTTGCAGGCAGACCGCGAACAGTCGCGCGGCAGGGGCTGGCAAGCGTTTGAGCGCGCTTGCGACCTGTTCGGCCCGCCGCCGGTCGGGGACCGCCCACAGCACGCGGGGATGCACCGGCTCGCTGGCGGAGCGGTAGTAGGCCAGGTGGCGCGTCGCCTTGGCGCGGATCGTGGGGCTAGCCTCGGTGGCCATGTCCACCTCGACCATCCAGCGGTCCTCGCTAACGCTGCCCGCCCCGACGCGCACGAACAGGTCCGGCTTGAGCATCACGCGCGCCGCCCCGGCACCAAGGAACGCCCGCCAGCACGCAGGCTCGGATTGGACCTCGATGCACTCGAGCGCGCCTGTATGGTCGGCCTCGTGCAGCGCCACCACTAGCTCGGTAGCGGCAATCGTGTGCGCGACGTAGAGCGCACCGGGCGCTTCGATGCGCGGCCCAGAGTAGCCGCGTGCGGCGAGTAGCCGTGCCCCGGCGCGGCCGACGCTGTAGGCCAGGCCATCGCTGCCTGAGCGACGGCTCCCGATACGACGCGGCAGTGGGTCCAGCACCCGCCATCCAGCCAATCGCTTCAGGGCGCGGCGTCCGGCGCGAGCGGCGGCGCTCTCACGGTCGCCGGTCTGCCAGAAGCGGCGGATGAGCTGCGCACCGCTGGCCAGGCGGCAGGCACTGACGAAGTTCAGCACCTGCCAGTCCCGGCCGTCCATCTCGCTACCGATGCGATACAGCCGCTCGGCGGTGACGTAGGAGACGACCCGGACGGAAGCGGGGTCTTTCGGCGGCGAAATCTCGCGAGAAGCTAGTATCGGTGCGGTTTTGCGGCCTTCCGGTTCTGACCCCTCGGGTCGTGCGACGGGACGCCTCATGTCGCCCTCCTGCCACGCCCCAGCGGCGTCCCACTGGTCCCCGCTTGCGGATCGTCGGGCCGCGGTGGATGCGGCTGGCTCGCCGCGGCGTAGCGTGCGGCCGACGCATCGCGGATTGTCCGTGCCTGTCCGGTCGGTTCTCCCAACGGCTGGGTGTGGCCGGTCACGACCGTAATTGCCGCTCCCGTGCCGGTCGCGATACGGGCCGCCACCTCGAAGCGCTGGAGGCCCATCACATCGGCGTCGGACAGGCCGGGGAGCTGGCGGGCGAGCCGGGGCGCCTCCTCGGCCGCACCCCGGAACGTTATGAAGGTGGCGACATTGCCCAACAGCGCCGAGCGGGTCGGCTCGGGGATACGCCCGAGCGTCTGAATGGCGACGGTAAGGCCAGCGCCCAGGCCACGGGCACGCTCAGCCAAAAGCTCAAAGGAAAACGGCAGACCGTTCGTCACCGTCGCCAGCTCATCGACGTAGAGGAACAGGGGGTGGCGCTGCTCGGGCGGCAGGCTGACCCGTGCCTCAATGGCACTCCAAATGACATACATGAGCGCCGCGCCGACGATGGCCGCCCCACTCTCGCCGAGCGTGCCTGGGGCCAAACTGACCAGCAGCCACTTCTTTTCGGCAAACAGCCGCGCGATGTCGAGCTTCGGCTCGGGGGACGCCAGCACCGCCCGGATAGCCGGGCGCGACAGCAACGCCATCACCCGGTTCAGCGGCGCCTGCACATGCTCAGCCTGCGCCCCAGCCGAGAGCGCCTCAAAGCTCTGCCAGGCGGAGGCAAGGAACGGGTCACCCAGGCGGGCGATAGCCGCCCGGCGAAACGGCTCGCTCACAAACAAGCGCCCAACATCGGCCAGGGTCGCACCGGGGACCTCGGCAAGCGTACGAATGCCCAAGCGCAGGTAGTAGTCGGTGCGCACACCCCACGCCTCAGCCGGGAACGCCCGACGCAGGGCGCCGGTCAGTACATCGGCGCGCAGGTCGGCATCACCACCGGAGAGCACCGCCACCCCCGGTGTCGGGCGCGTCCGGTCGCCCGGGTCGAGCACGGCAATCCGGTCGGCGTGCTCGGGAGGAACACGCTCAAGGACGGTTGCGAGCAGGTCGGCCTTCGGGTCGATGGCCACCCCGCCGTAGCCGCATGCAATATCGCTCAAGATTGCGCGGGCCAGCAGCACCGACTTGCCAACCCCACTGGGACCAACCACGGCCATGTGGTGCTTGGCCGCATCAGCACTGAGCGCTACCGGACGCTCACCGCGACTGTCCCGGCCGATGAACAACCGCCGCCTCTCGCGGGCGACATGCTGGGGTACCAACAGCTCACGGGCAGCGCCGACCTCCACGTTAGATACCAACTCCGGGCCGAGCGGCCACCCAAGCAGCGGCAACAGCTCGGCCGTCGACAACCACCCGCTCGTGCGCGTCGTGCGCGGCAGCGCCAACAAGCGGCGGTTGCCCCGACCGGCGGTGATACGCACCGCACCGGCAAGACCGCGGCGGCTCCGGATAACGCTCTCGATATGGGCGGCCAGTTCGCGGGCGCGGCCCGTCGCTGCCGCCCGCACCAGGACCAGCCCGGCGGTAGCGAACCCGGCCACCGCAATCTTGCGCCGCCAGGCACGCTCTACCTCGCGCCCCCGGTGGTCGGGATCATCGGATTCCCGCACGGGGCGAGGTGCGCCGGGGCGCAGGGCAAAGCGCACAACTACCTGCTCACCTGCGTGCAAGCCCGCCAGGCCGGTGAGCAGCGCCCGTGACGCCTCGGTGGCGTTATCTGAAGCAAGCACGGCAGGGGTCGGCACAAACAAGCGCAACGCCAGCATGACCGCATCGGTCGGTGAGGGTGACGCCTCAGTTACCCGCAGGCTCCCGATGACACCGCCAAGGGTTGAGGTGACCGACGAGCGCACCATCGCTGGCACCCACAGGAAATGCCCGATTGACCCATCACGGGCAGCAACCTCGAAAATTAGTTCGCTTGTATGGGGCAGGCCGGATAGGCCATCCAGTGCCGCAAAGGCACGCAGCGGCTCCAGCGACACCGGAAAGCGCAAACCGAGCCGCACGCGGCTGGCCCGCATCACCTCGTCACGGCGATGCTCATGGATCAAGATGCCGCCCATGAGCAGTGACCCACCACCAGCCGCCACCACGGCTGGCGTCAGATCAGCGTTCATGGCAATCCTCCCGCCGCTTCTGACGCTTGGTCTTGGCCCGCTCCTGGGCTTCACGCTCACGCTTCTCCCTGAGCACCCGCTTGGCTTGCAACCAATAAATAAGGGCGAGCTGCTCGGTGTCGATCTCGTCCCTTCTCACACCCTTTACTTTGATACGCCTTGGCATAGGAAACGCACCTCCTTTCTCTTACATGATCTGTTCCTCCATGAGTCGTTACCTCTAGTCTGGACGACGATGCCTGTTCGGTCTTTGTTCGGCATTACAGTTTCGCTTGAGTGAATTATCGCCGGTGTTGGCAGTCTGCACGTAGAACTGCCAGCGGATTTACCATCGCCGGGTGTAGGCCCAAACGATGCGCAACACCGCCGCCACGATGCCCGCCACCAGCACCAACGGGACGAGTAAATCGATCAGTTGGGTGAGCGCAGGACCGGCGAACGCCAAAGCCGCAAGGCCCACAATCACAATGGCGAGGGTGGACAGGAGCTTGGTCATGCCAACTCGCCTTCACCCAAGCGGAGGTCCATAGCCTCACCGAGCAAAATGTCAGTGGAATCTCGCTCAACCCGCAACTCGGCATTGGCGTTGGCCAGTTCGCGGTTCTCGCGGATCAAGCGCGTTATCTGGTTTCGCAGGTAGGCGTTCTCGCAAGAGAGCTCTCGGTTCCACTGGCAGACCGCGCGTAGCTGATCGTCGCAGTCGCTCACCAGTGCCTCCTTCCTTCGGCTTCATCCATGCGCCGGATCGTCTGTGCCTTGATCCTGGTCATCCGGCGCATGGCGCGGGTGGTGCGTTCGGCGTGATGGCGGCGCTCACGCATCATGCGCTGCTCAGGGTCACTGGTAGCTACACTTGCCAGCACCGCCAAAACGAGCACCGCTACGAGACCGACCGTCAAGACTTCGACGATCATGGCGAGGATGAGAGCGAGGGTAAGCATCTACCAGCCCTCGCTCAGGCGGCGCAGCTCCCGACGCACGCCACGGATGCCATCTTCAGCGATACCGCCCAGGGCCTTCGCGGCGAACGGGTTGTTCTCGACGCGGCTCAACAGGTCATGGACGATCCCGTCGCCCTCCTCCAGGGCGTGGCGGGTTGCCGTCCCGATGTCGCTCATTTTGGCGAGCGTCAGGTTGCGTCGTACTTCGTCGTCGGCACGCTCAAGGAAGGCGCCGGTCTGGATCGTGCTTAGAGCCCGGCCAGCGGCCCGGTCGGCACCGAACTGGCCGAGGACTGACGAGCGGCGGGCAGGGAGATGGTCGGACATGATAAGAACCTCCGTTGATTTCTGCGTATCGGAACCTGGTGTCCGGTACTGGGTCAAATCGGGAGGCATCATGGAGTTGTGGCTGTGAATTTGCAATGAACAACTTGAAGGGCTTGGAAACCCTTAGAAACTCTTGGAAAACCCTTGAAAACTCTTGTAGATAGTCAACTGTTCGAGCAGATTGAGCCTGCTGTTGCGATCTTCGCCGCAACAGGATTACGGCTCTGGCTGGCCAAGTCTGTATCCGTTGCTCCCTTTCGTGACCTTCCGGCCGTTCAGGATCAGTGCGCCAAGCTCGATGCTGGGAGCGAACCTGACGCGGACGCAGTCGCGCAGGCGATCGTGATGGCTATCGGCGCAGCCATGAGGGTCCTACCCGAGCCCTTCTACGGCGCGGCGCGTGACCATTTTGGTTTTACGGACACTGCGACAGATGAGAAGGCCATCGGGAAGGTCGAGCGCGAACGATTAGCGGCGTACCATCTCGGCCGAACGACTCATCGCTGGTACTACCAATCGGGTCGCAGCGCTGATTATCAGGGCAGAACGCCAAGCGAATATGTCATCGCTCTCGTCACATACGCGCTCTGCGGCATCGCTGACCCCGTTGCCTATATCGCCAAGCACGAGGAGGCGGGCCTGGCAAGCCCCAGTGCGACGATGGTCTCACGAGATCCTGACCACCTGGAGGTGTTCTGGGTCGGACCCAACAACGAGGTCTTCTATAGATGGTGGCTGGAGCCGCAAGGGTGGTCTAGCGTCGAATCCTGGGCCGAGCCCGAAGCGGTTTACCTAGCTGCCGTTAGTCGTGGACCGGAAGACCAGATTCTGTTTGGGCTTGCGCCTGACGGACGGGTGTGGTACCGGGTTTGGGAGATAGATGATCGAGGATGGCACGTTGCCGGCACTGTTCACTGGCTCAATGGTGTCGTTTGCGGGCCGTTGGCGGCCGCCAGCCGTGGTGCTGACATGATTGAGCTTTTTGCATTCGATATTCACGGCAAGCCACGCCACCGTTGGACCGAGGGTGGAATGCAGTGGTCGCCCTGGACCAGCAACTGGTAAGTCTCCTTCTGGCGTGAGCACCAGCGAGCCCTGAAGAAGTTGACACATACGTATTTATGTGATACTGTAATATGCAGGTTGCAGTAGTTAAGTACCTGCACCAGCACTTCGGCCCCGGAGCTGATCCACGAACAGCCAACGTGGCTCGGCCCCGAGGCTGACAGGTGGCCTCCAAACCAAAGAAATGGGGCCGCCCATGTGTAGACAAGCTGGCACAAACTCACCGTTCAAGGTTCATCACAGCGGACGGACGAGTGTGCAGGAAGATAACTTTGAGCCGACCAGCTCTTTTCCTATCATCGAATTTACCCAGGTTCCGTTCGACCTGCAGCGAGTTCAATTGGCGCTGTTTGACAGCACCTACCGGAACCCAGCCACCCTGCTGTTCCCCAAGGAGCACGCCGACGTAACGCTCGCAACCGATGTTGCGATGACGGTAGAACTGGTACACGCTATCTACGAGGTAGATGAGAACGATACGCCACCAGCAGAGTGCTACGACACTCCTGAGTGGTACCTGCGGGGTGTAGCCCACTTCACCGGGCCGACCGGCGAGCCGGAGACGGCACCGATGCACGTCCTTTTGCTAGTCAGTGACAACAGCATCAACTCGATAGAGGTGCAGATAGTCACCGACCTAGACCGGCTCAAGGGCCGCATCGTCACACCCGATGGTGAGTAGCCATCCTGATTCACGCCCCCGGTAAGCCCCCGCTTGTCGGGGGCTTACCATGGGTGATATTCATGCCGATGGCAGCGATGCCGCTTGTGGGCACGCGCACCACGCACCGACTGGTCAGCCCGAACCCTCGGGGTGCCGTAGGCGAGAGGAGCACATGGGGGTTTGCCCCGTTGCTCGTGGCCGTGATGATGTCAGCGCCCCGGGTCCAGTAGATGTTGGCTTGGTCGGCCGCTAGTTGGCCGACGCCGAGCGGATAGGGCAGCGTTCCGGTCAGTGCGGTGAGACCGGCGCCGCCGGTGGTGCCGCCTGCCAGGAAGCCGCCGGCCGCCGTGGGCGCGATCCCGGCGTTGGCGATGATGAGCTGCGAGCCGCTGAGCGCAAGGTGGGCGGCCGTCGTCGCCCCCGGCGTGAAGGAGTGGGGGTAGGAGCCTGCATACAAGGTGTGTTGGCTGCTGCCGTCAAGCGCGGCGGTGCCGATCTCGTATTCGTGGCCGTTCCAGCTTGGGGTGCCGATGCCGGTCGCGACGGTGTAGAAGATCGCACTGTCGGAGACCACGATGTCGGTGATCTGCGGACTGGCGACGATGAGGTGCGCCGCCGAGCCGTCGAGCCCGGCGCTCCAGACACCATCGGAGGCGATCCAGTACAGCCCGGCTGCGTTGGCGGCTAGCGTGCCGATTGGTGCGCCGGGAGCACCGGGCGGGCGCACGGCACGTTCGCCACTGCCGTCCAAGCTGACAGCGTGGATGCCGTCCTGGCCAGAGATGAAGGCAGTCGCACCCTGCACAGCCAGGCCAATAGTGTTGTATTTGCTAGCCCCGGGTGTGATCGGCACCGGCAGCGCCCGCGAAGCGGGGAGGGTCGCGACTGGACGGACGCTACCGTTACCAGTGCTGATGCGATCGAGGTGCTCGCTCCAGCCGGTCAACTCGGGCTGGTTGCCGAGCGCGTAGAGGTACCCGCCCGCTGCGGCGACCGGGCCGCTGATGGCAGGGGCAGACCCGAGGACTTCCGAAGGACTGGCTGGAAGCACACACGAGCCGCCAGGTGCTCTGCCGCCCCTGGTCGAGCCGTACACGTCGGCCAAGCCCACGCTCAGCGTAAGGCCCACCGCGATCACCACCCCAACCACGCTGACGCACGAACGCGCCTGGTTGGTGATCCCCCTTGATGCAGCCATTCGCCTGCGTGCCATACCTCGCTCCCTTCGCGCCTCGATGCCAAGAGCCATCTCTACGGAACGCGGGCGACAGGAGGGGCCGCCGCCCGCGTCCCGCAAGAACTAGCTTTACTGCAATGTCATAAGACTGGAACCGTAGCGAAATGTCGGCAGCCATGTCTACTCGAATGTCATCGACAAGAGCGGGGTGGCCCGAAAGGCTGGCGACATGCCCGCCCCGGCCTACCAAACCGCCCTCGGCCAAGCCGTCAAAGCCCGCCGCCAGGAACTCGGCCTCACCCAAGAGGCCGTAGCCTTGCGCGCCGACCTACACCAGCGCTGGCTCTCAAACGTCGAGAACGCCAAGCGCAACCCCAGCTATGCCAGCCTCCGCCGCCTGGCCACCGCGCTCGACCTCACCGCCTCCGAGCTGATCGCCCGCGCCGAGCAGATCGAGGCCGATGGCCCGGCCGACCCCGCGGGCACCATCGCCGCGTCGGCATCGTCGTAAGCGCGCGAGCGCCCGGCCCACCCGTTGCCGTATCAGCGGCCTCAGCCCTAGCGTCCCGTCGCCCCAACAACCCTGGCCCGACGCGGCGGGTAGCCCGCCCTGCGGCCACAAGCGCCAAAGGAGGCGACACCCCTTATGCATACGCCCGACCCCGTATACGTGCCCGCGAGTTTCCAACGCCACGTCATGGAGCTGGTGCTCTGGGGCGGCAGCACCCGGTGGTGGACGGTCCCCAAACTGGCAGGCCAGCTCGCCGACCCGATCATGGCGATGGACGCGATAGCCACCCTCGGTAAAGCAGGACTCATCCACCGCCAAGGCACACTCGTACTGCCGACCCCTCCCGCCCGCTACTACCACAACCTGCTCTACCGCCCATGACACTTGAACCCTGGCTCTGTGAGGTCCGGCGCACAGCTTGACGACTCGCTGAACATGCACCTACGTTCGGGCTGAGCCCATAAACCAGAGCGGCCCCGACGCGGGAGTGAAGCCCGCGCCGGAGCCCAGACACAAGGAGAAGTGACCTCCCTATGCCTGACGACGAGACTACACGCGAGCAAGAGCCCGACAGCACCACCACCGAGGCCGGCATCCTCGACCGCCTAACCGGCGAAGACGACCAACGGCCTTGGTCGGTCGACGAGCTGATCCGCGACGTCGGCTACCGACTCCCTGCCCTCGACGCCATCAACAGCCTCCACCACAGCGGACTGATCCACCGCACCAAAGACGACCTCATCTATCCCACCCGCACAGCCGTCCGCGCCAAAGAACTAGAGATATAGCCGAAGGCTGAGAGCAGCGCCGCGCGAGGTAGGCGTGGCGCTGCTCACCGGCCGCTGAGTTGCCACCACGTCTGAGCGCACAGTGGCACTTGTGCGACGAACGGAACTCGTGTCGGTGCCCTGTGTCTGGACAGGGCACCGACGTAGATCTCTCTATCTAGGCCGCTTTGGGCCGGTAGGGCAGTTGTCCCGTCTGAGGCTGCGTCCAATCCCTTGAGCAGATCGGGCACGCTTCTCGGTCCAGCTTGTGAATGCAGGTGAGCTCGGGAATATGGCGAACTATTGGGCGTTCGTCACACTCCAGGTCGTGCTCGTCGGCCTGCCGGTCGTCAAATTCGCCACCAGAATCATCAGGCGCCTCCTCCGCACGCCAGATACAGATCAATCGTAGTTTGGGCATTTGCGCATCCTTCCTTGTGGGAGTTCGCGCGGCAGCGCCGACGACGGCGTTATGATCGTCACGCCGCATCCAGTGATGGCCGCGCAGTTGATCGGTTTCGCTGGTCCTGGAGAGGTGGAGCGGTAAGCCCTTGAAAGCAGCCGCTCCATCGCTCCATTTTGTTCTGCGATATCTCTTTGCTTTCTGCCGAGCGCCTTCTGGGGCGCCCCGCCCCGGTGCGATCGTTGTAGATGGCTCTGTATTCCTTGGGCGCCGGCGCTGCACCGTCCCAAAGGTGGGGTGCTAACGGCCCAAGGCCACCATTGCAGCCGGACGGGTCTCGCTCAAGGGGCGTTTACAGAGCTTTTGCTACACGGCTTTGCTCGGATTTACAGGCACTTTAGGCGTGCGACGGCAGGCTACGCCGATCCACTGAAGGAAACTGCAACATGCAGCGATCCGCATCGTCTATCAGCGGCTCACTGACGCCAACAGTCGATATCTGCATGGTTATTGATATATTCCGTCGATGACTCAGCCTTACTCTGGACCGCCGTTCGAGCGGGTCCGCAAGAACCTGACGGACCTTGTGACGTCTGGCATCTCGGTCGACAGCGTCGCCGTAAAGGGCACGGCTCTCCTCGAATTGCAGATCGTTACGAAAGCCTGCCGTGCGCTCTCAGATGATGCAGACGACGAGACGCGTGACGAGGCTGACACCGAGGCCCTGCTTGATGTCCTCGGTCAAGCCTCCAGTCGAACTCACATAGGCAACCGTCGGTATCGCCGAGTGCTGCGGCACGTGTTGCCGCTCTACAACGTCCCAGGCTACGAGCGATACCGCAACATGCCGCTGGAGGAGCGTCGCACGGCCGCCGGCGAAAACCTCACCGGCAATGAGAACGACCCCGCCGTCAGGGCTAGCACTATCAGGACTTATTACGAGCCGCGCGCGCTCGATCAGCTGGCCGTCTCTCTGATACGCATGGAGGCGAAGGTCAGGAACGAGGAGCCTCCGCCGCTACCTCACGTGCAATAGTGCTTGCATCTGCGGCCAGCCTGTAGCAAAATTGTAACAAGGTTGCGTGTGTGACGCGGAACTAGTTCCCAACTTGGAAAGGGTTGAGCCGATGCCAGGCACCTACACCACTGTGAGAGGCGCCGCATTGGTAGGCGTCGTTCATGAGATCCGGACGGTGTTCCTAGCCCGTCCTCCTGTAGCAGACCATGACCCTCAGCTACCCAATTCTCTCCGCCTCGTCGCTCTTGAGGTCTTTACCGCCAAGGCGAAGCGCGAAAAGCTCGGCATCGTCGGCGACATCATTGATGCCGACACAAACCTGCCAATCGATCGCGAGGCGGCAGATATTTTTGCTGACGCAAGCACTGCTGGCGCATACCTGGACGACCTCGTCTGCGAGATCGTCTGTCAGGCGCTCAATGACGACCCGAACGTACGCGTCGAGGACGAGAGCCGCCGTAAGGCAGCGAACCTCTAGATCGTCCACAGGGATCTTTAGAGGCATGTAGGGCCGAGCGAATCGCTCGGCCCTAAACTATTTTCGGGACGATTGTCGTTCACTACCGGATGTGCGACCCACGCAAGAGCCAGTGCGCAGAGAGGTGCGCAGAGAGCAAGCTCGCCTTCGATATACTCGCATTATGACCGCATACTTCAATGAGTCCTGGAACCGCCATGATGCGCGCATGGGACGTGCTCCGCTTCCACCGGACGACAAAGACTACCCTCCATCGCTACTTCGCCGACTCCTCGGTGGTCTACCAAGCCCCGAGCATCCCAGTGAGTACCACCCGGACGTTGAGAGCAAACCCCCCGAGACGTAAGACCGCTGATGCTGACGGCCTTTATTGGCGTCGTCGGAGTTGTTGCCGGCGCAGTGCTTACCGGCGTGATCGCGCTCTACAAGGAACGGGTTCAGGAGAAGGCGAATCTTGAAGGCAGTATCCGCATTTTGGCACTCGATCTTATCCGGCTGGATTCGCTTGTCCGATGGTCTCTAGAGGACGGAGTTGCCCGCTTCTCAAGGGCAGATGTAGGTCAGAGCACAGATACTTGGCTACAAGCCCGCTCTCTCCTGGCTCGCAAGCTTGGTACAGACCAATGGGCGATTATTTCACGCGTCTTTCAAACCGCGTTTGTTTGGGCGGAGGAGGACGACAAAACCCTTGATGGGCGCGATAAGGAGATCCTCCGAGAATGGCTGTCGCGGATTAAGCAAGCCCAGGATATTTTGGATCATTGGCCAAACCCTGAGTCGGCGCGATCAACTACGTAGTCGGACACACGCCGATTGTGCGACTCGGAGACGTCCTGGCCTACGTCTCGGGGCTGGGATCGTCCATACTCTTCATGCGCTCGTCGATGAGAAGTTCGGGCTCAAGCCACCGAAGTATCCGCTGTTTGACAACGGCGCCGAGCGCGTCACCAGCGGCGTGAGCGACCTTCATAACGACCACCCCGGTGGGCACCGCAACAAGGAGCCACGGGGAGGCCAAGCCCTCGAGCACAGTAACAACCAACGCGCTGCCGCCAGACCCGGAGATGATCGACGAAAGCGTGGCTCCGGATAGGGGACTGCTCTCAAATGGGATTGATGTCTCGAACACGAGTCGCTCTCCGACCGTGAGGGCGCTGTCACGACCGTCTGCCCACCACGGCGGGGAAAAAAATGAAGATCTAGCCGTGGCTTCAGGCCGGTCGACATAGCCTAGAAAGCGAGCCCAGACCGCAGAAAGCGTGTCGGAGCGGTTCAGTTCGGGATCGATCATCAGCGCGACAGCCGTCGTGAGCAAGCGTAGATTTTTCAGGGGAATCGCAGCGTGCGGATTGTCGACGCCTACGAGCTCGAGAAGGCCCTCCAAGGTGCCTATGTCTTTCCGTCTGCTTGATTCGGCGATAGCTCGCACGGGGATCGTGCCGACGGTCACTGTGACTAGCTCGCCCGCAACCGTCGGAATGATCACCGTTTCATAGAACTGCGGCGTCAGGCGCAAGTCAAAGTCCGTTCCATCAACGGTTAGTAGTTCGTCGGTCATCGCGATCGAGCATACAAGCAGTCGAGGGCCTGTGCCTGCTCGTGAGAGGGCGCGCATAAGAATATAGAGACCAGTCGCTCACTGTCGCTTCTCTGACCCTACCTCACCTTGTAGCTTGCCTGCACCCATGACCATCCGGTAGAATGAGGTCAGAAGGAGCATTCGCATGACTACCGATCACCAAACCGAATTTGACGTCGTCTTCGAGCCCCAGGCAGAGGGTGGCTACACCGCCTACGTCCCTGATCTACCTGGCTGCGTCAGTGAGGGAGACACCCTTGAGGAGGCCATTAAGATGATCCGGGAGGCGATAGCGCTCTATCTTGAGTCCCGCCGTGAGCACGGTTGGAAGCTGCCTAAGATCGAGCACCGCAGAGTGGCACCGGCGGCGTGAGCGACAAGCTCCCTCGCCTCACCGCCCAACAGCTCATCCGGGTCTTGGAACGTAAGGGCTGGGAGCACGACCGCAGCCGTGGGAGCCATCACATCTACGTCCACACAGCCACCCGTCGGACGTTGAGTGTACCGGTAGCCCGCCGGGTAATGTCGATCGGGACGTTGGGACGCCTGCTCAAGGACGCCGACATCAGCCGCGACGAACTGCGGCGACTACTGTAGCCCGATCTGGTAAGGCTGGAGCTTCACAGGCGGCGCCGGATGGCACTTGTGCGACATGCGGTACATGCCATCCGTATCCAGGAGCCGCGGTATGACAGGCGTAGACAGTAGGCTCTGACCGTCGATGGTTCGCAGCGGTCAACAAGGTAGCCGGCAACCGGCGCGTCGAGTGATATTCGGGTCGCTACGGGCTCGCATCGCGCGGTTTGCCATTGGCCTCGTACTGTTGGGTGTAACCCTCTATATCGTCTGGCCAGTGCTAGCGTCGGATCATGGCGCGCCACGCGAACAAGTAGCAGTCTCAATCGCAACCAATTGGGAACCAGGAGAAGAAGCACATTCCCGTGAACGCGGACCAAGCAATGCCCTACAGCTTACCGTTACCGCCAACGGGTGCAAAAATCCAGCTAGAATAGAAGGGTCGTTCGAGATTTCCGACAGCGCTTGGGTTCGCTCAGAAGAAGGCGGCTCACCACCCCGTGAGGCAATGGTCGCATTTGCAGGCCCAGCCAGAACGCTGATCGTCGGATTGAGCGCAACCCCATACCCCGAGCTGCCCTACTTTAATATTACACATGGCACGGTAAAGCTACATTCACTTCCCATACCAGTTAAAGGCAAGCCCCACCGTTACTACGACGAACTCGTCGTCAAGAACGAACTGTTTCCCGTCCGCCGTCTCGGTGACGTCACCGCAGCGTATCTAAGGGTGTTGGGCTGGCCTGATACGCGATCAGCATTGGACTTCGTCATAGAAGCGAACCTAATTCATCCAGCCGGGTTCGACAGTTGCTACGTCGACCTACCTATTGCTAGCGGGTATAGCGACGTACCCGGCGCAAACGCAACCGAACGTCTGCTCTCGCAGCCACCCCCAGTACCCGACAGGCATGGGGCAGTACCCTTCATCGGAGAACTGATTGGCGCTGCTGAAGTAAACGTGTCTGTGCATGGTCGAACCGTCGTAGGTAGTTCGTTGAATCGATATGCCGAAGTCGATGGGGACGGCGCTCGCTACACATGCGGCATTGGTGTGTCTGAGGAAGAAGCCGTAGAAGGGAAGGCGCAGTCGGAGGATGCCAGTGGTCGTCCGCCACTTATCGCAGCGAACTGCGCTGGAACACCGCTCTTTGCTGCAGTCGACGCCACCAGCGAATCTACGCGACGGTTGTTCGCAGCGGGGATCATCGGTGCGATTGCAGCCACGCTCATGGTCGAGGCACTCTTCGTTGGGGAGACTGTGCGTAAACGCCGGGACTCGGATGAAGACACCGAAAGCGCCGGTGACGTTTCTTCCAGCTAGGCCCGGTGCGGAGGGTCGGCGGTCCCGGAACTCCGTGTCGTCCTTCGCCGATTGTGCGACATCCATCATCAATGAGACTCCATTTGGACAATTAGATCCTGCGGGTTGCCACATTGGCGAAGCAAGACTGGGCTCGCGAGGCTGGGAAGCCCACGGTCTGTCGCAGGGTCAAGGTAAAGCTTGGCGATAGACGGGTACTTGCGTACTAGTTGAACCGTTTCTATGACGAGAGCCTCACAGTTAGCTGAGGGTGCTGGCGCAGCATTATCAATAATTGCGATGATCGCGGCTGCTGTCGAGCCTAGAAATGTGCCCGCCGCTCCGATGACGGCGACGGTGATCTGGACCTGTCGTTTGGTCAACTGAGGTCCTCTTTGAGAGACAGCTTCTCCTCGTCGATCGGTGGTTCTGCTTCGCGCAAGCTCGTGCGAGGATGATCGCTCTCTTGCTTTCTCTCAAACACATCAATGCCGAGCACGCCAGTAAGCAATTGAACGTGCCCACGTGCGTGTGCGTCCTCAAGAAGCGCCATGTCGCGGGCGGCTTGTTCAAGGTCGGGTACGTGCAGCTCGAAATCGCGAGCAACAAGCGCTGCAAGTAGCTCGGCACGAGCCTTGGCAGTAGTGATGTCCTCATTGCGTCTCGCCGCAAGCGCCGCTATAAGTCCATAAACGCACGCAGCGAGGGCGAGACCCGCAAGGCAAACCGCGCGTACTCCGCCGGAGGCACCGTTAGCGAGCCCCACGAACCCACTCGCCACGCCGCCGGTCGTGATGCTTGCCAGCCCCGTCAACACGGCGCGGGAGACGGGCGAGCGGCTAGACGTGCTTGCGTCCGGCCCGATCAACCGCGTAGGCTGCTCGTCGGTAGGCACGAGGGAACTGTAACGAAGATGTAGGGTCTATGCTGACGACGGCGAGTTAGGGTTGAATCGCAGATCGTAGTGGTCTGTTTGTCCAGTGCCGCTTGTGCGACCAACGAGTAAAGACTCGTTTATGCGTCGCTGTCGAGTCGCATATCGGAACCCATTATATGCATCATGCTACCGGGGCAGGACGCAACGGTTGGCGGCGATCAAGAGAGCTGGAATCGGCTCTCTAGGAGCCGTCGGGAAAGGCCGCATGCACTTCATTTAGAAGTACCCGGAGCGCGGGCGCCCGCGCTGGCTCAACAAGATCGCCACTTGCACCCAAAACTACAGCCGCCTGTGCAAGGCGGGTACGTGCTTCCTCAGCACCAGCGACGGAAAGCCTGTCCTCAAGCCATTTTGCGCGGCTGCGCGACGGAATATCGCAGGCAGGAAGTTGGAGGGCCGAACGACCGTCCGCGATCAACACTTCATCAACCGCTTGAGCCAAGATTGGGGCAGCCACGAAATCCTCGATGCACTCAGCATCGGTGTCCTTCCCCAGCGTGAGTACCCGTCCGCTATCGCGTACGCTCCGAGGCAGGACTGCGGCAGCGGCGCGGCCGCCGTCATCATTGTCGACGAGATAAAGGACAGTTCCTGCCTCCTCCTCAAGTCTTGCGGCGGTGCCGGCGGAAACCTCGGAAAGGCTGCCGACAATCTGGAAACCTAGCGGCACGTGTAGTGGGACCCCCTCTCGCGTCTGTCGTAGAAGTGTCGGCAACAGAATTGCCTCGTGGGCACCCTCGCCAATAATCACCCGCCGCGCGGGCGTGAAAGAGAGCGCGGTCGCGCCAAGAGCCAACATGACCGGCGTAATGCCAGGTCCACCTGTCCAAAAAGATTGCGAAACACGGCTGCGCTCGTTACCTGACTCCTCAACGACCACTATGCCTAGACCAAGATCCTCAGGCAGACAGCCAACTGAGTGCGTAGTGTAGATAACACACTGTCCAAGCTCTTGACGATCAAAGACTTGAACGAGGTCGGCCTGTGCATCGTAATGTAGGTGGAGCTCGGCCTCGTCAACGAGAAGTACGGGACGGTTAGACCACTCAGCCTTCTTGGCATAGAGAAATGCAAGCAAGGCCGCAAACGTACGCATGCCTTCGCTACGCTGCAATAGTGGTGGATCGAGAATAGGCGCCGCGCGGTCGCGTCCGATCACGCCAACACCGTTAGAGTCAACCTCAATGACTGCACAGACTCGGCGCTGGCTCCACGCATGGAACAATTCCTCAAGGCGCAAATTGACCTGCTTCTCCTCCTCGGCTAGGGCCTCTCGGCCGTCGTCGCGACCAGCCAAGCTCGCTAGCGCCTCGAAAGTGGTGCCGCCGGCGGCTAGAAGGTTGACGAGTGCAGTAGATGGACTATCGGTAAATAGTGTAAAGCTCGGCAAGGCGCGAGCTGCCTCGTCAAAAATAATGAACGGAGGGAGCCGGTCAAACAGCACGTGGGCTGCGGTGAAGCTGGGATGCTCAGCACGCTCATCAGCTTCTACCCGTGCGAGCCGCTGCTGGAGGTCGTTAAGCAGCGAATGTGAGCCAGCGGCCTCGGCCCATGGATCGATGTCCGTCTTAAGGGAGGTAAGCCCGTCCTTGGCGTCCTCAGGCAGTGTCTGAGCGTCGGACAAGAGGCTGGCAGCTGCGCGCTGCATTGCACCTCTTACGCGCGCCTGTTGCTCGTCGCTCTGTAGGGATAGGGGTAGAGAGTCCCAGTCTGTTCCCGAGACTGACTTGAGCAGTTCGGCAAGCTCCTTACGTGGACCAGTATCACGCGTCAATTCCGCCAACGTTTCGTATCGGCGGTCGCCGCTCGCGTTCTTGTAGACGTGCCAGTGACGACCATGAGAGATGGCGCCTTGAACGAACCTATTCGCAAGCGCCGCCTGCACGGCGTCGACATCAGCAGTCTCTAGGGCGAAGCGCGCGCACAACACACGGTCGTTTGCTGGTCTGGGAGTCCGATCTGTGAACTCAGTTGCGCCTGCAAACCCATTCCGGCCAATGTGGGCAACGGCGGCCAGCAATGATGTCTTTCCAGACTCGTTGTGTCCCAAGACCGCGAGCGTGCGACCCCGAATCCTCAGTAGGGTCGGGTCACCACCGAACCGCTTGTAGCCGTTGATTTGCACGGACATGAGGCGCAAAGCTCACACATGATGCCATGCAAAGCTCGGGCCTGCGGTGCGCTAGGTCCAATGACCGGAATCAAACCGTTTCCAATGCCGATCATTGCAGCGCCGCACACGTCGCGAGTCTCCTATACACTCGACTACCGATCAGGTTCGAGGCCGAGCTCGCACGTTGCCTGACTTCCCCGGTGATGGGTTCTAACTCACAGGTCGCGAAGCCTTATGTGACGGATCCGATAACGCCCTCGGCTCACTCGCTCGAACCGGGGATGCCTCCCCGCTATGTTCGAGCACAGGCAGTTCTCGACCGAAGACTTGGTAACCGGCTTACCGAGTACAGCCTCGACCTTTGCAATGACCTCACACGTGCGCATTGGCTCCTGCGCCCCGGCCAATACCTGCCTCACCGCAGCCAAGACCCAGCCTCGTTGCGTACGTTTGTCTACCAACGGAGCCAGAGCCCAGCCGGGCAGTGCTTCGGTCGCCAGTCGCGCCCGCAGCCGGTCCAATCGCCGGAAGCCAGCCAAATCTAGGTTACAGAGTGCCCCGTTTAGCTCCATTCGGCCAATGTCTGCATAGACTCGCCCTAGCTCTCATACGCAGAGCGCGTCCTCACCGGCCGAGCCGAGTCGCATAGGCCGTGATCGACCGTTGGGCAGAGACCGCAAAGAAACATCGAGTTGAAGGCACGCGACCCAGACCCATCCGCTAGACCAGTCCGCCGAGTACAGCGATAAGCAGCATCGTCGTAGCGAGTCCCACGTTCAAACCGACGGAGATGCGTCGGACCTGCGCCTCACTCAGCTCGCCAAGTAGTTCATCGCCCGAGCGTGTGAGCGGGGCAACCGGCCGCTGCCAGTGGAGCACGATCGGCAGGCCAAGCACCAAGCTGGCAGTCAAAAGCCAAACCGATATGTCGGTAAGCGTCCCCTGGACTCCCGAGCGCAGCGTACTGGGCCAGCTCAGCGTCAGCGCAAGTAGCGCCGCCGAGCCCCAGCCACTCCACCGGCAGGCGCGCGTAATCAGCTCCCACGCGGGCGTAACGCAACGGCGAATGAGATCGTCTACCGGAGCGGTTCGCCGCTCCATCCGCCGGAAGGCCGCACTCGCGATGACGGTGCGCCCGTTCCATATCAGGAGCCAGAAGCCGAACACGGCCTCGGTGACGTTGATGCGGCCCGCAAGCGAAGCTCCGGTAGCCCAGTTCGCTCCGAGCAGTCCGGCGGGCAGAAGCATAATCAGCATCATCGGCACGCTGGGCAGGACCAGCGGTGGGCGCGCTGGATGGTAACCCTCGCCCCACAGGCGCGTCCGCCGCGGATCGCGCAAGCTGCGCACTCGACCCTGGCGCAGGTCTTTCCATGCGACTGCGAACGACAGCAGGCACGCGGCGATGAGGGTACCTGCCACCACACTGGTCATGCCTTCGTACAGCACTGCATGCCACATCCACTGCGCTACTGGGGTGACCGCGAGCACGAGCACCACCCAGGCAACCACGACGCGTGTTGCCCTGCATGGCGTTTCGCGCGCCATCCGCAACAGATCCTGGGCGGTCAACTGCAGCAGCGGCGTCCTAGCATCGACGCGTTCGCGGGCGGTATGTGCCCGCAGTGGGAAAGCATGCACAAGGTCGCCGCCGAACCCAAGAAGCAGTTCCACAAGCGCGTACTCCTCTGCCTTTGCGCGACGCTCAAGACGCACGCTGAGCAACCAGCAGGCGACCGCGAGCTCCAACGGCACAGCCACAGCATCCACAGCCTGTGCGTGCGACTCGTGCGCGGTCAGCAAGAACGTCACCGCGATCGCGCCAAGCAGCAGCGCGATCAACACGAACGGCTCGATTGCCAGGAAGATGACCGACGCAATCCGGCCTACCCAGCGCGCTGAATGAGCACCAGCAGTCATCTCGCAAAATCCTACCTGCTCCCCAAAGCAGGACAGATGAACCCGATGATGTTTGTTGCCTACCCCTCCTTATCTAGTGTCATGTGGCCGCCTGCTATTGCGCGTAGCAGTTCGCTTTGACTTCGGCTTGCTCCATTAGGAGACGAAGGCGAAACCGTCGAGCGTCGGGTCGATCAAGCGCATACGCGCGCCTCGCCACAAGAGAAGCGATAGCTAACGGCTTGTGGCGACCGTGGGAGCTGGACTCTGGCAGGCCGCTGCGTAGAGCGGCTCGGGAGCCATGTCCACGCCATTCGGCCATGCGATCGTGCCGCCCTCGGGATCGACCGTCACCCGGGCGAAGTAGTCCGGATCGCGGAGTGGCTCGAAGACGCCGCGCCACTCACGCCCAGCGAAGTCGACCTCGCCTACCGTCCCATCGTCAAAGGCCAAGCGCAGCCGATACGGCCCTATGACCTCGACACCCGTTACGTCTTTGAGTTGCTCCATCACCCGGATTCTAGGGCAAGGGATCGATCTGCTCCAGCGGCTCTTCGCGGCGTGCATGCTCCCAATTGGCGAGCAGTTCGTCACCGTGCAGAGCCGTCCACTCAGTCACGAGCGTAAGCGCGCGCGGCGGCAGCGCACCAACGATCACTGTCCCGTCGAAGTCCACCGATGCCGTTTGCCCGGCGTAGCGAGCATGGAAGTGCGGACGAGCGTGGATACCCTCGTTCCAGTACATCCAGATCGTGATTCCGTAGAAGGAACTGATGCGTGGCATCCACCCACCATATGCTGCGCACCCGACGAAAATCAGGACGGCCTAAACGCTGTGGCCCGACCAAAGTCAGGCCACACATCCAGTCCGCCGAAGTAGCGGAGGATCATGTCTCCAGCATCGGTGGATCGCTGATAGATCGGCGGTCACTCGGCAATGGCGACCAATGCCCGTCGCAAAGCCTCAACCCGTGCTCGACGGTTTAGTCTTCGCCCGCCCGCGTCCATTTCGCCGGACACAAGCATGCTGGTGTAAACCAGACGCTTAGAGCTACAGGCAGCGCGAGAAGGTCCAACGGTCGGTCGCAGCGAAGTTGACCAGGTCATGTCTGGTCGGGAAGAACTCGAGCGCGCAGAGCGCGTCTTGCATCTGGCCTGGCTCAGCCTGCCACTGGCTCACCGGGCGCTGCTGGAGTCAATTGGTGCGTCTCAATGGCAGGTCGTCGACGAGCGCCTTGGCGTATCGGTCGATTGGTTCCTGCGATCTGCCGGGCATCGTGCGCTCTCGCGCTCAGCCCATATCCGGCTGGACAACGCAGTCGCCGTCTGGATCCAGGACCTGCGTGTTGTCCTCCTGAACATCAGCCATCCGGCGCTTACGGATCTGAATCAACCCGCGTATGATGAGTTCGTATCGCGCACCGCGTGGCACGAGTGGGGGCACGCACTCGGCATGACACGGTGTTCGTCGGAAGACGTGGCTGCCGGAGCCAGGCTGCTCGATCTGGCGCCCGAGGGTGTACGCGAAGGCATCCGCGGCGACGGCTATCGTGCTACGGAGTACACACACGAGTTGGTCGCCGAGAGCTATGCGCTGCTTATGGCGCGACGCCACCGAAAGAGATTTGGCAAGCCACCATGGCTGGACGACGAGATATACAGCCTCGTAAAGAGGGTGACGGGGTGGAGCGACTAGCGTCTCCCGTCGGGTACATGCTTGGCGAGGGTCGGCGAGCCGAGGATGTCCTCGCAGTCCAAGCAGAGCTGCTGCGCAGCGAGGGTATCGATCCCGCTTGGCCGGGGTTTGACGAGCCCCCAGCAGGCGATACGCGGCATCAGTAGGGTCGCGTATCAGCAACCCACTACCAGCTGCGCGCCGCAAAGCCTCGACCCGCCAGTCCGCGTCCATTTCGCCGAATATTCTGTGCTTCGTGTGAAACGTCGATGGCGACTACGCACAATGGTGCTTGGGCGGCAATATGTGCGCCGCCCAAGTCGACCAGCGCCATCCGGCTGCCTTTTGCGCTATGCAGTTATGGCACTAGATATGGAGCATCGGGCGACTCGATGCTGCCGAAATCTCGGTACTTGCTTGGTGCCTGTGAGAGGTCGTGAAGAACGCTAAACGCCTTACGGCAGTCCTCATAGACCTGTCGTAGCTCTTCCACGAAGCCATCTGGTAGCGAGACCACTTCAATCCTCCAGGATGGCGCGTGAAGGTCGATCATCGGCACGGTGACGCGACGGATGTTCTCGACTATGGCCGCAACCGTGATCCAATCCTCGGGGGTAAGCGAGATCGCTAGCACCCGCTGATAATCGTCCCACGCATCAGTGGCGAGAGATCGCGTAGGTCCCCAGGTTGTCGTGCTGATCCCTTGTGACACGGAACGGGCTGCTGTTTGCAGTTCACGACGCAATAGTTGCGCGCCAACACGAGCCTCTGCCCGCTCACGGCGACGCTCACTGACCACACTGGTTCCAGCTGTGATGGAGCCGCCAACGATGACACCAGCCAGCCCGAAGACGCCTGCGATCCACTCAGAAGCCACAACCACAGTATGGCCGAGTGTCTAGCAGCGCGGCTAGCGCGCGGAACCGCGACTTTGAGCGACTATCAAACGCCAGAGTTTTAGCGGACATTCACGAGTGCCCGCCGCAAAGCCTCTACCCGCGCTCGACGGTTTAGTCTTAGCCCGCCCCCGTCCATCGACAAATCTCCTGCAAATAAGCCGCTTTTCGCACCAGTCAAAGACTCACACGACCAAGATGTTCCCCAGGCATGTTCCCCAGGCATGTTCCCCAGGTCCCGGTGACCGTCCTGGTTGCCACTCGCGCTGGGTATGGCCTCCCGACTCCGGGATCGAGAACCAGAGCAACTGGAAGGACCCAACGGCATCGTGAGCTGAACAACGCAGGTCGGGATTCGTGCCGGGACTGCATCCCGGATAAAGAATCCGTTGGAGCGGAGTAAACCTCCCAGTCCTTGTTCCCTGCAGGGACAAGCGGGTGTGACGGGGTCCCGGTAGGTGGTCCAGGGTCTATGCGTAGTCTGGTTGTTTGTTGTCTGTAACGGTGTCTGCGTATTCGGTGGGTGTGAGTCCGTCCAGTGCTGAGTGTGGCCTGTAGGTGTTGTACTCGGTTCGCCAGTCCTCGATGATGATCTTCGCCTCAGTGAGCGATCCGAACTCCTCGATTTTCAGCAGCTCGTCTCGCAACCGGCCGTTGAAGGACTCGACATAGGGATTCTCCCATGGGCTGCCGGGCTCGATGTAGGCGGTCTTGGTGCCGGCGAGGCGACAGTAGTCGCGTAGCGCCCACGCGATCATCTCGGGGCCGTTGTCGGCACGGAGGTACTCGGGTGCGCCATGGGTGAGGACCAGATCCTCGATGACGGCGACGATGTCCTCGGCGCGGTGCAGGTCCGGTCGACTCTGATCGCCAGCGCCTCGCGGGTGTACTCATCGACGATGTTGCAGAAGCTTAAGCCTGCGCTGGTCAGAGGTCTCATCGAACATGAAGTCGATCGCCCACACGTGACCTGCGTGCGTGGCGCGCAACCGTTGCTTCTGACCCGGAACTACCCTTCGGCGCTTGCGTGTCCTCACGGGCCGTCTCAGGCCCTCCTGGCGCCAGATGCGGCGTGTGCGCTTGCGGTTGATGCTCCAGCCTTCGCGCAGCAGGATCTGGTGCGCGGTCTTCCAACCCCAGCGCGGGTGATCGCCGGCGATCTGGCGCAGGCGAGCAGCGAGACGCTGCTCCTCGGTGCTGAGTGGCCGCCTGGGCTTGCGCTGCGTCGAGCGATGTTGGCCGACCACACGGCACGCCCGGCGCTGTGAAACCCCGAAACGCTCCTGCAGGACCACAACGGCCCTGCGACGGCGCTCCGGGGTCAGAATTTCCCCTCAGCCAACTCCTTGAGCATGTCGATATCCAGCGCCTGCTCGGCGACGAGCTTCTTCAACCGCTGGTTCTCCGCCTCGAGCGTCTTTAGGCGCTTGGCCTCGTCGGCCTTCATCCCGCCATAGACCGCTCGCCACCTGTTGAACGTCGCCTCCGAGACTTCGAGATGGCGCAACACCTCAACGAGGTCCTGCCCCTCGTTCAGAAGGCGTTCGCCCTCCCTGATCTTCCTGACAGCCTGCTCCGGCGTATGCCCGCGTCGCTTCATGATCGTGTCCATCCTCCCATCCCATCACGGGAAACACGACCACGCACTACACCTGGCTCACTTCACAGGGACCCCGTCAGGTGGGCGTAGGCAGCGATCGCCGCGACACTCGATAGGCAGTGGTTTGTGTCAGTATGAGATCGAGCGGGAAGCCGTAAAGGCTGTGCGCTGCGCGAAGTCCGGCGCGAGCGAGCGACCCGCCGGCAAGCTGTAGGCTAATAGGCCACAGCAGGCTCTGTTTGTGTCTTAGCTGATCGAGACAGTCTCGTCCTCGAAGACAGCGCTGATCTCGAGATGACCGCCGAGCGCCTTGACGTAGCTGTCCAGCGTCGAGAGCCTGACATCGTCGCCACGCTCGAGCTGTGACACGTTTGACTGAGACACTTCGAGGCGCTTGGCGACCTTGGCTTGACTGGCGCCGCGGTGCTTGCGTAGCTCCGCAAGACGTAGCTCGGCCCGCATCGCCTCGCGGACTTGCTGAATATGCGGCTCGTCGCCCGGCTTGACGGCCTTACGGCGTACGTCGCTCCACTTGGTCGTCTTCATCATATTGCTCCAAATTTTTGTCATAGAGTACATCGGCGAGCGGGATGTTCTCCCTGTACCACCGTTGCCAATGGCCGGTCTTGTCGCCTCCGATTAGAAGAACGGCTTCCCGGTTGGGATCAAATGCAAAGAGGACACGAATGTTGCCGCCGATAGAACGCAACTCCTTCATGTTGTGATGGCGGCTGCCCTTGATCCGGTCCACAAACGGCCGTCCGAGGACAGGTCCGCGTGCCTCTAGCTCATCTATAGCGGCGGTGATCTGCCTGCGCTCGACGTCACCGAGAGCGAGGAACCACTCCCTCGGCCTGGTCGGTCAGATTGATCTCCCACACAACGTCAATATAAGCTATGACTTATAAGAAGTCAAGCCTTATAGTCAGGCAGCTACGTCGACCCCACAAGGCAGTCTCCTCGCTGCGGCTCGATCATGCTATCCCCGGCTGCCGGCAGCTTGTTCAAGGCTCTCGGACGGCGACGGGGACAACCTCGTGTGCAGTGGCGCTCGCAGCGCCAAATGCGCTGGCCAGCAGCGCCGCGTCGTCGGCCTGACTTTTGGCGTGCAGGGAGCGAGCGGTTGTCTGGATGTGCGTGACCCATCCATGACTGGACCTGGACAAGAGTGGCGCGATTGACCGCCATCGAGCCAAAGTGATGGCTCAGCGAATGAAACGGCAGCGGCCGCAGCTCGAGCCCGCTCGACGGCGACCGCATACCGACGCCGCAGCGCGCTTGCGTCCATGTGCTGGCCCACCTGACCGACGAACACCGGGTCTTCGTCGCCCGTGAAGAGTTCGCGCTGGCCGAGCCGCGCGAGCGCGTGGGCGACTTCGGGGACCATCGGGACGCTTCGGACCTTGCCGCTCTTGGGTGTGACGAGTTCGCCGTGCGAGTAGTTGGCACGCACCCGGATCGCTTGACCAGGGAAGTCGACGTCACGCCAGCGCAGAGCCACCAGCTCACCTCGGCGCAAGCCCGTCATCGCCGCAGTCAGGTAGATCGCTGCGTCCTGCCCGTTTGCGGCGGCTCTCGTAAGCGCGGCGATCTCCTCGCCGCTATAGAAGTCGTAGTTGCCCCTGTAGCGCACCTGCTGGCGCTCGACCGTGGCGCAGGGATCAGTCTCTGTCCAGCCGCGCGCACGAGCGTGGGCAAAGATCGTTCGAACGACCATCAACAGCTTCTCCGCGGTGCGGCCGTATGGCAAAGCGTCGTACCACGCCTTGACTTCGCTCGGACTGATATCGCGTAGCGGCTTCGATGCGAACGGGGCGCGCCCAAACGAGGTGTCGCTCGACTCCCCGTCGAACCCCGGTTTCCTTTCAAGGAGGCCGGGGTTTCGGCATCTAAGGCCCGATCTATACGAGTTCGGCTACTGATCGAAGCGTTGATGGCCGAGCCCACTACAGCGTAAGGACGCATGGACGTATGGCGAGGAAAACCGCGATACGACCAGCTTTAACGGCCTTGTTGAGCTTTGCCCGTCCAAAAGATAGGATGCAGCCGGGCACTCAATGCCCGACTGCATCCGCAGGAAGAAGAAAGGAGGTGTGTGGTCGATTTTCCGATCGACACCCTACATACCTCGCTACAAGTAGCCCTGACGATCATCCTGGTTCAAGCCTGGATCATTTGGCGGCTACTTGACCAAAAGTGAGGTGGGCGGCTGGCTCGTACGAGGGGTCAGCCGCTTTTTTCGTTGCTTGCTCTAGATAAGTAGTCCAGTGGCCCGTTCTAGCCGGGGGCTCATCGCACCCAGAAACCGACCGATAGGGTTGAGTAGGTTCGCAGAGCATAATATAGAGATTGGACGAATTGTCCACTTCGTACTAATCCCGCATGGGTCTTTGCGGTTGTAGCTGCTTGTGCCCAGAATCCCCCGAGCTAAACGGCGCCGGAATCATGGCGCCGGGATGCCCGCCAATGCGAGGCAGGCATCCCGGCTGACCTCGGTCTTCTACTGTGGGCTACAAATCCAGTTCATCCATGCGCAAAGCTGCGCGGCTTGCGAATACGAAGCCGTCGGCGGTGCGCTGGATGATGCCGGTGGTTTGGAGGGTTTCAACGGCTTCGGCGACAGCGACCGGACTGTCGATCGCGTCGATCAGTTCCTCAACCTTCCAAGCCGGGGGTACTCAAGCAACAGGTCGAGGACGGCCCACTCGGTGCCGGCGGCTTGCGCGAGACGCCAAGGTTGGCTGGGGCATGGGATTTCCCGGCAGCCGCCTATATCCTGAGCTGCGTTGCCCGCACAGCTGCTCTGCTCGCAAACACCAGTTCGCAGCAGCGGTGGATGAGTCCGAGCCGGTGGAGGTTGGTCAGGGCGTCGAGGGTGGCTAGGCGATGGCCGGTGTCGCGGATGAGTTCGTCGATCGACCACGGCCGCTGATCCTCTGGGTCGGTGAGTAGATCGAGGATGGGCGCTTCGATCATCTACAGGTCGGGCTTGGGGTCGGGGAAGGTCTCAGGCTGCTGGCGAACCACGACCGGCGCCGACCTGTTCCTCGCGCTGCGCTCCTACATCAGCACCACCCGAAAGCATGGCCGCGATACGATCGACGCCCTCGCGCAACTCGCCAAGCATCAGCCGTGGCTGCCAGCCGCCGCCGGGCCCTGACCCGCGAAGCAGCGACCTGAACAGTCACGGCGGCGGATGAGTTAGCGAGGTCCCCGGACAGATTTGCACCCGGCGCCGAACTGCGGTGCGCGGCGGGTCTGCTGGTCACTCGCGAGATCGGCCAAGTCGCACCTACTCGACTCTTTTGAACACGCCCCGCTACCAGTCGAGTGGGACGAGTCGAACAGATGAGAGAGAACTCGTCTCATGATGTACGCGAGGGCCTCGGTCAGGCGCCGACGTAGGCCGCGAGGTGCTCGCCGGTGAGGGTCGAGCGCGCTCGGCGACGAGCTCGGCGGGTGTGCCCTCGAAGACGATCCGGCCGCCGTCGTGGCCGGCGCCGGGGCCGAGGTCGATGATCCAGTCGGCGTGCGCCATGACCGCCTGGTGGTGCTCGATGACGATGACCGACTTGCCGGAGTCGACGAGCCGGTCGAGCAGGCCGAGCAGCTGCTCGACGTCGGCGAGGTGCAGGCCGGTGGTCGGCTCGTCGAGGACGTAGACGTCGCCCTTCTCGGCCATGTGCGTGGCCAGCTTGAGCCGCTGCCGCTCGCCGCCGGAGAGCGTGGGGAGCGGCTGGCCGAGGCTGAGGTAGCCGAGCCCGACGTCGGCGAGCCGGTCGAGGATCTTGTGCGCGGCCGGCGTCTTCGCCTCACCGGCGCCGAAGAACTTCTCGGCCTCGACCACCGACATCGCGAGCACCTCGCTGATGTCCTTGCCGCCGAACTTGTACTCGAGCACCTCGGCCTGGAAGCGCTTGCCCTCGCACACCTCGCAGGGGGTGGCGACGCCGGCCATCATCGCCAGGTCGGTGTAGATCACGCCGGCGCCGTTGCAGTTCGGGCAGGCACCCTCGGAGTTGGCGCTGAACAGCGCCGGCTTGACGCCGTTCTCCTTCGCGAACGCCTTGCGGATCGGGTCGAGCAGACCGGTGTACGTCGCCGGGTTGCTGCGCCGCGAGCCCTTGATCGCTGCCTGGTCGACCGAGACGACCCCGTCGCGGCGGGCGGAATTGACAATCGAGCCGTCGATCAGCGAGCTCTTGCCCGAGCCCGCCACGCCGGTGACGACGACCAGCACGCCGAGCGGGATGTCGACGTCGACGTCCCGCAGGTTGTGGGTGTTGGCGCCGCGGACCTCGAGCGCACCGTCCGGCGTCCGCACCGCGTCCTTGAGGGTGGCCCGGTCGTCGAGGTGGCGGCCGGTGATCGTGTCGCTTCCCCGTCAGCCCCTCGACGGTGCCCTCGAACACCACCTCGCCGCCCTCGGTGCCGGCGCCCGGGCCGAGGTCGACGACGTGGTCGGCGATCGCGATCGCCTCCGGCTTGTGCTCCACGACGAGCACGGTGTTGCCCTTGTCGCGCAGCTGCAGCAGCAGCTCGTTCATCCGCTCGATGTCGTGCGGGTGCAGCCCGATCGTCGGCTCGTCGAAGACGTAGGTGACGTCGGTGAGCGACGAGCCGAGGTGGCGGATCATCTTGACGCGCTGCGCCTCGCCGCCGGAGAGCGTGCCCGACGGCCGCTCGAGCGAGAGGTAGCCCAGCCCGATGTCCACGAACGAGTCGAGGGTCGCCCCCAGCGCCTCGAGCAGCGGCGCGACCGACTGTTCCCGAGCTTGCTCACCCACGCGGCGAGGTCGCTGATCTGCATCGCGCAGGCGTCGGCGATGTTGATCCCCTTGATCTTCGACGAGCGGGCCTCCGCGCTGAGCCGGGTGCCGTCGCACTCGGGGCAGGTGGTGAAGGTGACCGCCCGCTCCACGAAGGCGCGGATGTGCGGCTGCAGCGAGTCGACGTCCTTGGAGAGCATCGACTTCTGGATCCGCGGGATCAGGCCCTCGTAGGTCAGGTTGATGCCGTCGACCTTGATCTTGGTCGGCTCCTTGTAGAGGAGGTCGTCCAGCTCCTTCTTGGTGAACTTCTTGATCGGCTTGTCCGGATCGAAGAAGCCGCAGCCCATGAAGATCCGGCCGTACCAGCCGTCCATGCTGTAGCCGGGGATCGTGAGCGCACCCTCGTTGAGCGACTTGCTGTCGTCGTAGAGCTGGGTGAGGTCGATGTCGTTGACCGAGCCGCGGCCTTCGCAGCGCGGGCACATGCCGCCGAGGATGCTGAAGCTGCGCCTCTCTTTCGTCGTGCGGCCACCGCGTTCGATCGTGACCGCGCCGGCGCCCGAGATCGAGGCGACATTGAACGAGAACGCCTGGGGCGAGCCGATGTGCGGCTTCCCGAGCCGGCTGAAGAGGATGCGCAGCATCGCGTCCGCGTCGGTGGCGGTGCCGACCGTGGAGCGAGCGTCGGCGCCCATCCGCTCCTGGTCGACGATGATCGCGGTCGTCAGCCCTTCGAGCACGTCGACCTCGGGCCGCGCCAGCGTCGGCATGAAGCCCTGCACGAAGGCGCTGTAGGTCTCGTTGATCAGCCGCTGCGACTCCGCGGCGATCGTGCCGAACACCAGCGAGCTCTTGCCCGAGCCGGAGACGCCGGTGAACACCGTCAGCCGGCGCTTCGGGATCTCGACGCTGACGTCCTTGAGGTTGTTCACGCGCGCGCCGTGCACGCGGATCAGGTCGTGGCTGTCGGCAGCCGTGCAGCGCAGGCGACTGCGTGTTCGTCCTCGTGGCCGTGCTCATCGTGTCTCCATCTGTTAGGCGGGGCCGCTCATCGGTCCTGAAGCAGCCCGAGGACGTTGCCGTCGGGGTCGGTGACGGTGGCCACCAGGCGGCCGCCACCGACGTCGTGCGCGGGCTCCTTCACGGTGGCGCCCGCGGCGGTCACCTCGGCCAGCTTCGCCTCGATGTCCGGCACGTGCCAGTAGGCCACCGGCGAGGTCATGCCCTGCGGTCCACCGCCCGGCACCAGCCCGATGTGCTGGCCCTCGGCCTCGAAGCCGACGTAGTAGGACGAGTCGGCCTGCGGCGGGACGCCGAGCAGGGCGGCGTACACCGCCTTGGCCGTCGCCAGGTCGGACACGGGATGCAGCACGGTCTTGATTCCCTGGGTGGAAGAGCCGGTCATGGTCACTCCTGAAGTCGTGGGTCACATCGAGCCGGTGTGTCTTGTCGAGCTTAAAGACGAACGGGAAGCCCGGAGATCGACAGCCCGATCGCCCCGGATGCGATTGGCCGTTGGCCGTTCGTCTTAACCGGGCCCAGCCCGCAAGAGAAGGAGGACGACCGGGACCACCCGGGCGGTCGCGATAGAAGGCCAGGGATGCATCCGGGTCGTCGTGCGGGAGGAAGCTCGCGTGAATCCTGATGTCCATGACGGTCACGCTAGCCGCGGCTCGGGAGTGTGGCGCTTCTCGATTCCTGATCAGTCCGGTCACCTGTTTCGCGACGCACGACGGATCCCCGCTGTTCCCTGGGGCACAACGAGTACCTCGAGCAGCCGATCGACGATGGGGCGTTCTTCGCACCATCGGAGGCCGAGCTCGTCGCCGAGCGCTGCCACGGGTGCGGTCGCGTCGAGCTCGCGTTCACGAAGTATCCTGTGGGGGGCCAAAAGCTGCAGCAGCTGGCGACGGTCGACCTGGCCGGCAAGACCGATCATCAGGTGGTGGTCGACCTCAAGCTGCCGCACCGGCGACTCGAGGCCGACGGCAACGGCTATATCGTGCTCTTCAGGCTGAGCGGCAAACCGCGCGTTTCGGGTGTGGGCTTCGATAGCAGCTGATCCCGATCGACGGCCCGGTCCCACCGGCCGAGCCTGTGATGACGCAGCGAGACGATCATCGAGAGTGTCGCGGAGCGCAACCTCCAGGTGGCCGACGGGCTCCCAGAACGCGGGCGGTGATACTGAGTTCCAGAGATATATCTCGACCGCCCCCGCGAAGTCCCGTTGCAGTGGGCTATATAGGTGCCCAGCCGCTTGGCGCTGAAAAGACGCTCGAGGTCTGAGCGGCGCCCCGACGAGCCGCCAGCTCACAATCGCATTGGGCAGGGCGCGGTCCTAGCTCGCAGCAGCGACCTGCGAGCCGCACGTGCCAGCCGACCGGAGGGGACCGGCGGCGGGGCATCTCTAGAAGCGGATTTGTGCAGCGCATTTTTGACGGTAGTCGGATCAACACTCGGAATCGACGCCGATCCGTGCGGCAATCGAGTCGGTGACTCACTTACGGCTGAGAAGGCCGAGTTGTACGAGACGCTCGACCCGGCTGCCGGGTGAGGCATTAGATGTCAGGGCGTCATGACGACCCGGCCGATCGCGTTTCGGCTCTCGGCGTATTCGTGCGCTACGGCGGCGTCCGCGAGCGGGAACGAGCGATCGATCTCTACCTGCAGCTCGCCGCTTGCGACTCGCTCCAGCATGTCGGCAATCATTGGGTGGACGCGGGCGTACTCGGACAGGAGTGCGCCACCGAGGAAAACGCCGTGCAGCGAGTTGTTGCGCGTCCACAGCGACCGCGCCTCGATCGCCGAGCCCGCCCGGGCGGCCACCCCGACGCTGACGAGCCGCCCGCGGTACGCGAGCACGCTCACGCTGTCGCTGAGGTTCTGGCCGCCGATCGAGTCGAGGACGATGTCCACACCGCGCGAGTCGGTCAGCTGGTTGGTGCGCTCGACGAAGCTGTCGGTCGCGTAGTTGATCGGATGGTCGAGCCCGAGCGCCTTCAGCCGTTCGAGCTTCTCCTCGCTGGAGGCGGTCGAGATCACGGTCGCGCCCGCATGCTTGGCGAGCTGAATGGCTGCCATCCCGACGCCGCCAGCGCCGGCGTGGATCAGAACGGTCTGGCCCTTGGCGAGGTTGCCTGCGGTGAACAGGCACTCGTATGCGGTTCCGAGCGCGACCGGCACACACGCCGCGCGCGCCGCATCGAGCCCGGCAGGGATCGGCCAAGTCATCGCCGCGGGGACCGCTCGCTTGGCGGCGTGCGACCCGGCTGCGTTCAAGGCGACCACCCGGTCGCCAACTGACCGACTCTCGACGCCGGCGGCGACCTCGCTCACGGTCCCGGCGCTCAGATAGCCGACGATATGCGGCGCCGCGGGCAAATCACCCGCCGCGCGAGCGAGCAGATCTCCTCCCTCGATGCTGATCGCCTCG
This sequence comes from uncultured Solirubrobacterales bacterium, assembly GCA_963764655.1. Taxonomy (GTDB): domain Bacteria; phylum Actinomycetota; class Thermoleophilia; order Solirubrobacterales; family Solirubrobacteraceae; genus Palsa-744. Next base: position 2,435,963 of record CAVXTI010000001.1, read on the forward strand.
GCATCGACCATCACGCAGCCCTCCAGGCACTCGGGGTCGGGCGCCTCCTCGTAGCGAAGCACCTCGGGGGCGCCGTTCTTGTAGATAACCGCCGCCTTCATCCGCACCGTCCTCTCGATTGCGACTCCGCGACCCAGGAGGATGTCATGCCCGGGTCTCCAGCCCAGTCCCGGTAGCGGCCGAGCGCACGCCGCCCAGTGCGCTGATCGCACACGAGCGCGTAGACGGGGTGTGTCTTGCCCGTAGGGTTCTGGCCGCGCGTGATGCTCCACACCGTCGAACCCCGCGCGCTCGGCCAGGCTGGCGGTCCTCGCGAACCGCTTCACGGTCGCGCCGATCTGCTCCTTGGTCATCGCCACGGGCCGACCGAAGCGCTTGCTGTGCTTCCCAAGCTGCACGGCGACCGGCGAAGGGGCCCACACCACTCCCGGCATCCGCGCCTGCACCTGCCGGCCGAGATGGTTGATCTGCATCCACATCGCGGCGCCGCCGGCCTTCCCGGCCTCGGCCCAGTGGACGAATGGATCAAGCGCCGAGCGATCGTCGAGCACGACCCCGCCCGGCCCGGTCAACGTCTCGGCGTGCACCATGACATTCCCCGTGATCAGAAGGCCCGCGCCGCCCTCACCCAGCGACGGTAGAGCGAGATCAGCCGCTCGCCAGGCAGCTGCGAGCGGCCCGCCATCCCCTCCTCCATCGCTGCCTTCGCGATCCGGTTTCCCAGCCTGCCTCCCGATCGCAGCACCAACGAAGAGAACAGCTCGGTCATCAAAGCACCGCCTTCCACTGGGCGCTTGTCCACGGCCTCGCGTTCTTGCACCTCGAAGGCAAGCTCGATGCCCCCAATCCGGAGGTGGTCGCAGATCGGGTCGCCGCCACGATCCGGGCGCTGATGACAACAAACGTCGGTCGTGAGATCCGCCTCCAGCTTCCAAAAGCAACCAAGGACTGTCGAGTCCTCGACTGCCGAGTCATCCGCGACCCTGCCTCAAGTGCTTGCTTGATGACCGAATGGGAGGCTGCCGGCGTGCGGTGGGCAGACGAGGGTCTACCTAGATCGCATAGCTCCGCCTGAGACCCTGGCCCGGTCCCGCTGCTGCTCAAGCTCAGTGTCCTGCGTCCTGATCTGGTCGCCTTGTCTTGCGTTCACAAGTCCCAGCACCCGCTCGCCTTCGAGAACGGCGGCCTCAATCTGATGACGAACCCAATGCTCGAACGACTGATCGCCACGCACCCTATCGACCCGCTCCGCGAGCCCGGTTGGGATGCTCAAACGTCGCTCTAGACGCGACATACATCCATAGTAGCCTCTACAACGCCATTGGATATCTCGTGGCGCGAACGCCCACTCAAGCCCTGCGATCTCCTCTAGCTGGCTTGGCGATCAGTTACGGCACGAGCACCCTGGATGACTCTGTTCGGGACAATTAACTGTGGAATGTGAACATACGCTCAGCCTCAATGCGCGCGTAGAGGGGACCGGAATCCAGGAACTCCTCCCATTGTGACCCGTAGCGCGGAACGTAGACCTCAAGCAGTGTGCGTCTCAGATCGGCGCCAGCGTCGCTTTTCACGTCAACCGGGACAGCCAGGCCGTGGACTGTGACAGCAAGCTCCTCGCCAGGAAGATGGGTCGCGCTGACGTGCGGTCGGGACCGGATGTGACGAAAGCGCACAGAGTCGGGGGAGGAGCCGAAGTGAAAAGAGCCTCGGAAGAAAATGCCGTCCACCGGCCCCACGAGCGGCCGCCCGTCGGCGGTGACGGTTGCCAAGGCAAGCAACCGCATTCCGGCCAGGCGGCTGGCCACCTCCTCGGCGTCCAAGCGCCGCTCGGGCGTGATGATGCTGCGCAGATGCGATCCCGCACTTGCGTAGCTGCGGTCGAGAAGGTCTTGCAGCGCGGCGAGGTCCGCGGCTGTCTCATGCACGACTCAAATTCAATCAGCGTCGAAGGTCCGACGACTGCCGGGACGACCTCGCGCTCCCTAGCGCGATGCGCGTAGAGTGTTGCATAGTGCTTTGAGCAGGTCGGTGCCTGCCTCCTGGAGAGTGCTCTTCTATTGCCTCTGCGATTTCCAGATAGCTCGCGTGCTCGCCGTCGTTGGCTTGGAGCCGTCACCCGCACATGATCGAGCCCAAGTCCCGTGAGAGCCGCGCACTTCGCGCTGCGCTAGAAGACGGGGTCCAGGCCAAGTGGCGTAGCGCTAGCGTCTGTCGGCGAGTGGGCGTGGACGGTTCCTGGGCGCTGGGCGACTTCCTGTCGATGCCAAGCTAGATACTTTTCGTTTGAAGGTCCGAAGCAGGTGAACGCTTGGCCGTCCAACGATGCCAGCCATTCTCGGCGCCACTCGCTCCTTTCAGCGGCCTCCGTGGTTCTGATGACACCCTCGGCGTCTACGAAGAGCGCCCCCGAGTCGAAGCCGTGATGGCACGCTACGCAGGCGAGCACGGCTACTCCAGGATCCAGACGCTCGTCCTCGCTGCACACGCGACGTGCCTTCAGATGAACTGCATGCAGGTCGTCTGCCAGGCAGCTCTTGTCACAGAAGCCGCAAGGCGCGCTGAGACGACCCGCAAGCAGTGCTCGGCGTACTTGGCCGGCCTCGGTTCGGTGCACGGCGAGGGCTAGCGCGTCGGTTGAGACGATCCTTGTCGGGAGGCTTGCGCTCGCATTGGGCTGCTGGATCCCGAGCGTGGCTGGGGCAATCACCCACGGCATCGACGCATAGATGCCGGACATGCGGATAGCTTCTGCGACGAGGGGGTTGATCTCGTCCATCCGCAACTCGACGTCCTTCGCATGCGCAAAGACGTTGATCGGAACTCGAAGGTCCCACTCATCCGGTTCCACCTCGCTCCACATCCTCGCGGTCGAGGTGTACGGGGTCTCTTCGACTTCGAAGAGCACGAACTCGGAGAACTGCGCCCGAAGAAAGTGCTCGAGAGGCGCCCGCGGGCCATACGCGGATCCGGTGGCATTGCGCGGCGGCTTCTCCGCGTCCTGCCAGCGAAATCCGTGGACCGCGATCCCCAGCTGTCCGGGCTGTATCCGCTCAAATGCATGCATGTGCCGCATTCGCTTGGCTGTGCTGCTCTTCGAGCCCCATAGGCCGCGCGCGGCGCAGATGGGAAAATCCCTTGACCAGTGTGCTCCCACGGCGGAGCACGCGACGGTCAGCGCCTGGCTCGCGGCGATCTCGGGCGCAAACGTCTCAGACATGCTTATCTCCTTCGTAATTTAGAAATCAGAGATGAGACGAGGGCCATGAGGCTCCGAAACGTCTCGTGGCAAAACATATCAGCGACCCAGTTACCTTTCACCGCCGCCGAGTACCAGCTCAGCCGGCTTTGACATCGCCACAGGGGAATGGCACAAGCACTGGAGTGGAATGCGCTTCCGGAGACGATGCAGCTTCGAAGGACCTAGGTCTTCGAATATTCGGGATCCGGGACCGTCGGGTCGCCCGCGGCTGCCGTCAGGTCTACCGAGAGATCTTCCAGTTGGGCCGGCGTTTCCGCGCAACAAGGACCGCCGGGGAGGCGGTGCTGGACGAAGATGAACAGGCGATTTTCGCCGTTGTCCATCAGCCCCATCGCGAACGGTGTCGGCGTCCCAACGATGCCGATGGTGTCCTGGGGCTGGGCTCCCAATTGTTCATACAGGCCCCAGTAAATCCCGATCGACAGGTTCTCGCCGTTGCTACCGCCGACCGATGGAAGCCGCAGCTGTTCGGCGCTCACAGCGGTTGGGGTTGGCGCCGTACAGGCCAGCGCGGCCGCGACAATCGCCACGCATAGGAATCGTGCCGACGGCCGGTGGGCCGCTGGACTTACGCGCTCTCGCATCCATCCTCTCTCCCCTTAGCATAGTTCGCACAGATGATAACCCCGCGTCGTCGGCGTAGTCGCGGGAGACTGCCCCGATCGCCCTGCTCCGACATGCCGCCAGGAACAGCGCAAAGCGGTTCGCGTCGACCTCGCTAGCTCCCCCACCCCCGTGCCAGCACAGGCCACGTCATGCGACCTGCACCCGCCCTTCTTGGGCGTCGCTCAAGGGCCGCCGTCCGCCGGCTGGCTCGGAGCGCCGCCGATCGCGTTCATGAGCCAGCGGCGACGCTCGCGTATGCGCTTGAAGCGCGCCTGTGAGCGTGCCATCCGATGTCCGTCGGCCGGGTAGCGCCAGCGAGCCCACGGCGAGGAGGGCGCCGCCAGCCGCACCGCGCCGACGATCGAGAACATCGGGACGAACACACCGATCAGGCCGAGCATCGGCTTGCCCTTCAGGATCGCGGCCGTGGAGAGGGTCAGGTCGATCGCGATCGCCGCCACGAGCGAGCTCATCGGGGATGCGCGATTGGACAGGTCAAACGGGGCGATGCCAACCACGATGAGACCGCCCAACAGGGCTGCGACGATGACAGCGTCGATCGAGGCTCGCCCCTCCTTCGACCAGTAGACGTCTTCCAGGTGCACCCACAGCGCGAACTCGTCGAGGGTCAGGCCGGCGCCGATGCCGAAGGCGGCTGCAAAGACCTCAGCCCAGGGGCTGTCCGGCTTCAGGGCGAAGTTGAGGAACCCGGAGACCAGAATCAGCACGATTCCCCATACGAGGTGATGAAGGTGCAGGCCGCCTTTGGTGGTCACGCTGCCCGGCCACCACGTCACTTTGGGATTGCGGATCAGGCGAGCGCTCGTGCGGATGAAGAGAAATGCCGCGAGGAATGACCCCAGCAGGATGAAGCCGGCCCGCTGGCCGCGGTCGTCGAGAAAGTGTTGCGAGATGGCGAAGTTCAGTTCCATGGTCAGCTTCGTCCCGTGCTCGAGTGAGCCGTTCCAGCCTACAAGTCATCTGGATGAGCCATCAACCGGCGTCGAGGTCGTCGAGTCGCGCGCGCGACAGCGCCACCCGTTGGCCATCGAACGGGACGTCCTCGGCTTCGAGCAGCCGTCTCTGCCGGGCTCCCTTTGCGAGCGATCCGTCGGCGCGGACCACACGATGCCACGGGACGGCGTCAGCCTCGACGCGGCTCAGCACGTAGCCAGCCAGTCGCGGAGCGCCTGGCGAGACGTCGCCGTACGTGCGCACGTAGCCGGGAGGAATCGCTCGCACCCGCCGCAGGATCGCCGCCCGACTGTCGGTGATCGTCAGTTTTGCCACGCGCCGAATGGTCGCACTCTGGAACGACTGTTGGATGACAGCAAACAATCTCCGTTGTTTCACGATGGTGAACGTGTGAGACGCCGCCGAGCCGATCGTGACCCCACCGAGCACGCTTCGTTTGAGCCCGGCTGATCTCTGGGCCGAGCGGGCCTTCGCCGTCCCGAGCGGGCCTTCGCCGCCCCGAGCGGGCCTTCGCCGCTCAACCGATGGCGGCTTCCTGAGCTTCAAACCAAGATGAGGCATAGGCCGCTGCCCGCGCAGAGCGCTGCCAAGATGTCGCGGTGCTCGCGATCGCTCTCGCCCTCGGCTCCTCGGCTTGCTACGGAGTGTCGAACTTCCTTGGGCCGCAATTGGCACGGCGTCACACCCTCGCCTCGGTGCTGATGCTCTCCCAGGTGGCTGCCCTCCTTGCCAGCGCCTTGTACCTGGCGGCGAGCGGCGGTCAGGCGCTCCCCCCCTCCGACATGTGGCTGGCTTTCCTGGCCGGCGCAGGCAACGCCGGCGGGCTGATCGGCTTCTATGTGGGCGCCGAGCTGGCGCCGCTGTCGGTGGTCGCGCCGATCGGAGCGGTCGGCGCGATCCTGCCCGTGATCTGGGGCTTGACGACTGGTGACTCCCTCAAATTCACGCAGGCAGCGGGTCTGATTCTGGCGCTGGGCGGCGCCGCCTTGGCGGCCCGTCGTCCACAGCCGACGGCCGGCCAGGCTCGCAGATACCCGGATCCGCGACGGGGGGCGATCTGGGCCGCTGGATCGGCTGTGGCTTTCGGTGTCTTCCTCACGGCCCTGCCAGCGGCCTCGGCGCATGGGCAGGCGTGGGCGTTGTTCGACGCGCGCGTGGGGGTGGTGTTGCTGACTGGGCTGTGGGCCGGTCGGAAGCTGCGAGCGATCAGGCTCTCGAGCGGGAGCGCGCTGCTCACGATCCCCGGGCTGCTGCTGATCACGGGCACCCTGCTCTACACGACCGCCGCCGCCCACGGGGAGCTGTCGCTCGTCTCCGTGCTGGGCTCGCTTTTCCCGGTCGTGACGGTTGGGCTCGGGGTGGCGGTCTTGCAGGAGAGGCTGTCCCAAACCCAGCTTGTGGGGGTGATCGCCGCCCTCAGCGGGATCGTGCTGATCGGCGTCTAGCCGGACTGCCCTTGCGATCGAGCCCGACGCGGTCTGTTTCGTCGACTGGCGCGGCGCGAGCTGGCAGGACGGACTCTGGGGACGCAGTCCTGGAACGAGGTCCAGCGGGGCTCACCGTGTGGGATCCTCGCTGGTGATGACGACGAGCCAAGAATCCCGTCGTGCTCTCCTCGTGGGCCGCATTCGCCGGCTCGTGCTCGCGATCCAGGAGGACGACCAAGCGCTTGTCGAGCAGATCCTCCGTCTGAGCCGCAAGCGACGTCTGTTCGCGCCACTTGCCTTCACGGTCGGAGCTTTCGCGATGCTCTTCGACGGGCTCAAGCTGCTCTTGACCAACTGGCGGCTGACGCTCGTCCAGGTGCTCCCGGCCGTGTGGATCTGGCTGGCGATGTTCGATCTCAAGGCGCGCGTGCTGCACGGCAAGTCATTCCCGACGCTGCGCGGCCCGGTCCTCATCCCGATTGGGCTTGCGATCGTGGCGATCACGGTCGCGTGCTTCTTCCTCAACGCTGTGTTCGCGTTTGCGATCACGCAACCCCGTCCTCCGAAGATCCGTCTGGCATACGTCACCTCTCGGCTTCACTTGGCGCCCATCGTCCTGTGGGGCGCGGCCGTCGGTGTGCTGCTTGCGCTGGCCACGACCGTGGCGCCGCGCTGGGGGAAACCGTGGTTCGCGCTGTGCCTGGGGATCGTGATCGGACTGATGATGATCTGCTACGTGGCCGTGCCATCGCGGCTGATCGGGATAAAGCCGGCCCGCTCCAGGCGCGACAAACTGACCGCGAGCGCGCTTGGCGCCGCGCTCGGGGCGACCGTCTGCACGCCCCCGTATCTGCTCGGACGCTTGGGAATCCTGATGCTCGGCTCGAAGTACCTGTTGATCCCTGGGATCGTCGCGCTCACGCTTGGCTTCACCTTGCAGGCGGGCGCCACCGGTGCTGTCAGGGCGATCAAGATGAGCCTCACGCTCACCGCTGACTCGTCTAGCAAGGGCCCGGCCGACTGATATGGTCGGCCGATGGCTCAGCGGGGTGTGATCGGCTCCCACTCGTCGGCCGACCTTACGGGACCTTCACCATGTCGAGTGGCGGTAGATCATTTCACGTAGGTGGGGAGACTTCCCACCTAACTGCGCGTAAGCACTTGCGGTAGTGCGCTTGCACGGTGCATCCGGATACGCGAGCGTGCTCACGCTGACGCTATGCGCTGTCATCGTCGGCGGCGGTTGCGGCAAGTCGGCCGTCGGCGCTGGCGCGATACAGGCCAAGCCGCGGCTTTCGGCGACGACGGCGACGGCCACAACCGTCAGCGCTCCGGCGATCGCATCCTCGGCGCGTGCGGTCGCGCCCCCGCCGGCCACTCCCACTAGCGCACAGGTGGGCGCCGCGCCATCCACAGCGACCGCGCCGCCTACAGCGACCGCGCTGCCCACAGCGACCGCGCCGCCCACGACCTCCGGCTCCGCCGCCTCGCCGCCTGCACGCCCCACGATCATCCAGAGCCCGATCCCATTTGGCGCCAAGCGCAAGGCCGAGATGGTCGGCTACGCGCTGCGCCACTACGGCCTCGACACCTATCGCCTGATCGAACCGCACGTGATCGTGATCCACTACACCGAGACGCCGGACTTCCAGTCGACCTTCGACACCTTCGCTCCAGACGTGCCCGACAGCGAGCTGCACGAGCTGCCCAACACTTGTGCTCATTTCGTCGTCGACGCGGACGGCACGATTCACCAGCTCGTCCCGCTGGGGATCATGTGCAGGCATACGGTTGGGCTCAACTGGACGGCGATCGGCGTGGAGCACGTCGGCTACGGCGACGCCGAAGTGCTCGACCGTCCAAGGCAGATGAGCGCCAGCCTGCGTCTTGTGCGCTGGCTGCGCTGTCGCTACGACATCCCGGTCGCCGACGTGATCGGCCACAACGAGAGCCTCTCGAGTCCCTACCACCACGAGAACGTGGCTGCGCTGCGCACACAGACCCACAGCGACTTCGACCACGCCGACATGCGCGTCTACCGCGCGCGCCTGCGCGCGGCTGGAGCCTGCTAAAAGATCGCGGGTTGTGACTAACGCCGACGACATGCTCGCCGTGGCCAGGTCCCGCGCGGAGGAGCTCGCGGCGCCCGGGCTCAGCCCCGCGCCACGCCGCGGTGTGGCCGTGCTCGCTTGCATGGACAGCCGTATCGACCTGTTTCCGATGCTCGGACTGGGGCGCGGCGATGCGCATGTGATTCGCAACGCCGGCGGGTTGGCCACCGACGACGCGATCCGCTCGTTGAGCATCTCCCAGCGCAAGCTCAACACCGAGGAGGTCGTGGTGGTCATGCACGATGGCTGTGGCTTGCACGGGGCGTCCGAGGACGAGTTCGCGCAGGCGCTCGCCGCCGACGGCGTCCTGCCGACTTGGCGGCTGGGCGCCTTCGACGACGTCGAGGTGGCCCTGCGCCATAGCCTCATCCGGCTGCGCTCGAGCCCGGAGCTGCCTGTCCGCGATCGCATCAGAGGCTTCGTCTTTGACCCGGAGACCGGCGTCTTGCGCGAGGTCGAGACGGCTCCGGTCTCCGGCTAGAGCCCGCCATGCTCGACCTTGACGCCTACCTCGAGCGGATCGGCTTGCGCGGAGCGCCCACGGTCGCGCGGGTGCATCGCGCGCATGTCACCTCGATCCCGTTCGAGAACCTCGACCCGTACCGCGGCGTGTCTGTGTCGCTGGAGCCGGAGCGGATCGAGCACAAGCTCGTGGGCGCGCGCCGCGGCGGCTACTGCTTCGAGCAGAATCTCCTGCTCAAGGCAGCGCTCGAGGCGCTTGGCGCCGAGGTCGACCTATTTCTCGCGCGCGTGCGACTCAACGCCGGCGGGGCGCTTCGGCCGCGCGGCCATCTCGTGATGCGTGTCCGTGCCGAGGGCTCCGTGTGGCATGTCGATGTCGGCTTTGGGCTCGGCAGCCTGCTCGACCCGCTGCCGTTCGGGCCCGGTGAGGAGCACGAGCAGTCGGGGTGGAGGTTTCGCATCGTCGAGGATGGATTGGAGTTCGTGCTCCAGACGATCGAGCGGGATCGATGGATCGACCTCTACGGATTCCACCCTCTACCTGTCCCTTTTGTGGATCTCGAGACAAGCAACTGGTGGATATCGACGCACCCTGCCTCGCCGTTCGTGGCGGGTTTGATCGTCAGCATCCAGGACGACTACGGCATGCGCACGTCGTTGAGCGATTGGAGCGAGCTCGCCCTGACTGAGCAGACCCCCGCCGCGACCAGCGTGACTCCGGTCTCGTGCGGGGACCTGCCGGAGCTGATCGCGGCGCGCTTCGGCCTCGACGGCTTCGCGCTCGACTCTGCCGGCCATCTCGTGCTTGCCGACGGCCGGCAGTGAGCTAGTCGTGGTCGCGGCTGTGGGCCTGCTCGTTGGATCTCACCCACACGGCGTACGGCTCAAAACCGTGGCGCTGGTAGAAGCGCATCGCGTCGCTGTTGGTGTGCACCACGTGCAGTGACAGTTCGGTGATCCCGCGTGTCGCGAGCTCCTTGCGCACCGCGTCGAGCAGCGCGCTCCCGGTTCCACCGCCACGCTCGCCGGGCCGCACCGAGAGCGTCTCGATCTCCCCGGCGCGCTCGCTCAGCGGCCAAGTCGGTGAGCCCTCGCGCGTCTGAACCATCGCGTATCCAAGCTGCTCTCCGTCGCGCTCGGCAAGCAGCAGGAACGCGTCCTGTCCAGCCAGCCAGCCCTCGTATTGGCGGCGCCGGCGTTGCCAGGACTCCCTGCGCGAGCGTGGATCTCCCAGGTCGGGCGTGACGCTCGAGTGGTGCTCGCGCAGCGCGTTCCACAACGGCTCGATCAGGTCCAGCTCGCTCACCTCGATCCGGCGTATCTCGACGCTGGGCACGCCACGAATCAATACCAGGCACGACCCGACATCCCCAAATATCTCGAGCGGCACTGCCTGGGCTTGTGACGTTCGTCGCGAACCCGTCCGGCGTTGCGGGTACCAATATGGCGATGCTTCGCGGAGCTTTGATTCGCAGCGCCTGCCGCGATCCTCAGAGGCCGATCGTCGTCGGTCCTCGTCCACCTGAGCCGCCACAGAGAGGGGCCTGCCGTGAATGATCGCCCTGTGCACCTGATCGTAGGCGACGACCTCGAACGGTCGCGCCTGACGATTTTCTTTCGCCTGATCCTCATCATCCCCCACCTGATCTGGCTGATCCTGTGGGGGATCGCGGCCGGCGTGGCGGTCATCGTGAACTGGTTCGCCACACTCATCGCGGGTCAATCCCCCGACGGGCTGCACGACTTCCTGGCCGCGTACATCCGCTACGCGATCCACGTGGGCGCCTACCTGCTGCTGGCCGCCGAGCCCTTCCCCGACTTCCTGGGCAAGCCTGGCTATCCGGTGGACGTCGAGATCGCCCCGCCGCAGCCGCAGAATCGTTGGAAGGTGGGGTTTCGCATCGTGCTCGCGATCCCGGCGCTGCTGATCGCCGGCGCGCTCACCTCGGGCAGCGCGCGCACCTACGGCTCCAGCTATGGCTACGGGCTCGCGGGCGTGGCCGCCGCGTTCGGCTGGTTCGTCGCGCTCGCGCAGGCCCGTCTGCCACGCGGCCTGCGCGACGCGATCGCCTACGCGCTCTCCTACTCGGCTCAGCTCGACGCCTATCTGTTCCTGCTCACCGACCGCTATCCGGACAGCGATCCCGAGACCGCGCTCGCCGATATCCCCACGCGCAGCGACCCGATCGCGCTCGAGGTCAGCGACGATCTCGCGCGCACGCGCGTCACGGTCTTCTTCCGGTTGATCCTCGCCATCCCCCACCTGATCTGGCTCACTCTATGGGCGATCGTGGCCTATCTCGCGGCGATCGCCAACTGGTTCGCCACGCTGGCGGGCGGCGTCTCCCCCGACGCTTTGCACGGCTTCTTGGCGGCTTACGTGCGCTATCAGACTCACGTCTACTCCTATCTGTTTCTGATCGCCGACCCTTTCCCCGGCTTCACCGGCCAGGCGGGCAGCTACCCGGTGGAACCAGTCATCGAGGGCCCTCGCCCGCAGAATCGCTGGAAGGTCGGCTTTCGCATCGTGCTCGCCATCCCGGCGCTGCTGCTCGACGGCGTCTATGGCGGGCTGCTCGTCGTCGTGGGGCTGCTTGGCTGGTTCGCCTCGCTGGCCAACGCGCGCATGCCGCTCGGAATGCGCAACGCGGGCGTGCTCGCCCTGCGCTACGCGGCCCAGACCAACGGCTACGGGCTGCTGCTGACCGACGCCTATCCCTACAGCGGGCCCTCCCGCCGCGTGCCCGTCGCGCCGACGTCGAGCGCGCCACCGCCGCCGCTGTCCCAACCATCCGTGTGAGCGGGACGTAGTAGCATCGTGGGCCGCGCGCGCCCGTAGCTCAGTGGTCAACGGTTCTCTTCGGGGAGCCAAAGAGCAGCGGTCTTTCAAACCGCAGGCCGCGGGTTCGATTCCCGCCGGGCGCACTTTGTGATGTCTCAGGTGATCCCGGACACGTGTCTCGGGTGATCGTGGACAGTTAGGGTTGTGCGACGGGTTTGTAGTCGCACTGGGGTCTACGTCTCCGCCACAGCCTGCGCCGCGATCTCACTCCCCGCGAACGGCGTGATCACGATGTACATCGCGTGGTCGACGAGCTCGGTCACGCGCTGCGTGCGCCCGTGCAGGATGTAGTCGTGCAGCAGCTCGAAGATGCCGCCCACGGAGGCTTCGCGCATCACCGGCGGCGGCATGTTCGGATAGCTGTCCTCTGGGCCGATGTCGAGCAGCTCTATGTAGGAGAAGTTCGCCTCGTTCACACGCCCGGTCACGTGTGGGTAGGCGATCAGGATGTCGACGCACGCCAAGCGCGCGATCGACGGCTCGGATGCCAGGAACTCGAGCAGCGCGGACACGCCCAGCCTCACGTTCTGAGCCCAGCTCAGTTTCAGGTCGAGTGAGCGGTTGATCGCCGCCGTCGCCTTCGCGTGACCCATCTCGAAGGTGGCCAGAAACGCCTCCTCCTTGTTGTCGAAGTGCTCGTAGAAGGTTTGCAGCGAGATCGCGGCTTCCGCGACGATCTCCTCGAGGCTCAGCGCCGCGTACCCCTTGGCGGCGGTCAGGTTCGCGACCGCGTCGAAGATCCGTTCGCGCTGATTGTGGGCGACCCACCCCCTCGGCAGGCTGTGCTCTCCCCGCGGCAGCCCGCGCGGGGCCCACCGTGGCGAGGGCGAGAGCGTGCCGGGCGCTCGTCCTCCCTGGAGGTGACTGTGACGCCTCGGCCTTGGCTTGTCTGGGATCACGGCAGGCGTCGGGTAGAAGGCGGCGATCCACGTCACGATGTCGGGCGTCAGCTTCTGCAGCTCCAGCTTCAGCGATCTGCTGGAGCGCTCGCGCCGTACGCGTGAGTACAGGATCGTCCTGAGCGCCCCGACGATCGCTCGCGCCACCGGCGCCGGGATCGCCCCGTCGCCGGGCGCGTGATCGAACACGGCCGTGATGAACGCGCTCAGCCTCTCCGCGTCGCGTGCCCATCGCTCGATCCCCACGGGGCCGGCGGCGCCCATCTCCACGGACACCAGGCGCGCGGCGTCGGGTCGGTCGCTCGAGGCTTCGAACAGGGCGCGCACGATCGCCTCGATCTGGTCGACCCACTGGTCCTTGGGGTCATAAGCCTCAGCCATCCGCGCGGTCAGACGCTCGATCAGCGCGTCATACGTCGCGAGCAGGCACTCCTCCTTGTTCTCGAAGTGCTCGTAGAAGCTGCGCCGCGACACTCCGGCGCGCGCAACGAGGTCGGAGATCGTGGTGGCGACGAACCCGCGCTCGTTGACCGACTGGATCGTCGCCTCGTACAAGCGCTCGCGCTGGTCAGCCGCGACCTGCTCAGGCGGCAGCGCCTGGGGGCCGCGTGGCAGACCTCGCGCCCGGGCCTTGCGTGGTCGGGTCCTTTCCGCCATGCCTATACCTTAGCTCTTGACAAGCTGCGTAAAGAATGATTTATTTGTCTTCCTTAAAGGATGTCTCCGGCTCACTGGGAGGTCACTGACGTGGACGACATCAACGCCTTGAACCCATTGCAAACATTAGTTCCAGCATGCGGTCAAGTCCAGTCCTCCGACCTTGGAGATGCCGACGGCAACCTGTCGGATGGATTTCCTTATAAACATGTTTCTGTAGGCAGCGTACTATTAGCTGTGCGTTACGGCAAACGGGGGAAACATCTGTTGGACGACTCGGCGCATAGGCGTCTAAGCGCCTCATCGTCTTCAAATGACTTCCCTGCCGTGCTTGGGGTGGGCCCAACACGGGTATTCGGCGGGCGCCATGTCATCGCGAGGCGCCTGACCGACACCGTGCTTCGGGAAGCTTGGATCGACACGGAGGTTGGATAGAGATGAGAGGACTCGACTGCGAGCGCAAGCTGTTGACCCGCGCGCTCCATCCCCGCTGGCCGTATCGACGCTCGCACGGCCGGCACGACCTGCACTGGCTCGTGCGCGTGCGTCCACGCAGGCGCTGGTGCCCTCACGGTCGGCGTCACTCGGTGGCCGGCTTTCCCCCACGGCGACGACGACCGTACGTGGGCTGAGGGGTGCGTGGCTGAGGGCTTACGCGCCGCGCGACCCAGTCCCTCGACCGGCCGGCCCGGGCGCGTCCTCTACGCCCGGGACTCCATCGCGAAGGGTCCCGTCGCTAGGATCGCAACCTATGGCAGCGATCCTCGAGTCGAGTGTGCCGACGGCCTCCGCGCTCCCAGACGGCGAGCGCGAGATCCGCAAGCTCTCGATCGACACCATCCGCGGCCTGGCGATGGATGCGGTGCAGAAGGCCAATTCCGGTCATCCGGGCACCGCGATGGCGCTCGCGCCGCTCGGCTACACGCTCTACAGGCACATCCTGCGCCTGAACCCGAGCGACACGTCCTGGCGCGACCGCGACCGCTTCGTGCTCAGCGCCGGTCACGCCTGCGTGCTCCAATACGCGCTCACCCACCTGTGCGGCTACGAGCTCTCACTGGAGGACCTCCAGAGCTTCCGCCAGTGGGGTTCGCGCACCCCCGGTCACCCCGAGCGGGGTCATACCCCCGGCATCGAGGTCACAACCGGCCCGCTCGGCCAGGGAGTCTCCAACGCGGTCGGCATGGCGATGGCCGAGCGCTTCCTGGCCGAGCGCTTCAATCGGCCCGGCTATGAGGTCGTCGACCACAACACCTACGCGATCTGCTCCGACGGGGACATGATGGAGGGCGTCAGTCAGGAATCCGCCTCGATCGCCGGCCACTTCGGCCTCGGCAAGCTCGTCGTCGTCTACGACGACAACCGCATCACGATCGACGGCACCACCTCGATCTCCTTCGACACCGAGAACCACGTCGCGCGCATGCACGCCGACGGCTGGCACGTGCAGCGCGTCGAAGACTCCGAGGACGTGCAAGCGCTCCACGAGGCCCTGCTCGCCGCGCGCGCGGAAACAGAGCGCCCCTCGTTCATCTCGGTGCGCTCGCACATCGCCTATCCCGCGCCCAACGCCGTCGACACCGCCAAAGCCCACGGCGCGCCGCTCGGCGAAGACGAGGTGCGCGCCACCAAGCAGGCGATGGGCTTCGACCCTGACCTCGCCTTCCAGGTGGATGAGCGCGTGTACGAGCACATGAGCCTGCGCGAGGCCGGCGCGACCGCGCAGCAGGCGTGGGAGCAGCTCGAGGCCACATGGCGCGAGCGCTACCCCCGCCTCGCGGAGGAATGGGATGAGGCCTGGTCCGGTCGCCTGCGCGACGGCTGGCGGGCGGCTCTGCCGAGCTTCGAGGCGGGTGAGCAGATCGCCACGCGCTCCGCCGGCCAGAAGGCGATGGCGGCGCTCGCCCCCTTTGGCCCGACGATGGTCGGCGGCGCCGCCGACCTCGTGGAGTCGACCAAGACGGTGTTCGACGGCGCGGGCGAGTACTCGCGCGCACATACCGGTCGCAACATCCCCTTCGGCATCCGCGAGCACGCGATGGGGGCGATCGTCAACGGGCTAGCCGCCCACGGTGCGATGGTCAAGCCATACGGCTCCACCTTCCTGATCTTCTCCGACTACATGCGCCCTTCCGTGCGCCTCTCCGCGCTGATGGGCCTGCCGGTCATGTGGGTGTGGACGCACGACTCCGTCGGCCTCGGCGAGGACGGCCCCACCCACCAGCCCGTCGAGCACTACGCGGCGCTGCGCGCGATCCCGCGCCTGTGGGTGATCCGCCCGGCCGACGCCAACGAGACGGCGGTCGCGTGGCGCGTCGGCCTCGAACGCGAGGACGGCCCGGTCGCGCTATTGCTCTCGCGCCAGAGCCTGCCCGTCTTTGACCGCGCCGAGGTGGGCGCCGCGGACGGCCTGGAGCGGGGGGGCTATGTGCTGTGGGACTCCTTCTCGAGCAGTGGCCCCGCGTCGGGTGGGTCAGAAGGGTCGGCGTCGGGTGGGTCTGGCGAGTCGGCGTCGGGTGGGTCAGAAGGGTCGGCGTCGGGTGGGTCAGGCGAGTCGGCGTCGGGCGAGCCTGGCGGCTCAGTCGCCGACCCCGGTCCCGACGCCGAGCTTGTCCTGATCGCGACCGGCAGCGAGGTCGCGATCACCCTCCAGGCGGCCCGCGACCTGGCGGCGCAAGGGACGCGCGTGCGGGTCGTGTCGATGCCGTGCATGGAGCTGTTCGAAGCGCAGCCCCCCGACTACCGCGACAGCGTCCTCCCCCGCGACGTCCGCGCTCGCCTGGCCGTCGAGGCCGGCGTCAGCATGAGCTGGTGGAAGTGGGTCGGCGAGCGCGGCGAGGTCTTGGGGATAGATCGCTTCGGAGCCTCGGCGCCGGGTACTACCGTGTTGGAGAAGCTTGGCTTCACCGCCGAGTCGGTCGCCGCTCACGCTCGCGCCCTGCTCGAGCGTGGAGACTGATGGCGGGACACCATCTTCTTTACACCAAGAACGAACAGCAAATCCAAAATAAACTGAACGCCACACGCTCACCTGGAGGCACGATGCCGACCGTAACCCCCTCACCGCTGCACAGGCTCTCCGCGCTAGGCCAAAGCGTGTGGATCGACTCACTCTCTCGCGATGCGATCAGGGGCGGCCACCTGCAGCGGCTGATCGACGAGGACGCCGTTGTGGGCGCCACGTCGAACCCCACGATCTTCCAGAAGGCGATGGGCTCCGGGTACGCCTACGACGAGCAGTTGCGCGAGCTGGGAGCCAGTGACGTCGAAGCGGCGTTCTGGACACTCGCCGAGCAAGACATCGGGGAGGCCTGCGACGTGTTCCGCCCGACCTGGGACGGGGGCCTCGGGCGCGACGGCTACGTCTCGATCGAGGTCGACCCGCGTCTGGCGTACGACTCGCTGGCCACGTTCCGCGAGGCGATCCGCCTGCACGAGGCGATCGACCGCCCCAACCTGCTCGTCAAGATCCCAGCCACCAAGCCAGGTCTCGCCGCGATCGAGGACGCGATCTCCAAGGGCCGCTCCATCAACATCACGCTGATCTTCTCGCTGCGGCGCTACGCGGAGGTCGCCGAGTCCTACGTTCGCGGGCTCGAGCGGCTCGTGGCCGAGGGCGGCGACCCGAGCAAGGTCGCCTCGGTGGCGAGCTTCTTCGTCTCGCGCATCGACACGGAGGCCGACAGGCGCCTGGATGAGATCGGCGGGCACGACGACTTGAAGGGCCGCCTCGCCGTGGCCAACGCAAAGCTCGCCTACCGTCACTACCAACACATCTTCCAGGGACCACGCTGGGAGTACCTGGCCGGCAAGGGCGCCACCCCGCAAAGAGTCCTGTGGGCGTCGACCTCCACCAAGAACCCCGACTACCCCGACACGCTGTACGTGGACGAGCTGATCGGCCCCGACACGATCAACACAATGCCCGAGGAGACGATCAGGGCCTTCCAAGACCACGGCAGCCCGCGCCCCTCGCTGCAGGAGGGCCTCGCCGGCGCGCGGGCGCTGATCGACGAGCTCGCCAAGGCGGGCGTCGACTACGACGACGTCACCGACACGCTCGAGCGCGAGGGGGTCGAGAAGTTCGAAGACTCCTTCCGTGACCTGCTCGACTCGCTCGGCGCGAAGTTGGGCTCCCTAACGCTAGCCTGAGGTCAGTGGAGGAGCTCGACGCGAACGTTCCCGAACCGGGGTCCGAACGAGGCGCGTGGGTTGTCGCGGGCGCACTGGGCGCTCTCGGCGCCGCCGCGCTTGCGCTTGTCTTGAGCGGCGTTGTGGGGAGCGTCCCCTCCACCGCCGGCGCTCCACCGCCGGCGATCGCGGTGACCGCGACCCCAACCCCAATCCCAACCCCCACGCCCGGCGCCGCGTCGCCCACGGACGGGGGTGGCCGTGCGATCGTGGGAGACCCCTCGCCCGCGCAGGCCCACCGCGACCTCGCCGTCTACGAAGCCCAGACAACCACCCACATCCCCGAGCGCTGGATGCAGGGCTTCTATCCGATCTATGCGGCCGCGCAGCGCACGTTCGGGGTCAACTGGCTCCTGATCGCCTCGATCCACATGCAGGAGTCGGCCTTCTCGACGGCGCCAGGCATCTACCAGGGACTCAACTTCGCCCACTGCTGTGGCGGCCCGATGCAGTTCAACGTCACCAACGGGGGGGCGGGCACCTCATCCACGTGGGCGCTGGTCAACGACTCCTATCGCTATGGCGCGCGCCCAGCGAGCTACGACCACATGACAGCCAAGCACCCCTCGATCTACGACGACTTCGACTCGATCATGGCCGCCGCGCACCTGCTCTCCGCCGACGGCGCAGGCCCCGCGCTCGACGGCTCCGCGTGGAACGCCGCCTACGACTACTACGGCCACGACGTCACAGGCGTCACTTACGCCGACCAAGTCCTGGCGCGCGCGATCGGCTGGTCACAGCACGGCTTCTGCATCAACTGCGGGATCGAGCAGGCGATGGTCCAAGCCGTGCACGCGGCCTACGGCGCGCCGGTGGCTGCCTCCCTGGAAACCGTCGTTGTGGCGGCAGGCGCGAAGCACGCCAAGCGTTCGGAGCCTGCCAAGCGCTCGGGGCATGCCAAGCGCGTGACGCACGCCAAGCGCCACAAGCGCTGATCGCCGCGCACGCTGCGCTCCGCCCGGGCGCTGCCCGAGCGGAGTCGCGATCAGCGACGACTCACGCCGCCGCGTCGGCCTGGGCCATGAGCTCGCCCGCGACCCTGTCGGTCGCCGCGGCGGTGCCGCCGAGCAGGCGGCGGGAGAGCTGGGCGCGACGGAAGTACAGCGGCGCGTCGTGCTCCCAAGTGGCGCCGATCCCGCCGTGCACTGAGATCATCGTGCGCGCGCCGTGGTCGAGCGCCCGTCCCGCCACCGAGCGCGCCGCGCTCGCCGCGAGCGGGAACTCCTCCGGAGCGCCGTTGCGCGACCAGCCCGCGTAGTAGAGCAGCGAGCGCCCGTT
Source organism: uncultured Solirubrobacterales bacterium (assembly GCA_963764655.1). Lineage (GTDB taxonomy): Bacteria > Actinomycetota > Thermoleophilia > Solirubrobacterales > Solirubrobacteraceae > Palsa-744. The sequence continues at coordinate 2,454,676 of CAVXTI010000001.1, forward strand.
CTCCAGCTGGCGCAGCACCTCGGTGAGCGAGTGCTTGACAGCCTGGTAGGAGCCGATCGCGCGCCCGAACGTATGACGCTCCTTCGCGTATGCGAGCGACATATCGAGCGCCGTCTCCACGCTGCCGAGCGACTCGGCGGCGATCAGCGTCTGCGCCAGGTGCCAGGCTCCCGCGAGCGCCTCCACCGGAGCGTCGAGCACGGTGGCCGGCGCGTCCTTCAGCGTGACGTGCCCAAGCGAGCGCGTGGCGTCGTAGCGCCGCACCGCCTCGATCGACACGCCGCTGGCAGTCGCCTCGATCGCGACCCCGACGGGTCGCCCGCTTGCCGTGTGCCCTTTGGGTGTGCCCCCTTGTGGGGTATCGAGCAGCGCCACGCCCACGAGCAGGTCGGCCCCGGGCGCGTCGGGCACGAACGCGAGCGCGCCGCTGACGAGCGCTCGGCCATCTCCGTCCTGCTTTGCCGCCGGCGCGGACGGTCGCGTGCTCCCACGGGCCGGGTCCACCGTCCACCCGTCCCGCAGGTCGCTCGGGGGCATCGTCGGCAGATAGGCCGCGCGACGCTCCCCGCTCGCCAGCGGCTCGAGCAGATCGGCTCCGGCGGGGGCGACGCCCAGGATCGCGGTCGCCGGCAGGTGCCCGAGCAGCGCGACGGGCGCAAGCACGCGCCCGCACTCGCTCAGCACGAGCATCGCGTCGAACGCGTCCAGCCCGGCGCCGCCGTGGCCCTCGTCGATCAACAGCCCCGGCCAGCCAGCCTCGCGCGCGGTTGGCCACAGGTCGGGCAGCGCGTCGTCGTCGCCGTCGAGCGCCTCGCGGGCGGCCTCCAGCGTCTTTGTGCGCGAGAGCGTCCCACGGGCGGCCTCACGCAGGAACTCCTGCTCGTCTGAGAGTGCGAGGTTCATACCGCCGCTCCTTCCTTGGAGCGCAGCTCCGAGAACGGGATGCCCTTGTCCAGGCGCGGCTCGGGGGGCAGCCCGAGCACGCGCTCGCCGATCGTGTTGCGCAGGATCTCCTCGGTGCCGCCCGCCGACTTCAAGCCCGGCAGGAACGAGATCATGTAAGCCCACTCGCTGCTCTCGTCGAGCGCGTCGGGCCCGAGCACGTCCGCGATCAAGTCGCCGGCTTTGATCGCGCCGTTGACGATCGTCACCTTCGCAAGCCCTGCCTCCGGGCCGGGGATCTGGCCTTTCTGCAGTGCCGTCAGCGTGCGGTAGCCCGTGAAGCGCACCGCCAGCAGCTCGCTGGCGATCTCGCCGAGCTCCTTGCGCACCTCCGGGTCGCGCCGCCCGTGCTCGTCGGCGGCGATCTCCTTGGCAAAGCGGCTCGAGTTGAAGCCGAGTCCCTCGCCGCCGAGGCCGATCGTGACGCGCTCGAACATCAGCGTCGTCAGGGCCGTGCCCCAGCCGTTGCCGACGCCGCCGACGACCGCGTCGGAGTCGAGCGCGACGTCGTCGAGGAACACCTCGTTGAACTCGGCCTCGCCGGAGATCTGGCGCAGGCCGCGCACGGTGACGCCCGGCGCGTCCATCGGCAGGATGAACATCGTCAAGCCCTTGTGCTTGTGCTGGTCGGGGTCGGTGCGCGCGAGCAGCAGCCCATAGGAGGAGAACTGGGCGTTGGTGGTCCACACCTTCTGGCCGGTCAGCCGCCAGCTCCCGTCATCGGCCTGACGCGCGCGCGTCTGCACGGCCGCGAGGTCCGAGCCGGCCGCCGGCTCTGAGAAGAGCTGGCACCACACCTCGTCGCCGTGCAGCATCGGCCCCAGGTAGCGCCCCTTCTGCTCCTCGGCGCCGTGGGCGATGAGCGTCGGGCCGAGCATCCCCACGCCGATCGCGTCGAGGATCCCTGGCACGCCTGCCTTGGCGATCTCCTGGTTGCAGATCACCTGCTCGATTGGCCCGAGCCCCTGCCCGCCGTACTCCTTCGGCCACGTCACCCCGGCGAGCCCGGCCTCGGCGAGCTTGCCCTGCCATGCGCGTCTTTGAGAGACGATCTCCGCCTCGTCCGTCAATGCGTCGGGGTGGGTGGGGTCCCCAATAACCGGCGCCTCTCCCTTGTGCTGCTCGAGCCAGGCGCGCACTTTGGCGCGATGCGCTGCCTGCTCAGGCGTGTCGTCAAGATCCACTGGGCCCTCCCTTGGCTGACTGGCCAGTCAATAATTTGAGAGCTAAGGCTACTCCTTCACCGTCCCGCCGGTATCGGTGGCTCGGGACGGGCCCGCTGATGGTAGACCTGCTCGAATCCCTGGTTCAACAGATGAGCGGCTTGGCGCCCGAGTTCGGGCGAGTGCAGCAGCACCACTCCCAATCTAACCCCATCGCGCTCGGCGGTTCCCACGAGGCAGTTGCCGGCCAGTTCGGTGTAGCCGGTCTTCAGCCCTGTGGCGCCCGGATAGCCGTAGACGAGCAGCGGATTGTTGTTGTAGAGGTAGAGCTTGCCTCCCTTGATCGGGAAGGGCAGCACGGCCTTGGGAGCGCGCACGACATGTGCGAGCAGCGGTTGCTCCAGATCGACGTGCGCGAGCTCGGCAAGGTCGGCGGCGCAGGAGTAGTTGCGCGCGTTGACGTAGCCCGACGGCGAGGTGTAGTGCGTGCAGCCCATCCCAAGTCGCGCTGCTTCGGAGTTCATGCCGTCGACGAAATCGCTCGAGCTGCCTGACATGTGCTGCGCAAGCGCCACGGCCGCGTCGTTGCCGGACGGCAGCATCAGCCCGTACAGCATCGTCTTCAAGCGCACGTGCTTGCCAAGCGGCAGCACACCGACCTTCGAGCCCGCCGACTCGACGGCCTGCTTGGTGATGAGCACGGGGTCGTCGGGCGCGGAGGAGCGCACGACGCGCAACGCGGTCATCATCTTTGTGAGGCTCGCGATGTGCAGATGGGCAAGCGGGTTGAGCTGCCACAGCACGCGCCCGTCGTCGAGGTTGAACAGCAGCCCCGCGCGCGGCGGGTGGCGGAAGGCGATCCGCACCGGGTCGTCGGTCCCGGCCAGGTCGAGGCTGAGCGGGGGACGACCCAGCGTCTGTCCCGTCGGCGAGCGCGTCGCGGTGGGGCGGAGCGCAGCGTGCGTGCGCTTGCCATGGCGCCCACCGGCGCCGCTCGACGCCGAGTCCGAGCCGTGCGTGATGCTCGAGCGCGAGAGCACCACGATCGCGGCGGCCGCCACGACCACGATCGCGATGGCGCCGACTGTCAGCAGACGCCTGCGCCTGCGACTACGCCTTGCCCTTGCGCGGGCTCTCCGTGAGCTGGAGCCCTGCGGGAGGAACGGGGAGTCGTTCATTAGCCTAAGAGTCGTCTCATCATCGTGGAGGATTGCGCAACGCCCCGACGATTCCAACCGTGAGGATCACGAGCACGACCACCGACAGCACGCCCTCCGCCGTAAGACCGTACTGCGCGAGGCCGCCGATCGTCAGGAACGCGAAGCCAAGGATGAACGCCAGCGCCACGGCGAGCACGGCTATGCGCGTCATCGACGTCCGCTCATCCTAAGCCACCCACGCCGAGGCCGTGCCGCGATGCAAGCAGGGCCCATCCGAGGCTCACCACGCCGAGGCCGTGCCGCGATGCGAGCCGGGCTCATCCGAGGCCCACCACGCCGAGGGTGAGCTGCAGCGCAAGCCACACGCCGATCGCAAGCACAGCGGGGATCTCGACGATCGTCGTGAAGAACGGGATCGCGACCAGGGTCAGAACGCGAGCGCGCGGATAGAGCATGAGGTAGCCGCCGAGCACCGCCGCGGTCACGACAGAGGTGCTGAGGAGCACGCCCGTCGGCGAGCCGCCGCCGGCGAGGGCTCGCGCCGCCAGCGCGAGCGCGCCAACGAGGACGCAAAAGCCACAGAAGCGTGCGCGCCCGAGCGCGCCCTCGACGCTGGGGGCGAGCAAACCGAGGAAGATGACGTCGAGCAGCAGTGCCAGCGCCCCCTCGTGGTCGCTCGACAGCAGGTAAGCGAGCACCACGATCGCGATCAATGTCACCGTCACGAGCGGGAAGCGCTCGTTTGGGATGTTGTCCTTGACGGGGAACATTCATGCAGAATCGGGCACCCCCCCGCGCGCGCGGGGGACAAGCGTTCGCGCAGACTATCCGCCCGCTCCAACGGCCCACGCCACGCCATGCCACGCCGTGCCCGGCCGAAGTGCGAATGCGCCCCGCGCCGCGGCGGGTAGTGCTAGCCGCTCGCCGCCAGCGGCCCGACGCCGGGCCGCGCTTGCGGCACGTGCTGGTCGGCGTGGTAGGAGGAGCGCACGAGCGGGCCGGCGGCGACGTGGTCGAAGCCGAGTGCGTAGGCCGCCTCTTCGAGCGCCACGAACTCGTCGGGATGCCAGTAGCGCACGATCGGCAGGTGACGCTCGGAGGGCCGCAGATACTGGCCGACCGTCAGCACTCGCACGTCGTGGGCACGCAGGATCTCGAACGTCTCGACCATCTCCTGGTGGGTCTCGCCGAGCCCCACCATCAGCCCGGACTTGGTGACGACCTCGCCCTCTCCCATCTCGGCGGCGCTGCGCAGCACTCGGCAGGAGCGCAGGAACTCAGAGCCGCGGCGCGCGACCGGGTACAGACGCGGCACGACCTCAACGTTGTGGTTGAAAACGTCTGGGCGCTCGGCGATCACCTTCGCCAGCGGCATCTCCTGACCCTGGAAGTCGGGCGTGAGCACCTCGATCTGACAGTCGGGCGCCTGGCGGCGGACCTGTCGGATCACGCCGACGAACGCCGATGCGCCCTTGTCGGGCAGGTCGTCGCGATCGACCGAGGTGACGACCGCGTGGCGCAAGCCCATGCGCGCGATCGAGCGGGCGACACGCGCCGGCTCGAGCGGGTCGTCCCAGGTCGGCTTGCCGGTCTTCACGTTGCAGAAGCCGCAGCGCCTCGTGCAGGTGTCGCCGAGGATCATGAACGTGGCGGTGCCTCGCTCCCAGCACTCGCCGACGTTCGGGCAGGCCGCCTCCTGGCAGACGGTGTGCAGGTTCTCCTCGTGGATCAGCGCCGACAGCTCGCGGTAGCGTTGCCCGCCCGGCGGCCGGCACTTTGAACCACGGCGGCTTGCGCTCGCGCAGCGGGCGCACGTCCGAGCCGAGCACCTTCAGCACGTCCATGCCGCCGGGGTTGGCTCGGGAGCGGGTTGAGCGCTTGCGCTCACCGGCTGGCTTGGCGGGCTGTTCATGCCCTCACCAGCGTATGACCCGCCGACGCCACCCAGCCAGGGCTCGCGGGCGAGCACGAAAGCAGACGGCGGTTGTGCGCATCGCCGAAGCACTGCGCCATGTGCTCGGCGAACGCGTCGAGCCTACCGTCCGGCTCGCGGCCGAGCTCCCGCTCCACCGAGGTCATCGTCACGTCGGTCAGGCCGCACGGCACGATCCACCAGAACGGGTCGAGGTCGTTGGTCACGTTTACCGCGAACCCATGTGTCGAGACGTCCGCGAGACAAGTGCACCCCGATCGAGGCGATCTTGCGATCCTCGACCCACACGCCGGTGTAGTCGATCCCCTCGTCGCAGCGTGAGCGGGCCTCGATCCCGTACTCGGCCAGCGTCGCGACGATCGCCGCCTCCATCGTGCGCAGGTGCGCGCCGATGTCTGTGACGCGCATGATCGGATAGCCCACGAGCTGGCCGGGGCCGTGGTAGGTGACGCGCCCGCCGCGGTCGGTCGGCACGATCTCGATGCCGTGCGCGCGGTAGAAGTCCTCGCCCAGCGCCAGCTCGCCGTCAGCGCCGCGCCTGCCACGTGTGTAGACGGGTGGGTGCTCGAGCAACAGCAGCGTGTCGGGCACTTCGTCGGCCTGACGTTGCGCTTGGATGTGGGCTTGCACGGCGAGCCCGTCGCGATAGGGAATCGTGCCGAGCCGCAGTACGCGGATGTGGTTGTGAAGTCGACGCCCTTGGCCCATATGTCCCATCTGGTGGTAGCATATTTGGCACGCCAAGATGAACTCAGGGTCGCGGTCGTTCTCGAGTCCCGCTTGCGAGTAGTCGCTCCGGCGGGCATCGAGGCCGACTCCCGTCGGAGCTGGAGTGGCGTTACGTCAGGCTGCGGATGACCGCGACCATGAGCGTCACCGCCAAGATGAACTCAGTGAATTGAGTCATCTCACCACCTCCTTTCCCGGGCCGTTCGACCTCGGATCGGTCTGATCGGGCGGGGATGGCGACTCCTGCGACGAGCCTACTCACGACCGCGGTAGATATTCGGCGCGAGAGGTGAAAACGCTACAGCGTCAGCGCCGCCGGCTCCTCCAGCAGCTCGCGAATGCGCGCGAGGAACAGTGCGGCATCTGCGCCGTAGAGGATGCGGTGGTCGCACGCCAGGGTGACGCTCATCGCGTGGCGGGCGACGATCTTGGCCGTCGTGCGATGCACGGCGCGCGGAGCGACGGCGCCGACCGCGAGGATCGCCGCCTGCGGCGGGTTGACGATCGCGGTGAACTGGCGATGCCGTACATGCCGAGGTTGGACACGGTGAAGGTCCCGCCGCTCAGCTCAGGCGGTGTGACCGTCCCGTCGCGCACCCGCTCGGCCAGGGCACGCGTCTCGCGGGCGATCTCGCCGAGCGCCTTCGTGTCGGCGTCGAACACGGTGGGAACCACGAGCGCCCCGCCGGTCGGGTCCTCGGAGGCGACGGCCACGGCGACGCCGACATTGACCCGCGAATGCAGCTCGAAGCGCCCGTCGCGGTAGCTGCCGTTCGCGCGGGGATGCTCGCGCAGGGCAAGCGCACAGGCCTTGACGATCATGTCGTTGTATGTCGGCGCCGAGCTTCCTCTTCGCCGCGGGTGGTCGGCCCGGGTGCGCTCGATGAGACAGCCGCTTCAGCTCTGCGCGCAGCTCGACGCAGCGCTCCATGTCGACGTCCGCGGTCAACGTGAAGTCGGGGATCGTCGCCTTCGACTCGGCCATCCGCCGCGCGATCGTGCGCTGCGTGCGCGACAGCTCGACGATCGGTTGTCTCGCCCTTTGCGCCGGCCACGCTCTTCACTGATGGGTGACCGGGGCGGCTGGCGTGACAAGGGCGGCCGGTGCTGGTGCGGCCGGGGCAGCTGGCGTGACGGGGGTGGCGGAGACGAGGGAGGCGAGGCTGAGACCGGGGCGGGGATCGCCGCGGTCGAGGTGGCGGGTGCGACGGGAGTCGAACCCGCAACCTCCTCCACATCGGCCTTGACGATGCGTCCGCCCGGCCCGCTGCCGATGACCCCGCCGAGATCGACTCCTGCCTCGCCGCGCGATCCGCCGCGCGAGCGGTGAGGCCTTCGCACGCCTCACCCGGCTCCGGGCGCCTGCTCTCGGGCGTGCCGTTGGGGGGCTGGGCGCCGTTGGGCGGCGGCGATCGGCCCTCGCAGGGAGCCCGCTTGCCGCGGTGGCTCGGCTTGATCGCGACTGGTCTCGGTGGCGGCGCGACCGGCGCGCCATCGTCCGTCCGGCGCCGCCGATCCGCGCGATCAGCTCGCCGACGGCGAGCGTGTCCCCCTCGCGCGCGACGGTCTGCAGGGTGCCCTCGCGATCTGACTCGTAGGTCATGGCGGCCTTGTCGGTCTCGATCTCCACCAGCTCCTCCCCGCGCCCACGTGCTCCCCGTCGTGCTTGAGCCAGCGCAGGACCGTGCCCTCCTCCATCGTGTCGGACAGGCGCGGCATCACGACGTCGGTCATCACATCGGTCATCGCGACGCCTCTCTGATCTCGCTCTCGATGCCCTCCTGCTGCATCGCTTCTTGGACGGCGCCTGGAGCGTTCTGCTCGCCCTCGCGCTCCCGTCCTGTCCGGGCTCCGTCCTGTCCGCGTTGCCAGTCCTGCCCGGTGGCGAGGCGCGCTCGTGAGGGCCAGTCGCCGGATCGCGTCCCAGCACGCTCAGCGCGGCTCGCACGATGTCGGGCTCGTGCGGGTAGGCGATCTCCTCCAAGGGCTTGGAGTAGGGCATCGGCACATCCGCTCCGCTGACGCGCAACACGGGCGCGTCGAGGTCGTCGAAGGCCTGTTCGGAGACGAGCGCCGCGAGGTTCGCGCCGACGCCGCCGTGCGGCCAGCCCTCCTCGACGACGACGCAGCGGTTGGTCTTCGCCACCGACTCGAGGATCGTGTCGAGGTCGAGCGGGCGCAGCGTGCGCGGGTCGATCACCTCGGCGTCGACGCCGTGCTCGGCGGCGAGCCGCTCGGCGGCGCGCTCGACGGTGAGCGCCATCCGCGAGACGCCCACGATCGTCACGTCGCGACCCTCGCGTGCGATGCGGGCGCTGCCCGAACAGAAGCGGCTCCTGGTCCTCCTCGTCGACCTCGCCGCGCACGCCGTAGAGCGACTCGTGCTCGATGAAGATCACCGGGTTCTCGTCGCGGATCGCCGCCTTGAGCAGACCGCGGGCGTCGGCAGCGGTGGAGGGGACCGCCACGAGCAGGCCCGGCACGTGCAGGAACATCGCCTCGAGGCTGTGCGAGTGGGTGGGGCCGAGCTGGTGGCCCGCGCCCTGGGGCATCCGCACGACGAGCGGCACGCGCGCCTGGCCGCCGAACATGTAGTGGATGTGGGCGGCATGGTTGACGATCTGGTCGAAGGCGAGCAGGGCGAAGTTGACGGTCATCAGCTCCACCACCGGGCGCAGGCCGACCATCGCCGCGCCGACGCCCATGCCCGACGATCGTGTTCTCGGAGATGGGGGTGTCGCGCACGCGCCGCTCGCCGAACTCCTCGAGCAGGCCGGAGGTGACCTTGAAGGCGCCGCCGAACACGCCGATGTCCTCGCCGAGCAAGACCACGCTCTCGTCGCGCAGCATCTCCTCGCGCAGCGCCAGTTTCAAAGCGTCGCGGTAGCGCAGCTCGGTCACGGCGGCCTCGACATGCTCGTCGGTGAGCCGCGCGGTTGGAACGGCGGCCGAGCTCGCCGTCTCGTGGTAATGGCCGTGGACCTGCTCGTCGATCACGTACACGTCCTCGTACAGCGTCTCCGGGGCGGGGAAGGGCGAGGCCTCGGCGAACTCGACGGCCTCGCTCCACGCGCCGCATCGCGTCGCGGTCGATTTGCTCGCGCTGCTCTGCCGTGAGCATGCCCTCGCGCTCCAACAGATCGCCGAACGCGGGGATCGGGTCGCGCTCGCGCCACTCGGCGACCTCCTCCTTGGTGCGGTAGTCCTCGGGGTCGGCCATCGAATGGCCGCGGAAGCGGTAGGTGACAGCCTCGATCAGCAGTGGTCGGCGCTCCTCGCGCACTCGCTCCAGCGCCTCGGAGACGACCCGATGGGTGTCGAGGATGTCCATGCCGTCGCAGCGCATGCCCGGCACGCCGAGCGACTCGCCCTTGCGTTGCAGGTCGGTGACGGCGGAGTGACGGCTCGAGCGAGGTGCCCATGCCGAACTGGTTGTTGACGACCATGAACACGACCGGCAGACGCCACAGGGCGGCGAGGTTCAGGGTCTCGCCGAACGTGCCCTGGTTGGAGGCGCCGTCGCCGAACGTGCACAGGGTCACCTCCTCGGAGCCGCGCTGGTCGCAGGCGAGCGCGATGCCGGCCGCGATCGGCAGGTTGCCGCCGACGATCCCGTAGCCGCCCATGAAGCGGCGCTCGGCGTCGAACATGTGCATCGAGCCGCCGTGGCCTTTGGAGCAGCCGTCGCGCTTGCCGAACAGCTCGGCCATCACCCGCTCGGGGGAGGTGCCCGCGCGCCAGCGCGTCGCCGTGGGAGCGGTAGGTCGAGACCAGGTAGTCCTCGTCGCGCAAGGCCCGCGCGCTGCCGACGATCGTGGCCTCCTCGCCGATCGAGAGGTGCAGGAAGCCGCCGATCTTCGCGCGTGCGTACATCTCGCCCGCGCGCTCCTCGAAGCGGCGTATCAGCACCATCGCGGCAAGCCACTCGCGCGCCGTCTCGGGTCGGGCAGTTTCTGGGAGATGGGCCTCCCCTTCCGAGGGACCCCCGCGTGCCGAGGGGACAGGCGAGCGGGCTGACGGGGTGCGTCATCAGTCTTCCACGGTACTCCAGCGCGCGAGGAAGTCCTCGCGATCCATGCGGCCGAGGTCCTCGCGCACTTCGCGCGCGAGGCGTGAGGCGGTGTGGGGCGGAAAGTCCCAGAAGAACACGACCTCGCCGCCGTCGATCTCGACCACCTCGATGTGGTCGACGCGGTCGGGGCTCGCGAGGAACGCGGGCACCAGCCCCCCGCGGCGCACGATCAGGCGAAAGCAGCGGCCGGCCCTCATCGCGCGGGCTCCGCCCCGAGCGGCTGCGCGCACGTCGCCGCGTATGCGGCGGCCTGCTCCAGCGCGCGCTCGCCGTGGAACACGCGCTCGCCGACGCGAACGGCGGGCACGTCGCGTCACGCCCAGCTCGGCGGCCGTGGCGGTGGCGGCTGAGAGCTGCTCGCCCATCGAGCGCAGCTCGGCGCCCTTCAGGACGGCGGACGGGTGCATCTCGCAGGCGGCGGCGGCGATCAGGACGTTGTCGGCGACGTCGAGCGCGGCGCCCGCCGGCAAACGCCTGACGGAAGGCGGCCTGCGCGAAAGGCACGACGCGCCCGATCGACTTGGCATAGGTGGCGACCCTCATCGCGAAGGCGCTGTCGAATGGGAACGGGTCGGGCCAGCGCAGCTCTTGCAAGCCGAGCTCTGAGGCGCGCCGCTCCACCTCCAGGCGGAAGATGTCCTCGTCCTCGCGACAGCGAAACGCCTCGAAGGACTCCGCGCCGGGACAGCTCACGCGCAAGCACCGGCTGCCACTCGGTGGCCACGGGCATGGTGTGCAAGACCCGCTCCGCCGCCAGGTATGCGAGCGGTGAGGCCAGGTCGAAGTAGAAGGCGGCGTCCGGCGTCGGACATTCTCGCCGACATTAGCGCCGAGGACTCAGCCGTGGATCAGCCAGCCATCGGCGGCGCGACCCGCCTCCATCACGGCCTCGGACAGGGTGGGGTGGCCGTGCACGATGCGGGCGACCTCGGCGAAGCCGCCCTCCAAGGCGCGCACGTTGACGAGCTCCTGGATCAGCTCGGTGGCGCGCGCGCCGACGATGTGACCGCCGAGCAGCTCGCCGTACTTGGACTCGCCGACGAGCTTCACCAGGCCGGTGCGGTCGCCGTAGACGGTGCCGCCGCCGACCGCCCCGTAGGGGACCTTGCCGACGACGACGTCGTAGCCCTGCTCGCGCGCCTGCTCCTCGGTGAGCCCGAACGAGCCGACGTTGGGCGTGCAGAAGGTCGCGCGCGGGATGTCGACATAGGAGAGCGGGTGGGTCGCCAGGCCGGCGGAGTCCTCGGCCGCGATGATGCCCTCGTCGGAGGCCTTGTGGGCAAGCGCGGGGCCGTGCACGAGGTCGCCGATCGCGTAGATGCCCGCCGCTGTGGTGCGCTGCGCGCCGTCGACGCGCACGAGGCCACGCTCGTCGAGCTCGACGCCGGCGTCCTTCAGGCCGAGCGCGTCCACGTCGGGGCCGCGGCCGGCGGCGATCACGAGGTAGTCGACCTCGGCCGAGTCCGAGCCGTAGGTGAAGCTGACGCTGGCCTCGCCGGAGCTGACGCCCTCGATGGGCGTGCCCGTGTGGATGTCGATGCCCTGGCGCTTGAGGCCGCGCTCGACCAGGCGCGAGATGTCGGCGTCCTCGGTCGGCAGCACGCGGTCGAGCATCTCGAACAGCATCACATCGCTGCCGAGGCGCGCGAAGCCCGAGGCGATCTCCGCGCCGGACGCGCCCGCGCCGACGACGGCCAGGCGCGCGGGCAGCTCGGGAAGCGCCCAAGCCTCCTCGGTGCCGATCACGCGGCCGCCGAACTCGACGCCCGGTATCGAGCGCTTGACCGAGCCGGTCGGCGAGGATCACCGTGCCAGCCACGAGCGCCTGCTCGCGCACGCGCACGCGCACGCCCTCGCTGGCGTTGCCGTTGCCGTTGCCGGGGCCGTCGGGCCTCGACAAGGACGCCTCGCCTTCGATCAGGTCGATCGAGTTCTTCTTGAAGAGGCCGCCGACCCCGCCGACGAGCGTCGCGACGACCTTCTCACGGCGGCCCTGAACAGCGGCGTAGTCGACCTCGACGCCACTCACGTCGAGGCCGTAGTCGCCCGCCTCGCGGATCTCCGTGAGCAGGTCGGCCGAGCGCAGCACGGCCTTGGCGGGGATGCAGGCGTAGTTGAGGCAGCGTCCGCCGACCTTGTCCTTCTCGACGACGGCGGTCTTCTTGCCGAGCTGGGCGGCCCTGATCGCGGCGACGTAGCCGCCGGGACCGGAGCCGATCACGATGCAGTCGTACGTGGTCTCAGCCATGCGCGCCTGAGCCTATCGCAGCGCTTCGTCTGTCTCCGGCTCCCCAGCCTCGGTGCTCGATCGCGAGCCTGGCTGGGCGGATCGTGGGCCTGGCGGCACGTGCTCGCCGGCCTGGATGCGGCCCATGACTCGCACCAGCTTCCAGAAGAGCCAGCCCGCGAGCCCGATCGCTGAGCGCGCACAGGCCGGCGGCGAGCAGCGTCTCAGCCACGATCAGGGCAAGCGAGGTGACGATGATCTGGAAGGCGAGCAAGGCCTCGAAGCCGAGTACGGCCCAGTAGCGGCGCTCGATACATGCCCCAGGCCAGCAGCAACAACACACCTGCCAGGAAGAGCCCGCCCGGGAGAGAGCCCCCATGACGGGCGAGATCGTGCACGGTTATGACGCTCAGCAGCACTCCGAGCGCCAAGACGAGCGCCACCGCTATCGCGATGCGTAGCGGAGTGGATCGCTCGTGCGGGCCGAGCGGGCGCAGCGTGACGCTAGCGTCGGCCATAGCCGTTCAACAGCGGTCGCAGCTCGAGCGCGGCACGCAGGGTGAGCGCGGCCCGCTCGGGGTCGCGGGCGTCGCAGATCGCGCGCAGGACGCACACGCGCGAGGCGCCCGCGTCCAGCACCGTGACGATGTTCTCGCTGTCGATGCCGCCGATCGCGAAGAAGGGGACGTGGGCGTGGGCTGAGGCGTAGCTGACGAGCTCGGGGCCGACCGGCGGGCGTCCGAGCTTCGTCGGGGTGGCGTGCACGGGGCCGACGCCGATGTAGTCGACGAACGGACTCCCGTCGGGCGCGGTCGGCACGGCGGCGTCGATCTCCTACGGGGTGTGGGTGGAGAGCCCGACGAGCATGTCGGGGCCGACGATCTTGCGCGCCTCGGCCACAGGCATGTCGTCCTGGCCGACGTGCACGCCGTCGGCGCGCACCGAGGCGGCGATGTCGGGGCGGTCGTTGAGGATGAACAGGGCGCCGTGAGCGTCGCACACGTCGGCCGCGACGCTGGCGGCTTCGGCGAGGAACTCGTCCTCGAGGTCCTTCTCGCGCAGCTGCACGACGTCGACGCCTCCGGCGATCGCGGCGACGAGGACGTCGCTGAGGTCGCGTTCGCCGGGCATGCAGTCGCAGACGAGGTACAGGCGCGCGGCGGCGAGGCGCGCGCGACGCTGCTCGCCGGTAGGGTCGGGCACGGGCCGCAGATGGGCCATCGCATGGCAGTCTGACACTCTGCGGGCGCGCGCGCCGGAGGCGCGGCTTCGGAGCGGCCCTTCGGCGAGGGGCGCGGGGCCATGCGCCTCTAGCATCAGGGCAATGAGCGCAAGCGACAGCTCGACGGTCGATCTGGCGATCCTCGGCGGTGGGATCGTGGGCCTGTCGGTGGCGTGGCGCGCGCGCGCGGCGGGAATGTCGGTGGCGGTCTTGGAGCGCGCGACGCTCGGCGCGGGCGCGACGCACGTGGCGGCCGGGATGCTCGCCCCGGTCGCCGAGGTCGAGTTCGGCGAGGCTGGGACGCAGGGTGCTCGAGCTGGGCATGCGCTCGGCGCGCATGTGGCCCGAATTCGCCGCGGAGCTCGAGCGGGCAAGCGGGGTCGAGGTGGGGCTGCGCCGCACGGGGACGTTGGTGGTCGCGCGCGACGACGACGAGGCACGCGAGCTCGAGCGTCAGCTGGCCTTCCGCGAGTCGCTGGGCCTGCGCGCCGTGCGGCTGCGCGCCAGCGAGGCGCGCGCGCGAGAGCCGGCGCTGGCCCCGACCGTGCGCCTGGCGTTGCACGCGCCCGACGATCACAGCGTCGATCCCCGCAACGTCGTGGCGGCCTTGCGATGCGCTTGTGACGCGGGCCGGGGCGCAGCTGCGCGAGGGCGCCGCCGTGCTCGGCCTCGAGCTCGACGCGAGCGGCTCGCGCGTCGTCGGCGTGCGGGTGGCGAGGGACGGGGCCTTGCCCGTCGACGTGGAGAGCCGTAGCGTCGTGGATCGGGTTTTTTTGGGGGAGGGCGGGGCGTGCGAGGTGGTGCACGCACGCGATGTGGTCGTGGCGACGGGTGCGTGGAGCGGCGGGGTGGCTGGCCTGCCCGACGGCGCGCGCGTGCCTGTGCGCCCTGTGAAGGGCCAGATCATGCGTTTGCGCGACCCCGCCGGTCCAGGCCTGTTGGAGGGGGTGGTGCGCTTCGAGGGCGGCTATCTCGTCCCGCGCGGCGATGGGCGCTACGTACTCGGGGCCACGATGGAGGAGCGCGGCTTCGAGCCCGACGCGACGGCGGGAGGGGTGTACGAGCTGTTGCGCGACGCTCACGAGCTGGTGCCGGGCGTCAGCGAGCTGCACATCGAGGAGCTGGGCGTCGGCTACCGCCCGAGCACGCCCGACAACGCGCCGGCGATCGGCCCGGGCGCGCTCGCGGGCTTGACATGGGCGACGGGTCACCACCGCAACGGCATCCTGCTCGCGCCGCTGACCGCGGAGCTGGTGATGGCGTCGCTCGCCGAGCCGACGCCGCCGGCGGCTACGCTCTCGACGAGGCGGCGGCCATCTGTGATCCAGGACGGTTCGCGTCGTGTGCCACGGCCGTCCAGAACGACGCTATCTCCCTTTCATGATCTACCTCAACGGCAAACCACACGATGGCGGCGCCGGGGAGACGGTGATGGCGGTGCTCTTGCTGCTCGGGCTCCCGAGCGACGCGCGCGGGATCGCGGTGGCGGTCGAAGGCGAGGTGGTGCCCCGTGCCGGATGGAGCACGTTCGCGATCCCAGAGGGGGCGCGTGTCGAGGTGCTGACCGCCGCTCAGGGAGGATGAGGGCCGTGGCCACCGTGCAGCGAGATGCCGACACGCTCTCGATCGCGGGTCGCATGCTCGACTCGCGCCTGGTGCTCGGCACGGGCCGGTTCCCGTCGCTGCAAGTGCTCGGCGAGGCGATTCGCGCGTCCGGCACCCGAGCTCGTGACGGTTGCGCTGCGGCGGGTCGATCCAACTGCCCGCGGCTCGCTGATCGACGTCTTGGAGCAGGAGGGGGTGCGGCTGCTGCCGAACACCGCCGGCTGCTTCACCGCGCGCGACGCGGTGCTCACCGCCAAGCTCGCGCGCGAGGCGTTCGAGACCGATTGGGTGAAGCTCGAGGTGGTCGGCGACGAGGACACGCTGCTGCCCGACGCCCCCGAGCTGTTGAAGGCTGCGGAGCAGCTCGTCGACGACGGCTTCGTGGTGCTGCCCTATACGACCGATGATCCTGTGCTCGCTCGCAGGCTGGTCGACGTCGGCTGTGCGGCCGTGATGCCGCTTGGCGCGCCGATCGGCAGCGGCATGGGCATCCGCAACCCGTACAACATCGCGCTCATCCGCGAAGCGGTGCAAGTCCCCGTGATCCTCGACGCGGGTGTCGGCACCGCCTCGGATGCGACGCTGGCGATGGAGCTGGGCTGCGACGCGGTGATGGTCGCGAGCGCCGTCTCGCGCGCCCAGGACCCCGTGGCGATGGCTACCGCGATGCGCGCGGCCGTGCGGGCCGGGCGGCTGGCCCGCGTCGCGGGACGCATCCCGCGACGTACCTACGCCACCGCCTCGACGCCCGTCGAGGGCCTCGCGGACTTCTCGCTCCCCACCTGACTCCTCTCCCACGGGGAGAAGTCAAGCGCGGGCATCTCAGCTGACGACTTCGATCGCGCCGTTCATCGTCGCGGGGTGGAGCGTGCAGCGGTAGTTGATGACCCCAGGCTTGGTGACCGTGACCTTGAAGGTGCCGCCTTCGCCAAAGTTTTTCGAGGCGAATTTGGTCGGGCCCGACGCGGAGGTCACGTTGTGTTCGACCGGGTCCTCGTTGGACCATTCGATCGTGCTGCCCACCTTCACCTTGAGCGTGTCCGGTTCGATCGTGATTTCGTGGTACTTGATTTTGACGAGACCGCTCTGCACAGGCGCGTTGGCGGGAGGCTTGGCGTAGTTGATCTTGGCGTTCGTGGTCAGTCCGCTCTTGACGGTCGCGGTCGTGCTCGCCTTGTGGTCGCACTCGTCGTGCCGCTCGATTTGCTCGACCCGCAGCCGACGCTAGCGCCAGCGCGGCACAGACGGCAAGGACAGATGCTGCTCTCTTCATCGACAAGTCCTTTCTCGGTGGTCTCGCACCCCAGCGTAACCTAGCGCGAGGGCGCCGCGCGAGGGGCGCTCTGGCACGGCCCGTCGCGGGCGTCGGCATGTCTGCGCTCGACAGGCTCTTAGACTGGACCGTCCGATGACCCCACGCCACTTCCTCACGGGCGCCGAGCTTAGCGCGGCAGAGCTCGACGCGTTGCTCGATCGCGCGATCGAGCTGAAGGACGCTCCGCTCTCCTCGCGCGCGCTGGCGGGACGTGGCGTGGCCCTGATCTTCGAGAAGCCCTCCACGCGCACGCGCCTGTCGTTCGAGATGGGCGTCTACGAGCTGGGCGGCCACGCGGTGGTCCTGCGCTCCGGGCGAGATGCAGCTCTCGCGCGGGGAGTCGCCACGCGACACGGCGCTGGTGCTCTCGCGCCAGGTGGCCGCCGTGGGGATGCGCACCGGCCCGGACGCGCTGCTCGAGGAGCTGGCCGAGCACGCCGCGATCCCCGTGTTCAACATGCTCACGGCCCTGCACCATCCCTGCCAGGCGCTGGCCGACTTGATGACCGCGCGTGAGGCTTTCGGAGCGCTCGACGGGACTGCGGCTGGCCTACGTCGGCGACGGCACCAATGTCGCTCGCTCGCTCGCGATCCTCGGGACGCTTGCGGGCATGGACGTCGCGATCGCATCGCCGCCCGGCTACTCGCTGGAGGACGACCTCTCGCCGCCGCCCGGCGCCGAGGGGTCGCTGACGCTCTGTCACGACCCGCGCGAGGCGGCGTCGCGGCGCGCAGGTGCTCTACACCGACGTGTGGGTGAGCATGGGCGACGAGGCCGACGCCGGCGAGCGGCGCGCGGCGCTGGCTCCCTACCGCATCGACGAGGCCATGTTCGACGCGGCCGCGCCGGATGCGATCGCGCTGCACTGCCTGCCTGCCCACCCGGGCGAGGAGATCGCCGGCCGAGGTGCTCTATGGCCCGCGCCAGCGCATCTGGGACCAGGCCGAGAATCGCCGGCATGCGCAGAAGGCCTTGCTCGAGCTGCTGGTCGAGCCGGCTCCGGTATGAGCACGCCCGGGCAAGCCGGCGCCAAGCTCGCCGCCAACGGCCTCGACGTCGAGGCCTGCCGCCGCGAGTGGCGCGCAAGCGCTGCCCAAGCGACCCGAGCGCGGCGAGCAGATCGAGCTGCGGATCGACTCGCTAGCGCACGGCGGCGAGGGCGTCGGGCGGCTGCGCAGCGGCGAGGGGGCGGCTATGTCGTGTTCGTCTCGGGCGCGCTCCCGGGGGACCGCGTGAAGGCCGTCGTCGTCAAGCGCAAGCGCAGCTACGCCCACGCGCGCATGGTCGAGGTCTTGGAGGAGAGCCCCGAGCGCATCCCGCCGACCGCGAGGCATCCAGGGGTGGCGTGGCAGGTGCTCCCCTACGAGCGCCAGTTGCGGATCAAGCGCGAGCAGGTGGACGACGCCCTGCGGCGCATCGGCAAGCTCGACGGCTTCGAGCTCGAGCAGATCGTCCCCGCGGTGGCGCAGTGGCGCTACCGCAACAAGCTCGAGTACTCGTTCGGGCGACGACGACGGCGATCAGCTCATCTGTGGCTTTCACGGCCCCGGTGGCTGGAAGCGGGTCGAGCCGATCGAGGATTGCCTGCTGGCCTCCGAGATCGGCAACAGGGCCCGTGAGGTCGCATTGCGCTGGGCTCGCGAGCAGAGGCTTGCGTGCATGGGACGGCATCGCGAGAGCCTCGCCGGCAGAGCGCTCTGTTGCGCAACCTCGTCGTGCGCGAAGGGCGCCACAGCGGGACGCTCCAGATGCGCCTCGTCACATCGGACGGCGAGCTTGACGCCTCCGCATTCGCGGCGGCACTCGTCGGGCGAGCTTGGCGAGCGCACGCTCAGCGGGGTGCTGTGGACGCGCTCCTCATCGCTCGCGGAGACGACGATGGGTGGCGAGACTGAGCTCGTGTGGGGCGAGGCGGAACTGCCCGAGCGTCTCGGCGAGCTCGACCTGCGCATCTCCTCGGAAGCGTTCTTTCAGACCAACACGGAGATGGCCGAGGTGCTGTACGGGATCGTCGCCGACTACGCGGCCCTCGAGGGGTGGGAGCGCGTGTACGACCTCTACTGCGGCATCGGCACGATCGCGCTCACGCTGGCCCCGCGCGCGGGCGAGCTGTGGGGGATCGAGATCGTCGAGCAGGCCGTCGCCGACGCGATCGCCGCGCGCCAGGCGCAACGAGGTGACGAGCGCCCACTTCTTCGCGGGTGACGCCCGCCTGGCGCTTGCCCGAGCTGATCGAGCGTGCCGGCAAGCCCGACGTGGTCGTGGTCGACCCGCCGCGCGCCGGCCTCTCACAGAAGGTGGTGCGCCGCATCGTCGACGCCTCGCCCAAGCGCATCGTGTACGTCTCGTGCAACCCCACCACGCTCGCCCCCAACGCCGCCCAGCTGGTCGAGGCCGGCTGGCGCCTGGTGAAGGTGCGCCCGGTGGACATGTTTCCCGCAGACGCCCCACATCGAGTGCGTGGCGCTGCTTGAGAGCGAGTCGACCGCAGCTTCAGCTCGCGCTGATGGCGCCCGGCCTCCCCGGGTAGGCTTCCGAGCCGATGCGCGCCGCCACGATCCGCGACGGGGAGGTCCTCATCGAGGAGCATCCCGACCCCGAGCCAGGCGCCGGAGAGGTGCTCGTGCGCGTGCGTGCGGCCGGGCTCAACGGGGCCGACATGATGCAGCGGCGCGGCCTCTATCCGGCGCCACCCGGCTCGCCCGCGGACATCCCGGCTGGAGCTGGCGGGCGAGGTCGACCAGCTCGGCGAGCGCGCGCGCGGCGCTTCGCGGTCGGCGAGCGCGTGATGGCGATCGTCGGCGGTGGCGGCCAGGCCGAGCTGGCGGTCGTGCACGAGCGCCAGCTGATGCCGGTGCCGGCGGCGCTCGACTGGCCGGCCGCGGGCGGTCTGCCCGAGGTGTTCACGACCGCTCACGACGCGGTCTTCACGCAGGCGGAGCTGCGCCCCGGCGAGCGCCTGCTCGTGCACGGCGGCGCGGGCGGCGTCGGCACGGCCGCGATCCAGCTCGCGAAAGCGGCCGGCGCGCGCGTCACGGCGACCGTGCGTCGCGAGGAGCTGCGCGAGCGGGGTGGCCGCGCTCGGCGCCGAGGCGATCGCGCCCGAGGGCTTCGCAGAGCAGCGGCCCCTTCGACGTGATCCTCGAGCTGGTGGGGGCGCCCAACCTCACCGAGAACATGAACGCGCTCGGCCAGCGGTGGGCGCATCTGCGTGATCGGCGTCTCCGCGGGCGCCAAGGCCGAGCTCAACCTGCTCGCGCTGATGGGCAAGCGCGCCCGCATCCACGGCTCCACGCTGCGGGCGCGGCCGCTCGAGGAGAAGGCGCTCACCGCCCGAGCGCTTGAGCGCGAAGTGCTGCCCCTGTTCGAGCACCGAGCGCTCCTCGCAAGCCCCGTACTGACGGTCCCGTCGCCGAGACGTTCCCCTCGAGCAGACGCCGCGGCCGCCTACGATCGCTTCGCGGCCGGCGGCAAGCTCGGCAAGATCGTGCTCACGCTCTGATACTCGACACCAAGCTCCCCGCGATCGGCCGGTCATGCCATCGGCGATTCCACGATTTGCGTATGCGCCGGGCCCTCAGTAAGGCGGCTGCGGCGTCGTACCACTCGCCCAGCGTGCGAAACGCGGCCCAGAACGCGCGCTTGGCGTCCTGCTCGTCGAGCGACTCGTCGATGTTCGGCACGTAGAGGGCGTCGATGGTCGGCGTGAGCTGCTGGATCTCGCCCAGTCGTGGCTCGAGCGGCCGGGCGAGCGGGATGTCGAGGTCGTTCAAGACGGCGAGCGCCTCTTTGCCCATGACCACCACGATCCGTGGCTGGACGATCGCGATCTCCTCGACGACGCGCGCGACGCACGCGGGCTCCGCGAGCGAGGCGTCGCCGAGCGGGCACTTCACGCACAGCGTGCCGTACACGGTCAGGGGGTCGATCGAGAGACGCTTGAACGACTTCATCAGCGCCCCGCCCGAGCGTCCGTAGAAGGCGACGCCCTCCTCGACCTCGGAGGGGAGCGGAGCGTGCTTGAGCAGCATGATGTCAGCCTGCGGGTGCCCGGAGCCGAGCACCGGCATCAGCTGTCCGCGCGGGCAGTGCGGACAGCTCTGCAAGTCACGAGTGAGCGTGTTGAGCTCCCTGATCGCCCGCTCCAGGTACTTCTCGCGGATCTCGTCGTCTGTGGCGGGCATGGACGCGGAGGGATTAGACGGCGGCTCCGGTTGTCCTTGCGGCTGCACCTCTACTTGCGCCGATCTCCCGTCGCGCGGCGCACTCGCCGCTCGCGCGAGGCGCGGCGGGCGGCCGCGGGCGTCGCCTTCGTCTGTAGGAACTTCAGGGCCTGCACATAGATCAGGCTAGAGGGCTTGGTGGTGATCTCGGCGTCGCGCAACGACTGCAGGAACTCCTGCGGGCCGTCGAAGTCGCGCATCCGGATGCGCACCGAGCCGAGCCCCTGGGCGACGTGCGAGTCCGAGCCGGCCCCCGCGACGATCCGGTACTTGGCGGCGAAGCGCACCGCCTCCTCGTTGAACGCGCCGATCGCCACCCGCGGGTTGAACACCTCGATCGCGTCGATGTCGTCGAGGATCGCCGGCAGGTGCTCGTAGTCGGGCACCGCGTGCATGCGGTCGAACGGGTGCGGCACGTACACGAGGCCGCCCTGGCGCTTGATCTCGGCGACCGTCTCGGCCATCGTCAGGCCGCGCGGGATCTTCTCCTCGATGAACAGCCCGATCACCTCGCCTTGCTCGGCGGTCTTGACCTCCTCGCCGACGATCACCTTCACGCCGGCCGCCTTGTGCCTTCTCGCGTGCCTCCAAGGCGCCGGAGATCTCGTTGTGGTCGGTGACCGCGATCGCGCCGAGGCCCACCTCTTCGGCGGTCGCCAGCAGCACCTCGACCGGCGTTTCGCAGTCGTGGGAATGGTCGGTGTGCATGTGCAGGTCCACGTCGATCAGTCGGCGCCGTAGAAGGCGCCGACGCAGGGCTGGATCCGCGCTCCCGTCATGACGGCGCGCGGCCAGCTCGCGATAGATCGACTCCATCTCCGTGGCGGTGGTCGCCCGCGCACCCCGCGAGAACGCCCCTCCATCCCCATCGCAATCCGCCTCCACAGCTCCGTCGGCAACGATTCGATAGCCGGCCGGGAAGTGATGGGCCATCAACTCGGCGGTCTCGGCAGGCTCGCGATGCGGGCGTCCAAGCGCCCGAAGAAGCTCTCCACGAAGCGGCGCGCCACAGGTCGTGGAGAGCAGTCGCTCGGTGGGCGCGTGAAAGGACTGCCAACGTTGAGCGCACGCGAGTAGCGCAGTGCGGTGCTCGACGCGCTCGGGGCAAACGGCTCGTGCACGTGGACGAAGTCGAGTGGCGTCCTGCCGAGCAGCTCCTCGAGCGTGCGCGCCACGTCGACAGGCAGCGCGCGCGCGCGACCGCCTGTCGGGCCCGGCACGTCGAGCACCTCGCCGATCGCGATCACGCGCGGCTCGCCGCCATCGCTGCCCTCGAGCAGGCTCTCCGGCGTCGTCTTGGCCGCGCGCAGCTCGCGCCGCGACTCGCGCACGCGCTGCGGCGAGCGCGACGGCGCGAGGATCAGCACCTTGTGGCCGCGTCGGGACAGCTCGCCCGCGAGGCGCGCCACATGCGCGTTCACCTCGTTGTCCCGCGCCTCCCAGGGATACGGCGTTACGTGGGCGATCGAGAGTGGCGAGGCCATCGGCCCCACCATTATCGCTCGTCTATGCCGACTTGGCGGCGGGCTTGACCGCGGGCTTGCGCGGAGTGGTGCGCCCCTTCGGCCGCGTCGCTGGACGGCGCCTGTGCTTGGCGATGAACTTCTCGGTCTCCTCGTGCGCCAGGTTGTCCGGGCGCTGGTTGTGCGGCGACTTCATCAGGTAGGAGGAGGGCCCGTCGAGCTGGCCGCCGATCGCCGTTGTTCGAGCGCGAGCTTGCAGCAGCGCACCGCGTCGATCACGATGCCGGCGGAGTTGGGCGAGTCCCACACCTCGAGCTTCATCTCCACGTTCAGTGGCACGTCCCCGAACGCTTGGCCCTCGACGCGGATGTGCGCCCACTTGCGGTCGGTCAGCCACGGCACGTAGTCCGATGGGCCGATGTAGACGTCATCGGCGGGCAGCTGCTCGTCCATGATCGAGGTGACCGCGTTGGTCTTGGAGATCTTCTTGGACTCCAGGCGCTCGCGCTCGAGCATGTTGTAGAAGTCCATGTTGCCGCCCACGTTCGAGCTGTGAGGTGCGCAGCATCTTCACGCCGCGGTCGGCGAACAGGCGCGCGAGCGTGCGGTGCACGATCGTGGCGCCCACCTGCGACTTGATGTCGTCGCCGACGATCGGCAGTCTCGCCTTCTGGAAGCGCTTGTTCCAGTAGTCCTCGCGCGCGATGAACACTGGGATGCAGTTCACGAAGCCGCAGCCCGCCTCGAGGATCTGCTCGACGTACCACTTGGTGGCGTCCTCTGAGCCCACCGGCAGGTAGGACACCACCACGTCGGTGTGGCTGTCCTTCAGGATGCTCACGATGTCAGCCGTCTCGCCCGGGGCCTTCTCGATCTTCTGCTTGAGGTACTTGCCGAGCCCGTCGTGGGTCATACCGCGATACACCTGCACGCCGAGCTTCTTCGGCACCTTGGCGAACTTGATCGTGTTGTTCTGCCCCGCCCAGATCGCGTGGCCGAGATCCTTGCCCACCTTCGTCGAGTCGATGTCGAACGCCGCCGTGAATTCGATGTCACGCACGTGATATCCGCCGAGATCCACGTGCATCAGGCCGGGCACGAGCTCTTTCGGGTCGGCATCTTTGTAGTGGTGGACACCCTGGACGAATGCCGAGGCGCAGTTGCCGACGCCGATGATCGCGACCCTGACCTTGTCCTGCTGGTAGCGCGCCTTGCCGTTGGAGGAGGGGGCGCCGTTGCTCTGTTGAGTGCTCATCTAGTGCTCTGTCCTTTGTGGAGGTCGGGGGAGACTACCCCGGCGGGCGCCCCGGGTGACATCAGGCGAGCGCGCGCTTGACGTGCCGGATGCGCTGCGCGACGGTGATCACGCTGAGGCCGGCGAGCACGTACACCGCCGGCGCCAGCAGGCTGAAGTCCCCCAGCGAGGCCCCGCGCGCGAAGATCAACCCGATCGAGAGGATCACGACGCGCACCGGCCGCGTGGCGATCCCGACCTTGCACTCCACCCCGAGCGCCTCGGCGCGCGCGCGCGTATAGGACACCATCAGCGAGGCCAACACCGCCACCACCACGGCGGCAGCGGCTCCCGAGCGCCCTTCGCGCGCGAAGTCGGCGGCCACGGCGGTCAGCACGATCCCCTCCTCGATGCGGTCGAGCGTCGAGTCAAGGAACGCGCCGAACGGCGAGCCCTTGCCCGACATGCGCGAGTAGCGCCCGTCGAGCGTGTCCATCACCGAGCCGACCACGAACGCGATCCCTCCCAGGAAGTAGAGGCGTTCCCACACCAGCACCGCCGCGAGCACGTTCAGCACGAGGCCGGTCATCGAGATCGCGTTCGGGGTCAGGCGCGACTCGATCAGCCGGTTGCGCACGTTCTCGCGGCGCTGCGCTCCCGTGAGCGCCACGCGCCCGTTGCGGCGCGCCCGTCCCGCGCCGGCGCGTGCACGGCGGCGAACGGTCGGCTGCCTGTGTGATGGCGGAGAGGGTCCCATCAAGCGAAGCGGAGGAGCCTACCCGGCTCCGGCAACGGCGGGGCTGAAGCGCCACGCGGCGGGTCTGATCCGCGCCAGCCTGCGCGCGCCGATGGCGGACACCCCAGCGGTGAGCGCGCCGAGCAGCGCATCCAGGATGAAGTGGTTGGCGGTCGCGACGATCACGAACGCGATCAGCAGCGGGTACAGCCGCCACAGGATGCTCGTGACGCGTGTGCGCGACAGCGAGGCGAGCGGCCAGCCGATCATCAGCGCGAACGCCACGTGCATCGAGGGCACGGCCGCATACGGGTTGAACAGCGCTGTCATCGAAGCGGATGCATGGTTCACATGCATGCCGGTGAGGTCCGACACCGAGTCGATGAAGCCCCACTCCGGCAGGAAGCGCGGCGGCGCCGTCGGGAACACGGCGTAGCCCACGAGCGCTATCAGCATCGCGATCGCGAACATGTTGCGCACGAAGTAGAACGAGCCGTTGTGGCGCACGTACAGGTAGACGAGCGCCGCCAGCGTGATCGAGGTCTGCGCGTTCACGTAAAGCCAGCTGGAGAAGTCCATCAGCGCGCCGCTCCCCGAAGCCCAGGCCTGAATGCTCGGCTCGACGAACAGGTGCAGCGTGCGCTCCACCTGGATCAAGTCGCGCGCGTGCTGGAAGGCGGCGGACGCTTTCCCCTCGACGAGCCCGCGCACGAGGCTGTAGCCGAGGTAGGCAGCTCCGAACAGCACGAGCTGGCGCAGCACGTCGAGCCACCCGTTCGGCAACACACGTGCCTGCAAGGTCCTTAGGCGGGCGACCATCAAGCAGTAGCCTAGCCCATCACCCCGTAGAGACGCCAGTGTCGCGAGTGCCACAACTCGCGCAAATACGGCAGTCCGCGAGCTGTCAGCACACCCTCGAGACGCCCTGCTTTGTCCAGCGGCGTGTCGGGCAGCGCGACATATCGCACCTTGTTCTCCGTGAGCCACTCACGGTAAGCGGACGCGCTGAGCGTGGGGCGGTAGAACAGCGCCGCATAGCGTGTGTCCAGCTGGCGCTCCCAGCCGCGCGCCAGCTCGATGCCGTCGTGGCCGGCGAGGTAGGCGGCCTCCCAGTGGGCTTTGGTCAGAGGGACCTCGACGATCGTGGGCGTGCCGGGGGTCAGCTTTTGCAGCTCGGCCAAGACGGGCGCGTAGTAGGAGGCGTGCACGGAGGGATCGCCCGCGATGGAGGAGAGGTCGCGGACGGGGGTGACGAGCTGCCAGTAGAGCAGCATGGGGGCGAGCAGGAGCAGCGTCACGCGCCGGCGGTCCCACAGCACGCCGGCCAGGAGCGGGGCGGCCAGCAGGGGACCGAGCCGCGCCGCGTTGCCGCCCATGGGGGTGTGGATCGCGTAGGCGGCGATCAGCGA
Source organism: uncultured Solirubrobacterales bacterium (assembly GCA_963764655.1). Lineage (GTDB taxonomy): Bacteria > Actinomycetota > Thermoleophilia > Solirubrobacterales > Solirubrobacteraceae > Palsa-744. The sequence goes on from CAVXTI010000001.1 coordinate 2,480,110, forward strand.
CAGCGCGTACAGGGCGGCGCCGGCGCGCAGGGCGCGGTGGGCGCGCGGGGAAAGTGGGCCGCGCGGCAAGAGCAGCGCGATCAGGATTACGCCCACCGCGGCTGGCCAGAGAGCGGAGCGGGCAAACGGCTCGTAGCCGCCCTCGGGGTAGGCGACGCTCAACACGAGGATCGGGAGCAGCGCGGCCACGGTCAGCGCAAGGCCGCGCCTCGCGCAGGCGAAGGCATACGCGAGACCGGCGAGCGCGAGGAAGGCGCCGGCGACGGGACTCGCGGCGCTCGTGAGCACGGCGAGCGCCAGGGCGAGCGCGAGCGGCCCGCGCATCGTGGCGAGCACCGCTCCCAGCCCGATCGCGAAGCCGAGGTCGTAGGGGACGCGTCCGGACAGCAGCCCCACGCAGAAGCCGAGCGCGAACCACGCCGCCGCGACGCGCGCCGCCGCTCTCCCGAATATTCGTTCGGCGATCAGCGCAAAGAGGGCGCTCGCCGCGACGGCCGACAGCGCGAGCACGACGCGAACCCCCAAGAGCGCCCCCAGCGCGGGCGAGAGCAGCGAGTACGCCGGCAGCCAGTGGCCGTGGGCGGCGTACCAGCCGGTGTCCCACGTCGTGAAGCCCGCGCGCACGAACAGGTCGCTGCGGTAGGTCGCGGCCGACAGGTCGCCGGCGGGTGGTGAGAGGATCAGATAGGCGGCGACGAGCCCCAGCGCGACGACCGGCCCGAGAGCCCATGGCTGCAGGGTGAGGCGATCCGGTGCGCGAGCCGGCCCATCGACCGTGCCGGGAACCGCTGCGCCGCGGGCGCGAGGCGCCTGTGCGCCCGCCGCGTGCGCGCCGGCTGTCGCGGGGGCCGCTGGCGCGTTTCGTGTCACCGGCCGAGCATAGGCCCCGAACCTCACTCCGGTAGCAGCCGCAGCGCCTCGCAGTGCGCTGGCTTGACGGCATGGAAGTGGCGACGGTCGAGTGTGGCGAGCTTCGGCTCGCCCAGCATCTCCGTGGCCGCCAGCACGGTCGCGTCGACCAGGCCGAGCGGGAGGTCGCGGTAGCGCTCGAGCAACTCGCCGGCCCGCCGCAGCCAGCGCGCCGGTAGGTCGAGCAACTCGAGCGCCCCACTCTCGAAGTCGGCGAGCAGCGCCGGGAACGCGTTTGGCCATGGGCGCAACAGGTGCTCGACCTCCACGAGAACGCACACGGGCGCCACGCGGCGCTCGTCGCTCGCCTGGATCAGCTCGGCACAGCGCTCGTGATCGGGGTCGCTCGCGTCGAGCAGCGCGACGAGCGGCCCCGTGTCGAGGATCAGCGCCATGCGTCGGGCTCGTGTGCCCCGGCGCGCGCGCGTCCTCCCGTGCCGATGACGCCGGCACACGAGACCGGCCTTGGGTTGGTCATGCCGAGGGCGAGCTCGTGCTCCAGCGATTCCCTCACGAGCTGGGGAAAGCTCACGCCGCGTTGGTGGGCAGCGCGCTGAGCGCGCTCGAGCAATGTGCGCTCGGCTTGGATCATCACGCGTTGCATCATGCTAGCAATGCTAGCAGCAGGTGGGGGCGCTAGCGGTCGAAGGGGTTGGAGGGCCTTGGAGTCGAGCATCGTGCTTCCCTGTTCCGACGCAAGTGCCACTCCGGGACAGGTCGCACGGCGGTCGGCTCTTCCGGCCTGCGTCGAAGACGCCGCCGCGGCGGTCTGTCAGGGAGCCGTCAGGAAGTCCGCCACGCGCTCGATCGCGTCAGGGCGGTCCAGCCACCACCAGTGGCCGGCGTCGGGCAGCTCGACCAGCTCGCTGTCCGGCAGCGCGCGCGCGTACTCGCCCGCGAAGCGCTCGGGGATGTAGGGGTCCTCGCATGCCCCACAGCACGAGCGATGGCATGTCCAGCTCGAGAGGTGCTCGCCGGCCTGCGGCCAGCACCTCGCTCGGCGAGCTGCGATACAGGCGCAGGATCGCACGCTGGGTGCCCTGGTCGAAGTGGTCGAGCACCGAGTCGATCCACGCCTCCGGCAGCGGCCCGGGGGTGACGTTCGCCTCGCGCGTCGAGCAGCTCGCAATGACCGCAGCGCGTGGTCGCGCCCATCGCAAGCTCGCCGAGCACGGGCGTGCGCCACATGCGCGCGGTGCGGTGCCAGCGGTAGCCGGGCAGGAATGTGCACGGCGTTGGTGACGACGAGTCGCTCCACTCGCTCGCGGGTGGCCTGGGCGAATGCGAGACCCACCGCGCCCCAGTCGTGAACGAGCATCCGCACGCGCTCGACTTCGAGCATGTCGAGGAAGCGCTCGAGGAAGCCGTGCGTACTCGTCGATCGTGTACTTCAGATATCCGGGCTTGCCCGAGCGCCCGAAGCCGGGCAGGTCGGGGGCCAAGCCCGCCGCTGCGCTCCAGGAACGGGACCCAGTCGTCGGAGTTGGTCGGCACCCCGTGCAGGTAGAGCGCCGGGGCGGTCGCCGGCCCGCTCGGTGGCGCGCTGCGCCAGAAGACGGGCAGGCCGCCGTGTGCCCGCATGGGATCGATCTCGGCGGTGTTCTCGCTGACCGACGGCACGCGGCGAGCATATAGGACGCGAGCGTCGGCTCGCGGATACGGTGCAGGACGTGCGGCCCGCCGCCTCGCGACTCCACGCGTAAGCCTGCATCCTCCCGTCCGCCTGCGCGACTGGAAGCCCCCGACGCGCGCGCGCGTGCTGCGCATCCGCGACCGTCTGCGCGAGGTCTACGGCATCCCGCGCATGGCCCCCCACGGGCGCCCGCTCGACGAGCTGGTGCTCACCGTGCTCTCGCAGAGCACCAACGACCGCAACCGCGACGTCGCCTTCCTGCGCCTGCGCGAGCGTTTCGCCGGATGGGCGGGTCGCCCGCCAGCCGATCGACTACGCAGGCGGTGCTCGCCGCGCCCGTCTCCGAGGTGGAGGAGGCGATCCGCCCGGGCGGGATCTCCAAGGTCAAGTCGGCGCGCATCCAGGCGATCCTCGCGGCGATCTCGGCTCACCGCGCACGATCCCGAGCATCCGCTGTCGCTGGAGTGGATGCGCGACGCCCCGCTCGCGGACAGTCGCGACTACCTGTGCGCGCTGCCCGGTGTCGGGTCGCAAGACGGCGGCCTGCGTTCTGCTGTTCTCCTATGGCCTGCCCGACATTCCCGGTCGACACCCACGTCTCGCGTGTCGGCACGCGCCTGGGCCTGTTCCGTCCCGGCGCTCCCTTCGAGGAGCTGCACGACCAGATGCTCGCCATCACGCCGCCGGGCGAGGAGCTCGAGTTCCATGTGAACCTGTTGCGCCACGGACGCCGCACCTGCCACGCGCGCAATCCCGCCTGCGATGAGTGCGCGCTGGCGCGGATGTGCCCGAGCCGCGGCATGTTCCGTCACTGACGTCGGACGTCGTGCGACAGAGCCATGGGCTCGATCGCGTCAGCCGCGAGGCAGCACCGCAAACGCGATCACCGCGTATTGCAATGCCGCCGCGGCGATCACGAGCGCGTGGAAGACCTCGTGGTAGCCGAACACCTTCGGCCACGGGTTCGGCCGTCCGCTCGCGTACACGATCGCGCCCACCACGTACAGCAGGCCACCGATCGCCAGGCCCGCCACGCCGAGCCAGCCGATCGCCGCGGGCAGCTCGCCGAAGACGGCCGCGGACACCAGGCCAAGCGCGACGTAGATCCCGGCGAACAGCCACTTGGGCGCGTCGATCCACAGCAGCTTGAACACCACGCCGCCAAGCGCCCCCGTCCACAGCACGATCAAGATCGTGCTCGCCAGAGAGCCTTTCAGGGCAAGCAGCGCCACAGGCGTGTAGGTCCCGGCGATCAGCACGAAGATCATCGAGTGATCCAAGCGCCGCATCCAGCGCCGCGCGTTCGGCCGCCAGGTGACGCGGTGGTACAGCGCGCTGGTCCCAAGCAGCGCCGATACCGCCACCGCGTAGATGCTCGCGGCGAGCCGCGCCCGTCCGTCGGAGGCCGCCAGGATCAGCGCGACGCCGCAGCCGAGCGACACGAAGAACGCGTACTGGTGTGAGACCCCGCGCAGCTTCGGCTTGATGGGCCCAGCCGGCAGCGCAGCTGGGGCTTGGGGAGATTCATCCGCACAGGCTACCGTCTGCTGCCGCCAAAGTGTGCATACGAGGGGCTATGGGTAAGCATCCACTCAGGTCGGCTGACGTGAGTAGATTGGTGGCCTTGGATGGCAGCAGATAATCTGCTACTCTCCCACTTAGATTTGAACCGCAACTCAAGGAGCATCACCTCATGGGCAAGACCATAGGCATCGACCTCGGCACCACGAACTCGTGCATGGCCGTGCTCGAGGGTGGCGAGCCCACCGTCATCGAGAACGCCGAGGGCGGGCGCACCACCCCCTCCGTAGTCGCCTTCACCGCCTCCGGCGAGCGCCTCGTCGGCACGGTCGCCAAGCGCCAGGCCGTCACCAATCCGCAGAACACGATCTTCTCGATCAAGCGCTTCATGGGCCGCAAGGAGGCCGAGGTGCGCGAGGAGGAGTCGATCGTCCCCTACAAGGTCGTCTCCGGCCCCAACGGCGACGCGCGCGTGGAGGCCGCTGGCGAGCAGTACTCGCCGCCGGAGATCTCCGCGATGATCCTGCAGAAGCTCAAGACCGACGCCGAAGCGTATTTGGGCGAAACGGTCGACTCGGCCGTGATCACGGTCCCCGCCTACTTCAACGACGACCAGCGCCAGGCCACCAAGGACGCCGGCAAGATCGCCAACCTCGAGGTCAAGCGCATCATCAACGAGCCCACGGCCGCCTCGCTTGCCTACGGCCTCGACAAGGAGTCAGACCAGACGATCCTCGTGTTCGACCTCGGCGGCGGCACCTTCGACGTGTCGGTGCTCGAGATCGGCGACGGCGTGTTCGAGGTCAAGTCCACCGCCGGCGACAACCACCTCGGCGGCGATAACTTCGACAAGGCGATCGTCGACTGGCTCGTGGCCGACTTCAAGCGCGACCAGGGCATCGACCTGTCGGCCGACCCGATGGCCCTGCAGCGCCTCTACGAGGCCGCCGAGAAGGCCAAGATCGAGCTGTCCACCACGCAGGAGACGCAGATCAACCTGCCCTTCATCACGGCCGACTCCTCCGGTCCCAAGCACCTCGACACCCGTCTCACGCGCGCCAAGCTCGCCGAGCTGACCTCGGCGCTGCTCGACCGCGTCGTGGCGCCGGTGCGCCAGGCGATCGACGACGCCAAGGACAAGGGCGTCAAGGAGATCGACCACATCGTGCTCGTCGGTGGCATGACGCGCATGCCCGCCGTGCAGGAGAAGGTCAAGGAGCTCACCGGCAAGGACCCCCATCGCGGCGTCAACCCCGACGAGGTCGTCGCCGTCGGCGCCGCCATCCAGGCGGGCGTGCTCGCCGGCGACGTCAAGGACGTGCTCCTGCTCGACGTCACACCGCTGACGCTCGGCATCGAGACCAAGGGCGGCGTGATGACCAAGCTGATCGAGCGCAACACCACGATCCCCACGCGCAAGGGCGAGGTGTTCTCGACCGCCGAGGACAACCAGCCCTCGGTTGAGATCCACGTGCTGCAGGGCGAGCGCGAGATGGCCCAGTACAACAAGTCGCTCGGCAAGTTCCAGCTCACCGGCATCCCGCCGGCGCCGCGCGGCATCCCGCAGATCGAAGTGGCGTTCGACATCGACGCCAACGGCATCCTCAACGTGTCCGCCAAGGATCTCGGCACCCAGAAGGAGCAGAAGATCGAGATCAAGGCCGGCTCCGGGCTCTCCGAGGAGGAGATCAAGCGGATGGTCACCGACGCCGAGTCCCACGCCGAGGAGGACCGCAAGGCACGCGAGCTCGCCGAGGCGCGCAACAACGGCGAGAACGCCGCCTACCAGGCCGAGCGCCAGCTGGCTGATCTCGGCGACCAGGTGGACGCCGACTCCAAGGGTCGCATCGAGGAGGCGATCAAGGAGGTGCGCGAGTCGCTCGAGTCCGAGGACCCGGCCGCGATCAACGCGCGCACCGAGGCCCTGCAGAGCGCCTTCCACGCCGTCTCCGAGGCGATGTACCAGAAGGCCCAGGCCGACGCGGCCGCTGCTCGGCCGACGGCGCCGGCGCGGGCGAGGCGCATCCGGCGACGGCGCCTCCGCCGAGGAGGACGTCGTCGACGCCGAGGTGGTCGACGAGGGCAAGAGCTGACCTCGATGACCGATAGCGAGTCGCACACCACGCAGCGTCCTCGAGGACGGATGCGGCAGCACCCGACGGCGGCGAGGCCAGGCCGCGGACGGCCGCCGAGGCTCCAGTCCGACGTGGACGTGGACAGTCGGCAGCGCGACCGATGGCGAGGCCACTGTCCCCTCTCCATCCCAACCGTCCGGTCCCGAGCAGGGCGATGGACGGCGGGAGGCCGCGATCGAGGGCGAGCTCGATGAGATGGTCAAGACCGCTGCCGAGCGCGATGAGTACCTCGCGCTCGCGCAGCGCACCCAGGCCGACTTCGAGAACTACCGCAAGCGCGTCGCGCGCGACGCGGCGCACGCGCAGGATCGCGGCGTGGCCAAGCTCGCCAAGGAGCTGCTGCCGGCGCTCGACAACCTCGACCGCGCGATCGAGGCGGCCGAGGACGAGGACCCACTGCTCGCGGGCGTGCGCCTCGTGCGCGCGGAGATCGCGGCCGCGCTCGCGCGCGTCGGCATCGAGGCGTTCGCCCCGCTCGGCGAGCCCTTCGACCCCAACCAGCCACGAAGCGATGGCCCAGCAGCCGGTCGAGGGCGCCGCCAGCGGCACCGTCGCCGAGGTCTACCAGGACGGCTATCGCATGGGCGAGACGATCATCCGGCCCGCCCGCGTGCTGGTGGCCGCATAGCCCGGAGGCCCACATGGCGACACGTCCCGACTACTACAAGACGCTCGGAGTCGACAAGAAGGCGAGCGCCGAGGAGATCAAGAAGGCCTACCGCAAGCTCGCGCGCAAGTACCACCCCGATCGCAACCCCGACGACAAGCAGGCCGAGGAGCGCTTCAAGGAGGTCTCCCAGGCCCACGACGTGCTCGGCGATCCCGAGAAGCGCAAGCAGTACGACAACGGCACCGGCCCGTTCGCGGGCGGCGCCTCCGGGCGGGCCCGGCTTCGGCGGCTTCGGCAACTTCGACTTCGACGCCTCCTCGATGGGCGACATCCTCTCCAACCTGTTCGGTGGCGGCGGAGGGTCCGGGTGCCGGCGGTGGATCGGGCGGTGGCAGGCGCGCGCGATCGCGCCCCCAGCGCGGAGGCGACCTCGAGACCGAGGTGCGCATCTCCTTCGACCAGTCGATCTCCGGTGCGCAGGTCCCGCTGTCGGTGCCCACCACCGGCGTCTGTCCCGACCTGCCACGGCACGGGCGCCAAGCCCGGCACCACGCCCGAAGGTCTGCCCGCGCTGTGAAGGGCGCGGGATCGAGAGCGAGGGCCAGGGCATGTTCTCGATCACCCAGCCCTGCTCGCTCTGCGGCGGCAGCGGCACGGTGATCGAGGATCCGTGTCCCACCTGTCGACGGCTCGGGTGCGGTGCGCACCGTCAAGAAATTCCGCGTCAACATCCCGCCCGGAGTGAAGGAGGGCTCGCGCATCAGGGTGCCCGGCAAGGGCGAGGCGGGCGCGCGTGGCGGGCCCGCCGGCGACCTGTACGTCGTCACCCACGTCGATCCTTCGCCCGCGTTCAAGCGCAAGGGCGACAATCTCGAAGTCGAGGTGCCGCTCACGATCCCCGAGGTCCTGCTCGGCGCCGAGGTGCGCGTGCCCACGCTCGATGGATCGAAGACCCTGCGCGTGAAGCCCGGCACCCGCCACGGCGCGCTTCAGCGCCTGCGCGGCGAGGGACCGCCCAAGCTCGGCGGCAAGAGCCGCGGCGACATTCACTACCGCTTCACGATCGACGTCCCCGAGCAGCTCACAGACGAGCAGCGCACCGCGGTCGACGAGCTGTCCAAGGTCGATGAACGGCAACCCGCGCGCCAAGCTGTTCTCGGAGGCCTCCTCATGACCGGCAAGCGTGTGACGCGAATCGAGGTGGAGACCGACCGCGGCGTCTTCATGATCTCGGTCGCGGCCGAGCTCGCGTCGATGCACCCGCAGACGCTTCGCATGTACGAGTCGCGCGGCCTGGTCGAGCCCAAGCGCTCCCCCAAGGGCACGCGCCTCTACTCCCAAGAGGACGTCGAGAAGCTGCGCCGCATCCACGAGATGACCGTCGATCTCGGTCTCAACCTCGCCGGCGTGCAACGGGTGCTCGACCTGGAGTCCGAGGTGCAGGACATGCACGCCCGCATCGAAGAGCTGGAAGTGAAGGCGCTGCACGCCCAGGTTGAACTGGCCGAGGAGCTCGAGCGGGTGCGCCGCTCCTTTCGCGCCGAGCTCGTTCCCTATCGCGCCGTCGGCACACAACTCGTTCGCAGGTCCCCGGCTTCATGAGCGCACAACCGCCCGCGGCGCAGCCGCCCGAGGAGATCGCGAGGCCGCTGGAGCGCTTCGGCAAGGATCTCACCGAGCTGGCCGAGCAGGGCAAGCTCGACCCGGTGATCGGGCGCGACGAGGAGATCCGCCGTGTGATCCAGGTGCTCTCGCGCCGCACCAAGAACAACCCCGTCCTGATCGGCGAGCCGGGCGTCGGCAAGACCGCGATCGTCGAGGGGCTCGCCCAGCGCATCGTCTCCGGCGACGTGCCCGAGTCCTTGCGCGAGCGGCGCGTGATCGCGCTTGACATGGGCGCCCTGATCGCGGGCGCCGTGTATCGCGGCGAGTTCGAGGAGCGCCTGAAGGGCGTGCTCAAGGAAGTCTCGGAGGCGCAGGGCACCGTGATCCTGTTCCTCGACGAGCTGCACACGATCGTCGGCGCGGGCGCGGCCCAGGGCGCCGTCGACGCCGCCAACCTGCTCAAGCCGATGCTCGCCCGCGGCGAGCTGCGCTGCGTGGGCGCCACCACGCTCGACGAGTACCGCAAGCACATCGAGAAGGACGCCGCCCTGGAGCGCCGCTTCCAGCCGGTGATGGTCGGCGAGCCGAGCGTGCAGGACACGATCGCGATCCTGCGGGGCCTGAAGGAGCGCTACGAGACCCATCACGACGTGCGTATCCAGGACAGCGCCCTGATCGCCGCCGCCACGCTCTCCCACCGCTACATCGCCGACCGCTTCCTGCCCGACAAGGCGATCGACCTGATCGACGAGGCCGCCTCGAAGATCCGCATCGAGATCGACTCGGTGCCGACCGAGATCGACGAGGTCGACCGGCGCGTGATGCAGCTGGAGATCGAGCTCACCTCGCTGCGCAAGGAGAAGGACGAGGCCTCCAAGGAGCGTCGCGCGGCGATTGAAGCTGAGCTCGCCGAACTGCGTGCAGCGCTCGGAGGAGATGCGGGCGCAGTGGGCAGCGCGAGAAGCAGGCAATCCAGGACGTGCGCGAGACCAAGGAGCGCTTGGAGCAGGCCCGCGTGGAGGCTGAGCGAGCGGAGCGCGAAGCGAACCTGCAACGTGCCGCCGAGCTGCGCTACGGCGAGATCCCCGAGCTCGAGACGCAAGCTCGCCGAGCACGAAGCCGCTCGAGCGCGAGCGTGGGGACGGCGAGGCGCCTGTCTTTCTCAAGGAGGAGGTTGACGCCGAGGACGTCGCTGAGGTCGTCGCGCGTTGGACCGGCATCCCCGTCTCGCGCCTGCATGGAGGGCGAAGTGGAGAAGCTGATCCACATGGAGGAGCGCCTGCACGAACGCGTCGTCGGCCAGGACGAGGCGGTCGAGGCGGTCGCCACCGCCCTGCGCCGCTCGCGCGCCGGCCTGCAGGACCCCAACCGCCCGATCGGCACCTTCCTCTTCCTCGGCCCCACCGGCGTGGGCAAGACGGAGCTGGCACGGGCCCTGGCCGAGTTCATGTTCGACTCCCAGGACGCGATGGTGAGGATCGACATGAGCGAGTACATGGAGAAGCATTCTGTCTCGCGCCTGGTCGGAGCGCCCCCTGGATATGTGGGCTACGAAGAGGGTGGCCAGCTGACCGAGGCGGTGCGCCGCCGGCCTTACTCGGTCGTCCTGCTCGACGAGATCGAGAAGGCCCACCCGGACGTGTTCAACACCTTGCTCCAGGTGATGGACGACGGGCGTCTCACCGACGGCCAGGGCCGCACCGTCGACTTCAAGAACACGGTGCTGATCATGACTTCCAATATTCCGGTGTCGGCGACGGGCGACGACATGCGCGCGGAACTGGTCAACCACTTCAAGCCCGAGTTCATCAACCGGCTCGACGACATCGTCCGCTTCGACGCGCTCTCGCGCGAGCAGATATCGGAGATCGTCGACCTGCAACTGCAGCGCGTGATCGAGCGTGTGGCCGAGCGGGGCGTGCAGCTTGGAGATCACCCCCGCCGCACGCGAGCTGCTCGGGAACATGGGCTATGACCCGACCTATGGCGCGCGGCCCTTGCGGACGGGTGATCCAGAAGCAGCTGGTCGACAAGCTGGCGCTCGCGCTGCTGGAGGGACGTTTCCACGGCGGGGACAAAGTGCTTGCCGATGCGATCCAGGGAGAGGTGACGCTTGAGCGGACACCCCCCACCCAGACCAGTGCTATGACCCTGTGAGGGTGTGGTGCCACGCCGTGACACATTGTGGTACCGTCCTCGTATGAGCGATCACTTCACACTGCGACTTCGCCCAGGCGTCAGCGAGCGACTGGCGGCGCAGGCGCAGCGTGCCGGCCTCGCCCCACGGACGCTGGCCCAGCGCTATGTGGACGAGAGCCTGCGGCGAGAGGACCATCCGCTGGTGCGCTTCGTCGACGGGCCCAGCGGCCGCCGCGCGGCGCTGGTGGGCAGCGGGCTCGACGTGTGGGAGGCGATAGCGACCGTTCGCGAGAATGGCGGCGACCCAGAGGAGGCCGCGGCATTTCTGGAGATCGCGCCTGGGCTGGCCCAGGCCGCGGTTGCCTACTACGGCGACTATCGCGATGAGATCGACGCCGAGATCGCGCTCAACCAGGCCGAGTGGGAGCGCGGTTACGCCGCCTGGGAGGCAGGCAAGCAAGCGCTTGCCTCGTGAAGGCGCTGCTCGACGAGCAGCTCTCGCCTCTGATCGCCCGGGTTCTTCGAGAGCGCGGCCTGGATGTCGTGTCGGCGGCTGAGCGATCCGACCTGGCGGAGGCCCCGGATCGAGAGGTAATCGACACGGCGACACGTGAGCAGCGGGCGGTCGTCACCAACGACATCAAGGACTTCAGGCCCCTTGCCGCTGAGCGCTTGGTGGACGGCCGCGGCCATGCAGGCCTGATCCTCCTGCCGGCGAGCCGCAGTCGCAGCCGAGATGCGACCGGGGGGCTGGCGGATGCCATCGAGCTGGTCATGCGGGCTCATCCGGGTGGGATTCCGAGCGCAGAGCATTGGATCGCACCTGTCGAGTGAGGCCGGGCGTTTGCAGAGCGCTTGGGAGCGTCGAAAGAAGATCGGCGCCGCTTACAGAAGCTGCGACGATGCCGTGACGACAAAGGGCCGGAAGGCCGCTTGTAGAAAGATGACCGGCCCAAACATTGCGTCCGCCAGCAGGGCGGGACGACCGACGACACTGGAGGAATCAACCCATGGCTAATCTCATCAACCGGCGCGCGATCGCGCTTGGGGGCGCGCTTGCGACACTGGCGCTGCTCATCGCGCTGGTCGGAGCGACGTATGCTCAGGCCGCGACGATTCATGCATGCTTGAACAAGAAAACCGGCGCGGTGCGCGTCGTCTCGAGTAAAGCGAAATGCAAGAAAAGTGAGAAGAGCCTCTCCTGGAACAGCGAAGGCCCCGCTGGCAAAAACGGACTGAACGGAAACAATGGCCTCAACGGCGCCAACGGGAGCAATGGCACAAACGGCCAGGATCTCACGAGCCATACGCCGTTGCCGAGCGGACAGTCCGAGTCGGGATTCTACGGCGTGGGCTCCGGCAGCTCCACGACCGGTTACGTCGCTGAGGGCATCTCCTTTAGTCAGCCACTCGCCACGTCGATCGCGGCTAACCATGTCGTATACAACGTAACGGGCGCCACGTCGATCCACTGCCCGGGATTTGGCAAGGCCGATCCAGGCTATGTGTGCATGTATGAGGCTGAGGCTTCTGCCCTGGCGTTCTATGTCACGCGCGACTTCGTCCTAAATGGAAACGCTGCCGACAAGTATGGCTTCGCGCTGTTCTTCGAAGTCAAAGGCGCAGGCTACGCCGCGGGCTCGTGGACGGTAACCGCTCAGTAGGAGCAAAGACGTAGCGTGGGGCGGCTGGTGTTCGTCGCTAGGCGATCTCCTCCAGTCGCCCCACGATCTCGTGCGCATAGCGCGTGTAGTGGCCGTAGTCGAAGATCGCGTCCAGGTCGAGCCCGACGGTACGCTCGTCGGCGGCGAGGATCTCGCGCAACGGAGTGCCCTCGTCCCACGCTCGCTGTGCCAGCTCTTGGGCGATCCGGTAGGCCTCGTCGCGCGCCATCGGTGGCGGCCGTGCTCGGGATCTCCCTCGACGAGCGCGAGCAGCACGCGCTGTGAGAAGAGCGCGCCGTGGGTCAGCTCGAGGTTGGCGAGCATGCGCCGCTCGTCGACCACGAGGCCATGCACGAGCGCGGTGGCGGAGCTCTGCATGTGGTCGATCAGGATCGTCGAGTCGGGCAGGATCACGCGCTCGACCGAGGAGTGGGAGATGTCGCGCTCGTGCCACAGCGCCACGTTCTCGAGCGCCGCCTGCGCGTTGCCGCGCAGCACTCGCGCGAGCCCGGAGAGCTGCTCGCTCTTGATCGGGTTGCGCTTGTGCGGCATCGCCGAGCTGCCCTTCTGGCCGGCGCTGAATGGCTCACGGACCTCGCGCACCTCGGTGCGCTGCAGGTGGCGGATCTCGGTCGCGAGCCGCTCGATGCCGGCGCCGGCGAGCGCGATCGCCTGCAGCAGCTCGGCGTGACGGTCGCGCGCCACGACCTGCGTGGAGACGTCCTCGCGCGCCAGGCCCAGCCGCTCGAGCACGCGCCGCTCGAATTCGGGGCTGGTCGCCGCGTAGGTGCCCACCGCGCCGGAGATCGCCCCGACGGCCGCCTGCTCGAAGGCGCGCCGCAGGCGCACGGCGTTGCGGTGCGCCTCGAAGGCGAAGCCAGCCAGCTTGATCGCCGAAGGTGGTCGGCTCGGCGTGCACTCCGTGCGTGCGTCCCACGCAGAGGCGTGTCGACGCTGCTCGCGCGCGCGGTCCGCGAGCGCCTGCACGAGCGCCTGGGCGCCCGGCACGATCACCTCGCCCGCGGCGCGCAGCTGCAGGGCGAGCGCCGTGTCGAGCACGTCCGAGGAGGTCAGGCCGAAGTGGATCCAGCGACCGGCCTCACCGGCGCTCGCCGACAGCACGTCGACGAACGCGGCCACGTCGTGGTCGGTGGCGCGCTCGCGCTCGTTGACCGCCTCCACGGTGAAGGTCGCCGCGCGGATCGTCTCCAGCTCGGCGGGCGTCGGGCCCTCGTCCGCGCCGAGCAGGTCGGGCAGCTCCTCACACGCCGCGACCTCGACTCGGCGCCACGTCTCCATGCGCGCCTCGTCGGTCCACAGGGCGCCCAGCTCGGGGCGTGTGTAGCGCACGATCACAGCGTGATTATCGCCGCCGCTTGGACGAAATGCCGTGCGGCGCTCGTCCGCATCGCCGCGGGACGTCGCGATCCCCCCTGCCGCCCGTCGATCCTGTACAACGGTGGGAGCGCGCCGCGGCGCGAATCGACTCGCAAACAGACGGAGGAGCAATGCCCACGTACATCATGCTCTCGACGCTGACACCGGAGGGCGTGCAGACGGTCAAGAACAATCCGGAGCGCATCCGCGAGGTCAACAAGGAGGTCGAGCAGCTCGGCGCCACCGTCAAGGCGCAGTGGGCCACGCTCGGCGCCGTCGACTTCATCTCGGTCGTGGAGGCCCCCGACGAGAAGACGATGGCGCGCGTCTCGCTCGAGCTCGGCTCGCGCGGGACCGGCCGCTACGAGACGCTCGCGGCGATCCCTGTGGACGAGCTTCATCGCCTCTCTGTGAGCCGCGCTGCTCGCGATGAGATCCTCGTCGTCGGAGCCGGCGGTCGCGAGCACGCGCTCGTGCGCGCTCTTGCGCGGTCTCCCCAGGAACCGGAGCTGCTGTGCGCGCCGGGCAATGCCGGGATCGCACGCGACGCACGGGTGCTCGACATCGCCGTGGACGACATCCCAGGGCTCGTGGCGGCCGTCGAGCGCGAGCGACGTGGAGCTGACCGTTGTGGGCCCGAGGCGCCGCTCGTGGCCGGGCTCGTGGACGCGCTCGCCGAGCGCGGTCACGCCGCCTTCGGGCCGAGCGCGGCCGCCGCCGAGCTGGAGGGGTCGAAGGCGTTCGCCAAGCAGGCGATGGAGCAGGCGGGCGTGCCGACCGGCGCGCTGGCGACGGGTGGAGTCGCTCGAGGAGGGGATCGAGGCCGTGGCGAGCTGGCGGCCCGGGCGTGGTCGTCAAGGCCGACGGGCTGGCGGCCGGCAAGGGCGTGACCGTCGCCGAGGATGCCGAGCAGGCGCTCGCGGCGCTGCGCGAGATCTTTGTCGAGAACCGCTTCGGCGAGAGCGGCCCGGTCGGCGCGGCCGAGCGCGGTCGTCGAGGAGCGCCTCGTCGGCGAGGAGCTGTCGCTGCTCGCGCTGTGCGACGGGGTGCGCGCCGTGCCGATGGCGCCCGCGCGCGACTTCAAGCGCATCTTCGACGGCGACCGCGGGCCGAACACGGGCGGGATGGGCTCCTACTCGCCGGTCGCCGGGATTCGACACGACGCGGGTGCGCGAGCTTGCCGCCGACTGTGCACCAGCCGGTCGTGGACCTGATGCGCGAGCGCGGCACCCCCTTCCACGGCGTGCTGTACGCCGGGCTGATGCTCACCGCGGACGGCCCGCGCGTGCTCGAGTTCAACGTGCGCTTCGGCGACCCCGAGACGCAGGCGGTGCTCCCACGTCTGCGCTCCGACCTGCTCGAGCTGCTGCTCGCGGCGGCGCGCCCCGGCGGTCTGGAGGGCGCGAGCTCGAGCTGGAGCGAGGATTGGGCGGTGACGCTCGTGCTGGCCTCCGCCGGCTATCCCGCCTCGTCCTCCAGCGGCGATGAGATTCGCGGGCTGGAGGACGTGCCGTCCGGCATCGAGGTGACGCATGCCGGCACCGCGCTGGAGCCGGAGGACGATGCGATCGTCACGGCCGGTGGGCGCGTGCTCAACGTCACGGCCCTTGGCCCCAGCGCGGAGTCGGCCCGAGCGGGGGCGTATGCTGCCGCACGGATGATCGCCTTCGACGGGATGCAGCTGCGCGGCGACATCGCCGCGAACGCCGACCGCGAGACCACGAGAGCGAGATGAGCGACGCCGCCCCCACGCCGATACGAACCGAGCTTGCCGAAGCCGAGGTGCAGGCCCAGTTGGAGGAGTTCGACGTGGACGGGCCGCTCGTCGGCATCGTGATGGGCTCCGCCAGCGACATGGAGGCGATGGAGAAGGCCGCCAAGGAGCTGCGCGAGCGCAACATCCCGCACGAGCTGAAGGTGATGTCCGCCCACCGCGAAGCCGACACGGTCGCCGAGTACGCCAAGAGCGCCAAGTCGCGCGGCCTGCGCGTCGTGATCGCGGGCGCCGGCATCTCCGCGGCGCTGCCGGGCGCGGTGGCGGCCCACACCGACCTGCCGGTGATCGGCGTGCCGCTGTCGGGGCGCCTGACGGCCGCCGGCGGGCTCGACGCGATCCTCTCGATCGTGCAGATGCCGCCCGGCGTGCCCGTCGCGTGCGTGGGCCTCGACAACGCTCGCAACGCGGCGATCCTGGCCGCGCAGATCATCGCGGCGTAAGGGTCTTGCCCGCGCGCCGGGCGCGTTGGTAGCATCGCCAAAAGTGACCCTCGCCCTCGCCGACCTGCCCCTGATCGCAAGCGGGAAGGTGCGCGAGCTGTATGAATTGGGTCCCACCCACCCCACCCACCCCGACCGTCTGCTGATGGTGGCGAGCGACAGGATCTCGACGTACGACGTGGTCCATCCGACGCCGATCCCAGACAAGGGCAAGGTGCTGACCGGGCTGTCGGCCTTCTGGTTCGAGCAGACCAAGCGGATCGTCGCCAACCACGTGCTCTCCGCCACCGACGGCGTCCCCGCCGAGGCGCGCGGCCGGGCGCTGGTGGTGCGCAAGCTGAGGATGCTGCCCGTGGAGTGCGTTGTGCGCGGCTACATCACCGGGCTCGGGCTGGAAGGACTATCAGGCCAGCGGCGCCGTCTCGGGGATCGAGCTGCCGGCGGGCTTGCGCGAGTCCGAGCGGCTGCCCGAGCCGATCTTCACGCCCAGCACGAAGGCCGAGGTCGGCCACGACGAGGCGATCGACTTCGAGCGCGCCGCCGAGCTTGTCGGGGATCGCGGGCTGATGGAACGCGTGCGCGACATCTCGATCGCGCTGTACTCCCACGCGGCCGCGCACGCGCGCGAGCGCGGCGTGATCCTCGCCGACACGAAGTTCGAGCTGGGCCTCGACGAGGACGGCGAGCTGGTCGTCGGCGACGAGGTGCTGACGCCCGACTCCTCACGCTACTGGCCGGTGGACGGCTATGAGGTGGGCAGGGGCCAGCCGAGCTTCGACAAGCAGTACGTGCGCGACTGGGCGGCCGGCAGCGGCTGGGACAAGCGGCCGCCGGCGCCGCCGATTCCCGACGACGTCGTCGCGGGCACACACGCGCGCTACGTCGAGGCCTATGAGCTGATCGCCGGCGAGCCGTTCGAGGCATGGCTGGACAGAACAGCGTGAGAGCACGCGTCCTGATCCGCCCTAAGGCGGGCATCCTCGATCCTCAAGGCGAGGCGGTGCAACGTGCGCTGCCGGCGCTTGGCTTCGAGGGTGTCACAAACGTGCACGTCGGCCGTCTCGTGGAGCTGGACGTTCATGACCCGAGCCAGCTGGAGTCGATGTGCGAGAAGTTGCTCGCCAACCCGCTTGTCGAGGACTACGAGATTGTCCTCGCCAACGACTGACCCCGCACGCGCGAAGCGCGTGCGGCCTTCCGCGGAGCGGCGATGAGGTTCGGCGTCCTCCGGTTTCCAGGCAGTTGCGATGAGGTGGACGCGCTGTACGCGGCGCGGCGCGTCGGAGACGCGGAGCTGTTGTGGCACGGCGAGCGCGATCTCAAAGGCGCCGACGCGATCGTCGTGCCGGGCGGGTTCTCCTACGGCGACTACCTGCGCGCCGGCGCGATCGCGCGCTTCTCGCCGGTGATGGAGTCGGTGATCGCGTTCGCCGCGGACGGCGGGCTCGTGCTCGGCATCTGCAACGGTTTCCAGGTCCTGTGCGAGGCGCACCTGTTGCCCGGGTGCGCTGTTGCCGAACGCGAACCTGCGCTTCACCTTCCGGCAGGTGGGCTCGACGTGGCGCGGGGCGGAGACAGCGTTCACGGGGGCGTGCCCGCACCGGGGCGCGGCCTGCCTGAGCATCCCGGCCAAGCACTCGTGGGGTCGCTACTACGCGGACGAGCCAACGCTCGCGGCGATCCAGCGACAACGGCCAGGTCGTGCTGCGCTATGCGCCCGGCGAGAACTTCAACGGCTCCGTCGACGACATCGCGGGCGTGTGCAACGAGCGCGGGCAACGTGTTCGGCTTGATGCCCCACCCCGAGCACGCGGTCGACGAGCTGACGCGGGTCGACCGATGGGCTCGTGCATCTTCGCGTCGATGCGGCTGGCGGTCGAGGGCGCGCGTGGTCGTGAGGCCAGCGCGACGCTGCCAACGCGTCGAGGACGCGCTCGGCGCTCGGGCTGACACGCGCCGAGTACGACCTGATCTGCGAGAAGCAGGGGCGCGCGCCAAACCAGGTCGAGCTGGCGATGTACTCGCTGCTGTGGAGCGAGCACTGCGCCTACAAGCACTCCAAGAAGCTGCTGCGCACGCTGCCGACGGAAGGGCCCGAGCGTGGTGATGGGCCCGGGCGAGAACGCCGGCGCGGTCGACATCGGCGAAGGGCTCGTGTGCGCCTTCAAGGTCGAGTCGCACAACCACCCTAGCGCGGTCGAGCCCTTCCAGGGCGCCGCCACCGGCGTCGGGGGCATCCTGCGCGACATCTTCGCGATCGGGGCGCGGCCGATCGCGGTGCTCGACTCGCTTCGCTTCGGGGAGCTCGATCCGGCCCTCACGTGCCCGGAGGGTGGCGTCGAGGGGCGGCGGGGTGGGCGCGCGCGCGCTACCTGCTGGACCGGGCCGTCGCCGGCATCGGCCACTACGGCAACTCGATCGGCGTGCCCACAGTCGGCGGCGAGGTCTACTTCGAGGCTCCCTACGAGCAGAACTGCCTCGTCAACGCGATGGCGCTCGGGATCGCCCGAGCGCGAGCGACTCGTGACGAGCGCGGCGGTCGGGGTCGGCAACACGGTGGTCCTGTTCGGCGCCGTCCACCGGCCGCGACGGCATCGGCGGCGCCTCGGTGCTGGCCTCCGCGGAGTTGGGCGAGGACGACGACAAGCGACCGACGGTGCAGGTGGGGGACCCGTTCGAGGAGAAGAAGCTGATGGAGTGCTCGCTGGAGCTGCTCGAGCGCGGGTTGCTCGTCTCCCTGCAGGACCTCGGCGCGGCCGGCCTGACCTCCTCGGCCTCGGAGATGGCCTCCAAGGGCGAGGTCGGGATCGACATCGACGTGGCCAAGGTTCCCCTGCGCGAGGGCGACATGGAGCCGTTCGAGATCATGGTCAGCGAGTCCCAGGAGCGCATGCTGTGCGTGGTCGAGCCCGCCAACGTCGCCGCGGTGCTGGAGCTGTGCGAGAAGTGGGAGGTCGGCGGAGCGGCGATCGGCACGGTCACCGACACGGGCCAGATGCGCGTGCTCGACGGCGGCGAGCTGGTCGGGGAGATGCCGGTGCGGGCGCTCGTCGATGACTGCCCGCTCTATGACCTGAAGCCCGTGAAGCCGACCCGCACGCCATATCCGGCGCCGAAGGCGCTCCTCCCCCAAAATCCCCCGAGAGGGGACCCGCCGCGTGCAGCGGCTGGACGGGTGGCGAGCTGCTGCTTGCGCTGCTGTCCTCGCCGAACGTCGCCTCGCGCAGGCCCCTGTTCGAGCAGTACGACGCGATCGTGCAGTCGCGCACGGTCAGGCGCCCCGAGCAGGCGGACGCGGCCGTGCTCGCGATCCGCCCGCCGGGCGATCCGGCCGCGCCCGTCCCCGCGATCGCCGTCTCGATCGACTGCAACGGCAGGCGCGTGGCGGCCGACCCCTACACGGGCACGGTCGCGGCGGTGCTCGGAGTGCGCCGTCCAACCTCGCCTGCGTCGGCGCCGGCCGCTCGGCACGACCAACAACCTCAACTTCGGCAACCCCGAGAAGGGCGCACATCGCCTGGCAGCTGACCGAGGCGGTGCGCGGCCTCGGCGACGCCTGTCGCGCGCTGCGCGGCGCCGATCGTGGGCGGCAACGTGTCGCTCTATAACGAGAGTACCACCCGCTCGAGCGCCGGCCCGATCTACCCGACGCCGGTGATCGGCATGGTCGGCGCGCTGCCCGACGCGCGCCGCGCGGGCCGGCTCGGCTTCGCGCGCGCGGGCGACGCGATCGCGCTCGTCGGCCCGTTCGCGCCGTCGCTGGAGGCGAGCGAGCTGGCCAAGCTGTGGGGCTGGGAGCTGCCCGACGGCCTGCCCCCGATCGACGTCGCGGCGGTCGCCGCGGCGCAGGCGGCCGTCCGCGACGCGGTCCGCGCCGGCGCGCTCTCGAGCGCCCACGACATCGCCGAGGGTGGGCTGGCCGTCGCCCTGGCGGAGTGCTGCCTTGGGGGCGAGCTCGGGGCGCGCGTGTCGCTCGAGACGGCATTTTTGGGGGGCTGAGCCGGCCGGCGCGACGGGACGCGAGGGTATCTGGAGCGGAATCTCGGCCATGACCGCGGCCACGCTCTTCGGCGAGGGCTCGGGCGGCTTCGTCGTGAGCGGCGGCGAGCATGAGCTGCGCGCGCTCGCGGAGCTGACGCCGGTGCGGATCGTCGGCGGCGTCGGTGGCGATGTGTTGCGAATCGAGTGGCCGCCGCGCGCGCGGGGGGGCGAGGCGCGCTCGAGCTGACGCTCGCCGAGCTGGCCGACGCCCACGGCGCGCTGGCGGAGCTGTTCGCGTGAGCGAGGCGACGAAGCGCGCACTGCTACCGTGAACCAAGCAATGCCTTATCGGGGGGGTCAACGACGCTAGCCCTCGTCTGGAGGACCGCGACGGACCGCGCGACGAGTGCGGCGTGTTTGGCATATACGCCCCCGGCCACGAGGTCTCGCGGCTGTCCTACTTCGCGCTGTATGCGCTTGCAGCACCGCGGCCAGGAGTCGGCCGGGATCGCCGCGGCCGACCGGGGCGGCAACATCATGACCCGCCGCGAGCTGGGCCTCGTCGAGCCAGGTCTTCAGCGAGAACGACCTGCGCACGCTGCGCGGAGAGCTGGCGATCGGGCACGTGCGCTACTCCACGACCGGCTCCAACGCCTGGGAGAACTCCCAGCCGGTGCAGCGCTCGGAGGGCACGAACGGCTCGCAGCCGCGAGGTCGCGCTCGGCCCACAACGGCAACCTCATCAACGCCGTCGAGCTGCACGACGAGCTGACCGAGCGCGGCGTCACGTTCAGCTCGACGTCGGACTCGGAGATCGTGGCGGCCCTGATCGCCACGCACCCGGCGGAACGCATCGAGGACGCGATCGCCGACGTCCTGCCGCGCCTGAACGGCGCCTTCTCGATCGTCGTCATGACCAAGGACCGCGTCGTGGCCTTCCGCGACCCGCACGGCCTGCGGCCCGCTGGCGCTCGGCGTGCTGCCCCCGACGGACGGCGCCGACGCGGGGAGCGAGGACGGGCGCCCGCCCACCGGCGAGCCGCCGCGCTACTGCGTGGCCTCCGAGTCGTGCGCGTTCGACATCATCGGCGCGACGCTCGTGCGCGACGTCGAGCCGGGGGAGATCGTGACGCTCGGCGAGCACGGCCTCGAGAGCCGTCGCGTGCTGCCCGATGCGCGCAAGTCCTTCTGCGTGTTCGAGTACATCTACTTCGCGCGCCCCGACTCGCGCATGAACGGCCAGGTCCTGCAGGTCGCGCGCGGGCGCATGGGCGAGATCCTGGCGCGCGAGTCCCCTGCCGACGCCGACCTCGTGATCCCCGTGCCCGACTCCGGCAACGCGGCCGCGCGCGGCTACGCGCGCGCCAGCGGCCTGCCCCAGGACGACGGCTTCGTCAAGAACCGCTACGTCGCGCGCACGTTCATCCAGCCCGGCCAGGAGCTGCGCAAGCACGGCCTGCGCCTCAAGTTCAACCCCCTGCCCGAGATCGTGGGCGGCAAGCGCCTGGTCGTCGTGGACGACTCGATCGTGCGCGGCAACACCACGCGCCAGATCGTCCAGATGCTGCGCGACGCGGGCGCCACGGAGGTGCACATGAGGATCTCCGCCCCCCCGATC
The DNA here is from genome assembly GCA_963764655.1 of uncultured Solirubrobacterales bacterium. GTDB lineage: Bacteria > Actinomycetota > Thermoleophilia > Solirubrobacterales > Solirubrobacteraceae > Palsa-744. Next base: position 2,501,519 of record CAVXTI010000001.1, read on the forward strand.
AAGCACCCCTGCCACTACGGGATCGACATGTCCACGCGCGAGGAGATGATCGCCCACGAGCGCTCCGTCGAGGAGATCGCCGCGGGAGCTGGGCTGCGACTCGCTTGCCTACCTGTCGCTCGACGGGGTCTACGAGGCCGTGGGCGCCACGCGGGCCACGCACTGCGACGCCTGCTTCACGGGCGAGTACCCGGTCAAGGGCAGCGATGGGGCGCAAGGCAAGTACGCCCTGGAGGTGGCGGGCGCATAGCCGCCGGCGCTCGAATGCCCGTCGCACCCGCCCGCTAGGGTGGCGCGGGCATGAGTGAGCCGCTACCGATCGCCGTGCTCGTGTCGGGCACGGGCACCAACCTGCAGGCGCTGCTCGACACAGTGCACGGCCGCGAGGCCGAGGTCGTGGCGGTGGCGTCGAGCGTGCCCGGGGCGCTCGCGCTGGAGCGCGCGGCCGCGCGCGGCGTGGCGACGGCGGTGTTCGAGCGCTCCGCCCACGCCGACCGTGAGACGCGCGACGCGGCGATGGCCGACTGGCTCGCGCAGCGCGGCGCGCGCTTGGTCGTGCTCGCCGGCTACATGGAGCTGCTCACGTTCGCCTTCCTCGAGCGCTTCCCCGGCGCGGTCATCAACGTGCACCCCTCGCTGTTGCCGGCTTTCCCCGGGTTGCGCGCGATCGAGCAGGCGCTCGCCTATGGGGTGAAGGTCTTCGGCGTGACGGTGCACTTCGTCGACGCCGGCGTCGACAGCGGCGCGGTGATCCTGCAGCAGGCGATCGACCTGCCGCGACGCGTGCGAGCCGGAGGAGGTGCTGACGGCGCTGCGGCCCCTGGAGCACGCGCTCTTGCCCGAGGCGGTGCGCCTGCTCGCGCGTGGCGCGCTCGGCGTGGACCCGGAGAATCCGCGCCGGATCGTCAGCTCAGTGGATGACCACGAGCATTGATTGCGTGTCTGGTACGGCCTTGCGTACCAAGACCGGCAGACCTTTAAGAACGAGAGCTTGACACTGGTACATAGGTCGTGTACAGTAGCGCCGTACCCGCCTCTCAACCGAGACATGCGGGGCCAACATAAGGTCGGGTCGGGGTCGGTCCTTGTGGTCGACACCAACACAGTTTTGACGGGGACCTTGGGAGAGGGACCGGGTCGCACTTGAGAGGGAGTTGTATTTCGCGTGGTTTCTTTGGGGAATAACGCAGTGAAGAGTCCGTGTGCTCCTGGCGGGTCCGTAATAGGACGCGTCAGCGTCGCTGACGCGTCTCTCTCTCTCTCTCTCTCTCTGGCGCCGAGGGTCTAAGCCCTCAGCTAGCCAACTCTTCAGCCGCCGCGGGCTTTTTGCCAGCGGTGGCTTTGCCATGCCCGCGGTCCCGCGGGTTCATTCGTGTGGATCGCTTTCTCCGGGAGGGATGGACTGATGCTGTCTTTTGTTAGTAGGCGTATTACGTTTGCCAACGTCGCGATGACGCTTGCGCTGGTGCTCGCGATGAGCGGTGGTGCGTTTGCCGCAGGGAAATTCCTTGTCACCTCGACGAAACAGATCAGTCCGAAGGTGTTGAAGTCGCTGCAGGGGAAGGCGGGGCCGGCTGGGGCTGTCGGAGCTCAAGGCGCCGCGGGGCCTGCCGGTCCTCAGGGACCTTCCGGACCTGCGGGGCCCGCCGGGACGCCCGGTGCAAAGGGCGAAGCTGGGCCGGAAGGCAAAGAAGGCAAAGTCGGGAAAGATGGTAAAGCGGGCGTAACCGGGTCTCCTTGGACCGCGGGCGGTACTCTCCCTTCGGGAAAGACCGAGACGGGTACGTGGTCGTTTGGCCCTGTTGAAAGTAGCGCGGAAGCAACACCTTCGATTGCGTCGTTCCCGATCCCCTTGGCTGCGCCTTTGAGCGGTGCTGGCTGTGAAGAAGAAATCGCGCCGTGCCAGGTGCATTTCATCAATCAGTTCGGCAAGGAAGTGGTGGGGGGTAAAGAAAAGCAGTCGGGCGTGTGCACGGGAAACGTCGCGGCACCGACGGCTGCACCAGGCAATCTTTGCGTCTATGCAGCAGAACTAAACAATGTATTCATTCAGGTCGCTGCCTCCGAACGTATCAAACCCGTGTCACCCTCCGGTATCGGCGCCGGTACGACAGGGGCTGTGTGGGCGGGGATTTTTAAAGAAAACCCGGGCGGATTCAGCGGCTATGGCACCTGGGCGGTCACGGCCGAATAGGCCGGCATCGTCTACCGCGAGCGAGAAAGGCACCGAAGTGACTAACAAGTGTCGCACCATGGCCGTACTGTTTGCTGTCGGTGTCTTGACCGTGTGTTCCGTGCCCGGAGCATCGGCCCACCGTGGGCGTGTTTTCGGTCCCTCGTTCGGTAGCCCGGGTTCGGGTGCGGGACAGTTGTCGCTCGTGGAGCTCACGCGCACAGAAAATGGTAATGTTGAGGGAGAAGGGGGTAGTGGGCTTGCGGTGGATGCTGGCACGCACGATGTGTACGTAGCGGATACGGGTAACCATCGTGTCGATGAGTTCGCGTCTTCGGGTGCTTTCGTGCGTGCTTGGGGTTGGGGTGTCGTGAACGGTGCCACAGAATTTCAGGTTTGCACCGAAGCGACCGGTTGTCGTGCGGGCATCCCGGGTGTGAACCCGGGGCAGTTTGAAAAACCGATGTTCGTCGCGGTGGACGATTCTCCCGGAGGCGAAGGCGACGTGTACGTCGCCGACTTCACATATGAATTTGGATCGTCCCCCGATATCGTCGTGCAGAAGTTTACTGCCAGCGGGAAACTGATCGAATCGTGGGCCGATAAAGGTCGACTCGACGAAAGTGTGCTCGCCCCAATACTCCTTGGTCGGATCAGGGGGATTGCCGTACTTCCCTCAGGAGAGTTGCTGGTGAGCTCCGAAGACGTTTTTGAGTTCGCTCAATCGTCCGGGTCGTATATCGCAAATGTGGGCCGAGGCGAAGCTTGGTCTGTCGGCCTTCCGGTGGACGGTGCGAACAATTTCTATTATCTAGGTATCGATTTTAACGATTTCGCGCTATATATTATTTATAGGTCGGGTCTCGATAGTGGCGAAAGAGACGCGATATTTCGTCTAGGTGCTCTAGCAACGGGTTTGGCGGTGTCGCGGTCGGGTGAATTGTATGTAGATGAAGGGGGGGGCGCGATTCAGGTTGTGTCTGCGTCTTGTGTGTCTCTTTGTGCTGCTTCGACGACTTTTACTTCGCCGCGGTTGACGGGGGGTGCGGGTCTGGCTGTGGATTCTGAACGGGAAACGGTGTATATCGCGGAAACGGCAGCGAATGAGATCGAGAGTATTGTTCCCGAACCGCCTGCGGCGCCGTTGGTGGAGGCTGGTAGTCAGTCGGTGTCTGGGGTGAGTGCTGATAGCGCGTCGGTGAGTGCTGTGGTGGATCCGCGTAGCGATGCCGGGGAAGAACCGACTTCTTATCGTTTTGAGTATGCGAGCGAGGAAAGTTTCCAGCGTGTGGGGTTCGTTGGGGCGAGTAGCGTTCCGGTGCCCGATGGGCAGCTCTTGCCGAGTTTTGAATCGGAGGTGGTTACCGCTCATTTCCAAGGTCTCCAGTCGGGAACTGTTTATCATTATCGGGTCGTGGCGGAAAATCGGGTGAGCAGAAGCGAAGGCAGACCGGTTGAAGGGGAACGTGACGAAGCTGGTAACGAAGTAGAGCGTACGTTTACGACTCAGCCGGTCGGTGGGTTTGGGTTGCTGGACGGGCGGTCGTGGGAGTTGGTCTCTCCGCCGGATAAGCATGGTTCTCTGCTTGAACTCAACCCAGAAGCGTTTTTGGCTCAGGCAGCTGGCGATGGTAGCGCGGTGACGTACACGGGGTCGACGCCGACCGAACTGGGGGCATCTGGCAACTCCCTTGACACGCAGGTTTTCTCTGTGCGTGACGCGGCGGCGGGCTCTTGGGTGTCAAGAGACATTTCTACGCCTAGGGAACTGGCAAGCGGATACGGTGCTGTTGAGTTTCGATATTTCAGCACCGATCTCGCGCGGTCGGTGGTCGATCCTTACGGTTCGTTCAGCCCGCTCTTGTCGCCGGAAGCCTCTGAACAGACCGCGTATTTGCGTAGCGATTTTGCCGTGGGCGATGCCAGTAGCCCGTGTGTGAGTTCTTGCTATCGGCCGCTCGCGACCGCTGCCCCTGGGTTTGCCAACGTTCCCGAAGGCACGGTCCTGGATCTCGAAGGCATCCATGGCAATAGTGGCCAGGTCGCGTGTCGCGAAGTCTCGTGCGGTCCATTCTTTGTCGGCGCGACACCGGACGGCAAGCACGTGTTCGTGAAGGCTAAAGCGGCGTTGACCGAAGGCGCTCCGGCAAACAGTTTGTATGAGTGGACGGACGGACAGTTGGAATTGGCGAGTATCCTGCCGAACGAAGAACCGTCGCCAGTGGGCGGCGACGTCGGTCAATGGTTTGGGGATTTTCGTCTCGGTGCGGCAAGGAACGCGATCTCGACGGACGGGTCGCGTTTGGTCTGGTCGGTCGGTGCGGGCAAGCGCGGCTCGGCGTTGTACCTACGCGACATGAAGCACGAAGAAACGGTGTTGTTGAGTCCCCGCGCGGAAACACCCGTGTTCCAGGGCGCCAGCAGTGACGATAGTCGAGTGTTCTTCACGGCGGGCGGCGACTTGTATGTGTTCGAAGCGCCAGTGGGGGGACCCTTGAGCGCTGGTCACACTGTGAATTTGACGCCTGGCGGCGGAGTGCAGGAATACGTTCCCGGGGTATCGCAGGACGGATCGTATGTCTATTTCGTCGCCGGAACGGTGCTGAGCGGTGGCGAATCGAACGAGCATGGCGAAATGGCGGTGGCTGGAGAGCCGAACCTCTATGTAGAGCACGAAGGCGCGATCAAATTCATCGCGGTGCTTTCGCCGGGAGATGGCCCAGACTGGGAGTTTAAAACGTACGAAGGGCTCAAATATTTGACGGCAAGGGTGTCCGCAAACGGTTTGTGGTTGGCGTTCATGTCCGCTCGTCCGTTGACGGGTTATGACAATCGCGATGTTTCCAGCGGCGCAAGCGACGAGGAGGTGTTCGTTTACGATGCGGCGGGGAACGCGGGTCGCGGGAGTCTGGCGTGCGCTTCGTGCGATCCGACGGGGGCACGACCGCACGGCGCCCTTTTGACTTCGACGGAAGGCAAAAACGCACTGGTCGACAAAATTCATGTCTGGGGTGGTCGCTGGGTGGCGGCTAACGTGCCTGTTTGGTCTACGCCCCTGTACCAGTCGCGTTACCTGTCTGATTCGGGACGCTTGTTCTTTAACAGTTCCGATGCGCTGGTGCCCTCTGACATCAACGGTACGGAGGACGTCTACGAGTTCGAGCCGCTGGGTGTGGGAACGTGCACGAGCGCCAGTGTGGCCTTCGCGGCGCGCTCGGGTGGTTGTGTGAATCTGGTCTCCACGGGCACATCCGGCGAAGAATCTGCCTTCGTCGACGCCTCGGAAAGCGGCGACGACGTGTTCTTCATGACGTCCGCGCAGCTGGTCGCGTCGGACAATGATTCGGTGCCCGACGTGTATGACGCGCGGGTGGACGGGGGTTTCCCGGCGGGTCAGCCGGTGCCTGCTTGCGAAGGGGATGCGTGCCAGAGCCCTGTCGCGCCGCCGAGCGACCCGACACCGGGCTCGCTGACCTATCGCGGTTCGGGCAATCCCATGCCGTTGTTGACGCCGAGCAAAGTCACGACGCACAAGGCGCTCAAATGCGCAAAGAGCAAGAAGCTCCGTCGGGGGAAGTGCGTGACGAGCAAGAAGAAGTCAAGGAAAGCCAAAAAGGCCTCGCGGACGGGTAGAGCAGGCGACAAGCGGAGGGCAAAATCATGAGATCTCACATTCGTCCACGAGCGCTTTTGCTCGGCTTCTCCGCGGCGGTGCTCTCAAGCATGGGCGGTGGCGCTGCGACGGCGGTCGCCTCGGAACCATGGTGGCAGTTGTCTTCGATGACGCGGCCGACGGTGCTGAATCCCGTTGCTGCCAACGACGAGGTGCAGGAAATCGCGGTGAACGCGCCGAGCGGGTCTTACACGTTGACGGCGGTGACCGGTAGCGGCTACGCGGTTGCCGAAAACGGATCGACCGTTCTCCAGCGCGTAACGACGACGAGCGGATCGTTGTGGGTCGGCGACACGGTGAATTTGACAGGAGCCTTCATGAGCGTGCCGGCGAACACCACGATCACGGCGCTCGGGTCCGGGGAACTCGGGTTTGGCACGATCACGATGTCCGCGGGTGGCACTGGTAGCGGCGTCGGCGGAATATTCACTATCGAGGCAAAATTGACCGTCACCGAGACGACCGGGACGATCAGTGGCAATGCAAGCGCCGGCGAAGTGCAGGCCGCGCTTGAAGCGCTACCGGGTATCGGTTCGGGCGGCGTCGAGGTTACCGGCCCGGATGGCGGCCCGTACCGGGTGACTTTCGAGGGTCCTTTGGCCTATCAACCGGTTCCGCTGCAGGCGAGCGATTCCGCCCAGGCGACCGTTACCGAGATCGCACGTGGGGCCGCGTCCGGTGACATCGTCGTCACAGCCGAGAATGCCGGAGACGCTAACGTGAATGGCGACGCCATCCCGGTCACACTCCGAGACACGCTACCGCCAGGACTGGAAGCCGTCGGGATAGCGGCAAAAGGAGCACCCGTTCAAAATAACTTTGCCTATATCCCACCGATAGCTTGCACACTGGCAAGCCTGTCGTGCACGTTCGAAGGTACGCTCCCCCCTTACGATCAGTTGGAAATGCGGATCGCCGTCAGGGTTCGTCCCGGAGCCTCGACAAACGAACAGAACTCTGCGCAGGTCATCGGCGGCGGCACCAGCAGACCGGCGTCCTTGAGCCGGCGACTGCAGATAGGCGAACAGGCAAGCACGTTCGGCGTGCATGAATGGCAGTTGAAGGCAGAAGAAGAAGGCGGCGCGCCGACCACGCAGGCCGGTTCGCACCCCTTCCAAGTGACCGGTACGCTCGTGCTGAACCAAGGCCCGGAAAAGGCCCAGTTGGACAACGCGACCCCGAACGTGGAGCCAGTCGCCCTGTCGAAGGACATCCTCACCAAGATCCCCGCCGGCCTGATCGGAAACCCCGTCCCGTTGCCGCGCTGCACGATGAGCCAATTCCTCACACAGGCATTGGGGACGCAGAACCTGTGTCGGCAACAGACGGCGATCGGCGTCGCGACGGTCAGCGTGTACGAACCGACCAACGTCGGCTACGTAGCCATTACAGTGCCGTTGTTCAACCTCGAACCGTACTTCGGCGAGCCCGCCCGATTCGGCTTCGACGTCCCCATCGCCAACGTGCCCGCTGTCCTCGACACATCTCTGCGGGACGGTCCCGGCGAAGACTACGGCGTCAACGTCACTTCTAGCAACATCAGTCAGATCGCAAGCCTATCCAGCGTCAGAGTGACGTTCTGGGGCGTGCCCGACGATCATCGTCACGATAGCACTCGCGGTTGGGAATGCCTGAAGCTGGCGAATGGATACAGCGAAGAAATTAAAGGGCAGTCCTGCGAAGCCAACACGGACAAGACGCCTCCCGCGTTCTTGACGATGCCGACGTCGTGCGATGGCCCAATGCAGAGCAGCGCCGAAACGGACTCGTGGATCGAACCTGGCGTGTTCGCTTCGGCTCCCACGATTGAAGCGTTGCAGGAACTGGATAGTTGTAACCGTTTGCCGTTTGCTCCGGTCATGTCTGCCGAACCGACCACCGATCGTGCTTCTGCGCCGTCGGGTCTTGATTTCAACCTGGATTTCAAAGATGAAGGATTGACCAGTGGTGAAGGTATTGCGCAATCCCAACTCAACAAGACCGTCGTCAAGCTGCCGGAAGGCTTGACAATCAATCCGTCTGCGGGTGTAGGATTGGGCGGCTGTACGCCAAAAGACTATGCGCGCGAGACGATCAGATCAAATCCCGGTGCCGGTTGCCCCAACGATTCAAAGCTCGGGACGGTCGAAATCGAAACGCCGTTGTTGACGCAAAAGATCCACGGTTCGATCTATATCGCCCAACCGTATGACAACCCATCGCATTCGCTGGTCGCCCTGTACGTGGTCGCGAAGAACCCGGAAGTCGGTGTGCTGGTGAAGCTGGCGGGCAGGGTCGAACCGGACCCGAACACGGGGCAGTTGACGACGATCTTCGAAAACAATCCCCAGTTGGCGTTCAGTCATTTCAACTTCCACTTCCGCGAAGGACAACAGGCACCTTTGATCAGCCCCGCGACCTGTGGGACGTATCAGACCCAAGCGCTGTTGAGCCCGTGGTCAGAGCCGCAAACGGTCCTGACCGACACGTCGTCGTTTGCGATTACGAAGGGCTTCGATGGCGGAGCATGCCCAGCCGGCGGCCTGCCGCCGTTCGATCCCGGTATCGAAGCGGGCTTGATCAACAACAATGCCGGCTCGTTCAGCCCGTTCTACCTGCACTTGACACGAACCGACGCCGAGCAGGAGATCTCGGGCTTCTCGACCAACCTACCTTCGGGAGTGACAGGCGACTTGACCGGCGTGCCCTTCTGCCCGGAGGCCGCCATCGAAACCGCGCGGCACAAGACCGGGGCACAAGAGGAAGCAGAACCGTCGTGTCCCGTCGCAAGCCAGGTCGGGCACACGCTCGTCGGCACCGGTGTCGGCGCGGTCTTGGCGTACGTGCCGGGCAAGGTGTACCTGGCCGGCCCGTTCCACGGCGCACCGTTCTCGATCGTGAGCGTCACCTCCGCTACGGTCGGCCCGTTCGACCTGGGAACGGTCGTATTGCGCTTCGGCCTGACCATAGACCCGTACACCGCACAGGTCAGCGTCACACCGACAAGCAGCGAACCGATACCCACGATCCTCCAGGGGATAGTCACGCACGTCCGCGACATTCGCGTGTACATCGACCGCTCGAAATTCACACTCAACCCAACAAGTTGCAACCCATTGAGCATCGCAAGCACGCTCACAAGCGACCACGGTCAAGCAAAGACCGTGACGTCCCCGTTCCAAGCGTCGAACTGTCAAGCGCTCGCGTTCAAACCGATCTTCAAGGTTTCGACCACAGGTAAGACGTCGCGCAAGGCCGGAGCGAGCCTGAAGGTCAAGCTCTCTTACCCCGCCGGTGCACAGGCGAACATCAGCAAAGTCAAGGTCGACCTGCCAAAGCAACTACCCTCACGCCTGACAACCCTGCAAAAGGCATGCACCGCCGCACAGTTCGAAGCAAACCCAGCAGGTTGTCCCGCGGCATCGAGAGTCGGGTTCGCGAAGGCTGTGACGCCGTTGATACCGGTCCCGCTGGAAGGACCAGCGTATTTCGTATCGCACGGCGGTGAAGCGTTCCCGAGCCTGATCATGGTCCTACAGGGCTATGGCGTCACGATCGACCTCGTCGGCACCACGTTTATCAACAAAGCCGGGATCACGAGCAGCACGTTCAAGACGGTCCCAGACCAGCCCGTCGGCAGTTTCGAACTGACGTTGCCCCAGGGCCCGTTCTCGGCTTTGGCGGCGAACGGGAACTTGTGCAAGGCGAAACTGACGATGCCCACTGCGTTTGATGCTCAGAACGGCGCGAGCGTCCATCAGACGACGAAGATCACCGTCACCGGTTGCCCCAAGATAAAGAAGGCAAAGAAGGCGAGGGGCAAGAGGGCCGGTAAGCACGGGAAGAAGAGATGACGATGCGCGCGGTGATTGGACTTCGGGGTGTGTGATGGTCGCGAAGCCTCACACGCCCTCGCTTGGGTCCGTTACGCGTGAGGGGGGTCATGTGCGGGAGATGCAGCGCCGCCGGTTGTTGTTGGCGATGCGCGAACTCGCGGGCGAGGTTGGCCTGGCTGGCGCGACGGTGGGTCAGGTGTGCAAGCGCTCGCGCATGTCACGCCGCACGTTCTACGAGCTGTTCGACAGTCGCGACGATTGTTTCCTAGCAGCGTTCGAGCAGGCAGCAGCGGAGGTCAGCGAGCGTGTGCTGCCCGCATGGGAAGCGTCCACACCGGGTGACGGGAAGCGCTCACGCTGGAAGGATCGCCTCCGTGCCAGTCTGGAGGCGCTACTGGCACTCTTCGACGAGCAGCCCCAACTCGCGCGCCTTTGTGTGATCGAGACGCTCACGGGAGGACCTGCTGTTCTGGGACGACGGAGGGGAATCGTTGATGCTCTCGCCGTTGTCGTTGACGAAGGACGCACAGAAGTTCGCACAGGCAGCGGACCACCACCAATCACGGCCGAGGGCACGGTCGGTGGTGTGCTCGCGGTGATCCACGCGCGGCTACTGGATCCCGATAGTGGTCCGCTCACCCAACTGGTGCCCTCGCTGTGCGGCATGATCGTGTTCCCCTACCTCGGTCCCGCCGCCGCGCAACGCGAGCTTGAGCGACCCAGCACGCTCAAGCGGACAAGCAGGGCCCGGATGCCTGACCGGAACGGTCATTCGGGCGGCGACCCGTTCCGCGACCTATCTTTGCGCTTCACCTACCGCACCGCGCGTGTCCTAGCCACGATCGCGGCTCACCCAGGCGCGAGTAACCGTCACATCGGTCAGGACGCCGGCATGACCGACCAAGGCCAAACATCGAAGCTGCTCAAACGCCTCGAGCACGCCGGACTGATCGAGAACACCGGACCAGGCCGCGAAAGCGGCGAGGCCAACGCCTGGCAACTCACCCCACACGGCCAAGAAATCGACACAGCACTCGGAACCGGGAGCACGGTCGGACCATAGGCAGACGCGGTCGTCCTCCTGAGCCTACCGGGCGCATTCTCCCCGCTGAATCGACTGCAATCTCCCCTCTAGATACGCCGCATTCTCCCCATTATAATCCTCACATCATCCCTGCCGGGTATCGACCAAGGATCGTAGACAGCGAGCTCACGGCCCGCTTGGACGCCGTGGGCGCTGTCGTGATCGAGGGGCCCAAGGCCTGCGGCAAGACCGCCACCGCAAGGCAGGTGGCGGCCAGCGAGGTGCTGCTAGACGTCGATGCCAACGCACGCCGTGCGATTGCTGTCGATCCGTCACTGGTGCTGGAGGGCCCGATCCCCAGGCTGCTCGACGAGTGGCAGATCGAGCCGGCGATCTGGAATCACGTCCGGCGGGCGATCGACGAGCGCTCTCAGCCGGGCCAGTTCATCCTGACCGGCTCGGCTGTCCCGGCGGATGACATCACACGACACACCGGCGCCGGGCGCATAGCGCGTCTGCGGATGCGTCCGATGAGCCTTTTCGAGACAGGCCGAAGCACCGGCGCCGTCTCGCTGGCGGATCTCCTGGAGGGCAAGGCCGGTTCGAGTGCCGACCCGGGCCTGACGGTCGCGGATATCGTCGATGAGATCGCGATTGGCGGATGGCCCGGTCTGCGCGGGCGCGGTGTCCGCGACGGCCTGCTCGCTGTGCGCGACTATCTTGAGGAGATAGCTCGCGTCGACGTTGGCCGTGTGGACGAGAGGCGCCGCGACCCGAATCGTGTGGCGCGGCTGCTAGTGAGCCTCGCGCGCAACGTGGCCACCCCAGCCGCCGCGACGACGCTCGCCAGGGACACGGGCGGCGTGGACGGCCCGCTGAAGGACGACACGGTGCGCGACTACCTCGCCGCGCTGGAGCGGCTGATGATCGTGGAGGACCAGCCCGCGTGGGCGCCTCACCTGCGCTCCCGGCATCGCCTGCGCACCGCTCCGAAGCGGCACTTCGTCGACCCCTCGCTGGCGGTAGCCGCTCTGCGTGCGACACCCGAGCGGCTGCTCGATGATCTCGAGCTGCTCGGCTTCCTGTTCGAGTCGCTCGTCGTGCGTGACCTGCGCGTCTACGCGCAGTTCGCCGACGCGCATGTATCGCACTACCGCGACGACGACGGTCTCGAGGTCGACGCGATCGTCGAGGCGGGCGACGGTCGCTGGATGGCATTCGAGGTGAAGCTCGGCCAGGGCCAGATCGACGAAGCCGCGGCGAGCTTGACGCGCTTTGCCGAGCGGGTCGACACGGCGAGCGATGGCAGCCCGGCGCTGCTTGGCGTGATCGTCGCGACCGGGTACGGCTACTGTCGCGAGGATGGGGTGGCGGTGATCCCGATCGGCGCGCTGGGGCCATGACAGGACTTTTAAGAACGATACTTTGACAGTGGTACATGGGTCGTGTACAGCGACGAGCTGGAAGCGCGCGTCGCGGTGTAACCGCGACGCGTCCTGGTGGAACCCGCCTCCGAGCCCTCTGCTGGATAGTCTGCGGCTCGAATGGCCGAGAACGAGCAGACCGCCCCGGGTATCAAACGCGCCGAGCCAGGTGCGGTGCGGGCGCGCAGGGCGCTGCTGTCGGTGTCGGACAAGGCTGGGATCGTCGACTTCGCGCGCGGTCTGATCGAGCTGGGCGTCGAGATCGTCTCGACCGGCGGCACGGCGAAGGCATTGACCGATGCCGGCGTTGCGGTGCGCGCGATCGAGGACTTCACCGGCTTCCCGGAGATGATGGACGGGCGCGTGAAGACCTTGCACCCGCGCCTGTACGCGGGCCTGCTGGCGGTGCGCGACGACGAGTCGCACCTGCGAGCGGCGGCCGAGCACTCGATCGAGCCGGTCGACCTCGTGTGCGTGAACCTGTATCCGTTCGAGCAGACGGTCGCGCGCGGCGCGCCGGATGCTGAGGTCGTCGAGAACATCGACATCGGCGGTCCCACGATGATCCGCGCGGCCGCCAAGAACCACGCGTTCGCGGCCGTGGTCGTCGACCCGGCCGACTACGAGGGCGTGCTCGCCGAGCTGCGCGAGTCCGAGGGCCGCCTCGCGATGGCCACGCGCGAGCGCTTGGCGTCGGTCGCGTTCGCGACCACGGCGCGCTACGACGCCGCGATCGCGCGCTGGTTCGGAGTGCGCGCGTACGAGGACGCCTTCCCGCCACGCTGGGCCAGCTCCTACGAGAAGGTGATGGACCTGCGCTATGGCGAGAACCCGCACCAGCGTGCCGCTTTCTACGCCGAAGCCGGCGCGCAGACGCACCTGCTCGCCGGCGTGACCCAGCTGCACGGCAAGGAGCTGTCGTTCAACAACCTGCTCGACCTCTCCTCGGCGCGCGAGTTGGTCGAGGACTTCTCCGAGCCCGCGTGCGCGATCGTCAAGCACAACAACCCGTGCGGCTGCGCGCTGGGACAGAGCGCGCTTGAGGCCTACGAGCGCGCGTTCGCCTGCGACCCGACGAGCGCCTACGGCGGCGTGATCGCGCTCAACCGCAGGGTGGATCTCGCATGTGCGCAAGCCCTCTCAAAACAGTTCATCGAGGTCTTGCTCGCACCGGGCTTCGACGCCGACGCGCTGGAGGTGCTCACGGAGAAGAAGAACGTGCGCCTCTTGGAGCTGCCCAACTGGCCCGCGCGCGGCGAGGGCATGGAGGAGAAGCCCGTACTGGGCGGCGTGCTCTCGCAGAGCCGCGACGTCGTCAGCGAGACGCGCGAGCAGATGCACACGATGAGCATCACGGCCCCCGCCGAGCGACAGTGGGACGACCTGCTGTTCGCCTGGAAGGTCTGCCGCCACGTGCGCTCCAACGCGATCGTGATCGCCGCGGGCGGCGCGACGATCGGGATCGGCGCCGGGCAGATGAGCCGCGTCGACGCCGTCAAGATCGCGCTCGAGAAGGCCCGTGCGGCGCAGCCCGACCTGCTGGCCGGAGCGTCGCTGGCCTCGGACGCCTTCTTCCCCTTCGCCGACGGCCCGCGGCTCGCGATCGACGCGGGCGTCACCGCGCTGATCCAGCCGGGCGGGTCCGTCCGCGACGAGGAGGTCGTCGCGGACGCGGACGCCGCCGGTGTGGCGATGGTCGCCACGGGCGTCCGCCATTTCCGTCACTAGAGCGGCGGGGCCAGACGGCGAGCCCAACGCCTGCAGCTGACGCCACGCGGCCACGCGATTCACGCAGCGCTAGGCTCAGTACCTACACCTAGAGAACGATGCAGGCAGGGCGTAAAGCGATGGTGCAGCACGTGCTACACTTCACGTGTGCCCACCACTCGCCCACGCCATACGATCACCGAGACGCCACCCGTCCAGGAGGCGCTCGAGGAGTTGCGGGCAAAGCTCGGCGAGGGGGAGCGGATCGACTTCGCCGAGCTGGTCGCGCTCGGCGCTCGCGCGAAGGCAAGCCGGCTGCAAGCAGAGAGCCCCAGGGTGCGAGCCGCTCGAGAGCGGCTCATCGACGAGGTCTTGAATGGCAGCGGAGAGGTCGATGTGCGGGCTGCCGAGGAGGCCAAGCACATCGGTCTTTGGGCCGACATCTAAGAGCTGTGCTGCTGATCGATCACTCGGCGTGGTCGCGACGCAGGCATTCCCTTGCTCGCGAACGCATCGCAAGTGGGCTGTCTGCACGCGACTTCGGTGTCTGCTTGCCATTCCTGCTGGAGGCAGGTTATTCCGCTATCTCCGCGCGCGAGATAGAAGGGCTTGTGGACGATCTCGCTGAGTTGCCGCGCGTGGAGATCACATCTGACATCGAAGCGCGGGCCCTACAAGCCCAACGCGAGCTCGCCGCGGTCGGTCACCACCGCCTCCCGCCGGCCGACGTCACGATCGCCGCCTGCGCCCACGAGGCCGGCGCCGGAGTGCTCCATTACGACCGTGACTACGACATCCTCGCCAAGCACACCAGTCTCGAGTTCAAGAGCGAGTGGGTCGCGCCGCCAGGCACGCTGCAGGGCGAGGGCATCCGTCACTTCCGCCACTGATGTCACTCCTTCGCGCGAGGTCATCGCGCGGAGCGGCTGGGGTCAGCTCGCTATATCCCCGAGCAGCACCGCGACGTTCAGGTCGTCCACGCCGTCGAGCGGCGAGGGTATGGCGCTGCCCTCGTGGTATGTCTCGCACTTTTCGTAGCCATGCCGGCCAGGTTGCGTGCGCACCTCGACGGCGCGACCGGGGACGTCGATGAGCCAGTAGTTGGGGATGTCGGCGCCTGCGTAGAGAGCCGCCTTCCTGCCACGGTCGAGCCAATGCGAGGTGACGGCGACCTCGACGACGAGCGGGGGGCAACGTAGCAACCTCTCGCCGAAGGGCTCGTGCTTGCTCACGGTCACGTCGGGTTCCGGCTCGGAGTCGAACGCGGCTTCGATCGGGTCCTGGCCCTGCACCCACCAGCCGGATGCGGCCATGAAATGTCGCATCAAGCGGCCTACGACGACGATGTGGGCGGTCGACTTCGGGCTCATCTCGACCAGCAGCCCTTCCAGCAGCTCGATGCGCTTGCCCTCCAGCGCTCCGGAGGCGACCATCCGCTGATAGGAGCCGATGTCGAGCCGGTGGATGGGGTCCTCGCGGGCGCAGTCCTTGTCGATGAGCAATCCCTCGCGAAGCTCGACGTCCATGCCGTCCAGCGCGCCTGCTTCGGCCAGCTGGTGGTAGGTGTCCACGTCGATCCGATAGATCGGCAGGTCTGTGCTCGCAACCGTGGCCATGGCCCCACAATGCTAACGGCGTTGCGGGCGGCCGAGAGCGTTGACGGAAGGGGAGATCAGGGTGGCCATGCCCCCTTATCCGACGGTCAGGCCTAGGCGGGACGAGGCCCGCCTACCGGGAAGCGCTCGAATAGCGCTCGACCAGCCTCGTAGCCGGGAGGGCTTGACATCCCCCAAATAACGATATATCGTGAGCTTACTTTGATAGATCACGATAGGGGATAGATATGTTCGCTCACGCGATATACGCAATCGATGAGGGGGGCTGCCTTCATGAGGACCCTCGCTGTCTACACGGCGGTCCCCGACACGACCTGAGGGATTACTGGCGCGCGATGACCGGGCGCGGCGGTGGACCATCCGGCGGTGGACACCGCCATGGCCACCATCGCGGATCGGGAGCGCGGGACTTCGGGCCTGGCGGACGCGGCGACTTCGAGGGCTTTCGCTTTGGCGGGTTCGGCCCTGGGGGCGGTCGCTTCGGTCGTGGCCGCAAGGCCCGTCGCGGAGACATCCGCACGGCCGCTTTGCTGCTGCTGGCCGAGGAGCCACGCAACGGCTACCAGATCATGCAGGAGGTCCAGGAGCGCAGCGACGGGGTATGGCGTCCGAGCCCGGGCTCGGTCTACCCCGCTCTACAGCAGCTCGAGGACGAGGGCCTGATCCGCTCGAGCGAGGGCGGCGGTGGCACCGGCAAGGTGTTCGAGCTGACCGAGGCCGGCGACGCCCACGTGCGGGAGCGCGACGCCGACGCCCCTGCCCCATGGGAGCAGATGAGCAGCAACGTCAGCGACCAGGCGGTCGAGCTGGCGGGGACCATGCGCGAGGTCGCCTCCGCCTTTGTACAGGTGATGCGCACCGGCAGCGACACTCAGATCGGAGAGGCTCGCAAGCTGCTCTCGGCGGCTCGACGCGACCTCTACCGTATCCTCGCTGATGGAGATCCGAAGGACCGTGCAGAGGACTAGCGAGTGAGTCAAGCCAATCCATCGACCCTCGACAGCGCCACTCCTACGGGGGGCGACACCGTCGAGGTGTCCAATGGGAGAGTGTCCATGCCATCTCCGTGAAGGGGCTCACCAAGACCTACGGCGAGATCGAGGCGGTGGCAGCCTACGCAGCGAGCTGCGCGCGATCAAGGCGGTGTGGCGGCGCGAGCTGATCCGCTTCAGCCGCGACCGTCTGCGCATCCTCACCTCGCTGGTGCAGCCGTTCCTGTTCCTGTTCGTGCTCGGCACCGGCCTCTCGACGCTCGTCTCCAGCAGCACGCACGGCGTCAACTTCCGCACCTTCATCTACCCGGGCGTCCTGTGCATGGCGGTGATGTTCACCGCGATGTTCTCAGCCGCCTCGATCGTGTGGGATCGCGAGTTTGGCTTCCTGCGCGAGATGATGGTCGCTCCAGTCAGGCGCAGCTCGATCGTGCTCGGCAAGTGCGTTAGCGGCGCCACGGTCGCCGCTTTCCAGGGCGTGATCGTGATGGCGATCGGCCCGCTCGTGGGCGTCCACTACACGCTTGGGCTGGCGCTCGAGATCTTCGCGTTGCAGCTGCTGCTCGCCTTCTCGATCACCGCGTTCGGGATGATGGCGGCGGCGCGTCGGACACGGCCTGCATGGCAACGCCGAGCAGCGGGTCCTGAGCCTCGGCCTCATGTGCGGCCGCCGCAGCGCGAACCCCTGCCTGCAGGCGCTCTGGCTCCCTGAGCATCTGGCGTTCAGTGAGCGGCTGCAGCACGCCGCGCAGCACCAGCATCGCGCCGATCCAGCGCGGCGCCCACAGGCGGTCGGCGCGCCGTTCGATGCCTTGCTCGATCGCGTCGATGGCCTTAGAGAGCGGGGCGGGGTTGCGCATGAAGCCCGGCAGCCTGCCGGTCATCGCTTGGGCCGAGGGCTGGGCGAAGCTGGCGCGCACGAGGTCGGTGTCGATGAAGCCGAAGTAGGCGCATCCAACGCGCGCGCCGCTGGACACGGTCTCCATGCGCAGTGCGTCGGTAAGCGCCTCGACGCCGGACTTCGCGGCGGTGTATGGGCCCATCATCGGCGCGTGCGAGACCGCGGCGAGCGAGGCGATGTTGAGCAGGTAGCCCTTGCGCTCGACGATCTGGCCGATCAGCGCGCGGTCGGTGCGCCACACCCCCAGGAAGTTGACCGCGAGCGTGCGCTCCACCTGCTCGATCGGGGCGGTCGCGAGCGGCCCGGTGTAGGCGATCCCGGCATTCGCGATCCCCACGTCGATAGCTCCGAAGCGCTCGACGGTGGCGCTGACCGCCCACCGCAATGCGTCGTAGTCGGTGACGTCGGCCTCGAAGGCGGCGGCGCGATCCCCGAGCTCGGCGGCCAGCGCTTGCAGGCGCTCGGGCTCGAGCCCCACGAGCGCGACGTTGGCCCCCTTGGCGTGCAAACGCCGAGCGGTCTCCGCGCCGATGCCGCGCGCGGCGCCGGTGATGAAGACGGTGCGGCCGTTGACGTCAAAGGGTGTCGAGGAGCGGCTCACGCTCCGCTAACTCTACGCAATCGCTGTCAGCCGAGCACGGGCGAGCGCTCGTCGCGCGCGCCGCTGGCGTCGCTGTGGCGATTGTTGTACGGCCTGTGCGTTACAGACTCGCCCGGAGAGAAACCGGGACAGCATGCGCGGGCAGAGCGGGAAATTACGTACTCTAAAGCACAATTATCACATAAAGTCAATAATATATCATTGACTTGGCAACCCAGGATGGGAATCTGACATGGTGCGGATACGTACAATAAGCGAGCCCGACTCGTCGGGAGACTCGGCTGCCTCTGATGAGGATGGAGGATCGTCGGACGCCTCGAGTGTCGAGCGCCCGGACCAGGATGGGCTGGGCGACGGATCCAAGGCGCGCGCGAGGGAACGGATTGATCGCGAGCGCCGCCAGATGGCGGAGATCGAGGCGCGCGACCCTCTGCGCGGTCGCATCTTGCGAGAGCTGGGCGCTGGTCCCGCCACGCCGTCGGTGCTGGCAAGGGCGCTGGAGGCGGCACCCGAGTCGATCAGCCGGCAATTGCGAGCCCTGCGCGAGGGCGGCCTGGCAGAGGAGAAAAAGGTCTTTGGCGATCGCCGGCGGCGCAGCTATGCGCTGACCGGCGACGGAGCGATCGAGCTCAATCGACATCGAGCGTTCGGGGCACTCCCCGCTCCGCCTCCGCTGCCGACGCAAGAGCAAGCGCGCGCCTATCTACGCTCCGCGCTGGAGCGGGCTGTAGAGGTGCGACGCAAGACCAACGACCTCGCCGATGCCGCCGTGCGATTGCGGATGGTGTTTGAGCAGGCGGAGAGGCAAGGAGCCAACGAACTGGCGGTTGACGCCCTGTCCGAGCTTGCGACGACGCTGCGCCAGAACCGGCAAGCCAGCGAGGCGAGCGAGCTGATCGGCAAGCTCGATGGCATCGCCCTGGGCCAAGACCCCCGCTACGAGCCGTCCGTCGTCCTCCTGGCGGGAGCGCATCGCGACTATGCGCTCGGCCGTGTCGCCGAAGGTCACGGCTCTGACCGCCTCTCGGTGCGAGCCATGAATCTGGTCAACGCGGCGATCTCCTACCACCGGCTGAGCAAGGTCCCCTTGCACGGGGCGGCCGAGCGCTCCAAGGAGCGTCAGGCGTGGAGCATCGCAAGCTTTGCCAGCAACCTTCGCGAGCAATCCGAGCTGGGAGCTGCGCTTGATCACGCCGGTCTGGCGATGGGTCTGTTCGAGCAGCTCAAAGACATGTACGGCCGCTCCTACTGTCTGTTCCTGTTGGGCTTCTGCTGGCGTCTGCAAGGTGACTTCCAGGAGGCCTGGCAGCGCCTGCGCCAAGCACGCGAGCTGGCGTGCGAGGGCGGCTTCAAGCGGTTTGAGGCCGACACGACGATGCAGCTCGGCGAGGTCCGCCGCTGCCAGGGCGAGCTGACCGAGGCCCGGTCGCTGCTCGAGGAGGCGCTGGGGCTAGCAGATCAGATGGAGCTGGTCGTCACCAGCGCCTTCGCGCGCTCGGCGCTCGGCGCGGTCGAATACCAGGAACGACGCCTGCAGCCGGCGTGCGAGGCGATCGATCGGGCGCAGGACCTATTCGAAGTCCGCAAGCACCAGGCCGGTCTGGCGCTCAACACTTTCCGCAAGGCCGTCCTCACGCGAACCCTGCTCGCCGAGCAGGGTCACCGCCGCCGCCGCTACCAGGCGCTTGAGCGCTTGCTCGCGGACGCAACCGAGCGCTACAAGGACTTGGGAAGCCCAGCGGGCGTGGCCGCCTGCGAGATCGAGTGCGCGCGACTCACCCTGATGCGCAACGGCAAGGCCCCGCGTCAGATCGACCAGCTGATCGCGCTGCTCGACAAGGAGGGCGGCCGTGGCGACGTGCTACCGCTCGACCCTTGGCTGCCGCGCGCGCTTGCGAGCTTTGCCAAAGAGGCGAAGAGCGACGAGCTCGAGCAGCGAGCCCAGCGGCTGCTTGAGGAGGGTCGGCGCAGACGCCTCGAGGAGCGCGCCCACCAGAGCACGTGGCGTGCCACCCCCAGCGACCGTGTCCTCGACGTCTCCGAGGAGAGCGGGGCTTTCGCGATGGGTGGCGAGACGCGCCTGGAGGAGCCTTTGCGTGTGCCAATCTTCGACCTCACGGCCGCCTTCGCCTAGCAGCTCCGGCCAGTGGCTCTCACACCCAGCGCATCGCGCGTCTGAGACCTCGGTTGGGATCGAGTACCCCCAGTGAGCGACGCGGCCCGATCCAGGACGGGAAGCTGCGCGACTGGCGCCTGTTGTCGGGCTCCGGCGCCGCCGCCATCACGCGGAAGGGCCGGCTGCGCCTCGTCTTCGCCAAGCGGTCGAGATTGGCGTTGACGATCACGCATATGCCCTGGCGATAGGACGCCAGATCGCAGATCGCGCCGTTGAAAGATCCCTGCTCGAAAGTCAGCGACGGCACCAGCAGCAGATTGACCGCAGCCAGGTTCAGCAGTCGTGGGACGTCGAAGTCGACCAGGTCCGAGCAGATGACCACCGCGAGATGCGTAAAGCGGCCTGCCAGCACGGTGATCTTCTTCGGCCCCGGGGTGATGGCCTCCAGCAGCGGCCCGCCGCTCATGCTGACGCCCAGCATCTTGGTCGCAAACGGATGCACCTTGTGGTGGACGGCGACCTGACGTCCGTCCAAGTAGACGCGCGATTCGTTCGTCCTGATCTCCCGCGATCCCGACCCTCCGGGCTGGCGCACGTGTGCGCTCCCGGCCACCACCAACGGGGGATAGCGCTCTGGCGCGGCCGCGAGCGCCTGGCCGAACGGCTCAACCGCCGCGCCGGGCATGCACAGCTCCGGCAACACCGCGATCTCGGCCTGACCAGCCACGTCCTCGAGCTGGGCGAGCACCTCGTCGAGGTTCCAATGCCTTGGCCGCACATCGAAGAACGAGCCCGATTCCGCGGATGCCTGGGAGTCGATCCCATCCCGCTCGATCGGCGGGTGAACCGTGGCTATGCGCGGTAGCCGCCCCTCTTCAAGCCAGGTCAGATCATCCAGTCGCCCGCGCGAGCCGTAGTCGAGCTCGACGTGGATCGCCCGTTTGGCGGAGTGGTCGAATAGCGTGTAGGGGAGATCCTCCATCAACGTGCCCTTTTTTAGAGTCGTGTGATGGGGCGTCGCGCGCCCGTAGATCCCGTGGACTGGTCGGTCGGCGCTCGGGACGGGCATTCCGGCATCGAGCTGCAAGCACGCCTCCGTGCCGAGGAAGAAATCGGGGAGCGCGCGGCGGCAGAGCCCACGCAGGAAAGCCAGGGAGTCCACGGGAGGGTGTGTCTCCGCCAGCTGTATGCGCTCCTCGATGTCGTTAAGCGCGAGGATCTGCTCGAAGCCGTCCGTGGCATCGCAGCGCTCGAATGCCTCGGCCTCGATCGCCTCCACGGCCTCTTCGAGGTTGGTGGCCACCAGCTCCACGTCTGGATTGCCTCGCAGCCGCATAAGCACTTCCTCGTGCTCGATGCAGATCGCCCCGAGGCGCTGCGCCAGGCTCAGCAGGGATGTGGCGGCGCGAAGCTCTGAGCGCAGCGACGGCATGAGTGTCGGATAGTCGATAAGAGAGGAAGAGGATCATCTGGCGGGCGCTTCTGGTAACTGCCCCGATCCAGATGTTTCGAACATCGCAAAAGCTGAACTTTGTCGTCTAATACTAACCGAACGCGCAACCTACCGTCCGCATCACAGCCCCGCACGCGCCCGACTCGGAGAGCCGGCCCGACACGAGCGTGCACGGCGCCGTCAGTGCGGCCACCCGCGCTTCGGTCTCAATGGGGGGCGGCCCGACCCTTGAAGACGCGCCATGCGAGAAGCTATGCAAACGGCTCAGCCGGGGGTCGAGGATCTGGTTTGAGATGCTGCCGCGTCTGATGGATCGCAGCTGTGACAGAAGCTGCTGAACCCTATTTGTCAGGCTGCTCAGCTCTTGATCGGCAGCAGCTCGAGCGCCGGCACGCGCTTGAACTCGCCGGCGTTGACAGTCGCAAGCGCTAGGCCGTGCGTTAGCGCCGTGGCTGCTATCCAAAGGTCGTGCGCGCCGATGACTTCCCCCTTTGCCTGTAGCTCTGCCCAGATCTGCGAGTGCAAGCGAGCGATGCGCGATGTGATCGGCAGCTGCTCGATCGCGCCCAACAAAGCCTCGACGACCACCTGACGGCGGATCCTTACGCGGTCGGTGGTTGCGCGATGAACTCCGTGCAGCAGCTCGCTGACGGTGATTACGCTGATCGCGTGCCGGGCGTCCTCTGGTAGCTGCTCGAGAACCCGGCTGTCGCGCTCGGCGTCGACCAGGACCGACGTATCGATCAGGATTCCGGCCACTGGCCAGCCTCAGCGCCCAAGAGCTCGCGCTCACGCTCGACCTCGCGTGCGAAGTCCGCGTCAAGCGGCGGAAGGCCATCCATAAGCTCTCTGAGCGCCACACCGGAGACGCCAACGGGCTGGGATGGACGCCGCAGCTCGGCGATCGCCCTACCGTTGCGGATGATCTCGATCTCCTCACCTGAGTCGACGCGGTTGATCGCGTTTGAGAAGTGGCGAGATACCTCCGTAGCCGTCATGCGCACCATGTTGCCCATCGTATCAGATAAATCTGATTAGACTCTTGTGCTCCGTGCCGATGAAGTAGCTGGCCTCACGCTCGCGGTGGTCGTCGAATTAGACGCCAGCGATCGAGCGAGATGCTAATGATCGTCTTTGGTGCCGCGATCCCTGATCAGCAGCTTGCTCAAGGATTCCCTCAGCCTCACCGGCGCGAAGGCCAGGAGTGCGTAAAAGACTGATGCAATCGCGACATCGATCGTCACTGCGAGTCTGAAGCCCGCCACGACTGTGGCAAGAGTCAGCACAAATGCGATTGCGCTTGACGCGAGACATATCAGCCGGAATGTCTGGGCGCGATCGCCCGTTCGCTCGAACCTTACGCGCCAGTCCAGGATCGGATCGGCAAGCCGATCATGGTAGATCTCATATCGCCTGTGTCCTTGGGGCGATGGCGTGAGTGGACGGACGAGCCGCACTCTTTCGCTGGCAAGGCGAGCGAGGACGTCGTCTATCTGCTCCGCGTCCTTGTGCGCCATCTGGCTCAGGTCCCACGATGAGTACGGGACCTTCATGCCCGAGGGCGTGACCAGATAGCGGAAAGCGGCAGCCGCCGTGACCTGCTCGCCGCGGTTGAACTTCTCCATGATGTCATCCACATGTTTTCGAACTATGCCGGCCACTCCACCTAGCTTCTCGAAGGTATTGGTCGTCATCTTGCTCGAGCCGTTCCGCAGCTCGGCCTCCCATACGCTCTTGAGGACCAGCTGCAGGTAGGCGGCCTCGATCGCGTCGCTGCGATGTTCGACGCCGCCGCGCCCGCCGACGCCGAGATCGAGCATCCCTACACGGGTCGCCTCGATCACCGCGCTCGCGAAGTCGTCGTCCACCTGGTAGGCGGTTCCGTGCAATTGGTTATATGCGCCGATTGGCCCCTCGATCACCTCACGGGCAGTGGCGGCCGTGAGCGGCTCAATGCGTATCGGATTCGACATCAGCTCCTGCGAGCGCCGCCGGAACCGGTCAAGCTTGGAGATCGAGTCCTCCCTGATCGCGATCATGATGTGAACGGGGAGCTCCGAGCGCGTCATCGTGCGAACGAAGTCATCGGCGAATGAGTCGTCGACTACATCGGCATAGCCGAGGTACTCCTCGAACTGGTCCAGCACGATGAGAATGCGGTCGACCCTCTCCGCGGCCCGTTCGATCGTAGCTAGGACCGATTCCTCGCAGGGAGTGTCGATGCCAGCCGCGTCGGCGATGCGCCGAGATAGCGCTCGCGTCGGATCCTCGCGTGACATCGCGTACACCACGGTGGCAAGCATCTCGCCTGTCTCCTCGCTGTCTTCGTGTTGCAGCGAGCGCCGGTCGAGTATTGGACCGAGCCCGGCTCGAAGCAGCGAGCTCTTGCCGACGCCACTTTCGCCATATACCAGCGACGTGCGAGCTGTTCGCAGGTTGGCTATGAGCAGATCAGCCTCGCTGTGACGGCCGAAGAAGAACGATGCGTCTTGTGCCTCGAACGGGCGCAGCCCCAGATAAGGAAAGGCATGGCCACCCTCTTGTCCCGCCGCGCTCATAGTTCCGTGAGCGCTTTCGCGAGCGAGCTCATGTAGTCGGCGAGCGGCGCCTCGAGCATCTCGACGGAGCGCTTCTGCCAGAACAGGCGGTCCAGTTCCCGGTGCTCGTGGTTCACTGACCAGCTGGTCGCCGTCTTGCTCCGCTTCCCCCACAGCGCGTGCAGGAAGACGCGAAGGTTCCAGTCGCCCAGCCTGTAGCCGAGGAACAGGAAGTGACCTTCGAGCATTGTGGTCATGAGCTTGACCGGGACGGCCACGGCCAGGTCCGTGCCGCTCATGTACTCGATGTAGTGATCCTCTGTGATGATGTAGCTATCGAGCTCTGCGTCAGGCCGGCAGGTGGCGCCGTGGATCTTGAGGATGACGCTGCGTCGCCCGACTGACAGGAGGGATCTCGCCGGGTCATCCACCGCGGTTGGATCCTCCCCAGGGGCCTGGTGTATGAACTGTCGGCGGAGGTCGCCCCTGGCCATATACCACAGCAGGTCGTACTCCACTCCGGCTTCATCGAATGCCTTCTCTTGCCCGTCGTCATAGTTGGTCGTGACGATCAGCAGGTGGGGACGCTCGACTCCCTTTTCTTCAAGAATCGTTGGAACTCTGGCCAACATCTTGTGAACGATGGTCGGCTCGTATTCGCCTCCGAAGACCTCGCGCAGCTCGTCGTAGATCGCAGTCTCGCCTACTGTCGACTCGACATACTGCGAGACCCGCATCAGGTCGTCGCGGGGCTCTGAGCCTGGATAGCGGTATTTGTCCGCGAGCGTCTCGGCGAGCTCACCGCCACTGGGCAGGTCGACCCCACGACTCCATCTCGCCGCTGTAGGACGGTCGGCGAGGTTCACGCCCGCCCCGAGGAACGGAATGACACGTCGCCAGCGCATTCGCTCGGCGACAAGCCTGGCGCAATCGTCGAGATTTGTGCTCATGAGGGGAGGATTGGCAGCGGCAACGCCCACGGTCGCTACGGCTTGCGTGGCAGAACGATATTCCACCAGAGATCGGAATGCGCGCCGGTCTTACCCACTGCGATCAGGCATCGTCATGACACGCCCGGCGATCAATTTGGCGAGCGATAAAGTTGGACGGGACACCCCGACGATGGGCTTCGGGAGGGAGACTTCAGGTCGAGATCTCGGGTGTTGGGTCAGTCAGCGCGAGGACCATGAGCTGCACCCAGGTGTCGACGAGTGTCTCGTCACCGACCGGGGTCGTGATACCGAGGACGTCTCGCAACAGGCGGGAGGAGAGGAGCGAGCCGAGTCCGACTGCCGCTATCGCGGTTGCCTGCTCCGACGCAACCGGTCGCTCGGCTCGTTCGCTGATCCAGGTGGCAAAGCCTGTGAACGTCGAGCTCACGAGGCGATCGGCGGCGGTCGTCAACAGTTGAGGGCGGTTACGGGCTTCAGAGGAGAGGATGCGCAGCAGCTCGGACTCGTTGTCGAGCTCCGCGAGGATGTAGCGGGCAGTCAGCGTGAGCTCGGCTTTGAGGTCTCCGAGCGGGGTGAGCACGCGACGAATGTCGCGGAGCGCGTCCAGGCGCGAGAGCTGGCGCTCGATACCGGCCGCGAGGATCGCTTCCTTGCTTTTGAAGTGGTGGTAGAGCCCACCCGCTCCCGGAGTGAGCCCGGAGGCTGCCTCGATCTTGGCGATGCTGGTCGCGGAGTAGCCGCGTTCGCTGAAGAGGCGCATCGCTTCATCGAGGATCCGCTCGCGGGTTGTGCTTGACATGGGCCTGACTAAGTATACACTTAGTTTAAGTCAGTAACTACTTGAAAGAGATGTGCTCGATGTCCAAAGCCATGTTTCCTCCAGATGCGGGCGATGCAAGGTCGAAAGGCGATGGCATTGGCCAGGGACGCTTGCGGCGCAGCGCTCCGCTCGCGGCTCTGACGGCTCGCACGGCCGGTGAGGCGGTTGTGGTCGGCCTGCGGAGCAAGCTGACGGGCGCGGACAGCAGCGAGTTCCACGTCCGCACGGCGGAGCGCTACACCGAGCTGCTCGGCCGCTCCAAGGGCGCCCTGATGAAGGCCGGGCAGATGCTCTCGTTCGTGTCGCTCGGTCCAGCGGTCGGGGAAGAGTTCCAATCGACCTACCAGACGGCATTGACGAGACTGCGCAACGACGCGCCGCCGATGGCTCCAGAGCTTGCGCGCGAAGTGCTCGAGCGCGAGCTCGGCAAGCCGACCGAGAGCACTTTTGCCGAGTTCGACTGGGAGCCCCTCGCGGCAGCCTCGATCGGCCAGGTGCACGCCGCCCGGCTCCACGACGATCGCGCTGTCGCGGTCAAGATCCAGTACCCCGGAGTGGCGGCCGCGATCCGTGCCGACCTCAAGAACACCGAGTTGCTCACGACGTTCCTTGGATTGATTGGCGGCCTATCCCCGAAGAGACTGAGCCTCGACCTCAGGGGAGCGGCGCGGGAGATCGGCGAGCGCATCACCGAGGAGCTCGACTATCGGCTCGAGGCAGCCAACCAGGCCGAGTTCGCCGAGCTCTACCGTGGGCACCCGTTCATTCACGTCCCGGAGGTGGTCGGCGAGCTGTGCACCGATCGGGTTCTGACCCAGGAGCTCGTGCGGGGCAAGTCCTGGAATGACGCTCTCGCCGCGGAGCAGGAGCTGCGCGACAGCTGGGCGGAGGCAATCCACCGCTTCCTGTACGGCTCCTATCACCACTACTGCGTGTTCAACGCCGACCCGCATCCCGGTAACTATGTTTTTCATGACGACGGGAGCGTGAGCTTCCTCGACTTCGGCTGCGTCAAGAGGTTTCGCCGCGAGCAGGTCGAGTCGCTGAACGTGGTCATGCGCGAATGCCTGCGAGGCGAGGTGGCCGAGACATGGCGGGTCAGTGTGGAGGGCGGCTTCTTCGACGCCGTCGGGCTCCCTCACCCCCGAGGAAGTCTTCGAATACTGGTGGAAGCCGATCGAGATGTACTGGGGAGAGCAGCCTTTCACCGTCACCCCCGAATATGTGGCCGCCTTGATCGAGAGCCGCTATTCGCCGACGGGGCCCATGGCAAACGCGTTTCGCCAGCTGTCGTCCCCACCCGCGTACACCGTCATGAGCCGGATCGACATCGGAGCGATGTCGTTGATCTCCGAACTGCGTGGAACGAACTACTGGAAGAGCATCGCCGCCGAGTACTTCGAGGGCGCGGACCCCGTCACCCCGATGGGCAAGCTCGACCACGCGTACCGCGCGGAGCGTCAGGCGGCGAGCAGCCATGCCTGACTGGACCGCCTGGCCCTTCCCGACCGGGGATCCCTACCCGGCCTACCACGTCGCGCGTGCGCGGGCTCCAGTCCAGTGGGACGAGCAGCTAGGCGCCCACCTCGTGCTCTCCCACGACCACGCGGCAGCCGTTCTGCGCAGCCTCGAGTGGAGCTCTGATCCGCGCAACAGCCCCCAGGTGCTCGCCTCGCTCGGCGGGTCAGGATCTGGCTCTGAAATGTGGAGCGAGTCGCTGCTGATGAGCGACCCACCGACCCACACGCGGCTGAGGAGCTCTGTCAACCGTTTCTTCACCCCCCGTGCGGTACAGGCGATCCGCGAGCGCGTCGCCGCGACCGTCGACAGCGCGTTCGCGCCAGTCGCCGAAGGCGAGCCGATCGAGCTGATGAGCGAGCTCGCCTACCCGATTCCCCTGGCGGTGATCGCGGAGCTGTTCGATGTTGGCCTCGAGGGCGCGGAGCTTCTTCGCTCGGAGACCCCGACGCTGGCGCGGATGCTCGAGCTCGACCCTACGCCCGCGGAGCTCGAGGCGATCGGGGCGGCGGCCATGACCGTGATGCTGTTCCTGGTGCCGATCGTCGCACAGCGGCGATTGGAGCCAGGCGAGGACCTCTTGAGCGCGCTGATCCATCCCCCCGAAGGCGGGATGGCACTCGAGACCGACGAGATCATCACGATGTGCCTGCTGCTGCTCGCCGCCGGTCACGAGACCACCGCGAACCTGATCGGCAACGGCACGCTGGCGCTGTTCGAGCATCCAGACCAGCTCGACTGGCTCGTGCGTCACCCGGACCTCCTCCCGCAAGCCGTCGACGAGCTGTTGCGCTATGACAGCCCCGTCCAGGTCGCCTCACGCGTAGCTCTATCTGACCTCACTCTCGGCGGGGCCAGAGTGCTCGAGGGACAACAGGCGCTGATCGTGCTCGGCGCGGCGAACCGCGATCCCTCGTTCTTCCCAGCCCCAGACCGGCTTGACCTCACTCGCACCGGATCGCGCCACCTTGCTTTTGGCAACGGCCCGCACTTCTGCGTGGGCGCCGGGCTGGCCCGACTGGAGGCTCAAGAGACATTCAAGCGCCTCGCGCAATCGGCTTTGAGGCCAAGCGGGAGTTGGTCGTATAGCCGGGATCGCTCCCGGACCTTCCGGAGGCTGCGAAGCCTCCATATAGGAGGCAGCCAGCCTCCACATCCGGGGCAGACGCTCGATGCCCTACCCGTCGTGTAGGCAAGGCCGGAGGGGCCAGTGCGTCAAGATCGGTCCCCGACAGGGACGGCCAACGTGTGCGCGGGCCCGTTTGGAGCGGTATACGACTATTACATCGAACGTCCACGTTTGGCGCGACTCGTGCTCGGGTTGATGTGGGGGGTGGACCCGCGACCTTTCTATCGCAGCATTGAGGCTGTTGGGGAGATGCCGGAGGGAGCCACGATCCTGGACGTTCCCTGCGGAGGCGGAATCGCGCTGCGCGGTCTGCGCCCCGGTCAGCGCGCCTCCTGGATCGGTGTGGACGTCGACGCGCGTGCCTCGGACCACATCAGCGGTGGTGCCGCCAGTTCATCGCCCCAGCTCGGCGAACCCTTCCTCCTTGGCGCACGCCGCCACGGCGACGTTCGCGTCGATGACGAGCATTAGCGCCCGGGGCGAGGGGGTACACGAGGCTTGCGCCGCTTTTATGAGCTGCTGGCGGCAGAGGGGAGAGTGAGCACGACCGCGATTCAGACGGTCACGGGCAAGGGCCATGACGGCTTTGCGGTGGCGCTGGTTGACGGGGCTGTTGACTTATAGTTTGACCGAGTAGGTCAACGTTGACCAAAGTGGTCTACGATGCTACGATCGGTCGTATGACTGAGGCTCCGCTGAGCGATCTCTTGCGCGACCTGCGTGAGCGGCAGGGCCGGTCTCTGCGCGAGGCAGCGCGAGCGCTAGAGGTCGACCCCGCGCACCTCTCGCGTGTAGAGCGCGGCTCCAAGCCGGCATCGCCCGCGATCCTGGAGCGTGCCTCCACCTATTACGAGGTGCCCCAGGAGCTGCTTGCCCTCTCGCGGGGAGTCGTTCCCGACGATGTCGTAGAAGTGCTGCAGCGCCATCCCGACTTGCTCGGCGAGCTCAGGAGTCGCTATGGATCAGGATGAAATCGAGCTGTTCCCTCTCAGAAACGCTCTCGGGCCGCTACCGGCCCACCGAGTACCTGAGCTCCGGCGCGTTCGCGGGCGCCTTTCGAACGCATGACGATCGCGCTCAGGAAAGCGTCGCCGCCAAGATCCTCAAGATCTCCCAGTGCCATAGCGAAGACGCGCTGCGTGAGTTCCGCGACGAGGTAGGCCTGCTCGGCAAGCTGCACGGGTGTGACCGTGTGATCGGATTGCTCGACAGCGGTGAGCACACGGTCAACTTGCACCACTCGGCCAGTGGCCGCTCGATCGCGGTCACCACGCAATTCTCGGTGCTGGAGCTGGCCGCAGGCTCGCTTGCCGACCTGCTTCTGTATGGCCCGAGCTTCTCCTGGCCAGATCGCCTCAAGCTCTACCGTGACGTGGTCAAGGGCGTCCATCAGATGCACCGGCACGGCATCGTCCATCGCGACATCAAGGCTGAGAACGGACTCGTCATAGAGACCCCGCCAGGCGCAAAGGTCTCAGACCTCGGCCGCGCACACGACACGAACGAGCCGCCCCGCTTCGCCATCGACGCCTATCTGCTCGGGCGCGGAGACACGCGCTTCGCGCCGTTTGAGTTCCTATGGCTACAGGGCACCCAAGAGCCCGAGGACCAGGCGCGAGCGGACCTCTACCTGCTCGGATCGCTGCTGTTCGAGATGGCCACAGGGGTGGCGCTCACAACGCTCGTCACGGCAAGCCCGATAGCGGTCATAAACACCAAGGCGGCGCTCTCGCCGGTAGATCGTGAGCGCGACTGGCGAGCGAACGTCCCAATGCTCAGGGACTCCTCGCGTCTGGCTTTCGAGACGTTCGCCGCCGAGGTCCCCGCTGTCATCAGGCAGCGAGCGGTGAGCCTCGTAAAGCAGCTCACAGACCCAGACCCAGCCAGACGTCTCGCCAGCAGATGCGCAGGCCATGGACCGCAGCCCGACGCCTGGGATCTGCAATGGCTGCTGCATCGCATCGATGGCCTGCGCCACGCCGTCGATCCATCTTTGCGAAAGCGCTACCTCGCAAGCAGGCCCGGCAGAAAGCACGGCCGCTCTCGCGCACGAACGCCATGACGATGATCCTTCAGCTTCGATCCCAGCTCGCGGGCGCCGCCATGCCCGAGGTGCTGGAGCCCTCATGGACGCCGCTGCCGATGGGCGAGATGCCCGTGGTCGAACAGGTCGTGCCCGGCTATCTGGCGCAGGCCAGAGACGCGGTCGCATCCCACCCTCACAATCCGCTCGCCCACGCCCGCCTCGCGCAGGCCGCGCAAGCCAACCTGCAGGAGGAGGAGGCGGTGGAGGCCGCAGGGCGAGCGCTCGACCTCGGGCTCGATCAAAGCGAGTCCCCAGCGGTCCATGCTGCGATCCTGGTGCTCGCCACGCAGGACAGGCGCGCCGAGCTGGCGCGTCTGCTGGACGATCCACGCAGCGCATGCCTAGCCGTGGGCATCAGGTTGTATGCCGCCGTCGCGGCAGGCCAACGCGCCGCCGCGCTCAGCCTCCTCTCCGACCCGCGGACAGCCGCCGCCCCCAGCGCGTCAAGAGCGCTCGACGGCATGTTATGACGTTGGCAACGGCGACATCTACCCGATCTAAACACCCCTTGGCGTGTCCGTATCAATTTATCCTGATTCCAGCCAATACGGAGCTCCGACATTGCCCCGTAGTGCCTATACGCGCGCATGACGAGATGTCAGGAGACCGGAGGAGGATTGACCCAAAGGATCAGACCGGCTCCCGCCGCTGCGTCGCATGAGCCGCCTGCGCTTACCGCGCAGCTTGTGTGCGTGTCTTGTGTCTACCGTCGTGCTCGGCTACAGATCGAGGTCGTCCATCCGCCGCTCGCATAGGCAGCTACGCGCTTTCGTCCCGATCTCGCGACCAATTGCGACCAATTTGGCTGGCGCGTCCTGCATACCGAGCTCAAATGGCTTGGTTGAGCGGGATTGCTAGTGCGCCGTGCGGGACTCGAACCCGCCCCGCCGGATTAAAAGTCCGGAGCTCTACCCGATGAGCTAACGGCGCGCGAGCAGCTCAGTGTGCCAGATGGGCAGCCGATTGGGGTCCTCGAAGCACGCACCGTTTGGCGATGCCGCGCAGAGGGCCACTCGAGGGGCGCCCTCAACGGGTTTCGATTGGGTCGGCTCAGTGCCGGCCAAACATGTCGGGCGACCCGGCTCAGCGCAGGCCGAACGTGTCGGGCGACCCGGCTCAGCGCAGCCCGAACGTGTCGGGCGACTCGGCTCAGCGCAGGCCGAGCGTGTCGGGCGACTCGGCTCAGCGCAGGCCGAGCGTGTCCAGCGGCTCGGCCGTCGGGGTCTCGCCGGCAGCCACGCGCAGCAGCTCGTCGATGCGCGTCAGCTTCACGCGCGGGCGGCCGTGCGGCTCGCCGAGCGCCTGCTCGTGACGGTCGATCTCAGACCAGCCTTCGTAAGTGACGAGCGCCGGGACGCGCTCGCGCAGCAGGTCCTCGATCGCCTGCGAGTCCGGGTCTGAGGGCCGCAGATGTGTGTCCGCGGCGAGGTCCTCGAGCAGCGCGTCGACCGTCTCCTGAGCGTCCTTCTTGTTCGTGCCGATCACGCCTGAGGGCCCCCGCTTGATCCAGCCTACGGCATACTCGCCCAGCCGAGGCCCATCGGGCCCGATCACGCGGCCGCCCTCGTTGGGGATCGTGGCGCCGCGCTCGTCGAACGGCACGCCCGGCAGCGGCTTGCCGCGGTAGCCGATCGCCCGCATCACGAGCCCCGCCTCGATCGTCTCCTTCTCACCCGTCGGCTCGGCCCTGAGCCGGCCGTCCTCGCTGGCCTGAAGTGCATTGCGCGCCAGCACCACGCTACGCACGCCCATCCCATCCCCAATCAACTCGATCGGTGACAACAGGAAGCGCAGGACCACCCGCTTGCTCTTGCCCGTCGGGGCGCGCCGCGCGTACTCGCGCAGGACGGAGACGTTGCGCTCAGACGTCGGGTCCATATTTGGGTCCTGCACCGCCAGCGCGCTCGCGAGCTCCTCCGGATCGACGATCACGTCGGCGTCCTCGAGCTCCCCCAGCTCGCGCAGCTCGGGATTGGTGAAGGCGGCCTGGGCGGGACCGCGACGGCCAACCACGACGATCTCCTTGACGTTGCTGGCGTCCAGCGCGTGCAGCGCATGGTCGGCGATGTCGGTCCTCGCCAGCTCCTCGTGCGTCAGCGTCAGCATGCGCGCCACGTCGAGCGCCACGTTGCCGTTGCCGATCACCAGGGCGCGCTCGGCCGACAGGTCGAAGTCGTGGTCGGGGAAGTCCGGGTGGCCGTTGTACCAGCCGACGAAGTCGGTCGCCGGATGGCTGCCCGCGCAGCTCTTCGCCCAGGGATCCCAAGCGGACGGTCGGCCGGCGAGCCGGTCGCGTACACGATCGCGTGGTAGCGCTCCGCCAGCTCGTCCCTGGAGATGTCGCGTCCCAGCTCGACGTTGCCGAAGAAGCGAAACCGTGGATGGGCGGCCGTCTTCTCGTAGATCCTTGTGACTGACTTGATCTTCGGATGGTCCGGCGCGACGCCGGAGCGCACCAGCCCCCAGGGGGTTGGGAGGCGCTCGAACATGTCAACCTCGACGGCCTGCGCCCCCTCCCCGGATTCCTTGAGGAGGTGCCCGGCAGCGTAGAAGCCGGCTGGGCCCGGAGCCGACGACGGCGATGCGGATTGGGTTCATAGAGATGGCTTGTCGGCTTGGGAGGGAAACGAATGGCTGGAGCAACGCTTCGCTCCACGGTATGGGCGCGGCCCGACTCGAACGGGCGACCCCCTCGGTGTAAACGAGGTGCTCTGGCCAACTGAGCTACGCGCCCCCGAGATGCTCGCAAAGGGGAACCCTAAGGGTAGGGACTCCAAGCGTGCGAAGCTGTCGGCATGCCCGCTGCGGTCAGGGGACATCGCGCGAGTCGTCGCATGCTCTGGCGATTTGCGCCCCGCTGGCGCTGGTCCGCTGGTGCTCTGCCCAGCTGTTCCTGCCCTCGCTCGCCGCGAAACGCGTCAGCGGATCGCGTCGCGCGCTACGGGACCGTCAAGAGCGTCAGCGTCAGCGCCTGGCCGGCGCTCGAGCTGCTGTGGGGGAACGTCGACTCAATCACCGTGCGCGCCAGCTGCGCTGACCGTGACCCCCGCCCAGATCGCCTTACTGCTCTCGGAAGCCCGCAAGGTCCACGACATGACCGTCAGCGCCGGACACGACCCGCCTGCGCCTCGCGGCGCTCCCGCGCGGGCTCACGCTGAGCGACGTCCAAATGGAGAAGCACGGCTCCGCCATGCAGGCCACCGCCACGCTCACCCAGCGCCAGCTCGACGAGGCGCTCCCCAACGGCTTCCACGTCGAACCGGTGGCGAGCGGCGTCGGCCAGGTGGAAGTCAAGGCCTCGGGCGGCCTGTTCGGCGTGCAGGCGTCCATCGACGCGCTGGTCAAGCCGCTCGAAGGCCGGCTCGTGGCCCAGCCTCAAGGCTTCCCGCTTGGCGGGCTTCGGCCACGTGACGCTCTTCGCCGACCCCCACCTCGGAGGTGCAAGTCAGTCGGCGTGCGCGTGCAGCGCGCGAACCGCTCACCTACGGCCTGTCCCTGCGGGCGACGCTGCGCTGAGCGCTCCCGCACGGTCATCGGCAGGCCCTCGCTTCGGGCTGATCGTCGGCATCTGGCGGAACTCCAGGACGAAGTCGCTCGGCAGCTCCAGCGTGAAGCGGCTCGCGATCAGGGTCGCGATCGTGCGCACCTCGAGCTGGCCGAAGCGCATCCCGATGCACGTTCGCGAGCCGCCCCCAAAGGGAATGTATGCCCCCTTCGGGATCGCGGCCCTCGCCTCCGCGGCTGAAGCGCTCGGGGCGAAACGCCTCGGGTTCGGCGAACACGTCCGGGAGGTGGTGGGAGGCC
Source organism: uncultured Solirubrobacterales bacterium (assembly GCA_963764655.1). Lineage (GTDB taxonomy): Bacteria > Actinomycetota > Thermoleophilia > Solirubrobacterales > Solirubrobacteraceae > Palsa-744. The sequence goes on from CAVXTI010000001.1 coordinate 2,535,861, forward strand.
CACGAGCTGTAGTTGACGTACGCGTTGCGCTGGAACCGTGTGCCCTTCGAACTCGAACGCCTCCACCGACTTGCGCGGGCCGATCCAAGCGGGCGGGATACTTGCGCAAGGTCTCCTCGAGCGTCATCTCCAGCCGCGCCAGCTCGCCGCTCATCAGCTGCTCGGCGTTTGGCGCGCCGCCGCGCAGAAGCTCGCGCTGCTCGGCCACGAGGTCGTCGGCCAGATGCGGTTGGCGGGCCAGCTCGTAGAACATGAATGTGACCGTCGAGGTCGTCGTGTCGTGCCCGGCGAACAGCAGCGTCATCATCTCGTCGCGGATCTGCTCGTCCGTGAGCCGCTCCCCGCTGTCGTCCTCGGCGTCAAGCAGCAGGCTCAGCACGTCCTCGCCGCGCTCGCCGGTAGCCCGCTGCCGGGAGATCTGCGCGTACAGCAGCCGGTTGAGCGCTTTCGAGGCCTGCTGCAAGCGCGCCCACGGGGAGCGCGGCCCGCGGATGAAGCGATACTCATAGCCGGAGGAATAAAAGGCGAGCGCCTGCTCGAACATCGCGGCAGCGTCGATCTCGCGCGCCGCGGGCCCGTCCGGCTCGATCCCGAACAGCGCCCTCATCGCGACTCTGGTGGCGAGCCGTCGCGTCCATGCGTACAGGTCGATGCGATCGCCTGCGCGCCACTGCTCGAGGGCTCTCTCAGTCTCCTGCGCCATCACGTCGATCGAAGCGGCGACGCGCTCGCGGTGGAAGGCCGGCAGCATGATGCCGCGCGCGCGGCGGTGATAAGGATCGTCAGTCGTCAGCAGCCCATCGCCGAGCAGCGCGATCAGGTCGCGGAAGTGCGATTCGCGCCACAGGAAGTTGTTGGCATGGGAGACCGTGATGTAGTGGTTCGCGGCCGGCCCCAACATGAACACGACCTTGCTGTGCAAGATCCGCAGCGCGAAGATCGGCCCATAGCGCTCATACCCGTCGAGCAGCAGCGGAAGCGGCTCCTCGATGAAACGCTTCGTCCTCGCCAGCGAGAAGCCCGTGTCGCCGGGCGGGTAGGGCACGGTGGCCGCGCGTTCGTCCGCCAGGTCCTGCGCCAGGATCCGGAACGGGTTTTCGTGGCGCAGCGGCGGTGGCTCGAGGATTGGCATGGGTGAAGCGTAGAGCACTCCCCAGCGGTTTGGCTGGCCGGCCAGCTTGAGGGTGGGCGGGGGCTAGCCCACTTGGCCTCCTGCGTGGGACAGGGTGCTCGCACGCCCCCTGCGATACTCTGCGCTACGCACGTAGAGGCATCCCGTGCATCGGCGCGGGGGCGTAGCTCAGTTGGTTAGAGCGCTGCCCTGTCACGGCAGAGGTCGCGGGTTCGAGTCCCGTCGCTCCCGCTTTCGGCACCACCCTGTGTCGGTTGGTGTTGAAGGAACTGCTGTGTGGCTTGGAAGTAGGGCAGGAAGTCGTCGTGTGGTTGCACGGCGACGATCTGCCCGTTCTGTGCCCAGATTTGCTCGAACAGTGAGAGCAGGAGCTTGCGTCGCTCGGCGGGCTGAGTCTCGATCTCCCAGAAGCGGGGGAACTCGTCGAGCAGCGCTTTGGCGCGGTCGATGGTGGGTTTGGCGGGTGGCCCTTGGCGTTGGAGTTCTTCCTCAAGTGCTTGGCGGCGCATGATGTATTGGGCCTTGGTGAGGTCGCCGAGGACGTAGAGGTCTTGCAGGCGCTGTAGCTGGTCGAGCAGTTCGTTTCGCCGATCGGCCGGCTGCTCAGCGCGCTCAGCGGTTTGGGCGTTGAGGGTTTTGCAGAAGCAGGTCGTGGAGTTGGCCGTCGGGTTGGAAGGCGCGTATCCAGTCGATGAGTTGGCCCTCCAGGGTTTCGGCTTTGACGATCCGCTCGCCGCAGGAGTGTCCGTAGCGGCGGGTGGAGCACATGTAGCGCCGCACGGCTGCCTTTGAGCCTCTGGTGCCGTGCATTCGTGCTCCGCAGCGCTCGCACCGCAGCAGCTTGCGCAGCAGGTATTCATCGGATGGTGGGCCGGGCTTCACGACACGGGTGCGCCATCCTCGGACCTCCTGCACGCGGTCGAACAGATCGTCAGTGACGATCGCCTCGTGCAGTCCTTTGATCGCACGTGACTTGTCGCGCAGGCCGCTGACGTAACCGGCGTACGCGGCGTTGCACAGCATCTCCCGCACGGTGTCCTTCCCGAACTGCCGGCCACGAGCGGTGCGCGCCCCGGTCGCGTTCAGCCACGCAGCGAGCGTGCGGTCGGACTCCTGTCCGGTGGCGTAGCGCTCGAACAACTGGAGCACGAGCGGCGCACGCGCGGGGTCCGGGACGGCGAGCTTGGTGGCGAGGTCGCGCAGATAGCCCCACGGGAGGCTTCCGACCAGATGTCCTTGCCGTGCCTTCTCCTTCAGTCCGCTGCGGGTCCAGAAGGACAGCGAAACGGAGTAGTACTCGTCGAGCATCTCGTGGATCGACTCGGCGAGGAACGCGGACGGGTCGGTGTGGTCTTCGCCCATCGGCTGAGTGACCGAGACGACACGGATGCCGAGCCGCTCGCGCAGGAGCTGCTTGTAGCGGCGCGCCTCGACCTGGTTGCGGGCGAACCTGGAGGTGTGGAAGACGAGCACCACGTCGAACTTGCCCTCTGCCGCGTCGGCCATGAGGCGCTGGAACTCCGGGCGGGCCTCTGACTTGCGCCACCCCGAATGGAAGTCGCAGTACTCGCCGGTCAGTTCGAGGTTGTTCTCGGGGGCGAAGCGGCGGATGCTCTCGCGCTGCGCGTCGGGCGAGAAGCCTTGGCCTTGCTCCTCGGTTGACTCGCGGATGTAGGCGACGGCGCGCTGGGGGCTATCCGCCATCTCGGTCGGGGTCGGTGAGGTGTTGTCCTCGGCGCAGCCACCAGTCGGCGAACCAGCGCGCGAACGCGAGGTGCTGTGGGCTGGGGAAGCAGTCTTGCTCACGGCGATGTCCTCCCGTGGGTTGTGGGTCATCGTGGCGGCCGATCAGAGCAGAGCCCGGCCGGGATCTCAAGACCTTGCCCTGGCAAGCCGGCCGGCGCGGCGGGCCACAAGCCAAACGGCGATCGGTGGCCGCGTCGCACCCGGCTGAACCGCGCCGCCTGGCGGTAGGCCGTGATGCTGTTGTCGCTGGGCGGCCGTTCGGTCGCTCAGCGCCCCTGTCTGTGTGGCTGGCGTGCTGGGATGTCACGACGCCCCATCCGTGCGCCGGGCGGGCGAGTCGGGTGCAGGCACGACACGCCGCGCGAGCCGGGGAAGCCGACGACGAGCCACGACGACACGACTCGTGCGCGCCGCGAGCAGAGCAATTGAACGGTCACAGTCGCCTGTGGTAGAGATGTCAAAACCGCGCGACCGCCGGAATCCCGCACAGCCATCAGCGAAACACGACATCCCGAAGGGAAGCACCTGGTCCCCCAGTTGGTCCCTCAGTTGGTACCGCAGTTGGTACCCCAGTGGGTCCTCAGAACGAACCCCCGAAAGCCGACGAAAAGGTTGTGGTAGAGATGTCGAAAAACGCCGCGACGTGAGATCCCTCACGGCGACAAGGGAAACTCGCGGTCGGCTGGCCCCGCAGGCGGAACCACAGCCGGAACCACAGCCAGAATCACAGCCAGAATCACAGGCGGAACTACAGCCGGAAGTCAGCCGGAACTCGATTCTTGCCCTCGGACGGCGCACCCGCTGGCCAGGGCGGCACAGCGAGTGGGGTGCAGCGAGTCCGCCCGGAGGCTTTGTTGCAGGAGAGAGCATCTCTGCTTTCTACCTCCCCTCCGACAAGGAATCCACAAGTGGACATCATGTGAAAGCAAGCGCTTTCAGACTTTCATAGCCGGTCCCACTGCCACACGCTGCGTCGTCCTCGGAACCTCGTCTCCTTGTCGGTGTCGGCACGTGAGTCGTCGGGTTCGGGCCACTCGTGCAAGCAGTGTGTGGCCGAGCCGAGCTGCAGCACGCCTTCCTCAAGCGATCGGCGAGATCGAACCACGCATCCGAGGGGACCTTCTGAGCGTCGAGCTGAGCGCCGGCCTCGGCTAGCGACTCTCGTAGCGTTTGACGGAACTCGTCGATCCGCTTTTGAGCGATCGTGCGTGAGTGCCGCCAGATCCGATGTTGGGGAGACTCGGGCAGGATGACCTCTCCGGCGCTGCGTGCCTTCCCGAGTGCTCGCCGCCCGGCGGCGGTAAGCGCGAGCAAGTTCAGTCCATAGCGGCGAACATCGCAGACGCGCCCGGCGGACCTGAGCGCGTCGAGTTGTGGCCGTAGCCGCCGCGTCGTCCACGAGTTATGGGCGAAGCCCAGGTGCGCCGCGATGTCTGCACGCGAGGCGTGATCGTGCTCGTCGTGGACTTCGGCACGGTCGATCGCCCCGAGTAGCTGCGCGTCAGAGACCGGCTCGAATGGGCGGAGATCCGCCCGGTAGAGCTCGTGGAGTCGTTGGGATGGCCGTTCCTCGGGCTCCCGCTCGCTCGGTGTCTCTCCGTCGTTGTCGGTCGTGCTCATTGCGGCTCCTTTCGGCGCACCGAAGAACACGGACCCGCGAGCACGTCAGACCGTCGCCGCAGAAAGCTACGGTGGTCCAGCGGCATCGAAGGCTGATTCTTCGGTGCTGCACGGCCGGACGGGTGCGTCAACACCCGTCCGGCCACTCGGTTGTCTTGACTCGGCGCGCGATCAGAGCAGAACCCGCACCGGATCTCAAGACCCCGCCAGAACACCGGCGTCACCTGGTGAACAGCGGCCGTTGCCGTCGGAGGCCACAGGGCTCGTGTAGCCAAGCGAGGCCACTCTTGCCGGAGCGCCAAAGTCTGGCTTGTGGCCTGACCCGCTGGTAGCCTGAAGGAATGGCAACTTCTCGCGTCAAGACGATCGACATCGATGCTGGCCTGCTGGCAGACACTCGCGATGCCATGAAGTCCTCCGCCGCGGCGCAGGACGCCGAGGTGGTCGAGCGTGCACTGCGCTTCTACCTGGGCCGCAGGGCGCTCGAGACCTCCCAGGCGATGAGCGAACTCACCGAAGAGGAAGCGATGCAGATCGCCAACGAGGAGCTGCACGCGATGCGCCGCGAGCGCCGCAGCGCCGCGTGACCCGGGTCGTCATCGACCCGGGCGTCCTGGTCTCCGCATTCATCTCTCCCAGAAAGGCCGCACCCGCGTTGCTCGTGGACGCGTTCCTTGACGGGCACTTCGAGACGCTTGTCTCGCCGAAGCTGATCGCCGAGCTAACCAACGTACTGGGCCGCGAGAAGTTCGCCGCCCATGCCTCAGACGGCCGCGCGGCGGCGTTCATTGCTGTCCTACTCGACCGGGCCGAGATGGTCAAGGACACGGCCCCCGGTTCTCTCAAGACAGCCGACGCGGACGACGACTACCTGATCGCCGTCGCCCAAGCACACAAAGCCGATGCCGTTGTATCTGGTGATCCGCATCTACTGGACGTGACATCGAGCGACCTGCTGGTGCTTACGCCGCGCGAACTGGCCGACCGCCTCGGACTCGCGTCGTCCGCCTGATTCACTCGGGTATCCCACATGTATCGGCCTGCTGTCGTCACACAGATGCGGGCGGACGAAACGGTCGTCTCGTTGCGTGCGGGAGTGTAGAGATAGCTCCACAACTGTCCACGAAGGTCGGGTATCTCTCAAGACGCCGAACCGCTTGGCTCGCTGTCATATTCGCTTGTACCCTGAGCCGATGACGACTAAGAGCGCCTAACAAAAGGTAGGATTCGGTGTGGGGCTGTCGAAGTCCTGCGTTATGGCGAAACCTTTGCTTCCAGATGGGTTGTGGGCTCGGATAGAGCCGATCTTGCCGGAGCGTGAGCCGCGGCTGACTGGGCGCCCACGGGTGGCCGATCGAGCGGTGCTGACAGGGATTTTGTTCGTGTTGAAGACCGGGATTCCGTGGGAAGACTTGCCGCAAGAGATGGGGTGTGGGTCGGGGATGACGTGCTGGCGGCGCCTGCATGAATGGAACGAAGCCGGGGTCTGGAGCCGGTTGCACCAGGTGCTCTTGGACGAGCTACAGGACGCCGGCCAGATTGACTGGTCCCGCGCAGTCGTGGATAGCTCGCATGTGCGGGCCAAAGGGGGGGCGAGCAAACCGGCCCCTCGCCGGTCGACCGCACCCGCCTTGGCAGCAAGCACCACCTGATCGTCGACGGCAGGGGCACGCCGCTGGCGTTCACGCTGACCGGTGGGCACCGCCACGACATAACGCAGCTCACGGAGCTGGTGGATCGCGTCCCGCCGACCGGCCGTCACGGCAAGTTCCGCCCCCAACGCTTGTACGCCGACCGGGCGTACGACTCCAAGCGCCACCGCAAAGAACTCCGTGAGCGCTACATCGTCCCCAAGATCGCCAGGCAGAAAACCGGCCACGGCTCCGGGCTCGGACGCGAGCGCTGGGTCGTGGAGCGCACGATCTCCTGGCTGCACGCCAACCGCTACCTCGCCCGACGCCACGCACGCCGCGCCGACATCCACGAAGCCATGCTAACCCTCGCCTGCGCAAAGATCTGCCTCAAACAAGCCAACCACTTTTGTTAGGCGCTCTAAGACTTGGCAGATCACCGCCGATGTTCTCTTTCCCAACCAGCTCGGCTTCGGTGTGGAGGATGGGCCGCCCCAGGTGGGAGATCGGCTCCAGCCTCAGAGTCGCATCCCAACGCAGCGCCGCGATCTCGACGGCGCAATCGCCTTCATTCGGCCCGGTGACCCGAAGGGCATACCCGGCGTCGAGGGGGATCCCCGATGGAGTGTCGCTTCGATTACGGTGCGAATCGCTTGCGACGTCGATGGCACGACCGCAGCCGCTGAGGCAGCCATCCCTCTCCTTGACCACCTCCTCGAGAGCCTGTCGTTTCAGATGCAGGTTGCACTTCAGATCCAAACCCTCGAGGTGATCGACCTTACCGGCCCGCCTGCGGTCGGAGAAATGTGCGAGCTCGCCCGATGGTCTGGGTTTCCCAGGCCGACGTTTCGACCGACGGCAGTGCCGATGCAGTCGTTGGTCGGACGGCTCGTGCCGACCTCTCGATCGACCTCGATCCCACTGATCAGAAGGCGAACCGGGCGCTCGACTGGTACCTCAAGGCGCTGACCGCCGCGTTTGAGGCCGACCACTTCATCTTCCTCTGGATCGCTACCGAGATTCTGGCGGGCGACAGCGACCTCAAGGTGAGCGAGCCGTACCGCGGACCAGAGTGTGGGCACGTGATCTCCCACTGCCCTCATTGCAATGCTGCGACCACTAAGCCCGTTCAGGGCGCCAGCATGCGGCGGTTCCTCACCGAGGGCTTTGGTGTAGACGAAGACATAGCCTCGCGACTCTGGACTGCGCGGCAAATGCTCCACGGCAGACATGACTTTGACTCGAAGGTCATGAGTGCCCGAGCTGTCGCAACGTCTCCGCGCAGTCGTCGTGGCTGCGCTCAAGCCCAGGCTCGGCATTCCCGACGAAGAGCCACCATTCGCGGCGCCCACCGGGACCTCGATCTTGCCCATCGCCGGCCTTGAGGGGGCGCGCGCCGTGAACCAGAGCGACCTCACGCCGCTTGGTGATCTCGCTTGACGTTCACCCCGCCCCTATATAGACTTACATAGTAGATGAGTTCCCGGAAACCCACGATCCAGGCTCTGGCCGTTCTGAGCGAGATGCTCACCGACCCGAGCGCTCCGCGATACGGACTGGATCTGTCGCGCGAGGTCGAGCTGAAGGCAGGCACGATTTACCCGCTGTTGGCGCGCCTTGAGGGGCTCGGGTGGCTAGAGAGCTTTTGGGAGGACGTCGAGCCCGAGGCCGTAGAACGGCCAAGGAGGCGAATGTATCGACTGACGGGATCGGGTGTGATCGCCGCGCGAGGAGCGTTGGCTGAGGCGCAAGCAGCCCTTTCCCCCGCGTCACGAGCTTCGCCGCGCCCAGTACCTCGACCACGATTGCAACCCACATGAGCCTCTTTCATTTCTTGGTCTTCACACTCGTCCTCATCGGCGCCTTGCTACTCGTCGTCGCCAAGTCGGTCATCAGTCATCTCATAAGCAACGAGGCGTGGGCGCGGCTGCCGATGCTTGCTCGTTCGGTAGTGCGACTCGCCGCACGCTGGTTTGCCCGAGGTCGAGAGGAGCAACGCCGCTACGAGGAGGAGTTCACTGCTCACGTATCCGAGCTTACGAGCGAGGATCGACGCGTCACCGCATTGGTAACTGCCTTCAGCCTCCTGGCCTCAGCCATGCTGTACGCCGCGCGCGATAGGCGCCTCCTTACCCGAGACTCTCGGGATATGGCGAAGGCGAGGCGCCGGGTCGCTGCGGCCGCTCGCCGGTTGCCGCCCAGCCACAGAGAACGGTACGCAGAGCAGTGGCTGCGAGACCTGGAAGAGATCGAGGCGACCGAAGGAGCGCGTGAGGCCTGCCGGTGGGCAATCCGGATCAGATGCTGGCAATGGCGGGTCGTGCGGTCTGAGTTGCGCCGAGCGCGCAAGCGGAAAGCTATGTGATGATTCCGGCCCGCGCGCGCGGGCGACGCGCTCTGATCTCGATGGGGTGCCGGACGAGGGTTGGACCCCCGTCGCTCCCGCTTTTGTCACCCCGTTATGCAGACCGGCTTTTGGGCGTTTAGACCGCGCCTCCTCCACGGCCGTGAAGTAGCGGGCGAAGGCTGATCGGGGTTTGACGGCCACGATCGTCCCGTCCTTTTGCCAAATCTGCTCAAAGAGCGTGGCGATCAGCTTGCGGCGCTCGGCCGGGTCCTGCTCTGCCTCCCAGAGCGTGCCGAAGTCTTCGAGCAGGGCCTTTGCGCGATCGAGCGCCGGGGTCGCTGGCGGATTGGTGCGCTGTAGTTCCTCCTCCAGCGCTTGGCGTCGCATGACGTATTGGGGCTTTGTGAAGTCGTCCATCATGTAGAGGTCGCGCAGGCGCTCCAGCTGGGTAAGCAGCTCGGCGCGGCGGGCTGCGTCCTCTCTCGATTCGCCGCTGGCTTCGGCGCGGATGGCGTCGAGAACGAACGCGCGTAGTTGCTCGTCGGGCTGGAAGCCGTGCATCCAGTCGATGAGCTGCGCCTCTAGTGGCTCTGCCTTGACGATCGTCTGCTCGCAGGTGCCGTGGTAGCGGCGCGTCGAGCACTGATAGCGCCGGACGCCGCCACGCGACCCGCTGGTCCCGTGCATCCGTCCGCCACAGTGCTCGCAGAGCAGGAGCTTTCGCAGGAGATAGTCCTCAGACGGGCGGCCTGGCTTCAGGACGCGGGTGCGCCAGCCGCGGACTTCCTGCACTCGGTCGAACAGCTCGTCACTGACGATCGCTTCGTGCAGCCCCTTGATCTCGCGGGACTTGTCGCGGAGGCCGCTTACATATCCCGCATAGGCGGTGTTGCACAGCATCTCTCGCACCGTGTCCTTGCTGAACTCTCGGCCGCGCGCGGTGCGCACTCCGGTCGCGTTCAACCATGCGGCGAGCGACCGGTCTGACTCCTGCCCTGTTGCGTAGTGCTCGTATAGCTTTAGGACCAGCGGTGCTCGCAGCGGGTCTACGACGACGAGCTTCGTCTCTGGGTCGCGCAGGTAGCCCCACGGGAGAGTGCCGACGAGGTGCCCTTGTCGCGCCTTCTCGTGCAAGCCGCTTCGTGTCCAGAATGAGAGCGAGACGCTGTAGTACTCGTCGAACATCTCGTGAATCGACTCGGCGAGGAAGGCCGACGGGTCGGTGTGATCTTCGCCCATTGGCTGAGTGACCGAGATGACACGGATTCCAAGCCGCTCGCGTAGAAGCTGCTTGTAGCGGCGGGCCTCGACTTGGTTACGAGCGAACCGCGAGGTGTGAAAGACGAGCACCACGTCGAACTTGCCTTCGGCCGCGTCGGCCATGAGACGCTGAAACTCCGGGCGAGCCTCCGACTTTCTCCACCCTGAGTGAAAGTCGCAGTACTCGCCGATCAGGTCAAGGTTGTTCTCAGGCGCGAATCGCCTGATGCCCTGGCGTTGAGCGTCGGGGGAGAATCCTTGGCCTTTGCTCCTCGGTTGACTCGCGGATGTAGGCGACCGCGCGCTCGGGGCTATCGGCCATGTCGATCAGGGTCGGTGAGCTCGCAGCCGCGACGCAGCCACCAGTCGGCGAACCACCGCGCGAACTCTTGAAGCTCACGGTCGTGGATGTAGGTTTGCTCTGCATGGGAGTTATCGCCTCCTGTGCCGGGCCGGGGGCGTTGGTGCGCCGCCCGGCCGCTTATCGAAGATGAGAGCAAGTTAGCGTGTACGTGCGATCCGCGCCGCTGGCGAGGGGCCTTTTCCGGGGCGCTCATTCGTGACGACCCGACGGTCGATCGCCGAGCCAGTCGAGGGCTTGGCCGGGGTCTTTGGGCTGGTGCCAGATGGCGGCGAATGGTCCTTTGGCTTGGAGGTCTTCGAGCAGCGCGAGGGACACGCGGACCTCGGGTGTGGCTTTGAGCCGCGAGTCTTCGCGGCAGAGCGCTAGGACGGTCTGTGCGCGTCGTTGGAGGACGGCTCGGGGTTGTCCGGTGAGGATGCAGATGATGTCGGGGAAGATCGGGTATCGCGCTTGCCATGCCGGCTTGCGGGTTTCTTGGGCTCGGTTGGTCGGCGTGTGGCGGTAGAGGTCGGCGTAGCGCGCGAGCTTGGCGGCGAGTGTGTCGGTGGGGACGGTGGCGCGGTCGAGCTCCAAGAGGCGGTAATGGAACGTCAGCTCGTGCCCCGGGCCGAGCGCGAGGTAAGTGAGCAGGGCGTCTGAGATCAGCAGCTCACCGCGACCTTGCCCGGCGGCGGGCGCGAGGTTGGCGATCTCGTGGCGCCAGCCAAGCGGCCCGAAGTCATCGCCGCGCTCACGGGCAGTCTGCATGAACGCGATCCCGGTGTCGTTGACGGCGAGGGTGTGCTGCCAGAGCGAACCGGTGGCCTGCTCAGCGGTGACGAGCTTGCGCCGCGTCCGCGGCTGAGTGACTGCCCGGCCTTGGTTGCTTGAGAAACCCGTTGAGCGCACTGCCGCTCTGGATGCCTGCTCTGCCCGCGGCTTCCTTGAACATGCGTTTGCGAAGCCGGCGGCTCTGCGCCGGGGTCTTCGCGAGCAGGTCGATTGCGACGAGCGCACCCTCGCCAGGGCCGTGCAACCTGCCGAGAACCCCGGCGATCCCTTGCAGCGGATCAGGATCAAGACCGGGATCTCCCAGCGGCTGTCCCGGCTCACGCGCGAGACACAGCTCGACTCGCACCGTGTGCCCAGCGTCGGGAACGGGAGAGGATCGCACTCTCTCGCCTCGATCTTGCTATAGGCGGTCAACGCTGCGCCGAGCGCGGTGCGTGCGCGCTCGGGCACTTCCAGTCGGTAGCGCAAGACACCTTGGCGGTCGGGTGCGATGAGGATACGCACGGCGCTCCCCGGACGCTCGAGCCAGCCGAGGAGGAATCCTCGCCGTGTGCGGGTGAGCTGCGCTGCGAACCTGCGGATTGCATCCAGTGAAGGGTCGAACGTGTCGGCGGGCGCCAGCTCGAACTGGACGCGGGAGCGAGGGCATCGAGGACGACGACACCCTGCAGTTCTTGCGCAGCATCGACGACCACGACCTCCACGCAGACAAGATCATCGGAGGCGCCCAAGGATTCCGGCTCGGCCGACCATCGTCAGAGATCCACCCTGAGGTACCCGACACGCTACGAAGCGACCATGCCGTCGTGTGATCCAGGACCCGTATGTGAGTGAGTCCAGCCGTGGTCAGCTCCTTCTGCAACTCCTCTGGCCGATGGAATAGGCGATCGAGTCCCGCCGGCGGCGCCGATCATGCAGGTTCGGAGTGGACCCGAGCGCACCGCTGGTGGAGACGTCGCAGGGGTTGTGGCGACCACCAGTTTGCGCCCCCGAGCATGGCCATCAGCGCGGGCACGAGCAGCGCGCGGATAACGAACGCGTCGATCAGGACGGCGGCTGCTGCGCCGACTCCGAGCTCCTTGAGGAACACGAGCTGGCTTGTCACGAACGCTCCGAGTGCAACTGCAAGGAGGAGTGCCGCCGCGGTCACGATCGCTCCGGTCTTCTGGAGTCCAGTGGCGACCGCCTCGTCGTTGCTCAGGCCGCCGTCACGGGCCTCCTTGATTCGGCCGAGCAGGAACACGCCGTAGTCAGTGGATAGGCCGAACACAATGGCGACGAGCACGAGGAAGTTCGTCTGCTCGATCCCCTCTGGCTTGGAGAACCCGAGAGGTTGTGTGAGGTGGCCGTCTTGAAATATGACCACGAGGATCCCGGCGGCCGCCGCGGTCGTGAGGAGGTTCATCAGCAGTGCCTTGGCAGGAAGGACAACCGAGCCGGTCATGAGCCACAGGATGCCCAGCGTCAGGACTACGAGCAGAGCGATCGCGGCCGGCAAGGTTCGCGATGTCGCACTCCGTTGGTCGATGAGCTCTGCGGTCGCGCCACCCACTGCCACGGGGTATGGCGCTGGTTGGGCGCGGATAGCCTTCACCAGATCTCGAGCCTGTCGCGTTATCGGCGTGCCGCGCCCGTCAACCAGGATCTCCCAGGTGCGGCCGCCGAGATCGCGTGGCGAGGACACCTGTTCAACCCCGACGAGCCGTCGAAGCCGTGCGGTGTAGATGTTGAGCGCGGGGCCGGCGTCAACGGGTGCCCGCACCGCAACTGTCACCGGCGTCGAGTCGGCGCCCGGGAAGCTGCGCTCGAGGAGGTCCGACACCACCCGAGCGCTCTTGTCAGCTGGAAGCAGCGACACGTCGATTCCGCTCCACCGGATCCCGAGGACCGGTGAGGCGATCAGGAGGAGCAAGATCGTGGTGACCACGGCGACGCCGACAGGTCGTCTCACGACCGCGTGCGCGAGGCGGTACCAGCGTCCGCTCGCCTCCGGACCAGGTGTCACCTTCCCCAGCCGTCGGCCCGTCAGCATGAGCAGCGCTGGCAGCAGGAGCACCGTGGCTGCGCCCGCAATCAGTGCGACGACGATCCCCCCGAGGCCCATCGAGATCAGAAACCGCTGCGGGAACACGGTCAGGCAGGCCATCGCCGCCGCGACCGTAATGGCACTGAAGAGCACGGTTCGCCCGGCGCTCTGCATAGTCCGGCGCACGGCCTCCGGTACATCGGCGCCGCCGCCGAGCTCCTCGCGGAGGCGCGATACGCAAAACAGGCTGTAGTCGATTGCAAGACCGAGGCCAAGCCCGATCACGAGATTGAGCGCAAACGGCGCGAGCGACAGAACCGAGTTGATCGCGCGAAGCACGGCGAACGCGCCCAGGACGCTAAATGCTCCGATCGCGATCGGCAGAAGCGCAGCGGCGCCACGGAAGATCAATAGCGACAGCAACGCGAGCAGCGGAAACGCGAGCAGCTCCGCGATCGCGAGGTCGCTGCCCGCCTGGCTACGCACCTGCCGGGCGGACACCGCTGCTCCGCCGAGGACGACGCTGTGGTCTCCGGCGAACGCGCGCGTGAGGCGGTTGACGACGTCGGTCTCGCTCACCCCGGCCCGCAGCGTCGCGGCAAGGAGCACCGATCCCCCGTCGCGTGAGACCTGCACCGATGGACCGGTCGTCGGCGGGACTGCGACCCCGGCGATCCCGTCGATGCTCGCGATGGTGCTTGCGACCTGCGTCACCTTGGCGCTCGTGCGCGGCGCGTGGACGACCGCGATCACGCCAGCGCTCGCCTGTCGTGCGGTGGCACGTTCGATCTCTTCGCTCGCGTGGGTGGCTTGGGAGCCCGGGTCGTTGAATCCGTTCCGGGCGTTGAAGCTCCGCGAAGCGGGAGCTCCGGTCACGGCAACGACGACGAACAGCACGGCCCCGATCGAGGCGATCCTGCGCGGCCGTGAGCACACGACCTCCGATAGGCGTCCGAGCACGATCACCGCCATCCCAGAATCAGCTTCGCGGTTTCCCTTGCCCGCTCGATCATCGCCGAGTGGCCTGCGCCATCTATCTGGACGATGTGTGCTGCGGGCACTGGGCGGTAGTCGCTGAGCGCGCCGGGGTTGACGAGCTGGTCACGTGTCCCCCAAATGACGAGCACCGGGCCGCGCTGGGCCCAGCGCGTGCAACGGCGACTCACGAGCGCTCGTTGAACGGATCTCCTGCTGGTTGATCGCATGGCGACCAGAACATAGCACGACAAGTGCAACCGTGGTTACAGGCTTCGTGCTAAAATGAGATCATGCCGACCGGTGAGTGGGTCTTGTTTGCCTACAAGCTTCCGCGGGAGCCTTCCACACCGCGCATCGCGCTATGGCGTGCGCTGCGCCGGCTGGGTGTCGGGCAGTTGCTCGATGGCCTGGTCGCCTTGCCGGCGGATAACCGGACGCGCGAGCAACTGGAGTGGCTTGCGGAAGAGGTCACTGAGGCTGGAGGCGACGCCAGCGTATGGCTCGCCCGGCCGGGTTCGGCCGCACAGGAGCGCGCGGTGGCAATGCGGATGCGCGACGCGGTGTCTGCGGAGTATCGATCTGTCCTCGCGGATGCTCAGGAGGCGCTCGCGGCTTCGCCGGGGCAGCGCAAGCGGACGCTCGGGCGGCTGCGGCGCGAGCTACGGCGGATCTCGCGCCGCGACTACTTCTCCTCAGAAGCGCGCGAGCAGGCGGCCACGGCTGTAGAGCTACTGGCTGAAGGCGCGGAGCGCCTCGCGGCATGAGGTGGGCTACCCGTAGCGGCCCGCATGTCGACCGCACGGCGTGCGCGTGGCTGATCGGCAGGTTCATTGACCACGACGCGGAGTTCGTGTTCGTGGACGATCCCGACGAGGTGCCCCCCGACGCCACTGCGTTTGACATGCGCGGCGCTGAGCTCTCCCACCACGACGGGGAGTGCTCGTTTGAGGCGTTCCTGCGCCGGTATGAGCTCGACGACCCAGTGCTCTTGGCAATCGCGCGGATCGTGCACGAGGCCGACCTCGAGGACGAGCGCTACGACACGCCGGAGGCCCGCGGGCTTGACGTCCTGCTGCGCGGCCTCTCGATGGTCAAGAGCGACGCGGAGGTTCTGGCGCTGAGCGCCTCGCTGTACGACGGCCTGTATGAGTACCTGAAGCGAGCGGCGCTGCTCGGCCGCGAACCCTCGTGACGCAAACGGCCCCGTCGCCGGACGCAGCGCCAACTCGCGCGTTGGCCGAGCAACGGACATTGGCCGGGCTCGTCCGCTACTTCCTCAAGCTCGGCTCATCAGGTTTCGGCGGACCGATCGCGCTGGTCGGCTACATGCAGCGCGACCTGGTCGAGCGGCGCGGCTGGTTCACCGAAACCGAGTACCGCCAGGGGCTCGCGCTCGCGCAGACGATGCCAGGACCGCTCGCCGCTCAACTGGCGATGTGGTTCGGCTATCTGCAGGCCGGCGCACTCGGCGCGGCTGCTGTGGCGGTGCCGTTCGTCGCGCCAGCGTGCCTGCTCGTCACGGCCGTCGCAGTCATCTACACAAAGTACGAAGGGCTGGCAATCGTGCACGAGATTTTCCTCGGCGTGGGCCCCGCCGTGTTGGCGATCATCGCGATCGCCGCATACAAGCTCGCACGCACCACGAACAAAACCGATCCGCTGCTATGGACGATCGCGGCCGGCGTGTGCGTCGCCACCGCGATCTCAGGCGCAGAGATCGTATGGCTGTTTCTCATCGCCGGGGCCTTCGGAGTCGTCTACTACGGCGGCGGCCTGCCCCGCTGGCGGCCCTCGTCGGCCGCAAGCCTTTCACCAGCTTCTCTCGTGGCGGCGGTCAAGGGCTTTGCATGGACGGGATCGGGCTCGGCACTAGGGTCGATGGGGCTGTTCTTTGCCAAGGCGAGCGCGTTCACGTTCGGCTCGGGCCTTGCGATCGTCCCGTTCCTGCACCAGGGACTCGTGCACGAACACCACTGGCTCACAGAACAGCAGTTCGTCGACGCCGTCGCGATGGGCCTCATCAGCCCCGGGCCAGTCGTGATTATGGCCACGTTCGCCGGCTACCTCGTTTACGGACTCATCGGCGCGCTGGTTGCCACCGTCGCTGTTTTTCTGCCCGTCTACTTCTTCGTGATCGTCCCCGGCCGGGCCCTCCGTCGCCACGGCGAGCATCCCCGGTTGCAGGGCTTCATCAAGGGCGCCACCGCGGCAGCCGCCGGTGCGATCGCCGGCGCCGCGATCATCATCGGCGAGCAGGTGATCACCACGAGAGCGTCCGTGGCGATTGCCGTCATCACGCTCGCGCTCCTGCTACAGCGACGCGTCAAGATCCCCGAGCCCGCGTTGGTCGCCCTGGCCGCCGGCGTCGGGATCATCGCCCTCTAACGGGTAGCGTCTGCGCAAAATTCAGAGTTCCCGGCTCGTCCCCGGCTGGTACGTGGGTTTCGCCCAATGGCGCCCTCGTCAGAACGCCCGCAGATGGGTACCCGGCCTAACCGGCGCGCTACGCGCGTGCCGCTTTCGCGCGGATGTGAGCGCGTCGGCGGACACAGCTCGCGCTTCTGCATTGGACGAATCTGCGAGTGCCCCGGAGCGCCTGTCGGGCCTGCGGTTGACTCTCGTTTTGTATCCGCGAGCGGTAGTTGTGGTGGCTGGGTGGGCGGGAGCGCTCGTGGCGCTCCCGCTGTTTGATGTGTTGTGGTCTCTCAGAGGGGCAGGCCGGCGTGGCGGACATCATCGGTGCCCGTCTTGTGTGGACGGCGGCGATGATCTCCTCGGTGTCGATGCCCTGGAGGTAGATCGATGTCGTGCGAGATTTGCATGGCCGAGTTGGCGTTGGATGATGTTCAGCGGACGCCCTCGCGGGCGAGCTCAAGGGCGTGGGCGTGGCGCAGCTGCTCGTACTGCTACGTCTACAACAAGGGAGACGAGAGCTGGCGCGCGCGGCCGGCCCTCATGGGCGACGACGTCTTCGACGCGAGCGTCGCCCGCATCCGCCGCTACCGCGAGGCCTCCGGACAGCCGGCGGTCGCGGTCTCCTTCCACGGCGGCGAGCCGTGCCTGATCGGGGCCGGTCGCTTCTCCGAGCGGTGCGACCGGCTGCGTCGCGAGCTGGGCGACGTCCGACTGATCCTGCAGACAAACGGGACGCTGCTCGACGCGAGGTGGGCGCGGGTGCTGAAGGAGTACGAGGTGGGCGTGAGCGTCGACGGCGACGAGGCGACACACGATGTCAACCGGGTCGACCACGGCGGCCGGGCTCGTACGCGCGCGTGCTCCGGGGGCTCGAGACCCTGCGCGACGCCGACGTGCCGTACAGCATCCTGTCGGTGATCCAGCTCGGCGCCGACGGGCTCGCAGCGCACCGCCACCTCCTGAGCCTCGAGCCGGCGGGGATCAACTACCTGTTCCCGGACTTCACCCACGACTCGTTCGATGAGGTCCAGCGGTCGTACGGCCCCACTCCCTGCTGGGACTTCCTGCGGCCGATCCTCGAGGACTGGTCCGCCGCGTGGCCGCCGACGGTCATGGTGCCGCTGTTCTGGAACGTGATCCGGCTGGTGATGGGCGCCCAGGGCAACCTCGACGTGCTCGGGAACGCGCGCCTGCCGTTTGCGTTCGTCTATCCCGACGGCGCCCTCGAGGCGCTCGACGTGCTCGGCGTCTGCGGCACCGGCGTGCCCGCGACTGGCCTCGACGTCCGCACCAGCGACGTCGCCGACATCCACTCCGCGAGCGACTTCCACCGCACGATCATGTTCGAGGGTACCGTCCTCCCCGACGCCTGCCGCGCCTGCCCGGAGCGCGACAGTTGCGGCGGCGGCTACCTGCCCCACCGCTACTCCGCCGACCGCGGCTTCGATACCCCTCCGTCTGGTGCGCCGATCTGTTGGCGCTGTTCGCCCACGTCCGGCAGTGGCTGGAAGTGCCGCCAGAGTAGACGCCGGCCCGCCGCGAAGCGCTGCGCTGGGTCGCACGCGAGATGGCCGCGGGCTAGGCTCGATGCTGAACTCGTTTATGGGCTGCGTCTTGGCGGGGCGTGACCCCACCAGTGCGGGGCCGTCACAGCCTCGGCCCGTATCCTGAAGGTATACCGGAAATGGCCGGGCCAGCCGACCCCCCGCACGCCTGGATGGGTTAACGCCTCACGCCGTCGACTCGCGCTTGGACACGATTCCACACTCGGCTGAGAGAAGCGGCCACCCACCTAGGACCTTAACCTTCGCTAATCATTCCCAAGCAGAAGCAGGTCGACGCCAGCCGAAAACGCCAGCATCTCGTTCGATGCGAGCAGCATCCGACTCTGGCTCTTGCAATTGTCCGAAAGCAGCAGTCTACGAGCCGTCGTAGACCGTCGTGACCGCGTCACGGCCCACGACCACATCACAGCCCGGTAACCTCATCTATCCTTAGATGTGGAATAGTATCGTCTTTGGGGCTATGACGGTGCACCGGACCCATATCAGCCGGGCACGATTCAAGGAGCGAAGGAGACGACATCATGGCTGAGTTCGAGGTTTCCAGGAGGTATAGATGGGTGGTCTTGATTTAGTCGACCATGTGGTGCTCGTAATGCTGGAGAACCGTTCCTTCGATCACATGCTCGGATTTCTTTATCCAAAGTCCGACAGCTTCGAGGGCTTGGACGGCACTGAGTCGAATCTTGACGCCGATGGGAATGAGGCGAGGGTCTTTGGGATCGCTCCTGGTGTGCAGAACGCTTACTATTACCCTCTCGCAAACCCGACGGAGGGCTTCCAGGCAACCAACGAACAGCTCTTTGGTTCGGCCACCCCTTCGGTTTCAGGCGAGGCTGTTAACGACGGGTTCGTGACGAGCTTCGCAAGAGAGCTCGAGCACCCAGCGCACCCGCTCGACCCAAAGCTTGTGGGGGCGGTACCAGGCTCGATCATGGGCATATACAGGCCCGAGACTCTGCCTGTATTGTCGGGTCTCGCAAAGGGGTTCGCTGTGTGCGACCAGTGGTTCGCCTCGGTGCCGACACAGACGTTCCCGAACCGGGCGTTCGCGGTCGCGGGCACCTCGCTGGGGTACACCAACAATTCGGCGCACGGACATCCTGCGTTTGACACCCCATCGGTGTTTGGGAAGCTCGCGGACGTTGGACAGACGTGGAAGATCTACGGGTACTCGGGTATCCCGCTGACCGCCGGCGACTTTCCAGATACCGTACGGCCCGGTTCGAACGGAGAGGTAGTCTCGAGCTTCGCGAGATTTCAGGCTGACGCGGCCAACGGACAGCTCGCCACGTTCTCGTACATCGAGCCGGAGTGGGCGACGCATCCCAAACACGGGGCTCCGCCCGCTGTGGAGCACGCAGACGATGAGCACAACTTCCAGGTGCAGAACGACCAGCACCCGGTCTCGAACATGGCCGTCGGCGAGAAGCTGCTCTACGACATCTACGAGGCGCTACGCAACGGCCCTGCCTGGGAGAAATCTCTCCTCATCATCACTTACGACGAGCACGGCGGCTGCTATGACCACGTGCACCCACCAACCGCGGCAGTCGCGCCGGACGACGACGCGAGCTTACCCGCGAGTTTTGACTTCAGCCGCTTCGGGGTCCGGGTGCCCGCGGTCATCGTCTCGCCGCTCATCCCAGAAGGTACGATCCTGCGAGCGCCCGCCGAGGGGCCGCCCTTCGACCATACGTCGATCATCGCGACCCTCCGCGCTCGCTTCGGTATCGCTGCGCTCGGAAAGCGCGACGCGGTGGCCCCAAACGTCGGCTCCGCCCTAACGCTGGCAACCCCCCGGAGCAGCGATCCCCTAGCTGACATCAAACCCCCGACGGCAGCAGACCCGGTCCTCCAAGCCGGCTCGCCCCCCATTGGGGCAGCCCCGAGTTCGTTCCTTGAAGCGAAGACGCTCGCCGCTGCCGCTCTCCCCGTTGCGGCTGCCCCGATCGCTGACCCGGACGCCAAGGTAAAGACACTCAATAACGCAGCAGAGCAATACCAGTTCATACAGCAGCGTCTCGCTGCATGGCGTGCGGCCGGTCAACAATCTGAGTAGGCATGGGTGTTGGTTGAATCCCGCTAGTCTCACGCGCATCGCCGCCGTGGGCGCCGCCAGATACCCAACCTGACCTTCGCGCACGTCGGCCAGCTCGCGCCGAGCTCCAGTCACATCCCAACCCACACCAACAGCCGCAACCACAACCTTGCCGCTCGTGAAGGCTCAAGATCAGCCGCCGGCCATCTGCGTTGAAGCGCAGCCGGAAGACGCGAGTGCCGTCGGCAAGGGTGCGGGCGTGCAGAGATGCCGATTCCCGGGTGGAGCGGGCGTCCGAACAAGAACTGCGTGCACGCCTGCTCCGGACGATACGCAAGCACTCTGGCCGAGGATCGACACACGCCCGCTCGCGCACGGCGAAGCGGAAGCGCTCGCTTCGCCGTGCCCCAGACCCGATCATCGTCCGCAGCAGGAGAGGCAGGACCTTTGCCGAGGCGCTTGCTTCTCCGGGTGAGCAGGAGCATCAACGCCACGACATAAGGTTTGACGCGCTTTCTGCATGGCTGCTCAATACTAAAAAGTGGATGGTGCGAACGTGCTTCATCTCCGCCCCTGGCACGGCCAATGTGGCGCCGCTGATGCGAGCATTGAACTGCGGCGGTGGGAGCCGTTCGTGCTATCCGACGTGGCGGAGCTGGGCACATCTCTGACCGAGTCGCTGCAGGCGGCGATAAGCGACGCTGATGTGGCTCAACGGCGTCGTTGCGATCTTCACAGTCGGACTGTTCGTTGCGGGTCTCCCGCTCTTCATCGACAGCGCCGAAGACATTGACTTGCTCCGCAGCGACGGCTCCCTAGAGCTGGCGTTTCTCCTGGTGTGGCTGCTGCTGATCGGCCTCGTCGTCTGGCAGGGGTCGCTCGCTGTGGCGGCCTATAGGAAGCGCCGAAAGTGGGACAGTATTTCGTGCCCCAAAAAAGGACGGCGGAGCATGAGCGCCCGAGAGTGGACCTCGTTGCTGATCCCGACGAGTAGCGGCGCGTCGAACCCGCGACCTCGGGCGACTCCGTCGACTCGGGGCGGCACTTTGCTCCGCGCTCATGTTGGGAATGAGCCACGCGTCGTCATCGATCACCGACTTGGCGTCGGGCACCATGTCGCCATAAAGGGGCGTGACTGCGGTGAGCGCAGAGCCTCTCGCTACGGACGAGGATCGGCTCTGGGATGCTGCGAGATGAGTAGTCCCACTGCGTCTGGCGCAAGCGCAACGTTCTCAGCAGTCTGCGTCGAGCACGTATGGCCGGCGCGCCAATCGGGTATCGGGCGGGTAATGTCGTCCGCATCGGCGTAGAAGCAACGCTCGCGAAGCCAACGAGAAACCCGAGGATGGAAGCGCGAATCGACATCATCACGCTCGCTGTAGCCGATCTGAAGCGGGCACTGGACTTCTACCGAGACGGCCTCGAATTGGAGTCGCGTGGGGTGATCGGCGCTGAGTTCGCCGGCGACGATGTCGAGCCGGCCGGGGCCATCGCGTTGTTCGAGCTGCGGAACGGGCTGCTCCTGTCACTCTACCCCCGCACCGAGCTCGCGAAGGACGCCAAGGTCCCGCTCGATCGGCCAAAGACAGGCGAGTTCAGCATCGGACACGCGGTCGCAAGCAAGGCCGACGTCGACGCCTTGCTCACCCAAGCCCAAGCCGCCGGAGCCACGCTTACAGACCGACCGCACGACCGTCCATGGGGGATCTACTCCGGCTACTTTCGCGATCCCGACGGACACCTCTGGGAGATCCTCTGGAACCCACGGCTCGTCCGCCCGCAGGAGTAATCGTATCGTCAAGAATCAAGGAC
Organism: uncultured Solirubrobacterales bacterium; assembly: GCA_963764655.1. GTDB lineage: Bacteria > Actinomycetota > Thermoleophilia > Solirubrobacterales > Solirubrobacteraceae > Palsa-744. The sequence continues at coordinate 2,557,566 of CAVXTI010000001.1, forward strand.
AAGTTGAGGAGGTAGGTGTTAGTGGCGAGATTCGTGACCATCGGATATGGAGACCGCGCAGGGTACGACCGGACTGACCCCGCGATCCGCGACGCGGCCCATCAACACGACGATCGCCTGCGCACGGAAGGAGCCTTGATGGGAATCGCCGGCCAGCCCGTGCAAGTGCGCAATCCCGACGGGGCGGGCGTGGGCACCAGCGAGGGGCCGTTCCTGCGCTCGGACCTTCCAATCGCCGGGTTCGCACTCCTCGAGGCATCCACTCTCGAAGAGGCGGTCAGCCTCGCCTCGAAGACACCCTGTGCTGTCGCGCACGGCGTCGTCGAGGTGTGGCCACTGGACTCGACGCCGTAGGGGGCTGGTGCCCGACAGCCCAATACAAGCCGTCTTTGTCCGAGCGCGAAGGCTCCACGAAGCCACTGTCGCTCCGCGTGGATGCGCGCCTCCGAGGGCGCTACTCGCGCGGCTGGATTGGACGACTGTCGGGAGCGGGCTGACGCTTTGGCAACACGGCCGCTTGGTCCTGGTGAAGAAATCCTCAGCCGAGCGTCCCACGAGCGCTCGTGGGACGTCCCAATCCATGGCGCAAAGCTGTCGAGCGTCACGCTCGCACGCGGAGGAGAGGAGCAGCCCGGCTTGTCTGTGGCCGTCGAAGTCCGTCCAACTCACGTAGGGCGCCCGCACAACAGTCCGATTGGGGGACGAGTGGTAGGCGATTCACGGCAGGCTTCAGCAAGTGCGGCTCCGAGGTAGGTGAGCGTGACGCCTGGTACCTCGGGGTCGAGCGGATCGATTTCGCCGTTGATCGTTGGTTTGCGCATCGTGTAGCGGATGAGCGCAAGTCGCACAGCTCACCGAGGTTTCTTCTCCTCATGGCGAATTCGTCAACCGGCAGAAAACCCGAAACGCGTTTTGGATTGCGCCAGTTGGTCAAGTATGAGTGCCTCATGCGGTTCGATCTCCGCCAGAATCTCTGGGAAGGCCGGTATACCCGGGCAGGAGCGTTGACAGAGCAGGTTTCGCCCACGCCGTCTGCATGGACTCGTCGCCCTCACGGGAGCCTTCCTCGAGGATCTGCAAACGAGTGCGTCGTCGACCGCCGCGCATAGTAATTTCAGGCGTTGGATCGTCTCGGGACCAAGATGGCCTCCCGGGCGAGAGTTGGTAGCTGGCGTTAGTAGATTCGCCGAGTGAGGAAGTCGGCACGCTGCTTTATCGGGCCTAGAATTCTCGAGTGTGGGCCTATAGGAGGGGCGATCGGGACGGGGCTGGGGGTACGGGCGACGTTCGGATCAGGACCTTGCAAGGGCTTCCCCGTACACCTCGGTAGTGTGTGCGAGAGCGACAAGCGCAGCGTGACGGTGCCAGCCGTCGTATGAGATTCCGCGATAGTCGTTGAGACCGTACTGCTCGCGAAGGCGCCGGTAAGTGGACTGGAGGTCGAACCTGAGATAGCCGAGTCTCAGGGCCGACACGACTGAGGATGCGTCAGGCTCGCCGTCGATCATATTGGTGCACCAGGTCCTGACCACCCTCTTGTCGCGGTGCCCTGGTGGGGCGTTGGCTTCGGCGATGACCTCCTGTTGGTCGCCGTAATCGACGAGGAGGACCTTGTGCACGCTCCTTATTTTGAGGTCCAAGTTGCGCACTGAGACGCCGGGGTCCCGCCCCAGTTCCTGCTGTAGAGATTCGGCTTGCGTGCCTTGGGGTACCCACTCGACCACATACGGCACACGGTCACGACGCCAGCTATGACGGATGGTCGAGTACGTGCCGCCCGCGACTACAGGGAGGTCGAGATCGGGCCAGCGACGTGCATCCGCTATTGCCCGCGCGCCCATGTCGGCGATTGAGACTCGCTCCGCGCCCGGGGGAACGTTGAAGTAGGAGAAGGCATCACGATGAGGAGCGCCATCATCTGGCGATGTCGGTCGTTGGCCCCAGACGCCCTTCTCGATGGCGAGTCTCCAACGGAGGATGAGCATCGTAGGCGTTTCTTCCGGGGTGTTGGCCGCGAGGGCTAGGAGCATGCTTCGCTGACGCTTGCGCAGGTCGTCCACGCGATACCGGTGCTCGCCAAGTCGCGTGGCGTAGACGTTGCGTAGCATCAGCGCCTTGGGAACGAGGAGCGGTGATACGCACACGGCGGCGGCTTCGAGGACCGCATCCGGATCCCAGCACCGGTCTGTTACAACGCGCTGTAGCTGTTCAGCGAGAAGACGCGGGGAGTCGCCCGGCTTGGCCAGGATTCGCGCGAGGCCCCTGAACGTCTTGGACTCGCGAGACTCAGTTCCGAGGCCTTCGATGTAGGCGGAGATCGCCCTCTGTGTGCGGCGGTCGACCGCGCGCGGTGGGTCGCCCTGACGGAAGCCAGCCCAGATCCTGGACATCAACTCTGCCAACCCCTCATCCAACTTCGCCAGCCTCCTTAAGCGGTCGACCATCCTACACGCCCATCGCGAAACCATTCGCTGTGCGGCGCGTAACCTCATTTGGACGCACGCATCTCGACCAATCGCTACCAAGGAGAACGCTGCATGACTGTTTCTAAGGCAGGACGGTTCGGAAGCTATGAACTTGCTGCGCTAGGGGCTCGCGATGGTTGATTTCATGACACGACCAAGTACGGCCCTGATATCTCGACGCGAGCGGTATGGGGGCCTATGCGCGCTGGTGCTGTTGATTGCCGCGTGGCCGACAAGCGGCATAAGTTGGCTGTCGAACACGTTTACCGGAGTGGGCATAGCCGGGATGGTGTTGGTCATCGGTCGGATCGCGACCGGCTGGCGGGGTCGCAGCGCTTTCGGGAAGAAGGGGTTGGATCACGGGGTGACGGTGTACAGCAGCCGCTCGCACTACACGGAAATCCTGGCCAACATTAGCTCGGCCCACGAAGTCGACGTGGTAGGGATGAGCCTTGCCTACGCGCTGGACCACATTCGCGATAACTCACGCGACTTCTTCCGCCGTGTCGAGAAAGTGCGGATACTGCTGCCAGGGTCGGAGAGCGTGTGCAACGAGCGGGACCGGGCCCAGAGCGGCGCTCCGGGGTCACTCTGGCAGGCCGTACAAGACTCGCTCGCGACCGTGCTGCGACTGCAGGCGGAGTATCCCAACTCGATCTCGGTGCGGTTCTTCACCATGCAGCCGTATGGGGCGATGACGCGAGTCGACGACACGATGTGGGTGGCGCCGTACATAACGAAGAGCGGAGGGAGCTCGCCGGTGATGGTCATTGGGAGCTCAAGAAGTCAGCATCTGTTTGAGCTGTATACGGGGCATTTCGATCGCATCTGGAACGATCCGAGCACGAAGCCGAGGCCCGATGAGCCTAGACAGGAGCCGCGTCGCCGGGCGGCATAGGCGGCTGGCAAGCGAGGGCAAGGATCGCGTGTGGCGTGCGGTCCTGCTCTTGCTTTCTGTTCTCGCGATCTGAGCGGACGCTTCCGCTTCGTCCGGGGTAAGCGGGCGTTGTGCCGGGCCGCAGTTGGTGCTATCGAAGCTCGTCGTGGGTGTCGCGCAAAGTCGTCTGCGGCGATGGTGATGCCCGCGGCGATGGCGGTGGACCCGGTAGGGATCGGGGTCTGTGTGCCGGGTGGAGTGTGCGTGCGGCCAAGATGCCGTTTCAGGCCGCCTGGGCGGCCAGGTGGTGCTTGTGGAGCTTGAGCAGGTTGTGAGTCGCGGTGATTAGCCGCCACTCCGAGCGTGCGGCGGATCTGCCTCGCCGCTGGAACTGGTTGATGCGTCGGTTGTGCTTGGTTTGAGCGAATACGGGCTCGACCATCGCCTTGCGTTTTCGGTAAAGCCCGCCACCGTGGTCACCGGCGAGCACGGTGCGCATGAAGGCGTAGCGGCCGCCATTCCAGCCGCGGCGGGGTGTGTTGCGCTTGCCGGCATCGGGCGGGATCAGGACTTGGGTGCCCATGTTCACGACCTCGTCGATCTGCTGCTCATGCCAGTAGCCGCTGTCCGCGACCGCGATCCCGGGCGCCTCGCTCACACCGATCTGCTGCAGCTCGCGGCGGGTGGCCTTGACCATCGGCTCGAGCTGCCCGAAGTCTGGTGAGGTGAGCGTGACCTCGGCCGCCAAGACGATCTGATGCTCATTCACAGCGGCCTGCACGTTGTAACCCTGGGTGTAGCTGCGCGGCGTCTTGACGTTGCGTGAATCGAGGTCAGTCACGTTGATCTTCCCCGGCGGCACCTCGGGCGCCACATATGGGTTCGGGCGTGCCCCGAACCGCCGGCCGTCCTTGGTCACAGCAGTCGCGCGATGATGCTCATAAGCGTCGTTGGCCTCCTGCTCGACCCGCAGGTTCTCCTGAAGACGCTGCTCTGCTCCCAGCAGCCGCTCGGCTCGCGAGCGTGGGATCGGCTGAGCCTGTAGCCGCCGGTGCTCCTCGAGCTGGTGGCGCGCCTCGCGCACCCACCCCGCACGGCCCTGGACGCGAGCGACGATCACCTCGGGATCAAGCACGAGCTCCACACCCAGCGGCTCCGCGTCAGCCGCCTTCACCTTCGCGTCTTCTCTGTCTGCACGCTCGCGCGCGAGCTTCTCCTTGGCTTCGCGCAGCGCAGCACGTCGGCCCTCGTGGGTTCGCAGGTGCTCGGGCAGCTCATCGCCGCGCGCCTGCCCATAGAGCTCGTCCTCGGCGGCATCGATCTCGCCCGCCTCCTTCAGGATCTCCCGCGCGAGCTGCTCGTAGTCCAGGTTGCAGTGATGTGACGCGTTTGCATGAACCTTCGTGCCGTCGATCGCGATCAGCCCCACCTTCACGAGCCCCGCCTCCCGACAGAGCCCCAGCACCTCGCTGAACAAGCCCGCCAGGGCCTCCTCGTGGCGCACGCGAAACCGCGCGATCGTCGCGTGATCCGGCGTCTGCTGCGCGGCGATCACCCGGTAGGCGACATCCTCCACACACCGACGCTCGATTCCCCTTGAGGACCGCTCACCACGCGCGCACGCATACAAAAGCAGCGCCACCATCATCGAAGGCTCGAACGCCGCGCGGCCCCACCCATCCTGGCGGTAGGAGCCATAGAACGCGTTCAGATCCATCTCCTCGACCGACGCCAACACGAACCACGCCAGATGACCCTCCGGCAGCCAATCCCGCGGGTCCGGCGGCATCAAAAACACCTGCTCACGATCACACTCAAGAAAGTTCTGGGGCATACCCAGAAGTGTCTAAACCACCCCGGACAGACCGGAGGTTTGCGCGACACCCACCGTCCCTTACGAGCGTCTAAGGGCCACTGATCGAGACGCTCGCTTGTTCGGTGCAAAGGGGGAGCACACTAGCCCGTGCTTGGAATGAGGAAGGGCTATTCCCCCGGCCTTGTAGTTGCTGGCGCACGCCGCCATTGGGGTCCTCGTAGCGTTGATGAGGTCGCTAGGCTCCGTGGCATGAGCGAGAAGGCACGCTTCACCGTGGAGGAGGCGCGCGCGGCCGGCGAGCGGATCGGCATCGAATGGCTGGCATCGCGGTTCGGGGTCGAGCAGTTTCGGATGGGGATGGACGTTGAGCTTGAGCACGGCACGCAGGATCTCGAGACCAACGTCACAGACGACGACGTGACCGTGACCGCAAAGATCGCGCGAGCGCACCTCAACGAGTTCCCTGACTACTACACTCGCCTGGCCGTCATGGAGGCCGAGGCGGAGGCCTACTGGGCCGCGCGGGGCGAGTAGTGCCCACCCGTGTCGGCGAGCCGCTGGCACGCTGATCATCGCGCGCCGCGCCAGCACCTGGCGTCGCGTCAGGGGCCCGGCGAGAACTCCGCGCTTGGCCCAGGTAGGTAGATGGATCGCGGCAGGTGGTTGTGCCTGCGCATGGTGCTCGGAGGTTCGTGCGGGATAAGCGTCAAGATCCGCGTCGCGCATGGCACCTCGCTCCCGACTCTTTCCGCCTCATCTGGCTGTTCGCCACCCGCATCGGAGGCTCGCCTCGCTGCGTGGGCGCCGACCAGGGTTTCTGGCGCTCCTGGCCGTCCTGGGACCCGGTCTGCTGGCCTGGCTATCCGATGACGATCCGGCCGGCATCACTACGTATTCGATTCTCGGTGCGGACTTTGGCTACCGGCTGCTGTGGGTGCTGGCACTCTCTACGGCAGCGCTGATTGTCTTCCACGAGCTGGCGGCTCGCACAGGGATCGTGACGGGCAAGGGCTTGATGCGGCTCGTGCAAGAGCGCTACGGCACCCGCGCGACGACGGTCGCGCTCAGCGCACTGGTGGTCGCGAACGTCGGCACGATCTGCGCGGAGTTCGCCGGTGTCGCCGCCGGCATGGAGGTGCTCACCGGCGCGAATCGCTACCTCACGGTTCCGTTCGCGGCCCTCGCTGTGAGCGTGCTTATTCTGCGCGGGTCCTTCGCGCGCGTCGAGCACGTGCCCTTGGCGCTGAGCGCGATCTTCGTTGCCTACATCTTCTCAGGCGTGCTCGCGGGTCCTGACTGGGGCGCAACGGTGCGCGGACTCGTGGTCCCAAGTCTGCCTTCCACGCGCCACGGCATTCTGGTGGTCGTCGCGACGCTCGGGACAACGCTGGCACCATGGGGTCTCGCGTTCATCCAGTCCTACGCGGTCGACAAGCGCCTGAAAACCAAGGATCTCGGCTACAAGCGCGTCGATGTTGTCAGTGGTGCGCTGCTGACCGGCGTCATCGGAGTGTTCATCGTCGTGGCATGCGCTGCAACGCTGCACGCGAACGGACGACACATCCACGAAGCGAGCGACGCGGCTATCGCGTTGCGGCCGCTCGCTGGCAGCTCCGCGCAGACCCTATTCGGGCTTGGGTCGTCGGGGCCGGCCTGCTCGCGGCCGCGATCGTGCCGCTCTCAACCGCCTATTCGGTCGCGGAGTCCTTTGGGCAACGCTGCGATCTCAATGACAGCCTCCGCCAGTCGCCGCTCTTCTACGGCGCGTACGGCGTCAGCATCCTTCTCGCCGTGTCGATCGTGCTCATCCCGGGCGCGCCACTGATCCCGATTCTCTTTCTCTCCCAGGCGCTCAACGCGGTGCTGCTGCTCGCGATCCTGCCCTTCTTGCGAGCGCTCGCCCGCGACAGCGAGCTGATGGGCGCTCATCGTCTCGGTCGCCTCGACTCGGTTCTGACGGCTTTCGTGATCGCGCTCGTCGCGGTCTCCGTCGTCGCGCTCGGCGTCCTGAGCATCGCATGAGGCCGCCGCCCGTGCCGCGCTACCTGGCGCTGGGGGCTACCTGGGCCTCAAGGCAACAGAGAGACATCCAGCCCTCTCCGGCGTCGCTTTGACCGCCGGTCACCGCGTCGCACGGGCCCGTGCTAAAGGCGTAAGGTGGGCGACAGTCCACCTCCGAGAGGGATAAGCATGAGCGTGTTGGCAGCCATCTTCAACCTGGACCATCCGTCGCATCTCGTACATTGGCATTTCTTCCAAATGTCGGTCTCGAACATCGTCGTGATCGGGCTGATGCTGGTCGTCTTCTTCCTCTCGATCGCGCTGCCGTTCCCAGGGGCCGCGTCGCGTCGCCGCAGTAGAGGGTCATGAGCGTCGCCCCAACCTCCAAGCCGTCGTGGACTACTCGAACACGCGAGCTTGCGATGGGTGCTCTGCCGCCCGAGAAGCTGCTGCCAGACAATCAGCCCACATACGTCGCATCCTGGATCTACGTGTTCGGCGTCGCGAGCCTCGCAGCGCTAGTGGTAATCATCGGCTCCGGCGTGATCTTGAGCCTTAAGGGTCCCGCATGGTGGCACTTCACCGGGATCGGGCACTTCTTTAACAGCATCCACCTGTGGTCTGTGGAGTTGTTCTTCTTCTTCATGGTCATCCATCTGTGGGGCAAGTACTGGATGGCGGCGTGGCGTGGCGGGCGCTCCCGCGTATGGGTCACCGGAGCCATCACGTTCCTCGTCGCGGTTCCCGCAGCGTTGACCGGCTATGTCTCCCAGCAGAACTTCGACGCGCAGTGGATCGCCACACAGGCCAAGGACGGTCTGAACTCAGTCGGCGTCGGCGCGTTCTTCAACGTCACCAACTTCGGTCAGATGTACAGCTACCACGTCCTGCTGCTACCGGTGGCCGTGATCGCGCTCGTGGTCGCGCACGTCCTGCTCGTGCGTAAGCACGGGGTTGTCCCGCCGTTCGAGCTCGATAAGGGGCTGGGCCGCCCCTCGTCCACCGCTCCTGAGACGGCGCCTGCGGGGTCCGGCGCGCAGGGAGCGCCGTCGTGACTCGCCTGCGCTGGTCGCGACACGAAGCGCAAACAGCCGAGTGGAAAGGCGGATACGCGCCATACGACTTGGTGAAAGAGCTGTTCGTTGCGGTCGGCGTGGTCGCGCTGCTGGCCGTGCTACTGACCGTGCTGTTCTCCTCACCGGACGATCGCCCGAGCACCGTCGCGCAGTGGTCTCGTGAGCATCCCGTCAACTTCGTCGCGGCGGCAGCGAAGGAGCTGGCCGGCACGAGCGATACCGCCACCTACGGTCCTCCTTACAACCACAACGGCGAGGGCCAGCACGCCGCGTTCCTCTATCCGCAGAAATGGTTGGGCGTCAGCCATCCGATCAACACCGCCAACGACTTCGTGATCGACCCCCTGAAGACGGTTCCCGACAACCCAGCGCTGCAGAGCACTATCGCCCAATATCAGGCGGCGCCCGAAAAGACACGAACGGCTTGGGCGGAAGCCTTTGCCAAGCCGTTGGAAGAACATGAAACGGCGTTGGAAGAAAACAAGACGCCGAACAGGGATGTCTCGGTTGACCCGACCACTGGTTCGGTAACGGTCAAAGCCGGCGAAGCAGGCCCTGTCCCAATCATCATGAGTGGCCTGCTGGGGCTCGCGAAGAGCGGAGGCTTGGACGGCAACCTGCTGACGAGCCGACAGTTCTTCCAGACCGATTACACCAAGCCGTTGCTGTTCATAGCCGACGGCGGGCTGCTCGCCGAACGCGCCGAAGCCCAGCATCTGCTCGGCGACCAGTGGGGCATGATGAACGAGACTGGCAGTTACCCGGGCCAGACGTGGCTATGGTTGTACACCGTCTGGTACCAAGTCGAACCGTTCAAGACCTCCGAAAATGCCGACATTCTTGTGATGTTGGTAATGGGTGTGCTCAGTCTGGCGTTCGTATGCATTCCGTTCATCCCAGGCATACGCGGCATCCCACGTCGAATCCCGATCTACCGGCTGATCTGGCGCGAGCACTACCGCGAACACGAAGTCGGAGCTTAGCCTTACCGTCGTGTCCAAAAGCGCTTCACATAACGGGAAGCTCCGCGTGGTCATCGCCGGTGGAGGAGTGGCGGCTCTGGAGACCGCGCTCGCCTTGGCCGATCTCGCGCCCGACCGCACGGACGTAACTGTCATCGCACCCAACACTGAGTTTGTCTACCGGCCAATGGTCGTCCGCGAGCCATTTGGCTACGGCTCGGCGCGGCGCTACCCGCTCGCACGGATCGTTCGCGACGCCGGAGCAAAACTACTCGAAGGTGAGCTTGGCTGGATCGACCCGGTCGCGCAGACGATCCACACAAAGGCCGATGAGACGATCGGGTACGACGTGTTGGTGCTGGCGCTCGGAGCGACAGTCACCAAGCGCTACCCCCATGCCCTGACGATCGACGACCGCAACTTGGGCGAGACGCTGCACGGGCTGATCCAGGACATCGAGGGGAACTACATCCACAGGTTGGCGTTTGTTGCCCCAGGACGTATGGCCTGGCCGCTACCGCTATACGAGCTCGCGATGATGACGGCCGGGCGCGCATACGACATGCAGATCGAGCTGGAGACCACGATCGTCACCCCCGAGGACAGCCCACTGGCGATCTTCGGCTCGGCGGCTAGCGAAGCCGTCGTCGACCTGCTTGCCGCCGCGAACGTCGAGACGATCGGTTCCGCCTATGCCGAGGTTCCCAGCTCTGGCGAAGTGCTGATCAACCCCGGCGAACGGCGCCTCGAGGTGGATCGGGTAGTTGCGTTGCCCGAGCTTTATGGCCCCGTCGTGCGCGGAATTCCGCTCGGCGAACATGGCTTCATCCGGGTCGACTCGCATTGCCGGGTCCCCGATGTCCAGTGCATCTACGCCGCCGGCGACGCGACCGACTTCCCGATCAAGCAGGGCGGTATCGGATCGCAGCAGGCCGACGTCGCTGCGCAGTCGATCGCGGCTCTGGCTGGGGCCCCGTGACGCCTGAGCGTTTCAACCCCGTGATCCACGGGATGCTGCTGACCAACGAGAAGCCGCGATATCTCACCGCCCACGTCACGGGAGGGCACGGGTTCAGCTCGGAGATCACCGAGACACCGGCCTGGTCGCCGCCGAGCAAGATCGCCGCGAAGTACCTGGCGCCATATCTGGAGGCGCAAGACCGCGAGAGCGCCTCCCAGGAAAGCGCCGGCGCCTAGCGCGATACACAGTGCTGCTCGACAGTCCCATGCCCGAGTTCTGTGGCTTGAGCGCAGACCTGCAGCTTCCCAAGCGGAAGCGGAAGCGCCGGTTGCAGGTTCGATCTCTGTGCTGACTTGGTCGGGCCCGCCGCCCCGGCCACGCTGTCGCGCGACGTGCGCTCACTGATGATCACGAGTCCTGAAAGGCGGGTCTCTGCGGGCACACCGGCCGACCCGTGGCGGCGGGGCGCTAGGGTGGTCTTGTCGGGGAACGTCTGTTCTACCAGAGCAGTGTCCCGCGCTTCGGCAGTCGTTGCCTCGCAGCACCCTCCGCGTCTCGTAGTCATACCCGGAGGTGAACAGAGATGGCCACAGCGACCCTCAAGTGGTTCAAACGACGATCAGGGCTGCGGGATTCATCACACCGGATGACCCCGGCAAGGACCTGTTCTGAACTCCACAACAAGGGACGGATAGACATGGCCTCAAGCGGCAAGAAGAAGACCACGATGGCAAAGCTCACCCGTGAAAGTAGGCTCCGCGAGCGTCGGCTAGACAAGCAGGCCAAGAAGGACGCGCGCAAGCAGGCGCCGGTACATCACACAGACCGGCCCGGTGACACGCTGAACGCAACGACCGGTGAGTCAGCCGATCGGGGCTGAGCCGATCGAGCCGATCCCTGAGACATCCCTTGCGGAGCGCATTGTCGCCGACGTGCAGCCCATCGGCGCGCCGGTGGCCGTCGCCAAGCGCGTCCGCGATTCGGTTCCGCTTTGGTTTCACACCTTCGCGCTTGCGCCGGGGGTCTACACGCCGGGGATCGCACGCGACCACGGCTATCGCCTCGGGGTGCTCGGCGCGGATCGCCTTGCGGGGCGCAGCGTGCTCGACGTCGGCGCGTTCGACGGCTTCTACAGCTTCCTCGCGGAGGCCCGCGGAGAGCGTGTCGATTCCACAGGCACCGCAATCGCGCGACGGTTTGCGCCCATGGCGAGCCGGGCACGAGCTCGGCGAATCGCGCTCTCCAGCGCCTCACGGCGAACCAGCAGGGCGTCGATCGCGCCGAAGCCCAACTGCGAACCTGTACCAGGGTCGGCACCTCCATGATTGCGGTCGGCGCCCAGGCCACCCCTGGACGCTCAACCCGCGCACCTCATGTGCGGGTGCCGACCCTCGCACCCCAACCGGACGCCAGAGCACGGCTGTCCATATGGTCTAGAGCTACCGGCGGACAGTTTGCCGGCGAGCTGGGACAGCGCTATCTTTTCTTGGCCTTGGACGCTGTCGTGGCGTACTTTTCGCGTGCCTGCTTCTGACACGCGACTCGCTTGCGCTTCGGCTTCTTGGCGCACGCCTTCAAGGTTTTGGACAGCTTCTGGGTTCGGGTTAGATGCTTGGGACTGACCTTCTTGCCATGGCATCCTCGCGCGCAGTTACACAGGCACACGATTTGAGGCCCAAGAGGCGTAACATCGGGCGCAAGAGGTCCTCCTGACCCGGTCGGTGTGCTTGAGGTTCCCTGGTTATTGCCGTTCGTTGCAGACAGGGTTGTGGTGCTCAGCGGCGGCGCCTTTTCTTCCGGCGCGATGAATTCCTGGGCATAACCCGTGGTCGTTCCCGCCACACTGGTCGCAGTCACCCAGTATTCATAGTGTTCCCCTGGTGACAGGCTCACACCGGCACTGTTCAACTCGACGCTGACGCTCTGGCCGACAAACGAACCGAGAAGCTTCCCGGCCGGCAACGTAATCGGCTCGTACTGAGGACGCTCGCAAGGCGGAATGGCCTTGAAACATAGCGGCGCTTCCTGCAAGTAGAAGTTGTACGTGGTTTCCAGTCCCTCGGTGTTGATCTGCGCTTCCAGCGTCGCGTCGGTCGAGGTGAGATGCGAGAGCGACTCGCTTTCGATCACAGGGCGCGGGCCCGACGGCGTCGTGAACGTCTGATCGGGTCCGTAGACCGTCGTGGGTTCCCATTGGATCGTGTCTTCGGTCTGGACACGTCGTGCCGCCAGCACCCGGTAGTGATAGGTCGTGCCGGGCTTGAGTGTCACGCCGGCGCTGGCAAGGTCGAGGCTTACGGGGCGGGTCGTGGCCTCCTGTTCGCAGCTGCCACAGACCCACCCGATAGGCAGAGCATTCGCCGATGGGGTGCCGATGCATCCATCTGTTCCCGGGGGAAGCGTCGCCGGACAGAGGATTTCCGAGGCGTATTCGCTCGGATCCTTGACCAGCTGGAACTGGGCGTAGTCGCCTGCCTGGTCTGCCTCGGGGTTGATCTGTGCTTCGAGTGTCGCGTCGGTTTGTGTGATGTTCGACGCCGACTCACTTGCGATCGAGGGCGAACCGGAGGGCGTCGTGAACGTCTGATCGGCGCCGTAGACGGTTGGTGGTTCCCACTGGATCGTGTCTTCCGTCTGAACACGTCGTGCCACCAACAGCCGGTAGTGGTAGGTCGTGCCAGGCTGGAGCGTCACGCCGGTGCTGGCGAGGTCGAGGCTGACAGGGTGATCCACGCCAGGTTGCATGGTGTTGCCTGGAATGAAGCCGATCGGCAGAGCACTCGCCGCCTCGGTGCCGATGCAACCATCCGTTCCCGGCGGGAGCTTTGCCGGACACAGGATTTCCGAGGCGTATTCGTTCGTGCTCCTTACGAGCTGGAACTGGTAGTAGTCGCCCGCCGAACCTTCTTGGGAGTTGATAGACGCTTCCAGCGTCGCATCCGTCGGAGTCGGGTGCGAGACGGACTCGCTTTCGATCGACGGCACCGTCGATGCTTGCGCAGACACCGGCAGGCTCCACCCCAAGCAGCACATCGCGGCGAACACGACCAGACCCACAGTCCGCCTTCCAGCATGGCGCTCGTATCGATAAACGCCCATAGCGGCGTCACGCTACCACATCGGTATTCACGAGCACGCGCGCTCGCGTGGCGGAGCGGTCGTCCCGACTGGCCTTCGTCAGACGAGCACTCCGGACGACAAGCAGCGCTCTCCGATGCCGGGCGACAGCGCCTTACGGCCGCCAGAAGCAAGCGTGCCCGTCCGCCGAATAGGAGCCGTCGCGCAGCGCGCTGCCCTCACTACGCCTGCACCCAACAGGCACCGCCGAACCTACACAGCTCCATGAGTGCCACCCACAGCGCTCTTGCCCACCGAAGCCGCGCCGCTATAGCCTCGCTGCGTAGGCGAGCTGGGCCGGCGTCGTACCGATGCGCCCCTCGCGCGCTTCGTGCGCCGAGGGGCGCTGTATGTCTCGGGGTGAGCCGCATTCCGGGGCCGCGTAGGACGCAGGCGGCTTTCGTCGCCGCGCGCGCCGGACTCAGCCGAACGGCGCCGTCCTCCCGGTGGGACGGCGGCCACGCCGCCGAATCGTTCCCCTCAGGGCGCCGGCTGAGTAAGCCTGCGCGGGAAGCCGGGGAGCCGGCCGGCGTCGAAGTCGAACCAGCGTGCCCAGTCGGGGACGATGCTGATCCGCGCCATCCGGTCGTAAGTGGCGCGCACGCCCGCTTCGAACGCCGCGAGGTCTTCGCCTTCGTAGGACTTCGCCGCCGCGGCGAGGTACTCGGGCGCGACGCCGTCGATGACCTCGATCTCGGCATCCCCCCGCGCCAGCAGGGATCGGGCTGGTCTCGGGGTGTCGATGGTCAGCGCCACCCGCGGCCGGGCGCGGAGCGCTGCAACCTTCGGTGCGGTCGGGTGGGTGCAGACCACCACTGCCTCCCCGGTCCAGAGGAAGCCGACCGGGATCACCCTGGGCGTGCCGTCGGTGCCGTTGTAGGCGAGGCGGACGACCGTCGCCGAGCGCAGCATCTCCTCGCCCGCCGCCAACTCCGCCGCCAGCTCCTCGCGCTCCATCGGGTCAGCGTAGTCCGAAGACGCGCAGCGGTCCCCATGTTCGGCGATCCAGGGCGTGTCCTGCAGCGAGACAGGCTCCCAGCGGGTTCTGCGCGCTGGGCTGCGCTGTGCGACGATTCCCCTGCAACGATCACCATTATTCGACCCGCAGGGCAGTGGGGGTGCGGCCGCGGGCAGGTGTTTCAATCTCGCCTGCTCGGTGAGCAACCGAGCCAGCTGGTCAGTCATGCCTCACGACCTCGGCGTGGTGCTTGGTGGTGGGCTCGTAGGTCCAGCTCGTAGCGCACCCACTCGACGGTTTCGCTCATCCGTCGAGTTCGGGTCGGCTTCATGCCGAGCGCTTCGTAGAGCTTACGAGCGCCCGTGTTCTCGCAGCCGGTCCAGAGGGAGACGCTTGATACGCCAGACACGCGCGCGCTGTCGAGCGCGTAGCGCATTAGCCGCCAGCCAACGACCTGTCGTTGTGAGACCGGGTCAATGAAGACCATCGAGATGTGGAGCGCGTCGGGAACGACCGCTCCCGCCCCATCGTCGGCAAGGCACGGCTCTAGTAGGGCGATGCCCACGATGCCGGCCTCGCTGGCTGCGATGTAGGGCACCGCTGTTGGCTCTTGCAGCTTCTCAACGACCCCCGCAACGCGCTCGGGACTTGGGCGCTTGCCCCGCACGATGTTCGCCGCTTGCCACACCCGCACTGCTCCGTCGAGGTCAGATGCCTCCATGACGCGCAGGTTCATGCCGCGAGGCTACCGCTGTCGCCTGCGTCGACGGCGGTGCTCGGCGGCGCCGCGGCGCTCGCTGATCTCGGCGACCCTCGCGTAGACGCGAGCAAACATGGGATGGGCGGGCGGGCTCTGCCATTAGCTGCCCGTTCGGGACAGCTCTCCCCTGGCGAGGCGCTGCTTGGCTTCGGCGAGGATCGTCGCTCGGTCGAACGTCTCGCAGGTCCATTGGGTCGAGCGTGACGTGCCGCGTGGCTTGTACCGGCGCATGACCTGAACGTGGCGCGGCAGTCCGATCCACCGCCGTAGGTCAGCCGCATCGGTCCACACCGACAGCGAGCCCATGCACCGTCGCGGAAGGTCAGTCCACAGGTACAGGCCGACCGCGCCGGGCAGCTCATACCAGCCGGCGCGCAGCCCGAGCGCGATCCACCCCATACGCGGTAGATCACGCCAAGCGTGCGCTCTGAACTCCGTGAGGCTCACCAGCACCAATCCCGCTGTCTCCTCATGGGGTCCCGCTATCCACGGCAGCCACCGCGGCCGGGACCTTGTTCACACCGCGAAGCTAGCACGGCGCCAGCCTGGCGGCCCCCCGAGGTATGGGGCGACGGATAGGCTTCGTGAGTCGATGGGCGCAACCGTAGGGAAGATGCGCGGCGGCAAGCAAGGCGCGTCGGAAGTGACGGGGCGCTGGTCCGCGCGCGGGATGACCGGTGCCGTGGGGCTCGCCGTGGCGATCCTGTTCGGGGCCGGCAATGCACTGTGGGCGCTTGACCAGCCGGAAGCCGGTGCGTCCGCTCATCAGATCGCGTCCTTCTATGCGAGCACCTCCAGCCGGATCATTGCTGGCGCCAGTATCAGTTTGCTTGCAGCGGCGCTGCTCGTGTTCTTTGCGAGTGGCGTCCGTACACTGCTGCGCGATCACGCACCCGACGACCTGCTTCCAACCGCGGCATTCGGCGGTCTACTGCTTGTCGTTGCGACGGGGCTCGGCGCCGAGACGATCAACATGGCTGGCGCGCTTCGCGCCGAACACGGCCAGCTCACCCCCGAACTCAGCCGGGCGCTATTCGAGGTCTCCTATGTTCTCGGCTACAACGCCGCAGGAGCCGGAATTGCCGTGCTTCTTGGTGCGATCGTTGGAGTCGCGTGGTACTCACCTTCATTGCTTCCCCGCTGGGCAGCGCCTCCGCTTCTGCTGCTCGCCGTCGCGTTCCTCACTCCTCTCTGCCGATTCCTCCTTGCCCCCGCAGTCGTGCTGCTCGCCGTCGTCTCAATACGGCTGCTCCTCACAGCTAACGCCGAGCGCTCAACCGGACGTGCATCGACCCCTGCTGATCCAGCATGAGTCGCCCGATCGCCGAGTTCGACATCGCGACCGCCGATCCAAGGATTGATGATGTGCGGCAGCTCGTCGCGCATCATCTGAAGTTCGGGCGTATGCACAGTCCGCCCCGCGATGCGCACGCGCTCGAGATCGACGGCTTGCTCGATCCGGCCGTCACCCTCTTCGGTATCCGCCGCCACGGGGAGCTGGTCGCGATCGGCGCGCTCAAGCGGCTTGACGATCGGCACGCGGAGCTGAAGACGATGCACACGGCTGAGCACGTCCGTGGCCTGGGCATTGGTCGCGCGATGCTTGACCATCTCCTGACTGTCGCCCGCGAGCGCGGCTTCGAGCGCGTGAGCCTGGAGACGGGGGTCATGGACGCATTCGCGCCAGCTCGCTCGCTCTTCGTGAGCGCGGGGTTTGCGCCGTGCGAGCCATTTGGCGACTATCGCCGGAGTCCGAACACCACCTACATGACGATGATGGTTAGCGGCCAAGCCAGTTGAGTTTCGGGTATCCCTTTGGGCGTCGAGACCGGCCGTCGACCAAGCACGAACGCGCCGAGTGCGAGACTGCACGGATGAATCGGGTCGATCGCGCTCGTGCCGCAGCGGAAGACCTCGAGCGCGCTGGTGGCCGGGACGCCCCAGTCGAGATCGTGGAGTACGACCCGGCGTGGCCAGCCCGCTTTGCGGCTGAGCGTGAGCGGATCGGGCCGCTACTCGGAGGCGCCGAGATACACCACTTCGGCTCGACCGCTGTACCTGAACTTGCCGCCAAGCCGACGATCGACATGATCGCCCTCGTGGGAAACCTCGACAAGCACATCGCGGCGCTGACCACAGTCGGCGGTTATCAGTTCCCCCAGGCGTTCAACGCGACGCTTGCTCATCGGCGCTTCCTCTGCTATCCGAGTGCGTTGGTACGGACCTACCATCTGCATCTCTTTAATGAGTCGGAAGAACTTGAACTGCGTCTGCGCTTCCGTGACCGCCTGCGCACAGATCCCGTTCTCGCGCGAGAGTATGCGACGTTGAAGTGTACGCTCGCCGAGCGCTTCCCCGATGACCGTGAGAAGTACACCGACGCCAAGAGCGAGTTCATCCGCCGGCACGAACAGTCAGTACCGCCGCCGCGGCAGAGCGCTGCGTCATGACAGGAATGCCGGCCGTGGGTTTGGAGCTTGTGATCTTCGACTGCGGGCGTGCTTGTCGATAGCGAGGTCATCTCCAACCGAGTTCTCGCGGCGATGCTCACCGAGCAGAGGCTGGAGACCACGTTGCCGCAGGCGCGCCGGGGAATACCAAGGGTTGCTGCTCGCCGACGTGCTCTCACGCGCAGAGGCAAAGCTCGGCCGCTCGCTGCCGGACGACTGGCTGGGCCGCTACGAGAACAAGCGCATGGAGGCTTTCGCTGCGAACTCCAGCCGGTTGCCGGAGCTGCCGAAGCGGTCGAATGCCTTCGTGGCGCCGGGCTGCGCGTGTGTGTGGCGCTCGCTGCTCTCGGCGTAGAGCGCACGCAGCCGTTCGTCATAGCCCGGGTCCGGGCGCGAGACGACAGCCGTCGCGGTCCCGAGGTCCGGTCGACTCCGCGCGAAGCGACCGATGAACTGAAGCGCGACGCCCACGCTGCGATGCGGGTCGTGCAGCGCGGCGATCTTCAGCTCGGGAAAGTCAAAGCCCTCGCCGAGCATGTCAACGCGATTCGATTGTCCCGCTGCCTGATTGCCTCAAGCGCTGCGGTCTGCTCGCGCCTCGGCAGCGCGCTGTGCAGGACTCGCGGTGCGAACTCCGGCGCCAGTTCCTCATAGATCTGGAGAACCTCATCGCGCGCTGGGCCTATGCGGCTGACACGCGCCATGATCAGATGATCAAGACTCTGAGCGCGATCAGAGCGTAGCTGAGTTATCGCCGCCTGCGCCACGGCCCGGTCGGGATCGGCAAGCGCTAGAACCGAGACATAGGAATCGGCTGTAAGTAGCCAAGCGCCCGAGCGCGACCAAGCGGAAACGAATAGATCGTGCGCGCCGCTTGGGGGTCCGAAGCTCTCTCGTTGGTGGCCCAATGAAGCTCGTCAGCGGCAAAGGATCCTGGCAACCTTTCGAGAGCACCGCGCGGAAGCTCAAGACCTACCGAGTCAGGCGGCGTGCTTCCGCGCTCGTGTAGCTGGTGGCGTGATCCGCCGGCCTCCACGGCAAACCAGGCATCATTCTCATTGCGAAGCGCGCGGCCGAAGGCCACGCCACCAGTTGACGGGCGCTATTCCCGTCCCACGATGAGCCGTTGGGAAAACCTCTGCGGCAGCGATATTTCGTGCTTATCCACGCCCCAACAGTGCCGTACGTATCGGATGTCGCTGAGGGCCCCGTGCGACCGACAATCGGACGGCGATCATCATCCAGAATGGCCGCTCCTAGAGGACAATTCTCTGTCCGGCCCTCCACTGCCGATCTCGGCGTAGCGCTCACTTGCCCGCGCGGCGCTTACCCGACTTGGGGAGCCGTCGACGTCTCGTAGCAAATTCCTGCGTAGCCAGCTACGATGTAGCGCTCTAGCAGACCCGCCGGACAGAGAGGTCGAAGTGGCCCAGCGCCAGATCAATATTCGGCTCCCAGAGGAGGATGTAGCGGTTCTCGAGGCTTCGGCGTATCTAGACGCCCACGCCCTGCCTGATCTCGTGCGGTCGCTGGTGCTCCAGCATGTAGCGACGCTCAAGCGTGATCCCGAGGTCCAACAGTTCGTACGTGCTCGGTCTCGGCGCAAGGCGGAAAGCCAAGCAAAGGTCACCTCGATAAAGAAGCACCGGCAGTCGGTAGAGGAAGAAAGTGCATAGTCGACCGCCTTTCCCGTTCCGGGCGATGCTCGCTTGGAGCGCCTTGGTAGCCGACGTCGCAGCGACGGCCTGGCTAAATACCGCCGACGTTGCGCTGTGGCTGAAGCTCGTCGTCGACGGCCTTGAGGTCTTCGGTAGCTATACGATCCTCGTTTACTATCTGGGCAGGCTCAAGCAGTTCAACGAGTCCCGTCAGCTGCAGCTGCCCACGATGGTGGCTGGTCGATCTACCGCGGTCGACGATTCGGCCGGCGGCAACACGCATAGCTCGTCCCCATAGTCCCGCTTGAACCTTGGCGCGACTACGCGGGTTAGGCAGATGATGTCTCGCGCAGTTGTCCACATCGTGTCGCGAGCGTCACGTCGAGCAGTATTTGCTTTCGTGTCATTGCTTCGCCGCTACCAGTAGCCGATCATCGCACTCGCGACCTAATCTCGATGGGGTGCCGAACGAGGGTTTGACCCCCGTCGCTCCCGTCGAAGTCCTTGCATATAGCGATTTTGGGATTTTGGGGATTGAACCCACGTTTGTGACCCGGCTGCAAGCGAGGGACTCGAGGTCTTCCAGAGGCCTCTGGATGCCGGTCGAGAAGCTCTTCGCTGATCGGCCCCTACGACGGGCGCCTGGACTTTTGATGCTAATCGCAACCCGACCTGCGGCGTCTTGCGAGCTACAACAGCTTTCGGTCAGTGAACCCTTCTGCGTGCGGGCTTTGAGCGAATCTTCTGGTGGTGTCGGCGGATTCGACGCTTGTGATGGCCGGCAGTGTGGTGCGGGGACGCGAGAGAGTCTTGGCCTGGATGGGCCCGTAGCGGTCCAGGGCTCTCCTTAGACCCACCTTCGCTGTCACTGCCGCCGCCGGCTGACACCGGTTCGGCGCGAGGTGATTCGTTGGCTCCATGTCCTGCTTCGGTGCAGCGATCGAGGTTCAGTGGTTCGACTTCGCCAGGGCCGGCCGGACAGCAGCTCCCTGGAGGCGGGTCCGGTTGGTGGCACTGCCCTGGAGGTTCTGATTCGCGGCAGCGCCCGGGCGGCGGTTCGTGGCAGCGTTCGGGCGGCGGTTCGGTCCCTTCCGGTTCTTCTTTGGTTTCCGATTCTTCCGGGGCGATCGGCGGCTCGCTTTCGGTCTTGGCGATCACGATGCTCATCGGCCATTCGCCGGCGCGGGCGGTCCCGGGCTGCAGCGCCTTCAGCGCTCCACCGGCTTCGATTTCGTACTGCCCGATCGTGTATTCGGCGGAGTTGGTCGTATACAGGTGCTTGCCGTCGAGTGTTAGTGCGAGCCCGAACGGCTGTCTACCGGCGGCTATCGTCGCGGGGATGAGCGGCGTAAGGGTGCCTTCGGCGCCGATCGAGAACTGTGAGATCTCGCCAGTTTCTGTGCTGTCGGCGACATACAGGTTTTCTCCGTCGGGGCTGATCGCGATACCCTTCGGTTCTGGGCCAGCGGGCACAGCGGCCGGGGTCTTTGGCGTGAGTGTGCCGTCGGCGCCGATCGTGAACTGGGAGACCCACCCTCCGTATGCTTCGGACGGTTCCGTGATGAAGTGCTCATCTGTCACATACAGGCTGTGCCCGTTGGGACTTATCGCGAGCCTGTAGGGCTGCGGGCCGGTGGCCACGGTGGCTTGGTTCTGGGGTGTGAGCGAGCCCTCTCCGTTGACGCTGTACTGGGAGATCGTGCTTTCAAGCCAGTTGCTCACATAGACGCTCTTGCCGTCGGGGCTGACCGCGATGTCATACGGCTGATCGCCGGTTGAGACCTTGGCGGCGCCGCTTGGCGAGAGCGTTCCGTCGGAGCCGATCGTGTAGGTGGCGAGCTGTCCGCTGCCGAAGAAGCCGCCTTCGATCACATAGAGGCTCGCGCCGTCGGGGCTGATCGCAAGACCCTCAATTTCCTGTTCTGTGGTGACCGTGGCCGGGCTCTTCGGAGTGAGCGTGCCGTCGGGTTCGACCGTGTACTGAAGGAGCGCGCCGACTCCTATGGTGTTGCCCTCGGCGACATACAGGCTCTTTTCGTTCGGGGCGAGGACGATCCGGTCGGGCCGTTCGGTGTCCTGGGCGACCCCTGTGGCCCGCGCCAGCGTCCCGCCTGCTTGAACGGCGTACTGGAACACCGAGGGTCCATTCGCATTGGCGACGTAAACGGCTTCGCCGGCCGTCGCGGAGCTCACAGACCAAACGCTCGCCGTCACGAGCAGAGCCACGCTTAGCACTCCCGTACCCCGAAAAGCAGACCTCATCATCCCCTAAAACCATATCATTCTGGGTGCCGTTAGACCGAACAGTGTGATGAAGCGGATCTCCTTGATCCGCTTTCACGTCCACGATCGTCAGGGATATGACTGCAGTTCGCCCGCAGACCGGTCGTTGAACCCGCGTTTGTGACCTCGGAGCGGCGGGGCGGCTCGGCCCATAAGCGGTGGTTTCTCGAAGCCAATGTAGAGGCGCAGATCTGACGCTTGTTGTCCAACTCGGGCGTCTCGTCGCCTCGCGGGACGCGCCTCTTTCGACGCACAGCAGCAGCGCGGACGGCCCCAGCTGTGCGACAAATTCTTGCCAATGCTGAACGCTAGAGAACACCTGACCGGGGGATCTCGGCTGTGGGAAGCGGCGATGGCTATGTTGGCGCTCACGTTCGTCGCTGGAGCATCGTCGGTGTTCGGGTGGATAGATTCGCTCGTGTGGCCACTTTCCAACGAGAGCGTGCCAGACGGCGCCAGCGCCACGCTTGCGCTCCGGACGAGGACCAACCGCCTCGGTCGGTCGGGATTGCTCGAGGAGTCTTCTAGCCTCGTGCGAGCAGCCGGAGGGGTGGATGGCAGACTCGGGTGCGAGGGTCGTGTTCGATGGCGGAAGCAGCTCTGGCCCCACCCGGTATTGGGTCGCCGTCAACCCGAGGGTTGAGGGCGAGATCAACCCGCGGTTCAACCCGTGCTCCGACGACAGCACACCTCGATCAGGCGACTATGGCGTCATGACTACTACCGATTACCTCATCAACGCAGTCTTCGTCTTCGTGGTCCTTCGCCAGGCGCGTGAGCGCAAGGTGGATGCCCGCTCCTTCCTGGTGCCGATGGCCGTCGTGCTCTATGTCGGCCACTTGTACGTTCACTCGATCCCGAACGCCGGCAACGACCTCATACTGGTCGGCCTGCTGTCCTCGGTCGGCCTGACGCTGGGCCTGCTCGGCGGGTTCGCGACCCATATCCGCATTAGCGCCGAAGAAGGCGGCGCGCTCGCCGGCGTTGGCTGGATCGCCGGCGCTCTGCTGATCGCCGGCATCTCGTCTCGGCTGGTGTTTGTGTACGCCGTGCACCACGGCGCTTATCATGCGGTCAGCGCCTTCAGCATCGCTAATCACGTTGGTGCGGTGGCGTGGCCGGTTGCACTGGTCTCGATGGCGCTGGTCGAGGTGAGTGCCCGGCTGGTGACGGTCCAGCTTCGCGCCCGCCGGCTGACTGTCTCGCAGGCGCCCGGCACGATCGCGATTCCCGCCGCGGCGTGATCAACGAAACGATTCCTCGGCTCGTCCGGCCCGCTCCCCGTGGGCCGGACGGCGCTTTATCGTCTACCACAGGTGACCGTGACCGAAGAGCCCGCGAGCGTTATGGGGACGCCAGCAGCCGCCGGCAGCGAGAGCGCACGGGTCGCAGAGGCGCAAACCCGCGCTGCTCTGAGGGTGCGGAGTCAGCGGGACACGCTGCGGCCGCTCGGTATGGCCGTTATCGCGGTCGTCGCCGTCGGGACATTCAGCGGGCATACGCGGCCCGCGTGGCATGGGGATGGACTCGGAGTTGCGCTCGCGTTCGCTGTCTTCGCCATCTCGATGGCCGTGGCGATCCCCAACTGGTTCATCCAACGAGGCATCGGGTTGCAGGCGGCGGTGATCTCCGCGATGGGCGCCGCCGGGGTCGCGCTCGCAGCGTTGCAGCCGCGTGGCGCTGCCGGCCTCGCGGTTGGTGCGGCGGTGTGGATGGCCTTCGCCCGCCTTCCGCTAACGCTCGCGATCATGCTCGGTTGCGTTATGACCGTCGCGCTCGACGTGGCGTCCGCGCTCGCGGGCAGTTCCTCCTCGGCGGTTCTCGCCGCCACGCTGCTGTGCGCGCTACTCGGCCTGATCGCGTATTTCCTCAAGCAAGCTCGCGAGAGCCAGGACCGAACCGAGGTGCTGCTAGCGCAGCTCGAGGACGCACGCGAGGAGCAAACGCGAGCGGCGGCGACCGCCGAGCGCGGCCGGATCGCGAGCGAGCTGCACGACGTCCTCGCGCATTCGCTCTCCGCAGCCGCGATCCAGCTCCAAGGTGCCAGACTGCTCGCAGAGCGCGAGCAGGCAACAGCGAAGATGCGCGGTGCGATCGACCGCGCCGGCGAGCTCGTAAGGGACGGACTCGCCGACGCCAGGCAGGCGGTCGGCGCGCTACGGGGCGAGCGGTTGCCCGGTGTGAACGAGCTCGAGGTGCTGATCGACAGCTTCACCGCCGACATGGACCTCGAGGTGACGCTTCGCGTCGAGGGCAGCGGCCGCACGCTGCCCGCCGACGCGGGCCTCGCCCTCTACCGCGGCGCACAGGAGGCGCTGACCAATGTCGCTCGTTACGCGCCCGGCGCCAGCACCACCGTCGTTCTGAGCTACGGGCCCGATCACACCACGCTGACCGTTGAGGACCACGTCCCAGCCACGGCCCCGCCGGCCGGAGCCAGGCTGGCCGATGTGGGGGGCGGACGGGGGCTCGCGGGCATGCGCGAGCGGCTGGAACGGGCAGGCGGCAGCATGCACGCAGGCCCTACCGACGCAGGCTGGCGCATCGAGCTGCAGGTGCCTGCGTAATGAGAGCGCCGATCCGGGTGCTGGTGGCTGACGATCAGCGCACCGTGCGCGATGGGCTGACGATGCTGGTCGGCCTGATCGACGGAGTCGAGGTCGTTGGGGCTGCGTGCGATGGCGTCGAGGCCGTACAGCTCGCACAGACCGAGCGCCCGGACGTCGTGCTGATGGACCTGCGCATGCCGCGGATGGAGGGTGCCGAGGCCACGCGCCATATCCGTGTCGAACTCCCCGACACACAGGTGCTGGTGCTCACGACCTACGCCGACGACGAATCGCTGTTCCCCGCGCTACAGGCCGGCGCACGTGGCTATCTGACCAAGGACGCGAGCGCCGAGGAGATCGAGCAGGCCATCAGAGCTCTCGTCGCCGGTGAGACCCACCTCGACCCGATCGTGCAACAGCGGCTCGTGGTCGCCGTCCTCGACACCAAACCGATCCCCGACGCGCCAACACAGCCGCTCCACGATGACCTGACGCCTCGGGAGGCAGAGGTGCTCAAGCTGATCGCGAGTGGGCTATCGAATACCGAAATCGCCGAGGCTCTTGTCGTCAGCCAGGCGACCGTGAAGACCCACGTCAACCGCATTTTCTACAAGACTGGTTCGCGAGACCGTGCACAAGCCGTGCTCTACGCGTACCAGCACGGAATAGCCTGATCTGGCCTGCGCGCCGGTCAGACGTAAACCTCGATACGCCTCCTCCTGTATCGAAGCAGGACTTCCATCGTGCGACTTGGCGACGGCTGCCACGCTCACTACACTCGCCGCGATGCTCGACCTGGACGCCTACCTGGAGCGGATCGGCCTGGACGGGCGCCCGAGCATCGCGCAGGTGCACAGGGCGCACCTGACCTCGATCCCCTTCGAGAACCTCGACCCGCACCAGGGCCTGCCGGTGTCGCTGGAGGTGGAGGACCTCGAGCGCAAGCTCGTGAGCGAACGCCGCGGCGGCTACTGCTTCGAGCAGAACCTGCTGCTGAAGGCAGCCCTCGAGGCGCTCGGCGCGGAGGTGGACATGTTCCTGGCACGCATGCGCCTGGGCGCGAAGCCGGGCGTGGTGCGGCCCCGCAGTCACCTCCTCCTGCGCGTCAGCGAGAACGGCGCAAGCTGGCACGCCGACGTGGGGATCGCCCGCGGCATCCTCGAGCCGATCCCATTCGGGCCGGGTCCCACGCAGGAGCAGTCGGGCTGGAGCTTTCGCGTCGTCGAGGACGGATCCGAGCTCGTGCTCCAGAAGCTGGCGGGGGACGAATGGGTCGACGTTTACGGCTTTCTCCCGCAGCCGGTTCCGCTCATTGACGTCGAGACCAGCAACTGGTGGACCTCCACGCATCCGCGCTCGCTGTTCGTCCGCGGCCTGATCGTGGGCGTTCGTGGCGATGACGGCACGGGCAGGTTGCTGTGCGACTGGAGCGAGCTATCCCTCAGCGAGCAGACGCCCGCAGGCACGAGAGTGACGCCGCTCGGGCGAGAGGCCATACCGGAGCTGCTTGCCACGCGCTTTTCGCTCCCGGGCTTTGCGCTCGACGCCGACGAGCGCCTTGTCCGGGTAGCGGCCTGGGTCCATGGGCGAGGGCTCCTAGCGAAGACCCAGCCTAGCTGCCCAGACCAATAGGTGGCGCCTGCACAATCGCACCCCGATCACGTAGTCCCGGCAAATACTGGGCTCGGGGAACGCAGCGCAAGCAGATCCCGCACTCTCGGTTTGGCGGACGAGCGAGTACCACCCCTGCCGCGCCGCGCCGCGCCGCGCCGCGTCAGGTCGCGTGGTCGTCTACTGACCAGCTCTCCGACTAGTCACCGCGTGCGCGCCTCATTGCGCGCATAGCGGTGAGAGCGCACGGCAATCAGAGCCCCATCGCGCGCACGACCACCCTGTCCATCACGCGGGTCGGCAGAAGTCGCGTGAGGATGAGGCGCATCTTCGCGTCGCGTCCGACGACGTAACGGGTCTTGGGTCGGCTCGCGGTCAGGGCGTGCTCCACGGCCCGCGCAACCTCGAGCGGCGGTACGCCTGAACGCTCACCCAGAGAGATGAACTTGGATATCGCCGTGATCCCCGCGCTATAGAGCTGTTGAGCTTCGGCCGGCATGCTCGCCGTTGCCTGCTCGGCGCTAGCGCGGCCCTTCTCCCAGATCGGCGTAGCGACCGCCCCCGGCTCGACGGCCGCGACCTTTACGCCGAACTGGCGCAGCTCGAGTCGGAGCGCGTCGGTGACCGCCTCGAGCGCGTACTTCGACGCGTTGTAGGGTCCAAGGAATGGACTGGCCAGACGACCGCCGATCGAGGTCATGTTCACGATTCGCCCCCGCGCCTTGCGCAGTGCCGGCAGGGCCGCCTGGGTGACGGCGACCTGGCCGATGAAGTTGACCTCGAGCTGGCGCCGCCATTCGTCGATCGCCACAAACTCGAGCGGCCCGCCGACTGAGATGCCGGCGTTGTTGACGAGTCCGACAAGGCCAGTGGGGCAAGCCTCATCGACGATCCGCATCGCGGAGGCGATCGACTCGCTCTCGGTGACGTCGAGCATCAGCGGCTGCGTGCGCCCAGATCCAGCGCCACGCAGCGAGTCAGCGTCTGACTGCTTGCGCACGCCGGCAAAGATGGTGAAGCCGAGGCTGTCGAGATGCTCGGTGCAGGCACGCCCTATGCCCGTCGATGCACCACTGATCAGCACCGCGCCTCGGCTCGAGTTGTCAGGCATGGCTGCACGATCCTAACACCGCACTCCTTCGCGGCCGCACCGCCGTCGGGGCTCCCGTCGAAGTCCCTGCATATGGCGATTTCGAAGGTCTAAACCCGCGTTTTGAGACCGGAGTGAGGAGAGGCTTGGGGTCCATTGGGGACTCGCTTCCCGAAGCGGCCGAACACCTAGACTTGTCGCTTTCGTCCTCAACGACGGTCGCGACCCCAGTGGTCGGCTCGCCCTCTCACATTCATCATCGAAGGCGTGCTGAGCTTCACCGGCTTGGTCCGCGTGGTGTTCGATGTGGGCGATGGTGTTGCTGACGAGCAGGTTTCAATAGGTGGGGTGACAATCGCGGGTTGGAACCCGTCGCTGCCTCTGTCTGTGCCTGTTGATCGCGCCCGCTCCAGGTGCAACACTCTCCAGCTATGACCGCCGTGCCCGCGAGCGCCACCGATGGGTTCGTTGACGCGATCCTCGCTAGAGATTTCTCTCGCGCCCGTGGTCTTCTACACCCCGACATCGATTTCCGCGCGATGACGCCGAATCGAGTCTGGGAGGCCAGCGGTCCTGTCGGTGTGGAGGAGGTGCTGCGCGCCTGGTTCGAGCATCCCGAAAGAGATGTCGAGCGTGTCGATCCGATCGAGCCCGCGTCCATCGAGGACACCATGCGCGTTGGCTGGCGTGTTTATGGCTTGGGCTCAGACGGCCCGTTCGTCTACGAGCAGCAGGCGTATGTGCGCGAGGACGACGGGCGAGTCGTCTGGCTGCGCGTGATGTGCAGTGGTCCGCGTCCTGCTCTAAGCGTGGCTCCTGCATAGAGTCAGGTCGCCACGCACTTCGACCGCGTCGTTTTCTCCACGACGCACCGAGCGGCAATACACCCGCGGGAGCGGTCGGGTGGAGCGGATGTTGAGCACCCTGTCGCTCCCGCGGGCAGGAGGCGATGAAGCGGATGGAAGGTCCCGATATCACGGTACGCGCTAGCGCTGGATTCTTCGTCGTTTTCCGGTCTCAAGCTGAATAGGGGAGCGTCGGCGCTAAGCGCGCAGACCTCTGTGCAGCGGACGTCCAAGACGATGCCGCCATCGCGGTCACAGGACGCCCGGCTGTGAAACCTGCGCCCGCGGCCGCCGTCGCGTGGCTCAGCACCGGGCCGGATCCGTCGCTCGTGATTTCGCTCCACACGATCAGCGCTCCATGGCTCGGGCTCAATGCGACGGCTGGTCCGCGCGCTTCGACGCCCGGCGGTGTCACGGTCTGCGTTGGAGCAAACCCATCACCCATATGTCTCCAGGCCGCCCTGAGGGCCACGGCGTGAGGGCCGTTTCCCGACTGAAGTCCATTCAGCCACGTCGCTAGCTCGTCACCGGCTGGATCCAGGGCAACGTTCAGTCCCCAATACGAATAGCCGGCGCGGGGGCTGGGACGCCACGCGATGCGCGGCCTTTCCCACCGTCCGTGGCTTGGCTGATCGCGAACCTCGAGGGCGAGCAGTTCTGAGCCGTCGACCTGCTGCGTCTTCCTCTCTTCGAACCAAGCAACGGCGGTTCGCCCGGACGGCGCCTCGGCGAGCGCGAGTGGCGAGGTCGGACGGGCCGCCTTGCCCACCGTCTCGACCGGCCCTGCTTCGGTCTCGCCGGGAGCGATCTCTGCCGTTTGGATACTGTGCGCTTCCCCGACGGCTGCGCTCCACACCAGCTTTGTCTCTCCAGCTTCGTCCATTGCGGTGACGAGGTCAGCGTGCTCGCCATAGGGGGGGCTGATGGTCATCGGCGGCCCGAACGTCGTGTCGTCTCGAGCTTCGGCCTTGTGTGTCGACGATTCGCTCGCGGCGCTCAACGCCAGCGCGAGCAGCGCGGCCGCTCCGACCGAACAGGCTTGGCGCGCGCCCAGCGGACGCATTCGCTCTCGCCTCATCTCCTGGTTACCGCTCGCCAATGAGCTGACGGATGACGATGCGGCGCATGCTCAAATCGTCCCAGCGTTAGGCGAGGTCTGGATCTCGAGGTGGCGGCCGGAAGTTCGTGGCGCGGTCGTTCAGGCGGCGTTCAGGGGGTAGGCTGCAACATGAGGATCGTGGCGAGCCGCATCGCACCCCTTCTGCGGCTCGCTGCGGTACCTGCCTGCATCGCGATCTGCGGCTGTGGGGCATCCGTCGCGAGTCCGCATCGAACCACACCCAGCCTCGGCACTCGGCGCCCGAGGACTGTGAGCGCCACATCGTCGACCTTGCGAGTGGCGAGCGTCACGCGGCTTCTCTCGCCGGTACGGTTGCCGGCGGTCGCACCGAGTGCGGGTGGCGCCCTGGCGCTCGGTGGCCTGGACGCTCTCGACGCGTCGGTCGCGGGCATGGTGCGCATCGATGTCGGCGGCGCGCACAGCGCCGGAGCGCTTCCGGTCGCATTGCACGACGCGGCGGCGGCGAGCATCGGCGGTCAGGTCTACCTGTTCGGCGGTGGGAACGCCGGTAGCGCCAGTGCGTCGATCATGCGCGTTCAGGGCGCGACCGCGCATGTCGTGGGCACGCTTCCAGTGGGGGCCTCCGATGTGGCGGGCGCGACGATCGGGCATACCGCCTACATCGTCGGGGGCTTCACCGAGACGATCCCTTTGCGCACGATCGTGGCCTACACCCCGGGGATTGGCACACACGTGGTCGCGAGGCTGCCGCTGCCGCTGCGCTATGCGGCGGTGGCGGCGGTCGATGGACGCCTCCTGATCGCCGGCGGCACGTCGGGCGCCAGTGCGCAACGGGCGATCCTGTCCTTCGATCCCGTCAGTGGCGTTGTGCGTCACCTCGGCGAGCTGCCGCATGCCTTGACGCACGCCGCGGGCGCGTCGCTCAACGGGCTCTTCTATGTGATCGGCGGCCGCGGCGAAAGCCTCACGGCTCAGACGGCCGCGATCGTGGCTGTCGACCCGTCCACAGGGACGGCGAGAGTCGCCGGACGCCTGCCGAGAGCCCTCTCAGACATTGGCGCCGCCTCGCTGCCGGGGCGTATCCTGCTCGTCGGCGGGTGGGACTCCGCCGGGCACGCACAGGATCGGGCCTTGACACTGGTTGCCACGCCGTGAGCCGCACGAGGATCGGCGAGGTGGCGCTCGCGTTGACCATTGCGACTCTCCTGGGCGGCTGCGGCGCTGGCTCGGTCGGCTCGTCGAGCACCGCGCGGCGCCGAATGGGGGGCTCGCTCGGCGCGGCTTCGCATCGCGCCTTCGTGCCGCCAGCGGGGAGCATCCCGGCGCCGCTCGACCCTCACAACGTCTATGCCGCCGAGCGGCCGGGGCTGCTGAGCCCGACCGTGCGTGGTGACCCGGCGCTCGTATATGTGCCAAACAGTCAGTCGAACACTGTCGATGTCATCTCTCAGCGCACGTTTAGGATCGTCAGGCAGTTTCCCGTAGGGGCGCTCCCGCAGCACGTCACGCCCTCGTGGGACCTGCGCACCCTGTATGTGACAAACGACGCGGGCAACAGCCTCACGCCGATCGACCCGCGTACCGGCAGGCCCGGCAGGCCGATCCCGGTGATGGACCCGTACAACATGTACTTCACGGCCGACGGGCGCTGGGCGATCGTCGTCGCCGAGGCTCACCACGAGCTGGATTTCCGCGACGCGCACACGATGGCGCTTCACCATGCTCTGGTGACGCCCCAGTGCGGCGGGGTGGACCATATGGACTTCACCGCCGACGGTCGCTACGCG
The DNA here is from genome assembly GCA_963764655.1 of uncultured Solirubrobacterales bacterium. Taxonomy (GTDB): domain Bacteria; phylum Actinomycetota; class Thermoleophilia; order Solirubrobacterales; family Solirubrobacteraceae; genus Palsa-744. The sequence continues at coordinate 2,587,913 of CAVXTI010000001.1, forward strand.
CTGGTCTCGTGTGAGTTTGTCGGACGCATGATCGTCGTCGACCTCGGCGCCGAGCGGGTGGTCAAGACGATCGCGCTCGCACCCGGAGCGATGCCCCAGGACGTGAAGCTCTCACCCGACGGCGCCACGTTCTATGTGGCTGACATGGCGCGTGGCGGCGTCTGGCTGATCGACGCCCACACGATGAGCAAGGTCGAGTTCGTGCCGACGGGGATGGGTGCGCACGGCCTTTACCCGAGTCGCGACGCGAAGGTGCTCTACGTGTCAAACCGGATGGAGGGTTCGATCACCGTGTTGTCGTTCGCCACGCGGCGCCCGATCCGCAAGTGGCGGCTGCCCGGCGGCGGCTCACCGGACATGGGCGGTGTGTCCGCGGACGGCAAGGTGCTTTGGCTGTCTGGTCGCTACAACGCCGAGGTCTACGCGATCTCGACGACCACGGGGCGCCTGCTGCACCGCATCAAGGTCGGCAACGGTCCTCATGGGCTGTGCGTCTGGCCCCAACCGGGCCGGTACTCAATCGGGCATACCGGCATCCTGAGGTGAAGTCCAGAGGAGCGGTGCTCCTGGCACTGCTCTCGATTGTCGTGCTCGCCGCGGTGTTGCGGCTGTGGGCGATCGGAACCGTCCCGGGGAACACGTTCTACGACGCGGCCGTGCGCAGCATGGGCCATTCGTGGCATGACTTCTTCTTTGGCGCGGTTGAGCCGGGTGGCAGCCTGGCGATCGACAAGCCGCCACTGGACCTGTGGCTGCAGGTGGCGAGCACGCAGATCCTGGGCTTCAACCTGACCGCCCTACACCTGCCTGAGGCGCTCGCGGGCGCGGCGACGAGCATCCTGCTGTTCGGTGCTCTGAGGCGCCCGTTCGGTGCGACCTCGGCGCTGCTGAGCGCGCTCATGCTGGCGGTCTTGCCGGCCGCTGTGCTGACGGCTCGCAGCGACACGATGGACTCCGTGCTCGCGGCCCTCTGTGTCGCGGCGCTGTGGTGCTCCTGGCTGGCGCTCGAGAGCAGACGTGTGCGTTGGATGCTGCTGGCCGCGCTGATCATGGGTGTGGCCTTCAATGTCAAGCTGACCGAGGCGCTGCTGCCGCTGCCAGCGCTCGCATTGCTGTGGTGGTGGGCAAGCCCTCGCGCGCCGCGCGCACGAGCGACGGCGCTGGCGGCCGCGGGCACTGTGCTGGTCGCGGTGTCGCTCTCATGGGCGGCGCTCGCCTCGCTGACCCCTCTCTCGCACAGGCCTTTTCCGGTGGGATCGCGCACAGGCAGCATCTGGCGGCTGATGTTCGTCTACAACGGCCTGGAACGCCTTGGCTCCAAAGCGCCGGGGCCCGCGAGCGGTCGCGCCGGCGATTCCCCCGGTTTGCTGCGCCTGCTCCACGCGGGTGTCTCGCAGAACGCGGCGCGAATCGGGCTGGCGACGCTAGCCGCCGTCCTGTTCGGGATCCTCGCGGCGACGCTCGCGACGCGACGCGGGCCACGAGGCGCTCCGCTCTCCTCTCCCACCCGCCTCGCGGTCGCGATTGGCGTGTGGCTGGCGTGTGGCATCCTCCTCTTTAGCGCAATACCCCACCTGCAGGGCCGCTATCTAGAGATCCTGGCGCCCGCCGTCAGCGCCACGCTGGGAATCTCGATCGGCTCGCTCCTTGTGCGCCGGCGGATCGCCCTCACGCTCGCGACCGGCGCGGTGGCGCTCGCTCTACTCGGAGCCCAACTGACGACAGACATCGACGTGATCCACGCCAAACTCTCAGACTCCGTGCTGCAAGACCCCATCAGCGCGGCAATGGGACGCTACCTGCGAGCTCACCGCGGAAGGGCACGCTACGAGCTCGCCAGCCCCGCCGTGTTCGATGTCACCGGCCTGGTGGCCCGTGACGATCTGCCAGTGCTGATCCTCAACGACGTCGACGGCTCGCTCGTGCGCAGCACGACCTTGCGCTCTCTCCTGCGAGCTGGGCAAGTCCACTTCTACTTCGCGACGCACGGCTGTCACAGCGGTCCACACTGCCCGGCGGACGAGCGCTGGGCCTACGATCACAGCATGCCCGTCCCCGGCTATCGCGGGCTGCGGCGTTTTGAGACCTGAAATTGCGTCAGTAAGCAACGGCAGGCAGGCACAGGATGAAATGACCTCCTCGTGCCGAGCGGTCAACTGTCACGTCTCCACCACAGGAGCGAGCGAGGCGGCGCGCGAGCGCAAGTCCAAGACCTGCGCTGCCGACGGAGCTCTCGCCGGGTTCGAACAGCGTATTCGTGTCGACCTCGCCCAGTCCGGCGCCGTCGTCTTGCACGGCGAAGCGAATCTCACCGCGTTCACGCGAGACGCTCAAACTGACGTTCTCGCGTGCGTGGCGCATGGCATTGTCAAGCAGCGGCTGCAGCGCCTGCGCGACGATGTCCTGCTCCGCGCCGACGCGCAGCTCGCCGATGACAGGAGCCAGCGCAAGCCGCACATCCGCTCGCGCGCCAACTGATTGGGCGGCGTCGATAGCGAGCGCCGCGGCCTCCCGCGCCGAAGCCGAGCCAGGCGCCGTGCGCGCGTTGCTGGGGGCGGCCTTCAACAACGTGTCGATGACGCTCTGCATGCGTTCCGTGCCCCGCAGGATCTGCTCGAGGGCGGCTCGCAAGTCGGGGCGAAGCTCGCCACGCAAGGCAAGCTCGGCCTCCCCACGCACACCGCTGAGCGGGGTGCGCAGCTCATGGGCCATCTCGGCGGAGAAGCGCTGCTCGTGGCGCAGGCTCGAGGCGATGCGGGCAAGCAGTCCGTCGAGTGTCGCCGACAACGCGGTGAGCTCGTCCCGAGGTGGGCCGAGGTCGAACCGTCGATCGAGGTCGTGCTCGCTCCAATCCGCGGCACGCAGGGTCATCTCCGCGACGGGTCGCAGCGCCTTGCCCACCGCCCGGCGCGCCAGCAACACCCCGGCTGTGAGCAGGAAGCAGTCGAGCAGGATCGTCGCCGCGAGAGCGAAATGTTCTGTGTGCTCGTAGGGAACGAGCGAGGCGCCGACGACGACAGTGCCGACGCGACGTGCGTGGTCGTCGGTGAAGATCGGCTCGGATCGCAGGCGAGCCACCCCGGCCACGCTGATCTCGGTCGTCGAGTGGGAGGCGGCGAGCGCGTTGGCGCTGCGTTGCACCGCTACGCGGGCGGCGGAACGGTGAACATCGCGAGTGCCCTGGTAGATCCACGCCCCTTCGTCCAGAGCGTCGTCGTTGGGGGCCTCGCGCGCGACGATACGCCCCCGCTGCACGGTTATTGCCGCCAGCTGCACGTCGGCGCGTTCGCGTAGCACGGATGAGAGGTCCTTGTCAAGCTGGCGGGAGAGCAGCAGATTGAGGCCGAGGGTGAGCAGCGCCAGCCCCACCGCGAGCACGAGAGCAGTGGCCAGTGTGACGCGACCGCGCAGTCCGAGGCGGCTCATCTGAGCGCGTAGCCCACACCGCGAACCGTATCGATGTGCTGCTCGCTGCCGACTGTGTCGAGCTTGCGGCGTAGTCGGGCGATGTAGGTATCAAGTGTGTTCGCATGGACGATTGCGCCGTCTGGCCAAGCCGCGGCGGTCAGTGCTCCGCGACGCACGACATCGCCCGGGCGTGAGCTGAGCGAGGCGAGGATGCGAAACTCGGTAGGGGTCAGTGACACGATCTGCTGGCCGCGCCGCACCGCATGCGCCGCGGGGTCGAGTCGCAACCCCCACTCCGCGGAGGCCGCGGTCTGCAGCGTTCCCCGCCGAAGCAGCGCACGCACTCGCGCGATCAGCTCGCTGAGGGCGAAAGGCTTGGTGAGGTAGTCGTCGCCTCCGGCGTGAAAGCCCGCCAGGCGGTCGGTGAGCGCGTCACGGGCGGTCAGGAACAGGACGGGCGCCTTGACGCCATGCGTGCGAAGCGCCTGGCACACGTCGCGTCCGTCGGCATCGGGTAGACCGATATCGAGCACCAGCAGGTCGGGCGGGGAGGCGGAGAAGATATGCACGGCCTCATGCCCAGTCATCGCCGCGCGCACCTCGAAGTCCTCCGCTTGCAAGGCCCGTGTGAGAACGGATCGCAAGTCTGCGTCATCCTCACACAGCCCGATACGTGCACAGATCACGAGCCGATGATGGCGGCTGAGGCGCATCCGTGTGCCGGGTGGGCGATGCGTTCAGATTGCGTACAGCTTTCGCCGGCCGGTGGGCGCCGCGCTGTCGGCGACGAGCTAGGGCTCGTTGGCGTTGAATATGGCTTGTGAGTGGCACAGAGCTCGGGCTCGCGATCTCGGTATTCCTCGCGTGCGCGGTGGAGGCGGTCGAGGCATTCACGATCGTGCTCGCAATGGGCGCCACGCGAAGCTGGTCGTCGGCGCTCGCGGGCAGCGCGGCCGCCGTAGTCCTCCTAACGGCAATCGTCGCGACGCTCGGATCGGCACTAGTTGCGCTGCCCGTCGACGCCTTGCGTGTTGTGGTCGGCGGTTTCCTATTGGTGTTCGGGCTGCAGTGGCTGCGCAAGGCGATTCTGCGCAAGGCCGGCCTGAAGGCGCTCCATGACGAGAGGGAGACGTTCGCGCGTGAGACCCAGCTGGCGCTCTCCATCGCGAGGCCGGCGAGAGGGCTGGACGGCTATGCGTTCACGGTTTCCTTCAAGGGCGTTCTGCTCGAGGGTCTGGAGGTGGCGCTTATCGTGCTGACATTGGGGGCGAATCGGCATCGCGTCGGCTTGGCGGCCGCCTCCGCCGCTATCGCCGTGACGATCGTCGCGTGCGTGGGGTTGGTCGCCCGCGCTCCTCTGGCTCGCGTGCCTGAGAATGCGATGAAGCTCGCGGTCGGCGTGATGCTCACCTCATTTGGGATCTTCTGGTTGGCGGAGGGTGCGGGCGCCGGCTTGCCAGGGGGAGACGGGGCGCTGCTCGTGCTCATCCCCGGGGTGTGGCTTGCGTCGCTCCTTACGACGTGGGCGCTGAAGGCAGGGCTGTGAGACGTGCGGTCGGCCGGAAGGCTCGACTTGCTGCCCCAGACCCGACGCGCCCCCATCATCGTGGCTGGGATGGCACTGGCGCTTCTCCGAGCGCTGCCTGTCTATTCACTCCATTTGGATAGGGAGTAGTCACGCTTGTGGACGCCTTGTGAGACCCGCTAACGTAGACGTATGCTCACACAGGCAGATCGCGCGGCCGAGCGGCGCCGCGTGAGGCTGGCCGAGATCAAAGTGCAGGTCAAGGAGGGCTCGCTGAAGATCCGCAAGATGACGGCGGCGGAGCGCAAGCTCTATCCACCGAGAACATCGACCGCGGGCGGCAAATGACCACGTTCTTCGTTGCCGGCGTCGACGGCCATGGCAAGCTTGCCGAGACGGCCTACGGTGAGCTGCGTGAGCGCTCCAATGATGTTGTTGGCTGCCCGGCGAGGTCGAGGCGTATCTTCAAGCTGAGTTGCCGGTTCGAAGGGCAAGACCGCGAGATCGAGGTCGGTAGACAGCTGTCACAGGGAAGCGATGTGGTGGCTGCCATCCTCGATCACGGACGCGAGGAGGCGTTCGTCGTGCACACAGCAGGCGAAGGAAGGGACGGCGCGGTGCGCGTCGGCCGACCCGTGTATGCCGTCACCGAGTTCTCATGAGCCTCCCATGCCTGTCGAGCGTGCCGACGAGTGAAAAGCGCTCGCGCGACATCGACTACACCCGCGGGTCGCCATTTGCCGACGGCTAGCCCAGATAGGCCTCGCTCAACCGTCTGGGCGCGCGCGTAAGCCACGCCTCGGTGACGACTTCCTCGAGGTCTTTTACGGCGATGCGGTCGAGGCGCACGAGCACCGCGGGGGTGCGATCGAAATGCGATGTCGTGAAGAACACCCGCGGATCGTCGGCGAGCAGTGCTTCCTTGGCGATGAAGTGCTCTACCCGGGCGCCCAGGATCGCACCGCTCGGCGCGTCATCTCCAAGCGCCTTGATTTCCTTCGGGCGAAGCGGTCGCTCCCAGACGAACAGCTTGCCGTCTACGCGCCATTGGCGCATGTCGCGCGACAGCCGCTCCTCGGCCTCGGGCAGCGCGAGCGCGAACCGCCGCACGTCGTCCCAGGTAGCCATGTGCTGCAGCCTAGCCTCACCGCGTTCATGTCGTGTAGGTCAAGGCGCCGCCGGCACGATTGCGACGGCTTCCTCCGCGGCCGCCAATTCCGCCGTCTGGAAAGTCGCGGTCGGGAGCGGCGGGCGGGACTCCGTTCTGGGCTCTCGCGTGGGCATGGTCCGTATCGACGCATACGCGCGCGCTCATCGTCGAATTATGGCTAGCGTGACGGGAGTACGATGAGCTTGTCGATGCGTGCCGTGCTGATCCACGAGACCGGAGACCCGGACGTCCTGCGGCTCCAGGAGGTCGATCGCCCTGAGCCCGGCGACGGCGAGGTCTTGATCAGGGTCCACGCCGCCTCGGTCAACCCGATCGACTGGAAGATTCGACGTGGGCTCAGGCCCAAGCAGTTGCCGGCAGTGCTCGGCAACGACGTGTCGGGCACGGTCGAGCTCTCGCGCGCGCGGGGATTTGCCGAGGGAGACGAGGTGTTTGGCATCGCGGCGAGCGGTGCTTACGCGGAGCTCGCGAGCGCCCGCGCCGACGCGATCGCGGCCAAGCCGGCGGGCGTCAGCCACGAGCAGGCGGCGGCGATTCCCGTGTCCGGCATGACTGCCTGGCAGGCGCTGTTCGACCGTGGCGGGCTCGAGCGCGGTCAGACCGCCCTGGTCGCCGGCGCCGCGGGCGGGGTCGGCCATTTCGCGGTGCAATTCGCCAAGCATGCCGGGGCCCGTGTGGTTGGCAGCGGGTCGTCGCGCAACCGCGATTTCGTGCTTGGCCTCGGCGCCGATGAGTACATCGACTACACCCAGCAGGATGTGGCCGAGGCCGTCAGCGACGTGGACGTCGCGTTCGACACGGTGGGTGGGGCCACGACCGAGCCGCTGCTCGCCACTCTCCGCGCGGGTGGCACGCTCGTCACGATCGCCGCCGCGCCCCCCGAGCAGGCGGCGCAAGCGCGCGGCGTGCGCGCCGAGCTGCTCGAGATGAGCTTCCGCTCCGAGCAGCTGGCTCGGATCGCTGAGCTGGTCGCCGACGGCGCCGTGCGCGTCGAGATCGCGGCGAGCTTCCCGCTGTCCGAGGTGCGGCAGGCACACGTGCTCAGCGAGTCTGGGCACACGCGCGGGAAGATCGTCCTCACGGTGGGCGCGCCGAGCTAGTCTCCGCAGGTGGCTGGCGACGCTGCTCCCCGCGGGTCGGGTCGGTGGGCTCAGGGCTGTCGGCAAGCCGCCGCGACCGGAGCGTCGCGGCGGCTCACGGAGTGCTCAACCGGTCTCGACCACCATGAAGCTGTTGCCGTCTTGGTCACGGAAGAAGAACATCGGCGGGACGGGCGCGCCCATGCGCATGACCTCGGCGTCGGCGTCGACTCCGCGGGCGAGCAGGTCGGCATGGTCGGCGTCGGCGTTCTCGGTCTTGAGTCCCACACGGGTGTTGATCCCGACGGGTTCGCCCTCGCGCGGGGGCACGAGCGCGATTGAGGTCGAGGCGCCGGGCGGAGTCACTTCCACCCAGCGGTCGCCATCCCCGAACGGGATGTCGGCACGCTTCTCGAAGCCGAGCTTCTCCACGTAGAAGTTGATTGCCCGGTCTTGGTCGGTGACGGGGACGATCACCGTCGCGAGTTGAGTGATGCGGGTCTGTGTGCCTGTGTCGGTCATCTTCAAATCCTCCTTGGGGTAGTGGCTGTCGGATGGCTCCCTATCTTCTATGACTGCCTCCGCGGCGAAACTCATCGGCGCCACGCGCCGGAGACTCATCGGCGCCCCGGAGACTCATCGGTGCGGCCGAGACTCATCGCCCGTTGCTCGCGGCGAGACTCATCGGCGCTGCCGCGGCGAGCTCATCGGCCGCTTCCTTGACGAGCAGATCGCGCAGCGCTGAGGGCGCGTGGCCGGTCTCCTGACGCAGCACGCGACAGAGATGGCTTTGGTCGGCGAAGCCAAGCTCGGCGGCCATGCGCGCGAGGGCCTGCTCGCCGGCGGCGAGCCGCTCCAGGGCGGCACGGGCGCGCAGGCGCATGCGGTGTCGGGAGACGGTGTGCCCGGTCGCCGCGCGAAAGACGCGGCTGAGATGGTGTGGCGAGACCGCCAGCTCGCGGGCAAGCTCGGGGAGCGATCGCTCTGGGCTCGTCGCCAGGATCTCGCGGGCTCCGTCGGCTATGGCTATACGCGCGCGCGTGGTGCTGGGTCTACCGGCTGCCACGCGCCGGGGGTCTGCCTGCTCGAGCGCTTGAGCGGTCAGCGCGATCGCTCGCTCCAACAGCTCGTGCGAGTCGGCGCCGTGGCGGCCGGCGCTCAGCAGCAGTCGATGCGCTAGATCGATCCGCGCGGAGGTCGGCAGCGGCTTGGAGGGAAGGGCGTGGTCGCCGCCCCACAGTGAGGCGACCACGTTTGGAGCCAGGAAGATGGAGGTGCAGTCATCGCCATGGTCGTGGGGGTGGTCGTAGCGCTGCTCGTCCCCGGGGTTCATGCAGTAGGCGAGTGTCGGATCGAGCAGCTGCTCCGCGCCGTCGACGCTGCGCACGAAGCAGCCGCGGCGCACGAACACGATTGCGTGACCTCCGGCTTGCTCATCGGCGAGGCCACGGCCACGCCGGTGTCTGCAGGCGACGTCTGCGATCTCGACGCCATCGCCGCGAAAGAACGTGCTTGCGGTGAGCATGACGAGCGATTCTCTCAGATGCGCACGAATGTCCAAGACCGCGTGGGCGCCAGCCGGCAGGCTTGCGGTGATGCCCGCCGGCCGAACCGGCGACAGCGCCGGTGGGCGCATTGGCCAAGCGATAGACAGGAGACGCACAGATGGCTTCAATACGCAAGGAAACCGTGATCGACGCGAGCCCCGAGGACGTGTGGGGGGCGGTTCGCGACTGGGGCGCGCTGCACGAGCGGCTCGTTCCGGGCTTTGTCGTCGACACCAAGTTGGACGGGGACGACCGGATCGTGACCTTCTTCAACGGGACGGTTTTGCGCGAGCTGCTCGTCGATCTCGACGACGACGCCCGCCGGCTCGTGTGGTCGGTGGTGGACGGGCCTTACACGCACCACAATGCGTCGGCGCAGGTCTTCGACGAGGGCCAGGGGCGTGCTCGCTTCGTGTGGACGGCGGACTTGCTGCCGGACGAGCTCGCGGCACATACAGCCCCGTTCATGGAGCAAGGCACGAGTGTCGTAAAGAAGACACTGGAGGCACTAGTCGCGCGCTAGCGTAGGGCGAGCGATCGACTCAGGAGCGGCGATCGCGCAGCGTGCATCCGAGGTCGCGCCGGTGAGATCATTCGAGCCCGCGCGAGGTCGCCGGTATCGTGTTGACTTCGTAAAGCGGTTTGACTGAATAATTTTTTGGATGAGCTGTTCGTTCGAGGCGCTATACCACGCGGAGCGCCTGCACATGGTCAATCCCACGGGCGACGTCGGCCTGGTGACGCTGTGGTCTCCGTTGCGCTCGGCGAAGCGACGCCTTGCGGAGATCTCGGCGGAGCTGCTCGACCCCGAGCGCAGTCGGGTGGCGGTGATATCGAACCTGTACGGGGATGGGATGTACGCGATGCTGTGCAACCTGCTGTTCAATCCGCAGGTGCGCCACCTGATCGCGATCGGCCAGGATCTCGGGTTGTCGACTTGCGAGGAGCTGGAGGCGTTTCTCGAGCGTGGGCTCGAGGACGCGACGATGCTTGGGGCGCCCGTCAAGCGGATCAGGGGGACCGGCAGGGTGTTCCCGGCGATCGCTGAGTTCGACGAGCGCCGCCTGCGCGAGCGGCTCAGCTTCAGCTATCTGGGCAAGCTCTCGAGCGAGCGCTTGCCTTCGGCTCTGATGGGACGCTTGCGCGAGCTGCCGAGGGATCGTGGGGACTCGGCGCCGGAGCGCCTGCGCGTCGCGATCGAAGCGGCCTCGGGCGCCGGCTCGCGCCGGCCTTCAGTGCCCGCGGCGCACCATGTGGCGCGGCGTGGGCCGCTCGACTGCTGGGAGGAGCTGGTTGTGCGCGCGGTGCGCTTCGGGCGTTTGGTGACGCTCGGCAACGGCCCTCGCCTGGAGCTGCTCAACGCCAAGGCGGTGATCGCCGAGCCGGCGCGCGAGTCTCGGCTGGCACTCGAGCGCTATGGGTTCCAGCTCGACAGCTTGCTCGACTACGAGACGAAGATGCTCGAGGCCGAGCTGCCCGAGGACACCTCCTATACGTATGGCAACCGCTTGCGCGGCCACTTCCATGATGGCTCCGGGCCGCTCGACACGCTGCAGACGGCGATCGACAGGCTGCGGGCGAGCCCCGAGACGCGCCACGCTTACATCTCGCTGTGGGACAACTCGCTGGACCTCGCGGGGGAGCCGAACCGCGATGCGGACGATCTGACGGACGACATGGGGACAGGCCCAGGCGACATGGGTGCGCCTTCAAAAAAGTTGGGGGCGCCTCCAGGTGAGGTGGGTGCGCCCGCAAACAAGGCGCGGGCGCCTTCAGGCGAGGTGGGGGCACGCCCAGACGAGGTCGGCTCTCCGTGCCTGACGACGCTCTTCTTCCGCAAGGTCGGAGGCGAGCTGTCGCTGACCGCGACCTATCGCGCCCACAACCTGCTGACCGCGTGGCTGCGGAACGTTTACGGGCTGATGGCGATCCAACGTCATGTCGCCGAGCGGTGCGAGCTGGGGATCGGGTCGATCACCGTGATCAGCCACTCGCTCGGGATCGATCCAAGCAGCCCCCACTTCCAGCTCGCCCAACGCCTGAGCGAGGATTGGAGGCGCGACGAGGACAAGGACAGTGAGACTGGCAAGTATTCGCTCAGGGAGGATCCAAATGGCTACTTCGTCGTGAGCGTCGAGGAGCGCGAGCGTCGCATCGTCGCCGAGCATCGCTTCGGTGGGGTGCTGGTCAAGCGCTACAGCGGCAGGCGCGCCGACGCGATCGCCGGCGAGATCAGCGGCGACATGGCTGTCAGCCTCGTCTCTCATGCGCTGTGGCTTGGCCGCGAGCTGGCGCGCCACGAGGCGATCCTGAGCAGCTTGGCGCGCGTGGGATGATCGCGGCGTGAGGATCCTCTCGGTGGCACGCTTCGACCGCGACGAGCTGCTTGCCATGCTGCGCGAGACGCCGTTGCGCGGCTTTGACAAAGCCAAGCTCTACGCGAACGCCACGCTCGAGCTCGCGCCCGCGACCGACACCGACGCGCTCGCCCCAGCCCAGCGCTACGTGCTCGAGCCCACGTTGGGCAAGCTGCTCGAGCTGCGCGCCGCGCTGCTGGAGCACGGCCTCGACCTGTTCGCGCTCGACGGGGGCGCCTACATCCGCACCTCCGAAGATCCGCGCGAGCAGATCCCGATCGTGCCCCCGATCGTGGAGGAGACGCTCGAGCCCGACGGGAGAAGCGTCTTGTTGATCAACGACGGCCTGCACCGCGTCTCGGCCGCGAGGTCTGTCGGCTTGCCGATCTCCGTCGTGATCGCGCGAAGGGTTCCCAGCGAGTACCCGTACTACGCCTATGCCCTTCCCCACGGTTGGGCGGAGCTGGAGCGGCTCGAGCAGCTTCCCGACAGCTATCAGAAGAAGGAGTACCGGCTGCCGGAAAACTACAAGGCGCTGTTTCGCGAATTCAACACGGTCTTCCCGGGCGTGCAGAAGCAGCGCAAGCAGTCCAACCCCGACCACCTGCGCGCCTAGAAGTCGGTCAGCCAGCAGCGTCGTTCGGGCCGTAGGCGCTCACCCGGAAGCGGACGGTCGCCGAGGGTGAGGGCTCGAGCGCGACCAGATGCACGTGCAGGTGGGCGACGCTGCCACCGTTGTAGAGCATGTTGCCGCTGCGCTCCACCGTCGCCAGCGCCGCGGGCTCCAGTCGCGCCTTCAGCATGCGTCTGATCGACCACAGCTCGGCGCCCGCCTCGTCGGGAAGCTCGTCGAAGGACACCACGTGCCGGCGAGCGACGATCAGGTAATGGGTCGCGGTCCCCTCGTATGGGTAGCTGTTCCTCGTCACATACCAATGGCGCCCGCTGTGCTCGATCGGCTCGGGCTGGTGCTCGGCCACATGCTCGGGGCAGAACACGCAGACGCCGGCGGCTTCGAGCCGCTCCATGCGCCGGCGTTGGGCGTCGCTGCGAGCCGACGCGAGGTCGTACAACGGTTTAGGTCTTGCGCTCATATACAGCGAAGTCGAAGGCTAGTTCGTTCTCGACGATCCGCTCGCCACGCTCGCTGCAATGCCACTCGACTGGCGACAGCTCAGGAAAGAAGGCGTCACCGTCGATCTCTGCGTCGATCTCCGTGGCGTACACCTTGTCGGCGACCGTCAAGGTCTCGTCGTAGACGGCGTTGCCGCCGATCACGAAGCACTCGCCCTCGCACGCCGCAAGCGCACTCGACAGGTCGTGGAAGACCTCCGCGCCGGGAAGCTCGAGCTCGGTGTTGGAGCTGAGCACGAGGTTGCGCCGTTGTGGCAAGGGACGGTATTGCGGCGGTAGCGACTCGAATGTCTTGCGACCCATGAGCACCGTGTGCCCGGTCGTGAGCTCGCGGAAGTGGCGCATGTCTGAGGGCAGATGCCAGGGCAAGCCGCCGTCCAGGCCGATCGTGCCGTTGGCGGCGCGGGCGACCACGAGTGAGATCACGTGCGCGCCGCGGGGCTGTAGGAACACGATCTCAGCGCGGCGCCGGTAAGCGCGATCGAGTGTGCGCCTCCTCTCACTATGTCGCCACCGGAATGCCGGCGATCGCCGGGTGCGGGTGGTAGTCGGACAGCTCGAAGTGCGCGGAGCGGAAGTCGTGGATGTCGGTTACGCGTCGCCCCGCGTCGGTCAGCTGGAGCGTCGGCAACGCCGGCGGCTCGCGCGCGAGCATCTCCTCGACGTCGGGCAGCTGGTTGGCGTAGATGTGGGCGTACTGGATCCAGTGCACGTACTCCACGAGCTCGAAGCCGGTGAGCTGCTCGAGCATCAACCCGAGCGCCGTGTACTGCGCCATGTTGGAGGGCACGCCGATCGGCGTGTCGCCCGAGCGCTGGTTGTGGATCAGGTGGAGCTTGTCGCCGAAGACGAGCGCATGGATCCAGCCGTGGCATGGAGCGATCGTGTTGCGCGAGCGCACGCCCAGCTCTCGGTGGTTGGCGTTGGGTATCCAAGGGCTCATCACAGCTGTGCGGTCTAGCGGCAGGTCGCGCAGCTTCTTGACCAGGTGGGGCAGCTGATCGAAGCCGGGGTCCTCGCCGTCGAGGTCGGTGGTGAAGTTCTTGAAGGCATGCCCGTAGGAGCCGGGGCCGAGGTCACCGGGCCGCAGGCCACGCGCCTCGCACTTCTCCGGGCGTCGCCCACGCGTCCCACCAGTCGCAGCCGAACTCCGCCAGCTCCTCGAGTGTGCGAGCGCCGTTGATGAACGCGCACAGCTCGCCGATCGCCTTGGAGACGAAGCCCTTGATCGAGCGCTCGGTGATGACCGCCGCCCCGTGGGCCATCGGGAAGCGCATGCAGTGGCCGGCGAGCGCCAACGCCTGCTCGCCCTGCTTGGTCTCCACGCGCACGCCGCTGTCGCGGATCGCGCGCAGCATGTCGCTGTAGGCGGTGCTCGGCTTGCGGTCGGTGTAAGGGCAGGTAGTCGGGCATCGGCGGTCTCGAAGGCTACGAGCCTACCGTGGCCGCAAGCGTCGATAAGGTGACGAGTCCCACAGGCTCCGGCAAGGATCGAATGGCAGTCACCAGCGGCATCCTCGAGCCCCGATGTGAACTTCGACGAACGGCTGATCCCGACGCTCGAGGAGATGACGCGCACCGTCACCCACCTCAAGGGTCTCGGCTACAAAGTGGTGCTCACCTCGGGCTCGTTCGACCTGATCCACCTTGGCCACGTCAAGTACCTGATGCGCGCCAAGGAGCTGGGCGACGTGCTCGCCGTCGGCGTGGACAGCGACGCCAAGATCCGCCGGCGCAAGGGCGAGGATCGCCCGATGGTGCCCGAGGGTGAGCGCCTCGAGCTGCTCGCCTACCAGCGGCCGGTCGATCTGATCTTCCTCAAGCAGGACGAAGAAGAGCACTGGGCGCTGATCAAGGCGGTGAGCCCGGATGTGCTGGTGTTGACCGAGGACCACTCCTATGGCGAGGAGGATCTGACGGCGCTGGACGAGCTGTGCGGTGAGATCGAGGTTATCGAGCGCCAGGCGTCGGTCACAACCAGCGAGCGCATCCGCCAGATGTACATGCACCTCGGGGAGCGGCTCGGGCCGAAGCTCGCCGAGGTGCTGCCCGGTCTGATCGACAGCATCCTCAAGCGCGGGTGAGCGAGTTGGCGCATCGTCCGTATCCTCGTTCACGGATGAGCGCGGTCGCGGTCGCCTATATCCCGGTCCTGCACGAGGGGTATCGCCGCTTTGTCGAGGCACACGCAAACGCCCGCCCGCTGTATCTGATCGGCCCCGAGCTGTACAGCGACTATCGCCCGCTGGCGAAGGACATCCGCTGTCTCGACGCCGAGCTCGTGGCCGCCTCGATCGGCGCGTGGGGCGTCTGCTCGCAGGTCGAGGTCCTCGATGAGCAGGGGCGCAGAGCGACTTGCCACCGAAGGCCCGACGCTCACGCTGCCGGCCGAGGACGTCAGCTATCAGGTGGTGGAGCGCTGGTTCAGCCGCTGTCCGGTGCGCTACGACACGGTCTTCTTGAGATGGGACAAGACGCGCAGCGCGCGGATAGTCATGCCGGTTGCCGTGAGGCAGGTAAGCGCGCATCCCGCCGACTCCGTTTCCGCTGCGAGGTCTGGCCAGCATGTGGAGTCGGATGTGGGCGATTGCGCACCTGACGATGCGCAATTCGCCGAGCTGGCGGCCGCCGCGCAGGCTCAGGCGTCGGGCAGCGCCGACTGGTGGCGCCAGGTGGGCGCCGCGATCCGCTTCGCTGACGGGACGGATCGCCTCGGCGGTCAACGAGCACAGCCCGCACCGCTTGAGTCCCTACGCCGTCGGCGATCCACGCGCCAATTTCTCCCAGGGAGTGCACGTCGAGCTGTCAACCGCCACTCACGCCGAGGCGCGCCTGATCGCGCGAGGCGGCGCGTGACGGGATCTCGACGAACGGGGCGGTCCTGTACGTCACGGACTTCCCCTGCCCACCGTGCGCGAAGCTGATCGCGGGTGCGGGGATCGACGGCTCTACTTCAGCGACCGGCTACGCGGTGCTCGACGGCGAGGACGTGCTGGCGGCGGCGGGCGTCGAGGTTGTGCAGGTGACGTGAGCCGGGGCAGCCGAATCGACGAACGCAGCGAGTACGGGTGCGTTCGACGATCGGCCTGGTGGGCGGCTACTGGCGTCCCTCAGCTGCCGTCGCGCGGTTGCTGGAGGAGCTCGGCGAGCTGGCGGAGCTCGACCGGAACGACCCGCGCTATGCGTCCGAGCTGGCCGACCTGTGGATCATCACGACGGCGCTGTCGGACCAGTTCCTCGGCGCGGTCGCCGAGCCCGGGCTCTCGACTTGCCCCGTCGGCGAGGGTCGCCGCGACATCCTCGGGGACTCTCTGTCGCTGCGGCCGGGCGGATCGCGAGGATCGTCAATTACTACGACGGTCCCAAGATCCCGCGCAACTTCGACGGTTGGATCTCGCTCGGCGACGCCGTCGCCGAGTTCCAGCAGCTCGCTCGCCGAGGTGGCCCGGGCGCACGACGTCGACTTGGCGGAGGCCGTCGACGCGAAGCTCGATGCGATTCCGGCCCTCGACTCGGGTCGTTTCGCGAGCGGCGTGCACGATCCGAGCACGGCCGCGGTGGAGCGGTGAGACGTCCGGCGCGAGCCGGTGACGCTGCCGGGGCGATTCCCTGGACCTGGTCAGCGGACGCACTGTGGGGCAGTCTCGAGACCTGGATCCGCACGTCGCTGCCGACCTCACCTCGTTCACGAAGGCCGCCCTATGGGAGCGCCTCGATGCCTACCTCGTCTGCGGTCCGCCATGTTCGTCGTCGCGCTACGTCGAGGACTGGCTCGCACACCTCCTGTCTGGACTCGTCGCGTGCGATCCATCTGGCGGGGAGCAGCATTCAGCGAGCCCGGCGAGGGGGCCGAGCGCCCTTCAGCCTTCAATGGGCTGCGCCTATGCGCATCGGGCTTCTGCTCGCTCTACGACGCGAGCGATCCCCAGCGCTCGCCGACCGGCACGTCTGCCCTGCTTCACGTGGAGCGCTTCCCTGAAGGTCGGCTCGCGCAATGATTGCGTGATGTCCGTCCCCTCCGAGGTCGCGGTCACGGCTCCGTTCGCGGGCGTGGTCGTGACCGTCGAGCACGAGCCCGGTGGCGCGGTCCACGCCGACGCCGTCCCTGGTGGTGCTCGAGGCGATGAAGATGGAGCACGAGGTTCTCGCCGACGTCGACGGGATCGTGCAGAGCGTGGAGGTCGCCGTCGGCGACTCGGTTCAGGCGGGCGAGACGCTCGTAGTCCTGATCTCTTCAGAGCGTGCAAGGGACGAAGGTCGCGATCCAAACAACTCCTCTCCCGATCTCGACCTCGACGCTGTCCGCGAGGACTTCGAAGGCGGTGCGGGAGCGCCACGCGCTCGGTCTCGATGCCGCGCGCCCAGACGCAGTTGCGCGTCTCCGCGAGCGCGGACAGGCGCACCGCGCGAGAGAACCTCGCCGAACTCGTGGACGAGGGCTCCTTCCTCGAGTACGGCCCGCTGCTGTTCGCCGCTCAGGAGCGCCGTCGCTCACGCGAGGATCTGTTCGCGAGCACGCCCGCCGACGGGCTCGTCGCCGGGGTCGGCGAGGTCGAAGGGAACCCGTGCGTGGCGATGTCCTACGACTACATGGTGCTCGCCGGCACGCAGGGGATGCGCGGCCACCTCAAGAAGGACCGACTGTTCGAGGTCGCCGAGCGTCGCCGCCTGCCGGTCGTGCTGTTCGCCGAGGGTGGTGGCGGCCGTCCGGGAGACGTGGACTTCCCGATCGTCGCGGGTCTCGACTGCCGCGCCTTCAATCTCTTCGGCCGACTCTCGGGTCTGGTGCCGCTCGTCGGGATCGCCTCCGGGTACTGCTTCGCGGGGAACGCCGCCCTGCTCGGCTGCTGTGACGTCGTGATCGCCACAGAGGACTCCTCGATCGGCATGGGTGGTCCCGCGATGATCGAGGGCGGCGGTCTGGGTGCGCACGATCCGGCCGATGTCGGCCCGATCGACGTGCAGCACGCAAACGGCGTCGTAGACCTGCGTGTCGCCGACGACCGCGCAGCCGTCGCGAGCGCCAAGCGCTACCTCTCCTACTTCCATGGGCCGATACGCGCAGTTCTCCGCGCCCAGATCAGCGGCTCCTGCGCCACTTGATCCCCGAGCAGCGCAAGCGCGCGTACGAGGTGCGAGGCGTGATCTCGACGCTGTGCGACGAGGGCTCGGTCTTGGAGCTGCGCGATGGCTTCGGCGCGGGCATCGTCACCGCGTTGGCGCGGATCGACGGCAAGCCACTCGGCGTCGTTGCCAACGACCCCTCCCACCTGGGCGGTGCGATCGACGCCGACGGCGCCGACAAGGCCGCGCGCTTCCTGCAGCTGTGCGACGCCTTCGGCTTGCCGGTGCTGTTCCTGTGCGACACGCCCGGCTTCATGGTCGGCCCAGACAGCCGAGCGGACGGCCACCGTACGCCACTTCTCACGTCTGTTCGTGATCGGCGCCAACCTCGAGATCCCCTTCGGCACGATCGTCCTGCGCAAGGGCTACGGGCTCGGCGCGCAGGCGATGGCCGGTGGCTCTTTCAAGGCGCCCCTTGTTCACGGTCGGCTGGCCCACATCCGAGTTCGGAGGCATGGGCCTCGAGGGCGCGGTGCGACTCGGAATGCGCCGCGAGCTCGACGCGATCGAGGATCTCGAGGAGCGCGAGCGCGTCTTCCAAGCCACGGTCGCCGCCGCCTACGAGCACGGCAAGGGCCTCAACATGGCCGCCTACGGCGAGATCGACGACGTCATCGACCCGGCCGACTCGCGCCGCTGGATCGCCACGTTGTTCGACTCGCCGGTCGGGGACTGGCGCCGGCGCTCCACAAAGCGACGCCCCAACATCGACGCCTGGTAGCTACCCGGCTTGCGGCGCGGCCTGCTCGGGGCCGGACTGCACGTCTGTCCGCTCCGGCGGAGCCTTGACCCGGGCGCGGAACACGTGGAAGGACCAGCCCTGGTAGATCAGCACGAGCGGGAAGAAGATCACGGCGACGACCGTCATCACCGTCAGCGCGTAGTGAGCCGGAGGCCGCGTTGTTGACGGTCAGGTTGTAGGCGGCGTTGGTGCTCGAGACCATCACGTTCGGATACAGGTCGATGAAGATCGAGCCGACGGTCGCGGCGATCGCGATCGCCGAGGCGGTGAAGGCCAAGCCGTCGTGGTCGGTCATCGCCAGCCGCGCCGCGAAGACCACCGCGATCACCGCGAGGATCTCGACGGGCTCGGGCACATCGGGCGCCGCCGGCGACGCTACGCGTCCAGATCACCCAGCCCACCACGAGCGCGATCGCCACCCAGCCCAGCGGCCGCGCCGACGGCGCGGGCGCGCTCGCGCACGTCGATCGGTCGTCTTGAGCTCCAGGAACGTCGCGCCGTGCAGCAGGCACAGCGCGACGCAGCGTCAGCCCGGTCCACAGGCCGTACGGCGTGAGCAGGTCGAAGAAGTTGCCGGTGAACTCGTGGCTCGAGTCGATCGGCAGACCGACCAGCAGGTCGCCGAGCCCGACGCCGAGCAGCAGCGGGATCAGCAGGCTGCCGATCGTCGTGCCCACGTCCACGTCGATCGCCAGCGCGGGTTCTCGCTCTTGCTCCCTGAACTCGAACGCCACGCCGCGCGCCATCAGCGCCACCAGCACGAGCAGCAGCGCCAGGTACAGGGCCGAGAACATCGTCGCGTACCAGCCCGGGAACGCGGCGAACATCCCGGCGCCGGCGACGACCAGCCAGACCTCGTTGCCGTCCCAGAACGGGCCGATCGTGTTCAGCGCGACGCTGCGCTCCGTCCTCGGTGCGCCCGACGATCGTGTGCAGCATCCCGACGCCGAAGTCGAAGCCCTCGAGCACGAAGAACCCGATCCAGAAGATCGCGATGATGACGAACCAGATCGTGTGAAGCTGCATCGGGCTCCTAGTAGCGTCAGCGCCGGGGTCGGGGCTGCCGTCCGGGCTCGTCCCGTCGGGGCCGTCGTCAGGATCGAGGCCCTTGCGCGAGTAGCGCAGCATCAGGACCAGGTCGGCCGCGCCGAGCGCGATGTAGATCAGCACGAACGCGATCAGGCTGATCCAGATGTCGGTCGAGCTGACCGACGGCGAGTTGGCGTTGACCGTCTTCATCAGCCCCTGCACGATCCACGGCTGGCGGCCGTTCTCGGTCAGCATCCAGCCGGCGGTGTTCATCACGAACGGCGTGACCACCGCCCACAGCGCCGACGCGCAGGAACCACTTCGAGCGGTCGAGCGTGCCCCTGTGCATCAGCCACGCCGCCCCACAGCGCCAGCAGCGCGATCAGCGACCCGAGGTAGGCCATCACGCGCATCGACCAGTACTGGATGAACACGTTGGGGATGTAGTTGCCGGGCCCGTACTTCTTGACGTACTTCCCTCTGCAGCTGGTTGAGCCCGACGACCGCGCCGTTCCAGGTGCCGGTCGCGAGGATCGACAGCAGGTGCGGGATCGCGATCATCTGCGTCGGGGTCTGGTCGTTGTTGCCGCCGCCGATCTGGAAGACCGAGAACGAGCACGGCTGGCAGTTGTTCCACTGCGCCTCGGCGGCGGCGATCTTCATCGGCTGGTAGTTGGTCTCGATCACGCCGAGCTTGTTGCCCACGAACATCTGCAAGCAGGATCGCCGGGAGCAGCACGAGCACCGACAGTCGCGCCGTGTGCGTGGAAGGCCTCGACCTCGCGCTGCTTGCGCAGGTGCCACGCGGAGATCGCGAGCATCACCAGCGAGCCGGTGACCAGCGAGGCCAGGATCACGTGGACGTAGCCCCACAGGAACGTCGGGTTGGTGAACAGCGCCCACGATGTTGTTCAGCTCCGGCTGGCCGTGGCTGTTCAGCACGTAGCCGACCGGGTGCTGCATCCACGAGTTGGCGGCCATGATGAACATCGCCGAGAGCATCGCGCCGAGCCGCCACCAGCCAGATGCAGGCCAGGTGAACGCGCTTGGGCAGCCGGTCCCAGCCGAACATCCACAGGCCGAGGAACGTCGACTCCAGGAAGAACGCGGCCAGCCCCTCCATCGCCAGCGGGCCGCCGAACACGTCGCCGACGAAGCGCGAGTAGGCCGACCAGTTCATCCCGAACTCGAACTCCTGCACCAGCCCGGTGACGACGCCCGACCGCGACGTTGATCAGCAGCAGGGTCCCGAAGAAGCGCGTCACGCGCTTGTACTCGGGCTTCTCGTTGCGATGCCACGCGGTCTGCAGGAGCGCGACCAGGAACGCCAGCCCGATCGTCACCGGCACGAACAGGAAGTGGTAGATGCTCGTCGTCGCGAACTGCCAGCGCGCCAGGTCGTTGGTCATGCTTCACCACCCCTACCCGAATCGCTCTGCCGCGATTCGGTGTGCGATGACGCGGAGCGGCGCGCAGGAGCTCCTCGCGCTGCCACGACGCGGCGTAGCGTCCGTCGCGTGCGAGCAGCTCGTCGTGCGTGCCGCGTTCGACGACCGCCCCGCGGTCGAGCACGACGACCTCGTCCACCTCCTCGAGGCCGGCGAGGCGGTGGGTGATCAGCAGCGTCGCGCCAGTGCGCTCGGCGGCCAGCAGGTCGCCGACGATCGCGTCGGCCGTCTCCGTGTCGAGGTGCTCGCCCGGCTCGTCGAGCGATCAGGATCGGGAAGTCGGCGAGCAGCGCGCGGGCGATGGCCAGACGCTGGCGCTGCCCGCCGGACATGCGCACGCCGCGCTCGCCCACCTCGGTTTGCAGACCCGTCCGGCAGCTCGTCGACCCAGTCGAGCAGTCGCGCTTCGGCGAGCGCGGTGCGCAGCTCGATCGACGGTCGCGTCCCGCCTCGCCAGGCGCAGGTTCTCCTCGAGCGTCGTGTCGAACACGTGGACGTCCTGGCTGACGAGCCCGACGACGCGCCGGTCACGCATCGCCGTCCAGATCGGCGATCTCGACTCCGTCGAGCGTCGCCGAGCCGGCCTCGTAGGGGAGGAACCGCAACAGCACCCCGGCGAGCGTCGACTTGCCGGCGCCGCTCGCACCGACGACCGCCACGCGCCTGCCCGGGCTCAGGTCGAGATCGACTCCGGCGAGCGCCGCGCGCTGCTGCGCCGGGATACGAGCTGGCCAGGCCACGCACGCGCAGGGCTGGCATATCGGCGTTGAGAGACGTGGCGTCGAATGAAGTGTGGCGCGAGTCGGGTTCGAGGGAGCGAGCTTCGCCGTATTGCGGCAGCCGAGCGTCGCCGAGCGCGACCGGATGTGCCGGCTCTGTCACCGGTGGCTCCGCGTCGATCACCTCGAACACGCGAGCGGCCGCGCGGCGCACGCGCTGGCAGCGTCTGGGTCGCCGCCGGCAGGCCCGCCACGAGCTCGAACGCGACCAGCGGGATCAGCGCGATCCCGGCCAGCAGCACCCCGTCGAGGCGCCCGTCGCGCACCGCGGCGACGCCGACCAGCAGCGCGCCCCACATCGCAAGCCCCGAGCACAGCGTGGTGAGGCCCTGGCCGACGCCGGCGGTGCGCGCGCTCGCGCGGGCGATCGCCGGTCAGCTCGGCGTCGGTCGCCAGCGTACGGCGCAAGTGCTCCGCCGCGGCCCCGTTGGCGATCAGCTCGGGGGCGCCTTCGAGTCAGGTCGACCACCGACGCGGTCAGCTCACCCCGCGCCGCCGCCTGCCGCGCCTCGCGCGCGCGGCGCAAGGCGTCCGGTCAGCCACGGCACGAGCACGCCGGCGAGGATCAACGCCGACGAGCAGGATCACGCCGGCCGCCGGCAGCATCCACCACACGAGCGCCACCGTGGCGACGCCCACGACGAGCGCGATCGCGAACGCCGGCACCACCCTCAGGAGCAGGTCCTGCAGCGAGTCGACGTCGTGCACGAGGCGCGCAAGCAGGTCTCCGCTGCGGAAGGCGGGCAGGCCGAAGGGCGCCAGTCGCTCGAGCCGCTCATAGACCCTGACCCGCAGATCCGCCAGCACCCTGAAGGCGGCGTCGTGGCCGACCAGGCGCTCGGCATAGCGGCACAGGCCGCGCGACAAGCGCGAAGAACTGCACCCCCACGATCGCGACCGCGACGGCCGACTCGTGGGGGCGCTGCGAGGAGCGCGAGATCAGCCACGCCGAGGTCGCGATCAGGCCGATCGCCGCGGCGATCGACCCGGCTCCGAGCAGCGTCGAGAGCGCCAGGCGCCCGGCGGCGGGACGCGCGAGGGCGAGCGTCCGCCACAGGGGCGCCTCCGGCCCGCGATCCTCGCCTGGGACCTCGCGCGCATAGGGGGCTCGGCGGTCGCCTCGATTGTCGCCCTGCTTCGGTTTGCAGTCGGTTGAGCGCTCACGCGACCGCCTCGAGCGCCCCGAGCGTCAGCACGCGGTCGGCCATGTCGAGCAGCGCCGGGCGATGTGCGACGAGCACGACGGTGCGCCCCTGGCAGAGGTCCCGCACGGCCTCCACGCACCTGCTCCTCGGTCTCACCGTCGAGGTTGGCCGTCGGCTCGTCGAGCAGCAACAGCGGGCGCGTCGCGCAGGAACGCGCGGGCGAGCGCGACCCGCTGGCGCTCACCAGCCGACAGCCCGGCTCCGCGCTCGCCGAGCACCGTCTCGACGCCTTCGGGCAGGCGGGCTACCAGCTCGTCCAGTCCAACCCGCGAGCACGCCGCCGAATATCTCCTCGTTAGACGCTCGCCGACGACCGATCCGCACGTTCTCGGCGATCGATGCCGCAAACAGATGCGGCCGTTGCGGCACCCACGCGATCTGGGAGCGCCACGCGTCGAGGTCCAGCTCGGCCAGGTCCGCGTCGCCCGACGCGAACCGTGCCGCGCTCGGGCGCGAGGAAGCCGAGCAGCACGCTCAGCAAGCTCGACTTGCCGCAGCCGCTCGGCCCGGCAAGCGCCGTCATCTCTCCCGGCTCGACGCTCAGCGAGACGTCGTCGAGCGCCGGCGCGCCGCGACCCGGGTAGGCGATCCGTAGCCCTTCGAGCGCGAGGCCGTGCGTCGCCGGGTCGGGGATGTCGATGCGCGTGCCGCCTGCCGCGAGCGACCTCTCGCCTGCCCGCCCGTTGTGTGCCCTTTGGGGGCGCCCTTCAGGGCGCCCCCCGTCGTGGTGGGTCTCCGAACGGGCGAGCACGGCGAACACCTGCTCGGCGGCTGCCATCCCCTCGGCGGAGGCGTGATAGTTGGCGCCCAGCCGGCGCAGCGGCAGGTAGGCCTCGGGGGCGAGCACGAGCACGAACAGCGCGGTGCGCAGGTCGAGCTGCCCGCTCATCAGTCGCAGCCCGATCGCGACAGCCACGAGCGCCACTGAGATCGTCGCCACGAGCTCGAGGATCAGCGAGGACAGGAAAGTGACCTTCAGCGTCGAGATCGCCGTCGTGCGGTACCGCTCGCTCACTTCGCGGATGCTTGCCGCTTGCGCCTTCGCGCGGCCGAACACCTTCAAGGTCGGCAGGCCCGCCACCACGTCGAGGAAGTGGCCGGCCAAGCGTTGCAGAGTGCGCAACTGGAGGTCCATGCGTTCGCGCGTCGTCGCTCCCACGAGCGCCATGAACAGCGGGATCAGAGGAATCGTCAGGGCGACGATCGCGCCCGAGATCCAGTCTCCGGTGAAGATCGCGACGAGCACCATGAGCGGCACGATCATCGCCAGCAGAACCTGTGGCAGATACAGCGAGAAGTAGCCGTCGAGCGCGTCGATTCCGCGCGTCGCGAGCATCGCGAGCTCGCCCGTTCGCTCGCGACGCGAGCTGTCGATGCCGACCTGGGCCACGCGCTCGAGCAGGGCTACTCGCAGCTGCGACTTCGCGGCTGCCGAGCAGCTGCTCGCCGCGAGCTCGGCGCCCCACGCGACTGCGGCTCGGGCCACGACGACGCACAGCAGCGCGACCAGCGGCGTCTGAAGGGCGGCCAAGTCTTCTCCGCTCGCGAAGGCCCTCGCGACGACATCCGCCAAGAGCCACGCCTGCGCGACGATCAACAGCGCGGCAAGCGAGCCAAGCGTGACCGAGACATACAGGAACGTTCGAGTCGATCGGGCATAGCGGAGCAGTCTCGGGTCGAGTGCCCTCATCGCTCGATATTCGCGAGTCGGCCGTCGATCACCTGGTTCTGAGGGTTGCCCAAGCGGGCGCTTATCCAGTCGATCAGCACCTTCACGCGGTCGCCCCGAACACCGCCTAGGTAGTACATGTGCACAGTCAGATAAGTGAAGAACGCAAGCCTCCCCGAGAGCTCGTGGCCGCGGATCTCACACACCGCCTTGCCCCTCCCCACGACCGCCAAGGCCCCCTTGTCGAAATAGCGAAACGGGGTCTTCGCGCCGGGGCTTCCTTCACGAATCGCCTTTGCCGCATGGCGCGCCTGCTGGATCGCGACGGTCGCGAGTCCCGGGAACGGCTTGCCCTCGGGGGCCGCGAGCAGCGTCGTGTCGCCGACCGCGGAGATCTCCGGATGGCCTGGGATCGTCAGGTCCGGTTCGATCCGCACCCGCCCAGCCCGGTCGGTGGACGCGCCGGTCGCTCGAGCGAGCGTGGCGGCGAAAGGAACGGCCTGCACGCCCGCCGCCCAGATCACCGTCCGCGCGTCGATCCGCTCCTCTGCGCCCCCAACCGACACCGTCACACCTCTCGCGTCGATCGCCGTCACCCGCGCGCTCTCGCGCACTGTCACCCCGAGCGAGGAGATCTCCTTGGCGACCTTGCCCGAGAGTCGCTCGCTGAACGCCGCCGTCAGGCGCTCGCCGGCGTCGAGCAGGATCACGCGTGCGTTGCGCGGATCGATCCGTCTGAAGCCGCGCTTCATGCCGTGCTTGGCGAGGATCGCAAGCTCCCCCGCCAGCTCCACGCCGGTCGGCCCGCCGCCGATCACTACAAACGTCAGCCACTCGCGTTGCTCGACCGGGTCGCTCGCCCGCTCGGCCTCCTCGAAGGCGCCGTAGATCCGGTTGCGCATGTCGAGCGCGTCGGCGAGCGTCTTCAGCCCGCACGAGACGTCCTTCCACTCGTCTTTGCCGAAGTAGGAGGTCTGCGCCCCGCACGCCACGATCAGGCTGTCGTAGTCGAGCCGCTCACCGTCGTCGAGGATCACTTGGCGTTGCTCGACGTCGAGGTCTGTCGCCTCGGCCATCAATACGGTCGTGTTCGTGTTGCGCCTGAGCGCCGTCCTGATCGGCGAGGCACACTCGCCCGCCGCCAGCCCGCCGCCGGCCACCTGGTAGAGCAGCGGCTGGAACAGGTGGTGGTGCATGCGGTCGACGAGCGTCACCTCCACGTCGGCATGCCGCAGCTCGTGGGCGGCGGCCAAGCCACCGAAGCCGCCGCCGACGATCACGACCCGGCGACGGTGTGCATTGCTCTGAGGCTTGCCCCGCGTGCGCGCGAGGCCCTCCTTTTTGGACTGCTCACCCCCCATCGGCACCAAGGCGCCGCAACAGGTGGTCACCCACACGCAGCGCGTTGGCCATCGCCGTGAGTGCCGGGTTGACCGCCGAGATGCTCGGGAAGAAGCTCGTGTCGACCACGTACAGGTTGTCGAGCTGGTGGGCCTTGCAGTCCTCGTCGAGCACCGACGACGCCGGGTCTGAGCCGAAGCGGCAGGTGCCGGCCTGGTGGGCGACGCCGGCCACGGGGATCTTGTTCTCCAGATATGCCCAACGCGGGATCAGGTGGTGCTCGTGCATCCCCAGGCGCCCCAGCAGCGAGCGCAGCTGCTCGAACAGCCGGTCTCTGGCGGTGTTGTTGCTGGCGCGGTAGCTCAGCGTGAGCTTGCCGTCGCGGCCGACGCTCACGCGATTCTCCGGCTGGGGGATGTCCTCGGTTGACAGCCAGAAGTCGACTGCGTGCTCGGCGACGTCCGCCAAGGAGAAGGTCGGCGCGAGCTTGGTCATCAAGGGCTTCTCGCCGCGATACATCGCCGCCACCGACTTGCCGACCATTTGGATGTTGCCCATCGGGTACTCCCACTCCTTGCTAGCGAAGTAGTAGTCGTTGACTCCCAAGGTCTTCTGGAAGACGGTCGGGTTGGGCTCCTTGGAGATCGCAAGGACGGCCTGGCTGTTGTGGAACATGTAGTTGCGCCCCACCTGGTCCGAGCCGTTGGCGAGACCGTGTGGATGCTTGTCGGAGGCTGAGCGCAAAAGCAGCTTGGCGGTGTTGGCCGCCCCGCAGGAGACGACCACGATGTCTGCGGCGTATGTCTCGCGTGCGCCTTCTCGCACGACTACCACCTCGGTGACCGTCGTGCCCGTAGGATTGGTGCTGAGCGCGACCGCCTGTGCGCCGGTGAGCATTGTGACGTTGGGGTGCTCGAGCGCGGGTCGCACTCCCAGCACCTCAGCGTCGGACTTGGCGTGCACCAGGCACGGGAAGCCGTCGCAGGTGGAGCAGCGCACGCACGCGCTGTAGGGCATGTTGCCCTCGTCGAGCATCACTCCGCAGGGGGCGTGAAATGGGTGCAGGCCGGCTGCGGCGAACGCGTCGGAGAGCGCGGCGATGCGCGGCTCGTGCGACACCGCCGGGTGCGGGTAGGGCATCGAGGCTGGCGGTTCGGTGGGGTCCTCGTCGCGCGCGCCGCGCACTTCGTACAACTGCTCCGCTTGCGAGTAGTAGGGCTCCATCGCCTCGTAGGAGATCGGCCAGCCGGGCGAGGTGCCGCCGTGGTGGCGCACTTCGCCGAAATCCTCGGCTCGCATGCGGTAGAGCGCCGCGCCGTACAGCTTCGTGGCGCCGCCTACGCAGTAGTGCACCTGCGGCTGGAACGGCTTGCCGTCACCGTCATACCAGGTGTCCGCGGAGACGTAGCGGTTGTCGACGAACACGTCCGCGGCGGACCAGTTCCGCGGCTCGCGCGGCAGCCAGTCGCCGCGCTCGAGCAGCAGGATGCGCTTGCCCGAAGGGGCAAGGCGCCGCGCGAGCGTTCCCCCGCCTGCGCCGGTGCCGATCACGATCACGTCGTAGGCGTCCACTAGGCGATCCGTCCCCCACGCCGCCGGCCGCCGGAGGCTGTCGTGGGGCGTGGCTCGCTCACGAGATCTCCGCGAGGCGCTCGATCAGGATGATGCGCGCCGCCGCCTCGATCAGCGCGAGGTGGGAGAACGCCTGGGGAAAGTTACCGAGGTGGCGACCGGTGTCGGTGTCGAACTCCTCGGCGTACAGGCCGAGCGGCGAGGCGACGCGCAAGAGGCGTTCCATCAGGTCGCGGGCGCGCTGGTGCTCGCCGACGATCGCAAGCGCGGACACGAGCCAGAACGAGCAGATCAAAAACGAGCCCTCCTTGCCGGACATGCCGTCGTCGGTCTCCTCGGTGCGGTAGCGCAGCACGAACCCGCTCTCGGTCAGCTCATCGGCGATCGCAAGCACGGATGTCGCTCAGGCGCTCGTCCTCGGCCGGCAGCAATCCGAACAACGCCGCCAGCAGGTTGGAGGCGTCGAGCGCATCTGTGTCGTAGTGCTGGCGCAGTACACCGCGCTCGGATAGCCCATGAGTGAGGATGTCGGCCTTGATCTCCTGCGCCGTGGCCTGCCAGGTGTCCTGGAGCTTCGCGTTGCCGCGCATCGCCGCGAGCTTGGCGGCGCGATCCATCGCCACCCAGCACATGAGCTTCGAGGAGACATAGTGCCGGGGCTTGCCGCGCGCCTCCCAGATGCCCTGGTCGGGCTTGCGCCACACATTCGTTGCGCACTCCGCCTGAGCCTGCACGATCGGCCACAGGCGACGCGGCAACCGTTCGCTGCGGCGGGTGTGCAACAGGATCGAGTCGAGCGCCGAGCCGAACACGTCATTCTGGCGCTGGTCGAACGCGCCGTTGCCGATCCTCACCGGGCTCGCCCCCGCGTAGCCCGAGAGGTCCTCGCGCGTGGACTCGGTCAGGTCGCGTCGCCCGTCGATCCCGTACATGATCTGAAGTGCCCCGTCCCCGTTGGGCTCGAGGTCGGCGACGAACTGCATGAACTCCTCGGCCTCCCAGTCGAGGTTGAGGTAGTGCAGGGCCTGCAACGTGAAGGTGGAGTCGCGCAGCCATGTGTAGCGGTAGTCCCAGTTGCGCTCCCCGCCGGGCGTCTCTGGCAACGAGGTCGTGAGCGCGGCGACTGTCGCGCCGGTGGGCATGTAGGTGAGGCCCTTGATCGCGAGCGCCGAGCGCTGGATCGGCTCGCGCCAGCGATGGTCGGGCAGGCGCGCCCTGCTGAGCCAGCCACGCCAGTAGTGGCCGGTGGCCGCCAGCCGCTCGTTGGCCTCGTCCAGGTCCTGCGGCGCCGCCAGCTCCTCGGCCCACGAGAGCGCGCAGTAAGCCTGCTCTCCCTGTTTGAGAACATGTCGTGCCCTTACCCAGTCGCCCTCGATCCCGACGGCCATGTCGGTCTGCAACCTGATCGTCTGCTTCGCGCCGCCGGCGCCCTTGGCGCCTGCCTGCCCCCCGGCATTGGGTGAGCCTCCGGCGCTCGCGTCGGCGAGGTGGCCGTCGTCGGTGACCGTCCACTTGGCGGGGATGCGTCCATAGTCGAAGACCGGTTCGCAGGTCAGCTCCATCTCGACCTCGCCTTCGAGGCACATCACGACCCGCACGAGCATGTGATCGGCGTCTTCGTCGGTGGGGGGCCGGGTGTGTGGGGTGACGAGGTCCACGCCGCGACGCGGGCCGAGCGTGAGCGAGTCCCTTACCACGGCCCAGCCGGTGGGAGTGGTCCACGTGGTGAGCAAGGTGTTGGTCCCCGGCTCGTACACGCGCGAGGTGGGCACGTTGATCCCGAACGGCCCGAACCGGAACGTTCCAGCTTGGCGGTCGAGCAGAGAGCCGAACACGCTGGCGGAGTCAAAGCGTGGGACGCACAGCCAGTCGACCGTCCCGTCCGGCGCGATCAAGGCGCCCGTGTGACAGTTGGAGAGGAAGGCGTAGTCGGCGATCGGGGGGAACGGAGATGGCGCGGCCGCGCTCTGGGGCATCTTGGGCTGAGATCGACTCCCGCCCCGTCCGTCGGCCCGGTCTTTGTGGGTGTCGCCTGAGGGGTGCCCCTCGCGCGTGCGAGTGGCATTTGATTTTGCGCCACTCTTGGCGGCCTTCTTCTTGGCTGTGGTCTTCTGGGGGCTCACGTCGCCACCCACGGCCCGTGCCAGCCGCCGTAGTCCGCGACCAGGCGGTCGGCCTCCGGCGGGCCCCAGCTTCCGGGCGCATAGGAGTGTGCTGGCGGACGGTCGTCGAGCAAGGACTGGAAGATGCGCCAGGTCTCCTCGACGCTGTCTTGGCGGGTGAAGCGCATGCTGTCGCCGCGCATCGCGTCCAGCAGGAGCACCTCATACGGGGTGGGGGCCTCGCCGCCCTCCTCGGAGAACTCCATGTCGAGCGTGATCGCCCGCGGCCCGCCACGGTCGGCGCGATGGGCGTCGAGGATCAGCCTCGTGCCGGTGGATGGGTCTAGCTTGATCACGAGCTGGTCGGGCTCGGGGCGGCGGTGCCCGTGCTCCATGAAGCCGAGACGTGGGGGGTGGCGGAAGATGACGCGCAGCTCTGTCTGTGTGACTGGGAGCTTCTTGCCGGTGCGGATGAACCACGGCACCCCAGCCCAACGCCAGTTGTCGATGTTCAGGCGCAGGGCGCCGTAGGTCTCGGTGATCGAGTCCTTGGCTACGCCGTCGATGCTGAGGTAGCCGTCGTACTGCCCACGCACATAGTGTTTGGGATCGGCCGTCTCGGTGGAGCGAAAGACGGCGAACTTGGCGTCCTTCAGCGTTTCCGCGTCGTTACCGGCCGGGGCCTCCATCGCGGCGGCGGCCACCAACTGCATCAGGTGGTTGACGACCACGTCGCGCAACGCGCCAACAGGGTCGTAGAAGTGCCCGCGGTCCTCGACGCCGAAGCTCTCCGCCATCGTGATCTGCACGCACGCGATGTGGTTGCGGTTCCAGATCGGCTCGATCATCGTGTTGCCGAAGCGCAGGTACAGGAACTCGTCGGTGCCCATCTTGCCGAGAAAGTGGTCGATCCTGTAGAGCTGAGGCTCCTCGATGTGCTGATGGATCTCCGCCGCGAGCGCGCGCGCCGAGGCGAGGTCGTGGCCGAAGGGCTTCTCCACGACGACGCGGGCGTTCTTGGTCACGCCGGCGCCGGCCAGACCCTTGATGACCGTCCCGAACAGGAAGGGCGGGATCTCCAAGTAGAAGACAGGGCTCTGCGCGTCCCCGAGCGCCGCCGCCACTCGCGCGTAAGTGGCCTCGTCGGCGAAATCGCCGGAGACGTAGCTGAGCCGGTCGGCGAAGCGCTTGAACACCTGCTCGTCGAGCGTCTCCCCGCACGCTTCGATCGACGTCCGCGCTCGCTTGCGCAGGTCTTCGACGCTCCAGTCATCGGCCGCCACCCCCACGATCGGGCAGTCCAAGAGACGGCGGCGCTCGAGTCGGTAGAGCGAGTGGAAGGTCATCACCTTGGCGAGGTCGCCGCTGATGCCGAACACCACCAGCACGTCGGCTGCCCGCGTGCAGTCGCTGGGGGCGGTCGCGGTCGCGGGACTGGATTGTGCCGCGGGACTGGATTGTGCCGCTGTGCTCATGAAGGCCTTTCGTCTCGAGGAGCAAGAGTCTGCGGCGAGAGTGCAGATCGTCTCATCCTCACACCCGCGCGCACATCACCCGCATCGGATGACTCCGCACGGCGAGGCGTTGACGAACGTCGTGCAGCACCGCTACTGACGGGACCTCGCCTCGAGGCTGTGCGTCTCATGCCCGGGCGCCGGGCTCCCGCGTGCGATCCCTGTCGAGCTCGGCCGCGGTCAGCTGGCGCTCATAGGGCCCTCGGCCGGTGAGGCACATGGCGCCGCAGCGCGCCGCGAGCGCCAGCGCGTCAGGTACGGGGAGGCCCGCCCCGAGCCCGTACGTGAGGCCGGCGGCGAACGAGTCGCCGCAGCCGTATGAGTCGACCGCTTGGCCGGGCGCGATGGCGGCGGCCCATCTGCCGCGGGCGCCGTCGCGCTGTCGGTAGGCGCCGCCGCGCTCGCCCTCTGTGAAGACGACCAGCTCCGCCTCATCCCGCGCGCGCTCGACCTCGTGTCGCTCGATCGCGTCGTCCCCGCTCAGCACGAGCGCGTCGAGCGGGATGCCATGCCCGAGAGCGTCGAGCGCGCGCGGGCTGGCCACCAACACCCTTGCCGCGCGCGCGGCGCGCAGCGCGCCCGCGTCGCCCGCGGTGAAGTACACCGCGTCCAGCCCCGCAAACGTCCCCCACGACAGCTCCTGGTCCCCTGCGACAGGCTCCAAGCGGTGGCCGAATGTCGTGATCGTGCGCTCGCCCGCATCGTCGACTAGCGTCACCGCCGTACGCGTGGGCGCCGTCCTGCGAGCCGCGCGCACGTCTACGCCGAGCT
Source organism: uncultured Solirubrobacterales bacterium (assembly GCA_963764655.1). GTDB lineage: Bacteria > Actinomycetota > Thermoleophilia > Solirubrobacterales > Solirubrobacteraceae > Palsa-744. The sequence continues at coordinate 2,619,430 of CAVXTI010000001.1, forward strand.
CGCGCAGGCGCGCGGTCGCTCGACGGCCGTGCTCGTCCTCGCCGAGCGCCGTCACGAGCATCGCCTCCCCCGCCAGGCGGGCAAGCTGCACAGCCGCCACGGCTCCACCTCCGGCCGGCTCCTCGAACGGCTCGCTCGCGTGCAGCACCTCGCCGGCACGCGGCACGTGGGGCACGCGCGCGAACTGCACCCACTCGACATGGCCCACCACCGCCACGCTGGGCTCGCGCGTGTCCGGCGCGGGACACGCGCTAGACACGCTCTCATGCACGAGCGAGGCGCGGGCTCGATGGGCGGCTGACAGCTCTTGTAGTCATTCAGTCACCCCACGTGGCACGAGGCGACGCCAATTGCTAGGATTCCCGATCTCGTGATAGTTCCGTTTGCTCATATCATGGGTCTACCGGTAGAGGAGACCGCCGGGACGCTCGGGCCGGTGGCCGCAGTGTCGCTGATCGGGATGTCCGCCGCGCTGCGCGTGCGCTGGCGCGAGAGCCGCCTCTCGCGCCGCCGCCACCGCGGGGAGCGCTCGCGCGGATGACGGTCACGGCGCTCACGAGCCCCGCGCCGCAGGTGGCCGCTCTGGCGCTGCGCCCGAGCGTCACCAAGCTGAGCCCGGCCGAGCTGGCGACGCTGCGAAGCGCGATCGCCGGCGCCCTGAAGCTGAACGACGAGCGTGGATACGAGTACTTCGCCAACTGGCATGGAGTGACGCTTGGCTACTGCCGCCATCACGAAGACCTCTTCCTGCCTTGGCATCGCGCGTATCTCTACTACTTCGAACTCGCGCTGCGGGAAGTCGAGCCCACGCTCGCACTACCGTGGTGGGATTGGACAGTCTCGCCTGAGATCCCCGCCGCGTACACCCAAGCCACTGACCCCTCGGGCGCCGAGAACGTGTTGCTGAAGGCGCCGATCGAACCATGGGGCCCCGCGGTCAGACACCCGGCCGAGACGTATCGCAAGGTGGGCGTTGCTCCCGTGCCCGGCCCGCCCTACGACCTGACCTACGTGATGGCGGCGACCTCATACAAAGACTTCGAGGAACGGCTCTGGGAAATCCACGACACGGTGCACGTGTGGGTGGGCGGCACGATGGGCAACCCAGACTGGGCGGCTTACGACCCACTCTTCTGGGCCCATCACACGATGGTCGACAGGGTGTGGCGCATCTGGCAGCACAACAACCCGGGCGCCAACCCCCCTGCCAACATGCTCGACACCGCGCTGGAACCGAGGGGAATGCGCGTGAGGGAGACGCTCGAAGTGCGCGGCCTCGGATACGACTACGTCGGGACCGCCTCCGCGGTGGCCGGGACGACCGCGCCGGGGGGCGACGGGGGAGGCGGCTGAGGTGCAGCGCTATGTCTCTGAGCCCCTGCGCCTGCCGCCCACAGAGGAGCCACCGTTCTATCGGGCGGACCTGGAGCTGGTGGGACTCGAGAAGTCCGGTCCCTCGTTCGTGCTCGACGTGTTCGTCGGCAACCCCGATGCCAACGAGCGGACGCCCCACGAGATCACCTCCGGCTGGGCCGGGACGCTGCCGGTGTTCGCCCATGGCGACTGTTGGGGCAGCCAGGGTCACTGCGACACTCCGCGGGGCCCGCTCAGCGCATTTGATCGTCGCCTGCCTCACGCCCTGACCCCCACAAACCTGGCGATCGAGATCACGGCCGCCCTGCGCTTCCTCGGGCCCGTCGAGCAGGTGGTCGTCACGATCCTCGCCCAGGAGGCCGACCCGGATCGCGAGGAGCGCGAGCAGATCCTGCGTTTTCAGAAGCTTGTGCTCGTCACCTACGACTGATTCTCGCGCCAGGCTTCCGACTCCTCGCGTCACAGGCTTCTGATTATTCCTCGCGCAGGCCTCCAAGATGCGCGGTCGTCCCTTGCGGCAGCCGCGAGTTGATTTGACGGTCGTCGGTCGTGTACAGGCCAGCTTCGTCGCTAGGCTCATGCTCGCGATGACAGCACAAGTCGCTCTCCTGCGCGGCATCAACGTCGGGGCGCACAACCGCATCGCTATGGCTGAGCTGCGCGAGCTGCTCTCGTCGCTCGGCTACGGCGATCCGCGCACGCTTCTTCAGAGCGGCAACGTCGTGCTCAGCGCCGAGGCTCGCCCAGACGATCTCGCGCGCGAGCTGGAGCGAGAGATCTCGAGCAGGTTTGGAGTGAAGACGCCCGTTGTCGTGCGCACGCGCAAGGAGCTAGCCGCTGTGGTCGCACGCGATCCTCTGCGCGAGGTGGTCGATCGGGACAAGCTCTATCAAGTGAGCTTCCTCTCAGCAAAGCCCGACACGAAGACGATGCGCGAGATCGCTGCGGTCGACGTCGCGCCTGAGCGCTTCGTGCACGTGGGGCGTGAGATCTACGCCTGGCACCCGAACGGCATCCAGCGCTCGCCGCTGGCGAAGCTGCTCTCAGACAAGCGCTTGGGTGTCACCGCCACCGCACGGAACTGGAACACCGTCGGCAAGCTGCTCGAGCTGGCCGACAGCCTCGGCACGTGAGCCGCGTGACACGGTTCGGGCCGTTGTGAGGCCCAAATCCAAATCGACGCTTAGGGCTGTCGTGAGGATCTAAAGTTGACGCTTGGGCCGTCGTGAGGATCTAATCGCCGCGTCCGCGCGCCCGCCGAATCTCCGCCAAGCGCGCCGCGAGCTGCGACTCCGCGTCGTCGGGGGTGTAGAAGCGCTCGCCGATCGCCTTCTCGGGCACGAGCTCCTGCGAGCTGAGATGGCCGGGGCGCCGGTGCGGATTGTCATATCCCTGTCCGCGTCCGCCGGAGCGCAACTGGACGGGTGGCGGCACGGCGCCCTTGTCGCGCACGAACTCCCGCGCGGCGCCGATCGCGCGCTTGGCGGCATCGGACTTCGACGCGAGCGAGAGGTAGATGGCGGCCTGTGCGAGCGCGAACTGGCACTCAGGCAGGCCCACGTGCTCGACGGCGGCGGCGGCGCCGGTCGCGACTGTGAGTGCGCCGGGATCCGCGTTGCCGATGTCCTCGCTGGCCAGGATCACCATTCGTCGTGCGATGAAGCGGGGATCCTCGCCGCCCTCGAGCATCACCGCCAAGTAGTAGAGCGAGGCGTCCGGGTCCGACCCGCGGGTCGCCTTGATCCAGGCCGAGATCGTGTCGTAGTGGCTGTCGGCAGCCTTGTCGTAGTGGACGATGCGCCGCTGCAACGCATCTTCGGCGTGCTCGGCCGTCACACTGCCCGCGGCGGTCTCGCATGCCAGCTCCAACGCGCTGAGCGCCGTGCGCGCGTCGCCGCCTGAGCGCGCCGCGAGCAGCTCGATCGCGTCGTCGTCGACCGCCGCCTGGCCGCACTCACCGCGCTCGAGCGCGCGACGCAACAGCATGACCACGTGCTCCTCGGTGAGCTCTGAGAGCTCGTACAGCCGCGTGCGAGACAGCAGCGCGCGGTTGACCTCGAACGACGGGTTCTCAGTTGTCGCGCCGATCAGCGTCACGAGCCCCTCCTCGACGGCGGGCAGCAGCGCGTCCTGCTGGGCCTTGTTGAAGCGGTGGATCTCGTCGAGGAAGAAGATCGTCTCGCGCTCGCCCAGCCGACGCTCGCGTGCCCGCGCTATCACCGCTCGGACCTCCGCGCGACCGGCCTCCACCGCGCTGAGCTCCTCGAGCACCGCGTCCGCGCTGGCCGCGACGATCCGCGCGAGCGTCGTCTTGCCGCTTCCGGGAGGGCCGTGGAGGATCATCGAATGGGGCCTGCCCTGCTCGATCGCGGTGCGAAGCGCCGAGCCTTCGCCGAGCAGGTGCTCCTGGCCGACGAACTCCTCTAGCGTCGAAGGTCGCACTCGCGCGGCCAGAGGCGCCGTCTCGTACGGGTGGGCGGCGCCGGCCTCGGTCTCGGTCGGATCGAAGAGCGAGTCCATCGCTCACAGTATGGTGTCCGCGATGGCTGCCACCGGCGCCGACCTCGCGATACCCCTCGCCGACGGCGGCTCGCTCGAGGCCGAGCTGTTCCTCCCGCAGTCCGCGGGGCCGGCCGGCCCTCTTCCCGGGGTGCTCGTGCTGCACGAGTCGTTCGGGCTCAACGACGACATTCGCCGCATCGCGAGTCGCTTTGCCGGCGAGGGCTATGCGGCGCTCGTGCCGAACCTGTTCTCGCACGGCTCGCGGATCGCGTGCCTGAGCCGCGTGATGACAGACATGGTGCGCGGCGCCATCGACCGTGAGATCGCCGACATCCTGTCGGCGCGCACGGCGCTCGCCGACCGCGCCGACGTCGACGCCGACCGGATCGCGGTCGCGGGCTTCTGCCTCGGTGGCGGGTTCGCGTTGATCGCCGCCACGAAGCCAGGCTTTCGCGCGGCGGCCGTCAACTATGGCGACGTGCCCAAGGACCGCGCGAAGCTGGACGGGGTCTGTCCGGTCGTCGCGAGCTTCGGCGGCCGCGACCGCATGTTCGGCCGCAACATGGCCGAGCGCTTGGAGGCGCACCTGAGCGCGCTCGGCGTGTCACACGACATCCACACCTACGACGAGGCCGGGCACTCGTTCTTCTCGCAATACGAGGGCTGGCAGGGTTGGCTTGCGCGACTGCCGACACCGATGGCGGTCGGGCCCGACGCGCCCGCTTCAGCCGACGGCTGGCAGCGGATGCTCACGTTCTTCGACAAGCACGTGCGCGGGGGCGCCGACTAGCGCTTTTGCATGAGGAGCGGTGGCCCTCGGGGCGTCGACCTGGAGGATCAGCGGGGCTGATCCATCAGTCCTGCGGCGCTCGCTCGCCTTCGTAGTAGTCGACGGCGTCGGCCGCACGGAACATCGCTCGCAGGCCGCCGCCGTCTGCTAGCCGCTCGAACGCGCCGACCTTGCCCGAATCGGGATAGATCACGATGTCTGGGTCGCCGCTCGGGCTGAACGCGAGGAAGCGCACAGGGTCTCGGCTGCGGTTGACAAGCTGATGGGCGCCACGCTCGCCGCGGGGAAAGGCCACCACCTCACCCTCCGCGAGCTCGCGCCAACCCGCCGGGGTGCGCAGGCTTGGCCGGCCGTCGAGCACGACCACCAGCTCCTCCTCGGCTAGATGGTGGTGGTAGGGGTAGGCGGCTTCGCCGGGAGGCACCTCCCACAGGCTCAAGCCGAGCCGCTCGCTGCCCGCCTGGCGGCTGACGCGCGCGCGCTTGCAGCGAAATCCTGGATGGTCACGTGGCTCGTCGAAGACGGGATCATCGATTTTGGGCATCAGCGCCATCATCGCACGTGCCTTCTCAGTGACCGGGTAGGTCGAGGACTTTGTCGATCAGGGTTCGCATTGGCCGGTTGTCCCCCTGGAAGCTTCGCTGGGAGGCACGGATGAGCGGCTCAGAATCCAAGTGCTCCCACGTGAGGGTATGGTCGGCGTCCAATGCCATCTGGCGCAGAAAAGCTCGCTGAGCGCGACCATTGCCCTCTCGGAAGGGGTGAACCGCGTTGATCTCGGCGTAGTAGTGTGTCAGTCGCTCGGCGAACGGGTCGCGCGTCAGTCCACGGAGATATTGCTCACCGGCGAGCTGGCGCAGAACGTCGCTCATGTAGTTCTCGATGTGCTTGGGCAGCGCGAACATGCTCCCAGGCTTCGCGAGCGGAACGCTGCGCAGCTGCCCCGCCCAGGAATAGATGTCCTGGAAGATGACGCGGTGAAACTCCTGGAGATGGGCAAGATCGTAGGCGCCCTCGATCCTGAGCCTGGCGAGCTGCGCGAGGCGTAGTGTGCTCACCTGCGCCTCGCGCTCTGCGAGCATGTCGGCACACTTCAATCCTGCGATGTTACGCAGCACGCTGGTGCCGGGATAGACGTAAGGGTCGGCCACGGTGCTGCGGAGAAGCCGCGATCAGCGGCGTGATGAGACAGGCTCGAGGTGGCTGAGCAGGTGAGCCACCGAGTCCCCGGCCGCGAGGAGTTGCGCGGCCTCCCCTAGCTGCTCGGTCTCGATCTCCCCGTCGACCCAGCGGTCAAGGACCTGGACTACGGTCCTGCCGGGCTCCAGGCCCTCGGCTCTCACCGAACCGATGGCATCCGCCGCTATCTGTGCCTTGGTATTCATGGAAGCTTCCATCAGGATAGCTGCGGAAAAGGCACAATCCATTCTGGGCGCGGAACATTGCGCTTGACGTATGGTGTTCGTAGCCTGCGCTCAGGTCGGCACGCGCCAGCTTTGGCTCATCGAGCCCGTTAGGCTGAACTTGTGGCTCGCCTGCCGACAGCCCCAATTGCAGCCGCCTCACTGATCCTCGCTTACGCCGTCGCGGTCAGCACCGGTTCGCGCCCGCTCGGCGGCGTGGTTCTGGCGGCCGGCGGCCTGTTGTGCATCCAGATGTGGAGGCGCCGCCACGGCGCGCGGACGGCCGCCGTGCTCGCCTGCGTCGGCCTTGGCGCGTTCATCCTCTCTCACCTGCTGGCGCTCGCGATCGGCGCGTGGCCGGCGGTGCTGCTCGTATCGGTCGCTGTGGCCGCCGTCGCGTGGACGCAAGCTGACGCGCGCACGGTGTAGGCCCGCGCGCGCACGGTGTCGGGCGACGCGCGCACGGTGCAGGGCGACGACGATTGAATGGGCGGTTGCTGGGGTCGCCATCGCCACCCGGCTCCACGTGGTCTCGCTGCTCAGTGCGTGGCGCCCTCCTCCGTTAGCGCTCGCCGCAGCGTCTCGTCGAACGGGGCGGGCGTGATCCCGAACGGCTCGGCCCCGCTCTGGTCGGTGACGACGGTCGCGGTCTTCAATCCCTCGACGAGCGGGCGGGCGACGTTCGTGTCCACCGGTGTCACAAGCCCTATCCACAGGGACGACAGCCACGGGGTGATCAGTGGCACCGGGACCATCAAGCGCGGTCGTCGTCCCATCGCGCGCGCCATACGCTCGAGCATCTCTCCGTAGGAGAGCACGTCGGGACCGCCGATCTGCACCTCGCAGCCGCTTGACTTTGGGACCTCGGGAGCGCGGCGCAGGTACTCGATCGCATCGTCGATCCCGATCGGCTGGGTCTTCGTGCGCAGCCAGGCGGGCGCGATCATCACCGGCAGCCTTTGCACGAGATAGCGCAGCGTGCGGTAGGACTCGCTCTCGGCGCCCACCACCATCGCGGCGCGGAAGTAGGTGAGTGGCGGCCCATGCTCGGCGAGCGTCATCGCCGTCTCGTGCCGGCTGAGCAGGTGCTCCGAGACACTCTCGTCTCCAAGTCCGCCGAGATAGACGACTCGCTCGATCCCTTCGCGCACGGCCATCCGCGCGAAGTTGAGCGCGCCGTCCTGCTCGCGCTGCTGGAAGCCCTCTCCACCTGCCATCGCGTGAATCAGGTAGTAGGCGACCTTCACGCCCCGCCCAACACCTTCGAGGCTTTGCGCGCGCACGACGTCACCCTCGACCAACTCGCAACCGGCGGCTCGCAACGGCTCGGCACGAGCGGCGTCGCGCACGAGGCATCGAACACTCCTTCCCAGCTCGATCAGGCTGCGCGCCAGCCGCCCGCCGATGAAGCCGGTCGCTCCGGTGACCAGGATCTTGCTGTCGACAGCGTCGCTCGAGATGCTGCCTGGTTACCCCGAGCGGCGATTGCCCACCCATGTGGTCACCACCACCAGCGCGACTATCCCCACCGTGATCGCGACGCAGTCTCCCGCGACGAGCAGGTATCCCCCATGGCGGTTGGGGTTCACAAAGAAGTAGGGATACCAGTCGACGATCGCTCCGCGCGTGAGCGTGTACGCGACGTACACGAGTGGAAAGCTCATCCATACGAGCGTCTGTGTCAGCCGCAGGCGCACGCGCGGAGGGTCGATCGCCCAGTCGAGCGCAACGGCGAGCGGCATGACCCGGTGCACGATCGTGTTGACCCAGGGGTATGTGACGTCCTGACCGGAGAGCAGCACCGCATACACGATCCCCGTCGTCAGCATGTAGATGACAGCCGCGCCACGCAGCAGCTGCAAGGTCGGCGAGCGCGACCCCGTCCGGCGAGTGGCGCCATACAAGAAGATCGCGGCGGCGAACAGGTTGCTCAGCTCGGTGAAGTAGCTGAAGTAGTCGGTCGCGCTGAAGCCCCTGTGCTGGAGGCCCTTGCTCACCTGGTAGGAGATCGCCACGAGCACCGCCAGAGCCGCGAGCGCGCGGTAGGCGCGGATCGCCGGGGCGCGCCACGCCTGTGAGTTGCGCGCTTGGCCGGCGATCAGGACAGGCTCGGACTGCGAGGACATCGTCGCAAGACTACCCGAGCGAATCGCCCCAGATAAGCGGTTTTGCGCCCTCGCGTTTCGACGATCGCAGCGGTGAGGGCGCCAAGCGAGCGACATCGGGCTGCGCGATGACGCCATGCGAGGACGTGCGATGACGCCGCACGATCACGCGGGCGCTGTGGCGGCCTGCCCGTCTGCTTCGTCGTGAGGCTTGGGGGACCGGGCAGTGTCCAGCGCGTGATATTCGGCGAGCAGCTCTTCCTCGCGCTGCTTGTGACGGGAACATGAAGAACACGAGCGTCGCGCCGAGCGCGATCGCGACGATTCCTGCCGTGTAGGCCCACTGGTCGCCTTTCACAAACGATTCCCTGGCGCCCGCCGCGATCGCTTTGGCGTATGCGGATAGCGCGAGGCGGTGTCGGCGGCGCTCGAGAACGACTTCTCCAGTTCACCTTCCACGGTGGTTGTGACCCGTGCTCGGTCGGGCGAGCTCGCGATCGCGCTGGCGACCGCTGCAGCATATCCGGCGGTGAGCAGGGCCCCGAAGATCGACTGCATGATCGCCCCGCCGAGGTCGCGCTGGAGGTCGGCGGTGCCCGATGCCATGCCCGCGCGCGAGACCGGCACCGAGCCGGTCAGGGAGTGCGAGGCGGGCGTGCCCGCAAAGCCCACGCCGGCGCCGATGAACGCGTAGCCGAGCCCGACCTTCCAGTAGGAGATGCCCTGCTTCCACAGCAGGAGCATCGTGAGGAAGCCCAGCATGCAGCAGGCGTAGCCCACGAGCAGCGTGAAGCGCGCGCCGTGCGTGGTCACGAGCTTGGCCGAGCGCGGCGCGATCAAGACCATGAAGACCGCCGCCGGCAGGATCGAGAGGCCGGCGTCGAGCGTTGAGTAGCCGAGCACGTTTTGGAGGAACTGCTGGCCGACGAACATCGCGCCCACCAGCGACCCGAACACGATGATCCCCGCGAGCGCCGCGACCCAGAAGACCCGCCGGCTTGCGACCTCGAGGTCATACAGGGGCGCCTTCGGCGCGCCGCTGGCGCAGCACGAACGCCGACTCCGGCCGCGACCGCCACGATCGAGGTGGCGAGGATCGAGCGTTTTCTCGCCGGGCACCGGCGCGAAGTTGATCGCGAGGATCAGGGCCGCGATCCCAAGCACCGACAGCACCCCGCCGAGGTTGTCGACGACGCCCGGTCGTCTCGTTGACGTGTGCGGGGACGTAGCGCCACGCCCCATACAGGGCCACGAACGCAAGCGGCAGTGTGATGAAGAACACCGAGCCCCAGTCGAACTGCGTGAGCAGGGCCCCGGCCAGCAGCGGGCCGGCCGCGGAGATCGCTCCACCGAGACCCGACCACAAGGCGATCGAGCGCGTGCGCGCCGGGCCCGACCACAGGGCGGTGATCAGCGCGAGCGTCGTGGGGAAGGCCATGCCCGCCGCCAGGCCCCCGACAGAGGCGAGCGATGAACAGGACCGTCATCGACGGTGCCAGCGCCGCCAGCAGCGCCGCCGGGATCGCGAGCGTCGTGCCGAGCATGAGCATCAGCTTGCGTCCATAGCGGTCGCCGAGCGCGCCGAGGTAGAGCACCGAGGCGGCGAGCCCGAGCGAGTAGCCGACCGCGATCAGGTCGAGCCCGGTTTGGGAGGCGTCGAACGCCTTGCCGATGTCGGGCAGCGCGACGTTGGCCACCGCCAGGTTCAGGTTCGCGACGGCGGCCACCGCGATCAGCGCCGCGAGCACGGCTCGGGGATGGTCGGGGGCTTCTCGCGGGGTCGTCGTTCGCACGGGCGACCCGCTGCGCTCGCCGGGCTCGGCCGTCCGTGGCCGGGCCACTTGGCGGGCATGTCCGAGTGCGACGCGAAGGGGTCCTCGTCGTCGAGCTCGCCCATAGCCCAGCCGAGGTTAGGCGCCGCCCGACCGCTGCGCATCACCCCGTCCAGGTGATATCCAGCCCGATCCGCCGATCCGATTCGATCCGACTCTCGCCGGCCGGTGTGAGATGGCGTTCTCGCGAGCCTTCTCGCCCGTCCTCTAGGACGACCACTTCCCCTTGCCGTAGCGCGCCAGCTCCAGGCGTGCGACCACGCCGCGGTGGACCTCGTCGGGGCCGTCGGCCAGGCGCAGCGCGCGCGCGGCGGTCCATGCGCCAGCGAGCGGGACGTCGTTTGAGAGGCCTGCGCCGCCGTGAAGCTGCATCGCCATGTCGACGACCTGCTGGGCCATGTTCGGCACGGCCACCTTGATCTGCGACACGGCGCCCAGCGCCTCGGGCGCTTTCTGGTCGACCAGCCACGCGGCGTGCAGCACGTGCAGGCGCGCCTGGTCGATCGCGATGCGCGCGTCGGCGATCCGCTCGCGGTTGCCGCCGAGGTTGGCGAGCGGCTTGCCGAACGCGACGCCGCTCGCTTGCTCGCCGGCATGCCAGTTCGAGCGCGAGCTCGGCCAGCCCGATCAGGCGCATGCAGTGGTGGATGCGCCCCGGCCCGAGCCGCGCCTGTGCGATCGCAAACGCCTGCCCGGCGCCACCGATGATGGCGCTGACGGGCAAGCCTCACGTCGGTGAACGACACTTCGCCGTGTCCGCCCGGGGCGTCGAGGAAGCCCATCGCCTCGAGCATCCGCTCGACCTTCACGCCTGAGGTGTCCATCGGCACGAGCACCATCGAGTGCTGGTGGTAGCGGTCGGCCTCGGGGTCGGTGAGCCCCATGAAGACGATCGCCTCGCAGTTGGGGTGCCCCACGCCGGTGCTCCACCACTTGCGCCCGTTCACGACGACCTCGTCTCCGTCGAGCGCAGCCGTGGCCTGCATGTTGGTCGCGTCCGAGGAGGCGACCTCGGGCTCGGTCATGCAGAAGGCCGAGCGGATCTCCCCGTCGAGCAGGGGCTCCAGCCAGCGCCGCTTCTGCTCCTCGGAGCCGAAGTGCCACAAGCACCTCCATGTTGCCGGTGTCGGGCGCGTTGCAGTTGCACACCTCCGCCGTGATCAGCGAGCGGCCCATGCGCTCGGCAAGCGGCGCGTACTCGAGGTTGGAGAGGCCCGCGCCGTGCTCCTCGTCGGGCAGGAACAGGTTCCACAGTCCCTCCTGCTTGGCACGTGCCTTCAGCTCCTCGATCGCCGGCAGCACGACCCACGGATCATTCCTCGACAGCAGCTCGCGGTGGTAGGGCTCCTCGCGCGGTCTCACCTCGTGCTCCTGGAAGGCGGTCAGGCGCTCGAGCAGCTCTTGCGTGCGGGTGGAGTGTGCGAAGTCCACGTGTCTCTCTGGTAGCGGGTGGAAGCGCCTCATGGATCGGCGCAAGCGAACGCGAGCCTATCGCTCAGCCTCGCAGCTAGCTACGACATCCGTCCCTCACAGCTAACTACGACATCCGTCCAAATGGCCCGCGCGGGCATTGATTTGTGCGGGCATCCCCAACAGAATCGCCCGCGTCGTGACACCCCAGACTCCAGCCCAGCGCAGCGTCACACTCTTCTACGACGCCGGCTGTGGGGTGTGCTCGTGGCTCGCGCTACGCGCCCTGCGAGCGGCGCCGGCCCACACGGTTCGCGCCCTCCCGATCGACTCGGTCGAGGCCGAGCCGCACATGAGCGCGCTCAGCCATGAAGCTCGCTGGGCCAGCTGGCACGTCTTGGGCGAGGACGGCCGACTGCGCTCGGGTGGCGCCGCGGCGCCGGTGTTGCTCGAGCGGCTTCGTCACACGCAGATGCTTGTCCGGCTGCTCAGGGCGATACCGCGTGTCACAGAGCGGCTGTATCGCCTGGGCGCAACCACCCGCTCGCTGTGGGGACGGCTTGTCCCCGCGCGGTCGGTCGCGCGTGCCCGTCACGAGCTTGCAGCGCTCACAAGTCACAGCCAATCCAAAAGGGGAGCCCAATGCAGAATGATTCTCTGAGCCGGTTCGGGGAGGCGCTCGTCGCGCTCCCCGTCGAGCTCGCCAGCCGTCGCCGCCACGACCATCCTGTGGAGGTCCACTACGTCAAGAGCTCACACGATGCCCCGGGTCTGCCCGGTGGAAGCATCTGCGTCGTCTCCGGCGCCGCCGAGGCCCCATTCCTCAGGGAGGTTCGCGCGGCCGCCCACGGCGGCGATGCGGTCGCTGTCGCGAAGATCCTGCGCGCTCACGAGGAGCGCTTGCGCAAGCAGGCGGGCGAGGTGCGCGAGATCCGCCCCGAGAAGCAACTTCCCACGGGTGAGGCGCTCACCTCGATTCCCGCGATAACCGAGGTGCGCTACCGAGGTAAGCCGGTGGCGGAGGGGATGATCGTCCATCCCGAGCTGCAGGCGATGCGGGTGCTCGTCCCCTACGCCGGAGGGCGCCTGGAGCACGACAGCTTCGTCGCCTCCACCTACGTGCACGGCAAGCGTGCCCCCGATGTCCACACGGTCGTGATCGTGCGCGAGCCGGAGCTCTCCCCGATCGAGCAGAAGGTGCTCGACAGGCTGCCGCGGGAGGTGAACCAGGTCGTCCTTGGCGACCCGGGCAGCGTGGAGAACTGGGGCCTGGCGGCTGCCGGACTCGTCTTTGTGGTCGTTGTCGTCGCCGGTGTGCTGCTCGCCGAGTATGCCCAGAAACAGATGCAGCAAAAAGAACAGGAAAACCAGAAACAACTCGAAAAACAGATGGAACAGGGCCAGGAACAACAGCACGAAGCCCAGCAGGAACAGCAGCACGAAGCCCAGCAGGAACAGCAGCAGGAACACCAGAACGAAGGCCAGCAGGAACAGCAGCAAGAACACCAGAATGAAGGTCAGGGCGAAGCCCAGCAAGAAAAAAACGCCAACAGCGGCAGCCTCTCTTGGTTCGTCGACGAAGCCGCGTTTGCGTCGCTCACAGCGCAGCTCGAGGAGGTGACGGCTGGGGCGGCGGTGCAAACGCTCGTCGAGCTGCGCACCAACTTGATGATTCAGGGTCAGCTGCGGTGATTCCGGGTCAGCCGCGGTGAGCGAGCGCTGCCATGTACGAGGCTCCCTCGGGGTGATCGCTCAGGCTGGAGTGGGTGGCGGTTCGTCCCGATGAGTGCGTGGACGATCGTCTTCGGCGCAGTGTTCGCGGCGATGCTCGTCGTCACGGCCGCGGCGCAGTTGCGACGCTTTCGCTGGGCAATGTGGCTCAAGCGCCACGACGCCTGCGCGTACATTCCCGCGTGGACCTTCTTCGCCCCCAACCCGGGCGTCAACGACACGCGCGTCTTGTGGCGCGAGCAGCTGCTCGACGGCACGGTCGGGCCGTGGCACGAGATGGTGCCCCCGCAGGGCGGTTTGCTGCGCGCCGTCTGGAACCCCACCAAGCGGGCGCGCAAGGCGGTGACCGACTGCGGGCCGATGGTGGTGCGCATGATCTCGAACAACAAGCGCTCGGCACTGCCCATGGTGGGCTTGCCGTATCTGATGATCGTGCAGCACATGGCCGGTCTGCGCGGCTCCCCCATCGGCTTGGCCAGACAGTTCACGGTGGTGAGCACGCAGGGGGCCGACACCGAAGACGGCTTGTTCAAGCTGCTCTTCATCAGCCATTGGCATCGCCAACCGGGGGTCGGCGAAGACATCCCGCTGGCAGCGCCATCCCTGCCCGAGCGCCCCGATCTGGTCGAGCAGGCGCGGGTCGAGCAGGCGCGGGTCGAGCAGGCGCAGGTCGAGCAGGCGCGGGTCGAGCAGGCGCGGGTCGAGCAGTCACAGGTCGAGCAGGCACGGGAGCAGGCACAGGTCGAGCGGGCACAGGTTGAGCGGGCGCCACAGAGCGAGGCCGTATGAATCCACAGTCGATCGCGCTCTGGTGCTCGATACCGCTCGGCGTCGGAGTGGGCATCGACTCGCTCGAACTCGTCGCCGACCGCGTTCAGTTGCGGGAGGGAGGCCTGTATGGCTACACGGTGCTCGCCACCGGCAGGCCGTTCACGCTCTGGGGGCCCTTCGCTCCAATGTTTGGCGCCGTGTTTCGCTATCCAGCGGTGCTCGGTCTGGCCGTCGTGCAGCTCTGCTGCGCGACGCTCCTGTTGCTCGCGGGCATCGTGCGGGCGCCGGTCCTGATTGTGCCGACCGGGGTCGCGGTAGCCCTGATCCTGTTGGCGCGCATGCTGCTCTACATGCGCAACCAGCTCGGCCTCGACGGCAGCGACCAGATGACGCTGGTCGTGTGCACCGGCGTGGCGATCGCGCTACTCGTCCCCGACCACGGCGCACAGGTGCTCGCGATCGACTACATGGCGGCGCAGCTCCTGCTCTCCTACGCGGTCGCCGGAGTGGCCAAGGCCATCTCCCCGAGCTGGCGCTCGGGCAAGGCGATCTCAGGCATCATGAGCACGATCGGCTACGGGTCCCCGCCGGTCGGCGCGTTCCTAAAGCGTCACCAGCCGCTCGCCTTGGCGGCCTGCTGGAGCGTGATCCTGTTCGAGTGCTCCGCTCCATTTCTGATCCTCCTCGGCACTCCGGGGGCCCTCGCGATCATTGCGGTGGGCCTCGGCTTCCACGTCTCGATCGCGCTGCTGATGGGCCTCAACAACTTCCTCTGGAGCTTTGGGGCCACCTACCCGGCGCTGCTCTTGCTCGCGCATTCGGTCGACACGCTGTGGCATTGACGCGCGCCTGAGACACTTTACGGCGAGCACCACCAGCCAGGCCGTCGAAGGCCACCGATCGAGGAGATGCCGCCAATGGATGTCGTCAACCACCAGTTCCGTCTCGCCACCCGCCCGCAGGGGATGGTCAAGCGCGAGGACTTCGACTACGTCGAGGAGCCGGTGCCGGAGCTGCAGGACGGCCAGGTGCTCGTCAAGATCCTGTACGTCTCGCTCGACCCCGCGATGCGCGGCTGGATGAACGAGGGCCGCTCCTACGTCCCGCCCGTGCAGATCGGCGAAGTGATGCGCGCCGCGACCGCCGGTGAGGTCGTCGAGTCCAAGAGCGAGAAGCTCGCGGTCGGCGACAGCGTCTCGGGCTGGCTCGGCGTGCAGGAGTACGCCGTGTGCGATGCGAACGCCGTCTTCAAGGTCGACACGAGCGCGGTGCCCCTGCCCACCTACATCGGCGCGCTCGGCATGCCCGGCATGACCGCCTACTTCGGCCTGCTCGAGGTGGGCGCCGCCAAAGAGGGCGAGACCGTCGTCGTCTCCGGCGCCGCCGGAGCCGTCGGCAGCGTCGTCGGGCAGATCGCGAAACTGAAGGGCTGTCGTGTCGTCGGGATCGCCGGCGGCCCCGACAAGTGCAAATGGATCGTCGACGAGCTCGGCTTCGACGCGGCGATCGACTACAAGGGCGAAGACGTGAGCGTGGCGCTGCGCGAGCACTGCCCCGAGGGCGTCGACGTCTACTTCGACAACGTCGGTGGAGACATTCTCGACGCTGTGCTCGCCCGCCTGGCGCGCGGAGCGCGGGTCGCGATCTGCGGGGCTATCTCCCAGTACAACAACCTCGACGCGGTCAAGGGCCCCTCAAACTACATGTCGTTGCTCGTCAATCGCGCCCGCATGCAGGGCTTCGTCGTGGTCGACTACATGGGCCGCGCCGC
This sequence comes from uncultured Solirubrobacterales bacterium, assembly GCA_963764655.1. Classification (GTDB taxonomy): domain Bacteria; phylum Actinomycetota; class Thermoleophilia; order Solirubrobacterales; family Solirubrobacteraceae; genus Palsa-744. Next base: position 2,635,119 of record CAVXTI010000001.1, read on the forward strand.
CGAGGCGATGAGCGAGATGGCCGGCTGGATCGCCGACGGTCGGCTGATCGCACGCGAGGATGTGGTCGAGGGCTTCGAGCGCTTCCCGGACGCGCTGCTCAAGCTGTTCGCGGGGGAGAACGTGGGGAAGCTGGTGTTGAAGGTGGGCGAGAGCAGCTGAGAGGGCCCTGGCCCAGGCACGGGAACGCGATCTCCTGGAGGAATCTCGGACCCTCCTGGACAATTGGCATAGCAACGTCATATAGGTTTACAGATCTGCTACGGTTGTAAACCGATGCCGAACGTCCCACTTGTCTAGGAGGTAGCGGAACATGAGCTCTGTCGACGCACACGCGCCCGAGCAAACGCGACTGGAGGCGCCCACCTGGCGCGACCGCAAGCGCTACGCCTGGCTGCTGGGCCTGATCGTGCCACTGCTGCCCTTCATCTCCTGGGGCCTGGTCGAAGCGACCGGTATCGGCGCGCTGTGGTTCTACGGGCCGGTGCTGATCTTCGCCGCGTTCCCGCTGCTTGACCTGCTGATCGGGATGGACGCCTCCAACCCGCCCGACAGCGTGATCAAGTGGCTCGAGCAGGACCGTTACTACCGCTGGTGCACCTATCTGTTCCTGCCGCTGCAGTACGCCGGCCTGATCTTCGCCTGCTGGATGTGGTCGCATGGGGGGCTCTCGACGCTTGAATCGGCTGGGCTGGCACTCACCACGGCGATGGTCGCGGGCGTCGCGATCAACACCGCGCACGAGCTCGGCCACAAGCGCGCGAGCTCCGAGCGCTGGCTCAGCAAGGTGGCGCTCGCCCAGACCGGCTATGGGCACTTCTTCGTCGAGCACAACCGCGGCCACCACGTGCGCGTGGCCACCCCTGAGGATCCCGCCAGCGCGCGTATGGGCGAGAGCTTCTACGAGTTCCTGCCGCGCACCGTGGTCGGCAGCTTGCGCTCGGCGCTCGAGATCGAAGGCGAGCACCTGAAGCGCGACGGTCACCGCTTCTGGAGCGTGCGCAACGACATCCTCAACGCCTGGGCGATGTCGGTGGCCCTGTTCGCGGGGTTGGCGATCGTCTTTGGCGCGGTCGTGCTGCCCTACCTGCTGATCCAGGCGGTGATCGGCTTCTCGATGCTGGAGGTCGTCAACTACCTCGAGCACTACGGCCTCTTGCGCGCGACGCGCGAGGACGGCCGCTACGAGCGCACGGCCCCAGAGCACAGCTGGAACAGCAACAACGTCGCCTCCAACGTCTTGCTCTACCACCTGCAGCGTCACTCCGACCATCACGCCAACCCGCTGCGCCGCTACCAGTCGCTGCGCCATTTCGACGAGGCGCCGCAGCTGCCCACCGGCTATGCCGGCATGATCGTCGTCGCCACGATCCCGCCGCTGTGGCGGCGGATCATGGACCGAAGGCTGATCGCGCACTATGACGGCGATCTCAACAAGATGAACATCCACCCGCGGGCGCGCAGGCGCGTGACGGCGCGCTACGGCTCGCCCGCCACGAGCTCTTGACGACGGCGGCGCCATATCGCGTGGCAGCGCGCCGGCTGCTGCACGACACGCTGTTCGACGCCGCCCGCGGACTGCTGGAGGATCGCCCATGGGCGCAGATAACGATGGCCGAGGTCGCTCGCGCGGCGGGAGTCAGCCGCCAGACCCTCTACAAGGAGTTCGGCTCGCGCGAAGAGTTCGCCCAAGCGTTTGTGATCCGTGAGGGCGCGCGCTTCCTGGTCGCGGTGGAGCAGGCGATCGGCGCGCATCTGGACGACCCCCGCGCGGCGGTTGAGGCGGGCCTCGAGGTCTTCCTCGCCGCCGCGTCCGGGGACCCACTCGTGCGATTGCTGCTCGACGACGACGGAACGGGCGGGATGCTTCCCTTTGTCACCACGCAGAGCCGCCCGGTTCTCCTTTGGGCCTCCACACGCCTGTGCGACGCGATGCGCGGCGGCTGGCCCCAGGCGCGCGACAAGGATGTGGAGCTGCTCGCCGACTCGTTTGTGCGGCTGGCGATCAGCTACGTCACGATGCCGCGGGACTCCCCGGCTGAGACCGCCGCGGCGGCCGCCGCGCTGCTTGCCCCTTACTTGGAGCGGGCGATGAGACCGGTCAGCGCCTGACGCGACTAGCGGCGATGAGACCCGGTCAGCTCCTGACGCGACTCGCGCGCAAGGTGCGCTCCGCGGGCCCGTCCGCGGCGGGATGCTCAGCCCTTGACCGTCAGCCCTTGACCGCGTGCGAGGTCCCGAGCACGTCGCCGGCCGCGTCGAGCGCCTGCACCGCGACGTAGGCGGGCTTGCCGGGAGTCGCGATCGCCGTCTCGAAGCCCGCCTTGGGCGCGCTCGTGGCCGGAGCCAGCTGGCTGGCGGCGGGGCCCGCGAGCACGCGCCAGCTCGCGACGGTCGTGGCGCCGTTCCAGCTCGCGTACACCGTCACACCGCCGGCGGCTCCCACAGCCGCTCCGACGGCCGGGCCGTCGCTCGGCGTGCCGCTCCACGGGAAGCGGTAGGCGCGGTAGGACTCGGTTTTGTGGGGCAGATGGGCGTCGAAGACGAGCGCTCCGCTGGAGGTGTATTCCGAGAAGTAGGGTTCGGCGCCCCAGCCGATGAACATGTTGCCGTCTTCGAGCGCCTGAAGGTTGCCCTGACTGCCCGCCAACAGCGGCGAGGGGTGCACGTACTGGCCCACGAGCGTGTCGGTCCTCGTGCTGGGGTTGACGGACACGATCATCCCGCGCGACTGGTGGTGGACCTTCGGGACGCCGCCGTTGTCGAAGATCGTGAAGTCGCCGTTGGGCAGTTCCTCGGCGTCGTGCTGGTAGGCCATGGCCGTGCCGGCGCCGAGCTTCTCGCTGCCGTGCTTGCCGCCGATCTGCGCGATCAGCTGCCCGGTGGTGGGGCTGAGCTCATATAGGGCGGAGGTGTTGCGTGAGGAGATCAGCAGCGACCCGTCGCGTCGCGGCACGATCGAGTTGAGATGGAAGTAGTCGTACGGCCATTCCGGGGTGCTGCCGGTCGGGCTCGCGTAGGAGCGCGACAGGGAGACGTGGTCGAGCGGGTGCCACTCGCGCCTGACGAGGTGCGTCCTCAGGTCGATTTCCTGGAAGAGGCTGTCGGTGACGGCGCCGTTGCTCGGCCCGCCGACGCTCGACAGGTTGCAACGGATCGGGTCGAACACCGTCAGCAGCGCGGTGCCCTGCGGCGTGATGTGGAACTCGTGCAGGTCGGCCAGCAGCCCGTTGCCGGCGCGCATGCGCAGGATCTGGCGGTAGGAGGAGTCGGCGATCACCTCTTCGCCTTGGCCGAAGCCCTGCGGGGGTATGTAGCCCTGCCACCAGGTCAGCGCGGGCTTGCCTTCGTACTGCTGCACCTGCAGGTTGGTCGCCTCAGTGCCCGACGGGAGGGCGTCGAGCCAAACGAGGTTGCCGGAGCCGTCGACGATCATCGGCCCGTCCTGGCCCGGCCCGGAATAGGGGGCCATGAACAGGTCTCCGGGGGACTGCGCGGGCGAGGAGGCGGTGACTGTCACGACCGGCGCGTGCAGTTCGGGGCGCGAGTGGAACGCCTGCAGTTCGCTTGCCTTGCCGGCCGGTTTCGCGGTCGAGGCGGGGTGTCCGATCGGGTCGCGCACAGCCGTGGTGAAGTGGAATGCGAAGGGCGGGGTCTTGCCGGCGACGGTCAGCTTGCCGTGGACGATCACCGTCTCCCCCGAGTGAAATGGCTTGTTAGGCACGAAGCTGGCTCCGTCTCCCTGCGAGTAGGCCTGCAGGCGGCCGGGATGGCCTCCGCTGGCGGTCCCGTTGACGGAGATCCCCGACAGCGCGCTCGCGGGATAGCCGAGGAAGCTGATCTGCGTCGCATAGGAAGCGTCGAGCGAGTCCGGCAGCGGCGAGACAGCCAGTCTCGTGCCCGGCAGGATGTCTGTGCGGCTCAGCTTCGAGGGCACGCACTGGGGCGCGGCCGGTCCTTTGTAGGCGGCGTTCTCGGAGGCGATCCGCTTGGCCCCGAATGCCAGCGCGGCGACCGAGCCGGTGAGGATCGCGGCTCCGAGCAGGACGAGCGTCCTGCGCAGCAGGTGGCGCTTCAATGTCGTGTTGGCGAGTCGATCGCGTGGCATCCGGTGTGCTGATGGTTCCCTGTGGGGCGGTGTCGGGCCCGCCGTCGGGTCTTTAAACCCTAACGTCCGCACAACATGACTCAATCGGCAAAGTTGCTGGTCGAACCGAAGAAACAGCGAAGTTCAGCGCGGCTCAGAAGACGGGGGACTCCGTATACCGGCCGAAGACCTGCTGCAGCGACTCGACGATCTCGCCCTCCGAGGCGCCGGCGCGGGCGCACTCGATCAGCGGGCCCATCAGGTTGCCCTCGCCAGCCGCCGCGCCGCGAAGCTCGGCCAGCGTGCGCTCGACCTCGGCGCCAGAGCGGCGCGCGCGTGCGGCCTGCAGGCGGTCGACCTGCTTGCGTTCGAGCGCTGGGTCGATGCGCAGGATCTCGTGCTCGCCGTCGTCGCCCTCGTGAAGCGGTTGACGCCCACCACGATCCGCTCGCCGGCGTCGATCTCCTGTTGCAGCGTGAAGGCCGCGTCGGCGATCTCGCGCTGGGGGTAGTTGCGCTTGACGGCCTCGACCATCCCGCCGAGCTCGTCGATCTTGGCGAAGTACTCGTAGCAGCGCTCCTCCATCTCGTCGGTGAGCGCCTCGACGAAGTAGGAGCCGCCGAGCGGGTCGGCGGTGTTGGCGACGCCGGTCTCGTGCGCGATCACCTGCTGGGTGCGCAGCGCGATGCGCACGGCCTCCTCGGTCGGCAGCGCGAGCGCCTCGTCGTAGGAGTTGGTGTGCAGTGACTGCGTGCCGCCGAGCACGCCCGCGAGCGCCTCGACGGTCGTGCGCACGATGTTGTTCAGCGGCTGCTGGGCGGTCAGCGAGACGCCGGCGGTCTGCGCGTGGAAGCGCATCAGCCACGAGCGTTCGTTGACGGCGCCGAACGTGTGGCGCAGCTCGCGCGCCCAGATGCGCCGCGCGGCGCGGTACTTGGCGATCTCCTCGAAGAAGTCGATCTGGGCGTTGAAGAAGAACGACAGGCGCGGCGCGAAGTCGTCGACGTCGAGTCCACGCTCGACGGCCTGCTGGACGTAGGTGAGCCCGTCCTTGAGCGTGAACGCGAGCTCCTGCTGGGCGGTGGAGCCGGCCTCGCGGATGTGGTAGCCGGAGATCGAGATCGGGTGCCAGCGCGGCATGTGGTGGGTGCACCACTCGATCATGTCCCCGCACAGCCTCATCGCCGGGTCGATCGGGAAGCACCACTCCTTCTGGGCGATGTACTCCTTGAGGATGTCTGCCTGGATCGTGCCGGACAGGAGGTCGCGGGTCACGCCGCCGGCTCCGGGTGGGTGGGGTCCGGTTCTTCGGCGGCGACCACGAAGTAGGCGAGCATGATCGCGGCGGGCGCGTTGATCGTCATCGAGACCGACACCTCGCCGAGGTCGATGCCGCTGAACAGCGTGCGCATGTCCTCGAGCGTGTCGACCGCTACGCCCTCGCGGCCGACCTCGCCGAAGGAGCGCTCGTGGTCGGAGTCGTGGCCCATCAGGCTCGGCATGTCAAACGCGGTGGAGAGCCCCGTCTGGCCGTGGTCGAGCAGGTAGTGGAAGCGCTCGTTGGTCTCCTCGCTCGTGCCGAAGCCGGCGAACTGGCGCATCGTCCACAGGCGCCCGCGGTACATCGACTCGTACGGGCCGCGCGTGAACGGATAGGAGCCGGGCCGCCCGATCGGGTCGTTGTCGGGGTCGCCGACACCGGCTGGGAGGTCGGCGGGGGTGTACAGCTCGCGAACCGGCTCGCCCGATAGCGTGCGGGCGTCTTTGCCCGCTACATGCGTTGAGGAGGATCCCTTCAAGTGATTGCAAGATACCGCCTGGCGGGCGTGGCCCTGATCTGTGTGCTGTCAATCGCCCTGTGCTCATGTGGCTCGACGCATCCCACGAAGGCGACGCTGATCCTCGACTTCACGCCCAACGCCGTGCACGCGGGCATCTACAGGGCACTCGCCGCCGGTTACTACAGGCGCGAGAACATCGACCTGAAGGTGGTGCAGCCCACCTCTACGCAGGAAACGTTGAAGCTGATCGACGCGGGCCGTGCGCAGTTCGGCCTGGCCGACGGCAGCGACGTGGCAGGCCTGATCGACAAGGGGGGTGACGCGCAGGCGGTGATGGCGCTCGTGCAGCGCCCGCTTGGTGGGCTGATCGCGCTTGCCTCCGAGCACCTGCGCTCCCCCGCGGACCTGGCGGGCAGGACGGTTGGGATGACGGGCGTGCCCTCGGATACGGCGGTGCTCGACACCGAGCTGCGCCACGCGGGCATGGACCCGAAGCGCGTGAAGGTGGTGACGGTCGGCTTCAACGGCGGACAGGCGCTCGTGGCGGGCAGGATCGCGGCGTTCACCGGCTTCATCCCCGACGACGGGGTGGCGCTGCAGGTGAGCGGCCACCCGATCGCGGCGTTCGGGCTGGACCGGCAGGGCGGGCCGCCGTACCCGGGCCTGGTGGCGTTCACGACTCGCAAGCTGATCGCGACCGATCCCGCGCTCGTACGCGATTTCGTGGCTGCGACCGTGCATGGCTACGAGGACACGCTGAAGAGCCCCGGCGCAGTCTCGCCGAGCTGGAGGCGGCCAACCCGACGCTTCCACGCAAGTTGACGGCGGCCTCGCTTGACGTGTACCTGCCGCTGTTCGCGGACGGGTACGGCGGTCGCGTTCGGGACGCTTCAGAGCGCTAACGTGGAGGCGATGTCGAGTGGATGGTCGGGGCTGATTTGGTCAAAGCCCCGATCGCCCCGGCGCGGTACGGGACTAATCGCTTCCTTCCCTAGCCACGCGGTGCTACCGTCTCTTGACAACAGGGAGACGGTACGTATCGGATGCGTGTGCTGGTGACAGGGGTGAGCGGGCTGGTCGGGTCGAATGTGGCCGCCGTCGCCGCGCAGCAGAGCTGGGACGTGCTCGGCTGCTATCGCGACGAGGCGGTGGAGCTGCACGGGGTGCAGACCGTCGGGCTCGAGATGGCCGACCGCAGAGCTTGCGTGGAGGCCGCGATGGAGTTCGAGCCCGACGTGGTCGTGCACGCCGCCGGCGGGGTAGCGCTGAGCCGCTTCGAGCGTGAGCCCTACATCGCGCAGCTCGACTTCGTCGGGCACCGAGCACACGCTTGCCGCCGCGCGCGCGGTGCGGGCGCGCTACGTGCTCGTGTCGTGCGACTGGGTGCACAGCGGCTACCGGCCGGCGGGGCTGCGCTTCAGCGAGCGCGACCTGCCCGACCCGGTCAACGCTTACGGGCGCTCGAAGCTGGCGTGCGAGGAAGCGACGATGCGCTCGAACGTGACGTGGCTGATCACGCGGCTGGGGGATGTGTACGGCGTCAACGCGTCGGCGCCTGTGCGTGCCGGGGCGGGCGCGGGCGTACGCGCGGGGGCGAGCGGCGTTTGGGAGCGCTCGGGTGTGGCGCTGCGGCTGGTGAGTCGGCTGCGCGACCACGCCTCGCTACCCGCTCCCGCTGGGCTGTGGCGCTCGCCGACTTACGCTTGGGACTACGCGCAGCGCGTGTGCGAGCTGGTCGCGCAGGGTTGTGAAGGCGTCTACAACATGGGCGGTCCCAGCTCGCTCGGCCGCCACGAGTGGCTCGAGCTGCTGGCGGACGGCTTCGCGTGCTCGCGCGAGCTGGTGCGGGACGGCTCGAATGCCGCATATCTACAGGCTTGCGGCGAGGACCCGCGCCTGCGGCTGCCGTCCAACACGGCCCTCGCCGACGAGAAGGCGCGGGCCGCGATCGGGTCCGCGGCGGTGGCTCCAGAGCGCGGTGTGGGGCTGATGCGCGAGCAGCTGCGCCGCATGCTCAAGCCAGTTGGCCTGCCGGCACGCTAGTCTGCGCACGCCAGTCACAGCTACCGAAAGGAAGAACTCCATGAACAAGAGTCAGCTTGTCGAGGCGATCGCCGCCGACAGCGGTCTCTCCAAGGCGGATTCAGGGCGCGCGGTCGAGTCGTTCTTGACCACCGTCGGCAAGACGCTGAAGAAAGGCGACGAGGTCGTGATCACCGGCTTCGGCAAGTTCTCCGTGGTCAAGCGGGCGGCCCGTCAGGGCGTCAACCCGCGTACGGGCGAGAAGGTCAAGATCAAAGCGTCCAAGGCCCCGAAGTTCACACCAGGAGCGAGCCTCAAGCAGACGGTGCACCCCAAGAAGTAGTCTCACTGACATGGCGCTCGTCGGCGAGCTGGAGCTTAAGAGCTTCGACTACACCGACCCCGAGCTTAGAGGGGAGCGCTTTCACGCGGCCATGAGGGAGCTGGCGGCCGAGGGGTGGCTGGCGGCTGGGCCGTACGGGTACGTGGTGCTCGACCGCGAGGCGGGCGAGTTCTTCCTACGGACACGCTCGGCGATCTTCCCCGGTATGAAGATCGCCGAGCTGTTCGACGTCAGCGAGGGGCCGCTGTGGGAGGAGATGAAGCGCAACATCCTGCACGTCAACGGCGCCGATCACACGCGGCTGCGCAGCCTGGTGAACCCGGCGTTGACGGCGCGTGCCGTGGAGCGTTGGCGTCCCGCGATGCGCCGTTTTTTGGATCAGCTGTTCGTTCCCGTGGCGCAAGCGGGGCGTTGCGAGTTCGTGGGGGCGTTCGCCAAGCCATATCCCTCGCGGACGATTGCCACGGTGATGGGGGCGCCGCTCGAGGACGCGCCGCGCTTGCACCACTGGTCGAATTGGATCCAGCGCCAGTTCGACGCCGCCTCGATGACGAACGAGCGGCCGGCGATCGAGCAGGCGGTGGCGGAGTTCTATGAGTACGCGCGCGCGTTGCTCGCCGCGCGACGGGAGGATCCCGGCGACGACCTGATCTCGACGCTGCTGGCGGCCGAGGAGCAAGGCGATCGTCTCAGCGAGGAGGAGTGCGTGAACCTCGTGCTGAACGTCTTGATCGGCGGCGTCGACACGACACAGAGCCAGCTCGCCCATGCGATCCGGCTGCTGGCCGAGCATCCCGACCAGTGGGCCGCGCTCGCCGACGATCCCTCGCTCGCCGGGGCCGCCGTGGAGGAGGCGCTGCGCTACGAGCCGATCACGCCGTTCACGGCTCGCGTCACGGTCGGAGGATCGTGACGTATCGCGACGTGACGTTCCCGAAGGACACGATCGTGATGGTTTGCGCGTTCACAGGCAACCGCGACCTGCCCGACGGCGAGGTGGGCGCCGGCGCGGGCGACGTCGACCGCTTCGACATCACCGTCGAGCGCCCGAAGGCGCGGGCGCTGACGTTCGGGGCCGGCGTGCACTACTGCCTCGGAGCTAACCTCGCGCGGCTCGAGCTGGAGGAGGGGTTCAGCTTCCTCGCGCGCAAGATGCCGCGCTTGGAGCTTGACGGCGAGCCAGTGTTCGAGAGCATCCTCGGCATCTACGGGCTCGCCGAGCTGCCGATCCGCTTCGGCGCATAGCAGTCGGCCGCGCCTGCGCCACCTACGCCGCATGTGTGGTGGCGGAATAGGGGCCTACGCGTGGCTTGACCGGTGGGTGGGATCGACCCGAACATCCGTCGATTTTGACCATCCGAAGATTCCGTTTCCCTAGCATGGCGGGCCAATGCAGACGGCGTGGCAGCCAATTGACAGGGGGGTGAGCGCGGCCCCGCGCACGACATGGATGTCGAGGCGGCATCGGCCGCCTGCCGTAGCCCGACAGGAAAGGAATCTGAGGCATGTTCTCGAGGAGACGTCGCAGCATCGTCCGGTCCACCTTCGTCATGGTGGCCGCCACTGTGTTCTGCACGCCAGGCGCTGGCCTTGCGAGCGCGCAGGCCGGGGAGTACCACGTGTATGGGTGCAGGATGCCTGACGGGCAGGTTGCGCCTACGGATGGGTGGAGCGCGAGTACGTCCGGTGTTTCGGTTCATGCCGAAGACAAGTGCGCGAAAGGTGGAGCGCTCGTCGCTGCTCTCGGCGAAGGGGTAAGTCACGTGGTCGGGACTGACGTCGCAACGTGGACATTTAGTGCACCCCTTAACGAGCCCATCAAGAAGATGACGCTCTGGCGTGCTGGCGATGCCGAAGGTGGTTCCGCGACCAATGCTACGTATCAGTTCTGGATATCAGGACCGACTGAGCCAGAAGCTTTTGACGAATGCATCTACGCCTTGGGTTGCACGAAAGTCCGAGGCGAACCTGAAGAACCAATGTCGCTCTCCAACATTCTCGCTGTGCCTGCCAAAAACCTAGGTGAACACCTGTACGTAAACGCTTCGTGCGGAGGTCTGCAAACGTACAAATGCCCAAGCGGCAAAGGCGACAGCAACGGCTATGCCGCGGTCGTCTACCTCTACGCCTCCGACCTAACCCTCGAACAGTCCTCCCAGCCAACGGTCACCAACGTCGAAGGCGAACTGGCCACCGCCGCGACGCTCAGCGGCACCGCCGACCTAGCCCTGCACGCCGAAGACTCTGGCTCGGGCGTCTACCAGGCGGTCATGACCGTCGACGGCGCCGAAGCCGGCCGCACCATGCTCGACGAAAACGGCGGCCACTGCCGCAACGTGGGCCAGACGACCGACGGCCTGCCGGCGTTCCTCTACCTGCGGCCGTGCCGCCCCTCGCTGAGCGCAGACGTCCCGTTCGACACAACCGCGCTAGCCGATGGCAGCCACCATCTGGTGGTGTCCGTCACCGACGCGGCCGGCAACTCGACGGTGGCGCTCGATCGCAAGATCACGGTCCTCAACCACCCCTCGATCCCGCCTCCGCCACAGCAACCCGTGACGCCGTCGCAGCCCTCGCCCGAAGGCCAACAGCCCGCGAGCACCACAAAGAACGAACCGTCCCTCCAAACAAACCCCACCCCGCGGCCCCAAGGCGACAACGGCAGCCACGCCTCGGCCGGGGCCACGCTGCAGGTGCGCTGGAGCGCGACCGCCCACGCGACCCTCGCCGCCGCCTATGGCCACACACAGACAGTCGTCGGGAGGCTGGCCGCGCCCGACGGCTCGCCGATCGGCGGCGCCTCGATCCAGGTGCGCTCGACCCCGGCGTCTCAGGGCGCCGCCACGCGCACGCTGGCGACGCCGAGCACGGCGCCCGACGGCAGCTTCCGCGTGCGCCTGCCCGCCTCGACCCCGTCGAGCCGGCTCACGTTCGCCTACTCCAGCCATCCCGGCCAGCCGCTCCCCGACGTCACCGCCGCGCTGGCGCTAACGATCCCGGCGCACCTGACGCTGAAAGTGACCCCACGCACCTCCCACGCGGGCGGCACGATCGCGTTCAGCGGCGTGCTCGCGGGCGCCCCGCTGCCGCCCGGCGGCAAGCAGCTCGTGCTCGAGGCACGCACCCTGACCGGCCCCTGGCGCCAGTTCCAGGTGCTCTCCACGGCGCCCCATGGCCGCTACCGCGCCAGCTACCGCTTCCGCCTCGCCGGCCCGATCACCTACGAGTTCCGCGCGGTGTCGCGCCGGGAGGCCGACTTCCCGTACGCGACGGGAGCGTCGAACGTGGTGCGGGTGCGCGAGCGGTGAGGATCACAGAGCAAGTGTGCTGAACCGCAACCGCGGCATCCTCATCCGCTGGTCCAAGAAGGAGGAGAACCACCTCGCCCTCCTACAGCTCGCCAGCGGCCTCATCGCCTTCAAGAAGGCGCACCTCGCGACCCTCGCCGCCATCCAACCGGGATAGGTCCTTAACGGCGTGTACTTGCGATCTCGTACACGCTCGGCCTGTTTGCCGCCGGATGGCGGACACCGTACGCGAATGCCCGTAGCGCGAGCGCTCTCGTCGGGTGGGCGACTGGCAGAAGCACGAGCCCATAGCGCCCGACCGGCCACGGCACGTAGGTCTTGACGCATCCTCCGAGCTGGGTGCCGTCCCGGCCTTCGGCTTCGCAGCGCTTGAGCCGCGAGAAGGGCAGGCCGCCATCGCGATCGACTTCCCGGCGCAGCAGGTCGAGCGCCTTGCGAGCGGTGGCCGGATGGTGGGCGAGATCCTCGGCGATGGCGTTCTCGTCGAAGGCGACGGGCACGATAGGCCCGGCCGGCGTACCGGCCACTTCCTAGCCCTCGCCGTCTGTCGGCAGCGCGCCGAAGTGCTGCTCGAACTCCTCCGGCGTAAGCTCGCGCTCGCCGTGACGACTGAGCATCGCCTTGACGCTCAGGTCGGGGCGCAGCAACACCCGACCGTCCGGGCGGCGGTCCTCAATGACGTACTCGCCGGACAGGTCTCCGCTCAACGTTACGTGGGCAGGCTCCATATCCAACAGTGTGGCAGGGAGGGGGGACCGATCCAAGGTCGGGGCTCGCTCATCGCCGACCGCCCACGAAACCGCCCACGCCTCGCGGGATCCCGCTCAACAAAGCCCTCCAACCCCTATCTCCCTGATCAAGAGCGAACCATGTCCTCGGTCGAGGTCGTCGGCGTTCGCGTATTTAGGGTTGGTCGTCGTCTGGAGCCCAGCTACGTGCTACCGCTTGGCTGAGCGGTCAGCTGATGCTGCCATTCACTTGTCACGATGGGCGGGGCCGGAACGTCGGACACCTTGTGAAGCGAGATGTTGTGCAGCGTCGATGATGTCAACGACAACGTGGCCGGGCACTCGAAGGTCCCCGACAGCGTGTACGCGACCTCGTTGGTCGAGCTGAAGGGTCCGAGCGGTGGCGCCTCGGCGGTCTTGCCCGCTGTCCCACCCACCTCGATCAGCAGGTTGGAGGTTCCCAGCAGCGTCACGGTTCCAGTCGTGTCGACGTGTCTGGAGACTGTGGAGGGAATCGTCTCCTCTACGGTCTCGAAGAGGAGCCCTCCGTCGGGTCCGAGCGCGAATTCGGGAAGCGGTGCGGTGATCGTTCCGTACAGCATCTCGTCGGTGCTCAGGACGGCGCTCGAGACACCGAGCTCGAGTCGCATGTTTCCGCCGCCATTCTGGTCGGAGATCCGGACGTCACCTCCATTGACGCCGATCAGGCGCGTCGTCACAGACCCTTCCCAGGTCCCGGCGTAGCAGCGTTCACGGAGGTGATAGGTGAACGTCCAAGAGCTGGTTATGTTGGCGCCGGGCGACTTTATCTGAATGGGCGGCGATGGGTTCTTGAACTCGATCACGACATCTACCCCGTTGTTGTCGGCGGCCTGCAGCGACACGCTGACCTCGCAGACGCCGCTGTCGTTCCCCTCGGCTGAGATCTTGTTCTTGGTCCAGCTGTGGAGCATCTCCGCGTCGGGCTTAACTCCGTAAGAGAACGTGTCTGTCAAGACCTTGCCGGCATCGGTGGCGTCGTGGGCGACGCTGTTGCCGTTGGCGCAGGGCACCTTCACGGACGGGCTCGAGCCGTCCTCGGCCGCGCTGGCGCCGTCAACCGACGCTCCGGTGCCTCGCGGCCTGCCCGCGGTCGAAGCAAGCAGATCGAGGGAGCGAAGTGGGTTGGTCGCGACGACGACATCCCTGAGCAGCGGAACGCGATTGAAGGTCGCGTAGTCGCGCGCGGTGCGCAGCTTGATCCATGGCCGCGCGGCGCTCGACAGCATCGGCGAGTTGACGAACGTGGCACCGCGGACGGCGACGACGTGAACGCTGCCGCCGAGCAGGTGGGGGAGCGTCACCGACCAGGATGCGGCTTTCTCGCGGAAGTTCACGACGCCTGACCCCGTGAGCTGCGTCGGACAGGGCTGCCCGAGATAGCTTTCGACCGTTTTTGCCATCGTGATCGAGATGGCGAATCGGCGACTGTGTGCAGCGGTGCGCGCCAGCGCTTGGCGGAGCGTCACCCTCGAATGACGGCGTCTTCGGTGAGCGCTCGTGCGTGCGTGTCTGGGTGTGGGTGTGCTCCGCGCGCGCGGGGGTGACACCGTGCCCGGCCGCCCAGGATACGGCGTCTGGTAGCTCGCGGTGTGCGCCGCTGCCACAGGACACGCCGACGGCGGGGGCTGGGTGGGAAGCCCGACGAGGAACGTGCCTTCGGAGGTGGCGGGCGACCCTCGGCCTGCGGCGTTCGCAGCCGTCTCCTGGACCTCGATCTTGCGTCCTGCGTCACCCCCGGCAAGCTGGTAGGTCTGTGCCCTCGCGCCAGCGATCGGCGAGCACGCGCCGGCCGGTGTGCAGCTGTACCACTGGTATTCGAACAGGGTGGGTGATTCGGTCCATGTACCTGGGATCACAGTGAGAGTCTGTCCCGCTTGCGCGGTCCCTCGTATCGACGGCGGCGAGAGGTTGATCGGCACGCCGGATGCGGTGGCGCCGGCGGCCGTGAGATGCGCTGCCAGCCGTTCCGGCCCCAGAGCGTGGTCATAGATCGCGACTTCCGCGACTTCTCCGTTGAACACAGGACCCCATCCCCCTGCGCCGATCCCGACTGGCGTCGCGGCGGTGTTCGGCGTGCTCGGGAGGGAGAAAGGCTGCGTGGAGAGCGCTGTGTAGGAGGAACCATTCCACACGAAGCCGCCGGGGGTCGCTCCGTCGACGTTCACGGTGAGCGCCGAGCCCGTCAGCTCCACGGCGATGTAGTGCCAGCGGCCGTCGGTGAGCGTCAGGCCCGGTATGTAGACGTCGGCGTCCCAGGTCTGGATGTAGACGCCCGGCGACATCGGAGGCGGCGCGCCGTACTGCTTGCCGTTGGTCAAACACACCGAGAAAGCCTTCGCGTGGGCTTTCGAGCCGCTGCTCAGCAGGCACTGATCGCCGCTGTTGGCGGTCTTGAACCAGAGCTCCACGGTGCGTGTGTTGTCGCCCTGGAGTGGCGCCATTGCCGGTCCCTGCGCCCCGTCGTCACCGATCGCCAAGGCGCTCGTCTGTGAGCCGAACGGGCCGGGGGCTACCAGATGATCGGACGGATCGGATGTCGCCGTGTTGCCGTTGCCGCTCGAATCGACGTACGCGGTGGCGCCGGGGGCGTCGGCGAACTCGTAGTAAGCCGTTGGCCTGTCCTGGAGGACGGCGGATGAGTACAGGGGGTCTTCTGCAGAGGCGCTGCCGGGAAGAAGCACAAACACCGCGGCCGCCACGGACACGCACAGTGCCACACCCCCGACCGGGGGCATTACGCCCACCACCGATACCTGCGCACGCGGGCGCAAGCTCACCCTTTTCATGTGTCACGGCCTCCCTGCTCGACAGTGACTACGTGCGGCAGACTGCCAACTGTGATGCTTGGTCGTGATCTGCCCTAGCACACCGGTGGGGTTACACAACTCAGTAGGGCTCTCACCGAATCCTAGAAGCCGGGATATGTACATCACCGCGCTTGCCGAGATGGTCCATTGGCTGCAACTCGCCGCGGGGGTCCAACTACGTGTCATGTGGGAAAGTGGCGTGAGCGGCCACAGCAAGAGCACGGCGCAGGCCGTCGCTGACCTGCTCCGCGAGCCAGTCGGGCAGATGCCCCACCCGCTCCGTCAGCACACCGCGATCGAGCGTCACCAGTTGCGTGACGTTGACCACCGAGTCGTGTGGGAGCCCTGAGATGCTCGCCGGTATCGACACGTTCCCGGGGAGTCCAGCCAGACGAGCGTTGCGAGTCATCACAACCGCGGTGACCGTGCGAAGTCGAGACGCGTTGTAGTGGTCGCTGCTCACCACCGTCACGGGCCGTCGGTATGCGGGCTCGGAGCCGCGAGGAGGGCCCAGGTCCGCCCACCACACCTCGCCGCGAAGGATCACCAGCTTTCGCGAGGATCGACGAGCTTCGTGGCGGCCTGGCTCAAGAAGTCGATCTCAGAGTCCTCACGAGGAGCAGCAAGCAGAGCCTGATCGATTTGCTCGGTCGTGCGCTCGTCGTCAAGGGCCTCCAGCCAGCGCTCAGCGGCCTTGGCATAGAACTCGCTGCGTGAGACGCCCAGCTGGCGTGCGCGGCGCTCAACCCGCTCGAAGGTCCCATCGGGAATCGAGATGGCGGTCTTCACCCCGTAAAGTATAACCAGGTATGACCCTATTGGACCCAACGTTCTGGCGAGCGCGCGGCGTGCTCCTCACCGGCCACACCGGCTTCAAGGGCGCCTGGCTGTCGCTGTGGCTGCAATCGCTGGGAGCCGATGTTCATGGGCTCTCGCTGGGAGTGCCCACCGCGCCGTCGCTGTACGAGCTCGCCGACGTGGGGGAGGGCATGGCTGACAGCGTCGCCTGCGACATCCGCGACGCCGTGGCGGTCGAGCGCGCGCTGGTGGCCGCCAAGCCGGAGATCGTGATCCACATGGCGGCCCAGCCGCTCGTGCGCCGCTCGTTCGCCGCGCCGCGCGAGACCTATGAGACGAACGTGATGGGCACCGTCAACCTGCTCGACGCCGTGCGCGCATGCGAGGCGGTGCGCGCGGTCGTGGTCGTCACTTCCGACAAGTGCTACGAGAACCGTGAGTCCGAGCAGCCCTATAGTGAGTCCGACCCGCTCGGAGGCCACGACCCCTACTCGAGCTCGAAGGCCGTCGCCGAGCTGGTCACAAGCGCCTACCGGCGCTCGTTCTTCTCCCATCCCGAAGCCCCCCGGGTCGCCTCCGCGCGCGCGGGCAACGTGATTGGCGGAGGAGATTGGGGCGAGGACCGGCTGATCCCCGACATCGTGCGCGCCGCGTCAAGCGGGGAGGCTCTGCGTTTGCGCAACCCCCACGCCGTGCGCCCCTGGCAGCACGTGCTCTGCCCGCTCGGCGGCTACCTGCTGCTCGCCCAAGCGCTGTGCGAGTCGCCCGACTTCGCGTGCGCATGGAACTTCGGCCCCGACTCGCGCGACGCCCGCTCGGTCGAGTGGATCGTGCGGCGAATATCAGAGCTATGGCCAGGCGGGGTGCCCTGGACCGTCGATGAGGGTCCCCACCCCCACGAGGCTCACCACCTCAGGCTCGACTCCTCGCGCGCGCGGGAGCTGCTCGGGTGGGCGCCACTCATGTCGCTCGAGCAGGGGCTGCTCGCGACCGTAAGCTGGTTTGGGGCGCTATCGGAGGGGCGGGACATGCGTGAGGCCACTTTGCTCCAGATCGCGGCCCTCTCCGCGCGATCGCCGCACTCCGATATGTAGTCTTCCTGCCGCTCCGCTTCCTCGCCGCCGCGGCCGATCGGCGTGGGATAGTGCCGCTCGACCGCCTACGACGGAGGACCACTTGACTACCCGCAAACCAGCGCCCCGCACCAGCCTCACCACACGCACCACGTGCCGTATCTGCGGCTGCCCGCACCTCGCGCCCGTGCTCTCGCTCGGCGACCAGCGCATCGCGGGGGCGTTCGCGGACCCGGGTGGCGACCAGCCGGTCGACCGGGCGATCCCGCTCGAGCTCGTGCGCTGCGACATGACGCGCGAGGAGGAGGCGTGCGGGCTGATCCAGACCAAGCACACCGTCCCCGGCTCGATCCTCTACAGCTCCTACTGGTATCGCAGCGGGGTCAACCGCACGATGACCGACAACCTCCACTCGATCGCGCGCGGGATCGAAGCGATCGTGGGGCTCGAGTCCGGCGACCTCGTCGTCGACATCGGCTGCAACGACGGCACTCTATTGGACGGCTACGACAAGGCCAAAGGCCTGCGCTATCTCGGCTTCGACCCCTCCGACGTCGCGCGCTACGCGATCGCCAAGGGCTACGACGTCGTCAACGACTTCTACTCGGCCGCGGCCCTGCGCCTGCGCCGGCCCGACCAGAAGGCCAAGGCGATCACGAGCATCGCCATGTTCTACGACCTCGAGCACCCGCGCGCGTTCGTCGCCGATGTCGCCGAGGCGCTCGCCGAGCGAGGCGTCTGGGTGATGGAGCTGCACTACCTGCCGATGATGCTCGAAGCCAACGCCTTCGACGCGATCGTCCACGAGCACCTCGAGTACTACTCGCTGGCCGTCATCGAGCGACTCATCGGCGAAGAGGGCCTCGAGGTCGTCTCGGCCGAGCTCAACGACATGAACGGCGGCTCGATCCGCTTGTTCATCGGGCACGCCGGCCGCCACGAGCGCACGCCCGAGCAGCTCGAGGCGCTCACGGCCCTGCGCGTCAAGGAGTTCGAGCTGGCGCTCGACTCGCCCGAGCCCTACGAGCAGTTCCGCCTGGGCTCCGAGCGGGTCCGCGACGACCTGCTCGCGCTCTGCAAGGAGCTCCACGGCGAAGGCAAGAAGATCCACGTCTACGGCGCCTCCACCAAGGGCAACACAATCCTCCAATACGCGGGTCTCGGCCACGAGCTCATCGAGGCGGCCGCCGACCGCAACCCCGACAAGTGGGGCTCTGAGACGATCGCCACCAAGATCCCGATCGTCAGCGAGGAGGACTCTCGTGCGATGAAACCTGACTACTACCTTGCCTTGCCTTGGCACTTCCTCGAGGAGTTCCTCGAGCGGGAGCAGGAGTTCCTGCAGGGCGGAGGGAAGTTCATCGTGCCTTTGCCGGAGGTTCGGGTGGTAGGCGCGTCTTGAGGGGCAGGCCCAAGCAGTGAGGATCGCTCTGGTTGCCCGCTTCTTGGGCTTGCCGATCGGTCTGGGCACCTATGCGGTCAATCTCTTGCAAGCCCTCGACCGCCGCGACGACGACCACGAATATCTCGTCTACACGCCAACTTGGAACGAGCCGCCGCCGCTCGGGTCGCGTTTTCAGCTCCGCACCTCTCGCGTCTTGCGTGGTTCGCGCGCGGCCCACACCCTTTGGGATCAGACCTTGCCTGCCATTGCCGCCGCGCGCGAGCACGTCGACCTAGTCCACTATCTACACCCCGCCGCCCCCTCTTTCTCGCTCGGCTGCCCGGTGGTCGTCAATCTGCTGGATGCGATCCGCTGGGTGGTCCCCGGTTATCGGCTGCCATACCCCTACGACTGGCTGGAAAGGCGGGCCGTCCGTCGCGCCGACCTGATCCTCACTCTCTCCGAGAGCGCACGCACAGACATAGAGCACGTGCTCGGCATCTCGCGCGCCAAGATCCGTGTCACTTATCTAGGAGCGCCAACGCTTGACCCAGAGCCATCCTCCAAGGAGCCCTATCTCCTGTTCGTCGGTGGCACCGAGAAGCGTAAGAATCTTGCCACCGTCTTGGAGGCGTTCAAGTCGATCGAGGGGTTTGAGCTCCGGGTGGTGGGACAGAACAAGGCCTCCCCAGTCCACGACGCGCGTCGCGAGCAGAGCGGCGTGCGGTGGCTTGGCTTTATCGGCGAAGAGGAACTGGTGGACCTGTACCGTCACGCCACCGCGCTCGTATTTCCAAGTCGCTACGAGGGATTTGGGCTACCGGTGTTGGAGGCGATGGCGCGCCGCACGCCGGTAATCGCCTCCAACAGCTCCTCGATACCCGAGGTCGCGCGGGGCGCGGCGATCCTCGTCGATCCTGACGACGTGGAGGGGTTGCGCGATGCGATGCGGCGTGTCTGCGCAGAGCCCGCTTTGCGAGCAGAGTTGACCGAGCGTGGCGCCGAGGCGGTCTCCGGCTTCAGCTGGGATGAGACAGCGCGCGCAACCGTGGCCGCCTACGAGGAGCTCGGCGCGGCGCGGTGAGCACCGAGCGAGGCTCGTGCGGCGCGCAGCGCGCGCATCGAATGGCGCACCGCCACGAACCCGGCCTGCGGGGTGCGGTCATAGAGCTCCCGGTAGAGGCGGTAGCGCCAGCCGGGCTCGTCGTAGGCCCGGCGGGTGATCCGACGCAGCTCGGCCAACTCCTCGGGCCGCTCGCGGGCGACCACGTACCGCTTCTCGAGCGCCAGCCACAGCGGGAACTCTGCCCTCACCACGCGGCGGACGTGGGCGGCCTCGGCGCTGTCGGCCCCGAAATAGGTCGCGGCGAGTTCGTGGTAGCCGTCGATCACCTTGGCGTAGCGGTTGACGATCCCGCGGTCCATGAAGGAGTCGTTCCCGCCGCGCGTGAGCACATAGGAGTCGGGCAGGTAGTCGAACGTGGCCCCCTGCGCGATCATCGCGAACAGCCGCCCCACGTGAGCGAACAGGCTGCCAACGAATCGCTGCTCGAGCCCGATCTCCTCCCATCGCTCGCGCTTGAACACGATTGAGCCGAGGAAGCTGAAGAACGCAAGCGTCGTGCTCGCTCGCGCGAAATAGTCGAGCCGCTGCTCGTGCACAGAGAAGTCGAAGCGGGTCTCGTCGGGGATCTGCGCGACCACACCCTCGCGCAGCGGCTCCATCTCAAAAGAGCAGTACGTGACCCCGCACAGCAGCAGCTCAGCGCCGCCGTCGATTCGGGCGAGCATTTGGGGCAACGCACCCGGTTGCATCGTGTCGTCGGCACCGAACAGCCAGCAGTACTCGCCTTCTGCAAGCGCGACGGTGCGCGCCATGTCACGGTCGATCCCACCACGCTCGGGCTGGCGGTGGTAGCGGATCTGTGGGTGGCGCTGCGCGAAGGCGCCGACGACCTTGGCGGTGTCGTCGGTCGAGCCGCCGTCGAGCACGACGATCTCGACGCCGTCCTGGAGTTGCGCGACGATGCTCTGGAGCGTCTCGCCGATAAACGCGCCGAAGTTGTAGGTAGGGATGCAGACTGACAGCCGCAGGTCGCTCATGAGCCGGTCGCCTTCGTCCACCGGCGTGGCATCAGCGCGTGGCGTATCTCGGCGGGGACGATCCCGAGCGCAAGCAGCGCGGCGATGTAGAGCGCCGACCCCACCACCGCCGAGGCGAGCGAGCTGAGGTCCAGGGAGAGCGCTACGGCGCCAGCAAGGACCATCGCCGCGGCGGCCCGCAGCGCGAATCCGGAAGCGAGCCGCAGCTCGGGTCGTTCGAATGAAAGCGACCGCTCATAGCAGAGCGCCAGCGTCAACTCGGCCGCCACCATCGCGATCGCCGCTCCCTTAGCCCCATAGGCAGTGATCAACGGCACCCCGGCCGCCGCAACGACAACGAGCGCGGCCCCGTTGGACACGAGCATCGCGTGCAGTCGGTCGAGTGACAGCAGGGCATAGCCGCGGGCGCTGATGACAAAAGTTCCCAGCAGGGCGAAGGCCAGAATACGAAGGACATCGATCGATGGTCCGAATCCAGGGCCGGCGATGAGGCGGATGGCGAACCCCGCGCCGAGGAACACTCCGAGTGCCACGCCGCAGCCGGCGATCAGCATCGTCTCCGCGAGCCGGCGGCTCGCGTAGCTGAACCGCTCCTTGTCGTCGCGCGCAGTGCGCGCGAGCAGCGGGAGCGCTGTTGAGACGAGCAGCGCGGGCACAGTGGTAAACGCAGCCAACACACGGAACGACACGCCGAAGTACCCGGTCTGGGCCGGGCTCGACAGTACCGACACCAGGATCTGACCAAGCTGGAAGTAGACGACCGAGAGGACGACGCCGGCGGAGAAGGGCAGGATCCGACCGATCATCAGGCGCCACTCCCGCGCGTCGATCTTCGGGAGCACGCGGGAATCGCGTCCGCCCACCACCGCGGTGACCACGAGCGCAGGCACGACGATGGGCAGTTGGAGCGCAAAGAAGGGGAGCAGGCCGGCGCCGGCCAGCGCCAGCAACAGGGCCTCGATCGCTACCCCGACCTGGATCGCGAGCTGAAGGCCGGCCACCCACCCGAACCGCAGCCCGACCTGGAGCGGGATCGAGCACCCGTCCTGAACCGTGAGCACGACCATGCCGGCTCCGGCGATGACGGTTCCGATGACCATCACGTGCGGATAGCCGACGAGCAGGCCGAAGAGCACGGCGAGCGCCACTCCGCTAAGCGCGATCACGATTCGGATCCCCAGAAGGTTGCGCAGGAAGCGCTGACCCTCAGACCTCGATCCGGACGCGTACTCGCGCACGGCGATTCCGGTGAGCCCCAGGTCACTGATCGTGGCGACGATCATGACGAGCGCCATGACCGTCGTGAAGTGCCCAGTGTCGATCAGGCCGAGGTGCCGGATGACGACGGCGCCCGAGGCGACCGTGGCCAGCGTGCCGATCCCGTAGCCACCGAAGCGCAGCAGGCCACCGCGGATGACCGCAGGCCCAGCGTCCGTGGTATCGAGGATGTCCCCCGGCTCGCGATCCGGCGCATCGGCCAGCGCCGGATCGCCGTCGGCTGGGCGCGTCGATACCATCCGCGAACAGGATATTGGACCGTCAAATGTCGCCTCATGCGCGAACATCGTCCCCGACGTCGTCCCCGACGCCATGGCGGGACCGCCCAACTCCTCCTCAATGCACATCGCGCTCGTCAACCACGTTCAGTCCGAGACAGGCGTGACCCTCTCGAAGACGAGGTACGCCGCTCCCGACGACGAACGCGTCACTGCGCGCAAGGTGCGGCCCTCGTGACGGTGCGTCATCGCCTCATGGCGCCGGTGCGCCGGCGGCTTTGGGCCTGGCTCGCGGACTCGCCCGAGGCTCGGGCAAGCTTCGCGGCGGCCATGCTCAGGCGGGGACTCGACGAGTACCGAGTCTTCGGAGATCCCGCCCGGCTGCGCATCCATCCCACGGCGAACGTGAACGACGCGCTGTTCAACACCGAGTCCGGCACGATCGTCGTCGGCGAGTACGCGTTCTTCGGATTCCGCGTGCTCGTGCTCACGGGTACGCACGACATCGCAGCTCGTGGCGCTGCCCGCCGGGACGCGGTGCCGCCGCAGGGACACGACGTCATCATCGAGAAGGGCGCATGGGTGGCGAGCGGGGCGATCGTGCTCGGACCATGCACCGTCGGTGAGTCGGCGGTCGTTGCGGCCGGGGCCGTGGTCACCGCCGACGTGCCCGCGGGCGTTGTCGTCGGCGGAGTCCCGGCCCGCGTGATCCGCGAATGCACATCGCGCTAGTCCATCACCACGTCGGCGGCAAGGCGGGGGGCGGAGGCGGCGTGCGCCTGATGCTCGAGCTCGGGACCGGCTTGGTCAGGCGCGGGCACCGCGTCACGATCGCCTGCCACGACTTCCTGCCCGACAGCGAGTTCTCCTACGCCTCCGATCGGCTGGAGATCCGGTCGGTCAGGCGCGGGGTCTCCGAGCTTCCGGCCGGCAACCGCGCGCTGGCCAAGCGCTTTTGGCTTGACATGCCCAAGGTCGCCCGCCTCGTCCCCTCCGACGCCGACGTCGTCAACGCCCACGAGTGGCTCGCGCTGCGACCCGGGCGCATCGCCGCGGGTCGCCTGTCGATCCCGCTTGTGTGGACTCGCAACGACGAGTCGCTGTGGGAGCGGGCGATCGTGCCGGCGCAGACGATCACCGGCGATCGCCCGCTTTGGCGCCGCGTGCTGCAGGGCGCCCTCACGTGGCCGGACCTGCTCGACGCCCGCAGGGCAAGCGCGATCGCGGTGCTCAGCGCCCAGCAGGTCGAAATGGTGCGGCGCAGCTATCGCAGGGATGCGCTCGTCATGCCGGTCGGCCCGCCTGGGCACTTCTTCGACCCGCCGGATCGCGCGCAGGCGCGCGCCAGGCTCGGCATCCCCGACGACGTCTTCCTGGTCGTCGGCTCGGGCATCCTGGTCGAGCACCGGCGCTTCGAGGACCTCGTCGACGCGATCGCCTTGCTGGGAGACGATCCCCATGTCCACGCTCTGATCGCCGGCTCCGACCATGTCGATCCCGCCTACGCCGATCGGCTGGCGGCGCGGATCGCCGAGCGCGGGCTCGGGGCGCGCGTGAGCCTGCCGCGCAGGTCGCTCTCCGACGCCGAGCTCAAGGACACCTACGCCGCCGCCGACGTCTTCGTGATCCTGAGCCAGCGCTACGCTTGGGGACTCGCGCCGCTCGAGGCGCTCGCCTCGGGGACGCCCGTGATTCTCACGCCTGGCGCGGGTGTCTTCGACATCCTCGACGGCCGGCCCGGAGTCCAGGTGGTGCCGGCGCAGGATCCGCGCGCGACTGCGGACGCGATCCGGAGCTGGCGCTCGGGCAAGGGCAGGCAGGGACTCGACTCGACGCGTGCCTGGCTGCGTGAGGAGTATGCGCTCGACAGCTACGTGGCGCGGATGGAGCGTCTCTACGCCGAGGTGGCTGGAGCGGATCTCCCCGGGCGACCGGATCTTCCTGGGCACGTACGTTCGGGCTGAGGCTTAACCTGCCCGCGCCGCACGCTCGAGCGTCTCCAGCGTGCCCTCCGCGAAGCGCTCCCAGGAGAACTGCCGCGCGCGCTCGCGGGCGCGCTCCCCCAGTTCGGCGCGGCGCTCGGGCGAGGCGAGCAGGCCCGCGATCTGCGCGCCGATGCCCTCCACGTCATAGGGATCGGCGTAGGCGACCGCCTCGCCGCCGACCTCCGGCAGGGAGGAGGTGTTCGACGTGAGCACCGCGGCGCCGGTCGCCATCGCCTCCAGCACGGGCAGACCGAAGCCCTCGCCGAGCGAGGGGTAGCAGAACACCGCGCAGCGCCGGTAGAGCTCGGCCAAGGCCGCGTCGGAGACGTGTCCGAGCATCACGCAGCCGTCGCCCAGCGACCGCAGCGCCTGAAGCGTCTCGCCCGTCTGCCAGCCTGTGGCGCCGACCACCACGAGCGGATGGGAGCGGCGGAGCTCCTCGTCCAGTCCGCGGAAGGCCGCGACCAGGCGCGGGAGGTTCTTGCGCGGCTCGAGCGTCCCGACCGACAGCACGAAGCCCGCAGGCGGCAGCGTCGCGGCCTCGGCGAGATCGAGATTCGGCGCGAGCGCCGGCGTGGTGCCCAGGAGGGCCACCGTCGTGCGCCCGGCGGTCGCCGGGAAGCGCTCGATCAGAGCGTCGGCCGTCGCCTTCGAGATGGCGAGGAAGCCCGCCGCGCGCCGTGTCGCGGGCGGCAACGTGATCCGCTCGATGAGCGCCGACTGGCGGTTCGGCTGCAGCGCCGGCTCGAAGGTCACGAGGTCGTAGACGAGCAGCACGGACGGTATGCGGGCAAACCACGTGGTCAGGTTGGAGTTGGCCGACAGGAAGACGTCGCATTCACGGCTGCCGGCGCGCGCGGCGAGCAGGTGCCAGAACGGGTTGCGCGCATCGATCAGCTTCCACCGGAAACGCTCGTCCAGGCCGCCATCGCGCTCGAGCGCCGGATCGCTCCAGGCCTGTCGCGCGTAGAGGACGTAGCGGTGTTCGTCGTGTCTGCGTGCCGCGAGCGCGCGCAGCAGCTCACGCACGACGCGTCCGCGGCCGGCGGCTACCTCAGTAGCGGCGCGCGCGTCGATGCCGATCGTTATATCTGACGTAAGTTTAGAGATGTGATGTAGAATATGGGTATGAGACGACTGCAGATCATGATCGAGGACGATGCCTACCAAGCGCTGGACGCCCAGGCCGCCGAGATCCATGTCTCAAAGGCATCGCTGGTCCGCGACTACGTAAGGCGTGGCCTCCAGCCGCTGCCTGCGCTTGCAGAGGACCCGCTCGCTTCGCTGTCTGGCAGCTCCGAGTTTGAGCCGGCCGACATCGATGAGACCGTCTACGGCCGTTGATCTTCGTCGACACGTCCTTCTGGGTCGCGCTCACCAACCGGCGTGACCCCCACCACCAGGAGGCGACGGCTCTCTTGGAGGCTCACGCCGGCGACAGGCTGGTCACGACCGGCGAAGTCAGCGGGGAGACCTGGACGTTCCTGCGCCGCCGAGCAGGACACGACACCGCCGTCAGGTTCCTCGACACCGTGAGCGCCTCGCCGCGCGCGGAGATCATCCGAGTCTCAGAACCAGCGGAAAGAGCCGCGGAGCAGTGGCTTCGCCGCAGGGACGATAGAGAGTTCTCGTGGGTCGATGCGACAAGCTTCGCCACCATGCGCGAACTGCGGACAACCGAAGCCTTCGCCTTCGACGGAGACTTCTCCGCCGCCGGGTTTAGCGAGCTGCGGGCATGAGCTCCTCCGGGGGCAGCCGCATCCAGTAGGTGCCGCGGCCCGCGCCGTGGCGCTCGATGACCCCGCGGTCCTTCAGCTCGCGCAAGAGCCTGCCGATATGGACGTCGCTGGTGCTCGGAAGGATCTCGCGCACATCGGCCACCGTGAAACGATCGCTGAGAGAGGTGCGCAGAAAACGTTCGATCGTCTGGATGGCGGTCCCACGGCCCGTCCCCAACTCTGCCCGCTCGGAGAAGTCGGCGTAGCTGGCAACCATGACTCCGAGGAAGTAGGACAGCCACGGATGAAGGTCGTGCTCTCCCTCGTGCCACCCGGCTGTCGAGTGCTGGAGCGCCTGGTGGTAGACCTCGCGCGTGTCGTTGACCTTCTTCTCCCAAGACACGTAGCGGCCGACTTCGTAGCTGTCTCGGCGGAGCAGCAGCGAGCTGATCAGGCGCGACATCCGGCCGTTGCCGTCCTGGAACGGATGGATCATCAGGAAGTCGAAGACGTAGGCGCCAAGCAGCAGCAGCGGGTGATAGGTGCGCGCTGCCCGAGCGTCGTCGAACAGCTGGTGTAGTACTTGCATGTAGCGGGAAGTGTCGGCGGCGCTTACGGGATCGAAACGGACGAACTTGCTCCCGTCGGGGCGCGCCTCGATGACCTCGTTCTCGCCGATCTTGAACTGACCGCCGGGGCTATCAAGGAACGAGAACAGCCAACCAGCTGGCGTATCCTCCGCTAGCCTCCGCCCGGCATGCACGTCGGCCTCAACCTGATCTTCCTGGTTCCCGGCGAGACCGGCGGCATGGAGGTGGCGGCGCGCGAGCTGATCCCCGCGCTCGTGGAGGCCGCACCGCCCGGGACGCGCTTCACCGCGTTCGTCAACCGCGAGGCCGCGGCCGCAAAGGATGGCCCGTGGGGCGAGGTGCTGCCGATGGTGACCGTGCCCGTGAAGGCGCGCAACCGCGTCCAGTGGGTGACGGGCGAGCAGACGCTGCTGCCACGCCTGGCCGCGCGCGAGGGCGTCGATCTCGTGCACAGCCTGGCGAGCACGGCGCCCGCGTGGGGACGGTTCAAGCGAGTGGTGACGGTCCACGACCTGATCTATGCGCGCTTCCCCGAGGCCCATGCGGGGATCCGCGACCTGGGGATGCGCGCACTCGTGCCGCTCGGGGTGCGCCGCTCCGACAGAGTGATCGTGGTCTCGCACAGCACGCGCGACGACCTCGTGGAGCTGCTGGGGACTCCGGCTGGGCGGATCGACGTGGTGCCGCACGGCCTCGGCACGCTCAGGCTGGAGCGGGCGACGGGCGGGCGGGAGCTGCGCGAGCGCCTCGACCTTGGCGAGCGCAGGGTCGTGCTGTGCCTGTCAGCCAAGCGTCCCCACAAGAACCTGTCGGCGCTGATCGGCGCCCTCGCGCTGATCCCGACAGAGCGGCGCCCGCTGCTGGTGCTCCCCGGCTATGCCACGGCGCACGAGGCCGACCTGCGCGCGCGTGCGCGCGCGGCGGGCGTCGAGCGCGACGTGCGCTTCCTGGGGTGGCTCTCGGGCGAGGACGTCGAGGGGCTGTGGAAGCTGGCCGACGCGTTCGTGTTCCCGTCGCTGTACGAGGGCTTCGGCCTGCCCGTGCTGGAGGCGATGGCCCGCGGCGTGCCGGTGGCGTGCTCGAACGCCTCCTCGCTGCCGGAGGTGGTGGGCGAGGCGGCCCTGCTGTTCGATCCCCACGACGAGCTTGCGATGGCCGGGGCGATCGAGCGCTTGCTGGGCGATCGGGTCGAGGTCGAGCGACTTCGCGCACAAGGCCTGAAGCAGGTGCGCGAGTTCACCTGGGAGCGCACGGCGCGGCTGACGCTCGAGAGCTATGAGCACGCGCTGGTCCGGCCGGGTCAGGTGGCAGGCAGCTCCGCGGGTCACCCGTTTGCGCGAACATAACTCTCCAGCACCGTGCGCAGCGAAGACTCCAAGGACAGGCGCTCCGCGTTCTCGGCAAACCAGCGCGCGGTGCTCTCGCGCATGCCGAGGCCGGCCTCGTGCACGCGCACGATCGCATCCGCGATCGTCTCGGCGTCGGCGCTGGGCGCGACCAAGCCGTTGACGCCGTCCTGCGACCAGCTCGACGGCGGCGTTGTCGGGCGCGGCCACGACGACCGCCGGGGTGGCGTGGGCGGAGGCCTCGACGACGATCATGCCGTAGCCCTCGCGCTCGGAGGGCAGGAGCACGCACAGGGCGCGGCGCATGTCGGCCTCGACGAGCTCGCCGCCGGCGAAGCCGGGCGCGGAGACGAACGCGCCGGCGTCGTGCGCGGCGATCGCGGCCTGAAGCGCCCGGCGCTCGGGGCCGTCGCCATAGAAGACGCCGCGCAGCCCCTCGATGCGCTCGGCGGCGGCCGCGACGGCGGCCACACCGAGGGCGACGCGCTTCTCGGGGATCAGGCGCCCGGCGAACAGCACCAAGGGCTCGGCCGCGCGCGCCACGGGGGGCGCCGCGGAGGCGAGCCCGTTCGGGCCGGCATACAGGCCGCGCAGGATCGTGAGCGGCCCCGCGCAGCCCCACCTCGCGCAGGCGCTCGGCGTGCAGCCGGGAGAAGCAGAAGGCGCGCTGGGGGACGCGCGCGCACAGGCGCTGCACGATCTCGCCCAAGCGTCCGCCAAGGCCGCCGAGGTAGAGGCGCCAGTAGTCGCGGCTCCACACCTCGAACCAGTCGGCGACGAGCCGGTAGCGGCCGAGGGGGCGCGCTAGGGCGGCGGCGAGCAGCGAGAAGTAGGGGAACGCGCAGGTGTGCACGGCGTCATAGCGGCGACCGTGGCGCAGCAGGTGCCAGAGCACGCCCGCGCCGAACACGAGCGGCGGCAGGATGCGCCGGCGGGCGGGTGTGGCTCCATCCGTGTAGAGCGCCATGCGCGGCCCGGCCGCGACGACGCGGATGCGCGGGTCGAGATCGAGGTGCTCGCCGCGGTCCCACTGGCGCAGCGTCAGGTAGGTGACCTCGTGCCCGTCGGCGACGAGGCGCTCGGCGAGGTTGCGATACCAGCGCTCGGCGCCCCCCACCGTGTAGGGGAACAGACAGTCGTAGATCAGGCAGATGCGCACGCCCGGCAGAGTGCCAGTTATGGCGCCTCCGCAGCGTCCGGTAGGATCCGCACGGCGAAAGGCGCGCCGTTTCTCAAAGGTTGGCGCGCCACTTTCGGGCCCGCGGGGAGTTATCTCAGCGAGGGGCCGAACCCGGGAAGAGTGAGCGCGGACGAGAAGACCATGAGCACCGCACAGAAGCAGAGGCCCGCGTTCGCGCCGGCCGCCGAGCAAGCGCCATCGACGATCGTGTCGGTCGTGATCCCGTGCTTGAACGAGGCCGAGAACATCGAGCTGTGCGTGCGCACGGCGCGCGAGGCGCTGGAGCGCAACGGCATCGAGGGAGAGGTGCTGGTCGTGGACAACGCCTCCGAGGACGACTCGGCCGCGCTCGCTAGGGCAGCCGGCGCGCGCGTCGTGGAAGAGCCCAGGCGCGGCTACGGCAGCGCCTACCTGGCCGGCTTCGCCGCTGCCAAGGGACGGTACATCGTGATGGCTGACGCCGACCTCACCTACGACTTCAACGAGATCCCGCGCTTCGTCGCCGAGCTGGAGGCCGGCGCCGAGCTCGTGATGGGCGACCGCATGGACAACATCCAGCCGGGGGCGATGCCGTGGCTGCACCGCTACGTCGGCAACCCGGTCCTCACGGGCCTGCTCAACCTGTTCTTCAGCACGGGCGTCAAGGACGCGCACTGCGGGATGCGCGCTCTGCAGAACCGACGTGCTGGAGCGCCTGGACCTGCGCACGACGGGCATGGAGTTCGCCTCGGAGATGGTGATCAGGGCCTCCAAGGAGAAACTGAGGATCGCGGAGTTCCCGATCGAATACCACCCGCGCGGGGGCGAGTCGAAGTTGTCGAGCTTCCGCGACGGCTGGCGCCACCTGAGGTTCCTGCTCGTGCACAGCCCGACGCACTTGTTCATCGTGCCGGGCACGCTGCTGGCGGGGATCGGCACGCTGATCGTGGTGCTCGTGGGCGGGGGCTTGGACTTCTTCGGGCGTGCCTGGGGCATTCACGCGCTGATCGGTGGGGCCCTGCTGATGGTGGTCGGCACGCAGGTGCTCGCGCTCGGGTTGTGCGCGCACGCCTATGGGACCTATTTCATGGGCGAGCGCGACCCCTGGTTCGACAGGATGAGAGCGCGCTGGCGTCTCGAGCACGGTCTTATGTTGGGGGGGCTGTTCGTGCTCGTGGGGATCGTGATGGGGGGCATCATCGTGGGGACGTGGATCTCCCGCGGCTTCGGCTCGCTCTCCGACGAACACCTCGCGGTGATAGCGGCCACGCTGCTGATCGTGGGCATCCAGATCTTCTTCTCCTCGTTCCTGTTGTCGATCCTCGGTCTGCGTCGCTCTGACTCGATCCGGTAGCGCGACAGCCGTAGAGCGATGAGCTTCCCGATGGTCGTCGTGGGGTTCCCGCTGCTGCTTGCCGTGCTGGCGTGCGGCATGGGCCTGCTCGTGGAGCGCCTCGCCGGGGTCAGGCTGCCCGCGGCGCTCTTGCCGGCGCTCGGATTCGGGGGGCTGATCGTGGTCTCGCAGTTCACGACGTGGCCGGCGTCGACGACGCTCGCGCCGGCGACGCCCTGGATCCTGCTGGGGCTCGCCCTGCTGGGGCTGGCGCTGGCGTGGCGTGACGGGCTGGCGGCGCGCTGGCGCGGGCGCGGCGGCGGCTGGTGGCTGGCGCCCGGGGCCGCGCTGGCGGCGTATGTGACCGTCAGCGCCCCGGTGATCGCCTCCGGGCGCCTGACGTTTCCCGGCTACCTGCTCGACACGACCGGCTCGGTCCAGCTGATGGGCGCCGAGCGTCTGCTGCACCACGGCCGCGAATTCACGAGCGGCTATCCCGGCTATGGCGCGACGCTTGTCGCCTACTTCGGCAACGGCTATCCCTCGGGTGGGCACACCGTGCTGGGGTCGGTGGGCTGGCTCTCCGGGCAGGACCTGCTGTGGCTGTACGCGCCCTTCCAGGCGTTCGAGCTCGCGCTGGCGGCGCTTGTGCTGACGTTCCTCGCGCGCGGCGCGGGCCTGTCCAAGCCGGCTGCCGCCATGACCGGCTGGCTGGCGGCGGTCCCGGCGCTCGTCTACTCCTATGCGCTGATGGGCTCGATCAAGGAGATCACGGTGCTGCCGATGTTGCTCTTGATGGGGGCGCTCGTGGTGCTCGCCCCGCGGCTCGCACGCGGAGGGCCGCGCGCGGTGCTGCCGTTCGCTGTCGCGGGCGCGGCCGCGCTCGGCGCGATCGGGATCGCGGCGTCGCCGTGGGTGGCGCTGCTCGCGCTGGCCGGGCTGGCGCTGGCCGCGCCGGTGGTGGCGCGCAGGTCCAACCGTCGCAGGGCGCTCGCGCTGAGCGTGGTTGTCGCGGGCGGGGCGACCGCCCTGCTTGCGCTGCCGACGCTCGGCCCGCTCTCGCGAACCCTGCGCCTGGCGAACAACATCCAGAACACCAACGCCGCGGCGGCGGCCGACCCCGGCAACCTGCTGCGCCCGCTGCGCATCGCTCAAGCCTTCGGGGTGTGGCTCGGCGAATCGCACCGCATAGACCCGCGCTTTCTCAACCAGACCTACTTGTTGATCGGCGTCGTGGCGGTGTGCGCGCTCGTCGGTGTGCTGTGGCTTGGGCGCCGGCGCGCGTGGGGGCTGCTTGCGTTTGTGGTGGTGTCGTTCGTCGTGTGGGAGGTGCTGCGCCGGCGCGGGACGACGTGGACCGACGCGAAGGTGTTGATGCTGTTCTCGCCTGTGGTGATGCTGACCGCCCTGGTCGGGGCGTTCAAGATCAGGGGCGGGCGTGGAGTGGAGGGCGCGCTCGTGGCAGGGGCCATAGCGCTCGGGGTGCTCGGCTCGGACGCGCTTGCCTACCACGCGACCGGGCTTGCGCCCACGCAGCGCTACGGCGAATTCATCGCGATCGGGCATCGCTTCGCAGGCCAGGGCCCGACGCTGCTGAGCGACTTCGACGAATACGGGCTGTACCTGCTGCGCGACATGCGGGTCGACTCCCCCGGCTATGCCTATCGCGGCGTGATGACGATGGCTGATGGGAGCGCGCCGCAATACGGGCACAGCTATGACGTCGATCAGATCGCCCAGAGCACCTTGCAGCAGTATCCGTTGATCGTGATGCGCCGCTCGCCGGCGTGGAGCAGGCCGCCGAGCAACTACGCCGAGGTGTGGAGTGGGCCGTCGTTCGAGGTCTGGCGGCGTGTGGGCCCCGCGCCGAGCGCCCACCTGTCGTTGGGGGAACCGGAGCAGCCGGTGGCGCCCGCGCGGTGCGCTCAGGTCCGCCCGCTCGCACGCGCGGCAAGGCGTGAGCACGGGCGGCTCGCGTACGCCGAGCGCGCTCCGAACGTCGTGTTGAACATGGCCGCGGCCACGCGCTCCCCCAGCACGCTGCTGCTCTCGGACCTGGAGGGCCAGCCGCAGATCGCGATCGGCGGCCCGGCACGCGTGGAAATGGACTTCGAGGTGCGCCGGGCGGGTCGCTACAGGCTGTGGCTGGGCGGCAACGTCGATCGTCCGATGCGCGTGACGATCGACGGTCGCCTCGTCGGGGATCCGACGGAGGTGTTCGGGGGCGATGCCAACAAGTACCCGGTCGGCACGGTCAGCCTGAAGGCCGGCCAGCACCGGTTGCGGCTGGTCAAGGGCGGGGGCAGCCTGCGCCCCGGCGACAAGGCCTCGACGTTGATCGACGGCGGGCTGCTCGTGCCGGTGGGCGCCGAACACGAGAGCGTCGTGAGCGTGGCGCCCGGAGCATGGCACTCGCTGTGCGGGCGCTGGCTTGACTGGGTCGAGGTTGTGTAGAACCTGCCCTCGCCGCGGCGCTTCAGCTCGTCGAGAGTGCGAGCTCCCGCTCGCGCAGCGCGTGGCGCAGGCCGGCTTCGACCTCGTCGGTCGCGTGATCCCAGGTGTGGGAGGCGACGAACTCGATCCCTTCGCGCGAGCGGCGCTCCCAGCGCTCGCGGTCGTCGAGCAGGCGCTCGAGCGCGTCGGCGATCGCGACCGGCTCCAGCGGCGCGAGCTCGAGCGGCCCGTCAGCGCCGAAGATCGACTCGGCGCTGACTCCCGCGAGCTCGACGCACGGCAGGCCGCAGGCGAGCATCTCCTTCGGCATCAGCGAGAAGTTGGTCAGCGACAGGCAGAGCCCGACGGTCGCCTCCGAGTAGAGCCGGGCGAGCTGCTCGGGCTGAGCACGCCGAGGTGCTCGTAGGGGAACGCCGCGTGCAGCGGTTTGTCGGTGCCGAACAGCACGATCCGCACGTCTGGGCGGCGCGCTGTGGAGCTCTGCGAGCGCCATCAGGCCGATCGGGACGGCGCGTCGGGGGGTGGCGTGGCGCGCGTAGTAGACGACCGTGTCGCGGCGTCGCTCGACTGGCAGCGGCTGGTAGGTGTCGTGCGTCGACGCCGAGCTCGAAGGCGTCGGCGCTCGCCCCGTAGCGCTCGATCAGCAGGTCGCGCAGCCACGGGCTCGCGGCGATGCAGTGCAGGTCGTGGCGGTAGGTGTCCTCGGCCAGCACGCGCTCGGTCGAGGTCGCGTAGAACTCGGGCTCGTGGTCGTTGACGATGTAGGCGCGCGCGCGGCAGTCGTCGAGCAGCCGAGCGTCGCGTGGACCGTCTGCCAGCCGGTCGCGATCGCGACGTCGGCGCCCTGCCAGGCGTCGAAGCCCTTGTAGACGGGCCCCGCGAAGGGGGCGAAGAACTCGCGGATGTCGTGGCGCAGCACCGCCGGCCACACGGTCGCGTGCGTGCCCGTGGTAGTCGGCCACCCAGACGCTGCAGGCGTGCCCGCGTCGCTCCAGGCGCGAGAAGATCTGAAAGAGCGTGTTGTGGCCGCCGCTGCCGCGAGCGGAACGGCGGGATCACGATCGCGAGCCGCAGGCGCTCGCGCTCGGCCATGCCCGGCACGGGGTCGAGCAGCGGCGCGGGCCCCTCGCGCCAGACGCGCGCGATCACCTCGTAGTCGTCGCGCTCGAGCATCTTGTCGATGTGCTCGGAGGGCGGCAAGCCTGGCGGCTGGGGCTCGGTGGCGGTCGTCCCCGCCGGCGACCGGGTCGCTCCGTTCTCGGCGGCCGCGCCGGGGCGATCGTCCTGGGCGCTCGCGCGTCCTCGCGCCGGTCCTCGCGCCCCTCGAGCGAGAGCCTGCGCCGCACGGCGGGCGGGAACCCGCTCGGCGCGCGAGCCGAGCGCCGAGAAGACGCGCCGCCCGCCGTGGTGGACGATCGCGCGGGCCGTCCAGCGCGCCCGCGCGCCGCCGCCGATGCCCTGCTCGGCCATCCAGCGACGATCGGCCGCGACCTCCCGGCCGACGTGGCGGGTCGCCGCTATCGGGTCAAAGGGCTCGACGTGGCCCGTGCGTCTCGCGCAGGCCGCGGTACTCGTCGAAGTAGCGGCGCATGAACTCGACGGCCCGTAGTCGTGGGCGTGCAGGACGGCGGCGCCAGGGTGGTAGACCTTCGCCCAGCCGGCCGCGAGCAGGTCGGCGCCGAACGCCTGGTCCTCGGAGTAGGCGACGTCGCGGAAGCGGATCTCCTCCCAGCAGGCGCGCGCGTAGCAGGCGTTGACGTTGGAGAGGAAGGTCGGGCCCGCGGCGGCTGCACGACTGGCTGATGACTGACATGCCCGCCTGCCTCGCTCTCGCTCGCCGCGAAGCCGGCGAAGAACTCGCTCAGCTCGCGCGCGATCATCGGGCTCGTGTCCGGGCGCGGCAGGTGCGGGCCGTAGGCGGCGCCGACGCGCTCGTGCCAGCGCGAACGCCTCGCGGTAGGCGGCGAGCCAGCCGGGGCAGGGCGTCGCGTCCTGCGTGAGGAAGCAGATCAGCTCGCCGGAGGTGCGCTCGGCGCCGAGGTTGCGCGTGCGCCCGTGGCCGAACTCGTCCGGCGTCGATCTCGAGCAGCTCGACGCCCGCCGCGCGGGCGATCTCGCAGCGAGCGGTCGCGCGAGCCGGAGTCGATCACGAGCGATCTCGTCGGGCGCTCTCGCGCGCGAGCGCGTCGAGCAGCTCCTCCAGGTAGCGCTCCCCGTCCTTGACGGGGATCACGACGGAGACTCGCGCTCACCGAGCTCAGCAGGCGGCGCTTGAGCTCGCCTGATGCGCGCCAGACGATCGCGCGACGGCGCGCAGCGCGAGCGCGGAACTCGCGGCGCCGGGACGCTCGCATCAGCGCGTTGAGGTCGACGTGCCAGCGGTCGAGCCAGTAGGCGCGCTCCTGCCACTGCGGCGACCGCCGCGTTGGCCCGCGCCTGGATCTCGACGAGCTCGTCTCGAGCGCGGCGACGCGGGCGCGCAGGCGCTCGCTCTCGGCCTGCATCTCGCGACTCCTGGCTCGGCACGTCCTCGGCCTCGATCTCCGGCTGCGGCTCTCGATGTCCGTGGCATCCATCTCACAGGTTCTCCGCGATGCGCGCGCGCCTCGCGGTTGAACACCGCAGAAGCCCACGACGAAGATCGCGAGCGACGATGCCGAGCGCCCCGAACAGCGCGCTCCAGCCGCCGAGCACCTGCGCCGGCGGCTGGGCGTGGCGTTGCGTGACCATCGCGTGGCGGAACTGCTGGAAGATCACGGCGAGCGGGTTGAGCATGTAGACGTGCAGCCACGTGCGGGCTCGAGCTTGGCCGCTCACCGTCTGGATCGAGATGATCACGGGCGAGGCGTAGAAGAGGATCTGGGAGATGACTTCCCAGATCGGCTGGATGTCGCGGAAGCGCACGAACAGCGCCGAGAGCAGCATCGCCACGCCGGTCGCGAAGACGATCAGCGCGCCGAGGATCAGCGGCAGCTCGAGCCAGCTGAGCATCGGCGTGACGCCCGCGCTGAGGGCGAAGATCGCGACGACGATCAGGTTCAGGCCGAGGTTGAAGAGCGCCAGCAGCACGACCGAGAGCGGGATCACCAGGCGCGGGAAGTGGATCTTGCGCACGCAGGTTCTCGCGGTCGACGACGCTGCGCACAGCGCCCGTCGTGGCTTCGGCGAAGAAGGTGAACAGCACGATCGAGCCGAGCAGCTGCGCGCCGTAGAACTTTTCGCCGGGCTTGGTCCCGTCGTTGACGTGGCCGATCTCGGTGAAGACGACGCAGAGCACGCCGAAGAGCAGCAGCGGCCGCACGAGCGTCCACACGTAGCCGAGCACCGAGCCGTAGAAGCGCAGCTTGAATTCGGTGCGCGCGAGCGTGAACGTGAGCGACCAGAAGCGCCGGAGGTCGTCGCCGAGCGCCGAGGGGCCGTGGACGCCGTGGCGCGCCGGCGGGCGCTGGCGACGGGAAGCGGCTGCCTCGCTCGTGCTCACGCGCGCTCGATCCTCGACGTCGTACGGGCAGCTCGAGGATGCCGCCGCTGGTCGCTGCCGTGGACGACGATCGAGGCCATGTCCTCGACCAGCGCGAGCGCGTCCTCGCCGGTGCCCTCGCGCGCCACCGACGGCGTCAGCGTGTAGCGGCTCGGGGTCAGCCAGTTCGGGATCGCGAACGTCGCGATCGACGCGTCTCGCCGGCCTCGAAGGAGCCGCTTGCGCCGCCGTGCTGGTCTGAGCGCGCCACGACGATCGTGTGCCCGAGCTCGGTGCGCAGCGTCGCGGCGAAGACCGGGTTCTCGAGGTCCTCGCCGAAGCGGACCTCGAAGCACATGCTCAGCGCGTCCTCCTGGCTGGCGCTCGTGACGCGCTCGCCGGCGGCGTTCTCGAACCACGCGTCGGCGATCGCGGTGCCGCGTCGACGCCGGGTCTCGCGCCGGCGCCTCGTGTGGGCAGCTGGCCGAAGTTGAGCTCGTGGTAGGCGCGCCCGATCTCGCGCGGATCGCCGATCTGCACGACGTCGCCGCGCTCGATCAGCATCGCGCGGTCGCAGAAGCGCTCGACCGAGCACATGTCGTGGGAGACGAACACGATCGTCTTGCCTTCGCGCTTGAGCCGGTAGAACTCGTCGAAGCACTTCTGCTGGAAGGCGGCGTCGCCGACGGCGAGCACCTCGTCGATCAGCAGGATCTCGGCGTCGACCTGGATCGCCGTGGCGAAGGCGAGCCGCACGAGCATCCCCGAGGAGTAGTTCTTCAGCTTGAGGTCGATGAACTCCTCGAGCTCGGCGAAGGCGATCACCTCGTCGAAGCGCTCGCGCGCCTGGCGGCGGGAGAGGCCGAGCATGATCGCGTTGATGACCACGTTGTCGCGCGCGGTGAGGTCCATGTTGAAGCCGACGCCGAGCTCGATGAACGGCGACAGCCGCCCGGCGATCGAGAGCCGCCCGCTGTCGACGCTGTAGATGCCGGCGAGGCACTTCAGCAGCGTGCTCTTGCCGCTGCCGTTGCGCCCGACGATCCCGAAGAACTCGCCCTCGGCGATCTCGAGCGTGACGTCCTTGACGGCGTGCAGCTCGTCGTAGTCGGTCGAGCGGAACGGGTGCAGCACCCGCTCCTTGAGCGTCGAGTACTGCTGGTGGGGCAGGCGGAACGTCTTGCTGACGCCCGTCGATCGAGACGGCGATCGGGCGTCGTCGGCTGGCTCTGTGCCGGCGCTGACGGGAGCGGTCTCGGCGGTGGTGGTGGCGGTCGACAAGGGCACGTGAACGCTAGCAATCGCCGCCGCGGCGATCGACAACCGGCTCGCCGGGCTAGTCTGGCACGCTAGGAATAGATAGCGCAGCTTGCTAGCCCACGTTTGGGCTCTCGTGCGCGTGGAGGGTGCGACGATCTCGTAATACTAGTCTGCTGTGCTATCAAAAACTAGTCTGGCAGACTAGTGTTAGGGAGAAAATCCGCTAGACTGCGCGGACATGGCCCTGAACCCCTTTATCTGGGATCGCCCCCTCGACGACGTGGCGAAGATCGTCGGCATGGACGACTTCGCGCGCGACGTCGCGCTGATGCTCAAGGCCCAGACCAACGTGGCTATATTCGGATCGCGCGATACCGGCAAGTCGACGTTCCTGACGGTGCTCGCGCGCGAGCTTGCCGTAGAGCACGAGCCTGACGCGCCGCCGTACACGATGGTGCGCGTCAACCTCAAGCGGGCACTGAGCATCCCGGCGTTCATCTCGTGCGTGAACGACGCCCTCAAAGAGCATCCACTGCAGGCGGTGCGCCGCGCGGCCGCACGCGAGATGGAGGTGTTGGAACGGGAGATCGGCTTCGACCTGAAGGTGGTCAAGGGCACGGTGCGCCGGGGCTCTCGCCAAGCCGAGGAAGCCGCCGAGATGCTCCATGCCCAGCTGCGTGCCCTGTCGCGGGTGTCCGAGCGCGTCGTGGTGTGCTTCGACGAGTTCCAGCGCCTCAACCGTTGCCCCGGAGAACCGCTGGCGATCATCGGCTCGGCCCTCGTGGGGCCGGAGGCGGGCAACGTGTCGCTGCTGCTCACAGGCTCCATCAGGGAGTACCTGGAGATGATGCTCAACAACAGCCGCGAGCCCCTGTTCAACCAGGCCTTCAAGGCTCGCCTGCCCTCGATTGGACGGGCCGAGTTCCACGAGTTCCTGGCATACCAGTTCGAGGCGACCGGGCGAGTCGCAAGCGAGCAGGCGCTCGACTACCTGCTGGCTCTGAGCGAGACCCACCCAAAGCGCACCCAGCAGCTCGCATGGGCCACCTGGAGGCAGCGAGCTCGTGGGCCGCTGGAGGTGGAGGACGTGCAGAGGGCCTTCGAGGAGCTGATGGACGACCAGCAGGCCGACTTCGCCGTCGTCGAGGAGACCCTCGCCAACGGAGAAGAGGCAGAGGCGACCGAACGCAAGGCGCTCTACCTGCTGGCCGATCATCCCGACCAAGGGCTGACAAGCACCGCGCTCGCCACCCGCTATGGCCTGGGAGCGCACACAACCGCCAAGGCCGCGATGCCCCGTCTCGCCCGCCGGGGGCTCGTCGAGCGCCGGGCCGAGAGCCGCTGGAGGATCATCGACCCGTTCCTGGCAGAGTGGCTGCGGCGCAACTCGCCGTTCGGGGAGTAGGGTGCCGCTGCTGCGCCCGGCGTCGGCTCACTCTGGCGCCGGCCTCACGGGCCTGACGCTTGCCTCAGCTGCAGTGAACGGTGTGGTCCCACAGGCTCTGGTGCGGTCCCCAACCACAGTGAACGGTGCCGCGGGATGTCGAGGCCCCGGAGACTTCGTGCGACGACGCGTTAAACCCGCTGGAGCACGTACACGTCCTGGTTCTCCTGGTTGCGCCCGGGGGCGAACTCCAAGACGCGCCAGGCCGGGCAGAGTTTTGCGAGCATCCACTCGGGGCTGAGGAAAGCGGTGCCCCAGTCGGGGTTCACGACGCCCCAGTCGCCGCCGTCGCCGAACTCGGGGGCATACCAGGAGCCGTCGCGGTATAGGGCGTCGCGGATCTCCTGCGATTGCTCGGGGGTGCGCAGGTCGAGCAGGGCGTAGTGAGCGACGGAGGTGAGGCCGTGCGTCGTGCACACCAGGTGGCCGCCGGGGCGGATGATCCGGCGCATCTCCTCGAACCAGCGCAAGCCGAGCTCGGGGGCGAAGTGCGACCAGATCGAGATCGCATAGGCGAGATCGAGCGAAGCGTCGGCCATGGGCAGCGGTGGGGCGTCGTCGTTGACGAAGAACTCGATGCCGGGGAGGTTGTCGGTGGCCCAGGCGATAGCCGGCGCGTTGGGGTCGCAGCCGTGCCAGCGGATGTCTGGGTAGGCGGCAGCCAGAACTCGAACCACGCGGCCGGAGGAGCAGCCGAAGTCTAGGGCGCTGTGGATGTCGGCCATCTCGACTCCGACGCCCCCCAAAGCGTCGGCGATCATGTTGGCCTCGTACAGGCCGCCAGCAGCCGAGAGCGGCCCGCGGGCCATGGCGTGCACGTCTTGCGGAGGTTGATCTGCCGTCAGGCCGGCTTTCTCGATCACGGATAGGACTTCGAGCCAGGCGCCATATGCCAGAACAAGGTCTCCGGGCGGCGTCGGGTTGCAGGAGGCGAGGTAATGCGCTTGAAGCTCAGGAGCCTCCGCAAGACGACGCTCCAGCTCGGCCAAGTCCTCATCGCCCAGGCGTGCGGCGAGCAGCACTGAGACGCGATCTCGGTCGCCGGCGAGTCTGTCGGATTGCGGCTCGCGCGCGAGATCGCTCGCCTTAGGTTTCGGCGGCTCAGGTGGAGGAGGGGGAGGAGGCACTGGCAGGGCCACCTGGTAGGGAGAACCAACTGCTCTCAAGGCACGGCGAGCTGTGTGCTCAATCGCGCGACGAATTTGTTGGCACTGGCGCGGGGTAGGCACGGGGCGGGAAGCTAGCAGGCGAATGGAACGACGGCTGCTTCAGCTGGTTAGAGACGTTTGAAATTGCGCCAGCTGCGAACGAATGTCCTCGGTCTTGTATCGAACCATTTTCGACACCTAACGGCGCGCAGTGCGCTTGAACCAGACGCTGCCGCCGCCGCCGAGATCGTCGGCGAGCCCACCGAACATTCCCCCGAGCTCAGAGCGATGCTGGCTGGCAATCGCGGCATTAGCAAGAAGAATCTTGAAGTCCTGATTGTGCATCAGAAACGCCTGAAGCACATACTGCTCGTTCCAAGTCTGACCACGCTCAAATATCCATGTCTCAGGGTAATCGGCTGGCCAGAAGATATCGTGTACGTGGATCACCACTCCTGGTGCAGTGCGGGGAAGAACCTCAAAAAAGAACCAATTTACGTCACTTGCTGCCCGGGCTACATGAGATCCATCGTAGAAGAGAACATCTCCCTCTTGCAGCATCTCTACGTTCGCGAGCGTAGCTCGCTGAAGTATGGTTTCCTCCCGCGTCCAATGGCTCGGAAGGACGGCCATAATCTCAGGGCGTGGATAAGGCTCTATCTGATGCACCGACGCTCTGATGCCGTCCTGTAACTCGGTGGAACAGAGCGCACGCTTTAGAAGCAGGCTTGACCAACCGCATCCGATCTCTACAACCCTCGTTGGCTTCAAATGACGCAGCAGCGCGTAGTGAACAAAAGCATCCAGGCCACGCCAAAAGTTATTATTCCAATAATATGAAATCGACTCTTCTTTCGGTTCATCGAAAGGAACATTATGCAATTCGTGCGTATAGTGCGCTATGGCTCCCAGCAATGCCAGCTGCTCGTCTAAATCCCAGTCAATACCGGCTGGCAATGGGCGATCGGTCCAGAGGTCACGGTTGGAGGCCAGGAAGTCAAGGTCGTTTAGCGGACTGTAGTAGTCGCGTGGCTGAAAATGGAAGCCACGTCTTTGGATCTCGATTGGCGAAACGCTAGACAAGATGTCGATAGCTCTATCTATCTCATCGGGCCCCTCGGGATTACTTGAATTCGTCCTGGATTGGGCTGCGGTCGTCGTCTTCGATAGACCCCATAATCTGTCTGTCAGCCGGCAATGTCCAAACCAGTTCATCATTCGCGTTAGGGACGGAAGCCCTCGATGTAACGTCTGCGCTGACCGAAGCGGGAGGCCCACTTGATCTCTGCCGGAAGTGCATCACGAACACGATCTGCCCACCTATCAAGTACATACCCAAGCACTCCATCGATTTCATAGCCCATGTCGGCGGCCTCCAGCTCCGATCGTGTCACGTACTGGTCAGGCAACGCCGGATGCGTCGCCGAGAAAAGAGGACTCCAGCCAACGGAATGGTCTCGCCGGAGATAGCCAATCAAACTAGCTGCGCGCAAAGTAGAGGCACGATCGTCCCGTGTGCTGTTATCGATGAGTATTCTCGCACGGCTAAGGGCCGCTCGTGTTGCCCAGTTTCTCGGCCTTCCCTCCGACCAGCTCAGTGGTGCTGCCGCCCAGCGGAGCTTTGTTCGCAACTTGCGCTCACTTACAGATACTTGCGGAAGAAGATCCGAGGTCAGTCGACCATCTCCGCTCAGGTGGAGGGCCACAAGGCCTTTACCAGGACGGGTCCATAGGCC
Organism: uncultured Solirubrobacterales bacterium; assembly: GCA_963764655.1. Taxonomy (GTDB): domain Bacteria; phylum Actinomycetota; class Thermoleophilia; order Solirubrobacterales; family Solirubrobacteraceae; genus Palsa-744. The sequence continues at coordinate 2,676,722 of CAVXTI010000001.1, forward strand.
GCCTAGGGCAATTGACCCAGATACGCGGCTGTCACCAACTTGATAGATATGTCGCCAGCGCATAACATCTATGAGTCGAAACAGGGTCTTCACGCTCCAATCACTGACCTCCCCTTGCGGGGGGTGGCGAGGATTGATGGGATAACTCTCTATGAACCCGAGGAGGTCGACAGGGATCGCAGTATCGTACAACGGGTCCTCAACTCCAGCGACTAGCACTTCCTCTCCGCTGGCTGGATCTCGTCGCAGCTCAAGAACGTCGAGCATCGGCAGAGGAGACTCCTCAACGTAGCCTAGTCCGTTGAAGCCATCATCGAGGATACCCTCAAAGGGGGTACAAAAATATCGGTTCTCGCTTGTAACAAGCCTTCTCGTGCCTGGCTGCGCAAAGCTGTGCACAAGTCCCAAGTCGTACTCAATAACGAAGCCTTGAGGCGAATATCGGCTATTAGTCACTATACGTCGACTTCCATCCAACGATCGATGGCGGACTAGCAGCTGAGTGTCGGGCGGGACCCAGGTGGCACTTGTAGCCCAGCGGCGCATGCTCGTATGGTCAAGGCCAGGAAGGTGAGGCGCTTCCCACGCATTTAGGCATTGAATGACGCGCTCACGAGCAGTAGCGGCCCGGGTATATCCAAGCTCGACACTCATATTGACCGCCACTCGACGGGACCATCGACCTGCCAACGCATAACCACATCTTCGATTGGTGTCCCAGCAGCTCCAAGGTCGACATTGTAGGACTCGCCCTCCTCTCGTCGCCAGGCGACACCGCACGGGATCGCTTCTGCTATTTCGTGCCTATCCAAAAGGCCGAGCCTGGGGCCCCGTCGATCAGCCACCCTGGCGAGCACGAGGCGTGGCGACTCTGCATTACCCCAAAGTAGACGGATCACCTGCTCGACGAATCCACCTCCCTTCATTGCTTCGACTACTTCGACGCCTGCGACCAGAACGAACCTGCCGCGGGACGCCTCTATTGCCGTTTGTAGCCGTTTGTCTCCTCTCTGAGGAACTTCCTGGACCTGCAACTCGGTCGCATCTCTCAAGGAGACGCCAGCGCAGATGGTCTCGAAATCCTCACAGCTCTGTGCCCTCAGGCGCTCGGCCAGCTTATCTGGCCATACCTTTGTCACGCCGTCACATCCGTCCACGAGGACGAGCGACAACGCCGGGGACCACTCAGCCTTGATCTGGTTTCTGCGCCGCCCATATAGGGTAGGGTGACGCCGCGATATACGCTCATGAAACGACTTGGGCCCATACTCCACGGCATTGACCCGGCTGAATCCGCGCTTACGATACATAAGGGTGCCGCTCTCGGCGGCTTCGCCCTTGATGCCTAGTTCGGCCATCTGCAACACCAAATCCCAGTCCTCGTGGCCAAATGCGATGTCCTCCGGATAGCGTATCCCCGCGAGAAAGACCCGTCGATCAAAAAGTGATGTGGCGGCGCAGTAGTTGTTATTCAGCAACGCGTTTAGGTTATAAGCTGGCGGCTGATAGAAATCGTGTCGGTTGCCGAAATGTTGGACGTTTGGATAGATAAAACCCACCGACTCGGGGGCACGCTCAAGTTGTTCGACCATCTCCTCCAAGGTTTTCTCTAGCAGCATGTCATCTGCATCCAGAGGTAGTACATAGTTCTCGGTCACTTCGGTGAGCGCTCGGTTGCGTGCGACACTTGGCCCAGAATTCTCTGCCAAGCGTATGACGGTGACGAGCGGATCCTGCTCCAGCTTGTCGAGCGCTTCGGTGGTCTCGGGATCGGCAGATGCGTCATCGACGACTACGATTCTTTGCGGCGGCAGAGTTTGCTTACGCAGAGACTTAATTGCGTCTGGCAAGAATCGTCCGTGCTGGAAGCAGGGGACGATCACGGCAACGGTGCGATCGGGTCGGGGATTGCGGGAAAAAAAGATAGGCGAAGAGCTTGATCCGTTCTCTGGGCCTCTTGTTTCTATGGTCTCAGCGCCCTGACGTGAGCTTTTTGGCCGGTGAGTTAGGAGATGTTGATAAAGAGCATTGTGACGACTCGCCATCTCGGCAAGGGAGAACTCTTCGAGCATCTTCGTGCGGGCTGCGGCGGCAATCTCATGTCGACGACGATCGTCGCTCAACAAAGCTTGGATAGCGTCGGCATAAGCGATGGCGTCGTCACGGGGATCGATCAGTGCCCCACCCTCGGTGCCCATTAGCTCAACGTTACCAGGCAATGCCGGTGCCACCACGGGAATGCCCATCGCCAGTGCCTCATAAATCACATAGGGAACACCCTCAAATGTGCTTGTCATCAGCAAGAGATCGGATGAGCGGTACCAACGAGGCATTTCGTACGAAGGTGGATGCCAGTGAATCAGATGGTCGATACCCAGCTCGTGAGCGCGACTAACAACATCGTCCTTCATATCTCCATCCCCGACTACATGCAGGGAGAAGGAGACCCCACGCCCCGCGAGGAGCTTGACCACCTCAAGCGTAAGCATTGGATCCTTCTGAGCTACCAGGCGACCTGGCCATAGTATCCGCGAGTCTGCCGCCGTTGGGAGCTCGAGAGGCGTAATGCGATCAGGATTGAACTCCTCGAGACCATCGACTCCTGTGGGTATCACATGTATGCGTGATCGAGGTACATCATAGTCTGCCATCGCCTCGGCGAGCTGCTGGCTTGTCACTGAAAACGCATCGACGAGATTGCCATAGCGTGAGGCGACATAGCGCACATAGCCGGATCTATCTTGCTCCTCAGCGTGATGTTGAATGACCACAACGGGAGGCTCGGGTAGGCACCTCATATCAGGCATCAGGTCGAAGCCCAAGCGGGAGTTCATGATATGCACGACCTCGACGTGGCGAGATTCGATAAATCCCAAAATAAATGAGGGGAACTCAGAGCCGCGCATTAGGTCGGGCAACGACCAGATCTCCTCGGCATATGGTTCGAGCGCTGGCAGCCAGCGATTAGTGGATGGCTGCGTTGTGATAATTGATGGTGCCCAGAGGGTACGATCAATATGCTTGAACCAGTCGATGGTTCCCTTGTCGGAACCGCCTAGATCTACCCATGGTGCAAGGTACAGGATGGGAGTTCTATGGCATGGATCTGGATAGACGTGCGTGACGGTATCAACGGTGCTGATGGGAGCCTGGACGATCTCTGGCAGCGGACGCGTCGCAACGACCTGGTACCCGAGAGGAAACGCATGACGGGCATCCAATGAGTCGAGTTTGAGAAGGTCCTCAGCCATCTCGTCCAGACGGAGGAACGCCGCTTGGCGGGCAACCAACGAGTCGTCTGCTGTTTCGCCGAGAGACCATCTTGCGTTGCGAAGAAGCTGGGCCAACGTGCTGAAGCAGTCAGTCCGTCCCGTGATCTCGATTGATCGAAAGCCGGCCCGGTCGAGGAGATGAGCGAGCCCTGAGCGCGTATAGCGAAAGTAATCATGAGGCTTCTCGTGTTCCTCCCAAACGAGGGGAGCGGTCAGGAACAGCTTTCCGTCGGGCTTCAACAGGCGGAAGAACTCTTTCAAGGCCTCTGCCGGCTCCGGAAGATGCTCGAGCACTTGCGTGCAGAGAATCGCGTCGAGGCTTGCGCCTTCTAGCGGGATCGCCTCCGCTGAGGCAACGATATCGAAGTCCGATTCGTCGCCGTGTGGGGACTCAGCGCGGTCTACGGTCAGATACCTCACGTGGCTAAAGAGCTCGCGAAATGGGGCGAGGCCGGCACCGACATCGGCGATGCTGCTCCCCGCAGGCAGGCTGGCTGCAGCCACGGCAACGAATTCGACGATGGGCTTGCGCTCGAGTGGGGCCTCATCGATGTACTCCCTTAGCTTCTCGGAGTATTGGGGAGGCCCATTTGGGCGGAGGGGCTGACCAGGGTTCACGGCGGGCCAGTCTAGCCTTGATCGCGCAAGAGCGGCGAGACAGTCGATTCAGCGGCTTGTTGGCCGAAGCGGCCGCGAGCATGGACCTGCTGAACCTATTGCTACAAGTCATGTACTTGTAGCGTCGCTCCAAGCTGGCCATCGTGCATCGCGCTCGAGCTTGCATGCTTGCGCGGTGGCACATGCCCATTAGAGGTCATTGACCGGCGGCTCTGTGCCGCCTCGGGCTCTTTCCATATGAGCGCTACCACACAGCAACATTGGGCATGCCCTGGGGCCATCCGCAGACCTCGTCATGATAAACCGATGTTATCCTCTTGTTACGATCGACAAATGCAAGTCGCACCGATTCGATGGCTGAGATAGATACATGCCTCTTTTGCATATGAGGAGATTTGAGCCGAGCGTGGCTGGGACAGACCGCAGCAGGCACGATGGACGCTCTCCCAAGTGTTTTATGCACATTCCAAAGAGTGGGGGTGTAAGCATACATTCTGCGCTAGAGGCGGCGCTCGCCCAAGGATCAATCGCTCCTCGTCGTTTTGATAGATCTGTTTTTTGTGGCTTCGACGACTTTGATCTTCTGAGTTCGGACGTGCGTGCACGGGTCGCCGCGACTCGCGAGGAGATCCGGTCGCTAGGCCTATATCCTGCGGTCAGCGGCCATTTCGCTTTGGCGACTCTACTGCAGATCGCCGATGTCTCATCCATAGCTACAGTATTGCGAGAGCCCCGAGCCCGACTCCTGTCGCTATTTCTATACTGGCGTACGCCAGACATCGGCAAGGACTGGGCTCCCTACCGCGCTGACGAACATGCTCTGCGTCCGCTTTTTGAATTCCTGTCCGAGCCACGCGTGGCTCCGGCAACCGACAATCAGGTGTGTCGTATGCTCCTATACGGCGATCCGCGCCTCCCTCAGGCAGACTTTGCGGCAAGCTCCGACATCGAGGAAATAGCCTCTGATGCGATCAAACAGCTCAGTGGGTTGGACTTCGTTGGCGTACTTGAGCTCCGGGACAGCGCATGGCTGGGCGTCGCGCAATTGTTCGATGTAACGCTTGATCCAGTCGAGCTAAATGTAACCGGAGAGGTGCTTCGCCCAACTGCTGCACACCGTGAGGAGGAGGTCCTCACGGCCGAGGCATTCGAATTGCTTGCAGAACGCAGCGCTGCCGATGCGATCGTATACGAGTATGCTCTGACGCGTGCTGGGTTGGATGCCCACGAGCGTGGGCGGGTCAAAGATCTAGCTTTTGCGCGTCAACTTGTTAAGCTCGGTGACTTTCTCGGTCGTTCGGCCGCTCAAGCCGCAGAATATGCCGGGGCTATGAAGAGACTGCGCTGTCAGCCGGACGAGCGTGTGATTGCAGACGAGGAGGCTGGGGGACCTTAGCGATCTCCAGATCTGCGTGTGGAGGGGTCTGAGAGATCCGGTAATGCAAGCAGTCGATGATGAATTAGCTAGTTCGTGCTGCCCGGCGAGCTGGGCTTGTGTAAGTTGTTTGCGATAGAGCATCAGCCTGAGCTGTTTGCCGCTGTGACTTGCGCGGTGTCCTATGGCCCGGACCCTACTTCCCAAGGCCGCCGCCAAGGCCATCGACAAGATCACGGTGACTACCGTCCGCCCAATTGAACCAGCTCACGCTCCTCGTCAAGCTCGCTATCTCCGAATCCATCGCCCATCAAAAACCACAATGACAGCGTAGTTGCTCCACATCGTAAGGCCAATGTCGCGAGTAGGACGGCTCACGTTATGGGCGCATCGTACGACCGGGGAAGGCGGCTTTGCGCCGGGCGTCAGGTCTTGGCACTCGTAGTGCTTGAAGGTTCCGACTCTCTGGGCGTGCGCAAGTTGAGGTCGGCTTGAGAAAGCGCCGGGATGTTTGAGCCGGCTTCTGACGGCCGCTGCGATCTCCGTCGCTCTTTAGCCGAGAATAACCAGACGTCCCATCTATTGGCGACAAACATTGACGAGCCGCCCCGCGGCTTGTTGACTACCGTCACGATGGGGACCGTCTCATATATTCACGCCGGACATATAGTTCACGCGATCCCAACTATTACGCCCCAGGTCAGGGCTCTTGGGAGGAGCTGAGCCTTGCCTTCCAGGAGAGGCCCCGCCCCACGACGCAACCGCCGGCGTCCGCACAAGCAGATCGTCGAGATCCAGCGCGTGCGCATGCTCGCGGCGATGACTGAGATCGTCGCCGACCGTGGGCTGTACGGCACGACGATCGGGGCTGTCGCCGCACAGGCACGCGTTTCGCGCGTGACGTTCACCGGCGTCTTTGGCAGCATCGAGCAGGCTTTTGTCGAGCTCGTGCAACAAGTCACTTCATGGCCGGTCAACCTTATCCGCGACGCGTTCGAGCGCGAGACGCTGTGGAGATCCAGCGTGCTCGCCGGCCTCGAGGCCCTGCTGGTGCTGCTCGACTCCGAGCCGGCGCTCGCGCGCGTCTGCCTAGTCGACGCGCTTGCCGGTCCTCCCGCGGCGCTCGAGCATCGCGCCAAGCTGCTGCAGCCGCTCGTGAGCTTGGTCGACGGCGTCAGGGAGACGCTCCCGGCGGATCGTCAGCCGCCGGCCGTGACCGCCGAGGCAGCGGTCGTGTCGGTCGCTGGGATCTTGCACGCGCGCCTGGTCGCCAACCAGGCCCCGCCGTTCATCGGTCTGCTCGGGGAGCTCGCGGCGCTCGTCGTCACGCCCTTCTTGGGCCCCGGCGAAGCGATCGAGGCCGCCAGACTAGGGCAGGCGCGCTCTAAGGTCCTCGTCGCGGAGCGCTCCGTGAGACCCCTGCGGCCGCGTGTGCCGATTCCCAAGCAGCTGCACCACGCAAGGGCGAGCAGGGCGCGCGCCTGCGTGCTCTACGTAGCCGAGAATCCCGGAGCGAGCAACAAGAAGATCGCCACCGGCATCGGCATCAAGCACCTCGGACAGGCCTCGACTCTGCTCTCCCGCCTGGAGCGGCTGGAAGTGCTCACCAAGCGGGCTGGCGGCGCTGGGCGTCCCAACGCCTGGACACTGTCACCCCACGGCGAGGAGATCGTGCGCTCGCTCAAGCTGCCCTGACGGTCGCGTGCGCATACAGGTGAGCATAAGTTGGATGGCCATCAGTTGGGATAGCCATAAAGTTGGAAACGCGCAAGCAAGTCTCCGTCGATTGTTTCTGACTAGGGACGATCCCGGTAACTGACATGAGCTCGGCCCTGGAGAGCGATTCTCACCGTGGGAGAAGCGGTCGGCGCCAGACTCATGGCAGCCAAAAAGTCACGCTGGACAGCCGTTTTGCGTTGGGCGCGATCGCTGGCACACTCATTCACGATGCTGTCCCCGCGAGCTTGCGTGATCCACGGTCGTGTCCCGCTCAACGGGATTTACGCGTAGGGGATTGCAGTGAGCCGTCTCTCGATAACGCAGATCTAACTTCCGCAGCGTATCCGATGAGTCCCATTAAGTGGCACAAATCTCAAGTTTGCTGTAGTATTCTGTCAGCCCGACTGGTTGCAAAGAAGGCACAACCTGGCACGGATGGAATCCTAGGTCTTAGAGCGGGGAGAGTGAGTTGAGCGATGGCTAACCCTCGGGGAAAGCTCCAGAAGCGCGAGTGGCTGCGTGGCGGCTCGGCCTCGATGCGTGGAGTCCTGCTCGGACTCGTGCTCGAGCGTCCTGGTCACGGTGGCGATCTCGCCAACCGGATGCTCGTGCGGCTTGGGGAGACGTGGCGGCTGGACACCAATGACGCCTATCGACTGCTCGAGCAGCTCGAGCGCGAGGAACTGCTCGTGTCGCGCGAGGAACGCAAGAACAGCGGGCGACGCTCGATGATCGTCTATCACTCGACCCCCAAGACCTCGCACGCGCTCACGCTCTGGATGGAGACCCTGCTCCCACGCGAGCCCGTGCGTTTCGGGTTGCACGCGAAGCTCGCCGTAGCCCGTCCCGAGGACGCTCCTCGCCTGATGGTCGCGTTGCGCGACTACGAGCAGAAGTGCCTCGCGCTCGCTCAGCTCGTCACCCCGAACGGAGGCGCACAACGCTCTTGGGGGGCCCTCTACATGGACTGCACCCGCGAAGCCGTCTACACGCAGCTGCGCGCCGAGATCGACTGGGCGGCGGCCGCGCGCGATCGCATCGCCGAGCACGCGAGGCGTCAGCCGTTGCGATGACGTGCCCTGCTGCGCATTCGCGACGTCAGCAAGGCATATCCCGACGGAAGCGGCCAGATAGCGGTCTTCGACAGCGCATCGTTGGAGTTGACCGCCGGCGCCCACATCGGCGTCTATGGCAGGCGACGCTCTGGGAAGTCCACCCTGTTGCGGATCGCCGCTGGAATCGACCGGCCCGACACGGGCAGCGTCGTCTTCGACGGACATGATCTAACGCGCATCTCGAGCGGTGAGCACGCCCGCCTGCTGCGCTCGCGACTCGCCTTTGTCGCCATCTGCGATTGGCGCCCCAACCCGGGCGAAAGCGTCATCCAGCACCTGGCCCTCTCGCTCGGCGGCGACGGTCGCACGGTGCGCCAGGCCGAACGCAGAGCACTGCGTGAACTCGATCTCGTCGGTGTCAGCGCGGTTGAGGCCCACTCGCTCGCGACCCAGCTCTCGATGGTCGATCGGACCCGCGTGATGCTGGCCAGGGCGCTCGCCCGCGAGCCGATCCTGATCGTGCTCGACGATCCGGTTCTCACGCCAAGCACCACCGAGCGCGACATTCTCTACCGGATGTTGCGCACGATCGCCCGCGAACGCGGCGCCGCGCTGCTCGTCGCCTCCGACGACCTCCCGGCTCTACAGGGCTTTGACGTGCTCATCTCGATCTCCGCGCGCGAGCTGTGCTCGAGCGAGCTCAGCGCCAAGATCGTCCCATTCCCCACCTCGCCGCAGCTGGACCCGGTTCGCGACACTGGCTCATGAGCGCGCTCGCGCTGCGCGACGTCGTAAAGCACTATCCAAGCGGCGGCGAGACGGTGCGAGCGGTCGACGGCGTGACGCTCGAGATCGACGCCGGCGAGTTCGTGGCCGTCTACGGCCCGAGCGGCTCGGGCAAGACCACCCTGCTGCTGCTGGCCGCTGGGCTGATGGCTCCAGACAGCGGCAGCGTGCTGTTCGACGGCCGCGACGTCGGCGCCATGTCCTCGCGCGAGAGCGCTCGCTATCGGCTGCGCGACGTCGGCTTCGTATTTCAGTCGTTTCACCTGATGCCGGGGGCCTCGGCGCTGGACAACGCGCTCATCAAGCTGCCCGTCAGCGGCTACACCGTGCGCGAAGCGCGCGAGAAGACCATCCCGTGGCTCGAGCGCGTCGGCCTCGGCGACCGGCTCGACCACAGGCCCGAGCAGCTCTCGATGGGCGAGCGCCAGCGCGTCGCGATCGCGCGCGCGCTCGTGGGTGAGCCGCGCCTGCTGCTCGCGGACGAGCCGACCGGCAACCTCGACTCGGCACGCACCCATGAGATCCTCGCGCTGCTGCGCGAGGTCTGCCACGAGCGCCGCATCCCGGGAGTGCTGGTCACACACGACGTCGAGGCCACCTCGTTCGTCGATCGCATGCTCACGCTTCGCGATGGTCGTTCGGCTGACGGGCTCGACGCCGAGCTCGCCTCAGTCTCCTCGTGAGCAATCCCGTCAACCCCAAGATCTTCGGTGTGCGCCTCACGATGCTGCTGTTCCTCTATCGCCGCCGCCTGCGCGCCCACCCTGTGCAGGAGCTGCTTGCCGGCGCCGGCATCGCGGTCGGCGTCGCGCTCGTGTTCGGGGTGCTGCTCGCCAACGCCAGTCTGACGAGCTCTGTCCAGCAGCTCGTCCACGGCCTCGCTGGCTCCGCACGCTTCGCGCTCGTGGCGCGCTCGCCGACGGGCTTCCCCGAACGACTCACACAAACGGCGAGGTCGCTCCCCGGCGTGCAGATCGCCACGCCTGTCCTACGTCAGAACATGACGATCTCAGGCCCGCACGGTCGGCAGCGCTATCCAGCTGATCGGCGTCTCGCCCAGCTTGGCCTCGCTCGGCGGCATCGCCCAACAGCAGCTCGGCAACGGGGCGCTGCTGCTCTCCGGCGGACTCGGCCTGCCGGGCGGTGTCGCCAGCACGATCGGCGCCCGCAGAGGCAACGTCGTGCGACTCGTCGGCAACGGCCATGTTCGCAGCGAGCGCGTGGGGGCGGTGATCTCCAGCGAAGCGGTCAAAGTGCTCGCGGGCTGCCCCGTGGCGGTTGCGCTGCTGCCGGTCGCACAGCGCCTTGCTGGACGTCCCGGGCGCGTCACCGAGCTGCTCATTGAGCCGCGGCGCGGTCAGGAGGCGCTCGTCGCCAGCGAGTTGCGCCGGGTGGCCCGCGGGCGCCTCGACGTGGAGCCGGCCGACAACGAAATACGCCTTCTGACGCAGGCTACGAAGCCCAATCGGCAGTCGACGAGCCTGTTCTCGGCGATCAGCGTGATGGTCGGCTTCCTGCTCGCGCTCAACGCGATGCTGCTGACCGTCCCAGAGCGCCGCCGCTTCGTCGCCGAGCTGCGCATGCAGGGCTACGACCCGCGCCAGATACTCATGCTGCTCAGCTTCCAGGCGGTCATGCTCGGCCTGGTCGCCTCGCTCGCGGGCGTCGCGCTCGGCGATCTGCTCTCGCGAACCGTCTACGGTCAGGTGCCGGCCTATCTCAGCGTGGCCTTCCCTGTCAGCGCCGAGCACACCTTGCATACGAGCGTGATTCTGCTCGCCATCGGTTGTGGGGTGCTGGCCACCCTGCTCGCGTCGCTCTCGCCGGTATTCGACCTGCGTCCCGGTCGGCCCGCCGACGCGATCTTCCGCGAGGCCGAAAGCGGAGGCGAGCTGATCCGCGCGAGCACCTCGCGTCTGGGCGTGATCAGCGGCATCGCGCTGCTCGCGCTCGTCGGCGCGCTTGTCGCGCTCGCGCCCGGCCTCACGATCCTCGGGGGCGTTGCCTTGGCCGTCGCCACGCTCTGCCTGATGCCGGCGGTGCTCGCGGCCATCGTGAGCTGGCTGCCGCGCCTTACCGAGCGCAGCCGCAGCGGCGCGGTGATCGTCGCCGTCTCCGAGCTGCGCGCGACCACCACCCGCTCGGTGGCACTCGCCGCGATAGTGGGCCTCGCCGTGTACGGAAGCGTCGCGATCGGTGGCGCCCGCGACGATCTCCTCCGTGGGATCGAAACGGCCACCGCTCAATACCACAGCACGGCCAACATCTGGGTGACGACGGGCAACGACGTGTTCAACACCAACGGTTTCCCCACCGACGGCTCGCCCGCGAGGATCGCGCGCGTTCCCGGTGTGCGATCGGTGAGGGTCTATCAGGGAGGGCTCACAGATATCGGCAGCCGCCGGCTGTGGGTGCGTGCACGAGCCGCCAAGCGATCCCGCGATGTTCGAATCGAGTCAGCTGCTCAGTGGCCGCTTCGCGCACGCCGACGCCTTGATCCGGCAGGGCGGTTGGGCCGCTATCTCGAGCGGCCTGGCCTCCGAACGCCACTTGAGGGTCGGGGGCCGGTTCGAACTCCCCACCCCCACGGGGATTGTCAGACCGCGGGTCGCCGCGATCACCACAAACTCGGGATGGCCGGCGGGCACCGTCACGCTCAGCAGCGTGGACTACAGCCGGTGGTGGGATACGACAGAAGCGACGGCGCTCGAGGTGGATCTGCGAACGGGCATCCGACCCGCGGCCGTGGCGCGCGCGATCCGCGCCACGCTTGGCTCCTCGGCGGGCTTGTCGGTTCAGACGAGCGCTGAGAGCGCCGCCGAGGCCGACTCGAGCGCTCGTCAGGGTCTGCGAACGCTCAGCCAGATCTCGACGCTGCTGCTGATCGCGGCGGCGCTCGCGGTCGCGGCGGCGCTGAGCGCCACCGTGTGGCAGCGCCGCACAAGGCTGGCCTCGCTGAAGATCCAGGGCTACAACCCAAGCCAGCTATGGCGTGGACTGCTGCTGGAGAGCGCGGTGATGCTCACGGTCGGGTCGGCCGTCGGAGCGCTCGTCGGTGTCTACGGCCATGCGCTTGCCGGTCATTGGCTGACGATCGCCACCGGATTTCCGGCGCCGTTCTCGATCGGCGCGACTCAGGTGCTCTTCACGCTTGCCCTGATCACCGCAATCGCCATCGGCGTCATCATGCTGCCCGGCCTTGTGGCGGCGCGTGTCTCCCCGAGCGCCAGCCTGCGGGAGTGATCGGACCCGATGTGCCTCTCCGCATCTGCGCAATCCTATCCCTGTGGTTCGGGTAATACACAAGGACGGACTTTGGTTTGCCGCGGATCTTGCGTGTACGGCGCGTCGCTACTGGCTAGCGATCTTTCCGCGCGTTGCGCGCGAGGTGTGTCGCAGGCGCCGTCTCGCCAAGCGCATCCCCGATCCGGCGCTGCGCAGCCTGGCGCTCGAGGCGCTCGAGCGCAAGCGCGGCAATCTCGAGGGCGCCGCTGCCTTTGCCGCGCTCGTGCCGCGCGCGACCCGTCCCCACGTCGTGAGAGCGCTCGTAGCCTGCCAGACGATCTGCGACTACCTGGACCTGCTCTCCGAGCAGCCCAATAGCGACCCCGTCGCCAACGGCCATCAGCTGCACGAGGCTTTGATCGTCGCCACCACCCCTGGCGGATCGCACCGCGACTACTACATGCACCACGACCAGCGAGACGACGGTGGCTACCTCAGGACGCTCGTCGAGTCGGTCCATGAAGGGTTGGCGGCCCTTCCCCTGCTGTCGCTCATCGCTGAGCCCGTGCGCCGCGCCGTCGAGCGCATAGTCGCCTACCAGTCATTCAACCACGGCGACGGCACGGGCTCCTATGAGCCCTTCGAACGATGGGCATCCGCGGAGACGCACCCGGCGACGGGCCTGCGGTGGTGGGAGACAGGCGCGGGCGCAGGCTCGACCTTGACTCTGTTCGTGCTGATCGCGTCGGCCGCCGATCCGCGTCTCAGACCGGCGGACCTACGGGCGATCGAGAAAGCCTACTTCCCGTGGATCGGCGCGCTCCACTCGCTGCTCGACAGTCTGGTCGACTATGACGAAGACATGGCCACCGGCGAGCGTGGGCTGATCGACTGCTATGCGTCGCCGCTCGACGCCGCCGCGCGCATGCGGACGATCGCGCGCGAGGCCCTGCGCCGAGCCGTCGCGCTTCCCCGCGGACGGCGCCATGCGCTGATCGTGGCCGCGATGACGAGCTTCTATATATGTGAGATCCACCGCTCGACCTCGCCGCATGCGCAACTGGTGGCGCCATCGGTGCTGGACGCGATCGGAGGCCTCGCGGCGCCGACGATGGCGATCCTCGGCGCGCGGCGCTCGCTGCGACGCGTGTCGACGATGCCCTCCGAGGCCGCCCACGCCGTCGAGGCGGCCGGTCGCACCGGCGCATCTTGAAAGTCAAGTATCCGACTTTCCTCTATTCATGATGGAGGCGACGCGCGACTATGTGGGTGTCACGAGCCCGAATGCCCATTCGGTCCCGTCCCCTTCGGGGGGCAGCCGGCCCGCCCGCAGACGCAGAGGCCTTGCGTTTGCGGGCGGGCCTGTCGTTTGGGTCAGCCCGGTAGTCTGCCGGCTGTCGAGCGCCGCGCCTCGACGTCCCGCGCAGATGGAGCGACTCCCCACCCGCATATCAGGCCCTGCGCTGATCCAGCCCTCCGTATTCGGGGACGAGCGCGGCTTCTTCATGGAGACATACCGGCGCGACTGGCATGCGGACGCCGGGATCCCGGCCGCCGACCAGTTCATCCAGGACAACCACTCCCGCTCGAGCAGGGGAGTCGTGCGCGGGATGCACTTTCACGTCGGCGCCGGCGTCGCGAAGCTGGTGCGCTGCGCGCGCGGGCGCATCCTCGACGTGCTCGTCGACCTGCGTCGCGGCTCCCCCAGCTATGGCGGATGGGAGGGGTTCGAGCTCGACGACGACTCGATGCGCATCCTGTACGTGCCCGTCGGGTTCGCTCATGGCTTCTGCGTGCTCAGCGACGTGGCCGACGTCGTCTACAAGCAGACCGCCTACCACGACCCGGCGGTCGAGCGGGGAATCGCCTGGAACGACCCGGACGTCGGGGTGCGCTGGCCGCTGCCCGTTGACGAGCTGGTCGTCTCCGCGCGCGACAGCGCCGCGCCGTCGTTGCGCGAGCTCGCGCCGGAGCTGCCGTTCGAGTATCCCGGCGACCTCACAACTCGGTGACAAGCAGCCGGTAGCCGAGATCGAGCTCCTCGTGCTCCAGGATGTCGTGGTAGCGCTCCTCCCAGCGCCCTGTCTGCAAATCCTCGGCGAGCAGCTCCAGACCGTCGAGCAGCCGCCCGGCGCCACGCAGGTGGAAGATCGACATGCCGGCGCGGATCCGCTCGTCGAGGTAGGCCCTCGGCCGGCGCCAGTAGGCCGCCAGGAAGCCGTCCTCGCAGTCGTGCGGGAGCGGCACCGGCTCGAGCTTGACCTCGTCGCCCATGGCTATGCGCTGTTCGTCGATCGCCGGGAAGCGCGCGCAATCCAGGCGCGCGAGCTTTGGCAGATAGTCGCGCAGCAGCCAGAAGCGCATGGCGTAGGAGTGGTCGTAGGTGAAGATCACAACACGCTTGCGTGCCACCCTGCGCAGCTCCTGCACCCCGATCCGCCAATCGGCCCAGTGGTGGAGCGTCATGCACGCCAAAGCGGCGTCCACGCTGTCGGCCTCGAGCGGCAGGCTCTCGGCGCAGCCCCTGATGGCGGGTGCGCTCTCAGGAGCGCGCTGGGCGATCATCTCCTGTGAGGGCTCGACCGCGAGCACCTCGCGGTCGCACGGCTCGTAGGCGCCGGCCCCGGCGCCCACGTTCACGATCGTGCGTGCGTCGCCAAGCGCTTCGTTGATCTGAGCGGCGATGCGCGGATCAGGGCGTCGCGTGGCCGTGTACCCGCGTCCGACCTGGTCGCAGGAGCTGTCCTTGAAGTCGTTTGTGAGACTCATTTGAGTTATTAAGCGTTTCCGCGCCCCCGTTGGATCTCCTGCACTGTCATTATTGGGAAACGTTTGGTTCGGGCTCGAAGGGCGTGTCGTGTCTGCTGGCAGGATAGATTCGACCCGCACGAAAATCGACCTCATTTACTCGAAAATCGACAGGAGCGTCTGCCAGCGCGACCGCTCCCACCGCCTCCTCGCCGAGCTCGAGCTCCACTGTCCATGGCGGCGAGCTCCCAGCCGGCCGCCCGCTCGCGCACATCGCTCCGACTCCAAGCCGCTTGCCCTCGGCCTCGTGTCTGACCCAGGCGCGCAGCAGCTCACGCTGACCTGTCTGCACATCGATGCCGCCCATACGCTCGGTCGTGACGCAGCCCAGCACGCGCCGAGCGAGCGCCGTCTCCCGCGCGCGTCGCCCGTCTCTCGCGCGGCGGCTCACGAGCTCCACGTCGACCCCCACGGCGCCGATCTCGGTCAAGGCATAGACCGCCAACCCCCCTGAGTGCGACAGGCTGAAACGCAGTCGTCTCGCTTCAGGGAAAGCGAGCCTCGGCTTGCCGTACGCCCCTAGCGCGAATCGCAGAGCGCTTGGCTCTACGCGCACGTAAGCGCCGAGCAGCATCCGCAGCACGCCGCGGGCGGCCGTCCAGCGCCGTTTGGCCGGCTCACGCACGATCCGGGCGGCGCGCTCACGCTCCGCCTCGTCGAGCAGCCGCTCGACCTGGGGCCCCACGGCATCGAGGTCCGCTCGCCAAATGTGCAGGGCGCCGGCATGGAGCCTCATCGGCCGGTCAATGTAATGCTTAGGCATCGTGGTCCAGCGTCTCCAGCTCCTGTGCCGCCGCGTGGCCAGATTCACCATAACGCCCGCGCAATACGCGTACGCGGCGTACGCGGCGATGGCGGCGTTCACCTTGATCGTGCTCAGCGGCGCCGCCGTGCGGCTCACCGGCTCCGGGCTCGGATGCCCGCGCTGGCCGCGCTGCTACGGCAAGGTCTATCCGCCACTCGACACGCACGCGCTGATCGAGTTCTCCAACCGCATGGTCACGATCCCGGTGACGGTCGCCGCGCTGGCCGCGTTCGCGCTCGCCTTCCGACGCCGACCCTACAGGCGCGAGTTGATGTGGACGAGCGCGCTCCTGCCGCTCGGAGTGCTCGCTCAGGCGGTGCTCGGCGGCCTGACGGTGCGCGGCGCGCTCGACTACGGCTGGGTGATGGCTCACTTCGCGCTCTCGATGCTCGTCCTGGCAGCCGCCGTCTCGCTCGCATGGCGCTCCACGCATGAGCCCGGCGCTCGCCCCAGGGTCTCCGACCGGACGCTCGTGCTCGCCGCGCGCGCGACCGTCGTCCTCGGCGGCCTGACGATCTTCGCGGGCACGGCCGCGACCGCCGCTGGGCCTCACGCCGGCGGCTCGCCCGGACAGCGGATCAACCGCCTGAGCTTCGATGGGAAGGGCACCATGGATTTCGTGATCCACCGCCACGGCGAGATCGCGCTGGCGTTCGGGCTCGCCGCGCTCGGCGTATGGTGGCTGGCACGCAGATCCGATCCCGCCCGTCCCGCCGACCCGCTCGTGCGCCACGCGGCGACCGCGACGTGCGTGCTGATCGCGTTGCAGGGGATCGTGGGCCTCGACCAGTACAAGACCCACCTTCCGACAGAGCTCGTGTGGGTGCATGTGAGCTTGGCCTCGCTCACATGGGTCTCGGTGCTGTGGACGGCGTGCGCGGCCGGGCGCCTGCAGCCCCGCTCGGCGCCGGCGCAGGAGCCGCGTCGGGCGTCTGCTCTCAGCGCCTGAGGAGGACAGCCTTGGGTCAGGAAAGTGCCAGCAGAGGCCCGATTTTGTGGCTGGGGAAGGCTCGAAACGGCTCATTTCCGGCCTCTTCCCCGGAAATAAGGGCCTGAAATGCGGGAAAGCCCTGCAGTTGGGCGCATGGACGTCCTTGCCACCCGTTAGCCTGGCGACAGCAACGACACTCGAGAAGGGACTGCCAATGACAAAGAACGAGCTGGCTGATGGGGTCGCGCAACGCACGGGACTGGCGGGAACGCAAGCTCGCCAAGCGCTGGAGACGGCGATCGACTTGATCTCCGACGAGCTGGCGGCCGGTGGCGAGGTCGCTCTTGCCGGTTTCGGCAAGTTCAGCGTCAGCAACCGCGCGGCCCGGCAGGGCCGCAACCCCTCCACGGGAGAGACGATCAACATCGCCGCGAGCAAGGCGGCGAAATTCTCGGCGGCGAGCGCCCTCAAGAAGCGCTTGAATTAGACAGTCCACCCACCCGCCCAGGAGCAGATGGACTTCGAGGAGCGGCGAGCCCGTCGTGAGGCACGTGGGCGCGAGCGTGCGCGCCGACGGACACGGGGGCTCGCCGCCGGGGCCGCTCTTGCGATAGCCGCGATTCTCGTGGCCCTGCTCAGCCTCGGGGGCTCGTCCAAATCGAGCGCGCCCAGCGTCTTGCCCCGCTCGTTCGGCGGCCATGGCGGCTCCGGGGCCGAGGCGGGCGCCAAGGACGCGGGCGCTGAGCACACAGGCAAAGCGGGCGCCAGCGCGGCTCCCAGCGGCGGCTCGCGCGCCGGCACGGCTGGGACCTCGACCGGCACGCCGGGGAGCGAGCCAGTGCCGATCCTGATGTACCACGTCATCAATCCGCCGCCCGCCGGAGCGAGATTCCCGGGGCTATATGTGCCGCCGGAAGAGTTTGCCGGGCAGATGCGCGCGCTCGCCAAAGCCGGCTTTCACGCCGTGACGATGGATCAGATGCGCGCCAACTGGACCCGAGGAGCGCCGCTGCCCAAAGGCAGGCCGGTCGTGGTGAGCTTTGACAACGGCTACCAGTCCCAGCTCACGCAGGCCCTGCCCGTCCTGCGCCGGCTCGGATGGGTGGGCGTCGAGAACATCCAGCTCACGGGACTGCCGCCATCCCAGGGCGGCCTCAGCGGGAAGCAGGTAGCGGAACTGGTTGGGGGTGGATGGGAGCTGGATACGCAGGGCGTCAGCCACGCCGACTTGATCGCGCTCGGCCCGGTCGCCCTGCGCGAACAGGTGGCCTCGGCGCGAGCGCAGGTGCAGCGCCGCTATCACGTGCCGGTCAACTGGTTCTGCTACCCGTCTGGCCACTACAACTCCACGGTGATCGCAGAGGTCAAGGCGGCTGGCTACGTCGGCTCGACGACCGTCGTTCCCGGCTGGGCGACACCGGCACAAGACCCCTACCGGCTGCCGCGCCTGCGCGTGCTCGGCGGCACGAGCCCGCGGGCCCTGCTCGCCGAGATCGCCGCGATCCGCCCCGACCCACCGCCGCCCGCGTCCTATGGATAGGATTGCGCCGATGAATTCCGTGCCCGGCTGGGGCTCTTGGAGCCTCGACCCCGTCGCGATCCTCGCGCTGCTCGCGGCGTCGGTCCTCTACGCGCGCATGTACCGGCGCGCCGCCACTCGCTCGTCCGCCGCGGGCCCCGGCCACTGGATCCCCTATGCGGGCGGAATCCTCGCGCTCGCGATTGCGCTGCTCTCGCCGCTCGACGCGATCGGCGATCGCTGGCTGCTCTCCGCGCACATGCTGCAGCACGTGCTGCTGTCCGACGTGGCCCCCGCGCTGATCGTGCTCGGCCTGCGCTCACCGGTGCTCCCACTCGGCCTCACCCCCGCCGCGCTGCGAGTCATCGCGCCGGGCGGACGCTCCGGCCGTGTGCTCTCGCTGCTCACCTCGCCGTGGGTGGCGATCCCGCTGTGGGCGACCGCCACCTGGGTGTGGGCGATCCCGACGATGTTCGACTTCGCCGCGCAGCACGCCGTCGTGCACGCGCTCGAGCATGCCACGCTCTTCTACACGGGCCTCGCCCTGTGGTGGCTGATCGTCGACCCGTTGCCCCACTCGCGCCTGCGCCCGAACGGGCAGCGGCTGGCGCTGCTCGGCTTCACCCGGCTGGCCTCGGCCGCGATCTGTGTGCCGCTCACTTGGATGACAAGCATGCAATACCCGCTCTACGCGAGTGCCCCAAGGGGCTTCGACGTCTCCGCACTCGCCGATCAGCAGCTGGCAGGCGCCTCCATGTGCTTCATCGAGTTCCTCGTCTTCGGGATCGCCTTCGCCGCAGTCTTCATCAGCATGCTCGGCCGCGACGAGTCCCGCGTAACGCTAGCCGAGCATGCCGCCGGGCGCTAGCCGCAGCCAGTGTTGTTGCCGCAAGACGAACACGTGTAGCAAGACCCAGTGCGCTGCATCATGCCTCCGCACTGGCTGCAGGCCGGCCCGAGGTCGAGGCCCTGCAGGCGGGCGGGGACGACTGGTGGGGAGTCTGTGAGCGCCGACGTCGGTGGGACGCTGATGCCGGCGGCGGCGCTTGCCTCCGGCGTCCCGGGGCCGGCCGTGTCGGAGGAGCTCAGCGACTGGGCGGCCTCCTGGGCTGCCTTGCGGGCGCGCACCGCCGGCGTGAGGATGCCGAGCTCCTCCTGGGCGTCGGTGTCCAGGAAGCGTGAGGCGAGCCAGCGCATGATGTAGTCGGGCATCGACTTGGCGAACGGGATCTCCGGGTTGCCGGTGATCCCCTCCGGCTCGAAGCGCATGTAGCTGAACTTCTGCACGAGCGTTTCAAGCGGCACCCCATACTGCAGCGCGATCGAGATGGCGGTGGCGAACGAGTTCATCATGCCCCGCAGCGTCGAGCCCTCCTTGCCGATGTCGGTCAGGAAGATCTCACCAACCGTGCCGTCCTCGTACATGCCGGCGGTGATGTAGCCCTCGTGCCCGCCGATCGAGAACTTGTGCGTGATCGACTGGCGCTCGCGCGGCATGCGCTTGCGGCGCGGGCCGGCCTCGGCGAGCGCCTTGGCGACGGCCTCCTCCACGATCGCGTCGACGTCGGCAGGCGCCGCCGTGGCCTTCTGGGCGTCGGTGCGCAGCGCCTGTGCGGTCTTCGAGCCGTCGCGGTAGATCGCCAGCGCCTTGATCCCCAGGTGCCATGCCTGCGTGTAAGCGTCGGCGATGTCCTCCACGGTGGCGCTCTGGGCAGGTTGACGGTCTTTGAGATGGCCCCCGAGATGAACGGCTGGACGGCGCCCATCATCTTCAGGTGGCCCATGTGGGAGATCGCGCGCTCGCCGACCGCCACGTCGAACACCGGCATGTGCTCCTCCGCGAGACCGGGAGCCCCCACGATCGTCCCGTGCTCGGCCAGGTGCGCCTCGATCTGCTCGACCTGCTGCTCTGCGTAGCCGAGCGTCTCGAGCGCGAGCGGCACGGTGCGGTTGACGATCGTCATCTGCCCGCCGCCGACGAGCTCCTTGAACTTGACGAGCGAGAAGTCGGGCTCCACGCCGGTCGTGTCACAGTCCATCAAGAAGGAGATCGTCCCGGTGGGGGCGAGCACGGTGGCCTGGGCGTTGCGGTAGCCGAACGCGCTCGCCCAGCTCCACCGCCCGCTCCCAGGAACGCTTGGCGGCGTCGAGCAGCTCGACGTCTGGGCAGGCGCTCGCGGGGATTTCGTGAGCGGCGTCGCGGTGCATGCACATCACGTGGTTGTGCTCCTCGCGGTTCTCCTCGTAGCGCTCGTATGGGCCGAGCGCCGCCGCGACGCGCGCGGACTCGCGGTAGGCGCGGCCGGTCATCAGCGCGGTGATCGCGGCGGCCGTGCCCCTGCCGGCGTCCGAGTCATAGGGCATGCCGTTGCTCATCAGGTACGCGCCGAGGTTGGCGTAGCCGAGGCCGAGCTGGCGGAACGCGCGCGCGTTGACGCCGATCTCCTCGGTGGGATAGCTGGAGGGGCCCGACCACGATCTCCTGCGCGAGCAGCACGATGTCGACGGTGTGCTCGAAAGACTCCACGTCGAGCGTGCCGTCTGGGCGGCGGAACTTCATCAGGTTCAGCGAGGCGAGGTTGCAGGCCGAGTCGTCCACGTGCATGTACTCGCTGCACGGGTTCGACGCGTTGATGCGCCCGCTGTTGGGAGAGGTGTGCCACTGGTTGATCGTCGTGTCGTACTGCACTCCCGGATCGGCGCAGCGCCAAGCCGCCTCGGCGATCTCGCGCATCAGCTCGCGCGCGGGGATCGCCCCGCCCACCGGCTCGCCCGTCGCGCGGGCGGTCAGGCGCCACTCGCCGTCGGCCTCGACCGCGCGCATGAACTCGTCGGTGATCCTCACCGAGTTGTTGGCGTTCTGGTACTGGATCGACTTGAAGCCGTCGCCGTCGATCGACATGTCAAAGCCGGCGTCGCGCAGCGCCTCGGCCTTGTCCTCCTCCTTGGCCTTGCACCAGATGAACTCGCGGATGTCGGGGTGGTCGACGTCGAGCACCACCATCTTCGCCGCGCGGCGCGTCTTGCCGCCGGACTTGATCGTGCCCGCCCACGAGTCGGCGCCGCGCATGAACGACACGGGGCCCGAGGCGGTGCCGCCCTTGGCCAGCGGCTCCATCGAGCCGCGGATGTTGGACAGGTTGATGCCGGACCCGGACCCACCGCGGAAGATGTTGCCCTCCTTGGTGTTCCAGTCGAGGATCGACTCCATCGTGTCCTGCACCGAGAGGATGAAGCACGCCGAGCACTGCGGGCTCTCCTCGAAGCCGACGTTGAACCACACGGGCGAGTTGAAGGCCGCCATCTGGTGCAAGCAGGATGTGGGTGAGCTCCGCCTCGAAGGCGTCGGCGTCCTCCTCGGTGGCGAAGTAGGCGCGCTCGCGCCCCCAGCCGGCGATCGTGCCGGCGACGCGGCCGATCATCTGCTTGACCGAGCGCTCGCGCTCGGGGTGGCCGATCTGCCCGCGGAAGTACTTCTGGGCGACGATGTTCGTCGCGTTCTGGCTCCAGCCCTTGGGAAACTCGACATCGCGCTGCTCGAAGGCGACTCGATCGCCGTGGCCGATGCGAGCGTCGCGCAGCTCCCACTCGACCGTATCGAAGGGGTGCGTCTCAGGAGCGGTGAACAGCCGCTCTACGGCCAACGCGGCGTCCGCCGCGGTCTCCTTGATCGTGGGGTGCGGGGTTGAATCCATCGGCCTTACCTCCTGTGCGCCGGCACTCGCGACGCCCACTCGACTCTGTTCACTTGGGGCCGAGCATCGTTGCGCGCGGCGCGGACAGACCGTCTGAAACCTCAATTTTAGAGGGGTTCTTGGTACTGCCCGCCCTCAGCGGCCCAGTCGTGCCCAGTCGCTGAACTCCGCCCACGTGGCCGACGCGCGGTAAGAGGCTTCGCGCAGCGAGTGCACGAAGGAGACCGTCCAGCGCGGTTCGAGCGCAAGCCGGCGGCCGAGCGCCCACACGAGGCAGCCGAGCGCTAGCAGCGCGCCGAGCACCGCCAGCGCGAGCGCCCCCGTGGACAGGCGCGTGTGGCGTGGGCTCGCCTTGCGGGCGACGCCCACGAGGGCCCTCGAGCCGCCGGCGGGCGGCGTGGATGGAGTCGTCGAGCTCGGCGCGGTCGTGCTGGGCACAGTCGTCGTCGGAGTCGGTGTGGCCGGCGCCACCGTGCCCGGCTGGGCGCCGCCCGCGGGTGTGGTGGTCGTCGGCGTGGTCGCGGCGGGCGTCGTGGCGGCCGGAGTGCTCGCGGCGGGCGCGCTGCTCGTCGGGGCAGGGGTCGCGGGCGAGGTCGCCGTCCCTTTCACGCGCGCCGACGCCGGAGGGATCGTGAGCCCAAGCTTCTTGTCAGTCGTCGTCTGGCCCGTCGCGCCAGCGGCGGCCGCCCATGTGGGCGAGCCCGCGGCGAGCGTCGTGAGAGCGCACGCGAGCGCCACCCACGAGCGGGCGTGAGCACGGCACGATATGCGATCGGCTCGGGGAATCATCGCTGTGGTCATGCTAACGGGCGTATGCGAACGCTGGGGAAGGCCGCCTTCTCCAGCTCAGAACGCCACGCGCGCGCAAGCGCGCCATCCCGACCGTCCACACGGCCGACAAGCCCCGATCGCGGGGTCAAGGCTTGCGCGAGGGGAGCAGATCCTCGATCTCGGCGAGCGCCAGCTCGAGCACGCGCGCGGGGGCCTGCTCCGCGTCGATCGGACGAATCCTGCCGGGCTCGGCCCGTGCCAGCCGCTCGTACGCGGCGGCGACCGTCTCGAAGAAGCGCTCGCCCTCGCGCTCTAGACGGTCGGGGGCCGCCCCGCGCACGCGCAGGCGGGCGCGCCCCACCGCGGGCGACACGTCCAGCAGCAGCGTCCGGTCGGGGGTCAGCTCGCCTGTCGCGAGCAGGTTGACGGCGCGCACGTGCTCGACCCCGAGCCCGCGGCCCGCGCCCTGGTAGGCGAGCGAGGAGTCTAGGAAGCGGTCGAGCAGCACCCACGCGCCCTCGCCGAGCAGCGGGGCCACGCGCTCCTGCACGAGCTGCGCGCGGGCGGCCGCGTACAGCAGCGCCTCGGCGCGCCCTCCGATCTTCGAGGAGGGATTCTTGAGGAGCTTGGCGATCCGCTCGGAGAGGGCCACCCCGCCCGGCTCGTGCAGCAGCTCCACGCGCACGCCGCGGTCCCTCAGCGCCCGCGCAAGCGCGGCGGCGAGCGTCGACTTGCCGGCGCCGTCCAGCCCCTCGATCGTGATGAGCCTGCCGCGGGCCACGAGCGCACGGTACCTGCGCGGGCGGCCGCCGCCTCACGTATGGAGAAGCCTTCGCGCACGCACAACATGTGTCGTTCGCCGCGCCGCGGCGGGCCTGCTCGCGCGAGCAGCCCCTTCGTGGGTACGTGAACAGCCGTCCTTTGTGTGCCGCTTTTGGCCTTTCTCGCGCGTGCGCGCGAGAAGCCACTTTTTGAAATGCACACCCCCGCCTTCGCGCCGGCCTTCGCGCGTCGCCGTCGCCGCCGCCGCCGCGGCGTTCCGAGCAGAGCCCGGTCTAGGATGACCGAAGTGTCTGTCGGCCCATCTCTGTCGGTCGACCCGGAGGCGATCTTGCCGGGCGTCGAGCCGCACCCGCATGCCCGCGCGGTGCTGCTGCCGGCGCTGCCCCCCGACGGAGCTCCGTCGCACGCGTACCTGTTCTACGGTCCCGACGGCACCGGCAAGCGCACGGTGGCCCGCTCGTTCGCGGTGGCGCTGCTCGCAGACGGCGCGCGCCAACCCGCCACCGTGGCTGAGCGCGTGGCGCGCGATGCGCACCCCGACCTGACCTGGGTGACCCCCAGCGGGGCCAGCGAAGTGCTCGTGAGCGACATCGACGAGCCGGTCGTGGCGGCGGTGACGCACACCCCCTTCGAGTCGACCCGCAGGGTGTTCGTGATCGAAGCGGCCGGCACGATGAACGACCAGGCCGCCAACCGCCTGCTCAAGACGCTCGAGGAGCCACCGTCGTTCGCGCATCTGATCCTGCTCGCCGAGCACCGCGAGGACGTGCTCCCGACGATCGCCTCGCGCTGCCAGCCTGTGCGCTTCGACCCGCTCGCCGAGCGAGCTCGTGCAGCGGCGCCTGCTCGCCGACGTCGGCGAGGCGATCGACCAGAGCCGGGCCTGCGCCTGCGCGCGCCTGGCGGCGGGCGACGCGCGCCTCGCGGGGCTGCTCGCCGGCGAGCGGGGGATCGCCCTGCGCGAGTGGGCCGAGCGGTTTGTGAGCTCGGCGCTCGACACTCGCGCGCACGAGCGACGCTGGATGGGCTTGCTGGAGACGGCGAAGGCCGCCGGAGCCGAGGCGGGCGCCACGGCGAGCGAGCGCCTGCGCGAGCAGGCAGAGCTGCTGCCTGGCAAGGAGCGTCGCAAGTACGAGCGCGAAGGGGTCGACGTCGTACGCCGCGCCGAGCGCCGCGCGCGCACGGCCGCGCTCGACCTCGGCTTGCGCCTGGCGGAGTTGTGGTTGCGCGACATGTGGTGCGTAGCCGCCGGCGCCCCCGAGCTCGCGTTCGCGAGCGAC
The DNA here is from genome assembly GCA_963764655.1 of uncultured Solirubrobacterales bacterium. Taxonomy (GTDB): domain Bacteria; phylum Actinomycetota; class Thermoleophilia; order Solirubrobacterales; family Solirubrobacteraceae; genus Palsa-744. The sequence continues at coordinate 2,701,364 of CAVXTI010000001.1, forward strand.
CGCCCGACTGAGCTCTCAGCGGGCGCACAGGGCCGTGAGCCGGACTCGTTGCTGCACGGCGTCGAGCTCGTGCGCGACACGAGGCTGCGCCTGCCGTTGAATGTCTCCGAGGAGCTGGCGCTCGAAGCGCTCGCGTATCGGCTGGCGGATCTGCTCGGCTCGCCCGCCGGTTGAATTTTTGGGAGAGGGACCCTTCGGGTCCGGCGGTGCGTGCCGCCGTCCTGCGCTCGCTTCCCGGTGTGGCGTCCACCACGGGGCGCCACGCTCCTACCGGGTTTGGGCGAGCGTGGCGATCGGGCCGAGGTTGGGTTGCAGGCCGTAGGTCTCAAACGCCATGAAGCGCGAGAACAGGCGGTTCTCGGGGCCGTGGAAGTCGGCTGAGCCGGTGCTCAGCATGTCGAGCTCGACGCAGCGCGCGTGGCAGCAGCTCGGTCTGCTCACGCGTGTGGGTCACGTAGAACGCCTCGACGCCGTCGATCGCCGAATGCCGCGAAGCGCTCAATCGTGGCGAGCACCTCGAGCTGGGTCGGACACGTCCCAGAATGGGTGTGCCCAGATCGCGACGCCGCCCGCGCCGTGGATCGCGTCGATCGCCTCCGCGACGGTTGGGGTCACGCGCAGGCCGAACGCCGGCCGGCCCTCGACCAGGTAGGCCCTGATGAACGAGCCGATGTCGTCGATCCGCTCCTCGCGCAGACGCCGCGCGTTGGCCGGATGGGAGAGCGCCGCTTCGGCGAGGTGTGGCCTGCCGATCGGCTCGCCGGCGCTCACGCGCGTGGCGATCGCTTGCTTCGTCGAGCTCGATCCCGAGCTCGCGCAGGTTCTGGGCCATGCGCAGGGTGCGCTGCTCGCGGTCGGCGAGGAAGCCCTCGAGCGTGGCCCTGAAGGACGGGTCGGTGTGATCCACGAGGTAGCCGAGGATGTGCAGTTCGCGCGCCACCCCGCCGCCGCCGCCGCCGTCGTCGATCGCGGAGATCTCGATCGCGGGGACCACCGCCACCCCGTGCTCCGAGCCGGCCAGCAGCGCCTCGGGCACTCCCGCGAGCGTGTCGTGGTCGGTGAGCGCCAGCAGCTCCACGCCCGACGCGCGCGGCGGTGGCCACGACCTCCGCCGGCTCGAGCGCCCCGTCGGAGCGGGTCGAGTGCGACTGCAGGTCAAAGCGCGGTATCGCCGCGGTGGTGGGCTCGGGCACGCGGCGAAGCCTATGCGATCGGAGCGTGGCGCTACGCCGCGCGCGGGGCGCAGCCGTCCGGGCGCGTGTCCTTGACGCGCAAGCCGCCGGCGCCCGTGTCGCACGCAAGCCGTTGGAAGTCGAGCTGCGGCTCGACGAACGGCGTGACGCGATCGGCGACGATCCGCCGCAGCACGCGCACGGCCGCGTGATAGCGGCTCGCGGGGCCCGACAGCGTCTCGAGCTCCCCTGCGCGTGAGCGCAGGCTGTGATGGGCGGCGTCGGTCGCGCGCGCGCGCAGCGTCGCCTCGCTCCACATCGCCTCGAGGTATGCGAGCGCGGCGCCCACCTCCTCTTCGAGAAGCTCCTCCGGCGTCTCGACCTGGCGCAGCGCCGGGATCACCTCACGGTGCAGCCAGCACTGCTCCGCGTCGGCGCGCAGCAGCAGCCGTATGTCTGAGGGAAGCGCGTAGTCAAATGGCTCTGACATGACAAAAGGCCTATTGGAATGGTGGCCTACTCAAGCCTTCGACCCGGCTCGTGGCCGGCTTTAGAGCGATGCCCGCACGTTCCACGCTTTTCCCCGCAAGTCTCGTGCGGGAGCGCGCCAAGCTCGAACAGTCGGCCAACGCGGGCTCTGAGGGTAAGGCTGAGCCGATCCGGTGTCTGGGTCGGCGCAAAGCTAAAGAAGCGCCTACGCGGCGGTCGATGCCTGGGGTATATGCCGACCGTTCACGGCCACACCGTGCGTATGCCCAAACGGAGCGATCCCGCCGCCCGCATGCCTGGCCAGCACGCGCGCGCGACGTTCCTGCGTCTGCGCCTGCGCACGCTCGTGGCGCTTGGCGTGCTGGCCGTGCTCACGACGGTTCTGGGCCGCGCCTTCGGCTTGCACAGCCCTTTGTTCATCGGCTCCGAGCTCGCCCTGCTCGTGACGATGTTCGCCGTCTCGCGCTACGTGCTCCCGCTCGTCGACCGTCACGACCGGGGCGCCGCCGGCGAGGAGCACGTCGGGGGGCTGCTCGACGAGCTCTCGCGCGAAGGCTGGCGCGTCATCCATGACGCCAGCTTCGGCCATGGCAACGTCGACCACATCGCGCTTGGGAGCGCCGGAGTGTTCACCATCGAGACGAAGAGCCGCCAGGATCCCGTGCGAGTGCGCACCATCCACGGAGCCGTGCTGCGCCAGGCCCAGGAGCAGCGCGAGACGCTTGAACGTGTGACGGGCGAGCGCGCCGAGCCGCTCGTGGTGTTCAGCCGCGCGTGGGTCGACAAGCCGCTCGCCCGGCGCCGGGGGGTGCGCGTGCTCCCGGCGCGGATGCTGCTCACCTATCTGAAGCGCCACGGCCAGAGCCTCTCCGGCGAGCAGGTGGAGCGCGCCCACGAGCGCGTCCTGGCCGCGCTCGCCGAGAGCGAGCCGCAGCCCGATAGGCTTATCGGGTGGCCACCGCCGTCGCGCAGCCGCTTGTAAGGCCCATCGCGCTCGCCGAGCCCCCGGCCGAGGCGCTCCCGCGCGGCCCGCGCGCTCACCCGCTCGTGCAAACGATCGTGTGGGCGTTCGCGCCGACCTGGGTGATGGATCGCTGCGCGCGCCGCTATGGCGACACGTTCACGCTCACGTTCTGGCCCAGTGGACGCAAACTCGTGCTGGTGAGCGATCCGGAGGCGGTCAAGGCCGTGTTCACCGCGCCGCCCGATGTGGCGCCCTCGGCGGCGGGCGCCTCGCCGATCGCCCCGGTGATGGGGCCGAGCTCGGTGATCACGCTCACCGGCCCGGAGCACATGCGCCAGCGCAAGCTCTTGCTTCCACCGTTCCACGGAGAGCGGATGCGCGAGTACGAGGACGTGATCGTGCAGGCCACGCGTCGCAGCATGGCCGAGTGGCCGCTCGGCGAGCCGATGAAGCTGAGCGAGCGCACGCGCGCGATCACGCTCGAGGTGATCCTGCGCGCCGTGTTTGGCGTGGAGGCCGAGCGGATGGGGGCGTTGCGTCAGGCGATCGGGGGTCTGCTCACGCCGGGTCAGACGCCAGCGCTGCTGCTGGGCGCGCTGCGCCGTCCCGTCGAGGCGCGCCCTGCCGGGGCGATCGGGCGCGCGCTCGACCGCCTCGACGAGGTCACCTACGCCGAGATCGCCCGCCGTCGCGCCCAGGAGGATCTGGCTGAGCGCGCCGACATTCTCTCGCTGCTGCTGCTCGCGCACGACGAGGACGGGCAGGCGATGACAGACCAGGAGCTGCGTGACGAGCTCGTGACGCTGCTGCTCGCCGGTCACGAGACCACCGCGACGGCGGTGGCTTGGGCGGTGGAGCGGCTCGTGCGCCACCCCGACAAGCTCGCGCGCCTGGTCGCCGAGATCGACGCGGGCGAGGGCGACGCTTACATGCAGGCCGTGATCTCAGAGACGCTGCGCGTGAGGCCAGTGGTGCCACTGGTCGTGCGGGTGCTGCAGGAGCCGCTCAGCGTGGGTGGGCGGCAGTTGCCCAAGGGCGCGCGCGTGGTGCCCTCGATCTACCTCACGAACCGCAACCCGCGGGTGTACGAGGCGCCGCGCGAGTTCATGCCTGAGCGCTTCCTCGACAAAGCGCCTGAGACGTTCTCTTGGATCCCCTTCGGCGGGGGTATCAGGCGCTGCATCGGGGCGTCGTTCGCGACGCTCGAGATGAAGTTGATCCTGCAGACGATGCTGAGCGAGCTCACGCCTGAGGCGCCCGCACGCGGTGGGTGGCTGTCGCGCAAAGGCGAGTGGAACCGGCGCCGCGCGATCACGCTCGTGCCCTCGGCGGGCGCGCGCGTGGTGTGGCGCGGGCGCTGAGCCGATAGCAGCCTCCGAGGAGGTCGCTCGCTCCGCGCCCTGAGCCGACGGCGGTCGTGAGGAGCACGTCGATTCCTGGGGCGGGCGTTGGGCCTGGCTCGGATTCGGTGTTGGCCTCGGATTCGGTGTTGGCCCGTTGTGCTCGAATTCGGGTGTCCCCCGCGCGCGCGGGGGGAAGCGCGTTTCTCCGGGCGCGCCGAGTACCGCCCGGAGCGGGGGGTAGCTTGCTAGGGGTGCATCGGCAGACCCAGACGTGCGAGCGCGAGGCTCCCGCGCGCGCGACCCCCGAGCAGCTGCTCGAGCGCTTTGGCCTGCGCGCGTTCAGGCCGGGCCAGCGTGAGGCGGTGCAGGCGGCGCTCGACGGGCGCGACAGCCTCGTCGTGATGCCGACAGGCGGCGGCAAGTCGCTCTGCTACCAGCTGCCCGCGCTCGCGGGCGAGGAGCTGGTCGTGGTCGTCAGCCCCTTGATCGCGCTGATGGCAGATCAGCGCAGGCGCTTGGAGCAGAGTGGAGTTCACGCGGCGATGCTCGCGTCGGGGATGGAGGAGGGCCACAACGCGCAGGCGCTGCGCTCCATCTCCTCGGGCGAGGCCTCGCTCGTGCTGGCCGCTCCCGAGCGCTTCGCCTCGCGCGCGTTCCGCGAGACGCTCGCCACGCGCAGAGTGGGGCTGTTCGTCGTCGACGAGGCCCACTGCGTGGCCGAGTGGGGCCACGACTTCAGGCCCGACTATCTGCGCCTGCACGACGCGATCGCGGCGCTCGGCCGCCCGGCGGTGATGGCGGCGACCGCGACCGCCACCCCGCGCGTGGCCGAGGAGATCGCCGCACGGCTGGGCTTGCGCGACTGGCTGGCGGTGCGCTCCGGCTTCGACCGCCCCAACCTCACATTCGACGTGGTGGGGCTGGAGGGCAAGGGCGCGGTGGCGCGCAAGCGCGCCACGCTGCTGCACGCGCTCGCGCGCGAGGACGCGCGACCGGCGATCGTGTATTGCGGCACCCGCAAGCACACCGCCGAGGTTGCGGAGCTGCTCGCCGAGCGGCGCATAGGCGCGGTCTGCTACCACGCCGGGATGGCGCCGGAGGCGCGCCGCGCGAGCCAGGAGGCGTTCATGAGCGGGCGCGCGGAGGTTGTGGTCGCGACCAATGCCTTCGGGATGGGGGTCGACAAGGCGGACGTGCGCACAGTCGTGCACTGGGCGCTGCCCACCAGCCTCGAGGCCTACTACCAGGAGGCTGGCCGCGGTGGGCGCGACGGGCAGCCCGGACGGGCGCTGCTGCTCGCGTCGCGGATGGACCTCGGTCGTCTGATCAGGTTCATCAAGGAGCGCGAGACGAGCGTCGAGGACGTGAGGGGGTACGTGGCACGCCTGCGCCTGCGCGCCGACGACGGGGTCGCCGCGATCGGGCATGGGGAGCTCGACGAGCGTGAACGGGTGCTGCTGTCGATCGCCGAGCGAGCCGGCGCCGTGGAGCTCCAGCCGGGCGGCCCCGAAGGGCTGCTGGCGCGGCTCACGGGCGCCGGCAGCCCGCGCCGCGCTTACGACGCGATCAAGGCCGCCAGAGATCGCGGCTGGGACTCATACCGCTCGATCGAGCGCTTCATCTCCAGCGGCCAGACGTGCCGTCGCCGTCAGATCCTCGACCATTTCGGCGACGACGAGCCGTGCGCGCCCGAGGTCCGCTGCTGCGACGTGTGCGAGCCGGACTCAGAGCTCGTGGAAGCCTCGCGCCGCGCCGCGCCGGTGGCGCGCGGGACGCGCGGCGGGCGCGCGGCGGCGCGTGCCAACCGGATCGCTGGCGGGACCAGCGGGGGCGAGCTCGCGAGCGCACACAGCGGGGAGGGCGCCCACGCGGCTGACGGCGCCTACGGCGCCGAGGAGGTCGCGCTCGAGCCGGTGGCGGAGGGCCACTTCGAGAAGCTCAAGGCATGGCGACTTGACCGCAGCGAAGGCAAGCCCGCTTACACGGTTGCGGCAAATGCCGCCCTTGAAGGTGTGCTGCGGGCCAGGCCCGCGAGCCTGGATGAGTTGATCGCCATCAAGGGCATCGGCCCGGTCTTCTGCGAACGCCACGGTGAATCCTTGCTAGAGGCGTTGCGGGATCTTTGACAGGAGCCAGGGAGAGGGCCGATGCCCAAGGGACCGGCAAAACCCATTGTGAGACTCCGGGTGCTGGATAGCCGGTCATTGATGGTCTGCGCTCCTCCGGCGGATACGGCGGTCTCGTCTTCGGCATCGCGGACATCCTTTCGCGTCCAAGCCACCCAAGCCATCACAGACGGACATCAGCTTGATCTCTGGTTCCCCTGCCGTTCGGAGGCGTCCCGCCTCGACAGGACAAGCGTAGGCCCTCGGTGCGCTGGTGATAGCCCCCCGTCCTCAAGAGCTACAAAGTACCGCGCGACCGCAGGGGTTCGGCAAACGCGATTTGTCGAGTGGGCCGACTCTCCACGTCTCGAACTGTGCAAACTGCTGGCGACGCACCCGCACTCGCTGATAGCCTAGTTTTCGCGGCTTTACAGGAGATTTCCCTGTGGCCCCGGCAGGACTCGAACCTGTGACCTGCCAATTATGACTTCTCAGAAAGGTCCGAAAATGGCTCGTGAGATCGTCAACAGCTCGATGAAGGACTCCTCGATCGTCGCGCTTCTTCCTGCTTCCGTGACTACCCGAGAGGGAGCGGGTGTCTTCTGGTACGACGTGAGAGCCGATCCCAAGGCCGTCAGCTGCCGCTTGGACGCCGTGGACAAGGATGGGAACATCCTGGAGTCTATTGACGCACAGTCGGTTGCACCCAGTGAATTCAAGGCGACCGCTCAAGCCTCGGGCGGGCCGTCGCTGGGGATGACCTTGACTGCCTCACGAGCGGATGGCACGCCCCAGGTCCGCGCAAGATTCGAAGACGGGCGAGAAGTCGTGCTCACCGAGTCGGCTGTCGAGCCGCACGACGCCGGGGGGATGCACGTCGTGCTGTGTGCTCCTCGGCGGGATGGCCGCAGGGACCTTTGTAGCCGTATCGGGGGGGAGCCTTGCTGTTGGGGTAGGGGTGGTCTACGCCACCGCGACGTTCATCGAGAACTGCGAAGGGGCGTGCGCCTGAAGGCAACACATCAGGAATCGTAGGATCCCGACCCTACGACTCTCGCCTCTCCCGACGAACACGGAAGCTGACAACATGCCCACAGGGTGCCTGGGCGTCGTTTCTACTCGACACCCGGCAGGTCAGACTGATCGCCCGTGAGCAGGCATGGCATGATCCTCGTCGGCTGCTGCAGGACCAGCCAGACTGACTGCCTTACCTCGGAGTCCGCCAAGGCGTCCGGCTTGATACCCGCGCTTTTGGTGGTTTCCGGGCGGATTAAGGACGTGGCCAGAGTCGGCCACGTCCTTTTCCGCGTGCGTGCGTTCGCCTTCGCGCCTCTAGGGGCCGATAGTGAACGTCTGGCTACCTGTGCTGCCCGTGTACTTGTCGGAGGCTGCCGGCCCGAATGTGGCCGTCACCGTGTAGGCGCCTTTCTTCTGGTTGAGCTTGAGCGTGGCGCTGGCCACGCCCGATGAGCTCGTCGTCGAGCTGATGCTCTGACTGCCCAGGGCGAAGGTGACGAGTCGCCCCGCCACCGGCTGCCCCTGGTCGTCGATCACCGTAGCCGTGAGCGTGACACTCTTGCTCGGCGTCGACTTGTTCGGGCCGGTGTAGCTCGTCGTCGTTGCCCGCTTGGAGACCACCACCTGGTTCGTGGAGGAGCCACACGCGTTCTCGGGATCACAAGCAGTGAACGTTCCCGTGTAGGTGCCCGGTGCCGCGTAGGTGTGTGTGACACTCGCACCACCCGACGCACTCGGTGAACCGTCACCGAAGCTCCAGTTGTAGGTCAGGAACGGCTGCTCGTTGGTGCCTGGGTCCACGGCGCTGCCGTTGAGTGTCACCGGCACGCCCCACTCGCTCGACATGCTCGGCCCCGCGTTGGCGACCGGCGGCAGGTTGGCGACATTCACGCTGAACGCCACCGTCGCCACATTGCCGTCGGCGTCGGTCGCGGTCAACTCGCCGCTGTAGACGCCGGGGGCGAGGAACGTGTGCTGCGGTTCGGCGCCGTAGGCCGTCCCGCCGTCGGAGAATTTCCACACCAGGGTCAGGTTTTTGAACCCGCACACGCTCGTGCTGCCCGTCCCGTTGAAGGTGATCGGAGTCCCCTCGACGCCTTCATACGGGCCGCCAGCGTTCGCCGTCGGCGCGACGTTGTTCGCGAGCACCGGCCCGAGGTCAACCTGTTCTTCGGGCGCGCTCAACGAAATCGGGCCGAGGTCCGCCCCGGTCGAGCTCACCAGCGGGCCCGTCGTGACTTCACCGCCGAACCCGAAGGCTTCGGCGCTCAGGCCGAGCTTGACGTCACCGCTGTAGGTGGCCGGCTCTGCCGTGAAGCTGTTGCTCGTGAGCGAGTACAACAGATCGGTTCCCACCGGTTGCGAGCAACCGATCTGGATCGGATCGGACACCGTCGAGGGGGAGCTGCCCCCAAAGTTGAGCGTGTTGTTAGCGATCGACTGGCCGCCGCTTATGACCGCGATGCGCACCGAGCTGACACCCGACCCCGTCACCGTGACGCTCTCGTCAAGGATCAGCTTTGCTTCGGCTTTGGCGAATTCGAACAGTTTCCCTTCCCACAGCTTGATCGTCTTCGTCTTCGAGCATGTCCTTGGCGAATCGCCGGGGAGCGGCATCGTGCAGGGGATCGTGTCCGATTCTTTGATCGGCCCGACTTCGGTTGTGTCGGTTGTTGGCACCCAGCCGTTGCAGCTCGCGTTCGAGACGACCACGACCGCACAGGACAGATCGCCTTCCTGTGGGGTGCCATAGAGTCCGACCGTCGCGGTGACGCCGTAGTCGAGCTTTACCGTCCCCGCTCCCGGCGTCAGCGTGTCCGACAGGTCGAGCGTGGCTCCGTGGCGGAGATTGCCCGCCGAGTACTGCAGCCCGACCGTGCTCGGGTTACTCCAGGACGCCTGGGCCTTTATCGTCGCCCCTGCGCCGAGCCCCCAGGTTTTGAGAAAGCCAGTTGGATCTTTGAAGAATGCGTCCGGCGCACAGGGATCACACACCGCCAGGGCCGAGAGTACTTCGGTGTTGTTACCGCTTCCCGCAAACGTCGGGGTGAGGGTCTGGCTGGCGGCCGAAGCCGATCCTGGCGCCATCGCCAGCGCCATGACCGGAAGCCCAACCGCAAGGACTCCAAGCAGTCTCCTGCGCACACACATATACATCGGAACCTCCTGTTCTTAGATGTAACTGGGATGTAACCTCAGCGCCCAGCCGACCCGTCCTCGACGGCGCATCCGTGCGCCACAGATAACTCAGACGAACGCAAAATATTAAGACGGCGCAAACACTATTGCACGTGTCAAGCAGCAAAATGCGCCCGATTAATGATCAGTTATGAAGTGGTCTGCGCAGCCTTGGGCGCGGTCTGCTCCAGCCCAGGTGCAGGTTGTGCGAGCGCTCAGCCCGCGCCGGGCGACGTGGGGCCGCCGAGCCCGAAGGCCCTGGCCAGCCCGCTCCGGCACATCGAAAGAGCTGCAGTGAACTGTGGACTCTTGGTGTTCACGCCCTTGGTGTTGAACACCGAGCCGCGGCCCGAGATGTTAGGCGGCGCCAGCTTGACGCCATGGTCGCCCATGCACGCCACAAAGCGAGTGAGCGCCTGCTCGAAGGCAGGCTTCTTGAGCAGTGCGCCGCGAGAAACTTGGCCGCGTGCGCGGCCAAGTTGGCTGGCAATGTTGGGAGCGCCGCATCTTCTCAGAGCAGCTCGATACCGCGCGGGCGTTACGCCCGGTGGAAGTCGAACAGCGCTACCGCCCGAGAAGAGCCCACTCGTTCCCGGCTGTGCGCCCGGTCTGGGCTGCGGCAGCGGGACGCCGTTCTTGCGCAGGCATTCGGGTAGCGCCGCGAAGCGGCCGCCGGCCCGTTGGCCTGGCGCGGCGGAGGTCGTCTCGGTCGACGTCGTCGCGCTCGCGGTTGCACTGGCGGTCGACGTCGTCGTGCTCGCAGCTGTGTTGGCACTCGATGATGAACTGTGGGACGAGCTCCCGCAAGCTGCCACCGCGAGGGAGGCTAGGAGCATGAGCAGCGGGAGAGCGGTCGCTCTGGTGTGACGGATCTGGATGGACATGGCACTCCTTGTTGTGTGGTACTCGCTCTCAGACCCTATCTGCCCGACGCGAGCACTGGTCCTGATGCCCGCGTTTGCTATGGGAGCGCCGGTAACGTTCGTGCGCAGAAGGCATTGGGTCGGGTGTGCTGTGTGTGCAGCTTGTCAACCAGCGTCTCGACGTCCTCGACCCCGACCCCGGTGCCTCGGCTCGTAGTACATGTGTCCAGCATTCTGGATAATCGTTTGCGTCTACCGGCATTGGCAGTTACGGTCGGCCTCTGGAACGCAATTTACGACCTGAGGATGGCCACTGATGGCTGGACAGGCGGATGAGCACGGGCTGTTGAACGAGTTGCGTCAAGGCGCTGAGGGGATCGCGCGCCTCAGCGAGAATGAGGAGTCGTTTCGGGCGGCGATAGATGCTTTCCGCGCAGTCGACGGGGAGTCGCTGCAAGCGCTGCTCGGGCGTCACGAGCTGCTGGAGTACTGCAGGCCGATCTGTCACTGGTTCTGCACAAAGGAGTGCGTCCTTCTCTGCCTGGAGCTCTGCGGATCGCCCCGGCTGGAGGGCGAGGAGATCCCGGACATCCGCGAGTTCGCGCAGGTCGTGGCCCGGGTCACCGCGGATGAGGAGCTTGTGGAGCTGCTCGCCACGGCGGTCCAGGAGCGCGATCCCGACTCATGGCGAGAGCTGATCGAGAAGCACGAGCTCCAACGCTTCTGCCATCTCCTCTGTCACTGGGCCTGCGCCGTCCACTGTCGGCTGATCTGCGAAGTCGTGTGTGGGCCGGTCCCGCAAAAGCAACGCCCCCACCTGATCGTCGAGTTGCAGGCGGCGGGCGCGGCGATCGGCACACTCGCCGCGGATGAGAAGGCGTTCACCTCAGCAATCGAGGCTGTGCGGGCAGACAACTGCGAGCTTCTGCGCGGCGTCCTCACAAACGCCGGGATCGACCCCTTCTGCCGGCTGGTGTGCGAGTGGTTCTGCAGTTGGCGGTGCGTGCTCGTGTGCCTGCCGCTGTGCCGGGCGTTCCCGCTCGAGCCACCGGAGTCCCCGATCGGGGAGATGCTCCAGTTCGCGCAGGCGGTGAGCAAGCTCTCCGAGGTCCCCAATGCACTCGAGCGCCTCAGCGCGGCGGTGGCCCGCCAGGATGCGGAGCGGTTCGCGGCCCTCGTCAAGGAGTTCGGTTTCGAGCGCTTTTGCATCCAGTTCTGTCATTGGGTGTGCTCTCTGCGCTGCCGGCGCTTCTGCTTCTGCGTCTGCCCACCACGAACGATCGGCGTCTTCACGAAGATCGGCGGCCTCTACTACGACACGGACGTCCACAGCCATGCCCCCGGCAGCGGGCTCACCGTGGCGGACGACAGGGCCTTCTTCGACACCCTGCGTCTCAATGGCGGCCTGTCCGTGGTCGATGGAGCCCCCCTGGTCGAGTACCGCTTCGAGACGGTGGCCACCTCCGCGGACGGAAGCACGCTGGCAGACGGGACGCCGATCCTGCCCAGCTCATGGGCACCGGTCACGCCGGCGCAGATCCGCGCGACGAACATCGGCTCGTTCATCCGGCCCGTCCTGGGCCCGCCCTTCCTCGAAGTGATCGAGGTGTGGGTCAACAAGTCCGGGTCGGGCATCTTCACGATCACCCCCAGCGCCGATGGCTGGATCGAAGTGCCACCGATGTTCCCGGTCGCGCCAATGGTGTCGGGGTCCGGCTGGCGGTTCGTTCCCGGATCCGACCTGATCGCCCTGGACACCACCACGCTCAAGCCCTACGTGGAATCGATCGACGAGACAGGGGTCAACGCAGGCGAATCAGCCAAAGCGCCGTTGCAGACCGACGTGCACTACGGAATCCGCATGCGGATGCGAGACCAGGGCGAAAGCGGCGATGGGACCGAGGCGGGAACCTGCTCGCACATTGCGATCAACAACACGCGCTACAACAACATCTCCCATCACCCGTACTGGCCGGGCGCCCTGTTCGGCGCCGCCAACGAGCTCGCGGTCGCGTCAGTCGGGATCGCGGAGCTCGCCTCGAAGCCGTGTTCTCTGCTCACCGATGGCCTCACGGTCCAGTTCACGGCCGCTCACTCCAACCTGGGCAGTGTCAGCGCGTGGCTGGAAGGACCCGGCGGCCCGTACACGTTCGACCTCAACCCGGCCACCGCCGAGGACCCGGGTGAGAACTGGTTCGGCACCGCGACGCCCGTTATGGTCGGCTCGCCGCCGGCCCCGGCATGGAGCTTTGAAGCGCTGCCGCCATGCGCATACCTGCTCAAGCTCTCCGTCATCGTGCTGCTGACGACCGGAGATGCGGTCCCGGATCCGATCGTGGACTACATCGCTTTTTGCAAGGGCTAGAAGCGTGAGCCGGTAACGCACCCGGGGTCACCTCCGCCGAACTCGACGCGCTCACACGCGAACTACACGCCACCCTCCAGCACGGCGCCACCATGCACTCGTCAAACCGCCCAGCAAGCAATACCGACGAGATACGAGTAGACGCCAGCGACGCGATCGAACCCCTTCCTCATCCCCTCGCTTCGACCACCGTGAGGGTCGATGGAGCCAGCTCGAATCAGCGACGAACCGGGCTCAGTTTCGCATCCGCGAGCAAGCGGGCGCACAGCTCGTGGTGGCTCGCACTTGCGCATGGGATGAGTCTCCGGGACTGGCGAACGACCGGGTGAGCCCTTTCGCAACACCCGGTGGGAGCGAGTGAGCCGATCGATCGTTACTCGCGGGCTCGCAGGTCGTCCGGCCGGAGCAGATATGTGGAGACGCTCGCTTCCACGCGCGAACAGCGAAACGAACCCGGCCAACGTCCATGCGATCCTTCAGCGGCGCCGGGCCGGCGACCGGGTCAGACAGCCCCGTGCCACGCTTGTCGAACATGATCAACCGCGAGAATGACGCGAGCTTCTCGAGGAAGCGCGCGATCCGCGGCTCCGCCACTGCAGATCCAGATGCGAGATGAAGCCCGGCACGAACACGAGGTCAAGCGGATCGTCGCCAACGACCTGATAGGCAATGTTGACCTCGCCGCTCTTCGCGTAACGCGTCTGCGGAGGCATCGAAGATCCAAGGCTGCTCAGGTACGCACGTCTAGGCTCTCCCGATCACCCACCGCAGACGCTAGACGGCGCGGGTTGCGACTACTCCTATCGTGGGCGAGGAACAGCGACATCGGCCTTCTGCTTCGCGCGGTGGCTGTTGCGTAAAAGCTGCCGCGGTGTGCTTTTGTGGCGGTCGTTGGGTGCGATCGACTCCGGGGGGGGGGGGGGAGCTGCGAGAGCACCAAATCGCCGCAGCAGCAGCCTGAAAGACCCACCACGCCGCTCCTGCGGCTCACAGCCCAAGCCAGCGACCAGCGCGCGTCCCGACCCCCCGCATCGCCACCACCACAACCTTTGCGCGACACCCACCGTCCCTTGCGAGCGTCTGCGGGGACGCCATCGGACACGTTCGCGTGGCGTGCGAAGCAATAGCGCGGGCGACGGGTCATCTTGATCTTGGCGTCTCTGCGCGATCTTCGGGGCGTGATTCCGGTCGCTTTGGGCGGTGGCGGTTTAGGAGACGTTTGGATCTGCCGCTAGGCGAGTGCTCAGGAATGTACTTCCCGCTCAACCGGGGGGTCTGAGCGTAAGTCCGTGGTCTGACGGCTCGATGTCTACGATCGCTTCACTTCACCGGATGTCTGAGCCAGGGCGGCGCGGCACTCTGCGATTTCCTGTGTTATCCCTTGCGCGCCCAAGCAGTGGGCGGTGTCCTCAGCCTTCTCGAGCATGGGCTGTGTGCGGTCGAGGTCCTCGCGTCGGCCACGGGCTATGAGCGCGTGGGCTTGGCCAACGTGGGTGCGGGCGAGGAGTAGTGGCGCGTCGAGTCTCGTCTCGATCTCAGCGGCGGCAGCGAAGTGGTGCTCGGCCTCCTCGTAGCGCTCAAGGGTGGTGGCAAGCGTGCCGAGCGCCCAGGCGATTGATCCGTACACGAGGCCATCGTTAGCCGCGAGCTGGCCGGAGAAGGGCGCCAAGAGCTCGTAGAGCTCGCCCACGCTATCGACGGCGCGCAGACGGGAGCACGCGTCGGCCCAGAGGAACATGGTTATGGACCAGGTCTGGTTCCACGGGACGCTCTGGAAGTCCTCGGCGAGTGCCAGCTCGCGCGCCTCATCCTCTCGGCCGCTCTCGATCAGCGCGAGCGTCGCGGCAGGGCGCCACGCCGGGAGGCTGTCCTGCTCGCCGGCGAGCTGCACTGTCTGCTCGACGAGCTCGCTGAGCCGGCCCTGGAAATAGCGCACGGCAGCAACCTGCGCGCCGAACATCACGACGGCGTCGGGCTGGCGGGATGCTGTGCCTGTCTCGTACGCCTGGGTCGCCCACTGCTCAGATGCCCGAAGATCACCGTGTAGGAGGGCGAAAGTGGACTCCTCCAGCAGCCGCGTCCAGGCTATGAGCGGCTCCGGCACGGAGGCAGCGAGCGCTCGCACTGTCGTAAGGCCGGACTCGACCTGCAAGCGGTCCCCAGCCTCCATGCCGAACATCACACATCCGACAGCCGCGTGGAAGCTCAACCACGGGTCATCCAAACGCTGCGCGAGCTCGACCAGCTCGTCGTTTAGCCGTTGGCGCTCCTGCAGCGTGTCGGGCACATCGATGGCCCAACAGGCGTTGGCGAGCGTGTGGGCCAGCACGGCCGGATCGCCGGCGGATCGGGCTATTTCTATGGCCTCCGCAGCCAGCCGCCGGCACCGCGCCGGCTCACCAGCGTAGTGGAGTACTAGGGCCAGCAGCGCGAGCACCTGCGCCTGCCGCGGATCGTCGTCCGGGAGGGCTTCCGCGGCGGCCTCAAGCGCCCGCACGCGCTCAGAGTCCACCGCGCCGGCTTCGCTGATCCATCCCCTGCTGTTGGCTAGCACGGCGCGGCAGAGGCGGTCTGGGTCGCTGAGCTCTTGAGCGAGCTGGGCGGCGTCGAGCAGCGTCTGGCGAAACTCCGGGTTCCCGGTCTGGCGTTGGGCCTCTCCGAGGCCGATCAGCAGCTCGCAGCGCTCGGAGCGATCGCCGCTGGGCGCCTGATCATAGAGCTCGATGGACTGGCGATACCAGCGCACGGCCTCATCGGGGGCGAGCTGTTCAAGGGCGCGCTCAGCGGCTCGTTGTGCGTAGTGCAGCGCCTTGGTGGTATCGGTGCTCACGACCGCTGCGGCCCAGTGGGCGGCGAGCTCACCCAACCGCTCGCCGGGCTCATCCCCGCACTGCTCCTCCAGTGCTTCCGCTATCTGTCGGTGAAGCCGGGCGCGGCGGGTATGTCCGAGATCCTCATACAGGGTGTGCTCGACCAATGCGTGGGTGAACGTGAAGCGCCCGGCCCGCTCTCCGCTCTCCTTCAGCAGCGATGCCGCGACCGCCTCCTCGAGCAGGTCCAGCAGCCTTGCCTCGGGGAGCTCGAGCACCGGTAGCAGCAGGGCGATCTCGAAGTCGCGGCCGATGACCGCGGCGGCGCTCAGAGCCGTGCGCGCGTCAGAGCCCAGGCGCTCCACCCGCCGCCCGACGACCTCGCGTACGCTCTGAGGCAGGCCCAGCTCGAGCCACGTCACCCACCACGTGCCAGCGCCCGCCGTCCTCTTGCACGGTCACACCGGACTCCGCCAGGTGACGCAAGAGCTCGCCAGCGAAGAACGGGTTGCCCGCGGTCTCGCGGGTGATCTCGTGCGCCAGCGCACGCCCATCCCCGTCCATCTCGTGCCCGGCGGCGACCTCCATCAACGCCACCACGTCCTCGGCCTGAAGGCCGGTGAGCTTGAGGCGCTCGACACCCTGCTCACGATGAAGGTCAGCCAATAGCGCCGTTAGCGGATGCTCACGCGATAGATCGGAGTCTCGGTAGGTCCCTACCACCATCACCGTCATCGACGTGCCCGACGTGACCACATAGCGAAGCAGCGAGAGCGTCGGTCCATCAGCCCACTGCAGGTCATCCAGGATCAACAGCAGTGGCTCCTGCTCGCCCGCTCCTTCAAGGAGGCCCGCGGCGGCGGCGTAGAGCAGATAGCGCTCGGTCTCGGGATCGCTCTCGCGCGGGGAGGCAAGCTCGGGCACGCGATCGCCAAGGGCGGGTATGAGGCGTGCCAAGCCACCGCCGTGACTCTCGACGTGGGCATCCAGGACCGGCCGCGGAGCCTCGTCAACGAAGTGCCCGAGCGCCTTCACCCACGGTTGGTAGGGCACGCCGAGATCCTCGTCACAGCGCCCGTAGAGCACCGTCGCGCCCTCTCCATGCGCCTGCAGCGCCAGGTGCGTGGAGAGCCGCGTCTTACCCACACCCGCCTCCCCGCTGATCAGCGCCAGCCGCAGCGACCCCCCACACGCCTCTCCCCACAACTCTGTCAGCCGGGCGCGCTCGGCCACCCGCCCTACATAGCCGCTCGCCGGCAGCTCACGCAGCCGCTCCGGCAGAGCGATACCGGTCAGGAGGACCGGCTCCCACTGAAGCTCGAACGCCTGGACCGGCTCAGAGATGCCCTTCAGCTCCAGACCACCCAGCGAGTGGAAGCGATGCCCCTCGCGCGCGCCGCCGATGTGGCGCACGTGAGCATTGACCACGATCTGCCCGCCCGCAGCCGCAGCGCAGAGCCGCGACGCTTCGACCACAGGCTCACCGAAGTAGTCGCCGTCCTCGACTGCGGTCTCACCGAGGCTCACACCGATCCGCACCTCGAGCCGCTCTGCCGAGCGGCGGTTTCGCAACTCAAGGGCCTGCTGCATTTCAACCCCGCACGTCAACGACTGCGAGGCGCTTGCGAACACCACCATCAGCCCATCGCCCAGATTCTTAACCTCCCGGCCAGCAGTGCGCTCAAGCGCGCCGCGCAGCAGCCCAAAATGCTCTGCGCGCAAGTCCTCCGCCGTCGCGGGGCCAACCCGCTCGGCCATCGCTGTCGAGCCCACCAGATCGGTCATCAACACCGACACGGTCTCAGTAGCTTGAGAGCTCATCCGCCCATCATCCCCCATCAGAGCACCCGCAACCTGGCTCAGTTGCTTCCTTTGGAACTCACCTCCGGAGTATCTTAAGAAGGGAGTATTCCAGTTGCGTCGTGCCCTCCCGCAACCGCCTACGGCACAGAACTTCGTCTTGGGCCTGACCCGCGTACTCGCGGTTGGCGTCGCACGGGCGCATTCTTGAGCGCATCTGGGCTGGGTCAGCGCATAGCGGAGACCTCATCGGCGCTCGGCTGGCGTGGACCGCGGCCGATCGCCTCAATCGTGTCGGCGGCCACCGTTGGGCCTCCCGCCGCGGCGTAGGCGCGACTCACGCGCTGTGCGCCCGCGCGACGGTCGATGGCTGTGCGGACGGCGTCTGCAAGCCGGTCGGGAGTCAGGCGGCGGGGCAAGAGGCGAACTCCGGCGCTGGCCACTTCCACGCGACGCGCAGTCTCGAGTTGGTCTCGTCCAAAGGGCACAACGACTACCGGGATCCCGGCTGCAAGGGCCTTCTGGGTGATTCCCATGCCACCATGGCAGACCACGCACGCCGCGCGCTCTAGGACGGCGTCGTGGGGGACGAAGCCCACGACCTTGCTCCCGGGCGGCACCTTGAACTCGTCGGGATCGTGGGCAGCCGTGGTGCCGATTACGGACATGCCGACGGGTGGCAACGCCTCTAGTGCGACGCTGATGAGGCGCTCGTCGTCCTGGCGCTCAGTCGAGCAGGTGGCAAGCACCAGCGGGTCCGACATGTCAACCAGCCATATCGGGACTTCCTGCGGCGGCGCCCAGTTGATGGGGCCGACCAGGCGCACATTCGTCGGCCAGTCGCTACGCGGATACTCGAACCCCTCGGCAGTGAGCGCCAGCAGCAGCGGCGGGCGTCCGAGCAGGTCGCCAAAGTGGTGGAACGCGGGCAGGCCGTACTGTGCACGCAGGGCGTTGAGGGGAGGTATTGCAGCTCGGTCGAAACCACTGCTCACGATGCGGGCGACGATCGCGTCACGCACCGCCCCGAGCGGATCGCCCATAGGAGGCAAGCCTGGCCCAAAGGGCGGGGCATCGCGGGAGGGCAGCGGCAGCAGATAGGGCGAGTACATCACCCAAGGGCGTCCAGATGCCTCAGCCACGGTTGCTGCCCCCCAGGAGTTGATGTCAACCAAGAGCACATCTGGATCGTGACGGGCGATAGCCCGCTCGAGGTCCGGGGCGTCCCCGCTCGCGCGCTCGGCGAAAGTGGCCAACGCCGAGAGGATGGCGCGACGCGGCGAACGCTCACGCCAATCCTCAAGCTGGTTGCGTTCCACGACCGAATCGATCGCCGATCCCTCGATACCCATATTTGCCAGATGGCCGAGCTCGTCAGACAGCGTGTAGACGGAGACCTGGTGACCGCGCGCCACGAGCGCCGACATGATCGGCACGATCGGGTACACGTGCCCGCGGGCCGGTGAGGTGTATGCCAGTACCTTCACAGAAGGCGGCGTGCGCGGGAGAAATCTCTGGCGAGGATCGCGTCAAAGAACCCACCGATGACGCTCGCAGACACTCCGATCATGACCGGAGTGTCGCACCTGGTGCGGGCAGGATCAATAAGCACAGACCGAGAATGCGCCAAGCATAAGTTGGACGCTCCTCTCCCGGATAGCAGAAGCAACCGGCGCCGACGACAATGCTCCCGGTATGGACGAGAACCAACCGCGTCGGTCGGTAGGGATGCCTCTAGAGCTCGACCTCGACCTCGAACTCGGTCGTCTTCGGTGGACCGGGCAAAACGGACTGCCCCGCCTGGAAGGCTGGCAGCAGCGTCTCGTCGCGGAACTTCTCCCAGATTGCCTTCGACTCCCAGACCGCGACGACGATCCAGCCGTTCGCGCTCGGCCCGGCGTAGTGATGCGTCTGGCCGGCGGGCAGGCCACCGGGCGGGTGTACCACCGCGGTGGTGGCGTCGTACTGCTCCTTCGTACCGCCCTCGAAGTCGTTGACGATCACGTACGCCATCTCAGCCTCCAATTCGTCGCAGGTTCGCCGGGCCGATTCCCCCGGCTGAGCCACGGTAGCCCATAAGTGAGGTTTGTGCCGCTCAGCGCGATTTGCGAACGTCAGCCCAACCTCATTGCAGACGATTGGTCCGGACGGTGGGTGTCGCGTAAACCTTGGGTCCGTCCGGGTGGTTTAATAGGGCTTTGTTAGGTTTTCCGTAGGGTTTGCTTCTGGCTTGTTGAACCTCCTTGTGTTTGTGATCTCGACGCGGGGAGGGCATCATGGCGGTGATGGCGGTAGCCGAGGAGGTTGTGCCGGCTGAGATCAAGGGGCGCTTGGAGGCGTTCATCCCGCGAGCGCTCCCGCGCACGGATGAGTGCGGCCAATCCCCAACGGCCTCGCTATCGGAAGTATCCGAAGCTATCCAGAAAACCGGATATGGCCGGATAAGTTCCTAAAACTCTGGCTGCCTGGTTGCCTGCGGCCTTCTCAGCTCGGGCGTGTGCTCTTTGGGGTCCTGTCCGGGCCAGATTGCCTCGGTCGGCTCGTCACGGCTCGCGCCCTGCGGATGAAAGCGAGGGTAGGCAAGCAGCTCGTATGTCGCGGCCCGCTTGACCCTGTGTGCGAGCCCATCGACAGCGCGCGGCCGAGCACCCCGATCGAGACCGCACGCTGACCTTCGTCGCGCACCTGTGTGGCCTCGGAGCCGGCTCTGCCGGCTCGCTCGTGGCTGCGACGCGAGCGGCGGGCGCGGCGATGGTCGCGTCGACAGTACGATTGGGTAGCTGCTGTGCCGACGTAGCTCAGATGGTCAGAGCGCTCGCCTCGTAAGCGCTCGCTGTAAGGGGGCCGAAAAGCCCGAGTTAGAGCCGTTTTTGGCTTGCTAACTCGATATGTGGCCCCTTCGATTGGAGGAAAAGCTAGGACAACCGAGGACAAACAATACACGGCCCATCGGGTACCACAGCGGCAGAAAATTGAGAGCCGACGGCCGGAGTCGAACCGGCGACCCCCGCTTTACGAGAGCGGTGCTCTGGCCATCTGAGCTACGTCGGCATACAGCTCCAGCATCGTACCGAGGCACAACAGAGTCTGTAGGGAGAAGCAACTGCCACGGTGCAGGGGCGGCGAAGTTCGGCATTGGGCTACCGCGTCGTACTGCCGGAGCCGCTGTCATTCTGCCCCGGCTGGGCTCAGTGCCTCGCACTGTGGAGTTTCTTCGCGCGCTTGGGTTCCTCAAGCCCATAGGCTGCTCACGGGTATGGCCCACAGGCGGTCACCGAGTGGCAGTGTCTGCTCGCCGGCGTGCAGGACCGCGCCGGCGAGGAATTGATCGGCGAGCGCATCCCTGAGTTTGACGAGACCCTTGGTGTCATCGCCTGAGAGCGACACCTTCGCCTTGATCTCGATCGCCACAATCCGTCCGGCGCGGTCCTCCAGCACGAGGTCGACCTCGGCGCCGCGGCGATCACGGAAGTGATAGACCTGCGGCTCTACCTCACTCCAGCTGACGAGCTTGAGTATCTCCATCGCGGCGAACGTCTCCAGTGCGACGCCGGTGACACGGTCGTCCTCGGCGATCCTGCGCTCGTCCGCGCCCAGCAGGTGCGCCAGCAGGCCGCTGTCGGTGACGTAGACCTTTGGGGCGTGCAGCACCCGCTGAAGGAACCCTGGCCTCCACGCGGGGATACGGCGCACGAGAAAGATGGCTTCCAGCAGCCCTATGTAGCTCTTGACGGTCTTCCCGTCCAGGTCGAGGGAGTCGGCGACGTTGGCGTAGCGCAACAGGTTGCCCGAGCGTGTCGCCAGCAGCGAGAGCAGCCGCAGCATTTCGTGCTGCTTGTGCAGGTCGGCGATCGCCTGCAAGTCCCGCTCGAAGGTCGTCGTCAGGCAGTTGGCGTACCAGTGGTCGCGCCGCCGGCCCGTGCGAGAGCGCGCCTCCGGGTAGCCGCCTGCGGCGATCCGCTCCGCGAAGGCGGCTCTGCCGATCGGGGCGCGCTGGACGCGCGGCGGGGAGGCAGAGAACAGCGCGTCGACGAGGTTGCCCTCGGCGCTCTCCAACTCGGCCTGCGCGAGCGGCGAGAGGCGCAGCAACTCGATCCGTCCGGTGAGCGCCTCCTGCACCCTGCGGGAGCTCAGGATGTTCGCCGACCCGCTGAGCAGGAATCCGGTGATCCTACAATCAGGCGTGGTCAGATACGGAATAAGAATGTGGCAAACGCGGAATGACAGGCTGGCGGACGCGGAACATTGGGCCGGCAAACGCGGACTGCTGCGTCGCGGGGTCCCGAACATGCGCCTTCCGTTCACGCCTCTCCTGGGGGCCAGTGGGACGTTGCCCGGCGGCTGCCTGCGTTTCTCGATCGTCGAATCCGCGGCTATCCAGAAAAATTGATACCGGCGGATAGGTTCCGATAACTCTCGCTGCCGACGGTGCCGTCGTGTGGCAGCAGACACCGAACCTGAACAGTGGCGAATGTGTCGCACGCGGCACCTACCAGGAAGCGCTGAGTTCCGGTCAAAACCAGCCATGCCCGCAGAAACCGCCATCGACGCGGGAATCCTGATTGCCCGGTCTTGCCAACGGCACGCCGAGCCGTTGGCCGACGCGCTCCTTTCGCCTGGCTAAGGGATCCTCGGTCGCTGGACCTCGAAGTCGGCGAGCCACACTTGAGTGCTGACCGCGGCTGGCCGCCTAAAGCCTGCTAAGCGAGAGGTCGCCGGTTCGACTCCGGCCGTCGGCTCTCTCGATTCCTTGCCGCTGGGCTACCCGAAGATCCGTGTATTCTCAGCCTGCGGCTGTCCGCATCTGTCATCACATAGAAGGGGTCGAGAATCGAGTAAGGAAGCCAAAAACGGCTCTAACTCGCGGTTTTCCTCCCCCTCCAAGCGAGCGCTTACGAGAGCGGTGCTCTGGCCAGCTGAGCTACGTCGGCATGTTCGTCGATCCTGCCTGGCACTGGCCTTCGACATCTGGGGTTGCGGCCCGATCGCGGCGGGCGCTAGTCGTGGGAGTGCTGCCGCCGGGCGAGACGGGCTAGGTTGCGGTCGTAGCTGAGGAGCTCGCCGTTTAGCTCGTGTGAGCTGGCGAGGACGATCGCGTCTGGAAGGCGCAGCCGCTCGTGGCGTGCACGTAGTTCGGCGGCGCGCTCGGCGATGGGCGCTGTGAGCGGCGTGATCGTGAGACCCATCGCGATGATCGCTTCGCGAGCGTCCTTGATGCGGTTTGCCCGCGCGAACGCGACGAGGGCCTCGCTGTAGGCGCTGGCGGGAACTAACAGCGGGCGGCCCGTCTGGTCGGCGGCTTCGGTGTCCTGGATGGCTTGGGCGTGATGAGCGTCCGCGGTGTCCAGCAGCCCGAGCAGGACGCTGGCGTCGAGGATCAGCGGTTCCACTCGTCGCGGAGGGAGTCAAGCTCCCCGTCGCGGTAGATGCCGGTCGCGATACCGGCGTGGCGACTGATCCGAGAGCCGCGTGTGGCGACGATGACCTCCCCGTCGCCGATCGGGCGCACCGTCACCTCGTCCCCCGCCCGCAGGCCAGCGGCGCGCATCGTCTCGATGGGAAGCGTGATCTGGTTCTTGGAGGACACTCGCGGCATGCCTTTACTATAACACCACGAAAGTAAAGGCAAAATCTGGGTGGGGGCTCCGCTCGAACGCCGCCACTCGGTGGAAGACCTAACGCTTCGGGCAGGGGACGACTGGCTCGACAGTGACCGTTTCCCCGCTCAGGAACGTGATTTCGACGTGGCCTTTGAAGCCGCCCTTCGGGCACGTCTTGGGCACCGTGCCGTAGGAGATCAGCTTTTTGCCCTTCTTGACGGCGGCGCCGACCTTGCCCTTGATCGACAGCACCGACGCGTAGGGGGCGCCGGGGACGGTTTCCACGAGCGGCACGGGCACCGTGAGCTTGGGGCCGAACGGCGGGGGGGCGGTGGAGAAGCTGCCGGTGGCCAGCACTTCGATCTCCGCGGGTGAGGTGCCTTCGGTGTAGAACGCCAGTCCTCCGCCCGGCGCGAAGAATGCTTGGACGGTCGCTTTCTCCTGCACTCGCGTCCCGCCGAAGCTCACCACGCCGAGCACTTCGCCGACGGGACCTGCGACCGAGCGCTTCGGGCACTTCTGGACTTCGTGACTTTCGAGAATCGCGGTCGGGCACGTGGTGAAGACCTGCGGGTGCAGCTTGACTCCCGCGGGCAGCTCCACGACGACCCTGGTCACCGGAGAGGGGAAGCCGCCGTATTCGGTGCCGCTGATGCTGAGTGTCGCTTCGAGCGCCGCTCCCGCGCCGAGGATGTTGCCTGTGCCCGGATAAGTGGGACTTTTAGGGGAGCTCGGGTCTATCGGGATCGGGACGATCTTCGCTTTGACCGTGACGGTCGGCTGCGCGGACGCCGCCTGCGGGAGACCCAGGGCCACGAGTGCCAGGCAGGTCAGCACCGTGATCAGGAGCGACTTGCGCATACCCCGTAAAGGCTACATGGTGGCGTGAGCCTCACCGAGCCGCCATCGGGCGATGACCTTGCGCGACGGGCCCTGGATCCTGGGCGGCTCGGTCCACAGGTGTTGGTGGATATCAGTCTTCACGCTAAATCTTAGATTCTTGATCAAGTTTATGAAGAAAATCATGTGAGCGGGTCTGTGAGGTCGAGCCAATACCGTTAGCGCGTGCCCGGAGTCCTCGATTCCAGCTTCACCAGCGTGCTCGGCCTGCGCACGCGCTATCTGGTGCGCGGCGCGGGGGAGCCCGTGGTGGTGCTGCACGGCTGGGGGGCCAACATCGAGGCGGTCCACCCAATCGTGACCGGGCTTGCGCCGGTGGCCAGCGTCTACGCGCTCGACCTGCCCGGCTTCGGCGAGACCGAGCTGCCGCCGGCGCCGTGGGGGGTGGAGGACTACCAGGCGTTCGTCGCCGCGTTCATGGATTCGCTCGCGATCGAGCGCGCGACGATCGTCGGGCACTCCAACGGCGGGCGCATCGCGATCCGGATGGCCTCGACCGAACCGTCCCGCACGTCGCGGCTCGTGCTGGTCGACGCGGCCGGCATCCGTCCGAAGCGCACCCTGCGCTGGTATCGCCGCGTGGGGATGGCCAAGGCGGGCAAGTACGCCGCGCGCTACCTCGGCGCTCCCGGAGAGCGTCTGCGCGCGCGCCTCGTCGATCGCGCCGCCTCGGCCGACTATGCGGCCGCCGGCCCACTGCGACCGACGCTCGTCAAGCTCGTCAACGCCGACCTGCGCCCGTTCATGCCGGCGATCGAGGCGCCCACGCTGCTCGTGTGGGGCTCGGAGGACTCCGACACGCCATTGTCGGCGGCGCGCGAGATGGAGCGCCTGATACCCGACGCCGGCCTTGTGGTGCTCGACGGCGCCGGCCACTACAGCTACCTCGACCAGCCCGCTCGCTTCGCGCGGATCGTCTCGCACTTCGTGGCCCCGCCCGGCGCCGTTGGGGAGTGTGAGGCGCCCGCCGAGCCCGATGGTCGCTCGTCGTGAGCGCATTCGAGGGGATCGCGACCGTCCTGGCGCTGCTGGCGCTGGGCGTGCTGCTGGCCGGTCGCCAGCATCGCCTGCTGCACCTCTTCCAGCTCGAGCACTACGAGCCGGCGCGCCTGATGCTGTGGCTGCGCCGCCGCGGCGAGCTGCTGCCGGCGCGCGAGCTCGCGCTCGTGGCGCTGCTCTTCGGCGCGGCGCTCGCGGCGCGCTCGTCGGGCGCCGGCTGGCTCTGCGGCACGTTGCTGCTGCTGGCCTGCCCGCTGGCGGCGCTCGGCGTGGCCGACTGGCGCCGCGAGGCGGTCAAGCCGCTGGTGCTCACCGGCCGGGCCAAGCGACTGCTGGCGCTCGCGCTGGCGCCGTCCGCCCTGCTCGCGGTCGCGGCGATCGCGGTGGCCGCGGCGGGCGTGAGCACAGTCGCCCTGGCTGTCCTGCTGGCGCTTGGGCTGCTCTCGCTGGCCGCGGCGCCGTGGACGCTGCTGGCCGCCAACCTCGCTCTGCGCCCGCTGCAGAGCGCGATCAACCGCCGCTACGAGCGGCGCGCGCGGCGCTCGCTGCGCGAATGGGCGCCGTTGGTTGTCGGGATCACCGGCAGCTATGGCAAGACGACCACCAAGTTCTGTGTCGGCGCCGTGCTCGAGGCCGACCGGCCGACGCTCGTGACGCCGGAGAGCTACAACAGCCTCCTCGGGGTGATCCGCACGATCAACGAGCATCTGCGCGCTTCCCATCGGGCGTTCGTGGTGGAGATGGGCATGTTCCGGCGCGGGGACATCGCCGAGCTGTGCGAGCTCGTGCACCCGACCGTCGGGGTGATCACGGCGATCGGGCCGATGCACCTGGAGCGGCTCGCCTCGATCGAGGCGATCGCCGCGGCGAAGGGAGAGCTGCTCGACGCCCTTCCACGGGCGGGCCACCTCGTCACCAACGCCGACGATCCCCGCTGCCTGGAGCTGGCCGCCCGCGCGACCGTGCCCGTCACGTTGTTTGGCCTCGACAGCCCCGACGATCGCCCGGCCGGCGCCGACGCCGGCGACCCTCATAACGGCGCGGGCGCGGTCGCAGCGGCGTCACAGCGCGAGGGGACGCCGCAAAGCACGCCCCGCCCATCCCCAAAAAGACAAGCTCAGGCGCAGGTCCTCGCGCGTGACGTGCGACTCGCCGACGGTCGCACCGAGTTCGACCTCCACCTCGACGGCCCCGACAGCCCGCCGATCCCCATCTCGGCCGGCTTGCTTGGGGCTCACAACGTCTCGAACCTGCTCGCCGCCGCCGCGGTCGGGCGCGTGCTCGGCATCGACCCCGCGCGCATCGCCGCGGGGCTCGGGCGTGTCGAGGCGCCGGCGCACCGCCTCCAGCCGATCCACAACCGCCGCGCCGGCGTCGTCGTGATCGACGACGCCTACAACTCGAACCCCGACGGCGCCGCCGCCGCCCTGCGGGTGCTGCGCGAGCATCCCGCCTCGCGTCGCCTGCTCGTGACGCCCGGGATGGTGGAGCTCGGGGAGCTCGAGGACGAGCTCAACCGCCGCTTCGGCGAGCAGGCCGGCGCGGTGTGCGATCTGGCGATCCTCGTCGGCCGGGCCCGCACCGCCCCGATCCGCGAGGGCCTCGCGACAGCCGGCATGGAGCCGGCGAGCGTCCACGTCGTGCGCGACATCGCGGAGGCCACCGCCCTGCTGGGCCGCCTCACGCGAGCGGGCGACGTCGTCCTGTTCGAGAACGATCTTCCCGACACCTATGCCGAACCCGAGAGCCCAGCATTCTCGGCCTCTTGAGGTCTATTTGGATGGGACCCTTGCGGGTCCTGCGGCGTTCCCGTGATATTCCACAGGCGCCGCCATCAGCGAGCCTCGAACAGGCTCCCCGGGGTACGGGGAGCCTCGCTAATAGGCTAGGGCTCGTATGCCACCAAGCGGACTGAAGGTGGGCGTCGCCTTCGGCGGGCGCTCCGTGGAGCACGACGTCTCGATCATCACGGGGCTGCAGGCCCTGAGCGTGCTCGAGGAGCGCCACGCCCCCGTCCCGATCTACATCGCGCGCAGCGGCCGCTGGCACACGGGCGAGGCGTTGCGCGAGCTGTCCGTCTACCAGAGGGATGGCGGCGATCCCGGCGCCGAGGAGGTCCACTTCGACTTGCACAACGGTCGCCTCCTGCGCGCCGCCGGCCCGGGTGGCTCGCTGCTGCGCGCGCGCCGCGCGGGTGGGCGGGCCAATCAATCGATCGAGCTGGACGTCGTCGTCCTGGCGACCCACGGGACTCAGGGCGAGGACGGCTGCCTGCAGGGCGCCTTGGAGCTGGCGCGCCTGCCGTATGTGGGCCCGCCCGTCGGGGCCGCGGCCGCCGCGATGGACAAGCTCACGACGAAGGCTGTGCTGGCGCGGGCTGGGCTGCCGGCGCTTGACTGTCTGGCGCTGCGCCGTGAGGAGTGGGAGATCGACAAAAATGCGGTGCTCGCGCGCGCGGGGGGGGGCTTTGACTTTCCGGTGTATGTGAAGCCCGCCTCGCTGGGGTCGAGCGTCGGCGTGAGCCGCTGCGGCGGCGACGCCGATTTGGAGGAGGGGCTCGAGCTCTGCTTCGAGCTCGACCGGGCGTGCCTGGTCGAACCGGCTGTGGAGGGGGGAATTGAGGTCAACTGCGCCGTCATCGGCCGCGCCGGCGTCGAGCCGCGCGCCTCCGTCTGCGAGCAGCCGGTGGCCGCGGAGGCTTTCCTGTCCTTCGAGGACAAGTACATGAGCGGCGACAAGAGCGAGGGCATGAAGGGCGCCCAGCGCCTGATCCCCGCGCCGCTCTCAGACGCGCTCACCGCGCAGGTGCAGGGCCTTGCCAAGCGCGCCTACGCGGCGTTCGGCTGTGCGGGGGTCACGCGCGTCGACTTCCTGATCGACGCGCAGGAGCGGGTATACGTCAACGAGCTCAACACGATCCCCGGCTCGTTCTCCTTCTACCTGTGGGAGCCCGCCGGGCTCCCGTTCGTCGAGCTGATGGACGAGTTGATCGACTTCGCCCTGGAGGACCACCGTGAGAAGCTGCGCACGACCACGGTGTTCGCCACCAACCTGCTCGCCGAGCGAGCGAGTGGCTCGAAGACGGGGGAGAAGGCGTGAGCGAGGGCGCCGCGATCGTCGCGATGGGCGGGCGCTCGCTGGAGCGCGAGATCAGCCTGCGCTCTGGCCATCGCGTGGAGCGGGCCTTGCGCGCGCTCGGCTATACGGTCCATGCGCTCGACGTGGACGGCGATTTCATCGACCGCGTCCTTGCTGAGCAGCCGCGCTTCGTGTTCGTCGCTATGCACGGCCGCGGCGGCGAGGACGGGACCCTGCAGGATCTGCTGGAGACGCTTGGCGTGCAATACACGGGGTCTGATCCGCTGGCGAGCGCCCTGTGCATGGACAAGATGCTGTTCAAGCGCATGCTCCGCCTGCACGGCATCCCAACGCCCGCGTTCCACAGCTTCAACGAGACCGCCTTCCGCGAGCTCGGCGGCGCGCGCACGTTCCCGAAGCTGCTCGAAGAGCTGAAGCTCCCAGCCGTCGTCAAGCCCGTCGCGCAGGGCTCGGCGATCGGGATCAAGTTCGTGGCGAGCGCCGAGCAGCTCCCGAGCGCGATCCTCGGCGCCTTCGGCTACGGCGACCGCGTGCTCGTCGAGGAGCGCGTCGTCGGGCGCGAGCTCGCCGTCACGGTGCTCGACTCGCCCGACGGCGCCGGCCCGCGCGCGCTGCCGATCGTCGAGCTGTTCACGCCCGAGAGCTTCTACAGCTACGAAGCCCACTACACGATCGGCCAGCTGCGCATGGAGGCGCCGGCTGAGCTGTCGCACGAGGTGCGCGAGCGTGTCGAGCGGGCGGCGCTCGACAGCTATGCGTTGATGGGCTGCCGCGATCTTGCCCGCGTCGATCTGATCCTCGACGAGCGGCAGATCCCGCAGGTGCTCGAGATCAACACGATCCCCGGCTTGACCGAGACGGGCATCGCCACCGCGGCCGCCGAGGCCGCCGGCATGACGTTCGTCGAGCTGGTCGAGGCGATCGTGGAGCGGGTGGCGGGCGCCTGCTGAGGTCTGCTCTCGTGGGTCCCGGCGGAGCCGCGCGAAGTTCCAACCGCCCGATGCTGTAGCGTTTTCACCAACAGACGATTGTATTCTCGAATCCTGGCCCGGGCCGCTCGCCTGAGCGCGCCTGTTTGGGGTTGGCGAGAAACACGTGACCACGCGGCTCGACACACGAGGTGAGATCGCGATGTACGAGGACGAGAACGAGACGCCCGAGGCAAAGAAGGGCCGTGGTGGAGGCACGCCCGCGGACGCCGCCCCCGCCGGCTCGCGCGCGCCGCGGATCAGGGCGGATCCCGATCCAAGGATGTCGCGCTCGCTGGAATATGGGATCGCGATCCTCGAGGCGTTCTCGGGCGAGGTCCAGGCGCTCGGGATCGCCGACCTCGCGGAGATCCTGAAGATCAGCCGCTCCACGACCCACCGTTACGCGACGACGCTCGTCGTTCTCGGCCATCTCGAGCAAGACTCCAAACGCAAGTACCGCCTCGCGCGCCACGCCGCCGACATCGGCGCCTCGGCGATCGGCGCGATCCGCCGGCAGGTCGGCGCCGGGGCCGTGCTCGGGGAGCTGCGCGACGAGACCGGCCATACCGTCAGCATGGGCGTGCTCGACGGCGCGCGCGTCATCTACGTCCATCGCGCTCTCGGCCACCGCGCGGGCCAGTACGCGATCGACGGCGATCTCGGGGTCGGCGCCAGCGTGCCGGCGCACTGCACGGCGCTCGGCAAGGTCCTGTTGGCGAGTCTCTCCGACGCGGAGCGACGCGAGCTGCTGGGTAGCGTCGAGCTCGCCCGACACGGCCCGAACTCGATCACGGAGAAGAAGAGGCTGGCCGTGGAGCTCGACGGCATCGGCGTGCGGGGAGTGGTGGCAAGCGACGAGGAGCTCGTCCGCGGCGCGCGCTCGATCGCCGTGCTCGTGCCGCGTCCGCGCAGCGAGCACCCGCTCGCCATCGACATCACCGTCCCGGCCGACGCCTTCACGGTCGATCGGCTCGTCAAGCAGCTGGGGCCGCGTTTGAAGCGGGCCGCGAAGCTGATCTCAGGGGGGTGAGAGAGCTCGCCTGGCGCGCGGGCATTTGACTAGCCACGCCTGCGCCGGGCATAGCAGTCGCGGTGATAGCAGGCCGCGGCGGCTGCCTGGAGATCGGGCTCGGCGGCGCGCGAGGTGGCGCGCGCCCCATCGCGCGCGCGCACGACGAGCGGCTCATAGACGCCTATCACCTCGCTGCAGCTGTGGCATCGAAAGAATTCCATCGCGTCTCCGCGAGACCCTCTCGACGCGCTGACGTGTGACACGCGCAGGGGCGCATCCTGTGCCCGCGGTCGCTCAGAGTCGATTGAGACTCCACGCATGGCGTCTCTCACAGTTGCAGCAAGTCGTGCCGCAGGGCGTAGCGCACGAGCTCCGCGCGCGTGTCGAGCCCGAGCTTGCGGTGGATGCGAGCGCGGTGCGTCTCGATCGTTCGCGGCGAGAGCCCAAGTCTCTGGGCGATCTCGACGCTTGTGTGCCCGAGCGCGATCAGTCGCAGCACCTCACGCTCGCGCGGCGTCAGCTTGTCCCCGTCTTCTCGCTTGCCGGCGTCAAGCTTTGACGCGATCAACGGGCTCACGTAGCGTCTGCGGCACGAGGCGTCGCGAACCGCCGCCGGCAGGTCGGAGTCGGCCATCTCCTTCAGCACGATGCCGACCGCGCCGTTGTCGAGCGCGCGCCTGGCGAACGCTGGATCGTCGTTCGTCGTGAGGACAACGATGCTCGTGTCGCGCAACTCGCGGTTGAGGCGCCCCAGCGCCTCGATCGCGGAGCCACGGTTGGGCATGCCGAGGTCGAGCACGAGCACGTCGGGTCGGCGCGTGCGCACGTGCCCGATCACCGACCCCAAGCTGTCGGTTTCGGCGATCACGTCGATGTCGGCTTCGCCGTCGAGCAGTTGGCGCAGGCTCTGGCGCATCGCGGCATGGTCGTCGGCGAGGATGATCTTGATCGAGCCTGTCGGCTCGGCGTCGGAATCTGAGTCCGGCACGGAAGCGAGCCGGAAGAATGGGAGCATCCCTGAACGCTAGATGTCCGCGCGAGCCGCGCCCAGCGGGCAATTCCCCTATCTGGTCGTGGCAAAGCACTGAAGGTCACGCTCTCTGCGAGATTTCAACGCCAAGCGATCCTCAAGCTGGCCGTCCAGTCGATGTCCGTGATTGTCCGCGTGCAAGCACGGACTTACTCGGTCGGCTGCGGTGATCGCGCTGCTTTCATAAGCTCGCACCCATGTCAACCACTTCCGCCGTCTTCAAAGCGCCGATCGCCGGTGGCGGTGTCGCCGCGCTCGAGGGCGTGGACTGGCGTTCACGAACGCGGACGTCACGCGCCGCGACGGGAGGCTCGTGCGTGTAGGGATCCTCACGGGCGGCGGCGACTGCCCTGGCCTGAACGCCGTGATCCGGGCGATCGTGCGCCGCGGCCTGGACCTCGGGGAGCACCGCTTCCGCGGCTTTCGCTATGGATGGGCGGGAATGCTCGCCGACGACGCCGTCGAGTTGACGAGGGCGAGCACGGCAGGCATATTGCCGCGCGGAGGCACGATCCTCGGAACGTCGCGCACCAACCCGCTCGACGGTCGCGCCAGGGGGATGGAGAGCGTGAGGGAGACCTTCGAGCGCGAGTCGCTCGACGTGCTGGTCGCAATCGGCGGCGAGGACACGCTCGGGGTGGCGCTGCGCCTGTTCGAAGCGGGCCTGCCAATCGTCGGCGTGCCGAAGACGATCGACAACGACATCGGCGCCACCGACGTCACATTCGGCTTTCACACCGCGGTGCAGATCGCCACGGAAGCGGTCGATCGCTTGCACACGACGGCGGAGTCGCACAACCGCGTGATGGTGGTCGAGGTGATGGGCCGCCACGCCGGCTGGATCGCGACATACGCGGGCATCGCGGGCGGGGCGGATGCGATCCTCGTCCCGGAGCGGCCGTTCGACATCGAGGAGCTGTGCGGCCGCCTGCGCCGGCGCCATGGCGCCGGGATCACGTTCTCGATCGTCGTGGTCTCCGAGGGGGCCACGCCACGCGAGGGAGGCGCGATGACGCTCGCCGACGCGCACGCGACGGACGAGTTCGGGCACGTTCGCCTGGGGGGCATCGGCGTGGAGCTGGCCCATGAGCTCGAGGCGCTGACCGGCTATGAGACGCGAGCGACGATCCTCGGGCACGTGCAGCGCGGGGGCACGCCGACCGCGTACGACCGCGTGCTTGCCACGCGCTTCGGCGTGGCGGCGATGGACGCCGCGGCCGCGGGGCGCTTTGGCCAGATGGTGGCGCTGCGAGGGCCCGAGATCGTCGAGGTCGGCCTCGGCGAGGCGCTGGCTGAGCCTAAGCTGCTCGACCCGCGCCTGTTCGAGACCGCCGAAGTCTTCTTCGGCTGAGGCTCGCGCGACAGCGCGGGCGGGTCATAGAGGATTTGTCGCCGACAGGCGGCTGGCGTCCGCGCACGGCACGCGCTTGATCGGGAAGCTCGCCTCGATCGTCGTTCCGCTCCCGGGCGTGGAGTCGACCAGCAATGTCCCGTCGAGCAGCTGGACGCGCTCGTGCATCCCGAGCAGGCCGAAGCCGTCGGTGTGATCGGAGGGGTCGAAGCCCGTGCCGTCGTCGCGCACGCTCACGCGGATGTCGGCCTCGTCCTCGTGGATCTCGACGACGGCGCGTTTGGCGCCGCCGTGCTTGGCCGCGTTGGTGAGAGCCTCCTGCACGATCCGGTACATCGCGGTCTCGATCTCGGGAATGTGACGCTGGCGCTCACGACCTTGCTCGTAGGCCAGGTCGATGCTGACGTCGACGTCGATGCCGTGACGCTCCACGCGTTCGCCGAGCGCCTGGATCGCCGCGGCCGCCCCGAGTTCGTCGAGCGAGGCCGGGCGCAGGTCGGTGATCAGCGCGCGCAGGTTCGTGATCCCTTCCTCGAGATGGTCGATCGCTCCCGTCACGGCCTGCTCGAGCGCCTCGAGCTTGCCCGAGCGCTTGGCCGTCGAGAGACCCACGCGCAGCGCGCTGAGACTCTGGAGCGTGTCGTCATGAAGCTCGCGTGCCCAGCGCTGGCGTTCGGCCTCCGCGGCGGCGAGTCGCTGGCGCTGGCGCTCGGAGGCCACCGACTGAGCGGTCGCGACAGCTGTGGCGGCGCTTGCCGCAAACGCATCCAGCAGACGCTCGTCGTCGGATGTGAACTCGGGCCCGTCGTGGACGCGGTCGATCGCCACAAGCACCCCGTAGGCGTGGTTCTGAAAGACGAGCGGCACGATCAGCCCCCCGCTTGCGTTCACCCCCAGCGTGCCGAGCCCGTATTCGTCGAAGCGCGCGCGCGTGAGCGGTTCCTGCAGACGCTGGGCGCGCCGCGTGCGCAGCGCCGCGCTCGCGGCCGAGTCGCCGAGTGGCACCTGCTTGCCGAGCAGCCCGGATGGCAGCTCGCCGGCGCCCGCCGACACGTGCAGACGCCCACGCCGCACAAGCTCGATCACGAGCAGGCGCGCGTCGACGAGCGCCCGCCCACGCTTGGCGACCAGCTCGAGGATCACGTCGAGGTCGGTCTCCGCTCCCACCGCCCGCGCGATCTGGGTGGTGGCGTTGAGGGCGGCTACCGTTCGCTGCAGCTCGTCGCGGTGCTCGAGCGTGCCGGTGTAGCGGCGCGCGTGGTCGATCGCGAACCCCGCGAGCTCGGACAGCATCGTCACGGCCTCCTCGTCGGCCTCGCTGAACTGCTCGCCGTGCTCCTTCTCGGTCAGATAGAGGTTGCCGAACGGGGTTCCATCGATCAAGATCGGAACCCCCAGGAAGCTCTGCATCGGCGGATGGCCGTGGGGAAAGCCGTAGGAGCGCGGGTGTTCGCTGATGTCGGTCAGCCGCAGCGCCGTCGGATGCTGGATCAGCTCGCCCAGCACGCCGCGACCACGCGGCAGCGTCCCGATCGCCTCGCGCTCGGACTCGTCGACGCCGACCGTGAGGAAGCGCTCCAGTTCAGTGCGCGAGTCGCCCAGGACACCGAGCGCCGCGTAGCGGGCGCCGGTCAGCTCGCGCGCGGACTCGAGCACGCGGTTGAGGACAACCTCCAGGTCGAGCTCGGCGAGCACGCTTCGAGCGATGTCGAGGACTCCTCGCGCGGTGCGATCCATCAGCGCATCCCGGCACAGGATGACCAGCACGGCGACCTGCTGTCGGAAACCTCTTTCGAGGGCCTGCGCAATGTCCCAAATCTGGCCACTGCTCACATCCCTGCGTCTTTTACGGCCCCTTTGAACGCCTCACTGCGGGTAAGGAGCTTAGCGCACAATGCGAGCAACTTGGCAATGCGTTGTAAGATTTACTCGAATAGTCAGAAGTATTCGACCGCAGGGACGTAATTACCTCGACCGCAGGAGCGTAATTACCCCTTGAACGTCGAGGCGCCGTGATCTCCGAACGGCTGGTCGCGCTCGCGCACCGCCTCGCGGAAGCCCGCCTGCGTCGCGCGCCGCTGGAAGGCATACCCCTCGGGGGTATGGCGCGCGACTCCGTCGAGGAGCGTCCCGAGCGCCTGGGTCGTGTGCAGTCCGTGTGCGTAGAGCTCCTGGTTGACGAGCAGCTTCATCATCCGCAGCTGGTTTAGCGGCACCCGCGCGATCCGCTCGAGCAGGATCTCGGTGCGCTCGTCGAGGGCCTCGGGCGCGGGCGCCTCGATCGCGAGGCCCCACTCCAACGCCTCGGTTCCCGACAGCGAGTCGCCTGTGAACAGCAGTCGCTTGGCGCGCTGTGCCCCGAGCCTGTGCATCCACATCGAGGTCGTCGGCGAGCCCCACACGCGCGCCGGCGGATAGCCGATCTTCGCGTCTGCCGCGATCACGAGCAGGTCCGAGCACAACGCCATGTCTGTGCCTCCGGCGACGCAGAAGCCGTGCACCTTGCACACCACCGGCTTGCCGCAGTGAAACAGCGACATGAACGCGCGCACGTTGCGGCTCATCATCGCGTAGTCCACCATCGGATCCCACGTGCCGGCGGGGTCGTGGTTGGCCGCCATCACGCCCGGGTCGAGCGGCGAGCCCGGCGGCGGGGTGTGACCTGGAGCTGAGCCAGGATCGGGTGGTGAGTCATGCGGCGGGGTGTGACCTGGAGCTGAGCCGGGACCGGGTGGTGAGCTTGGCGGCCTCGGACCCTCCTGTCCCGTGTGCTTCTCTTCGGGACGACCGTCGCCCTCGGCGCTCTCGACGAGGTCATACCCGCCGCAGAAGCCCTTCCCGGCGCCGGCCAGCACAATCGCGTGTACCGCTGGGTCGAGGTCGGCCTGCTCGACGCACTGCTCGAGCTCGGTGACCAGACGCCGCGTTATGCCGTTGCCGCGCTGGGGCCGGTCGAGCGTGATCCGCGCGATCCGGTCGTCTGTCTTGTATGTGAGGGTCTCGAGCGCAAGCATGGGATGGGGAGATCGGGAACGTTTCAAACCATAGGCCCTTGGGAGCTCGCCCATTGTCCAGGAGTGCTCGCCCATTGTCCGGAAGTGGGTCTCGGCCCCTACCTGCCGCAGGGCGGGTTCGGCTGGAACGGGCGCATACACGGCCCTGCCTGCACAGGCCGCGGAACAGGCGTCACCCTGACGCGACCTTGGTGACCGACGGCGTCTTCAGAGAATCCTTTTCGCGAGGGCAGGCCTCTTATCTACGGCGACATCTCGTCGACCAGAACAGGAGGCTCATCATGACCATCGCCATCCATGTGCGCAGAATGTCCGTGTGTCTGGCTGTGCTCGGCCTTGTCGTCCTCGGCCTGTCGGTATCGGCGTCGGCGTCGCCGACGATCACGTTCAAAATAAAGGCCTTGCCGATCCCGGGCTTCCCGGGCACCGGCAACATCCTCGGCGCTGGCGCCGTGATCCAGGGTGAAGGCACCGTCTCAGGGACCGAATACGGTGGCTCCCCGCCGCCGGTGACTGAGATCAAGTTCTACGCACCGACAGGCGTGAAGCTGCACCCGCAGGGGTTCGCGAGTTGTTCGAGCGCGATCCTCGAAAGCCACGAAGTGCAGAGGTGCCCGAAGCAATCGATTGCGGGCCCGAAGGGCTTCGCGGTCGGCGTCGTGAGCTTCGGAGGCGACCGCGTAAAAGAGACGGCGTCGGTGCAGCCATTCTTCGCTCCCGGCGGCAATATGGAGTTCTTTGTGGAAGGCACGACGCCGGTCGTGGTCGAAATCCTTGCGACGGGCCACGTCGTCAGCTCCTCCCCGCCGTTCGGCCAGGAGTTCATCGGCGAAGTGCCGCTGATCGAAACGGTGCCCGGAGCGCTCGACGCGTCATTCGTGGAAGGCACCGTCAGGGTTGGCGCCGCATACAAGCGGGGTAGGAAGACGGTCTCCTACATCACGATGCCGAAGGAGTGTCCGAAAGGTGGCTTCCCGGTGAAGGTGGAAGTGAGCTTCCTTGGCGGCGCAACCGCGGGAGCCTCGTACAAGATGCCCTGCCCCAAGAGGTAGTCTCGTCATGGCCATCGTCTATCTCATCGCAGCGGCGGTCGTTATCTGTGCCTGTCTCTTCTTCATCAGGAGAGTCCGCTCTCATGACTAGTCGCGCCAGTTGGTCCTGGCCGACCGAACAGGTCGTCAAAGCGGCCCAACAGGGTGACCCTCGTGCGATCGCGATACTCCTCGACGGCTCCCACGCACACGTGCATCGCTTCGCCCATGCTCTCTGCTCGACCCCCGAGGATGCAGAGGACGCGGCGCAAGAGGCACTGATCGTCCTGTACCGAAAGATCGGGACACTGCGCGCCGCCGCCTCACTCGCGGCGTGGATGTTCCAGATCGTGCGCAACGAGTGCATCCGCAGAGCGCGGGTCGCGCTTCGCAGACCCATCTCCGCCGCCACGGTCGAGCCGTCCGCCGAAGATGCCGCCCTGGCCCGTATGGAGATCGAGCGGATCGTCGACTCAATCGCAGGGCTTGCACCCGAGCAGCGCGCCGTCCTCGTTCTACGTGACATCCAGGGTCTATCGGGGGCAGCGACGGCTCAGGCGCTGGGTCTCAGCCGTGCGGCGATGAAGTCACGTCTGCATCGTGGACGCGAAACGCTCCGCTCACGGCTCCGAGCGCCAAACGACACGACCAGCTACGGAGGCGCCGTGGATGTTTGACCATGACCGAAGCGCTCTCCGCGGCACCTCCGTCGCTGCCCACCTCACACGCGGTGCGATTGGCTTCGGGCTGATCGCCGCGACGATCGCACTCACCGCGAGTGTCGGCCCAGCCGCGCTCCTGCTCGCGGCCCCCGGCATGATCGCACTCCGCGGCTGCCCACTGTGCTGGATCGCCGGTCTGATCCAGACTATCTCCGCCGGGCGGCTGAAGCGCACCTGCACCGAGAGCAGCTGCACGCTGCACCCACCCCCGGCTGGGGTGGACGCTTCGCAATCACTACAAACACGCTAACGGACGACTCTCGAAACGTGCCCCGCCTGGGCGCGTATACGTGAGCTGCACGCCACCGAGCATGGTTCCCGTCCTCATCCACATTCTCAGAGAACGTCCGCAGGTGCCCTACTCGATGCCCTATACTTGTGGGCGTGCGGAAGACCAGTGTCTATCTCGATGATGAGCAGGCTCGACGTCTTGCGCGCTTGGCCCGTGAGGAGGGCCGATCGCAGGCGGAAGTGTTGCGCGAGGCCGTCGCTACCTACCGGCCCAAGCCATCCTCGGATCGAGACTTCGCTTTGGCGGCTGGCTTCAGCCGGATCGACAACAATCCCCGTCCTATCTCCCAAATACCAGAGGAAGATCTGCTCGAAGGCTTCGGCCGGTGACCTGCGTCATCGATGCGGCGCCGCTTGTGGCGCTTTCACAGCCAGACGAGCCACGAAGAGCCGCGATCCTGGATGCGCTGCGCGGCGAGCCAGGCGCTCTTGTGATCCCAGCTCCGGTGACCGCAGAGATCGACTACATGCTGGGGGAGCGCTTCGGTCGTGCGGCCAGGGTGGCCTTTCTGCGAGACCTGGCCGCCGGACGATTCGATGTGGCGTGCCTTGAGCGCGAGGACTACGCGACGATTGGCGAACTCGATGCACGCTATGCGGACCTCGAACTGGGGCTTGCCGACTGTGCCGTGATCGCACTCGCACGACGCTATGAGACCAATCGCATCGTCAGCTTCGACGAGCGGCATTTCCGTGCCGTCACGCCGCTTCAAGGCGGAGCCTTCACCATCCTGCCCCACGACGCTTGACGACTCGCCGACGAGCGCTCTCATAGGCGCGCAGCCGCCCATCTGCCTGGACGGGGAGTTCGGGCGCCTGACCGGGGCTCGGGACGCGTTGCAAGCCGAGAAACCCAGTTAAGGCTTTGGCTCAGCTTCTCACGGAGCGATCATGAGGCGGGACACCACGGAGCAGTTTGTGGCGCCGGCCTCGGTCGAATCGACAAAGCCTCAAACAGTCTCACCTTCCGCACTGTGAGCTTGCGCCAAGACGGGGGGTGTGTTGCCAGCCCAGTCTTGAAGGAACGCCTCGGTGGCGGCTGCGTCGAGGGGACGAGCAAACAGGAAGCCCTGTCCGCTGTCGCAGTTCTCGTCCCTGAGCAGGGAGAGGTCTCGTTGCTGTTCAATGCCCTCGGCAAAGGTCTCGATCGAGAGTGCCTTGCCGAGCTGCACAAGGGTCCGGACGAGCGTTTCGCCCTCCTGGTTGTGTCTCAGCCCTGAGATGAACGAACGGTCGATCTTCAATGCATCGACTGGGAACCGTTGGAGATGAGCAAGCGAGGAGTATCCGGTTCCAAAGTCATCGATCGCTATCCGCACGCCGAGCTGCTTGATCGTGGTGAGCCGGCGAGCGGTCTCCTCGGCGTTGCGCATGAGCGTCGTCTCAGTGATCTCGATCGTCAGCGCCGCCGGGCTCAGGCCGCTTTTAGAAAGCGCGCCTTCAATGTCGGCTATGAGCTCATCGGTATCGAGCTGGCGTCCAGAGACGTTAACGGCCATTCCGATCGGATAACCGGCCTGATGCCATGCGGCGCCCTGAGAGCAGGCCTCCTCCAGAACCCACTTGCCGACCTCTGCGATCAGCCCTGTCTCCTCGAGCAGCGGGACGAAATCGTCAGGTTGAACGACGCCACGCACAGGGTGCCTCCAGCGGATCAGGGCCTCCACTCCGGTGGGGCTCATGTCACTCAGATCGATCGTCGGTTGATAGGCGAGAAAGAACTCGTCGTTCTCGAGAGCCTCGCGCAGGTCCATCTCGAGCTCCATGCGGTTCTGGATGGTGTCCTGCATGCCGGTCTCGAACACGACGTAGCGGTTCTTACCGTCCCACTTGGCTCGGTACATCGCTATGTCCGCGTCCCGCAGGAGCTCCTCGGGTGAGATCCGTTCTCCCGCCGCGATCCCGATGCTCGCCGTCACGGTCACGCGAGTCGCCTTATCCACGCCGAGGTTGAATGGGTGCTTGAGCGCATCGAGCAAACGCTCGGCGATGAGCTCGGGCCCCACCGCCAGCGAGAGCTCTTCGGAGATCACGACGAACTCGTCCCCGCCAAGGCGCCCCAGCGCGTCGGCATCGCGTATCACACCACCGAGCCTCGCGGTGACCGCTCGCAGGAGTTCATCGCCCACGCCGTGACCGAGCGTGTCGTTGATGCTCTTGAAGTTGTCGAGATCGACGAACAGCGCCGCCACCGGCGTCTGCTTGCGAGCAGAGCGCGCAAGCATCTGCTCGACCCGGTCAAGTATCAACGTCCGGTTCGGCAGGCCGGTCAACGCGTCGTGAGTCGCCAGGAACGCAAGCTCCTCCTCGCGTCGCTTGAGCTCTTCATCTGTTCGCTGACGCTCCGCCTCAAAGCACTCGCACATCCGCAGAAGGCTGAACTCGAGGCTCAACTGCAGGATATTCAGCGCTTGGGATAGCCCGTCGGGAGAGACGTGCAATTGCGTGGCGCTCTCACGGAGCACCTCAGCCATCACGTTGCGCCACCAGAAACAGCGCCAGGTCACCTCGTTCAGCGACGCCGCGCGGTGGGCGGCCAGCTCGCCAAAGATCTCCCAGGTCTCCCGGCCGGCCTCAATCGCCACCTCCATACCCTCGCCCGCGATCCACCGGGCCACCGCGATCGTGGAGCTCATGCTGATTCGTTCGAAGCTCCCTTGAACCAGGGCGTCGACAATGTGATCCGATCCGGCGGTTCGCGCTACCGTCAGGTCGCGCACTTCCTCGGCTCGCGCCTTCAGCGTCTCGCCAAGGTGACAGAGATCCTCCCCCGCCTGATCTACTGGAACGGACGGCGGTGTCGGGACTTGCATCTCATCCCTCTCTAGACCTGATCGTTGAGCTGTCATCTTAAAGTCACAATCGGCGATCAGTCCCAATACCTAAACTTGATTACCTCGTAGTGGACACGATCCGGTTCATCCAATCTGCTCGTCGATCTGACCTGACGCACCCAACGTCGCCGCGGACGTCGCTGATTTCGCCACGGTTCGCGGATCGTGACGAGGCGACCACCACCGCTCGCAAGATCTTCGACCAAGTCCGAGGAATGAATTTTGGCCCTTGAGGGTCGTGCGCGCGCCAAACACCGTCGAGCGTTTGGGCACGCTCCTGGTCTTCGACCCAGGGCGTGACCGGTTACGTGAAGGTCGTACACGACCTCACGGGCGCCGATGTCATAGCCCGCGTCGACCCGACGCTTTCTTCGTAGAGGAAAGCCAAGCCGAGACGTGGGAAACTGGCGAGTTGATGGTTCGCCCACGTGACCTTGCCCGTGCTGGCCGTCGAGCTGCCCCAAAGCTCGCGCTGATCGCGCTGTTGACGGTGGCGCTGAGCGCCCCGGCCCTCGCCGCCAATCGTGCGCCGTCCCGTGCGAAGGTCGTCGAGGTGCAGCGTCTCCTCCACGAGCTGGGATATCCGCTCGGCAAAGAGCGCACAGGTCACCTGGGTGTGCGCACCCGAGGCGCCCTCACCTATTTCCAGCGCAAGTACAGGCTGGCGATCACCGGCTATCCCAGCGCCGCCACGCTCGCCAGGATGCGAGCGGTGGCGGTCTCGCTGCGCCCCCGCCCGCGGGCGCCACAGGCGGCTCCGCGCGATCTGGTCGAACGTTTCCTTGGGAGCGACGCCCCGATCCTCACGGTTGGCGTTGCCCTCGCTGTCCTACTGGCTTTGCTGGCTTTGAGCGCTCGCCGAGACGACGACTCGCTCACCAATCGACAAGGTGGCCGGCGTCGGTAGCGAGATCGGGGAGGGACCGATGGTTGAGTGTCCGACGCCCACCATGACAGGGGCGCTCGTGACCGCCCGCACCGTGGCGAGCGGTCCCCCGTCGCAGGGGATCGTGGAAGCAAGGTCGGCGGTGGGCTTGCGCACGCCATGCCAGCCAAGCCGAACGAAGCCGAGCAAGAGCAGGCTGTAGAGGACCGCCCAGTAAGCCGAGCCGACGTCAAAGCTGCTCAAGAGGCCGTGATGGGCGAGCGACCACGCCATCGAGCCCGCCAGCAGAGTGAGGAGCACGATGTGGGGAGCTATCTCTCGCCAGTGCAAGGCGTACTGGTTCTCCTTGCGAGTGACCACATAGCGTGGCTTGCCGTTGCGACCGCCGGTCACGGCCAGCACGAGTGCGCGCGCATACGCGAAGCAGAGGCCTGCCCACACCAGCCGTGCGCGCCACAGCTGCTCGAAGGACATCGGCCTGTGCACGAGCGCCAGGTGGAGCTCGAGCGCCACGGCGAATGGCCAGAAGTGCAGCACGAAGCCGCTGGTGCTCGTGACCACGGGATACCAGTGCAACGTGAAGCCGAGGATCGGGGAGAGCAGGAACACGAGCGTGGCTGGACCCTGCATGTAGAAGAGCCCGAGCTCGTAGAACTGCAGACGTTGGCGCAGACTCAAACCGCGCTTGGGGGCCCACAGGGTGAGCCTGATCGTGTCGAGCGCCCACGTGCCGCGCTGCTTGATGAAGTTCGGGAGATCCTCCGGCGAGTGCTGCGCATAGGCGCCAAGGATCGGCAGGTAGCAACCATCCCACCCCAACCGAAGAGCCTCCATGCCAGATTGCAGATCCTCCACCAGGTTCCAGGTCGGGAAGTCGCCGATCTCATGCAGCGCGCTGCGCCGCCACACCACGCCCGACCCGCATGGAAACACCGAGTTGGCCGCGTATCGCGAGCGCATCGCGCACCGGAAGAAATGGGGCTGCTGGTTGTCGAACGGGTCGCCCGCGGCGACCTTGCCAGCCTTTTCGGTTTGCACGAAGGCGAGCTTCTCGCGGCGCAGCAGCTGGCCCACCGTCTCCCGCAGGAAGCATCTGTCGCCCACGAGATCGTCGGCGTCGCGCGTCTCGACGAAGTCGACATGTGCCGGCAACAGCGTGAGCGCGGAATTGAGATTGCCGGCCTTGGCCTCTCCATTGCGGCGCGGATCGCCGGGTCGTGGCGGCCTGTGATAGCGCAGGCTCGCCCGTGGATATGCCCGGGCGAGGCGCTTGACCAGCTGGCGCACGCGCGCATCGCGGGCGTCGTCGCTGACGAGCACCCACATGCGCTCGAGCGGCCAGTCTTGGTCGAATACCGAGCGCACCGTCGCCTCCAGCAGCTCGAGCGGCTCACCGAGCGTTGGGATGATCACGGCGACTGTGGGCTCAGTCCCAGCGGACACGGGCATCCGCTCGGGCTCCGCCCGCTGCCAGCGGTTGACGACCGATACGAGCGAGGCGGCGGCCACGATCAGGGTGGCGAGCACGAAGGGGATGCTGAGCCAGGCCTTCGACATGTCGGCGTGGCCGATCAGCCAGGGCACGAACCATGCTGTCGAGAGCAGCAGTGCCACTCCGGCCGCGCGGGCGAATTGGTCTCGATCGACTGTGTCGTTGCTCATCGCGCTCTGACCGTCCTTGATCTCGCGGTTGATTGCCCATATCCGGGCCTCAGATCGACCTGCTCGTTCCTCCACACTTCGATGGGCGCCCGGTAGGTGACGAATCGCAGATTGTTCCCGAGACCCGTCACCGTCGCGGTGGAGGAGTAGACCCTGTGAAAAGTCCGACAGCGGCGCATCGCCCGACGGATCGACGCCGGCCAGGGTTCCTCGCCGGGCACTTCGATGAGCCACTGAAAGGCGCAAACGTCCACCGGACTTGCCAGGTGCGCCACGCGGGAGGCGTCATAGAGGTCGTATGGGCTGTCGATCCTGCCGTGGTCATAGAGGTATGCGGCCTCCACCCAGGCGGAGTTGGCCAGCAGCCGTTCGCCCGGACGCACGCCGTGGAGAAGCACCGAGGAGACGGCGCGCAGATCCGGCCAACCCTCATCGACGCGCACCACCTGGACGAGCCCGAACGCCGCGAGCCCGGTCAGCGCCGGTATCGCAAGCACGAGCCTCCAGCGCCGCATGGCGTGGCTGAGTGTCACCCCGATAAGCGGGAGCATGAACAGCAGGGCGAAAACCACATGCTTCTGATCCCCCGACGGATTGCCGCCGGCGAGGTGATAGATCGGAGCACCGATCGCCCCGGTGAGCAGCGCGAGCGCGATCAGCCGCCTGCCCCTGAGCAGAACGACCCCGGTCACCGCGAGGATCAGCGGCACGACGGTGAGATACAGCTGCGAATAGGCGATCTGACTTCGGGCTACCTGGAAGTTGGGGTTGTTCTGCAGGCGGAATGCCTCGAAGGCCGTCAGCTGGGTGCGATCGGCGAGGAAGTAGATGAGCAGCACCGCGCCGGCCAGGAACAGGAACAGGCCGAGATCCATCCCCGCGCGCCTGCCACGAATGGCCAGCACCAGCAGCATCAGCGGCGGCCCGATGAAAAGCAGCACCGGGTACTTCGCAAGGCCCGCGAGCGCGTAGAGGAGCGCCGCTGCGCATAGCCACGTGCGGTTGTCCCGTCGCAAGAACTCGGTCATCGCCCAGAAGGCAACGCCCGCCGCCCCTACGGCGAGCGTGTCGTACACGGCGAGATGCCCGAGCGCG
Source organism: uncultured Solirubrobacterales bacterium (assembly GCA_963764655.1). Classification (GTDB taxonomy): domain Bacteria; phylum Actinomycetota; class Thermoleophilia; order Solirubrobacterales; family Solirubrobacteraceae; genus Palsa-744. The sequence goes on from CAVXTI010000001.1 coordinate 2,744,967, forward strand.
ACGATCGGCCCGCTGGTGATAGCGCCCAGCGCCGTCGCCGCGCGCACCCGCGCGCCGAACAGGTTGCCGCTGGCCTTCAACACGCCGGCCAGGCCGATGGTGACGCAGATCGCCGCGGCCACCCTGGCCCCCGCGAGCCCCAAGAGCTTCCATCCCAGCGCGGCCAGCACCGGCCACATGAGCGAGCCCGAGAACCACGACAGGTAATCGTCGCCGAGCCCGTGACCCTGCAGTGTGCGCAGGCCAGCCGCGACGTAGATCCCCTCGTCGAGGAACGGCCCGCCGAGCTGCATCGAGGCGACGACCAGCTCGGCGGCCAGGAACAGGCCGAGCAGGACCCACGGGATCGCGGCGAGCGCACCAGCGAGGGCTCTTTGTCGGTCCCCCGCCAGCGCCCGACCATGGCCGGCGAATGAGCGTCGCGGGGCGCCTACCGCGACGCTCACGGCCGGTCCAAGCGGTCGCGTGGATATATGAAGGCCGTTGTCATGAGCGGCTAGAGAGTGGGAGCGCCCTGCGCCCCGACGTGGACCCATTGAGCCACCGACGGGACGCCGCTCGAGTTGACGAGGAAGACCATGTAGTAGCCCGGTGGGGCGATGTTGTCGTTGGAGGTGAGGCTCACGGTGAGCTCGCCTTCTTCCTCGTGCGAGATCGGGAGCGCGACCTCTCGCTGATTGGGATCGGAGGAGTGGGTCACCGCCGCCGGGCGGATCAGCACTGCCTTGGTGACCGGCGATGAAGAGCTGTAGCGGAGGGTGTGCTCGGTCCCGTATTCCCACTGCTTGGTCTGGTTGACCCCAGCTTCGAGGCGGTTGGCTTCTCCGTCGATGAGCTGGAGCACAGGGCGTGAGCCCTTGAACAGGTACGGGGGTTCGTAGATGGAGATGCGTGTCTCGAAGCTTTCCGCGCCGGTGGCGGGGTTGGCGGGATTGGAGCCGAGCGCGATGACGCGACCGTCCGGCAGCAGCAGCGCCTCGGAGTGGTAGTTGCGGCCGACTGGATCGGCGAGAACCGGGGTGAAGGCGTTGGTGGAGGGGTCGAAGATGGACGCCTCGTGGACGTTCTCGGTGCGCGGGCGCAGCGAGCCGCCCGTCTCGAGCACGTTGCCGTCGGGCAGCGCGACGGCCGAGACGTACATCTTGCCGGCGTCCTGGGGCTCCATCGAGCCGTCTTCGGTCGTGCCGCGCGGCAGGTTGGGCCCCGTGGCCCAGTGCGGGCTCGCTTCCTGGAGGTCGATCTCGTCGGTGAGCCCGATCGCGTTCTTGCTCGGTTCGTAGGTGTTGCCCCCACCCATGATCATCACCTTCTGGCTCTGCGCGGGTGGCAGCAGCAGCGAGGCCGACTGGTCGCGCATGTTAGGTTCGCGCAGACCGGGGGTGTCAGTCACGCGTTTGAACACGACGCCTGTGGGGCCTTCGACTTCGGCGTTGGGGTTGGTTTTGCCTCGTTCTTCTTCTTCCTGCACGGGTGTCTTGCCGGGCGAGCAGTAGAAGTCGTAGAGCGAGGAGCCGCTGGGCGCCTGCGGATCGCCCTCCAGCCCGTTTCCGAACACGTGGCTGCCGTCGTAGAAGAGCCGCCCGTCGGCGGTCAGGATCATCGAGGGGTACAGGCCCCAGAACCAGGAGTACGTTTGCTGGAGCTTGGTTGAGCCCCATCCGACCCATTGGCCCGCCGGGTCGCCGTTCGTGCCTTCGTTGGCGGGGTCGGTGAAGTAGTTCGTGTCGGTGGCGCCTGCGCCCTGCTCGTTCAGGCCGCCGAAGGAGATGACATCGCCGTTGCCGAGCTCGGTGGCGCTCGGGTACCACGTGCCGCTGAGCAGCGGCCCGGGTTCGCTCTGGTTACTCGGTTTCGCTTCGTCATAAGGAACCTGTTCATATTTCTCAGAGTGGATGTTGAAGATCCAGCTCATGTTCTCGCCCTTGTAGATGGTGCTCGGGTATTCGCCGGGCTTGGGTGCTTCTGGGTAGGCGCTTGTGCCGCCAAGGATCAGCACGTTGCCGTCGGCGAGCTGCACGTGGCCCGAGCAGAAGACGTCCTTGGGGGTGGTCAGTTCCTTCCACGTCTCGGCCACCGGGTCGTACAGGTAGGACTTGAACTTGCCTTCTTCGAACTCCATCCGGTCATTGCCCGAGCCGGCCATGATCAGGAGCTTGCCGTTCTGGAGCAGTATCGCGTGAACCGAGCGCGCTTCGTCGACGCCCGTGAGGACCGTCCACTTGCCACCCACCGCGGGTGGGGTTTCTTCGTTTGGCGGGGTTTCTTCGGCTGGCAGTCCTTTTTCGCCTGACGGAATCTCTTCGGTCTTCGGAGTGCTCGAGCTCGGCCAGGACAGGGGAGTCGTGGTGCCGTTGAGTAGCGGCGAGGACACCCCCGGGGCCGCCGAGCTGTCGATCAGCGAGAAGTTGTCGCTTTGCAACGACCCACGCGAGCGCAGGAGCACGCCAAAGGCCACTCGGTCCACTCCCCCCTGGATTGGTCGCAGCAGCACAGAGATCTTCGTGAGTGACTTGCTCGCCTTCAGCCTCGTGGCGGCGACGTACCAGGTGTGCCAGCCGGCTTGCGAGTGGGCGAGCACCTCGAAGCTCGCGCGGGCCGTGCTGCGATAGCGAAGCGAGGCGGTGTACGCATGACCTACCACCACCCTTGGCGCACAGGCGGCCGACTGAGTCAGCATGAGGGGACGGCGGTAGCGACTGATGGTCAGAGAAGCGGAACCATTTGAACTACGCGGGGAGCTTGTGAAGCGCGTCGCGTCTCCGGCGAGCACCGCGACCGCATAGCAGCCGGCCAGACCGCCCCGCGAGCGCCTGGCGGTCGGATCGAGGATGAGATTGTCTCCGCGCGCCACGGCCGTCGTCGCCTTCGCACTCCGTTGGGGCGACTGGCTTTCACGACCTCCGGCCAGTGGTGACCAGCTTGCGGAGGCAGGCTGACTCGAGGCAACCAGCGCTAGAAAGACGATCAAGCGAGGACCAGGGCTTCCAAACCTCAACAAACCATCCATAGGCTTTAGAAAAACTGACACGGAGGCCCATTTCTTGCGCTCCAGGACCTTCGTGAGCCCAATCGCACCAGCACAAACGAGCTCGCCGAGCTACAAGACCCGGCCTCGCAAGATTCCGCTCATTTGTCTATCGGGCCCGCGGTGGCTACACCGCTGGCCTGTCGGGTCCGATCTCTGTGGCATGCTATCGCGCATTCCCGGCCACGAGGGCCCAACGGCGCTCACCGCGAAGCCAGCCTTGCTCCGACATCTGCTCGCCACGGTGGCGCTGTCCGCCTTCCTGCTCTGCGGAATGCCGTCTCTCGGTGGCGCGACTGCCAGCGTTGGGGCGTCGCCATCCAAGGCAGCTCACCTAACGCGGCCCAGGACCGACGCCAAGGCCGGCGCTGGGGCAACGCACCATGCCCGTCGCTCGCGCCGTCGTCGCCACCATGGCGCGACTGCCTGTCGGCGGCGCACCAAGCGCTGCCGTGCGAAGAGCAGGCGCATTCCAGGCTCGACGACCGGCTCGCGTGTCACCGACAGCGGCGCTTCCGCGTCCATTATCTCCTCGAGTCACAGCCCGTCGACCACGACGGTCGGTCAACCCCCCGAGAGCGGCACATCCGGGAGCGCGTCGGTCGAAGGCCCTTCTGAGCCCCTCCGCCTGTTCGCCTCCGGGAGCGTTTTCAACCAGACGCCGGCGGCGACGTCTCCGATCGCGAGCAACTCCGCCGCGCTCGTGAGTGCCCTCGCCAATCAGATCAAGAGGCACTACGGGCATGTGGTTGTCAATACGACCGAATGGAGCGCGCCCGTCTATGTCGTGGCGCGGAACGCTCCGACGATCGCCCTGATCGGCGAGAGCTCGATCTGCCCGCGGCCGGGAGGAGTCTTCTCTGGCTTTCAAGCCCAGATAGAAGCCGTGCCGCTGCCGACAGACGCGGTGCCGGCCGCAGGCACCGACAAAGAGGTGATCGTTTGGCAGCCCTCCACGGGACACCTGTGGGAGCTGTGGCGCGTACTCGAGGAATCCGGGCGATGGACGGCCTGCTGGGGAGGCGAGATCGCCGACGCCTACACCAGTGACGGCATCTTCCCGGCCCCGTTCGGCGCAGGGGCTTCCGGCCTCTCGCTCCTCGGCGGGCAGATCCACCTGGAAGATCTCGAGAATGGAGTCATCAACCACGCGCTGGAAGTCTCCGTTCCTGAGACGGCACGCAGCGGGTTCGTTTGGCCGGCCGACCGAACCGACGGCGCCTCCTCGAGCGCCGACGCGATACCCGAGGGCACGCGCTTCCGCTTGAATCCGAAGCTCGACCTGAGTGCGCTGCACCTCAGCCCGGCGGCGCTCGAGATCGCAGCCGCCATCAAGCGCTATGGGATGATCGTGGGCGACACCGCCGGATCGGTGGCGCTCCAAGCGCAGGACCCAACTCCACTGATCAAAGCGGGTGCGCCCAACCCATACGATGCGCTTCTGGGCAATCCCTATGACGTCCTCGACGCGATCCCATGGAGCCAGCTCGAAGTGGTGAGCCCCGCCTACCACGGGTGATCGAGGCGGCCCGCTTCGCGATAGCGATTCGCGGGCTTGACGGGATGAAGCTCGAAACAGGCTCCGTCTTGGCGGCGTATCCGCGAGCTTCACGCCGAGCGCTTCAGCTCGGGCGAAGATCCTCCACCCGGCAAGGGCAATCGGGAAGTTCGACAATCTCGGGATCGCCTGTGAGGAGAGCGAGATCATGGGCGGCGGCGGTCGTGACGGCGAAGCACTCGCCAAGGGCAATGGGCGCGCGCGCCTTCAGTCGCACGACCTCGATCATCCTCGCTGTAGTCGATCTCCCTGTGACGCGGCACGACTGAGCGCGCTCCCTCGGGACCGACCCACCGAGCATGGTTGCCGCCCTCGTCGACTTGACGACAACCGTTGGCCGTCAGATGACGTTCTAGATCGCGCCGCTTCATGCAGCGATCGTCAGATGCAGCGCCTCACGCTCGCGGCGATCAGCGGCATCGCTGGGCTCTGGCGAGAGCATCAGACGCAACGCATCGATGACGTTCGTGCGCGCCTCCTCCCGCGTACGCCCCTGGCTAAAGACACCAGCCACCTCGGGGATCGACGCAATGATCCAGCCTTCATCTCCAGGCTCATAAACAATCGTCAGATCAAGCCGCTCAGCCATAGACCAAACGATACCTGCCAAAGGCAGTACAGGGCTGGACGGAGAGCGAGGGACAACTCTCGAAACATGCCGCTGTCTGGGAGCGCATACGAGAGCTGCACGCCCAGCGGTTGGGCAAGTCTTGAGCATTGAGACACCGCCAGATCGCAGTGGAATGCCGCGAGGCGTCTCAGGAGGACCGACGGGAACGAAGTCGAACCGGTAGGGCATGGCCGCCCAAGACGACGTGCGCGAGCGCGAGATGCGAACGCTCTTCAATCTGACGCGGCCCGAAGAATATGGAAGAGCCGACGTCGATGCCGTGCTGAGCCTGAAGGGTCCTGGAGTGCCGAAGGAGCTCGGAGGCAAGACAGTTTCCTTTGAGCTCAAGTCTGCGACCAGAGGGAGTCCAACCATCTCGACTGTCCGCGACTTCGGTCTCCACCATGTCGAGAAGTGGCGGGAACTGCATTGGCTCTTCGGGATCTACGGACGCAACCCGGCTGGAGATCAGATCCTGCAGTACTGCCTCTACGGTTCTCCGCAGGCCATGAAGCCGTGGTTCGATCGAATGTCCGCGTACATCGCCCCAGACGTCGCTCTGGCCGGTCACGTGCCGTCGCTCATCACTGACAAGACGCTCACCTCGATACTTGGACCCGGGAAGCGCTTCAGCCGGGTGGACGCTCAGCGCCTCATGAAGAATCAGTTCTCTGCCGCCAATTACGACGACATGGCTGACCTTCCCGATCGGGAGTACTCCAGGGCCGCCATGCTGGAGATGCTGCAACAGCGATGTGCATATGTGATCCGCCGCGGCTCCACGTTGAACAACCCGCACATACCAGCGGGATTCTTCAAGGGCTGGGAGCAGCTGACCGAAGATCACGCGGCTCGACTGCGTGAGTTGGTGGTTGAAGCCCTGACAGATCGTCGCTGACCGGACGCGGTGTCCGCCGCGATGCATATGGTCTTTGCTGGATCTCGTCCATGACTGACCTGCTCTTCGACCACCAAGGCGGCACTGCGGCGCCGTGGTATCAGCCACGCGATCTCACCGATGAGGAGCGGCGGCCCTTCCGCGAACGGGCGCTTCGCTCACGCCAGGCAAAGCTGGCGGCGCTGGAGATCGTGGACGTCGAGGATTTCGTCTCGCATCGCCCGGCGCTGGACCCGTCGGATCTGATGCCCCGAATGTCCCCGCACCTGCTGCCAGCACTCTCAATCTTCTCAGGGGGAGGCGGATTGGATTTGGGCTTCGAGCGAGCGGGCTTCGCTCATGTCGCATCGTTCGACACCCTCTCGGCAGCAGGCGAGACTCTGCGCATCAATCGGCCGGATTGGGATGTCCACTCGTGCGAGGACGGGGATGTTCGCGGAGTCGATTGGCGCCAATACAAGGGAGAGCTTGCCGTGCTTCATGGTGGTCCACCCTGTCAGCCCTTCTCTGTCGCGGGCCGACAACGCGGGCATAAGGATGCACGCAACATGCTCCCCGAGTTTCTACGTGCTGTGCGCGATTCGCGGCCCCTCGCCCTCGTCTGCGAGAACGTGCCTGCTCTGGCGGGGCCGAAGTTCGCCCCCTACCTCCACAAGCACTTCCTGGGCCCGCTTTCGCGCGACTATTATGTGACGAGCTTCCGACTGAGCGCCCATGACTTCGGCGTGCCGCAGTTGCGTCATCGTGTGTTCTTCGTAGGCTTCCGTTGGGCCCGAGCAGCGCGTCGTTTTCGCATGCCAGAGGCAACCCACAGCGCCAGCCACCTGATCCGCGGGTCGCTGCCAACCTCCATAGCTGGCGAGAAAACTCTCGGCGCACGTGCCGCTCTTGGCCTGTCGGACATCGGCACCGATGCTCTCGCGCCCACACTGCGCAGCACCCTGACCGGTCCACGGCATACCACCTCGATCCTCTCCAGCGTCTCCGCACAGCGCACTTGGGCGGACTTGAGAATCTGGCCCAACGGTGTTGCGCGGTCTCGAGCGAGCGCTGCCAGGTTTCCCGCTCAGAACGGACATCTCAGGCTCGCGGTCGCCGATGTTGCCCTGCTGCAGGGCTTCCCATCATGGTGGCACTTCCACGGAGCGGTCTATATGTCCCTCGGGCAGGTCGGCAACTCGGTCGCACCGCCAGTTGCCTACCATGTGGCGGCGTCAGTAGCGCGAGCGCTGAACGTCTGACTCTCAGACCACACCTTCGGGAGTGAACACTTTGACACCTCGGGCGAGCAGCCACATGGCCCGCCGCACGATGGAAGCCAACCGTCGGACAAACACCGCTCCAGAGCGAGTCCTGCGTTCGGCTCTGCATAAGCGAGGACTGCGGTTCCGCAAGGACCTTCGTCTCAAGGTCGGCGATCGTTGGGTGCGCCCTGACATAGTCTTCCGCTCTGCCCAAGTGGCTGTCTTCGTGGACGGATGTTTCTGGCATCGCTGTCCGATCCATTCGACTCATCCACGTGCCAACGCAGAGTACTGGCAAGCAAAGTTTGAACGCAACGTTGCCCGCGACAGAGCAGACGACATCGCTCTTCAGGGGGCTGGGTGGACAGTGGTCCGGATCTGGGAGCACGAGGATCCTTGCGGGGCCGCACACCAAGTCGAGAAGGTGGTACGCCCAAACGCGCTCGTTGAGGTATCGCGTCACCTTCGGTGAACAGATGTCAACGGAGAGGGAGGGATTCGAACCCTCGAACGAGGTCAACCCCCGTTACGCGATTTCCAGTCGCGCCCATTCAACCGCTCTGGCACCTCTCCATGGCTTGCGATGCGCAAGCGGTCCCTGAAGGCTACGACACGGCGGCGCTCGGCGTTGGTAGGCTTGCGTGCGATGCTTATCGCCACCAGCGAAGCCGTCAGCAAGGACATCGGCCTGCTCGCCACGTTCCTCGGGATCGGGCTGATCGTGAACGTGATCGTCGTGTTCATCGCCGTGCTCGTGCGCGGCGAGCGCCAGCAGAACCAGCAGACCGACCAGCGCCGCTAGCGAGCGGCCAGCACCAGGCCGCCGGGGGGCCTGAGCGAATCGAGGCGCCCGCCCGGGTCGAGGCGCCAAGACGGTCGATCAGGCCGGCGATTTAGCGCGGGAGGCTCAGATCACGTAGACGGGCGTGCCTACAGGCGTGCGCGAGTAGAGCGCGATCACGTCGGGGATGCGCATGCGCACACAGCCGTGCGAGGCGTCGTGGCCGATCGAGCCGTACTCGGATGGGTCGATCCCGTGGATGCCGGCGCCGCCGTTGAAGGCCATGAAGCGCGCCTTCAACGGGTCTTCGGGGCCCGGCGGGATCGTCTTGCCCGCCAGCGCTCCCGCCCACGCCGAGTTGGGCACGTACCACGGCGGGTTGACCTGCTTCCACTGCACGTGGTAGAGGCCGGGCGTCGTTTCGAGGCCCTGCATGCCAACCGCGATTTCGTAGCTGCTGGCCAGCTTCAGGCGCTGGTAGAAGAGCAGTTTGAAGCTCGCGCGGTCGATGACGATGTAGGCCGGGTACTTGGCGGCCAGCTCGCTGGTGGTCACGGCCGGCTCGCGCGCGAGCGTCGGGACGGCGACGGTGCGCTTGGCGAACGGGCCCGTCAGGGCATGCGCCAGGCGCGCGCCGAGGCGCTTCTGCTCGACGGCCAGCCCGACGCGGTCGGGCACCTGTGTGAGGCCGCCGGGGCCCGGTTCGACGGTCGCGTCGCGCGGGGCGGTGTTCACGTCTGAGCCGACCTGCGCGGCGAAGGCGCGCACCGCCTGACGGGAGTAGCTCACGCGCAAAGGTATGTCCTTGTTGACGCTTCCGCCGAACAGCCCGCGCCATGTGCGCGCGACGATCGAGCCGTTCCTGCTTGCGCTGAGAGCCTCGGACACGGTTCCCGCGACGTCGACGGCGACGCCGGCCCGCCGTGGGCTCATGCGCCAGGTCTTGCCGCGCAGCGTGACGGTCACCGGTCGTTCCATCGTCACCGCCACGCTTTGCCTCAGCTTCGTGGTGGCGGCCGAGGCGCTCAGGCCGCCGACTTCGATCCCGTCGATCCGCACGCCCTTGGCGAGCTGGTCGCGACGACCGTGGTCGTAGAAGTACATCCCAACGGCGAGCACCATCACCAGGCCAACCAGGCCGACGAGGAGGACGAAGGGAGTGCGTAGGGCGGCTCTGCTCATCGCGTCGTCTGCTCACCGGGCTCGGACGGATACAGGTTGCTGCGCCACGATTCTAGTCGAATGCGGCCAGCGCTCAAGCGCGATGTGAAGGACATGAATGGTTTTATTCACCGTCGGATCCGGTGGGCCTGCATGTCAGCCCGATAGTCTGTGCGGCCGTGCGTGCCGTCCAGATCAGCGAGCTCTCCGGTCCCGACGCGATCCGCGTGATGGACGCCCCCGCCCCCGAGCCAAGCCACATGCTCACCCCCGGCGAGGGCGTCCTGATCGACGTGCGCGCCGCGGGCGTGTCGTTCCCGGACGTGCTGCAGACGCGCGGGCTCTATCAGCTCAAGCCGGACCTGCCGTTCATCCCGGGCTCGGAGGTGGCGGGCGCCGTCACCCAAGCGCCGGCTGGCAGCGGCTTGGAGGCCGGCGACCGCGTGATGGCGTTCACCGTGCTCGGCGGCATGGCCGAGCAGGCCGTCGCCCCCGCCTACCTGACGTTCGCGCTGCCCGAGCAGCTCGACTTCGCGCAGGGGGCGTCGGTGATCCTCAACTACCACACCGTGTACTTCGCGCTGAAGCTGCGCGGGCGCCTGCGGGAGGGCGAGCGCGTGCTCGTGCACGGGGCGGCCGGCGGCGTCGGCAGCGCGGCCCTGCAGGTGGCCAAGGCGCTCGGCGCCTCGACGATCGCTGTCGTCTCGAGCGAGGAGAAGGAGCGCGTCGCGCGCGAGGCCGGCGCGGACGAGGTCGTGCGCTCCGACGGCGCTTGGCGCGAGCAGGTGCTCGAGCTGACAGGCGACGGCGTCGACGTCGTGCTCGACCCGGTCGGTGGCGATCGCTTCACCGACAGCCTGCGCTGCCTGCGCGAGGACGGGCGCGTGCTCGTCGTCGGCTTCACCGAGGGCTCGATCCCCGAGGTCAAGGTCAACCGCCTGCTGCTGCGCAACGTGTCGGTCGTGGGGGCCGGCTGGGGCGCGTACGTGATGGGCAACCCGGAGCGCAATCGCGCGATCGGCGAGGCCGTCGGGACGATGGTGGACGAAGGGTTCATCAGACCGATTGTCGGGGCGTGCTTCGCGTTGGATGACGCTGCCGATGCGTTCCGCACGATCGACGAGCGGCGTGCCACGGGCAAGGTTGTGTTGAACGTGGCCTGAGCCCGCGCGCACGCGCGGGGCATGCCCTGCGGGATGCGCCGCGCCCGCGCAGGCGTTCGGGTCGGTGTTAGGACGCCTGTCGGGCGTTGTGGTCGGTGTTAGCGCGCCCGTCGTGCGTGCTGGGTGGCGTCACGACGCCTGACCCCACACCAGGGAGCCTCCGCCGACACAAAGGGGACTCAGGGCGTCACGATCGCAAAAGCCGGATCGCCCTCGTCGAGCAGGCCGAGAAACTCGCCCAGCTTGGCCCCGTCGCCTGTGACGGCGATCGCGCCGCTGGCGAACAGCTCAGGCCCGTCGCCCTCACCGATCAGGACCGCGTCGAAGGCCACGCGCGTGAGCGTGACCGTCGCGTGCGCGTCGGCGGCGAGCCGGCCTTGGACGGTGCTGAGCGCGCCGTTCTCGACCGTCACCGTCCAGCGCTCATCCACGTCGGTGAAGTCCCACGCGAGCACGATCCGCGCGTCCCACGCGCGCGGGCCGTCCAGGCGCGCGCCCATCGCGTCCCACAGCTGCTCGATCGAGAGCGCGCGCGCAACGTCGGCGCTCGCCACGCGCCGTCCGGCGGGCGCCGACGGCGGGCCGTCGCGCAGCTCGTGGGCGCCGACGAGGTACAGGTTGCGCCACACCGCGCTCTCTGACTGATAGCCGAGCTGCTCCAGCGCCTGCGCGTGCAGCTCGCGCGCCGCCGCGTGCTCAGGCTCGGCGAAGACGGCGTGCGAGCAGAGCTCGGCGGCCCAGCGGTAGTCCCCAAGCTCGCAGGCGGCACGAGCGTGGCCGAGCAGCGACTCGATCCCGCCAGCCAGCTCCACGTGGCGACGCGCCGCCTCGACCGGAGGATGCGGATCGAGGTGCGCGGGGTTGCCGTCGAAGAAGCCCAGGTAGCGCTGGTAGACGGCGCGCACGTTGTGACTGACCGTGCCGTAATAGCCTCGGCACGACCACGTGCGCCGCAGGCTCGGCGCCAGCTTCACCTGCGCCGCGATCTCAACAGGAGTGAGACCGCGGTTGGCCAGCCGCAACGTTTGGTCGTGCAGATAACGGTACATGTCGCGGTGACGCGCCAGATGCTCGATGACTCTCGCTTTGCCCCAGCGCGGCCAGTGGTGCTGAGCGAACATGACGTCACTACGCACGCCAAACAGCTCGATCGCCTCGCCCAGGTACTTGGACCAGCGCAAGGCGTCGCGCACCGGCGCCCCGCGAGGGGTCAGCACGTTGTGCATGCAATTGACCGCGTTCTCCGCGATACACAGGACTCCCCACTGGGGGAAGTGAAAGTTCATCTCCGCGGGCGCCTCGCTGTCAGGGACGAGTTGGAACACCACGGGAACGCCATCGATATCCTCCTCCTGACCCGTAGCCGAGACCTCGTGGGTCGGCGGGATCAATGTGATGCTCCCGCTCGACGTCGTCTTGCCGATGCCGGCGTCCACCTGGCCCCGCGGCCCGCGCGCAAGGCCCGGGGCGAACATGTAGCCGGCGCGCCGGGCCATCGCCGTGCCGGCGAGCACGTTCTCAGAGACCGCGTGCTCGAGAAACCCGGCCGGCGCCCATATCGGCACACGACCCGCTTGCACGTCCTCCTCGCTCACAACCCCCTTGACCCCGCCGAAGTGGTCGACGTGACTGTGGGTGTAGATGACGGCGCTGACCTTGCGCTCGCCGCGATGCGCGCGATACAGGTTAAGCGCGGCGGCGGCGCACTCTGTCGAGATCAGCGGGTCGATCACGATCACGCCGCTGCGCCCCTCGACGAGGGTCATGTTGGAGATGTCGTATCCCCTTACCTGATAAATGCCGGGCGCGACCTCGAACAGGCCGTGCATCCCGTTCAGCTGGGCCATGCGCCAGAGGCTCGGGTGGACCGTCTCGGGCGCCCCCCCATCCGCCCCGACGAACGCATAGCTGTCCATGTCCCACACGACGCGCCCCTCGTCGTCGCGCAGAACGAGGCTCGGGATGGTCGCGATCAGACCGCGCCGCGCGTCCTCGAAGTCCTCGCGATCCTCGAAGTGCAGCTCACCCGAGGCGTTGGCGTGGGCGGCGCGCGTATGCGCGCTTGCGGGGCCGGGGTCGCTCACGCCGGGCATTGTGGCAGGTGGCTGGCCCGTCACTCATATATCGCGATTGGGAGCACCACCGCGAACGGCGGCTTGAACGTCATCGATTTCTTGATTTCGAAGAGCGTCCGCTGTCGAGTGGCGCAACGCGCCGCTGGGCTACGAGCTCGCGCCGCGGCCCTGGAATGTGTCTGAGGGGGGCGGAGGCTCTTCGTATTTTTGACCGTCACATGTTTGACGCTATGCGCGCGGATTGCGACCGTTGGCGTGTTCGAGCAAACGCCAAGATCGACACGCAGCGCCTTGCGCGTTAACATCAGCGCCCGCCCAAACTTGACGACCGTCGGATAGTCGATGTAAGGCGTGCCCTTGGCGGCGTAGTAGACGATCTTACCCACGATCGTCACCGGGCCGCTGAGCAGGCTGGGCTCGAGCGTGAGCCCCCTGTACAGTGACGGCAGGAAGATTGGCAGGCCACCGCCGGCGCCCCCGATCCTCTTTGCATTGCCATAAGGGGCAGCGACAAACGGCATCCTGGGATTGGTGCCGACGAGTCGCGCATATTCGGGCATGGCCCTGGCTAGCTGGATCGACTGCTCGGGTGAGGTGAATGGGGTCCGTGGAGAGGGCAGCGCGCCAAAGAACACGTTGGTGCTCCGAGTCCTGGGCAGCGTCTGAGCAAACGGCGGCAGAAACAACTGCGCGTTCTTTATACGAACAAAGGCGCCGGCGCCGATGCATTCCATGCCCTTTATGACTTCTTCGGGCGATGCCTGCTCGTTGACCTCGCCCAGCCAATAGAGTCCTTCACCCTTATCTCGCTTATCCGTTTCTTTGTCTTCCACTTCGACGCATAAGCCATCTCTCTCTTCCTTCTCGCCTTCTTCACGCAGTCGCCGCAGGAGCGTATAGAAACGTTCCGCCGCCTGCGGGGTGATGGTCGACATCGCGATGTGCTTTGCCTCGTTGGTGACTCCCAGCTTGCCGGCGGTCCCGACGGCCACGGTGGCGTTGAGCGCGTGCGAGACTTCGTCGGTGCGCTGTATCGTGGTCGCTAGCCCCCCTTCGATCTGACCGAGGTAGGCCACCGCGCGCAGTGAGTCGAGATAGGCGTACTCGACTGGCGGGGTGTCCGATGAGAAGACAGTATGCGATCCACTCAGGCGCAGCGGCGTCTCACCGGCCATCGCCATCGCCCCGAGCAAGACGAGGCCACCCACCACAACGAGGCCGATCCCGACCAGAACCAATAAAATTAAGTCAAACATCGCGAAGCAGTCACACCGCTACCGGGACAATCTCGCCACGGTGACCGTATAGATCAAATGGATCGGCCTGAGTCGGGTTAGATCAACAGGCGCGTATTATTCGCATATGGTGATTGTCTTGTCAAGCAAGCCCTGGCTGGCCTGACCGCGCTGCGCCCCATCCGGGGCATGGAGTCACTTATGGGAGCAACGGAGGGGGGGAGATTCGAACTCCCGAGACGGGGGTTGCCCGCCTAACGGTTTTCAAGACCGCCGCATTCAACCGCTCTGCCACCCCTCCGGGGGGTGTTGCAGCGCCAATGCTAGGGGACGTTCGACGAAAGGTCGATTGTGGACGGTTGTCTGTCCAGGCACACGGCTGTGCTGCCGATCTCCTCGATATGAGGCCGTCCCGCCCAGCCATCGCTCGAATCGCCGTCCTTGCGCTGACGCTCGCGACGCTGTCGCTCGCCCTCACGGGCGCACCGGTCGAAGCCGCGGAATCGGGGGTCGTGGTCAATGGCCCCACCGGCCTGTCGCCGCAGAGCGACGGCCAGCTCGCCGGGCTCGGCGTCGGCTGGGTGCGTGGCTTCGTGCCTTGGACGACGTTCGAACCCACCCGCGGGCATCTCAACGGCTCGGCGCTGACCGCACTGGAACAGGGGCTGGAGGTGCTGCCGCAGGGCACGAAGGTGATCCTCGACGTCGTCAACACGCCGCAGTGGGAGTCCGGCTCGGCAAATCCGGCGATGCCGCCGCGCGACCCCGCCGACTACGGTCGCTTCGTCGGCACGATCGCCAAGCGCCTCGCCGGCCGTGTGGCGGCCTGGGAGATCTGGAACGAGGAGGACGACTCGCTTTGGTGGGCGAGCGGCCCGGACCCCGCCGCCTACGCGGCGCTGTTGAGGGCGGCGTATCCCGCGATCAAGACAGCCGACGCGAGCGCAACGGTAGTGCTCGGCGGCTTGACGGGCAACGACTACGAATACCTCTCGCAGCTGTACGCCCACGGAGCGAAGGGCTCCTTCGACGCCGTCGGTGTGCACACCGACTCGATCTGCAACGGCATCTCGCCCTACCAGATCCTGCGCAACGGTCGCACCGACCGGCGCATCAACCGCTGGGCTTTCTTGGGCTACCGCACGGTCCACGAAGTGATGCGGGCCAACGGCGACAGCAGCCCGATCTGGATGACTGAGCTCGGCTGGAGCACCTCCACGCAGGAGTGCAACTCGGGCGCATGGGCGGGTCGGACGGCCGCGGGCGTCAGCCAGCAGACGCAGGCCACATTCCTGGCGCAGGCCTACCATTGCCTTGCACAGGATCGCTACGTGCAGGTGGGAATCTGGTTCGGCTTGCAGGACACCGAACCGTTCGACAGCCCGCGCGCAAGCTACGGATTGCTCGACTCCAGCCTCGCCCCCAAGCCGGCGTACGGAGCGCTCGCCGACTACTCCCACAACGGCGATCGGCTCACCGAATCGTGCGGTGGCCAGCAGGGCCCGGCCATCAAGCTGACCAGCCCGAAGACGGGTGTGCGCTACACGAACACGCTGCCGATCGCCGTGAGCGCCAGCGACAACGTCGGCGTCTACCAGATCTCGCTCTACCACGACGGCCATATCATCCGCAGCTTCTTCGTCCATGGTGGGGCCCCGACACTGAGCGGTCACATGGTGTGGTACGGCGCACGCCTGCTCAGCCCCGGCAAGCACAAGCTGACGGCGGAGGCGTTCGACGAGAGGAACAACAGCAGCACCACCTCGATCACGATCGTGCGCGGCCCCAATCACAAGAAGCACAAGCACCGCCGCCATCACAAGCGCTGAGCCCGCAGCGGCAAGCACTGAACCGCTCAGGCCGCCAAGCTCTAAACTGGCCTTCCTGATCTTGGAGAGGTGGCCGAGTGGCTGAAGGCACTCGCCTGCTAAGCGAGTATGGGGGTCAAACTCCATCGCGGGTTCGAATCCCGCCCTCTCCGCCATTTGCTCGATGTTCGAACCCTCGACCGTAGGGTTCGAACATCGTCCCGTAATCCCCGTCCCGTCGCCGTTGGGGAGCCTCGCTACCTCTCGTGGAATGGCTGGCGACGCTCAGTGGTGTCTGCGTCTCTTGCGGCGATGTTTGTGCTCGGGCTTCTGGATCTTGCGCCCTTGGCTCTTGTGTTCGCCTTCGCAGGTACGTGGTACGCCGCCGCCCTTATACAGGGCAGCCACGATTTCGTGGTTGCGTTTGCCGGCGATCACGATGTGTCCATGGGCTTGGACTGCGACGGTATCGGCGCTGGTATTCGCACCGCCGAAGACGATGCCGCTGGAGCCGAACGAGCAGTCGAATCCGCTATGCGTGAGCCTGGCCAGAAACCAGTTTTCGACCGAGCCGGCGTCGGACGTGTAGATCTTCCTTGAGCCGGCTACAACGATCCTGCCGCGAGGGTCGAAGGCTATAGCGCTCGGTATGACGCCGAACGGCTTAGCATCAGTGCGCCTGAAGGCCGCTTCTCGTTCTCCCCAAATGCGAGTTGCGACTCCTTTGTGGCCGAATGAGCCGTCTGGCTGACCGGCCTTTGTGTAGCGCACGATCAGCAACCGATCCTCTATGGAGCTTCCCGAGCGGGCCTCTCCAGCGGCCAGGACGAAGCCGCCATCTGGGGTGGCAGCTAGTGCGATGGATCCGTAGCCGCTGCTGCTTGACAGAGCCACCATTCCGCCCCGACCGAAATGAGAATCGAGCTTCCCATCGGGGGTGAGGTGATAGATGACCGTATGAACTTTTATTTGTTCTCCGTTGTGGTTCATCTTGTAGGTGGTAGCCGCCACAAGCAGGGATCCGTCTTTGCGCAATGCAAATGCCCCTGGCCAGGACGCAGATGTTTCAGCCTTGCTCGGAGTCTGCACCGAGGCGATCCCGTCCGAGCCGAATGATGTATCCAGTGCGCCAGTCGGGAGAAAGCGCACAAGCTTCGGTTCATCTCCGTCGGGGACAAGGGGCACGACTTGGCTCCCAAAGACCAGCAATCGGTTTGCACCATCGATTATCGACTCGAACGCAAGGATCGGTAGACTGTGCTCGCCAGGCATGACGGACCATTGCACTGGGGTGGTCGGTGTGCCTGAGGCGCTGTAGCGCTCGATGCCGACTTCCTCGTTTGACGCTACATCGTTGTAGTTCATACCTACGCTGACCAGGCCCCCGTCGGCTTCTACAGACAGGCTTTGGACTTCAAAAGGGACCGGTGCCATGTCCTCGCTTCCAAACGTGTCATCCAGCGCGCCGTCGTCATCGACTCGCAGGATTGTGCTGTGCGCCTGCCCGGTATTCCTAGAGCCGTCAGAGCTCTGACCGGCGATGAGCAGCTTGCCATCGGACTGAAGCGCTAGCGCCTGAGCCGCGGAGCCGGATTCTGGACAGCTGCTACACGCAGCGTTGGTCTGGAGGGCAAATTCCCCCATTTGCCCGAAAGACGAATCGAGTTCCCCTGGAGCCGCCATGCTCGACGGCGTCACAGACAGCCCGACTGCCCAGCAGCCGAGTATCAACAGGACCCCGCATCTAAGAGCGCCTAACAAAAGGTAGGATTCGGTGTGGGGCTGTCGAAGTCCTGCGTTATGGCGAAACCTTTGCTTCCAGATGGGTTGTGGGCTCGGATAGAGCCGATCTTGCCGGAGCGTGAGCCGCGGCTGACTGGGCGCCCACGGGTGGCCGATCGAGCGGTGCTGACAGGGATTTTGTTCGTGTTGAAGACCGGGATTCCGTGGGAAGACTTGCCGCAAGAGATGGGGTGTGGGTCGGGGATGACGTGCTGGCGGCGCCTGCATGAATGGAACGAAGCCGGGGTCTGGAGCCGGTTGCACCAGGTGCTCTTGGACGAGCTACAGGACGCCGGCCAGATTGACTGGTCCCGCGCAGTCGTGGATAGCTCGCATGTGCGGGCCAAAGGGGGGGCGAGCAAACCGGCCCCTCGCCGGTCGACCGCACCCGCCTTGGCAGCAAGCACCACCTGATCGTCGACGGCAGGGGCACGCCGCTGGCGTTCACGCTGACCGGTGGGCACCGCCACGACATAACGCAGCTCACGGAGCTGGTGGATCGCGTCCCGCCGACCGGCCGTCACGGCAAGTTCCGCCCCCAACGCTTGTACGCCGACCGGGCGTACGACTCCAAGCGCCACCGCAAAGAACTCCGTGAGCGCTACATCGTCCCCAAGATCGCCAGGCAGAAAACCGGCCACGGCTCCGGGCTCGGACGCGAGCGCTGGGTCGTGGAGCGCACGATCTCCTGGCTGCACGCCAACCGCTACCTCGCCCGACGCCACGCACGCCGCGCCGACATCCACGAAGCCATGCTAACCCTCGCCTGCGCAAAGATCTGCCTCAAACAAGCCAACCACTTTTGTTAGGCGCTCTAAGTCTAGATTCCAACATTCGGCGCTGAAACCCATCCCATCACCGATTGATGCGGTACCCGCAAATTGGTACTCGTCATCGCCCAAAGCGCAAAGCGCCGAGGTCGCTCATCGCGTGCTCGAGCAGCAGCTCTGCGTACTCGCGCTGCTCAGGAGTCGGAGCGGGCAACGATCCGACCCTCCCGGAGGGCGTGGTGGACCATCGTCCCGCGAACCTTCGCCCGCCGTTCGGCCAGATCCTCATCCATCACGATCACATCGACCGGCCATCCGATCCTGCCGACGGCATCGCGCAGGCGGACGGCCTAGACGACACGGTTCTCGACGTCGCGCTCGATGACCAGGAAGTCCAGATCGCTGTCGCGTGTGAGCTCGCCGTGTGCTGCCTACCCGAACAGGATCACCCGGGGCCGGAGACCCTGCGGCCTCCGCGAGACGTTGTCCGGCCAGCTCGATCAACTCTTGCGTAGTCACGACTAGGACAGCCTACCGGCGGACACGGCAAGCACTCGCTTACGCACGCGAAACGCAGAGCGTGACCCTTCAACTGTCTCGTACTACCATTGCTTGTATGGCAGTCGGCTGGTCAGCGGGTAAACACGGCATCGACGACGAAGACGCCGAGCACGCGGTGGAGAACGTCATAGCGATCAAAGATCAGGATAACGGTGCCCGACTCTATCTCGGGCCTAGTCGCGACGGGGCGCTGCTCGAGGTCGTCAAAGTCGTTCGGGACGACGGCTCGGAACTCGTGATTCACGCCATGTTGATCAGAGCCAAGCACAAACCGCTGCTGCCAGGATACCGAGCACGGCGCTGAGTGAGCACCTCAACGTTCGCCTGATCGCCTCCGCTGCTTGCTGTCGTTCCTGCCTACCCGCCGGTTCCATGAGAAGCGTGACCAAAGCATCGAGTTCAGCTTGATGGTTTGCAAACTGTCCCGATCTCCCCGTCCACCCCTGTTTACGTGCCTTCGATGGTCGCACGAACGGCGACGCATCCAGAAGGTACGACGTGCCACGAGCGGCTTTCGCTCACACAGCCAGGATTGTGACCCCGGGTCCGAGTAGCGTTCGCATGTCGTCCGGGTCAGATGTGGCGATCGCGTCGCCACGACGGCGGACGCCAACCGCTATACACGCGTCGATTGTCCCCGCTCCCGGGGTGGTTCGGCGCAAGCTGCCGGCGGCACGCGCCAGACGCTCGTCAACGGTCTCGATCGAGCTTGCCTTGAGCAGGCGGGCAATGCGGGCGTCCTTGGCATCGCCACGCCAGACCTCCGCAAGCGCGACCGCCGGGATCGTCGGCACGAAACCACGTGCGTATCCAACTGCAAGGATCTCGCGGATGCGCTCCTCGCCCCGCTCGTAGGCGATCAGCGCACCAGCGTCCAGAGTCAGGCCGGCCACTCGGCGGCGACCTGGGCTCTCACGCCGGCTGACACCGCACCCAGTTGGGCATCATCTTCGTCCAGAAGCTCATGCCCGCGTGCAATCTGAAGCTCGTGCAGCACAGCTGCGTTGACGAACGCCGATAGGTTCCCGCCTGACTTGGAAAGGCGCTGCTCAGCCTCGTGCAACACCGACTCATCGAATGAGATAGATCGCTTCTGACTCGCCATATCATTGATCCTACCACGGTAGGACAAGTCGCTATGGAACGCGCTGCGACGTCATCCATCGAAACGCAGGACATGCAGCTCGCGGATGCGCTGCCAGAAGGACCCGTGTTTCGAGCTTCGTCCCCGTCAAGCCCGGCCACCCTGTTGAGCCCGCTCGTGGGAGCCAGAGTCGCTGTGCTGGATCGGATCGCCTACCCGTGCGATCCGATCCCGAAGGTCGCCACCATGCCGGCGTGGTCCGATGGCCAGATGAACGTGGCCGGCGGAGGGTCGGGCGCGAGGTTGCCGACCAGGTGCTCGTTCAATACGGAGAAATCACCACGGGTGAATATGTGATCCAGATCCTCGGTATAGATCGCGTTCGGGTCGCTAACGAGGTCGTCGGGGGCAAGGTGACAGCAGGTGAGCGGAGGTGCGCCCAGCCCTGCTGCCGTCCAGCTGTCGGTGAGGCCCCCGGCGAGGAAAGCTTCGTATGCGGCGGGACTGGAGGTCAGCCCCGAGTTCATGTCTCCGCCGAGGATCACAGGCAACGACGTGTTAGCCGGTCCCGCCAGCAGTTCCTGGGCCTGAGGGCCCGAGACGACTCCGCCGGGGGCGAGCGCGTCGAGATGCGTGGTGATGAAGCGGAAGCTCTTGCCGCGCACCTTCACGTCGATCGACTGCCAGCTGTTGGTGAACTGGAAGCCATGAGGCGGATCGGGGTCCAGTGGGTTGGCGATCAGCGGTATGCGGGCGTTGAAGGTGCCCGATTGGGGGTTCGACAGCTTCAGCTGGCCCGGCGGCAGATCGGTGCGTGCAAGGATCACACCGCTCTCGACCATCCCCACGGCGGCGAGCCCGGTGGGCGTCACGACCGGGAAGGCGAGCGTGAAGTTGTCGTCGTGCCGGGACACCGCCGCGTAATGGATTCCGTCGGCGGCGAGCGCGCCGATAAGGATCTGTGTGAAGTCTTCGCTCACCGGCGCCGGGAGGGCGAACGGATGCTGCGGATCGAACGCGCCGGCGTGCCAGGTGGCGACCTCCTGCAGCCCGACGAGCGCCGGTCTGTCTCGAGCAATCTCAGCGGCGATTTGCTTCGCTCGGTCTGGGAACCTGGTGGCGAGGTATGTCCCGTAGTCCGCCGTGGTCGCTTCCAGCGCCTGTTCGAGTGTTGGGTTGGCGCCGGCGAGTGCCTGGATGTGGCTGAACTCGGTGCCCTGGTAGAGGTTCTGGGTCATCACCGTCACCGAGCGCTGGTCCGCGCTCGCGCTCCCGGCGGCCACGATCAGGAGGACCACGATTGTGGCCGCGAGTGCAATTAGGGTACGCACGAATACGCGCCTACGGTGCGCTCTCGGCGTTGCGACAACGCTTGACGGTATAGCCGTCTCCATGTCCACGCCATGCACAATGGGTCGCTTACCCGCTCTGGCGCTGGCGCTAACTTAACTTAGAGCCTGCGGACCTCCCCTAGGTCCCGTGGATTTGGGCCCCATAGCCTTTGCAATCGCGAAGCTGTCGTCTGCCCATTCGGGGTATCGCGATGTGGGCGGAACGGTCAGTGTGGGCGGTAGACGTCGGAGCGGTGCGCAACGGCAAGGATTGAGACAATGCGGGTGGCGTCATCGATGCGGTAGATAATTCGGTAGGGGCCGCGACGTGCTGACCAGCACCCATCGAGCTCAAAACGCAGTGGCTTGCCAAGGCGCCGAGGGTTGGAAGCGATCGCGTCGAGTGTCTCGATCACTGCTGCGGCGACAGAGATCGACAGACGGTCGATCTGGCGGCGTGCTGGTGGCATCACCAGCACCTGCCATGGCGCCTCGCTCACGCCGCAGCGTTGCGGCGGCGCTGGAGTCCGGCCCGCAACTCTGCGAGTGTCGTTGCAGGCTCCTCAGTTGCTCTGGCTCGCTCGCTCTCTTGGATTTGCTCCATGAGAGCTGGGTCTGACAGGATCGCCAAGGTCTCCTCGAGGCTCTCCAGATCATCGTGGCTGATCAAGACTGCTGCCATCTTGCCGTTGCGTGTGACCACCACACGCTCCTGCTGACCCTCTACGCGATCGACCAGCTCGGAAAAGCGAGCCTTTACAGACGACAACGGCAAGGTCTCTGACATGACCAATATTCTAGTCATTGCCTAGTGGGTCGTCAACCTGCTTGGAGCGGCTTCGGTCGGGCGAGCGAGCATGAGCGGCTGCGTCCTGGATACCGACGTCGTGATCGCCACGCTCGACCGGCGCGACTCGCGCCGCATGTAGGTTGCGGATCTGCCGCCTACACGGGATCAGAGCTCGAACATCGTCTCGCGATCCCGTTTCAGCTGATATGCAACATGTGCATGCGATTGTCAAAAGGCCTCGCACGCCGCAACGGCGATATCTCCTTCTGGTATTCGAGTACTTCCATGCCCGGGCGCCGGTCGCCGATGTCAGGCGATCGCAGCGCGGACGTCTGTATCGTGGGCGGCGGCTTCACTGGGCTCTGGGCTGCCTACTACCTCAAGCGCGCTTTGCCCGAGATGGATGTCGTGGTGCTCGAGCGCGAGTTCGCCGGCTTCGGCGCGTCGGGGCGTAACGGAGGCTGGCTGTACGCCGGGTTCAACTGGTCGCGCGAGGCGCTGGCCCGCTCTCACGGTCGCGAGGCGGTGATCGCGCTCCAGCGCACGATGCAGACGACCGTCGACGAGGTTATCGGGGTGTGTGCGCGTGAGCGAATCGACTCCGACATCGTCAAGCACGGCGTGCTGCGGGTCGCTCGCAACGAGGCCCAAGCCCGGCGTCTGCGCGAGCACGTGGCCGACGAGCGTTCGTGGGGTCTCTGCACCAAGGATCTCCTCGAGCTCGATGGTCTCGGGCTCGCTGAGCGAGTGCGCATCGACAAGGCAACCCGGGGAACCTGGAGCCCACACGGTGCGCGTGTGCAGCCGGCGCGGCTGGTGCGGGGCTTGGCTGACGCGGTGGAGCGTCTCGGCGTCCCGATCTATGAGGACACGGACGTGCGGGAGATCGCGCCCGGAGTTGCCCGCAGTGACCGCGGGAGCGTACGCGCGTCGTACGTCCTGAGCTGCTTGGAGGGGTTCACTGCCGGAATGCGCGGTCACCGTCGCAAGTGGCTTCCGCTCAACTCCGCGATCGTTGTGACCGAGCCTCTGGCGGAGGCTGCATGGGAGCAGATCGGCTGGGAGGGCGTCGAGCTGATCGGCGACTACGCCCACTCCTATATCTACGCACAGCGCTCCTCTGACGGCCGCATCGCGTTGGGTGGCCGCGGAGTTCCTTACCGCTACGGCTCTCGCATCGACCGCGATGGACGTACACAGCGACACACGATCACGCAACTCACACGGATCCTCCGTGACATGTTCCCCGCGGCCGCCGCGACGCCGATCGAGCACGCATGGTGTGGCGTGCTCGCCGTACCTCGTGACTGGTCACCGGTGGTGACGCTTGACTACGAAACCGGCCTCGGCCTCGCCGGCGGCTACGTAGGGAACGGCATCGCCTCCGCCAACCTAGCGGGCCGCACGTTGCGCGATCTCGTGCTTGGCGAAACGACCGCTCTCAGCGGCCTCCCTTGGGTTGGGCACACAGTCCGCTCGTGGGAGCCGGAGCCGCTGCGCTGGATCGGCGCACACACCGTCTACGCGCTCTACCGCGCTGCGGATCGTCGCGAGGCGCGCGGCCTGGCGCAGACGAGCAGACTTGCGACGCTCGCCAACCGCCTAGCGGGTCGCAGACGCCCAGCCTAAACCACCAGCTCGTCATAGCCAAGCGATACCAAGAGCGTGGCTATTTCATCAAACAGAGGTTCCTGAAGCGCTTGGCGTGCAGTTCTCGGATGCGCCGCCAGATGGACCAAGGTTCGATCTTCGTCCCGCGATCCGTTCTAATTGTGCGACCGACAAGACCACTCAGCAGCGCTTGTGCGTCCGGCAGCGAGCTTGACATAGCCGCATTGTCGTCTCGCTCGCGTCGTCATCGACCGCCCGTCTTGCGAGGCGTATTTGGCTCGTACTCAGGGCTGCCGTCAGCTCCACGGCAGGAGCGGCAAAGGGCCGCTGACAAGGCCAGGGGCTTACTCTGACATTGGCTTATACACCGTCTCACCGTAAGGTAATGGCAAAATATAGCTCAAAGCAAACAGCAGAGTAAACAAAAAGCTAGCAACAGCGAGGATTGCCCAGTATAACTGCAGTTCATGACCGGCGTTAGTGACACGCTTCGCCACAACTACAGTAAAACCAATGGGGCCGAGAGACAGGTTTGCGACTGTGTTATTGGGATCGGTTTCACTATGTGCCGTTATGAGAAAGAACACCGCGAGAGCGGGGAGCATGGCATTTAGCACAAGAGCGATTCGCGCCCAGCGGAGCATCTTCGCCGTGATTGCGTGCTCGCCAGGCCGCACGATGAATGCTGTCACTAGGGCTGGCACCAGTAGGAGCGCGGCAGTGCCAGACTCAGACTTGCCGACCTGCACTACGTACGGCGCCGCGACAGCGGCGAGCGCGAGCATGATAGTTGTGATGAGCGATGTGGCAAGCGCACCAGCCAAGAATCCCGATCGCCGTGCTCGGAGCTTTACCCATGCAAGACCAACACGACGTCCAGGGATGGGTTCGGGAATGTATACCTTTCCCTCGGTGGCAATTTTTATCTGTTGAATCAAGTAGTCACTATTTTTCCTATTTTCTAGGTCGTCATACCACCTGTAGCGCTTGCCAACCACGCCAATAGCATTTATCTCCAGTTCTTGGGGCACCTCTATCTCAACGTGGTAGCTTGCGCTGGCGCCAATCTCGTTTAGCCTCACATAGTATTGCTCGGATGTCCAGCCCAGGCTTCGCCATAGCGCGCCTTTTGGTTTCGATACGGTCTCGTTGGCGGGCTCGTCATAGGAAAGCTTATAGATGGAGCGTGGCGGCGAGCCATCCATGAGCAGACACGCGATGATGGAGTGACTCGCGAACGTATAAGCAAGTTCTCGAAATGTCCCACATTTCTGCAACTTGTTGCGTGGATCGCTACTCGATGCCGGCTTGTCTATCAGGAGCCACTTCAAAACTTCTTCTAGTTCAGACCAGCTATGGCTGGGAATCGCCGATATTTCGTCCCTGAAGCTTTCCGGCGGCAGGCTCACCTATTGCTAACTCTGCCGCTTCGATCAGAACCATTGTCGCAAGCCTGCTGCTTCGGCGACGAGTTACGAGCGGTAGCTGTCGCCCATCCTGATTGGTAAAGTCTAGATTTGAATACGGCGCCGTCGGTATTGGCTGCTTTGTCGGATCGGGACGACGTTCCCCGAATACGATAAATCGACGACGGGATTGCTTCCCCTCGCGCGGAGGTTTAGGAGAGTCCTTTACCAAAAGGAACAGCGGCGCGATATATACGTCCTTACCCTCTAACTCACCGACCGGTCGCACACTGGGGGGTAGCGTGAAATCTGCGCTGACCTGGTGGTGAACCCGGTGGTGGTCCTTGAAGTAAATACGCTCAACACGCCTATGAATCCAGATCTCAGGCTGGTCGAATAGGGCAAGCACCTGCGCCGCCATACGACGCAAGGCGGTAGAGTCGATATCCTCTGCCTGCTGCCAGTTAGGGACAGTGACGGCCGATGCTGGCCGGCGTCTCTGCCTTATCCTGCGTCTGCGCAAGGACTTTGTTAGCTATTTGCGCCTGTTCTGAGGTGGATACAGTGGTGGTGGTTTGCCAGCCCAAGGTTCTTTGATGGCCATGACTGCCTCAACGATAGCCCGATCTTCAATCTCGGCCGGAGTAGGAACCGACCGAGTATTTAACCGGGGTCTGGTCGTCCTACGGGTCCGAAAGTGCGTGTCGGCTTCGGTATCTCGAAGCCATCATCTTCCTGGCTCTCGTCGTTCTGTTGACCATCGTGACTCATATCGCCCCCTACCCGCTGTCGCTGTTCGCTGGACAAGTTTTGCCAACCAGCAACGTGTTCGACATGACCCAAACTGTTCCTGCAAGTGGGATTGTAAGGGGGATGTTCAGCCCGGTCGGGGCGGTCCATGGACATGACACAGACATAGAAAGCATTATAGTCAACAAGTGGGGACGATAATTGTCCGCATAGGAAGATTTGTCGAGAGGAGCTGTGTCGCTGTCTTTACGGGATCTTTACATTTTGCCTGAGCGCGACTGTAGCACAATATGCCTTGATTATGCTGTCAGTAGGAATGATACGACTTATTAGAACAGACTTGTCGCGTGTCTGGCACGAGATCTTGACGATCGCCGTTAGTGTGTCGCTGACACCGGACACCTCATATTCCATAAACGGGGCGTCGAGTCGAGAGCTTGTGTGCGCGCGGCTGGGGGCGCATCGCTGTCAGCCAGCGCCTCAGAGGCGTTGGTAGGTGGCTGGTTGGACTTGACGGCCAGACAGAGAAGCCGCAGACTAAAGATCAGGAATCGAGCTTGGAGCCGAAGCGCTGGGCGCGCAGCTCCCGTATACGTTGCCAGATGGGCCGTGTCTGGAGAGTTGTCAAGCCGCTCAGACCGTCTCGCTTGAACCCCCGAAGTAGGAGAGAGCCATGAGCACGAGCGCATCAGAGCAAGCCATCAGCGCCAACGACGAGGCGATCCGCGCGTGGGACGGGCCGCTGTACGACCGCTTCGTGCGCTTCCGCGAGACGGTCACGACGGGGCTAGGCTCCCACGGCGAGGAGGCGTTGCGGCTGCATCCCCCGACACCGGGCCAGCGAGTGCTGGACATCGGCTGTGGCTTCGGCGACACCACCCAGCGGATCGCCAAGCTCGTGGGCGCCGGCGGCGAGGCTGTCGGCGTCGATGCGGCGCCACGCTTCATCGAAGACGCGATCCGCGAGGCAAACGAGGCCGAAGTCGCAAATGCCCGCTTCCTGGTGGCCGACATCCAGGAGGATCTCGGTGGGGAGCAGGGCTTCGACGTGGCCTTCTCGCGCTTCGGCACGATGTTCTTCGCGAGCCCAGTCGCAGCGATGCGCAACGTCCGCCGTGCGCTCGTGCCCGACGGGAGGCTCCTGATGGTTGTGTGGCGGCGGCGGATCGACAACGACTGGCTCTACCGCGCCCAGACGATCGTCGAAGGGATCGTGCAGCGGCCGGAGGAGTACGACGAGCCGACCTGCGGCCCAGGTCCCGTTCTCGATGGCCGACGCCGACACGACTAGCGAGATCCTGATGCTTGCCGGCTTCGCCGATGTCGCGCTGCGGCGCTGCGACATACCGATCACGATCGGCACGCGACCTTGACGAAGCGCTCGAGCTCGTCATGGCTCTGGGCCCCGCCGGCGAGATCCTGCGTCTTGGCGGGCGATCGCGCCACCCATCTCCACGGTCAGGTCGAAGCCGCGCTGCGCGAGGGCCTCGCCGAGTTCGCCGCGGATGGAGAGCTGCTTGCTCCCGCCTCGACCTGGATCGTCACGGCGAGGGCGCCGGGCGAGTAGGTCACGATCCCGGAGGCGATAGCCCCCAACGCGCGCACGCGGGCGGCGCACGCGGCCACTACACTAGGCGGCGCTGCGCCCTTAGCTCAGCTGGATAGAGCGTCGGTCTACGGAACCGAAGGTCGGGAGTTCGAATCTCTCAGGGCGCGTGGTGCGAAGCCCCTGCTACGGAGGCTGTTGCGCAAAGCTTGTCGTTTGGCGGGCTTTGTTGTTTCTTGGGCGGGAGGCGGTTCGTCTGGACTTGGATGCCTGGCAGGTGGGGCGGGCCTAGAGGGTTCGTCAGGCCGTTTGGGCTGACATCCCGACCCGGTAGAGCTTCATCAGGTTGTGGGTCGCGGCTATCAGCCGCCATTCGGCTCGACAGGCAGCCAACCCGCGCCGGTGGAACCTGTTGATCCGCCGGTTGAACTTCGTGTTCCCAAACACCGGCTCGATCATGCGTTGTCGCTGGCGGTAGAGCGCCGCGCCCTCGGGTGTGTCGAGCAGCGCATCGATCCGTTCGGCTTCGGTTCCCTGCCGCGGTGAGAGCCTGCGAGCCTTGGTCCGAGTCGCTGCCTTGGTCGGAACGATCACGACGATCCCGTCCTGCCCGAGCTCAGTGATCTGCGGTGAGTTCCAGTAGCCGCCGTCTGCCAGGACAGTCCCGACGCGATCCTCGACGCCAGCGGCCTGAAGCGTGCTGCGCGCCTGATCGATCATCGGTGCAAGCTGCCCGGAATCGTTGGACTGTTGCGTGATATCGGCAGCAACGATGATCTGCTCGCTAGTCGCGACCGCCTGCGCGTTGTAGCCCTGAACCACCGGTCGGCCGACCCTCCTCAGCACCCTGGAGTCCGGATCTGTGGTATTGATCGTTCGCTTCGACACGCCGTCCGGGTTCGGCGGGAACGGCTTACGGCCAGCGAGTTTGCGGCCGTGCTCGGATTCCCACTCAGCCCGCCAGCGCAGATTCTCTTGATAGGCCGCCTCGGCCTTGGCCTGCTCGGCCTCAAGCTCCTCACGGCAACGACGAAGACGCGCGAGCCTGGACCGGCGATCCACCAACTCCGGCGGTAGCTCGTCACCTCGTGCGTCGCCGTGCTGCTCGTCCTCCGCGGCATCGACCGCGGCCGCCTCGCCAAGCATCCGCTCGATCTCTTCTCGGATTGATTCGTGCGTGCACGTCGCGGCCCATGCAGCATCCCCAGCGATCAATGTTCCGTCCAACGCGACCACACCAACGGACACCAACCCCGCCCGAGCGCACATCGCTAGAACCTGCGTAAACGTCCTTGCCAGCGCCTCCTCGTGACGAGCGCGGAACCGTGAGATCGTCGTGTGATCCGGCGCGCGGTCAGCGCAGATCACCCGCGACGGAACATCCTCCCGGCAGCGCCGCTCGATCCTCCTCGAGGACCGCTCCCCGACCGCGTAGCTGTACAGCAACAACGCGACCATCATCGCCGGATCATGCGCCGCCCGCCCACGCCCATCAGCCCGATACGCGCCATAGAACTCGGTGAGATCGATCGTCTCAACCGCGTCCAGCACAAACCACGCGACATGATCCTCCCCCAGCCAATCCCGCAAGCTGGGCGCCAACAACAACTCCTGCTCCCGATCACACAACAAAAAGTTCTGAGCCATACCCAGAAGTCTCAACTCAACCCCGGACGCAACAAACCCGGAAACGCCGGGTTTGCGCAACAGCCTCTACGGCGGGGTTTTCGTGTTGATGGGGCGCTTTCGCGGCGCCATGCAGGAGCTGGGATGCGAACAGAAGTGCAAACACGCTGCTCCGCTCATGCGCTCGTCCGCACGGTCAATAAGCTCTCGCTCGATGCCCGAGCTTGGTGGCCGCATCTACGAGCGGGCTCGTCTCACGGGCGAGTTCCGGTTGCGCTCGGGAGCGATGAGCAGCGAGTACTTCGACAAGTACCTGTTTGAGTCGGACCCTCGGCTGCTGTGCGAGATCGCCGAGGAGTTGGTCGGTCTGCTGCCCGCCGGGGTGGAACTGCTTGCCGGCCTTGAGCTTGGCGGCGTGCCGTTGGCTGTCGTCGCCTCTCAGGTATCGGGACTCCCGGCCGTGTTCGTCCGCAAGACGGCGAAGACCTACGGGACCTGCCGGTTGGCGGAGGGTGGCGAGGTCGCCGAGCGCCGCGTCGCTGTGATCGAGGACGTTGTGACGTCCGGCGGCCAGGTGATCGAGTCCTGTCGTGAGCTGTGTGGCCGCGGGGCCGATATAGCGGCTGTGTTGTGCATGATCGACCGCGAGGCCGGCGGCCGAGAGAGCCTTGCGGGCGAGGGCCTTGATTTGCGCGCACTGTTCACCATGAGCCAGCTCCAAGAGGGCCAAGCAACCGATCCCACTGGCTCGTGAACTGATCGCATGGGTCGTCAGGATGGAGTGTCCGTGCAGGCACCGCGGAGAAACATCGAGCTGAAGGCGACCGACCCGGACCCGTTCGCTTCGCTGGACGTATGTCGGCGACTGGGGGCAGAGAATCGCGGCACGATCGAGCAGCGCGACACTTACTTCGACGTGGCACGCGGCGGACTCAAGCTCCGAGAGGAGCAGCCCGGTCGTCCGCACTTGATCCAATTTGAGCGCGCCAACGAACCGCAGCAGCGGGAGAGTCGCTACCGGGTCATTGAGGTCAGCGACGGCGCTGCGCTATCGGCGGCCCTGGATGCCGCGATCGGGATACGCGGAGTCGTCGCCAAGCGTCGCCGCCTGTTCCTGTGGGAGAACGTGCGCATTCATCTCGATGAAGTCGAGCAGCTTGGGAACTTCGTCGAGCTTGAGGCTGTCGCGCCGGCGGATTCCGACCTCGCCCACGAGTATCGGCTCGTCGCCCAGCTGCGCGAAGCGCTCGGAATCGACGACCGACGTCTCGTTGCCCTTGGCTACGCGGCCCAGCTGCTCCGAGATGGCGGCGATCCCGAGGCACGCTGAGTGCGGAGCCGGCGGCTAAAGCGATTAGCGTCCGCGTTCGATGGCGTGCTCGGATGGGTCGGGTGCAGGTGTTCTTAGGATCTGGCCGAGCTGGGAGGCTCAGGCGGCTGAGGTGTAGCGGATTACGGTTGGGTCCGATGCTCGGTCGGCGATCTCGCGGTGGACTGTGGATGGTGGCTGTGTACGGCTCCAACCTAGAGCACAGTTGGGCCACTCTTGGGGCCACCCAGCCCAGAAAGGTGTCCCAAGCCACTGAAAATGGACACCGGTAGCGGAGTGCGCGGAGTGGGCGCCCCAGATTCGCTTTCTTGCCATCGATAGAGACCACGGGGGGAGGAGTTGCTACCCGCTCGTCTACCGAAGCAGAAGCCAGCGCGGCGAATCACAGCGCCCCACAAAAGTGGGGCCATTTGACCGCCGCAGGTTCGACGGTGTGATCATGTCATCGACGCTTTGCCACCAATGTTGGCACCATGTTCCGGCTATCAGCATTGGTGACGCAAATATCGTTGAGGGTCCGCACCGCCCCGACCCTCTCTCCGGCACTCGAACTGCTGCGATGTCATTCGATCCGATGAAGCTCGCCGCGCTATGCGGTGGCCTGCAGTTGCTGCCGACGAACATCCATCGCCTGTGGCGTCTGCAGGCTCTGGCGGCGATTTCGTTGGACGTGCTCGACCGCGTCGTCCGGCGCGATCCAAGCGTCGGGGACCTGCGACAGCTTGTCAACTCAGGAGGACTCGGTGCGCGCGGGGACCAGTACGAGGATCCGTATGACGATGTGATCGCCGAGGAGATCGCGTTCCACATGGGCTTGTTTCGGATTGGCAGCGGCACCAGCGTTGAAGCCGTGACCGATCTGCGAACGCTGGTCAAGGTCGTGCTGCTCTCCCCGCTGCTCCCAAATGATCGACGCAACGACCTGACGCGAACAGTGGCTGCAGTTCTATGCCTGAGCGACAAAGTCTTGGGCTCGGCAGGGCTTATGCGCAACATGGCGCCACCAAAACGCGAAAATGGCGCAAGCGTCCCTGGTGCGACGACCGCACGACGATTGGCGGCGAGTGTCACCTTTACCCGCGACGCGATGCGCGACGCCACCGGGACGACCGATCTATCGGCATCGAGCCGCTAATCGCGCTGGCAAGCCTTACGACGTTTACGACCGAGCAAATCATGGAAGGCATGCCGAGCCGTTGGCCCATCCGCCGGTATGGAGGTACACTCGTCCTCGCTGAGCCGTTCTCGCTTGCGCTTGCACTGCGACACCACCTCGTCCTTACGGCGCTTACCGAGGTCGGGCCTGATGCTCTTTCAGAGATCTACGGCGTCGCCATCGCGGAAGACGCACAGGGCGGACTCGCCCATCTCGGGAGTCGAGCGACGGATCGTGCCATTACCACGCGCACAACCGACAGACCGTGGACGGAGCTCTCACTGCGTATCGACACCGGACTTCGACTTCGCTGCTTGGTTGTCAGCGATGGGTTCACGGGCATCCGTCCAGAGGACCCGTACGCGATGTGGGACGGCAACGACACACTCATCCACGCTCACGATTATCTCGAAAACGAGGCAGACGACACAGACGACGAGATTCTAGGGTTGATTGTCTGTGCACCAGCGGGCGGCACCGCGTTCTTGGGAACGCGCCACGCTGAGCAGATGAACCTGCATGTGCAGGTTCTCGGCCTCCGGGATTTCGTGACGATCTGTTTCTTGGGGAGCGGGGACCCGCTCGCGTGGTGGAAGTGGGTTAACGCGAAAGACGGAATTACAGGCCGCGTGTTGAGCTGGAGCGAGCTGGATCTCTACAGCGTTTACCGCAGTCGAGAACGAAGTCTCACCGCCTTCGTGGGCGCGACGCTCATGACCGTCGCGCCGGACTCAGGGGCTGAGACGCGCATCGAGTACAAGACGATCCACGACCTGCACGGGGCCAGATTCGTCGATGGCACAGTACGCGAGATCTGTCGCAGTGAATCCGATGAACAGCACTCGCCTATCTACCACCTTCGCGATATTGGCGCACACCTGATTCTTTACTAGCGAATTTGCCGCTCGATATGTGGGTTGTCGGACCAAGCGATTGGGTGGCCGAGACCTGGAGCCATGTCAACAGTGTCGCCTACTGGCTTGCCCGGCCGTGGACCATCGAGGAGTTGGTCCGCGAGAAGGGCGACCGGATGGACGTCGTGGGCGCGATCGCCGAACTGGACGCGCTGGGGCTTGTCACCCGGATCAACAAGCGCGTCGTCTGCGCGTCACGTACCGCAATCCACGCCGACCGCCTCGACGTTTGATGAGTGGTCGGTGTTGGCTTGAGCGTCGCTCCATCGGGAGCGGCGCTCACCCGCCTCTATGGAGCGAGGCCGATGCCTGCCCGGCTGGAGAAGACCCGGACACCAGGCGTCTTCAAACGCGGCAGTCGCTACGTGTTCAGCTACCGCGTGGAAGGCAAGCAGCGGTGGGAGTCCTGCCGCACGCTTGACGAGGCACGCAGAGCGAAGGCGGCGCGCGCCACAGATATCGAAGCGCGGCGAGTTCGAGCAGCACTCCCGGATCACGCTGCACGAGTACGCGCGGGAGTGGATGGCACCATGCTCGACCCTGACAACCTTGCAACGAGAGTTCTTGCGCCAGCGTGCGAGGGTGCCGGTATCGAATGGGCTGGCTTTCACACATTCCGGCACACGGTCGCCTCGCGGCTGTTCGCTGAAGGTCGAAATGTCGTGCAGGTGCAGCGTTGGCTCGGCCGTCACTCGGCGAGCTTCACGCTCGATACTTACGTTCACTTGCTTGACAACGATCTTGGCGAGCCGCTCCCGACGAGCCTTGCTGAGTGAACCGATGGTTACAGAGCATTCCTCTCTTCGATCCACCGGGCAGGCCGGATAAGTCAGTACGCAACCTCCACGTCGATGACGTCAACGCACGTCTGCGGCTGAGAATGGTTGGGTGCCGTATGCCATTCGCCGGCTTGACTCACGACATCGTGGAGTCCTTCGATCGGGATGCAACGCCACTCCCCACCAGGAGGCAAGTCGGAACTGCTGGTACCGCCAAATTGAAAGAACAAGGCCTGTGGACGGCCATTCTTCGTCCCAATCACGTGGGGACATATTTCGCGAACGTGGCCGTTATACAACGCGATGATCTGGTGCTTGTCGAGAATAGCCTGGCGAACAGTCCCATAAATATCTGACATAAGACCCCCTGAGTGTTTGCTACTTGACCAGTTCGGCGTATTGGAGTTAGGCATTGTATACGGCACGGTCCCGGCCGGATCGTGGTGGCGGCTTTGAGAGGTCCAATTTCGCGGGGCACGCTCGGCGAGGGCTGCGAGTACCCATCCCGGCCCGCCGGGCTTCCAGTCTTGGTCCTAGCGGGCGCGTGTTGTGAAGCCCTGCTACAGGGGGTCAAGGATCGGTGGCAGCGCGCTGATGGGCGGAGCCCGCCTCGACTACGCGACGCCAAGTACGAAAGTACTCGAACAGACACGTGCCTTCCAAATGCGATGCTTAGCGTGGGGGCTTATCGAGGACGGCGTCAAGCAATGTGCGGAGTTGGTCGTTTTGTCCGTTGAGGCTGCGCACGTTCGCGGCGAAACTCCGCTTGTGGTCGAGATGCCCCCAGGCGATGCGGTGTCCGGCTTCTCCGGCGAGCTGACCCAAGAACGCACGCAAGCTACGCGTGTTGCCCTCCCGGAACGGATGCACCGCGTACATCTCGGCGTGGTAATGCGTTAGTCGCTCTATGAAGGCGTTGCAATCGAGGCCCTTCAGGTTGTCCTCGCGAGCAAGCTCAGCGAAGATGCCTTGTGCGTACCTCTCGATGTGCTCAGGGCGAGCATAGAAAGCGTTGGGCTTCGCAATCTGGACGGTTCGTAGCTCTCCGGCCCACGGATAGAGTCCACCGAAGATGCGGCGATGAAATGCCTGCCAATGCGCCAGGTCGTAGTCCCCGGGAAGCGAGCGACCGTTCAGAACGGCAAGGGACGCGCGAACGATGTCCGCCTCCGCACGCGAGAGCTCTTGCTGGTCGTGGATCTCCAGGTTGTTGCGCAGGACACCGCTGCCTGGGTAGACATAGGGATCCTTCGCCATCTGGCTTCAGCAACTATCGACCGGCTGTGGCAGCCAGGCGCTCGCGCACTTGCTCCAGGTTGAGCAGCTCGAACTGCTCATCATCGATCTCGCCTGCCACCCATCGGGCGGCAAGAGCTTCATGGGCAGGACTCGGCTCAAGCCCCTCGGCGCGGAGTAGACCGAGCGCGTCAGCGGCAGCCGCGCGGCGGCTCTCGGTCGCTGGGCTTGGTGCGGCACCATTGCGTGCGACAGCGGTTCGGTGCATGTCTCTATTGTAAAGCAGCAAGGCGTCGGCATGGCGCTCATGGTTGCCCTGGGAGGATCGATCCAAAGTGCAAACATAGTGCAAACATGCCCCACGCCACTCGGCTCCACAGACGCGATTGCCTACAGACGCGATCACCAGCAACAGAGCCAAATCGCCCGAGACTACGACACCCCACATTACCCCAAATCTGGTCTACGGAACCGAAGGTCGGGAGTTCGAATCTCTCAGAGCGCGTGCTTCGTTGGCATGGTGCTCTTGTGTGTGGGTGCGGGTTTGCAGGGCTCTCGGCCTGGCTGGAGAGCCCGTTTGGGTGGCAACAGCACTGGCAACAGGGCAACAGCCTGGAGTGTTGCTCCAGCGGACTGCTCATCCAGGGGTCTATCGCAGAGGCTCCAACTATGTCGCGGTCTATCGCCTCGATGGTCGCCAGCACAAGGAGTCTGTGGCCACATTCGCCGAAGCGCGGGCGATCAAGCTCCGGCGTGACGCTCAAGCGCGGGATGAGCGACGCGGGGCCGACGCTGCAGCTCCCAGACTTCTGCTTGCGTGTACAAAGGCGGGCGTGAGGCGATCGTTGTGTGGCCCGCTGCTTCGGACGAATAGCGAGCATATCCGCCATCCGTATCTCGCTGAGCGGTACAGGCAAGCAACCGCGCGACTACAGGCAAGCAATGTGCGACAGAACGGCAGTCAGTGGAGCAAGGTCGGCTCGATGCTGCCGCGTCGATGGTTGGCGGCGTGCGGGCTCGCGTGCGGGTCTAGGCAGGCGTCATACCGATGCGGGCCGTTGGCTGAGATCCGTGGCGAGCCCTCGTCTCACTTCGAGTCGGTGAACTGGCGGAAGGCGGCGATCATCTGTTCAGCGGATCGTGTGCAGTTCGACATCGTGGGCTACTCCTTGCCAGGCGGTGTCGGCTGTCAATGCCGGGGTGCCCAGCCGTCGCGCCAGCGCGAGGCACGCCCGGTCGCCGAGCGAGAGTCCGGCGTCGCGAGTCAAAGGTCGCAGGCGTGCAGCGTCGATAGCGTCAGCGGTAGTGAACGGCTCGACGGTGACCGCGCCATCGAGCAGTCCACTTTGGGTGAGCTTGGCGGCAATCTTCGCCGGGTCTGCCCCCCGGTCGGCGGAGCGACTGAAGGCCTCCGCGAGATTGACGGTCGAGATGACCACACCATCAGCGATTGCCTCCGCCACAAGCTCGGCGCCGGGCTCATCGCGAAGATAGGCGAGCAGCGCCGAGGCGTCGAGTACGAGAGCCAACTACTCGGTGTCCTCTTGCGCGGCTTCTGCACGTCGCTGGGCGAGTAGATCATCGACCATCGACTCTCCGGGGAGATCGCGTAGCAGGCCGCGGCTCTGTTCGGCTACGGCGCGATACGGGCGCAGTCGCAGCGAGCCGTCCTTCTCGGTGCTCAGGAGCATATGGGTGCCGGGCTTCAGGTCCAGCTCGCGGCGTACCGCAGATGGCAGGACCACCCGTCCGCGCTCCCCTACGATCACTTGTCTATCAGTGTGGGCCACACTAAGAATGTACCACAATAGGGAAGAGACCCACACCGGGGCTGGCGCGATCACCGCTGATGCTGGTACCTCTGGCAGGCGGCGCTAGAGGTGCGTGATTTGGTGCGTAGCTGTTTACAGTTAAGAGTCCTCGGACGTCGGGCGAGGTCAGGCGATATCCGTCAATCCAGATATGCACATCCGCAAGGCAGGTTTGAACGGCCCGTGCCCGTCGTCTCCTACGGGATCTAGGGACAGCTTCCCCCAGAATGGTGCGCTTGAGCTCGGTCTGTCACCCTGTCGGCAGGTGAGCACCCTTCCTTCGGGCCCCACGGAATCCCCAGCCGTGCAGATGATGCGCTGGCTGGCACGCCCGATCGCCTTCATGGAGTCCTGCAGGCGTCGCTTCGGCGATCAGTTCAGCGTGAGCTTCCCGGGTTTTGAGCGACCGATGGTCATGCTCTCAGACCCCGAGACGATCAGAGCTCTCTACACGGCGCACGAGCACGGGCTCCCTCCGGGGCGAACGATCACGCTGCTGCCGGTGATGGGGCCGAACTCGGTGCTGCTGCTCGAGGGCCGTGAGCATCTCGCACGGCGCAAGCTCATGCTGCCGCCGTTTCATGGCGAGCGAATGCGCTCCTATGAGGAGATCATGCGCGAGGCCACGGAACGCGAGATCGACCGCTGGCCCGAAGATCGACCCTTCGCGATTCATCCACATATGCAGGCGATCACGCTCGAGGTGATCCTCAGGGCGGTCTTCGGGGTGACCGATGAGGCGCGCAGCGAGCGGCTGAGGGAGCGCCTTCCGATGTTGTTGAGCGAGACGTCCTCAACCGCGCTGCAATTTCGCTTCATGCTTGCCAGCCGCCTCGGTCGTGGCGATCCCATGGCCCGTCTGAGGGAGATCACGGCGAGCATCGATGAGCTGCTGTTCGCCGAGATCGCAGACCGTCGCTCAGATCCAGCATTGGACGAGCGCGAGGACATCCTCTCGTTGTTGATCGCAGCCCGCTTCGAGGACGGCGGCGCGATGAGCGATCAGGAGCTGCGCGACCAGCTAGTCACGCTGCTGCTCGCCGGCCACGAGACGACAGCCACGGGATTGGCCTGGACTTTCGATCTGCTGCTGCGCCACCCCGCCGTGCTCGCACGCTTGATCGCCGAGGTTGACGCGGGGGAGGATGCCTATCTACGTGCCGTGGCCTGGGAGTCGCTGCGATTGCGCCCGGTCGTGCCGCTCGCGGGACGGCGCCTTGCCTCAGAGCTTCAAGGCGGTGGATTGAGCCTTCCTGCCGGGACCGACGTAACGCCTGCGATCTGGCTCACGCACACACGAGCAGACCTGTACCCCGAGCCGTTCGCGTTTCGTCCCGAGCGCTTCCTCGACAATCCGCCCAGTGGCTATGGATGGATCCCGTTCGGGGGCGGCGTCAGGCGCTGCCTGGGGGCCAGCTTCGCCGAACTCGAGATGAGAGTGGTGCTGGAGACGGTCCTGCGTCGCAGCGTCCTACAGCCGGTTAGCCAGCGTGCCGAGCGCGTCACACGCCGCAATGTCACCTTCTCCCCGCGCAAGGGGACGCTGGTGCGAAGCCGTCTACGGATAGACGCACCCGTCTCCGCCGCCCAGGATGCGGACGTCCTGGAAGCGGAGCCGGTGGGCGCCCTTCCCTGAGGCCCGCCAAGCGCCTACGGAACTGGCTTTTTCAGCGCGGTCGCGAAGCAACCCACAGAGTCAAATCCAGTCGACGACCGTTCTTGTGTGACGCACGTCTCGATTCACCCATGATTGATTTGCGATACGCTGCC
The DNA here is from genome assembly GCA_963764655.1 of uncultured Solirubrobacterales bacterium. Lineage (GTDB taxonomy): Bacteria > Actinomycetota > Thermoleophilia > Solirubrobacterales > Solirubrobacteraceae > Palsa-744. The sequence continues at coordinate 2,782,778 of CAVXTI010000001.1, forward strand.
AGCGCTTGCGGTGACGGAACTCCGGTGCAATTCCGGGGCTGACGCGCAGCGGTGTGGGTGACGAACGGATCGTAGCTCCACTGAGCTCTCAGAGCTTGGGAAGGAGATCCGGGAGGTCGATCCCGAGCCCGAATACGTCCCGCATGCAGTGCCAGATGGCAAAGCCTCGCGTATAGGCGGCCGGTGCGCCGCCTATTTGCGTGCGTGTCGCCGCCCCAATCAAGGAGATGGCGACATGCGGTACCCCTTCAGAGCCAACCGGCTTGCGGTTGCGACGCTTGCATTTCTAGGCCTGGCGTCGTTCAGCCAGGCCGCCTCCCCCGCCGCCGAGGCGGTCACCGAAGCTCAGGCCCTGGCCGCGGCCCAGCGCGGAGCGCAGTGGATCGCCTCGCAGCAGGAATCCGACGGCGACCTGGGCTCCTTCGGTGGCGACTGGTCGATGACCGCATTGGCATCAGCCGGTGTCAATGCCGCGGACGTGCGCACCTCCCCGCTGGACCCAAGCGCACAGGACTTCTACCTCTCGTCGTGGACGAGCGAAGGCCCCGGCGGCGCTGCCACCGACGATGAGCGGGCGATCCTCGCGGGGTACGCGGGTGGGTTGCAGACCTCGCGTCTAGATGCTCAGACCAACCTCGTCGCCGACTTGGCCACCAAGTTCGACGGACACCAGCTCGGCGGTCAGGGCGCTACCAACGCCGATGCTTTTGGGCTGCTGGCGCTCGACGTGAGCGGGGCGCCAACCGAAGTTATGAGCACCCTGGCGCAGAGCTTGCGCGAACAGCAGGACGCGGACGGCGGCTGGAACTTCGCGGCGGGCGCGGCAACATCGGATGTAGACATGACAGGCGCGGCGATTGCCGCCCTATGCGCAGCCGGCGCGACACTCCCCGATCCTGCGCTCGTGCGGGCATTCGCCTATCTGCATGCGGCCCAAGACGCCGCCACCGGCGGGTTCGTCAGCTCATCGTTGGGTCTCAACACGGACACGACCGGCTGGGTCGCGAGCGGGCTGCGTCGCTGCGGGGTAGACCCCCGGAGCTGGATAACCGCACAAGGCAAGACTCCGCTCGACTTCCTGCTGGCCCAGCAGAACCCCGATGGCAGCTTCCAATGGCAGGCGGGTGACGGCAACGAGGATCTGTACGCGACGCAGGACGCGGTGCGCCCGCTCGCTGGCGCGGCATTCGCGGCGCCCGCTCCAGCTCGCGTGGAAAGCGACGAGCCGTCGGTGCGGCCCGCTCCGACGGTAGCGGTCGGCACGCCGGTTCCGATGACGCTGGTGATCGACAGTGGCGGGCACGTCACAGGCGGCAGCTCGACCCGCATGTGCAAGGTCACAGCGCCACTGGGAGCGACCGTCGCGCAGGTCCTGCAAGACGCCAACAACGCCTCCTCGCCTTCCTACTGCGTCAGCGATCTCTCGCTGGACGGCGAGAAGATCGCGCGGGTGAATGGCGTCGACGGCGAGCCGGGACGGGCGATCTGGGAGGTGCAGAGGGAAGGTGGCCCCACCGAAGTGGACACCGACGGAGTGCTCGGGCTGGGCGCTCTGGTGCAGGTGCGGCTTGTCTCGGACGGCGGGACGCCCGCTTCATCGCCGCCGGCGCCAGTCTCGGCAAGTGCTCCCACAGCGCAAGTCCTCGCTTCGTCCCCAGTGACGCATGCAGTCAGCGGCGACTCCACCCCCGCTCGCTTGCGGCTCCGTATTGGAGCGGTCACGCGTGCGCGCCACGGCCGCGTGACGATCGAGCTCAGCTGTCCGCGCGGCACTGGAGTCGAGGGCTGCAGGGGTCTTGTGCGTGTGCGTGTGGAGTTGCGCGCCCAGGGCGGTGGGCCTGTCCGCTCGCACATAGTGGGGGAGCACGAGGTTCATCTAGATGCGGGCGCCTCAGGCACGGTGACGCTCACTCTCAGCCGCGTCGCACGCAGGGCGCTGCGCAGGCGCGAGGACCGCGTGGCATGGGTCGTGGGGGCGATGCGCGACCCACGCTCCGGTGAGGTCGTCAGCACAGCCGCGTCGACCGTGCTGCGATGAGCCGGGCATGGATAGGGGTGACCATCGCAGGCTTGGCCACGGTCGTCGCATGGACGGCGCGAACGGTACCGGCGAATGCGACGGTGACTGTCTCCCTACGAGTGGAGGGCGAGACTCAGACGCTGCACGACGGCCCGGTGAATACCGCGCCGGGTGTGCTCGACGGAGGCGACGGCAGCGGTGCGCACCCCTGTCAAGGCGACCAGCCGGGAGCACCCCGGGCAACGGCGGTGGGTGCGCTAAGCGCCCTCGGGATTGACTGGCAAGGAGACTGGTTCTCCGAGTTCCAAGACTTCTTCGTCAATCGCATCGGCCCCGACACCTCGCAACCACCGGTTGCCTACTGGGCGCTGTTGGTGAACTGGCGCTACGCCCTTGGCGCCTGTCGGGCAGGGCTAAAGGACGGCGACGAAGTTCTGTGGGCATACGACACCGCCCAGCGTCCGCTGATCCTGCGTCTCAGTGGTCCGACCCACGTCGCGCCAGGGGTTCCATTCGCTGTCAGCGTGCGCGACGGGTGGATCCGCGCCGACGGGTCGGATGGCGGGCCTGTCGCGGGCGCGCTGGTCGACGGCTCATCCACCGGAGGCGACGGCGTAGCCCAATTGCAGTCCGAGCAAGCGGGTGTCTTCCAACTACGCGCGACACGCAGTGGAGCCATTCCCTCGAACGCGCTGGCGGTATGCGTAGGAGACGCGGCGTGCCAGGCGTCCGTGGACTCGCCGGGGGTTGGGCCTACGACCTCGACCACCGGCGTGATCGCGCCTGCCTCCACCGGCTTCATCAAGCAGAAACCCCCAAGAAAAGGAGCAAGTCATGCAAAGAAGGCACATCGCGATGCTCGCCGCTGCCTGGGCGCTCATGGTGCTAACGGCAAGCGCGTCAGCGGTGGCCGGCACACCGGCCACCGTCACGGTGCGCGTCGAGGGCGCAACCTCCACGCTGCTGCCTCTAAAGACCGTCACAACCACCACCACGCCCACGCCCGCTCCAGGAAACTGCTCGGGCACAGGCGCCGCCGGTGCCCTGCAGCTCGCCACTGAAGGCAACTGGGATCACGAAGCCTATATCCAGACCATCCTGGGAGAGACGCACGAATGGACGATCGGCGATCCTCGTTACTGGGCGTTCTGGATCAATGACAAATACGCGAGCGAAGGCGCTTGCACCACCCAGCTCGCCGAAGGCGACCGAGTGCTGTTCCTCGTCGACAGGGCCACCGCCCCCGAATACACGCCAACGGTCTTCCCGCTCGAGCTGAGCGGAGCGCCCGCGGAAATCGCTCAAGGCGGATCGGCGACGGTGACTGTGGACAAGTACAGCACCTCCGGCGTCCCCAGCGCTGCCTCCGGCGTCGCGGTCAAAGGCGGCGAAGCGACAGTCACCACCGATGCCTCTGGGCATGCGACCATCAAATTCAATGTGCTGGGAACCGCCCATCTCAGGGGAACCAAGAGCGGCTTCGCACCTACCGCGAGTGTTGCGGTCTGTGTGCACGCTTCGGGTGCACACTGCTGAGCGACACCCACCCGGTGGACGAGTCCTTGGGCGACCGTGCTGCTCGCCCAAGGACTACCGCCGTGGCGAGCGCTGGTGGTGGCGCGGCGCGGGCCTTGGTTGACTGATCGTGACGAGTGCGGCACTGCCCGACGCGAGCTCGAGCCGCAGGATCCCGGAGTGCACAGCGACGCTCTCCGTCCGTGTAGGGAGCGGCGCCAGGAGCCGTTGGCCGCGACCGCGCGCCCGGCGAGTCGCATGCCGCCGGTGGCGCTCGGCGAGGGCGCGGTGAGGCGCAGAATGCCCGCTCCACCCATGCCGGCGCCCACTTCCAGCGCAGCGCGAGCGGGCTCGCGCCCGGCGGTTCGTCGTCGACGAGCACCACCTTCAAGGAATGGTCGGGCCCCGAGAATGACGCCGCCACGAGATTGGGTGAGCCTTCGGCGGTGATCGTCGTCGGCAGCGGGCGGTCAGCCGACGAGCGAGCTCGTCAGCAGCAGCGCGTACCACTCGGGCTGGGCGCGCAGCGCGCCCGTCGCGAGGGCCGCCGGGATTGGGCGCGCAGAGGGGTGTGTATCCGGCGCAGTTCGCGGGGTTGCCCTGGAGGTTGATGCTGGCCGCACCCGCCGCCATCGCCTGCGTGATGTAGCCGGTGGCCCACAGCGCCGAGGCGAATGTGTTGCTGATGCCGGCCACTCCTCCGCAGGAGACGGTGTTGGCCTCGTCGATCCGCAAGCGGGACCCCGTTGGCGCGCGCGACCGACATGTAGGTCGCCAGCGAGTGCGCCTCGCGTCCGCGGTTGGCGGAGCTGAGCAGCGCTTCGATCGAGGGGGCGGGCGTTCTGCGCGCATCCGAGCGGATAGTGGTGCCCGGTCAGCAGGACGGGCGTCTGCGCGAGCGCCTCCTCGTCGCCCCATTCGCTGAAGACGCCCGAGCCGGACACGTCGGGACCCGCGATCGGCACGCCGGGAGTGAGGGCTTGGATCGCTTCGCGGTAGTTGCTGACTTCTTCCTCGTAGCCCTGGGCGATCCAGGGGAGTTCCCGAAGGCCGTGGCTGCCGTAGGCGTTCGGCTCGTTGCCGATCTCGACCGCGGCGAGGTAGGGCCCGAGCGCGCGGTGCGCGGCCGCGACCTCGCGCGCGGCGGCCGTCGGTTCGTAGTGAGCCAGTCCGACCGTCAGCAGGATCCGCCATCCGCTGCGGCGGGCGAGCTCGCCGATGGCACGCAGCTGCGCAGGCCCGATCACGCTCGACGCCCACGCCGGCCGTGGGGTGGCGGCGTCGGTCCAGGCGACGTTCTCGTCCGCGGTGATGCCGCCGAAGCGCAGCATCCCAGGTCCCAGCGAGCGCAGCAGCCCGACGAGGTCGCCGCGGTGCGCGATACCGCGCGAGCTGGTCGAGCGCCGCCGCCTCGAAGGAGAGCCCGAGAAATCGCTGGGGCACAGGCCGGCCCGGGTCGAGCGGGTCGATCGTCACAGTGACAGTGACCGGTGCGGGCTGCCCAGCCGTGTCGCCTGCCAGCGCCACCGGGAGCAAGGCGGACTGTGAGCGGTGCTCCTCGGCGCTCGTGTCGGCTGCCGGGTCGCACAGCGTGAGGATCGAGCCGGTCACCGCGAGCACTGTCAGCGGTGCGAGCCTCAGCCACTTGCGCGCGCGGCGATGCGCCACCGTCGCCGCGGAGTCGCCGGGGAGTGCTCGTCGCCGTTCTCTAGCCATGGCGTGAGTTAACTAGCATTGCGTGCGGTCGCCGCCCAGCGCGGCAGCGCGCTTCCCACGATCTATCCGTCTGATTCGATCGCCCAGCGCGTGGAGGTTGTAGCGTGTGCTCATGTCCTCTGAGTGGCCTGCGCTTTCCTACGCGGACTGGCACGCGACGTGCGACACGCTCCACGCGCATACGCAGGTGCTTGGCAAGCTGGCGGTTGCGCTCGCTCCGCCTGAGCCGCAGCTCCAGCACGCGGCCCTGCGGCTGACCGCGCGCGGCTGGGAGACGCTGGCGCTGCCAGCCCCGGACGGCTCGGGAGCGCTTGTCGTCGCTCTCGACCTGGGCGCCCACGAGGCGGTCGCCGAACACAGCGGCGGGCGCTCGCTGCGTGTGGCGCTCGCGCCCGACCGGCCGGTCGGCGCGGTCACGCGCGAGCTGCTGGCGGCGATTCGCACGCTCGTCGGTCCCGTCGAGATCGACGCGACTCCGCAAGAGGTCTCGTGGAGCGTGCCCCTCGACCAAGACGAAGAGCACACTCGCTACGACCCCGCCCAGGTCGCCGCATATTTCGCGGCCGCGACCCGTGCCGCGCTCGTGCTGGCCGCCTTCCGGGCCCCTTATCGCGGCCGCTCGACACCCGTCAATGCCTGGTGGGGCTCGTTCGATCTGGCGGTCAACCTCTTCTCCGGGCTGCCTGCCGATCCACCGTCGAAGGACTTCATCATGCGCAACGCAATGGACGTCCAAGAGGTTGCCCTCGGCTGGTGGCCGGGAGACGCGCGCTACGAGAAGGCGGCCTTCTACGCCTATGCGCACCCAGCGCCCGACAGCTTCTCGAGCGCGACGCTGTCGCCTCCCGTCGCACGTTGGGAGGCGGGGCTCGGTGAGTACGTGCTCGACTGGGACGACATCCGCGCGAGCGCCGACCCGCACGCCTTGGCCCTCGACTTTGCCCACTCGGCGTTTCGCCATGCGTGTCTTGTGTGCGAGTGGGATCAGGCGCTCGCCGCGAGCGCCGAGGGGACGCCACCGCCGGTGGTCTGAGCGAACCCGCCGGTGGCGCCCGCGGGGCCGGATCTGGCGCCCAGAGGGCTGTCAGCAGCGCCGGAGCGGGACTTCAGTCAGCTTCGATCTGTCCCCGAAACCACTCCGAGGGCTCGACGCTCGCGCCCTCCGCGTGCACGCGGTCGGAGAGCCAGTGATCGGAGGTCACCACTCTCACGAGTCCCGGCTCGGCCTCGGACTTCAACAAGCGCACGATCTCGTCGTCGGCGGAGTCGCGACGCGGCCGGGGAGCGTGCGTCACGACGATCACGGTCGAGCGGATCGGTGGTCTCGGCGGCTGCTCGAACACCACGGTGACATCCTCGCCGCCATAGGCGGCCCATCGCTCGAGCATGTGCACGAGCCGCACCATCGCGGCGTGGCGGTCTTGCCACCAGCCGTCGGGTCTTGTGCCGATCACGTTCATGCCGTCCACCAGCCAGCGCATTCGGGCCAGAGCCTATGACGCCGCCAGTCAGCGTGCGCTGTGCGCGAGCGGCTGCACGGGACGCAGACCGAGCTGTGCCAGCGATCGCGCCGAGCACACGATCAGCTCGAGCGTGGCGCAGTCCTCGAGCTCGACCAGCAGATCGCCACGCGCGTCCTCGACGAGCGTGCGCTCGATGTGACAGCAGCGTCTCGCCGTCCGTCAGGTATCCGCCGGTGAACGGGAGCGAGGTGGAGTCGTCCGCGTCGCGCTCATCTGGTCTTGGCGCCTCCCTCTGGTGAGCTCGCGCCATGACTGGAACCTACCCCTTCCACTTGATCGCGCCGTCGGTAGTGGTTGCCCGTTTTGAGCGTGGAAAAACACGCGAGTCCCGTCGCGTCGCGCCTGTGCACGGAGCTCACGGTGCTCCTCCGCGCTCGCGCTCCAGCCCCAGCGCGCCAATCGAGCATGCCACGATGCTCAGCAGCGCCGCCACGACGATCGCCGCCGGCCTGGGGCGGTGTGAGCACGTGCGCGGACAGCCCGAGCGCGACGAGCGCCGCTGGCACGCCGAGCTGCGCGGAGGCGATGAGCCCGGCGGCTCGCGGCTGGCGCACGATCCGGGCGGCCAGCAGGTGGACGAGCGACGTTGAGCGCGACCAGCGCGCCCGCGAGCGCCGATCAGGCGCGGCGTCGGAGAACAGGCCGCGCATGTCCAGGCGCGCGCCGAGCACCACGAAGAACAGCGGTATGAAGAAGCCGCCGGCGATCCCCAACACCTCGTTGGAGAGGCGTTTTGGACCCGCCGATCGACGCCACCATCAGCCCGGCTCCGAAGCCGGCGATCAGCAGGCTCGCGCCGCTGCGCTCGGTCGAGCCACGCCAACCCGAACAGCACGATCAGAGCCAGGCGCAGGTCAACGGCCCAGCCGCGTCGCTTGCCCAATCTGTCTGAGCTCGTGCACCTCGGCACGCTCGCGAAGGCGCTCTGGCGAGCGACGAGCATCGCGAGCACGCATACCGCCACGATCACGCTGCCGACGACGACTCGGCCGGTGCGCCCGGCGCGAGCACGAGCGGTACCGCCACCATCGTGCCGATGTCGGCCACCGTCACCTGCGCCATCACCGTCGAGCGCGTCGGGCCCGGTCAGCCTACGTTCCTGCAGGATCGGCAGCACCACGGCGGCCGACCCCGAGGCGATCAGCACCGCGTACACGGCCGGATGCCCCGCGCCTCCGATCCGCGACGCCAGCAATCCGGCGCCGACGGCGATCGCGGCCACGATCGCGCGGTCGTGGCGCCCTTTCCGCAGCGATCCCCCAGCCCGTAGTCGCGCAGTGGGACGCTCATCCCGACCGCGAACATCAGCATCGCGAAGCCGATTCCGAGAGAAAGGAGAGCGTGGCGTCTCCCGGGTCGATCGCGTCGCAGGCCGGTGCGGCCGAGCAGGATGCCCGCCAGCAGCTCGCCCACCACGACCGGCACGGCGCCGCTACCGCCGGCCGCGAGCAGCGGGCCGGCGAAACCGCAGAGGCCAGATCAGGGCGAGCGTGCCGAAGCTCATTGGCTCCATTCTCCCCTCGTGGGGGATGGTCAGCGCGCGCATGGCGCCTTGCCGGGGTGCTTACCGAGACTGAGACCGCATCGAACCGGGTAGACGAGGGTTGTCTACATAGACACTACTCGCTACATAGGCGCTTGACTGGATAGACTAGATCTAGCTTTTGGAGGAGGACGGGATGACGTCGAGGGTTCGCGGTTTGCTTCTAGGGACGGTTGCATGTGCGGCCACTTGGTCTGCGCCTGGATGGCGCTTGCGGTGCCCGCGGCTCAGGCAGCGCCCAATTCGGCGTGGAAAGGTTTGTTGCGGCCAACTGCACGAAGTCACCCAGACTGTGGTGAAGAAGCTCGTACTTGGCGCCATACCCACCGCTCACCTATTCGCTTCCGAAGGAACCGAGCCTGGCCGAAGCTAGGGAAGCCGGTTATACACAGGCGGCCGGGCATCCGCCGTATGGGGTCACGGCCTTCAAGGTCAATACCGAAGGCACATTTCCCAATGCCGTCCCGAGCGTCGCCACGGGGCATCGTGACGCATGTTCGCACCGACGTCGCGCCCGGGGTCAGCACCAATCCTGAGGCCATGGCTATGTGCTCCAAGGCGGAATATGGCGCCGAAGGCTCCGGCTCAGGTGTCTTCCTCCGAACCGAAATGTAGCGCCAACGTGAAATAGGCATAAACAAGGTTGTGTCGTGTGAACCGGCCGGCGGTGTTTCCGGAGGTGGAGACCCCACTCGAAGGCAAGGTCTATAACCTCGAACAGCCGAAGGCTCTCGCTTCCGAGTTCGGAGTTGCCCTCGCTTCGATTCCGTTCACTGAAGTCGTGGAACGCGATATTCCGGGACCCAACCGGCGATCGAAAAAGCCCAGTTTTCGCCCATACCCTTGATCGAAGGCCACATCGAATGGGCCAGCGACTATCACGACTACTACGAAATCAACGTCTCTCCAAGAAATCCCATTCATCGCTTCGCGGTTGAGCCTCTTCGGGGATAGGGGCAATACGGGTCATGGTGGCTTCGTCACAAACCCAAGCCGCTGCGCCGGATCCGGCCCTCTGACCACCAACGACGTAAAGCTCAAGTCAGTCGCAAACCAGGAAGGCGCAAAACATATGTCGCCCCGATCGGCCCCGAAGGCTGTCTTGGCGAAGCGGGCTTCACAGCGCCGCCCTTCGTGCCGACGTCTCGAAGTCGAACCCGAAAAGACGCAGTCCGACGTTCCTACCGGTGTCATCGCCACCCTTGCCGTACCCCACAGCACCCTCCCACCGAACTCGACTCCTCGCAGCTTGAAGACCGCCACGATCAGCCTCCCCGAAGGCATGACCCTCAACCCCTCCGCGGCCACGGGCCTCAGGGCCTGCACGCCCGCGCAGATCGGCATCGGTACCCGCAACCCGGTCACCTGTCCGCTCGAATCGCGGCTTGGCACGGTCACCTGACCGTCCCGGATCTTCCCGAAACCGAACCGCTCACTGGTCACATCTTCCTTGGCGGGACCGAACCCGTCACCGGCGGGTCGCCCAGCAAACCTGAATTCACGATCTACGTCGACGCCGAGTCGACTCGCTACGGCATCTCCGTGCGATTGCAGGGCACCGTCATAGCCCGACGCAGTCACGGGTCGCGTGACGACGGTGTTCGACAACAACCCGAACAGCCGTTCAGCAACATCACGCTCAGCTTCAAAGGCGGTGCGCTCGCGCCGATCGCCAACCCGCTCGTGTGCGGGCCGGCGACAACGACCGCCAGCCTCGTGCCGTACACGGGCACGCCTCGAGCCGTGTCGCCGGCGGTGCGCTCCGTTCACCGTCGACAGCAACGGCACGGGCGGCGCCTGCCCCTCGCCGTTGCCGTTCGCGCTCTCCCAGAGCACCGTGGCACAGCCCATTACCGGTGGCACCGCCACACCAATTTCACGCTCAAGCTCAGGCGCGCCGACGGCCAGCAGTACCTGTCTCACGTCAGCGTCCGCCCTTCCCACTTGGCCTGGTCGGCAAGATCCCGGCGGTCCCACTCTGCCCGGAACCGCAGGCATCGCTCGGCACCTGCTCCTCGGAAAGCCAGATCGGGACGGCCACCACGACGGTCGGGTCGGGCAAAGCGCCGATCCAGTTCTCTGGGCCGGTCTTCCTCACCGGCCCGACCGGCGACGCTCCGTACGGCATGACGACTGTCGTAAACGCCGCCGTCGGGCCCTTCAGACCTCGGAAACGTGATCGTGCGCAGCCGGCATCGAAGTCGATCCCACCACCGCTCGGGTCACGATCGCGGGTGACGTGCCCACGATCTTCAAGGGCATTCCGCTGCGCATGAAAACACTCACCGTCGCCGTCAACGCGCAGGGCTTTCTCGTCAATCCGACCAACTGCGGAGTCGCTGTCCACGAATACGACGCTCACCTCGAGCTTCGGCGCCGACTCAGGCCCTCGCGACGGGCTTCCAGGCGACGAACTGCAGCGCCCTGTGCGTTCAAACCGAAATTCGGCGCCAGCTCGAACGCGAAAACCTCGCGCGCCAACGGTGCGTCGCTGGTGACTAACATCAACGTCCCGAGCGGCGCTCGGGCGAACATCAAGTCGGTGCTGGTCACCGTTCCCAAGCAGCTGCCCTCGCGCCTCAGCACCCTGAAAAACGCTTGCATGGAGGCTGTCTTCAACGGCAAATCCGAGCTCCTGCCCGGCCAACTCGCGTGTCGGGCACGGCAAGAGTCAAAACACCGGTGTTGCCGTCTCAGCTGAGCGGGCCCGCCTACTTCGTCTCGCACGGCGGAGCGGCGTTCCCCGACCTCGACCTCGTGCTCAGCGGCAACGGGGTGACGGTGATCCTCGTCGGCAACACCAATATCAGCAACGGCGTCACAACCACCAACTTCGCCTCGACGCCCGACGTTCCGTTCACCGGATTCGAACTGAACCTGCCGTCCGGCCCGAACTCGGCCGTGACCGCCGTCGGCAACCTCTGCAAGCAGTCGCTTGTCATGCCCACGACGATCACCGCGCAGAACGGCAAGGTGATCAAACAGAACACGGTCATCTCCGTGTCGGCCTGCCCGGTGACCGTCCTCTCGAGTCACACGAAAGGCAACAAGGCGGTCGTCACCGTCAAGGCGCCCGCCGCCGGGCGTGTGAGCGCGGGCGGCTCGAATCTCAAAACGGTCTACAAGCGCCCTGGCAAAGCGCAGAAGGTGACGATCGAAGCACCGGTCACCAGCGGGCGCCGTCCGCTCACGGTGCGCGTGCGTGTCGGCTTCATCCCGAAGGCGAAAGGGCCGAGCTCGGTCGCCCACACGACGGTTCGTCTTCAAATAGAAGCGGGGAGGTAGTTCGCGGGGCGCCCGGGACGCCCCGCGAGCCGGCGTCGTTCAGCTCCGTGCGCTCATCCCGATCGCCGCCCTTCTCTGAGTGGTTAGCGCACATCAGCGCGGGTATATCCCGGATTGACTCAGATAGCCGTCGCACGCAACGCGGTTGGACGTTGCTTGAGGCGCCGTCGATTCAAAGGGAGAGGACCAGATGAGGCTCACGACTCGCATCTTGCTCGTGGGAGCGCTCGCGTGCACGAGCGCGACGCTCTCGGCGCTCGATCGCATTTGGCGCCTTCGGCATATCGAAGTGGGAAGCCGGGACCTGCACGGAAAACAGCGAAGCTTTGCCTTGCACGGCGGAAACCACCGGTAAGTACTACACGCAGGCGGCCGGGCATCCGTCCTTTGGCATCACCGACTTCAGGCTTCAATACGAGCGGCGGCCTCGGCGCGGAAAAGCCGGAAGGCAATGTTAAGGAAGTTCAGGTGGACCTGCCTCCGGGTCTTAGCGTCAACCCCTTCGCGACCGCTCACCGCTGCAAGCTCTCGGAATTGGAAAGCTCCACAGGCTGCCCGGCGGACACAAAGGTGGGCGAAGTCCAGCTCACCGCCTATCTGAACTTCGTCCCGCTCTTGGGGGGCTCCGTCGGCACGACGATCGGGCCCCCGCTGACAAACACGTCCGTATACAACATGGAACCGCCGCCCGGCACGCCTCTCGAAGCGGCTTTCAAGGTCTGCCATCTTCGAAAAGCATCGTGCACATAGTCGGGGGCATAGACTGGAGTGGCGACTACCATGAGTTCTTCACGATCAAGGAAATTCCCACCAGCCCTGAACTCGTCGAGTCGCGCCTGATCTTCTTCGGCAAGACCCTCGGTGCGGGAGGCACTCTGCCTTTCATCACGATGCCGAGCACATGCCTGGGGCCGCAAACCACCGTCTTGCGCGTGGCCTCCTACGCGGGCCAGGAAGAAACCAGGTCGTTCACCACGCCGGTGGGAGCGACCGGCTGCGACAAGATCCCCTTCAGCCCATCCGTCAAGGCCACGCCGATCACGACCGCCCAGTCCGATCGGCCCGACGCGCTCACCGTCGAAGTGCAAGTCCCGCAAAGCGCCGATCCGGAAGGCATCGACTCCTCGATGCTCAAGGATGCCCACGTCGCGCTTCCCGAAGGCATGACGCTCAACCCCGCCGCGGCCAGCGGCCTTCAGGCATGCACGGATGCCGAGTTCGGCAAGGGCACGACAAGCCCGGTCAAATGCTTGCGCTCGGCTCTCAGATCGGCACCGCCGCCGTCGAAACGCCCGATCTTCCGCCCGGATCCCTGACGGGCGCCGTCTATGTGGGCCAGCCCACGAGCACCGACCCGCAATCCGGCGACGAGTACCGCATCTTCGTCGACGCCGAGGCCCCCGGCTACGGCGTCTCCGTGCGCCTCGAGGGCAAAGTCAGCGCCGACGCGAGCACCGGACGGCTCACGACGGCCGTGCTTGAAAACCCGCAGGTTCCCTTCAGCGATTTCATCCTCCACCTCGATGCCGGCGCCCACACGCCGCTGGCCAATCCGCTCGCGTGCGGCCTCGCGACGACTAATGCGAGCTTCATCCCATACAGCGGGAGCCCAGCCGCCGACCCGCTGAGCGCATTCACCGTCGACTTCGACGGCAAAGGCGGCGCCTGTCCCTCACCGCTTCCGTTCACGCTCAGCCAGAGCGCGGTGGCCGCCCCCAGCACCGGCGGGGCGAACACCAGTTTCACGTTCGGCCTGACGCGCGCGGACGGTCAGCAATACCTGATCGAAGCTCAGCACCACGCTCCCCGCGGGCCTCGTCGCCAGGATCCCGTCGGTCACCCTCTGCGGTGAACCCCAGGCCGAGCGAGGCGAATGCAGCTCGGCCAGCCAGATCGGCACGGCAACTGCCGCAGTGGGTGCCGGCGCAGGCCCGCTTACCCTGCCGGCACGGTCTATCTGACCGGCCCCTACGCCGGCGCCCCCTACGGTCTCTCAGTCGTGGTCCCGGCTGAAAAAATCGGCCCATTCGACTACGGCAGGATCGTCACCCGGGCCACGATCAACGTGGACCCCTTCACATCGAGGGTGTGGTGGCGAGCCAGCTTCCCACCGTCGTCGGCGGCGCCCCGTTGCGCCTTAGATCCTCGCCGTGGCGCAAATCGTCCCAACTTCGCGATCAACCCCACGAACTGTGGCGCGCTCACCGACGTGACACCACGCTGACTTCGACCTTCGGCACGACCCAATCGCTCTCCACGCCGTTTCAAGCGACGGCCTGCGACGCGCTCGCATTCAAGACCAAGGCTCACGGCCTCCTCGAACGCGAGGACCTCGAGGCTGCGAGGCGCAAGCCTCGTGGTGAAGCTGCGCAACCCGGCGGGCCCCCAGTCGAACATCCGCTCGGTGCTGGTCGCACTGCCCAAGCACCTCCCCTCGCGTCTGAGCACGCTCAACCACGCCTGTCTTGAGGCGACGTTCACGGCCAATCCCTTCTCCTGCCCATCCACCTCGCAAGTCGGCTCAGCCACGGTCACGACGCCGGTGCTGCCCGGCAAGCTGAGTGGCCCCGCGATCTTCGTCTCCCACGGGGGAGCCGGCTTCCCCGACCTCGACCTTCTGCTCAAAGGCGACGGGGTGAGCGTGATCCTCGTCGGCAACACCAACATTGCGAAAGGCGTCACCACCTCCGACTTCGCGTCGCTTCCCGACGTGCCCGTCTCCAGCGTCGAAGTGAGGCTGCCGGTTGGCAAGAGCTCGGCGCTCACCGCGATCGGCAAGCTCTGCAAGCAGCGTTTGCTCATGCCTACCACGATCACAGCGCAGAATGGCAAGTTGCACAAGCGAGCACAAAGATCTCGGTCTCGGGCTGTCCGCGCAAGCGCAGCACAAGCAGCGGCACCGCGGAGAGCGGCATAGACGGCAAGCTCGTCATCGGTTATTCACAAATCGTCGCAGTAGCTCGCTAGATTGGGCGGATGGGCACTGTCTTCGCCAACGGCAGCGAACACGAGCTCGACCTCGCCCCCGTGCTCGCGGGCGTACGTCGGCTCACTTTCCTGGCGGACTCCGCTGAGGACCCCGAGACGGTCTTCGACGGCGCTCGCCCGCGAGCTGATCGACCGCGATGGGCGCCGAGGAGGTCCACGTCCACCACCTCACCCCGCAGGACGAGGCTGAGCCGGTGGTCGTCCACGTGCTCCGGGGTGACGGACGCCTCAGCTATCTCCAGCCGCACGATGAGCGTCCGCCCGGCGTGAGCTGGGTGGCGAGCACCGGGCGCAGCTTCCTGGCCGTAGGCCCGCGCGAGCTCACCGCGAGCGTCCCCCGCCTGTCGATCACCGCCCCTCCCTCGAGCGGGGCCGCCGGCTGTGCGCATTGCTCGCCCCGCTCTCGCTCGCCGGTCAGGTCGAGGCGGTCGTGGTGCTCGTGCGGCGCGAGTCCGAGCCCTACGACGAGCGCTCGATCGAGGAGGCCGCGACGCTCGTCGACCAGGCCGCCACGGTGCTCGCGCTGGTGCGTGCCCGCGCCGAGGCGGGCACCGACTCGGTGGCCGGGTGCCTCAACCATCGTGCGATGCGCCGACGTCTGCACGAGGAGATCGGCCGCGCGCGAGCGCTCGGACGGCGGCTGTCGTGTGTGATCGTCGACCTCGACGACTTCAAGCTCGTCAACGACCGCTACGGCCACCAGGCCGGCGACTCGATTCTGCGCCAGGTCGCTCAGGCCCTGGCGGGTGAGTCGCGCGCGTTCGACCGCGTGGCGCGCTACGGCGGCGATGAGTTCGTTGTGATCCTCCCAAATGCCGATATCGAGAGCGCGGTGGCGGCCGCGGGGCGCGCGCTCGCACGCCTGCGCCGCGTGCTCTTCCCAGACGGCTCTCACGGCGTGTCTGCGTCGATGGGCGTCGCCGAGTGGCGGGCGCCGATGACGGCGGACGAGCTGCTGGAGGTGTGCGACGCGGCGCTGCTGCAGGGCAAGCGCGACGGTAAGGGCAGCGTCACGGGAGCGATCTCGCGTGCGCCGGTGGAGTCGCCTACGGAGTCGTCCCTATCCGTGCGTGGACAGCCGGCTGACCTCCGTTGAGCGCGTGTGAGGCTCGCTCTGCGAGACTGGGCACAAAGCCGCAAACCCCCTGAGACCGCCTGGAGAAGCCCATGTCGGAGAACAGCTTTGGCGCAAAGCAAACGCTCGAGGTAGGAGGGCGCGAGTATGAGATATTCCGCCTCGACGCGCTGCAAGAGCGCTTCGACGTGGCGCGCCTGCCGTTCTCCCTGAAGGTGCTGCTCGAGAACCTGCTGCGCACAGAGGGCAACGGGTCGGTGTCTGCCTCCGACATCGAGGCGCTCGCCGGTTGGGACGCGAAAGCTCGGCCCAGCAAGGAGATCGCCTTCACGCCAGCCCGGGTCTTGATGCAGGACTTCACCGGCGTCCCCGCCGTCGTCGACCTCGCCGCGATGCGCGACGCGATGGCCGCGATGGGCGGCGACCCCGCCAAGATCAACCCGCTCGTGCCCGCTGAGCTCGTGATCGACCACTCCGTGCAGGTGGACGCTTTCGGTACGCGCGACGCCTTCCGAGTGAACGCCGAGCGCGAGTTCGAGCGCAACCAGGAGCGCTACTCGTTTCTGCGCTGGGGCCAAGGCGCCTTCGACGACTTCGCGGTCGTGCCGCCCGACACCGGGATCGTGCACCAGGTCAACCTCGAGTACCTGGCGCGTGTCGTGTTCTCGACCGAGCGCGCCGGCGCCGGCGCGGCGCACGGCACCGAAAGCGACTCCGCGCAGGCGCTCAGCGAGCGTCCCGTCCAGGCCTACCCCGACACGCTCGTGGGCACCGACTCGCACACCACGATGGTCAACGGGCTCGGCGTGCTCGGCTGGGGCGTGGGCGGGCATCGAGGCCGAGGCCGCGATGCTCGGCCAGCCGATGTCAATGCTGATCCCCCAGGTGCTCGGCTTCAAGCTGCACGGCTCGCTGCCCGAGGGAGCCACCGCGACCGACCTCGTCCTGACCGTCACCGAGATGCTGCGCCAGCGCGGCGTGGTGGGCATGTTCGTCGAGTTCTACGGCGCCGGCCTCGCCACTCTGCCGATCGCCGACAGGGCGACGATCGGCAACATGTCGCCCGAGTTCGGCTCCACTTGCGCGATCTTCCCGATCGACGCGGAGACTTTGCGCTACCTGGAGCTGTCGGGGCGCGCGTCTGAGCGGATCGAGCTGGTCGAGGCCTACGCGCGCGAGCAGGGCCTGTGGCACGACGAGCACTCCGAGGAGCCCACGTTCTCCGATCTGATCGAGCTCGACCTCGACGAGGTGGTGCCGAGCATCGCCGGGCCCAAGCGTCCGCAGGACCGTGTCTCGCTGACCGACGCCAAGCACGCCTTCGGGGAGTCATTGAAGGGTCTTGTGCCCGAGTCGGACGTCTCCGACGAGGCCTCGGCGGGACCTTCCCGTCGAGCGACCCGCCGGCCTCGCAGGCGCTCTCCAGCGGCGATGGCGCCGCGGACGTCCTCCGCGGCGCGCGCCCGGGAGCGCGCAGGCAGGAGGCCGGTCGAGAGGTCGCCGAGGCGGTCGGTGTGGGTGCGCCCGAGGCCTCCACGCGTACGCGTGGGCAGGCCGTTACGCTCGATCCGACGGACCTCGCGACGGCTACGCCACGGCGACGTGGTGATCGCGGCGATCACACGTGCACCAACACCTCAAACCCCTCGGTGATGGTCGGCGCCGGGATCCTCGCTCGCAACGCGCTGACGCGGGGGCTGACGAGCAGGCCGTGGGTCAAGACCTCGCTCGCGCCCGGCTCGAAGGTGGTCACCGAGTACCTCGACAAGGCCGGCCTGACCGAGTCGTTGGAGCGGCTCGGGCTTCGACCTCGTCGGCTACGGCTGCACGACCTGCATCGGCAACTCGGGCCCATTGCCGGAGGAGGTCTCGAAGGCGGTCGGCGATGGCGACCTGGCGGTCGTGTCGGTGCTGTCCGGCAACCGCAACTTCGAGGGGCGCATCAACCCGGACGTGAAGATGAACTACCTGGCTTCGCCGCCGCTTGGTGGTGGCCTATGCATTGGCCGGCACGATGGACGTCGACATCGTGGGCGATCCGCTCGGCCAGGACGAGCACGGGGAGGACGTGTACCTGCGCGACATCTGGCCCTCCGAGCACGAGGTCGCCCATACGATCGAGCAGGCGATCCACTCGGACATGTTCCGCTCCAGCTACGGCGAGGTGTTCGCCGGAGACGAGCGCTGGAACTCGCTCGAGGTCCCCGGCGGCGATCGCTTCGAGTGGGCCCCGGACTCCACCTATGTGCGCTTGCCTCCCTACTTCGACGGGATGCCGGCGCAGCCCGAGCCGCTTGCCGACATCGAGGGCGCGCGCGTGCTGGCCCTGCTCGGCGACAGCGTCACGACCGACCACATCTCGCCGGCCGGCTCGATCAAGCGCGACGGCCCCGCTGGCGCCTACTTGCGGGAGCACGGGGTCTCCCCGCGCGACTTCAACTCCTACGGCTCGCGACGCGGCAACCATGAAGTGATGATGCGCGGCACATTCGCCAACATCCGCCTACGCAACCAGCTGGCGCCAGGCACGGAGGGTGGTGTCACCGTGCACATCGGAGGTCGATCCGGCGAGGCGACGGGCGTTGTCAGGGCTGACGGTGAGCAGATGTCGATCTACGACGCCGCGATGCTCTATGCCCGAGAAGGAGTCCCGCTCGTGGTGCTCGGTGGCAAGGAGTACGGCTCGGGCTCCTCGCGCGACTGGGCGGCGAAGGGCACCAAGCTGCTCGGGGTGCGCGCCGTGATCGCCGAGAGCTTCGAGCGCATCCACCGCTCCAATCTGATCGGCATGGGCGTCTTGCCGCTGCAATTCCCCGCTGGGGCGTCGGCCGCGTCGCTGGGCATCGACGGTTACGAGCAGTTCAGCGTCAGCGGGTTTGCGGATCCATTGAACGAGGGCGAGTTGCCCAGGACGTGCACAGTCAAGGCAGGCGAGATCGAGCTCGAGGCGACCGTGCGCATCGACACCCCCAAGGAGGCCGACTACTTTCGCCACGGCGGCATTCTCCAGTACGTCTTGCGTCAGTTGCTCGCGGGATGAGCGACGCCGAGAAGCCAGCACCCAGGGAAGGGGGTCCGATGAACGAGTTCACGGCAACGCTGCGCGACCTGCTCGCGGCACGCGGGCCCTCCGGCTATGAGACCGCCCCGGCGGCCGTGTGGAGCGCGGCGGCGCGGGCTTTCGGCGCGCAGGCGCAGACCGACGTCGTGGGGACTCCCTCCGCGAGGGTGCCTGCGCGCGCACCCGCTCGCGCGCGCGAGGACGCGCAGGGGGGCGCACACGAGAGCGCCCCGGGCGAGGACGGGACGCGGCGCCTGGTCGTGATGGGTCACATCGACGAGATCGGCTTGATCGTGACTCACATCGATGACGAGGGCTACCTGTGGTTTCGCGAGGTAGGGGGGTGGGACGCCCAGATCCTCGTAGGTCAGCGCGTGGTGCTCGGCACGCGCGATGGTGAGATCGCCGGGGTGATCGGCAAGAAGCCGATCCACCTGTTGCGCGAGGAGGAGCGCAAGAAGGTCGCCGAGGTGCGCGACCTGCACATCGACGTCGGCGCCAAGGACGGCAAGCAGGCGCGCGAGCTGGCGCGCGTCGGCGATGTGGCGGTGATCGACGGCGCCCCGCTTGAGCTGCCCAACGGACGCCTGGCCTCGCGGGCGCTCGACAACCGGCTCGGCTCATTCGTGGCGCTCGAGGCGGCTCGCCTTGTGGCCGAGGCTGGTGGATGCGCCGACTGGGAGCTCGTGGCCGTGGCGGCGGCTCAGGAGGAGACGACCTTCGGCGGCTCGCGCACGAGCGCTTTCTCGCTCGAGCCGGACGCGGCGATCGTGGTGGACGTGACGCACGCGACCGACGCTCCGGGGATCGAGGTCAAGGAGGCGGGCAAGCACGAGCTCGGCTCAGGACCCGTCCTAAGCCGCGGCTCGACGCTTAACCCCCGACTGTCAGAGCTGCTCTACGAGACCGCCGAGCGCGAGGGGATCCCGTTCACCGTCGAGGCGATTGGGCGTAACACAGGCACCGACGCCGACGCCGTGCATCTCAGTCGCGGTGGGGTGCCGACCGCGCTTGTGTCGATACCGCTGCGCTATATGCACTCGCCCGTCGAGCTGGTGCAGTTGGACGATGTGCACTCAGCCGCCGCGCTGATCGCCGCGACCTCGCTGAGGCTGGACGCCGACACGTCTTTCGCGCGCTGATGTCAGCCGGTCCCCGCCTGGCCCGACGGCTTGATCGTCGTGGGCGTGCCCACGCTCGTCGTCGGCACCGCCTGCACGCCTGCGCTTTCGTCGCCTTCCGCTGCTTCGCTTGCTTCCGCGGTGACTGAGGCGGCCGTCGCGCCTGTGAGCAGCAGCTGCTTGAAGGCACGGATCGCTTCGTAGGCTTCGCGGATACGCGCGTGGCTGATGCCGTGGGCACGCGCGAGCGCCAGCAGCTGACTGTAGGCGCTGCTCGAGCCCGCTTCGGTCTGGGCGTACATCAGCAGATCGAGTCCCGCTTCGATCGCCTGCCGCGCGGGGTGAAGTCGATCGACGATGCCGGGGGTTTGGAGGTCGTCGCTGATCGTGACCGGCACACCGCCGATCGCGTCTGGCAGCTCTTGCTCATAGATCTCGGGTGACAGCACAGCCGGGAGTGAGCTGCCCGTGAGGCTCGGGTAGGCGGCGCTGCTGACCATCACGATCGCGTTCGGCTGGGCTCCGCACTCGCGGTAGGCTCGGTAGTCGCCGCGCAGGGCTCCCGCCGGCGCCTCGACTGTGACTGAGTGGGCGTCGGTATCGGCGCTCGCCCGGCCCAGCCCAGGGAAGTGCTTGAGCGTGAATCCGACGCCGCTGGCCGTGAGGCCGCCGGCGAACGCGCAAGCTCGCGCCGACACCACGGTCGGGCTCGAGCCGAAGGCGCGTGTGCCAAGAAACGATCCAGGCGCGTGCAGAACGTCGGCGACGGGCGCCAGGTCGACGTTGATCCCGGCCGCGCGCAGAGCCCTGCCGGCGGCTTCGCCCTCGGTGCGCGCGATCGCGCTCGAGCTCATCGCGCTCGCCGCGAGCGCCGGTGGCGCCCACGACAGGCGCCTGACCGAGCCACCCTCCTGGTCGGTCATGATCAGCAGCGCCGGATTGCCCCCGGCGTACGCGGCCTGCTGCAGCGCGGCGGTAAGCGCTCGCGTGGGCCGCGAGCCGCCGCCGAGGTTGTCGGCGAACAGGATCACTCCCCCGATCTGGCCGGCGCGGATCCGAGCCAGCAATGCGGGTGGCGGGTGAGGGCCGGAGAAGCGCGCGACGATCATCTGGCCGAGCATGCGATCCAGGGACGGCGAGGAGCCCGTGAGAGCGCTCTTGCCACGTGGCGCCTGGGCGGCTCGCGCCGCCGCGTCCGGCGACCCCTGTCGTGGGCCCGAGCCGACCGCGCGGGCCGCGGGCGCGGACGCGTGCGCGGCCAGGGTGTGCGGCGGCGTCGCTTCGCCGCATCCCGTCACGGCAATCGTCGCGAGCAACGTCCAGGTCGCCAATGCAAGGGCGCTCCTGACGGCGGTGCGCCCGGCGCAATCGCATCGCGCGCTCAACAGGGAGTCGAGCGGTTGGTGGGCCGCACCGATCGCGCGACGGCCCGGAACGTCGCCCGCAGCCGCTCGAAGCGGCTTGGAGTCGTCGATCCGAGCACCGCATAGCCGCTGGTGCACCTATTGAAGAAGTAGTCGACGCGCTGATCCCCGGAGATGCGGAACACCCAGATCCACGACGCTATGCCAGCAAGGTCACCGGGACCATAGGCGATCTCCCGGTAGCCGCCTGCCCGCAGCAGATCATTGTGGACCGGCGCCGCGTCCTGTTCCAGGGTCTCGCTGGTAGCGGGGCTCGTGTCGATCAAGACCGTGTCGTTCGAGTCTGCCGGGTTGCTCCACTTGCTCTCGATGTAGCCGGTCTTGTGCGCTTCGCTCTCGACCGTGGTCCAGCCGGCGGGGATCTCCGCTGAGATCTCAGCGCCACGGTAGGGAGCCAGACCCATCGGACCCGTCTGCGCGACTGTGACGTGGCCGGCGGCCGTGCGGGGAGCCGACGCATGGTGGGCTTCGCTCCCCGCGGCGCTGGAGCCGGAGGAGCTCGCCGCGCGCGGCGCGGTGACCGTCAGGACGGTCGCGGCGTGAACCCCGCCGCCTTTGTCCTCGCTAGTGAGCACCGCCGCCACGATCGCACCCGTGACCAGCACGAAGGCGATCGCCGCCGCGGCGATGGCCAGCCACGGCTGTGATCCTTGGGAGCTGGGCGCCGGGGCCTGGGGGGCGTAGGCGTGAGCTGAGGTCATCGCCGGCGGGTAGCCTGGCGGCGGATGCGCCTGGGTCGCATATCCGGGGGGCGGGGCCATCGTCGGTGGGCAGCCAGGGGGTGTGCCCATCGCGGGCTGGTGGCCAGCTGGCGTGTGCGCCTCGGCCGCGCCGTGGGACACGAATTCAGCGGCGCCGTGTTGGGGAACGGTGGGCGCGTCGGCTTGCGGGCAAGGGGCGGGAGGGATGCTCGGATCGCTTGCACGGGCCGCGCCGCAGCGTCTGCAAAAGCGTGCGTCGTGCACGAGCGCCGCTCCGCAGCTATGGCAGGAGGCGGTCATTGCATCTTCTGCTTGCTCGAAGTCGTCGTCGGCGCCGGGGTCCCGCCATTGACGGGCCCGGTGGTGGCCTTGGGTCCCTTTTCCTTAGACCCCTCTTCCTTCAATGCCGCTTTCTTCGTTGCCTTCGGCGGCGCGGATGAAGTGGAGGGTGTGGGCGAATCCGACGAGGTGGGCGCTTCGACTTTCTGAGGCACGGCCACGATGTGGTGGGTGCGCTGCTCGCGGCGCAGCGACTGCAGCTCGGCTCGGCTCGGCCCGAGCGGTCTCACTGGAAGCGAAGGGACGCTCGACGCTGGGCCGGTGTCGGACGGGCTGGGCTGAGTCTCGCTCGGAGGAACCCGCGGCGCTGGCAGCAGGCGTATCGCGGGCTGTCGTCTTTCCCGTTGTGCCAGCGAGCTGCCAATCGCCGGCACCGTGAATCCCACCGCGGCGCCGGAGATGGCGAGCCCGGCGAGCCCGCGCCAGCCCAAGCGTGATCGTCCGCCAGCCATCGCGATCTCCTTATGGCGCCTGGTGGGTCGAGGAAGCGGCCATCGCGATCTCCTTATGGCGCCTGGTGGGTCGAGGAAGCGGCCATCGCGATCTCCTATGGCGCCTGGTGGGTCGGAGAAGCGGCCATCGCGATCTCTAGGGCGTCCGGCGGGGTCGAAGAAACCACGATCAACATTGCGGCTCCGCGCTTGCGGCGAGCGCTTCCAGCGAGCTCTGCTGCTGTTGAAAGACGCTGCTTGTGGCAGCGACGTCGACGACCATCGCGACATGGGTGTTACAGGCCGAGAAGAAGTAGGTCGTATGGGTCACGCCGGCGGCGGCATAGGTGAGGCGCCAGGCTTGGCGCCCTCCTGGGAAGGCGATCGGCCCGAAGGAGCTGACAGTCTCGCCCTTGGCGCTCACGGCGTGGCGCGCCGAGGCCGCTCGCCGGTGGTCGCTTGCGCCGCTGCCTTTCTGGGCCACGATCGTCAATGTCGAGGCCGGATGGGCGGGGTCGGCGAACTCGGCGCGCGTGGCGCCGCTCGCCGCCTGGGCGGTTGCGCGCCAGCCGGCTGGCACCGCCGCCTCGAGCTTTCCCGCGCTGACTAGCGCAAACAGTCCCGGCGCGGCTCGCGAGACGGTCGTGGTGCCGTTTGCCGCCAATAGTCTCAAAGCCTGTTCGCGAGTCGCCGACGCGTTCTTCACGTCCTTGCCGGCTGAGCCGCCGAGCGTCAGGAGCAGTACGACCACGAGACCGAGCGCCAAGAGCGTGGCCCCGCCGATCGCGATGATCGGGATCCAGTTGCGCGAGCTTCCCGGCGATTGCCCTCCGGCGGGCGATGGAGAGCTCGGCGTGGGGGCGCCGGGCGGCGGCGTCCCTGCGGGCGCCGCCGGACCAGACACAGTCCCCCCAGGGGGAGTCGCCGCGGGTGGCATAGTCTCAGGTGTAGTTGTTGCCGGCGGCGTCCGAGGCGGGCTGGCGTCGCCGCCCTGCGTCGTGACGGCGGACGTTGCGCCCACCAGCTCAGGCTCGGTCAGGGCCGCTCCGCAGCCGCTGCAGAAAGCGCTTGGCTCGGTGATCTGCCGGCCGCAGTTGTGACAGTACTCGCTGTGCTCAGTCATCGATTCTCGGCTGCCTCTCGGTCGTCGGGTTGACTCTCGTGGCCGCGGCTACAACCCCGGCCTGCCTGCCGCGATCCATCCGGCTATCCCCATCCCGGCGCCCAACCCGAAGGCTGTCAGCGCTGGGCGCAGGGGACTTGCGCTTATCGCTCGTGGCCTGGTCAGGCGCCTAGGCACGGGCCCTTCGTGGATGCGCATATAGCGACCTTCCTGCCAGCCGTAGAGTGCTGCCCGCCTGTGCAACGAGTCGAACACAAAGCCGAACTGGCTCGGTCGCGCGAAGGACTCGCCAGCGGCCGCGAGCTCGGCCGTGTCGAGCTTGGCGTCTGGGCCGGGGCGGCTGACCCACCAGCCGACGATGTCAAGGCCAGCGTAGTAGCGGGCCATGGTCGCGTGTATGTAAGCCCAGGCCTCATGGCTCAGCTGCGCGCGCTCGGGAGACCGGGCCGTGCTCGCCGGGATCATGGCGGCGATGCGTGGCGGCATGGCGGTGCGCGACGGCTGCCCGACCAGCACTCCCACGATCTCGGCTCCCGGCTGGCTGAACGCGGCCTCGTATAGGGCTTGCAGGACTCCCTCCTCCCATTCCGGGCCGACAGGCGCGTTCCCTCCGGCGAGTGTGACTCCCCGGCCGGTCACCGGCTCGCGCTCAGCCGCCACTGCAGAAGACGCTGTTGGCAAAGCAGGCGCCCTGGTTCAAGCCCTGACTGAAGCCCTGGGTTTCTCCGAGTGCCGTGCCGGCGGCCTGGCCCTGGGCGAATCCCTGTGTCTGACCAGTGGAGAAGCCCTGTTGCTGGCCTGCCGTGAATCCGGCCTGCTGACCTTCGGAGTAGGCCGTCTTCCTGGCTGAGGAGACGGCGCGGGACTCGGCCGCCGCGTAGGTGGTCTTCTGGTTGTCGAGCGCCTGCTGCTCGGCGATCTGGTCGGCCTGGGACTGCTGGACGATCTTGCCCTGCACCGATTCGTTGGAGAGCCGCGTGCCGCGACCGATGAAGAAGCCGATCAGCAGGGTGCCGACGATGCCCAGTGCGATTGCGCCGCTGATCCCGATCCAGAATCCTGTCGACTTGCGGGCCGGAGGGATCGGTGGGACCGTCGCCGGGGACATCGGCGGCGGGCCATAGTAGGCGGGGTGAGGGGAGTAGGTGGGCGCTACCGGTGGAGCTCCCGGCGCCGGTCCCTGCAGCTGTGGGTACTCCTGTGTGCTCATGAGCTCCCCCTGGTCCGTGGAGTGATTCCAGCAAGTCGTGTATCGCCCAGCATGGATTCGTTCCTCCAGGCGATATTTCGTCAATAAAGGTACTATAAATTTCCGCCCCGAGCTTTGAGATATCTCGAATAGATGGCGAACAGCTACCAGACGAGAGGACCGGCATGGACGAGGACAAGACGGTGAACGGAGCTGACCTGTGCACGTCGTGTGGCGAGCGCTTCCGTGTCGGCGCCAAGTTCTGTCGGGGTTGTGGCGCCCAGAGGAATGCCTCGCACGACGGCGCGGCGAGCGCGTCTGACGCGCCGGGTCAAGCGCCGCCGTTGTCGTCGGCGCCGGGCGCGGGTGGTCAGACGTCGCCCGCGTCGATGTCGTCGAGCCCATCGGGTCAGACGTCGCCCTCGTCGATGTCGCCGAGTCCTTCGGGTCAGACGTCGCCCGCGTCGATGTCGTCGAGCCCCTCGGGTCAAGCGTCGCCCTCGTCGATGTCGCCGAGTCCTTCGGGTCAGGCGCTGCCCGCGTCGATGTCGTCGAGCCCCTCGGGTCAAGCGTCGCCCTCGTCGGCGCCGGGCGCCCCAGGGCAGAGGCAACCTCCGGCGCAACCCACACAGCCTGGATATCCGCCGTCTCCCCCTGGGTATCAGAGCTCACAGCCTGGGCATCCGCCGCCGGCTGGGTACCCGCCACCACAGGCGGGCTATCCGACGACGTCGCCGGGGTACCCGTCCGCCCAGGCGGGCTATCCGATGCCGCCTGCCGGTTATCCCACACCGCCTGCCGGCTATCCGATGCCGCCTGCCGGATATTCAGCGGCGCCGCCCGGCTATCCGTCATACGCCTCGGGATATCCGACGACGCAGCAGG
The DNA here is from genome assembly GCA_963764655.1 of uncultured Solirubrobacterales bacterium. Taxonomy (GTDB): domain Bacteria; phylum Actinomycetota; class Thermoleophilia; order Solirubrobacterales; family Solirubrobacteraceae; genus Palsa-744. The sequence continues at coordinate 2,808,717 of CAVXTI010000001.1, forward strand.
GCTATGTGCCGGCCCCACTGGAGACCGACCAGGGAGACGCAAGGCGCCCGGGCTGGATCGTCGGAGGAGTGCTCGCCGCGGTGCTCGCCGTGGCGGGGATCGGCGTGGGCGTCTACCTGGTCGCCTCGGGTGGGTCCAGCGGGCAGACGCGGCTACTTGCGACCCCCGTCGTGACGGCTGCCTCAGCCGCCGCCAATCAGGCTCCCGCGTCGAGTGCTCGGCCGGCCGCGAGCGCTCACAGAGCGACGACGAGCCCGGCGCCAGCGTCGGTCAGCACCCCTGTGCTGACGGCGCCGGCGCGGCGCACAATCGCTCAGTCGAGTGAAACGCGGGCCGTCGCGGACACGATCCAGCGGCATTTCTCACTTATCAGCGAACACCACTTCTCCGCCGCCTATGCGCTGCTTGCGCCGAGCCTCCAGACTGGGGAATCGTCGTGGGTCGCCGCCCATCGAGAAGACGGGATCTACAAAGTCAATGTCGCCGTCGACGCCAAGCTGAGCTCTTCCGACTCGGCCACGGCGACGATCGTCAAGATGACCACCCTCGACGGTCACGGCTGCAAGAGCTGGTCAGGCAGCTGGAACCTGACCAAGATAGGGGGCAGCTGGCGGATCGGCGAATCGAACATCTCCTCGACGCCATGCTGAGCGGGGACTCGCCGAGCTGCCTCAGCGACGCGAGCAGCGCGATGCGCGATGAGGTTGAGCAGCGCGACGGGATGAGGGTGAGCAGCGCGACGGGATGAGGTTGAGCAGCGCGATGCGCGATGAAGGTGAGCAGCGCGACGGGATGAGGGTGAGCAGCGCGACGCGATGGGGCCGCGCGAGCTGCCGAGGTTTCGATGCGAGGGCGTGATGACGTGGCAGGCGGCGCGGTCGCCGCGAGTTGGCCCCTGAGAAAGGCCAGTCGCGGCGACGCCACCGTGGGCTAGGTTAGGCGCTCGCGCCCTCCAGCTCGGTCATCGGCACGATCTCATAGGGGACGCCGGGGGCTGCGCCGAGCGCGAGCACACGCAGACCCTCAGGGCCCGAGAAGATCTTGCGCTTGGGCTCTGGGCCAACGCGCACAAGCAGGTCGGGCTCGAGATCGACGCGCTCGTCGTCGATCTCGATCCAGCCGGAGCCGGTGAGCGCGAGGAAGACCTCCTCCTGGCCACTCTCCGCGTGGTCGTGCAGCGGGTAGTCGCTGTAGTCCGGCGGCAGCTGGATCACCTGCATGCCAAACGAGGTGACGCCCAGCTCGGCCCGGGCCTTGACGAAGCCGCCGCCGTAGGCGGCCTCCATGTCGCCGATTCGCTTCGCTGTGTAGTCGCTCATGGTCTCTCCTGTCTCGATGTGGGGGATGGTTGCGTTGGATTTTGGGTTTACGGTTCGTGCTCGCCGAGATCAGCCGGCGTCGTGGTTGCTATCGAGCCCGGCCGGCTGTAGCACCGGCTTGTCGGTGGGCATGATGATCCCGAGCTGGCGCGACTGTGCGAGCACCGTGCCGTCGGCGGCCCAGATGACGCCGTCCTCCTCGAACAGGCCGTCGTGGAGCAGGCGTGTGTCGAACACGCTCAAGCACAACGCGGCCGGGTCGCAGTCGCACTCGGAGATCGATTGGCGGAAGTGGATCGTGAGGTCCACGGTCGGGCTGATCGCGGGCGCGTCGAGTGCGATGAACGACGGCGGGAACCACGCGTCGCAGAACAGCGCGAGCGCAAGCGCGTCAACCGGACGGGGCTCTGGGAGGCCGATCCAGCCGCCGATTCGCATCGGCGCGCCGCTGCCGGCGAAGGGGATCGCGCCGACGCGTGGTTGCATCACCAGCTGGCGCGTGAACTCGGGGGCTCCCTTGAACAGCTTCGGCGTCGAGTGGCGCTCGGCGTCCGGCGGTCCCAGCTCGGGCATCGGCAGTTCGTTGGCGCCGGGCGCCTCCCATGGGACAGAGAAGGCGGCGAGCGCGAGGGCGGTCGTGCGGCCGCTCTGCTGCATGCGCGCCGAGAGCGTGGTGAGCGAGCGGCCTGAGCGCTCCACTGTCGTGCGGATCTCGACGGGTCCAACTTCGGGGGCCGCGGCATAGTGGATCGTGAGTGAGCGGGGCGTGCGCTCGGGCTCCTCGACGGCCGTCGTCAAGGCGCGTAGCAATATCGCGGCCAGGTAGCCGCCATGGGGCCCGCGGCCGGCGCGCCAACCGGGCGCGATCGTTGCCGCAAAGGAGTCGTCATCTATGCGCGAGATGGCAGTGTCGCGGTCGAACACCGTGTCCATGCATGGCGAGCATATCGGACTGGCTGATTGGCCAGTCAGCCGCGCACGAGTCGCTTGTAGCTGATGCGGTGCGGGCGGTCGGCGGCGGCGCCGAGGCGCTCGCGGCGAGCCTCCTCGTAGGCCTCGAAGTTGCCCTCGAACCACGTGACTTGCGAATCGCCCTCGAAGGCGAGCACGTGGGTGGCGATCCGGTCCAGGAACCAGCGGTCGTGGGAGATGACAACGGCGCAGCCAGGGAACGCGAGCAGCGCTTCCTCGAGCGCACGCAGCGTGTCGACATCGAGGTCGTTCGTAGGCTCGTCGAGCAGCAGCAGGTTGCCGCCGGAGCGCAAGAGCTTGGCGAGGTGCACGCGGTTACGCTCCCCGCCGGAGAGCTTGCCGATGCGCTTCTGCTGGTCGGAGCCCTTGAAGTTGAAGCCCGCCGTGTACTGACGCGAGTTGACGACGCGGTCGCCCACCTTGAGGTGATCGAGGCCGTCGGAGATCTCCTCCCACACGGTCTTGCTCGAGTCGAGCGCGTCGCGCGACTGGTCGACGTAGGCGAGCTGGACCGTGTCGCCGAGCTCGAGCTTGCCCTCGTCGGGGGACTCCTCGCCGACGATCATGCGAAACAGTGTGGTCTTGCCGGCGCCGTTGGGCCCGATCACGCCGACGATCCCGGCGCGAGGCAGGTCGAAGGACAGCTCGTCGATCAAAAGCCGCTCGCCAAAGCCCTTGCGCAGTCCGTCTGAGACGAGCACCTTCTCGCCGAGCCGCGGGCCGGGGGGAATGTGGATCTGGACCTCGTCGAGCTTGACGTTGCGCTCCTCGGCGACCAGCTCCTCATAGCGAGCTAGGCGTGCCTTGGACTTGGTGCGCCTCCCCTTGGGGTTGGTGCGCACCCATTCGAGCTCGGCGGCGATCGTGCGCTCGCGGCCCTTCTCGCTGCGCTCTTCCTGGGCCAGGCGCTTCTGCTTCTGCTCGAGCCAGCTCGAGTAGTTGCCCTCATAGGGGATGCCCTTGCCACGGTCGAGCTCGAGGATCCAGCCGGCGACGTTGTCGAGGAAGTAGCGATCGTGGGTGACCGCGACAATCGCGCCCTTGTACTCGGAGAGGTGGCGCTCGAGCCAGTCGACCGACTCGGCGTCGAGGTGGTTGGTGGGCTCGTCGAGCAAGAGCAGGTCGGGCGCGCTGAGCAGCAGCCGACAGAGGGCAACACGGCGGCGCTCGCCGCCGGAGAGCGCGCTGACGTCCGCGTCGGGCGGCGGCAGGCGCAGCGCGTCCATCGCGTACTCGAGCTGCGTGTCAAGGCTCCAAGCGTCGGCCGCTTCGATCTTTGCTTGGATCGCGCCGAACTCCTCGGCGGTGTCCTCAGAGTAGTTGGCAGCCAGCTCGTTGAAGCGGTCAAGCAGCGCGCGCGTGGGCGCGACCGCCTCTTCGACGTTGCCCTTGACGTCCTTGGACTCGTTCAGGTGCGGCTCCTGCTCGAGCATGCCCACGCTTGCGCCCGGCGCGAGCATCGCATCGCCTCGGTAGTCCTGATCGACCCCGGCCATGATCCGCAAGAGCGTCGACTTGCCCGCGCCGTTGTAGCCGAGCACGCCGATCTTTGCGCCCGGGTAGAAGGCGAGCGTGATGTCGTTGAGCACCGTCTTCTCAGGCGGGTGCAGCTTCGACAGGCGGTGCATCGTAAAGATGTACTGAGAGGACACTCCCGCGCAGGATATGAGGTTGGCGGACGGGGGCGGGCCAAGGCTCGGCCGGTAACGTATTGATGTCATGCCCGGAGCGATCCTCGACATCGAGCAGCAGATGCTCCTCTTGGAGATCGAGCCGCCATTCGACAAGCGCGAGGTGCAGCTGGCGCGGCGGCGGATGGCCAAGCGCTGGCATCCGGATATCGCCCCGGCGGGCAAGCAGTTCGAGCACGAGCACCATCTGAAGGCGATCAACGAGGCCGCGGACCATCTCATGCGCCTCGCGGAAACCTCGCGCGGGGGGAAGGTGTCGCGCAACGCTGTGAAGGTGAGCGCCGCCGCGGCGCGCCAGGCGCGCGAAGAGGCCGGCAGGCGTGCCTATGAGGCCGAGCAGCGCGCCCGTGAGCACGCCGCCGATCGCGCTCGCAACGACCCGTTCGGAAGCAGGGTGCCCGACCACTCCGTCGTGCACCGCTACGCGCGCTGTCAGTCCTATCCCGAGTGGGGGGTGGGAACGGTCGAAGGCATCTACTTCACAGGCGACAGCGCCGAGGACCAGGATGTCCAGCAGTGGGCGCGCGTGAAGTTCAGCCACGGTGTGAGGACCGTGCCGGCCGGCAGCATGAAGTTCGTCGACTTCTCAAAGCCCGATCCCGCCGAGGAGCGTGTCGATCGCTTCATGACGGCGGCGCAGCACGCGATGGCTGAAGGCGAGTACGTGCTTGCCGCGCAGCGGCTCGTGTACGCGCGCGACGCCGAACCGCGCAACGTGGGCGTGCTGCGGCTGATGACGCTCGCTTTCTGGCAGGCGGGCAACCTCGAGGCGGCGGCGCGCTCGGTGCGCGACTGGGCGCGAGTAGACAGCGAGCGTCCGGCGCCACACCGCTTCGCCGCGCGCATCTACGAGGACATCGGCGCGATCGACCTGGCGGAGGAGGCCGCGCGGCGCGCTGCCGAGCGCGGTCCCACCGACGCGGGCGCGTGGGAGCGCCTGGGCCGCCTGCGGCTGAGCTTGATGGATCGCGAGGGCTCGCTGCAGGCGTTCGAGCGAGCGCTCAAGCTGGGCGCCAAAGGCGAGGTACACGACCTGGTGGCGCGGGCGCTCGCGATCGAGCCGTGCTTGACCCAGACGGCCTGAGTGGGTTTAGCTGCTACCAATATGCTACCGTTATGGTATGAGCAAGCAGATCGCCGTTCGCCTTCCAGACGAGCTTGTCGACTTCGTTGACAGCATCGTCGACTCTGGTGGAGGGCGCAGCCGAGCGGCAGTGGTGACTCTGGCGCTCGAACGCGAGCGCCGACGTGCGGTCGCCGCCCGGGATGCTGAGATTCTTGTCCGTACCGGCTCGGATCCGGAGCTTGTCGGGCTGGCTGAGCACGCCGTCGGGCTCCCCTCGCGGCCGGCTTGATGCGGCCGATCCACATCGCACGGCTCGACAAGGCTCGACCGGTGCTGATCCTCACGCGCGATCTTGTGCGCCCACATCTCGCGACCGTGACGGTCGTGCCGATAACCACGACTGTCCGTGGACTCTCAACAGAGGTGAGCGTCGGCACGGCCAACGGTCTCGCAAGACCCTCCGTGGTGAGCTGCGACAACATCACCACCATTCCCACGGATGCCCTTGGAGCACAGATCGGTGGACTGCTCGACCATCAAGAGCCCGCGCTCAGCGACGCGATCCACGCCGCATTCGATCTCGACTGAGCGTTCCAGCGTCACGGCGACGAAGACGGCCGGGGACTGCATCCCGAGCATTACCCCCCTGGTGTCGACGCCAAAGCGCCAGGTCTCAGGCCACCGCCCGCAAATGACGGTAGGGCTCGCCCGCCAGCTCTCGAGCGAGCGCGTCCACGATCCCCTCGTCTTCTTCCTCGCGGCCGTCGGTGACCGCGCCGATCACGGCGCGCTTGCGCTCCAGCAGCGTGGCCATCGTCTCGTCGATCGTGCCAGCCGCCAGCAGGTACCAGGCGTTGACGGCGTCCTGCTGGCCGATGCGGTGGCAGCGGTCCTCGGCCTGGTCGTGCTTGGCGGGCGTCCAGTCGAGCTCGAGGAAGGCGACGTTGGAGGCCTGCGTGAGCGTCAGCCCCTGGCCTGCCACCTCGATCGAGCAGACGATCAACTGGTTGCCGGAGTCGTCGGCGGCCTGAAAGGCACTGAGCGAGGTGTCGCGGGCGGCGTGGGTGTCCTCGCCAAGGATGTGCAGCGCGTGTGGAAAGCGCTCGACGACCGCGCGCTGGATCTCGCGGTGGCGAGCGAACACCACGAGCCGCTCGCCCGAGGAGCAGAAGTCGTGGATCCAGGCGAGCGCGGCGTGCAGCTTGCCGCGCGCCGCGAGCATCTTGAGAGTGTTGAGCCGCACGAGCCGCTCGGCGCGCAGGGCGGCGGCGACCTTGGCGTCGAGCTCGCTCAGGTCGAGCGGGCGCGAGCGCAGCCACGCGATCACGTCGGTCTCGGCCAGCCGGTACTCGGCCTGGTTGTCGAGCTCGACCGGAACGACTGTGCGAGTCTTGGGAGGCAGCTGGGGCAGCACGTCGGCCTTCAGGCGGCGCACGAAGCAGCGCGAGCGCAGATGCCAGTGCAAGCGCACGTGCGCGTCGCCCCCCTTGAAGCGCCGGCCGAACTGGGCGCCCGAGCCGAAGTCGGCGAGGCGGCCGAGGATGCGCAGCTGGGAGATCAGCTCGGGGGGCCGGTTCATCACCGGGGTGCCCGTGAGCGCCAGCACGAGCCCGTCGCTGGGGATGCTCGCCGCCAGGCGCGCGACCGCCTGCGTGCGCTTGGCGGCGGCGTTCTTGCAGTAGTGGGACTCGTCGAGCACGAGTGCCCGCAGGCCCATAGCGGCAAGCGCGGGCGCCCTGGCCGGAAGGATGTCGTAGTTGACGACGGTGATGTCGGCTGAGGGGATTGGGACGCTGCCCCCCATGCCCCTCAGCGCCTGGGTCGTGCGGCCGGGCAGCCAGCGCTCGAGCTCGCGCAGCCAGTTGAGCTTGAGGCTCGCCGGGCACACGACCACGGCCGGGTAGGCGTTGTCGGCCTCGAGCGTCGCGAGCGCCTCGATCGTCTTGCCCAGCCCCTGCTCGTCGGCGAGGAAGGCGCGACGCTGAGCCAGCAGGTAGGTGACGCCGGCACGCTGGAACGGCTTGAGCTCGCCGCCGAGCCCCTGCACGTCGAGCGGCGCGTCCGTGGCGCGGGAGAGCGCCACGAGGCCGGCTGCATGAGCATGCTGCTCGCGGATCTGCTGCAGCACGACGAGCGCCTCCGGCTCGATCCAGACATCGCGCTCGGCCAGGAAGCGGTCGAGCTCCTCGACGCAGAACGGGTCCGCGCGGATCGCGGGAAGGTGACCGTGACCGCGCCCGCTCGCTCTCGCCTTGCGCGACGCGCCGGTGGGACGGTGTGGCGAGGCGCCCGGCAGCTGGCCGAACGCCTCGAGTGGCGCCATGTCGTGCCCGGGCGCGAGCACGAACGTGGGATCGTCGTGCGCCGTCGAGAGCTCCAGCACCGCCGCGGGCGCTGGGCGTCCCTCCTTCACGGCGGCGATGCAGCGCCGCGCGGCCGCGCTCGCGAAGCTGCGCAAGGCCTCGATCGAGCGCCACGAGTCGAGCGTCAGCGGCACGGTCGCGCCCCCGGGTGCGCCCACGGCCCGCTCGCGCAGGTCCGGTGGGAGCCGTGTGGGATCGCCGAGCAGGAGAAATACAGGCGCCTCGGGCGGCCCCGCGACGTCGACCGTGCCGTGCCAGGTGGTGGCGCGTGCGAGCCAGCTCTGCGCGCGCGGGTCGATCCCGGCGATCTCCAGCTGATCAAGCAGCTCTGAGATCAGGTGGGCGTCGCGCTCCACCGCGGCCAGCGCGAACGTCTCCTCGGGGCCGTCCATCGCGCGCAGGCCAGAGCGTGCCGCGAGCGCGCGGGCAAGCGGCGCGTGCTCGGCGGCGATCAGGACCCACTGCTCCTTACGACGGTCCCGGCGCAGCTCCACGTCGTGGGTCATCGCACCCGGACGTGCCGGCGGACGCTGGGAGATCTCGGTGAGGGCATGAGCCGCGTCTTCGCTCAGGCGCACGCGGCCCGCGTCCGCGGGCATGGCGTCGACGAGCCGCGCCGCCTGCTCGTCGAGCGGGATCAACGCGCGCCCGATCGTGGGGAGCTCGTGGGCGTCGGGGTGCTCGAGCAGCGCTGACACGATCCGCGGCGCGCGGTCGGTCGCGAACGTCAGCCACCAACTCTCGTTGGGCCGCGCCAGGTCGAGCACGCACTCGTCGTGACTGCGCAGCGCGCGACGGCGCTCCAGCGCGCGCGCGAGCGCTCCGCTGACGAGCGGAGGAGTCGGCAGACTCGCGAACAGCAGCGTCAGCGCCTCAGCGCGCTCGGGGTCGAGCGGCACGATCCAAGCCCGCTCGGCGGGATCCCAACGGCGCCCCGGGAGCGCGCGCAGCAGCCGACGCAGGATGTCGTCGTAGGGGAAGCGCAGCACCGCCTCGCCGTGCTCGAGCGAGGCTTGCAGAAGGCCGTCCATGACCTATGGACGATAAGCCGCGACGGGGATGGCTGCCCCACAGAGCTCTAGGAGGCCAGGACAGAGCTCTAGGAGGCGAGGATGTTGACCGCGCGCGAGACGATCAAACCGATCGTCACGAGCGAGACGAGCGCTTGCACGCCCATCGTGCTCTTGGCGGCGGGGCTGAGCGGCATCGTGTCGGTGGGAGAGAAGGCCGTCGCGTTGGTGAGCGACACATACAGGTAGTCGAGGAACTTCGGTCGCCACTCCTTCGGCTCGATGCGATCGTCGCACATCTGGGGGAACAGGAAGTCGGGCGCCCGATCGTGTCCGGCCGCGCGCCTACCCGGGCCGCCCCGGTCCATCTCCCAGTACCAGAGCGCGAAGATGAGGAAGTTCGTCAGCCAGATCAGCACCCCGGCGATGATCAGGGGACGGCCGCCACCAGGCGGATTGTGGTGCAGCAGGAAGTGGGTGAGCGCGCCAAGCGAGTAGATGTTGGCGGCGCTGACGAACGCGGTCAGCCCGAGCGCCACACGGCGCCGGCGTGGATGCTCGTGCTCCAGCTCGTGAGGAGTGGCCAGAAACATGCCCACGAACAGCACGCTCTCGAGCGCGGGGATCAGCCACGAAGGCCCCACCGTGAGCCGATCTGGCAGCGACACCTGCAGGCCGATCGCGGACAGGATCGTCGCCTGCGCCGGCCAGAACGGCTCGGAGGCCGCCGGCGGCGGGTAGGGACGGCCGGGCTGGGGCGAGGTCTCCTGCGCCACGCGCCAGAGAGTACGAGCCGTGTCGGCGGCTAGACGCCCGCACGCGAGGGAGCGCTCCGCGGTCGCGGGCCTTTGCTCATCGCGACCAGCGCCCTCCGCGCCCGCCCGCCTGGGTCATCGCGACCGGTGCTTTCCGCGGTCGCGCGCCTTGGCTCATGGCGATCAGCGCTCTCCGCGGTCGCGCGCCGAGATTCAGCTCCCGCCGGCCCGCGCCCCGTCGCGCCAGCCGGCTCAGCCCTCCCAAAGAACCCTCCGCTTTGACCCCGGCGATGGATCGCGCGCTAGCCTGAGATGAAATGGGAATCGAGAGTCCCGTCCATCTGCTGTTCCTCGCGGCCGTCGCGCTGATCGTGCTCGGCCCCAAGCGCCTGCCCGAGCTGGCGCGCGCGCTCGGCAAGGGCGTGCGCGAGTTCCGCGAGTCGATCGACTTGAAGTCCCACGACGACGAGGATTAGAGTCGGGCCAGCCGTCCAGCGAACGCTCCTGGCGCGTCCTCTTCGATCCGGCTGAAGGGATACCGTCCGGCGGTGCGCTTGATCGTCGCCCGCTGTGAGGTCACCTACATCGGTCGTACCACGACCGTGCTGCCCGAGGCGGTGCGCCTCTTGATGTGCAAGGGAGACGGCACATTCATGGTGTGGGCCGACGGCGGTTCGCCGAACGTCAAGCCGCTCAACTGGATGACCCCGCCAACGGTGCTCACCGAGGAGCGCGACGCCGGTGGCGCACTCATCAGCCTTCAAGTGCGCAAGCAGCGCGACGACGAGCGCTTGGAGATCGCCGTCGCCGAGGTGTTGGCCGATGTCGACCATGAGCTCGACGTGCTCGTGGCGCTCGAGAAGGAGGGCCTCGAGCGCGAACTGCAGGAGCTGCTCGCCGACGCTCCCGAGTGGTGTGGCGAGGGCTTCAGGCTCGTGCGCCGTGAGTGGCCCACCGACATCGGCCCGGTCGACCTCATGTGCCGCGACACCGCCGACGAGTGGATCGCGGTCGAGATCAAGCGCGTCGCCACGATGGAGTCGGTCGAGCAGCTCACACGCTATCTGGAGCGCATTCGCCTCGATCCGGCAATGGCGGCGTGCAGGGGCGTGCTCGTGGCGAAGTGGATCAAGCCGCAGGCGCGCGTGCTGGCACAGGCTCGCGGCATCGACTGCGTGGAGATCGACGTCGAAGTGCTGCGCGGCAACCGTGAGCCCGAGCTGCGCCTGTTTGCGGCCTAGCGCCGTCGCACCTGGGGAACGCCTCGTGCCTGCTTCGCGCCCTCGGAGCCGGATACTCTCCAGCGGATGAGCGACGTCGATACCGAGCAGAGCCCGCCGGTTCTCACCGAGCGACGCGACGGCGTGCTGCTGATCACGCTCAACCGCCCCGACGCGCGCAACGCGATCAACCTGCCCGTCGCCGAAGGCATCGCCGCCGCGCTCGACGAGCTCGACGGCGAAGACTCGCTGAGCGTCGGGGTGCTCACCGGCGCCGGCAAGGGCTTCTGCGCCGGCATGGACCTGAAGGCGTTCGTCACCGGCGAGCGCCCGTGGGTCGGAGACCGCGGCTTTGCCGGGATCGTGCGGCGCGGGCCGGTCAAGCCGCTGATCGCGGCGATCGAGGGCTTCGCGGTGGCGGGAGGGCTGCGAGGTCGCGCTCGCATGCGACCTGATCGTCGCCGCCCGCGGCGCTAAGCTCGGCATCCCCGAGGTCAAGCGCTCTCTGGTCGCGGCCGGCGGCGCGCTGCTGCGGCTGCCGCGGCGCATCCCCTACCACCTGGCGATGGAGCTGGCGCTCACCGGCGAGCCGATCGCGCGCGGAGCGCGCCGTCGAGCTCGGCCTCGTCAACCGCCTAGCCGAGCCGGGCGAGGCGGTGCGGGGCGCGCTGGGGCTAGCCGAGCAGATCGCCGCCAACGCGCCCGCTCGCGCTTGCGGCCTCCAAGCGCATCCTGCAAGAGCAGTGGGATTGGTCGGCCGCCAAGATGTGGGACGCTCAGAGCGCCATCTCCGACCCCGTCTTCACCTCCGAGGACGCCCGCGAGGGCGCCACCGCGTTCGCCGAGAAGCGCCCCCCAGTCTGGCGGGGCAGATAGCGGCTCAGCCGCGAGCTTTGCGCTTGCGGCGGCGCTGGCGCCAGATCATCATGAATCGTCGCCAAAGCATCTAACGCTCCCCTGGAGTCTTTTTCGGGTATTGCGAGACGGGCATCCCCAGATCGAGCGCCGTCCTCACGATGCGGCTCTGCTCGGTCATGTGCGCGGCTGGGTATCCCTCCCCAGGGCTCGCCCGCTCGGGCCGCCCGATGAAGCCGAAGTGGATTCCCTCCGGCATGATCTGCATGAGCCGCGGGAACATATGCGCGCGGGCGCCCATGTTGCGCGGCTCCTCCTGCACCCAAACGACCTCGTCGAGCTTCGGGTAGCGGGCCATCAGATCCTTGATGTTCTGCTCGGGGAACGGGTAGAGCAGCTCGACCCGGCCGACCGCCACGCGTTCGTTGCCCCGACGCTCGGAGTGACCCACGAGGTCGTAGTAGATCTTGCCGGTGCACAGCACCAGCCGCGTCACCGATTGCTCGGCGACCCCGGGCTCCGCGAGCACCGGCTCGAAGCGCGAGCTCTCGGCCAGGTCCGCGACCGTGTTGGTCGCCTGGGGCAGGCGCAGCAGCGACTTCGGCGTCATGATCACGAGCGGTCGCTGCTTGGCGATCAGCGCCTGGCGGCGCAGCAGATGGAAGTACTGGGCAGGCGTCGTGAGATTCGCGACGCGCATGTTGCCCTCCGCCACGAGGGCCAAGAAACGCTCCAGCCGCGCGGAGGAGTGCTCGGGCCCCGATCCCTCATACCCATGCGGAAGCAGCAACGTCAGGCGCGAGGTCTGCCCCCACTTGGCGAGCCCCGAGGCGATGAACTGGTCGACGATCACCTGCGCGGAGTTGACGAAGTCGCCGAACTGGGCCTCCCACAGCACGAGTGTCTCGGGCGCCTCCTGGCTGTAGCCGTACTCGAAGCCCATGCAAGCAAGCTCTGACAGCGGGCTGTTGTGCAGCTCCATCGGGGCGAGCGCCTCGGGCAGGCTCTGGATCGGGCAGAACGCCTGCCCGGTCTTCGCGTCGTGCAGCACGAGGTGGCGCTGGCTGAAAGTGCCGCGCTCTGTGTCCTGCCCGGTGAGCCTCACCGGCGTGCCCTCGGTCAGCAGCGAGGCGAACGCGAGCGCCTCGGCGTGAGCCCAGTCGATGCGCGCCTCGGATGAGTGGGGTGGGTGGGGTGGGTGGGGAGGGTGGGGTGGGTGGGACCCATGATCTTCGAGCGCCTCGCGTCGGCGCTCCAGCTGCTTTACGAGCTTCGGGTGGACGGTGAAGCTGTCGGGTGTGCGCAGCAGCTCGAGCCCCAGCTCGCGCACGCGCGCGGCGGGAACCGCCGTGTCGACGTCCGGGCTGGGGGAGCGGTCGAGCTGGTACTCGCCTGTGCTCTGCTCCACGGCGCCGTGCTCGGCGGCCGCCTGGATCCTCGCCTTCAGGCGCTGGTGGAGGATCGTCAGGTTGTCCCACACCTGCTGGCCGATGCGCTCGACGTCCTCGCGGCTCACGACGCCGTCGGTCACCATCTGCTCGGCCCACAGCTCGTAGACGCGCTTCTTGGTCTTGATCTTCGCGTACATCTCCGGCTGGGTGTAGGCCGGCTCGTCAGACTCGTTGTGGCCAAAGCGGCGATAGCCGATCAAGTCGATCAACACGTCGTGTCCGAACTCCTGTCGGAACGCGAACGCCAGCCGCACGGCGCTCATGCAGGCGGGCACGTCGTCGGCGTTGACGTGGATGATCGGCACGTCAAAGCCCTTGGCAAGATCCGACGCCCAGCGCGTCGAGCGGGCGTCGTCGGGATCGGTGGTGAAGCCGATCTGGTTGTTCGTGATCAGGTGGACCGTGCCCCCCACCTGGTAGCCGTCGAGGGCCTGCAGGTTCAAGCGTCTCAGCCACCACGCCCTGCGCCGGGAACGACGCGTCGCCGTGGATCACGATCGGCACCGCCGCGTTGGTGTCCTGATGGGCGCGCGGGCCGGTGCGCGTTGTCTGCGCGGCGCGGGTGGCGCCCTCCACGACCGGCGAGACGTACTCGAGGTGACTCGGATTGGACTCGAGGTTGACCCTGATCGTGCCCCCGTCCGGCAGCGCGTAGGAGCCCTGGGTGCCGTGGTGGTACTTGACGTCGCCGGTCCCTCCCTGCGGGATCGTGGTCACCGCCTCGAGCGTCGAGGCGCCCTCGAACTCGGCGAAGATCGTGTCGTAGGAGCGCCCCAGGTTGTGCGCGAGCACGTTCAGGCGGCCGCGGTGGGCCATCCCGATCACGACCTCCTGCCCGCCGTTCGCGGCCGCCAGCTGGATCAGCTCGTCGAGCATCGGCACGGTCATGTCGAGCCCCTCGATCGAGAACTGGTGCTGTCCGAGGTAGGCCTTGTGCATGAAGCGCTCGAGCGCGTCGACCTCCACCAGGCGCTTGAGCAGGGTCTTACGCCGCTCGGCGCCGAGTGGTTGCCTGAAGGCCCCCGACTCGATCTGCTCGCGCAGCCACACGCGCTGGCGGTGCGAGGAGATGTGCTCGATCTCATACGCGATCGTCCCGCAGTAGGTCTGGCGCAGATGCGGCAGCGCCTCGGCGAGCGTCTCGCCGGGCACGTACATGCGCAGGATGCGCGCCGGGATCTGCGCCATCACCTGCGGCGTCAGCCCAGCGGTCTCAGGGTCGAGCTGCGGCTCGCCCTCGGGCTCGGAGCCGAGCGGGTCTAGGCGCGCGGCGAGATGGCCGTGGCTGCGGAAGCGGTGCACGAGCGTGCTCGCGGCCTGCACCGCCTGCAGCATCTGCTCGTCGAGCGCGGTGGCCTGCACGGCAGCGACCGCGGGCGGAGCCGCCGATGGCGTGGGGGCGCTTGGCGGTGGGCCGAGGGCGATCCCGAGCGAGCCGAACACCTGCTCGTAGAAATCGTGCTCGCCCTGAAGGCGCCCCTCCACCAGCGCTAGGAAGCGACCGGACTCCGCGCCCTGGATGACGCGGTGGTCGTAGGTCGAGGTCATCGTCATAACCTTCTCGGCGCCGATCTGCTCGCCGACGCCCGCGAGGCCGACGGGGTAGGCGATCGAGCCGGTGGCGACGATCGTGCCCTGACCGCTCATCAGACGCGGAACAGACGCCACTGTGCCGATCCCGCCTGGGTTCGTGAGCGTGACGTTGGCCCCCACCAGATCATCCGCCGTGAGCGTGTTGGTGCGCGCCTTCTGCACGAGCGCGTCATATGCGGCGAGGAAGTCCTCGAAGGACAGCGCCGCGGCGTCGCGGATCACCGGAACCATCAGCGTGCGTGATCCGTCCTTCTTCTCCACGTCGACGGCGAGCCCAAGATTCACCTGGCCGTCATCGACGCGATAGGGCTTGCCGTCGATCGCGGCGAAGTGGTGGGTCATGGTCGGCATCTCAGCCGCGGCCCGTGCGATCGCGTAGGCGATCAGGTGGGTGAACGACACCCTGCGTCCCGCCGCCTTCAGCTCGCGCCTGCGCCCGTCGAGCACAGTCACGGGCAGCGTGCGGAAGCTCGTGGCTGTCGGGATCGAGCGCGACTCCTCCATGTAGCGCGCGAGCATCGCGGCGGCGCCCTTGAGCGGTTGCCGCTCGCCGGCCTGTGCGCCCGCGGGCGTCGGCTCGCGCGCCGCCGTGGCCTTGCCGTTCCCCGAGGTCCCGACGGTGGCCGTGCCGCCGTTCGCGACGGCGCCGAGCACGTCGGCCTTGACGATGCGCCCACCAGGTCCGCTGCCGGGCATGCCAACCAGGCTCACGCCCTCCGCCGCGGCGACGCGCGCCGCCACGGGGGAGACGCGGGCCCCGTCGGAGACCTGGACCGTCTCGCTCCCCGCTTGCGGGGGTGTGCTCGAAGCTTGCGGGGGTGTGCTCGAAGCAACGGACGCGGTGACTCCATCGCCACCGTCCTTCGCCGGCCCGTCCTGGCCCCCGACCGTATGGGCGGCGCCGCCTTCGTCTGTCGTGAGCCGCGCTATCACCTGCCCGACGCCGACGGTCTCGCCTTCCTCTGCCAGGATCTCGACGACTGTCCCGCTTGCCGGCGAAGGCAGCTCAACATCCACCTTGTCGGTGGATATCTCAACGATTGTGTCGTCGACCTTGATGAAGTCGCCGACCTTGACATGCCATTCGAGGATCGTTCCCTCGGTGACCGACTCGCCGGCGGCTGGGGTCACGACGTCGATCATTTGATTGATCGTAGTGCCGGACGCCATCGAGCGTCACTCTAGCGCGCCTGTACGGCGGAGCTGTATCAGACCCGTCCGCGCGGCCGCATGCTTGCGCACTCTTCACATTGCCTAACAGTTGGCCCGGCGCCGCGTCCTCGCCTGTGCCCTTTGGGCGCGCACGAACTCGCCAGCTGCCGAAGAATGGTCCGATCCCGCCGAGCACCGCCACCGCCACCGCCAGTCGCAGCGACACGATCCTCATGCGTGCCGCGGCGATGCACGCCAGCGACATCCCTATCCAGAGAATCCCGTGCGTCCATCCCAGACACGAGCGTCGCCGGCTGCGGTTTGCCGAGCGCGAAGGCGCACAGCAGCAGCGAGGTGTAAACACAGGAGTGAAAGAACGACGTCCACTTCAGCGGGGTGAACGCCCGCGAAAGCTTGCCGACCCTCGATGTCCCCGACAGATCGGAGACCGCAACGGGTCGGCTCACTCCGAAAGCCAGCGCGCCATTCTGCGCAGGCTCTCCTCGGCCTCGACAGGCCACTCGTCGATATCGCGCGGCCACCATGCGTGCTGGTCGTGCTCGTGGTCCGGCGTCACCTCCGCGCCCTCGGCCAGCCACGCCTGCCCGACGAACATCACGAGCCGATGAGGCAACCGCACGAGCGCCTCACCGCGCACGCGCTCGGGCGAGACCGACCACTCCTCGCGCAGCTCCCTGACGAGCGTGTCGGCTGGGTTCTCGCCGAGGTCGACAGCGCCACCTGCCCCCAGCGCCCAGCGTCCAGCCCACGATGACAGCCACGCGGCGCGCCTGCCCGCAAGCCAGCGCCCGTCGGCGGCGCGAGTGACGCACAGCGCCGCCACGCTCGAGGAGGCGTCGTCCTCCACCAGCCGCAGCGCCCAGCGCAACGGCTGCAGCTCGAGCTCGATCCCGTTTGGGCCGTCCTTGAAGTCCACCAGCCTGCCGGCGAGGCCGTCGTGGCTGGGCGAGCCGCGCTCGCGCAAGCCCGGCGATCTCGGCGTCGGCCGCCTCGGTGTGCGCCGAGGGCGGCTCGAAGTGCTCGGCGCGCCAACGCACGATCACCTGGCTCAGATCCCACGGCCCGCGCGCCAGGATTTCGGGCATTTCGTTGGTGGCGGGCTCGGCTCGGGTGGCCATCGTTACAGGCTAGTCGTCGGAGAGGCCGAGTCGGCAAAGATGTCTAGCGTCCAGGTCGTGATCCGCTCGCCCGCGGGCAGCTGTCTGGTCATTTGCGGGTCTTGGGGTTGGCATATCCACAAAGGTCTTCCCCCGCGCGCGCGGGCGTGTCAATCGGTGGAGGGCCCCTCCCCCTACACTCGCTCTCACCGTGAGCGCCCGTCGACGCAAGCACTGGGGCTGGGGATTCGAGGACGAGCAGCCTTCCGACGAGGAGGTGCGCGCCGCCGCCGGCGGCCTCGCGGCTCACCTCGGCTTCCCGCCCGTCGAGATCGAGCAGCCCGTGAGCCTCGAGCGGATCGCGCTGCCGGACGCACGTGTGCTCCCGCCGCCGGCGCTGGCCGAGATCTGCTCGACCGACGCACACGCGCGTGCCTCGCACGCGCTCGGCAAGTCCTACTCCGATGTCGTGCGAGGCTTTCGCGGCCACTTCTCCAATGTTCCCGACTTCGTCGTGCGCCCGCGCGAGGAGGCGCGACCTCGAGCGCCTGCTCGAGTGGTGCTCGGCCGAGCGTGTGGCGGCGATCCCTTATGGCGGGGGGACGAGCGTGGTAGGCGCGGTGGAGCCCGTCGTCGACTCCTCCTACAACGGCGCCGTCACGATCGATCTCGGAGCGCTCCGGCGCGTGCTCGAGGTCGACCAAGTCTCGCGCGCGGCGCTGATCCAGAGCGGCGCCACCGGGCCGGACCTGGAGGCTCAGCTGGCAGAGCACGGTCTCACCCTGCGTCACTTCCCACAGTCGTTCGAGCTCTCCACGCTCGGCGGCTGGGTCGCCACGCGCGCCGCCGGCCACTTCGCGACCGTGTGGACTCACATCGAGGACTTCGTCGAGTCGGTGCGCGCGCTCACCCCGACGGGCGTATGGGCTTCGCGGCGACTGCCGGGCTCAGGCGCCGGCCCGAGCCCCGATCGGATGCTCGTCGGCTCGGAGGGCACGCTCGGCGTCATCACCGAGGCGTGGGTGCGCGTCCAGCCGCGTCCCACCCACAGGGCGTCCGCCGGCGTGCGCTTCCCGACTTTCGCTCGCCGGCGCCGAGTGCGTTCGGACGCTGTCGCAGTCGGGCCTTCATCCAAGCAACTGCCGCCTGATCGACCCGGCCGAAACGCGCTTCACGATGTCGGGCGACGGCACGTTCGCGTTGCTCGTGCTCGGCTTCGAGTCCACTGACCACCCGGTCGACTTCCTGATGGATCGAGCGCTTGCCATCTGCGCCGAGCATGGTGGCGTCGCCGGTGAGCGGCGCGGCTCCTCGGGCGCCGAAGCTGGTTCCGTTGGCGAGTCGCGCTCCGGCGCCAAGTCGGGCGCGGGAGCGGGGTTGGGCCCCGCCGGAGCCGAGTCGGGCGCGGCCGCTGGCCCGAGCGCAAGCGCGGCAGGCGTGGCGAGCGGGGTGGGGGCGTGGCGCGAAGCGTTCCTGCGCGCGCCCTACGTGCGCGACATCTTCGTCGCGATGGGAGTGCTCAGCGAGACGTTCGAGACGGCGATCACGTGGGATCGCTTTCCGCGCTTCCATGAGCGCGTGACGGCGGCCGCCCAGGCCGCCGCCGAGGATTTGAGCGGCGCGGCGCACGTCTCGTGTCGCTTCACCCACATCTATCCCGACGGCCCCGCCCCTTACTACACGGTGCTCGCGCCCGCCCGGCGCGGCGAAGAGGTGGAGCAGTGGGCGGCGATCAAGGCCGCCGTCTCGGAGGTGATCGTCGCCGAGGGCGCCACGATCACCCACCATCACGCGGTCGGGCGAGATCACCGACCCTGGTATGACCGCCAACGTCCCGACCCGTTCGCGGCGGCCCTGCGCGGCGCGAAGGCCGCGGTCGATCCGCAGGGAATCATGAACCCAGGCGTGCTCGTCGATCCGCCGCGGTGAGCGTCGAGCCAGGCATGATGGCCCACGAGCTTCGCGGGCGACTCGAGCTGAGAATCGTCGCCCGCAAGCTTCGCGGGCGGCACGAGCTGAGAATCGTCGCCGCAACCTTCGCGGGCGACTCGAGCCAGGCATGATGGCTCGCGACTTTCGCGGGCGACGATCGTCGCGGATGGCCGTCGGGGGCTTGCGATGAATGTCGCCGTGCTCGGACCGGGAGGCGTCGGCGGCCTGGTCGCCGGCGCGCTTGCCCGCGCGGGCAGCCCTGTGGTCGTGCTCGCCAGGGACTCCACCGCCGAGACGATCTCCACGCGCGGCCTGCGAGTCAGCAGCGTGCTGCTCGGGGATTTCGTCGCCCACCCGCGCGCCGCTGTGCGGCTCGAGGAGCCGGTCGACGTGCTGATCGTCGCCACCAAGGCCGCCGGCTTGCGTGCCGCGCTCGAGCGTGTCGACCTGGATCCACCGCTCGTGCTGCCGTTGCTCAACGGCCTAGACCACATCGCCGTGCTGCGCGAGCGCTTCGGCGAGGCGCGGTCGTGGCGGGCACGATCCGCGTGGAGGCCGATCGTCCCGAGCCTGGTGTTGTCGTGCACACAAGCCGAGTTCCTGCGCATCGACATGGCCACCCACGATCCGAGGACGCGCGAGCCGATGGCGCGGCTGGCGAGCATGCTCTCCCGGGCGGGCATCCCCGCGCGCGTCGGCGACTCAGAGGCACAGGTGATGTGGTCGAAGCTCGTGCGCCTCAACGCGCTCGCCTGCACGACCAGCGCCTTCGACAGGCTGCTCGGCGAGATCCGCTCCACGCCCGAGCTGCACGCCGTGCTTGTCGGGGCGATCGAAGAGGGCTGCGCGGTGGCGCGCGCGGAGGGCGCCAAGATCGCAAGCGGCGATCCGCTCGGCGAGCTCACCGCCGCGCACGCCACGCTCGGCAGCTCCATGCAGCGCGACATCGCCGCCGGGCGCGCCCCCGAGCTCGACGCGATCCCCGGCGCGGTGCTGCGCGCCGCGGCGCGGCACGGGATCGCGTGCCCCACGATCGAGCGCCTTGTCGCGATCGTCGCTGAGCGCGCCGGAGTTTCCTTGCCAGAAGTCGCCTGCTGACGGCGTCTCTCGAAATCGACTTGCCCCCAAGGACGCGAGGGCAGTGTCTTGTGGGGACTGCTCACGCATGAGTCGAGGCTCAGAGCTCGCGTGGGGAGTCGCCCGGCGAGCTGACCGGGAGGGCCTGCGTGGAGACCGCCTCGACGACCTCCTCCTCGGCTCTCGACGGCGCCCTCGTCGTGCTCGCCGTCGCACAGCACGCGAAAGTTGGCGCTCTGGCCGCCGTCGGCGTGGATCGTGATCCCGGGCAGGATCTCCTCGCCCTCCTCGAGGCCGAGCCGCTCCATGTCGAAGTGCGCGAGGCCGATGCCCCAGGCGGTGTGCGTCGGATTCTCGCGATCGTGGGCGGCCACGGCCTGCGCGAAGCGCTCGAGGTTCTTGGCGATCTTGCCGGTGTCCGCCATCCTTGGCGAAGCGTAGCGGCGGCCTGTCAGCTGGTCTTCACAAGCCCGACAAGGTTCCCGTCGGGATCCTTGAACAGCGCGATGCTCGGGCCGTTGGGGACATCCATCGGCGGTTGCACGGTGCTGCCGCCCGCCGCCTTGACCGCGTCGAGCGTCGCCTGCAAGTCGTCGACTTCGACGTAGAAGGTCGAGTGGCCTGGCGTGCCTTGCATGGTCGCGCCGACGCCGCCGGCGATCGCGTTCTCGCCGTCGGGGCGCACCATCGCGTAGGTGTCCATCACTTTCTCCATCGGCCAGTCGAAGATCTTCGCGTAGAAGGCCTGCGTAGCCTCGGCGTCTTTGCCGAGGACCTCGAAGTGCACAACGGGATTGGCCATCTTCTGCTCCTGTCCTGGTTTGAGGGGGCCCTCGCAGGGCCACTCTCAGCAGCCTAGCGGCGAGCGTCGTTCGCGGGGCGCTCGGAGACACGATCTTCACCGCTGCTCTGGGCAGAGTCGTCATTTGGCACGGTCGTCATTGGCACGGTCGCCCACGGCGTGGGGGCCCTCGGCAAGGCGCCGTGCACGAGCGGCGCCACCTCCGTCGCGAACAGCTCGGTGGCGCGCATAGCCTTCTCGTGTGGGAGCACGCCGACGCTGATGTGCCCGAGGAAGCGGTCGTGGCCGAACAGCTCGTGATGAGCCACGATCTTGGAGGCCACATCCTGGGGCGTGCCGACGAGCAGGTGGCCCTCGGGGGCGCAACCGGCGTCGAACTGCGCGCGGCTCATGGGCGGCCAGCCGCGCTCGCGCCCGATGCGGTTCATCATCTGCGAGTAAGGCCCGAAGAACTCGTCCGCGGCTCTGCTGGGCGGTGTCGGCGATGTACATGTGCGAGTTGATGCCGACCGCCAGCCGCGACTCGTCCGCGCCCGCGCGCCTCGCCGCCTCGCGGTAGAGCTCGACCAGGGGAGCAAAGCGTGCGGGCGCGCCGCCGATGATGGCGATCATGAGCGGCAGGCTCGAGCATCCCCGCGCGCGCCACCGAGCCGGGAGTGCCACCAACCGCGATCCACACGGGCAACGGTTGCTGCAGCGGCCGTGGGTAGACGCTCGCATCGTGCAGCGCGGCACGGTGACGGCCGTACCAGGTCACGCTCTCGGAGTCGCGCAACGCCAGCAGCAGCTCCAGTTTCTCGGCGAACAAGTCGTCGTAGTCGTCGAGGTCGTAGCCAAACAGGGGAAACGACTCGGTGAACGATCCACGGCCGGCCATGATCTCGGCGCGCCCGCCGGAGAGCAGGTCGAGCGTCGAGAACTCCTCGAACACGGTCACCGGATCGGCGGAGCCGAGCACGGTGACGGCGCTCGACAGGCGGATCCTCTCGGTGCGCGCCGCCGCCGCGGCGAGCGCGACCGTGGGCGCGGAGACGGCGTAGTCGCGCCTGTGGTGCTCGCCCACCCCGAACACTTCGAGCCCGAGCCGGTCGGCCAGCTCGATCTCCTCGAGCAGCTCCTCCAGGCGCTTTGCCACATGCGCCGGCGAGGCGCCCGGCGCTACGTCGGCGAAGGTGGCCAGGCCGAGTTCCATTGGGCGATCACTATAGGAGCGTCCCGCGCTCGTCTCCTTGTCGGAAGAGATGGCGTGGACGAGCAAAGGCTTCTCAGGCGCATTGGGCGTGGGGCCGTCACCAATGTAGCCTTCGTTGACTTGTGCTCGCTCGCCGAGGCTCTCGGCTTGCAGCTTTGCCGGATCAGGGGAAGAGTGGCAAGCGACTCACGCGAGTGTCTGACTGATCGTCAGCCCTGCTTGATGATCTCGATGCGATACCCATCGGGGTCGTGAACACAGGTAAATTGAGAGGCTCAGCCAGAGCTGGTCAGCGCGTCAGCTGGGCTGGGCATAGCCCTTCAAGCCACCGAAGTCGAGCAAGACACACGGCTCGTCCCCGACGATCCACGCGTCGTGCCCGGGTGGCATGTGGAATGTGTCGCCGGGGCCGAACTCGCGTTCGGTGCCGTCGTCCATCCTCAGCGCCATGCGGCCCTGCTGGACGTATCCGATGTGCTCGACCTGGCAAGAGTCGGTGCCCGCGATCGGCTTCACGTTCACCGACCAGCGCCAGCCGGGCTCGAAGGTTCCGCGGCCCACGGCATTCCCGTTCAGGTCCACCAGCTCCACGCGACCCTTGCCCTCAGTGAACTCCCGAACCTCGTCCGGGCTCTCAAAGCGCTTCCCGATCAGGGCTGTCATGGGGAATCCTCCTGACTTTGGATGCAGTACCTCTAGGTCACGCTAGCTGCTCGTCGGCTTGTGTGCAAGCGTTCTTTGACTCAGGCGGAAGTCGTGCCAGGGTCTGGGCGGACGAGGACCGTGTCCGCGACCGGGATGATCTCGTCCACCGGCAGGTCGGCCCGCGAGGCATGATCCCGTATCGCCTCAGGGCTGCTCGCCTGGTAGATGCAAACCGTCCCCACCGAGCCACCGTCCTCCTCCAAGACGTAGCTGCGAATCCAGCGAATGTCGTCTGACATCTCCTCATCGCCTACCTTTGTGGAGCGTGCGGCCGCCGCTTGCAGGTCCTCCGGCGATCGCCAGCCGCCCCGGCGAAGGATCACGTAGGTATTCATGATGCGCCTTCCTTTCTTAGAGTCTGCCTTACGTACCGACTCTACGTGCAAGGCGGCGGTTGGGCAACCGGAGCCCCGCGAGTCGCGTCGCCAGATCTTGGGCTGCTCCATGATCTCGATCCGGCAGCCGTCGAGCTATTGGACGTAAGCAAACCCAGACGGGGGCTGGTGCGGGCGTCAGCTTGGCGACAGCACCGTGATGCCGTGCTCGCGCGCGCCGGCGGCCAGACCCTTGTCATAAGTCATCAAGGCGTTCAGCTTGCCGGCCTTGGCGAGTTGGACCGCGGTGGCGAGGTGGACAGCATCGAGCGTTCCTGCCGAAGCTGGCGTGAGGGTCTCGGTGGCTGTGAGGATCCGGTCCTCCAGGGGAATGAGTGAGATGTCGGCCAGGAGCGACTCGGCGCGATCCAGCAGTCCACGCTTGAGGCCGACGCGACGCAGCTCGATGCGCAACAGACGGCTTGCGGTGACTCGATCGAAGCTGTCGAGCGCATTCTTGATAGCGCTCCTATCGGGCTCGTCGAGCAGGACTCGGCCAAGCGCACTCGTGTCGATGTAGACGGCTCCGACCGTCTCAGAAGCGATCGCGACGGTCCTCGGCGAGCAGTGCGTCTGTTGTGCCTGCGGGGGCCGGGTTTGCGAGCGGCGGAAGACTCGCGATGGTCTCGGCCAGATTGCCCTTCGGGATCGTCGCTCCGTATTCCTCCGCGAGCTCCAGGTAGTAGGGGTCAATCGCGCTGTTCGACGGCACGAGCCGCGCGACCTCATGACCGTGCTCGGTCACTCTGAGCGTCTCTCCCTCCTTTACGCGCTCCAAATAGCGGCTCAGGTTCTGACGAAGCTCGCGTACTCCGACGGTCTTGGAGGTAGATGCAGAGGGCGTCGCAGCCATTGTGCGTCGCACTGTAGCACAAACTGGGTTGGGCTTCTGGGGACTGGCGCCTGCCCGGCCTCGATGATCTCAATTCTGTACCCGTCGAGGTAGTGGACGGTTTGCGACGCAGGGGCGCGACCGGGCGGGTGCGGACGCCGCGGACGGAGCCCATGTGTAGAGTCGCGCGCAGCCGACAACCCGCCGAACGGAGGAGCGCACCACCGGGAGCCGGGTCAGCCGGGTGGGGCGTCGGCGATTTGCCGCTTGCGATGGGCGCGCACGCGGCACCGCGTCGAACAGTAGCGAACGTCTGAGCGCGAGACGACCAACTCGGCCCTGCACTCGACGCAGTTGAGGGGCGGCAGCCTTGTCAGCCTCGCGCGGCGCTCCATTCGGCGCAGCTCGTTGAAGTAGCGACGGCGACACGGGGCTGAGCAGGCGGCCACACATTGGCCGCGCTCGCGGAGGTCAACGACGAAGCGGCCGCATTCGCCAGCGCACCGCTGACGGTGTTCCTGAAAAAGCTCAAGTACGTCGTTGGGGCGGTTGGGCGAGCTTTCCATGATGCGCCACGCGCATGAGGGGCATACCGGGCCACCTCGATGAGAGAGCCAATAGACGCCCCTATGGAACGGGCAGTGACATCGCTGACAACGATCCTCTCTCACGCCCAGGAACTGTAACGCCTATGGCTCGGCAAGCGGGACATCGACAAGTGCCAGAAGGCCGACATTTGCAGGGGAATAAGCCCGACGCGACCAGGAAGGACTTGCCGCCGCCATCGGCATATGCGCCTTCACTGCGTTATGGGATGCGCGCGACCGTCAACCAGCTATCAACCGCGGGCCCCATTGTCGGAGCCGGGCTGGCCGGCTGCCCGTGGTGGGTTGTCGTCCTTGCGGTGTTCGTGACTATCTTTCTCAGAGGCGCAGACCCGGCCATGCGTTGGCTCGACGTTGTTGACCGTATTCGAAGTCGCGCCCATCGCTAGCTTCGCGGTCGTGCCCATCGCTAGCTGATGCGACCCGGCCGGCCGGGAAACCTGTCGTCCCACGGATTACGCGCTCTCGATGATCTCCACGCGATACCCATCCGGGTCTTTGACAAAGCAAAGCCGCGAGCCGCCCTCGCGCACCGAGTAGGGCGGCTTCTCCGGTTGGATGCCCTGCTCGGCCAGTCGCGCGAGCGTGGCGTCTAGGTCGGCGGCGGTGATCGCTATGTGGCCGTAGCCTGAGCCGATCTCATACGAGTTGACGCCGAAGTTGTAGGTGAGCTCCAGGCGTGGCATGTCGCCGTCGCCGGGCTGGTTCATGAAGACGTTGATCGCCTCGTCGCCGATCGGGATGCGCCCGACCTCCTCGAAGCCGAGCGCGTTGTAGAAGGCGATCGAGCGCTCGACGTCGGTGATGCGGTAGCAAGTGTGGATGAGTGCCATGGGAGCAGTCTAGGGAGGGCGGCCCGCGCAAGGGGCCGCTCCGTGAGAACCGCTGGGGGTGCTGTTCCTCCGGGTCAGTGTTTGCCGTGCGCCGCTTTCGCGGCGTGAAGCGTGAGGCTGAACGTCTTGCTCGTGGTCGTCTTGCCGTTGGCCTGCGTGGTGACTGTGGCCAGCACGCGCAGCGTTTTGTGGCGAGCCAGTTCGGCGCGCCCTCGCTGCGAGAGCTTCAGCTTGACGACCTGCGCCCCGTGAGGCGAGATCGTGAAGGAGGCCGAGCCAAGCGATGCGCCCTTCGTGCCCTTGGCGGCGGAGGATTTCCCGCCTCGCCCGGCTGAGCCGCGAGCAGCGTGACGTGTCCGGAGATCGCGTAGGGGTTCGGGTTCGTGAGCTGCAGCGAGAGCTGCCCGCTCGCGCCGACGGTGAGGGCTTTGCCGGACAGCTGTGCGGACACCAGTTTCGCGTTGGCGAGCGCTGCTTCCTGCTCTGCCTTTTCCTTGGCTTGCAGAGCGGCTTTTTCGCTCGCTTCGCGTTCTGTCTTCTGTTTGGCTTCCAGAGCTTCTCGATCCTGCTTTTCCTTCGCTTCTCGGGCCGCCTTTTCGCTTGCTTCGCGTTCTGTCTTTTCGCGCGCTTCGCGTTCTTCTTTTTCTTTTGCTTCGCGCGCTTCCCTTTCTTCGGCTTCCTTGGCTTGGCGTTCTTTTATGACTTGCTGGTAGGTCTTGATCCTGGTCGCGGTCAGCGTCGAGGGAAATGAGGTTTTTTCAGGGTTATCGATCGTGAGCGTTCCCGGCCCGGCGATCGACATCGAATTGCTGGTTACCGAGACGACGAGTTTCGTGCCGGTGAATGTGCCCGCGGGGAACGGCCCGGCGGCTTGGGTGGTGATCGTCACCGACGCTTCGCTGCCCATGACGGTGCCGGAGAAAGTGCCGGGGATCACATTTTCGAACAGAGCGCTGTCACTGGCGAATTCTTCTTTGGAGTTGGCTTCTTTGGTCACGAGCGCCGTTCCTTTTACGACCTGCGGCCCGGATTCGAAGGTCAGCGCCCATTCGCCGCGCACCCTTTCTTTGGCTTCCTTTTCTTCCCGTTCTTTCTTTTCCTGTTCTTCCTGTTCTTCTATCTGCTGCTGGCTCCTCAGCCTTGTGGCTTTGAAGACGGCGTTGGGCGTCGCTTTGCCGCTGACGGTGATCGTCCCTTCCCCGGAGAGCGCGAGCGTTCCGGCGCCGGCTTCGACGGTCATCGTGCTGCTGGCGAATTCACCCACGGGATAGGGCCCGATCGGATCGGCGATCATCAAGACGCTTGCTTTGCCGCCTTCGAGCGTGCCCGAGAAGGTGCCCGTGCCCCCGTCTTCGAAATGGACGCTGTGGGTAGGGCTTGAGAATTTGCCTTCCGCGTCCGCTTCTTCGGTGATGAGCGGTCTTGCCTTTAAGCGTCGCGCCACTGGATTGGAGGACGAGTTCCCATTCGCCGCGCACTTCCGGCGCGGTGGCGAAGGCCGCGGCCGGGAGCGCCGCGAGCAGCGCGCCCGCGAGCAGCAGTCCGACCGGCGCCATCACTCGCCTCCGGCAGATGGCGCGCGCTCTGATAAGCCACGTCGAATCGTGGATCATGATCCTTACAGCCCTCCCCCGTCGTATATTCAAGTCTTGATAAAAGTGCCCGCCCACCAAACCACACGGTGATGTGTATGTCAAGACGCGAGACGAGCGGATTGTGGCTTTGCGGGAGGAGATGCGAGTGCGGGCGGGATGGCACACCGACGTGTATATCGGGCCGTTATTCGCACAGTTGAACTGGGGCGCCCACACGGGTTGACCGACGCGCGGCGCAAGCGTCTGCCGGCGCTGAGTGCCGCGCAAGCGACAAGCACGGCGTGAAGCGCCCGGCGGCGCTGAGTGCGGCGCGAGCGACAACGTGGGAGGATCCCCCAATGATCGTCGAGCGCTCGCTGAACGACCGCTTCCTATCCAACACTTACTTGGTGGCTGACGGCGAAGGCGGCCCGGGCTTCTTCGTCGACGCGGGCGGGCCGGTGACCCCGCTGATCGCGACCGCCGAGCGCCTTGGGATCGAGCCGACGCATGTGCTGCTGACCCACCATCACTTCGACCACGTGAGCGAGGTGGGGGCGCTGCGTGGGCGCTGGCCCGAGCTGCGGGTGCTCATCAACCCGCTCGAGCGCGAGCTGTTGGCCGACATGGGCGACGTCGTCGGCAAGGCCGAGCGGCTCAGCACGGTCGAGGCGGGGCAGACGCTGCAGTTCGGGCTGCTGGAGGTGAGGCCGCTGAACACGCCTGGCCACACCGCCGGGATGCTGTCGTTCCTGGTGTCGGATCCGAACCCGCCCGCGCCTACGCGGAGCACGCGAGCGGGCGGCGGGTCGGGTCCCGGTGGCTTCCAGGGGGGCGAGGCGGTCGTGTTCACGGGCGACACGCTGTTCAAGGGCTCCGTCGGCGGCGTGCGCGCGCCTGGCCACACGACCTACACCGATTTGCGCGACTCGATCATGGGCACGCTGATGGAGCTGCCGCCTGACACGATCGTCTATCCGGGGCACACCGACGCGACCAGCGTCGCGCGCGAGTGGGAGCAGAACTCATTCATCCGCGTGTGGCGCGGGCTCGACGCCGAGGGCTCAGACCCGTGCACCGCGCTAGGGGAGCCGGCGACGCTGATATTGCTCGGCGACGACTACGACGGCGGCAAGAAGGCGTGGGTGCGCTGGCCCGACGGCAAGGACGACATCGTCCCGGGCAGCCGCGTAGAGATCCCGGACCAACCCTAGACTCACAGGGTGGCGCAGGAGAAGATCCCAACATCGAGGGTGCGCCGCACGGCGACCGTCGGTCGGCTCGCGGCAAGCGAGGCCGTCAAGCAGTTCGGGACGCGCGCGGCGAACGTCGGGCGCAGCGAGGAGGCGGCGCAGGAGGCCAGCGCGCGCAGGCAGCTGGAGACAGCCAAGCAGATCGTGGCGGCGCTCGGGACGATGAAGGGCGCGGCGATGAAGCTGGGCCAGGTGATGTCGTTCCTCGACGTCGGGCTCGTGCCCGAGGAGCACCGTGAGGAGTTCCAGCGCGAGCTGGCCAAGCTGCGCGACGCGGCGCCAACCGTGTCGTTCAAGCAGATGAGGCGCGTGATCGAGGAGGACCTCGAAGCGAAGATCTCAGAGGTGTTCGCCGAGTTCGACGAGCAGCCGATCGCCGCGGCCTCGATCGGGCAGGTGTACAGAGCCACGCTCCGAGCGGACGCCCCCGGTGGCGCTCCCCTAGCGGGGATCGGGCCGGCGCCATGACGGGCACAGGCGGGCGCGAGGTCGCCGTCAAGGTGCAGTACCCGGGCGTGGCGGCGGCGGTGAGGGCGGACATGCAGAACCTAGACATGATCATGCGGCTGATGAAGCGCATGACGCCAGGCCTCGACGTCAAAGGCGTGGCGACGGAGATCAGGGAGCGGATCGCCGAGGAGCTCGACTACGAGCTGGAGGCCCAGAACCAGCGCTCCCTGGCGCGGATCTTCAGGGGCCACCCGTTCATCGCGGTCCCCGAGGTCGTGACCACGCTCTCACGCGAGCGCGTGCTCGTGACCGAGTACGTCGAGGGCAGCGGCTTCGAGCAGCTCAAGCAGCGCCCGCAGGCCGAGCGCGACCGCATCGGCGAGATCGTGTTTCGTTTCTACCTGGGCTGCCTGTACCGCCATCGCGAGTTCTCCGGCGATCCGCACCCGGGCAACTTCATGCTGCTGGGCGACGGTCGCGTCGCGTTCCTGGACTTCGGCCTGTTCAAGCGGCTGGAGCCCGGGCCCGTGGAGCTGGAGCTTGCCTGCCAGCGCGCGGTCGTGGAGGGCGACGCGCTCAAGCTGCACGAGCTGCTGGCCGAGTCGGGCTTCCTGCCTGAGCCCGAGCGCGTCGACCCCGAGCACCTGCTGGCGTTCATCGAGGACGCGATCTGGTGGTACACGACCGCCGACGAGAAGCTGTTGCTCAAGCCCGAGATCGCCACGGAGGTGATGATCGAGAGCTCCGATCCCCGCTCCAGCCACTTCCGCGAGATGCGCCATCAGACGATGCGCCCGGAGCACCTGTTCGGCAGGCGCACGGAGATGCTGACGCTCGCGGTGCTCTCGCAGCTGCGCGCGCGCGCGAACTGGCACCGGGTCGCACGCGAGTGGATGTACGGCGACGCGCCCGTGACCGAGCTTGGCCGCGAAGAGGAGGAGTTCTACCAGCGCACGGGGGTAGGCGCCGCGGGCTGAGGCACGCAGCCCCTTTTTGTGGGAGACAAGATCCGCGCGGGGATCCGAAGGACGCCCCCGTCGCCGGTCGCCACGCTGACGTCGCGACGGAGGCTCGATTTGACGGCGATCCGAGCGGCTCCTCGAGATCGGGGACTTGACCCCCTCGAAATAGTTGGTTCATGCCCCTCTAGATCGGGGACTTGACCCCCTCGAAATAGTTGGTTCATACCCCTCGAAATCGGTGACTCGCTGCTATGGTGCGGCAGTGAGCAACGCGGGACCATCCATTTCGGGCATTGTCGTCCGCCGCGTTCTCGAGATCGCGGACGAGCGGCTGCGAGACGAGCCGGTGGTCGCTTTGCAGGGGCCGCGAGCCGTCGGCAAGTCCACGCTGCTGGCCGAGTTGGCGCATAGACATGGGGCCGACTTGGTCGACCTGGACGAGCCGGCGACGCGTGCCGCTGTGGAGGTCGATCCAGCCGCTTTCGTCGAGGGGCCGTCACCTGTGTGCATAGACGAGTACCAGCATGTGCCGGCGGTGCTCGACGCGATCAAGGCGCAGCTCAATCGCGACTTGCGACCCGGTCGCTTCTTGATCACGGGGTCGACTCGCTACGACGCGCTGCCCGCCGCCGCGCAGTCGCTCACCGGGCGTCTGCATCTGCTCACAGTGTGGCCGCTCACCCAGGCGGAGATCGCCGGCACGCGGGAGAGTCTGCTGGGCGCGCTGATGGACGACCCTGAGGGTGCGATCAAGCGCGGGAGCGTGTCGAGCACCACAAGGGCGCAGTACACCGAGCGCGTCGTCGCGGGCGGTATGCCTATACCGCTGGCGAGGAATACGTCGGCTGCGCGCAACCGTTGGTTCGATGACTACATCAGGCTCGTCTTGGAACGGGACGTCCGGAGCCTGTCGAGGTTGCGTCTGGCTGAGCAGCTGCCGGCGTTGTTGCGGCGCCTTGCCGCGCAGACGGCTCGCTCGCTGAACATCACGACGGCATCCAACGAGGCGGGTCTGGATCGCGCGACGGCGACCGACTACCTGAAGCTGCTGGAAGCTGTCTTCATGGTGATGCGCCTTCCCGCTTGGGGCACAACGATCCGCGCGCGGGTTGCCAATGCGCCAAAGGTGCATGTGGTCGACTCCGGGATCGCGACCCATCTGCTGCGACTCACCCCTGAGAAGCTCGCGACACGCGACCCTGCCTCGCTCTCACAGTTTGGGCATCTGCTCGAGACGTTTGTGGTGGGCGAGCTGATCCGAGCGGCATCCTGGCTCGACGATGTCGCCGCGTGTGGGCACTGGCGCACCCACGACGGTCACGAGGTGGATCTGATCGTCGAACGTGGCGACGGAGGCGTGCTTGCCTTCGAGGTGAAGTCCTCGGGCCAGGTTGCGGGTCATGACGCCAGGCATCTGCGTCATCTGCGTGACGCGCTTGGCGAGCGGTTTCTGGCCGGTGTGGCCCTTTACACGGGGACGCGCGCGTATCGCTTGGAGGATCGTCTCTACGCGGCGCCGATCGACCGGTTGTGGAGCGGTTAGCGGGACGCTAGAGCACCTGGATCTGCATCAGGCTGGTGGTCCCCGGACGCCCGGAGGGCAGGCCCGCGGTGATGCCGACACGCTGGCCCTTCTGACACCAGCCGAGCTCGACCACGCGCCGCGCGGAGTCGGCGATCAGCTCCTCGGTCGTCTCGTGGCGGCGGCTCGAGGAGGCCTGCACGCCCCACATCAGCCCGCAGCGGCGCACCGTCTCGCGGCCGGGGGAGAGGGCGTAGATGGGAACGGTGGGCCGGTGGGCTGAGACCAGCCGCGCGGAGCGGCCCGAGAGCGTCGGCACGATCAGCGCGTCGAGGTGCAGTTCGCGCGCGGCCAGGCACAGGCTGTGGGCGACCGTGTGGGCGGGGTCGGCTTCGGCGCGCCTGACGCGCGAGGTGTTCCAGCGCTCGTAGGGAGCGATCTTCTCCGCCTCGACGGCGACGGCGGCCATCATCTCCACCGCGTGCACCGGGTAGGCGCCGATCGCCGTCTCCTGGGAGAGCATCACGGCGTCGGTGCCGTCGAGGATCGCGTTGGCGACGTCGGCGACCTCGGCGCGCGTGGGGCGCGAGGAGGTGACCATCGAGTCGAGCATCTGCGTGGCGGTGATCGAAGGCCGCGCCATGTAGCCGGCCAGCTCGAGCAGCTTCTTCTGCACGGCGGGGACCTGCTCGATCGGCATCTCGATGCCGAGGTCGCCGCGCGCGACCATCACGCAGTCGGCTGCCCTGATGATCGCCTCGGCCCGCTCGACGGCCTGCGGCTTCTCCATCTTCGCGATCAGCGGCAGACGCGTGTGCTCGCGCACGGTTTCCACGTCTAAGGGGTCGCGCACAAACGACAGCGCGACCATGTCGACGCCGATCGATTCGCCGTGGCGCAGCAGCTCGAGGTCCTCCGCCGGCACCGATGGCAGCGCGTGAGCGGGGCCGGGGATGTTGAGCCCCTGGCGCGAGGCGACCGCGCCGCCGACCTCGACCTCGGCGTCGACTTCGCTCGCATCGGCGCGCACCGCGGAGACGCGCAACCGCACCGAGCCGTCGGCGAGATACAGCACCTCCTCAGGCGCGAGCGCGGCGGCGAGGCCAGGCCACGTGATCGACATGTGGCTTGCGTCGCCGACGCGCTCCTCGCCGCAGGTGAAGGTGACGACGTCGCCGGGCTTGAGCTCCACGACGTCCTCGCGCAGCGGCCCGATGCGCAGCTTCGGCCCGGGCAGGTCCTGCAGGATCGCCACGGGTCGCCCGGCCTTGCCGGCGGCGTCGCGCACGCGGCGCACGGTCTCCTCGTGCTCTTGGAGCGTCCCGTGCGAGTAGTTGAGACGCGCGACGTCCATCCCGGCGCGCACCATCGCGAGCAGCGTGTCGGGCTCGCGCGAGGCGGGCCCGATGGTGGCGACGATCTTGGTGCGGCGCATCGTCTGTGGAAGGTAGCGACAGCGGCGGGGGCCCGCGGTTGCGCTGACGTTACGCTCGGGCTTGTCCATGTATCCGCCCGCGCTTGTCCATATATCCGCCTGCGCACGCCGTCCGACCAGTCGCGTAGTGCGATTCGAGCTACACTGGGGCAATGGCATCTGCCCCTGCTCCCCTCTCTCTGAGACTTGGGCGCGATGGGCTCGACGCACTCGAGGAGATCGCCCGCCGGCGGGGGGTCAGTCGTGCGGAGGCGGCCCGCCAGGCTATAACCGAGACGGCCGAGCGTGAGCGCCGGCGTGGTGGGCTCGCAGCCGAGGCAAGGAGCCTCATGAGCAATGAGGCATACGTCCGCGAAGCGCGCGAGGTGGCCGGCCTGATGGAGCAGCTGCGTGGTCCGTGGTGACGTCCACGCGATCACGCTGCCCTCAAGGCGAGGCCACGTCCAACAGGGCCGCCGCCATGCGGTGATCGTCCAGGCCGACGATCTGCTCGCGCTCTCCACGGTGGTCATTTGCCCAACCTCGCAATCGGCCTTTCCCGCCAGCTTCCACCCTGAGATCGAGCTGCGGGGTCGATCGACTCAGGTTCTCTGCGAGATGGTCGGCGCAGTCGACGCCCGTGGCCTGGGTGAGCAAGTCGGTCACCTCAGCTTGGAGGAGCGTCGCGCCGTGGACGACGCGCTCCTGCTCGTGCTTGATCTGCCGTAGCCCGCCGCCGGTGGCCCGCCCGCAAGGGGGCTTGACAAACTGCACCTCTACTGCTTATAGTGCTCGGTACCCGATGTATCGAAGGTACGCCGGGCAAACATAAGGTCGGGTTTTGGGTTGGCCCACGTGGTCGACAGCTAAACGTTTGACGGGGACCTTGGGAGAGGGACCGGGTCGCTTCTGAGAGGGAGTTGTATTTCGCGTGCATTCTTTGGGGAATAGCGTTGTTGAGAGTCCGTGTGCTCACGGGGCTGGCGTTATAGGACGCGTCAGCGTCGCTGACGCGTCTCTCTCTCTCTCTCTCTCTCTCTCTGGCCGGGCCGGCTCACAGCTAGCCACAGGTCGGGATCGTCGCCTCGCCGGGAACGACGCCTGGCTTGGTCATCTGTGCCCGAGAGGGCGCTCGCGCGCTGTAGGCGCGCTTTCAGCTTGTTGTGTTGCCGCCGTGGGTCGCGTGCCCGTGGTGGTTCTGTGTTGCCTGGGTTCGGGCGGCGGGTCGATTTCTTGTGGAGGGGGATGGTCTAGATGAGCGCTCGCGGGCTGACACTGGTCACTGTCGTTTGGTTGTGCGCGTTGGGTGGCGCGCTGCTGCTTGGTGCTCCCGCGGCATGGGCCTTGGGGATCAGGCCCTATATCAGCTCCTTCGCGGCGGGAAACCCGAAAGGGGTAGCTGTCGATCAGGAAACGGGCAATGTCTATGTCGCCGAAGCCTCCGCCGGAGTGGTCGCGGTGTTCGGCGCGGATGGGGGTCCCGTTGTGGGTGGTGCACCCGCCAGAAGCCAACTGTTCAGTCCCGTCGGCCTACAGGTAGGTGTGGCGATCGACAACGCCTGTTTTTACCATCAGCCGCCTCTGAGTGGCAGCGAATGCGAAGCCTTCGACCCGTCCAACGGCGATCTGTATGTCACTAACAGCAGGACCCTCGCGAACCCGGAAGGAGCGGTCGAGAAGTTCAGGTTGAACGTGCTCATGCATGAATACGAAGTCGTGCAGGAATTTCCGTTCAATGGCCCCAGGGGTGTGGCGGTCGATCATCGAGGCGACGTGTATGTCGCGGCCCTTGAAGAAGAGGGGATATCCGAGTTCAATCCGTCTGGCGTCAAGATCGCAACGATTGAACAGAGCACGATCGCCCATCCGGCGTTCGTCGCCGTCGGGGCTCTCGGTGTGGTGTATGTCGGCGAAAACGCCGGTACCGGCGGTCACGGTGTCGCGAAGCTGGAAGTGGGGTCTAAAGGCGAAATCGAACGGCAGGCGCTTCTCGACGGCGAAGGCAACGGAGTCGCGGTCGAAGCCCACGGCGATGTGTTGGTCGATGACGGTTCGCGTATCTCCGAGTATGGGCCGTCGGGCTCTCTGGTCGGCGTGGCCGGCTCGGGACGCCTTGCGGAATCGAACGGTGTCGCTGTCGATGAGGAAAGCCAGCATGCCTACGTGTCGACCAACGCTAATACAGCCGAAGCTGTCGATGTGTTCGGTGGGTTGGTGGCGGTTCCGGCTGTCACTACCGGGTTGGCGTCCAATGTCACTCTCACCTCGGCGATGGTTGGCGGCGAAGTAGATCCTGAAGGTGTGCAGGTCACGTCGTGTAGGTTTGAATATGGGATTACGACGGGGTATGGGTCGACTGCCGCGTGCGTGCCGTCCGAAGTTGGTTCTGGGAGTGTGCCTGTGCCGGTCGCGGCGGAATTGCATGGGTTGCAGTCGGGTGTGGTGTATCACTATCGTTTGATCGCGGCGAACGCGAGTATCTCGGGCGAACCGGTGTTGGGTGGGGACCGGACGTTCGCGACTGGGGCGATGATAGAAAGCGAGTCTGTCTCGGAAGTGACGGCAAGCAGCGCGACGCTGCTTGCTCAGGTCAACCCAGAGGCTGCTGCCACTACTTACCATTTTGAATACGGCACGAGCGCCTCTTACGGGACCTCTGCGCCGGTCGCGGATGCTTCCATTGGCGCGGGCAGCGTTGTGCAGCTCGCGAGTCAGCATGTGCAGGGTCTTGAGCCGAACACGACTTATCATTTCAGGGTGGTTGCATCAAACGAGCACGGCACGGTCGATGGAGGGGATCAGGCTTTCACGACGCAGAGGAGTGGGGTGGCGCTCTCCTTGCCTGATGGGCGTGAATGGGAGTTGGTCTCTCCGCCGGATAAGCATGGGGCGTCGCTTGAACCGATTGGTGAACAGGGTGTGATTCAGGCTGCTGCTGGCGGTAGCGCGATCTCCTACTACGCGAATGCGCCTAGTGAAGCGGAACCGAAGGGGTATTCAGAGGATGTGCAGGTTCTCTCGAAGCGTGGGTCGGATGGCTGGTCCTCGCGGGTGATCGCGACGCCTCATGATATCGCGAGTGGTCTTGGTCTTGGTGAGGGTTATGAGTATCGCTTCTTCTCCTCGGATCTCTCACAAGCACTTGTCGAACCTCATGGCCCGTTTACGCCGCTTTCCGCTGAAGCGTCTGAACGGACTCCTTATGTGCGTGACGATGATGCTTGTCAGGCGACGCCCGCTAAGTGTTACACCCCGCTGGTGAACGCCGGGAACGTGATGTCGGGCGTCAAGTTTGGGAATGAACCCGAAGTAGAAGGTGAACCTAAGGGCTTCATAGGAGAAGTGTCGTTTGTAGGGGGGAGCGCTGATTTGAGGCATGTGGTCCTCAAGTCCGGTGTGGCGTTGACGCCTGACGGCAGCCCGGGCTTGTACGAGTGGGGCGACGGTAAGCTGACGTTCATCGGTGTCGGAGGGTTTGGTGACAGTGAAGAAGTGTCTACGAGGCATGCGATCTCCGATGATGGCTCTCGTGTAATCTTTGAAACCAATAATCGTGGGAATGAAGGCTCGCTTTTCATGCGCGATGTCGCGAAAGGAGAAAGCGTGCATCTGGATGCTGTTCAGTCGGGCGCCTCGGGAGCCGGAACGGTCGAACCGAAATTTCAGATAGCGAGCGGCGATGGGTCGAAGGTGTTCTTCACCGACGCGCAGCAGTTGACCAAAGACTCAAACGCACAGAATGGGGAACCCGATCTGTACGAGTGCCAGATAGTGCAGGTCGCCGGTAAGTCTACTTGTGAGTTGAGTGACTTGACTGTCGCTCATAATCCCGGCGGCACGGCAGACGTTCAGGGCCTGGTGCTTGGCGCGAGTGAAGATGGTTCGTATGTTTACTATGTCGCCGATGGTGTTCTGGCGGGCGGCGCATCTCAAGGGAACTGCAGGAACAATAGTTCGGGAGCGTGCAATGTCTATGTCGCTCACGAGACCGGAGGGGCATGGACTACGACGTTCATCGGTACCGTCTCTGCGCAAGATGGTCCTGATTGGTCGCGTCTTCAGGGTCATCCGTCTGGGGTGTCGCGTGACGGTCGCTTTTTGGCGTTTATGTCACAAAGATCTCTGCCGGGGTATGACACGCGTGATGCTGTCACTGGGAATCCCGATGAGGAGGTTTACATCTATGACGCAAGCACGGAGCATGTAGCGTGCGCGTCATGTGATCCAACGGGAGCGCGGCCCGTTGGGGGAATATTCGATCCGATATTCACCCATGAAGGCTTGCTTGTCAGTGGTGATCGAATATGGGGAAATACACATACGTTTCGCGTTGCGGGGAACATCCCAGGATGGACACCGTACGCGTTGGATAGAGCTCGTTATCAGTCGCGTTATCTGTCTGATAGTGGTCGTTTGTTCTTCAATAGTTACAGTGCGTTGGTACCTCAGGATGTCAATGGGACGTGGGATGTGTATGAGTATGAGCCAGCTGGTGTCGGTGATTGCACGGTGTCTAGTACGACGTTCAGCGAACACTCTGGTGGGTGTGTCGGTCTGATCTCCTCGGGCACGTCTCCTGAAGAATCCGCGTTTGTGGATGCGAGTGAAGGCGGCGGGGATGTGTTCTTCTTGACTTCGACGAAACTGCTTTCACAGGATTTCGATGCGAGTATGGATGTTTATGATGCGCGTGAGTGCACGGTCAGCTCGCCGTGTTTGCCGAAGTTGCCTGTGCCTCCGCCTGCTTGTAGCACGGGCGATTCGTGTAAGGCCGCGCCTTCGCTTCAGCCGGCGGAGTTCGGCGCGCCGTCGAGCGCGACGTTCTCAGGCGCGGGCAACATTAGCCCGTCCAGTCCAGGTGTAGTGGTCCCGAAGTCGTTGTCGCGAGCGCAGAAGCTCGTAAAGGCGTTGCGCTCATGTCACTCAAAGAAGAGCCATAAGAAGCGGAGGGTGTGCGAACAGGACGCGAGAAAACGCTATGCAACGAAAGCGGTCGGTAAGGCTAATCGGAAGAGGGGTTCGAGGTGATCGCGGTGCGCCTGATCAGAAGAAGTGTGGTTGGTTTCGCCGCGGTCGGGGTGTTGATGGTGGTGGGTGTTGGTCCCGCGGATGCGACTGCGCCGTGGTGGCATTTGACTGCCGATGCTCGTCCGACGGTCCTTGAGCCTGGTTTCGCTAAGAGCGAGGTTCAGGAAGTCGTTGTGTCACCGGCGGCTGGGGGCACGGGGACAGAAGTCGCGTTTGAAGTGAGCGTCAACCATGTTTCCTTGGGGATCTTCGCGACCGAACCGTACGCCAAAGAAGATGGTTTCCCCGAACCTACCGCGGCTAACCTGCAGAGCGCGCTTGAAGAAGCCTACGGCAAAGACAACGTGAGCGTCACCGGTGGTCCCGCGGGCACAGCACCGTTGACGGTGACGAGCGTCAACGAAGGCGGCAGCCAGACCGTGCCCCCGATCGAAGTGGAAAACCTAGGTGTCGGCATCCCGACCGCGAGAGTTATCAGCGAAGGCCGACCCGACGGTCAGATCGTGCTAATGGCAAGCAACCTCGGTGACACTGACGCGGACGGTGCTGGCACCCCAATATTGATCGGGGACAATCTACCGCCCGGGTTGAGAGCAACCGCCGTAGAAGGATTCAGGGAGAAGGGTTTTAACCTGAGTGCGCGCACGCCGGCGACATGCTCGCTGAAACCGGTGGGTTGTAGTTTCGCGGGGACCGTTCCGCCGTATGAACAGGTGGAGGTGCGTATCTCTGTCGCGCTGAAGGCTGGCGCCCACTCCGGTGAAATAAACGAAGCGAGCGTATCTGGTGGTGGCGCGTTGGGAGTCGCGTCGTCTCACCCGATCGTGGTTGGGGACACGCCTGTTGGGTTCGGTATCGCCGACTATGAAATGTCCGCGGAAAACGAGGGAGGATCGCCTGATACACAGGCAGGTTCTCACCCGTTCCAGCTGACGACGACGCTATTGTTCAACCAGGGCTTCGGTCCCGAACACCCACCGGGACTCGCGAAGGACCTGCACTTTAGGTTGCCGCCGGGCCTGATCGGTAATCCCAGCCCGTTCCCGCAGTGCACGGACCCGCAGTTCTTCAGTATCAGCCGGCTCGCTACGTTCGCCAACGACTGCCCGAACAACACAACGTTGGGTGTGTCTGTCGTGACGGTCCAGATCCCCAGCTTCAGCACGGGAGCGACGAGCATCGCGGTGCCGCTGTTCAACCTCAAGCCCAACGTTGGGGAGCCCGCACGCTTCGGTTTCGAGGCCTACGGCGTGCCAGTGATCCTCGACACCGCAGTGCGCACCGGCGGAGACTATGGTGTGACTGTCAGCGTCAGCAACATCACGCAGACAGCGACGTTCCTCGGTAGCCGCGTCACGTTCTGGGGAGTGCCAGGCGACCCACGCCACGACAACGCGCGTGGATGGAGCTGCGTCGGCGATGAACTCTGGCGCGAAGGCGGCGGCGACGCCGTGCCCGCGTGTGCGCCGTCAGGAGAACTGCACCCCCCCGCGTTCCTGTCCATGCCGACTTCCTGTACTGGCCCTACCGAGGCGATCATGGAATACGCTTCGTGGCAGCAGCCTGGAGTGTTTGGGTCGTTCGCGCCCAGCGAACAGTTGGCTTCGGGCGATGGTTGCAACCGCTTGCCGTTCAGCCCGTCTATCGTCGTCGCACCTGACGGTCAGGCTGGGAGCACTCCCACGGGACTGACGGTTGGGATACACGTGCCCCAGGAAGTCAGCCTAAACGCGGCTGGGCTATCCGAGGCTGAGGTCAAGGACACGACAGTCACATTGCCCGCGGGTGTCGCTTTGAACCCAGCCGCGGCAGACGGGCTGCAGGCTTGTGCGGATGTAGCGGAACCTGGTAGGCCCGAAGGCGAGATCGCTCTGAACAGCCCGGGAGCACCCACGTGTCCTGAGGCGTCGAAGGTCGCGACCGTCGAAATCCGCTCGCCGCTGTTGCCTAACGCTTTGACCGGTGAGGTGTATCTCGCGGCGCAGGACGCGAACCCGTTTGGGAGCCTTGTCGCGCTGTACATCGTCGCGCAAGACCCGGTGTCTGGGACGTTGGTGAAGGTCGCCGGCGAAGTCAAACCGGATCCCATAACGGGCCAGTTGGTCTCGACGTTCAAGGACACGCCACAACTGCCCTTTGAAGACCTAAAGCTGCACTTCTTCGGGGGGGACAGGGCGCCTCTCAGCACACCGGGTTTGTGCGGCCCGTACACGACGACAGCCTCGATCGCTCCGTGGTCTGGAAATGAACCATCGGTGTCGTCCTCCACATTCGATGTGACCGCAGGACCGAACGGGACCCCCTGTTCTAGCCCGTTGCCGTTCAGCCCGTCCTTGACGGCCGGCACGACAAGCATCCAGGCTGGTGGTTTCAGCCCGTTCACGATGACGATGAGTCGCCCCGACGGCAGTCAGAACCTGCAAGCGATCAAGCTACGAATGCCCCCAGGGCTGCTTGGAACGCTCGCGACGGTCAAGCTCTGTCCTGAAGCTCAGGCTAACGCTGGCACGTGTGGTTTTGAAAGCTTGATCGGTCACACGATCGTAAGCGTCGGTGTCGGCGGCGACCCCTATAGCGTCAGAGGTGGCGAAGTGTTCATCACCGAAGGCTACGAGGGCGCACCATACGGCCTGTCGATCGTCAACCCGGCTAAGGCAGGACCATTCGACCTCGGCAAGGTGATCGTCAGAGCAAAGATCGACGTCGACCCGATCAGCGCCGTCCTAACGGTCACGACCGATACGACTGGCCCGTACAAGATCCCAACGATCCTCGACGGGATCCCCCTACAGATCCAACACGTGAATGTCAGTATCGACAGGCCAGGATTCACGTTCAACCCAACCAACTGCAGTCCACTAGCGATCACAGGCAACCTCACAAGCGACCAGGGATCGGTCTCAAACCTGAACGTCCCATTCCAGATCACCAACTGTGCGGTCTTGGCGTTCAAACCGAAGCTGACCGCGAAGACCTCAGGTAAAACATCAAGAGCTGCTGGTGCGAGCCTGTCGGTCAAACTGACCTATCCCGCGGGACCGTATGACGCGAACATCGCCAAAGTCAAGGTCGACCTGCCAAAGCAACTCCCATCCAGGCTGACGACGTTGCAGAAGGCGTGCACAGCCGCGACATTCAACGCGAACCCAGCGAACTGCCCACCAGCCTCGATAGTCGGGCATGCCACTGCGACGACACCGGTGATGCCTGTCCCACTAACGGGTCCTGCGTATTTCGTATCGCACGGTGGTGAAGCGTTCCCGGATCTGATCATCGTGTTGCAGGGCTATGGCGCGACGGTGCACCTGATTGGCACGACGTTCATCGACAAAGCCGGGATCACGAGCAGCACGTTCAAGACGATCCCAGACGTGCCCGTAGGAACCTTTGAACTGACCCTGCCCCAGGGCAAGTATTCAGCGCTAGCGGCTAACGGGAACCTGTGCACGACAAAGAAACTGACGATGCCCACATCGTTCGTCGCGCAGAACGGCGCCGTGATCCACACGACCACACCGATCGTTCCCACAAACTGCGCCAAGCACAAGAAGACAGTCAAGAAGGCCAAGCACAAGAAGAAGAGATGAGATGCGCGAGAACGGCAGGGCGCCGTCAGAGGAGGCGGCGCCTAACGCGGTAGCGGCGAGTCGTAGCTCCCATCACGGGGAAGGTGGGCTTGGGCTCACCCCACGGGGCGTCGCCGGTGGGCACACGGCAGGCGAGCGGGTGATCGAGATTCAGCGTGCGCGTATTCTCGGCGCGATGGTCGAGGTGTCGGCCGAGCGTGGCGCGGCGAATGTGACGGTTGCGCATGTCGTGGAGCGCGCGGGGGTGTCGCGACGCACGTTCTACGAGTTGTACGCCGATCGCGAGGAGTGCTTCCTCGGTGCGTTCGATGATGCGATCGTGCGTGCGTCTCGCTGTGTGCTCGATGCGTATGATCCAGACGCTATGTGGGTCGATCGGGTCAGGACGGCTCTGACCGCGGTCCTTCGGTTCCTCGACGCAGATCGTCGCGCGGGGCAGCTCTTGATCGTCGGCTCGCTCGGCGCGGGCCACCGTGCGCTTGAGCGCCGTCGCCGCGGCATCGCTCAAATCATCGCCCTCATAGACCAGGGACGCAACGAGGGCAAAGCTGGCTCAGAACTGCCGCCTCTGACGGCTGAGGGGATCGTTGGCGGTGTCTTGTCCGTGCTGCACGCGCGACTGCTGGGAAACTCGCCGTCGCTGGATGTGGACGATTCCCGGCCAGGCTCCCCGCCGCCGGCCCCGGAGGGCGATTCGCCGCTTGCCCTCGCTGGTCCCTTGATGGGCATGATCGTGCTGCCCTACCTCGGTCCCGCCGCCGCGCGCCGCGAGCTCGCGCGCCCCGCGCCCGCCATGTCGGGCCGGCCCACACC
Organism: uncultured Solirubrobacterales bacterium; assembly: GCA_963764655.1. GTDB lineage: Bacteria > Actinomycetota > Thermoleophilia > Solirubrobacterales > Solirubrobacteraceae > Palsa-744. Next base: position 2,850,237 of record CAVXTI010000001.1, read on the forward strand.
GATCCCCGCCGATCCCTTGCGCGACGTCCAGATGCGTCTCACCTACCGTACGGTGCGGGTGCTGATGGCTCTCGCGGAGCTGAGCGCTCGGGGAGCTTATCCGTCTAACCGTGAGATCGGGCTGGCCTCTGGGATGCAGGACCAGGGTCAGATCTCCAAGCTGCTCACGCGCCTTAGCAGGCTCGGCCTGATCGAGAACAGCCCCGCCGGCCACGCACGTGGCGCCCCCAACGCTTGGATGCTGACCGACAAGGGCGCCGAGATCGAGCAGGCTGTCGGCGAGCGAACCAACTGAGCCCGGCGTCACCTAAGGACCAAAACGCCGAGTACCGTCCCAAGCGCCGCCTACGGTTTGGCGCGTGATCGCGTCGAACATGATCGCTGGTAGGGCGGGCGCTGGTGGAGCAAACGCTGCCAGAATGCGCGCTATGTCATGTTATGATGACATCATGTCTGAACACGCTCTAACGCCTATCGGCGTTGCCGAGGCCAAGCGACGCTTTGCCGACGTGCTCGGCACCGTTCGCTACCAGGGTGAGCGTTACGTCGTGGAGCGCAACGGGACGCCGATGGCCGCGCTCGTGCCGCTTTCGGATCTACCGGGCGCCGTCGCTGAGAGGGAGCGATCTGGGTTCCTTGCACTGGTGGGGGCGTTCGCGGATGAGCCCAAGTATGCGGATACGCTTACAGAGGTTGTTCGCGGTCGCCGCACCCAACGCTCACGGCCCGTTCCACCGCTCGAGTAGTGATCGTTCTCGACACCGACGCGATCAGCAACTTGATGAAGCCACGGCCATCGCCGTTGCTGTTGGCGCAGCTGGCGGAGGTCCCCACGCATGAGCAGGCCACCACGGCGATCACCATTGGCGAGCTTGCCTACGGCGCCAATCGTGCGGGACGATACGAGCTCTACGAACGCGCCATAAGCCTGCTCGCCGATGTTCGTGTTCTTCCATTCGATCGGCACGCGGCCGAGTGCTACGGGCGTATCAGGGTCGAGTTGGAGAGCAACGGCAGCCGTCTTGACGATCCAGACCTACGGATCGCAGCGACCGCGCTCACCCACGGGGCGGAGCTGGTGACCGGCAATGTTCGTCACTTCGAGCGCGTCCGCGATTTGACCGTGCACGACTGGCTGAGCGTCTCACGTACACGCCCCCCGAGCTGACCACGAGGGTCACCTCACGCGGTCGCGTGCGCGGTTGTCCGCAATTGTCCTGACGTTACGCTTGGGCCTAGCGCATGCATCCTTCTCTCGACACGGGGCCGAGCAATCGTGTAGTGCGATTCGAGCTACACTAAGGGGAATGGCATCTGCTCCTTCCCCCCTATCTCTGAGACTTGGGCGCGAGGGGCTGAACGCACTCGAGGAGATCGCTCGCCGGCGGGGGGTGAGCCGCGCCGAGGCGGCCCGCCAGGCGATAACGGAGACGGCTGAGCGCGAGCGCAGGCGCACTGGGCTCGCCGCCGAGGCGAGGGGTCTCATGAGAAACGAGGCCTACGTCCGCGAAGCGCGTGAGGTGGCCGGCCTGATGGAGCAGCTGCGTGGTCCGTGGTGACGTCCACGCGATCACGCTCCCATCCAAGCGCGGCCACATCCAACAGGGCCGCCGCTTCGCGGTGATCGTCCAGGCCGACGACCTTCTAGCTCTCTCAACCGTGGTCGTGTGCCCGACCTCCCGGTCAGCCTTTCCCGCCAGCTTTCACCCGGAGATCGAGCTGCGGGGCCAGCCGACCCAGGTCCTCTGCGAGATGGCCGGCGCTGTCGACGTCCGCGGGTTGGGCGAGCAGGTCGGTCACCTCAGCTTGGAGGAGCGTCGCGCCGTGGACGACGCGCTCCTGCTCGTGCTTGACCTGCCGTAACCTGCCGCGGGTGGTCGTCTGCATGGGGCCCGTTGATGGGCATGATCGTGCTGCCCTATCTTGGTCCTGCCGCTGTGCGCAGGGAGCTAAAGCGGCCGCCTCCGATGTTTCGAAGCACGCCCAAGCCGGCGCGTGCCGATCCGTTGCGCGACGTCCACATGCGTCTCACCTATCGCACGGTGCGTGTGCTGATGGCGCTCGCGGAGCTGAGCGCTCGGGGAGCTTATCCGTCTAACCGTGAGATCGGGCTGGCCTCTGGGATGCAGGACCAGGGTCAGATCTCCAAGCTGCTCACGCGCCTTAGCAGGCTCGGCTTGATCGAGAACAGTCCCGCCGGCCGCGCGCGTGGCGCCCCCAACGCTTGGATGCTGACCGACAAGGGCGCCGAGATCGAGCAGGCTGTCGGCGAGCGAACCAACTGAGCCTGGCCCCGCCTGACGACCAGGCGCGCCGAGCACCGTCCCAAGCGCCGCCTACCGTTCGGCGTCCCCTGTGGATAGGGTTTCGCATGCCATGCACTATCTAATAACGCCCTATTTGCTATCCTACGCGTATGGCAACCGCGTCTAGACGCAAGACATCCTTCGAGGTCGATTTCGAGAAGGTGGACAGCGCGCGTGAGATCCTCGGGACGCGCTCGCTGACCGACACAGTTGACGCGGCCCTCGGCGAGGTCATCAAGCTCCAGGAGCGGGAGCGCTTGGTTGAGCTGCTGTTCGAGCCTGGCGCGCTCGCGCTGGACGATCCGGCGACGATGGCCGGCGCCTGGCGCTGAGCGTACGCGTTGGCGACGTATCTGGCCGACAAGAGCGCGTTGACCCGGCGCGAGACGCGCCCGGAGATGCGCCAGGTGGTCGAGTCGCTGCTTCTCTCCGGCGCTATCGCGACGTGCGGGATCGTGGACCTGGAGTTGCTCTACAGCGCGTCGAGCCCAGCCGTGTATGCCAGGCTAGCCACCTCCCTGCGTGCGCTGCCGCGTGTGCCGGTGACTGAGTCGATCATCGACCGGGGGCTTGAGGTTCAGGCGCGCTTGGCGAAGCGCTCGCAGCACCGTGCCGTCCCGCTCCCCGACCTGATCGTCGCCGCTTGCGCCGAGAGCGCCGGATTGACCGTGCTGCACTACGACGCCGACTACGACCGGATTGCCCAGATCACAGGGCAACCGACCCAGTGGGTCCTGCCGCGCGGCAGCGTTGACTAGAGGGACCGAGGACCCAAACGCCGAGTACCGTCCCAAGCGCCGCCTACCGTTTGGGACACGATGACTCAACACATGCCAGACGCGGCGGCAGGCTCACATCATGCTTCTGTCATGCTATCTTCATGCTATGAGCGCGATTCAAGTCAAGGACGTACCGGGAGATCTGCACGAGCAGCTGCGCGCGCGGGCGCGCTCGGAGGGCAGGAGTCTGAGCGACTACGTGCTCTACCTGATCGAACGCGATCTCGCCCTGCCGACCATGCGCGAATGGCTGGACGGTTTGAAAGAAGATGAGCCGGTCACGGGGATCTCATCGGAGGATGTCGTCGCGGCTCTCCACGAAGGTCGTGCCGAGCGCGATGCGCAGATCCGGCGCGCCATCTCAGATAGTGATTGACGCCTCGGCATTTGCCGAGCTGTTGTTGAGAACACCAGCCGGCTTGGCCATCGCCGGCATCGTCGCGCGCGCCGACTTGATCGCGCCGGACGTCATCAACCCGGAGACGCTGCAGAGTCTGCGGGGGCTCGAGCGTGGCGGCAAGCTCAGCGGCGAGCGCGCAAGGAAGGCCGTTGCCAAGTTGGTCGGCAGCGATCTTACGAGAGTCCCAACCGTGGGTCTCATCGAGGATGCTTGGACTTTGCGCGCCAACGTCTCGGCCTACGATGCTTGCTATGTGGCGCTCGCCCGAGCTTTGGACTGTCCTTTGCTCACGACCGACACTCCCCTGCAGCGTGCGCCAGGGCTCGGCGTCACGTTCCTGAGGGTTGCTTGACTACCCTCGAACGATGCTCGGCCCCTCACGACCGTTCCCGCGTGTCGGAGCGCGCGCCCGGATCATGCACTTCGGCGGCGAGGTCGAGCTGGGCACGGTTGTCGCGGTCGACGACGAGGGACGGCGCCTGCGCGTACGCGGCGAGGACGGCGAGCCCTACGAGTTCGTGCTCAGTCCAGCCAGCGCGCGCTTCCTCCCCGCCGGCGATCCCCACGGGTCGCGCCTCGAGCTGCTCGGCGAGCCCACCTGAGTAGTCCATTGGTCAAGCGGTGCAGTTGTCTAGCGGCGCCAACCGGCGTGGCTTTACGGCGCCCGCACGTCGGGGAAGTGCTCGGCGCAGTGCTCCCTGAGTGTCGCGCGCACCCAGGCGCGCTGGGCGGGTGTCGCCGCGCGCAGGCGCGCCAGCAGCTCCTTCGGGCGCTCGATCGGGGAGCCCGCGATCGTCCAGCGCACGGCGAGGCGCTCGAACAGCAGCTCCAGCGCGCGCTGCTCCGCGTCCTCTCGGGTGGCGGCCGCCGGCCCCGACTCGCCGGCGAGCGCTCGCGCGTACTCGGCCCTCGCCCCCGCCGTGAGCAAGCCGCGCAGGGTGAGCACGTTGCCGTCCGCGTCGGTGTAGTCGCTCAGGGGCGCTTCGATGCGCTCCCCGTCGCTCGGCGCCCGCCTCGCGCGCGCGCGACTCCTACGCCCCACGGCTATCGCCCACGCCCACGGCTATTGCCCACGCCCATGGCTATCGCCCACGCCCACGGCTATCGCCCGCCAGTCCGACCGGCGTCGGCGGCGACGCCCGTGTGCGGCGCTGACGCGGCCTCGCCACGCCCTACAGTCGCTCCGCCGCTTCGAGCAGCTGCGAGCGCACGTCGCCGGTCACAGGCTTCGCGTGCCCCGGCCACGCCGCCGCGGGCTCCATCTCGGCGAGCTTGCGAATCGACGCCTGCGCCTGCTCGGTGTCGTAGTTGTAGGTCCTCTCCGGCACGTGCGGCGGACAGCTGCGACCCCACATTTCAAGCGTGTAAAAGCAGTCGCTGACGAGCGCCAGCCGGTCGGACTCGCGCCACAGGCCGATCTGGCCGGGAGCGTGGCCAGGCAAGTGGATCACCTTGAAGCCGGCCACCTCGTCGTCCTCGCTCAACGTCTCTGAGATCCTGACCGGGCCGGCGTCCCACGCCCAGCGGTGCATCGCCCTGTGGATCTGGCGCTGGGGCGTGGGCAGTCCCACCAGGTCCTTCGGCCAGTAGCGAAAGCCGCCGCTGCCTTCGGCGTCCTGCACCTCCTCGGGATGGCACAGCACCGGCACGCCCAGCGCGGGCGCCGTGCCGCGGTGGTCGGTGTGGCCGTGGCCGAGCACGATCCGCTTGATGCCGCCGAGCTTCGCCCCGGCGGAGGCGACGGCGCGCACCATCGTGCGCGCGCCCGCGTCGTACATCGTCACGCCACCGACGCTCGTATCCTCGATCAGGTACACGTTGCAGCGCCCCGGCTGGCCCTGCACGACCCACACGCCCTCGGCGACGAGCTTGGCGTCCTGGGCCGACATGCCCGTCAGCTTCGTCTTCACGTTGAAGGCGCCCCTCAGGCCCTGCTCGGCCGGGGTGCCCTGCAGTGGCATCAGCCCGATCTGCCGGGCCACGCTCAACCCGTCGGAGAACGCGTCGTTGGCCTGCACCTTCCCGTCGCGCACCGTCAGCACGTCCACGCCTTCGAGGTTCAAGGGATGGCCGGTGGCCTTGACGCCGCTCAACGATCCCGGCCCGGCAAAAGTGCCCGTCAGCGTCCACCGCACCGCGCAGCGCTCGCCCTCGGTGGTCGTCTCGAGCACCTCCATCCTCATGTCGGGCATCGCTTCGAACAGGCTGCCAATGAACTCGCGCACGCCCTCGGGCGCGACCGCGTCGACCTGGCCGCGCACGTGCTCGCGCCCGCCGTCTGCCCACATCGCCACGGCCGCGTCGAGGTCGCGCGCGGCGATCGCGTCGAAGTAGCGGCGCGCCACCGCCTCTGCCTCGCCGCCCGCTTGCCCACCGCGAGAGGGCGCGGCGGCCTTGTGGATGTTGGCCGCCGCCTCCTGCACCTTGGCCGCCGCCCTGCTCTTCTCAGCCCCGTCGTCGTCGACCATCTCGTCTCCTTTGCCACGCCGCGTGACCGCCCGCCCGGTCGGTCGGAAGCCGGCGTCCGGAGGGCCGGACGCCGACGCTGACTTAGCAGTCTACGGCGCGCCCTGCCCAAGCGCGAGTCGCGCTAGTAGTCTCCGGGCCGGTGACGGAGCCGGCCCGTAAACGCGAGCTTGGACGGGGCGAGCGCACGCTCCCCGGCGTCTTTCGCCTGCGCCTGCCATTGCCCTGGCCCGGGGTCCCCCACGGCAACGCGTGGGCCGTGAAGGCAGGCGACGGGATCGTGCTGTTCGACACCGGCTACCACACCCCCAGCGGAGCACCCTCCGGCGCGCAAGCAGGCGAGCCGGGCTCGATCGCGCAGCTGGAGCGGGCTTTGGCGATGTGCGGCTTGCGTATCGAGGACGTGCGCCTGGTGGTCTGCACGCACGCCCACTCCGACCACTACGGCCAAGCCGCGACGATCGTGGAGCGAGCCGGCTGCGAGCTGTGGATGCACCCCAAATACGAGCACATGTCGATCGGCGAGCAGAACCCCGAGGCGACGCTCGAACGACGCATCGAGGTCGCGCGTCAGAGCGGCGTCCCCGAGGAGCCGTTGCGGCGCTTCGCGCAGGAGCGCAAGGACCACGAATCGGGCATCTCCGCTGTGATCGCGCCCGACCGCGAGCTGCTCCCAGGGGTCGTCGTCAACACCGATCTCGGCGCGTGGACGGTGCACGAGACACCCGGGCACGCGCCCTCGCACGTATGCCTGTTCCAGCCAGAGCGGCGCCTGCTGATCTCCGGCGACCACCTGCTCGGGCGCATCTCGCTGTTCTTCGACTTCGGCTACTCACCCGACCCGGTCGGCGAATTCCTCTCCTCGCTGGACGTGGTCGAGCGGCTCGGCGCGCGCCTGTGCCTGCCCGGCCACGGACGCACGTTCACCGACGTCCACGCCCACATCGCCGGCAATCGCAAGCTCGTCGCCGAGCGCCTGGCGAAGGTGCGCGACGCGATCGCGCTGGAGCCCCTGACGGCCTTTGAGATCGTCCCACGCATCTACAACGACGAGCTTGCCTCCCACGCCGGCCCCTGGCTGCTCTCCGAGACGCTTGCGATGCTCACCCACTTGGAGGCGCTTGGCCAGGCCGATCGCATCGGCGGCGACCCCGAGCGTTGGAGCGCCAGCGAGAACGCCCCGGCGTAGGCGCCGTCAGGCGCCGGAGCTTCCAAACCTTGACACAGCTCTGTTAGGCTTTGGAGATGCGGATCGACCAGCTGCTCGCGGGGCCAGAGCCCGTCTTCTCCTTCGAGTTCTTCCCCCCCAAGACAGAGCAGGGCGAGCAGAACCTGTACGCCGCGCTCGCCGAGCTGCGCACCTTGGAGCCGTCGTTCGTGTCAGTCACCTACGGCGCCGGCGGCTCCACGCGCGCCAAGACGATCGAGATCGTCAAGCGCATCAAGGACGACTACGGCCTGGAGGCGATGGCCCACTTCACGTGCGTCGGCGCGACCGTGCCCGCGCTGCGCGCCACGCTCGACGAGATGCAAGCGGCGGGGATCGACAACGTGCTCGCCCTGCGCGGCGACCCCCCCGCCGGCCAGCAGGACTGGATCAAGACCGACGGCGGCCTCGAGTACTCGCGCGAGCTGGTCGACCTGATCAAGGCCGGCTACCCGTTCGCGATCGGCGCCGCCTGCTTCCCGGAGACCCACATCCACGCGACCAGCCCGCAGGCCGATGTCGACTACCTAGCCGAGAAGGTGGCCGGCGGCGTCGACTTCCTGATCACCCAGCTGTTCTTCGACAACGCGCTCTACTTCGACTTCGTCTCTCGCGCGCGCGCGGCCGGGATCGGCGTGCCGATCGTCCCGGGCATCCTGCCGATCACCCAGATCGGCCAGCTCGAGCGCATGACGAAGATGTGCGGCGCCTCGATCCCCGCGGGCCTGCATCGCGAGCTGCACGCGCGCGCCGACCAGCCCGAGGCCGTGATCGACTTCGGCGTGGCCTACGCCACGCTGCAGTGCGCCGAGCTGCTTGCCGCCGGCGCCCCCGGGATCCACTTCTACACACTCAACCGCTCGCCGGCGACGCGCGCGATCCTCGGCGCGTTGAAGCTCGCGCGGCCGTGGGAGAAGGCGGCCTACAGCGAGTCGATCTCAAGTGCCTCCGCCACACGCGGCGAGCCATCGGCCGCCTCGTAGCGCACGTCGATCGAGTCGTCCTGTTTGTAGGTTCCAACGCCCCACGCCCCCAGCAGCCAGCGACGCTTTGAGATGCGGTCCTTGCGCAGCTCGCGCTCGAACATCAGCGTGCGCCCCTTCGCTTGGAAGTCGACCCCCTCGCGCTGGGGCACGCCGTTGACGAACACCTCGTAAGGCTCGCGCACCTCGGCGGGCAGCTTCACGATCGACTTGGCCATCCCAGAAATCTACCCGGCGCACCCCATACGCTCTCAGCATGGGCGAGATCGAGTACACGGTGCGCCGCTCCACCCGCGCGCGGCGGGTGCGCGTCAACGTGCGCGCTCACACCGACGTCGAGGTCGTACTGCCAGCGCACACGCCCGAGCGGGCGGCCGCCGCGGCGGTGCGCGAGCTGGCGCCCTGGATCGAGCGGCGCCTGTCCGAGGGGCGCCAAGCGCTCGCGCGTGTCGCCGAGCGCGCGGGGACCGTCCCCTATCTGGGCGCCACGCTCGTGCTCGTCCCCGAGCCGGGGCGCAAGCGCGCCCATCGTGATGGGGAGAGGCTGTTCGTTCCCGTGGGAGATCATCGCCCGGCGGTGGAGCGCCTGTACCGCCGGCTCGCGCGCAAGGAGATCGCCGCGCGTCTGGACGCGGCCGTGGCCGGGGTGGGGGTCTCCTACAGTGGCTTGTCGATCCGCGCGCAGAGCACACGCTGGGCCTCGTGCTCGGCGAAGGGCGCGATGAGCTTCAACTGGCGCCTCTTGCTCGCCCCCGAGCCCGTGCTCGACTACGTCGTCTGGCACGAGGTCTGCCACCTCGACGTCCGTGACCACTCCTCGCGCTTCTGGGCACTTGTAGAGAGCCGCTGTCCCGGCTGGCGCGAGCAGCGCGACTGGCTGCGCCTGCACGGCGCCACGCTGGTGCTCTAGACGCGCTTGTCCAGCGGCACGTACTCGCGGTCGCGCTCACCCGTGTAGATCTGCCTGGGCCTTGCGATCTTCTGCTCTGAGTCCTGCACCATCTCAAGCCACTGCGCGATCCAGCCGCTGGTGCGGCCGATCGCGAACATCACCGGGAACATCGCCACCGGCAGGCCGAGCGCCTCGTAGATCAGGCCCGAGTAGAAGTCCACGTTGGGGTAGAGCTTGCGCGAGGTGAAGTAGTCGTCGTCGAGCGCGCGCTTCTCGAGCTCTGTCGCGATGTCCAGCAGTGGGCTGGTGCCGCGCACCTCAAAGACGGCGTCGAGGTGCTGCTTGATGATCCGCGCGCGCGGGTCGTAGTTCTTGTAGACCCTGTGCCCGAAGCCCATCAATCGCTCATTGCCCGCCTTCACGCCCTCCAAGAAGTCGGGGATGTTTCGCGGCGAGGAGATCCTGCGCAGCATCCTCAGCGCCTGCTCGTTGGCGCCGCCGTGCAGCGGCCCGTACAGCGCGGCCACCCCGCCGGCCACCGCGGAGTAGGGATCAACCTGCGTGGAGCCCACAGAGCGCACCGCGCTCGTCGAGGCGTTCTGTTCGTGGTCGGCGTGCAGGATGAACAGGACGTCGAGAGCCTTCTCCAGCCGCGGGTCAGGCTGGTACTTCAGCTCGGTCATCTTGTACATCATCCCGAGGAAGTTGCCGGCGTAGGCGAGGTCGTTGTCGGGGTAAACGTAGGGCTGGCCCATGTTGTGCCTGAACGCGAACGCCGCCAGCGTCGGCATCTTCGCGAGCAGGCGGATGATCTGGATCGCGCGGATCTGCTCGTCATGGATCTGGTTGGCGTCTGGGTAGAACGTCGACAGCGCGCCGACCGAGGCGACCAGCATCCCCATCGGGTTGGCGTCGTAGCGGAAGCCCTGCATGAAGTCCTTGACGTTCTCGTGCACGAATGTGTGGATCGTGATCTCGTGCACCCACTCGTCGAGCTGGCTCCGCGTGGGCAGCTCGCCGTGGATCAGCAGGTAGGCGACCTCCAGGTAGCTCGAGCGCTCGCACAGCTGCTCGATCGAGTAGCCGCGGTGCTGGAGGACTCCCTTCTCGCCGTCGATGCAGGTGATCGCGCTGCGACACGAGGCGGTGTTCGTGTAGGCCGGGTCGTACGCCATCAGCCCGAAGTCCTCCTCGTCGACCTTGATCTGGCGCAGGTCCATCGCGCGCACCGTCCCGTCGGTCACAGGCAGCTCATACGTCTTTCCCGTGCGGTTGTCGGTGACCGTCAACGTGTCCGGGGCCTGAGCACCGTCGGTCGTGGCGTGTCGAGTCTGTGCTTCGGTGCCCATGCTTCCTCCAGTCGGCTGTCGCTCTGTCTACCCCGATTATGCGACACGCGGGCGCGCAACCGGTGCGCAGGCTGTAAAACACGCCGTCAGCGCCTTCAGCGCTGTATGAGCCGGCCGCGCGCCACGGCGGTGCGCACGCGCGCGGGCGGCGTCAACGGCGCATCCCCGTGAGGTCCCCGGCGCGGCGAGCGCGGCAGGCGCGCGCGAGGATGGCGCGGGCGCGGCGGGCCCGGACGCGGCCCGATCCCGCCGTCCTCGCCGCCGATCGCCTCCTCCGGCGTCTGGCGCACCGCCCAGCGCACGATCAAGAAGAGCGCCACGATCGGGATCTTCAAGAAGACCATCAACCAGATGAAGGTCCACGCATCCACTACTTACGCAGAGTACTACCTCGGTCACGGGGTGTGAACTGCTCTACATCCGGGTGATCCAGCTCGCGTCTGGGTGCGAATACCCCTCGCGGCGTCGCCACGGAAGGCGTCGCCGACACCTTGTCCGCCCAGCAGAGGGGGGCCGTCAAACGGCGGCTCCCCTCCGCATCGGCCGACCCCTGCGCAACCTCGCCTTCGCATCCCTCGTGCTTGCCCGCGCTCCGGTGACGTGCTCTAGGCGCGCAGCTTGGCGGGGGCACTGCTGAAACGGGTGATCTGGCTCAGCTCCTTCACGCGGGCGGTTATCTCCTCGCCAGTGAGCCGCTCGATGCGCTCGGCGCCGAACTCCTCCACATTGAAGGACGCAAGCGCGGTCCCGTGCGCCATCGCGCGGCGCAGCAGCTCGTCTGAGAGCTCCTCGTCGGGATGGGCGGCGATGTAGCCGACGAAGCCGCCCGCGAAGGTGTCGCCCGCGCCGGTCGGGTCGATCACGCTCTCCATCGGATATGCAGGCAATGAGAAGAAGCTGTCGCTCGTCACGAGCGCCGCGCCGTACTCGCCCTGCTTGGCCACGATCACGCTCGGGCCGCGCCCGTTCAGGCCCTCGGCCGCCGAGCCTGCGCTCGCGGCCAACGCCCTCCATCCCAGGATCTCGCGGGCGGCTGAGACGAGGTTCGGCTTGCCCGTCAGCTGGCGCAGCTCGGCGTCGTTGAGGATCAGGCAGTCGACGCTCTCGATCGCCTTCACGAGCTGGTCCCGGGCGATGTCGATCCACAGGTTCATCGAGTCCAGGGCGACGAAGCGCGCCCCCGGAAGCTGCCTGCGGACCTCGATCTGCAGGTCGGGCTGGATGTTCGCGAGGAACAGCACATCGCTCTCCTTCGAGCGCTCCGACAGCTTCGGCTGGAAGCCCTCGAACACGCCGAGCCGCGTGTCAAGCGTCTCGCGCGAGTTCAGGTCCCAGCCGTACTCGCCGCGCCAGAAGAACGTCTTGCCGCCCGCCACACGCTCCACGTCCGAGACGTCCACGCCGCGCCTGCGCATCACGTCGAGCTCTGACTCGCCGAAGTCCTCGCCGACCGGCCCCACGACGCGCACCTCCTCGAAGAAGGAGGCCGCCAGCGCGAAGTGAACCGCGGCGCCGCCAAGCATTCGCTCGCGCTCGCCGAACGGCGTCTTCACGGCGTCATAGGCGATCGATCCGACAACGGTGATTGGCATGGCGCGAGACCTTATAGCCTGATCGCCGATGCGCGCGATCCAGATCACCGAGTTCGGCGGCCCCGAGGTGATGAGGCTCGTGGAGCTGCCCACGCCCGAGCCCGGGCCCGACGAGGCGCTGATTCGCGTGAGTCGCGCCGGGGTCAACTTCGCCGACACCCACACCCGCACCAACTCCTACGTCCAGAAGGCAACGCTCCCGCTCGTCCCCGGCGGCGAGGTGGCAGGCGTGGTCGAGAAGGCGCCCGCCGCAAGCGGCCTGCGGCCCGGCGAGCGCGTGATCGCCCTCACGGGCTCGGGCGGCTACGCCGAGTACGCCACCGCCCCCCGCGAGCTGACCTTCCCGATCCCCGAGGACCTCGACGACGCCACCGCGCTTGCCATCCTGATCCAGGGGCTCACCGCCTGGCACCTGTACCGCACCGCCGGCCGCGTCGCCGCTGGGCGAGAGCGTCGTCGTGCACTCCGCCGCCGGCGGCGTCGGCTCGCTCGCGGTCCAGCTCGGCCATCCGCTCGGCGCCGGCCGCGTGATCGCGGTCGCCTCGAGCGCCGAGAAGCGCGACTTGGCGCTGAAGCTCGGCGCCGATATCGCGATCGACTCCGCGTCCGAGGGGCTCACCGAGCGCTTGCTCGAGGCGAATGAGGGCCGCGAGGTCGACGTCGTCTTCGAGATGGCCGGCGGCGAGACCTTCGAGCGCTCCTACAGCGCGCTCGCCCACTTCGGCCGGATCGTGGTGTGCGGGATCGCCTCGCAGGAACCGAACCAGGTCTCCAGCGGGTCGCTCCTGCGCCACTCGCGCTCGGTTGTCGGCTTCTACCTGTTCCACTGCGTCGAGCGCCCGTCGATGCTGGCCGACGCCCTCTCCGACCTCTTCGCGCGTGCGGCCCGCGGCGAGCTGCGCGCGGTCGTGGGAGCCACCTATGACCTCGAGAACGCCCCGCAATCCCACATCGACCTGCGCGCGCGGCGCACGACCGGCAAGCTGCTGCTCGACCCGACGATTTGACGCGCCGCGAGCGGCGTTCGCCACCCCATGCGCGGCGGACGTGCCCCAGCACGTAAGCTCCCATCGCGCATGACCAAGACCTTCGCCGAGCTCGGCCTCACCGAGCAGACCCAGCAAGCGCTGCGCGACGTCGGCTACGAGTCGCCAAGCCCGATCCAGGAGCAGGCGATACCGCCGCTGCTCGAAGGCCGCGACGTGATCGGCCAGGCACAGACCGGCACGGGCAAGACCGCCGCCTTCGGCCTGCCGATCGTGCAGTACGTCGACCCTTCCGACCACGAGGTCCAAGCGCTCGTGCTCACGCCCACGCGCGAGCTCTGCATCCAGGTCACCCAGGCGCTGCGCACCTACGGCGCCCGCAGCGGGGTCGACGTCGTGGCGGTCTTCGGAGGCGCCCCGATCCGCACCCAGCAGGCTCAGCTGCGCGCGGGCGGTCACATCGTGGTGGGCACCGTCGGGCGCGTGCTCGACCTGATCTCGCGCAACTCGATCGTGCTGCACGACTGCCGCTTCGTGGTGCTCGACGAGGCGGACGAGATGCTCGACCTCGGCTTCCTCGAGGACGTCGAGCGGATCCTCTCGATGACCCCCTCCGGGCGCCAGACGGCGCTCTTCTCGGCGACGATGCCACCGCCGATCCGCAAGCTGGCCGACACCTACATGTACGAACCGGAGATCATCCAGGTCGAGGCCACCACGCTCACGATCGACACGGTCGCCCAGTTTCAGCTTCCGGTCGAGACACGCGACAAGGCCGCTCGGCTGGTCGAGGTCCTGCGCGCGGAGCGGCCTGAGCAGGCGATCGTGTTCGTGCGCACCAAGATCCGCTGCGACCAGCTGTATCGCACCTTGCGCGACGGCGGCATGAACGTGCGGGCCCTGCACGGCGACATGTCCCAGGGCTCGCGCGACGGCGTCATGCTCGCCTTCAAGGGCGGACGCGTGCCGATCCTCGTTGCCACCGACGTCGCCGCCCGCGGCCTCGACATCTCGACGGTCACGCACGTCGTCAACTATGACGTTCCCACCTCCCCCGACACCTACGTGCACCGCATCGGGCGCACCGGCCGCGTCGGGCGCTCCGGCCGCGCCATCACGTTCGTGGAGGCCCGTCAGAAGCGCGAGCTGGAGGCGATCGAGCGCCACATCGGCACATCCGATCGCCGCGTGGCAGAAGGACGTCCAGGCGGCGCCTACGCCCGTCACGGAGCGACCGCGGCGGCACTCCAAGCCGCCGCATCTCGCGCGACGGCTCAGAGCCCTCGGTCAAGCTCGTGCTCGGCGGCGGCCGCGCGGCCGGCTTGCGCGTCGCCGACATCGTCGGCGCCGTGACCTCAGCCACCGGCCTCGACGGCGAGGCGGTGCGCGACGTGAGCGTGCTCGAGCGCTTCTCGTTCCTGTCGGTTCCCTCCGCCGAGGCCGATCGCGTGATCGAGGCGCTCAGCGGCGAGCCGGTGGCGCGGACAGGCCCTGCAAGCGGAACGCGTTCGCTCGGGCTGAGTGTGCCGCGTCGGCTCGCGACCGCGGTAGCGATGGGCTTCGCCTGATGGACTTCGGCTTCGACGAGGATCAGCGTCAGTTTCCAGGAGACGGTGCGGCAGCTTCGCGCGCAAGCGCCTGGCGCCCCGCTACGCCGAGGACGACCGGCGCGGCGAGCTCGATCGCCCGCACGCTCTGCCGACATGGCCTCGCTCGGGCTCACGGGAATCGCGATCGACGAGCGCCACGGCGGCCAGGGCGCGAGCGCCGTCACGACCGGCATCGCCGCCGAGGAGGTCGCGGCGGCCGACTTCAACGCCGCCTACCTGCTCTTGATCCCGCTGCTCGCCGCCGAGGTGGTCGGCGCGGCCGGCAGCGACGCCCAGCGCGCCGCGCTGCTTCCCGCCGATCGCCGACGGCTCGGTCCTGCCGTGCTTCTGTCTCACCGAGCCCGAGCACGGCTCCGACGCGGCGCGCCTGCGCATGCGCGCGGAGCGCGACGGCGCGGGTTGGCGGCTCACGGGTGAGAAGACCTCGATCTCCTTGGGCATGGCCGCGCACACGGCGATCGTGTTCGCGCGCACCTCCGAGGACGGGGCGCGCGGCATCTCGGCGTTCTACGTCGAGCTGGACGAGCGCTACGTGCAGCGCTCTCCTTTCAGGGATCTCGGCAGCAAGTGCGATCGGCCGCGCGGCGCTTCACTTCGACGGGCTGCCCGTCTCGGCGGAGGGCCTCATCGGCGGTGAGGGCGAAGGCTTCGTCCGCTGCATGCAGGGCTTTCGAGTTCTCCCGCGCGCTGATCGGGTTGATGTGCATCGCCTGCGCCGGCGCCGGGATCGACGAAGCGCTCGCCTACGCGCGCGACCGCGAGGCGTTCGGCAAGCCGATCGGCGCCAACCAAGGCGTCGCCTTCCCGCTCGCGGAGGCCGCCACGCTGCTGCGCGGCGCGCGCTGGGTCTGCTACGAGGCGCTGTGGCGTCGCGATGCGGGCCTGCCGCACCGCATCGAGGCCAGCATGGCCGAAGTGGTGGGCGCCGAAGGTCGCCGTCGACGCGGCGCACCAGGCGCTGCTGACGCTCGGGCACTCCGGCTACAGCGAGGAGCTGCCCGCGGGCCAGCGTATCCGCGACCTGATCGGCCTTGAGATCGGCGACGGCACCGCCCAGATCGCCAAGCTCGTGCTCGCGCGCGAGCTGCTCGGCCGCGCGTTCGCGCCTTGAGAAGGCGCGCCTGCTGTGAACTTGGGCGTATAGCTGTGGTTCGGTGGTGTCCGCACGATGCCGTTAGGTGGCTAAGCCGCCCCATGCGACGGTAACGTGGTCACAAGCATGAGTTCCGCACCTGCTCAAATCGACCTTCGACGGCTACGCGCTCGACGGGAGGAGATCCTGGGGTCGGCTGCTGAGCACGGTGCGCGTAACGTGCGTGTATTCGGCTCGGTGGTGCGTGGCGAGGCGGATGCTTCGAGCGACGTGGACCTCTTGGTAGAGATGGAACCAGGGCGCAGCCTGATCGACCTCGTGGGCCTGTGGCAGGACTTGGAGGACCTCCTTGGTACTCATGTCGATGTGCTCAGCGACGGCGGCGTGAGCCCGCATCTGCGCGAACGCATCCACGCCGAGGCCGTGTCCCTGTGAAGGACCAGCGTGTCTATCTGCTCCACGCCATCGAAGCAATCGACGCGATCTTCAGCTACACAGTCGATGGCCGCGAAGCGTTCTTTTCAGACGGCAAGACCCAGGATGCAGTCATCCGCAACATCGAGATCATCGGCCAGGCGGTCAAGGGAGTCTCGGACGGCGCGCGCGCTCTGGAGCCAGCGGTGCCGTGGCGGCAGATTGCCGGCATGCGCGACAAGCTCATCCACGAATACTTTGGTGTGGATCTCGCACTCGTCTGGGATGTGGTCGAGCGCGAATTGCCAGTCTTGCGCCCGCAACTGGAGAAGCTGATCCAGCGACTGGAGGACGCCGCAAGCTCAGGGGATCGACCGGCTGCCTGAGTGCTTGCAGCCTATGTAGCGCGTGTCGAGCCAGGACACGGCTCGCTATCGTGGCCCGCCCGAGATCACCGTCCGAGATCAGACAAGAGGAGACCCAATGTCCACAGCAACAATGCAAACCACAGAGGGCAAGATCGTCTTCGAGCTGTTCGACGAGGATGCCCCCAAGACGGTCGCCAACTTCCGCAAGCTCGCCTCCGAGGGCTTCTACGACGGGCTGAACTTCCATCGCATCATCAGCGACTTCATGATCCAGGGCGGCTGTCCCGAGGGCACCGGCACGGGCGGCCCCGGCTACACGTTCGAGGACGAGATCAACTCGCACAAGGTCGTGCGTGGCGCGCTCGCGATGGCAAACGCCGGACCCAACACCAACGGCTCGCAGTTCTTCATCGTCACGGCCAAGGCCTGCCCTTGGCTCGACGGCAAGCACACGGTGTTCGGTGAGGTGCGGAGCGGCATGGACATCGTCGACAAGCTCGAGGGTGTGCCCACCGACGGCGGCGACAAACCGGTCGAGCCGGTCGGCATCGCGACGGTCGAGCTGTCGGAGTAGACAAAACAGTCTGGCCGGACGGCCAATCGGGTGTAGCCTTCTTCGTTACGAGCGGAAACGAGGCAGGGAGACAGCGATATGGCGACCGTCGAGCAGGTAACACCTCACGCACACAATGGAGCAAACGGAGCGGCGTCGTCCGGCGCCGAGATCCCGGTCGAGAATCCCGCGACCGGCCAGATCGTCGCCACGGTCCCTGACCTCGCCGCCGTCGCCGTCGCCGAGCTGGCCGCGCGCGGCCGTGCCGCCCAGCCCAATTGGGAGGCGTTCGGCTTCGAGGCGCGCGGGCGCATCCTGCTGCGCGCCCAGAAGTGGCTGATCGACAACTCCGAGCGCGTGATCGAGACGATCATGTCGGAGACCGGCAAGACATACGAGGACGCCGAGTTCGCCGAGATCGCCTACGCGGCAAATGCTTTCGGCTTCTGGGCCAAGGAGGCGCCCAAGTACCTCGCCGACGAGCGCGTCAAATCGGCGCAGATCATGCTCAAGGGCAAGAAGTTGATCCTGCGCTACCGCCCGCTCGGCCTCGTCGGCGTGATCGGTCCCTGGAACTACCCGCTGACCAACTCCTTCGGCGACTGCATCCCGGCGCTCGCCGCCGGCAACAGCGTGATCCTCAAGCCGAGCGAGGTGACGCCGCTCACGTCGATGCTCCTGGCCGAGGGGTTGCGCGAGCGTGGACTGCCCGACGGGGTCTTCCAGGTCGCCACCGGCCGTGGGGGCACGGGCGCGGCGCTGACCGACAACGTCGACATGATCATGTTCACCGGCTCCACCCGCACCGGCCGGATGGTCGCCGAGGCGGCCGCCAAACGGCTGATCCCGTGCTCGCTGGAGCTCGGCGGCAAGGACCCGATGATCGTGCTCTCAGACGCCGACTTGGAGCGCGCCGCGAACATAGCCGTGTACTACTCGATGCAGAACGCCGGCCAGACCTGCATCTCGCTCGAGCGCGTCTACGTCGAGGCGCCTGTGTACGACGAGTTCGTCGGCAAGGTCACCGAGAAGATGCGCGCGCTGCGCGTCGGCGCGCCCAAGGGCCCCGGGTCGGTCGACGTGGGCGCGATCACCTTCCCGCGCGCAGCTCGACACGATCGAAGAGCACGTCGGCGACGCAGTCGCCAAGGGCGCGCGCGTGCTGGTCGGCGGCAAAGCGGTGGAGAACGTCAGTGGGCGCTTCTACCAGCCGACGCTGCTGGTCGACGTCGACCACACGATGAAGGCGATGACCGAGGAGACCTTCGGCCCCACCCTGCCGATCATGAAGGTGGCCGACGCCGACGAGGCTGTGCGCCTCGCCAACGAGTCGCCCTACGGGCTCGGAGCGTCGGTGTTCACGCGCGACACCGAGCGCGGCGAGGCGATCGCCCGGCGCCTGGAAGCGGGCGCGGCGAACGTCAACGACGCGATGGTCAACTACACGGCGCTCGAGCTGCCGATGGGCGGCGCCAAGGCCTCTGGCCTCGGCTCCCGGCACGCGGCGGGGGGCATCCGCAAGTACTGCTCCCAGCAGGCGATCGTCATCACGCCGCGCTGGCGCTCAAGCGCGAGGTGCACATGTTCCCCTACAAGGCCCGCACCACGCGGATGATCTCGCGCCTGTTCAAGCTGTTGTACGGGCGGGGTAAGCGGGACTGAGAAAAAGGGGAAAGGCCCGCCGAAGCGCGACCCTTCCAAGCAACTCCTATCGCGACTGCAATTCTAAGACTCGGCTTGGATGTCGCCGCCGAGCGCCACCTCGAGCAGCACCTCCAGCTCGGGGATCGTGGTCTCGGCGCTGGTGTGATGCACGGTGGCCATGCCAAGCTCCTGGGCGGGCGTCAGGTTGAAGGGCAGGTCGTCGACGAACACGCACAGCTCGGCGGCCACGCCGGCGCGCTCGGCTCCCAGTTCGTACATGCGCTTGGCCGGCTTGCGCGTTTTCTCGACCCCAGAGATGACGACGCCGTCGAACAGTTCGTCGAACAGGTCGTGCGGGTAGCGGTGCACGCCCCACGAGTTGGAGACGAGCGCCGTGCGAATGCCTGCTTTGCGCGCGGCCCGTACCGCGTCAACCATCGCTGTGTCCGGCTGCACATCGGCGAACAGGCCGTCGATCAGACCGTCTGAGTCCACCCCAAGCAGCTCGGCGAAGCTCTCCTCGAATTCGGCCTCTTCGATCGCGCCCTTCTCTAGAGAGATCAGCAGCTCTCTGAACTGGGGGTCGGCGCTGAAGCGCTTGCCCAGCTCGGCTGGGTCGATCTCCATGCGGGCGCAGTACTCGCCGAAGGAGGTGAAGAGGTTCGTCGTGAGGACCCCGCCCCAGTCGATCAACAGGCCCTTGCGGCCGTTTGCGGGTGTCCTCGTCACCGGCTCGGGTCGCGGCTGTGCGGGTTGAGCGATTGGGGCTGCTCCCGCGCGCGCGGGGGGTGTGTCGTTTGCCGGATCAGCCATCGAGCGCCACCTCCTCGGCCTGGCGGGCCAGCTCCAGCACGCCATCGCCGAACTGCTTCAGGTACGGGTCGTCGGTCGTGCCGGCGATCGCGCGCTTGTAGTTGCCCTCCATGAACACAACCGACTTCCACAGGGCGAGCGTCGATGTACCAGCGCAGGTCGGTCATCGAGCGCCCGGAGCCCTCTTCGTAGCGCGCGATCAACTCGGCCCGCGTCGGGTATCCCTCGGCGCGGGTGACCCTGCCGAGCTGCTCGCGCAGGCCGCCTTCGGGGTCGCCGGCCTCGGTCCAGAACATGCACATGTAGCCGACGTCGGCGAGCGGGTCGCCGATCGTGGCCATCTCCCAGTCGAGGACCGCGACCAGCCGCGCGGGCGCCTGAGGGGCGAACATGGTGTTGCCAAGGCGGTAGTCGCCGTGCACGATCGTGGCCGGGCCGGACTGCGGACGTGTGCTCGGAGAGCCACGCGCCGACGCGCTCGACGGCGGGGATCTCACGCGTCTTGTTGAGCTCCCACAGACCGCCGAAGCGGCGCAGCTGGCGCTCGAGGTAGCCGCTGGGCTTGCCGAAGCCCTCGAGGCCCGCCGCCTGCCAGTCGACGGCGTGGATCTCGACGAGCGCGTCGATCAGCTGCTCGCCGATCTGCCGGCGTTGCTCTGAAGTGTCGAGCGCCGTGGGGGTCTGCCACACGATCACCTCGCCCTGAACTCGCTCCATCACGTAGAAGGGGCAGCCGATCAGCTGCTCGCGTCGCACACGGCGAGCACCTTGGGCACGCGCGCGGGTGTGCCCTCGAGCGCGCTGAGCAGGCGCGCCTCGCGCAGCACGTCGTGGGCGCTTGGGGGAAGTGGAGGGCGCGGGGGCCGGCGCAGCACGAGCTGTGGGTGGGTGGGATTTGAATCTCTCTCGATCAGGTAGGTGACGTTCGAGTGCCCGTCTCCGATCGGCTGCGCTCTGATCTCGCCGGCGCCGAGGCCGTGCTCGTCGAGGAAGCCCCGCAACGGCTCGAGCACGAGCAGCGGGGGGCGCGCGCCGGCTGCGACGTCCGCGTGAGTCTCGACGATGTCGTCCGGTGCGACTGCTGCACTCATCGGCTCGCACGCTACACCGAACGCCGGGCTGCCCGCGCCGCGACGAGGCGTCGATTCACGATGACGGTCACGGGCCGTCAGGCGCGAAGAGCCCGCGCGCCGCGACACGCACCGCAACATCTTCCCAACGGAGGTGTCTTAAGCCCCCAATGCACAACATGCCAATCATCCACATTGCACCCCTAAATCGCAGGATCCGAGCGCTGTCGATGGCCGTGCTGGGCTGTGCCGCGTTGGGCCTAGGCGCCGCCTGCGCCCCGCCCGCGAGCGCCTCGCACAGCCAGAGCCTGTTCTTCGAGGCCCCACGCGACCTAGTCGGGGTGACCCCGGCGGCCCGCTCGAAGGCGCTCGTCCAGCTGCAGGCACTCGGCGTGAAAGCGTTGCGCGTGGAGCTCGCCTGGCACTCGGTGGCTCCCGCCGCCGACAGCTCGAAGCGTCCCAACTTCGAAGCGGCCAACCCGTTCAGCCCGAGCTACAACTGGGGCGCCTATGACGGGCTCTTGGCCGAAGCCGCGCGCTTGCACTGGTCGGTGCTCTTGACCGTGACCTCGCCGGTGCCGAAGTGGGCGACGGCGGGCCACAACGACAAGTACCTCGTCACGCGACCTAACGAAAAGCAGTTCGAGGAATTCATGACGGCGGTGGGCAGGCGCTACGGCAGCGAGGTGTCGCTGTATGCGATCTGGAACGAGCCCAACCATCCCCAGTTCCTGCGGCCGCAGTTCCTGCCCAACGGAAAGCCCGCCTCGCCGCGCATCTACCGTGGCCTGTTCCAAGCGGGCTACGAAGGGCTGAAGGCCGCCGGGATCTCCAAACCGAAGGTGCTGATGGGGGAGACAGCCCCGTTCGGCTTTGACCGCGTGAACGTGAAAAGGGAAGGCGTGCTCCACGACGTCGCCCCGCTCGAGTTTTTGCGCGAAACGCTTTGCTTGAACTCGAAATACCGCGCGTCGGGGACCTGCGGCGTGCTGCCGGCGTACGGGTACGCGCACCACGCCTACACGGTCGGATCGCCGTCCTATCGTCCCCTCGAACGCGACGACGTCACGATCGGCGTGCTCTCGCGCCTGTCGAGCGCGCTCGACAGGGCCGCCGCGGCGCACGCGATCCCAGGCCGCATCCCGATCTATCTGACCGAGTACGGCGTCCAGAGCAAGCCAAACGTGCTCGGCGTGTCGCTTGCGAAGCAGGCCGAATACGACGCGATCTCCGAGAAGATCGCCTGGTCGAACTCGCGCGTGGCGGCATTCTCTCAATACTTGCTGCGAGACGACCCGCTCGGAGGCCCACCCGGGTCGGGGGTGCATGGTGGGGTGATCGGGTTCCAGACGGGCCTGGAGACTGTGAGTGGAGGGCGCAAGCCGCTCTACTCCGGCTTTTCGGTGCCGCTCGTCGTATCCAAGCAGGGCCACGGCTTCTCGCTGTGGGGGCTGGTGCGTCCCAGCGTAGGCGCCACGAAGGTGAAGGTGCTGGTGCAGCCGAGAGGGTCGAGAGGCTACCGGACGCTGAAGGTCGTGCAGACCAACTCGCTTGGCTATTGGACGCTTCGCTCCTCTCTCCAAGGCTCGCGCTGGCGCGTGAGCTGGCGCGGCCCGAGTGGAGTGGCGTACAACGGCCCGCCGATCGCCTGAGCGTAGGTGCATGACGCGTCGTCTCCTACGATTGGACGATGCCGGAGTTGCCCGAGGTGGAGATTACGGCGCGCAGGCTCGATCAGGCGTTGCGCGGCGCTGAGATCCTCTCGGCGCTCGCGCCGGGGGTGAAGGCGATGCGGACGTTCGACCCGCCGCTGTCGGCGCTCGAGGGTCAGAAGATCGAGCGCGTGGGGCGGCGCGGCAAGCACCTGCTCGTCGAGACCTCAGGCGATCTCGTGTTGCTGATCCACCTGATGTCGGCAGGGCGCCTGCAGCTGTACGACCGTCGAGCCGGGCCGCGCGATCGGACCTCGCGCCTGCTCGTGCGGGTGCTGGTCGATGACGAGCACGAGTTGCGCCTGCGCGAGTTTGGGTCCAAGCAGGCCGCATGGGTGAAGCTGCTGCGTGGCTCAGAGCTCGAGCGCGACGACTCGATCGCCACGCTTGGGCCCGAAGCGTGGCCTGCCCCGCCGCCACTGGAGGAGCTGCTCGACGCGCCACGCCCGCTGCACGCGGTGCTGCGCGACCAGCATGTGCTGGCCGGCATCGGACGCTCGTGGGTGGACGAGATCCTGTGGGCGGCGCGGCTCTCGCCGTTCAAGCGTGCGGGCGACCTCGGCGAGCAGGAGACCGCCGCGTTGACCGATGCGATCGTGAGCACGCTCGGGGGAGCGATCGACCACTACGAGGGGATCGTGAAGCTGCCTATCCCCGACAAGCTGCCGATGCCACTAAAGGTGCACCGCCATGAGGGCGAGCCGTGCCCGCGCTGTGGCGCCACGCTGCAGGCCGTGCACTTCGAGGACTATGTGATCGCCTACTGCCCGTCGTGCCAGACGGGCGGGCGCGTCCTCAAGGACAGGCGCCTGTCACGCCTGTTGAAGTGAGCGTCGGGCGCGCCGCTCTGCGACTCTCGCGGGCACTTGAAGGACAAGTCGTTCTGATCTGCGCGTCGACTGACTGCGAATAAGCCGCATATGAACCGAACCGAGGCTCGATAGATGCCCAAGGCTGGCCAGCAACTCGACTTATCGCCGGCGAAGCTGCGCAAGCTCGCCGACGAGGAGTTGATGGAGCTTGTGTGCCGTGATGAGGCCGTGGCCTTCGAGATCGTTCTGGAGCGCCACGTCGACGCCGCCTTCTCGCTCGCCTACCGCATGATCGGTCGCCGTGCGCTCGCCGAGGACGTCGTGCAGGAGGCGCTGCTGTCGCTCTGGCGCACTGGGGCCCGCTATGACCGCTCGCGCGGGAGCGTGCGCAACTGGATCCTCGGGATCACCCACCATCGCGCCGTCGACGCGCTGCGCCGCGACGGGGTGCGCACGAGCAAGAACGTCAGCGACGACGAGCTTGAGGAACGGCTGGAGGCGCCCGAGCGAACTGATCTGGAGGTGGTTCGTCGCGACGAGGCTCAGGAGGTCCGCGGCGCGCTCGAGCAGCTGCCGGCCGAGCAGACGCGCGTGATCGAGTTGGCGTATTTCGGAGGCTTCACCCATACTGAGATCGCCGCGATGCTCGATCTGCCGATTGGAACCGTGAAGGGTCGCATGCGCCTCGGGTTGGAGAAGCTGCGAACTTGGCTGGGCTCCCAGGAGGCGAGGGCATGAGACCCGCGGGCCACGGGGAGGAGTGTGAGGAGCTTGGACAGGCCGCCCCCTATGTCCTGACCGCGCTTGAGCGGGATGAGGCCGAGCGCTATCGCGAGCACCTCGATCGCTGCGGATTGTGCAGCCTGGAAGTGTCTAGGCTGCAACCCGTCGCCGATTCGCTGGCGGCGAACACCCCACATGTGCCCGCCTCGGCGGAGCTTCGTGAGCGGGTGATGGCGACTGTGCGCGCCGAGGCCGAGCTGCTGCACGCGGCTGGCTCGGGCGCAGACCGCCCACAAGCACCCCGCGCCCGCTGGCGTATACGCCGTTCCCAGCTGCTCACGGCGGCTGTCGCGCTAGGCGCCGGCCTGCTGATAGGGGCGGTTGTGATCGACACGGGCTCGCGAGCACCAGCGACACACGTGACCTCAGCGCAGCTCGCGTCCGCTCCCCGCGGCGCCCGAGCCGTCCTGCGTCAGGTCGGCGGCCACGCCGAACTCGTGGTCTCGGGCGTGTCCCAGCCGCCAAACGGCAAGATCTACGAGATATGGCTCGCGCGCGCGGGGGCAGCCCCGCAGGCGACCGATGCTCTATTCGGCGTGACGGGCCGCGGCGGCAGCGCCTCTGTGAACGTGCCGGGCAATCTCGCCGGCGTGCGGCAGGTGCTGGTCACAGCCGAGCCGCTCGGCGGCAGCCCCCATCCGACGAGCACGCCGATCATCGTGGCTACGCTGCGGTCGTCCTGGCCTCGCTGACTTCGCCCGACATCGACTGTTGGGCTCGGGCCGGCAGGGCGCCAATCGACAACAGAGGAGCTACGGATGACCGAGCAGGGACAAGCGGCCCCAGACTTTGAGCTGCCCGACCAGGACGGGCGAGCAGTCGCGCTGGCCGGCTTGCGTGGCAGACCAGTCGTCGTTTACTTCTACCCGAAGGCCGACACGCCCGGGTGTACCACTCAGGCGTGCGGGGTACGCGATCACAACGCCGACTATGCGCGCCTCGGCGCGGTCGTGCTCGGAATCTCCCCCGACCCGGTCGCCAAGGTCAAGCGCTTCCACGACAAGCAGGCGCTCAACTTCACGCTGCTCGCCGACGAGGATCACGCGGT
This sequence comes from uncultured Solirubrobacterales bacterium, assembly GCA_963764655.1. Lineage (GTDB taxonomy): Bacteria > Actinomycetota > Thermoleophilia > Solirubrobacterales > Solirubrobacteraceae > Palsa-744. The sequence goes on from CAVXTI010000001.1 coordinate 2,875,117, forward strand.
CGCCGAGCGCTATGGAGTCTGGGTTCAGAAGTCGATGTACGGACGCACATACTGGGGCGCCGAGCGCACGACGTTCGTCGTCGATCCGAGTGGCGTCGTCGCGGAGGTTCTGCACAAGGTCAAGCCGGCTGAGCACGACGAGCGCGTATTGAAGGCGCTGGAGACGGTGAGCGGGCTGGCGGGGTAGAGCGCCATGCGCTCGCGCCGGCGTCGTCGTACTGACTATCATGCGCGCCCTCGCCGGGTATACATGGGAGACCGTCCTACGCTCGCTGAGAAGGAGGCCGACATCATGCTTGCAGGTGCGATGCTCGAGGTGCCCGAGCACGAATTCGACGACGACGACTGGGATGACGTCGAAGAGCTCGAGAGCGACGAGCTCGACGTCGAACTCGACGAAGAAGGCATTGAGCCCGAAGACGACGAAGATTTTTGACGCCTATGCCTTGAGCCTGCCCGATAGGGCTGGCGGCCGATCGACTGCCCCCAGCTCCGAGGGGATCGTAGGCTTGGGAGCGTGCCCACTCTCCTGGAACCGCTCACGCGCGCTCTGACGTCGATCGCCCCAAGCTTGGGGGCGCACGAACCAGCCTTGCTCCTGCCGCGTGCGGCCGGCTCGGCGTCGATCACGCACAGCCTTGACTCGTTCGTCGAAGCGGCCGGTCAGTTCTTCTCGGACCTCGCCGCCGTGCATTGGGGCGCGCTGATGCTCGGCCTGACGTTCTTCGGCCTCAACCTCACGCTGCGCTCACGCGCCTTCTTCCACAGTCTGCGCGCGGCCTACCCAGCCGTGAGCTTCCAGTGGCGACGCATCTGGGGCGCGTATGTCGCCGCCGTAGGCTTCAACAACGTCGTGCCCGCACGCGGTGGCGACATCATCAAGCTGTTCCTGACCCGCAGCTCGATCCCCGGCTCCTCCTATCCCACCGTCGCGTCGGCCTTCTTCGTGGAGTCGATCTTCGACGTTTGCGTGGGCGTGCTCGTGCTCGTCTTCGCGTTCAGCCAGGGCGTCTTCCCCAAGCCACCCGACTTCTCCAAGCTGAACTCCTTCGACATCTCCTATCTCGCCGAGCACTTCCGCTTCACGCTGTTCCTCGTCACGCTGATCGCCGTCCTCGGCCTGCTCGCGTTCGCGCTGCTGTCCGTGCGCGTCAAGGCGTTCTGGGCGCGCGTGCGTCAGGGACTGACGATCCTCACCGACCGCCGTCGCTACCTGCGCGAGGTCGTCGCTTGGCAGGCAGCGGCGTGGATATGCCGCTTCACCGCGTTCTGGTTCCTGCTCGATGCCTTCCGCGTCGGTGGCTCGGTCGTCAACGTTCTGCTCGTCTTCGGAGTGGGCCAGGTCGCGGGAGCCGTGCCGTTCACGCCCGGCGGAGCCGGCGTGCAGCAGGCGCTTCTGGTGAAGGTGTTCGCCAAGAGCGCACCGACCGCGGTGGTGGCCGCCTACTCAGTGGGCCAGCAGATCGCGATCGCCGCGTTCACCGCCGCCGCCGGCCTCGCCGCCGTGGTGTTCATCTTCCGCTTCCGCTCATTCAAAGAAGTCATCGCCGCTGGGCGCGCCTCGCGAGAGGCCGAGCGTGAGTCCGAAAACGGCGATGACGAAGGCGAAGGAGAGCGCGCCGCTACTGCAATCCCTCGCGCGCCTCGCGCACGAGTGTGACCGCCTCGGGGAAGACGATCGCGATCACACGACGGATCTGTTCGGCCTGAGCCTCGGCATTGCCTTGCACGTTCACGCGGTTGACCGCGGCCACCGTCATGTCGACGGCGAGCTTGATGGCGTTGTCGGCCCAGGCCAGCGCCTGCTGGCCCTGCATCTGCTCGGCGAACTGGGCGATGCGCCGCTGGAGCTCGTCGGGGTCACCGAACAGGTCGCCAAAGCCTCCACTCTCCATACGGTCATCGTAGCGTCCGATGCCATCGGCTTCTCCCTTCCATCCGTCTAGTTTGGGCCTGCTCGTGTGTCCCGGCGACCCCGCGCCGGCACGTTCGGCGGCCGGCGGGCTTCGAGCACAGGGCTCAGCTCATAGACTGCCGTGCCGATGGCCATGGCCCCAGAGATACAGCAGCGGGTAGCTTTCGAGTCTGAGCGCCGTGCCCGCTTGGCTGTGCCTGCCGTCGCCGGCGGCGTGCTCTACCTGCTCAGCGGCATCATCCTCAGCGCGACGCTCAAAGAACTGCCCGCGGTCGGGATCGTGCAGGGCCTCGAACCGCTGCTGCGCGGTGAGCCCAACCCGGCGGTGAGCCCACGGGCGCCCGAGGTCAGATACATCGACCACCATGCCTTCGGCCTGATCGCCGGCACTGTGCTCACCGCGATTGCTGTCGTCGCGCTCACACTCGTGCTGCTGTTCGTCCTCGACGCGACCCGCTTTCGCAGGCCGACGTGGCCCGCCGCGCGTCCGCTTGTGCTCATAGGTGGGATCGGGGTCGCGCTGCTGAACGTGCTTCACGAGGCGCTGCTCGTGTTCGAAGCTCACAAATTCGTGAGCGGCAGCGACTTCACGAACAAGGCCGTCGACCGGGCGCTGCTCACGACAGGGTCGACCGGCATCGTGCTAGGGCTGCTGGGCCTGATCGCGGCGCTTGCGCTCGCTGTCGGGATGATCGCCGTGATGCTCGGCTCGATGCGCGCCGGCTTGCTCCCGCGCTGGCTGAGCGTGCTCGGGATCCTCTCCGGCCTGCTGTTCCTCCCGTTCTTCGGCACCACCACGCTGCAGCTGATCCCGACCTTCTGGCTGGTCGCGACCGGCATCCTTCTGATGGAGCGCTATCCCAACGGCGATCCGCCGGCGTGGGCCGCGGGCGAGGCGCGGCCGTGGCCAACCCAGGCGGAGATGCGCGCCAAGCGCGAGGGGGAGAAGCAGGGTGGGCTTGCGGACGAGCAGGGCGGGCCCGGGGGTAGGCGCCAGCGTCCCCCGGGAGAGCGGCCAACGGCGATGAGCCCTCCGAGGAGGTGACGCCTGCGCCCACGCCTACGCCGACGAGCGCAGGCGCCAGACGTAAGCGCCGCAAGCGCCGTTGAATCGCGATTGGACGCTCCTCACGAGCGGGAATAAATAGGGAGACCGGGGTTGGCTTCACGCCAACCGCGATCGGCAGCTTTGACAAGCATCAATGCCGCCCGGTCAGTCGCGGCGGCGTGAAGGGAGGTCCCATGGAGGCCGCTTCGATCCATCATCACCCGGCGCAGAGCGCCAGCCCGCCGGTCGCCGACGAGCGCCCAGTCGCAAGCTCGTGGTCGCCGGCCAACCCGGCGCCGCTCGGTCTCGCGGCATTCGCGATGACGACGTTCGTGCTCTCGATGTTCAACGCCAACCTCGTCAACGAAAAGGGCACACCGGTCGTGCTCGGTTTGGCGCTTGCCTACGGAGGCATCGTGCAGCTGCTCGCGGGCATGTGGGAGTTTCGTACCGGCAACACCTTCGGGGCGGTCGCGTTCTGCTCCTTCGGCGCCTTCTGGATCTCCTTCTGGGCGCTGCAGGTGTTCTACGCGAAGGACATTGGCGGCAACGTCGGCCACGCGGTCGGCGTTTACCTGTGGGCGTGGGCGATCTTCACGGCCTACATGACAGTCGCCGCCTTGCGTGTCAGCGGAGCGGTGTTGCTCGTGTTCGTGCTCCTGACGGCGACGTTCATCCTGCTTGCGATCGGCGCTGTAGGACCGCATACGACAGTCACGCACTGGGGCGGCTATGTCGGTCTTGCCACCGCGGCCGCGGCCTGGTATGCGTCGTTCGCGGTTGTCACCAACTCGACGTTTGGGCGTACGATCTTGCCGGTCGTGCCGCTCGGCGGCGACCGGTAAAGTCAAAACCATGGGACAGGAAGGGAGGCTCAACTGATGGCCACCAACGCCGACACGCTCGACGCCGAGCTTGCGCGGATGCTGGAGGTGGAGCGCTTCGAGCCTCCTCCGTCCTTTCGAGAGAGATGCGCTGCTCGAGCGATCCGGCGGTCTACGAGCAGGCGGCCGCGACCCGCGGTCTTGGTGGGCCAAGCAGGCCGAGGGGCTTGCCTGGTTCAAGCCTTGGGACCAAGTGCTCGACGACTCCAACCCTCCTTTCTACAAGTGGTTCGTGGGGGGCACGATCAACGCCTCCTACAACTGCCTCGACCGCCACGTCGAGGCCGGGCGCGGCGAGCGCGTGGCCTTGCACTGGCGCGGCGAGCAGGGCGAGGAGCGCGACATCACCTACGCCGAGTTGCTCGCCGAGGTCAAGCGCTTCGCAAGCGCGCTCAAGGATCAGGGCGTACGTAAGGGCGACGTCGTGGGCATCTACCTGCCGATGATCCCCGAGGTCGTCGTGGCGATGCTCGCCTGCGCGCGCATCGGGGCTCCCCACAACGTCGTCTTCGGCGGCTTCTCCGCGGAGGCGGTGCGCGAGCGCATGGAGTTCTCCGAGGCCAAGGCATTGATCACCGTGGACGGCGCCGCCCGCAAGGGCAAGACCGCGCCGGTCAAGGATCGCGTCGACGAGGTCATGGGCGATCTCTCAACGCTCGAGAAGATCGTCGTCGTGCGCAGCAAGGGCACCCCGTGCGAGATGAAGGCGGGCCGCGACGTCTACTACGACGAGATCCTCGCCGCCGCCGACGCGGAGTGCCCGGCGGAGCCGCTCGACGCCGAGCACCCGCTGTACATCCTCTACACGTCGGGCTCGACCGCCAAGCCGAAGGGCATCCTGCACACGACCGGCGGCTACCTGACGGGCGTCACCGCAACCCATCGCTACGTCTTCGACCTCAAAGCCGAGTCCGACGTCTACTGGTGCGCCGCCGACGTGGGCTGGGTCACCGGCCACTCCTACATCGTCTATGGCCCGCTCGCCAACGGCGCCACCTCGGTGATGTGGGAGGGGGCGCCCGACTACCCCCACAAGGGCATCTGGTGGGAGCTGGTCGAGCGCTACAAAGTCAGCGATCCTCTATTGCGCGCCGACGGCGATCCGGGCGTGCATCAAGTGGGGCGCGCAGTGGCCGAGCAGAGCACGATCTCTCCTCGCTGCGACTGCTCGGCACGGTCGGCGAGCCGATCAACCCGAAGGCGTGGCTGTGGTACCACAAGGTGATCGGCGGGGAGCGCTGTCCGATCGTGGACACCTGGTGGCAGACAGAGACCGGCGCGATCATGATCACGCCGCTGCCCGGGATCACCGCGACCAAGCCGGGCTCGGCCACGCAGCCGTTCCCGGGCGTCGAGGCACAGGTGCTCGAGCGAGTCGACCGGCGAGCCCATCACCGAAGGTCAGGGACTGCTCGTGCTCACGCAAACCGTGGCCGTCGATGCTGCGCACCCTCTACAAGGAGGAGGAGCGCTACATCGACACGTACTTCAAGCGCTTCGGCAAGGAGACGTATCTGGTCGGCGACGCCGCTCGCGTCGACTCCGACGACTACATCTGGGTGATCGGGCGCATCGACGACGTCGTCAACGTCTCAGGCCACCGGCTCTCGACCGCGGAGGTCGAGTCGGCGATCGTGGCCCATCCCGACGTGGCCGAGGCCGCCGTGATCGGACAGCACGACGAGCAGTCCGGTCAGGCGATCGTCGCCTTCGTGACGCTTCAGGGCGACCTCCAGGGCGACGAGGCGGACGAGTCGAGAGCATCCGCGAGACGGTCGCCGAGCGGATCGGCAAGTTCGCCCGCCCGAAGCGCATCATCTGGTCGGACGACCTGCCCAAGACCCGCTCGGGCAAGATCATGCGCCGTCTCCTGCGTGACATCGCCGAGGGTCGCGCCCTCGGCGACGTGACCACGCTGCGCGACCCTGCCGTGACCGCTCAGCTGCAGGAGCGAGTCAAGGAGCTGCAGGCCCAAGAAGCGTAGGGGATTCTCACCTACGCTTTATGTTCGGCTGAAAGGGTGCTCTGCGCACGTGCCTTTCGCTGCTCGCGCAGCGCTATCGCAGACAGGAGCCAGCCGCCATGCCAGCCAGCATTGAGCCTTCGCAAGCTCATGGTGAAATCAAGACACTCGATGACCTGAGTCCCGCGGTCGAAACGACCGGCCTGACCAAGCGCTTCGGATCGAGGGTCGCGATCGACTCCGTCGATCTGCGGGTGCCTCGTGGCAGCGCCTTCGGCTTCCTCGGTCCCAACGGAGCCGGCAAGACCACGATGATCCGCATGCTGCTCGGCTTGACTCACGCGAGCGCAGGCACCATGAGCGTGCTCGGCCATCCCGTCCCCGGCGAGCGCTCCAAGGCCTTGGCGCGCGTAGGGGCGATCGTCGAGGAGCCCCGCTTTCATCCCCAGCTCACGGGCCGCGAGAACCTACGCATCGTCGCGGCCGTTCGTGGCCCGGAGACGCACGAGCGCATCGTGCCGGCCCTGCGCCGTGTCGGCCTCTCCGAGCGCGCCGACGAGAAGGTCAAGAAGTACTCGCTCGGTATGCGCCAGCGCCTGGGCGTCGCGCGCTGCCTGTTGGCCGATCCGCTCGTGTTGATACTTGACGAGCCCACAAACGGACTCGATCCGGGTGGCATCCAGGAGTTCCGCGAAATGATCCGCTCAATGGTGGAGCAGGAGGGACGCACCGTGTTCATCTCCTCGCATCTGCTAGACGAGGTCGAGAAGATCTGCGACCACGCGGCGATCGTGGACCATGGCAAGATCCTGATGCAGGGCGCCATCGCCGACCTGGCCGAAGGGGGCGCGCGTAACGAGCTGATAGTCGGCGTGGACGATCCGGTGCGTGCCTTGGAGGTGCTGGACGGGAGCAGCTTGGTGCGCCAGGCACAGCGCTCGGATGAGGGTCTGCGCGTCACCTTGGGCGAGGTCGCCGACACGTCATCGACCCAAAGCGCCGCGCGCGTCAACGCCGCTCTCGTGGGCGCCGGGCTTGCCGTGTCGCGCCTGGAGCCAGTGCGCCAGAGCTTGGAGAAGCGATTCCTGGAGGTCACGTCCCGACTGAGCGACTCGACCACAGAGGAGGTGGGGGCATGAACGCCACGATCGCGGCTCGGATGACGGGCGCGGACATTCTCAAGCTGCGCAGGAAACGCGCCATCCTGACTTGGTCCTTGGTATTGGCGCTGGGCCCGATCTTGATCTACTTCGTGGCGGCGGTGATCGAGCACGCGTCCAACCCCGGCAAATACGGCCCTGCCGGCGGCGTACATAACTTCTCCGACGGGTTGCGGGTGATCGCGCTCTTCTTCGGGCCGCTTGCAGCGCTCCTGATCGGTGTGGAGGCCGGCACAGGGGATGCCTCCGCCGGGGTCTTCCGAGATCTTGTCGTGACCGGGCGCCCACGCCTGGCCTTGTTCGCCTCGCGCGTGCCAGCGGCCCTTGCCGTCACCTTCGTGACGATGACCGGGGCATCTCTGCTGCTGCTGATCGGCACGTTCGCGTTTGCCTCAAACCTCCCCACACCCAGCGGATCGCTGATCCTCAACGGATATGGCTTCACGCTGCTGGCGACCGGCATGATGTGTGTGGTCGCGGTGGGCTTGGCCTCGCTCACCACCTCAAAGCCGGCCGCGATCATCGCTCTGATCGCATGGCAGGTCGTGGCCAGTCCGCTGCTCGCCGGCATCAAAGGGCTGGGCGGCGTGCGCGAGGGCCTGATGAGTCAGGCCACCGCGCACTTCAGCCCGGTTCACGTCGGTGAAGGCGGCCACGGCGCCACGGTCACGATGTCGGGTGTGACGGCCTTCGTCGTGCTGCTCGCCTGGGTGGTCGTGTTCCTGGCGCTCGGCGCGTGGCGCACGCGCACGATGGACGCATGATCGCTCAGACCTTGCGGTGCTCAGGAACCTCCGCGCCATCGCCAGAACGTGCGCGGGGCGTCACATGCGACTACTACACTCGCGCTATGAGCGCCGTAGACCTCGATGGTGGGCAGCCCAACATCGTCCAGGCTCGGGACGTCTGTCGTCGCTACGGTGCCGGTGAGGCGGCCGTGGACGCACTCATGGACGTCAGCGTCGGCTTCCCCAGCGGGCGTTTCGCGGCGATCATGGGACCGTCCGGATCGGGGAAGTCGACGCTGATGCACATCCTCGCCGGCCTGGACCGACCGACCTCGGGATCGGTCGAGCTCGACGGCGTCGAGCTGACCGACCTGGACGATCGCAAGCTCACGCAGCTGCGCCGCGACCGCATCGGGTTCATCTTCCAGACGTTCAACCTGCTGCCGGTGCTGAGCGCCGAGGAGAACATCCTGCTGCCGCTCTCGATCGCCGGGCGCAAGCCCGATCGTGAGTGGCTGGACCGGCTGATCGACACGATCGGCATCCGCGACCGGCTCCAGTCACCGTCCGGCCGAGATGTCCGGCGGCCAGCAGCAACGCGTGGCGGTCGCGCGCGCGCTCGTCTCGCGTCCGGCCGTGGTGTTCGCCGACGAGCCCACGGGCAACCTCGACTCGAAGGCCTCGGACGATGTGCTCGAACTGCTGCGCCATGCCGTCGACGACTTCTCGCCAGACGGTCGTCATGGTCACCCACGACGCCCACGCGGCGTCGTTTGCCGACCGTCTGCTGGTGCTGGTCGATGGGCGCATCGACCACGACGGGGAGGCGACCAGCGCCGAGCAGGCGCTGGACCTGATGAAGTCCTCGGCTGATGCCCGCCGGTCGCGCGAGTCGGGCGCCGGCGTACGGGCGCGTCGGCTGATGCTCGCGCTAGTGCTGAGAGGCTTCATGCAGCGCAAGCTGCGGGTGTTGCTCACCGCGATCGCGGTCGCGCTCGGGGTGGCGCTGATGGCCGGCACCTACGTCCTCACCGACACGATCAACCACTCCTTCGCCGGGATCTTCCAGACGGCCAACCGCGGCAACGACGTGGTGGTCACACCCACCCAGGTGCTTGGGCGCAACACGCGGCTCGGAAACCACGCCGATTACCGACGCGATGCTCGCGCGGGTGCGCGACACGGCCGGCGTGGCCGAGGCGGCCGGCTCGATCTTCACGCCGGGCACGTTCCTCGACGTGAACCGCAAACGGCTCACCAAGGGCGGCGCGCCCGCGTTCGTGGCCTCCGAGGTGCCCGCGCGCTTCGAGTCCTTCTCCGCGGTTCAAGGTCGCTTCCCCTCGGGTCCAGATGAAGTCGCGATCGACGAAGCTACCGCGGAACGCGCCAAGCTGAAGGTCGGCCAGCAGATGCTCGTCGCGGGCGGCTCCGCGCCCGCCAAGCGCTACACGATCGTCGGCGTCGTCAAGTTCGGCGGCGGCGCGTCCTTCGGCGGCGCGGGCATCGCGGTCCTCACTCTCCCTGAGGCCCAGCGCGTGGTCGGCGAGCGGGGCGCCTACGACCAGATCGACGTCGCCGGCAAGCCAGGCGTCACGCCCGGCGACCTGCGCGACCGGCTGCGCGATCGCGCTGCCGCGCACGGTGGACGTGCGCACGGGCGCCGAGGAGGCCAGCCACGACACCTCCGAACTGGAAAGCAACCTCGAGCTTCCTGCGCACGTTCCTGCTCGTGTTCGCCTACGTGTCGCTGTTGGTGGGCGCCTTCATCATCTTCAACACCTTCTCGATCACGGTCGCCCAACGCACGCGCGAGTTCGGGCTGCTGCGCACGCTTGGCGCCTCGCGCTCCCAGATCCTGCGCTCGGTCGTCTACGAAGGCTTCCTGCTCGGGGACCGTGGGGGCGGCGCTCGGGCTGCTCGGGGGCCTTGCTGCTGGCGCCCGCGCTCGACCAGCTGTTCAAGGCCTTCGGCGCCGACCTGCCCGACAGCGGCACGGTGCTCGAGACGCGCACGATCGTCGTCTCGCTGGCGGTGGGGATCGGCGTGACCGTGCTCGCCGGGCTCGCGCCCGCGATCCGCGCCACGCGCGTGCCGCCGCTCGCCGCGATGCGCGAGGGCGTGGAGATACCGCCACGACCATGCCTACCAAGCGCCGGCTGATCGCGCGCTTCCTGATCGGGCTCGTCGTGGTCTTCGCCGTGGCGGCCCTGACAGGGGGGCGCGCTCTGGGATTCGTGCTGCTGGTCGTGTGGTGCCTGCGCGCGCTAGGCTGTGGGTGCGGTTGCGGCGCGGGGGCGAGCGCCCGGCACGCCACTACCGCGTCGTGCCCGCGCTGGCGCGGGCGATCGGCTCGCTCGTCGCTTGGCGTGGCATCACCGCGCGTCTGGCGCGCGAGAACTCGATCCGCCAGCCCGGACGCACGCTCACCACGGCCGCCGCGCTCACGGTGGGGTTGGCGCTCGTCACGTTGGTGGCGGTGCTCGCCGACGGCACCAAGGCCACGATCGACCAGGCGGTCAGCCGCTCGTTCGCGGGCAACCTGATCGTGGAGAACTCTCAGGCGGGCAACGAAGCGGGGCATCCCGGCGCTGGTGGCGCCCGCGCTCCGGCGTGTCCCGGGAGTGGGGACCGTGACACCGATCGGGTTCACCGTCGGGCGCCTGCACGGGCGCAGCGACAACGCCTCGATCACCGCGATCGACCCAGCACCTTCGGCCGCGTGTACCGCGTCGAATGGAAGCAGGGCTCGAACGCCACGCTGCCCGCGCTCGAGGACACCGGCACGATCCTCACCAAGGACTACGCCGAAGCTCGCACCAATTGAAGGTCGGGACAGACAGTCTCGCTGCTGACTCCCACCGGCCGGCACGTGTCGCTGAGAGTCCTCGGCATCGCATCCGACAACGCGCGCCTACTCGGCAACATGACGATCTCCCTCGCGCTCGCGCGCCAAGCGTTCGGCCAGCGCGAAGACGCGCTGAACTTCGTCGCCTACCAGAAGGGCTACGGCGACGCACAGGTGCAGCCCGCCGTCAACAGGCTGCTCGCGAGCCAGCTTCCCCCAGGCGCGCTCGCGCACCGCCGCCCAGTTCAAGCAGGACCAGGCCAACCAGATCAACACACTGCTGGCGCTGATCTACGTGCTTCTGGCCCTGTCGGTGATCGTGTCGCTGTTCGGGATCGTCAACACGCTGATCCTGTCGATCTACGAGCGCACGCGCGAGCTGGGGATGATGCGTGCGATCGGCACCTCGCGTCGTCAGGTGCGCCAGATGATCCGCTACGAGTCGGTGATCACAGCGCTGATCGGTGGTGTGTTCGGGCTCGTGATCGGCGTGGTGGGCGCGATCCTGATCACCACCTTCGCCCTGTCCGGCTCGGGCTATGTGCAGGCGTTCCCGATCGGCACGCTGCTGATTCTGCTCGTCTCGCCGCCTTGGCCGGTCTGCTCGCGCGCGGCCCGGCTTGCCTGCGAGCCCGGCGGGCCGCCCGCCGTGGACATGCTGCGGGTCGCTGGGCGAGCCGCAGGCTGAGCCCGTACAGCTAAGCTGCCGGGACGATGGCCACCGGGACTGCACCCGAGTCGACTGATCCTGAGCTTCAGGCGAGCGCTTGGGATCTCGATCCGCTCGTCGACGGGAAGGGCTCGGATGGCGCACGGGCGCAGTTGACCGAGGCGCTGGAGCGCTCCCGGGCGTTCGCTGCGAGCTACGCCGGCAAGCTCGCCGAGATCGACGGCGCGAGCTGGAGCAGGCGATGCACGAGCTGGCCACGATCCAGGAGCTGGTCGGCCGCGCCGGCACCTATGCCGGCCTGTGCTTCTCGGTCGATACGGCTGACCCTGTCGCCGGCGCGCTGATGCAGGAGGTGCAGGAGCGCGGGACCGAGGTCGAGACGACGTTGCTGTTCTTCGAGCTGGAATGGGCCGCGCTGTCCGACGAGCAAGTGGAGGATCTGCTCGCCGACGATCGTCTTGGCTTCTGCGCCCACTACTTGCGCAACGCGCGTCGCTACCGCGAGCATCTGCTGAGCGAACCGGAGGAGAAGATCCTCGCCGAGAAGTCGGTGACCGGCGCGAGCGCATGGTCGCGGCTGTTCGACGAGCTGACCTCCGCGATCGAGGTGCGTCTCCCCGTGACCCCGATCGACGGCCCCGGTGAGCCCGAGTCCGTCGCCCTGGACGTCGCGCTCAGCCGTCTGGTGCTGCCCGACCGCGAGTTGCGGCGCAGCACCGCGCAGGCCGTGACCGAGGCACTCGCCCCGGGGCTGCGCACGCGCGCCTTCCTGTTCAACACGCTGCTCGCCGACAAGGCGATCGACGATCGCTTGCGCCAGCTACCCGAGCTGGCTGGCGGCGCGCAACCTGTCGAACGAGGCGAGCGACGAGTCGGTGGCCGCGCTGATCGAGGCGGTGCGCGCGCGCTACGAGCTGCCCCGTCGCTGGTATCGCCTGAAGGCGCGCCTGCTCGGGCGTCGAGCGACTTGCCGACTACGACCGCATGGCGGCCGTGACCGAGGACGAGGAGACCTACTCATTCGCGCAGGCCCGCGAGCTCGTGCTCGACTGCTACTCGTCGTTCTCTCCCAAGCTCGGCGCGGTGGCGAAGCGCTTCTTCGACGAGCGCTACATCGATGCCCCCGTGCGCCCCGCCAAGCGCGGCGGCGCATTCTGCGCGTCGGCCGTGCCCTCGGCGCACCCCTACGTGATGCTCAACTACACCTCGCGCAGGCGAGACGTGCTCACGCTCGCGCACGAGCTCGGCCATGGCGTGCACTTCGCGCTCGCCGCCGAGCAGGGCGTCTTCCACCAGGGCACGCCGCTGACGCTCGCGGAGACCGCCTCGGTGTTCGGCGAGACGATCGTCTTCGGGCGCCTGCTCGAAGAGGACTCATCGCCCTCCTCGCGGCTGGCGCTGCTGGCCGAGAACATCGAGGGAGCGCTCGCCACCGTCTTTCGCCAGGTCGCGATGAATCGTTTCGAGGATCTCGTGCACACCGCGCGCCGCGAGCAGGGCGAGCTGTCGGTCGAGCGCTTCGGCGAGCTGTGGGTGGAGAGCCAGGCGGAGATGTTCGGCGACTCGGTCGAGATCACCGACGGCTACCGCTCCTGGTGGTCCTATATCCCGCACTTCATCGGCTCCCCCGGCTACGTCTACGCCTACGCCTACGGTCAGCTGCTCGCGCTGTCGGTCTACCAGCGCTACGAGCAGCGCGGCGAGGAGCTCGTGCCGCGCTATCTGGAGCTGCTCGCCGCCGGCGGCTCGCGCTCGCCCGAGGAGCTGGGCCAGATCGTCGACGTCGACCTCGCCGACCCGGGATTCTGGGACGCCGGCCTCGACCTCGTCGAGCGTCAGCTGCAGGCGGCCGAAGAGGCCGCGCGCGACGCCGGTCGCGCTACATTGCAGCGACCCTAGAGGACGAGGAGATCGTCATGAGCTACACGCTGGCCCACCAAGACGATTGCGAGCGGACTGGTAACTGGCGGCTTGTTCGCCGTGCGCTGGCGCTGCGAGCGTTTGGAATCAACATCGTCGAGATCCCCTCGGGCGAGCAGATCCCCGAGCACGACGAGATCGACCGCGACCAGGAGGAGGTGTTCTACGTGCTCAGTGGCAGCCCGACGCTCGTCGTCGATGGCGAGCGCCATCCGGCGCCGGCTGGCACGTTCGCACGGCTCGACCCCGTGCACTCGCGCACGATCCACAACGCCGGCGAGGAGACAGCGAGCGTCCTGATCGTCTCGGCGCCTCGATCGAGCGGCTATGAGCCGATGGAGTGGGCATGACAAGCGCGACCGAGCAGCTGCACGAGACGATCGCCGCCTACAACGACGCCTGGAACGCCCACGATGTCGAGCGCATCGCCTCGATGCACGCGCCCGACATGGTGTTCGAGAACCACACGGCCGGTGAGCGAGCCGAAGGGGCCGAGGCGCTCGCTCACATCGCCGGCATCTTCGATTCGTGGCCGGACATCGAGTTCCAGACGCGCCGGCTCTACGTGCGCGAGGACCTCGTGGTGCAGGAGTGGACCGCCAGGGCGACTCACGTCAAGCCGCTCAGCCGTGGCGAGATCGTGGCTCAGCCCTCGGGCAAGCGCATCGAGTGGAGGGGCATGGACGTGATCCCGTTCGAGCACGGCAAGGTCAAGCGCAAGGACGTCTACTCGGACTCGGTCTCGATCCTGCGCCAGGTCGGGCTGCTGTAGACAGGCCGGGGTCCTGAGGGGCGGGTGTCGCGGTGCCGGCTGCCACCAAGCGGCCGTCAGCCCCGTCCAAGCGCGTGCTACCGACGATGCCACGGCGCGATAGCGAGCAGCCCGTCTTCGGCGCTCACGTCGCCGCAGGGTCGGAACGACCGGGCTTGGCGGCTCGGGCGGAACGAGCGCACCTGGGGTCGCTCGGCACGAGCGTCGTTTCGGAAGCTGATCCCCATCACAGCCCGGCGGGCCATCGAGCGCGCGACGATGGCGTCCGCGACCGCCACCTCGTCGACCGCATACTGCGAGTCTTCGAGGAGCTGGCGCAGCAGCTGTATTTGTCGTTGCATCGAGGGCACCACGGTCTCTATCGGCGTCGCGAGCGCGGCGCATTCGTGGTCGGCGACTCGATCCGACGAGTGTTCGAGTGGCGCCAGGCCCGCCCAGAGCTGTTCAGCCCTTGTTGGCGGCCTGAAGATAGACGACACGGTCGTCCAACTGCTGATCGGCGACGGCGCGGATCGCGGTGACGAGCCGGCCTATTCCCGCTGGGCGACGTGAGAACCTCGATGAGAGCGCGATCAATATGCCGGGGTGGCGCCGCCCAGCGGTGAGGTGTTCCGCGGAGATGTTGTTGAAATCGCCAACGTTCTCGGTGAGCACCGCGCAGCCCCGCTCGATGGCTGCCGCGAAGATGTCGGGATCGGACCTTCCAGCCAGCCCGAGCTCGACCACCGTGCAGGCGTCGACTTCGACGACTCTGAGCGACTCGGCCAGAGCAGCCGGGTACATCTCGTCCAGCAGCAGCTTCAACGCGTCTCAGCGGCGGCTGTCTCGTTGCGGTGCAGCTCGATGCGCGCCGCGATCTCATCCGGGTAGGCGGCGCGATAGCTCAGCGCGGCCTCGACCTGGGGCCGTGTGAGGATCGAGTCCTCGATGAGCGCGGCGAGTGGATCAGGCTCTGCCTCGAGGTCTTCCACCCACATCGCGACCTCCCAGACGTCGGGGCCGTCGAGCAATTTAGCTCGCCGACCTGTGGGCCCATCGCGAAAGGTGATCATTGGATGCTCCTCGCGGCGGGTGCCCTCCTCGGCGTAACGACGGAGGCGATCTGAGAGCGTCTCACCGGCAGCGCGGGCGCGTAGACGCAGGCGCTCGGCGAGCGTGTCGTCGAGGCGGACGGAAACGTTTACCGACATGTATGCATCGTAGCACAGTGTATGCGGTCGCCTTGCCAGTGGCCTCAGGGTCTCATCCGCGGGCAAGGCGCTCGACCGTGGCAGACGAAGCAGATCTAAGGGATCCCGTCGAGCAGCCGACTCGGCTGGATGGCCAAGCCCCTGGCGGCCTTGACAATGGTTGTGAGCCTGGGATCGCGCTCGGCTCGCTCCAAGCGCCCGACCTCCGTCCTGTCGAGGCCGCACAGGTGCCCGAACTCTTCCTGCGTCAGTTTCAGGCGTTTGCGCTCCTGCTTGACATTAGCGCCGAGGATTTGGCCCGCATCCACAGCCGCGATGCTCGCGGGATACCGCCAAAAGCTCTACGGCCAAAACCTCACATTCTGATAGTTTCTTGAGTGTGGCCAAACCTCAAAAGGCCCTTTGGCCTCGTGCCTGGTCGCGCAGGAGGGACGGGCCACGGAATCGACTTGCTCGATCGAAGACCGAGGCCGCATTCGATTTATTTTATCTCAAATATCAACCTAGCGAATTGTTTGTCCAGACTGTTCCGGTATGGTTTAGTGGGAGTTCGCAGACACGCCCACAAGGGCGTTGACTGCTTCACGGGTGCGCTTGGCGCACGAGGAAGGGCCTCCCCCGGCCAAGGGATGACGCCGTCGGCCGGGGGAGCGGGCCCACCATCCATCCAACTTTCGTCGGACGGCTCGTCTACTCTACCCCACGCTGTCTGGCATCGAGAAGTATGAGAATGTCTCTAGAGCAGCCCTAGCGCGCTGCCCACCCCGTGCACGAGGTTGAACAGCGGCTGGGGGACGATCCCGAAGACGATCGTGGCGGCGCCGGCGAGGATCGCCACGAACGCGAGCTCGGGCTGGCGGCGCCGGTCGCTAGCGATAAGGGTGTCCTCTGGCGCGTTTGAGAGGGCGTTGCCGGTCGGGGCGCGATCGGGCGCTCCGCCGCCGCCCCCCGGCGCGGCGCCCTTGGGATCGTCGCCTGAGTCCTCGTCCAGCTCGGGGGAGCCGCCCGCAATCGCGGGGATTGCGCCGGGCGGGGTCGCGCCGGGCGGTGGGATCGTGGCCGCGGCTGGTGTGGCGCCCATCCACATCGTGGCGATCACCGGCAGGTAGTAGCCCAAGGAGATCATCGAGCCGATCACGATCACCACGCCGAGCCAGGTGTAGCCGCCCGAGACGGCGGCGTCGATCAGGTAGAACTTGCCGATGAAGCCGGCCGTGGCGGGGATGCCGGCGAGGGCGAGCATCGAGATCGTCATCGGCCACGCCAGCCACGGGCGCTCGCGGCCGAGGCCGGCCATCGCCTGGACGTTGTCGCCGAGATCGGTCTCGCGCTCGCGCGCCACGATCACCGCGAAGGCGGCCATGTTCATCGCCAGGTACACGGCCAGGTAGAAGACCATCGCCTGCGCCCCGAGCCTGGTCGCGACGACCACACCGGCGAGCATGTACCCGGCCTGGGCCACCGAGGAGTAGGCGAGCATGCGCTTCAGCGAGGACTGCCCGAGCGCGCCCACGTTGCCCACGAGGATCGTGATCGTGGCGAGCGCCGCCAGCGCCGGGCCCCAGCTGGCGTGGGCTTCGATCAGGGCGACGTCGAACAGGCGCAAGAGCACGCCGAGCGCGGCCACCTTCGTCGCGACCGCCATGAAAGCGGTGACCGGCGTGGGCGCCCCCTCGTACACGTCGGGCGTCCACTGGTGAAACGGCGCCACCGAGGCCTTGAACGCGAGCCCCGCCACGCATAGGGCGATCCCCGTCAGCAGCATCGCGTTGCTTGCCAGCCCGCTGTCGGAGATGGCGCTTGCGATCGCGCCGAAGTCGGTCGCGCCGGTCGCGCCGTACAGCAGCGCGATCCCGTACAGCAGCGTGGCCGAGCCGACCGAGCCCACGATCAGGTACTTGAGCCCCGCCTCGAGCGAGTGCTCGTTGCGCATTTCGGTGGCGCACAGCACGTACAGCGGGATCGAGAGGAGCTCCAGCCCGAGGAACAGCGCCACCGTGTTCTGCGCGGCGACGAGCAGCGCCATGCCGCCGATCGTGCTCAGCAGCATCGCGTGCAGCTCGCCGTGCGCCGCTTCCCTGTGCGGCCTTCGAGCGCCAGGCGAGCAGCACCGGCGGCCATGCCGCCCACCGCGAGGATCAGGTTCAGCGTGAGCGACAAGCGGTCGATGCGCAGCGCCCCCGAGACGATCGACTCGGGCGTGCTTCCAGCGCCAGATCGTCAGGCCCAGCGCCGCGCCCAGCGCGACGAGCGCAAGCGTCGGGACGAGCTGCTCGCGAATCCAGCGCGAGCGCGCGCGAGGGGAGCCGAGCAGGCCGACGAGCAGCACCACGATCGCGCCGCCGAAGAGGGCGATCAGCGGCGAGAGCGCCGCGAAGTCGACGTGCGGGCCTTTGAGGTGGGTGGTGGCGAGCACGGCTCATGGTTCGGCTGCCGCGAGGGTCGAGGGGGTGGCGGTAAGGTCCGCGTGGGCGGCCGCCACCGATGTGGTGACCGAGCGTTCAGAGCGCTTCAGCGCGCCTTGCGGGTAGAGCGCGAGGAACACGATCACCGCGAGCAGCGGCACGAGCACGACCGCGTCCATGCGCGTCAGCTCGCGCGACTTCACGTCCGTGCCGACGCGGTTGTGCATCGCGCGGATGAACAGCCTCAGCGCGTACACGCTCGCCATCACCACGCCGGCGAACGCGATCGCGGCGATCGCGAGCTTCGCTTTGAAGACGCCCAAGCAGGATCAGGAACTCGCCGACGAAGTTGGCCGAGCCGGGCATCGCCAGCGTCGCCAGCGCCACCACGAGGAAGACCGTCGCGAGCAGCGGCGCCCTGAAGGCGATGCCGCCCATCTCGCGGATGTCCTGCGAGCCACCCGCGCGCGCGGCCAGCAGGGCGATGATGAAGAAGATCGGCGCCACGACCAGCCCGTGGTTGACCATCTGCAGCAGCGCTCCCTGCGCGCCCTGCGGGTTCAAGGCGAAGATCCCGAGCGTGATGAAGCCGAGCTGGGCCACCGAGGAGTAGCCGGCGATCAGGCGGGCGTGCGTCTGCGTGAACGCCATCGCCGACCCGTACAGGATCGACAGCAGCGCGATCACCAGCATCAACGTCTGGAAGTGCGCCGCCGCCTGTGGGAACAGCGGCAGCACGATCGCCAGGAAGCCATAGGCGCCGACCTTCGAGAGCACGCCGCTGAACACCATCAAGACCTCGATCGGCATCGCCCGGTAGCCGTCGGGCATCCAGCCGTGCAGCGGGAACGCCGGCATCTTCACGAGGAACGCGGCAGCGAAGAACAGGAAGATCCACTCCTGCGAGCCCTTGCTCAGCGGCAAGCCTTGCAGCTGGGAGAGCACGAACGTGATGTGCCCGCCGTTCTGCTCTCCCGCGAGCACGCCGGTGGCGATCGCGGCGGCGAGCATCAACAGCGAGCCGACCAGCGTGTAGATGACGAGCTTGATCGTCGCTTTCACGCGGTCTGGCACGGCGTGCCGGGGTAGGTGGAGGCGGAGGTGGAGCCGGGTGGCCGGCCCCAATCGGTCCCGACCAGGAAGTAGAAGGGGATCAGCATCAGGTCGAAGAAGGCCACGAACAGGGCCAGGTCCTGGGCGAGGAACGCGCCGAGCACGGCCGACTCGGCGAGCATCATGTGGAAGTAGAACAGGCGTGGCCTCTCCCACGAGCGCAGATTGGAGGCGAGGATCGCCGCGAAGAACAGCAACGCGGTGAGGCCCACGAGCAGCACGTTCAGGCCGCTCACGCCGAGCTTGTAGTGGATCCCCAGTTCGGAGATCCACACGACGTCGGTCACGTCCTTCAGCCCGTGCGAGCCGGGCCCGTACTGGACGATGTAGGCGATCGCCAGGCCCGAGCGCCGCGATCGATCCGGCAAGCGCGAGCAGGCCGGGCAGGTCCCATCGTGGCTCGAGGAGTCGGTCTCCGGATTGGCGCCGCCCCCCGCGCGCGCGCGGGGCACGCCGATTGGAAGCAGGGCGCCGACCAGTCCGCAGAGCGGCCGGCAGCCAGATCAGGATCGAAAGAGGTGGCATCAGCGGGTCACGTCTGCAGCAGGAAGTAGAGGCCAAGCGCCGCCACGCCAAGCACGACCAGGGCGGCGTAGTAGCGCAACAGGCCGGTTTGGATGGCCCTCACCGAGGCCGAGCCGGCGCGCACGAGCGAGGTGGCGCCGCCGATCGATCGCGCCGTCGACGAACACCCGCTCGAAGGTCGTGCTCGCGAAGCGCCCGGCCGCGGCGGCCGGCTTCACGACGAGCGCGTCGATCAGCTCGTCGAAGTACCACTTGTTCACGAACAGGGTGTAAGCGGGCTTGAAGCGGGTGCGCGCGGCCACGGCGATGGCTCGGCTGCTTGACCCAGATGCGCCACGCGATCGCGATGCCGGCTCAGGCCGAGCAGCGTGCCGAGGATCAGGCCGAACACGAGCAGCCCGTCGCGCGTGTGCACTTCGTACAGCGCCGAGCCGACGAAGCTCGGTTTCAGGAAGTTGTCGATCACGACGTCCACTTCCGGGATCTGCACAAGCCCGGCGCCGACCGCGCCGATCGCGAGGATGCTCATCGCCACCCTCATCGGCAGCGCGCGCTCGGCGATCGCGTGCGCGGGGCCGGGGAAGCCGACGTCGGTGTCCTCGACCTCGCCGGTCGCCGGGTTGGTCGGCTCTGCGGCGTGGTGCAGGTGGCCGCCTTCGAGCTCCTTCGCCTCCTCGACCGGGTCGCCGTAGAAGGCCCTGAAGATCATCCGGAACGTGTAGATCGCCGTCATGAACGCGCCGATGTAGCCGATCACGTACAGCGCCCAGTGCCAGCCGCCGCGCTCGCCGGTCACGAGCAGGATCTCGTCCTTTGAGAAGAAGCCCGAGAAGGGGGGGATACCGGACAGCGCCAGGCCGCCGATCACAAAGCAGGCGAACGTGAACGGCATCGCCTTCTTGAAGCCTTTCATCTTCTCCAGCGACTGCTCGCCGGCCATCGCGCCGATGATCGAGCCCGCGCCCATGAACAGCAGCGCCTTGAAGAAGGCGTGGGTCATCAGGTGGAACATGCCGGCGGCGTAGGCGCCGACGGAGACGCCCATGATCATGTAGCCGATCTGCGACATCGTCGAGTAGGCGATCACACGCTTGATGTCGGTCTGGGTCAGCGCGATCGTGGCGGCCACGATCAGCGTTGCGCAGCCGATCACGGCGCCCACGTCCTGCGCGGCGGGGGCCAGTTCAAAGAAGGGGTGCATGCGCGCGATCAGGTACACGCCGGCGGTCACCATCGTGGCGGCGTGGATCAGCGCGGAGACCGGCGTGGGGCCCTCCATCGCGTCGGGCAGCCACGTGTGCAGCGGGATCTGCGCCGACTTCGCGAACGCCCCCACGAGCAGCAGCAGGCAGCCGGCGACGACGTCGCCTTCGCCGCTGGTGAACACGTTCGGTGCGGCCTTGAACGCCTTCAGGAAGTCGAGCGTGCCGGTGTGCTTGAACAGGAAGTACGTGCCCAGCACCAGCCCCACGTCGCCGACCACGTTGATCACGAACGCCTTGATCCCGGCCTTCGTCGCGGTCGTGCGCCGGTACCAGAAGGAGATCAACAGGTAGGAGGCCGCGCCCGACGAAGGCCCAGCCCACGATCAGCAGCAGGAAGTTGCCGGCCAGGACGAGCAGCAGCATCGAGAACACGAAGAAGTTGAGGTAGGCGAAGTAGCGCGCGAAGCCCTCGTCCTCGTCGAGATAGGAGCACCGAATACAGGTGAATCGTCGTCGAGACTCCCGTGACGACCAGGATCATGAACACCGACAGGGGGTCGACCAGGATCGACATCTGCGCGTCGATGCCGACGGTGCTCGCGTAGTTCCACAGCGAGGACACCAGCTGGCGATGGTCGGCTCGCGTGGCCCTGCAGCGAGATCAGCGTCGCCAGCGCCGCCAGGAAGGCGAGCAAGATCGCACCGGTCCCGATCCAGCCCGCGCTGCGGCCGGGCAACTTGCGGTACCCGGCGCCGATCACCAGCGTTCCGAGCAGGGGGAAGGCCAGTACCAGCCAGCCGTAGGTGGTCGTCACAGGGACAGTCCCCCGATCACCGGCTCGAACGCATCCGCTGTCACCAACGAGACGCGCTTTGTCATCGCGGGAACGGCCTCCCGCGGATGTCGCCGAGCGTCACTGTCACCGCGCAGAACGAACCGAGAATCCTCATCCTTGAAGCTCCCGCAGCTCATCCACGTCGATCGGCAGGCGCCGGCGGTGGATCGCCACGATCATGCCGAGCCCGATGCAGACCTCGCACGCAGCGACGGTCATCACGATGATCGCGAGGATCTGCCCGTCGCCGTTGCCCCACATGCGCGAGAACGCGATCAGCGAGAGGTTGGCGCCGTTGAGCATCAGCTCCAGGCACAGCAGCACGACGAGCGGGTTGCGGCGTGTCATCACGCCGAAGGCGCCCGTGCAGAAGACGATCGCCGACACGGCGAGGTACCAGGCGATGCTCACCAGCCGCCTCCGCCGCTGCGTACCCCGGCCGGGTCATGGGCGCCGTCGTCTTCGAGATCGGCTGCCCCTCGCGCGTGCGCGAGCGCCAGCCCTTCGACGCCCTCGACCATCGTGCCGGTGCCGCGCGGGCGCAGGATGTCCAGCGGCGTGAGCCGGTCGCGGTCCTCGTCCTCGTCCAAGCCCACCACGCCGGCGCGCGAGCACGACGCCGCCGACGGCTGCGATCAAGAGCAGCAGCGAGGCCGCCTCGAACACGAGCAGGAAGCGCGTGAGCAGCAGGTTGCCGATGTAGGCGGGCGTCCCGAACGCCGCGGCCCGGGCGCGTAGGGCGCGCCGTTGCCTTCGACCGCCTTCAGCCCGCTGCCGAGCAGCGCGATCAACAGCTCGACGAGCAGCGCGCCGGCGAACAGGGCACCGCTCAGCTTGCGCCCGTCGGCGCCGCGCGAGCGCGCACGCCGCGTGAGCGCCCCGTTCAGCGACTGCTCCTCGTCGCCCACGTAGGCGACGACGAACACGTACAGCACCATCACCGCGCCGGCGTACACGACGACCTGCGCGGCCGCCACGAATTCGGCGCGCAGCAGCAGGAACAGCACGGCCAGCGACAGCAGGTGCGCGACGAGCGCGAGCACGCTGTAGAAGGGGTTGCTGAGCGTGACCACGCCGATCGCGCCGGCGATCACCCCGATCGCGGCGATGAAGAACAGGACGCTCGACATGCCTACCTTGCCCAGTCGGTCTGTTGGGATCGCGGACCCTTGCGGGTCCTGCGAGCGTTCGATGTGCGTCTCGCGCGCAGCGCCATCACTCACTCGCCCTCCCGGCGCAGCGGCGTGCGCTCGAGCGGCTCGGCGAGCAGCATCTCCTTGGTGAAGATCAGGTCGCTGCGCGTGTAGTCGGAGAGCTCGTAGTCGTGGCCCATCGTGATCGCGTCGAACGGGCACGCCACCTCGCAGTAGCCGCAGAAGATGCAGCGCGACAGGTTGATCTCATACACCGCCGCATAGCGCTCGCCGGGCGACACCCTGTTCTCGGGCGTGTTCTCGGCCGCCACGACCCTGATGCAGTCGGCGGGGCAGGCGGCGGCGCACAGCGAGCAGCCCACGCACTTCTCGAGACCGGGGTGCTCGATCGGATCCCCCCCACCCGTGTCCTCGAAGCGGTGCAACTTGTGCCGGCCCCTGAAGCGCGGGTACACGGGCGTCTTCTGCTCGGGGTACTCGATCGTGACGGGTTTCTCGAGCATCCGTCCAAACGTCGTCTTCAGGCCGCGCAGCGTTTCGCCGAACACGCGATAGGTGCCACGCGCGGCGCCCGGCGGCGGGGTGCGCATCACCTCGATCACGTCGTCTCCGGGGTCCAGGTCATGGCGCTCCTGCAGGCGAGAGGTGGGGTGGCATGGGCCACAATGCGTCACCACCACGAGCACGGCCGTGACGAGCGCGTTGAGCGTCGCCAGCGGCAACAGGATCTTCCAGCCGAAGCTCATCAGCTGGTCGTAGCGCAGGCGCGGCAAGCGTGGCGCTCACCCAGATGAACAGGAAGGTGATCAGCCCCATCTTGAACAGCACCACGAACGGGTCGACCCAGCCCGGGGGATGGATCCCGAACGGCAGCAGCCAGCCGCCGAGGAACACGGTCGTGACGATGCCCGAGACGACGAGCACGTTGAGGTACTCGGCGAAGTAGTAGGAGGCAAAGCGCCCTCCGCCGTACTCGGTGTTGTAGCCGCCCACGAGCTCCGCGTCGGCCTCGACCAGGTCGAACGGCGCGCGGTTGGTCTCGGCGAAGCCCGCGATCAGGAACATGAGGAAGCCGAAGAACTGCGGCACCACGTACCACATGCCTTGCTGCGCTTCCACGATCCCCGTCAGCGACAGCGTGCCGGCGGTGAAGATCACGCCGACGAGCGCCAAGCCCCTGGGAGACCTCGTAGGAGATCAGCTGCGCCGCTCCGCTCATCGCGCCGAGGAAGGAGTACTTCGAGCCCGAGGACCAGCCGCCGAGCATGATCCCGTAGAAGGCGACGGCGCCGAACGCGAACAGGTACAGCGGGCCGATCGACACGTCGATCCCATACAGCCCCACCGGCGTACCGAAGATGTGCTGCGACGTTGCCGAACGGGATGATCGCGAACGCCGCCACGGCCGTCACGATCGAGACGACGGGGGCCAGCGCGAACAGAAAGCCGATCGAGGTGCTCGGCCGGAACTGCTCCTTGGTGAGCAGCTTCACGATGTCGGCAAGCGGTTGCAGCGCGCCGAAGGGGCCGACCCTGTTGGGGCCATAGCGCGCCTGCATGCGCCCGAGCAGCTTGCGCTCGGCCAGCAGCACCACCGGCACCAGCTGCAGCCCTACCGCGAAGATCACGATCGCCTTGACGACCTGGATCCACCAGGCTTCGTAGTAGCCGACGACGGCGAGCGTCACGAGGCCACCGCCAGGCCGATGCGGCTTGCCAGCTCGTCCAGCACCCGCTGCTCGTCGCGGATCTCGCCGATGTGTCGCACGGCGCGGCGCACGCGCTGGACGCGCCCGTCGGGGTGCGTGATGGTGCCTTCCTTTTCTGGATATGCCTCCGCCGGGAGCACGACGTCGGCCTGCTCGCGCAACGCGTCGGTCAGGAAGGCCGCGTGGGCGATGATCGTGCCGCTCCCACTCGGGGGCGGGTCGACGCCGAGCAGGTAGAGGCAGCTCAGCTCGCCTCGCTCGAACGCGTCGGCGATCTCCTGGGTATCGAGCCCGTCCTCGCTCGACGTCGGTCAGCTCGGGACCCGCGTTGGGGAGCACGCCGGCTTCGCGCAGGCCGCGCCCGTTGGCGTGCGCGGGGACTTCAAGCAGGCCGGCCCCGTCGATCTCGGCAAGCCTTAGCGTCGCGGCCAGGTCGAGCAGTGCGCGCACCGCCCGATCGCCGTCGGCACCGGCGGCAAGGCGCTCGTGCCAGAGCACCACCACCTGCCCTCGCCGGCGGCGCGCAACGTGGCGAGCAACTCGTCCCGCTCGGGCCCCGTCGAGCAGCTGCTCGCGGTCTGCGCGCACGAGCTTCATCCCGTGGCGGCGCACGCCCTTGCGCAGGCGCAGGTCGAGGATCGGGGCGTCGGCGATCGGGTCGCAGTCGAGGACCAGCACGGCGTGGGCGAACTCTAGGTCGGGGACCTTCGCTTGCAGCTTCGGCTCGGCGAGCGCACGGTGCAGCTCGAGCGACAGCTTGCCGGCGACGCGCGAGTCCAGGTGCGGGGAGCCCAGCGCCTCGCGCATCAGAGCGGCTCAGCACCAGCCCCTCCTCGTTGGTGGCGCCCCCACCGGCGAGCGCGCCGTGGCGGCAGCCCGCGCGGGACAGGTGCGTGGCGGCCTCCTCCAGCGCGCGCTCCCAGGAGACGGGGCGCAGCTCGCCGCCGTCGCGGATCAGCGGCTCGCTGACGCGGCCTTCGGCGAGCTTGGGTAGGCGAAGCGGCCGCGGTCGCACAGCCAGCCGTCGTCCACCTCGGGGTTGTCGCGAGCCATGACGCGCATCACGCGCTCGTCGCGCACGGTCGAGCGTGACGTTGCACTGAGACGGGCACAGCGTGCACACCGAGCCTGCGTCCTCCACGTCCCACGGGCGAGCGCGGAAGCGGTAGTCGCGCGAGGTCAGCGCGCCCACGGGGCACAGCTCGACGATGTTGCCGCTGAAGGGGGCCACGTACGGGCGTGCCGTCGAAGGTGGAGACGTAGGAGTGGGCGCCGCGCTCCAGCAGCACGAGCTGGTAGTCCTCGGAGATCTCCTGGCTGAAGCGCACGCAGCGGTAGCACAGGATGCAGCGCTCGCGGTCGATCGCGATCGTCGGCGAGAGCTCCAAGGGCTTGACGAAGTGGCGCTTGGGCTCGACGAAGCGCGACGAGCCGCGGGCCCCAGCCGAAGGTGATGTCCTGCGAGTGGGCACTCGCCGCCCTTGTCGCACACGGGGCAGTCGAGCGGGTGGTTGATTAGGAGGAACTCGACCACCGCCTCCTGGGCGGTCTTCACGCGCTCGGACTGCGTGTGCACGACCATGCCGTCCTTCACCGGCGTCGAGCAGCCGGTTTGCAGCTTGGGGATGCCCTCGATTTCCACCAGGCACATGCGGCAGGCGCCTACGGGGTTGCCCAGCTTCGGCTCGTAGCAGAAGACGGGGATCTCGACGTCGCCGTAGCTTGGCGGCGTCGACGAGCATCGTGTTTTCGGGGGCCTCCACCTCACGGCCGTCGATCGTGAAGGTGATGACTCTGCTCCGGCTGGCTTGGGGTACTAGCGCAATTTCTTCGCGCGACGGGCATCATGCGAAAGCCTCGTGTAAGGACGCCGGTCCCGTTGCGGCCATGTGCGGCTTCGATGTGCGTCACTCGCGTGAACTTGGCGATCATCGAGCCGATCGGCATCGCCATCGCGTCGCCTAGGACGCACAGGCAGTTGCCGATGATGTGCTCTTGGACGGAGGCCATGATCTCGATGTCCATAGGCGTGGCGGTGCCATCGTCGATGCGCTCGAGCATCTTCACGGTCCAGTTGGTGCCCTCGCGGCAGGGGGTGCACTTGCCGCAGGACTCGTGGGCGTAGAACTTCGCGACCTTCAGCGCCACGTCGAGGATCGGGGTGGAGTCGTCTACGACGATGATCGCTCCCGAGCCGAGCATCGAGCCGGCCTTGGCCATCGAGTCGAAGTCGTAGGGGAGGTCGAGGTCCTCCTTCTTCAGGACCGGCGAGGAGGAGCCGCCCGGGAACCAGCACTTCACCTCGCGTCCCTCGGGGGGACCGCCGGCGAGGCCGTAGATGATCTCGCGCGAGGGGACGCCCAGCTCGATCTCGTAGTTGCCGGGCCGCTGCACGTGGCCTGAGACCGACACGAGCTTCGTGCCTTTCGAGGTCTCGGTGCCGAGCTTCGCAGTACTCCTCGCCGCCCATGCTGCATGATCGTCGGCACGGTGCGCGAGCGTCTCGACGTTGTTGATCAGCGTCGGTCCCTGGTAGAGGCCCTGGTTGGCCGGGAACGGCGGCTTCAGGCGCGGGTTGCCGCGCTTGCCTTCCAGCGAGTCGAGCAGCCCGGTCTCCTCGCCGCAGATGTAGGCACCCGCGCCGCGGTGCACGACCAGCGAGAGCGAGTGCCCCGAGCCGAGGATGTCCTCGCCCACGTAGCCCGCCTCGCGCGCTTCGGCGAGCGCCGCGTCGAGCACGTCGGCCTGGTGGACGTACTCGCCCCTGATGTAGATGAACGAGCGGTTGGCGCCGGCCGCGTAGGAGGCGATCACGATCCCCTCGATCAGCATGTGCGGCGACTTCTGCATCAGTTCGCGGTCCTTGAACGTGCCCGGCTCGGACTCGTCGGCGTTGCACACGAGGTACTTGTCGATCGACCCCTTCGGCAGGAACGACACCTTCTTGCCCATCGCGAAGCCCGCCCCGCCGCGGCCGCGCAGGCCGGAGGCTTCGAGCTGTGCGAGCACCTCCTCGGGCGTGCTCGCGAGCGCCTTGCGCAGCGACTCGTAGCCGCCGCGCCTCGCGTACACCTCGAGCGTGCTCAGACCGGGCTCGTCGATGTCCTTGAACAGGAGCGGCTCGTCATGTGGCTCCTCCGGAGGCGTCCGAGGCAGAAGCCGTCTCGATCGGGGGCCGGGAAATCGCGCGAGTTGGCACGCGGGTCGGCCACCTTGCGCGTCGAGAGCTGCTTGTCGGGCAGCACCGGGCCGTCCGCTGCGCACGTCCGTCGAGCAGCCGCGGCACGTCCTCGAGCGTGAGCGGCCCGACGAACACCCCGTCGACGGAGGCCATCGGGGCGATGTCGCATGCGCCCAGGCACTCGAACGAGCGCACGTTGAACTCCGGTCGTCGCCGGCGGCGCTCGCGAACGGCCGCGTGCAGAGCGTCGGCGCCGCGCAGCGAGCAGGAGATGTTGGTGCACACGTAGATCGAATGCCTGCCCACCGGCTCGGTCTCGAGCATGTCGTAGAAGGTCGCCACCGCGGCCAGGTAGGCGGGTGTGACGCCCATCACCGCGGCCACCTGCTCGATCGCCTCCGGCGAGCACCAGCCGTGCACGCGCTGGGCAGCCTCGAGCGCGGGCAGCGCCGCCGAGCGGCTGTCCGGGTAGAGGGCCATGTGCGCCTCGATCTCCTTGCGCAGCTCGGCGTTCATCCGTCTCTCACCTGGAGCTTCCATCCTGGGCACGCAGGGCAAGCGGGCCAGGACGCAGGGGCGAAGTGTGCTTCACATGGCGCTGGGACGCCGATCCGCGCGCCATGCGTCCAGGATGGCTCACCGGTCAATCCCTCCGAGAATCGGGTCGAGCATCGCCAGCGTCGCGATCATGTCGGCGATGTAGGAGCCCTCAGCCATGTGCGACAGCGCCTGCAGGTTCACGAACGAGGAGTCGCGCATGTGCACGCGCGCCGGCTTGGAGGAGCCGTCGGAGCGCACGAAGCAGCCGAGCTCGCCGCGCGGTCCCTCGATCGCGTTGTACACCTCGCCCGGCGGCACCCTGAAGCCCTCGGTGACGAGCTTGAAGTGGTGGATCAGCGCCTCCATCGAGGTCGCCAGCTCGTGGCGCGGGGGCAGCGCCACCTTGCGGTCGGTCGTGATGTACGGGCCCTCCGGCAGGCCGTCGAGCGCCTGGTCGATGATCTTCACCGACTCGTAGATCTCCGCCACGCGCACGGCGAAGCGGTCGTAGTTGTCGCCGACCGTGCCGACCGGGATCTTGAAGTCGAAGTCCTCGTAGGAGCTGTACGGGAGCGGCCTTGCGCAGGTCCCACGGGTTGCCGGCCGCGCGCAGCAGCGGGCCGGTCACGCCGAGGCCGAGCAGCGTCTCGGCGTCGAGCGGGCAGGTGCCGCGCAGGCGCTGCAGCACGATCTCGTTCGCGTTCAGGATCGCCCCGTACTGGTCGGCCCGCGCCGGCATGATCTTCGTGAACTCGCGCGCCTTCTCCACGAAGCCGGCAGGGATGTCCTCGATCACGCCCCCCACCTGGAAGTAGCGCGTGTGCATGCGCGCCCCGGAGGACATCTCGAACAGGTCGAGGATCAGCTCGCGCTCGCGCAGGCAGTACAGGAAGATCGACACCGCGCCGAGGTCAAGCGCGCTCGTGCCGAGCCAGATCAGATGCGAGGCGATGCGGTTCAGCTCGAGATGGATCACGCGCAGGTACTGGGCGCGCTTGGGCACCTCCACCTCCAAGCAGCGCCTCCACCGCACCGACGTAGGCCATCGAGTTGAAGTAGTAGGCCAGGTAGTCCATCCGCTCGACGACCGGGATCACCTTCCAGTAGGCCTTGTCCTCGGCGGTCTTCTCGATCCCCGTGTGCACGTAGCCGATGACCGGCTTGATCGAGCGCACGACCTCGCCCTGCAGCGTCACGAGCAGGCGCAGCACGCCGTGGGTGGCGGGGTGGTGCGGGCCGAAGTTGAGCGTCAGCAGCTCGTCGTGCGGCTGCCTCGCTCTGCCTGCTCCGCCGACGGCGCGGAGAGCGTGATGCTCTGCTCCCGGCGACGGTACTCGGACATCTGCTGGTCGGCGGCGGTCATCGCCAGACTTCCCGGCTGCTGAGCGCCCATCGCCGCGTGCCGGCGATCTCTGGGCGCTCATCGCGCGCTCCCCGCGAGTCGCCTTCGTTGTAGGTGAAGATCACCGGTTCGCCGCCCACGGGGAAGTCGCGCCGCTGCGGATGGCCCTCGTAGTCCTCGGGCATCAGGATGCGCCGCAGGTCGGGGTGACCGCGGAAGACGACCCCGAACATGTCGTACACCTCGCGCTCCTGGTGGTCGGCGGTGGGCCAGCCGGGGCCGTCGGGGCCCTCCGGCGTGACCGAGTCCACCTCGGGCGCCTCGGTCGGCACGCGCAGCTTGACCGTGACGCGGTCGACCTTGCTCATGTCGAGCAGCTCGTAGTGCACACCCAGGCGCGGCTCGTGCGGGTAGTAGTCGACGCCGTGCACGCTCATCATGGACGCGTAGCCGTGCTCGCGCAGCGGCCGCAGCACGGCCCGGATGCGTCGCGGGCGCTACTTCGAGCGTCGCGCGACCGCGGAAGTGCAGCGTGTCGAGCGATCGCATCCGTCCCGAGCCCGTCGCTCTCGCGCAGCTCCTTGGCGAGCAGCTCCAGCCCCGTGGCGTCAGGCACCGGGGAGGATCTCCTCGGTGCCCCGCGCGTCGTAGCGCTCGCGCCAGCCCGCGTCGGGGTCCTCCTGGACCAGCTTGCGCAGCTTGAGGATGCCGTGCATCAGGCCTCAGGCCGCGGCGGGCAGCCCGGCACGTGCACGTCGATCGGCATGAACTTGTCGGCCGGCACCAGCGCGTAGTTGTTGAACACGCCCATCGAGCTGCAGCACGCGCCCATCGAGATCGCCCACTTCGGCTCGAGCATCTGGTCGTACAGCCGGCGGATGATCGGCGCCATCTTGATCGACACCCTGCCCGCGAGGATGATCAGGTCGGCCTGGCGCGGGGAGGCCCGGAAGGCCTCGAAGCCGAAGCGCGCGATGTCCATGCGCGGGCCGGCGGTCTGGAACTGCTCCATCGCGCAGCAGGCCAGCCCGAAGGCGAGCGGGAAGAACGAGTTCGAGCGCCCCCACGCGACGGCCTTCTCGAGCGTCGTGGTGAGCACTCGTTCGTGGACGTAGCGTTCGAGCTCCTCGCCGTCCATGCTCGCGGGCGCCGTGCGGCCCGAGCAGCTCAGCGCCGCGCAGCAGCTCCTTCGAGTCGTGCTCGTTGACGCGCAGCCCGCGAATCGATCTCCCGCCCGGCCCGGCCGCGGCCCCGCGAGGAGGGCTCGCGCCTTATCTCCACTCGAGCGCTCCCCTGCGCCACACGTACACGAACGCCACCGCCAGCAGCACGATGAAGGTGACCGTCTCGGCCAGCGCGTAGCCGCCGTAGGCGCGTCAGCTGCACCGCGATCGGGTACAGGAACACGACCTCGATGTCGAACAGGATGAACAGCATCGCGATCAGGTAGAAGCTGATCCCGAAGCGCATCCCGCGCTTGACCTCCGAGGGCAGCCCGCACTCGTAGGGGTCCTGCTTGTGCTCGACGCGCCTGCGCGGGCCGACGATCGTGTTGAGCACCGCGAACAGTCCGCCCACGGCGCCGCCCAGAATCAGAAATACGATCGCGGGGAGGTAGCTGCGCAGCACGGGGGCTGTTATATCACCGCTTGTGACAGACTGTTACATAGTGCCGATCGGCTCGAAGTCGCGAGATGGCTCTGCCGCTCCCGGCGGGACGACCGAGTGGCCACCTCGCACCGATCGGCGCGAAGTCATGACCGAAGCGGTCGCTTGGGGGCGCTCGCGCTGGCCGCGCTCAACGCCATCCCGGGCCTGCTCGGCGGATGGCGCTGGTATCGCTGCGAGAGCAGCCGCGGCTTCTGGCTGCTCCTGCGCGTCGCGCAGGTCGGCGCGATCCTGTACGCCGTCGCGGTCGGCGTCCTGGCGGCCGCCGGGCACTCCTCGACCGATCAGCTCTTCTATCTATACGCGCTGCTCCCGCTCGCGATCGCGCTTCGTCGCCGAGCAGCTGCGCGTCGACCTCCGCGCAGACGATCCTCGACCAGCGCGATCTGCGCGGACGCGCAGGCGGTCGGTGAGCTGCCCGAGGACGAGCAGCACGAGATCGTCGGCGCTCGATCGTGCGTCGCGAGATGGGCGTGATGACGCTGTCGGCGCTCGTCGTCGTGTTCCTGGCCCTGCGAGCGGCCGAAACCGCCCACGGCTTCTGAGCGGGACGGGCAACTGACCGTCGGTTGCTGGCGGGAAGCCCAACCGATATATTCCGGCGCGCATGAGGCCGCCTCTGAAGATGCTTGCTCGCCGCCACGTCGCTGCTCGCCGCCGCGGCGGGATCTCGGCCTGCGGCTCGCAGGGCATCTCCGTGTCGCAAGTCGAGTCCCTACTACCGCGGCGCCGTCCTGTTCCGCGACCACTGCTCGGGATGCCACACGCTTGTCGGTCGTGGGTGCGCAGGGCTCGGCCACATCGATCAAGGATCGCGTGAGCACGAACGGGCCGAACTTCAACATCCGCAAGGAGAACGAGGACCAGGTTCTCTACGCGATCCGCAACGGCGGCTTCTCGGGGGCGATCATGCCGGAGAACCTGGTCGTCGGCGACGACGCCAAGGACATCGCCGCCTTCCTGGCCGCCTACTCCGGCAAGCAGGCTCAGCACGTGCCTGCGGTCAACATCACGCTGTCGACCAAATAGCGGCCGCAGGCGGAGGCGACGTGCTCGACCTCAAGCTGATCCGCGACGAGCCCGAGCGCGTGCGCGCCGAGCTGGCGCGTCGTGGCGACGATGCCACCGCCGGGCTCGACGCGGTGCTCGAGCTCGATGGCGCAGCGCCGCGCGTTGATCCCGCGCCTGGAGGAGCTGCGCGCGTCGCGCAACGCGGCGGCCGAGGCGATCGCCGCAGGCCAAGCGCGCCGGCGAGGACGCGACCGAGGCGATCGCCACGCAGCGCGAGGTCGGCGCGCGCGAGAAGGAGCTCGAGCCGCGAGCTGGCCGAGATCGAGGAGCGCCTGCAGGATGCGCTCGCCCCGCTGCCCAACCTGCCCGACCCGACGGCCGCGCCGGGCCCCGAGGACGAGCTGGTCAAGGTCGTCGGGAGCCTCGCGTGGCCGGCGATGGCGTGCGCGACCATCTCGAACTGGCCGGCGCGATGATCGACATGGACCACGCCGCCAAGCTGTCGGGGGCGCGCTTTGCCTATTTGAAGGGCGACCTCGTGATGGTGGAGCTGGCGCTCGTGCGCTTCGCCCTGGAGAAGCTGCGCGGCCACGGCTTCGAGCCGGTGATCCCGCCTGTGCTCGGTGCGCGAGCGCGCGCTCTACGGGACCGGCTTCCTGCCCGACACCGAGCAGCAGATCTACCGCCTCGCCGACGACGATCTCTATCTGGTGGGCACCTCGGAGGTGGCGCTTGGCCTCGCTGCACGACGAAGAGATCCTCCCGGCCGAGCGCCTGCCGCTTGCGCTACGCCGGCTTCTCGCCGTGCTTCCGCCGCGAGGCCGGCGCGGCCGGCAAGGACACGCGCGGGATCTTCCGCGTGCACCAGTTCGACAAGGTGGAGATGTTCAGCTTCGTCGAGCCCGACGCCTCCGCCGACGAGCACGAGCGCATCCTCGCGATCGAGGAGGAGATCCTCACCGAGCTGGAGCTGCCCTACCGCGTCGTCAACATCGCGGTGAGCGACCTCGGCAACTCGGCCGCCAAGAAGTACGACTGCGAGGCGTGGCTGCCGAGCCAGGGCCGCTACCGCGAGCTGACCTCGTGCTCGAACACGACCGACTACCAGGCGCGCCGCCTGAACATCCGCCTGCGCCGCGACAAGCGCACGCAGACGCTGCACACGCTCAACGGCACAGCCGTGGCGGTCGGGCGCACGATCATCGCGCTGCTGGAGAACGGCCAGCGCGAGGACGGCACGCGTGGCGCTGCCGGAGTCTCGGCCGCTACGGCGCCCAGCCGTGCTCGGGCCTGGAGCTACCCCAACTGGATGTGGTCGGCCTCGGCCGGCCCGGGAACGGGCGCGTGAGGCCGAACTGTTTCGAGCGTCGCCTCGGGCACGCCCTCGACACCCGGCGTGTCCGAGGCTTCGCCGCGCGTGTGCGGGTCGTTGGCGAAGCCGCCCACCTCGACCGAGTGCTGCGGCGAGCGGTAGCCGGAGATCCCGATCAGGTGCAGGTGCAGCGCCTTGCCCATCGTGTTCAGGCGCGAGGCGATCGTCGGCTCGTTGCCGACGCTGTAGTTGGTGCCGGGCGCCTGGAAGAAGCCGAATTCGCCGGAGGGGGCGCCGACTTCGACTGGCAAAGCCGCTGCAGAACGATTGGTTCTGGGAGGCGTACTCGCTGACCTGGATCGACGCGAGCTCTTTTTCGAGGGACGCTCGGTGCGAGCGCAGTTCGCCTAGCTCCGAGCTCTTGCGGTCGCGCGCATGGATGTACTGGAGCTGGCGGTCCACCAGCGCCAGGTGCAGGCGCGCGACCTCGTCGCGCTGCACGAGCACGGCGGTCGTCTCGCGCTGGTGGGAGGCCGTGAGCACGGCCAGGCGCTTGGTTTCGCTCGCCACCGCCGCGCGCGCGTCGATCACCTGCGTCGTCGCGTTGGCGTTCTGCTGGCCGATCGCCTTGAGATCGTCGACGCGCTCGATCAGGTCGCCGAAGCCGTGGGCGTCGAGGATCACCGTGACGATGCTCGGCGGCGGGGACTCGTACGCCGCGACGACCTGGGCGACGAGCACCTTGCCGGTCGTGGGCGAGCTGCACCACCAGCGAGGCGAGGTGCGAGCGTGCCGCCTTCAGCTGGCGAGCGCAGCCGCTCGAGCAGCCCGCGCTCGAAGGCGAGGCTCGATTCAAGCGCGGCCAGGCGCGCATGCAGGTCGTCGATGCTCCCCTGGAAGCCGTCGATCTTGTGCCGAGTCGGCTGGCGATCGCGGCGCCGAGGGCGCCCTCCTTCGCGGTCGAGGAGGAGATGCCGCGTTCGAGCGTCCCCTGCGACTGCCCGGCCGAGCGCCGGAGCGGCGGCCGCGGTGGCGAGCAGCGCGAGCAGCGCCACGGCGTGGCGCAAGCGGATCGGCGGTAGGCGGTTGCGTGGGCTCATTTTTGGAAAGGGCTTCGCGACGGGGACGACGCCTCGGCAGGTATCGGCTGGCGGTCATCCGGTCGGGACTTGCCTGTCGTGACTTGCGCAAGCTAGCCACGCGGCGCTCCGATCACAAGCGTCGAGGAGTCCCTGCAAACGGAGTTGCATGGACGCGAAGCCCCTCGGACGCGCGCTGTCAGGCCAGATTCGGCCTTACCCGCCATCACCGAGCACGCCCGCTCCGTCACTAGACAGTAGGCAGATGCTCTCCACGGGTAATATCAAGCTCACGCGGAGCATCCGGGTCTCCTCGAGCGTCATCGGGGAGTCTGGGCGATCGACGCGGTCAAACGTGGAGGAGATTCAGCGATCCAGGATCCTGGGGGCGATGGCCGAAGAGGTGGCCATTCGCGGCGCGTCATCGGTCACGGTGGCGCGCGTGATCGCGCGCGCCGGCGTCTCGCGTCGGCTCTTCTACAAGCTGTTCGTCGACATCGAGGACTGCTTCCTGGCGAGCTTCGACTGGGCGGTCGAGCAAGCGCGGGCTGTCGCGGCGCAGGACGGCATGGCCGAGACGAGCTGGCGGGAGCGGATCCGCGTCGGGCTGGCGGCCCTGCTGCGCTTCTTCGACGATCAGCCGCTGCTCGCGCAGCTGTGCGTGGTGCACGCGGCGGGTGGAGGTCCGCGCGTGCTCGAGCATCGCTCGCTGGTTATGGCCGAGCTGTGCGAGCTGGTCGATCGCGGGCGCGCCGAGGTCTCCGGCGAGCGGGTCCCCGGCCCGGTGGTCGCGGAGGGAGTCGTCGGCGCCGTCGTCGCGGTCCTGCTACACGCGCCTGCTCGCACGCGGCGCCGCGTCCGGTGACGGCCAGGTCGAAGCCGGCCGCGAGTCACCGCTGATCGAGCTGCACGGCGAGCTCATGAGCCTGATCGTGCTTCCCTATCTCGGGGCCAGCGTCGCCCGCGGCGAACTGCGCAAGCCAGCGCCGCCGGGGCGCGTCACGACGGCTCGCCACGCTCCGCGGCCGGCGGAGCCCGCGAGCCTCGACGAACCCGCCGCGCGCCTGACTTATCGCACGGTGCGCGTGCTGAGGGCGATCGGCGAGTTACCCGCCGGCAGCAACCGCGAAGTGGCGGAACGCGCAGGGATCGTCGACCAGGGTCAGATCTCGAAGATCCTCACGCGCCTCGAGTACCAGGGTCTCGTCGTCAACCGCGGCGGTGACGACCCGGCGCGCGGCACGCCCAACTCGTGGTGGCTCACCGAGCGCGGCGAAGCGCTCGAGCGCGAACTGCGCGAGCACCCCTCCGACGCGCCCGGGCCCGAGTCTCAGCCGGGCAAAGGCCCCGGCTCGCGGCGGCGCGCCACGTAGCGCGAGGCCTGGAGCCTGTCACGTAGTGCGGGCGCCGGCGTCCTGCCACGTGGCGCAAGCGCCGGCGTCCTGTCACATGGCGCAAGCGCCGGCGTCCTGTCACATGGCGCAAGCGCACTCACCGCGAGTGCGACTCACCGGCGGGGGCCGGGTCCGCAACTATGACAGCGCGACAGCGCGGCGCCTGCGCAGCCGTCAGAGGACGCGAATCGTGAGCCACCGCGCCGCGCCACCCGCGGGTGTGAGCGTCAGGCGATAGACGCCAGACGCCAGACCGCCGAGGCCACGCATTCGACGATGGTTCAGGCCCCTGACCGCGGCGAAAGCAAGCGAGGCGTGCAGCGCACGCCAACGCGCATGCCCGTTCACGCGGACTCGTATCGCCAGCGCCGCGCGCACCGACACGGCTTGGCTGAGCGTGAATGAGAACGCCAGTCGCGCGACCGCGACTCGCCCATGTCGCAGGGCGGCGCGTGCGTTGGCCGTCAGCGCGAGGGCGGATATCCGTATCGGTCTGCCCGTTGCGTCGCTTGCCGTGGAGCCAACCGTGCCCGCCGTGCCAGCGGTGGCGCTCGTCGAGCCCGCGGAGGAGTTGTCGGTGGCGGGTGGCGCACCGGCTTGACCGTCGGCGCCTTCTTCAGCTTCTTCGCCTCCACCGCCGCCCCCAGTCCCGCCCGATCCTTCGCCGCCTGGCGACTTGCCCGGTTCTTGGCTCGTCGGCTCACCTTCCGCGCCGGCGTTTCGCTGCCTGCGGCAGGCGCCGCGCCAGGCTCGAACACCCCGACGCCGTTTGGAGTGCCGACCCCAGTCGGGCCGTCGTAGCCTGTGCGCGCATTGCAGATCCATGTGCCCGCGCCGCAATCGAGCGGGGACAGTGGGCTGATGGAGCCTCCACAGCTCAGGCATTCGGCGTCGCACTGCCCGTTGCCGCCGGCGGTCACGTCATGCAGGCAGCGGAGCCAAGATGCGAGTAGAGCGTCTGCTCCGGGTACGCGACCCCGTCAGCGCCGCCCGCGAGCGCGGCGATCGAGGCGATGATCGGCGAGGCCACGCTCGTGCCGCCGATCGGCGCCCAGCGCAGGACGATTTTGAGCTTCTTGCCGCTTCTTCTTAGGGATAGGGGATCGAGTCATAGACGTCGACGCCCGTCGCGGGTCGGCGTTGGCCGAGACGTCGGCGTTTGCGCGATGTTGGCCGCAACCGACCTGCGCCCAGCCCGCATGTTCCGCTGCCATGCGGGCGCTGCAGCGGTCGCCGCAGCCCGGCTTACCGGCGCCCCGCGGTTTCCAGGCCGACCTCGCCCGCCGAGGTACTCGCCGCGCCGAGGCCGCTCAGGTGTTCCGCCGACGCTGATCACGCGCGGCGACAGGCGG
>CAVXTI010000002.1:0-23719 GCA_963764655.1 uncultured Solirubrobacterales bacterium
GTCGGCGCCGATGCCATCCTGCGTAAACTCGACCCGATGGAGCGCATCATCGTCGAGGTCAATGCGCTGCTGAAGGCTGCGGCTTAGCATTTCCAGCGGCTTGGTTGCCCTCCTCCTGGCCGCGCAGCTAATTGTTCTTGATATGTTCCGTTTCCTGATTTAAGGTGACTTCCCCCTCGAACGGGAGGCTGTGATGGACTGGTTGGGTGCGGTAGACGGCTATCTCTATCTGGTCGGGCGGATCGGCCTGGAGCAGGCGTTGTGCGATGGCTGCCTCAGTGGACGGTTGCCCGAGGCCGTGGCCGGCGTTGCGACCATCGAGCCCGAACTGATCCACCGGGCGAAGGAAGAGGATGGCGGCACCAGCGAGAGCTATCGCGGCACGCTGACGGTGGCGATGGTGCGCTACAGTTTCGAGGTCCAGCTTTTCGCCGATGCCGATGGCAGCTATTTCGTCAGCAACATCCGCCAATTTACGCCGGTGGATGGAGTGTCGGCGTTCGGGTGCCTGAGGCGACGCCGCCGAGACTTGATCCCCGGGGCTTTGCAACCAACGATCTATTGCCGGATTTTGCGCCGCGCGCCTGCCTGACCTCCCTCGTCAATTCCTGTGCTATACGGTGCGGGCTTGCCTGTATTCGCCTGCTTAAGCCGGGAAACCAGGACAGATGGAGTTCAAGGACTATTACCAGGCCCTGGGTGTGGCACGCGACGCCTCGGCCGACGATATCAAGCGGGCCTATCGCAAGCTGGCCCGCCAATTTCACCCCGACATAAACAAGGCCGCCGGCGCCGAGGCCCGCTTCAAGGAAATTGGCGAGGCCCATGATGTATTGAAGGATCCGGAAAAGCGCGCGGCCTATGACCAGGTCGGCGCCGGCTTCAAGGCGGGGCAGGAATTTCGTCCGCCGCCGGGCTGGGATGCCGGCTTCGAGCATGGGCGAATCTTTCTCCGCGACCGATGCCCAGGCGGCCAGCGATTTCTTCGAGGCGTTGTTCGGCCGCGGCGCACGGCGCGGGCGAGGCGGCCAGGGTGGATTTGCCAGCGATCGAGAAGGGATTCGGCGAGGGATTCAAGGCCCAGGGTTTCAAAGCACGCGGCGGCGACCACCAGGCCAAAGTGCTGGTCGATCTCGAGGATGCCTACCGCGGCGCCACCCGGGCCCTCTCGCTGGCGCGGTCGAACTGGGCAAGGATGGCCGCCCGCATATGCGCGAGCGCACGCTCAATGTGAAAATCCCCGAGGGCGTGCGCCAGGGCCAGCAGATCCGTCTTGCGGGTCAGGGCGATCCCGGCATCGGCGGCGGTCCTTCGGGCGATCTCTATCTCGAGATCGAATTCAATCCGCATTCCTTCTATCGGGTGGAGGGCGGCGATGTTTATCTTGATCTTGCCTGTCGCCCCCTGGGAAGCAGCACTGGGCCGCAAGGTGCGCGCGCCCACGCCTGACGGCGCTGTCGACCTGAAGATCCCCGCCGGCTCGCGCAGCGGACAGAAGCTTCGCCTCAAGGGCCGCGGCATTCCTGCATCCACACCGGGCGATCTTTATGTGGTGCTGCAGATCGTCCTGCCGCCGGCATCGGGCGAGGCGGCGCAGAAGGTCTATCGCGAGATGGAAGAGAAGCTGGCGTTCAATCCACGCGCCGGCCTGGAAGTTTAGCCGTGGCGAGACGCAAGAGCGATCAGGGTTCAGGCCGGATGCAGATTTTCGCCGGCACGCTTATCGACGAGGAAACGGAAGTGAACGTGGAGCAGCTCTCCGTTTTCTGCTCGGTGCGCCGCGAGTGGATCGTCGCATTGGTGCAGGAAGGCGTGCTGGAGCCGGTGCTGAAGCGCCGCAGCCGGCGCGCTGATGATTGGCGTTTCGCCGGCGAAAGCCTGAAACGCGCCGCCCGGGCTATCCGTCTGCAACGCGACCTCGAGATCGATATCTCGGCGCTCGGTCTTGTCTTGGATCTGCTGGAGGAGATCGAGACGTTGCGTTCGCGGATCTGTTTCTCGGCGCTCGATTAGCATTCTTCATTGCGTGCCGGGCGCAAGCGTGATTCTTTCAACCTGGGGCAGACGGGGAATTCGCGACGTCGAGAGGTTCAGCAATGCGCCAGGCAATAGCCGCACTTATTTTCGCTGCGCTGGCTTTGTCTCTTCCCGCCGAGGGCGATGCGGCATCGGCCTATAAGGCGCCCGATCCCAGCGCGGCAACAACCACGCCCCCAGCGACGTCCACGACAACACCCCCGGCGACGCCAGCAACGACGGACGCTGCACCGGCAGCGCCCGCTGCGGTAACGCCGCCGGCGGTCCTGGTGCCAGGTGCATCCGATGCCACGCCGGCTGTCTCGCCTGATGCCGGCGCGACGCCGGCATCGGGTGCAGCAACTGGCACGGGCGAAGCAGCGGCAGCCCCGGCCGCGGTTCCGGCCCCTGATGTTTATAAGCCGCCAAGCGTCGAGTCAGCGCCGGGCGGTGTCATCATTTATCGCGGATCGGGTTCGAACTGAGTTTCGCCACAAAGAAAAAGACCGCCGGTGAATGACACCGGCGGCCGAAGGGCTGCTTCGTCTGCTTCGCGTCGTCTTAGAACTTTAGGCTGCGGCTTCGGCCTTACGCTGATAGGCCATGCCGCAATGAGTGGCGCAGTAAGGCCGGCCCGCCACGGCCTCATCGCCGCAGAAATGGAAGCCCGCCTGTTTGGGATCGCCCATGGGCCAGGAGCAGCTGCGCATGCCACCGGCGCTGGCAACCTTGGACTGGGTGGATGCCGCAGGCGAAAGCGGTGCGCTGCGGGTGACTTCCACCGGTGGCAGTTCGGCTGCCTTGACCGGCTGGGGTGCTGGAACACTGACGCGCGGTACCGGCGCCGGCCGGGCGACCGCGCCGGTTTCGTCGCGGCGGATGGGCGAGGGACGGCCGCGCAGTCCCAGCCGATGAGCTTTGCCGATTACGGCGTTGCGGGTGACCCCGCCGAGCAGATCGGCGATCCGGCTTGCGGTCTGGCCTTGGCCCCACAAGCGACGAAGTTCTTCAACCCGTTCGTTTGTCCAATCCATGGCATCACCTACGAAATCTAGTGGATGGGTTATTCCATCCTACTAGATGAGGTAATGCAAGCCGGGGCTGGGGACAAGTGGCCTAGGAAACGACTCGCAATTGCCGCTCTATTGCGTGAAGGACTTCGGCTAAGTCCTTGCTCTGCTTGATGCGCCGGCCGCCAGCCATGACCCGGTAATCCACTGTCCGGTCGCGATTCAAATATTTCACAATGGCGTAGATTGGGCGTTCGTGACTGTTACGAAAGACGGAGAACGAGGCGAGGCCCGGACGGTGATCGATGGCGTAATCCCGCCATTCGCCTGATGCGACTCGGCGGCTATAGAGCGAGAGGAGCTGGTTCAATTCAGCCCGGCTGAAGAAGAGGTGACGAACAAGGGCACGGCGTTCGGCGAGACGGACCACCTGCGACATCGGACTTCGACGGGCTCCCTTGCACCTGTTCTGCCAAGTTTCACCCTAATCGGCGCAAGGGTCTAGCTCGGATTTCACGCCCGTGCCGCCAGCGCCGATTGAGGCCGCCCGCCACCGGCTAGATCGCTGTTCGCCAACCTTTTTCTGTCTTTCCCGGCGCCGCGCCCTGTCGATTGCATGGCCCCCCGTTTGTTTGCATGGCTTGGGGTGAGCCGTTATGGTACGCCCGCTTTTGGGCTGTATCGGTTGCCGTTCGCTGCTGCAGCGAGGGTGGTGCAGGCAGCTGAACTGTTGCATGGGGACGCAGCACGCGGCACAGCGATGAGCCGTGCTGCGGGCCGCCCGTTTGAGGAACGCCGTGGCTGACATCTTTAAAGAAGTTGATGAAGATCTGAAGCGCGACCAGGCGCTGCAGCTCTGGCGCAAATACGGGCGATACATCATCGTCTTCGCCGCTGCCGTGGTCATCGCGACCGCCGGCATCGTCGGCTGGGACAACTACCGCGAACATCAGCGCCAGGCCGACGGCCAGGCCTTGGCTCTCGCCTTCCAGCTTATCGACAAGGGCGATGCTGCCGCCGCCTCCGCAGCCATGGCAGATATCGCGGCCCATGGTGGTGCCTATCGTGTCCTGGCGCTGCTGCAGCAGGCCGCCTTCAAGCAGAACGCCGGCGACAAGCCGGGCGCGATTGCGATCTATGACCAGATATCTGCCGACGACAGCGCCGATAAGCCTTTCCGCGATTCGCAACCTTGCTGTCGGCCATGGCATCCGTCGACAAGGGCGACGGTGCTGCAATCGACAAGAAGCTGCAGCCTCTGCTGGTGGCAGGCTCAGCCTTCCGTCCCTCGGCCATGGAAATCCAGGGCTTGCTTGCGCTCAAGGGCGGCGATCTCACGGCCGCTCGCCAGGTCTTTCAGCAGCTCGCCGACGATACCGCCACGCCCAGCGGGTTGCGCCAGCGGGCAACGCAAATTCTCACCTGGATCGGCGAGCAGGGAGGAGCCTGATGAAGGCCCCGTTTGCCATGGGCGGTCGGCGCAAGGTCTTGGGCCGCTTCGCGCCGCTGGCCCTTGCCGCACTGGCGCTTTATGGCTGCAGCGAGGCGAAGGATTTCCTCGGCATGGGCAGTTACAAGCAGCCGCTGCCGGGCACGCGCGTTTCGGTGCTGCAGCTTAACCAGTCGCTGGTGGCCGATCCGTCGCTGGCCGATGTGAAGGTGCTGCTGCCGCAACCTTTCGCCAATCCCGACTGGCCCCAGGCCGGCGGTTATCCGAGCCACGCCATGCATCATCTGGCGCTGGGCAACACCCTGAACGCGGCCTGGACGGTAAGCGTGGGTACCGGCGACAGTTCCAGTCACAAGCTGCTTTCCGAACCCATTGTGGCGGAAGGCCGGGTCTTCATCATGGATGCCCGTTCGCAGGTCAGCGCCTTTGACGCCGGTTCAGGCAGCGAAGTCTGGCGCATCGACGTAGCCAAGGATGTGGATAGCGACAAGCTGCTGGGCGGCGGGCTCGCTTATGACGACGGCAAGATATTCGTGGCGACATCCTTTGCCCAGGTCATCGCGCTGGATGCGCGCAGCGGCAAGGAGCTGTGGCACACCACGCTCTCTGCGCCGATGCGCGCATCGCCCGCGGCGAGCGACGGGCGTGTCTTCGTCGAGACCATCGACAACAGTCTTTATGCGCTGGCCCAGCAGGATGGCCGCAAGCTGTGGTCGCATAGCGGGCTCACTCAGAGTGCGGGCTTGCTCGGCGGCACCACACCGGCGGTTCTTGGCATTGAGGTGATCGCAGCTTACAGTTCCGGCGAAATCTTCGCGCTGCGCGCCGATTCCGGCCGCACCCTGTGGAGCGAGAATCTCGCGGGTCAGGCACGCACCGGCGCCATCGCCACGCTCGCCGATATCCGCGGCCGGCCGATCATTGATCGCGAACTCGTCATCGCCATCAGCGATAGCGGCACCATGGCTGCGATCGACGCCAAGCGGGGCGGACGCGTCTGGGATGCCGATTTCGGCGGCAGCCAGTCGCCCTGGGTAGCGGGCGACTATATCTATGTGCTGACCAACGAGCAGGAGTTGCTCTGCCTGACCCGGGCCAACGGCCATGTGCGCTGGATCTCGGCCCTACCCAAGTATTCCGATCCGCCGGACAATACCGAGGTCATCCTGTGGCAAGGCCCGATCCTGGCAGGCGACCGGCTGATCCTGACGGGCACCGACGGCAAGGCGCTCGCCGTTTCGCCTTACACAGGTAAGCTATTGGGCCAGATCGACCTGCCTTCGCCAACCCATTTGCCGCCCATCGTGGCCCGTGGCACGGTCTGGATATCCTTTTCGACAACGCGGATCTGACGGCGCTGCGTTAGACTGCGCCCGAATGCCCTTTACCGTCGCCATCGTCGGCCGGCCCAATGTCGGCAAATCGACCCTGTTCAATCGTCTGGTGGGCAAGCGCCTGGCCATTGTCGACGATACGCCGGGCGTGACTCGTGACCGCCGGCGCGGCGAAGGTCATATCGGCGATCTGACATTCACCGTGATCGACACCGCCGGCTTCGACGATGCGAAGGGCGAAACCCTGGCCGCGCGCATGCGCAGTCAGACGGAACAGGCCGTGGCCGAAGCCGATGTTGTGTTGTTCACGATCGATGCCCGTGCCGGGTTGATGCCGCTCGATACCGCCTTCGCTGCCTTGCTGCGCAAATCCGGCAAGCCAGTGATCCTGGTCGCCAACAAGAGCGAGGGCCGGGGTGGTGAAGGAGGCCGCTTGGAAGCTTCGCGCCTGGGGCTCGGCGATGCGATCGCCGTATCCGCCGAACATGGCGAGGGCCTGGGCGATCTTTATGACGCGCTGGCACCACTGGCCGCGGCCCAGGGCGAAGCGGCCGAAGACGAGGGCGCGATCCATGAGGGCGAGATCGAGGAGGATGATGAGCCGAAGAGCTTTTTCAGCTCCGCCAATGTCGGCCGGCCGAATGGGCGAAGTCGACCTGATCAACCGAAGCTGATCGGCAGAGGACCGGATGCTGACCGGGCCCGCGGCCAGAAATCACCCGCGATGCCATAGCGATTGAATGGCAGCATCGTGGCCGCGTCATTCGATTGGTGGATACGGCAGGCCTGCGCCGCCGGGCCAAAGTCGTCGACAAACTGGAATGGCTTTCCACCGCCGATACCCAGCGCGCGATCAAATATGCGCAAGTGGTGGTGCTGGTTCTCGATTCAACAGATCTGTTGGAAAAGCAGGACCTCGCCATCGCCCGCCAGGTGGAGGAGGAGGGCCGCGCCCTGCTGATCGCGGTCAACAAATGGGATCTGGTGGAGGATAAGCAGGCGGCGCTGAGGAAACTTGCCGACCGACTTGAGATCTCGTTGCCGCAACTCAAGGGCATCAAGGTGGTCTCACTGTCCGCACGCACCGGGCGCGGGGTCGACAAGCTGCTGGATGCGGCTGTCGAGCTGGAAAAGCTCTGGAGCACGCGCATTGCAACCAGCCCGCTGAACCGCTGGCTGCAGGTGATGGAGGACAGTCACCCGCCGCCGCTGGTCAAGGGCCGCGCCTCAAGCTGCGCTATATGACCCAGACCAAGAGCCGGCCGCCCACCTTCGCGCTGTTCTGCAACATCCCGCAGGAAATGCCGGATTTATATCTGCGTTATCTGGTGAACGGAATGCGCGAGCGTTTCAAGCTGCCGGGCATTCCGCTTCGCTTCGTGCTTCGCCGCAGCGAGAACCCTTATGCGGAGCGCAAGCCTCTGAGCTCCGATAAGGCCAGACCCCGCAGGGCATAGTCCAGGCTACCGGCGAGCGGTAAGCCCGGCATCGGGCGCGTTCATCATAGTGTCACCGGCCTCGGTTATCAGGAAGCAGTCCTGAACTCCATCGCATATTCCTGGAGCAATCCCGATGATGAACTTACGGCTCCCCACGTTGTTTGCCCCACTGGCGATGCTTGCTGGCCTTGCGGTAGCAGCGGATGCCCCTGCCGCGGACACCACCACAACGCCGATTAAACATGTCATTGTGGTCTTCCAGGAGAACATCTCGTTCGATCACTATTTCGCAACATATCCCAAGGCGGTAAATGGGCCTGATGAGAAGTCCCTTCAATGCCGCACCCGGGACCCCCAGCGTCAACGGCCTCACCGATGCGCTGCTAAATTACAACCAAAACAAGGCAGCCCTTTCCGGTTGTCGCCCAAGCAGGCCGCGACCTGCGATATGGATCACGACTACATGCCAGAACAACAGGCTTTCGATGGCGGCCTGATGGACAAGTTCGTCGAATACACCTCGCCCTATCCGGGTTCGAAGGGCTGCGGGCCCAACGACGTCATGAGCTATTACGACGGCAACACGGTGACGGCGCTGTGGAACTAC
Organism: uncultured Solirubrobacterales bacterium; assembly: GCA_963764655.1. Taxonomy (GTDB): domain Bacteria; phylum Actinomycetota; class Thermoleophilia; order Solirubrobacterales; family Solirubrobacteraceae; genus Palsa-744. The sequence goes on from CAVXTI010000002.1 coordinate 7,857, forward strand.
GCACAAAATTTTGCCCTGAACGACAATTCCTTCGGCACCACCTTCGGACATCCTCGACCCCGGGCGCCCTTACCTGGCGCCCAGCGCTCGCTGAACCCTGCGAGGAAGCTGAGCACGAGCAGTGCGAGGCGCCGGTCGGGCTTCGTCTCGTTCTCCGCGACGGGCAAGTGCAGCAGCCCGCCGGTGAACGCGAAGGTGATCACCATCGCGAAGGCGCCGCCGATCAGCGGACGCAGCCCGCCGAGGAACAGCGCATACGGCCTCCCCACGTCGTAGTCGAGGTCGAACTGGCCCGAGTTGATCCGCTGGACGACGCTGACGAGCGCGCCGATCGCACCTGCGACGAACGCTGCGACCGGCGCCGCCCACTTGAGCGAGAGCCAGATCGCCGCGATGGCCGACAGGACCACGACGACGAGCGCCATGCCCGCGAAGTAGACGATCTGCGCCTGCCCGTTCGCGGCGTCCTTGTAGTACGCCTCGGTGCGCTCGATCGCCCCGCGCTCGTGCTCGAGCATCTCTTCGGTGGCCTTCGGATCGTCGTGCGCGGCGCGGCGGTCGACGAGGCTCATCAGATGCTCGGCCGACGCCATCATCAGGTTCATGCAGATGCGCTGGCGCACACCCGTGAGCACGGTGGTCGCGCGGACCGCGAGCTCGTCGCAGCGGTACATCTCGTTCGCGATGTCCGGCTGGTCGCGCGTCGCCCAGTGCGTCTCGCGGTAGAAGCTGCAGCGCGTCCCGCCGAACCTGGTCTTCTGCTGGGTGAGCGCAACGGCGCTCTCGACGTGCGTGCACCAGTACGCGCGCACGATCTGTCCGTGCTCACGCTGGAACGCGGTGCGCACCTCGTCGTAGTGCGCCTGTGTCTCGGGGGTGATCCCGTCGCCGCGCAGCTCGCGCCACCAGGCGTCGTGTGCGTAGATCAGCTCCGGAAACGTCGGCGGGGTTGCCGCGCCGGTGTTCGTGACCGCGACGGTCTCGGTCGGCGCGGACCTCAGCGACTCAGTCAGTTCGGTCATCCAGACCTCCTGTCAACGAGCCGCAGTAGCCCGCTCAGAGTACGTCGAGTTGTGCGGGCTGATCAAGGGACCGGCTTGCTCGCGAGCTCGTGGAGGGCGTCTTGTGCGCCCGTGGTGATCGGGTCGCCGTGGCCGACGCCGACGATCGTGGCCTCGAGCGCGGCCAGGCGCTGCAGCGACACGTGATGCTGCTTCTTGTTCAGGTTGAAGGCGTGCCAGCCGGGGCAGAGCTCGGGCCAGGTCGCGACGGCGTCGCCGACGATCGCGAAGCTCCGTTCGGCCCACGAGAACGCGAGGTGCCCGGGCGAGTGCCCCGAGGCGTGCAGCACCTCGAACGGCCCGAATCGATCGCCTTCGTCGAGCAGCTCGTCGACCGGGCACGGAACGTGCTTGGGCCGGTTGAGCCAGAGCCCGAGCTGGAACGGGATCAGCTTCAGCGACTGCTGCGGGAGGATGCTGACCGCCTGCGCGCGCCGGTCGCCGGAGACGATGTCGGCCTCCCAGCGGTGCGCGTAGACGGTCGCGCCGCTCTCGCGCTTGAGCGTGGCCAGGCCGCCGAGATGCGAACGGTGGCCGTGCGTGATCGCGATCCGCTTCAGGTCGGCCGGCGTGCGGCCGAGCTCGTGGATCGCCTGCAGCACGAGGTGCGCGTCGTTCTCGAAGAGCGTGTCGACGAGCGAGAGCTCGCCGTCCGTGTCGACCAGGAACGCATGCACGTGCCCGCCCTTGCCGTGGCCGAGGCTGTGGATGCCGGGCGCGAGCTCGATCACACCGCCGACCGCTGCCAGGGCGCGAACGGGTTCTCGACGCCGTGCAGCGCAGGCTCGAGCTCCGGGAAGTGCCGGAGCAGCAGCGTGCGCATGGAGTTGTCCTCGACCCAGTCGATGCCTTCCTTCGTGTAGACCTCGGGCCGGTAGTCGCGCGTGAAGAAGCGGTCGCTCTCGATGCGGCGCGACGCCATGAGGATGAAGATGCGGAACGCGGTGTCGCTGAACCCGAAGCCCTTCGGCTTGCTTCTCCGCGTACATGCCGATCATCGTGTCGACCTCTTCCGGGTCGCGATAGATCCGCTTCAGGTCGGCGGCGTGCTCCGGCGTGTCCGCCATCTCCTCGAACGTGTCGTACGCCTTCAGGTGCAGGAGCCGCCGGAACTCGTTGTAGCGCGGCACGCCGCGCTCGCGGACGCGCAGCACGTCGATCGATGCGAGATCGACGAGCGTGCCGTCGGCCTTGTCGAAGTGCTGCAGGTACTTCGGGAAGTTGTGCAGCGTGATCGCGCCCGGGTGCATCGTCCCGAAGGAATAGAGCGCGTCGGCCATCGACAGCTCGGTCAGCCGGTCGCGCACGTGCAGGACGCCGACCTCGGGCAGCGTGCGCTCCTGCAGCAGCCGGTCGTCGTCGAGCGAGCGGAAGCTGAACTCGTCGGGGATCAGCGGATGCATGCGGTAGACGGCGACGAACTCCTCGGTCAGCTGGTACGGCACGCCGTGCAGCGCGGTCGGCGAGCCGGGGATGCCGCGGATCACCTCGTTCGAGGTGCGGCGTCCGATCAGGCGGTCGAGCCGGCGGCCCTCGAGGCCCCACCAGTTCGTCCGGAGGGCGGTGACGGTGGTCGGGTGCGCGATGATCGCCGGCGTCCAGTCGACGGTGTGGATCTTCGCCATCAGCGCCGCCACGACGAGGCGCGCCTTGTCGAACAGCTCGTCGTCGGAGAGCTCGGGATGCGTCGCGTGCAGGTGGTCGCAGACGGCGTTGTGCTCGCGCATGAACAGCGAGTGCAGCAGCGCGAGGCCGACCCAGAAGTTGCCCGCGACGCCCGTCAGGTCGACGTGCGACTCGATCTCCTGCGGGATCAGCCCGCGGTCGTCGAGGCGCAGCTTGCCGTGCTCGCCGCTCTTGATCGCCTCGGCGAACGCCGGGTCGCGCCCGTAGATCTGCGAGCCGTCCCACCAGTGCGTGTCGTCGGTGATGAACGTCGGCGGCCCGTCGCCGTTCGCCGACGGATCGCGCCGCGTGCGCTGGATCTGCATCGGCTTCTCGGGCCAGGGATCGTCGGCGTCGAGCGGGACGAGCCACGGGTTCTCGGTCTCGTTCTTGCCGTGGTTGAACCAGTCGTGCACCTCGAACTGGATCCACGCGCCGGCGAGCAGGTTCAGCGTCGTCGCGGGGATGAACTCGTCGCGGGTCAGGAGCTCGCGCGACACGACACGCGGGTTCGGCTCGAGCGGGTTCGACTCGCGCACCGTCTCGTTCAGCGGCACGTTCCGCCCGAAGCGGCTGCCGAGGCTGCCCATCAGCGGGTCGTCGAGGTTGTTGAACGTGCCGTCGAGCGTGCGGGCGGTCAGGTAGCGGGGATGATCGGAGACGTCGGGCTTGTCGAGCGGCCCGCGGCCCGTGTCGTAGAGGTTCTTCTCGCGCAGCACGTTGCGCAGGCCGATGAGGACGAGCATCGCGACCGGCTTCGGGAGCTTGTCCCAGCCCACGTGCCGGTCGAGCGCCGAGGCGGCGTCGTTGTAGAGCGAAAACGGCCAACGTGACACGACGTTCTCCTTTCGGACGCGCCGCAGCGACACAAGCGCGCGATCCTCGAGGGTGTTCCGGGCCGTTGAAACGCACCTCGGGATCGGGACTGACCTAAGCAGAGGCTGCCGCGCGAGTCAACGCGCGCCGACCCGCGGCCGACCGGCACTCTTGTCTTCATGCCGCTGCCGCCGCTCTCCGTGCTCGACCTGGCGCCGATCGTCGAGGGCTCGACGCCCGGCGAGGCGCTGCGCAACTCGCTCGATCTCGCGCAGCACGCCGAGCGGTGGGGCTACCGGCGCTTCTGGCTCGCCGAGCACCACAACGCGATCGGGATCGCGAGCGCCGCGACGGCGGTCGTGATCGCGCACGTCGCCGGCGGGACGGAGACGATCCGCGTCGGCGCGGGCGGGATCATGCTGCCGAACCATCCGCCGATCGTGATCGCCGAGCAGTTCGGGACGCTCGAGGCGCTGCACCCGGGCCGGATCGACCTCGGGCTCGGCCGCGCGCCCGGCACCGACCGGCTGACGATCCACGCTCTGCGCCGCGAGCCCGAGAGCGCCGACACGTTCCCGCAGGACGTGCTCGAGCTGCAGCGCTACCTCGCCGACGCCGAGCCGGGCCAGCTCGTGCAGGCGACGCCGGGCGCGGGCTCGCGCGTGCCGCTCTGGATCCTCGGCTCGAGCCTGTTCGGCGCGCAGCTCGCGGCGCTGCTCGGGCTGCCGTACGCGTTCGCGTCGCACTTCGCGCCGGAGGCGCTGCTGCCGGCGCTCGACGCCTACCGCTCGACGTTCCAGCCGTCCGAGCAGCTGCAGGAGCCGTACGCGATGGTCGGCGCGAACGTGATCGTCGCCGACGACGACGAGACCGCACGGCACCTCTTCACCTCGCCGCAGCAGTCGTTCACGAACATCCTGCGCGGCACGCGCGGCCGGCTGCCGCCGCCGATCGACGACATCGAGTCGTACTGGACGCCGCCCGAGAAGGAGCGCGCGTCCGCGCATGCTGCGCCGCTCGTTCGTCGGCTCGCCGGAGACGGTGCGCGCGGGGCTCGAGGCGTTCGTCGCGGAGACGGGCGCGGACGAGGTGATCGTCGCGGCGGCGATCCACGACCATGCGGCGCGGCTGCGGTCGTACGAGTTGCTCGGCGAGTTGGTTTAGAACAGGCCGAGGATCAGCCTGAGCGCATCCTCGACCTGACGCAGTTCGGAACGCAGCCAGATGCCCGACTGGAGCGACCGACTCGCGTCCGGTCGACGGTCTTGATCTGGTCGAGGAGCACGCGAGTCGTGCGCCCGCGCACCGTGATCACCGGGCGGAACTCGGCCGGCTGAGCGCTCGTGGACGTCGGTGCCACGACAACCGTTCCAAGCCAGTGAGCACGTCGGACTGGAGAACGACCGCCGGCCGAGTTCCCTTCTGTTCACGTCCAGACGCGTCGCGCGAGCCACGGACCGCGACGACTTCTCCGCGACGTGAATCGAGCTCACCAAAGAACTCCTGGATCTCCGCGATCACTGCCCTGTCGACCGGATCGTTCGCGATGCGTTTCGCATCCGCTTCCACCTGTGCGTGCCGGTCGGCTCGAGCGGCGCTGATGAGCGCGGACCGAATCGCATCCGATTGCGACGCGCCGTCGCGCATCAGCGAACTCCAACGCGCGCTGCGCCTCCGCGTCCAGCCGGACGGAAATCGCCTTCTCGGCCATGTCGGCTGAGCGTATCACGTTTGTCATACGTTGCTAGTCCAGTTCAGTGAGCAGTCCTTTCTCCTCGAGGACGTCCCAGGCGAGCTGGAACGCCTGCTGATGCATGACGGCACCGGCGATCCACGACTCCGCGCCGTTGTCGTGCAGGTCCTCCTGTGCCTCGAGCACGCGGGCTGCCTGGACGAGATACAGCTCGTGCACGTCGGCGAGCGCCCGGTCGCAGTCGCCCGAGATGTCGTCCCACGCGTCCTCCACCACCTCGCCCGCGACACGCTCGGCTTCGATCAGGTCGTGCCAGTACGCGCCCGGCACGAAGCGCTCGGCGATCAGCTCCCCGAGCCGCGCACGGTCGACTTCGATGCGCGACGCAACGTCGGAGATGATTCGGTCTGCATCCTGCGGTGGCTTCATTCCTCCATCGAAGCAGCGAGCGCGCGCGACGTCATCGGCTCTTCGGGACATGTGGATCGAAAGTGTCGAAGTTGTTGAACTCGCGAATCTGGTTCCGCTACGCGGAATCAGATTCGTCCAGGGAATCTGATTCGCCGCAGGCGAACCAGATTCCCGAGTGTCGACAACGACGGAAAGTCGAACAGCTCGACGAGCCGCGCCGAGCGCGTCTCACGTCACCGTCGAGCGTGACCGCGCCGGAGGCGACCGCATCGTCCGGCGCGAGCTGCCGCGTCAGCAGCGCATGCAGCTCCGCATCCGACGTCGTGACCACCAGATCGGCCCGCTCGGGCGCCCCGGCGGCGACGGTCAGGCTCCGTCCCTTCCGCCCGCACGGTGAAGACGCCGTCGCTGAGCCGCAGCTCCCACGTCGTCGGCCGCGCCACGCGCCGCGAGTTGTGGAACGCGAGCATCGCCGCGACGAGCCAGCGCGACCGCGTGACCACCTCGCCCGGCAACTGCCCCATGCTCTTCGTCCCCCACCGCCCGAGCGCGAGCAGGATCGGCTCGAGCTCGCGGCCGTACCCGGTCAGCTCGTAGACCGTGCCGCGGTCGGGCAGCGGCAGCAGCCGGCGCTCAACGACTCCCGCCGCCTCCAGGTGCTTCAGCCGGGCGGTCAGCGTGTTGGTGCCGATCCCGGGCAGCCCCTCGGCGAGGTCGCCGAAGCGAAGCGGCCCGAGCAGCAGGTCGCGGACGATCAGCGGCGCCCAGCGGTCGCCGATCACGTCGAGCGCGGTCGCGATCCCGCACAGCTGGGCGTAGCTCCGGGCCGGCGCGGTCATGCCGGAAGTAGATCATACTTATCTAGCGCAACTTAACTTGCATTCTGCAAGTCTCGACGTTAGGTTGGCCGGAACGACCGAGGGAGAGCCACATGAGCAGGAACGTGATCGTCCGCTACCGCACCCACCCCGACGCGGCCGACGAGAACGCGCGTCTCGTCGAGGCCGTCTACGCGGCGCTCGCCGAGGCCGACCCGGGCGACTTTCGCTACACGACCTACCGCCTCGCCGACGGGGTCACCTTCGTGCACGTCGCCCAGCAGGACGGCGCGGAGAACCCGCTGCAGACGCTGCCGGCGTTCGCCGAGTTCCAGCGCGAGCTCCAGCAGCGCTGCGCCGAGCCGCCCGCACCGAGCGAGGCGACGATCGTCGGCTCCTACGGCCGGCCGTCGTGAGCGCCGAGGGCTCGGGCACGCGCGAGGATCCCTGGCAGCTGAAGACGCCGCCGGGCAAGGCCGGCTACGAGATGTGGCAGGACGAGCAGGCCGACCCGCCCGCGCTCGTCTGCCAGGTCGGCGGCACGCAGCTGCGCTACCACCTGCGCGCGATCGACGACCTGCACGCGATGCTGAAGGCGCACGGCGACTGGCTGCCGCTCGGCGGCGCCGACGAGCAGAAGCCCGCGCCGGAGGGCAGCGTCGAGGCGTGGGGACGCTCGCCCGACAACCCGGTCGGCGGCTGGTACGGCCTGAAGAAGGGACTGCGCGGTCGCTTCGGCGTCTACCTGCCCCCACTCCTCGAGGCGCTCGGCCTGGCCGAGCTGACGCACGAGGCGCGCAACAACCAGATGCGCGCGCTCTGAGAAACTCGCGAATCTGGTTCCGCTGCGCGGAATCAGATTCGTTTGCGAGTTACGCGAGCGGCGGCGCGAACAAGACAACCCGCGGCGCATCAGCCGTCCCGAGCAGCTCGTCGAGGTCGGCGTCGCTCGTCTCGAGCCGCGTGACCTCCGCGCCGAGCGCCGCGAGAAACGCGTCGGGCGGCTCGAGGAAGTTGACCGCCTCCGTCCGGTAGTGCATCGGCAGCACGAGCCGTGGTGCGAGCGAGCGGACGAGCTCGGCGGCCGGCTCGCCGCCGATCGTCGGGCCGTCGCCGACCGGCACGAAGAGCACGTCGACCTCGCCGATCGCGGCGCGCTGCTCGGGGCGCAGCGCCGGCTGGCCGAAGTCGCCGAGATGGCAGAACGTGACGCCCTCGAGGGCGAAGCGGACGATCGTGTTCGGCCCGCGCATCGTTCCGGCGACGTCGTCGTGCTCGGACGCGATCGCAAGCACTTCACCCACCGGCGAATCAAGACGCCCCGCGGTCGAGCGGATCGTCACCGGGTCGCCGCCGATCGCCTCGGCCGCGTTGTGGTCGACATGCTCGTGCGTGATCAGCAGCAGATCCGCGGTCACGTCCTCGATCGGCGCGTAGTTGAACTCGAGCCCGCGCGCGGCGAGCGCCTCGCCCGGCCGGTCGAACGGGTCGATGAACACGGTCTTCTCTCCCGCAAGTCGGAAGGCGGACTGGCCGTACCACTGAACGCGCATGCGTACCTCCTAGACGATGTCGACTTCGGGTGTCTCCGTCCGCCCGGGCGCCGTGCGCCGGGCGACGGCGCGGCTGCCGCGCGACCACGACATGATCGCGGCCAGCAGGCAGGCGGCGATCGCGAACGCGAACGCCTTGTGCAGGCCCTCATGGAACGGCCCCGCGATCAGGTTGGGGAAGAAGCCGCGGTGCTCGAGCGCGGCGGCGTTCGCCGCCGACAGGTGCGTGAGGACGTGCGGGCCGATCAACGTGCGCACGGGGTCGTAGCCGAGGAACGCGGCGAAGAGCACCGACACCGGCGGCAGTTGCGCGACGTGTGCCGCCGTGGCAGGCGGAACGCCGTGCGCGACGAGCCCGGCGCTGAGCGAGGCAGGCAGGCTGGCGGCAAGCCCGATGATCATCAGCGTGAAGAAGATGCCGATCGAGAGCACCTGCGCGGAGTTCTGGAACGTCTGGTTCATCGCGCCGCCCGCACCGCGGTCGGCGGCGGGCAGGCTGTTCATCACGCCGGCCCGGTTCGGCGAGGCGAACGCGCCCATCGAGAGCCCCATCAGCAGCAGCGTTCCCGCGAGCTCCGGGTACGAGAAGTTGATCGGCAGCCGGTCGAGCATCAGGAAGGCGAGCGCCGAGCCGAGCATCCCGGCCGTCGCGAACGGGCGTGAGCCGTAGCGATCGGAGAGGATCCCGGACAGCGGCCCGGCGATCAGGAAGCCGACGGTCAGCGGCAGCAGGTAGATGCCCGCCGCGAGCGGCGTGCTGCTGAAGCTGTAGCCGTGCTGCGGCAGCCAGATGCCCTGCAGCCAGATGATCAGCATGAACATCAGCCCGCCGCGCGCGATCGCGGAGAGGAAGCTCGACAGAACGCCGAACGTGTACGGCCGGATGCGGAAGAGCGGCAGCTTGAACATCGGGTAGCGCACGCGCGACTCGACGACCACGAACGCAGCGAGCAGCACGACACCGGCGCCGAGGCAGCCGAGCACGACCGGGTTCGTCCACCCCATCGGATGCCCGTCGTAGGGACGGATGCCGTAGGTGATCCCGATCATGATCAGGACGAGCCCGACCGCGAACGTGGCGTTCCCCAGCCAGTCGATCGGCGCGGGCTCGTGCACGCCGATCTCGCGCAGCTTGCGGTGCGACCAGATCGTCCCGAAGATCCCGAACGGCACCGAGACGAGGAAGACGAGCCGCCAGTTGATCGGCGCGAGCAGGCCGCCCAGCAGCAGCCCGATGAACTGGCCGCTGATCCCGACGACGTTGTTCAGGCCGAGCGCGAGCCCGCGCTGGTTGGACGGGAACGCGTCGGTGAGGATCGCCGCCGAGTTCGCGATCAGGAACGCCGCGCCGACGCCTTGCACGAGCCGGAAGCCGATCAGCCAGTCGGCGCCCGCGCGGCCGTGCATCCAGTCGATCGTCAGAAGCAGCGACGCGACGGTGTAGATCGCGAAGCCGAGCGTGTACATCTTCACGCGCCCGAAGAGGTCGCCGAGCCGGCCGAGGCCGACGACGAGCACGCTCGTCACGACGAGGTAGCCGAGGATCATCCAGAGCAGGTAGAAGCTGTTGCCGGGCCGCAGCGGGCTCAGGCCGATGCCGCGGAAGATGTCGGGCATCGCGATCAGGACGATCGACGCGTCGAGCGTCGCGAGCAGCACGCCGAGCGTCACGTTCGAGAGGGCGACCCACTTGTAGCGGTCGGGCATCTCCGGATTCTACAGGTAAACTGCACAGTCACCCTGTCGGTTCCGGGGGTAGAATCGCGCGATGGCGCCGACCCACGATCTCGCGAACGAGCTGCGCATCGTCCTCGGCCAGCTGATCCGCCGGCTGCGCGCCGACAACGTGCTCCCCACCTCGCACCTGGCCGTGCTCAGCCGCCTCGACCGCACCGGCGCCCAGACGACGAGCGGGCTCGCCGCCGCCGAGCACATGCGGCCGCAGTCGATGGCCCACACGGTCGGCGAGCTCGAGAAGGAGGATCTCGTCGCCCGCCGCCCCGACCCCGACGACGGCCGGCAGATCCTCGTCGACCTGACGAAACACGGCCGCGACCTCCTCTACGAGAGCCGGCGCAGGCGCGAGGACTGGCTCTCACAGGCGATCGCCGGCAACCTCACCGCCGCCGAGCAGAAGACGCTCGCGCAGGCGATCGAGCTGCTCCAGCGCCTCGCCGAGCTGTAGCTCGCGAATCTGGTTCCGCTGCGCGGAATCAGGTTCGTCCAGAACCTGAACCTGATTCGCCGCAGGCGAACCAGGTTCACGAGTTTCTCGGCTCAGCCGCGTTCGACCTGGCTGCCGCCGACGATCGCGTCGCGGCCGTCGGGGTAGCGCACCCACGCCTTGTGCGTGCCGTCGTAGTCCGGCCCGAAGAGGATCAGCGTCGCCTCCTCGCCGCGCACCTGGCACGCCTCGGCTCCCTCGGGGTCGACGCCGCGCCAGATGCGGATGAACGGGTTGTGCTCCCACTCGTCGCCGACGGTCGACGGCAGCGTGTGCCCGGGATGGACGCGCGTCTCGGGCGGCAGCTTCATCAGGCGGTTCATGATCGAGTTCACCTGGTCGGCGTAGCCGGTCGGGCCGCCGCCCATCGTGCCGCCGACCGTTCCCTTGAAGAGACAGTCGGCGGTCAGGCAGTCGGTGCCGTTCACGAGCAGCGCGAAGTGGTCGGGGCAGTGGCCGGGCGTCGCGATCGCGCGGATCTCGAGCTCGCCGGAGCGGATGACGTCGCCGTCGGCGAACGTCTCCTCGATCGGCACGCCCGCGTCGCGCGTCAGCGCGCTGCCGACGACCTTGACGCCGAACCGTTTCGCGAGCCCCGTCGGGTCGACGACGTGGTCGCCGTGCTGGTGCGTGACGAGCACGTGCGTGATCGTGATCTTGCGCTGCTCGATCTGGTTGAGCAGCGGCTCCTCGACGCCGTTCGAGTCGACGAGCACGCCGTGCCCGCCGTCGCCGTCGGCGATGAGGTAGGCGTTCGAGGTCCACTCCGGGTGCTGGGCGCGCTCGAGCAGCATCAGAAGGAGATTACGCTCCGGATGCCGTCCTGCGCCTCCATCAGCTCGAAGCCGCGGTTCACCTCGTCGAGTGTGATGCGGTGCGAGATGAACGACTCGGCGTCGATGTCGCCGGCGAGCCAGCGCTCGACCAGCATCGGCACGCCGTCGCGGCCCTTGACGCCGCCGAACGACGAGCCGGCGACGCGGCGGCCGGTGATCAGGTAGCGCGGCACGATGTCGAGCGTCTCGCCCTTGCCGGCGACGCCCGCGACGGTGCAGAGCCCCCACCCCATCCGCGCCGACTTCGACCGCCTGCTTCATCACGTGCACGTTGCCCGTCGCCTCGAAGGTGTAATCGGCGCCGAAGCCGCCGGTCGACTCGACGATCTGCTCCACCGTGTCGGGGCCGCCGACCATCGTCTCGGTCGCGCCGTGCTGCGTCGCGAGCGCGAGCCGGTCCTCGGAGAGGTCGACGCAGACGATCCGCTCGGCGCCCTGCAGGCGGCAGCCGATCACGGCGCCGAGCCCGACCATGCCGGCGCCGAAGACGACGCACGTCGAGCCGGCGTCGACCTTCGCGGTGTTCATCGCGGCGCCGATCCCGGTCGAGAGCCCGCAGGCGAAGAGCGCCGCACCCTCGAGTGGAGCTTCAGGGTTGATCTTCGCGAGCGCGATCTCGGGCATCACCGTGTACTCGGCGAACGTCGAGGTGCCCATGAAGTGGCGGATCGGCTCGCCGCCTGCCGAGAGGCGGGTCGTCCCGTCGGGGAGAAAGCCCTTGTTCTGCTGCTCGCGGATCGCGAGGCAGAGGTTCGTGCGGTCGCTCTGGCAGTGGATGCACTCGCGGCACTGGGGCGAGAAGAGCGTGACGACGTGGTCGCCGGGCGCGAGCGAGGTGACGCCCTCGCCGACCTGCTCGACGACGCCTGCGCCCTCGTGCCCGAGCACGGTCGGCGCGTAGCCGGACGGGTCGGCGCCGGAGGCCGTGTAGAGGTCGGTGTGGCAGACGCCGCAGGCGACGAGCCGCACGAGCACCTCGCCGGCGCGCGGCTCGGCCAGGTCGATCTCGCGGATCGCGAGCGGCGCTCCGAACTGCTCGAGGACGGCGGCTCTGATCTGCATCCGAACGCGATCCTACGACAGGCATTCTACTCGGCGGGATGGCAGCCGATCTGGATCCGCTGGAACTGCATCTGCTCGAGCAGCTCGGGCCGCTCGAGGCCGGCGCCGCGGCCGAGCGCCCCGAGCTCGAGGCGGTCTGGCGGGCGCAGGTCGAGAGCCGCCAGTGCGACTTCGCCGCCCGCTACCTCGAGCAGACGGGCCGCAGCTTCTACACGATCGGCTCGGCGGGCCACGAGAGCAACGCCTGCGTCGCCCTCGCGCTCCAGCCCACCGACCCGGCGCTCCTCCACTACCGCTCCGGCGCCTTCTATCTCGCCCGGGCGGCGCAGGCGGGGCGCGACGGCGTGTCCGACATCCTGCGCGGCGTCACCGCGGCCCGCACCGAGCCGATCGCGGGCGGCCGGCACAAGGTGTTCGGTCATGCCGAGCTGGCGGTGATCCCGCAGACCTCGACGATCGCGTCGCATCTCCCCCGCGCCTTCGGCGTCGCGTTCGCGATCGAGCGGGCGAAGAAGCTCGGCGTCGACTGCCCCTGGCCGGCCGACGGAGTCGTCGTCTGCAGCTTCGGCGATGCGTCGCTGAACCACGCAACGGCGCAGGCCGCGCTGAACAGCGCGGCGCACACCGCCTACCAGGGCCTGCCGCTGCCGCTGCTTTTCCTCTGCGAGGACAACGGCCTCGGGATCAGCGTCCCCTCGCCGCAGGGCTGGGTCGAGCAGGCGCTGCGGGCGCGCACGCAGCTGCGTTACGTCTACGCCGACGGCACCGAGCCGGAGGAGGTGCTCGCGACGGCGCGTGAGCTCGCCGACTGGATCCGCGAGCACCGCCGCCCCGCCGTGCTGCACCTGCGCACGGTGCGCTTCCTCAGTCATGCGGGCGCCGACGTCGAGTCCGCCTACCGGTCGCCGCAGGCGATTCGCGCCGACCTGGACGACGACCCGCTGCTCGCCACCGGGCGCCTCCTCGCGGCGAGTGCCGGCTGGAGCGGCGAGCGGCTCGTGCGCGACTACACCGACACCGGCGAACGGGTGCGCGCGCTCGCCGACGAGGCCGCCCGCATTCCGCAGCTCGACTCGGCGGCGGAGATCATCAGGCCGCTCGCGCCGCGCACGGTGCCGAAGCGGGCGCGCTGGCCGGCTGCGACGCACGGCGAGCCGTTGACGCTCGCGCTGTCGATCAACGCGGCGCTCTCGGATGCGCTCGATCGCGATCGCGCGGTGCTGCTCTTCGGCGAGGACGTCGCGGTCAAGGGCGGCGTGTACGGCGTCACGCGCGGCCTGCAGCGGCGCTTCGGCGCCGGGCGCGTGTTCGACACGCTGCTCGACGAGACGTCGATCCTCGGGCTCGCGCTCGGCGCCGCGCTGAGCGGGTTCCTGCCGGTGCCGGAGATCCAGTACCTCGCGTATCTGCACAACGCGGAGGACCAGCTGCGCGGCGAGGCGGCGACGCTGCAGTTCTTCTCACGCGGTCAGTACCGGAACGGCATGGTCGTGCGGATCGCCGGGTATGGCTACCAGAAGGGTTTTGGGGGTCATTTCCACAACGACAACGCGGTCGGCGTGCTGCGCGACATTCCCGGGCTCGTGATCGCCTCGCCGGCGCGGCCCGACGACGCGAGCGCGATGCTCGCGGCGTGCCTGGCGACGGCGCGGGCCGACGGCAGCGTGTGCGTCTACCTCGAGCCGATCGCGCTCTACAACACCCGCGATCTCTACGACGACGGCGACCGGCTGTGGCTCGCGCCGCCGTCGTCCGAGGATGTCGCGCTCGGCTCGGCGCGCACCTACGGCGAGGGCAACGACCTGACGATCGTCACGTGGGCGAACGGGCTGCGGATGTCGCTGCGCGCCGCGCGTGCGCTGGAGCAGCTCGGCGTTGCGGCACGCGTCGTCGACCTGCGCTGGCTCGCGCCGCTTCCGGTCGAGGACGTGTTGCGCGAGGCGAACGCGACCGGCCGTGTGCTCGTCGTGGATGAGACGCGCCGGACGGGCGGCGTCTCGGAGGGGATCGTGGCGGCGCTCGTCGATGCGAAGTTCGACGGGCAGGTGGCGCGCGTCGCGAGCGCGGATTCGTTCATCCCGCTCGGCGATGCGGCGAATCTCGTGCTCGTCTCCGAGCGCGAGGTCATGGAGGCAGCATTGGAGCTCGTCGGGGAGCGCGTCTGATCCGGGCGATCCTCGCGCTGCTCGTCGTCGCTGTGCTCGGGCTCGCAGCGGCGGTGATCTGGTGGTCGGGGGCGACGCTCGCGAACGACAACGTGGCGCTCGCGAAGGTCGAGGTGCAGCCGCTCGGCGGCTCGCTCGTCTCGGCGAAGGCGTCCGGGCCGAGCGGTCGCCGGATCCCGCTCACGGTCAGCGGCGGAAAGCTGCTGCCGCGGACGAAGCTCAAGCCCGGCGAGGTGGTGACGGTCGAGGTGGTCGTGCGCAGGCCGGGCTGGCTCGGCTGGGCGCTCGGCAAGACGCGAACCGAACATCTCACCGTCCAGGCGCCGATCGCCCGGCTCGCGCAGCGCTGGCCGAGCCTCGCGCCGAACGCGCCGCTGCGGCTGCACTACGTCGATCCGGTCGACCGGGTCGTCTACCGCATCGGCTCGCAGCGAAAGCTCGTCCCGGTCGGCGGTCGTGTCGTTCCGGTCGACGTACAGACGACGTCGGGCACCGCGCTGGTCGCGGCGGCGGCGCGCTCGTGGGAGCGCCTGGGGCCGCCGGTGCGCGTGACGTGGTTCCCGCAGTCGAGCCTGCCGGTCGTGCTCGTCAGTCCCGCCGCGGGCAAGCCGATCTCGCCGCTCGATCCGATCCGGCTGACGTTCTCGAAGCCGGTCGACAAGGCGCTCGGCGGTGCGCGGCCGCACTTCTCGGCGCCGGTTCAGGGCGGCTGGCATCAGACCGACAGCCACACGCTCGTCTTCGCACCGGGCGGCTACGGCTTCCCGCTCAACTCGAACCTGCAGCTCGTGCTGCCGCCCGGGCTGAGCGTCAGCGTCGGCAGCAAGACGGCGGCGTCGAACCAGGCGGTCAGCTGGACGGTCGCCGGAGCGAGCTTCCTGCGCCTGCAGCAGCTGCTGGCCGAGGAGGGCTATCTGCCGGTCAGCTGGCAGCCGGCGGGTGAGGAGGTCGCGCAGCAGCGGCAGGCGGAGGTCGATGCGGCGGTCTCGCCGCCGGCGGGGACGTTCGCGTGGCGCTACGCGAACACGCCGGCCGAGCTGCAGAGCCAGTGGATCGTCGGGCAGCCGAACCAGGTCACGCGCGGCGCGGTGATGATGTTCGAGCACGATCACGACCTGGCCGTCGACGGCTCGGCAGGCCCGCAGGTGTGGCATGCGCTGATCGCGGATGCGATCGCGGGCAAGAAGAAGACCGACGGCTACAGCTACGTCTATGTGCATCGCAACGTGCCGCAGCTGCTGACGCTGTGGCACAACGGCAGCATTGTCTTGACGTCGCCGGGCAACACGGGCGTCCCGGCGGCGCCGACGGCGCTGGGCACGTTCCCGGTGTTCGAGCACATCCCGGTCGGCACGATGAGCGGCACGAACCCCGACGGCTCGCACTACAACGATCCGGGGATCCAGTGGATCAGCTACTTCCACGGCGGCGACGCGCTGCACTCGTTCAACCGCGCGTCGTTCGGCACGCCGCAGAGCCTTGGGTGTGTGGAGTTGCCGCTGGCGACTGCGGCGAAGGTTTGGCCTTACACGCCGATTGGGACGCTGGTCACGATCGAG
>CAVXTI010000003.1:0-101102 GCA_963764655.1 uncultured Solirubrobacterales bacterium
TCGGTCTGGTATTCGTAGTCCCAGTTCCACTGGTTGCCGGTCGCCTTGACGGTCAGCTTGGCTTCTTCCGGCGGGGTGTACTGCGCGGTCAGCAGCTGGAACGAAGGAATGGCGATCATCAGCAGCACGATTACGGGTCCGACCGTCCAGATCACTTCGATCAGTGTGTTGTGGCTGACCTTGGATGGGACCGGATTGGCGCTCGCCCGAATCTGAAGATGCAATAGGCAAGAAGGAACAGCACCAACAGCGTGATCGGAACGACGAACCACATCGTGTAGTTTCCGAACCACTCGATCTGCCGCGCATCATGTCGGTCGCCGGCGCCTGGAAGCTCGTCTCCCAGTTCACGGGCTGGTCGGCATGGGCGGATGTGCCAGCGAAAAGCGCGGTGGCGGCACAAGCACCCAGAAACTTGGCACTGGCTAGAAACCTGGCGTCTGCTCGGAAATTTCTCATCGCCCTCTTCGTCTCCCAGTTTCTCGCGGCCGTGCCAACGAGAATAGCGAACAATGCCGGGACGGGAATCCCGACAGTCTCAAGGTGGTTCAAACCATACTCTTTTTCCCTCCGCAAGAAAGGAGCGGAGGAAACTGTGCGGCATTTTTGCGCGCAAGCTGGCATGGCCCTTCCGGGGCAGCGGCCACGGCGACAAATCGCGTATGTTCGGCGGGTTGCCCGCCTCATGCTGGCGAGGTGTGCGAAGCGTCGTAATTCAGGCGAATTTGGCAGGGAAAAGCGCTGTATTGCCTGTTTTGGGACAGTTCGGCCGCGGTCTCGTCCTTTACTTGGCATTGGCGCGGCTTAAAGTGCATGCAATTCGCAATGGAGCCGTCATGAACTCTTGGCTTTCGGCTTGAGGCATACGAGACAGGAGCTTTCGAGAGCACTAGGCGAAGGCCGTGTTTCTCGCTATCCTGTCCGCGGTCGGTCTGTTCGTCACCGGTCAGGCCAATGCCGCCCAGCCGAGCGGCACGGTGCGCTCGACGCATGGCGCCTGGTCGATCATCTGCGACACGCCGGCCGGTGCAACCTCTGAACAATGCGTGATGATGCAGAACGTCGTCGCCGAGGATCGTCCGGAAATGGGGCTGTCGGTCGTCGTGCTGCGCACCGCCGACAACAAGGCCGAGATCCTGCGCGTGCTGGCGCCGCTCGGCGTGCTTTTGCCGAACGGCCTCGGCCTCAATGTCGACGGCAAGGACATCGGCCGCGCCTATTTCGTACGCTGCTTCCAGGACGGCTGCTACGCCGAGGTCATTCTCGAAAAGCCGCTGCTCGACACGCTGAAGACCGGCACGTCGGCGACGTTCATCGTCTTCCAGACGCCTGAAGAAGGCATTGGCATCCCTGTCGACCTCAAGGGCTTTGCCGACGGCTTTGCCGCCCTGCCCTGACAGCAATTCTAGGAAAAGTGTGAAGCGGTTTTTCGTCCGGAATTGCGTCAAAATGGAAGAGAGGTTGGAGCAGGTTGCCGTTTCCGTGAAACGGTGAACTGCTCTAACAGCAGGACGCTTGCGAAAAACCCGGCCCTGACGCAGAATTCCCGGGGATGCGGGTTTTTTGGCGGTGGGATCATCATGCGCTCGTTTTCATTGCTTTTATCCGCCGGTCTGATTTCGACCGGCGCGGTTTCCGTCGCGTGGGCTGAAGACAGCGAAATCATCACCGCGCCCGATCCGGCTGCAATTCTCGACATTGCCAAGGGTTACGGCTCGGCCAAGCTGGACAAGGACGACGGTGGCGACCCCATGGTCTCCGGCAGGCTCGAGGGGATGAAATATCTCATCTACTTCTATGGCTGCGAGAACCACGAGAACTGCAAATCCATCCAGTTTTCCTCGGGCTACACCGACACCTTCACGGCCGAGCAGGCCAACGAGTAAAAACATAACCACTTCACTGTGCCGGTTGGCATGTGACTTTCCTCCACGATATGTGCGTGCTGCTACGCGGAGGATGCTTCTAGAGCTTCGACCTGCGAGCGCTTGCACTGCTTTCGCCGGGTTTTTTAGCCGGCCAGACTGCACGAAGGTAGCAGGTCGATCCTGATATGTGTTAGCAAGTGGTATATGTCGAGCGGCCCGCGAGACGCATCCTCAGAGCCTCCGTCGACGCTGAGAAGCTTGCTCGCCGACGGTGAGCCAACCACCGTCGAGCGGTTTGTCGACGATCTCGACGTGGCCGAGCGGGCCGCGGCCGGCCAACGCTCGCGTCCCTACGTGCTGCTGAACATGATCAGCAGCGCCGACGGCCGCGCGACCCTCGGTGGCCGCTCGGGAGCACTCGGCGGTCGCGCCGACAAAGAGCTGTTCCACGGGCTGCGGACGGCCGTCGACGCCGTGCTGGTCGGCGCCGGCACGGTTCGGGTCGAGGGCTACCGACGGCTCGTTCGCGACGAGCGCCGCAGAGAGATCCGGCGCGCGCGCGGCCTCGCCGAGGAACCGCTCGCGTGCGTCGTCTCCGGCCGGCTCGCCCTCGGCAGCGAGATCCCGCTGCTCTCCGATCCGCACGCCCGTGTCGCGATCCTCACGACTTCCGCGGCGAGTCTCCCGGCTGACTGCCGCGCGGAGATCGAGTACGTCCGAGCGCCGCGCGACGGCGTCCTTGACCTGCCGAGAGCGATGGCCGAGCTGCGCGAGCGCTTCGACGTGCGCACCCTGCTGTGCGAGGGCGGCCCCCATCTGAGCGCCCAGCTCGTGGCGGAAGGGCTTGTCGATGAGCTGTTCCTGTCGCTCTCCCCGAAGCTCGCGGGAGGCGACGCGACCAACGAGACGCTGAGGATCCTCAGCGGCCCCGAGCTCGACCCACCGGTCGCGCTCGAGTTGAGAGCCGCGCTCGAGCACGACTCGCACCTGTTCCTGCGCTACAAGATCCTCCCTTGATGGACCGGAGCCGCACATGTGCGGCTCCGCCTGTCGGCGCATGCGCCGACAGGGACAGTGGCGCATGCGCCACTGTCAACCCGAAATATGGAGATGATCAACGTCCGTCGTAGCGACGCCCGCGCGGGAGCACCGCGACGTTGAGCACGAGGCTGTTGGGCACCATGATCGGCCCCTCCTCGGTCGCGAACGTGGTGTAGAGCAGGCCGAGCGAGCTGACCGTGCCTTCGATCTGCCCGGCCAAAGGGCCGCCCTGGAGGCGCACCTGGTCGCCGACGCGAAACGGGCGCGCGCTCAGGAGGACGGTGCCGGCGAACATATTGCCCAAGGTCTGCTGAGCGGCAAGGCCCAGGATCACCGCGGTGAAAGCCCCGCCGAGCGCGAGCGTGCGCGGATCTACACCGGCGATGCCGAGTGCTACGACGAATGCGACCACCACCGTCACCAGGCGGATCACGAAGCCGACGGTGCCGGCCGACGCCGGGTCCATGCGTCTGAACAACACCGGCCCGAGCGCGCGGCCGACGTCGCGCGCGATCGCCCAGCCGAGGATCATCAGGACGAGCACCGTGATCAGGTCGACGGGCGTTTCAAGCCAAGCCAGGCGACCATGCCCCTGCTTGCTCAGCCCGAGCAGCTCGCGGCGGTTTTCATAGAGCACCACCACGCCCACGAACAACGGCACGAGCAAGAGCGCCTCCCAGCGCGCGCGCCGCACCGAGCCAGGGCTCACCTGCGGCAGCAGGCCCGCTTCGCTCCAGGCCTGGCTGCGCGTCTCGAACATCTTGGGCGGAGTCCTCGGGCGGGGTGTCATCCTGAGAATCATCTACTCTTCAGCGGCGATGAGCGCCACGACCCTGCGCAAGTTGATCATCCCCACCGTTGTTCTGGGTGTCGTGCTCGTGATAGTCGCGATCATCTACTTCGTCACTCCAGCGCACTCGCTGCCCGGCTTCTTCCCCGGCCACGCCTCCGCGTCGAGCGCCGAGGCCAACCACCACCACACCAAGCACGGCATCGCCGCGATCGTGGTGGCGCTCGCTTGCTTCGCGTTCGCCTGGTTTCAGAGCGGGCCGAAGACTAGCGCCGCCCAGTAAGCGCCGCCCGGTGCGCCGACGCCGACGTAGCGGCAGCCACGGTCGGTCTTCTCAGTCCAGGGCGAACGCGAGCGTGCTTGCGAGGCCGAGCACGATGCAGTAGACGCCGAATGGGCTCAGGCGGTTGGATTGGAAGTAGCGCAGCAGGAACTTGACCGCCAGGAATGTGGTCAGCGCCGCGCACAGCCCGGCCACGAGCGCCTGCCCGCGCACGCCGTTCCCCTGCGAGCCAAGCAGTTCCGGCACCTTCAGGGCCGCCGCCGCGAGGATCACCGGCGTCGCGAGCAGGAAGCTGTAGCGGGCCGCGTCCTCGTTTGAGAGGCCAACGAGCAGGCCGCCGCCCATCGAGAAGCCCGAGCGCGAGATGCCCGGTATGAGCGCCGCGGCCTGCGAGACCCCCACGGCCCCGGCCTGGCGCCAGCTGAGCTTCGCGATCCGCGCGTCGCCGTCGCCCAGATAGTCGCCGGGTCTGGGGGGGCGCTTGCGCAAGCGCTCGAACAGCAGCAGCGCGATCCCGTTGACGATCAGGAAGGCGGCCGCAACCGAGGGCGAGGCGAACAGTTTGCGCAGCGGTTCTTGGAGCAGCAGCCCAATGATCCCCACGGGGATCGTGCCCACGACGAGCAGCCAGCCGAGCCGCGCGTCGATGTCGTCCTCGCGGATCTCGCGCATCGCGAGCGAGCGGAAGATCCCTTTGACGATTCGCACCCAATCCTTGAGGAAGAACAGCAGAAGGACGATCGCGGTGGCCAGGTGGGTCGCAATCAGGAACGTCAAGAAGTAGGGCGCGTCCTGGTGGATGTTCCAGCCGAGGAGACCCGGCAGCACGACGGCGTGGCCGAGGCTCGAGATCGGGAACGGCTCGGCGACGCCCTGCGTCAGACCGAGAACGATCGCCTGGAAGTAGGAGATGGGGTCGTGCACGCGCGCCGGAAGCTTATGGGGAGAGGACGACGCATGGCGCAGCGCGCGTCGGACACCGCGCCCGAATCGCTTTTCTTGGCAGGTTTGAGGCGTTTTGGATCGGGATCTCGCCAACCACTGTTTACGACCCGTTCACACAATGGTCCCCGACTGGTCACAAAGTCGCCCATTTGCAGGGAGAACCTTTCGGCATACGAGAAAAGACCGAGAGGAACGGAAATGAACGGTTCGACCACACGGGTCGACATAAAGGCTTCGGCTACCCGAGCCGACACGCAAAGCTCAACCGCGCGAGCCGACACGCAAAGCTCAACTGCACGAGCCGACACCCAGCGCTCGACCACAGCCGACACGCAAAGCTCGACCACACGGGTCGACATGCACTGTCACTCAACCGCCTCCGAGGTGTCAAAGCTCGGCGTGCAGCGCGCGCTCGGGCTGCCGGAGTGCGCGACGCCTCCCGAGGAGGTGTACGAACTGGCGAAGCGTCGCGGGATGGATTTCGTGACGATCACCGACCACGACACGATCGACGGCGCGCTCGCCATCGCAGACCGTCCCGACGTGTTCGTCTCCGAGGAGCTCACCGCCCATTTTCGCGGCGAGCCACAGGCGGTGCACGTCCTCTGTTACGGGATCACGCCTGAGGACCACGAGTGGCTGCAGGCAAACAGCGGCGACGTGGAGCTGTGCGCGATGTATCTCTACGACCGGGAGATCGCCTGCGCGTTGGCGCATCCCTACTACGCGGTGGGAGCGCCTCTGACGGCGCGCCACCGCCGTCGGCTCGCCGATCTGTTCGAGATCTGGGAGACGCGCAACGGGGCTCGCGCGCGCGAGCTCAACCGTCCGGCCGCCATGTACGTCGAGACGCTCGACGGCACTGGCATCGGCGGCAGCGACGATCACGCCGGGATTGACATCGGACGCACCTGGACCGAGGCGCCGGCAGCGGCGACGCCCGCCGAGTTCCTCGCGCACATGCGCGCCGGCGAGGTCACCGCCAAAGGCAAGCAGGGCAGCGCCGCCAAGTGGGCTCATGCGGCGATCGCGCTTGCCGCCCGATCGCTCGGCAGCGACGGGCACGACGGCCATCCGCAAGCGCCGGACCCGCGGCGCGTGATGACAATGGTGCAGCGCGTGCTGCGCGAGGGGGACGCGCGTCACGGCGCGACCGGGGCCGACGTGACTCCCACCGACGCGCGCTGCCTGCTGCGCGCCTGGCTGTCGGCGGTAGAGCTCGACCATCTCGACGAGCGCGGGCTGATCGCTTATATGCAGGAGGACGGCTTCAGCCACTCCGATCTCTACCGACGTGCGTGCCGACTGCACGAGCGCAAGCTGCGCGCGGCCGTCGAGGACGCGGTGCGCGCCGTGCTCGGAGAGGCCGAGCTGGGCGCCGCGGCCGTGGGCCTGTTCGACAGCTGCATAGCCGCGATCCCCTACGCCCCCGCCAGCGCGTTCCTCTCCAGCGAGCAGTCAAAGCTCGCCCGCTACGCGGCTGGCTCTGACGGTGAGCTCCCGCGCGTCGCGATCTTGGCCGACGGGATCGGCTCGACGCACGGTGTCACCCGCACGATCGAGGAGATCCGCGGACGCGGAGTGCCTGGCTTCGAGATCGAGGTGGTGGCGACCGACCCCGACGTGGATCGGCGTCTATCGGCGGTATGCGAGCTCGAGGTGCCCTTCTACCCGGGCTTGAAGATCGGCGTGCCGAGCCTCTCGGCCGCCGTGCAAACGCTTGCCGAGGGTGACTTCGACGCGCTGCACGTCTGCTCGCCGGGCCCGGTGGGAGTGGCGGGGGCGCTGCTGGCGCGTGCGCTGGGACTGCCGCTGCTCGGCAGCTACCACACCGAGCTCGCTGTGTACGCGAAGCTGCGCTCCGAGAACCGGCGCATCGCCGACGCGATGGGTATGGCGGTGGGCGCCTTCTACAAGGCGTGCGACCTGGTGCTCTCCCCCAGCCCCGCCTCCGACGAGGCGCTCGCGTCGTTCGGGATGGCGTCGGAGAAGGTGCTGCGTTGGGACCGAGGCGTGGACACCTCGCGCTTCGACCCAGCCCTACGCGACGCCACGCTCGCGAGAAGCTGGACGTTGAGTGAGCAGGAGGACCCGATCAACGTCCTCTACGCCGGGCGCATCACGCGCGAGAAGGGCGCCGAGCTGCTCGCCGACACGTTCCTGCTGGCGCGCGAACGCGACCCGCGCCTGAAGCTGGTGCTCGCGGGTGGCGGCCCCGAGCAGGAGCGTCTGCGTGAGCGGGTGGGCGAGCACGCGACCTTCCTCGACTGGCTCGAGGGCGCCGAGCTCGCGAGGGCGTACGCCTCGGCTGACGTGTTCCTGTTCCCGAGCGCCACCGACACTTTCGGTCAGGTGATCCTCGAGGCGCAGGCCTCCGGCCTGCCGGTGCTCACGGTCGGCGCCGGGGGCCCGCTCGCGCTCGTGCGCGACCGCGTGACGGGACTCGTGCGCGACGCCGACGCCCGCCAGCTCGCGGACGCCCTCGTCGAGCTGGCCGCCTCGCCGCTGCTGCGCGAGCGTCTGGCGCTGACGGCGCTTGGCGCGGTGCGCGAGCGGACATGGGAGCGTGCGCTCGAGCGCCTCGCCGCGGGCTATCGCCATGCGCTCGCGGGCGCGGCGCGGCCCTCGCTTGACAGCGATCGACTGGTCGCATGACCCTCGCCCTGGATCGTGTGGTCGCATGACCATCACCGTGGATCGTGTGGTCGCATGACTGGCGCGCGCCGCACGATCGCTGTGGCCATCCACGACATCGAGCCCGCCACGTTCGAGCGGTGCGCGCTGATCCGCGACTGGCTGGACGACCACGGTGTAGGCCGCGTCACCCTGCTGGTGATCCCGGCGCGCGACCTGCACCCGCTCGCCGAGCGCTCGCCTGAGATGGTCAGCTGGCTGATCGAGCGTGAGCGCGGCGGGGACGCGATCGCCCAGCACGGCTTCCAGCACCTGCGCTCGATGCCGGCGCGTGGGCCGTATCAGACGCTGCGAACGCTCGGCTCCGACCGCGAAACCGAGTTCCTCGGGCTCGACCCGCACGAGACGCGCCGCGCGGTCGATGCCGGCCGACGCGTGTTGAAGCTCGCCGGAATCGAGCCGCGCGGCTTCGTGGCGCCCGGCTACGCCTACACCCCCGCGTTGCGCCAAACGCTTGGCGAGCGCTTCCACTGGTGGGCCGCGCTGCTCGGCCTGCACCGCGCTCAGCCGGCCAGGGCGCGGGCCGATGCAGGCAGCGAGCGCGCGGCGCCGAGACCGACGGTGGCCGGCGCTGGGGCGAGACACGACCGGCTGGGGCCGCCGATCGCCCTCTCGAGCTCCGGCCGTCTGCGTCGCGCGCTCTCCCCCACGCTGCTGCGCGCGGGAGCGCTCGTCTCGGGGGGCACGCTGCGTCTCGACATGCACCCGTCCGACCTCGAGGACCCCAATCACATGCTCGCGCTCGAGTGGGTGCTGCGCCGTGCGGCGAGCGCGCGCGAGGCGGTCACCTACGAGCAGCTCGCCTCGGGCATCGCGCGCGCCGACGCCGCTCCCGCGACGATCCTCAAGCTGAGCTACCCGCCCGAGAACAGCGACGGGCTGAGCGGCTTCACTTCGGAGAGACCGGCGTAGCCGAGCCGTGACAGGCCGAAGGCCTGCTCGATCGTTGCGAGCAGTGAGAAGTGGTCGTAGGTGTCCTGCACGAGCCCGCCCCCTTTGACAAAGGGTGAGAGCAGCAGCAGCCCCACCTGACCGCCGCCCGGCGGCGACAGCGCGGCCGTGCCCGTCGGGGTGGGCAGGTTGGGAAAGCGCGGCTGGCCGCAGCAGGAGCTCGAGTCGGCGTATTCGCCGGTCGCGGGCGCCTGGTCGACCGTGATCGCGAGCAGGCCGCCGTGCTTGTAGGCCTTGGATGAGAGGATTTGCGGCACGATCTCGTGGAGGAAGTCGTCCGCCGCCATCATCCCCGCCGGCTTGCCGGGCGCGCACGGTGTCGGACTGCCGTCGCGGCACGGGCCGGGCGCTATGTAGGAGAAGCTCGCGGTGCGTCCTTCGTGCGCGAGATCGCCCCTCAATCCATCCATACCCAGATCGCGCGCGGCGCAGGTCGGCGATCCCGCGATCGCGTGGAAGTACACGAACGGGTTGCGCCACGTCTGGTAGGCGGGCGTCGCCGTCTGCCCGCTGGCCGGCGCGGCGCTCGGGTCGGGGGCGCCGGAGGCCGGGTGCGCGCAGGCGGGCGATCCCGCGGCCCCTTCGTCGATCCCTTCGACGTATGCCTTCCAGGTGAGGTGCTTGGCGGCGAGCTGACCCATCAGCGTGCTCGTGGAGGCCGGATAGACGCAGCCGCTGCCAAGCAGCTGGCCGTTTGAGCCGGCGCTCGCCGGTGCGATCGGCTCGTAGGTCGGGCAGTCGGCGGCAGTCGCTTCGGTGGGCCCTTGGCCGCTCAGCAGCGCGATCCCATTCGCGAGCCCTTCGTGCGCGACGGCGTAGTAGCGCACAAGCAGCTCCCCCTGCTTCTCGAGCGTCCCCGACAGGTAGTGAGCGGGTGAGGCCGGCCCAAAGGCGGTGGCGTAGGGCTCGTCGCTGAGCATCACCACGAACACGTGCTTGATCGCGGGAAGCTTCGCTTCGGCGCCCTGCGGGGAGGGGCCTCCCCCGCCCGAGGTCTCTGGCGCGCTGCCCGCGGGCCCGGAGGAAGGGGAAGCTTTACCAGCGCTCGCGGGCTGGGCGGATTTCGAGGGCGGCGTCGTCGTGGGCGACGGTTCCGGCGTCGTTTCGGCTTCGGGCGCCGGCGGCGGCAGAGCCGGCGAGGTCGAGCCGCCGCCGCTGGTTTGGGGCGGCCAGCCTTGAGCGACGAGCAACTTCACGGGCGCGCGCGCGGAGGCGAGCGCGCCGATGGCGTCGGGCCCGGCGGCGCGCCCCATCAGCACGCCGAATCCGAGGAACGCCGCCGCCAGCGCCGCCCATGCGAGCGGCGACGGTAGTGGGAGCGCGCCGAAGCGCCGCTCCCAGCGACGCAGGGGGTCGAGCCTCACGGCCCGGCTTGGACGGGGCGCCCGATTCCGTCGCCGTTGCCGTTGGCGGGAGAGCGCTCCATCACCTGGGCGCCGCACTGCCAGCAGAAGACCGCGCCGCGGCTGCGCACGGCGCCGCAGTCTGGACAGGCGCCGGCGACCGCGCTCTCCTGCATGTGCAGCAGCCGCTCGACCTCGGCGAGCTCGGCGTCGCGCTCTTGCAACATCGCGGCCCTGCGCACGAGCACGTCGAGGCGGAAATGGTCGCGGATCGCCATCTCATAGGTCAGCCCACCGAGGTTCCAGTGCAGTTCGGCGACCTCTTCGGCGAGAGCGTCGCGGCGGCGGCGCAGGTCCGAGCGCGGTCGCTCTACGTCTGACCAGCTCATCCCGTTTCGACGACGTTCGGAAGGTTCTTCGACTTCTGCTCGTAGCTCTGCCCGCTGCCGCCCGAGCGCAAGTTCTGCACGGAGCTCGCCGGCGCCGGTTTGGTGATCGAGGAGCCCACCCCCGACGAGGCTTTTGCTTTGGCCGCTTTCTTGGCCGGTGTGGTGGACGTGGAGCCCGGCGCCGGCGTCGTGGTGGGCGTGGTCGGGGTCGTCGCGGTGCTCGAAGCGCCGGCGGGCGCCCCGAGCGAGATCACTTGCGCGGGCGGCGCCTTGGAGGAGCCGGCGCCGGCGCGCCCGATCAGCACCCCGACGCCCATTGCCAGCAGCAGCACGCCCACACCCGCCAGCAGGGCAAGCGTGTTGTTGCGGCCACCCGGCTGGGCGACACCTACAAACGCGCTCGGCGAGGGGGCCGCGGGCGCGCCGAGCAGCCCGGGCGGCGGCGTCTGCGGGCCGCCCGACCCGGCGATCGGGGTCATCGCGGACTGACTCGCGGGCGCACTCCCGCCCGAGAGCGGCCCACGCACGTGCTCACGCGGAGCGCCACACTGCAGGCAGTAGCGCTGGTCGGCGGCAAGCGGCGCCGAGCACTGCGGACACGACTCGCCCACCACCGGTATCGGCTGGGTGACGGCGGTCGCGGGACCGCTGAGCTCCGGGGTCGTTGGAGCCGGCGAGCCGGCTGCGGACGCGGACTCGCTGGCCCGCGGCGCTCTTGGGGCCGACTGCGTGACGGCGGTCCCCGACTCGCTTGCTGCGACGGGCTCGGTCACGCGCGAATCGTCCACCTTCCTTCACCCCCAGCCTGTGACCATCCTGTGAACATGGCTACCCGCTCGCGTTCGAGTTCGCGCCCGGGACCTTCTCGAAGGCGCAGCGGAAGTTCTCGGGCTGGGTGACGGGCTCGGAGCCAGCGAAGCCGCCTTTCGTGCCGTTCGAGTAGACCGTCACGTACTGCAGCGTCGAGGGAGCGGGCACGGCCGGCAGCGGCACCGGATTCGGTTCGCCGGTGCGCGGGTCCCCGGTCGAGCCGACGCTGACGCCCTCAGAGCCGGCAGCGTCGGACCCGGCGGCGGTCGTGACGAGTGTGGCGCTCATCTCGCGCAGGTCCTTCAAGCCGATGCTCGGGTCGAGCGGGATCGTGGCGGTGAGCTGCGAGTCGTGGATCGTCGACGCGAGCTTGACGCGTGCGGCGGCGCCGATCAGCTGCGCCGCGGTCGGCAGGTAGCCGCCCATCCTCACGCACGCCTGGCTCGCCCAGAAGTAGTTGTTCTGGCCAGCCTGGGCGTTGGTGACGGGGTAGAACGAGGTCATCAGGCACCACGTCCCGATGTCGACGGTCGTCGGCTGGCAGCTCGGTTCGACGTCTGTGAGCTGCTTGCCGCTGAAGAGCCTGGAGTTGTTGACCGTCGGGATCGCCGCGGCGGGGAACTTCCTGTTCTTGCCTAGCAGCAGCACGCCGCCGGCACGCGGCTTCGCGCTGATCGGGTGTCCCGCGATCGCGCTCACGATCGCGTGGCGCGCGGCGTCAGCCAGCCCGGTGGTGGAGCCGACGAGCGCGAGAATCGAGATCACAAGCGCGGCGGTGGCGCTATGACGGGATAGTCGCTCTCTCATGTTCGCCTCCTTGGGCGTTGGGTGCCCCGGCGGCGAGCGCTCTCAAGGCCCGTGCCCCGGGTCCTGCTCGGTGGCCGGGCGGACGATGTCGCGCAGCTCGCGCAGGTCGATCTCTTGCACGGTGGAGAGGACGGCGTCGAGCGCGACGCCCGAGAGCGTCTCCTGCTCGAGCAGCGCATGGGCGGTCTCCTCCACGGCCTGCCAGTTGCGGTCGAGGATCACAGCGGCCTTCGCCTCGGCCTCGCCGACGAGCCGCTCGACTTCGCGGTCGATCGTGTCGAGCGTCGAGGGCCCGACCGAGCCGAGGTCTTGCAGCGAGGCGCCGAGGAACACCTCACCGCCCTTCTCGCCGATCGTGACGGGGCCGAGCGCGTAGGACATCCCGAACGAGGTGACCATCGTGCGCGCCAGGCTGGTGGCGGCGTGCAGGTCATCGCTGACCCCGCTCGAGAGATGGCCGAACGCGATCCGCTCGCCGGCGGTGCCTGACACGATCACCGTCAGCTGCGACTGCAGGTCGATCTCCGTCTGGATCAGCTGGTCGCGGTCTGTGAGCATGTGCGCGGCGGTGCCCAGCGTGCGCCCGCGCGCGACGATCGACAGCTTGCGAGACACCGACGCTTGGCCGAGCGCCTCCGCGACGACGGCGTGGGCGGCCTCGTGGATCGAGATCAGCCAGCGCTCCTCGGCGGTCAGGATGTGCTTCTTGGCTGGGCCCGCGACAACGCGGTCGATCGCCTCCTCGAGCGTCGCTTGGTCGATGTTATCGCGCGTATCGCGCACCGACAGCAGCGCCGCCTCGTTGATCACGTTGGCAAGCTCGGCCCCGCTGAAGCCCGGCGTCAGGCGCGCGATCTCCTCGAGCGAGACGTCTGCTCCCATGGGGCGCTTGGCTCCATGCAGGCGCAGGATCTCCAGGCGCCCGTGCACGTCGGGGACATCGATTGTGACTTGGCGATCGAAGCGCCCGGGGCGCAGCAGCGCCGGGTCGAGGATGTCGGGGCGGTTGGTGGCGCCCATCACGACGAGCCCACCGTCGCCGCCGAAGCCGTCCATCTCGACCAGCAGCGCGTTGAGTGTCTGCTCGCGCTCGTCGTTGCCCTGGCCGATGCCGGCGCCGCGCTTGCGGCCCGCGGCGTCGAACTCGTCGATGAAGATGATCGCGGGCGCCGTCTTGCGCGCCTTGGCGAACAGGTCGCGCACGCGCGCGGCGCCGACGCCGACGAGCGACTCGACGAAATCCGAGCCCGACAAGGAGAAGAAAGACGCGTCGGCCTCGCCTGCGACGGCCTTCGCGAGCAACGTCTTGCCGGTGCCGGGGGGACCGACGAGCAGCACGCCCTTGGGCGCGGCGGCGCCCACTTTCAAGTAGCGCGAGGGGTCGGCCAGGTAGTCGCGGATCTCGCGCAGCTCGGCCACGGCCTCGCCCGCGCCCGCCACATCGTTGAAGGTGACTCGGTCGAGCGTGCCCTTGCCCTTGCGCTTGCCCTTGCCGGTGAACTTGGAGAAGCCCGCGATTCCCCCGGCGCCGCCGTCGTCGCCGAAGCGCATGAAGAACGCGAATAGGCATACGAGCAAGACGATCGGGATCAGGAACTGCACGAGGATCGCGCGCGGGGCCTTGCCGGACTGCTGGTTGACGGTCACGACCGCGCCGGAGTGGGCGAGGCTCTGCAGCAGTTGCTGGGTTTGCACGCCCGAGGCGGGATAGGCGGCCCAATATTCGAGCGGGGTGGGGCTCGCGCCGGCCGTGGTCCCGCCGGACGCTTCGCCGGACGGCGCTTTTTCACCGGACGGCGCCTTGAGCGTGACCTGCACGCGACTGTCGTGGTCGAGCAGCGTGGCGGTTGCTATCTGACGATGCTGGGCCAGCGACAGCACACGGCTGATCGGAAGCTGCGAGCCGTGGCTTGACGGCCCGATCGCGCCGAGCAGCGAGAAGAACGTGATCAGCAGCGCCACGGAGGCGATCACGAGGAACAGGGCGATCTTGTCGCGGAGGATCGCCCGGCGCGCCGTGTGGGCGAGCTCGCCGAGCGCGGCGAGTGCCGGGTTGCGCTTTTGCGCGAGACCAGAGCGCACCTGCTTGCGCTCTGGTGGGCGTGGCGGGCCGGTGGGACGGCCGTTGCCCTTGGCTGATGAGTTCTCGTCGGTCATGGGTGGTCGCAGCGCCGCGCGAGTGGTTGCGGCGCCTTGCGACGCGTAGCCTGATCGCCGCGCCCGGCGATCCTGTTACCGACTCGATAACACCAGCGCCCAGCCGCCCCGGGTTCACAGCTTCTTCTCCATCTGAATACATCTTGTTCACGTTTGCGCCGCACGGCCCACCGACACTGGCCGACGTACCCGTCGAAAAGGAGCATTGCCCGTGCGACTCACCCGCACCCTGACACTCTCGTTGATCGCGGCTTTGGCGCTCGCGGCGCCCGCCACCGCCGGCGCACGCTCCCTGCTGCTCAGCGGATCGACCTCGATCTTTCCCCTGATGACCCAGCTCGCTTCCGCCTACCACAAAGCGACGCACCAGCCGACGCCCAAAGTCAACCAGGGCACCTCCGACGCCGGGGTCAACGAAGTCGCTAAAGGGCTTGTCGACATCGGGGACGTCTCGCGCGACCCGATCACGACGCCCGGGGGCGACCCGAAAGGGCTGATATTCACGAAGATCGCGCGCGACGGCGTGTGCATGATCACCAACCCGAGGAACCCGCTCGCAAACCTCAACCAGCAGACGGTGCAAGCGATCTTCACCGGCAGTGTGCGCGAATGGAGCGAAGTGCCCGGCTCGAGCATGACGGGGCCGATCGACCTCGTCGACCGCATCGCCTCCTCCGGCACACAGGACGCCTTCCAGAACATCTTCCTCGGGCCGACCGTGAAGATCTCCAAAAGCGCCGAGGAAGAGGAAAGCAACGGGCTCGTTCAGAACAAGGTGAAAGTCGACGAACACGCGATCGGGTTCGTGTCGTTCGCCTTCACCGGCGGGGTGCACACAGTCTCCTACCAGGGCATTCCCTGCACTCTGCGCAACGCCACCTCGGGGCAGTACCAGGGCGTGCGTAACTTCTGGATGGTGACCAAGGGCGTGCCGAAGGGGGCTGCGCGCAAGTTCATCGAATGGATCACCAGCTCGAAAAACAAGCCGGCGCACAAGATCATCGCCTCGGACTGGATTCCGATTCACTAGCGGGGTCTGCGGGTCCTCGAGCGGCACGCGCGATGCACGAAGACCCGCTTGCGCCGGCGCCCGCCGGGACACTCCCACGGGGGCGCGGCGCGGCGTTGAAGCGCTCTCTGGCAGGCGGCCCGGCCGCCGCCGAGCGGCGCACCGAGTTGGCGCTGCGTGCGCTCGCGATTGGGGTGCTCGTCGTGATCGCCGCGATCGCGGCGACCGTCCTCTCCAAAGCGTGGCCGTCGTTCTCTCACAACGGGCTCGCGTGGTTCGGCGGAGGGGGCGAACCCGATGCGCAGCTGAAGGACATGATCAACGGGCCGAAGGACCCGGCCCACTACGTCTACCACTTCAGGGCTTGGCCGCTGATCTGGGGCACGCTGCTGAGCTCAGGGCTCGCCGTGATCCTCGGGATGGTCGTGTCGATCTTCGCGGCGGTGTTCATCGTCGAGTTCTCTCCCTCGCCGGTGAGACGCGTGATCGACCCGGTC
The DNA here is from genome assembly GCA_963764655.1 of uncultured Solirubrobacterales bacterium. Lineage (GTDB taxonomy): Bacteria > Actinomycetota > Thermoleophilia > Solirubrobacterales > Solirubrobacteraceae > Palsa-744. The sequence continues at coordinate 15,585 of CAVXTI010000003.1, forward strand.
GTGAGGCTGCTGGCGGGGGTGCCCTCCGTCGTGTTCGGGCTTGTCGGGATCCTGGCGATCGCGCCGTGGGTGGAACACAACCTGATCTCGACCGAGCGCAAGCAGTCGGTCGAGTACGTGGTACAGCTCACCGGGGCGAACCTTGGGGTGGCGACGCTGATCCTGACGGTGATGATCGTGCCGATCATGGTGGCGATCATCGTCAGCGCCCTGGAGACCGTGCCGCGCTCGTGGACGGAGGGCTCGGCGGCGCTTGGGGTCAACCGCTGGCGAACGATCTGGCGCGTGTCGCTGCGCACGGCGCGCCCGGCGATCGTGGCGGCGGCCGTGCTTGCGACCGCGCGCGCGCTTGGCGAGTCGATCATGCTCTCGATGGTGAGCGGCTCACGCGGGTTCGCGGCCAACCCGATCGACGGGGTGACATTCCTGTTCGAGCCGGTGAGGCCGCTGGCGGCGACGATCGTCGACTACATCGACAGCCTGTCGGTGAAGCCGGTGGAACAGACGCTGTACGCGATGGCGGCCGTGCTGCTCGTATCCTGCGCGCTGCTGTCGCTGGCGGGGTGGGCGGCGAAGCAGCCGATGAAGCGCTACGGGATCAGGGCATGAGCGCGCCTCAGGGCATGAGCGTGCCTGTACCTCCGATGCGCGTCGCATCTTGTTCTCTCTCGCTCGCGCGAGGGACAGCAGATGCCGAGTACTCCTCACACACCGGCGCCCCCCGCACACCGGCGTCGCCGGCGGACGTATTGTGGCTTCTCACGCGCGCGGGGGGGACCTAGCCAATGGCGAGCGCCCCACACACACTGGCGGCGAGCCAGCCCCACACGCTGACGCCCCCAGCCAGCGCGACAAGGGCGAGCCAAAAGCGCGACAGCGTGAGGAGCTGGCCGCTGCTCGACCAGCTCGCCTATGGGCTGTGCTGGACGATGGGGGTCGGGCTGTGCCTGGTGACGATCGGCATCGTGCTGTTCATGGCGGTGAAGGGCATCGCCTATCTGCGCCCGAGCTTGCTCCTGGAACACCCGAGCGCGTCGCAGAGCCAGGCGAGCTCGGGCGGCTTCTTGGACCCGATCGAGGGGACGCTGCTGCTGACGGCCGTGGGTATCGCGATCGCGGCTCCGGCGGGGGTGGCGCTGGCGACGTGGATGAGCGAGTACCAGCGTCCGGCTTGGCTGGCGCGCGCGGTCGAGTCTTGCGTGGAGATGATCTCGGGCGCCCCGAGCGTGCTGCTGGCGATGTTCGGGTTGGTGGTGTTCGCACGGCCGGCGCTGGCGTTCCTGTCGCAGACCTCGGCGGGAGGCTCTGTGTTCGGCAAGTCGTTCTTGACCGCCGGGGCGATGATGTCGCTGATCGCGCTGCCGCTCGTGGTGACGTCCACCAGGGAGGCGCTGATGCAGGTGCCGGGACACGTGCGCGAGGCGTCGTACGCGCTCGGCAAGACGAAGGCGACAACGATCAGGAAGGTGCTGCTGCCGTCGGTACGGCCGAGCATCGCGAGCGGAGTGACGCTAGGGATCGGGCGGATCATCGGGGACACCGCGATCGTCGTGGTGCTGCTGGGCGCGGCGATCCGCCTGGAAGGCGCCGGCGGTCTGCCGGGGCTGTCAATGCTGAAAGGCGCCGGTGGGACGCTGACGAGCTACGTGCGCTTCAACTCGCCGGCGGGCGAAGGCAACGCGCACGAGAAGGCTTATGCGGCGGCGTTCGTGCTGCTGCTGATGGTGCTGGCGCTCAACCTGGTCGTGATGCGGCTCAGCTCGAAGCGGGCTGGCGAGGCCGGGGCGCGCTCGGGCCGGTGGCGAGCGACGCTGGCGAGGGCGCCGTGGACCCGCTGATGCCACCGCCCGTGCGGCGGATCGTGCTGGAGCGCGAGCCGACGGTCGTCGCGGCGTCCGCGAACGGGTCGCATGCCGTCGCGGACGCGGCGAAGACCGTTGTCGAGCAGCGGCCGCGGCCTGGGCGCCCCCCAGCGCACGAGACGCTCGAGCGCATGCGACTTGAGACCGTTTGGCTGGCTTACGGCGAGCGCTGGGTGGTGCGCGACGTGAGCCTGCCGGTGCGCAGGGGTGAGGTGCTCGCGCTGATCGGGGCCTCGGGCTCGGGCAAGACGACGCTGCTGCGCTCCTTGAACCGGCTCACCGAGGTGACGGCCGACGCGGCGCGCGCCGGGCGCATCACGCTCGACGACAAGGAGATCGGCGAGATCGAGGTCAACTCGCTGCGGCGGCGCGTCTCGATGGTGTTCCAACAGCCCAACCCGTTTCCGATGAGCGTCTTCGAGAACGTGGCTTACGCGTTGCGCGAGGAGCACACGGGCATGCGTGGGCGCAAGCGACGCAAGCGCGACGATCTGCTGCCCGAGGTCATCGACGCGCTGCGGCGCGCGGGGCTGTACGAGGAGATGGCGGGCAATCTCGACCATCCGGCGCTGCGCCTGTCGGGCGGCCAGCAGCAGCGGCTGTGCATCGCGCGCGCCTTGGCGGCCAAGCCCGAGGTGCTGCTGCTCGACGAGCCGTGCTCGGCGCTCGACCCGATCTCCACGGCGACGATCGAGGAGCTGATCGTGCGGTCTGCGCGAGAGCGTGGCGATCGTGATCGTGACGCACAACCTGCAGCAGGCGATGCGGGTGGCCGACCACGTCGCCTTCATGCACCTTGGAGAGCTCGTGGAGTACGGGCCGAGCGAGCAGGTCTTCGACCGCCCGCGCGAGCAGCGCACGCGCGAGTACGTGAGCGGGGCCTTCGGGTGAGGCGCCGCGCCGGTGGCGAGCGCCCCCGCGGAGGGGTGTTCGCTCGGTCGTCTTTTTGGGGATGGGTGGGGCGTTCCCGTGGCGTGAGCACCGCTGCGCTCGCCACCACCCTCACGATCGTCGCGTTGTCAGGCTGCCAGACGACGATGGAGCGCAGCGCCGAGCTGCGGCGCGCGGCCAAACACACGGTGCTCGCCTCCCAGGGGGTGTCTGTGACGAGCGAGAGCCCGAGCGTGAAGGTGCTCTACAGCACGGTCTTGCGCTCCAGCGAAGGGACGGCTGTGGTCGTGGGGTTGCGCAACACCTCCTCGCGGACGCTCGAGAACGCACCGATCGAGATCACGGTGCGCGACGCGAAAGGGGGTGTGCTGTACCAGAACAACCAGCCCGGGCTCGACCCCTCGCTGACGCGCGTCTCTTCGCTGGCGCCCGGGGCGCAGGCAGTGTGGGTCGATGACCAGGTGCAGACCGCGGGCGTCGCGACTTCGGCGTCGGCACTCGTCGGGGAAGCAGCGAAGGCTTCGGGCGGCCTCCCGAAGGTGAGCGTGGAGGGTACTCACCTGGTCGAAGAGGGCGGTGCCGGCACGGGGGCCGCGGGCACCGTCGTGAACCGCTCGCACTTGGCACAGGAGCATCTGGTCGTGTACGCGATCGCGCGTCGCGGATCGCGGATAGTGGCCGCCGCGCGCGCGATCCTGCCGGAAGCGTCGCCGGGCGCGTCGGTCCACTTCCAGGCCTACTTCGTCGGCGATCCCCATGGCGCAAGCATCGCCACGAGCGCTCCTGCCACAAGCTTCTGAGAAGTCGAAGCCCCCACGTGCGCAGGGGTGACATGCATTTCTCGCACGGCAGGCCTCAAGTCGCAGACCTCACGCCACAGACTCGCGCCACAGGCCTCACGCTGCGGACCTCACGCCACAGGCCTCAAGTCGCGGACCTCACGCCACAGACATCGCGACGGACTCCGCAAGGCAGCCTCCGGCAGACAGGCCCGTCGCGTTAGGGCCCGCGAGTCCTCAGTGGCGTTTGCCGCGTTTGAGCATGATGCCCTCGATCTGGTGGGCGACGGTCTCGCACGCGTCGACCGCCGCCTCGAGCGACTCGAAGATGTCCTTCCAGCGGATCACGACCATCGGGTCGGCGCCACCGGCGAACAGTGACGCGACGCCGTCACGCAGCAGCCGGTCGCCCTCGTTCTCGAGACGGTGAATCTCGACGAGGTACGGTCCCGGCTCCGCGCCCGCGCCAAGCCGCTCGAGCGCCTTGACGATCTGCTCGTCGGCGCCGACGAGCACGTCGGCGAGCTCGACCGCCTGCTCCATCGGAGCTTCGACTCCATAGAGGTGGAGCAGGGCGGCGGTCTGCTCGGTGTGGTCGAGCACGTCGTCGAGCGCTGTGGCCAGCGCGTAGCCGTCGCCCGCGTCGAACGGCCGGCGCAGGCGCCGGCCGCCGCCGTTGAGGCGATGGATGATGTCGTGGGTGATGCGGTCGCCCTCCTGCTCGAAGGCCTTGAGCTCGTCGGCGAGCCCCGAGCGCTCGGGCAGCTCGGCGAGCAGCTCGCGCAGCAGCAGGCCGGAGCGCAGAATGTTGCTGCCTGCGTTCTCCACGAGCGTGACGAGGGTAGCGTCGGCCGAGCGGCGCAAAAAGCCCATCCGGCAAGGGTATGTGGAGCGCTCAGCTCGTGTCGCGTGCTTCACGACTTCTTCACGAATCGATCACGAGTTCGCAACGCCCAAGGGCCCGCGGCACGGGCACTCTTCATGTTGGTGGCCGTGCACCGAGACAGCTCCAGCACACTGCATGCGGGCGAGCTCGAGATCAGGCTCGGCGAGGGTCTGGTACTTGCCACCGGCCGTGCGCTGACGCTCTCGGTGCGCGAGTTCGAGCTGCTCGCGGCTCTTGCCGGTCGGGCCGGAGCGATCGTCACCCGCGACGAGCTGTATGGCGTCGTTTGGGGTGGGGAGCTGCGTCCAGGGGATCGCTCGGTGGACGTGTATGTGAGCAAGCTGAGAGGCAAGCTCGAGCGGGCAATGCCAGACAGGCGCTTCATCCACACGCATCCCGGATTCGGCTACCGCTTCCAGCCACAACCCTGGGGCAAGCCGACGGAGCTTTCACGAGATGTTCACAACGGGGCGGGACCGGATAAATGAGACTGCCCTGGCACTGAGTCGGCACAGGGGCCCATATAACCCTGCCCGCCGTTCAAAAATCCAGTCAGAGGAGAAGTCGTGAACAAGAACAAGATCGGCGCGCTTGCGAGTTGCGCGCTGCTTGCGCTGACCGTTGGCGCGTGCGGCAAATCCAGCTCCACGAGCTCGTCCGGTTCGGGCAGCTCAACGTCCGCGACCATCTCCGGCGCCGGCTCGACGTTCGCCGCCCCGGTCTATCAGCAGTGGGGCTCTGGAGTATCGGGGCTGACCGTCAACTACCAGCCGGTCGGCTCTGGCGCCGGCATCACAGCCCTGGAGGGCAAGACGGTCGACTTTGGCGCAAGCGACCCGCCGCTGAAGCCCGCTGACATCACGACGCTCGAAAAGGTTGGGCCTGTGCAGCAGATTCCGATGTTCCTGGGCGCGATCACCGTCTCCTATAACCTGCCGGGCGTGCAGAGTGGCTTGAAGCTCGACGGCACGACCATCGCCGATATCTTCCTCGGCAAGGTCAAGAGCTGGGATGACGCGGCGATCAAGGCACTCAACCCGGGGGTGTCGCTGCCGAGTACCGCGATCACCGTGATCCACCGCTCGGACTCCTCCGGAACGACGGCCGGCTTCACCGGCTTCCTCACGGCGGTCGCGCCCGAATGGAAGACCAAGGTCGGCGAAGGCAAGGACGTGCAGTGGCCGACAGGCACTGGCGCGAAGGGCAACGCCGGCGTGGCCGGCGCGGTGGCGCAGACGACCGGAGCGGTCGGCTACGTCGAGCAGGCGTACGCGCTGCAGCACAAATTCACCACCGCGAGCGTGAAGAACAGCTCCGGCAAGTACATAGAACCGACGCTCGAATCCACGAGCGCCGCGGCCGAAGGCGTCGAAGTGCCGGCGAACCTCGGGTTCAAAATCAAAAATCCCTCGTCGCCGGCCGCCTATCCGATCACCTCGCAGACGTTCGTGGTCGTGTACAAGGACATGTGCAAGGCCGGCGTGCCCGGTGGCGAAGCCGCGGCCAAGGGCGTCGTCTCGTTCCTGAACTACGGTCTCGGCTCCGGCCAGAGCGTGCTCAGCCAGGCCGACTACGCCGCGCTGCCGACCGCGATCCTCGAAAAGTCGAAGAACGCGGTGACGGAACTGCGGTGCGACGGGGCGCCCATCTCGGGCTGAACCCTTGGACGCCGCGATGGAGATGACACCGAGCCACGCCAGATGTGGCTCGGTGGTTGGCGGGTAGGGAGCAGGCAGGTTGGAGAGCGCATCCCTTACAGCCAGCGGCCGCTCATCGCTCGAGCGGTCGTTGGCTGCCCGCCTCCCCGATAGGGCGCTGCGCTACGGACTGACGGCCCTGGCCGCATCGATCCTGGCTCTGATCGTCTACTTCTTCGTCAAGCTTCTCGGCGAAGCACAGCCTGCCTTCGCCAAGTTTGGCGTGCTTGGCTTCACGTTCGGCAACGAATGGAATGTGAGCGCCGACCACTTCGGCGCGTTGGCGCTGCTCGTCGGCACGCTCATCACCTCGGGGCTCGCGCTTGTGATCGGCGTGCCGGTCGCGGTGGCGACGGCCGTGTACGTGACCGAGCTGTGCCCGTTGCGCGTCCGAGGCCCGGTGACTGTCCTGATCGAGCTGCTCGCCGCTGTGCCCTCTGTCGTGTACGGGCTATGGGGGATCTTCTTTCTAGCCCCCAAGCTCCAACCGGCAGAGCAGTGGGTCTCCGATCGTCTGTCATCTGTGCCGTTCATCGGAGGGGGAATCGTGACAATCCCCAACTACTTCATCACCGGGCTGGTGCTCGCGATCATGATCCTGCCGATCGTGAGCTCGATCTCGCGTGAGGTGATGAGCACCGTGCCCCCCGACCACAAGGAGGCAGCGCTCGGGCTTGGAGCCACACGCTGGGAGATGATCCGCATCGCTGTGCTGCCCTACTGCCGCAGCGGGATCAGCGGCGCGGCGATGCTCGGCCTCGGCCGCGCGATCGGCGAGACGATCGCCGTCACGATCCTCGTCGGCGACGCACCCGTGCTCGGCCACCATCTGTTCGGCCAGGGCTACAGCCTCGCGGCCGCGATCGCCAACGAGTTCGGGGAGGCCCAGGAACTGCACCGCTCGGCGCTGTTCGCCGCTGGCCTCGTGCTGTTCGTGCTGACGCTGCTCGTCAACGTGATCGCACGTCTGCTGGTGCTGCGCGCGGAGCGCGCGGCAAAGCCGACGCGCACGGCCGCCGAGCTCACCGAGACGACGACACCGCTCGGGGCGGGGCACGGAGCATGAGGGCGTCAGTCCAAGCGCCGCTCGCCGGCCGCCGCCGGCCCGAGGCGAGTCGGCGTTTCACAAACGTGCGAGCCCACCCATGAGTGCCTCTGCTCATACCCTCCAGCGCTTCGCCGTGAGCGCGCGTCGCCGGCGCAAAGACCGCTTTGCACGCGGCTCAGTCGTCGTGGCCACGACCGTTGCTCTCATACCGCTCGCGCTGATCGTGTACTACCTGCTCAGCAAGGGGTTGGGCTCGTGGAGCCCGAGCTTTTTCACGACCGACCCGACCGGCAACACGTTCTTCGCGAGCTCGTCGATCGGCGGGATCAAGAGCGCGATCCTCGGGACGATCGAGATCGTCGCGCTCGCCTCCGCGCTCTCGGTGCCACTCGGCCTCGGCGTGGCGGTGTGGCTTGTGGAGTACGGCCGCGGCAGTCGCTTCGCCCATACGGTGCGCTTCTTCGTCGACGTGCTCACAGGTGTGCCGTCGATCATGTTCGGGCTGTTCATCTACATCGCGTTGATCGTGGGCACAGGCACCTCCTACGCCGGCTACAAGGGCTCGTTTGCCTTGGCGTTGTTGATGCTGCCGGTGGTCACGCGCTCAGCGGAGGTGGTGCTGCTGCTCGTGCCGGGCTCGCTACGCGAATCGGCGCTGGCGCTTGGGGCGCCGCGCTGGAAGGTGATCTTCAGGATCGTGCTGCCGACCGCGCTTCCGGGCCTCGTCACCGGAGTGCTGCTCGCGATCGCGCGCGCGGCGGGCGAGACCGCGCCACTGCTGTTCACCGCCGGGGCGACGCTGAAGACGAGCTTCAGCCTGAGTGGCTTCATGAACTCTCTGCCGATGCAGATATACACCGACGTCACATCTCCGACCACGTCCGTGGTAAACCGTGCTTGGGGAGCGGCTTTGACGCTCGTTGTCATGATCCTCCTGCTGAACCTCGCCGCCCGCCTCCTCGCCCGTAGGAGCAGCCTAGGATGAATCCCGAGGAACCGCTAACGCAAATGCTCGATCCCAGTCGCAGCCAACCCCCCACAAGCCCACAGGCGGCCCCTTCCGCCAGCGTCCAGACGCGCACGAATGTGCGTGACGGCTTGGCGGTGAAGCTCGAGAGGCTGCGCGCGTTCTACGGCGCGGCCGAGCAGGTGAAGGGGATCGACCTCGACTTCCACGCCAACGAGGTCACGGCGATCATCGGGCCCTCCGGCTGCGGCAAGTCGACGATGGTGCGCTGCATCAACCGCATGCACGAGGAGATCCCAGGAGCGCGAGCCGAGGGGAAGGTGCTGCTCGACGACTTCGACATCTACGACGCCTCGGTTGACGTCGTGGCCGTCAGGCGCGCGATCGGGATGGTCTTTCAGAAGCCCAACCCGTTCCCCACGATGTCGGTGTTCGACAACGTGGCGGCCGGGCTGCGCCTCACTTCCCGCGGCCGCGGGGACCTGCGGCACAAGGTCGAGGCGGCGCTGCGGGGGGCTGGGCTTTGGGAGGAGGTCAAGGACCGCCTCGCCGAGGCCGGCGCCGGGCTCTCGGGGGGCCAGCAGCAGCGGCTTTGCATCGCGCGCTCGCTGGCGGTCGAACCGGAGGTGATCCTGATGGACGAGCCCTGCTCGGCGCTCGACCCGATCGCGACGTTGAAGATCGAGGAGCTGATCGACCAGCTCAAGACAAGGGTGACGATCGTGATAGTCACCCACAACATGCAGCAGGCCGCCCGAGTCGCCGACCGCACCGCGTTCATGCTCGGCGGAGAGCTCGTCGAGGTGGGTCCAACGCAGAAGATCTTCACAAACCCCGACGATCCGAGAACCGAAGAATATGTCACCGGGAAGTTCGGCTAAATGAGCTCAGACGTCAACGAAGGCCAGGCTTCGCGACTCGCGACTCAGCAGGGTAGGCAGCACTTCCAGCAGCAGCTGCAGGAGCTCGAGACGCGCGCGCTGGGTGGGCTCGACGTCGTCCTCGAACAGCTCGACCGCACGCTCGAGGCGCTCGCCCACCAGGACGTGGAGCTTGCCCAGATGGTGATTGCCGACGACGATCGCATCGACGGGCGCTATCTGGAGGTCCACCAGGGGATCCTCTCGTTGCTGGCAACCCAGGCCCCGGTGGCGGGCGATCTGCGCCTGGTGGCCGCGCTGCTGCACGTGATCGTGCACGTCGAGCGCATGGGAGACCAGTGCGTGAACATCGCCAAGCTGATCCCCCTCTCGGGGTATGAGGCCCCTGTCCGCCCGGAGGTGCTCGAGGCGATCCTGAAGATGGGGGCGCACGCCCGCTCGGAGATCGTGCAGTGCAAGGCCGCCTTCACCGAACGCGACGTCGGGCTGGCCGAAGACCTCGCTCGCCAGGATCGCGAGATCAACCGCCTCAACCGTCAGATCTTCCGCTTGGCACTCGAGATCGGCGACGACCCCGACACGCGCGAGTGGGCGATGCACATGATCCTCGTGGCGCGCGCCATCGAGCGCATCGGCGACAATGCGGTCGACGTCGGCGAGCAGGTTGCGTTCGTCGTGACCGGCCTGTTTCGCGAGTTCTCAGACCAGACGAACCCACTCGCCGGCTGAGCAGCGAGCACCGCAAGCCCGTCGGCAATGCCTTCGGCCGTCGCGCAAACAGCGTCATCGCCTGTGAACATCCTGTGACTATCGTCTGCGCCGCTTGCCAATAGCGCCTTGAGCGCCTATACACTGCAGCGCAGATGACGACGGGCATCCTCCCCAAGGACGAAGGGGCCGTTTCGAGCGCAGGGGGCACGTCCTTGCTGCGCATCGCAGTGCTCGACCGCGACAGCGGGTTCATCCAGGTCTTGGGTAAGCGCATGGACCGCCTCGGCTGGGAGCACCGCGTGCTCGCGAGCCCAGTCCCCACCGACGCGATCGCCTCGATGCGCCTGAGCGCGCTCGTCGTCGACCTCGCCGTGCTCGGGCCGCCCGCGTGGGAGTGGCTTGAGCGCCTGTGCGGGGCGCTGCCGGAACTGGGGATCGTGGTTTGCACGGGACCGTCGACCGTCGCCCAGCGCGTGCGCGGGCTGCGGCTGGGCGCCGACGACTGGATCACCAAGCCTTGCCACCCCGAGGAGGTGATCGCGCGTGTCCAGGGGCTGGTGAGGCGCAGGCGCCGCGCCAGCGCGCGCACGGAATCAAAGCCCGTGTCGGCTGGCGAGGTCGAGATTCGCTCAGACCGCTTCCAGGCGTTCGTGGCGGGCCGCAGCCTCGAGCTGACGCGCCGCGAGTTCGAGCTGATCGAGCTGCTCGCCAGCGGCGAAGGCCGCGTGCTCGAGCGCGAGGAGATCTACTCGCGCCTGTGGGGCTACGCGATGGTGCGAGGAGACCGCTCAGTTGACGTGTTCGTGCGCAAGCTGCGCCAAAAGCTCGAGAAGGCCTCGCCAGGATGGCGCTATATACACACCCACTTCGGGATCGGCTACCGCTTCGCCGCCGAGCCGGAGGAGAGCTCGACGCACGACGCCGGCGCGAACGAGCAGGCGCGAGAGATCGCCGCGGACGGCAGCACGCCGGAGAGCGGCGCAAGCGCGAGCGCCACGCGCATGAGCCGAGGCGCCCTCACGGGCACGAGCCAGGGCTCCACGGGCTCAGGCGAAGGCGCCGCGGACACGAGCCAAGGCTCCACGGCCTCCTCAGGCGAAGGCGCCACGAGCACAAGCCAAGGCTCTGCGGGCTCAGGCGAAGGCGCCACGGGCACGAGCCAAGGCCCCACGGGCTCCTCAGGCGAAGGCGCCACGAGCACCGACGAAGGCGCAAGCCCCCCCGGGCTTGGCGCCCGAGGCGGCGGCGAGCTAGATCTCGGCGACGACGGCAGGGTCGGCGATCAGGGCAAGCTCGGCGGGGCGCAGCAGGAGTACGAGCTCAGCGCCACCGGCGCCTAGCCGCACGACCGCGAGACCGCCCTTCTTCAGGTCCACGCGGCCGCCGGCGAGCTCACCCACGATGCCTGAGAGGTCGGGCTCGTGACCTACCAGCAAGAGCGATCCCTCGGCTCCCGCGGAGTCGAGCAGCTCGAGCGCGTCGCGCGCATGCAGCCCACCCGCGAGCGGCGCGTGCAGCTCGAGCAGCTCACGCTGGGAGTCCTCCAGATGCGTGAGCGCGAACTCGGCCGTTTCGCGCGCGCGCGCCTTCGGGCTGGCCAGGATCGTGCCGAACGACGCTCCCATACGCGCGAAGGCGACGCCTGCGACGTGCGCTTGACGCGTGCCGCGCTCGGTCAATCGCCGCTCGGCAGTCGAGCACGCGTGCCGTGCGGCTCCGCGTCGGCGTGACGAAGCAGCCAGAGCTGACGGGCCATAGCCATGGTGTTCTGCGAGCATAGACAAGTTGAGCGCGACGATGAGCAACGAGCACAAGCACGATCAGAGCCATGGGCCCGAGCGGCGCCACCACCGCCTGCACGATCCCTCGCTCTACATCAACCGCGAGCTCTCGTGGCTGGACTTCAACGAGCGAGTGCTGCAGCTGGGCGAGGACGAGTCCACACCACTGCTCGAGCGCCTGAAGTTCTGCGCGATCTACACGACCAATCTCGACGAGTACTACATGGTGCGCGTAGCCGGGCTGCACGACCAGATCGACGCTGGGGTCGAGAACCCGAGTCAGGACGGGCTCACGCCGTCTGAGACGATCGCGGGGATCCGCGAGCGCGTGCTCGAGCTGGGGGGGCGCGTGAGCGAGTGCTTCGAAGCGCGCCTGCGGCCGACGCTGGCCGAGCACGGCGTGAGGGTCGTCGGTTTCGAGCAGCTCGACGACGAGCAGCGCGCCGACCTCGCGCAGCACTTCCGACGCGTGATCTTCCCGGCGCTCACCCCGCTCGCGGTGGCGCCCGGCCGGCCGTTCCCTTACATCTCGAACCTGTCGCTCAGCCTGGCGGTGCTGGTGCGCGACCCGACCGGCGGCGAGACGGTGTTCGCGCGCGTGAAGGTGCCCACCGAGATCTTGCCGCGCTTCGTGACGGTGCGCTCGCCCGGGAGCGCACCGGGCGCACCGGGCGCGGCGGGCGGGAGCGCCTCCTCGGCAAGCGCCGCGACGGGTGCCACGATCGGTGGCGCGACCGGCGGCGGCAACGCGGGCGCCGCTGGGAGCGGGTCTCACAGCTCCTCGAGCGGAGCGTCGCATACGACGCTCGTCCCGCTCGAGGACGTCATCGCCCACAATCTCGACGCCCTGTTCCCAGGCATGGAGATCGTCGACTACGACGTCTTCAGGGTCACGCGCGACGCGGACCTGGAGGTCTCAGACGACGCCGCCGACCTGCTGCAGGCCGTCGAGGACGAGCTGCGCCGTCGGCGCTTCGGCGAGATCGTGCGTGTGGAGATCGGCACGAGCTGCTCTGAGCGCTTGCGCGAGGAGCTCGTCGGCTTGCTGGGCGTGCGCGAGGACGAGGTCTATCCGGTCGACGGGCTGCTCGACATGGGCGCGCTGTGGCAGATCGTGAAGCTGCCGGGGATGCCCGACCTGCGCAACCCGCCGTACGCGCCGGTGACGCACCCGCGATTGCTGCGTCACGAGGGCGAGCGCCCCGACGTGCTCGCCGCGATGCGCGAGGGCGACGTGCTGGTTCACCACCCCTACGACTCGTTCGCCACCTCTGTCGAGCGCTTCGTCGAACAGGCGGTCGCCGACCCGAACGTGCTCGCGATCAAGCAGACTGTGTACCGCACGAGCGACGACTCTCCGCTCGTGCCGGATTTGATCGCAGCCTCTGAGCGCGGCAAGCAGGCGGTGGCGCTCGTCGAGCTGACGGCGCGCTTCGACGAGCGCATGAACATCCATTGGGCCAAGGCGCTGGAGGAGGCTGGGGTGCACGTCGTGTACGGCCAGCCGGCACTCAAGACCCACGCCAAGTGCGTGCTGGTCGTGCGCAGGGAGGGCGATGGAGTGCGTAACTACGTGCACGTCGGCACCGGCAACTACCACTCGGCGACGGCGCGCCTCTACACCGACTTCGGCCTGTTCACGATCGACGAGGAGATCGGTGCGGACGTGGCCGACATGTTCAACAACCTCACCGGCTACGGCCGTCCCTTGCGCTACCGCAAGGCGCTGATCGCGCCTGCTCATCTGCGCGAGGGACTGATCGCGGAGATCGACGCGACGATCGCCGCACACACGGACGAGTCGCCGGGACGCATCGCGATGAAGATGAACGCACTGGTCGACGGCCACTGCATCAGGGCGCTGTACCGCGCGTCGATGGCGGGGGTGAGGGTCGATCTGAACGTGCGCGGGATCTGCTGCCTGCGCCCCGGAGTGCCGGGCGTCTCCGAGCACATCACAGTGGTGTCGGTCGTCGGGCGTCTGCTCGAGCACTCGCGCGTCTACACGTTCGAGCGCGACGGCACGCGCACCGTTTACATCGCCTCGGCCGACCTCATGCCGCGCAACCTCGACCACCGCGTGGAGCTCGCGGCGCCGATCGAGTCGCCCGAGCTGCAGGCGGAGCTGATGGACACGCTGGAGCGAGCCTTCGCCGACAATCAGAGCTCGTGGGAGCTGCACGCCCAGGGGACGTGGCGGCGACGCTCGCCCGCTCCAGGCGAGCGCCCGCGCAACATGCAGGTCGAGCTGATGGAGCTGCACGCGCGCCGCGCCGCCGAAGCGCGACCGGCCGAGCATGAGGCCGCGCAGCCCTCGGGCCGTTGAAACTGGCCTCCTAGTCAAAAGCTGGGCCTCCTAGTGTCTCCAGTCACAGATTGGTGAGGATTTCTGGGTGAATGGTCATGGTCTGACATTGACGACGTCGGCGTGCGTGCCCGGTAGCGCGTGGGCCAATGTCGGCTGGATCTGGCGGGCAGGCGCAGGGGAATGCCATCGGATTTGTGACTCGGGACACTGGCCATCAGCTGCCACGCCTGACGAGACCGCCCACCGTGTGCCTGGCACGCAGCACGAACATGGCGGGTAACACATGGGCGCCCAGCGTCATCAACACCCGCTCGGCCACAAGCCTCGCATGAGGGCTCTTCGCGTGAGGGCTCGCAAGGTAGAAGCTGACCATCGCGGCGAGAATCATCATGTGATGCTCACCGTCGGAGAGCACTTTGGCATGGTCGTCTGCTCGCGCGGCGAGCTTCTGCAGACGGTTGGCGACTTCCTCCTGTGATGTGTAGCGAGAGGTAAGACGATGTTGACCTGTCATCGCGTCTTCGTGCTCGTCGATTAGGCTGTCGAGAAGCGTGTGCAGCGATCCGATCCAAGGAAAGTATGCGCGCTCCAATGACACCACGTGGTCTGGGCTTAGACGGGGTTGGGCGGCGGCGGACATCAACGCGAACACCGCGAGAGACGAGCCTGCCGAAGCGCCCGTCTCCCACCATCTGAGGTCAGCCTCCGGGGTGACTATCCCATTCGCCCAGCGTGCAAACGCGTGATATGACTCACCGGTACCTGGATTGTTCAGCCGTTGATATGTGACAATCCGAGCGGCTGCTCGTTGCGCCGGGGCTGAGACAGCTGGGAAGGACGGGAGCAGGCAAAGAGCGGAGCGGCACCTATCGACCAGGCTATTGAGATATCCGCCGTCGTCCTTTTGGCTGTGAAGGGCGTAGTAGTCCAAATGACAAGCGCCTGGCTTGAGCGCGATTAGGAGAGCCTGGTGGAGTCGGTGCACATTGCCGTCATTCCTGCCATCCGGCTGCTCTGAGAGAGCGTCGGCGTAGTCGTAGGCCGCCTGGAAAGCCATTGTCGCGCGCGCCACGGCAGCGCGATGCGGGCGCGGTGTGAACGCGGCATACGCTGTGGCGCCCTCGAGGTTCCCCCGCTCGTCCTTCAAGGCCTTCAACGCGATCTTCCTCAGGTTCGGATCGGGAATCGTGCGAGCGCGCCGCTCCCACCGTCGGATTTCACAACACACGAACGGGAAGACGCCCATCCAATAGCGAATCGCCGCGGACACGAATATTGGTATTGATGACGAGTCCGAGCGTGGATGCTCACGCGGACAGGATCGCGTGGGCACGTTTGTTGGTCAGCTCATTCTTGGAGTGCCAGGCGAGACGATACGCGCGCGGCGGCAAACCCTGGAAGTGCGATCACGATCAGACCAATCCCTCCGACGAGCGCGACGTCAAGGATGACCTGCGGCGCGCCCAGCGAGAAAGGGGCCGAAAAACCGGTTGTCAGCTTCAGCCATCGGCTGGCGAGCAGGTGTCCGTACACGCCGAGGATCGCACCGATCGCACAGCCGAAGCCCAATACGATCATGCTCTCCAGCAGCAGCGCGCGCCAAAGTTGATGGCGGTCATAGCCCTGGATCTTCAGTGACGCTAGGAAGGGTCGTCGTCGCCAGATGGCGGCGCTCAGGGCTGAAGCCACCGCGAGGGCCGCAACGATCAGCAGCAGCGTGGATATCTCGTTGAGCGCCTGCAGGGCTTGGCGCGAGTTGGCGGCGTATTGAGCTTCGCGCTCGCGGCGAGTTTGCACCCGAAGCCCGGGATGGCTCGCAAGGACCCGGTTGACCGTCTGCTCGCCGGTGGCAACGCTGACGCCGGGCTTGAGATTGACCTCGAGCGCCGAGGGCTCAGAGGTCTGCCAATAGCGACTGTAGTCATGCGCACTGACGATCAGGGCGCCTGGAGGCCATCCGACGTTCGTGCTGATCGCCGCGACTTTGAACGGTTGGGCCCCCGAGGGGGTCGGCAGCGCGAAGGTGTCTCCCACTCGTAGGTGGTGTTCGGCTGAAAAGCTGGTGGAGACCGCGATCGAGCCCGTTCCATGCAGCAATTTGTCTGCCCTCGAGAGGTTGCCGTGCAGTAGTTGGCTGGCGGGGATGATCGTGCGATCACCAGATGGACGACCGATCACCCACATGCGGCGACTGCCTACGTCCATCAGCTCGCCTTGGTATGCCCGAACAGATCTGATTCCGGGGGCGCTCGCGAGCTCGGCTTGGAGCTTGCCGGGCTGAAAGCTGTTGGTCGTCAGATCATTCCCGCCGGTTGTCACCCATAGATCGGCTGTACCTAGATATTCTCCGAAATTGGCGTCTAGGCCAGCCAGTAGGTCGTGCCTCGCGCCACCGATGGCCACACTCCCGTAGATCGACAGGGCGCCGACGCTGGCCAGCGCAACCAGCGGCACACTCGTCGTGCGCAGTTCTCTGACCGCAAGGATCAGCGCCGTGCTGGATACGTGCTCGCTCACTCGTCGAAGGGCCCGTGCGGCGCCGGTGAATGCGCTTGGGATAAGACAGATGGTCGCCAGCGCAAGCGTGGCGCCGCCTACGAGAGTGAGGTTCGGGAGGACGAGCACCACAGCCGTGGCGAGAACGATGAGAAACAGCCCTACCAGCCCAAGCCCAGCAGCGGCGCGTTTGTTGATGCCCTCGCCGCCGTCCCCGGTTTGCCTGAAGACGGCGTCGCGTGCCCGGCTTGGCCGTAGGTCAAAGACCGGCAGCAATGACGCGAGCAGCGTGGCGAGCACGCCGCAGCCCATCGCAAGCAGGACAAGCGAGATTCGCACCACCTGTTGGTTGCCCACCGGGAACGCGAACGCCAAGTAGACCGGAACCCTATGAAACAACGCGTGAGACAGGACATATCCGAGCGTTAGGCCAGCGACCGACGCGACGATCCCGAGAGCCAAGGCTTCGAATCCGAGGATCGTCAGGGCTTGGCGCCAGTCGTAGCCCTGCATGCGCAGATCCGCTATGTAGCGACGACGCTGCGGCACGGTCGAGAGCATCGCGTTGAACGTAAAGAGAAAGCCAACCATCGCGCCAATCAGGGCGAACATCATGGTGGCCTGATCGTTGGGCTTCGCGATCGCCCGAAGCAATCTCAGTTCATTGTCCGCCGGAACCACATCTTGGCGTCCAGCCGCCAGCCGCCTCAACTCACGCTCGACCTGCTGGTCCTTACCGGCCCGCGGCTGCACGAATACCTGGGTTACGCGGCCAGCTCTACCCGCAAGACGTTGAGCGAAGCCCAGTAGGGCCACGGCGAGCGGACTTTCCGCGAGCGGGCCTATCGCACCGGCGCCCAGCACCGCCCGGACATTCACCGAATGGGCTCGACCGTCGACCAACAAGGTCACCTTGTGTTCCGCCCGCGCACCTGTCGCGTGCGCGATACCAGCCGGTAGCCCTATGCCTTCCCCGATAAGCGAGGGGCCGGCCCCCGCGTTCTTCGTAATAGCTCCGCCGAGGGAGACCAGCGCGGGGGTCACGCCGACAAACCGCACGGACGCGCGTCCCTTGGGCCCGACGATCGCAGCGCTCTCTTGCAGCACAGACGCTGAGACCTGAACGCCAGGCAGCAGGGCCACCCGTCTGGCGAGTCGTTCGTCGAACCCGCGGCCGGAGCGTGCGACGAGCTCGAGCCGAGCGGCGCCGATGACTCCGTGCACGGTCTGTTCGGTGGAGCCAAGCAGACTTGCGTTCGCCAACAGCACGCCCAGGACGAGTGCTACCCCAACGGCGATCCCACTGCCCGCCAGCAGCTCTTGGCCGGTATGCGAGCGCAACCGTCGCATATATAGGTGAAACAACGTACTTACACGAATGCCGAATATCGATAGACGCATCGTCTTCATCACAGGGAGGCCGTCGTCAGCCCGCTATCCAAGCCCTCCGTGAGTCGCCCGTCCCGCAGCGTGTAGACATGGTCGACGAACGTGATCGCTTCGATATCGTGTGTCACAATCAGGCCAGGGATTCCCTGCTCATGACAGATACCGCGGAGCAGCTCGAGAATGTCGCTCGTACGCTTTGAGTCAAGATTCCCAGTCGGCTCGTCAGCCAGCAGAAGCCTTGGTCGATTGACCAAGGCGCGGGCAATCGCGACGCGCTGTCGCTCCCCCATCGAGAGTTGGCTGGGCATATGCTTGGCTCGGTCCCCAAGATCCAGGCGATCGAGCCACGGTTGCGCTCGCCGCCGAGCCTCCCGCAGGGTTAGACCGGCCCCGACGAGCTTCGTAGTGACATTGTCAAGCGCCGTCGCCCCGTCCGCGAGATGGAATGACTGAAATATGAAACCAACGTCGTTGAGACGGTAACGCGCAGACTCGCGCTCGGACAGCCGACCGATGTCTGTGCCCCCGAAGCGCACGGTGCCACTGTCGGGAGCCAGCAACCCAACCGCCAGCATGAGCAGCGTCGTCTTACCTGAGCCGCTCGGCCCATAGAGGGCCGCAAACTCTTCCGCGGCGATGCCGAGGGATACGCCATCGACCGCGCGGACAACCTCCCGACCGCTGGGATAGTGCTTGACGACCTCGCGCAGCTCGAGCGCGCTCACGGCTCGGGGTGGACAGCCGGTGCGCTACCTGGAAAGCGAGCGACCACGCCTCGCTCGTCGGTCGAGCACAGTTCGCCGTCACCGACCGACACGACGATCTCGGCGCCGTGCAGCGGCGCCATCTCTTCGGAGGCAACTACGAGCGTGATCCCCGACTCCCGTGTGAGGTCGCGAAGCAGCCCGTAGAGGGCATCTCGCTCCGTGAGGCTTGGAACGACAGCAGGCTCGTCCACAAGCAGCAGCCGCGGCTCGCGCACCAATGCCCTTGCGAGGATCACACGCATCCTCTCAGCCAACGACAGGTGCCGCGTCAGATCATCGGCATACGCAGCCATGCCCACACGACTCAACACGGCGCGCGCCCTGCGCCTGGCCTCGGACATCGATGAGTTTCCGCTTCCCAGCGACAGCGCCACATGGTCGACGACCGTCTCCTGCGCGTTCAGGTGCCAATCGCCTGTCGTCATCAACGCTATCTCTTCCCGCAACAGCCTTTCACGCCGGAGGAAAGGCATCGCGGCCATGTCGCAACCGTCAAAGCACACCTTCCCGGTATCTGGCCACTCGATGCCAGCCATCAACCTCAGCAACGTCGACTTGCCCGCGCGTCGAGCGCCCCACACGCCAATGAAGGTGCCTTCGTCGATATCGAAGCAGGCACAGTCGAGGACGACGATCTCGCGATGACCGTCGGGGTATCGCTTGCTGACATTCTCAAAGGACATCAGAGGTGTCATAGCGCTATCGCCCTCGGGCGAGGTGCTCCTCGATTCGACGCCGCGTGCGCCTGGCCCATTCGACTTCGCTGCGGAGCTGCGCGTCGACCGCGTCACGCGTGCAGTCGATGAGCACGCCCTTCCACGACGGCACGCTCGCCGCCGGAGGAGCAAGCTGCAATAGCCTCAGGCACTCCTGCTCATACCCGCGTAGCGCGAGCAGCAACGGACGCGCGTCCTGCTCACGCGCAACAGCGACCTTTGCCCGTATGCCCGAGCGCATTGGCTCCTTTGGGATCAGGGTCTCCATCCATTCGGTCACCGCCCGCGCCGTTAACTCCGTCGGGTGGTAGACGAGACGGCGTCGCCGTCGGCCCGTTTCCCGCTCTTCGCTGAGCAGAAGCAATCCATCTTTTTCCAATCCTTCAAGGAGTCGGTAGACATCCTTGAGAACGATCAGCCAAGTCTGACCAAGCCGGTCGGCCAACCGATTGGCCAGCTCGTACCCGTGACCCGGGCGCTCCAGCACCAGAGCAAGCAAGCCACCGCGCAGCGACGCCGAGGAGCCACGCATCCACCCGTCCTTCTCAACGGTATCGCGAGGGTTAGACCCGGCCATGAGAATCTAAACCTAGCCCTTCAATCGCGTACGACACAGCACCATGCGAGGAACGCCTCCTCATCGCGTACCTTCCAATGGGTTGATCTATCCGGACCACAGACAACGATAAAAGGTAGCCGATCGCATTCGACGTCTCAACCCCGTGAGAGGATTCGAAAGTTCGAGATGATTGGCCATCGCTGACTCCGAGAGGAGCCCCCGGGTGACGCCCGGCACGACGGCGTGACGTGAGCACGCTCGACGAGCTCACTCCTCGAGAGCCGCGAATAGCGCGTCTACTCGCCGACGGAAAGACCACGCGGGAGACCGCCGCGGCAATCTTCGTGAGTCCAAAACGATCGAGTACCACCTCGGACACGTCTGCCAAAAGCTCGGAATCCACTCACGCGACGAAACTCGTCGCCGCCTTCAAGGCGTCGCACGAGCACTGATCGGCGAAGGCGCCACTGAACCTGGCCCCGGCGGATGGACGAAGACCAACCGACGCTCAGAGCGCGTCCAGCGCCGCCTTGAGGTCGTCCACCGTTTGGTAGTCCAGCCCGAGCAGGTGATCATGGCGGTGGCGGACGATGCCTTGCTCGTCAACGACGATCACGGCGCGTTTGGTGCCCAGCCGGGACGAGTGCGCACCGTAGGCGCTCGCCACCGTCTTGTCCACGTCCGCCAGCAGCGGGACCGTGAGACTGTTCTTCTCGATGAATCCGCGGTGCGAATCCAGGTCCTGCGACGATATGCCGACGACCGTCGCATCCAATGCCGCAAAGTCGTCCGCGCGATCGCGGTACGAGCAGAATTGCTTTTTACACACGGGCGTGTTGTCCCCCGGATAGAACAGCAGCACGACCCGCTCGCCACGATGCTCTGAGAGCTTGAACGGGCCACTCGTGCCCTGGAGCTCGAAGTCCGGCGCCTGCTCCCCCACTCCCGGTGTCTTGGCCATCCTGCCTGCTTTCCATGTTGGTGACCAAACGAGGATACGCCAGAGATGGGATCGAGCGACGCGGAGCCGGCTCGACTGCGAGGGCGAGCCCAGGCCGACCGCAAAGGCGAGCCCAGACCGACCGCAAAGGCGAGCCCAGGCCAACTGCGAGGGCGAGCCCAGACCGACCGCAAAGGCGAGCCCAGGCCGACCGCGCGCTGCGCTACAACCACGGAATGTCTACGAGCCATCCTCGCCGCCTCACGGCGACGCTCATAGGGTGCGCGCTGATCGGCGCCTGCGGCAGCAGCGCCCCGGCCGACTCCACACCTACGGCTGGCACGACCGCGATCCCGCGACCGACGCATATCGCGAGCGCGCGCCTGCTCGACTGGCCCGAGTTCGGCCTGAACCCGCAGCGCTCTGACGTGAGCCCGCTCTCGACCGGGATCACCGCCGGCAATGTCGCACGTCTGCGCCGCGTCACTGTCGAGCTGCCGGGCACGGTCGACTCCTCTCCGATCTACCTGCACCAGGCGGATGTCGCTGGCGCGGTGCACAGCGTGACGATCCTCACCACAACTTACGGCAAGACGCTCGCGCTCGATGCAACCAGCGGCCGCAAGCTGTGGACGTTCACGCCGGACGGCTACTCGCAATGGGCCGGCACTCCACAGATCACCACGACCTCGCCGCTGGCCGATCCAAATGGGCGCTTCGTATACGCGGCCTCGCCCAACGGGCTGATCCACAAGCTCGCGCTCGCCGATGGCAGCGAGGCCCCGGGCTGGCCCGTGTCGATCACGCGCGACGCCACGCACGAGAAGCTTGCGGCGGCGCTGAACATCGCCAGGCGCTTCCTGCTCGTCGCGACCGGGGGATACCTCGGCGACGCTCCTCCTTACCAGGGGCACGTCGTCACGATCGACCGTAGCGACGGACGGATCGCGAACGTCCTCAACACGCTTTGCGCCAACCGTCGCCGGATAATCGTGCCGAGCAGCTGCCCGGCCAGCGACTCGGCGATCCTCTCGCGTGGCGGAGCCGTCGTCGAGCCGGGTGGGCGGCGACTGTTGCTCTCGACCGGCAATGCGCCTTGGAACGGGACGACCAACTTCGGCGACAGCGTGATCGAGCTGACGCTCCCGGGCCTGCGCCTGCGCCAGGCCTTCACCCCCACCAATCAGGCGCAGCTCAACGAAAGCGACACCGACCTCGGCTCGAGCGCGCCCGTGCCGCTCGGCCATGATCGCGTGCTGATCGCAGGCAAGGACGGGGTGATGCGCGTGCTCTCGCTCTCCCGCCTCGACGGCCATACGCCGACGCTGCCCAACAAGCTCGGAGGCGAAGTCCAGCGCCTGCCGCTGCCAGGCGGAGGGGAGCTGTTCACGGCGCCGGCCGTCTGGGCCGAAGACAAGAGCACCACGGTGTTCGTGGGCGCCGAACACGCCACCGCCGCCTACTCGTTGCTCGGCGGCCGCTTGCACCTGGTATGGCAGAACGCCAATCCCGGCACGAGCCCCGTGCTGGCGGGCGGGCTGCTCTACGTCTATGACCCTTCGAACGGCGGTATCGAGGTCTACAGGCCGCGGTCGGGCCGCCCGATCGCCAAGTTGGCAGGCTCGCCGGGCCACTGGAACAGCCCGATCGTGGTCGACGGCCACGTTGTGGAGCCCGAGGGCGACGCCAACAACCACGAGCTCTCCGGCAAGCTCGACCTCTTCTCGGCGGGCTAGCCGCAAGAGCCTGAGCACGTTGTTCATCCGGTCCTTCTCGGCGCGGTCGGCCTGGAACAGCGCGTAGCGCCCGCGCAACCGCTTGCGTGAGTCTCGACGCCAGGCGCCCGAGGGGTCGGGCCAGTCCTATAGCGGGCTACCGACGCGCGGGTCTCGACGCCAGGCGCCCGAGGGGTCGGGCCAGTCCTATAGCGGGCTACCGACGAGCTTTGTCGGCGGCCACTCTAAGCTCTCACAATGCTCAAGCTCGCCCGTTGGTCCACCACCCACCGGCTTTACATCGCGATCGGCTGGGTGGTGCTGCTGATCGGCGTCAACGTGCTCGCCCAGGCTGGCGGGGGCGCCTCCTATTCGAACAACTTCACGCTGCCCCACTCCGACGCGCAACGCGCCTCGGACCTGCTGGCGCAGAGCTTCCCGACGCAGGCCGGCGACCGCGACACGATCGTCTTCAAGGTCTCTCACGGCGGCGTCGAGGACCCGGCCGTGAAGGCGCGCATGAGCGAGTTGCTCACGAAGGTGGGCGGGCTCCCGCACGTGGCGGGCGTCGTCAGCCCCTACGCCCCCCAGGCGGCCGGCAAGGCCATCTCCCGCGATGGGCGCATCGCGTTCGCGACGGTGGTGTTCGACGAGAAGGTCAACACGCTTCCCAAGAGCGCCGCCAAGGGCGTAGTCGCCGCCGCCGAGGCGGCGCGCGCGCCGGGCCTGCAGATCGAGCTGGGCGGGCAGGCGATCGAGCAGACCCAGCAGGAAGGCTTCGGGCTCACGACCGCGGTCGGGCTGATGGCGGCGATCGTCGTGCTGCTGATCACCTTCGGCTCGCTCGTCGCGATGGGGCTGCCGATCCTCACGGCGCTGTTCGGCCTCGGCACCGGCCTCGGCCTGATCGCGCTGTTCACGCATGTCGTCGACACGGCCGACTTCTCCTCCGAGCTCGCCGCCATGATCGGGCTCGGCGTCGGGATCGACTACTCGCTGTTCATCGTCACCCGCTTCCGTGAGGCCTACGCGACGCCTGGCGTGAGCTTTGGCAACGTGCGCGAGTCCGTGGTGCAGGCGATGGACACCGCGGGGCGTGCGGTGCTGTTCGCCGGCTGCACCGTCGTGATCGCGCTGCTCGGGATGATGCTGCTTGGCGTGGATTTCTTGTATGGCGTGGCGATCTCCGCGTCGATCGGCGTCCTGCTCGTGATGCTGGGATCGCTCACGCTGCTGCCCGCGCTGCTCACGTTTACGGGGGCCCGCTTGGTGCGACCGAGCCGGCGTAGGCGTCGCCGCGGCGCCCAGGCCACCGACCCCCATCACGGTGGGATGTGGCTGCGTTGGAGCGCGTTCGTGCAGGCGCACTCGTGGACGATCGCGCTTGCCTCGACGCTGGCGCTGCTGCTGATCGCCGCTCCCGCAACCGCTCTGCGGCTGGGGTCAAGCGACGCCGGAAACGACCCGACGAAATTCACGACGCACAGGGCCTACGAGCTGCTTGCCGAGGGATTCGGCAAGGGCTTCAATGGGCCGTTGCTGGTCGTGGCGCGGCTGCCAACGCGCGAAGCAGCCAAGTCAAGCGGAGGCTCGAATGGCTCGCAAGCCACCGAGACACGCCAATCGGAGACGGGGGTTGGCGCGCGTGACCTGGAGAGCCTGCACGCTGCGATCACGGGCGCGCCCGACGTGGCCGCGGTCGCCCCGGCGAAGCTCAATCCCACCGGCGACGTCGCCACTATCTCGGTCTATCCGACCTCCTCCCCACAGGAGTACGCGACCACCCAGCTCGTCTCTCACCTGCGCGAGCAGGTGATCCCGCCGGTTGCCTCACGTACCGGCGTGCACGTCTATGTCGGGGGCGTCACCGCCGGAGCGGTCGACTTCGCGAGCCTGCTTGGAAAGAAGCTGCCGCTGTTCATCGGCGTCGTCGTGCTGCTCTCCGCGCTGCTGCTGATGGTCGTGTTCCGCTCGCTCGTGATCCCGTTGCAGGCGGCGATCATGAACTTGCTCAGCATCGGCGCCTCGCTCGGCGTGATCGTCGTCGTCTTCCAGTGGGGGTGGATCGATGGGCTGCTGGGCATCAGCGGCGGGCCGATCGAGTCGTTCGTGCCGGTGATGCTGTTCGCGATCGTGTTCGGCCTCTCGATGGACTACGAGGTCTTCCTGGTCTCGCGCATCCACGAGCAGTGGGCGCGCAATGGCGACAGTCGCCGGGCGGTGAGCGAAGGGCTTGCGCTCACCGGGCGCGTGGTGACCGCCGCCGCGGCGATCATGATCTGCGTGTTCCTGTCGTTCATGCTCGGCGAAAACCGCGTCATCAAGGAGTTCGGCCTGAGTCTCGCGACGGCTGTGTTCCTCGACGCGGTGATCGTGCGCTGTCTGCTGCTGCCCGCCGTGCTCGAGATCCTCGGGGACGCAACCTGGAAGATCCCGACATGGCTCGGGCGGCTGCTGCCGCGCCTGAACATCGAGGGCAGCGAGACTCACCTGAGCCCAGCCGATGAAGCTGAGCTTGCCGCACCACTCTCCTCCGGCAAGGGGGAGCCCGTGCCGGCCGGCAGGGGGACGGAGGGCTGAGCAGGGTGCGCGGAGGGCTGCTTACGGCCCTCCTGTGCGCGGCGCTGTTGGTCGTCTCGCCGACGGTCGCGGCTCATGCCTCAAGCGCCGCCGTCGCCGGCGCCACGGTTGGACAGCCTGGCGCTCCCAGGCAGTCCATGCAGGCAGCGGGCAGCGCGAGGACCGAGCCGGCGCTGGGCGCCTGGAAGCCCTCGGCGCTGGTCGTCTTCCTCGCTCCCGCTGAACGGCTGCCCGCGGGACGCTCAGAAGACGATGCGGTCGAGGACGAGCTCGGCTCAATCCCCAGCCTCTCGATCGGACTCCTCAGCGCCACTCAGGGCGCCTACTCGAGCGCTCAGATGCTGCTCGACATCACCCAGGGCGCGCGTGTGGCCGGCTCGGCCTACGATCACAGTGCCCCTCCCCCTCTGCAGGTGCTGGGAGTGGCTCCCCAAGCCACCACTCAAAGCGCGAGCGCAGCTTCGGCTCGCGCCGTGGGAGCGCCCTCTCGCGTATCCGACGGCGGCCCCTCCAGCAGCGCACATGTGTTTCCCTGGTTGGCGGCGCTCGTGCGAGCGCGCAGCGCCCCGCAGTTGCTCGAACCGGGATCGCTGGCTACGCACGTGCCCGGTGGCGGCGCATATGTGCCGGCTGGCGGCGTCGCGAGCGTCGACGGGATCGTGGCGGCCGATCGCGGTGGGCACGTCGCCAGCGTGTGGCTCAGCCCAGCGGGCACGCTGCCCAGCATCCAGCGGCTGCTGGCAAGCCACCGACTTGTCGTCGCCGACCTGCCCACGGGCCAAGAGGGATATGCCGACTTGCGCGCGCTCGCCGCCGAGCGCCCCGCCGGAGAGCTGTTGATCGTGATCCAGCGAGCTCCCGACGACTCCCGTGGCGCGGCCTCTCCCGCTGGCGAGGAAATGCTGTGGAGCGCCGTCGCGGGGCTCGGGCCTGGCGGGCAAACGCTCACCTCGCAGACCACCAACCAGCGCGGCCTGATCGCCGCGATCGACATCGCCCCGACGATCCTCGGCCATCTAAGGCTGCCAATCCCAGCCGACATGCGCGGCCGCACGATACGCGCCGTAGGCGCCCTCGACAGCGCGGGCCTGCGCGCGCTCAAGTCGCGCCTCGGGGTGATCTCCTCGCGTCGACTGCCCGCGATCGCCTGGCTGGTCGCCGCCTGGGCGCTGTTGCTGGCGGGCGCGCGCCTCCCCCTC
Organism: uncultured Solirubrobacterales bacterium; assembly: GCA_963764655.1. Taxonomy (GTDB): domain Bacteria; phylum Actinomycetota; class Thermoleophilia; order Solirubrobacterales; family Solirubrobacteraceae; genus Palsa-744. The sequence goes on from CAVXTI010000003.1 coordinate 41,757, forward strand.
GCCGCCGACGACCCTCGGCAAGCCTCTTCAACCGGCGCCACCGGCTCCCGCGCACACGCCTCCTCGACTGACGCCGCCGACGACCCTCGGCAAGCCTCTTCAACCGGCGCCGCCCGCTCCCGCGCACACGCCCCCTCGACTGACACCACCGACGACCGTGGGCAGACCTCCTCAACCCGCCCCGCCCGCTCCCGCGCACACGCCTCCTCGACCGACGCCCGCTACCGCGCACGGAGCGCCTGGGCGATGCGCGTGGGAGCGCTCGCGATCATGTGGATGCCGGTGGCCGTGCTCGTCCCAGCCGCGATCGAGCCGAGTCGCACGGTGGAGCTCGCCACGATCGTGGCCGTGTGCTTCGCGCTCGCGATGCTGACCGACCGCTTGGCGCCGTGGCCGCGTGCGCCGATAGCGCCCGCCTTGGTCGCCGTGCTCGCGCTGAGCGTCGACGCGCTCGCCGGCACACAGCTGCTGATGCGTTCGCTGCTCGGCCCCGATCCGGTCCTGGGCGCACGCTTCTACGGGATCGGCAACGAGCTCAAGTCGGCGCTGACCGTGCTCGTGCTCGCGGCGGTCGCGGCGGCGCTCTATCCGGCGACGCGCTCACGCCGCGCGGCGGTGGCGATGGCCGGCGGCGGCATCCTGCTTGCGATCGTGGAGGGCTCGGCGCGCATCGGCGCGGGCGTGGGCGGCGTGATCCTCGTGAGCGCCGGCACGGCCGTGGCGACGGTGATGCTGCTTCCCGGCGCCCTCAACCGTAGGCGCGTCCTGCTCGTGATGGCGGCGCCCGTCGCGGGGCTGATCGCGCTCGCCGCGCTCGACCTCGCGACCGCACACGGCAGCGGCCACTTCACCGGCAGCGTGCTCGACGCCCGCTCCGCGGGGGACATCCGCGACATCATCGCGCGCCGCTACGGCGCCGCTTGGGACGAGCTGAAGAACCACCTGATGCCACTCGCGACGGCGCTGGCGCTGGTCGCGTCGGTGATCGCCGTCCGCCGCCGCGAGCAAGTCTGCGCGCCGGTCGACTCCGACCCCGCCTGGCTTGCCGCGCTCGCGGGCGGCCTCACAGCCGGCGTGATCGGCGCGCTCACGGAGGACTCGGGCCCCGTCCTGCTGGTCGTCGCCGTGCTGATGCTCGGCTGCGTGCTCAGCTACCTGTGGGGCAGGCCGCAGACGCAGCTGGGTCCTCAAGCCACATCGCGGAAGGGATTCTCGATGCAGACCGAGCCGATCGTCTGACCGTCGTTGAGATCCTCGGTGAGCAGACGCTCGCAGCCGGCACGGGCGGCAGCTGCGACCACGAGTCCGTCCCAATAGGAGAGCTGGGCGGAGCGACTGGTCTGGACGGCGCTCTTTACGAGCACCGTATCGATCGGGACAACTGGGTATTTACCGAGCCGATCGAGCGCCTTCACCGCCTCCGCCTCCGATATCCGCTCCTGGAACTTGCGAGTGATCGTGACATAGAACTCACCCAGTATCTGGCTGCTCAAGACGAACTCACCGTATCGATCTGAGGCAAGCACGTCCCTGGCTATGTCCCGCTTAGCCGACTCGGTGTCATCGACCGTATAGACAAAGACGTTCGTATCGACGAAAGTCCTACCGCTCATACAGTTCGTCGCGTGTCCACGTACGGCCCTCAGGCCCACTGCCCCCGTGAACCGACTTCGTCCAATCCAGAAACTCCTTCATCTGCGAACGCTGCATAGGCTTCTTTGCAAACTCATTCAGGTAGTCACGCACCAGCGAATTCACTGACGTGTCCAGTTCGAGAGCCCGGATCCGTGCGCGCTTCAGCAAGTCGTCATCTATGGAAAGGGTCAAGTTAGTCATGTCAGCATCCTTACGTGTAGCACTTATTCAGTGTAGCACGAGATAAGCCCCACAGTATCTACGCCGAGCACGAGCGACACTCCCCGCGCAACACGATCTCATGCTCTGAGACCGTCAAGGGCACCCGCGAGCTGAGGCTCGAGATCGCCTGCTCGAGCGCCTCGTCGGAGAACGGCATCACGAGCCCACAGCCGTCGCAGACGAGATGGTGGTGGTGCTCGTCGTGCTCGCACACGCGCTCGTAGCGCACCATCGCCTGGCCGGTCTCCACACGCTGCACGAGCCCCAAGCGCTCCAGCTCCTCGAGGATGCGGTACACGCTCGCGCGGCTCACGCGTCGCTCTGCCGTGCGCAGCGCGTCCTCGATCTCGACGGCGGTGAGCGCGCAGCGCTGGGCGTCGAGCAGCTCCAGCAAGGCGCGGCGTGCGCCGCCGCGCTTGTGACCGGCGGCGCTCAGCTTGGCCTCGGCTCGCTCGATCCAGGCATCGACGGGAGCGGTCGAGCTCATCGCGGAGACGCCTCCCCCGCTGCCTTTCGATCCAACGATCTGTGCCTGGGAGCCCACACCGCGATGGTAGAGGCGATCGACGCGAGCGCGTAGGCGCCGACGGCCAGCCCGATGATCGCGGTGCTCGGCGGCAGCGAGGGGATCGCGTAGCTGAGCGCGATCCCACCCCACATCGCCGCGAGCGCGATCGCGCCCGACAGCGCCACGCCGAGATACGGCTTGGACGTGAGCCGCAGCGCCGCCCCTCCCGGCGCGGCGATCAGGCCCAGCACGAGCAGCGCGCCGATCGCCTGCGTTCCCTCCGCCGTGACGGCGCCGACGAGCAGCAGCAACACGAGCCCAAGCGCCCTCACCGGCACTCCGTGCAGGGCGGCGAGCTCGGGGTCGACCGAGGCGAACAGCAGTGGCCGTGCGATCGCCGCGACGGCAAGCACCGCCCCGCTGCCGATCGCCGCCGCCGCCACGCTCTGGCCGGCGCTGAGGCCGAAGATCGACCCGAACAGCGTGTTGGCCACGATCAGCCCACTCCCCCCGGCGGAGCTGGTGCTGAGCACCGCGATCAACAGCACCCCGATCCCGAGCACCCAGGAGAACACGACCCCGATCGTCACGTCGTCGGCCTGCGCGCGCCTGCCCAGGCCCGCCATCACCGCCGCCAGCCCGAGCGCCAGCGCGAACAGGCCGACACGCTCGTCGACGCCCACGACCGCCGCGGCGATCGCCCCCACGAACGCCACATGGCTGAGCGCGTCGCCGGCGAACACCTGACCGCGCAACACCGTGAACCAGCCCACCACTCCGCAAGCAAGCGCGACGAACGTGCCGGCCAGATAGGCATTGCGGATGAATTCGTGGGCGAGCATCACGCGGCCGCCAGCGGCTCCGGCTCAGGGCCCGCGGCGCCGGAGGGCCCGCGTCGAGCGCCGGCAGCGCGTGCTCGAACGTGGGCGCGACGCGCGAGCTCGGCAAGCAGATACACGCCAAACGCAAGTGAGGTCACGAAGAATCCGAGCGGGTAGATCGAGAAATAGGAGATCGCCAGCCCGACCCACGTGACGAGCACAGCGAGCACCACACTCAACAAGAGGCTCAGCCCCAGGCGCGGCGTGAGCGCCTGCGCCGCGGCCGCCGGCGCGACCAGCAGCGCGAACACGAGCAGCGCGCCCGTGATCTGGCTCGTCGCGGCGACCGCAAGGCCAAGCAGCAGCAGGAAGCCGACGTCCAGCGCGCGCACGGGCACGCCGCGGGCACGCGCCGCCTCAGGGTCCAGTGAGGCGAGCAGCAGAGGCCGGCCGACGACGACCAGCGCCGCGAGCACGACGAGCGCGACGATCAGCAGCGTCAGCACCTGGTCGCGATCGATCCCCAGGAAGGTGCCGAACAGCAGCGTCTCGAGCTGCTCGAGCACGCCACTGTAGAGGCTCAAGAAGAGAAAGCCGAGCGCCAGCCCAGCCACCTGCACCACCCCGATCGCCGCCGACTCGCCGCCGCGCCCGCGCCCCGCCGGCCCGCCGGCGCGCCCGATTCCAAGCGCGGCGATCCCACACGCCAGGTAGTAGCCGAGCGCCGCCGGGGCACCCGCCAGCGCCGCCCCCGCCGCGCCCGGGAAGGACATGACGGCGATCGTGTGCCCCGCGAAGCTCTGGCGACGCAGCACCATGTACCAGCCGACCACGCCCGCCATCACCGCGACGATCGTGCCGGCCTCCAAAGCATTGACCATGAACTGGTATTCGAACAGCTCACGCACGTCAGACACGAGGTTCCAGGAGAGCCTAGTCATGGCGATGCCCATGCACGTGCGGAGCCTCCGGCTGGCCCACGACCACGAGCCGTCCGTCGCGAGCGCGCAGCACCTCGATCGGCACGCCGTACAGCTCGCTCAGCGTCTCCCCGCTGATGACCTCCTCCACCGGGCCCTGCAAGGCGCGGCCCCCGGCGAGGTAGATCACCTGGTCTAGATAGGGCAGCAGCGGGTTGACGTCGTGGGCGACAAGCAGCACCGCGACGTTCTCGATCCGGCAGATGCGCTGCAGGAGCGCGGTTACCGCCGCTTGGTTGGGCAAGTCGAGGCTGTCGAGCGGCTCGTCCAGCATCAGGATCCGCGGGCGGCGCACAAGCGCCTGGGCGATCAGGATGCGCTGCTGCTCGCCGCCGGAGAGCTCGCCGAAAGTGCGCTCGGCGTACGCGCCGGCTCCAACCAGTTCGATCACCTCGCGCACGCGCTCCTTCGCCTGCCCGGCACGGCGCGATCCGAGCGGCGACGGCAGCCCCCAGCGGGCGCCGTCGAGACCGAGCCGCACAAGATCCACCCCGCGCAGAGGAAGCGAGGTGTCGAAGCCGTGACGCTGTGGCAAGTAGCCGATCTCGCGGTTGGCCCTGCCTGGCGGATCGCCAAGCACCGAGACGGCGCCCGGCTCCGTCTGCACAAGGCCGAGGATCGCCTTCAGCAACGTAGACTTGCCGCTGCCATTGGAGCCGAGCACCGCGACGAATTCGCCGGCTGCGACCGTCAAGTCGACGCCGCTCCACACGTCGCGGGGTGGGCGGGATCCTATTCTCGCGCGCGCCCCGCGCAACTCGATCGCGGGCGTCTGCTCCGAGCCGGCCAAGTCGCGCGCAGACGCGTGGCCTGCTGCCGAGTCGCGTGCCGAGGCATCGCTTGCTGCCGAGTCGCGTGCAGACGCCGCGACGGCAAGTGGGCGCAACCGAGCGAAGTCGTTCAAGATCCTCACCGTCCCGTCGCCGTGCGAAGTGCCCGCTCGAGCCTTTCCAGCTGCGCCACCTGCCACTGCTCGAAGCTGTCGCTCGCCGGCGACAGAGTCTCTGTGACGGTCGCGATCGGAACGTGAGCGGCGCGCGCCTCCCCGCTCACGCGCTGCACGTCGGGCGTGAGGTTCTGGCTGTTCACCACCCACACCTTCACCTCGCCCTCCGACACCTGCCGGTCGACCGTCTGCTTGTCCCGCGCGCTCACTTCGCCGCCCTCGGCGATCGCCTTGGCGAAGCTGTAGGGAGTGAGCAGCTTCAGCCCAAGCGCTTCGCCGAGCGGCTGGAAGATGCTCTCGCTGCAGCCCACCTGCACACCCGCGTAGCGCGCACGGATCTGCTTGATCAGTGCGCTGTAACGGGCCAAGCCACTTGTTTCGAAGGCCCGCTTCTGTTGAGCGAAGTAGCTCGCGTCAGCCGGGCGCAGCTTGTCGTAGTCGGCGGCGATCCGGTCGATCACCGCGTGCACATGGTCGGGCGAGTACCACTGGTGCGGGTTGTCGCCCTGCTCGAGGCCGAGCAGGCTGCCCACGTCGAGCAGCGTGCGCCCGCTGGAGAAGTTGGCGGCGAGCAGGTGTGACGCCCATTCGTCGTAGCCGATGCCGTTGACGATCGCCATCCGCGCGCCCGCCATCGCGCGCGCGTCGCCAACCGTGGGCTCGTAGCTGTGCGGATCGGTGTCCGAGTTGACGATGACGCTTCGCACGTCGACCTCCCGACCGCCCAGCTGCGCCGCGATACTCCCCCAGAAGTTCTCGGCGGCAACCACCCGCAGCTTCCCCGATGTCGGCTCTTCCTCCGGTTCGGCAGAGCCACAACCGGCGAGCGGGATGGCGCCCACGGCCAGTGACGCGGCCACCGCCGCCAGATATGCCAAGCCGCGCCGACGCGGACGCGTTGTGGAACGTGAATGCCTCATTGAGCGGGAGCTCACCCTCATGCGTGGTCGGAGAACAGCGCGCCGCAAACGTATCATAAGACTGAGTCTTGTTCTTAGCTTGACATGGGTCTCCGCTCCAGCATTCGATCACCGCCGCGATCGAGGCCACCACGGCGGGGGCCAACGGGCACAAGTCGAGAGCTCGGCTCCGAGGAATCCGCACAGCTGGACGCGCGCCGCGAGCGGCACGCGTGCTGACCTAGGGAGCGGCGCTCTCTCCCGTCGGGGGCCGGCCCTCGTCCGCGACCGCGCGGCGCCGGCCGATCAGCAGCACCACAAGCACGACGACGATCACGACGATCAGGGCCCCGCCGGCGATGTAGCGCAGTTTGTGTTTGGCCGCCGCGGTTTTCTTGTTCGCGGCGGTCGCGATCTTCACGCGCGCGTTGGCGGCCTGCGCCTGCGCCACCAGTCTCGCCTGGTCGGCCGAGGGATAGGCCACCGTCAGGTGTCCGCCGTTGTTCAACGAGATGTGCAGATGACCTGTCGGCGTCCCCGAGTGAAACGTCAGCGCGTGCACCTGACCGTGATGCAGCTGCCTTTCGTAGGCCTGCAGGCTCTCCTTTTCGAAGTGCACCGTCGCGGCCCCCGCGGGCACGGCGAGAACGGCGGCGGCAAGCGCAAGGCACACAGCCGCAAGCGCGGCGCCAGCTCGTCTGCTCGATCTGCTCATGGCCGGCACCCTAGCGTTCACACCCGACGGGTGCGCCGGGCCTTGCTGAGAACGTGACGTTTCTCCCACTCCCAGGGTCACGGGCGACCTCCATGCTGCTAAGCTGGACTAAGCACACGATGGAGATCCACAACATGCATGATGCGAAGACTCACCTTTCGCAACTCGCCGAGCGCGCCTCCAAAGGCGAGGAGATCGTGATCGCGCGCAACGGCCATGCGCTTGCGAAGCTCGTGCCGATCGAGGAGCCGCGCAAGCGGCGCAAGCTCGGACTGTGGAAGGACGAGAAGGTGTGGGTCAGCGATGATTTCGACGATCCGCTGCCCTGGGAGATTCAGCGATACTTCGAGGGCGAGGGCGACTGAGACTCCTGCTCGACACCCATGTGCTGATATGGGTCGCGAAGGATCGTCTCACCCCCGCCGTCCGCGAGACGATTGAGGAGACGGCCGATGCCGTGTTCGTCAGCGCGGCGACGATCTGGGAGATCGAGATCAAGCGCGCCCTGGAGAAGTTGACGGCGCCTGAGAACACTGTCAAGTTGGTCGACGAATCAGGCTTCAAGCGCCTTGACATCAGCTTCGCTCACGCGCGCGAAGCGGGACGTCTGCCCCTGCTCCACGGCGATCCATTCGACCGCATGCTCGTCGCCCAAGCGCGTCTCGAGGGCCTGACGCTGGCCACGGCCGACGCGAAGCTCAAGCGCTGCGACGTCCCTGTGCTGAACGTCACTCCAAACTGATCACCGCCGCAACCGCGCCGCCTTGAGCCGGTCGGTCTTGCCGAGCGAGACCTTGCGCAGGCGCACGGTCTCCGGCGTGACCTCGACGCACTCGTCGTCGCGCACGAACTCGAGCGCCTGGTCGAGCGTCAGCTTGCGGTGCGGCTGCAGGCGCTCATACACGTCCGAGGTGGACGAGCGGATGTTGGTGAGGTGCTTCTCCTTGACAGGGTTGACGTCGAGGTCGTCAGAGCGCGAGTTCTCGCCGACGATCATGCCCTCGTAGACCTCCTCGCCCGGCCCGACGAACAGCGTGCCGCGCTCGCCGAGGCTCATCAGCGAGTAGGTGGCGGTGTTGCCGCCACGGTCGGCGACGAGCACGCCGGTGGTGCGCGTGCGCAGCTCGCCCGCCCAGCGCTCCCAGCGCTCGAACACGTGGTGCATCAAGCCTGTGCCGCGCGTCTCGGTGAGGAACTCGGTGCGAAAGCCGATCAGGCCGCGGGCGGGCACGATGTACTCCATCCTGACCCAGCCGGTGCCGTGGTTGGTCATGTGCTCCATGCGGCCCTTGCGCAGAGCCAGCATCTGCGTGACGACGCCGACGTAGTCCTCGGGCACGTCGATCGAGAGGCGCTCGAACGGCTCGTTGCGGTGGCCGTCGATCTCGCGGATCAAGACGTGCGGCTGGCCGACGGTCAGCTCGAAGCCTTCGCGGCGCATCATCTCGACGAGCACCGCCAATTGCAGCTCGCCGCGTCCCTGCACCTCCCACGCTTCCGGCCTATCTGTGTCGAGCACGCGCAGCGAGACGTTGCCGACCAGCTCGCGGTCGAGGCGCTCGCGCACCTGGCGCGCGGTCAGCTTCGAGCCCTCCCGGCCCGCAAGCGGCGAGGTGTTGATGCCGATCGTGATCGACAGCGACGGCTCGTCCACCGTGATCACGGGCAACGGGCGCGGGTCCTGCGGGTCGGCGAGCGTCTCGCCGATCGTGATCTCGGCGATCCCCGCCACGGCGATGATCTCCCCCGGGCCGGCCTCGGGAGCGTCGACGCGGTTGAGCGCGTCGGTGACATACAGCTCCGAGGCCTGGGCACGCTCGATCGTGCCGTCGGCGCGACACCAAGCGAGTTGTTGGCCACGCTTGATGGAGCCGTTGCGCACGCGGCAGATCGCCAGCCGCCCAACGTATGGGGAGGCGTCGAGGTTCGTCACGAGCGCCTGCAGTGGATGCTCGGGGTCGTGCGTCGGCGCCGGGATGTGCTCGACGAGCAGGTCCAGCAGCGGCGCGAGCGTGCCCTCCGTGGGCGTGGGCGCCGCGGAATCGTGCTCGAGCGTCGCGATACCCGCGCGCGCGTTGCAATAGACGATCGGGAACTCGATCTGCTCCTCGTCGGCGTCGAGGTCGAGGAACAGCTCGTACACCTCGTCGATCACCTCGGCGACGCGCGCGTCGGGACGGTCGACCTTGTTGACGACGAGGATCACGGGCAACCGCGACTCCAGCGCCTTGCGCAGCACGAAGCGCGTCTGCGGCAGCGGCCCCTCCGAGGCGTCGACGAGCAGCAGCACGCCGTCGACCATCGTCAAGCCGCGCTCGACCTCGCCGCCGAAGTCGGCGTGCCCGGGAGTGTCGACGATGTTGAGCTTCACGCCCTTGTGGCGCAAGGAGGTGTTCTTGGCGAGGATCGTGATGCCCTTCTCGCGCTCGAGGTCCATCGAGTCGAGCACCCGGTCGGCCACGTCCTGGCCGACCCTGAACGCGCCCGACTGCCACAGCATCGCGTCGACCAGCGTCGTCTTGCCGTGGTCCACGTGGGCGACGATCGCGACGTTGCGGATGTCATCTCTGGGAACGAGCACGGCAGGCAGGGTAGTGGCTTGGGTGTGGTGCTTGCCGCGACCGTTGCCCCACGCGTGCGCGCGGCGTCTTTAAATCAGACAATGCGTTGGACCTGCGCACGCGCGCGCGTGGGGCGCCCTTTTTTGCATGCACGACACAGCCCCACCTCCGCTCGTGCCCCGAGGCCTCACTTTTGGGCAGAGGCGCTATCTGCGAGCGGCGAACGCCCGCCGGCCCATGCTCATGCTGAAGCGCAAGAACGCGCTGGGCACCCGCTCGGCGCGCGCGACGACCTCCTCCAGCGCCGCGGCGAAGCGACGGATCTCCTCCTCCTCCACGACCAGGGCCGGCAAAGCCTTGACGACGTTCATGCGATGCCCCGCAACCTGGCAGAGGATGCGGTGCTCGTGGAACAGTGGCTCGACGACCAGCTGCGAGAAGATCCCGGGCTGGGCGCGCTCGGCGGCGTTCCAGATCGAGCGGCGCGGCCCGCCCTCGGGCGCCCCGAATTCGATCGCCCACATCAGCCCGAGGCCGCGCACGTCGCAGACAACCTCGTAACGCTCGACCAGCGGCGCGGTCAGTTCGAGCAGCAACGCTCCCAACCGCTCGGCCCGCGCCACCAGCCCCTCGCTATCGAGCACGCGCAGCGTCGCAAGCGCCGCGGCCGCCGCGAGATCGTTGCCGCCGAAGGTGGAGCCGTGGCGCACGGCGCGCTCCATGCCGTCGAACACGCGGTCGAACGCCGCGCGCGAGACGAGCACGGCGCCGATCGGCACAAGCCCACCGGAGAGCGCCTTGGACACGCAGATCAGGTCGGGCTCCAGGCCCCAGTGCTCGAGCGCCAGGAAGCGCCCGGTGCGCCCGAGCCCTGTCTGGACCTCGTCGCACACGAACAACGCCCCCGCTTCGCGGCACAGCCGCTGGGCCGTGGCGAGGTAGCCGTCCGGTGCGATGTTGACGCCCTTGCCCTGAACGGGCTCGACGACGAAGGCAGCGACCTCGCCGCGCACCCGATCTTCCCCCGGGCCGCCCCCGAGACCGCGCGTGCGGGCGCCCGCCAGCGCGCGCTTCAAGGCGTCGACGTCGCCGAACGGGACCGCCTCGCAGTCCGGCAGCAGCGGCCCGAAGCCCTCGCGGAAGATCGCGTCCCCGTTGAGCGACAACGCGCCGAGCGTGAGGCCGTGGAAGGCGTGCTCGGCGCAGAGGATGCGTGGGCGTCCAGTGGCGGCGCGCGCGATCTTGATCGCCGCCTCGACCGCCTCTGTGCCGCTGTTGGCGGGGACCATCGCACCCACCGAGCCAGGGGCGCGGGCGAGCAGCTGCTCGGCCAGCACGCCGCTCAGCAGCGTCGCCCCGAGCTGAGGCAGGTTGGCGGTGCTGGCAGCCATCGTGTCGCGCACGGCCGCGATCGCCTCGGGGTGGTTGCGACCGATCGCGAACACGCCATAGCCGCTGAGCAGGTCGAGATAGCGGTTGCCGTCGGCGTCGATCAGGTGGGCGCCCTCGCCGCGCACCCAGCGCTTGTCAAGTCCGAGCGTGCGCACGATCCGCCCGAGCTGGGGGTTGAGGTGGGCGTCGTTGAGAGCCATCTCCTCACCCGCTCTGTCCGCGAGGATCTCACACACGGGAGGTGGGACGCTGGGCATACCGCTAAGCGTACGCGCCCAAGCCGCGGGCCGGACGGGCGCCAGAGCTATAGGAGCGGCCGGGATCGGGCCTGGGCGCGACGAGCCTCAGCCGACCCGCGCGCGTGAGCGACGCGAGTTGCGGTTGCGCGAGGAGCGCGCCTGGTTGCGCCGCGAGGCCTGCGCCGGGCGCGTGGCGTCACTTGGGAGGCCGCCCAGCTCCAGCTCGCGGTGCAGCCCCAGCTCTCCAACCATGCCGGCGAACTCGCGCGCCTGCTCGTGCAGGACGAACGTGACGCCGATCCCCTCAGCGCCGGCGCGCGCGGTGCGCCCGACGCGGTGGACATAGTCCTCGCGGGTGGCGGGCATGTCGTAGTTGATCACGTGCGTGATGCCAGACACGTCGATCCCACGCGCCGCCACGTCTGTGGCGACAAGCGTGTCGACGTGACCCGCCTCGAAGCGGGCGAGCGCCTTCTCGCGCTGGGACTGGGACTTGTCGCCGTGCATCGCGACGGCCTGCACGCTGCTCGCGGCCAGGCGCTTGACGAGCCGATCGGCCCCGCGCTTGGTGCGCACGAACACGAGCGTGAGGCCGCGCTCGGGCTTGGAGAGCTCGGCGACGAGCCGGTCGACCTTGCCCTCGTGAGAGACAGACACGAAGCGGTGCTCGACCGCTCCCTTGCGCTCTGCCGGGTGGGCGTGCTCGTGGCGACGTGGGCTGCTCGTGTAGGCGGCCGCGATCCGACCCACCTCGCCCTGCAGCGTGGCGGAGAAGAGCAGCGTCTGGCGCTCTGAGGCGGTCATCTTGACGATGCGGTCGACGACCGGGCGAAAGCCCATGTCGAGCATGCGATCGGCCTCGTCGAGCACGAGCAGGCGCACCTGCTCGAGGGAGACGTCGCGGCGGTCGATCAGGTCGAGCAGGCGGCCGGGCGTGGCGACGAGGATGTGGGCGCGCGCGGCGATGCGAGCCTGCTTGACGATCCCGGCGCCGCCGTACACCGCGGCGATCGAGAGTGCACGAACGTGCGCGAGTGGCCGCAGGTCCTCGACGATCTGCAGCGCCAGCTCGCGCGTCGGGGCGAGCACGAGCGCGGACGGTCGCGGGTCGCTGTCGCGCAGGCGCTCGACGAGCGGCACGCCGAAGGCGAGCGTCTTGCCCGAGCCGGTGGGCGACTGAGCGAGCACGTCGTGGCCGGCGAGCACGTCGGGGATGACCATGCCCTGCACGGCGAACGGCGCTTCGATGCCGCGCTTTGAGAGCTCGCGTGAGACGACCTCGGACACGCCGAGGTCGGCGAATGAATCGGACTTCATGTTGTGGTGCTCCTTCATCGGCGACCCTGTGGCCGCCATACGGATGGAGATTCAGCTGACCCCATCCGCGCCCGTTTTCAGTCCTGCAGAGCACCAACAAAGACAAGAACCTCGCGGACGACAAATGTCGTCCGTGCACCGCACCGTAGCAGCCTCAGCTTGCGAAGCTCTTGGCGGCGCGGCGCTCCGGGGCTACGCGCACGACGTCCCAAGCCAGGCCAAGGCCCTCCATCGAGCGGATCACGAGCGCCGAGATGTCGAGCTGGCGCCAGCTCATGCCGTGGAATGCGGAGGTGGGGAAAGCGTGGTGATTGTTGTGCCACGCCTCGCCGAGCGTGAGCGGCGCGAGCCAGGCGAGGTTGCGCGAGTGGTCGCCGGTGTCGTAGGCGCGCCGGCCGAAGAAGTGGCAGAGCGAGTTGATCGAGTAGGTGGCGTGGTGGAGCACCAGCATGCGCACGGCGCCACCCCAGAGCAGGCCGGTCAGCCCGGCCGTGAGCGTGCCGCCGATCATGTAGCCGAGGCCGAAGGCGGCGAGCCAGCCCGCCGATCGCCCACACGAAGAACGTTTTGTCGACGAACGACACGACCGGGTCGGCGACCAGGTCGGGGGCGTAGCGCTCGCGGTGGCCACGCGCGGTGTGGATGAACAGCCAGCCCACGTGTGCGTGAAGGAGGCCGCGCAGGATGCCGCGCAGGCCCGTGCCGTGGTCGACGTGCGGGCTGTGCGGATCGCCCTCGCGGTCGGAGAAGGCGTGGTGCTTGCGGTGGTCGGCGACCCACGAGATGACCGGGCCCTCGATCGCGGCCGAGCCGAGCACCGCGAAGACGAAGCGAAAGAATGGGGATGTCTTGAACGAGCGGTGGGTAAAGAGACGGTGCATGCCGACCGTGACTCCGAGTCCCGTGAGGAGGTACATGATCGCGAACACGACCAGGTCTGAGCCGTGAAGCAGGCCGTCCCACAGCTGCCAGGCGACGACGCCGAGCGCGACCATCGGGCCGACGGTGATCAGACCTGTGAGGAAGCGATCGAGGTTCTCGAAGGCGACGGGCTGGACATCGTCCGGCGTGGGGCCGACTTGGGATGGGCCGTCGAGCGTGGCGGAGCGCTGCATGTGGGCGTCCTCAGACCCCTGCCGGGCGGCCGCGGGGCGCTGGATAGAATCGGTGCTCATCGGTGTGCTCGCCGCTGGAAGCTAGCACGCCAGCATGACGTGACGAGCCGCTACATCATCGGTATCTTCTCGCATAACGATCCGCGAGACACTGGCTGGAGAGCCAATGCCGTTTGCCAAGACTGAGCCACTGCGCCGCGAGCTTGCCGACGCGCTGCCCGAGCGGGGGTTCACGGTGCGTTTCTGGGACGGCACCGAGTTGCCCGCCACGACCAGGGTGGGCACGGGTGAGAGCCAACCCAAGGGCAACGGCCGAGAATGGCCGCAAACGAGGGCAACGGAAGCGGCGACGCACCGATCGGCCCGACGTTCACGGTGCGCTCGCCCAAGGCTGTCGCCCACGTGGTGCGCGCCCCGGGTGAGCTCGGCCTCGGCCGGGCATACGTGGCGGGGGATCTCGAGGTGGACGATCTCGACCGCGTGATCGAGTTGATCGACGACTTCGAGGAGCCGCGGATCGACCGGGCGACGCGCGCGCGACTGGCGATCGCGGCGCTGCGGGCATGCGGGCTGACGATCCCGCCGCGCGCGCCGAAGGGGGAGCTGAGGCTGAAGGGGCACAGCCACAGCAAGAAGCGCGACTCCAAGGCCGTGCGCCACCACTACGACGTCTCGAACGAGTTCTTCGAGTTGTTCCTCGACGAGTCGATGACCTATAGCTGCGCGATCTTCTCGCGCGGCGCGACGACGCTCGAGGAGGCGCAGCGGACGAAGCTCGACCTGGTGTGCAAGAAGCTCGCCCTGAAGGAAGGCGAGCGCGTGCTCGACGTGGGCTGCGGGTGGGGCGCGTTCGTGATCCATGCGGCACGCGAGTACGGGGTGAAGGCTGTTGGCATCACCCTCTCCCCGCCACAGGCGGAGCTGGCGCGCCGCAGGATCGCCGAAGCCGGACTGAGCGACAGGGTCGAGGTGAGAGTGGCCGACTACAGGGACCTGCACGGGGAGCGCTACGACGCGATCGCGAGCATCGGCATGGTGGAGCACGTCGGGGAGAGCCAGATCGACGTGTACGCGCAGAGACTCGCGAGCCTGCTCAGCCCGGACGGGCGTCTGCTCAACCACGGGATCGCGCACCTGCCCCAGGGGCTCGGCTACCACGGGGACTTCACCCAACGGTACGTGTTCCCCGACGGGGACCCCCTGCATCTCTCGAGGATTCAGCTCGCGCTGGAGCGCGCGGGCTTCGTGACCGAGCACGTGGAGGAGTTCGGGCAGGACTACTAGGACACGCTCAGCGAGTGGATCAAGCGCCTGGACGAGAACCTCGAGCGGGCCGAGCAGCTCGCCGGCAAGGAGCGCTTGCGCGTGTGGCGGCTGTATCTGCGCTCGGCGCGCAACATCTTCAAGACGGAGTTCGTGTCGATCTACCAGACGCTGGCGCGCCGGCGTCTGGTCTAGCCACGCCACCGAGATCTGTCCCGCGGCGCGCTTCTCGCCGGAATAGAGGACATGGCCATCGCGATCCTCTCCAAGTGCTACGGTGTCGCACATGGAGATCAGCGTGCGTGATCTGCGCAATCGGACGGCACAGGTCGTCGCCGCCGTGCAGGCCGGCGAACGTGTGACGCTGCTCAACCGCGGCAGGCCCGTGGCCGACATCGTGCCTCATATTCAGCGCACCCGCTGGATGCCTGGGCCATGGCTCGCCGGGCAGCTCGCGGAGCGCCAGGCAGACTCCGCGCTTGCCGCCGAGCTCGACCGTCAACTCGGGCAGACGATCGACGAGCTGTGACTCGCGGCCTGCTGGACACCTCTGTGTTCATAGCGCGCGAGCAGGCGCGCCCGCTCGGCGCGCTCCCCGCCCACGTGGCGGTCTCGGTCGTGACGATTGGCGAGCTCGAGCTTGGCGTGCATGCCGCCACAGACCCCGACGTGCGCGCGCGGCGCGCTGACACGCTGGCGCTGGCGCGCGCGGCCGACCCGCTGCCGGTCACCGAGACCGTGATGAGTCGCTTCGCACAGCTCGTCCACACGTGCCGCGCGAACGGCTCACGACCAAAGGTGCTGGACGCGCTGATCGCGGCCACGGCGCTCGACCACGGCCTGACCGTGCTGACGCAGGATCGCGACTTCGACGCCATCGCCGATGCACAGCCCGCGCTCGCCGTCTTGCGGGTTTGACGACTCGACCGACTCGGAGGCGCGCCTATTCGAGCGACGCCATGACGTGCTTCACGACCGTGTAGTCCTCGAGCGAGTAGACGCTCAAGTCCTTCCCGTAGCCCGACTCCTTGAGGCCCCCGTGCGGCATCTCCGAGACGAGCGGGATGTGGTCGTTGATCCACACGCAGCCGAAGCGCAGGGCCTTGGAGACCCGCAGCGCCCTGCCCACGTCGCGCGTCCACACAGACGAGGCGAGACCGTAGCGGGTCGAGTTGGCCCACTCGATCGCTTGCGTCTCGTCGGTGAAGCGCTGCACGGTGATGACGGGGCCGAATATCTCATCGCGGACCAGCTCGTCGCCTTGCTCGAGGCCGGCGACGACGGTCGGCTCCAGGTAGAAGCCGGGCCGCTCGGGCGCGGCGCCACCGGTGACGAGCTCGGCGCGCTTGGGACGGCGCTCGAGGAAGCCCTCGACGCGGCCCCGCTGGCGCTCGGAGTTGACGGGGCCGAGCGTCGTCTCGGTTGCGAGAGCGTGTCGCCGATCACGAGGCCGCGGGCCTGCTCGGCGAGGCCGGCGACGACGTCGTCGTAGACATCGGCGCCGGCGAGCACGCGCGTGGCGGCGGTGCAGTCTTGACCGGCGTTGTAGTAGCCGGTGCCGGCGATCGTCTCCATCGCCGTGGCCAATGTCGACGTCGTCGAAGACGATCACCGGAGCCTTGCCGCCAAGCTCGAGGTGCACGCGCTTGAGCGTCTCGGCGGCGGTGCGCGCGACGTGCTTGCCGGTGGCGATCGAGCCGGTCAGCGAGACCATGTCGACTTCGGGGTGCTCAACCAGTGCCTCGCCGGTCGGCTCGCCGGGACCCATGATTACGTTGAGCACTCCGGGCGGCAGGATGTCGGCGGCGAGCTCGGCCATGCGCACGGTTGTCACGGGGGTCGTCTCGGCGGGCTTGAGCACCACGGTGTTGCCGGCCGCGAGGGCGGGGGCGATCTTCCAGATGGCCATCATCAGCGGGTAGTTCCATGGGGTGATCTGGCCGATCACGCCGACGGCCTCGCGCCTGGTGAACGAGGTGTAGCCCCGCATGTACTCGCCGGCGGCGCGACCCTCCAGGCAGCGCGCGGCGCCGGCGAAGAAGCGCAGGTTGTCGGCCATCACGGGCAGCTCGTCGCGCGCGACCGCCAGGATCGGCTTGCCGGCGTTGAGCGCCTCCAGGCGCGCGATCTCCTCGCCGTGCTGCTCGAGCGCACCGGCCAGCGCGAGCAGCGCGCGCGCGCGCTCGGCGGGCGTCGTGCGCGACCAGCGCTCGAACGCCCGGCGGGCCGCCTTGACGGCGCGGTCGACGTCCGCCGCGTCGGACACGGGCGCGCTCCAGAGCCGCTCGCCGGTGGCGGGGTTGAGCACGGCCATCATCTCCTCACCGTCCTCGACCAGATCGCCGTTGATGAGGTTGCGAAGGGTTTGTGTAGCTGGCGCCATGGCGCTTGCCTCCTTGAAGTGTGCGTATCGGTTCTCGGGAGCTGGTTTTGAGGGATTGCTGTTCGTTCTATGCGCGGGAACGCGCCCCGTCGGTGGAAACCTGCGTAGCCAGTGCTTGCGCCACCACCGGATGGACGATCTCGCCGGCGCGGACATTGACGCCGATGCCGCAGCGCCTCGCTGCGCGCGAGCGCCTGCTCGACCCCCGCGGCGAGCGCGAGCGCGTAGGGCAGCGTGGCGTTCGTGAGCGCGTACGTCGAGGTGATCGGGACGGCGCCGGGCATGTTGGTGACGCAGTAGTGGGTGATCCCGTCGACCTCGAAGGTGGGGTCGGAGTGGGTCGTCGGTCGCGAGGTCTCAAAGCAGCCGCCCTGGTCGATCGAGACGTCGACGAGCACCGCGTGGCGCTTCATCAGCGAGAGCTGCTCGCGCGTGATCACGTGCGGGGCGCGCCCGCCGTGGATCAGGACGGCGCCGATCACGAGGTCGGCCTGCGGGCAGCATCTCCTCGATCGCGAGCGTCGAGGAGTAGACGGTGGAGGCGCGCCCGCCGAAGGCGACTTCGAGCTCGCGCAGGCGGTCGATCGAGCGGTCGAACACGAACACGTCGGCCTGCATCCCGATCGCGATGAAGGCGGCGTTCATGCCGACGACGCCACCGCCGATCACGAGCACGGTGGCGGCCGCGACGCCGGGCACGCCGCCGAGCAGGATGCCGCGCCCGCCGAGCGGCTTCTCGAGCATGAAGGCGCCGGCCTGCGTGGCGATCTTGCCGGCGACCTCGCTCATCGGGGCGAGCAGCGGCAGGCGCCCGCCCGCGTCCTCGACCGTCTCATAGGCGATGCAGGTCGCGCCCGAGCGCCGCAGGCCCTCCGCCAGCTCGGGCTCGGCGGCGAGGTGCAGGTAGGTGAACAGCGTGTGCCGCTCGCCCAGCAGAGCGACCTCCGCGGCCTGCGGCTCCTTCACCTTCAGGATCAGCTCGGCGCTCGCGAACACCGCCGGCGCGTCGGCGACGATCGTGGCGCCTTGCGCGTGGAACTGCTCGTCTGAGATCGCGCTGCCGACGCCCGCCCCGACTTGGATCGTCGACTTCGTGCCCGCGCGAGCACAGCTCACGCACGCCGGCGGGGGTGATCGCGACGCGATACTCGTCCGGCTTTATCTCCGTGGGAACGCCGATTCTCATTGGGTGGCCCCCCTATCCACTCGAGAAAGAACAGCAAATCCAAAAAAAATCCACTGTGAGGCCTTGCGGCGTGAGCGCGCGAGCGCGCGGCTGGCATTGTCAGGGCGGATGGGCGCATCTCACCGCGCCAGCTCCCTCCCCCGCAGCGCGAGCCAGAACTCGATGCGGTCGCGCGCGCTGCGAGAAGTCGCGGCCGGTGAGCGCTTCGACGCGCTTGATGCGGTAGCGCAGCGTGTGACGGTGGCAGTAGAGCGCCTGGGCGGCCCGCTCCCAGTGGCCGTTCTGTTCGATGAACACGTCGAGCGAGCGCAGCAGCTCGTCGCCGTACTCGCCCTCGTCGGCTTCGACCGGCCCGAGCACGCTTTGGCAGTAGGAGGCGAGGGCGTCGTCGTCCTGCAGGGAGAGCAGCAGCTGGAAGGCGCCGAGGTCCTTGTGGGAGGCCACCTCGGGGGCGCGCGCCGTTGGCCAGGCGCACGGCTTCCAGGGCGCAGCGCGCCTCGTGGAAGCTGCGCCTGAGGTTGTGAGTAGGCAGCGGGTCGCGAGGCGGCGGCGCGCACCTCGCCGAAGCGGGCTTGCAGCTCGCGCACGGATCCGCCGCGCCAGCTCGATCGGGTCGTTGTCGTCGTCGTGGCCAGTCGGGGCGGCGCTGACAGCGGTGGACGCTTCGTGCGGGACGGCCGGCGCCCCGGAGATCGCCGGCCCATCGCAGTCGACGACCGCGCACAGCAGGCCGTTGCGCAGCGCCACGAGGCTGTGGGCGCCGGCGCGCTCGAGGATCGCTTCGAGCGTCGAGGCCGCGGCGCCAGGCTCGCGCAGCGCGAAGGCGAGCACCGCCGCGCGTCTCGCCGATCCCGAAGGGACGCAGGCGCGCTTGCAGCTCGTCGGGATAGAGCCTGCCGGTCAGCGCCTCGGCGAGCACGTCACCGGCCATGTTGCGCTGCAGCAGCTCGTAGCGCTCGTTGAGCAATTGCGCGAAGACGCGCTCGGTGACGGCGATGAACGGCAGCTCGTACGGCACCTCGAACAGCGGGAAGCCGCGCTTGCGCGCCGCGTTGAGCACGGCGGCGGGCACCTTCTTGTGGACGAAGCCGGTGCCGAAGCCCAGCCCCGCGATCTCGCGCTCGGCGAGCCGCTCGACGAATTCGCGCTGGGGCTTGGCGCCCGCGAGCTGCAGGCCGGTCGTGAGCAGCAGCTCGCCGCCGCGCAGCCACGGCGTCGGGTCGAGCAGCTCGGTGGAGTGCACCCAGCGCACGTTGGCCTGCGCGTGCTCCTCGCCGGTGGCGAGCGTCAGGCCCAGCTCCTCGACGAGGCTCTCGACGGTCAGCATGGCGGCTCCATCCGCATTTGCCCGTTGCCTCTACCGCTCTCACGATCCGCTCCCACGCCTCGGTCAGCACTGGGCGCAGGATGCGCCTCGATCTCCTCGAACTGCTCGGGGTCGGCGATCAGAGGCGGCGAGAGCTGGATGACGGGGTCGCCGCGGTCGTCGGTGCGGCAGATCAGGCCGCGCTCGAAGAGGGCGCCGGAGAGGAAGCCGCGCAGGAGCTCCTCGGACTCGCTGGGCGTCGAAGGTCGGCCTTGGTGTCCTTGTCCTTGACGAGCTCGATCGCGTGGAAGTAGCCGGCGCCGCGCACGTCGCCGACGATCGGCAGGTCGCGCAGGCCCTCGAGCATCGCCCTGAACTCACCCTCGCGGGCGAGCACGTGCTCGTTGATGCTGCTCGCGCTCCATCACGTCGATGTTGGCCATCGCCACCGCGCACGCCATCGGGTGCCCGCCGAAGGTGAAGCCGTGGTTGAAGATCGCGCGCGCGTGCAGGAACGGCTCGGCGACGCGGTCGGAGGCGATCACGGCGCCCATCGGGGCGTAGGCCGAGGTCATGCCCTTGGCGGTGGTGACGATGTCGGGCTTGTAGTCGAAGCGCTCGCACCCGAACCAGTGCCCGAGCCGCCCCCAGGCGCAGATCACCTCGTCGGAGATGAGCAGCACGTCGTGGCGGTCGCAGATCTCGCGCACCCGCTGGAAGTAGCCGTCCTGGGGCACGAAGCAGCCGCCCCCGTTCTGGACCGGCTCGAGGATCACCGCGGCGACCGTGTGTGGGCCCCTCGAACAGGATCGCCTCCTCGATCGCGTCCGCCGCCCACAGGGGGTCGCGGTCTTCGGTCCAGCGGTAGGAGTTGGTGTTCGGCACGTGGATGCCGCCCGGGGTGAGCGGCTCGAAGGGCTCGCGCAGCGGCGGCAGCCCGGTGACTGTCAGCGCCCCCATCGAGGTGCCGTGGTAGGCCAGGTTGCGCGAGACGATCTTGTGCTTGCGCGGCTCCCCACAGGCGGCGTGATAGGCCTTGGCGAGCTTCCACGCCGACTCGACCGCCTCCGAGCCGCCGGAGACGAAGAACACGCGGTTGAGGTCGCCGGGCGCGAGCTCGGCGATGCGCGCCGCCAGTTCGATCGAGGGTGGGTGGGCGTAGCTCCAGTTGGTGTAGAAGCCGAGCTGCTTGGCCTGCTCGGCGGCGGCTTCGCCGAGCTCGGCGCGGCCGTGACCGATGTTGACGCAGTACAGCGCCGAGAGCCCGTCGAGGTAGCGCTTGCCGTGCGGTGTCGTACACGTAGCAGCCCTCGCCGCGCTCGATGATCGGGCACCTCGCGCGTCCTCGTAGGCGCCCATGCGCGTGAAGTGCATCCACAGGTGGCGCTTGGCCAGCGCCTGCAGGTCGCTCGACGCGCTGGGCGACATCGGGCCCGCCCCTACCGCGGGCCGATCGCCCACGAGGCGGGGGATCGGTCACCTGACACGTGGCTTGACATAGACACCTGGGACAACGGTATCGCCGGCGCATGTACCTATCAATGCGCCGCTCGTTCAACAAGCTGTCTACCCGTTATACGAAATGTATAAAAGGAGTGCGACTTCTTGGCGATTGCGCCCCTTGTGAATGCGCCGATCCGGTCCTAGCCTTGATCCCATCTGCTTGTAACGATCACAACTTGACCGTCGCGGGCGACCGCCCAACGGGGACCGGCGACAGAGAGGGTTGCCGATCATGGCCAGCATCAGCTCCGCCGGAGAAGCCCCCCGCAAGGCGTCGGGCGGGGTGGTCGACAAGGGTCTGAAGAAAGACGCGATCGGCTACCTCTCGAACCTCGTGATCGGCGTCGCCTCGACCGCCCCGGCCTACTCGCTGGCGGCGACGCTCGGCTTCATCGTGGCGGTCTCCGGCGTGGGCGTGCACGCGCCCGCCGTGCTGCTCGTGTCGTTCGTCCCGATGCTCTTGATCGCCGGCGCCTACAGGGGCCTGAACCGCGCCGACCCCGACGCGGGCACGACGTTCGCGTGGACCACGCGCGCGCTCGGCCCCGGGCTCGGCTGGGTGAACGGCTGGACGATCTTCCTCGCCGACGTGCTCGTGATGGCCTCGCTGGCGGACATCGCCGGCATCTACACCTTCAAGCTCTTCGGGTTCACCGAACTCGGCCGAATCGACCGCCGCGATCATCGCCGCGGCGGTCCTGTGGATCGCCGTGATGACGTGGATCTGCTACCGCGGCATCGAGCTGTCGGCGCGCGTGCAGCAGTTCCTGCTCAGCGCCGAGATCCGATCCTCGACGTGCATTCGCGGTCGTGACGTTCGTAAAGGTCTACGCCAACCACCCGGCCGGCTCGATCGAGCCGGCGTTCTCGTGGTTCAACCCGTTCGCGATGAACTTCAACGCGCTGATCGACGGCGTCCTGCTCGGCGTGTTCATCTACTGGGGGTGGGACTCGGGGGTGGCGGTCAACGAGGAGTCCGAAGACTCCAACGAGGGCCCGGGCCGCGCGGCGGTGATGTCGACGATCGTGCTCGTGCTGATCTACGTGATCGTGTCCGCCGCCGGGCCAGGCCTACGGAGGCATCGGCCTGCTGACCAACGAAGCCAACCAGAGCGACGTGCTGAGCGTGCTCGGCTCGGACGTGTTCGGCTCCCCCTGGGACAAGCTGCTGATCATCGCGGTGCTCACCTCGGCGTCGGCCTCGACGCAGACGACGATCCTGCCGACGGCGCGCACCACGCTGTCGATGGCCTACTGGAAGGCGATCCCGCAAAGCGTTCGGGCACGTCCACCCGCGCTACCTGACGCCGGGCTTCTCGACGCTGCTGATGGGCGGGCGTCTCGATCGCGTGGACGATCGTGATCCTGAATCTCTCCGAAAGCGCGCTCGCAGACTCGATCATCGGCGATCGGCTTCCCGATCTGCTTCTACTACGGCTTCACGGGGATCGCCTGCGTCGTCTACTACCGCCACGAGCTGACCAACAGCGTGCGCGACTTCGTCCTGCTCGGGGTGGCGCCGCTGCTCGGCAGCCTGATGCTGTTCGGCGTGTTCGTCAAGGCGATGACTTCTACGGCCACGCGACAACGTCGAATCCAAACCGATCCTCGGCATAACGTTGCCGCTGTGGATGGGAATCGGCGGGCTGCTGATCGGCGTGATCCTGATGCTCGTGTCGCGACCGTTCTTCCGCGAATTCTTCTCGCGCAAACTGGAAACCGTCAAGCCCGGGCTGTTCGAGGAGCCCGTGGAGCACGCGCCGGCTCGCTTCTGAGCTTAAGCCGGGGGGCCTGCCTGCCGTGGAGGCGCGGGGAGCCAGGCGCGCGGACTTGGGAGGCCGCGCGCCAGCCCCTCGACGATCGGTCGGCCGGTCAGGCCACGAGCCGCGCGATCCCGCTGACGGAGTCGAACCCGCGGTCGAAGCTCGCGATCTCCTTGATCTCATGCCGGCGCATGACGGCGACGTGCAGCGCGTCGCGCGCCGAGAGCTTTGGGTGGGCGTAGAGCAGGTCCTTGGCGGCGAACACGTCGGCGCCCTCGACCGCGAGCACGTCCTCGACGATGCCCCGCAGCGTCTCGAAGGACGGCTCGATCTTGTCGCGGCGATCGGTCACGATGAAGCGGTAGAGAATCTCCTGGAAGACCTCGCTGCTTGTCACCAGGCGCCGCTGTTCGCGAACGAGCCGTCCGACCAGTTGTTGGGCGTCGATCTTGTGCGGATGATCCTTCCCGATGATGTACATCGGGACATTCGCATCGACGAAGATCACACGCCATCCGGATCTGGGAGCCCAGCCTCGATTTCAGCCAGGCGCCCTGCCTCGATCTCCGTGAGCATCGTGTCGATGTCGACTTCGCTTCCTCCGAATTCGTAGCTCGCTGCCTTGCGGATCAATGCGAGCTTCGCCTCCACGTCGCCGCTCGAGCGTTCGCGCTCTGCCGCCCGCAGCGCTTGGCGCACCCACTCGGAGAGGGTCTCGCCGGCCGCGTCGGCGCTGCGCGCATAGCGCTCAAGATCCTCGTCGCGGACCACCACCTGAAGTCTCTTACTCATAGTAGTAGTATAACATACTACTACAGGTAGTCGGATAGGTTGGCGTCGTCACAGCCTGATCTAGCCCGCCGGCCCAAGCAGCTCTATCAAGCGCGCGTGCTGAGCGCTGTCCTCCCCAAGCAGCTCGTCGATCCAACGCAACACGGTGGCGCCTCTCGACGTCTGTGCCCCAGCCGACGATCTCTTCGATGTCCACCCAGTCCTTCGGCCGGTCGAAGATCGCCTTGCACACGATCAGGTGCTCAGGGGCGAGGATCGGTATGAGCACCGGGCCGAAGGCGACCTCGCGCGAACGCGTCGCCATCTCACGATGCAGCTCGAGCGTGGCGAAGAAGATGTCGAGGTAGGAGCCGTCCCAGTCCAACCGTGCCTGACCGTCACGCTCGATCGCGGCACGGTCGGGCTCGGAGACGCTCACGCCCAGATGCGACAGGGCTCCGAGGACCGGCTCAGCCTCTGCGGGGGAGAGCGTCACATTCAGGTCGATGTCGGTGGTGGCGCGCGGGTTGCGATACCACGCAAGCGCTATCGCGCCACCGAACTGGTGCGGGACGCGCATCGAGTCGAGCATCTCGTGCACCGCCACGATCCTCGAGCTGAGACCGTCGAGCCTCCGGGATTCGCTCACCGTCGCCGCGCGCTCGCGACAGCCGGCCGTCGCCTTGCCAGACGAGCCAGCGCCGGGAACGCGAGCGGCTCGAACGGTCGCGACGGCTGACCTGCCTTGACCATGTCGGCAAAGCCCAGCAGCTCCAGCAGCGCCGCGCCGGCGCCCGCACGCGTGGCCGTGGCCGTGGCCGGCGGCTTCCCGAGAGCGCCCGCCATGCTCTTCGAGCCGGCCAGAAAGCGATCGCGGGCGCGACTTGCGCCGGAGGTCGCGACTCGCACGTGCGCCCCGGCGCGTCGGCCGGAGCGAATCACCGCCTCCGCGTCGAACGGTCGCTGCGCCCGTCGCGCCGCCGCCGCAAGAGTCTCGTCGGTCAGGACATCGAAGCCCGCAAGGGTGCGCGAGCGCGGCCCTTTCGCTGTGTGCAAAGACTCACGGATCTCGAATCGCCCGCGACGGCGTGCCACGACGTAGGCCATGCCCACTACATTACCACTAGCCGGCCCACTAGCAGCCGCTCTCAATGCTCCCCCGCCCGGCGCCAACGCGCCTAGGATCGAATCGGGGGCCGGCGTTGGGACAACGCCGTTAGCGCGTTGGCCGCTGTGTGGTGACCATCGTTTGTACTGCCCAGCCTCGTTCGGTGAGTGTCCAGACGTTGGGGGCGCCCTTGCTGTGACCGAGTCCCGTGTTGTGCAGGAGTCCGAACCGCTCCAGGCGCGATAGCAACTTGGAGGTCTGGCCCTGGTCTGGGATCCCGGCTGCGAGCCCGATCTCGCGATTGGAGGATCCCGGGGCGGCCGCGACGGTCAGCAGCACGCGCACCGTGCGATACGTGAGCCGCATCCCGAGATCCCGCAACGGGTCCCCAGTCGCCCCAGGATCAACCGGAGGGGGCTTCGGGGCGGGGCGCTCCAGCTCGCGGCGCGCGGCAGCAGGCCCGAGATAGGGCATCGCGATCGTGCTCATCAGCGGGCCCAGCAGATCGAGGAGCGGGCAGGGCTCGCCTTGAACGATCCGCGCGTGGATCACCGAGAAGACAGCACCGACAACACCCTCGGCCGTCAAGGGCGGCGGAGGCGCCGGGGCGGCCTTGCGCTCACCGCGACCGCTGTCCACGACGGCGATCAGCTGGGCGAGCACCCGTTGGCGACGCTCCAGCGCAGCGGGACCGGCCCCGAGCGACTCGACCACGAGCAACCGACCCACCTCGGGCTCGGCATCGAGGAACGACAGCAACGCCGCCAGCCCCAGCCTGACTCGCTCAACCCAACCCTTACCCGACTGGTAGGCGGGCACGACCTGTCCCGACGCGCGCGTGATCGCGTCGTCCAACGCCGCCAGCAGACACTCGTCGCGGTCGGCGAACAGCTCGTAGAACGTGCGCCGCGAGATCCTCGACCGCGCGACCACGTGCGCGACAGTCACGTTCGAGACGCCGTGCTCGGCGACCACCTCGACCGCCGCCGACAGCATCCGCGCGCGCTGAATGTCAGCTACACGCTCCCTCGCCAGACCGTTGCGACCTGGCTCCATCTCCACGAGCGCCGCCGCCTTAGACGGCGCCCGTCCGCCGGGTGACATCGCTCACTTCCCCTTGTCGGCCTTCCTCGCGCCGTGGACCGCCCTCTTCGCCCTCTTCGCTTTCTTCTGCTTGGGGCAACCCGTGACTGTGATGGGTGTGCTCTGCTTGATCGTCGCGCCGTTCTGCGCGGTGAACGCCGTCGGCATCTTCAGGCTCGCCTTGCACAGGTTGCTCGGCGCCGCCAGCGCCGAGAACTTGCCCTGCGGCAACGTCAATTCGAACGTCCCCACCGGAGCGTCGGGGACCGTGCGGAATGTGCTGCTCGTGACCCCCGCCTTACTGATGAACGTTTCCGCGTGCAACTGGATCGTCGTGCCATAACCCGACAAGACGATCACCAGTTCGGGGAATTTCAACCCCGCATGCGAAACGAAATACACAGGACCAGACAACGGGACCGGTAGCAACGGCGTGGTCGCTTTCGCTTCGCCGATCCTCGATTCGGGAGAGCACCCCGCTGGGTTCTGGTTGAACGTGCTGTCCGGACAAGCCTTCTGCAACGTCGTCAACCTCGACGGCAACTGCTTGGGCAGGTCGACCTTGACCGCTTTGATGTTCGCCTGCGACCCGAACGGACCTTTGGGATAGGAGAGCTTGACGTGCAGGCTCGCACCGTTAGCTCTTGATGTTTTCCCTGCGGTGGAGACGCTGAACGCGGGTTTGAAACCAAGCGTCGCACAGTTCGTGACCTGTAGCGGCACCGACAATGCCGATGTCGCTCCTTCTGTGCTCGACAAGGTCCCCGTGATACTCATCGGATCGCAGTTGGTCGGGTTGAACGTGAACCCAGGACGATTGATCAACACGTTCACGTGCTGGATCTCAAGCGGGATCCCATCCAGGATCGTCGGGATCTTGTACGGACCCGTGTTATCGGTCGTGATCGTGAGCGCCGCTGTGATCGGGTCCACTTCGATCTTCGCCCGCACTACTACCTGACCGAGGTCGTAGGGTCCAGCCTTGGCCGGGTTGACGATCGACAATCCGTACGGTGCGCCGCCGTAGCCTTCGGTGATGAAGACTCTGCCGCCCCGCACGCTGAACGGGTTCCCGCCCAGGCCCACACTCACGATCGTTTCGCCGATTTCGCTTTCAGAACCACACAAGCCCTCATCGGCCTGCGGTTCCGGACAGAGCTTCACTTTGGACAACAATCCTGAGATGCCAGGGGGCATGTGCAGCACGATGCCCTGCAAGCTCTGCTGACCATCTTCCCGGCTCATGGTCGTCGTGAACGGCGTGAACGCTCCCGCCTGAATGTTCGTCGAGCCGGCCGTCAGGGACGGGTCAAACGGCAACGGACTCGCACACGGCGACCCGTTGGGGCCGCTCGTGATCTGGAACGTCGAGGATGGCCTCGCCGGTTCGTTCCCCGACCATGGGGCTATCGACGCCTGGGTCGTATACGACCCGCACAACGCCGGGGTGCCCAACGGCGCCCTGGACCCGCCGAAGAAGTGCAACGTCAGGTCTTCAAACGGCAACTGGGGCGTATTGTCGAACGTCGAGACCAACTGGCCCGTCACGGGGTCCGGTTTGACTTCACCGGCGACCTTCACCAGCGTGCCCGAGATCGGGTCCTGCGCGACGATGTAGATCGCCACCAGCGAGCCGAACGGGTTGTGGTTCTGTGCCGCCAGATAAGCCGCACCAGTCAACGGGTTCGGCAACAACGGGCTCTTGATCTCGACCGTCCCGACCTTCGACGCTTCGGGACACGACGGGAACACATCCTGCGAGAGCGCGATCTGCGCTTCAGAGCACGACATAAGACCATCCGCCGCGGACGGGTTCAGCGCAACGCCCGCCGGCAACGTGACCTTCGTGTCCTTCACGTTCGCCTCAGCCAGACCCGAGGTGCTCAAGATCGCGTCCTGCGGCACATGGATACCGACCGACAAACCCGTCGGACTGCTCCCAGCCTGCCCATCAGGCGCGACCTTGATCGACGGTTCGAACGGCAGACGGTTGCACCCATCGAGCGAAGGCTCGAACGAAGACGCCAGCGGTGCGGTGAAGACGCCCTTCCGCGCCCACGAATCGGCGCTCACGCTCGCCTGCAACGGGCCCGTGCACGACGTCGGCAGCGAGATCAAGGGCGGCGGCGTCTCTTGCCCCTGCGCGCTGCACGCTCCGACCCCTGGTTCGACGAGGCCGAAGATCCCACCGGTTATGCACGCCCAGCCACGCGACTGGTCGTGGATCGGGTCGCCGGGGACGCCCCAGAACGTGACCTGGCTGGCGAGGAGCGAGGAGAACTCGGTGATGTTGCTCACGCTGACCGTCACACCGTAATCGCCGCCCGTACGCACCGAGGTGTCGAGGATCACGCTCGCCAGAGCCGTGCGGAAGCCGAACCGCGCGGGCTCGCCGATCGACGGTTTCAGGTTGAAGACCGGCGAGGTGATCGTGAGCATCCCGTAGAAGAGCGGTTCGTAGATCGTGATCGACGCCACCCCGATGGCGGTGTTGGCCGGGCAGTGGTTCGAGAACACTTCGACCGATTGCGTGAACTGCGCGTCCTGGCACTGCGGGAAGGGCGTCGGGTTGCCGATCAACCCCGGCGGCAGGTCGAAGCGCAGATCCTTCGGCAACGCCGGTTGAAACGGCGCTTCCGCGGTCCTGTTCAGATCGAGCGTCGTCGTCAACCCGTACGGGTGCGAGCCGGCCTGCGTGTCCACGGAGCCGTCCTCGTTGAACGCCGCCTGTTCGAAGTTCTCAGGCCCGTACGGCGTCGGCGTGCCGCTCACGACCAACGGACGCTTCAGCGACACACCCGGGGCGCCGCCACCGGACGCGAGCACCTCGTTCAGTTCACCTGATTTAGCGGCGGCCGACACTTCGACCCCGATCGTCGCTTCGACCTGTTCATACGGCAGAAGCGAGCCTTCGAACACGCATTCCACGAGCGAACTGGACACGAGCGAGCATTTCACTTCGCCGCGAAGCCCGAGGAGCCCCGCGATGCCGCTCGTCCTGCCGGACACCGACGTCGCCGTCAACCCGGCCGGCAGCACGTCGCGCAACACGACGGGAGAGGCCAAGCCGAGCGCTTCGCCGTCGCCCAGATTCGACGCGCTCACGCTCAGCGCGCCGTCCCCGCCCGGCGGCAGATAGCTCGGCGCCGCCACCGAATCGAGCTGCCACCACGGCGTGCCGGCGTGAGCGATCGAAGCGAGCACCGCCCAGCTGAAGATCGTTGCCGCACACACAACGGCCGCGCCCACGATGGCCTTGAGCGGCAGAGGCGTTCTCAGAGCGTCCATCGCGATCACCCCCTAGCCTTTCTCGCCGCCGCCTTGACCGCGGCATACCGTTTCCTCGCCCTGCGTTCGCACACGCGCCGCTTCCGCCCCGGCTTGGACCTGCACGCCTTCAGCGCTCGCGCGAGCCTGGCTGCTCGCGTCGAGGACCTCACCTGCGCGCCACGACCCGAAGAGGAGCCGACCACGTTCCCGGCGCCCGCAAACGTCGCGCTCGCGGGCGCGCCGAAGATCGTGGGCTGCACCGCGGGAGACCCTTTGCAGGAGTCGCCGGAGTCGCAGGGCGGCGATGCGACCGGCAACGCGACGCACGGCGCCGAAGCGGTGCATTCGTGCGCGTCGTAAACGTCCCGCCCGGTGTCGTAATCCTGCGAGGTTAGTTTGCTAGTCGTCAGGAAGAACACATCGCTCCCATTCGTGCTCGCATCAAGGAAACCCGATTCCTCCGACGAGGCGCCCGCGGAGATCAACGACACGCAACCGCCCGACCGGGAGCTGAACGTCACACTCGACGCCGTGCAGCTGCCCCCGCCCGCCGGCTCGAACTCGTACACGTCCTCGTTGCCGTTCACATCCTGGGGCATCAACGCATCGATGCTGTTGAAGAACAACCTGCCATCGTCGGACAAGACGCGCGGCCAATACAGCGACGCCGAGTATCCCGGCGGGATATTCGCCGCGACCCCATTGACGACGGGGAGATATTGGGTGTTTGCTATATCCGCAAGGTTTTCACTGTGCTTGCCGCCAATGGCAAAGACTTCTCCGTGTTCAACGCCGACTGGACGACCCCCCGTGGGATCGCAGGACGCACACGCGAGACGCTGGGTCAGTGCGTCGTACAGGTAGACCTCCTGATCGGGTTTACCACTCGATGCATCGTGATTGTCATAGCCCGTCAGCGACCTCCCCGACATGAACGCCACGTAACGCCCGTCCGGAGACACGCGGGCCATCTGGTATTTGCTATTGTCGCGGAGCGTGAAGCTGGCGCCCCAGTCTGTCTGGTCTTCTTCGGAGAGCCTTGCGACGAACGTGATCGCACCGTCGTGATACTCGTACAGGTTGCACGTCGTGCCGGGTGGACCCTGTTCCCCGTTCTCTTTGTCCGTCTGGCATGTGCCGTGCGTTGCCTTTTCACCATGGCTGTTCGTGTTTTGGCTGAGAACGCCGTTGGCCACGAAGTAGACATATGAGCCGTCTTCGCTGCCGCCCAGAACCATGTGCTGCACTTCAGCGGATTCTCCGCCGGTTTCAGGAGTCAGGTCGGTCAACCTGCACTTCGACGCGCCTGCTTCTTCCGTTATTTCACACTCGTACAAGTCGTATTCTCTTGATCCCGACTGTGCAGTCAGGCGTTCACCGTAACCTATGCGGGGAAAAATGCCGTCGGTGAAGAACACCTTCGAGCCGTCTGCGCTCGCGACCTGGAACCTCGCCTGGGGCGTACCGCCGCCTGGCGCGCCGGGCTGCCGCTCATCCAACCGCACCGTTTCCTGCCTGACGGTGTCACGCATGTATAGACGGCGGTCTTCGCCGGTTGACCCTCCAGTCGCCCAGAATACACGCGAGCCGTCGCTGGACACCGCATGGTTCACAGGCCCACCGACCGTGCCGACGGAGACGCCGGTCAGACAACATGCGGTGGGCGACACGGGGCCGCCGCCTTCGCTCGCCGGCAGCACGCTGACGAGCTGCAGCCTGTCGGCAGGGGGGGCGTCCTCCGACCACTCGTACAGCTCGAGCTCTGGGGTCGGTGTCGCGGTCAAGGCGACGAGCGAAAGCAGCACCACGTGATGCAGGTCCGGCGACCAATCCTGCAGCGAGTCGCGCGGTTCGCCCCCTACCGCCGAACCGAATTCTGTTCCGGCCGGCACGTCCGCGAAGCCTTCCCGACCGCTCAACAAAGGCAGGTAGCATTCGCTCGCGCCTGCCGGAGCGTCGCACAGAGGCTCACGACGCAGATAGGGCGTGGCTTCCGACGCCAGCGCCGACAGCAACGTTTGGTCTTCGCCTTCCGGGTTGACCAATGCCGTCGAGAGATCGCCCGTGAAGGAATCGTACTCCTGGCTAGAGCCTTTGAGACGCGCGGCCGCTTCGTGCGGCGTCGCGATATCGCGCGTTGACCAGCCCTGTGGCCCGTGCACCGACGTGAGCTGAGCGAAAAAGACGTATCCGGGCGGTTCCGGTTCGGTTGGCACGTTCGCCAAATAGGCGATCCCGCTGCCGTCTTCGGCTGCCTGGACATCCCCCGCATTCCCAAGCGCACCGATCAGCGCGCCCTGTTTGCTTGGCGGCGACACCAGTTCCCATTGACGCCCGTCGGGCAGCGCGAACTCGCCCCCCACGGGCTGCGTGACGAACGTGCCGTCTTCGCCGAGAACGGTTTCGCTCCTGGAGGCCACGACGGCGACAACCCGATAGTGATATTCCGTCGACGGTGAAAGATCCTGGGGATGGGCTGTCACCCTCACCCCCGCCGAGCCGGAGCCGACGATCCCGTCCGGCACGGGGATGCTCGACCCGTACGCCTCGCTCGTCCCGTATTCGAAGCGGTATGTCGTTTCGCTGCCCTGCGGATCGATCTTCGCCTGCAGCGTCGCGCTCGTCCCCGCTACGTTCGACACAGCCTCTTCTTCGACCACGGGCGGCGCCACAGCCAACGCGACGGGCACCGAGAACAGCACACCCCCTGCAAGAGCACCCAACGACACGCTCGCCAACACCAGCCGACGCACACCCATCACACCCATCCCCTCCTAAAAGAGCGATCCACACGAACCAACCCGCGGGACCGCGGGCACGACAAAACCGCCACAGGCACACGGCCCGTGACGGCAGAAGAACAAGAAGCCGAAAACGCGCCTACAGCACGCGAGAAACCAAGCCAACCCCGTAAGCCGGCTGGAACTGCAGTCTGGCTTGCGGCTAGCTGTGAGCCGTCTCGGCCAGAGAGAGAGAGAGAGAGAGAGAGAGACGCGTCAGCGACGCTGACGCGTCCTATTACGCCAGCACCGTGCGCACACGGACTCTCAACGACGCTATTCCCCAAAGAAACCACGCGAAATACAACTCCCTCTCAAAAAGCGACCCGGTCCCTCTCCCAAGGTCCCCGTCAAAACCGGTTAGCGTCGACCCGAGGACCGACCCATACCCGACCTTATGTCTTGCCTACACACTCTTGTGAGCTGCAGACATAGGCCACTTATACACGACAGTGCCGCAGTTGTCAACCGTGCTCTGCGAGAATGTGCCGTGGAGACGCCGTGCCTGCATACTTTCCCGCAACCTGCGCGAACCGTTCGAGTCGGTCGCCGGATTAGAGTACGGTTCCGAACACGCCACCAACCTCGCCGGATCTCGTGAGCATCGACGTAGACACCCCCCGTCCGACTGACCGCAGGAGCACTCAGCGCGAGCGGTTGATCGCGGGAATGATCACCGCCTCGCATCGTCATGGGTATGCGGGTGCGAACGTGTCTCAGGTGATCGCGATTGCCGGCGTCTCGCGTCCCACCTTCTATGAGTACTTCGAGGACAGGGACGACTGCTTCATCGCCGCCCACCGCGAGATCAGCCGGCTTCTGGTGTGGGAGATCCGCCGGGCGGTGGAGGCGGTGGCGCCCGAGCAGGCAGTCCAGGCCGCGATACGGGCGCTCGTGGGGCTCGCCGAAGCGTTTCCCGACAGAGCCAGCATGCTCGTCAACGAGTCGATGGCCGCCGGCTGGCGTGGCTTGGACGAGCGCGATCGCCTGATCGACAGGCTCGCCGAGGTCGTGGATCAAGCACGCGCCCAGGCGCCGGCCGAGACGCCGACCCCGGACCTGCCGATCCAGGTGGTGTTCGGCGCCGGACGGTGGCTGCTGGCCCCTCCGCTGCGTCGCGGCGAGCGAGACCTGAGCGCGCTCACAGAGGACTTCGTGCGCTGGGTCGAGATGTACGAGACGCCCACCGGAGAGCATCGTTGGCACACGCTCGATCCGGGTCCCTTGCTGCCACCTTCGCCGCACGTGTCGGAGATCTCGCTGCGCCCGCCACCGGCCATCCCGCCGGGTCGATCCAAGCTCTCCAAGAGCGAGATCGCGCGCAATCAGCGCGAGCGGATTCTGTACGCCACCGCCAAGGAGGCGGCGAGCAAGGGCTACAACGTGACAACGGTTGCCGACATAACCGCGACCGCCAGGGTTGACCGGCGCGTGTTCTACAAGCACTTCCGCGACAAGCGCCAGGCCTTTCTGGCGGTGCACGAGCTCGGCGTTCAGCAGATGATGGCGCTCTCGGCGGGCGCCTTCTTCAGCGCCGACACTTGGCCGGAGCGCGTATGGGAAGCGATGCGGGCCTCCACCCAGTTCCAGGCCACTCATCCGATCATCACTCACATCGGCTTCGTGGAGTCCCATGCGGTGGGGCCCGTCGCGATCCAGCGCGTGGACGACAGCCGCGCCGCGTTCTCGATCTTCCTGCAGGAGGGCAACCAGCTGGCCGGCCACCCCGCCTCCAGGACGATCATGGAAGCGATCGCCGGCTCCGTTTTCGAGATGTGCTACCGCGTGGCCCGCCGTGGCGAAAGCCGGGAGATGCCACGCCTGAACTGCAACGGCGCCTTCATCGTGCTGGCCCCCTTCATCGGGGCCGCCACCGCCAACGCCTTCATCGACGAGAAGCTGCGCGAGGCGTCGCTGTGAGCGTCGACGCGAGCGCCCCCGTTCGGACCAGGCGCAAGCGCACCCAACGCGAACGTCTGATCGCGGGCATGGTCATGGCGGCGCGCCGCCACGGATACGCCGGCGCCAACGTCTCCCGGGTGATCGCACGCGCCGGCGTCTCGCGACCCACCTTCTACGAGTATTTCGCCGACAAGGACGACTGCTTCCTAGCCACTCATCGGGAACTGGCCGGCCGCTGATCGAGCAGATCCACGAGACCGTCACCGCCGAGCCCCCAGAGCGGGCGGTTCAGGCGGGGATACGCAGGTTCATCGAGCTCGCCGAAGAGCACCCCAACGGGGCCAGCTTCCTGAGCGACTCGACGATGGCCGGGGGCTGGGGTGCGCTGGATGAGCGCGACCGCATGATCGACGAGATCGCACAGATCATCGAGCGGGCACTCGCCCGGGCGCCGGCGCACGCACTCACGCCCGACGTGCCGGTGCCGGTGGTTCTCGGCGCCGTGCGCTGGCAGCTTGCTCCCCTGCTGCGCCGCGGAGAGCACGACCTGTCGGCCTTGGCGGACGACCTCACCAGTTGGGTGGAGAGCTACAGCTGCCCGAGCGAGCGAGCACCGCTGGCGCACGCTTGATCCGGGGCCCGAGCTGCCGCCGTCCCCGCACGAGTCCCACATATCGCTGCGCCCCCCGCCACCGATCCCCTCGGGGCGATCGAAACTCTCCAAGGCGGAGATCGCGCGCAACCAGCGCGAGCGGATCGTGTACGCGACCGCGGAGGTGGCGGCGGCCAAGGGCTATACCGTCACGACGATCTCAGACATAACGACGGCCGCCAGCGTCGACAGGCGCGTGTTCTACAAGCACTTCGGCGACAGGCAACAGGCCTTCCTGGCGGTCCACGAGCTCTGCATCCAACAACTGATGGCCGTCACCGCGAGCGCCTTCTTCAGCGAGAGCGAGTGGCCCGCGCGCGCGTGGACGGCGATGCACGCCTGCACCCAATTCCAGGCGACGCATTCGATCGTCACCCATATCGCCCTGATCGAGTCCCATGCCGTCGGCGCCCCCGCCGTGCAGCGCATCGACGACAGCCGCGCCGCGTTCACGATCTTCTTTCAGGAAGGCAACCAGTACCGCGACGCCCCGGCCTCGCGGACGGTGATGGAAGCCACCCTCGGCGCCATCTTCGAGATCTTCTACCGCCAGGCGCGCCGCGGACGCAGCGAGCAGATGTCGCGCCTCACGCCAAATGGCGCCTACATCATGCTCGCCCCCTTTCTCGGATCGGCGGCCGCGAACGAGTTCCTCGACGAGAAGCTGCACGAGGCGCTGACCCAGCAGCCTGAGACGACCGGCCTGCTCACCCGGGCAGCGCCAGCTCCACCTGCCCATGCGGCGAGCCCAGCACGGCAAGCCGCTCGAGGAACGGCGCCGGCGGGAACGCCTCGGGCCCGAGCACCCCAACCCCCCTCCACAGGCCCTCGTCGAGCAGCTCGAGCGCCACGACGGGGTTGATCGCGGTCTGCCAGACGACGGCTTGGGAGCCGTATTCGCGCATCGTGTGCTCGTTGTCGACGATGTGGTGCAGGTAGGTCGAGCGCGGGCGGCCGTCGACGCCCGTGCCAGTCACCCACGTGCCGGCGCAGGTACGCCCTGTCATGCGCTCGCCGAGCGTGGCCGGATCGGGCAGCGCGGCGGCGACGACATCGCGTGGCGCGACCTGCGCTCCGCGCACGCTCACGGGCTCGGTCGAGTCCAGGCCAAGCTTGTGCAGCGTGCGCAGCACCTCGATGAACTCCTGTCCGAGGCCGTACTTGAAGGTGACGCGCTCGCACGGCACCCAGCGCGGGATCAGCACGACCTCCTCGTGCTCGACGTTGACGCACTCGACGCGGCCGATGCCCCCAGGGAAGTCGAACACCTCGGGCTCTGAGAACGGCCGGGTCGTGTAGAAGCCGCGCTCGCGCTCCCAGATAAGCGGCGGGTTCAGACACTCCTCGATCGTCGTCCAGATCGAGAAGGTCGGCGCGAAGTCGTAGCCGTGGACGACGAGGTCGGCGCCGTCGCGGACACCCACCTGATCCACGTGGGCGAACAGCTCGTCGGATGCGTAGCGCGCGAACACGTCGGAGAGGCCAGGCTCGACCCCGATCCCGACGAGCGCGAGCACACCGGCCTGCTCCCACTGCTCGTGGCGGGCGAGCTGCAGGTCCCCGAGCATCACGCCTGGCAGCTCGTGGGGACGCTGCGGGTGCGGGCGGGAGAGCGTCATCGCCATGTCCAAATAGGTGGTGCGCGCCTGGAAGGCTGCCTCGAAGATCGGCTCGTTGAAGCGCGGGTCGCAGGCGTTCAGCACGGCGTCTGGTCGCACGCGCTCGATCAGCGCGAGCAGCGCGGCGCGATCGGAGGCGTCGACGCGATCGGCCGTGAAGCGATCGGCTTCGCCGAGCTTGGCCACCACGTCGTGCACGCGCGCCGGCGAGACGTCGGCGAGCGACACGTGCTCGAACGCGGGCCTGCGCTGGGCGATCGACGCGAACGCCGCGCCTACACCGCCGGCTCCGACCACGAGCACGCGCATCGGCCTATTGTTACGCACAACTGACGTATGCTCCAGCCGACCGATGGCGAGCATGCTCATGGACAGGCCCTCGACCCCAGCCGTCGAGCGGTCCACGAGGCGTTGGGCGCCTTCGCCCACGATCGGCCGCGGCGAGCTGCTGTGGGTGACCCTCGGCGCCGTCGCGCTGGCCGTGCTCACGACTTGGCCGCTTGTGCTGCACATGTCGACGCGCATCGCGCCGGACCTCGGCGATCCGATCCGCACAGCCTGGGAGGTCGCGTGGGTCGGGCATGCGCTGCTGCACAGCCCCCTGCACGTCTTCGACTCCAACGCCTTCTACCCCCACCCGCTCAGCCTCGCCTTCTCCGACTCGCTGCTCGGCTACGGGCCGGCCGCCTTCTTCGGCTCGGGAGCCGTGGCCGCGCTCGTGCGCTACAACCTGCTGTTCCTGCTGGCGTGGTCGCTGTGCTTTCTCGGGGCGTGGCTGCTCGCGCGCGAGCTGGGCGCCGGCAAGGTCGGCGCGGCCGTCGCCGGCGCGGCGTTCGCCTACGCGCCCTACCGCGTCACCGAGGCCGGTCACCTGCACGTCATCTCCGGCGGCGGCATCCCGCTGTCGCTGTTCCTGCTGCTGCGCGGCTATCGCCGTGGCTCGCGCGGACTGCTGGTGGCGGGCTGGCTCGTGGCCACCTGGCAGATGAGCCTCGGCTTCACGCTCGGGCTGCAGTTCGCCTACCTGCTCGCGCTGATCGCGCTGATCGCGATCGTGTGGTGGTGGCGAGCCAAGCGTCCGGCGCTGCCGCGCGAGCTCGTCGCGATCACGTGCATCGGGGTCGCGCTGTGCGGGGTCATCTCCGTCTACCAAGCGCGACCCTATGTGAAGGTGGCGGCCGAGTACCCGACGGCGAAACGCACGCTCAAGGAAGTCAAGAACTACTCCTCCGGCCCCTGGGCACTGCTCTCGGCCTCCTCGGAGAATCGCGTGTGGGGCGGGGTGACAGCGGGCGCGCGCGCACACGTTCACTCCAAGAACGAGGATGTCTTCTTTTTTGGAGGGATTATTGCCGTGCTCGCGTTGATCGGGCTCGCCGCGTCGATCTATACGCGTCGGTTGCGCCTCGCTCTGGCGTGCGGGGTGGCGGTCTGCTCGATCTTGGCGATCGGCCTGGGCCTGACCGGCGCCGGCTATCCCTACCGTCTGCTCTACGACTATGCCCCCGGCTGGAACGGTGTGCGCGTGCCGGGACGCGTGTTCACGCTCGCCACGTTCTTCCTCGCGCTGCTCGCGGCAGCCGGCGCTTGGCGTCTCGCTGCGCTCGCGCGGGCATGGGGCGCCGGGTTCGGAGAGCGCAACTCCGGGCGGATCGTGGCGGTCGTCGCGGCGCTGCTCGTCGTGGCGGTCGTCGGCGAAGGCGCCGGGCACCTCGGCCATCCCGTGGTCCCGCGCGCGGCGAAGGCGGAGATCGGGCTGGCGGGGCCGGTGATGGATCTGCCCACCGACGGGGCCGCCGATCGCCTGTGGCAGTACTTCTCGACCAACGGCTTCTACAAGATCCCCCTGGGCAACAGCACCTTCGACATCCCGGCCACGGACGACCTGCGTGGCGGCATGCTCGGCTTCCCCGACCGCGCCAGCGTTGAGAAGCTGCGCTACTACGGCGTCAGGACCGTCGTGCTGCACACCGTGATGCCGACGCTGCCCGGCATCAAGCTTCCCGCGATCCCCGAGCCGCCTGACGTTCTGGGCGCCGCCCGCAAGCCGGTCGCGGGGCTCGGCGTGACCCGCCGCAAGGTTGGATCGCTCGTGATCTACGAGATCGGCCCTGGGCCGAAGGCGCTGCACGGGACGGATTAGTGTCCCGCGACGACACGGCACGCCGATGAGCACACTTAGCGCCCAGTCCGACGTTGCGAGCGTGCGCCGGCGCTCGCGCGCGGGGCGGCTGCTCACCAAGCGCAACCTGTCGCTTGCCGCGATCCTGCTCGTCGGGGTCGCCTACGCCACCATGATCCAGAGCTTCTCCTGGAACCAGACCTCCCACTACGACTTGATCCGCTCGCTCGATCGGGATCGCGCCACGATCGACCAGTACCAGGAAAACACCGGCGACAAGGCCTTTTACAAGGGCCACTGGTACTCGGCGCGCGCGCCCGGGGTGGCGCTGTTCGCGCTGCCCTTCTACGACACATTGAAAGCCGTGGGAGCCGAAAAAGTGGCACGCTCCTCCCAGGCCCAGCGCGGCGAAGACGAGATGGTCTACTTCATCGGGCTGTGGGTGAACGTGCTGCCTGGCCTGCTGCTGCTGCTGCTGGTCGGACACCTCGCCGAGCGCCTGCAACCGGGCTACGGCGCCGCCACCGCGGTGATCCTCGGCCTCGGCACGCTCACGCTGCCGCTCTCCACGCTGTTGTTCTCGCACGTGCTTGCCGCTTTCCTCGGCTTCGCGGCGTTCGCGCTCATGTTCTGCGAGCGCGACGGGCCGCCGAACCCGTGGCTACTCGGCGTCGCCGGGCTGCTCGTCGGCTACGCGGGCGCGTCGGAGTACCCGCTGTTCTTCGTGGCGCTCGTGCTCGGCCTGTACCTGCTCTCCCGCCGCGACTCGCTCACCCCGCGTGGCGTGCTCAGTCGCGCAGGCGCCTACGTGCTCGGTGGTCTGATCGGGATCGTGCCGCTGCTGCTCTACAACCATTACGCCTTCCACTCGTGGACGCACCTGGCCTACTCGAACATCCCGCGCCAGCAGAAAGGCTTCTTCGGGATCGGCGTGCCGAGCCTGAAGGTGATGGCCACGCTGCTGCTCGACTCGCGCGGCCTGCTCACGATCTCGCCGGTGCTGGCGATGGGCGGCGATCGGCACGTGGCTGCTCTACCGGCGCGGCAAGCGCGCCGAGGCGCTCACGATCGCCGGCGTGTGCCTTGCTACGTCGGCTACAACTCCGGCTACTACCTGCCCTTCGGCGGCGGCTTCATGGGGCCACGCTTCCTGACGACGATGCTGCCGTTCCTGGCGCTGCCGATCGGGATCGCCTCCAAGCGCTATCCGGGGCCCACGATCGCGCTCGCGGGGGTGTCGCTGACGACGACGATCGTGGCCACGATCACGCATCCACTGACCGGCTATGAGACGGAGGCGATCGTGTGGGCGCGCTACCTGCGCGAGGGCTTCTTCCAGCCGACGATCGCCACCGCCTTCGGGCTTGGCCGCGGCTGGGGCGGGATCTGGCCGTTCCTGCTCGCCGCGGGCGGAGCCGTCGTGCTCGCGGCGCTCGCCACCGCGCGCACCCGCATCTCGCGCGCGTCGCTGATCGCCGGGCGTGCTCGCGCTGGCCGGCTGGTGCGTCTTCGCCGCGCTCGCCCCGACGCTGCTCGGCATCGACCACCGCGGGCTGCTCTCGATCGTTGGCGCCGGCGACGACACCGCCCTGCACAAGGGCTTCGGCGACTATCCGCTGCGCACGCTCGCGCCGCTGGCCGCCGCTGTCGGCCTGATCGGGCTGCTGCTCAGTGGTTACTTGTCTTCATACGGCAGTTCGCGGCGCGCACCTGCTTACAGACGGTGATGTAGCCGGGCCGCGGGTTGTAGTGCGGGTCGGTCAGGCCGGCGTCGAAGCGAACGGCGCCGGTGGAGCCAGACCACTGGAAGATGTACAGGCGCTTGATGCGCGAGTTTGACGAGGCGAGCCTGAACATGTACGCGAGCGCCTTCGAGGCGCGGGTCAGCCCGGAGCCTTTCTTGTTGGGAAAAGCGCTGCCGAGCTGTACGATCCCACCGGTCTCGGTCAGCCACACCTCGCCCGGCACGGCCGCTAGGATCGCGCGTGTGCGGGTGCTCTGGAAGCGGTTGGTGTCGGAGTAGTCGTGCAGGCCCCACAACTGTGGGCATCGGGACTTTGAGGCGCGTGATCGTGTGCTTGTATTCGCCGATGTAGCGCAAGCTGGGGCTCACGCTGGGGCCGTCGAGGATGTCGAGGCCGGTCATCGTGCAACCGCGGCAGACTGACCTCAGCGCCTTGTAGTACTGAGCCGACTGCAGTCGCCGACGGGGACACGAGCGCGACGTGCCGTCTGCCTTTGACGACTTCGACGATCGTGCCGCGATTGGCCTCGTTCCACGCTTGGTACTGCTTGACTTTGGGGAACAAGGCAAGGAACTTCTTCACGTCACGCTGATACACGGAGACGCTCGGCATCTTGGTGGGCGTGTACTCGGAGTGGTAGAAGGCGACCAGCACCTGCTGGTGGTCGGCTTCGGCCGCCGCGATCCATGACGCGCCAGTTGCAGCGAGTAGGGCCGCACGGCCGCGTCGTAGGGAGCGATGTAGCGCGCGATCTTGGTGTGCAGCTGCAGCCACAGCGGATTCGTGAACATCTCGGTCTGCTGGTCGCCGACGCCGGTCAGATACGACGAGGAGACGTGGGCGCGCTGCTTGGACGACGCGCCGGCGCCGACGGCGCCCGCAAGGGAGACGCGGCGAGGACGAGGAGCAGCGCCACCCCGAGTGGCGAGCGGGCAGCGGCGCGTGGCGAGCGAAGGTGTGCGAGTCATGTTCATTGCAACAGCCTATGGACGGAGACGTTGCGCTGCGCCATCGATCTTTCACAACCGACCGGACGGATCGCCGCGGCATCCGTCCACGCGGGGAACCCTTCGATCCGGATGGCTCAGTCGCCCCCACCCTCGGGCGCGGCGCGCCCGTCCTTGCGCAGCGTAGGGTCGGCCACGATCCGCACGTCGACCCCGGGCAGCCCGTCGAGCAGGCGCATGACGAGCGGCTCGCGAGACGGCCCAGGCCACGACGTGCGCCGGGAGAGCCGATCAGCACGTAGGTGCTGCCGAGACGGCGCGCCGTCTCGATCGCGACCGCCGCAACGTCTTCGCCTTCTTCGACGAGCAGGCGCGCGCCGAGCATCGCCGTGAGCCGCCGCAGCGACTCGAGCTGCTCGCGATCCTCGGCGCTCGGCGTCCTCTCCGACGGGCGCACGACGAGCACGTCCAGGCGCGCACCAAGCCGTTCGGCCGAGCGCGCGGCGCGGCGCACGATCCTCTGTGAGTGCGGGGCGAGCGCCACCAGCGCCAGCAGCCGCTCGGCGATCGCCTGTGTGCCTGCGCCAGCCCCGACGCGCTCGGGCGGCGAAGCCCTTCTTCGCGACGCAGCTGGATCCGATGCCCGACGCCACCCGGCGCCAGCCGCTTGATCTCCACGCCCTCGGCGACGTGGCGCAGCGCGGTCTCGCGCAACGCCGAGAGGTTCTCGATCTTGAAGAAGTTGTTGAGCGCCGCCGGCACGCGCTCGCGCGGATACACCTTGCCGGCGCGCAGGCGCTCGATCAGCGCCTCGGGCGTGAGGTCGATCAGCACGACCTCGTCGGCGCCGGCGAGCACTTCGTCGGGGATCGTCTCGCGCACGCGCGTGCCCGTGAGCTGGATGATCTGGTCGTTGAGGCTCTCCAGGTGCTGCACGTTGACGGTCGAGATACACGTCGATGCCCGCGTCGAGCACGTCCTGCACGTCTTCGTAGCGCTTCTCGTGCTCGGTGCCGGGAGCGTTGGTGTGCGCGAGCTCGTCGATCAGGCACAGCTCCGGCTTGCGCGCGAGCACGGCCGGCAGGTCCATCTCGGCCAGCGGCGTGCCCCGGTAGTCGACCATGCGCGGCGGTATCTCCTCGAGGTCCCGGCCTGCGCCGTCGGTCTCCTCGCGTCCGTGCGGCTCCAGGTAGCCGATCGCCACGTCGCGCCCGGTCTCGGCTTCCGAGCGTCCCTCCTGCAGCATGCGATACGTCTTGCCGACGCCCGCGGCCATGCCGATGAAGACCTTCAGGTGGCCACGCCGCGGCGCGCTGGGGTCCATTCGGAGTGACACGGGAGCATTCTCTCCCACCGTCCGGTCCTCGCGAGGCGTCAGCCCCCAAGCAGGTTGTGCACGACCAGGTCGATCAGCTTGATGCCGATGAACGGGGCGGCGATCCCGCCGAGGCCGTAGATCAGCAGGTTGCGGCGCAGCAGCGCGCTCGCGCCGATCGGCCGGTAGCGCACGCCGCGCAGCGAGAGCGGGATCAACAGCGGGATCACGAGCGCGTTGAAGATGATCGCCGAGACGATCGCCGACTGGGGCGTGCCGAGGCTCATGATGTTCAACACGTGCAACGGGCCCTTTGATTGGGAAGGCCCGCCGATCCCACCGATTCCCGTGGCGTAGGTGGTGATGAAGATCGCGGGGAGGATCGCGAAGTACTTGGCGACGTCGTTGGCGATCGAGAAAGTGGTCAGCGCGCCGCGGGTGATGAGCAGCTGCTTGCCGACCTCGACGATCTCGATCAGCTTCGTCGGGTTGGAGTCGAGGTCGACCATGTTGCCCGCCTCGCGCGCCGCCTGGGTGCCGGTGTTCATCGCCACGCCCACGTCTGCCTGGGCGAGCGCGGGCGCGTCGTTGGTGCCGTCGCCGGTCATCGCCACCAGTCTCCCGTCCTGCTGCTGCTCGCGGATCAGGGCGAGCTTCGCCTCGGGCGTCGCTTCGGCGAGGAAGTCGTCGACGCCCGACTCCTCGGCGATCTTGGCCGCCGTGAGGCGGTTGTCCCCGGTGACCATCACGGTCTTGATGCCCATCGCGCGCAGCTGCTCGAAGCGCTCCTTCATGCCTTGCTTGATCGTGTCCTTCAGGTACACGACCCCCAGGATCTGACTGTCGCGCGCGACCGCCAGCGGCGTGCCCCCCTCGCGGCCGATGCGGTCGAGCTGATCGTGCAGCTCCGGCGGGGCTTGGCCGCCCTCGCCTTCGACGAATTTGACGATCGCCTCGCCGGCGCCCTTGCGCAGCTGCTGGCCGTCGAAGTCGACGCCGCTCATGCGCGTCTGCGCCGTGAAGGGAACGAACTCGGCGTGAATCTGAGCCATGTCGTGCTCGCGGATGCCGTACTGCTTGGCCAGCACCACGATCGAGCGGCCCTCGGGCGTCTCGTCCGCGAGCGAGGCGAGCTGAGCCGCCTCGGCAAGCTCGGACTCGGGCACGCCTGGCATCGGGATGAACTCGGAGGCCTGACGGTTGCCGAGCGTGATCGTGCCGGTCTTGTCGAGCAGGAGCACGTCGACGTCGCCCGAGGCCTCGACCGCGCGTCCGGAGAGCGCGAGCACGTTGCGGCGCACGAGTCGGTCCATGCCGGCGATCCCGATCGCCGACAGCAGCGCGCCGATCGTCGTCGGAATCAGCGCCACGAGCAGCGCGATCAGCGTCGTCTCGGAGATCGACGTGCCGGCGAACAGCCCGAACGGCCGCAGCGTCGCGACGACGATCATGAAGATCAGCGTGAGCGCCGCGAGCAGGATGTTCAGCGCGATCTCGTTAGGCGTCTTGCGCCGCTCGGCGCCCTCGACGAGTGTGATCATGCGATCCAGGAACGACTTCCCCGGCTCCTGAGTGATTTCCACGACGATCCGATCCGAGGTGACGCGCGTGCCGCCCGTGACCGCGCTGCGATCGCCGCCGGACTCGCGGATCACAGGGGCGGACTCGCCCGTGATCGCCGACTCGTCGACAGTCGCGATGCCCTCGATCACGGTGCCGTCGCCGGGGATCGGGTCGCCCGCGACGACCACCACGATGTCGCCCCGCTGGAGGGCAGATGCCGCCTTCATCGAGCCGTCGCGCATCGTGGCGACCGTCTCCTTGCGCATCGCGCGCAAGGTGTCGGCCTGGGCGCGGCCACGTCCCTCGGCGAACGCCTCGGCCATGTTCGCGAAGATCACCGTCAGCCACAGCCACAGGGCGATCGTGAAGGTGTACCAGGCGGGCTCATCGCCGCCGCCGAGCGGTTTGCCGCCGAAGGCCTGGATCAACCAGGTGACGGTCGTGATCACGGAGCCGATCTCGACGACGAACATCACCGGGTTGCCGATCTGCACGCGCGGGTCGAGCTTGACCAGGCTGTCGATCAGCGCGCGCTTGACGATGTCGCGCTGGAACAGCGAGATCGCTTGGCGCTCGTGGGTTGTGTTTACGGCCGACATCGGCACGGACCTCCACTGTTCACAGTCACCACCATCAAGCCCCTCCCTCGGAGAGGCGGTCCAGCGCGAGGTTCAGCTCGAGCACGTTCACTC
The DNA here is from genome assembly GCA_963764655.1 of uncultured Solirubrobacterales bacterium. GTDB lineage: Bacteria > Actinomycetota > Thermoleophilia > Solirubrobacterales > Solirubrobacteraceae > Palsa-744. The sequence goes on from CAVXTI010000003.1 coordinate 86,080, forward strand.
CCGGCTCGCCGGAGAAGCCGAGTCCTCGCCCGTCGGTGTATTTCGAGATCAGCCCGTCGACCACGCTCAGCGCGAGCCGGCGCTCGGCCGCGATGCGGTGCGCCTGGATCCAGGCGTTGGCCTGTGAGATTTCCGGGTCTAGGCTCGAGGCGGAGGTGTTCACCGCGTCGACGGGAATCCGCGCCGCGGTCAGGCTCGGGTCATAGGGCTTGTTGAGCTCCAGGTAAGCCTTGATGTTTTCAGCGTCGGCGACCTCGGTGGCCTTGTCGTTGGGGCCGCGGTTGGAGAACGTGCTCGCGGCCGCGTTATAGGCGCCGCCTTCGGTCGCCGAGGGACGCGACTGGAAGTAGCGCGAGTCCGGTTCGGTGACCAGTTCTTCTTCTTCTTCCTTGGGCTTGCCGTCCTTGCCGATCACCGGGGAGGCAAAGCTCTGGCCGATGATCTTCGAGCCGACGAGCCTGCCGTTCACATAGATCTTCTGCCCGTTGGCGTTGCCCGGGAACGCGACCTGGCTGACACCAGTGATGAACAACGGGTAGACGATCCCGAGCAGGACCGTGAAGACGATCATGGCGATGATTGAGGTGACGATGTCGCGGCGCATGGCTAGTAGAGGTTTCCGGTCAGGCCCTGAACGATCGGGCCGAGCAGCAGGGCGGGGAAGAACGTCAGCGCGCCGACGAGCACGATCACGCCGATCAGCAGCACCACGAACGTCGGGTTGTCGGTGCGCATCGTGCCGAGGCCCGCGGGCGTGACGCGCTTGCCCGCGAGCGCGCCCGCGACGGCGAGCGCGAACAGGATCGGCGCGTAGCGCGCGAACAGCATGTCAAAGCCCCCGAGCAGGTCCGCGAAGGTGACGCCGTGGGAGCCGAGGTTGCCGGCGTTTGGCTGGACGAAGCCCGTGTAGCCAGCGAACGCGGAGCCGTTGTTGTTCGCCTGGGAGAGATAGGCATAGAAGGTCTCCGAGAAGCCCTGAGGGCCCTTCCCCAATTCGCTGATAGACGCACGACCGGCATGGCTGGCGGTCGCCATCGCTGTGCAGAACAGCGCCGCAAGCGGCGTGACCAGGATGCCGAGGCCGGCTAGCTTTATCTCGCGCGCCTCGAGCTTCTTGCCCAGCCACTCAGGCGTGCGTCCCACCATCAGTCCGCCGATGAACACCGCCAGCAGCACGTACAGCAGGATCGAGTACAGGCCCGTGCCGACGCCGCCGAAGATCGTCTCGGACGCGGACAGGTTCGCGAACGGGACCGCCCCGCCAATGCCGGTGAATGACTCGAGCGCGCTGTTCACCGCGCCACACGAGGTGACGGTCGTGACGACGTCGAACAGCGCCGAGCCGGCGATCCCAAAGCGCTGCTCCTTGCCTTCCATGTTGCCGCCGGCCGAGCCCGAGATCGCGTGCGTGTGCAGGCCGGCCGCGTGCTGTGCGGGCGAGCCGTGCGCCTCGGCGACATAGGCGACCGCCACCGCGCCGAGGAACATCACCATCATCGTCGCGTAGATCGCATAGCCCTGCCGGCGGTTGCCGGTCATGCGGCCATATGCGAACACGAGCGCCGCCGGGATGATCAACACCAGCAGCATCTCGAACAGGTTGGTGAACGCGGTTGGGTTCTCGAACGGGTGCGCCGAGTTGACGTTGAAGAAGCCGCCGCCGTTGGTGCCGAGCTCCTTGATCGCCTCCTGCGAGGCGACCGGTCCCATCGCGATCGACTGGGTCAGGCCCGTGAGCGTGTGGGCCGTCAAATACGTCGTGAAGTTCTGGATCACTCCCTGGGAGACGAGCACAAGCGCCCCGATGACCGAGATCGGCGCGAGCACGTACAAGATCGTGCGCACCAGATCCGCCCAGAAATTGCCGATCGCTTTTCCCGCCATGCCATTCCCGCGCGGCGGGCCGATTATCCCGCGGATCAGCGCGACCGCCACGGCGATCCCCACGCCAGCTGAGAGCCAGTTCTGCACCGTCAGCCCGAGCATCTGGCTGAGGTGGCTCATCGTCGTCTCGCCGCTGTAGTACTGCCAGTTCGTGTTTGTCACGAACGAAGAGACCGTGTTGAACGTGACGTTCCACGGCGCTGAGTGATATTCCAACGGGTTCAACGCGTGCGGCACGAAGAACGCGCTCTGCGTGCGCAGGATCGCGTACAGCAAGAGCCAGCCGGCAAGCGAGAAGATCAACAGGCTCTTCGCATACGCCTTCCAGTCCTGTTCGCGCTTTGGATCGACCCGCAGCACGGCGTACAGGAGCCGCTCAGGGCCAGCCAACATCGGCGAGAGGAAGACGCGCTTGCCGGTGTACACCTTCGCCATATAGCTCCCGAGCGGAAGGGCAAGCGCGGTCAGGATCACCGCGAACAGGACGATCGTCAGCCAGCCGGTGACAGTCATCGCTCTAGAGCTTCTCTCCCCTTATCAGGGCGTAGAAGAGATAGCCGATGATCAGCACAGTGACGAGCAGGCCGAACACGTCGGCCGCGGTCATGTGCGCGATCAATGCACCGTCGATGAGCCGCAAGCTCATATGCGGTCGATTCCCGCTACGAGCAGCAGCAGGATCGCGAACATCGCGACTGCCATGGCGATGGCGAGGACATCCATGAGCTTCACTATTGGACACGCGGCATGCCACCCGCGTGACAATTCAGCCGCGGCACATAACGATTTTGTTACGGCCCCGGCGCCCTGCGTGTTGATCCCGCTAAGCGGAAAAGCGGTAGCCGATACCTGGGTCGGTGACGATGTAGCGCGGCGCCTGCCCCTCCGGCTCGATCTTGGCGCGCAGACGCGCTATGTGCGTCCTCAGCGTTTGCGCGTCGTCCGCGTACTCCGGTCCCCACACCTCGCCGAGCAACGCCCTGTGGGTCATCAACCGTCCGCGGTTGCGCACGAGCACACGCAGCAGGTCGAACTCGATCGGGGTGAGGTGAACGGGCTCCCCACCGCGGCTGACAGTCCGGACGGCGAGGTCGATCTCCAGCTCACCAACGACTGTCCGCGGCTCCTGCTCGGAGCGCCCGCCGCGCCGCAGCGCGGCCTGCAGGCGGGCGACCAGCTCGCGCGAGCCGAACGGCTTGGTGATGTAGTCATCGGCGCCCGCCTGCAGCGCTCTCACCTTCTGCTCCTCCTCACCGACGGCGGACAGCACCAGGATCGGCATCTCGCTCCACTCGCGCAGGCTGCGGGTGACCTCGACGCCGTCCATGTCGGGGAGCATCAGGTCGACGATCGCCGCGGCGGGCGGGCGCACCGCCGCGCGATCGAGCGCCTCGGCGGCCGTTTCGGCCGGCACGACCTCAAAGCCCGCGTCGCGCAGCACGACGCGCAACGCGCGCAGAATCTGCGGCTCGTCGTCGACCACGAGGATCCGCGGGGCCGGCGGCCGGCTGATCGCGAGCGATCAACTCACGCGCTCGGGGCTCGGCGGCGGCTCGGCATCCGCTCGATCTACCGTGGGCGCGCTGCGCAACGAGCGGCAGCTCGAACACGAACGTGGCGCCCTGGCCCGGGAGCGACTCGACGTGCAACCTCCCGCCGTTGGCTTCGGTGAAACCACGGGCGATCGCGAGTCCGAGACCCGAGCCGCGTTGCCCACCCTGCGGCGTGCCGGCACGGTAGAAGGGCTCGAATACACGCTCGAGCTGGGCCGGCGGGATCCCGGGGCCACGGTCCACCACGCGCACGACCAGCCGGTCGCCGGCCGGGGCCGTCCCGCGCCGGGAGCGAAGCGTGGCTTGACGCCCCCGCCTCGTCCCAGAGCTCTCCCGGATCGCCCGCACCCGCGGCGGCCGAGGGACCCGCGAGGCTGCGCACCGCACGCGCCCTTACCGACACGGGATGGCCACCACAGTGGCGCCGTGCGTTCTCCAGTACGTTTACGAACGCCCGCTCCATCTGCACGGGATCGACGCTGACAAGCGGCATGTCACGGTCGATCGAGAGGCTGAAGTCTTGCTCGCCGGGGGCCAGGTCGGCAAGCGCCGCGCGCAGCACCTCCTCGACAGAGGTCCACGTGGCACGCGGCTCGGCGGCGCCCGCTTCAAGACGCGAGAGGTCCAGCAGATTGTCCACAAGGCGCGAGAGACGCAGCGTCTCCTGTTGGATGATCGTGGCCATCTCGTGACGCTCCTGCTCTGACAATGACGCGGAGCCGACCGCGTCCGCGGCAGCCGAGATCGCGGTGAGCGGGGAACGCAGATCGTGCGAGACCGCTCGCAGGAGTGCCGTCTTGATGACGTCGGCACGGCGCAACGCCGCCGTCTCAACGACGTCAGCGAGCAACGACTCGCGCTCGAGCGCAGCCTTGAGCAGCGACTCGAGCGCGGGCACCACACGCTCCTGCAGCCTGCGCAGCGTCGCCTCGGAGCTGTCCGAGGGGACGAGCAGCGTCCCTAGCCTGCGAGGGCCATCTCGCAGCGGGAAGGCCACGCGCCGCTCGTCGCCCTCGACCGCCTCGAGCTCGATCGCCGCGGATGGCAGCTCCAGCACCTGGGAAAGGCGAGCGGCGGCAGTCGGCAGGTCCTCGGAGAGCCGCCGACCCCCGAGCAGCAGGCGCGCCATCTCGGCCGCGAGGTCGGCCTCGCGGCGGCGTTCGGCCGCCTCGCGCGAGCGCGCCCGCGTCACCTCCGCCACCGAGCTGGCAAACATCGCGACGACCACGAACGCGATCAGCGCGACCCAATTGTCGGCGTCGTGGATTATGAAGCGACCTGTCGGCGGCAGGTGGAAATAGTTGAACGCCAGCGCGCTCAACAGCGCCGTCGCAAAGCCGGGCCAGACCCCCCACGTGATCGACACGACCAGCACCGCAAGCAGGTATACGACCCCAAGCGAGACAACGGGCGCCGCCTGCTTGAGCGGATAGATCAGCAGTGTGCAGAGCGCCACAAGCAGCGCGGCCACGACCAGGCCGGTGCGCCGCGAGGGCGGCTCGCTCGTCAGTAGGAAGTCAAAGGGACGCGACATGCTATGAGCGTAAAGCACGGCGCACGCGGATCGGCGGATGATGGGCGCGTACACATACTCACCGGTCACCAGTGCGTATGGCCCGACCCCGTGAGTTCGCTATGGTCCAGAAAGGTGCGGGATGGACGGTCCCGCGTCTCAAGCGATGGCTGTGGAACCAAGCTGTCTGTGCTGCTGTTGATTGCTCGACGGGGAGACCGCCGGGGACCGTAGATGTACCCGCGCTTGTTGCCTCTCCGCGTCGTAATAGCTTTCGTGGTCGCTGTCAAACCGCGGGTTGACGATCAAATCGACGTAGTTGATGTCTCGGGATTTGCATTCTCTTCGTCGCCCTCGGATGCATCATGTGAATCCAACTCGGTCTGCAGAATCGAGAGTATATCTCTCGTCTTGCCTCCATGCCACGCAACAACACGCCCTTGAAGCAGGCTGGTACGCACTCTCTCACCATTCGCCAGCTTGACGCCAACTTCTTGATTAATTACCCAGCGCTGTGTATCGAAGCCAGCGATCTCACCCCATGGCATGTGCTTCGACCAGAATGCACCATACGCGACGATGCCGTCATCAATGATGTCTATTCCTAGACGTGCAGATCGCCTTAGGAGCCACGTGATTCCTACCGTACACGCGCCTGCCCATATGTGTAGCAGCAACGCGCCACTTGGCGCAAAAGTAACTATCAAACCAATCAGGCACCCTATGCCACAGAAGGGGTAAAGCAGCATCCGAGCGACGCGGGTGTGATAGTGGCATCCACTCATTGACAGACGACCAGGGCCTCTGCCTGTTCAGGGGAGAGCAACTCAGCAGCGTCAAGGAAGAACTGCGGTGAGCTTACCGCTCCTCCCAGTGCGAGACGCCCTAGGTAGCTCAACTCTGATCCGGCTACTCCCGATATCCCGACCGCGCCCAATCCCGCACCAGCGAAGAGAGCAGCCTCGTTCAGCCCAAGATTGTAGTTGGGATTATAGACAGCCTGATCTGCAGCAAGCAGTTGTTGGACACCGAGGTTGGCAACAAATGCCACTGCACATCCCTCGGGAGCGAGGATACAGATACCGGCCGCCGTTGCATTGATGACCGGTGCAGCATAGTGAGCTACTCCGGCCATCGCCTTGCCTGCAGTGTTGACAGCGTTGGCAGCGCTTTCTGCGCCTTCTGCGACTGTTCCCGCGATTTGGCTGGTGGAAGGCGTACCAGGTATCCCGAAGATGAGTCCTGTTGGGTCGTTGTAGTTGAGTGGGTTGTCGTTGACGTAGTTATAGGGCGCTAGGGTGAGTCCCGCGATGGGGTCTGCGCTCATGAACTGTCCGGTTGCTGGGTCGTATGCGCGTGCTCGTAGGTAGATGAGTCCGGTGTCTGTACTGGTGTATTGCCCGTCGTAGCCGAGTGGCGTGGTGCTCGTCCCGGTAGTGCCTGTGGTGTTGCCATAGGCGTCGTAGGTCACGGTGGCCTTTACGGTACCGGTGGTGTCGGTCAGCATCCGCGTCGAGCCCTGCTGGTCATGGTGCAGGTAGAGGATTTTGCCTTCGCTGTCGATCTGCTCGATGGGTTCGCTGCCAGGACCGTAGATGTAGCTGTTGGTCCCGTCGTTGAGGAGCAGCGGCAGCGCGCTGGAGCCGTAGCCCCACGCAAAGTAGGCGGTTTTGCCGCTGATCGTTTGTGAGGCGCGTAGGCCGTTGCCGTCGTAGGCGTAAGCGTCTTCGATCTTCGGTGTTTCGCCTTCTACCGGCCGACTGACCGAGACGAGGTTCCCGGCCTGGTCGTAGCCGTAGGTTGTCGCGGGTCCGGTGGTGGGTGTGGTTTTTGTGCGCTCACCCATTTCGTCGTAGGTGTATTTGAGGCTCGGGCCCGTTTCGGGCTCGCTCGCTTTGTCGTATGTGTAGGTACCACCGGCGATTTTGTTAGGACTGTTCGCGAGGTTGTATTCGTAGGCCGTCGCGCCGGCTTTGATCAGCCTGTTGTTTTCGTCGTAGACGTATTCCGCAGCTTCCGTGCCAGGGAGGCCTTTGGCGACCGTTTTCTTTACCTGACCGTCGCCATCACGGCTATAGACGAGTGAGACGAGAGTTTCCGTGCCCTTCTTCATGAGCACTTCGGTCATCTGGTCGGCCGTGTTGTAGCTGTAGAGGTCTTCCTCGCTGGTCCCGGTGGGGAGCGTCGTGGATTTCAGCTCGGAATCGGCGTTATAGCTGAATTTCGTGGAGTGTTCGAGCCAATCCGTGACTTTCTGCAAGCGCCCCGTCTTGTCGTAGACACGGGTCACGGCTTTGCCATTGGGGTAGGTGATCTTCGTCTGCTCATCGGCTAGATCGTATTCGTATTTGACGACGTCCCCGTGACCGTCTTTGCTTTCCACCAGCCGGTCGAGCTGATCGTATATGTAGCTGGTGGTACCTGTACCGTCGACCACGCTCGTACGATCCCCGTCGGCGTCGTATTCATATTTCACGAGATGGGTTTTCCCATCGGAATAGCCGACTTCGACGAGACGATTCGCGGGATCGTACGTGTACGTCGCGGTGCGCGTCGCGGGGTCCTTCAATGTCTTTAGGTTGCCCGCCGCGTCGTATTCCTTGACCGTTTTCCGCCCACGGGGATCGATCACTTCGGTGACCTCTCCCAGCACGTTGCGCACGTATTTCGTTTCGTTTTTCTTGCCATCCGTCTGGTTCACGACATGTCCGGCGCCATCGTAACCGGTTTCGGTGAGGATCCCATTGGCCTGTTTGACCTTGATCGGCTGGTTGTTTGCGTCATACGTATACGTAGTTTTATGCCCGTTTGCGTCCGTCACGGTTTCGACGTTGCCATCCGCATCGTACGTATAGACCGTTTTATGCGCAAGCGGGTCTACCACTTGCGACGCGCGGCCCTGCGCGTCGCGTTCGATTTTCGTCGTGTATTCGCTCGGTTTGCCGCCAGTCACGTTTCCGCGCGGGCTGACCATCGAAGTCTCACGCGAGTCTTCGTCATAGACCCATGTGCGCTTATCGGTTTCGGGATCCACTTCGCTCGAACGATCGCCGTAACTGTCGTATTCGTATTTCCAGATGCGCCCAAGGGGATCGGTCATGCTTTCCACATCACCATGGGAGTCATATGTGTATTTCGTCGTCTGCGTCGCTTCTTTGAGCGCGGAACGCGAGATTGATTCCGCGTTGCCGTGGCTGTCGCGTTTGATCGTCGTCGTCTCGCCCTTCGGCGTCGTCATCGTTTCCACATCGTGAGTGGAGTTGTACGTCCATTTCGTTTCGTGTTCGTTCGCGTCCACCATCTTCGTGCGGTTACCAGCGCCATCGTATTCGTATCTGGTGGTGTGCCCGTTACCATCTGTGATCGCGATCGGCTCGCCACGTTCGTTGTAGGCAAGCGCCTCCGTGGTCGCGCTCGACGTTCCATAGCCGCGTGTGACCGTGCGAAGGAGGTCGTCACTGCCATACTGCTCCAGCGTCACGGCGCCTGTCGCTTCGTTCGTGATCTTCGTCTGGAAGGGTTCGTATTCGAACTTCAGCGTGTGCCCGAGCGGGTCTTTCTGCGAGGTCACGCGGTTCGAGCCGTCGTACACGTTCGTCGTTTCGCCACCTAGCCCGTTGATCGTGCCCGTCATGCGGTGCGACCCGTCGTATTTGAAGCGCCGGTTCGGGCTCGTTTCGCCCGGCAACGTCACACTCACCAGGTTCCCACCTTCGTAAGCGTATTTGACGACGTGACCCATCGGGTCAGTCGCAGTTTCCACGAGGCCTTCGGAGTTGTAGACGAGTTTGATCTTACGGCTGGCCGGGTCTGAGATCGCCGCCAACTGCCCTTTTTCGTTGTATTCCAGCGTCGTCTTGTTCGCGTTACGGTCTTCCTCGTATTCAAGTCGCCCAGCCCCCGAGAAATGGAACTTAGCCTGGCTGACCAGCGTCACCGTATACCCAGCTTCCACGCTGCCCGTCAACATGTCAGCAGACCACGCAGGCGCGGTGAACGCCCCGCCGGATTCCGCGAACGGCACCGTGCTCCCATTAGCCTGATACAGCGTCGCCAGATGAACGCTCGGTTCCACGACCAGACGATCGCCAAACGAACTCGTCCAACCGTAGCCAAACGCTCCAGCACTGCCCGCTTTCGCCGCCGCCTGCGCGTTATACGTCCGCGTCAGCTCAAACCCAACACCACGCCCACCGATCGCGAGATCGGTCTGTGATTCGGTCTCGTTCCCGGTCACACAATCAACCGGTTTGCCACACAACGACCGCAGGTTGGAAAGTGCGGACGGATTTTCTGCACCAAACCCTGTCGCTGGTTCACTGATAATGACAGGATTAGTGAAGTGAAACTTGCCAGTCCTTTCGATAATTATTCCGAAGCTTTCAAACGCAAATTCGATCGTTATCTGCCCTGTGCCTTCGGTTCTTTGCAGCGTGCCCGTGTTGACGAGTACCGGGATCGTGCCGCTGAAACTCTGACGGAACATTCCAGTGTTCACTTTTTCTTCGCCGTTGACAGTCAGCGTACCGCTGTTCACGAACCGTGCTGTTTCTTCGCCGCTGATCCCGCTCCCGTTCGGGATCGTGAACGAGCCCTTGTTCATCAACGTCCTACCAAGAACCATCGCCGACCCGCCCTGCACTTCCCCCGTAGCCCCAGACTGAATCACGAGCGTACCCGAACCCTGAACTATACCAGTGTGACCACCCACAAACGACCCCGACACATCAATTTCCCCCGAACCACCTACAGCCCCACCCAGAACTTCAAGGTGATTCACCGAAGAAGGGCTGGTGCCGTTAACCGTCACCGAGCCACTTGTGACAGACACAGTCGCTGTTGAACCTTCGATGGTGCCCGCTGTGACCGCTGTACCGCCGCCGCTAACGAGGAACGTGCCCGAGCCCGACACCGGAACCGACGAACCGAGAGAGAAAGTGCCTCCCGTCAGTTCGACACTGCTACCGCTCGCCGCCGCCCAAGAACCAGTGTGTTCAGCACCGGACGTACCGCCGCTAGAGAAATGCATGTGGCCCGTGTGGACGTTAACCAACCCTTCGTTATTGATCGCAAATTCGATCGTTATCTGCCCTGTGCCTTCGGTTCTTTGCAGCGTGCCCGTGTTGACGAGTACCGGGATCGTGCCGCTGAAACTCTGACGGAACATTCCAGTGTTCACTTTTTCTTCGCCGTTGACAGTCAGCGTACCGCTGTTCACGAACCGTGCTGTTTCTTCGCCGCTGATCCCGCTCCCGTTCGGGATCGTGAACGAGCCCTTGTTCATCAACGTCCTACCAAGAACCATCGCCGACCCGCCCTGCACTTCCCCCGTAGCCCCAGACTGAATCACGAGCGTACCCGAACCCTGAACTATACCAGTGTGACCACCCACAAACGACCCCGACACATCAACCTCGGCCGAACCCGTCAGAACGCCACCCTCGACCGAGAGGTTCACAGCGCTCGACGGTTCCAGGACATCTGCAACTTCCAGCGAACCACCGGAGATCGCGAGTGTGCCTTTGCTCTCAAGGACACCGGTCTGGTTGGTCCCTCCTGTGACATTGACCGTCGCCCCGACGCCGATGCACGCGACGTCGCCGGAGACGGGCACTTTGCCCGTGGACCAGTTGGAGGCGGTCTGCCAGATGCCTTCACTGGGACCAGTCCAACTGTCCGTGCACAGTGGTTCGGCCGATGCGAGCGATGGAAAGAGGGCGAGGACGGTGACGATCAAGAGAGCGAGTAGACTGCCGCGCCTCGCGGCTTGCCCGCGACCCACGGCACGACATCCGGCATCCGATCCCGCTGCCGACAGTCCACCCCATACCTCGCGCACCCTGCCCATAACCTCGCCCCTCCATCGACCTGTGTAGAAAAGACGACATTCAATCACAGAGCCCAACCGAATGATGGAATCCATCCGCGATTCTGGACGACAGTTCGATCGAGCACCGACCCCATCTGGCCCTGCGACCGCGACCGCAAACAACTGGTCTTAGGCCTGCCGAGCGCGATCGGCAACGAGCGAGCAGCCCGACTCGGCCCACTGTGTAACGCACGCCGGGGCGAGGCCATGAACCCGCCCCGGCGCGTCTGTCTCACGGCCGATCCTCGACGCGTCCGGCGTCGGACTTCAACGACCGCGCGGACGGCGTCCTAGCCGGCCGACGGATACAGAGGCTCACCCGTGCTTTCGTTCAGGAACAACTTTTCGTCCGCGTTCTGGCGCGAGCTGAAGTTGAACATGCCGGCGAGCGATCCCGCCCGTGCGTCGAACGAGCCGTCGCCGATGCGCCCGAGTCCCCAGTTGTCCTCCACAAAGCGCAGGATCGAGGACTGGTCGGTGATCGAGTGGTCGACGAAGTCGTGCCTCGCCCACGGCGAGACCACCAGCAACGGCAGCCTCGGGCCGTAGCCACAACGATCCTCATAGCCGCCGGCAGGCGTCCCGTCGCCGCACTTGCCCGCGCCATTCAGCGCGTCCTGCGGCGAGCTGGAGGGATTGACGATCGGGGGCATCGCGTGGTCGTAGAAGCCGTCCGAGTCGTCGTAGGCGATCACGACCGCCGTGCTCCCCCAATCGGGCGAGCGCTGCAGTTCGTTGAGCACGTGCGTGACGAATTCCTGCTCGTCCTGGGGGTCCGAGTAGCCGGCGTGGCCGTCCTGGTACTTGGCGGCCTTCAGATATGACACCGCGGGCAGCTCGTGGTGCCGCAAGGCGATGTAGAAGTCCGACAGGTCGTACTGATGGTTGGCCTGGTCCTGCTTGCCGATCATGTTGAGCGAGCTCGGCGGCAGGTGGTGGGGGTTGCTGGTCGACTGGTAGTACTCGAACGGCTCGTGGTGGGCGCTGTAGTCCGCCACGGTGGCGCCGCCGACGTTCTGGTGGCTGGAGCCACACACTGCTTTGCCTTCGTTCGTGCTGGTGGGGGCAAAACCACCCTGGAACCATCCCCACGTCAGGCCCTTTGCGTTGAGCAGGTCGCCGACGTTCTTGTCGGTTGAGGCCATCGCGATAGTGGAGCCTTTGGAGCAGTCGTCATACGCCGGGTCGGCGTCGCCGAACACCGTGCCATTTTCTGTGACGTCAGGTAGTGCGGCAGGCGTCGCTCCATGCGTCTGGCCAGCGACGAGGTTGAGCACACCGGGAGTGGACGGCCCAAACGTCGTGTTGAACGAGTTGTCGCTCATCGCGAAGTGCTGTGCGTAATTCCACAGGCCCGTGACGGTGTTGCCGTCGTAGTAGCCCATTGTCAGATTTTTTTCGGCACAACCACCGGTGAACTGCACAAACATGTCCATCAGCCCACCGTCGAACGCCTGCTGCTCGGGCGTGTAGTCGTGGTCCTGATCGCAGATCAGCTCCTGTGAGCGATCCAGCCGGAAGGGGTTAGCGGAGTTGGGATTCATCGTGAGCAAGTCCTCGCTCAGCCCATTCACGCTCGGCGTGCGCGGCGAGGCGGTGAAAGGCGGCTCGCCCGTCGGGTTGGCGGCATTTGGATACGTGCCGAAGTAATGATCGAAGGAGACATTCTCCTGGAAGATCACCACGAGATGCTTGATTGGGGTCGATGTCGCCTGCGTCTGATTTGGTGTCGACGTCGCCTGCGTCGGGCTCGCGTGCGCGGGGATGGACCCGACCGCACACGTCGCCAGCAGAGCGGCAATCGCCAGTGCTCGATTGCGCATAGATGCTCCTTGATGGATTGGTGCGGGCGAAGACGCGCGAGGCCCTGTGCCCGCCGTTGTCGGCATCCTGGAGCGTCGCGGGGCGCGCTTGGTGACGCTGAGGTGACCGCGCTGTGATGGTCCTGTGACTCGATGTGACCGATTCGTTATCCATTGTGATTGGGTCGTTATCGGGTGCAAGGCTCAACCCGATGCGGAGTCGGCTCTGGACGATGGAGACCCGCGACTCCCGGCATCGCGCGGAGACGCCGACGAGCGCAGAGATTCCTCAAGCACCGCCGGGTCTGAGTCGATTGACTGACTATGGCCGCGACGACGAGCCCACGGACGGCCATCGAGCCCCTGCCTCCCCGGCCAAACGACTGCCGAGAGAAGCGCGCCCCCCTGCATCCCGGCCAAAGCGACTGCCAAGAAGAGCGCGCCACAAGGCTTGGATGAGCTTGGTGCGACCCGTCAACCCGCTCTGTCTCGTGCTGGTCTGCTGGCTGGTCGCGATCGGCTCGCCCGAGGCGGCCGTCGCGGCGAAAGTGACGCCGCTGCCGCAGTCCGACTATGCGGTGCGCTCCGCCTGCGCCGCGCCCGCTCCGGGACGAGCGGCCTGCCTGGCGCTCAACCTGCAGCCGAGGACCGCCGCGGCGCGAGCCAGGGCCCATTCACTCGCCACGCGCAGCGCTCCGCACCCAGGTTTGGCAAAAGCGTCGGAATGCGCGCTCGGCTACCCCTCGAGCTGCCTCACTCCCCAGGATCTCCGCGGCGCCTATTTTCCCGGAGAGGAAGCGCAAGCCCCAGCCACCGAGCCGCAGACGATCGCGCTGGTCGACGCATACAACGACCCGAGCGCGGAAGCCGATCTGAGCGTCTACTCAAGCGAATTCGGGCTGCCTGCCTGCACGAAGGCCAATGGCTGCTTCAAACAGATGAGCCAATCCGGCGACGAAGCGCCATCGAGCCTGCCCTTTCCACGGACCAAGGCTGAGCTAGAAGAATTCGCCAAAGGCACGGCACGCCAGCCCGAAGAAGCCGAAGAAGCCGAGGGCTGGGCACTGGAGATCGCGACCGACGTCGAGGTCGCCCACGCGGTGTGCAACAACTGTCACATCCTGCTGGTGGAGGCAAGCTCCCCCGAATACTCCGCGCTCGAAGCCGCCGAGGACACGGCTGCCCTCCACGCGCAGGAGATCTCGAACTCGTGGGGCGGCCAGGAAGGCGGAGGCGACAGCCCGGCCTTCGATCACCCGGGCGTCGTCATAACCGCGGCCGCCGGAGACGACGGCTACATGAACTGGGATCAGTACGCAAGCCGCGACGAATTCGGCTCGCCCTACTTCCAGGGCGCGGACTATCCCGCCGCCTCCGCCGCACGTGATCAGCGTCGGCGGCACACACCTGAGCCTCGGCGCCGGCGGAACCTGGGCGGGCGAGTCGGCCTGGAACTCGCGGGGCGCCGGTGGCTCGGGCTGCAGCGACTCGCTGCAGGCGCCCGCATGGCAGCGGAACGTCGCGGGCTGGGCGCAGGTCGGTTGCGGCCAACATCGCGCAAACGCCGACGTCTCGGCCGACGCCGACCCCGCGACGGGCGTCGACGTCTATGACTCGATCCCCTATCCCTACGAAGAAGCGGGCAAGAAGCTCAAAACCGTCCTGCGCTGGGCGCCGATCGGCGGCACGAGCGTCGCCTCGCCGATCATCGCCTCGATCGCCGCGCTCGCGGGCGGCGCTCACGGGGTCGCGTACCCGGCGCAGACGCTCTACTCGCATCTTGGCTCCGCGCTCCTGCATGACGTGACCGCCGGCGGCAACGGGCAGTGCGACGCCGAATACCTCAGCTGTGGAGGCTCCATCAGCCCACTGTCCCCGCTCGATTGCGGCGCGGGGCGACATGGATCTGCAATGCGCGCACAGGCTACGACGGCCCGACTGGGGTCGGCACTCCAAACGGCGTCGGGGTGTTCGGAGCCTGGCGCGGCGCCTGCCGCAGGCAGCGAAGACGCCGGCGCGGAAGGTGAGCCGACGAGCCAAGAACCGGGCAAGTCGCCAGGCGGCGAAGGATCGGGCGGGACTGGGGGCGGCGGTGGAGGCGAAGAAGCTGAAGAAGGCGCCGACGGTCAAGCCGGTGCGCCACCCGCCACCGACAACTCCTCCGCGGGCTCGACGAGCGCCAGCCGCTGGGCAGCGGCGGGCACGGTTGGCTCCACGGCAAGCGACGCAACGGGCAGACCGATACGGATATCCGCCCTCGCGCTGACGGCCAACGCACGCGCCGCCCTGCGACATGGGCGAGTCGCGGTCGCGCGACTGGCGTTCTTCGGTTAGCAGCCAAGCCGTGTCGGTGCGCGCGGCGCTGGCGATACGAGCTCCGCGTGAACGGGCATGCGCGTTGG
>CAVXTI010000004.1:0-45821 GCA_963764655.1 uncultured Solirubrobacterales bacterium
GGGTGGCCGGAGGGGGCGAGTCGCAAGGGGAACCTGACGATG
Organism: uncultured Solirubrobacterales bacterium; assembly: GCA_963764655.1. Lineage (GTDB taxonomy): Bacteria > Actinomycetota > Thermoleophilia > Solirubrobacterales > Solirubrobacteraceae > Palsa-744. Next base: position 43 of record CAVXTI010000004.1, read on the forward strand.
CGGCGGAAGCGTCGGCTGATGCGCGAAGGGGCGTATCGGCAGGGCGTTGAGGAATACGAGAGGCTTGTGGCCGATCCCACGTTTCGCGATTTCGTGTGCTTGTACATCGCGGAGGGCTACAAGCGCGACCGGAACATCGTGGCGCTCTGCAACTCCGATCCGGCGGTCTTGACGCTTGGCTTGCGCTGGATTCGTCGCTTGAGCGAGAAGACGCCGACCTTTTGGATCCAATACCACGCTGACCAGGAGCTGGAGGTCTTGCGCCAGTTCTGGGGAGCGACTCTCGACATTGATCCGGCCTGCATTCAGTTCCAACGCAAGTCGAACAGCAATCAGATGGCCGGCCGCATCTGGCGTTCGCGCCACGGGGTTCTGACCGTGCGCGTCTGCGAAACGCTGTTTCGAGCGAGATTGCAGGCCTGGATGGATCGCATCCGTGCCGAATGGCAGTAGACTCGGACGCAGCGTCGGGGCGTGGCGCAGCCTGGTAGCGCGCGCCGTTTGGGTCGGCGAGGTCCCGAGTTCGAATCTCGGCGCCCCGATTAGTGGTTGGTAGATGCCGGGAGGGCTGGGGGCGTCCTGGGCGGCTCTTACCTGCCCGATCCGCTGGTCGGTCGTCAATTCACGCTCGACGGCGAGGTGGCCGCCGATGTTGCGGAGCAGTTCAACGCTGCGACCCTGAAGTTCGACACGCCGAAGAACCATCAGCGTCGTGAGGCGCCGTTGACCGCCCGCGCTCGGACGGCGCTGGAGGGGTTGGCGCGTGAGAGCGAGTTCTGTTTCGTGTCGCTTGCGCGGGGAGCACTGGACGCCAAGCTCGCGGGCGTATCCCTGGAAGGCTGTGCGGGCGGCTGCGGGGTGGGAGGGGAGCCTGTAACTCGCCACGCGTCACTTCGCGGGCTGGTACATGGTCAACGTCCTCGAGATGTCCTCCGAGGACGTAGCGATCGCGCTCGGGCACCAGGACGGCGGGACCGTCGTGCGCCGCCTTTACGGGCATCGAGACCGGAATCTCGCGCTTGACCGGATCGTTGGCGCGTATGCGCCGCGCGCGGCAGAGAACCGTCCCCAAGCAGCGCCCATCATCGCCGTCCTCGTCTCAGCAGAGCCTCTTCTAAGGACTACTTATGTCAGACAGAAGTGATAGAGTGTCGAGTATGGGCGTGCGGTTTGCGCGCTCGGCAACCAAGCACCGCGTCTCGAAGGAGAGCATCCGTCATGTCATCGCCCACTGTGGGCTGTCGTTCGAAGAGCCGGCGCCCACGCGCGACGAGGAAGTCTTGGATCGGCGGCTCGTCTGCTTGGGCGACGACGCGGCTGGCCATGCGTTGGAGGTCATCGCCGTCGAAGGTCCCGGTGGTGAGCTGATCGTGATCCACGCGATGGCGCTACGCGACAAGTACAAGGCTCAGTACGAGGAGGTCAAGAGATGGCGACTCTGAGAACCCGCAGCGGCACGAAGTTGACCAAGAAAGCCGTCGATGCCCTTGCGGCAGAGGCCGAGCGCGGCTACGACCTCACCAAAGCCAAGCGCGTACGCATGGGCAGACCATCGCTGGGTGACGCAGGCACCTCTCCCCGAGTGCAGGTCCGGGTCGACGCCGACCTCGCCGAAGCGCTCCAGGACGTTGCTCAGAAGGAGCAGCGCTCGGTCAGCGAGATCGCCCGTACGGCCCTGCGTGAATACCTCGAGCGTGCCGCTCGGGCAGCATAAGGAGATCGAGCAATGACGAAGAAGATCATCACGACAGCTGGGGGAGACGAACTCTCCGAAGAGGACATCGAGGCGCTGGCCGACGAGGCCGAACGCGGCTATGACCTCACCAAGGCCACGCGAGTGACGTTCGGCAGGCCGTCGCTGCGCGCCACAGCCGAGGCGCGCAGGCCTCGCCTCGCCGAGGACGTTCAACGACGAAGCCCCAGGGGGATCACCGCCGAAGCGGGGAGAGCCTTACCTGGGGCATACAAGAGCCAGTGTAGGCGTGGATCGAAGCCTTCAAGCATCATCCAGACGCTGAGAGCTGCCACGCGATGGGTCAGGTTGCTCGTCAATCGAACCCGTCAACGCCGGTTTCGTCGTACAGGCCGAGCGCGTGCCGCAACGATTCGTGGGCTTCCTGGATGGCGCTTTCCAGGCGATCGAGATCGACTGTTCGCTTTCCTAGGTGCGATTCGAGTCGTCGTAGCAGCGCTCCGAAGTGCATTTGCTCGTAGCGGTCCAGCTTCTTGGCACCGGCCCGCGACGCCGCGAACGCTCTTTGCAACGCCACCTCGCGCCCATGAAAGGTCCTTGTTGCCTTCGAGAGCGTCTTGTATCCGCTTTCAACCCAGCTCTTGATATCCACGCATACGCTCGGCGGTGGCCCTTGTGTTTCCGCTTGTATCTCGGCGACCCCAGACTTCGCCGACCGCGTGACCTTCGATTCGCTCCAGTGCAGTGGCGTGACGGTCGCAACAAGGCTCGCCGTCGCTGGTCGATCTGGTTCCAGCGAGGCCGCTTCAAGGGATGCTGCCAGCTCTTCCACCAGTTCCTTGCTCTGCTGGACCTCGTGTTCGAGCACTCGGCGCTGCCGCCCCCTCAGATGGGCGCGCGAACGAAGCAACTGCTCGTAGGTCGGAGCGTTTCGGAACACGTCGGGGCATTCGCCGCCGAGCTTCTGCACGAAAGCCTGGATCGAGGCCCCCGACGCGGGGGCGTTTGCAAGACGCGACTGAACCCACGTGTCGCTTGCCTCGAGAAACGTACGCGTCGCCGCTGCATCGGAGGGGGTGCCGAGCGCCGACGCCTGGACAGGTATGAGCGCGACGCATGCGATCAGCGGCACAGCCACCACCGATGCGATCACGACCGCTCTCAGCACGGCGCGGGAATACCTAATATCAGAACAATATCCTCCTAATGAGCAGAAGCCGGCACGGATCATCTCTGTGTTCGCCAACCGGAAGGACCCAAAGACATGGAGCGCGTAAACATCACGATCGGGCCTTTGACGTTCGACAGGGCGAACTACGACGCCGAGAACGACGTGCTCTATCTCCACCTGGGCGATCCTCAGCCGGGGGAGGGCGAGGAGACGCACGAGGGCCACGTCCTGCGCTACGCGGCCGGAACGAGCGAGGTGATCGGACTGACGGTCGTGGGCGCGCGGGAGACGCTGGAGCGTGATGGGCATGTCTCGATCACAGTGCCCGAGAAGATCGAGACGACCGCCGAGGATTTGGCGCCCGCTCTGGCGGCCGCGTAGCTTCAGAAGTAGGGTCCCTAACGTCAGACGGACTGGCGGGTCGAAGCGGGCGTACGCCGCCGCCCGCCCACGAAACCGCACACGCCCCGGCTGAACCCCAGCCCCAGACCCACCCCCGCCATTCGCCCGGCGCGCGCTCCATCTCGTCGGTCGGTGGAGAGCCCCGCCGCCGCTGCTGCTGCCGCAGCGAGTCCGAGCTTGCTCACATCCTCGCATTTGACGCCTGTCGCTGGCCGTAGCTGCAGTTCGTCCACGCGTGCCCTGGCCTGCTTGCCTCACCCCACCGCATCACGCTCTTGGGTTGACTTTTACGTAGGCGGTTGACTTCAAGCTAAGCATGTGTATATGATCTAACGAGACGGGCGTGGATAGACGCGATCTTCCGCTGAATATCGTGTCAAGCCATGTGATGTGATGTCAAGGATTTGGGAAGAGGTGCCGTTCGCAGCAATAGGGAATTTGGGGAATTTTTGGGGATCGTGCACCGCGACTCGTTGTCGCCAGACAGCGTGAGGCTCGGTGTCACCTATTTGTCGTATCCACACGGCCAACTTCAGGCCTGATGTCGCGATCACGAAGCCAGCTAATCGAGGGGTTGTCCCCCTCTGTCTTGGAGGAGAAGATATGCCGGTAGGTATCCGTAGGCTTACAGTGGCGAGATGCGCTTTGCTGTTGCTGGCGCTCGTCACCATGCTTGCACTGGCCTCATCGGCGCTTGCGCTCCTCCCGGACAATCGCGTGTTCGAGATGGTGGGTCCGCCCGAAAAGGGAGGGCGCCTATTGCTGCCGAGCCTCGCGCTGAGCGACGCGACCGGCGAACACTTCTTTCTCGACGGAGGCGGGGTCCATGCGACGCTGGGTACGGGCGTGGCGTTCATGGATGAGATCCGTACTCCGACGGGCTGGAGCGGAGTGCAGGTCGGACCGTCGATTCCCCAGAACGTCGGGACGCTTGAAGAATTCTACGGGACACAGGAGCAGACGGAGATCAGTGCGGTGAGCGAAGATTTCTCGCGGTTCGCGTTTGACGTCGGTATGCCGGTGAGCCAGCGCGATTCCGGGATCAACGAGGACATATATGTTCGCGAAGGCCCGCACGGTCCGTTTAATATGGTGTCCGGGCCTCCCACTCCGGCAACGAAGATGACCGACCCCGCAGGGTGCGAACTCTTCTTCTGCATAACGAACAATGCGAGATTGGCTGGCGCGTCGGCCGATTTGAGCCACATCGTGTGGGGACAGGTCGCGCCGCTGGTGGCGCCGCCCGCGTCGCTTCCGGGCAGCCCACCCGACACGCATGGTCAGGGCAGTGAGATCTACGAAGAGCACGATGGGGCAACTCAGCTCGTCGGGCTCGTGCCCTCCGGAGCAGGCGCAGAATGCGGGATCGGGCAGGAAAGCTGCGTGGTGCCCCCGTGCGGCGCTGCGATGGGGAGTTCCTACGTCGGCGGTCTCGCACCCACGGACGGCGCGGTCTCCGGGGACGGGTCACAGGTGATCTTCATGAGCCCCGACCCCACCGCGGGATGCACGCCGCCTGAGATCTACGTGCGACAAAACGGCGTCGGCACGGTCCAGGCGTCCGCTTCGCAGAGGACTGGCGGCGATCCAAACGGTCAGAAGTTGAAGCAGTATGCGGCTTCGGCTGGGGAAGGGCGGCGGATCACTACGGTTTTCTTCACCTCGGCCGAGAAGTTGACAGATGACGCCAACACGGGTTCCGAAGACCTCGGCAACGATCTCTACGCCTACAGCCTGCAGACGGGCAGCCTGACCGACCTGACGCCGGACGCGAATCCAGCAGACGAAAATGGCGCGTCCGTCGTATCCTTCATCAGGGCGTCCAAGGATGGCAAGCTCGTCTACTTCACAGCTACGGGCGCGCTTGCGCCGGGCGCAACTTCCGGACAGTCGAATCTCTACGTGCGTAACGCGGCCACCGGCCAGACGACGTACATCGCGCCCGGGAACGGGATACGCGGTCCGAAAGTAGGAGCGGGCTACAGCCCTCCTCTGAGTTCGGCGGTGACGCCCGATGGTCGCTACCTCGTGTTCGCCTCGAGTGAAAGCCTGACCGCGTATCAGCAGGAAGGCAACGTCGAGATCTACCTCTACGATGCCGCTGCGAATCACCTCGTCTGCGTGTCGTGCAGCCCAACGGGAAGCCGGCCGGCGGGGAACGCGTCTCTGCCGCTGGAATATCAAGAAGGGGTCTTCTCCTTTTTCTCGGCGCCGGGAACACTCCCGGATCCTCGGTTGGTGAGCGATGACGGAAGCCGGGTCTTCTTCAGCTCACCCGATCAGTTGACCGAGGGGGCCGCCGAAGGCAAGGTCAGCGCGTATGAGTACGAGAGCGGTCACGTCGAGTTGATCGCGCCCGAAGCCACCGTCTTGACGACGACGCCGAGCGGAGACGACGTGTTCATCAACACCTCCGCCCATCTGACTCCGGAAGACACCGACGAAGTGACAGATGTCTACGATGCGCGCGTTGGGGGCGGCTTTCAGGCTCTGGCTTCGCCGGCGTGCTCGGGCACCTCGTGCCAGGGACAGCCCGCGTCGGCGCCGATCTTCGCCACGCCGGCCAGCGCCACCTTCAACGGTGTCGGCAACTTCCCACCGCCGCAGACCGCAAAACCGAAACCCAAGCCCGTGAAGTGCAAGACCGGATTCGTAAAGCGCAAAGCGAAGTGCGTCAGAAAGCCCAAAACCAAGCGCAACGCCCATCGGAGGGGTAAGTAAATGTCACCTCACAAGACTCGCTCGATCCGCACCGGTCTCGTGATGATGTCGATCATCGCGCTTGCGGCGAGCGCCCCCGGCTCCGCAACGGCGAGCGGTCCCGCTTGGAGTATCTCAGCCGAAGCGAATCCGACCAACCTTTCACCCAACAGCTCATCCAATCAAGGGCTCCCCAACGCGACAGTCGTGACGGTTCGCAACCTCGGCGACACCCCTATCAGCGGAGCGGAAATTCCGATCAAGATCGCATTCAACCTCCAGGGCCTCACGCCGTTGGAAATCAATCTCACTAATGGTACCTGCGTACAGCCGGCAGGACCCTGCACCTTCACCGGGATTGTGCCTGCACGGCATGACCTGGTCGTCAGGATTCCGGTAAAAACGGGCGCGCCTGGCGCGGCCTTCAATACCGCGACCGTCTCGGGAGGGGTGGCAGGTGGCGCGGCGGTTGCCCCCGCGACCGTCAAACAGCAGCTGCAGGTCAGTGCCTCGCCGGCGCCTTTCGGCATACAGCCAAGCAGCCTGGTGGCCGAGTTCGTGGACGCCAACGACGGTCCGACGACGCAAGCCGGCTCGCATCCCTTCAACCTCACCGTCGATTTCAAGTTCAACACCGCCATAGCGGGGTTCGAAGGTCCACAGCTCTCAGCAAGTCAGGATGTCAAAGACGTGGCCGTCGAACTGCCCCCCGGCTTGGCCGGTAATGAGCTGGCGGTCGGACAGTGCACGGCGGCTGGATTGACTAAATCCAAATGCCCGATTTCCGACCAGGTCGGCAGCATCCACATCGGGCTCAGCGGAGGGCTTTCGTTTGCGGAAAGATGGGGAATCTACAATCTCGTTCCCGAAAACCACCACACGAACGAATTGGGGTTCAACGTCATCGGCATCTTTGCTCAGCACATGCCAACCAGTGTGCGTACGGGAGGCGACTACGGGCTCACGAACACGAGCACCAACATCCCGAGCTTTGGTGGATCGCTGATATCTGTGGAAACGCGACTCTTCGGCGTTCCCGCCGACCATCGCAACGACACTCAACGGATTGCGCCTGGCACCCAAGCCGGGGGAGAAGGTCCAGAAGGCTATGCTTCCTCGCTACCGCCGATCCCGTTCTTCACGATGCCGAGCGAGTGCGGCAACCCATCGGCGATCAGGGTTCTCGTCGATTCATACGCCAATCCCGGCCGGGTCGATTCGAGTCGCTCTCCGGATCTGAGCGATCCGAACTGGAAGGTCCTCGCCGTGCCGGTTCCGCCGATGACGGGTTGCGCGAAGCTCCAATCGTTCGCACCCCATGTGACGGTCGCGCCGGATACCACCTTCGCGGATACGCCCGCGGGTACCACGGTCGACGTGAGCGTGCCCCAGGGCGAAGGGCTGACGTCTCCAACTGCGCTCGCGACCTCCACTTTGCAGAACACGAAGGTGACGCTGCCGGCGGGTATGGTCATCAGCCCGGGGCAGGCCAACGGCCTGGGCGCATGCCAGGCTGCTCAGAGCGCGGTGGGGACAACCGACAAGCCATCCTGCCCGGCCAACTCCAAGGTCGGGACCGTGCAGATCGAAACACCTCTGCTCCCCGACAAGCTCGAAGGCTCGGTGTACGTGATGCAGTCCGACCCTCCAAATCTGAAACTGCTCGTCGCTCCGTCGGGAGACGACATCAACATCAAGATCGTCGGCGACGTCAGCCTGAACAAGACCACCGGGCAGTTGACAGCCACGTTCACGGGCACCCCTGAGCTTCCGTTCACGCACTTCAAACTCACGTTCAGCGCTGGTGCGCAGGCGGCGCTGATGACGCCGCCTTCGTGTGGGGTCTATTCCACGTCAGCCGACTTCACGCCGTGGAGCGCCCCCGCGGCGCCCGATTTCCTCTCGGCGGACGGGTTCGCATTGACGGCTGGCCCGGGAGGCTCCGCGTGCCAGTCGCCGCTGCCGTTCAACCCCTCGCTGATCGCCGGTGCGACCACTGATCAGGCCGGTGGCTACACGGGCTTCTCGCTGCTGCTGTCTCGCAACGACGGCGAACAGCGGATCGCGGCGCTGCAGTTCAAGACGCCCGCGGGACTGCTGGGTATGCTCAGCAAGGTCCCGCTGTGCGCGGAGTCGCAGGCGGCCGCGGGGACCTGCTCCGCGGACTCGCAGATCGGGCACACGGTCGTCGCCGCCGGCGCTGGGCCAGCGCCGCTGTATGTGCCCCAGCCCGGGCAACCTCCGGCGCCGATCTACCTGACCGGCCCCTACAAGGGCGCTCCGTTTGGCCTCTCGATCGTGGTGCCGGTGATCGCGGGACCGTTCAACCTCGGCACGGTCGTCGTGCGCGCAGCCATCAGCGTCGACCCGACGACATCGCAGCTGACGATCTCGACCGACGAACTGCCGCAGATATTGGCCGGCATCCCAACCGATCTGCGCCAGATTGACGCGGTCATCGATCGCCCCGGGTTCATGTTCAATCCGACGGGCTGCACGCCACGGGAATTCTCGGGCGTCGCGCAGAGCGCGGAGGGAGCGAGCGCTCCGATCTCGACGCACTTCCAGGTCGCCTCCTGCCAGGCGCTGAAGTTCAAGCCGAACTTCAAAGTCTCCACGAAAGGCATCACCTCGCGGAAAATCGGAGCGAGCCTCGACGCGAGGGTCGTATACCCCACCGGGCCACTTGGCGAGAATCAGGCCAGCTCGCAGTCGAACATCGCGAGCGTGAAGGTCGAACTCCCCAAGCAGCTGCCTTCACGACTGACGACGCTGCAGAAGGCTTGCCCCGCCGCGCAGTTCGACGCCGACCCCGCGGGCTGCTCCGTCGGATCGCGGATCGGAGTCGTCAAGGCGATCACGCCCGTCCTGCCCGTGCCGCTGACGGGGCCGGTGTTCTTCGTCTCCCACGGTGGCGAAGCGTTCCCGTCGCTCGTCGCCGTGCTCCAGGGAGATGGGGTCAGGGTGGACCTGAAAGCATCGACGTTCATCTCGAAAGCCGGTATCACGAGTTCGACGTTCGGTCAGGTTCCCGACGTTCCGATCAGCTCCTTCGAGCTGTACCTGGCCCAGGGGCCGTACTCGGCGCTCGCGGCCAACGGGGATCTGTGCAAGAGCAAACTCACGATGCCGACGACGTTCACGGCGCAGAACGGCGCTGTCATCCGCCAGATCACGCCGATCTCCGTAACCGGGTGCGCGAAGGCCAAGAAAGCCGTCAAGCACAAGAAGAAAGTCGCCAAGTCTAACCGTGGGGGTAAGAAATGACCGTCCGTAAGCTGTCCTCGTGCGGTTTGGCAGCGCTTCTGTCGTCGCTGCTCCTGGGAGCCATCGCGCTTTCCCAGCCAGCGGTGGCTGTCGAAAGCCCGACGGCGCCTGAAGTCAAAGAAGTGCAGGCATACATTGTGACTGCGACCGAAGCCTATCTCCTTGCGGCGATCAATCGGCACGGCCAAGCGACGACCTATGTTTTTGAAGTCGCAACCAAAGCCAGTGGAGAAACACTCGAAGGGACGATTGTCAAAGGCAGCAGGGAAGCCGGGTCGAACAACGAAGAATCGTATTACGCCCTTGGAGCTACTGGTGCTGTTTTGTCACCAGGGCATACCTATTACTTCCGCGTGGTCGTCGAAGGTGAAAGCGGGACGACGATCCTGGGACCGGTCGTAGAATTCGCAACCCCCCCCTTGCCGCACACCGAAGCGGTCACCGGGATCAGTGCGACCGAAGCGACGTTCCATGGAACTCTGACCCCCCTCAATTCGACGACGGCCAGCGAATATTCATTCAATTACAGGGTTGGAACCGAATGCACCGGCGGAGACAGCAGCGACGGAGGCTCGACCGAACTGGGTAACGCCGGCGTCGGGTCGGGTTCCGTCGAAGTGTCGACGTTGGGCGACGGGTCTTCAGCCGAACGCCTCCTATTCGGGCTGCATGGTCGCCCGGAACGTGTTCGGCTCGCAGATGGACGAAGGGCCTCCCGTGCACTTCAAAACGGCCGCCGCACCGCCGACGATAGACGGTGAGTCGGTCTCGGCGATCACGCCGTTCGACGCCACCTTGGAAGGGCAGGTCAACCCGAACAACCAGCCGTCGACCTACCACTTGGAATACGCGACGGACGCAGCCTTCACGGAAAATGCGACGACGGCGGCAGTCACGATCGCTCATGGTTACGGCGACCAACCGCTCGTCGGGGACATCGGCGGCGGACTGACGCCGAACGCCACGTACTACTACCGCGTGGTCGCATCTAACGCGACCGGGGAAGTGACGGGCGCCACGCAGGAATTCACGACGCTGACCGCGGTGGCGCCGAGCATCTCCGGCGAAGCGCTCATTGCCGCGACATCGTCGACGGATACGGTTGAAGCGCAGCTCAACCCGCAGTATCAAGCGGTCGAAACGTGCGAAGTTCAGTATGTGCTGCTCGAAGCTTTTGAAGCCACGGGCTTCGCGGTGGGGGCGAAATCGGTCCCCTGTGAAGAGGAAATCTTCCCTGGTGAGTTCGCGCCCGGCCTTAGCTTCGGCACCGGTGGCTCTCCCGTCAAGCTGATCGCGATGCTCACCGGGATGCAGGAAGACACTCCGTATGCGTATCGCGTCGTGGGGAGCAACGGCACCGGAACGACCACGGGCACGCCGCAATTGCTGACGAGGAAGCCGCCCACCGTGAGCGGCGCGCCGGAAGCATCAAAAATCACGCCGAACACAGCGGTGATCGTGCTCCCGGCGATCAATCCCCAGATCGAAGCGCCGTTGGAAGGCGTCTACCAGATCATCTACGGGATCGATGCGGCGGGCGAACTGCTCACGCCCGCTGCGAGCACCGGATCGGGTTTCGCGGAAAATCCTGTCGCCGCGGTAAAACTCGAACACCTGCGGCCCGGCACGACCTATCACTACGCGATACGCACCAGCAACCTCAACGGCACAGAAACCGGCCCGGAAGCGACGTTCACGACGGCCGGCGAATCGATCTCGACCACGCCTCCGGCGATCGGGGCGGCGGCCGCACATTTCGTGAACGAAAACAGCGTGGTCATCGAAGGCGAAGTGAATCCCGAGGGCCTGGAAACGAGCTACCGGGTCGAATACGGCACCAGTGCCGCCTATGGATCGAACAGGTCGGGGTCGGCCCCGATCGGTCCCCTCACGAGCGCACAGGGAACGTTCGTGCCGCTGAGCGAACTGGCGCCCGGGACCACGTACCACTACCGGCTCGTGGCCTCCAGCCAAGGCGGCACCAGCTACGGCCCGGACGAGACGTTCACGACGAGCGGCGCGGCGCGCACGAGCGCGTTCGCGAGCTTCGCCGTACCGTCGGTTCCGCAGCTGGCGTTCGCACCGCCCACGTTCCCGGCGGAAGAACCTGCCGGCAAAGCCGGGTCGAAACCCCCGACGCGCGCCCAGAAGCTCGCGAAAGCGCTGAAGATGTGCAAGAAGAAGCCGAAGGGCGCCAAGCGAACGAACTGCGAAAGGACGGCCCGCAAGAGATTTGGGCCGGCTCACAAGAAGGCGAAGTCGGGCAAGCGCCGCTGAGCAGCGCCAGTTCGCGCCCGCCGCGCCGCGCGAGCTCCGTCGGCGGCGTCTGGCGAGCCCACGAGGAGGGTCGAAGGTCGCGCTCGGACAACGGGTGCGGGGCGGCCGGCGGGAGGTTTGGCAATAGTGTCCTCTAGCTTGACACGTGCCATCCCCCGGGGTTATGGTTCTTGCAGGGATTGGGACTGTTGAGACGCTCGCCCTTTGGGGCTATTCTCGTCAGTGACGCAACGCGACCAGGAGGAGTGCTCTCGCATGGGATATGGAGTGATGTACAGATCTGTTTCAAGGAGTCACATAGGTCGACTCGGGCTGCTCGCGGCGGTCGCTGCGGCGCTGCTCGTGGGCGTCGTGTTTCGCGGCGAGTCGCGCGCCGCGACGCATCCAGTGGCGCACGCAGCCAGGACGTTCACGCTGAGCGAGAGCGGCCATCTGCACCTCACGAGCCACCACGGCTTCACGCTCAACGAGCAGGGGTCGGCGACGGGCACGATCAAAGGCACGATCTACATCCACCTGCACATCGTGTCCACCAACAGGGTGACCGCGGACGTGAGCATCTACCCGAGCGGCGGGTCGCTGACCGGCCACGCCACCGCGAGCTACCACCCCGCTGGGTCGGTCGCGAGCTTCTCCGGAACGATGACGATCCTGCGCGGGACCGGCAGCTACGCCCACGCCCATGGCTCGGGTCTCAGCTTCACCGGCACGGTCAAGCGCACGAACGACGCCGTCACGGTGCGGGTCAGCGGCAGGATGTCCGCATGACGCGGCTCGGCTGAGGCTCCGATGTCGAGACTACGAGCGCTCGCTGCGCTGTCGGCCGTGTTGTCGTGCTGGCTTGCGCCGGCGGCTGCCCATGCAGTCGCCGAGCGTGCCACGCTGCACGCGTCCTTCTCCCCCAACAGGCTGGGCGCCCCGACCACGATCCACTTCGGCTTCAACGTCTCCACCGTCGAAGGCAGCGCGCCGCCGCCGATGACCGGCATCGACCTGAAGATGCCGGCGGGGATGAACTACACGCGCACGACGCTCGGCCTGGCGCTGTGCAAACCGGAAGCCCTGTTGGCAAGAGGGCTCGCCGGCTGCTCGCCGAACTCGCGCCTCGGGTTCGGGAGCGCCGTGGTGGAAGTGCCGTTCGGCACCGGCTCGGGCCACGAGATCCCCGAACTGCAGGCGCTCTCCGGCCCCTCCGCGACGGGCAACTTGGTGGTGCTGTTCTACGCGAACGGCCTGATGCCGGTGTATGCGCAGCTCGCGTTCACGGGCGAAGTGCTCCCGGCCAGCGGCCTGTTCGGCTCGCAGCTCGCCGTCAACGTTCCGCTCGTCACGAGCGTCCCCGGCGGCCCGGACGTGTCGATCGTGAGCGTTCAGAGCACGATCGGCCCGAGCCACCTCACCTACTACCGCCACGTTCATGGTCGCCGCGTCGCGTTCCACCCTCGCGGCGTGTCGGTGCCGGAACGCTGCCCACGCGGCGGGTTCCCGTTCGCGGCTGAATTCAGCTTCCTGGACGGCAGCCGCACGACCGCATCGACCACGGTCCCATGTCCGCCGCGCAAGCGATAGCGGCAGCGAGGCCAGCTCGCCGGTGCGCGAGCCGCCTGGCGCAGCCGGCCCTGGCGCGACCGTTCGCAGCGGTCGTGTCGCGCTACCTGCTCACGGTCCTGCCGCGCGCGACTCGTGAGATGGCTCACTGGCGGGCGCGCGCCGCGACGATCCCCGACCCCGCGCTGCGTCGGCTCGCTCTCGACTCGCTCGCCAAGCGGGGCAACATGGAAGGCGCGGCGCTGTTCGCGGTGCTCTCCCCGCGAGCGCACCGAGGCGCGGCGGTGCGGGCGCTCGTGGCGTTCCAGGCGGCTTACAACCTGCTCGACACGCTTGCCGAGCAGCCCAGCGCGGACCCGATCGCGAACGCTCGCCGGCTTCACCAGGCGCTCCCGCTCGCGTTCGAGCCCGGGTCTGCGCAGCCGGACTACTACGCCGGGACCACGTGGTCGGAGGACGGCGGCCATCTCGCGGCGATGATCGACGCGTGCCGCGCGGCGCTCGCGGAGCTGCCGTCTCACGCGACGGTGGAGCGCGAGGCGCACTCGGCGGCGAGGAACATCGTGGGCTTTCAGAGCCTCAACCTCACCAGGTCTCAGGGTGGGGAGGAAGAGCTCGAGCGTTGGGCTCGCGAGCGGACTCCGCCGGGCTCGGGGCTCAGGTGGTGGCAGACGGCGGCGGCGTGCGGCTCGTCGCTGCCGGTGCACGTGCTGATCGGCCTTGCCGCGGACCCGGGTTTGGATGGGCCGGAGCTCGCCGCGACCGTCGACGCGTACTCCCCTTGGATCGGCGGGCTGCACTCGCTGATGGACAGCCTTGTGGACATGGCCGAGGACGAGCGCTTGGGCCAGCGCAACCTGCTCGTGGGGCGCACGTCGGCGGATGACGCGGCCGCCCAGATGGGTCTGCTCGCCGAGCGCGCGAGGGAAGAGGCTGGGGCGCTGCCACGCGGAGACGAGCACACGGTGATCCTCACGGCGATGGCGGCGCACTATCTCTCCGCCTCCGATACGTCGCAGCCGGCGGTGCGCGCGATCGGGGAGAGCGTCAGGAGAGCGCTCGACGGGGTGATGCGCCCGACGCTGGCATTGTTCGGGGTCAGGCGAGTCTGCGCGCGGTTCGTGCACGCGACGGGGAGGTAGGGGGCATGCTCGAGCTGCGCGAGCTGGTGAAGCACTACCCGACGGCGGGCGAGGAGAGCGTGCGCGCCGTGGACGGGGTGTCGCTGTCGGTCGACCCGGGGGAGATGGTGGCGCTGTATGGGCCGAGCGGCTCTGGCAAGACGACGCTTTTGCTGATGGTCGCGACGCTGCTGCGGCCGACCGACGGCGCGGTGTTGATCGGCGGGCGCGACGTGGCGTCGCTCTCGGAGCGCGAGGCGTCGCAGTTCAGGCTCTCCGAACTGGGCTTCATCCGTCAGAACTTCGACCTGCTGCCGGGCGTGAGCGCGATCGACAATGCGGTGCTGAAGCTGCTGAAGAGCATGCGCTGGCACGACGCGCACCGGGAGATCTCGCCGCTGTTGGAGCGCCTCGGGCTGGGTAAGCGCACGAGCCACCGCGCGGAGACGCTGTCGATGGGCGAGCGCCAGCGGGTGATGATCGCGCGGGCGCTGTCCACCAAACCGCGGCTGCTGCTGGCGGACGAGCCGACGGGGAGTCTGGACACCCAGCGCGGCCGCGAAGTGCTGGAGCTGTTGAGCGAACTGTGCCGCGAACGCGGCGTGGCGATCGTGCTCGTCAGCCACGATCCCACGGCCGCGGCGTATGCGGACCGGGTGTACGCGCTGCGCGACGGGAAGCTGTCGGACTACGAGCCCGAACGAGGACCCTCCCCGCGCTCGGGCGCTTGAGCCGCCCGCCGGTCCTCGATCATGAAGCTGTCAAACGTCCTGCACCTGTACCGCGTGCGGTTGCGCGCGCGCGCGTTGCAGGAGTGCTTCGCGGTGGTGGGGATCGCGGCCGGCGTGGCGCTGCTGTTCGCCTCGCAGGTCGCGAGCTCGAGCCTGTCTAGTTCAGTGGCGCAGCTGTCGCACGGGATCGTCGGCAACGCGAAGCTGCAGGTGCTCGCGCGCGACGCGAGCGGTATGCCCGAAAGCGTGCTGGGGCAGGTGCGCCACATCCCCGGCGTGCGCGTGGCGGCGCCGCTGCTGGAAACGAGCGCCAACGCGATCGGGCCAAAGGCGAGCGAATCGGTGGAGCTGGTGGGCGCGGACGCGAGCCTGAGCGAACTGAACGGGTCGCTGGTGCGCAACACGAAGCTGAGCCCGTTCGCGGGGGTCGGCGCGATGGTGCTGCCCTCGCCGCTGGCGAAGCGGCTGGGCGCGGAGAAGTTCGGGCAGGAAGCGACGTTTCAGATGGATGGGAGGTCCGGGCAGGCGGCGCTGTACAGCCAGCTGACGGAGAAGCAGATCGGCCCGTTGATCTCGAGCCCGATCGCGGTCGTGCCGCTGTCGTTCGCGCAGGAATTGACGGGGTTCAGCGGCCGCGTGAGCCGCATCCTGGTGCAGCCCGCGGCGGGGGCGCAGGCGAGTGTGCGGGCGGCGCTGCTGCGTCTGGCCGCGGGTCGTCTGAACGTGGCGGGGACCGATCACGACGAAGTGCTGTTCGCGAAGGCCGCGTCGGCGAGCAACCAGTCGACCGCGCTGTTCGCGGTGATCAGCGCGCTGGTGGGCTTCCTGTTCGCGTTCAACGCGATGCTGTTGAGCGTGCCTCAGCGCCGCAGGCTGATCGCGGACCTGCGCCGTGACGGCTATCCGCCGCGCACGGTGATCGGGGTGCTGCTGCTGGACGCGGTGGTGCTGGGCCTGCTCGCATGCGTGCTCGGCCTGGCGATCGGCGATGAGCTGTCGATTCACCTGTTCCACTCCAACCCCGGCTATCTGTCTTCGGCGTTCGCGGTCGGCTCGGAGCGGGTGGTGAGCGTCAAGAGCATCGCGGTGGGCTGCGGTGGCGGGATGCTCGCGGCGATCGTGGCGGTGCTGAGCCCGCTGCGCGACATCCTCTCGCGCGACCCGCTGGCGGCGATCACCTCGACCGAGCGGGTGGGGCGCGGCGCTGTGAGCGTGAAGCTGATGCTCGTGGGCGCGGTGTGCCTGGTGGCGGCGACGGTGGTGCTGCTCGTCGCGCCGAAGCTGGCGATCCTCGGGGTGGTGTTCCTGATGGGCGCGCTGCTGTTGCTGCTGGCGCTTCCGCTGGCGGCGCTGTTGGGGCTGGTGAGGCGTCTGGCGCCCAGCATCACGAGCGCAGTGCCGCACGTGGCGGTGATGGAGCTGGACGCGGCGAGGGCGCGGGCGGTGGCGATTGCGGCGACGGGCGCGATCGCGGTGTTTGGCAGCGTGGCGATCCAGGGCGCGCATGGAAACCTTCTCTCGGGCCTGGAAAACGCGGCGCACGACATGAACGCGCTGACGGACGTGTGGGTGAGCCCGGCGGGCTCATACAACCTGCTGAAGACGACGCCGTTCGTGCCCACGCAGAAGGCGAAGCTGGAAGCGCTGCCGGGGGTGCGCGCGGTGCGCCTCTACCGCGGCGGACTGCTGGACGTTGGCGAGCGGCGCGTGTGGGTGATAGCCCCGCCGACTGGGTCCGCGGGGCTGTTGCCGCCGACGCAGCTGTTGGAAGGCGATCTGCACGAGGCGACGGAACGCGTGAGGGGCGGCGGCTGGGTGGTGCTCTCCCAGGCGCTGGCGAGCGAACAGCACCTGCACATCGGCGATCGGGTGGCGCTGCCGACTCCCAACCCGAGCACGTTCCGGGTGGCGGCGCTGTCGACGAACATCGGCTGGGCGCCGGGCGCGATCATCATGAACGCGGACGACTACGCGCGCGCTTGGGGCAGCACGAGCGCGAGCGCGTACAACGTGCTGCTGAGGCCCGGCGTGGCGCCCGCGCAGGGCGTGCGCGAAGTCCGCCAGGCGCTTGGTGCGAGCACCGGCCTGGCGGTGGAAACGGCGACCCAGCACGCGGACAGGCAGCGCGCGCTCAGCCGCCAGGGTCTGCAGCGCCTGACGCAGATCGCGACGTTGATCCTGATCGCGGCGGTCCTGGCGATGGCGGCGGCGATGGGCAACATGGTGTGGCAGCGCCGTCCGCGGCTTGCGAAGCTGAAGCTGGAGGGCTTCTCGCGCACGGAACTGTGGCGCACGATCATGCTGGAGAGCCTGCTGCTGCTCGGCGCGGGGTGTCTGTCAGGGGCGGCGTTCGGGCTGTACGGCCAGCAGCTGCTCGATCGGGCGCTGGCGAACGTGATCAACTTCCCGGTGGTGTACTCCGTGGCCGTGATGACGGCGCTGGGGAGCCTGGCGATCGTGACGGCGACAGCGGTGGCGATCGTGGCGATCCCGGGATACCTGGCGGCGGGCGTCTCGCCCGCCGTGGCGCTGCAGGACTGAGCGGCAAGACTGTCGATTATTCACGGGTCCAGTGCTGCGCGAACGGTAGATTCGATCCCACAGGGTTCGTAGGGTTTATTCCAAGAGCTATAATAAACGTTCCGTCTTTTTATTGACACGTACGTGTTGGTCGCTTATGTTCGCCCCCGGCGTCTCGTGGAAGACGCCCTCGACTGTGAGCCGTGACGTTATCTCGACCGGGGGGTTCAAGGATGCGACGACTGGTTTTGCTCTGGATGACGGGAGCGGTGGCGCTTCTGTGCTGGTGTGGTTCGGCTGAGGCGTTTTCCGGGCTGGACTCTCGGTCTGCGAACCCTCTCGACTCGCTGGCATCTCTGGGCTTCGAACAGCTGACCGGTTCAACGCAGGGCGTGCTCGCCGAACGTGTGCGTCGTGCCGATCCGGTCTCTGTCGCCGCGCGGAGCGCGTCGCGTCGATCCTTCCGCGGCCTTGACGCGATGGCCGCCGCACGCCTCGCACGAGAAACATTCCCGAGCGTGCTCGCGGCCTCCTCGGGCGCCCCTATCCTCGAGCAGGGTCAGAGAATCACGCACTACCTGAGTCAGAACGCGGCGAGCGTGGATCTCGGGAATGGCCGTCATGGTGTGATCGAGTCGAGCGTGCCGATCGCCACGGTCACCTCCAAGGGCAACAAGCGCCCGCTGAATCTACGGCTGCGCCAAGCAAACGGTGGTTTCGAGCCGGCTGTGGCCGCGTCCAACGTTCTGCTGCACAGGCACGCGGGCGCGGGAGTGACGCTGACCGACTCCGGCTTGTCGATCGCTCCGGTTCAGAGTGGTGCGGGTTCTGACGGGGTCCTCGACGGCGGAGCTGTGCTCTATGCCAACACCCAAACGGACGCGGATACGCTCGTGAAGCCGGTCGCGCAGGGCGTGATGGTGGATGGAGTGCTGCGTTCGGCGGCGAGTCCGCAACGGCTCACATTCGATGTGTCCGGTCCGGGCCGCGTGCGACTCAGGCAGCGGCCATCGGGGGTCGTGTCGGTTGCCATCGATGGGGATGTCGTCGCCACGGTGCAGCCGCCGATGGCGCAGGATGCGGCGGGTACTCGGGTCCCGGTCACGATATCCGTATCAGAAGGTCGTCTGGCGCTCGACGTTCCGCACCGGCAAGGTGACTTTCAGTATCCGATCGAGGTCGACCCGACGGTCGCCGACGAAAGCGTCCTCTACTCGTCGAACTGGCAGAGCGACACGGCCGAAGGCGCTTGGGCGGCGTTTTTTCTGAGCCGCAACGAAACGGCGATGTACGACGAAGGGCACGGCTCCCCGGGCTACACGCCTGGGCAGTGGGGTGCATGGGAGTACTTCACGCAGGGTGTCTCGAAGATCTATTCGATCAGCATGGAAGCGGCGAGCGTGGATCCGGGGAACGACATCGAAAATAGACTGCTGATCGCGGGAACGTCGACGGGTGTCGAAGCGCAGGAAATCGAGCCCGCGAACTTCAGCCGCGCTCTCAGGACGGTTTCAGCGGCGGGCAGCGCGGGCAACGCGGCGGAGTTCGGACAGTGGGCGACGAAAGCCGGCAATAGCTTCACGGCCAGCGTGTATGCCGCTAAAGTCATGATCTCTCAGGAATCGGCCCCCTCGGTGGCGGCCGATACGACCGATCTGACTATCGAAGGCAAGACGAACGTCGCGCACACCGGCGGCTGGGTCGGGGTGGGTGCGACTTCGGGACCGTTTGGGGTGAAAGCGAACGATGCGGGGATCGGGATCAGTAACATCAAATTCCGCTCGCCGCAGGCACCGGGTGTCGAACACAACATCAGCTATCTGACACTTACCTGTGATGGCGTGCAGTGCACCCAGGAACAGAAGACGGGCATCTGGGGGGGCTGGTTCCCCGACGGCAAAGATACCGTCGAAGTCACGGCGTCGAACGCGACGCACGGCGACACGACGACGTCGATGGAAGTGAAATTCGACGCTACCGTGCCGCACGACGTCGCGCTCGATGGACTGCCCGCGAACGGGGAAATCGGCGACGGGGCCTACAAACTCAAAGGGAGCGCGAGCGACGGTCTGGGAGCCACGCCGAGTTCAGGCGTTTCGCCGCTGGCGCTCTCGGTCGACGGCATCCCCTTCGGTACGCCACAGGGCGGCTGCTCGGTGGGCCCGTGCACGACGACGGGCGAATGGACGATCAGCGGCAGCCAGTTCGCGGTTGGGCAGCACCTGCTCGTGTTGACCGCGACCGACTATGCAGGCAACAAGACCACGAAGGAAATGGCTCTGTTTGTCACCCGGCCTGTCTCGCCGGTGCCGACTGGTCCGGGCGCTGTGAACCCGGAGTCTGGCGAGTTTACGTTGCGGCCGACCGATGTCTCGATTGGGGCGGCGAGCGGTCCGCTGACGGTCTCTCGCGGCTTTGGCTCTGAGCACTTGACCGCTGGTGCGGAAGGACCGCTCGGCTCGAGTTGGGCGCTGGATTTGGGCGGCGCTGCGCAGAGCATCGTGAAACTTCCGACGGGGAGTGTGCTGTTGGACAGCGGTGATGGGCTCAAGGCGCTGTTCACGCCGGGGGTGGGTGGAAAATACACGGCTCCGGTCGGCGATGAAAACCTGGCACTCGTGGAAAGCACGGTGGAAGGCAAAGTTCAGTTCCAGCTCTCGACGGGTGGGTCGACGGAGACGTTCAAGCTCCCCGCAGGCGGGACCGGGAACACCTGGGTGCCGACGTCCGAAGCGGAACCGAACAGCACAAATGTTAAGACGTTCTCCTATCAGGTAGTGGGTTCGGTGATCGAGCCGACGGAAGTGCTCGCACCGGTGCCCGCGAACGTGACGTGTACCGGGACGCTCGTCCGTGGCTGTCGCGCGTTGAAATTCGTGTACGCGTCCTCGACGACCGCCACCGGCGAAAGCGCGAGCGAATGGGGCGATTACACGGGCCGTTTGAAGCAGGTGACGTTCACCGCATGGGACCCCGCGACGTCGGCGATGAGCACGACGACGGTGGCGCAGTACTCCTATGACAAATCGGGGCGTCTGCGCGCTGAGTGGGACCCACGGATCTCGCCCGCGGTGAAGACGTCTTATGGCTATGATGCCGAAGGGCGCGTGACCTCGCTGCTGCCGGCGGGTGAACAGCCGTGGCTACTCGCTTATGGCACGGGGGCTGGTGATATCCGCACAGGGCATCTGGTGAGCGCGACGCGTCCTGCGAAGACGACAGCGGCGGGCCCTGGCGTCACACCGCAGAACACTGTGTCCCCGGCGCTTTCGAGCACGAATGCCCCGGAGGGAAAGACGCTGACGGTGACGACGGGAACGTGGAGCAACACGCCGCTCGCCTACGGCTATCAGTGGGAGGAGTGCCAGACCATCAATGCACTGGAAGTGTGCGCTGTGCTTCCGGGTTCTACGAACGCGAGCTACCGATCGACGTATCACGGCCCGAACCGCTGGCTGAAGGTGTTGGTTACGGCGATCAACGCGAATGGGGCGACGACGGTCGCGACGGCTTCCACGGGCGTGGTGCTCCCTAACTCCTACATGGAAAAAACGGGGGAATTCGCGACGAAAGGCAGCGGTAATGGGCAGCTGAACAACCCCTCGGGGATCGCTACCGACACCACCGGGAACGTGTGGGTGGCGGACACCGCGAACAACCGTGTCGAGAAGTTCTCATCCACGGGCACGTTCATCGCGGCCTATGGGACGCTGGGGTCTGGAAGCCTTCAGTTCAAAGCTCCGCAGGGCATCGCTGTCGACAGCTCCGGCACGGTGTGGGTCTCCGACA
This sequence comes from uncultured Solirubrobacterales bacterium, assembly GCA_963764655.1. Lineage (GTDB taxonomy): Bacteria > Actinomycetota > Thermoleophilia > Solirubrobacterales > Solirubrobacteraceae > Palsa-744. The sequence continues at coordinate 21,262 of CAVXTI010000004.1, forward strand.
CCGGCAATAATCGCGTGGAGGCGCTCACGAGCGCGGGCGCGTTCGCGGGTATCGTCCCGATCGAAGTCTCGCCGACGGCGATCGCGACCGCCAAAACCGGAACGGAACAGACGGTCTACATAGGTGTGGGCTCGCAGATCTACGTCCTTCGCGGTTCCTCGCCGAGCCTCATGTTCCCTGTCGGTGTCTACGGTGGCGCGGGCACCGGCAATGGTCAGTTCACGGGTGTGGGCGGCCTAGCGGTGGACGAAAGCGCCGCACGGGTGTACGCGACCGATGTGGGCGGGCATCGTGTTGAGGTGTTCTCCACGACGGTGGGGCTGACCTATCAATCGCAGTACGGGACCTCGGGAACCGGCGAAGGGCACCTCGGTACCCCGCAGGGCTTGGCGGTGCAGTCGGGCAACGTGTTCGTGGCGGACAAAACCAACGCGAACGTGCAGAAGTTCAGCGGATCGTCCACGCTGCAGCTCTTCACCGAAGCTGCCGGGGTGTACGGGGTCGCGACCTACCCCAAGGCCACCGACGGCTCGATGTACGTCCTCAATCAGACGACGGGTAAAATCGCGAGATGGGTCACGGCGACGCGTCCGGCCTTCATACCGACTCCACCGAGTCCGGGCACGAGCGCGGTGACGACGGTCGAGTACGGCGTGCCTGTCTCCGGCACCGGCGCGCCGTACAGCTTGAGTAGCGCCGAAGTCGCGAGATGGGGCCAGACAGACGTTCCGGTCGAAGCGATGGCGATTCTCCCGCCGGACTCTCCGCAGGGCTGGCCCGCGAGCAGCTATATCCGGGCGAGCGTCACCTACCTCGACAGCGAGGGGCGCATGGTCAACGAAGCCATGCCGAGCAAAGGTATTTCGACCGTCGAATACAATTCGAAGAACGATGTCGTGAGGACGCTGACGGCTGTCAACCGGGCGAAGGCGCTATCGGAACCGAATCCGCTGGAAGTCTCACAGCTGTTGGACTCGCAGACCACCTATAGCGAAGATGGCAGCGAGGTGTTGACGAGTACGGGTCCGCAGCATACGGTGAAGCTCGCGAATGGCAGCCAGGTGTTGGCACGTCACAAGTCGCACTACTATTACGATGAAGGTGCTCCGGGTACAGGCGGCCCGTATCACCTCGTCACGAAGCTGACCGAGGGTGCGCTGCTCACGAGCGGCGCTGAAGAAGACCTACACACGACCGTGAACTCCTACGGTGGCCAGGAAAACCTGGGCTGGAAACTGCACGTCCCGACGTCGATCACGACCGACCCGGCTGGCTTGAAAATCGTGCGCACGAAGTTGTATGACCCGACGACGGGTGAAGTGACGGACGCGATCATGCCAGCGGGCAACCCCGCGGGCGGGGACTCACACGACTCGCAGACGATCTACTACACGGCCCTCACGAACTCGAAAGTCGCCGCGTGCGGCAATCATCCGGAGTGGGCGAATCTGATTTGTCAGAAGAAGCTCGCGAAAAACCCGGAAACAGCTGGTGTGCCGAACCCACCGGTGACGACTGTCACGTACAACCTGTGGGATGAGAACGTTGAAACGGCCGCGGTCGTTGGCGCGGACTCTCGCAAACTGGTGATGACCTACGACAGTGCGGGGCGCCCGAAAACGGCGACGCAGACCTCGAGCACAGGCACCGCGCTTCCGGCGGTCACGCTTGGCTACGACTCGACCTCGGGAAAACTCGTGACCAGCAGCACGACCGAAGGCTCCACGACGTTGAAACTCACGAGCGGGTTTGACAAGTGGGGTCAGCTTGCGGAATACACCGACGCCGATGGCGTGACCGCGAAATACACCTACGATGTCGACGGCCGCACATCGACGGTGGATGACGGCAAGGGTACACAGACCTACGCATATAGCTCACTGTCGGGATTGCCAACGTCATTGTTGGACAGCGCTATGTCGTCCACGGCGGAATATGATCTTGAGGGTAAGATCACGGCCGAGCACCTCCCGAACGGGATCATCAAGAAATACACGTACAACGCGACGAGCGCATTGACTGGTATCGAATACATCAAGGAAACGAGCTGCTCGTCCAACTGCACATGGTATAGCGACAGCGTAGTTCCCTCGATTACGGGACAGTGGCTGACGCGATCGAGCACGCTTTCAAGCCAAGCCTACAAGTACGATACGGCGAGTCGTCTGACCCAGGTGCAGGACACCCCGGCTGGGCTGGGGTGCACGACGCGCTTGTATGGGTATGACCCGGACGGTAACCGCACCACGCAGACCACGCGCAATCCGGGCGCTGGTGGGGTGTGCGCAACCGAAGGCGGCACGACGGTCAACCACTCCTACGACGTCGCTGACCGCCTGATCGACACGGGCTCGACATACGATGCTTTTGGAGACACGACCTCGGTGCCTGCGGGGGATGCGGGCGGTACGACGCTTTCGAGCTCGTTCTACCTCAACGGGGCCGTCGCGAGTCAGACGCAGAATGGTCAGACCAACGGATACCACCTGGACCCCGCCGGTCGTCAGCGCGAACTTGTGGCGACGGGCACGAAAACCGGGACGTCGGTGATGCACTACTCGGGGGGAGAAGGGTCGCCCGCGTGGGTCGCGGAAGGTCCGACCGGCTGGAGTCGCGACGTCGTGGGTCTGGGGAGCAGCCTCATAGCCACGCAGACCAACGGCGAAGCCCCGATCCTGCAGATCACGAACATGCACGGCGATGTTGTCGCCACCGCGTCCGTGAGCGGCGGGACTGGCCTCAGCTCATCGAACGACACGACGGAGTTCGGAGTGCCGCGCACGAGCACGCCGCCGAAGTATGCCTGGCTTGGCGGTCTTCAGCGGGTGACGAGCCTACCGAGCGGCGTCGTCGCGATGGGTGCACGCTCCTACGTCCCGCAGATCGGCAGGTTCCTACAGACCGACCCGGTGGCGGGCGGTTCCTCGAACGCGTACGCCTACAGCTCCGGGGACCCAGTGAACAACTCCGATCCCAGCGGCGAATCGAGCGCCGGACTCTCGAACTGGCTTGCGAGCGTGAACAATCAGATCGGTGCGGAAATCATCGCCAGGGAAGCCGCACGGGAGGCGGCTGCCGCGGCCGCTGCCGAGGCGGCTGCCGCTGCGGCCGCCGAGGCGGCTGCGGCCACCCCGGGTGAGTTCGAGGGCCCCGGTTGGGTCGACCCGGTGTACAAACGCTACTTGACCGTTGAGCAAACGGAGGAGAAAGCGGAGACAATCAGGCAGTTTGGGGATGCTATGGACGTGCTGTTGGAGGCAATGTTCCCAGAGGCGAAGATTGCTGGTCTCGCCAGGGCTCTATTCAAACTTGGGGCGAATAAGATCGGTGACTTGCTCGACCAGTGCGCCAGCACCATCAGCGACACTCCCAAAGCTCGCTGCCTATTCGAAATCCATACGTCAAAGTTCCTCGGTCTCATGGAGTACATTACGGAAATCAGAATCGGCGCCTGCTGGTGGGTGGTTTGGAAAGGCCACAAATCTCACTATGGTTGCGGTGAGAAGGATTGACGTTTGAGAGAGAAATCTAGCCGCACGTTGACGGGCCGCAGGCGCGCGCCTGCGGCCCGTCAAGTCGAGACGTCCACATATGTTGCTTGGCGCTCACGCGTGCCCCCTATCTAGCCGAGGTATGGCCAGCATCGTTTAGGGGGCTATGGAAGTGAGCGCTGTAGTGTTGAGACCATCGATCCACAAAGAGAGCACCACGAAGCGCCTTACGCTGATCCTCCTCGCTGTGTGCGCTTTGGCGGTGACCGCGATTCCCACCGCATCCGCCTTCCCCTCGCGCTCTGCCTATCGCGCGCAGCGCCTGTGCGGGACCCCGCGCCCGCACGCGGCGTCGTGCCTGGGGATGAGGCTGATCTCGAAGGCGCTGACGAAGGCGAGCCTGCGCGCGAGCGCGCGCAGGCAGGCGCGGGAAGCGGCTGGCGGCGCGACGCCGAAGGTGACGAGCAGGACGGTGCCGGCGGGCCTGACGCCGCAGAACCTGCACGCGGCGTACTCGCTGCCGAGCGAAACGCCGGCGTCCTCGTCGCAGACGATCGGGCTGGTGGACGCGTACAACGACCCGACGGCGGAGGCGGACCTGGCGGTGTACAGCAAACAGTTCGGGCTGCCGGCGTGCACGACGGCGAACGGCTGCTTTCGCAAGATCAACCAGAGCGGCAAGCCGAGCCCGCTGCCGGCGAAGCAGGGCGAATGGGCGACGGAGATATCGCTTGACGTGCAGATGGCGCACGCGGTGTGCGAGAACTGCCACATCCTGCTGGTGGAGTCGAACAACGAAACGTGGGGCAGCCTGGGCGCGGCGGTGAACGCGGCGGTGGCGGCGGGCGCGACGGTGATCAGCAACTCCTACGGTGGCCCGGAGGGGGCGGGCTATGGGAGCCTGAACTCGCCTTACTACGTGCACCCGGGCGTGGTGGTGACGGTCGCGTCGGGCGACTGCGGTTATTTCAACCAGGCGTGCGGCGGCACGGCGGCGGCGGATTTCCCGGCGGCCTCGCCGGACGTGGTGGCGGTGGGCGGCACGACGCTGTCGCTGAGTGGCGGGACGTGGGGGAGCACGGTGTGGAGCAAGGGCGGCAGCGGCTGCAGCCACATCTTCACGGCGCCGTTGTGGCAGAGCAGCGCGGAACCGTTCTCGGCGACGGGCTGCGGCAGCGGGCGCTCGGTGGCGGACGTGGCGGCGGTGGGCGACCCGTACACGGGCGTGGACGTGTACGACAGCACCCCGTCGGGCAGCGGCGCGGGCACGGGCTGGGGGGTGTGGGGCGGCACCTCGGCGGCGTCGCCGATCGTGGCGGCGGAGTTCGCGCTGGCGGGCGGCGCGCGCGGCATCTCCGACGCGGCGAGCACGCTGTACTCGCACCTCGGCGAAGGCGGCTCGCTGTATGACGTGGTGTCTGGCACTAACGGCTCGTGCTCGGGCGCGACGGCGTGCAAGGCGGGCGCGGGCTATGACGCCCCCACGGGCGTGGGCAGCCCGGTGGGACTGGAAGCGTTCTCCGTGGCGGGGACGCCGGCGAACACCTCGGCGCCGACGATCTCCGGCAGCGCTGAACAGGGCCAGACCCTGACGGCGAGCGCGGGCGACTGGAGCGCGAGCCCGACGTCGCTGGCCTACCAGTGGGAGCTGTGCGACGCGTCGGGCGCGAGCTGCTCGGCGGTCGCGGGCGCGACGGCGCAAACGTTGGCGATCCCTGCGGGCGCGGTGGGCCTGACGGTCCGCGTGGTGGTGAAAGCGAGCAACGCGGCGGGCGGCGGCACGCCGGTGGCCTCTGCGCAGACTGCGCAGGTGGCTTCGAACGTGCCGCTCCTGACGGGCGTGTCGCCGGAATCGGGCATCACGGGCAGCACGGTGACGATCACGGGCAGCGCCCTGGCGCATGTGACGCAGGTGCGCTTCGGTTCGCTGACGGCGACGTTCAAAGTGCTCTCGGCGACGCAGATCGAAGCGACGGTGCCGAGCGGCGCGGTGGCGGGAACGATCTCGATCGTGGCGCCGGTGAAAGCGGCGTCGAGCGCGGTCAAGTTCACGCCGTCTCTGTCGGTGACGGGCTTCTCGCCGGGTCGCGCGGCGAAGGGCGCGACGGTGACGATCAAAGGCGTCGGCTTCACCGCGGGCTCGGCGGTGAGCTTCCACGGCGTGGCCGCGACGAGCGTGACGTTCGTCTCCCCGAGCACCCTCAAAGCGGTGGTGCCCGTCGGCGCGAGCACGGGCCTGATCACGGTCACGAACGCAGCCGCGCCCGTCGGTGCTGTGACGAGCGCGGGCAGCTTCGTGGTGGCGTAGCGTCACTGCCAGTCGATGGTCCCACCGATGAGGCCGACGAGGGCGCTTCCTGTGACGATGCCGCTGCCGTCTGTTGCATATTCACAGGCAGTCCCCGTGCCGGAGGACGTGACATGGGAAACCGTTGCGACTTTTTCAATCTGTTTGTTCGTGTTCCTGTATTTCACTGTATTCAGATTCTGATTTCCAAATAATGGAATGGTTATCAGACATTGCAGCGTTTTGGCCGTTACTGTCTTGAGCAGGCTTATGCCGCCGTCGGCGGTAGAGCGGACGTTGACCGGGCTTATTGTCATGGTCAGGCCAAAGGCTTTGCATTTTTCAAACTGGAACGTTGCCGTAAGGGTGGTGGATTTGATCGTCGTAACGGCCCCCGCGAGGAGCGAGGCTGCTGTGCATTCCATTGTTCCCGCTACATTTCGAAATACGGATGTGGTGAGGAGTTTGATGGTGGTTTTGCCAGTCGAGCTGGCTAAGAATTCGTGGGCGCCAGCCGACGTTGGACTCATCAGCACAGTAAAGAGTATTAGGGACGTGACTATCGCGCGCTTCATGGCTTGCTCCTATCTCGGGTTTGACGATCCGATGGGACGTCGGGTGGGACTGGGTTGCCGGCTCTCGGATGGGCCCATGGTTGGAGCCCATCCCGAGAGCTTGGGCTTACTGCCAGTCGATCGAGCCCCCTAGAAGCCCGACGAGGGCGCTGCCTGTGAAGATGCCGTTGCTTTCTTCTGCGTATGTGCAGACGGCCCCAGTTCCCGAAGAGGTTATTTTGGTAACCGAGGCGACTTTTTCGATCTGTTTATTGGTATTTTTGAATTTGACCGTCCAAAGGTTCTGGTTTTTTGACGACGGATAGGTGACTGTGCAGCCAGTGGCCGTGGCCGTGACGGTCTTGAGCAGACTGACGCTGCCTTCGGCTGTGGACTTGACATTGACTAAGCCCACTTTCGCGGCAAGCCCGAAGGCCGTGCATTTTTCGAACTCGATCGTGGATGTCAAGACTAAGGCTTTGAGGGTTTTGACTTCACCGTCGACAAAACGTGCCCCTTTGCATTCCACTGTTCCAGCGGCGCTCGTGAATGTAGGGGATGTGAGAAGTTTTACGGTGAGTTTGCCCGTTGTGCTGGCTAAGAATAAGTGCGCGCCAGCCGAGGCTACGTGTATAGTGAAGATGAGAAACACGAGGGCCGTGATCGTTGCTTTCTTCATAGCTGTCTGCTCCTGTCTAGGGAAAACCGTAACGAGACGGTCTAGCATGGTCAGGGGGTCGGTACAAGCGCTCGAGCAGGTGCGAAGCCTGAGTCGAGTCGAATGTGGCCTGGCGCCAGCGACCCTGGGTAGAGAAGCTGTGGGATGTCTTTGACTACGCGCCCGCGCGCGTTCGCCACCTCGGCCGCCACCAGTTCCAGCGTCCCAGCAGCACCATCAGGCTGGGCACGAGCAGCGCGCGGACGATCGTGGCGTCGAGCGCGACGGCGAAGACCATGCCGAGGGAGGCTTCTTTGACGAACGCGGTCTTGGCGGTGACCAATGCGCCCACGGTGACGCAGAACAGCAGGGCGGCTGAGGTGATCACCCGGCCGGTGCTCTGAAGGCCCTGCGCGACGGCGTCGCGGTTGGAGAGACCTCCATCACGCGCCTCCTTGATGCGGGTGAGGAGAAACACCCCGTAGTCGGTGGAGAGCCCAAAGGTCCCGGCGCCGAGGAGGATAGGCTGCGTGAGAACGACGGCGCCGAGACTGCGGTAGTCGAGCAGGCGCTGGAAGCGGCCGTCTTGGAAGATGAGCACGAGCAGGCCGAGTGCGGCGGAGAGCGAGAGAGCGTTCATGAGCACGGCCTTGACGGGGAGGATGAGGGAGTCGGTGGCGAAGAAGAGAATCACGAGCGTTGTGACGAGCAGCACGACGACCGCGAGAGGCAGGTGGGCTCTCAACGTGACCGCGGTGTCCACGTAGTTGGCGGTGGTGCCGGTGACGGCGAGGTTGAATGGGGTGGCACGGATCTGGCGTACGAGGCGCTGCGATTGGGCGGAGAACGGCGGGTGGATCTCCTTGATGTTGAACGTCCACAGTTCGGTGCCGAGCTGGTTTGTCTGTCCGAAGGCGATGTCGCCGAGCTTTTTGAGCCGCGGCATGATGACCTGTGTGATCTTGGAGCGGTTGCCGTGTGCGACGACGATCAGTTCGTCGAGCAGCGGCTCCTTGAACTCTGCTCTGATCCGCTCGTCGAACTGGCGTGCACTGGTGCTGGCAGGAAGCGAGACGAAGTTCAGTCCGGTGAAGCGTATGCCGAGCAAAGGGGAGGCCATGGCGAGCAGGGTGCCCGAGGCGAGCAGCACGATCGGAGCCGGGTGCGCCATGACCAGGCGCGCGAGCCGATTCCAGGCGCCGGGTTTGGCGACCGGGCCGCCGTGGCTCGCGCCGGGGGATCGGCGGCGGCGCCAGAGACCGAGTGCGTCGATGCGGTGGCCGAGGAGCGAGAATACGGCGGGGAGCACGAGCAGCGACACGGCTCCGGCGAGCAGCGCGGCGAGCACGCCGCCGACGGCGAGTGAGCGCAGGAAGTCGATGGGGAAGACGAGCGGCGAGGCGAACGCGGCGGCGATCGTGAGTGAGCTGATCGTCACCGTGCGCCCCGCCGTTCGCATGCTCGCAGCGACGGCGTCGGAGGGGTCGAGGCCCTGGGCGAGCTCTTCGCGGTAGCGCGAGATGAGCAGCAGGCTGTAGTCGAGGGAGAGTCCGACGGTGAGACCTGCGACGAGGTCGAGTGAGAGGATGGACAGCGAGTGGATGGCGGCGATGAGCCGCAGGCCGAGCAGCGCAAAGCTCAGCGCCAGCGCGCCGATGACGACGGGGAGCGCGGCGGCGACGACGCTGCGGAATATCAGCAGCGCCAGGAGCAGGATGAGCGGGAGGGCGATGAGCTCGGCCGCGAGGAGGTCGTGCTTGGCCTGGGAGGTGAACTCCTGGTGTATGAGGGCGCTCCCGCCGACGGCGACGCCGGGGAAGCGGTGGAGATCGTGAGCCAGGCCGACCGCCGCCTCGCCGACGTGTGACTCATCGCGCAGAAAGCCTATGAAAGCGGTATATCGGCCGTTGCGTGATTGGAACGGACGCGGCACGACGATCGCGGCGTTCTGCAGCGAGGCGAGCACTTCGGAGGTGTATAGCCGTTTGACGGGCAGTATCACCTCGATGTTGGGAAACGCCGTGGGGCCGAGGGTTGATTTGAGCAGTTCGGTGGCCCGGTAGCTCTCGGTTCCGCGGCTGTAGAATTCGATGCCACCGCTGGAGAGATGATCGGGCGCCCGAGCGCCGAACACGGCTGCGACGATGCCGAGGAGGGCGACCGTCAGGAGCGTGCGGATGGGCGCACGCGATCCGACGCTGGTGAACCTGCTGGGTGACTTGCGCAGACGCGCAGCGGTGGCGGTGTCCACGGTGGGCGAGGCAGTGTAGGCCGCGTATTCGAGCGCGTGGAACGCTCCGCCGATTAGCCGACGGAAACGCCGTTGTGGCGCGAAACCGTTTCAGGCAGAGTGTTTCTGGCGTCAGCCGCCGAGCGCGAACAGCGGCCAGCGCCCGGGCACGCCCTTGAGCTCGCGAAAGCCGCGCTCTTGGAACTCGAACGGTCCGCCGACGACGGTGCCAAACACGGTGCCGGAGACGAGCACCTCGCCGGGGCCGGCGAGCGCGCCGACGCGCGCGGCGATGTGCACGGCCATGCCGCCGACGTCCTCGCCGATGAGCTCGCACTCGCCGGTGTGCACGCCGACGCGCACCTCGATGTCGAGCTCGCGCGCCGCAGCGGTGATCGCCAATGCGCAGCGCAGCGCCTGCGATGGCGGCCCGTCGAACGTGGCGAGGAAGCCGTCGCCGACGGTCTTGACCTCGCGCCCGCCGAAGCGCGCGAGCTGCGCGCGCACGTGCGCGTCGTGCTGGGCGAGCAGGTCGCGCCAGCGCCCGTCGCCGAGGCGCGCGGCGCGCGCGGTGGCGTCGACGATGTCGGTGAACATGACGGTGAGCAGGGCTCGCGCGAGCTCGCCGCCGCTGCGCGCGCCGGTGAGGAACTCCTCGATCTCGTCGACGATGGCGTCGCTGTCGCCGAGGAAGGGGAAGGAGTCGGCGCCGTCGAGCTCGACGTAGCGCGCGCCGGGGACGTGCTGGGCGATGTAGCGCGAGTGGCGCACGTCCCAGGCTTTGTCGTCGCGGCGGTGCATGACGAGCGTGGGGACGCGCACGTGCGGGAGCGCGTGGCGGACGTCGACGTCGATGACGGATTTGGTTATGAGCCGCGCCTCGGCGGGGCTGGCGGAGAGCCGCTGCACGCGCGCGAACCACTCGCCGAGCGCGGGGTCGTCGGCCATGGACGGCGCGAGGATCTGCAGCAGCGGGCTGTCGGTCTCGCCCCAGCCGGCGAAGTTGCGCTCGTTGAGCACGCCGCGCTCCTCGTGCGTGAGCGCCCAGTCGTAGTCGGGCGCCCAGGAGGTGCGCGAGACGGACGCGTACATGATGAGCGCGCCGACGCGTTCGGGGCACTCGGCGGCGAGCCATGCGCCGACGAGCCCGCCGAGCGCGTAGGTGAAGAGGGCGGCGCGTTCGCTGCCGGCGGCGTCGAGCACGGCGAGCGCGTCGTGGGCGTCCTGCTCGACGGTCTGCTCGCCCTGCAGCCGGTCGGAGAGGCCGGTGCCGCGGCGGTCGAAGAGGATGAGGCGGTTGAAGACGGCGAGCCGCTCGAGGAAGCGGCGCATGGCGGGGGCGTCCCACAGCTGCTCGATCTGGGAGATCCAGCCGGGCAGGAACAGCAGGTCGAGCGCGCCTTCGCCGGCGACCTGGTAGGCGATGGTGGCCTTGCCGCTGCGCGCGTAGCGGGTGGTGGGCGTGGTGGCCATGGGCGCTCGTTCAGCGGTCTTCGATCATCAGCCTGAACGGCTCGGAGGACTCGACGGTGCCGCCGATGGCGTGGATGCGGTCGGAGAGCCAGTGGTCGGAGGTGACGACGCGGATGGCGCCGGGCTGGGGGTCTTCGCCGAGCAGCTTGACGATCTCGTCGTCGGCGGAGTCGCGGCGCGGACGGGGGGCGTGCGCGACGATGATGACGGTGGAGCGGATGGGGGGCTTGGGGGGCTGCTCGAAGACGACGGTGACGTCCTCGCCGTTGACGGCGGCCCAGCGCTCGAGCAGGTCGACTAACCGCACCATGGCGGCGTGTCTGTCCTTCCACCACGCGTCGGGTCGGGTGCCGATGACGTTCATCCCGTCGATGATCCAGCGCATCGCGCCAAGCCTACGTTCTCGCCGCGGGGATGGCGTTGACAACCGGATCCTGCTGGAGTACGAGCGATGCGGCTCGAGGGCATCCAGATGGGAGACATCGTGGAGGTGGACCACAAAGGTCGGCGCTTCCACGCGATCGTGACGGGCCAGGCGCCGGGTGGCCTGGCGCTGCAGCCGACGGACAGGCGCGTGAACTACTACTCGTGCCGCAGCCGCGAGGTGGTGGGGCACTGGGTGAAGCGCGGCCGCCCGCGCGCGACGAGCGAGCCGCTGCGCCCCTCGCCGCGTCAGCTGGAGATGGACCTGTAGGCGTCGGCGGCGTCCTGGAGGCGATCGTCGCCCCAGAACAGCTCGCCGTCGACGATCACGGTGGGCACGCCGAACACGCCCTGCGCGAGCGCGTCGTCGGTGCTCTCACGCAGCGCGTCCTTGACGGCCTGCTCGCCGAGCGCGGCCTCGAGGACGGCGGGCTCGATGCCGATCCGCCGTCCCGCCTCGAGCACCGAGTCGAGTTCGCCGATGTTCCCGCCCTCGAGGAACGTGAGGCGCATGGCGCTGAGCGCGAACGGCTTGAGCAGCCCCTGCATGTCGGCGTAGGCCATGGCGCGCGCGACGTGCAGGTCGTTGGTGGGCCACGGGTCGGGCCAGACGATCGGCCCGAGTCCGTATGTGGCGGCGCGCGCGTCGCAGTCGGCGATGCCGGCGTCGCGCTCCTCGGTGAGCCCCCAGGAGACGCGCCCGTTGGACTTGAACATGCCGCCGAGGAAGATCCCCCGCCAGCGCGCCTGCGGCAGCACCTGCTCGATCCGCTCGGCGGAGATCCACGAGTAGGGGGACATGGCGCCGAAGAAGAACTGTGGCGTGCTGGTGTCCATGGCGATGAATATTTATAGATTTGCTCGGGTCGCGCCAGCCGCTGCCGTCGGCTGCTCGTCGTGAACGAGCGTGTGGGCACAATGTTGCGAGCACAGATACACGGTGCGCCCTTCGTGGCGCACGCGTATCGCCTTGCTGCGGTCGACCTTCATCCCGCACACGGGGTCGGTTGCGCCGCGTCGCGCGGTGAGCGCGAACAGCGCGAGGAAGATGGCGGCGCCGAGGATGTTGAGGAAGAGCTTGTAGTCGACCTTGACTTCGCCGAAGATGTCGGCGCGCGTGGGGCGCGCGGCGGGGATGAGGCCGGCGAGGCCGAACAGCGCGTCGAGGAGCAGCGCGGCGATGACGATGGTGAGGAACATCAGCGCGACGATTCGCGCGGCGAAGCGGCGGCCGTAGTACTTGCGGTAGACGACGACGATCGGCAGCACGATCAGGTCGGCGAACACGAACGCGATGACGCCGGCGAAGCCGATGCCGCCGGACCACAGCACGGCGGCGAGCGGCACGTTGCCGACGGAGCAGACGAAGCTGAGCACGGCGATGACGGGGCCGAGCAGCACGTTCTCGAGCAGCCGCAGCGGTTCGGGGGCGTGCGTGGCGAACAGGCGGTTGAAGAAGTCGTTGCCGAGCAGCCCGATGAACCCGGCGAGCAGGAAGCCGGTGGCGATCTCGCGGTGGAGCATGGCCCAGTCGTTGCGGAAGTTGTGCGCGACGTCCGACCACGCGTCGAGCGACACGAGCCGGCGCCGAAGCGACATCTCCGCGCCGGCGGAGTGGTGCTGGTGCCCTGGGGCGGCGTCCCGCGCGTGCGCACGCGCTTCGCGTTCGAGCTTGGGCGAGACGAACGCGCGCAGCAAGAGGCTCATGATCGCGACGAGGATCAGCCCGCCGACGAGCTCGGCGAGCGCGAACTGCCAGCCGATGAGCACCCAGATGACGACGCCGAGCTCGACGACGAGGTTGGTGGAGGCGAACTGGAACGCGAGCGCGCTCGCGGCGGACGCGCCGCCGGCGAACAGGGTACGCGCGATGGCGATCGCGGCGTAGGAGCACGACGAGGAGGCGGCGCCGAGCGCGGTGGCGAGCGAGACCGAGCGCGGCCCGCCGGAGCCGAGCGCGCACTGGATGCGCTCGCGCGGCACCCAGGCCTGGACGACGCCGGAGATGGCGAAGCCGAGGACGAGCGCCCACCACACCTCCCACGCCATGAGGAACGCGTTGGAGAGCCCATCCCATAGCGTGGCGGGGACGGTTCCGATCATCGCCAGTCACACTAGCCGGATGCACGAGCAAGCCCGCAACCCGAAGCTCGAACGCGCGATCGTGTTAGAGCTGCTCGGCGGCGAGGACGAGCGCGCTTGGTCGTGCCCTGAGCTGGCGGCTGCGATCGGCGAGCCTTTGGAGGACGTCGAGGAGGCGGTGCGGCAGCTGGGGGAGGTGGGAGTTCTCCACGCGAGCGCGGCAGGCGTGTGCGCGTCGAGCGCCGTTCTGCGCCTGGATGCGCTCAGGCTGATCGGGATCTGACGTCGATCCGCGGCCCCGCGTCGGAGGGGATGACGTGTGGACACTGAATGATCCGCGGCGGGGAGATAGGGTCCAGGTATGAGTGACCGCGTGCTCATCCTCTCGTGGGAGTACCCGCCTGTGATCGAGGGAGGGCTGGCGCGCCACGTGCGCAAGCTCGCCGAGGCCCTGGTGCGCCAGGGCGTGACGGTGGACGTGCTGACGCGCGGCGTGGGGGACGGGCCGGAGGTCTCCGAGCACGGCGGCGTGACGGTGCACCGCGTGCGCGAGCCGGGCTGGCCGCGCGACCTGGACCGCTTCGTGGCGTGGGTGGAGCGGATGAACGAGGACATGCTGCTGGCGGGCGAGGCGCTCGCGCAGGAAAGCGACTACGACCTGATCCACGGCCACGACTGGCTCGTGGCGCAGGCGTCGGCGACGCTCGCGGACAGGATCGAGGTGCCGTACATCACGACGATCCACGCGACCGAGCACGGCCGCCACCAGGGCTGGGTGAAGGACGAGCCGCAGGCGCACATCCACGCGACCGAGCGCCGGATGGCGCAGCGCGCGGACGCGACGATCGTTTGCTCCTACTACATGCGCGGGCACGTGGCGGACATCTTCGACATCGACGAGGGCCGCGTGGCGGTGATCCCGAACGGCGTGGACCCGAGCGAACTGCAGCCGACGGGCGACCTGCAGGCGCTGCGCGCGAGCTTCGCGGCGCCGCACGAGAAGCTCGTGCTGCTGGTCGGGCGCCTGGTGTACGAGAAGGGCTTCCAGCTGGCGCTGGACGCGCTGCCGGGCGTGATCGAGCAGGTCGGCGACGTGCGCTTCCTGGTGGCGGGCAGCGGCACGCACGAGGCGGAGCTGAAGGCGCAGGCGGAGCGGCTTGGCCTGGGCGAGCACGGCACGTTCGTCGGCTGGATCGGCGACGACGTGCTGCACTCGCTGTACCGGATCGCGGACCTGTGCGTGATGCCATCGATCTACGAGCCGTTCGGGCTGGTGGCGCTCGAGGCGATGGCGTCGGGCTGCCCGTGCATCGTGGCCGACACGGGCGGGCTGCGCGAGGTGGTGCCGGTGGGCGAGCGCGTCGGGCTGCGCTTCAACGGCGGCGACGCCGAGCACCTGGGCGTGATGATCGAACGGCTGCTCGTCGACGACGAGCTGCGCGACCGGCTCGTGACCGAGGCCTCCGAGCACGTGCTGCGCTTCGACTGGGACGACATCGCGCAGCGCACGCGCGAGATCTACGACCAGTTCGGCCAGCTGGCGAGGCGCGAGAGGGTGCGGCGAGGATGACGTTCGGCCGGCCGGGGAGACGCGAGGGGGCGCTGGGGATGACGCAGACGCTGCCGGGCCTGATGCAGGACGACTTCCAGCTGACGCTCAACCACATCCGCCGCCGGCTGCGCTCGTGCAACCAGGGCGCGGAGGTCGTGACGCTGCTGCCCGACGGCACCGTGGCGCGCATCTCGCCACGCGCAGCTCGCCGAGCGCGTCGACCGCCTCGCGCGCGCGCTGAGAGCGCCTCGGCATCGAGCAGGGCGATCGCGTGGCGACGCTTCGCCTGGAACAACCAGCGCCACTTCGAGCTGTACTTCGCGGTCCCGTGCATCGGGCGCGGTGCTGCACACGCTCAACATCCGCCTGTTCGAGGAGCAGCTCACCTACATCGTCAACCACGCCGAGGACAGGGTGATCTTCGTCGACGACTCGCTCGTGCCGGTGCTGGAGAAGCTCGCGCCGAACGTTCGACGGCGTCGAGCCACTACGTGGTGATGGGCGACGGGCGACACCGGCGCGCTGCCCGGACGCGCTGCGCTACGAGGAGCTGCTCGAGCGAGGCCGGCGCCGGGCGCCATTCGACTATCCCGAGCTCGACGAGCGCCAGGCGGCGGCCCTCTGTTACACGAGCGGCACGACCGGCAACCCCGAAGGGCGTGCTCTACTCGCACCGCTCGATCAGCCTGCACTCGTCGGCGACGCTGATGACGGACGGCACGGGCCTCTCGCGCGCGGACCGCGTGCTGGCGGTCGTGCCGATGTTCCACGCCAACGCCTGGGGCCTGCCGTACGGCGCGGCGCTCGCGGGCGCGGATCTGATCCTGCCCGGACCGCTTCCTGCGCGCCGAGCCGCTGGCGAAGCTGATCGAGGCCGAGCGCCCGCACGCTGATGGGCTGCGTGCCGACGATCTTCGCCGACCTGCTGCGCTACGCCGACGAGCACCCCGAGGTCGACCTGTCGCTCGCTGCGAACGCCGCGTGCGGCGGCTCGGCGGTGCCGCGCCAGCTGATGAAGGACTTCCAGGAGCGCCACGGCGTGCGCATCTTCCAGGCGTGGGGCATGACCGAGACGAGCCCCGTGGCGACGTACTCGCGCCCGCGCGAGGGCGACGGCGAGCCCGACGACGCGCACTGGGACGGATCGCGCCAAGCAGGGCCGGCCGCTGCCGTGGGTCGAGCTGCGGCTCGTCGACGACGACGGCGGCGAGGTGCCGTGGGACGGCGCAGTCGACGGGCGAGATCGAGGTCCGCGGCCCGTGGATCGCGCGCGCGGCTACTTCCGCGAGGACGCACCGACGAGCAAGTTCGACGACGGCTGGCTGCGCACCGGCGACATCGCCGCGGTCGACGAGAACGGCTACGTGCAGATCACCGATCGCTCGAAGGACGTGATCAAGTCCGGCGGCGAGTGGATCTCCTCGGTCGAGCTCGAGAACGAGCTGATGGCCCATCCGGACGTGGTCGAGGCGGCGGTGATCGCCAAGCCCGACGAGCGCTGGGCCGAGCGCCCGCTGTGCTGCGTGGTGCTGCGCGAGGGCGCGAGCGCTCAGCGCCGAGGAGCTGCGCGAGCACCTGCGCGGCCGCGTCGCGAAGTGGTGGCTGCCCGACGAGTTCGCGTTCATCGACGGAGGTCCCCAAGACGAGCGTCGGCAAGTTCGACAAGAAGGTGCTGCGCGGCCAGCTCGCCGAGGGCCGCCTCGAGGGCCGCGTGACGGTGCAGCGACCGTCATAGGTGATAGACCTTGGCTTTCGCACGCAGGCCACACGCTGAGAATGTCGAACAAAACCACACACAAACAACACGGGAGGTTGGCATGACTCGGACCGATGTCATGGCCTCGAGTAGGCCACGCACCGAAGGCGCAGCATCCATGACGAGCGGGACCAGCGGCGTTGCGCGCCGACTGTCGGCCCTCTTCGCTGTGCTGCTGTTCGCACTGACGCTCGCGCTGCCCGGCACGGCGCTGGCCGCGGAAGAACCGACTTCCGGCTACAAACAGACCCCCACGACGCCCAAAACGGGCACGGCGCCGTCGAAAGAAGAAGCTCCCGCGAGCGAACCGGCTCCGACGAAAACCACCACCCCGACTGGCACCGAAGCGAAAGCGAGCACGCTTCCGTTCACGGGCTTCGACCTGCGCTGGAGCCTCGCCGTGGGCGTGCTCCTGATGGGCGCGGGCTTCTCGATCGTCGCCGTCCAGCGCCGCCAGCGCCGCGACAGCTGATCGACCGCTCGACACGTAGCTGCGAAGTACCCCGCGGCCGTCCTCCCCAGAGTGGGGAGGGCGGCCGCTTTTGCGTGGGCGCACGATGGCCGACTCCCACAATCTCAAAGTTCTACCCCTTGACTTATCGGAACATGCACGCTCGGCCATCATCGTCCCATAGGTAGGAGGAGGTGGAGGCGTGTGCCGCGCGATGCCTCTCTATTGGTTCCGTAGACATGATCGTGTAGCCTGCTTTCTATTGTTTATTTCGGGCCGCTTGGGAGCGTGCCGAGTGATATTGGGTGAGACAGGGGAGAGACTAGAGAGTGAGAGCATTGGCCGTAGCCGCGCGGCGTCCGCGACGGCTGCTTTCGTTGCTCGTGCGCGTCATCGGGGTGGTGATGGCCGTCGGAGCGACGCCTGCTCTCTCGCCGCTCCTCCTCCGGTCGTGACGATGGGCGTCGCGAGCTCGGTTTCTGACACGACGGCGCATCTCAGCGGTACAGTAACCCTGCAGGCTCTGGAACCACCTATCAGTTCCAATATTCGGTCGAACCCGAATTTCTTGGCTGGACGTCAGTGGGTATCTCGCAGCGCAGGCGAAGGCACGAGCGCGGTGGAAGTCGAATAAGTATCTCTGCTGGCCTGGCGCCGAACGTCCAGTATCAGGTCCGCCTGGTCGCGTTCAACGCCGAAGGCACGCAGGAATCGGCGACCGAAGCGCCCTACCCAACCGTCACCACGCTCGAAGTCCCCGCCCCACGTCTCGATCGCCGCCCCGACCGCGCATCACCGGCGCCGGTGCGAGCTTCTCCGGTAAAATCAACCCCGGCTCGCCCGGCGGCAACCCCGCCGCGTTCGACGTCGAATGGCACTTCGAATGCACCCCCGAATGCCCTGGTCTGACCGGCGGCACGTCCCCGCCGCTGCCAAAACCACCTGTCGAAGCGACCGCGACCGGCCTGCTGCCCGGCGTCAAATACGAAGTCAGCCTGATCACCTCCAACGCTGGAGGCAAGGCGGTCGCTGGTCCGAAGATCTTCTCCGCGCTCGCGAAGAACGCAGATCGTGGAAACCAGCGCGCACCCGCAGATCACCGAAGCGACGCTGCAGCGGCGAGGGCTCGAACCAGGTGGCGCGGAAACCTCATACAAATTTGAATACGGGGCCGACATCTGGCCTATGGGCACAGCACGCCCGCCAAGACGATCGCGGCCGGCAACTCGACGGTCAAGGCGAGTGCCCAAGTTCTGGGGACTCTCGCCGGCCTCCACTTACCACTACCGGATCGTGGTCTCGAACTCGGCCGGATCTGTCGAAGGGCCCGATAAAGCCCTCACGACGGCTCGGCGAGCGTGCCGCGGAGACCTGCCCGAACGCGGCGATTCGCGCCCAGCAGGGCACGAGCGCGCTGCCCGAATGCCGGGCGATGGAGCTGGCGACCGCCGGGCAACGATCTCGGCGACATCGTACGCGTGATGAAATCCAGCGACGACGGCGAACACGTCGGCTACGTGGAGCGCGATCTGCCGGACAGCGTTCAGGGTGGCCAGCTCGCCTACATCGCGGTGGCGAGCCGCAGCGCCGCCGGGTGGGGGTAGCGCCGACGCCAACCTGCCGATGAGCGACGGAGACATCGGCGGTAGCAGCGTCGGCTGGCTTGGATTCTCACAAGACATGTCACAAATCCTCACGAAGTCCATCTTCTCACCCGACCCCGGCGACGTAGCTGACGAAGAAGAACCGGATCTTTACGAGGTCGAAGTTGGGACGGGAGCGTCGACTTGGCTTCCGATGGTCAACCCGGCTCTGCCGTTCATTGGTTACGTAGGAGTACGCCCGACTTCGTGCATCGTTATTTTCGACTTCGGGCCTGAATCCACGGGCAACATCTACGTGGTGGGCAAGAACACGCCCGAACTGGTTTCGATCCTCCCCAACGGCGAATTCCCGCCGGCGGCGCGGTGTATCAGGAATTTTTTACTACCCTAGCGTCGCTCACCCGCCTCACGCCCGTGTCGAGCGATGGGACGAAGATCCTTTTGATGCGGCCAACGGTACAAGCACGCTCTATCAGCGTGACACCACAAGTTGTGGTGTCACGCTGATAGAGCGTGCTTGTACCGTTGGCCGCATAGAAAAGGATCTTCGTCCCATCGCTCGACACGGCGTGAGGCGGGTGAGCGACGCTAGGGTAGTAAAATTCCTGATACACCGGCGCCGCCGGCGGGGATTCGCCGTTGGGGAGGATGGAAACCAGTTCGGGCGCGTTCTTGCCCACCACGTAGATGTTGCCCGTGGATTCAGGCCCGAAGTCGAAAATAACGATGCGACTGAAGTCGGGCGTACTTCCTACGTAACCAATGAACGGCAGAGCCGGGTTGACCATCGGAGAGAGCCAAGTCGACGCTCCCGTCCCAACTTCGACCTCGTAAAGATCCGGTTCTTCTTCGTCAGCTACGTCGCCGGGGTCCGGTGAGAAGATGGACTTCGTGAGGATTTGTGACATGTCTTGTGAGAATCCAAGCCAGCCGACGCTGCTACCGCCGATGTCTCCGTCGCTCATCGGCAGGTTGGCGTCGGCGCTACCCCACCCGGCGGCGCTGCGGCTCGCCACGGCGATGTAGGCGAGCTGGCCACCCTGAGCGCTATTCGGCAGAATCGCGCTCACGTAGCCGACGTGTTCGCCGTCGTCGCTGGATTTCATCACGCGTACGATGTCGCCGAGATCGTTGCCCGGCGGGTCGGCCAGCTCCATCGCCCGGCATTCGGGCAGCGCGCTCGTGCCCTGCTGGGCGCGAATCGCCGCGTTGGGGCAGGTGTCCGCGGGCACGCTCGCCGAGGCCGTCGTGAGGGCTTTATCGGGCCCTTCGACAGATCCGGCGGAGTTCGAGACCACGATCCGGTAGTGGTAAGTGGAGGCCGGCGAGAGTCCCAGAACTTGGGCACTCGCCTTGACCGTCGAGTTGCCGGCCGCGATCGTCTTGGCGGGCGTGCTGTGCCCATAGGCGGATGTCGGCCCGTATTCAAATTTGTATGAGGTTTCCGCGCCACCTGGGTTGACCTGCGCCTGCAGCGTCGCTTCGGTGATCTGCGGGTGCGCGCTGGTTTCCACGATCTGCGGTTCTACGGCGAGCGCGGAGAAGATCTGCGGACCAGCGACCGCCTGGCCTCCAGCGTTGGAGGTGATGAGGCTGACTTCGTATTTGACGCCGGGCAGCAGGCCGGTCGCGGTCGCTTCGACAGTGTGGTTTTCAGCGTCGGCGGGGATCGTGCCGCCGGTCAGACCAGGGCATTCGGGGGTGCATTCGAAGTGCCATTCGACGTCGAACGCGGCGGGGTTGCCGCCGGGCGAGCCGGGGTTGATTTTACCGGAGAAGCTCGCACCGGCGCCGGTGATCGCGGTCGGGGCGGCGATCGAGATCGTCGGGGCGGGGACTTCGAGCGTGGTGACGGTTGGGTAGGGCGCTTCGGTCGCCGATTCCTGCGTGCCTTCGGCGTTGAACGCGACCAGGCGGACCTGATACTGGACGTTCGGCGCCAGGCCAGCGAGATCTTCTTCGACTTCCACCGCGCTCGTGCCTTCGCCTGCGCTGCGAGGTTCCCCAGCTCGACGTCCAGCCAAGAAATTCGGGTTCGACCGAATATTGGAACTGATAGGTGGTTCCAGAGCCTTCAGGGTTGACTGTACCGCTGAGATGCGCCGTGGTGTAGGAAACCGAGCTCGG
Organism: uncultured Solirubrobacterales bacterium; assembly: GCA_963764655.1. Lineage (GTDB taxonomy): Bacteria > Actinomycetota > Thermoleophilia > Solirubrobacterales > Solirubrobacteraceae > Palsa-744. The sequence goes on from CAVXTI010000004.1 coordinate 41,950, forward strand.
AGCGCCGATCGTCACGACCGGAGGAGGAGCGGCGAGAGCAGGCGTCGCTCCGACGGCCATCACCACCCCGATGACACACACGAGCAACGAAAAACGGCGTCGCGGACGCCGCGCAGCTACGGCCAATGCTCTCATCTCTAGTCTCTCTCCCTGTCTCACCCAATATCACTCGGGCACGCTCCCAAGCGGCCCGAAATAAACAATAGAAAGCAGGCTACACGATCATGTCTACAGAAGTCAATAGAGAGGCATCGCGCGGCACACGCCTCCACCTCCTCCTACCTATGGGACGATGATGGCCGAGCGTGCATGTTCCGATAAGTCAAGGGGTAGAACTTTGAGCTGGGAGTCGGCCATCGTGCGCCCACGCAAAAGCGGCCGCCATCCCCACTTCGGGGACGACGGCCGCGGGTACTTCGCAGCTACTGTGTGGAGCGGTCGCTCAGCTGTCGCGGCGCTGGCGGCGCTGGACGGCGACGATCGAGAAGCCCGCGCCCATCAGGAGCACGCCCACGGCGAGGCTCCAGCGCAGGTCGAAGCCCGTGAACGGAAGCGTGCTCGCTTTCGCTTCGGTGCCAGTCGGGGTGGTGGTTTTCGTCGGAGCCGGTTCGCTCGCGGGAGCTTCTTCTTTCGACGGCGCCGTACCCGTTTTGGGCGTCGTGGGGGTCTGTTTGTAGCCGGAAGTCGGTTCTTCCGCGGCCAGCGCCGTGCCGGGCAGCGCGAGCGTCAGTGCGAACAGCAGCACAGCGAAGAGGGCCGACAGTCGGCGCGCAACGCCGCTGGTCCCGCTCGTCATGGATGCTGCGCCTTCGGTGCGTGGCCTACTCGAGGCCATGACATCGGTCCGAGTCATGCCAACCTCCCGTGTTGTTTGTGTGTGGTTTTGTTCGACATTCTCAGCGTGTGGCCTGCGTGCGAAAGCCAAGGTCTATCAGCTATGACGGTCGCTGCACCGTCACGCGGCCCTCGAGGCGGTCCTCGGCGAGCTGGCCGCGCAGCACCTTCTTGTCGAACTTGCCGACGCTCGTCTTGGGGATCTCGTCGACGAACGCGAACTCGTCCGGCAGCCACCACTTCGCGACGCGGTCGCGCAGATGCTCGACGCAGCTCCTCGGCGCCAGCGCTCGCGCCCTCGCACAGCACCACGCAGCACAGCGGGCGCTCGGCCCAGCGCTCGTCCGGCTTGGCGATCACCGCCGCCTCGCACCACGTCCGGGTGCGCCATCAGCTCGTTCTCGAGCTCGACCGAGGAGATCCACTCGCCGCCGGACTTGATCACGTCCTTCGAGCGGTCGGTGATCTGCACGTAGCCGTTCTCGTCGACCGAGGCGATGTCGCCGGTGCGCAGCCAGCCCGTCGTCGAACTTCTCGTCGGTGACGTCCTCGCGGAAGTAGCCCGCCGCGATCCACGGGCCGCGCACCTCGATCTCGCCGGTCGCCGCGCCGTCCCACGGCACCTCCTGCCCGTCGTCGTCGACGAGCCGCAGCTCGACGCACGGCAGCGGGCGGCCCTGCTGTCGCGCGATCCGCCCAGTGGCGTCGTCGGGCTCGCCGTGGCCCTCCGGCGGGCGCGAGACGTCGCCACGGGGCTCGTCTCGGTCATGCCCCACGCCTGGAGGATGCGCACGCCGTGGCGCTCCTGGAAGGCCTGCATCAGCTGGCGCGGCATCGCCGAGCCGCCGCACGCGGCGTTCGCAGCGAGCGTCAGGTCGACGTCGGGGTGCTCGTCGGCGTAGCGCAGCAGGTCGTCGAAGATCGTCGGCACGCAGCGCCATCAGCGTCGGGCGCTCCGCCTCGATCAGCCGCGCCAGCGGCTCGGCGCCGCAGGAAGCGGTCCGGGCAGGATCAGATCGGCGCCCGCGAGCGCCGCGCGCGTACGGCAGGCCCCACGCGTTGGCGTGGAACATCGGCACGACCGCCAGCACGCGGTCGGCGCGCGAGAGGCCCGATGCCGTCCGTCATCAGCGTCGCCGTCGAGTGCAGGGTGATCGAGCGGTGCGAGTAGAGGACGCCCTTCGGGTTGCCGGTCGTGCCGCTCGTGTAGCAGAGCGCCGCCGCCTCGCGCTCGTCGAGCTCCGGGTAGTCGAAGGCTCCGGGCTCGGCCGCGCGAGCAGCTCCTCGTAGCGCAGCGCGTCCGGGCAGCGCGCCGACGTCGCGCCGTCGCCCATCACCACGAAGTGCTCGACGCCGTCGAACGTTCGGCAGCGAGCTGCGCGAGCAGCGGCGACGAGCGAGTCGTCGACGAAGATGACCCGGTCCTGCGGCGTGGTTGACGATGTAGGCGAGCTGCTCGGGGAACAGGCGGATGTTCAGCGTGTGCAGCACCGCGCCCATGCACGGCGACCGCGAAGTACAGCTCGAGGTGGCGCTGGGTGTTCCAGGCGAACGTCGCCACGCGATCGCCCTGCTCGACGCCGAGCGCTCGCAGCGCGCGCGCGAGCCGGTCGACGCGCTCGGCGACCTGCGCGTGGGAGACGCGCGCCACCGTGCCGTCGGGCTGCAGCGTCACGACCTCCGCGCCCGGGTGCACGATGCGCATCCGGCGGCGCATGTGGTGCAGCGTCAGCTGGAAGTCGTCCTGCATCAGTCCCTGCAGCATCTCGCGTCATCCCCCCGCGCCCCCTCGCGTCTGGCCGGCCGAGCTCTCCGAACTCGATCGTAGATCTCGCGCGTGCGCTGCGCGATGTCGTCCCAGTCGAAGCGCAGCACGTGCTCGGAGGCCTCCGTCACGAGCCGGTCGCGCAGCTCGTCGTCCACGAGCAGCCGTTCGATCATCACGCCCAGGTGCTCCGCGTCGCCGCCGTTGAAGCGCAGCCCCACGCGCTCGCCCACGGGCACCACCTCGCGCAGCCCGCCGGTGTCGGCCACGATGCACGGGCAGCCCGAGGCCATCGCCTCGAGCGCCACCAGGCCGAACGGCTCGTAGATCGATGGGACCACGCACAGGTCGGCGATCCGGTAGAGCGAGTGCAGCACGTCGTCGCCGATCCAGCCGACGAACGTGCCGTGCTCGCCGAGGCCGAGCCGCTCGGCCTGCGCCTTCAGCTCGGCCTCGTGCGTGCCGCTGCCGGCGACCAGGAAGCGCACGTCGCCGACCTGCTCGATCACGCCCGGCAGCGCGTCGAGCGCGAGCTGGAAGCCCTTCTCGTACACCAGGCGCCCGACCAGCAGCACGAGCTTCTCGTGCGGCGCCGCGAAGCTCGCGCGCAGCGTCTGGAGGTCGCCCGTCGGCTGCAGGTCGCTCGGGTCCACGCCGTTGGGGATCACCGCCACGCGGCCCTCGTCGATGTCGAAGATGTCCGCCACGTGCCCGCGCATGTAGTAGGAGCACACGATCGTCGCGTCCGCGCGCCGCGCCATCCGGCGCTCGATCGCGTGGATGTGCGACTGCGGCTGGTCCTTCACCCAGCCCTGGTGGCGGCCCGTGCTCGGTCGCGTGGATCGTCGTGAGGTACGGCACCTCGAGCCGCTCCGCGAGCGTCGCTGACGCCTGCGCCACGAGCCAGTCGTGGCCGTGGATGAGGTCGTAGTCGTGCTTTCCTCGCGAGCGCCTCGCCCGCCAGCAGCATGTCCTCGTTCATCCGCTCCACCCACGCCACGAAGCGATCGAGGTCGCGCGGCCAGCTCGGCTCGCGCACGCGGTGCACGCCCGTCACGCCGTCGCGCTCGGAGACCTCCGGGCCGTCCCCCACGCCGCGCGTCAGCACGTCCACGGTCACGCCCTGGCGCACGAGGGCCTCGGCGAGCTTGCGCACGTGGCGCGCGAGCCCGCCCTCGATGACCGGCGGGTACTCCCAGGAGAGGATGAGCACGCGGTCGCTCATACCCGGGACCCTATCTCCCCGCCGCGGATCATTCAGTGTCCACACGTC
>CAVXTI010000005.1:0-19072 GCA_963764655.1 uncultured Solirubrobacterales bacterium
CTGCGCATATCCTTCGCTCAACGTGCCAGGACGTGGACGTTGAGAAACGACCATGAGTGGGCCGCTGCCGCCTTGATGAACCGTGACACGCCCAAGCGATAGCCTCTGGCCGCAGCCGGGCGCTTCGTAGTCGACGACCTTCTCGGCGGCAAAAGAGCGATCCATCCTTACGACACTGGGAACGCGACACTTGGGGCGAGCGGGGTATTGAGTCAGCCGCCGCGCAGCCCCGATGCGAGCGATGCGCGCCGCTGACGAGTTGCGTTCGATGCCTTCGTAACGGGGACCCTCGCCGACCCAGGCGACGCCGTTCTTGTCGAATGCGATACCGTACGCGTGGAGCAAGCGGTTCGTGACCGTTTCGACATGACCGCGAGCATCGATACGGGCGACTTCGCCAGTTTCACGGGTGAACCACACCCTCCCATCTGGACCAAGAGCTAGGCTTACCAGTTCGCCTAGCTCTCCCCGAGCTTCCACCCCACGGTATGAGGAGCGCGGCGTGAAATATCTCACCTCGCCAAATGTGTTCATCCGGCCGACCGTGTCAGGACCGGCGATGAACCAGAGGTCCTGACGGGATCCAGCAATGATCAGCCGGGTTGGCTCAAGTTCTTCCTTTGATGGAATGATACGTCGACCGACGGGGAACTCTACGATCGATCCATCTGTACCGATCCGCCCGATCCGACCAACTGCATCGGTGAACCAGAGCGCGTGATCCGGACCCGAAGTAATGTTTTCAGGTATCGCGCCTTGCCGCAGCCCGAGATTGAATGCCATTACGTATCCACTCGGACCAATCCTTAGAATCGCGCTTGAGCGCGTGTGATGATAGACGCGGGTCGCCGTTGTCCATAGATTGCCGTCGGGGCCCATCGCCAGCCCACGTATTAAAGTGCCTTGGTCCACCGCCAGGTGTATGACGCTCATCGTCCCAGTCGGCGTGACTTTGATCAGAAGCGGTACAGCAGGCCCTTCTCTGTAGGCTAGAAACCACTCTGACCCGTCGTCAGCCGGCGCGAAGTACTCTGGCCAGCGATCTACCAGTTCGCCCGTGAACTGGAAGTCAAGAAATCCTCCGATTGGGGTAACGAAATCAACCCGTTCCACATATTCGTGAGCGTACGCGATGGCACCCCCATACCAGATCCCGCCATCCCGACCAGCGGCCAAGACCACGGGGTAGCCGTGGATTCGCGGTTCCGCGGCCGTCGAGCTAGCAGAGAGAGTATCTACAAACGCGAATCTCGTTGCGGCCACAGACGCCTGCGCGGAGCCTGCACTACCCCCAAGCAACCACACAGCACACAACACTGGCAACAGGATTCGCGTCGCTCGGCGATGATTCTCGCACCCGAGCAGCTTGGCCTTCATGGTGCGGCCTGCCATTGTCCGGGATCGGATCATCGCTTTATCAACACGGGCACGCAGCGAAAATAGCCCTGCTCGGTTTGATCAGTCGGGCATCAACGTAAGGTGCGAGCAGTGGCGAGGGCGTACGACCGAGAAGTGCCGGCGGTCGAGCGTGGCGACCGTGGTCTGCTCCGAGCGCTCGCAGATGGCGACGATGGATGCGTCGACGAATCCGAGGTCCAGGTCGCTGTATCCGGCCTCGAGCTCGGCGGTGCGGGTCAGGTCTGCGTCGGTGGGGTGGACGATTCGGTATGCGCCGCTGACGATGTCGGCGACGAACTCGCTCCAGACCTTGGCGCCCGCGAGCTTTATGAGCCAGTAGTCGACCTCTACGAGAACGGGGCTCGGGATCAATAGATCGTCCCACTCGCCGAGCATCGCGGCGCAGCGCTCGTGATCGGGGTCCTGGCGGTTGAGGGCGGCCACGATCGGGCCGGTGTCAAGAACCAGCGTCACGCGGTGCGATAAGGGCGCATCGCGGGATTCTCGTGCTCGGCGCTCAACGCGATGCTCGTGTCGACGCTGAAGGTTCCGAGGCGTGGACGGTGCGCCTCGCGAAGCTCCTCGGCTCGGTCGGCCACGACCTCGCCGAGCATTCGTCCGAGCGAAAGGCCACGGACCCGAGCCTCGTGGGCGAGGGTCGCGAGATCCTCCTCACGAGCGACGACGGTCGTCCTTCGATTTGCCATGATGCAGATGCTACATCTGATGCATCCCCATTTCAAGGGCCCGTTCAGACTGCCGGCCGAACACATCCTGGGTACCGTCGACCGTCCGAGTCGGCCGCCCGCGTCGACCGCCGGTGCTCCGTGGTGGGGCCGATTTCCGTCCGGGTCCGGGGTCGCGGGGCCTGATCTTCTAGCCTCGAAGTCACGGTGGTTCGGATTTCAGGCGCTCACATGCGGGATGCGACGTGGGGCGCGACTTCTGTGCTGCGTATGTGGTCATGGCCGATCGCGGTCGGCGCGCTGCTCGCGACGGTCGCCTCGGCACTCGGCCAGGCCGACCACACTGGCTGGCCGCCGATCGGCCACCACAAAGGCCACCCCAACAACGAAAGCGGCACGATCCGCGGCTGGATGGGCGTCCACAACGAGCTGCTCGGCGGTGACGGCAGCGACATGATCTGGGCCGGCAACGAGGGCGACGTTATCTGGGGCGACTCGCACGCCGGCAACCAGCCCACCTCTCAACGCGACTCGCTGCACGGAGGCGCCGGCGAAGACTGGCTGTACGCGAGCCACGGCTACAACCACATCTGGACCGGCGCCGGCAACGATCACATCGCGCTCGTCTACGGCCATGGGATCGTCGACTGCGACGGCCCCGGCCGCAAGACGCTCGTGATGCGCTACCTGCCGCGGAACCGGCCGTGGACGCTCGTCGGCTGCAGCGACAAGACGATCGTGCGCTATCGGGCGTGAAGCCAGCGAGTCTTGTCAAATCTTGACATCGTGTTCGTTCAGCCATGCGACACCGTCGCGTCGAAGGTCTCACCGAACTGGAGCATCGCCTTGCGCAAGGCCTTGCTTTGAGCGGATAGACGCTCGAGCTTGGCACCGAGGCGATTGAGCTCGGCTGCGTCCGCCGATTTTGCATATAGTCCACCGCCCGGCAGTTAGGCAGCGTGGGGTATTCGGAATGCGAATGAGACATGCGATACGTGCAGGAATGTTGGTCGCGGCCGCGGCACTGATTGTCGTGGCCTCGGTCGCGACGACTCAAGCGACTCGAGCGTCGGCCGCGGACACGCTGCAGGTCGCGGTCAACTCGGCGGCGCCCGAGCAGGGCATACCGCTCACAATCGAATTCTCCGGCGTGTCAGAAGCGGTGGACAGCAAAGGAAACGGTCCCGCCCTGTTCGCGGTGCTGCGACCCGCGGGAGGCATAGGCTGTCAGGCAAGCTATGGCGACGATCACAGCGCGGCCGGCGGCGTCTCGACCGAGCTCTTCAGCAATGAGATTGAATTCTTCGACGGCTCCCCCAAAGAGGGTCCTGGGCCCTACCAGCAGCCGGACACCTTCAACCCCCCGGGAGTCGGCGCCTACCTCGTCTGCGCCTGGCTGGAAACCGAAAAGGCGACGGTGGCCGGCCCCGCGAGCACCACATTCAGCACCCGCAGCCCACAGGTGTCTCAGCTCACGGTCAGCCTGCCACACGCGCCGCTTCCCGGCGTCGCGTTCCAAATCGACTACACGACGCATACCGATCAGCAGCTGAGCATCTACTCGGATATCAGGCCGACTGGCGGCCTGCCGTGCGCCGTCAACCACACGCTCGACGGCCAGCAGAACCAGGGCCCCTCCTTCGAATACAGCAATCCGTTCTTCCTCGAAGGCGAACACATCTTCGGCGGCCCCGCGACGATCGCCAAGACCGTGACCGAGTCGGCCGGCCCTTACGACGTATGCACCTGGATTGAAGGCCCAGACAACAACGAGGTCGACGCGACTCTCTCGACCGGCGTCTACGTCGGCACGCCACCTCCCAAACCGAAACCGCGCGTCACCCACGCGCTCAGCCCGTTGCTGTCGCTGCGAAGCGCGCGCGTATCGCGCCGGCGCGGCGCGCTGCTCACAGGCAGCGCCTCGTCGTCCCTGACGGGGCATCTGAAGGTCGCGGTGTCGTGCGGTCACTCGAGCACGAAAGGCGAAGCCCGCGTAGCGCGAGGCCACTTCCGGCTGCAACTGGCGGCCCCGCGACGCTGTCGCGTGGGCGCAAAGGCACGTGTGACGGTCAAATGGCCCGGATCGAGCGCGTTCCTGGCGCAAGCGGCGTCCGACACGGTCAAAGTCGTGCGCTGATCGACGCCCGCCGTCGGGCTGGGCTCAGGCTGCTGCCGTTGCGAAGCGCGACGTTAAAGTGCCAGACGTTGGAAGCGCCCGAGGTTTGCGCGTGAGACGTTTGGAGATCGGCGCGGCTCTAGGCCGCCGCGGCGGTCTCGACGCCGCTGTCGATGCTCGCCATGCCCGCCGCCGGCACGTGGCTCATCGCGTGCTCGGCCAGCGCCGTGATCGTGAGGCTTGGGTTTACGCCGACGTTGGCGGGAATCGCCGAGCCGTCGCAGACGAGCAGGTTCTCGTAGCCGAACACGCGCTGGTGAGCGTCCACCACACCGTGCTCGGCGTCAGCGCCGATGACCGCCCCGCCGAGGATGTGGGCGGTGGTGGGGATGTTGAAGACCGCCTCTGTGATCGAGCTCTGGGCGATGCCGCCAGTGCGCTCGGCAAACCATTCGGCTGCCTTGTTCGCGACTGGGATGAACGTCGGGATCGGCCGCTCGGGGTCCTGCTCGGTGCTCAGCCACAGGGTTTTGAACGGTCCCTGTCTCGGGCGCAGCGCGATCGCGTTGTCGAGCGTCTGCATCACGAGGATGATGATCGTGCGCCGCGACCAGTTCTTGGGGCGCACCACCTGTATGAAGCGCTTGGGGTGGCGGACGATCTGCCCAAGCAGCTTCAAGGGGCGCGTGTAGCGGGTGCCGTCGCCGGTCAGCAAAGTGTTCAGGCGGCTCATCGAGTCGCCGTCGGCGCCGTAGGTGACGGTCTCGATGTGGGTATGGGGGTCGGGATAGATGCTCGAAGTGATCGCCACCCGCTTGATCAGGCTCTCCGGGTAGTCCTCGGGGACCGTCACCGCGAGGATCGCCTCGCTGTTCGTCCTCACGAGCTCGCCCAAACGGGAAGAGATGCGAGGCAAAGACCCGCCAAGGCGGCAGCGCTGCAAGAGCGTGTTGGTGCCGAGCGGACCAGCCGACACGACGACGCCGCGGGCCCGGTGCACCTGACGCTCGCGCCGCACCCATGCGCCCGAGCGCACGCTTTCGACCTCATAGCCCTCGCTGCCGTCGCCTACCCCGAGTGGGCGAACGTCGATCACGGTGCGTTCCGGGCTCACCTTCGCGCCGCGCTTCTCGGCCAGGTACAGGTAGTTCTTGACAAGCGTGTTCTTCGAGCCGTGCGGGCAGCCCACCATGCAGCGCCCACACAGCGAGCAGGGCGTGCGGTCGGGTCCCTCGCCGCCGAAGTAAGGGTCATGCGTGACCGCGCCGGAGTCGTCGTTAGCGGCGCCTGCGCTCCCACCTGGCTCTCCGAAGTACACACCCACGGGCGTCTTTTTGTAGGTGTCAGAGACACCCAGCTCCTCACCCAGCTCGCGCAAAAGCTGATCGGCTGGGTCGTCGTAGGGGTTCGTCGTCACCCCGAGCATCCGCTGAGCTTCCTCATAGTGGGGCGCAAGCTCACTCTCCCAGTCGGCGATCCCCGACCACTGCTCATCCTTGAAGAACGGAGTCGGAGGCACATACAGCGTGTTGGCATACCCGAGGCTGCCGCCACCCACGCCGCAGCCGCTGACGACCGACACGTCTTTGAACGTCGTCAGCCTGAAGATGCCCTTCCAGCCGATCTTCGGGCGCCAGAAGTAACGCTTGTAGTCGCTGGTTGACTCAGGGAACTCGTGGTCGGCGAAGCGCCGCCCGCACTCGAGCACGCCGACGCGATAGCCCTTCTCCGACAAGCGCAGCGCAGACACGCTGCCGCCAAAGCCAGAGCCGATCACCAGCCAGTCGTAGTCGAAGCTCCCTGCCATCCCGTCGTCAGCTTACGGCATATCCCGGTAGGCCAGCCGATCCACGTCGGGTATCCGCTCTCGTGCTTTTGGCGCTTTGGCCCAGCACCGCTATATTCCGTGAAGTAATGGCTATGGAGCGGGTGCAGAACAAGCCTTGCGGAGGACGCTACGGCGACATCGTCCAGTCGATCGGCAACACGCCGCTCGTGGAGCTTCCGCGGCTCTCGCCCAAGCCGGGCGTGCGCATCTGGGCGAAGCTCGAGTCGCGCAACCCCACCGGCTCGGTCAAGGACCGTGTCGCGCGCGCGCTGATCGAGGACGCCGAGGAGAAGGGCGCGATCCTGCCCGGCCAGACGATCCTCGAGCCGACCTCTGGAAACACCGGCATATCGCTTGCGATGATCTGCTCGCGCAAGGGCTACCCCCTGAAGGTCGTGATGCCCGAGAACGTCACCCCCGAGCGCACCCAGCTGCTGCACGATGTACGGCGCGCAGATCGTCTACTCCGAGGGCTCCAAGGGCTCAAACGGCGCCGTCGAGAAGGCGCTCGACATGGCGCAGGCCGACTCCTCCTACTACATGCCCTACCAGTACGGCAACATCGCCAACCCCAACGCCCACTACAACGGCACGGCCCTTGAGATCCTCGAGGAGCTCGACGAGGTCTCGGCGTTCGTCGCCGGCCTCGGCACCGGCGGCACCCTGATGGGCAACGGACGGCGCCTGAAGGAGGCCTTTGGCGACGCCGTCAAGATCGTCGCGGCCGAGCCGATGCAGGGCGAGCCCGTGCAGGGCCTGCGCTCGCTCGACGACGGCTTCATCCCGCCGATCATCGACATCTCGCTGCTCGACCGCAAGATCTTCGTCACCAACCGCGACGCGATCATCTGGACGCGCAAGCTGCTCGACGAGGAGAGCGTCTTCGCGGGCGTCTCGAGTGGCGCGATCGCGCGCGTGGCGGTGCGCATCGCCGGCGAGCTCGACGAGGGCAACGTCGTGTTCATCGTGGCCGACGACGGCTGGAAGTACCTGTCGAGCGGCATCTACACGCTCCCGGTCGACGAGATCGAGAACCTCGACGCCACCGTGTGGTGGTGAGCGGCCCGCGCGCGCAGGCCCAGCTCGCGATCCGGCCGCGAGACGCCGGGCGCCCCGCCGGCTGAGTGGGGGAGAGCTGCATGGACATCTCGCAAGAGCTGCTCGACCAGATTCTCGCGCACGCCCGCGAGGAGGCGCCGAACGAGTGCTGCGGGGTCGTCGCGGTCGTCCCCCCCTCAGATGGCGAGCCGGCGCGAGCGACGCGCGTGCGCTCGACGAGGAACGTCCATGCGAGCCCCAAGCGCTTCGAGATCGACGGCAAAGACGTGCTCAAAGCGATCAACGAGTTCGAAGACGCCGGCTGGGAGATCGGCGCGATCTACCACTCGCACACGCACACCGCGCCCTACCCATCCCAGACCGACATCAACTTCGCGGCCAACTGGCCCGGCGTCGAGTGGATCATCGCCGGGCTCGCCGACCCCTCGGCGCCAGAGATCCGCTCCTATCTGATCGAGGAAGGCGTCGTCCGTGAGGTGGAGATCGGGCAAGTCGCGGTCTGAGGATCACGGTGGCGTGCGGCTCGTGAAGGTCGCCTACGCGCGCAACCTGGCCGAGGCCGAACTGATTCAGGGGTTGCTGCGCCAAGAGCACATCCCCAGCATGCTGCAACGCAACGGCGGCTTCGACGTGCCCGACTTCCTCGTAGCCGGCGCCCGCGACGTACTGGTGCCGGTCTCACAGGCCGACCGAGCTCGCGAGCTGCTCGCCTAGCAACCTCAAGCCTCTTCTAGGGGTCGATGACCAAGCGAGACGAGGACGCAGCGAGCGCAGTGTGCTCAGCACATAAGGGAGCGAGACGCAGTATCGCGCCGGTCAGCGGCCCCCTGGAATCTAGACCAGCACCGGCTGGCCCATAGGCTGCCCGGCCTCGCGCGTGATCGCCTCGATCTCTTCGGCGGCGCGCTCGAACTCGCCGTCAGACAGCACCGGCGTGCCCTCGAAGGGCAGTTCGCGCTGCAGCTCCAGCCACGAGCTGCACACGCCGTACTCGTCCTTGACCTTGACGGTCACCGGACGGGGGATTCTGTAGGTGCGCAGCAGCAGCACGTGCAGTGGGTGGCGCCGCTTCCATTCCAGGCGCTTCTCGGCGTAGTCGGGCGTCCACACGTAGAACGGCGACAGCGCGTCCACGCAGCGAGGATCGGAGATCGTGAAGTGCCCGGCGACTTCGGCCCAAGCCCTGATGCGCACGCGCTCGGGCTGTTGGATGCCGCCTTCGACGCTGAACGCCTGCACCGGCGGCTCGCCGTCGTTCCACACGCCTTCCTCGAGCGCTCTGCGCAGCTCGGGCTGGTGGGACTCGCGCACGAGGTCGTTGCGCTGATGGTCGAACGTGGGATACAGGAAGAAACGGTCGTGCTCGAGCTTGAAGTGCTTTTCGGGCTCGCGAATCCCGCCCTTGCGCAGGGTGATCAGCTGCTCGCCTTCGGCGAGGGCGCGGACGGTGACCGCCCATTCCTTGAGAGCAATTGGCATCTTTGAAAAACCTGAATACGAGGATCGTCTGAAAACCGCGCGACCCCATCCGTGCCGCTTTGAGGGCTGTGCACGGGAGGGTACGGCTGCCCTTAAAGATACGAAATCCGAGCGAAAATCCCAAATGCCCTGCAAATCGCAGGTTTTTCTTGACGTTGGCGCTTGCCGGCGGCTGAACTTCAAGAGTTCGGGATGAGGTTTTCTTTGCGTGTCCAGCCGGTTATCGGACGTTCACAGGCGCCGGCCGGCTAGACCCTCGGCGGCCTCGATCATGGCGGCGTAGTCGTCGCCCCCATGGCCGCGTCCGATCGTCGCGGCCAGCAGGTCGCGCGCGTGGGCCGCCGCCGGGAACGGGATCCCGGCCGCCTGCGCTTCCTCCAAGCACAGGCGCACGTCCTTGAGCAGGTGCTCGGTCTTGAACAGCGTCGTGTAGTCGTGCGCGCGCATCGGCCCCGACTTCATCCGCAGCTGAGCCGAGGCGCCCGAGCCGCTCTGGGTCACCGCCACGAGCGCGTCGAGGTCCACGCCGGTGGCGTCCGCCAGCAGCAGCGCCTCGGCGACCGCGGCGGCGTTGGCGGCGCCGAGAGAGTTGTTGATCAGCTTCAGCATCTCGCCCTGGCCGAGCTCGCCGACGTGCACGATCAGCTCGCCCATCGCCTCCAACAGCGGCTTCGCGCGCTCGAAGTCCTCGCGGCTCGCCGCCCACCATGATCGTGAGCGTGCCCGCCTCCGCGCGCGGGGAGGAGCCCGTCACGGGCGCGTCCGCCATGCGGACCCCGCGCTCGGCGAGCCGCGCCGCTATGCGGCGCGTGTCCGTCGGCGCGATCGTCGACATGTCCACGCACAGCAGGCCCTCCCGCGCGCCCTCGGCGACGCCTTGCGCCCCACACAGCACGCTCTCCACCTGCGCCCCGTCGACGACCATGCTCACCACGATGTCGCTCGCGGCCGCCACCTCGGCCGGTGTGGCCACGGCCGTGGCCCGGTGCTCGGCGGCCCAGCGCTCGGCCTTGCCCTCGGTGTGGGTCCACACGCTCAGCGGATAGCCGGCCTTCGCGACGTTGGCGGCCATGCGCGAGCCCATGATCCCCAGGCCGAGGAAGCCGATCCGCTCAGGCATGCGCGCGCCCTCCGATCATGCCCGTCGGCGGCTCATGACGGTCGACTCCAGGCGCCGAGGCTCGAGGGCCCTGGGCGCTCGGAGGCGGGCCATACCCGCCCCCGCCTGGGGTTTCGATGCGAAGTCGCTCACCGGCCCGAAGCCTACCCGTGACCTTTGCCGGCAGCCCGCGCGCCTGTCGCCCGGCCGGCCCGATCAGCGTGTCGCGCCCGCGCTCGCCCGGAGCCCCGCCATGTGCTCCCGCGGGCGCGTGGCGACGACGCTCGGCGATCAGAGAGAAGGTCATATCGCTCAGCGCCTCCAGCTCGCGCACGACGCCCTCGCCGCCCTTGTGCCGCCCATCGCCGCCCGAGCCGCGTCGCAGCGCATACTCGCTCACGAGCACCGGCAGGTCGCGCTCGAGCGCCTCGATCGGCGTGTTCAGCGTGTTGCTCATCGCCACGTGCACGCCGCTCGGCCCGTCCGCGTCCGCGCACGCGCCCTGGCCGCCGCCGAGCGTCTCGTAGTAGGTGAAGTCGTCGTCTGCCCAGCGTGAGGTTGTTCATCGTCCCCTGGCCGAGCGCCCGCCCGAACGCGCGCAGCACGAGATCCGCCACGCGCGAGGAGGTCTCCACGTTGCCGGCCGCCACCGCCGCGCCATCGTCGGCGTTGAGCAGACAGCCAGCACGGCACGATCACCTCGACGGGCCGGTAGGCGCCCGCCGACGGCGGGATGTCCGGGTCTGTCAGCACCCGCACCGCAAACCAGCACGCCGACAGCGTGACCGCCAACGGGCAGTTGAGGTTGCCCGTCGTGCTGGGCGGCTGAGCCGCTGAAGTCGAGCGTGAGCCGCTCGCCCGCCACCGTCGCCTTCAGACGCAGCACGAGATCCCCCTCGGATGCCTCGAGCACGTCGTGGGCCTCGCGCACACCGTCCTCCAGCGCCGCGATGCAGGCGCGCGTGCGTCGCTCGCGCGTAGTCGAGCACCGCGTCCATAGCCACGCCGAGGCGCTCCACGCCGACGCGCCTCGCGAGCTCGGCGAGGCGCAGCGCGCCCGTGCGGTTGGCCGCCAGCTGTGCCCGCAGGTCGGCTCTGCGCTCGTCGGGCTGGCGCATCCGCAAGACGATCCGCTCGATCGCCTCGGGACTCATCGGCCGCGGGGAGATCACCACGCCCTCTTCCTCCAAGCGGCGGCTGTCGGCCGGCATCGACCCGGGTATGCGCCCGCCCACGTCGGCGTGGTGGGCGCGGCTGGCGGCGAACCCGATCAGCGGGCCGACGGCGCGTCGCGAGCGGCTGGTCGGCGTGCGAGTTGCCGTCGCCCCCCGCGTGCGCGGGGGCGATCGCCAAACACCGGTGTCACGACCGTGATGTCCGGCAGGTGCGTGCCGCCCGCGAACGGGTCGTTCAGCACCCACGACACGCCCGGTCGGTGCTCGCTCGCTCGAGCACCGCTCGCACCGCGGCCGGCATCGAGCCGAGGTGCACAGGGATGTGCTCGGCCTGCATCACCATCTCGCCATCCCGGTCGAACAGGGCGGTCGAGGCGTCTCTGCGCTCCTTGATGTTGGCCGAGTGCGCCGAGCGCACAAGCGTCGCGCCCATCTCCTCGCAGGCCGCCCTCAGCGCGCCCACGATCACCTGCAGCTCGATCGGGTCGAGGCCGTCTGCTTCACTCCGCATTTGCGCCCAGGCCGGGCCTCCGACGTGCGCACTCGCGCTTCCAGCACGACGTCCCATGCTCGTCGACACCGCCACGCCAGCCCGGCGGCACGAGCAGGGTGGACTCCGGCATCGCGCACAGCGCCGGCCCTCGCACGCGCGCGCCCGCGGGCCAGCTCGCCGCGCCACAGCTGCGCCTCGACCCACTCCCCGTCGAACACCACCCGCGGTGCTCGCGTCGCGCGCAAGCGCCTCCGACGCGCGCCTTCCAGCGCAGCGCCGGTCGCGCCCCGAGCGCCGACACGCGCACGTTCACCAGCTCCACCGCGCCGCGCTCGTCGCGGTAGCCGTAGCGCCGCTCGTGGGCCTCCTCGAAGGCCTTTCGCAAGGCGCGCGGGATCGAGCAGCCCATGTTCGCTGGCCGTGGGAGCGTCTACTCGTGGGAACGAACAGCTCCCCCAAAAAATCATCCCTCGGATCGATCTCGTCGTCCACCGTCAGCTCGAACGACTGGCCCTCATAGCGCAGCTCGTAGCGCACGTTCGACGCGCTCCGCCGGCTCGTCCGAGCTCCGCCGCCACGCGCTCGATCAGGCGGCTCCAGCTCGCGCCTCGACGCGCTCGCGCGTGAAGGCCGCGCCCGACAGCATCACCGTCCGCGACGCGTCGCGCCGTGGGGCCGCCGCCGCGAGACCGAGCGCCGAGAGCACGCCGCACGCGCGCGGGCACAGCACCCGCTCGATCCCCAGCTCGCTCGGCCATCGCACGCCGCGTGCAGCGGCCCCGCGCCCCCGAACGGCATCAGCGCGAAGCGTCGCGGGTCGACCCCGCGCTCGACCGTCATCACGCCGAGCGCGCGTCGCATCTCGGTCTCGGCGACCCTCACGATCCCCTCCGCGCAAGCGATCAGCTCGAGGCCCAGCTCGCTGCGCGAGCGCTCCCACGGCGCGCTCGGCCGCCTCGCGGTCGAGCCGCACGCCGCCCGGCCAGCGGCGCGTCGGCGAGCAGCCTGCCGAGCACGAGGTTCGCGTCGGTCACGGTCGCGCGCTCCCCGCCCCGCCCGTAGCACGCCGGCCCGGGTCGGCGCCGGCCGACTCCGGTCCCACGCGCAGCGCCCCGCCGGCGTCGCGCCAGGCGATCGACCCGCCGCCCGCGCCCACCGTGTGGATGTCGAGCGCCGGCAGCGCCAGCGGCCGGCCAGCCACCTCGCGCTGCGGCGGTCTCGGCCACCTCGCCGCCGTCGATCACGCAGACGTCGCACGAGGTGCCGCCCATGTCGAAGCACAGCACGTCGCGCTCACCGGCCGCCTCGCTCAGCAGCAGCGCCCCGCCCACGCCGCCCGCCGGGCCCGACAGCACCGTCAGCGCGGCGTGGCCGCGCGGCCCGCCGCGCGTCGGCGAGCCCGCCCGAGGACTGCATCACCTGCGCCGCGGCAGTCCTCGCGTCGCCGCCTCAGCTGCCCAGACGCCTCCAGATAGGCGGCCAGCAGCGGCGAGAGGGCCGCATCGACCTCGGTCGTGCGTCGCCCGCTCATACTCCCTGAACGTCCCCACCAGCTCGTGCGACAGCGACACGTGCGCGCTCGGCAGGCGCCCGGCGATCAACTCGCCGAGCCGGCGCTCGTGCGCGGGATGGGCATAGGAGTGCAACAGCACCACCGCCACCGCCTCGGGCTCTGCCTGCGCCAGGCGCTCCAGCAGCGCCTCGGTCGCCTCTCGTCGAGCGCGCGAGGGCCCGTCCGGACCCATCCGCTCGGGCGCGCCGAAGCGCAGCTCGCGCGGGGCGAGCGGTCGCGGCCCCGCCTCGCACAGCCGGTACAGGCTCGGCCGCGCCTGGCGGCCCAGCTCGACGATGTCGGTGAAGCCCTCGGTCGCGACCAGCGCCGTGCGCGCGGGCGGGCGGGCCTCCGAGAGCTCCAGCAGCGCGTTCGTCGCGACGGTCATGCCGTGCGCGAACCGCTCGACCTGCCCCGCCTGCGCGTGCGCGCTCGCGAGCACGGCCTCGACCGCCGCCATCACGCCCACCTGCTGCTGCGCCGGGCGTGCTCGGCGCCTTGGCGGTGAAGACAGCGCCGTCCGGGCGCCACCAGCACCGCGTCGGTGAAGGTTCCGCCTACGTCTACCCCGAGCAGCATCGCTCGAGCCTAATGCCCCGGGCTCCTAGGCGGCGGCGAGGCGCTCCTGGTGCTCGGTGTCGGCCAGGTGCTGGTGGGACGGGCAGTACCCGTTGTGGGGCAGCGGCACGCGCTGGCACGTCGAGCCCTTGCGCGTCGTCGCGCGACACGTCGGCGGCTCGTCGGTCACAGCCGCGTGCGCCTCCACCGGGTGCTCGACCAGGAAGCGCTGGGCGAGGCCCACGTACCGGCACACGGTTTGCAGTACTCGCTCCTGGGCGCCCATCGGAAAGTAGGTCCTGATGTCGCAGAACAGCGTGCGCGCCGGCTTGGCGAAGTAGTGACGGTCGGTGGCCAGACGCTCAATCGCCGACTCGCACGCGTCCAGCACGTGCTTGTGGTTGGACGCTCCCAGCGTCGGGTCGTCGCGACTCCGTTATATACGGAGCCAGCTCCCTGTAGATGGCTCGACTGAATTGGTACATGGGCTCTGCCTCCCTGAACACCCATCCGGTCCAAAGGACCGGCTTTGTCAAGTATCCAAGCCATTCCTAAGCGCGCACAGAAGTAATTCATTAAGCCCAGGTTAGGTTGACGCCGTGCGTGTTTTTTGGTGGGATTGCGGTCTGGGTCGGGTGAGGCCTTCGACGGTCAGACGAGCTGGCTACTCCCACGCCTGCCAATCCAACTTCCCGGCGCGACGACGACCACGTGCATGCCGTCCAGCCGCGCGTCGCGCTCGGGACGGTCGATGCGAGTGTGCGTTCCGCGGCTCTCCTCGCGCTCGATCGCCGAGCGAGCGATCAGTCGCGCCAGTGGGTGCGGGTCCTCCAGCAAGTCCGCCAAGCCCTCGGCCGAGCGCTCGATCCCGGCGTGCTCCCACAGTGCTGTCGCGTGCCTTGCCGGTCGCTTGGGAGCTCCGACCTCCAACCGGCGGGCTGTATCGGCTGCCGTCGGCGCCGTGCCTCCTTCGTTACCGACGGCTCCTCCAGCGCCGTCAAGGCCGCCCGGCGGCCGAACACGAAGCACTCGCTCAAGGAGTTCGAGGCCAGCCGGT
This sequence comes from uncultured Solirubrobacterales bacterium, assembly GCA_963764655.1. GTDB lineage: Bacteria > Actinomycetota > Thermoleophilia > Solirubrobacterales > Solirubrobacteraceae > Palsa-744. Next base: position 14,501 of record CAVXTI010000005.1, read on the forward strand.
TCGCCCCGTGCAGCCCCGTGCAGGCGGTCTCGCCGACCGCGTACAGCCCAGCGACGCCCGAGCGCCCATGCAGGTCGGTGACCACCCCGCCGATCGTGTAGTGCGCCGCGGGCGCCACCGGCACCAGCTCGCGCGTCGGGTCCAGGCCCGCCTCGCGCAGCGCCCCCACCACGTTGGGGAACAGCGCCGGGTCGATCGAGCGCATGTCGAGCCTCACCGGCGCCCGCCCATCCTCGCGCAACTTGGCCTGGATCGCGCGCGAGACCTCGTCGCGCGGCGCCAGCTCGTCCACGAAGCGCTCGCCGTCCGCGTCGTGCAGCGTTGCGCCCTCGCCACGGATCGCCTCGGTGATCAGGAACCCTTCGCGTCCCTTCACGCCGATCACCGCTGTCGGATGGAACTGCACGAACTCGAGGTCCGCGAGCGGCGCCCCCGCGGCGTGCGCCAGCAGCAGCCCTTGACCGATCGAGCCGGGTGGATTGGTCGTGCGCGCCCACAACGCCGCCGCGCCACCGGTGCTCAACACGACCGCACGCGCGCTCACGCGCGCAGCCCGACCGACGTCCATCGGCGGACGTCTCCGGCCGGTCGGCACACCACGCCTTGGCAGCGCCCTCCTCGCACCGCAGGCCGCTCACGCGTGCTCCCTCGATCACCTCCACGCGCTCGTTCGCCACGACCAGCGCCGACAGCTCGCGCAGCAGACGCCGCCCGGTCGCGCTGCCGCCGGCGTGCACGATGCGCCTGCACCGAGTGCCCACCCTCCAGCCCGAGCGCCAGGCGCCCGCGACGGTCGGCATCGAAATGAAAGCCGAGCCGCTCCAGGTCCCCCACGCAGGCGGGAGCCTCGCGCACGAGCACCTCGGCGGCCGAGCGCCGCACGGCCCCCCGCCCCGCTCGCTCGGTGTCCTTCAGATGCAGCTCCAAGCTGTCGTCGGACGCCAGCACCGCCGCGAGACCGCCCTGTGCCCAGTAGCTGGCGGTCTGCGCCAGTGGCATCGCCGATAGCAGCGCGACCTTGCCCGCCCTCGCGGGCCGCGCACAGCGCCGCATACAGGCCGGCCGCGCCCGCTCCGACCACCACCACGTCGAAATCCGCGCGCCCGCCTCCAGGCGCCCGGGCCGGCTCATCGGTCGCTCATCCGGCGAGCTTCACCAGCGCCGCAACGAGCACGCCCAGCGACACCACCACGATCGTCACGAAGCCGATCGCAAGCGCCTTCCATTTCGGCTGCGCCGCCAAGCGCGTGCGCGCGGCCGCGCCGCAGCGCAGGCACCAGCTCTGCTCGCGCTTCAGCTGCGCGCCGCACAGCGGGCAAGCTTCGGGCCGCTCGCGACGGGGGCGGTGTCGAGCTCATCGGCCCGATGCCGGCGGTCGGAGGATCTGCGTGGGTTCGTCCTCCGGTGGGCTCCGGCGCGCGCGCTCCTCCTGCTTGGGCTCAGCCACAGGAGCGGTGGGCTTGGCCGCGATCGGCGTGGCCGTCGGCTTCGGTGGGAGCGCCGGCGCCGCGGATGCGGCCAAGCTCTCGCGGGATGCGGGGGTCGGTGTGCTGCCTGGGCTCTCGCGGGGCGTCGGCGTCGGAGGGGTGGCTGAACTGGCGAAGGACACCTACGCAGAATCGCTCTTCTTGATCCGCGAAACGGACCAACTCACTGCGCAGGAGAAAGCACTCATCCTCGGCGGCTCCGCACAACATCTGCTCCCTCTCGGCAGTTAACGGCCGGAAGCTTTTAAGCCGCGCTCGAGCGCCGTGAACGACGTCGTCGTCCGCGCCATCAGCCAATCAAACCCCTTTGCGAGCTGTTCCTCGACGTTGTCGGCGTTCACGTTCGGTGTCCCGACGGCAACCTTGTAGTGCTTGCAGGCCGCCACGACCTCATCGACCGCCGCAACGACGTCGGGATGACCGAACTGCTGCGGCCGGCCCAAGTCCTGAGAGAGATCGCCGACGCCGATCAAGACGACGCCGATCCCGGGAACCTGCTCCAAAATCTTCGGCATGCGCTCCACGGCAAGCTTCGATTCGCACATGATCACGGCCATGATCTCGCCTTCCGGCGATCGAGCGGCCACACGTCGGCGCGTTCGTAGTAGTTCTGGCTGGTGATGCCCCAGTAGCGTGCCGCCGTTTCGGCGCGTCACCGCGGATGCCGGCGGGTCGTACAGCGGGTGCCCTAGGGCGGGCTCGGATAGCGGCACGCGGCTACGGCGTCTCGGCCTCCTCGACCGATCCGACGTGCGGGCCACACGATGCCGTAGATCCCGACGTCCAGCACCTGCTTGACGATCCAGGTGACTCGATTCCGCTCCGTTCGCCGGGATGCGCACGAACGGCGTCACCGTCGGCGCCATCGTCCCGCCGTCGATCAGCCGGACCCGGTTGAGCATGTATTGAAGCGTGTCGCGCAGCGTTGCGGATGTCGTAGGGTTGTGCTCCATCTCCCACACGACGCCGTCGTAGCGTGACGTGCTCAGGGTCAGCGCCATGCGAACGTCGGGAACGCTGAAGCAAACGAATGCGGGCTTCCCCTCTTCGAGCGCCCGGATCGCTCCGTTGAGGCGCGGGGTGTCCGTCATGCCAATTTGCCGACGGCTTGCTCTAACTGCCCAAACGCCTCGGCGCCGAACTGCGCCCGCCACTGCCCGTACAGCCCGGCTTGCTGTATCTTCGCGCGGAAGAGCGGAATGTCGGCATCGTTGATGAGCATGCCGCGGCTCACCCAGAGCCGCCTGCGCGCTCGCATCGTCACGCACGACTTGCGTGCGCTCCAGGGCTGCTGCGCCATCGAAGTTCTTGGTGACGATCTCACGCAAACGGACAGGTAGCTTCTGCCACGCATCGGGGTTCGCGGTCAACATGTAGCCGATCCAGAGCTGATTGGTGATCGACACGTATTTTTGGACCTCGTAGATCTTTTGAGCGAGAATCGTTGCCAACGGAAGAGCAGTCCCGTCGACGATGTGCGTCTGCGCCGCGGTGTAGATCTCGGCGCCGTCGACCGGCGTCGGCGACGCTCCGAAGGCACGAAACGTGGCTAACGAGACCGGGTCGGGGACGGGCAACTTTAAGCCCCTTCAGATCGTCCGGCTTAACAATCGGCCGCACGCTGGTCGTAATCTCCTGAAACGATCCGTCCCACACGCCGTCGAACACATAGAGACCCGTTTTGGAGATCGCATCGCGAACGGTCTTGCCGATCCGCGAGTTGATCGCTTCCACTGCTTGAGCGTGCCCGCTGAAGATGAATGGAAGCGCGATGATTCCGGCAAGCGGGACGGTGTTTTGCAAGACGTTGTACGACGCACCCCCAAGCCTGAGGGCTCCGGTACGTACCATTTGGTTCTGTTGAACGCTGGACGCCAGTACCGCACCCGGAAAGACGCGAATCTGAAGACGGCCATCGGACTTCCGCCAGAATCTTCTGCGCCGACTGCGCGACCCGTATGGAGATTGGGTGGGCCGGTACCCAATCCAGCGCCAGTTTGTACGTGAACTCGGCGGCCCCGCCCGGAAAGCGCAAGGCATTGAACGTGGCAACAGTCGCCGATCCTGCGACAAAGCCCTTACGGGAAATCTTCATGTTCTTCCATACATCCTTCGTAGCGAGATCTTGTCATTTGGCGGTTGCCGGCTGGCACACCTAGGCCTGAACGACGCGCCCGCCGTGGACTTGCAGAATCGAGCCGGTTATGAACGACGCGGCATCCGAAGCCAAGTAGAGAACGGCGGAGGCTACGTCCGCCGGCTCACCGATCCGCTGTAAAGGTGTTCGGCGCTCGACATCTTCACGGATGCTCGCAACCTCCCACCGGTCGCGGTTGAGGTTCGTGGCGATCGTCCCCGGCGCGACCGCATTGACGCGGATTTCTACTTCCCCAGCGCGACCGCAAGGCCGTAGGTCAACGTCCGAATCCCGCCCTTGCTCGTGCTGTACGGTATCAGGTTCGGATGGACGACGTCGGCGCTCACCGAAGCGAGATTGACGATCGATCCGCCGTTCGTCTCGCGCATCAGACGAGCGGCCGACTGCGCGCAAAAAAAGAAGGCGCCGAGGTTCACGTCCATGGTCTTGGTCCAGATCTCGGGCGTAATGTCGAAGACGTCGATCCGCTGAAGGATACCGGCGTTATTGACTAAGATGTCGAGTTTTCCGAACTGGCTCTTGCAAAAGGCAACGGTTGCATCGATCTCGTCTTTGCGCGTGACGTCGCATCGCCGGTAGAACATGCGCTCCCCGTGACGGGAACGCCTTCTGTGATATCCGTGCCGACGACGGTGCAGCCGGCTTTGTGGAGTTCGCGAAGGATTTCGCTCCCGATCCCACCGGACGAACCCGTGACCCACGCAATTTTGTTCTGAAGCAAAAGGTTCTGCCTCCTACAGCAAAGCCGGAGAGATGTAACTCCAGTCTTCCAACCGGATCGCGCGCTTCGGCGGGACGATCTCATCGATCCGTTCGAGGATCGAGGCGTCCAGCTGCACGTCGCCCGCGCCCAGTTGACTCTCGAGATGCTCGATCGTCCGCGGACCGAGGATCACCGAGGTGATTGCCGGGTTACGCTTGACGAAC
>CAVXTI010000006.1:0-24012 GCA_963764655.1 uncultured Solirubrobacterales bacterium
CATCGAGATGACGCCACGCTGGCGGAACGCGTTGATGCGGAAGCGCGCCACGCCTGAGATTTCAAAGGAGAAGTCCACCTCGTGGTCGTCTGTGAACTCCTTAAGCTTGACCTGATCGTGGAGCAGCGCGTGCAGAGCGTGTTCCGTGTCTTGCTCGCTCAGCGGCTGCGCTCCTTGATCCGGCCCGAGCGACCCCTGCACGCGGTACAGCGGCGGCGAGCCGACCTTCAAATGCAGGTCGGAGCCGTCGCGGGCCACGAGCTCGCGCAGTGCTGAGTGCACGTCGAACATGCCCTTTGCATCGGCTCCCGCCTCGTCGGGCTTAAGCGTCGCAATCGTGCATACGACACCAAGGCCCACATACCGACGACCGCGGCTTCGGCAGCGCGTGCCCCGTGGGACCCCGATCAGGCCACGTCGCGGAGCTTCTGGGCCTCCGCCAAGGACTGCAGCTTCTTGAGCGACTGGTTCTCGATCTGGCGGATGCGCTCGCGCGTGACGTTGAACGTGCGCCCGACCTCGTCGAGCGTGCGCGGGTGCTCGCCGCCGAGCCCGTAGCGCAGCTCGAGCACGCGACGCTCGCGATAGGAGAGATTCTCGAGCGCCTCGCGCAACGCCTCCTTCGTGAGGATCTCCGCGGCGCGCTCATATGGTGACTCGGCGCGCTCGTCGGCGATGAACTGGCCGAACTCCGACTCCTCCTCGTCGCCAACGGGCTTCTCGAGCGACACCGGGGCCTGGGCGGAGCGCTTGATCGAGTCGACCTCTTCGGGATCGATGCCGGTGACCTCGGCGATCTCGTCCGCCGTGGGCTCGCGGCCGAGCTCGGTGACGAGCTTGCGCTCGGCGCGGCCGATCTTGTTGAGCTTCTCGACGACGTGCACCGGGATGCGGATCGTGCGAGCCTTGTCGGCCAGCGCGCGGGCGATCGCCTGGCGGATCCACCAGGTGGCGTAGGTGGAGAACTTGAAGCCCTTGCGGTAGTCGAACTTCTCCGCGGCGCGAACGAGCCCGAGCGTTCCCTCCTGGATCAGGTCGAGAAAGGGAAGACCCTGGTTGCGGTAGTTCTTGGCGATCGACACCACCAGGCGCAGGTTGGACTCGACCATCTTCTGCTTGGCGTCGAGGTCGCCGCGCTCGATGCGCTTGGCCAAGTCGACCTCCTCCTGTGCGGTGAGCAGGCGAACCTTGCCGATGTCCTTGAGGAACAGCTGCAGCGAGTCGGTGGTCATGTCTGGCTTGAGGTCGAGCGCGGCCTTGGCCTTGCGCCGACCGCGCTTGTCGGGCGCCCGTTCGACCTGGGAGCCGGCGGCGGTCGCTGGGTCGATGTCCTCGACGAGCTCGATCTCCGATTTCTCGAGATAGCCGTGCAGCTCCTCGACGTCGGACTCGTCCAGGTCGAGGTCGGAGGTCGCGGTGGAGATCTCCGCGAACGTGAGCACTCCCACCTGCTGACCCTTGGTCAGCAGGTTCTTGACCTCTTCCAGCTCTTGAAGTTCCACCACTGACATGCGTTTTCCGTTTCCGTCGCGAGACTCTGCTCCCCAAGGGCGCAGGACCCGCCGACGGGGCCCCTCGGGGTGCTTTTCGAGGACTACCTTAGCCGGGGTTGTGGCCAGAGCCCTCCCGACAGTACAACTCAGATGTACGCGCCTATCCTAACGCCTCCGGGCGGCAATCGGCCGGAAAAAATCGCACACTGAGCACGCGACGGGCCGGTGCGCGATGATTGCGAGACGATGAACGACGCTCCGGGCCCCAACGGCCAGGCCGACTCCGTCACCGACGGCGGGATCCTCGCCGCGCTCCCACGCGCGCGGCCACAGCGCGCGAGTCCGCGCAGAGCCGCGGCGCGGGCGCACGCGGCAAAGACGGCGACGGAGACGACGAAGACGACGGCGGAGACGAGCAAGGCCGCGGAGACACGCGCGCGGGAGAGGCCCGCTATCGGGGGGAGACGCTCAGTCGCGGCGAAGACCGGGGGCGCCAAGGATGGCGTGGCGCCGAACGAGGCCCAGCCCGGCAGAAAGGCCACCGCACCGAAGCCCACGGCGGTCAAGAAGGCCGGAGCCGCGAAAAGGGCTGAGACCGCGAAAAGGGCTGAGACTGCGAAAAGGGCTGCGGTCACGAAGAGGGCTGCTGCCGCGAAGAGGCCAGGGCCAGCCAGGAAGAGCGCAGCCACCAGGCGGCGAGGGGCGAAGCCACCCGCGATCGCCGAGCCGCCCGTCCCAAAGCAAGGGTACGAGCCGGAGGAGGATCTCGAGTTGGGCAACACCGTCAACCCACCGAGCGGCGCCGAGCTCGTGGAGTCGGTCGCCGACATCTTCGGCGAGCTCGCCAACTCCGGGCTGACGGCGGGTGGGCGCCTGCTGAAGGACGCCTTCTCGCTGCTGCGCCGGCCCTGACCAGCGTCGCCGCCGGCATGGCGAGCATGTATACTCGCGGCGACGCCGAGTTCTCGCGACCCAGGTTGCGAGGAGCGGGGGACCCAATGCAGGCCGGAAGCACGGCTCGCGGGGGCGAATCGGCCTGATTTCAGGCCGTAGCGCGGATGTAGAGCGCGAGCCCGTCAGCTCACCCCGTAGGCGCGCACAAGCCACATGAACCGAACGCTCGCGAAAAGAACGCTGCTCGCTGTCGTAACCGCGCTCCTATGCGCCGGGGCGCAGGCGCCTGGCGCCGCGCTGGCGAGCACAGGCGGGGCGAGCGCTCCCAGCGGCATTCGCGCCAAGGCCGGCGCCAAGGCGCAGGTCGCGACCTGGTTCGGGCCGGGCTTCTACGGCCAGAAGACCGCTTGCGGGCAGACGATGAGCCCGGTGATCGTGGGCGTGGCCTCGCGGACGCTGCCCTGCGGGACGCTCGTGCTCGTCGACTACAAGGGCCACCGCCTCACCGTGCCCGTGATCGACCGTGGGCCCTATGCCAACAACGGGGCCATGTGGGACCTGACGTGGGGCGCGGCGTCCGCGTTGACGATCACCGAAACGGTGCGTGTCAAGACGAAGGTGGTGGGCCAGGCCGCGAACAGCCCGCTGCTCGGAGTGCCCGCCGAAGTGAGGCCGACCGCGGAAGCGGCCGCCAGCGGCGGCACCTCAGCGGCCTGAGTCAGCTCGCCGGCGGCGGGTCGGTGTGGGCGATCGAGCGGCCTGTGGCTCGCGCCGAGTAGACGCCGAGGTCGGCCCGGGCGGCAAGCGCCGGGGCCTCGATGCCGTCGTCGGGGCAGACCGCGATGCCGATCGCGACCTCCATCGGCACACCGCGGTGAGTCGCGGAGGTGCGCACGAGCCGGGCGAGGCGCTCGGCGAGCATGCGGGCGCCCGTGCCGTTGGTCTCCGGGCGCGACGAGCCAGTAGCGGCCGAGGGTCTCACGCGAGAGGTGGTCGGTGGCGCGCATCGCGCGACCGATCGCGCTCTCGACCTTGGCTACGAGGCCGTGCAGGTCGTGAGGGGTCTCCGAGCGCTCCAGCTGGGCCACGTCGACTATCTCGACGAGCAAGCACGGCGAACGGGAGGCCGTCCTCGGCGTGGCGCGCGAGCAGCCGCCCGACCGAGGAGACCCAGGCCGAGGGTCCCTCTTCGCGGCGCACGTCTCTGATCTCGATCTCGGGCTGAATCGGCTGGACGGTCGCAAGCGGCTCCGCCGGGGGCGCGGGCTCCTGCTCGTCGACGAGCTTTGTGAACGCATAGCCGCCGGTCCCACTCGGGATCGGGGAAGGCTCGGGGGGGGTGCGACGGTCCCGCATGGGAGGGTCGGGCGCGGGAGCTTCGGGCATCGCGGCGGCAGGCGCGTCCGAGCGCGGCGCGGTGACCGGCGCATGCGGGGGCGGCGCGGCGGCGGGCGCGGGCGTCGCGGCCGCGAGCATCGCCATGGTCGAGGAGACCTCGGCCAGCCGCTCGGAGAGTTCCGCGACGCGCGCGACGTCGGGATCGAGCCGCAGCTCGTCGTGCATGGCCTCCCAGAGCACGTCGCAGAGCTGTTGCGCCGCCCGCGCCGCGCGCGCCATGCGCTCGGCCACAGTCCCCTCGGGGGTCGGTCGGTTGGGTTGGTCTCTCACAGGAGGTTGATATCAGCAGCAAGGGACACGACGCGGGCTTTTCGCTGCCGAAAGGGCTCTTCGTGACGGGCCGTCCCACACGAGATCAACGGCGCAGCGAGCTCCGTTCGTGCGCGGATAGCCTTGGGCGGGTGAGCCGCAGGCCAAAGATCGCGACGATCTCAGAGCTCGAGGATCGTACGACCGAAGACCGTGCGAGCGGGGCGATGCGCTCGGTGCAGGGCGCGGACGTGACGTTGCCGGCGTGTGAGCTGGACAAGCTGTGGACGCCTGTGCATCTGGAGCGGCTCGCGCGCACTTACTGGCGCTTCATCACGCGCGTGACGCTCGGGCTCGTGAGGGTGCTCTACAGCGAGTCAGAGCGCTCGGTGGTGCTGCTCGTGCGGCCGCTGAAGCTGCTCACGTTCGACGCGCCTGAGTACGAGATGGACGGGGAGCACGGGATGGTGCGCTGGCGGATCAAGCGTGGGCTGCTTGTCGCCAGGAGCGGGCGGGGCGGCCTCGGGCATCTGCAGATCGACGTGCGCCGGCTGCCTGACAGCGTCCCCGGCGAGGCGTGCCTGCGCGTCGAGGTCGAGGTGGCCAACTTCCACCCGGCGATCGCCTCCCGGCTCGGGCGGCGCGTATACAACGCCACGCAGGCGAAGATCCACGTGTTCGTGACCCACGGCTTCCTGCGCTCGCTCGCGCGGCTCGACTTGGCCGAGTCGCGCGTGGGGCGGCTCGTCCCGGTGGACAGGGCCTAGCCGAAGCGCGTGTCGCCGCTGAGCGCGCGCAGCTTGGCGCGATCGTGGGTGGCGCGGATGCGCCGCACGGTGCCCGAGCGCGAGCGGGTGACGAGCGATTCGGTGGTGGCGCCACCGGCGGAGGGATAGCGCACGCCCTGCAGGACGTCCCCGTCGGTGATGCCGGTGGCGGAGAAGAAGACGTCGTCGCCGGCGACGAGGTCGTCGCGGGTGAGCACGCGCTCCAGGTCGTAGCCGGCGTCCGAGCGCGGCGCGAGCGCTCGGCCTCGTCGCGCGGCCACAGCCGCCCAAGCAGCTGGCCGCCGAGGCACTTGATGGCCGCGGCGGAGATGACGCCCTCGGGGGTGCCGCCGATCCCCCACAGGAGATCGACGGGAGAGCGCTCGGTGACGGCGAGCAGCGAGGCGGAGACGTCGCCGTGGGGGATCAGGCGCACGCGCGCGCCGGCCTCGCGAATCTCGCGGATGCCGTCCTCGTGGCGCGGGACGGTCGAGCACGACGACGATGACGTCGCCGATGGCGTGGCCCTTGCGCTCGGCGATCAGCTTGACGGTCTCCGACAGGGGCCGGTCGAGGTCGAGCAGATCGGCGATCTCGGGGCGACCGGCCATCTTCTCCATGTAGACGCACGGGCCGGGGTCGAACATGGAGCCCTTGCTCGACAGGGCGATGACCGCGAGCGCGGAGGGCATGCCGTGGGCGGCGAGCGTGGTGCCCTCCAGGGGATCGACGGCGATGTCCACCTCGGGCGGAGAGCCGTCGCCGATGCGCTCGCCGTTGTAGAGCATCGGGGCCTCGTCCTTCTCGCCCTCGCCGATCACGACGGTGCCGTCCATGGCGATCGAGTGAAGCGCATAGCGCATGCCGTCGACGGCGGCCTGGTCGGCGGCCTCCTTGTCGCCCATGCCGACGAGCGGGGCCGCGGCGAGCGCGGCGAACTCGGTGACGCGCACGAGCTCGAGCGCGAGGTTGCGATCGGGGCGCGTGGGTGTGTCGGGGCTCATCGAGGGTGGGTCTCCTGGTCTCGGGGATGGTCCGGCTGGTGGGCGCGCGAGGAGGGTTGGTTTTCTTGGAGGAGCTGTTCGTGCCCTCGTCGTGAGGGGGCGCGACGGTGGAACCATATCCCGGCGGGGAAACGCAGCCGCCTGGAGGGGCGGCTAGGATCGCTTGTTGAGATGAGCCAAATCGGATTCGTGGGACTCGGCAAGATGGGCGGCAACATGGTCCATCGCATCGAGCGGGACTCCGATCACGAGGTCGTGGCGTTCGACTTCGACGTGAAGGCGGTGGGACAGGCTGTCGAGAACGGGGCAAAGGGCGCGAGCTCGCTGGCGGATCTCGTCAAGAAGCTGGAGGCCCCGCGGATCGTGTGGATCATGGTGCCGGCCGGGGAAGCGACGGAGCAGACGGTGAAGAAGCTCGCGAAGCTGCTCGAGAGGGGCGACACGATCGTCGATGGGGGCAACTCGAAGTGGACGGACGACAAGCGCCGGTCGAAGGAGCTGAGAAAGCAGGGGCTGCACTACATCGACGTGGGAGTCTCCGGCGGCGTGTGGGGTCTCGAGGTCGGCTACTGCATGATGGTGGGTGGGCCGCCGGCGACGGTCAAGCGCTTGGCGCCGATCCTCGACGTGCTCGCGCCTGAGACAAGCCAGGACAGCGTCGCCGCGATCGGCGAGCGCGGCTGGATGCGCTTTGGCGGAGCGGGCGCGGGGCACTACGTGAAGATGGTGCACAACGGCGTGGAGTACGGGCTGATGCAGGCGTACGCCGAGGGCTTCGACGTGTTCGACAAGTCCGAGTATCAGCTCGACAACGCGAAGATCGCTCACTTGTGGAACCAGGGGTCGGTCGTGCGCTCGTGGCTGTGCGAGCTGGCGGCGAGAGCATTCGAAGCGGACGGCGACGAGCTGCGGGCGATCGAGGGGTGGACCGAGGACTCAGGCGAGGGACGCTGGACGATCGCGGAGGCGACCGCGCGCGACGTGCCCACGCCGGTGATCACGGCGTCGCTGTACGAGCGTCTGTCGTCACGCGGGAACGGCGAGTTCTCCCACCGGGTGCTGGCGGCCTTGCGCAACCAGTTCGGCGGTCACGCGGTGAAGGCCGCGCCGACAAAGCCCTCGGGCGGCGGCGACTCGATCTCGAAGCAGAGCGACAAGCGCCGGTAGGCAGCGTGGCGAGCGTCGCGACGAGGACCGAGCCGGAGAATCCGCTCACGGCCGGCTTGGAGCGGCTGCCGGTCGCCCCCACGACGCTCGTGATCTTCGGCGCCACGGGCGATCTGGCGCGACGCAAGCTGCTGCCGGCGCTCTACAACCTCGCGCACGACGGCGCGCTGCCGGAGCGCTTCCACCTGGTGGGGGTGGCACGCCGCGAAAAGGAGCACGAGCACTACCGCCAAGAGTGCGAGCAGGCGATCCGCCAGTTCTCGCGGCGCACGCCTGACGAGGACGTGCTGAAGCGGCTGCTGGAGGACGTGCGCTATGTGCAGGGCACCTTCGACGACGTGAAGGTGTACTCGAAGCTCGAGCAAACTTTGGAGCGCTTCGAGCAACACGCGGGCGAGCCGCTGAGCAGGGCGTTCTACCTATCGACCGCGCCGTCCTTCTTCCCCGTGATCGTGGAGGCGCTCGGCAAGCAGGGGCTCAACGAGCGCGAGGGCGCACAGGTGCGCGTGGTGATCGAGAAGCCGTTCGGCACGTCGCTCGAGGAGGCGCGCGAGCTGAACCGGCGCGTGCTGGGAGTGTTCGAGGAGCAGCAGGTGTTCCGCATCGACCACTACCTCGGCAAGGAGACGGTGCAGAACATGATGGCGTTCCGCTTCGCCAACGGGATGTTCGAGCCGCTGTGGAACCGCAACTACATCGACCAGGTGCAGATAACCGCCGCCGAGGACATCGGGATCGGTACGCGGGCCGGCTACTACGACCATGCCGGCGCACTGCGCGACTTGATCCAGAACCACATGCTGCAGCTGCTCTGCCATGTGGCGATGGAGCCGCCGGTGAGCTTCACCGCGCAGGAGGTGCGCAACGAGAAGGTGAAGGTGCTGCAGTCGATCGCCGAGCCGATCGAGGCGGAGATCCCGGAGATGGCCGTGCGCGCGCAGTACGCGAACGGGCACGCCGGCGGCGAGGACGTGGCCGGGTATCTGGAGGAGCCGGGCATCCCACCGGACTCGACCACCGAGACGTTCGCGGCGCTGCGCCTGGAAGTCGACAATTGGCGTTGGGCGGGGGTGCCGTTCTACCTGCGCACGGGCAAGCGCTTGGCGCGCAAAGTGACGGAGATCGCGGTCGCGCTCAAGCCCGTTCCCCACCTCGCGTTCAGCCAGGACGGGTCGCTGGGCGTGCTGCCCAACCAGCTGATCCTCACATTGCAGCCGAACGAGGGGGTGTCGCTAAGGCTCGGGGCCAAGATCCCTGGAACGCGCATGGTGATCCGCCCCGTGCACATGGAGTTCCTGTATGGCACAGCGTTCCTCTCGCAGTCCCCGGAGGCGTACGAGCGCTTGATCACCGACGCGATGCGCGGCGACGCGACGCTGTTCACGCGCGACGACGAGGTGGAGGCGCAGTGGCGCATCTGCGACCCGATCCTCAAATATTGGGAGCCCACCCACCCGAGCGCCTCGGAACCATTGCCGCAATACGAGGCTGGCTCGCAGGGGCCGAAGGAGGCGGCCAAGATCCTGCGCCCGGAGCATTCGTGGCGCGCGATCTGAGCCTTGCGTCATGACCCCCTCTGTGCCGACCATGGCCCAGGCCTCGTCCGACGCGGTATGGAGCGCGCAAGGCACATGACCCCCTCTGTGCCGACCATGGCCCAGGCCTCGTCCGACGCGGTATGGAGCGCGCAAGGCACATGACCCCCTCTGTGCCGACCATGGCCCAGGCCTCGTCCGACGCGGTGTGGAGCGCGCAAGGCACGACGCCCGACGCGATCGAAGGCGCGCTGCGCGAGCTGGTCAAGCAGCGCCATGGCGAAAATGGCGGGCTGGCGCCGGCCAGGGCGCTGAACATGATCGTGTTCGTCGAGAGCGGGTACAGCGGCGAGATCGCGAAACGCCTTGCGGGCGTCGGGCGCTATCACGCCTCGCGCTTGGTGGTGCTCTCCTACGATCCGAAGCGCACCCGCCTGGATGCGCGCGCGGTCGTCTCGACCGAGAGCGAGCCGGCCGAGGGCGAGCTGGGGCTGCTGCGCGAGACCGTGACGGTGGAGATCGGCGCGCGCCACATGGACGATCTCGTGACGATCGTCGACCCGCTCGTCGTGACCGACCTGACGACGCTGCTGTGGTCCCCCCACGGGCATCCTGAGGCGGTGGACGCGTTGCTCGAGCTGGCCCAGACAGTGCTGATCGACTCGCTGGACGAGCCGTCCTGGCGTAAGGCGATCGGCAGGGCATGCGAGCTGCGCGGGCGCTCCTATGTCGTCGACTTGGCATGGCTGCGGAGCACGCCCTGGCGCGAGCGCGTGGCGGCAGCGTTCGACTCGCAGACGATGCGCACGGAGCTCGGGCGTATCGAGACGGTGGCCGTGCGCCACCACCCGGATTCGACGGTCGCGGCGATGCTGCTCGTCGGCTGGCTGGGATCGCGCCTGGGCTGGGACATGAAGGCGCTGAGTGCCGACGAGGGCATCCTGACGGGAGCCGCTGAAGCGAGCGGGCAGACCGTTACGGTGAGATTGGAGCAGGCGCCCGAGCAGGAAGTGAGGGGACTGGAGAGCGTGGCGATCGCCACCACGAGCGGCCGGCGACTGGGACTCAAGCGCGGCACGGGCGGGCTGAGGGCGCGCAGCCGCGATGCGCACGGGCGCGAACACGAATGGACGATCCTGGGAGCGTCGCGCGGCGAGAGCGGGATTCTCGGCGAGGGCATCAGGCAGTCGCTGTTGCGCGACCCCACCTACGGCCCGGCGCTTGCGGCAGCCGAGACGATGACGCCATGAGCGGGAGCTGACCTTCTACAGTTGTCGGGCGAAGCTATGGCCACGATCGCTCCCAGCGACCCCATCGCTCCTGGACACTCTCTCCCACCGTCGCCGAGGCAGGCGCTGGCGGCGCTCGACACCGTCAGGGAGCGCACGCTCGCGCTCGTCGGCCACCTGAGCGACGAAGTGCTGAGCAAGGCGCTCTCCCCGATCATGAGCCCGCTCGTGTGGGACCTGGCTCACATCGCGGCCTACGAGGATCTCTGGCTTGCCCACCGCCACGGCGGCTTGGAGCTGTCGAGGCCGGAGCTCGCCGAGCTGTACGACGCGTTTGAGACGCCGCGCTCGATCAGGGGGGAAGTGGAGCTGCTCGATCCCGAGCAGGCACGCTCCTACCTCCGGGAGGTGCGCGCCCGCACCGCCGAGGCGCTCGCGCTTGTGGGGGTCGGCGACGGGACGATCTATGAGCTGGTGTTGCGCCACGAGCTGCAGCACTCAGAGACGATGCGCCAGACGATGGCGCTCGCCGATCTCCTGCCGGCGGGCGAGCCGCCGCCGGAGCCGTTTGCGGACGAGGGCGCCCTCACAGGCGCAGGCGAGTGGATCGACGTACCGGCAGGGCCATTCGAGATGGGCGCTGGACCGGAGGGGTTCGCCTACGACAACGAGCGACCCCGACACACCGTTGACGTGCCCGCTTTCCAGATCGCGCGCCGGCCCGTGACGAATTCCCGATGGGTAAGCGCCAACGGTGCGGCGAAGACAGGCGATCCCAACGCTGCCGTCTGCCATGTGAGTTGGTTTGAGGCGCAGGAGTTCGCGAAGGCAGTGGGCGCGCGACTTCCCACCGAGGCCGAGTGGGAGAAGGCGGCCGGGAGCGGGCTCCTATCAGGAGTGGGACAGGTGTGGGAGTGGACCAGCAGCCGCTTCGACGGGTATCGGGGGTTCGTGGCGCACCCCTACCGCGAGTACTCGGAAGTGTTCTTTGGCGGCGACTACCGCGTGCTGCGGGGTGGCTCCTGGGCCACCAGCCCGCGCGTGGGAACCCTTACGTTCCGCAACTGGGACCACCCGATACGCAGCCAGATCTTCGCTGGCGTACGGTTGGCGCGGGATGTGAGCTGATGGAGCCGGTCACCGCGCCTGAGAGTGCGATCACGATCGACTCCTACCTGCACGACGGCCAAGAGCGCTCGCTGGCGGAGGATGTGCTCGACGGGCTCACCCGCCCGTTCAAGGAAATCCCGCCGAAGCACTTCTACGACGCGCGCGGCGCGGAGCTGTTCGATCGCATATGCGAGCTGCCCGAGTACTACCCCACCCGCACCGAGCGCTCGATCCTGCAGGAGTCCGCCGCACTGCTCGCGAGCGTTACCGGTGCGGCTGAGCTCGTCGAGCTCGGCTCGGGGACGGCCGCCAAGACGAGAGTGCTGCTCGACGCGCTACACCGCGCGGGCACGTTGAAGCTGTATGTGCCGGTGGACGTCACCGAGAGCATGGTGCGCGATTGCGCGCAGGAGCTCACAAGCGAGTATCCCGGCTTGCGCGTGCACGGGGTGATCGGCGATTTCGAACGCCACCTAGATCGTGTGCCCGATGCGGGCGGCCCGCGCCTTGTCGTGTTCTTGGGTGGCACGATCGGCAACTTCCCCCCCGGCAGCCGCCGGCGCTTCCTGCGGGAGATCGGAAGGCTGCTCGGGCCGGAGGACCATCTCCTGATGGGCACCGACCTCGTCAAGGATCCGCAGGTGCTCACGCGCGCCTACGACGACGCGGAGGGGGTGACCGCCGAGTTCAACCGCAACCTGTTGACGGTGCTCAACCGCGAGCTGCGCGCCGACTTCGACCCCGAGGACTTCGAGCACGTGGCGCTGTTCAACCGCGAGCACGAGTGGATCGAGATGCGCTTGCGAGCGCGCCGCGCGCACACCACCACGGTTCGCGACCTCGACCTGTCGGTGCGCTTCGAGCGGGGTGAGGAGATGCGCACGGAGATCAGCGCGAAGTTCACCAGAGATCGCATCGAAGGCGATCTCTCCGCGGCGGGCTTGGAGCTCGTGAGCTGGCTCACCGACCCCGACGAGCTGTTCGCCCTCACGCTGTCGCGCCCCTCGCGAAGCGCCACCACCTCGCTCTGACACGGGGCACGAACCGATTACCCCAATAAACACGCGTCATACCGCCGCCCCGCACGGTGTGTGCGACGGCAGGTAGTGTCTGCGCCGATGCAAATCGACGGAAGCTCAGCGCTCGTGGTGGGAGGCGCCTCGGGACTCGGCGAGGCCACCGCTCGACGCCTGAAGGAGCACGGCGCCACGGTGACGATCGCCGACCTCAACGCCGAGAAGGGCGCCACGCTCGCGGCGGAGCTGGGCGCGGAGTTCGTGGCGTGCGACGTGCGCGAGGAGTCGCAGGTGCAGACAGCCGTGGATCGCGCCGCGGCGGCTGACGGCGGCTTGCGCATCGCCGTGTGCTGCGCCGGCATCGGCTGGGCGCAGAAGGTGGCGGGCTCAAAGGGTCCCCACCCCTTGCTTCCGTTCGACACCACCGTCCAAATCAACCTCGTCGGCACCTTCAACGTGCTGCGCTTGGCGGCGACCGCGATGATCGCCGCCGAGCCGTTGCGGGACGGCGAACGCGGCGTGTGCGTAAACACGGCCTCGGTGGCGGCCTTCGACGGACAGATCGGCCAGATCGCCTACTCCGCCTCAAAGGGCGGGATCGTCGGGATGACCCTTCCCGCGGCGCGGGACCTCTCCACGCAGGGCATCCGCGTCAACACGATCGCCCCAGGACTGTTCGACACCCCGCTGCTCGCCGCGCTCCCTGAGGAAGCGCGCCAGAAACTCGGCGCGGGAGTGCCCTTCCCGCGCCGCCTGGGCGCCCCCGCCGAGTACGCTCAGCTCGCCTGCCACATCGTCGAGAACCGGATGCTCAATGGAGAGGTCATCCGCCTCGACGGCGCGCTGCGCATGCCGCCGCGCTGAGCAGGCCTACTGGTCGAGCCCGAGCGCCAGCACAAGTGCGGCGTTCACATGCCTCACGGTCATCGGGTCGAGCTGCCCGCGGCGGCGCACGAGACGATCCTTGGGCACGGTCATAACCCAATCGCAGTTGGCGACGCTCGGCTCCTCGAGCCCGTGAGAGCGCGATAGCCCCACCTCAGCCGGGTGACCACGAACGGTTTTCGTAACCGCGACGCACACGAGCCGGCTGAGCACCGGAACCGCCGACTCGCGCGTCGCCACTATCACCGGCCTGACGGTCGGGCCGAGGTCGGCGTCCCAGACCTCGCCGCGCGCTATCACTGTGGCAGCTCAGCCGCCAGCGCAGTCGCCGAGTCGAGCATCTGGCTCTCGTCGTCGGTGAGCGGCGTCTGCTCGTACGCTCGCGCATACGCGCTCGATATCCGCTGCTCGCGCACCTCGGCGCCAAGCTTGCGGATACCGGCGCGTACCGCTTCCGCGCGCGTCCGGAACCCCGACTGACGGACGATCGAGTCGAGCTGGCGAAGCTCGTCCTCGCTCAGACGCACAGCTATCTGTGACATGCACCAAGCATACCATCTCGACATGCGGGCTACGCCGGCGTGAGCTTCCGCGAGGGCGTGCCCGACGCGCTCGCACGGCTCTGATCACAGAGCCGGGGCGACCTATTTAGGCCGCCCCATGCCCCTTCTGGCTGATTGATGTCAGGCTAGGAAAGCCGTTCCACCAGCATCGCCATGCCCATGCCGCCGGCGACGCACATCGACTCGATGCCGTACTTGCCGTCCTTGGTCTCCAGATTGTTCAACAGCGTGGTCATGATCCTCGCGCCGGTCATCCCGAAGGGGTGTCCGAGCGCGATCGCGCCGCCGAATGGGTTGAGCTGCTCCTCGGTGATGCCCAGCTCCGCCATACATGGCACTATCTGTGCGGCAAAAGCCTCGTTGATCTCGACGACGTCGATGTCCTCGATCTTCATGCCCGTGTTCTCGAGCAGCTGTTTGATCGCTGGGATCGGGCCGAGCCCCATCACCTCGGGGCGGATCGCGGCGACCGTCGAGGCAATGATGCGCGCCTTCGGCCTCAACCCGAGCGCGGCCGCCTTTTCCTCGGACATGACGAGCACAGCGGCGGCGCCGTCGTTGAGCGGACAGGCGTTGCCGGCGGTCACGGTGCCGCCCTCCTTGAACACCGGCTTCAGCGCGGCCAGCTTCTCGAGCGTCGTGCCTGGGCGTGGGCCGTCGTCCTTGCTGACCACCGTCTCGGGCACGTCGATCTCATTGCCCTCCTTGTCCACGTCTTTGTGGGCCGGCACGGTCACCGGGACGATTTCCTTGTCGAAGTGGCCTTTCTCTTGCGCGGCCACCGCTCTGGTCTGAGAGATCAGCGCCCACTCGTCCTGAGCCTCTCTGCTGACTTTGCGTTCCTCGGCCACGTTCTCCGCGGTCATCCCCATCGGGATGTACACGTTGTAGAGCGAGCCCTCCGAGCCGTCCACGAGCGGGTGGAACTCAAACTGCGCACTTCCCCGCCCCGCGCGCGAGACGGCCTCGACGCCGGCTGAGATGTAGGTATCGCCCTCGCCCGCTTTGATCGCGTGAAACGCCATCCTGATCGTCTGTAGCGAGGAGGCGCAGAAGCGGTTGACGGTCGTGCCGGGCACACGGTGGTCGATACCGGCGATCAAGCTCGCGATACGGCCGATGTTGTAGCCCTGCTCCCCCTCCCCATAGCCGCAGCCCATCATCACGTCGCCGATCGAGGTCTGCTCGACCTGTGGGTTGCGCTCCACGATCGCCTTCAGCGGGATCGAGGCGAGGTCGTCGGCGCGCACGGACTTGAGCGACCCCTTGGCGGCGCGCCCGATTGGCGTCCTCACGGCGTCGACGATCACGGCTTCAGGCATTTGTGCTTTTCTCCTTGGGTAGGTCGTTGGCGGGGACGGATTGAGTGCCCACCCGCCCTGCACGGCGCGGGAGCAGTCGCGAATCCTAGAGAACAGTCAGTCCGCACGAAACCCAGCCCAATGTATTTGGCTTTATGTGCCGACCAAATACTGTCTTATAAAGCCTTATACTTGACGAGTGGATGAGGTTCTCAACCCTTATGCTCCAGGTGCTGGCACACAACCTCCCGAGCTTGCCGGCCGTGACCAAGAGCGTCATGCCTTCAGCGTGCTGCTCAAGCGTCTCAGCGCGGGCAGACCGGAGCAGAACCTCGTGCTGTGGGGGCTGCGAGGAGTAGGCAAGACTGTTCTCCTCAACCGCTTTGCGGCCGAGGCCGAGGAAGCCGGCTGGGGGCAGGGCTATATCGAGCTGCGCGGTCGTGGACCGTTGCGTCCCGTCCTCGCCCAGATCGCGGCACAGGCTGCGCGCTCGCTTGAACGCCGCGACGGTGTCCGCGAGAGGCTGTCAAGAGCCCTATCGGTCATAAGCAGCTTCTCGCTGACCGCGATGCCCGCTGGAGTCACATTCAAGTTCGACATCGATCCCGCTCCTGGTCGTGGAGACAGCGGGCAGCTCGATGTTGACCTTCAGGATGTCCTGGTCGAGCTCGGCGAGACAGCCCGCCAAGCACACGCCGGCATCGTGCTCTTCTTCGACGAGATGCAGTTCGCCGACAAGGACGATGTCGAGGCGTTGCTTGCCGCATTCCACAGGATCGGTCAGCGGGAGCTACCGGTGGCGCTTGTCTGCGCTGGGCTGCCTCAGCTCCCGGGTCGACTAGCTGAGGCCAGCTCTTACGCGGAGCGGCTATTCCAATTCATGGAGATTGGGCGACTGACCACAGCCGCGGCGCGTGCCGCGCTCATGCTCCCAGCAAGTCGCGAGGGCATCCACTACGACGAGCGAGCACTCAATTTTATACTTGCCAGAGCCGATCGCTACCCGTTTTTCCTGCAAACGTATGGGCGTTACGCCTGGCTTGCCGCCGGCAGCTCACCCATTACCGAGCATGACGCCATGATCGCCGATGCAATAGCCCGCGAGCAACTGGATAACGGCTTTCATCGCGCCCGCTTCAACCGCGCGACCGCCGCCGAGCAACGCTACCTCGCAGCGCTCGCAGCGCTCGGCGAGGGCCCTCAGCTCACCGCCGAAATCGCGGCGAAGCTCGGAAGCACTCAGCGAAGCATGGGTCTCGCCCGGCAGAACTTGATCGACGTGAAGGGGCTTGTCTACAGCCCGGAGCGCGGCTACGTAGACTTCACGGCTCCGCTATTCGGAGACTATATCCGACGTAACCACCCACTCGACTCGCTGTAGGCAGGCTCTTTTCCCGGATCGGCCCGCGATCCAGGAGTCTCGGGTCAAAGGTCTAGCCGACTCACGCCGAGCTCGTCGAAGCCGACGTGATGCGCCAGCTCGTGGCGCACAGTCTTGGTGACCTGTTCGCGCAGCATGTCCGCGTCGTGGCCGAAGTCGCGCCGCAGCGTGTCCCTGAAGATCACGATGCGGTCGTGGACGTCCTCGCGCGCAACGGTCCCTCCTTGGTAGAGCCCGTAGGCGCCGCGTGCACGCCCGCCGTCGGAGATCACGACCGCGACATGCGCGAGCGCGTTGCGCAGCAGGTCGGGCAAGTCGTCGAGCGCGTCGCGCACGAGCTCTTCGAAGTCGACGTCGTTGAGCGGGTCGAGCTCCATGAACTCGGCTTCGTCGGGTTCCACTACGAGCCCTTCGCGCGCGAGCTCCTCCGAGTGGCGTATGAGCTCGTCGAACTCGACCTCCGACTCGGGGTCGCGCCAGCCGGCGAGCCGCACCGCCACGAATGCCACCGCCGCGGCGAGCACGGCCGCGACGATCCCCGCGAGCGCTATCTCCTCGACCACCCTCACGACCCCGATCGTGCTCAGGCCCTGCCCCAGCACGAGCACCGCGAGGCCGAGCGCGAGCGCGACGAGCGCGGCGATGGCGACGCGTCGAAGCTGGCCGGAGGCACCTGGCGGCCGCGATACGCGCATCCCAAACCTACTTGGGCGCTCGCGATGTCAACGAATGAACGGCTGAACTAGCCATCTTTCGGATGGTAGACCCAAAGCCGCCGCGCCGGGCTCAAGCCGGATATGCCGGAGGGAATCGGATCGTCTGACGGCAGGCATATCCAGAAACTGCTTGCTTTTCCGAGAAAAACCCGCAATTTGCGGACATTTCCGGGCAATGAAGATGGATCGTCGGGTGTCGTATCCGAGTTAACGGGTAGCCAGGAGCTATTCAAACCTCCTCGTATTTCCTCCAACCTCCCCAAAATGCGGCCACGCCGACGTAGAGATCAGCGCGCACATGGCTCATCTCCGAGGAGCGCCTGCTTGGGTGCTCTGGCTGTCGTAGCGCTCAATCTCCTCGTTCTCACAACCGCGGCTTCCGCGAGCGGCGTCGGCTCAACTCTCCCAATCGGAGCCGCCCCTGTGGTCAGCGCCAACACTGCGCCGCCCAGCGGCTCCGGAGCGCAGCCTGCGGTCGCACCCGTGACGGCGGTCGTCGCACACACCGTCGAGCAGACCGTGGCGCCTGTCAAGCAGACCGTAACGCCTGTCAAGCAGACCGTAACGCCTGTCAAGCAGACCGCGGCGCCTGTCGCGCATACCGTTGAGCAGACCTCCTCACCTGTCGCAGAAGCACCTTCCAGAGGTGTGGTGGGCACGGTCATCACGTCAACGTCCAGGCCGGTCGCGCAGAGCGTCGAGCACGCGGCGGCTCCGGTGCTTGACGCGACCACCCAGACAGTTCGCAAGACGGCCGCGCCAGCGCTCAAGACGGTTGCGAAGACGGTTGGCGAAGTGGCAGCGCCGGCAGCCAAGGCAACCGGACAGATCGTCAGCGGGACGGCGACTCCGCTGCTCAAGACGGCGACTCGGGCACTCGAAACGGCTGGGCAGACCGTCGTCCAGACAGCCGGGCCAGTAGTCAAGACAGCAGGTCCAATACTCCAGACGGCCATACACACGATCGGCGCAGTGACGGCTCCGGTGGCCAATGCGACTACCTCGACCGTCGCACCGGTCGTCCAAGGCCTAGACGGAGTCACAGCCATTGTGGGCAAGGTCGCCGCACAGGGGATCAACCAAGTCATAGCTCCCGTGGATTCGACTGTGACCCAGGTCGCATACCCCACCGGCGCCGGGCACATCACCACGCCGCTAGCATCGACGATCACCGACAAAGCGCCCTCGAACCCTCACGTGACAGCCACACAGGATCCCCCGAAGGCGGGCTACTCAGTCGTCGTCGCGACGAGCACCGCCGCGCCTCCGGGCACATCCTCGTCAAGCGCGCCGCCCTCCTCCTCCGGTCTCATGCGGGCGCCTGGCGCGACACCGGGCATTTCGGCGGGCGTCAAGGAGCTTCTGGTTGAGTCCGCGCCCACGCTGGCCGCCCAGCTGCTTTCCCAGCTTGCCCAGAGTGGGGTCGCCATCGAATCCCTCACCTCATCTGCGACCTCGCGCGCCGGGGACAACGGGCGCCTTGCCGGCGCCGCGGGGACCTCGCTCATTCCGCCGACGCCCAGCCCGATCCCCGGTGGCGCCTCGACGGCGATGACATCGACGTCCGGGATCGCCTTCTCGACCTTCCTCACCCTTGCGGGCCTGCTGCTGATAAGCGGGCTCGCGGCGATGCGCCTGCTGCTGCTTGCGAGCGAGCAGTGGCGCGCGGCGCCCTTCGTCTTGATTCCAGAGCGCCCGGGCTAACCGCTCCGCCCGCGCTCAACCGGTGCTGGATCGATCGATCCGGCGCCCTTTGGAAATCAATTCAAAGCTCTGAAAGGAGCGGTAACTATGAAACGCCATCACTTGGCGATGGCTGTGAGCGTGCTTGCGCTCGCAGCGGCCCCGAGCACCGCGCTCGCGGGCGGCGGCTCCCTGGGTGGGTTGGTTGAACAAACCCAGACGGCCACCAACAGCAACGAAACCAATCAGACGGCCAACAGCACGGCCACCAGCGAACAGACCAATGTGAACGCCCCGATCTCGATCCTGAGCTGGGGCTCGAACAACGGCGACGTGAACCAGTCGAACAAAGGCGACACGAGCTCCTCGGCGCAGAACAACAACAGCACCGAACAAGGCAACTCGCAGAGCCAGAACGGCTCAGCCAGCGGCTCGGGCGGCGAGAAAGGCGGCGGCTCGAAGGTCGAGCAGAGCCAGACCGGCGAAAACAGCAACACAACCAATCAAACGGCTGAAAGCACAGCCACGAACAAGCAGACCAACATCAACGTCCCGATCGCGATCCTCAGCAAGGACTCGAACAACGGGGACGTGAGCCAGTCGAACAAAGGCGAGACGAGCTCCTCGGCGCAGAACAACAACGACACCGAACAGAGCGACCAGCAGAGCCAGAAAGGCTCAGCGGCCGGCGGCAAAGACTCGGGCGATAAAGGCTCGGGCGACAAAGGCGGCGGTGGCAAAGACAAACACGGCCACCAGCCCTGCCACTCCAAAGGCGATTCCGGCGGTCCTCGCGGGGATTCGCACGGCAAGGGTCACGGCTCGAAGGTCGATCAGACCCAGACAGCCAGCAACAGCAACGAAACCAACCAGACAGCCACAAGCTCTGCGTCCAACGAACAGAGCAACGTGAACGCCCCTAGCTCAGATCGTGGCAAGGGCGCGAACGGTGGCAAAGTCGAGCAGTCGAACAAAGGCGAGACGAGCTCCTCGGCGCAGAACAACAACGGCACCGAACAGAGCAACTCGCAAGACCAAAAAGGCTCAGCTGGCGGAAAAGGCGGTCACGGCCGTCACGACAGCGGCCCCAAAGGCGGCTCGAAGGTCGAGCAGAGCCAGACCGGCGAAAACAGCAACACCACCAACCAGACAGCCGAAAGCTCGGCTGCCAATCAGCAGGAAAATGTCAACGCGCCCTACTCCAAGGGTGGCAAAGGCTCCAAAGACAGTCGCGGTGACTGCGGCTGCTCCAGCCATGGCCAAAAAGACGGCCACGGCGGCGGAGTCGATCAGTCGAACAACGCCTCGACGCACTCCTCGGCGCAGAACAACAACGGCACCGAACAGGGCAACTGGCAGAGCCAGGAGGGCTCAGCCGGCTGACCAACAGCGTTAGCTAGACAGGACAACGGCGGAAGGGCGCCCCGGGCTCGCACGGGGCGCCCGACGCCATGGCGATCGCGAACTTGCCCATGTCGGCTCCGCTGGCACGCTCCGGCGAGGCCAACGGCGATCGAGATAGGCGACACGCCTGACCGCCGAGCCGACCGACGCCTGCCGGGACAGAGCTATCTGAGCGTGCGAGCAATCACAAGCCGCTGGATCTCGTTGGTGCCCTCGTAGATCTGCGTGATCTTCGCGTCACGCATCATGCGCTCCACGGGGTACTCCTTGACGTAGCCGTAGCCACCCAGCACCTGGACCGCCTCGACGGTCACCGCCATCGCCGTGTCCGAGCAGAAGACCTTCGCCATCGAGGAGTACTTCGCGCGCTGCGGATGACCCTGGTCGGCCATGGCACATGCCTTGTAGAGCAGCTCTCGTGCGGCGGCGGTCCTGGTTTCCATGTCGGCAAGCTTGAACTGGATCCCCTGGAACTCGTTGATGGCTTTGCCGAACTGCCTGCGTTCGCGCGCGTAGGCCACCGCGTAGTCGGTCGCCCCCTGGGCGATCCCGACGGCCTGGGCGGCCGCCCCGAGGCGCGTGCGCTCGAGCGTGGCGAGTGCCACGCGCAGGCCCCTGCCAACCTCGCCGATGACGTTCTCGGCGGGCACCCTCACGTCCTCAAAGATCGGCTGTCCCGTCGGCGAGGCCCTGATGCCGAGCTTGTGCTCGAGCTTGCCCACGCTGAAACCCGGCCGGTCGGCCTCGACCACGAAGGCCGTGATCCGTTTGCTCTCGCGATCGGTGACGGCGAAGGTGACATAGAAGTCAGCGACGCCGAGGTTGGTGATCCAGTTCTTCGTGCCGTTGATCACCCATTCATCGCCATCCTGCACGGCGGTGGTCTGCATCCCCGCGGGGTCAGACCCTGCTTCGGGCTCTGAGAGGGCGAACGCGGGCGACCACTCGCCGCTCGCGCACCTGGGTAGGAAGCGCGCCTTCATCTCCTCGGAGCCGAACAGCTGGATCGGCAGCGTCCCGAGCTCCTGCACCATCAGGATCAGCGCGCAGGCGGCGTCGACCTTGGCGATCTCCTCGACCGCCATGTTGAGCATCAGCGTGCCGGTGCCCGTGCCTCCGTACTCGGTCGGAAACGGCAGGCCCAAGATGTCCTGCTCGGCGAGCACCTTGCGGACGTCCCAGGGATACTCGGCCCGCTCGTCGATCTCCGCCGAGCGCGGCGCGATCTTCTCCTGGGCGATCTGCTTGATCGTGGCGCAGAAGTCGAGATGCTCCCGCGGGATCGTGTAGATGTCGGTGAGGGTCTCTTGCATCGTTCGCTGATCCTAATGGCCCCGCTAGGCTCATGTTCCTATGAGCGCCCCCGTGGACTCTACGCAGACCGACATCGACCCGGAGCAGCTCGCCGAGTGGATGGATCGCGACGCCGACCTGCAGGTGGTGGACGTGCGCGAGGACTACGAGCGCGAGGCAGGCTTCATCGCGGGATCGAGCCATATCCCCCTCGTGGAGCTCTCCTCCAGAGCACAGGAGATCGAGCGCGAGCGCCCGGTCGTCTTCTACTGCCGGGTGGGCACGCGCTCGGACATGGCCGCCCAGGCCTTCCGAGCCAGCGGCCTGCGAGCCCTCTCGATGAGCGGCGGCCTCGTGCGCTGGGCAAGCGAGAACAGGCCGCTCTCTCCCGAGGGCGGCGTCGTGGCGGACCACTGACAAGCACTGACAAGACCTCATGCAAAGGAGATCCAAATGGAGGCATCCGAGTATCCGAAGGTGACCACAGGCGAGGGCTACGCAGTCGCCACCGACCTCGACGCGCTCGGCGAGGGCTACGGCTTTCGCAAGCTGCGCAAGGGCCTTGGCGTGACTGCCTTTGGCGTCAACACGATCACGGTGCCGCCCGGCTTTGAATCGGGAAGCCACTACCACGACGTCCAGGAGGAGCTGTACTTCGTGCACCGCGGCGCGATCGAGATGGAGTTCGGAGACGGGACCACGCACCGTCTCGACGAGGGTGGCTCCGCGCGCGTGGACGCCGCCACGCCGCGCAAGGTGCGTAACGTCGGCGATGGCGACGCCGTGTACCTGATCGCCGGCGGCAAGGACGGCTATGTCGGGCGCGACGGGCGGCTGCCGGAGGGCGAGCAACGCGTGAGCGGCCCTCCCGGCGCCGCCTGAGGCGATCTACGCAGCATCTCTTTGGCTCCCCGCGCATGCGCGGGGCACACGAGCTTGACCGCTCCGCGCTTCGCGCGCACGCGCGGGGCGGTCGCAGAGAGCGAGCATCAATGGGCGCCGCGAGCTATGCGGCGTCAGTAGAGGAGTTCCTTGACGTAGCGCTGATGCAGCCGGCCGAGCGAGGTCTTCTCAGGATGGAATCCGATCGCGTTGAACACGGTGCCGGCTATCGGCGCCCAGGCGAGAATGAAGTAGACGCCCAGCAGCAGCACGGTAGTGCGCAACCGGCGCGATCTGGATAGGGCCGCGAGCGGCAAGACCCACAGCACGTACCACGGCAAGACCCAGCTGAGCGTCACGAGCAGCGCAACCGACGCCCAGCCCGCCGCCGTGAGCGAGTCCCGCCGACGCCATGCGAGCACCGAGCAGGCCACCACGGCCACAAGCAGCACGCCGCTGAGCAGCAGCCGCAGCGTGTTGGTCTCCCCTCCTTGGCCGAGTGCCATCCCGAGCAGGTTGGGCAGGCTCACCATCGTCACGAGGCGCCCTTGCGTGGCAAGATCGGGGAAGTGCGGCCCGAAGGCCGCCACGCTTGCGACGCCCAGCACGATCGCGCCGAGTGCCATCCCGAGCAGCGCCTGCGACAGGTTGCGCCGGCTGCGAAGCAACGAGGCGAGCACGACAGGCAGCAGGATGCCGGCCGAAGCCTTGATCGCGACGGCGGTCACGAAAGCTGCCCCGGCGCCCGCTCTCAACAGGGCGCCGCGACTCGCCGACATGGCTGTCGTCGAGTCAAGCTCCGAAACGTCGGAGACAGACGCGAACGTCCTCGCGTCAGGTCCAGGCGCCTCGCCGCTCGTGCGAGCGCCGCGTGCGAGCGCCTCCAGCGGAGAGCTCATGCGCGGCCCCTCCGGCAGAGAGCCCGTACGCCGCGCCTCCGGCAGAGAGCCTATGCGCAACGCGCCGGGAAGCGAGCCCGTGCGCAGCAGCAGGTAGAAGCCGAGCACGACGAAGAGCATCATCAGGAAGTCGTTGTGGTCGCCGCCGAGCCCCCACACGAGCACGATCGG
The DNA here is from genome assembly GCA_963764655.1 of uncultured Solirubrobacterales bacterium. Classification (GTDB taxonomy): domain Bacteria; phylum Actinomycetota; class Thermoleophilia; order Solirubrobacterales; family Solirubrobacteraceae; genus Palsa-744. The sequence goes on from CAVXTI010000006.1 coordinate 23,041, forward strand.
GTTCAGGCCGACGAGCACGATCGCGGCGACCGGGTCGCGGCCGAGCAGGCGCGCGGAGCGCCACACCAGCAGCACGGTGGCCAGGCTCGCGAGCATCAGCAAGCCCTTGAGCGTCCAGAACGAGGCGGCCACGCCAAGTGGGACGACCGCGAACGTCATGAGCGTGAACACGGGCCCGTAGGGGCTCAGGAGCTGGTGCCAGTTGCTGAGCGCGAAGCTCGGGTCGCTGTGGGGCTCGAGGATCGGAGTCGTCGTGTAGGGGTTGAGATGGTGGACGATCTCCATGCGCCCGTAGTTGACGTAGTTGAAGATGTCGGTGAGCGCCAGCGGCGGGGCGAGGAACATGATCGCGTGCGCCCCGACCACCGCCGCAATCGCCCAGCGCGCCGGCAGCCTCGGGACGTATCTCAACCCAACCAGGTAGCTCGCGTACATCAGCACGACCGCGCCGCTGAAGAGATACCTCAAGCCCTGGGCACTGCGCGTCAGCGACGGCCACAGGCCCCCCAGCGGCCCCGCCATCCAATGCGGGAAGAAGTGCGCCGTCGTTGTGGCGGCAAGTAGGCTCGGGCGATTCGCGGCGGCGATCACGAGCAGCAGGCAGCCCGTCAGGATCGCGGCCAGAGACCCAACCCCGATTGTCAGCTCGACGCGTCGTCTGTGCGCTTGCGCCCCCAGAACGTCGACGGGGCCCCGCAGGGCCCCGATGACATGCTCGCTGCTGCTTTGGGTGTATCCCGTCATGGGCCCACGTCCCCGCCGGGATAAGCCCTTCGTGCTGTCAGCAGCTCAGATGGTCGTGACGTTCACGGCCTTCGGGCCCTTGTCGCCCTGCTCCGCGTCATAGGACACCTTGGTGCCCTCCTGGAGCGAGCGATAGCCTTCGCCGTTGATCCCTGTGTGGTGGACGAACAGATCCTTGTCGCCATCATCGGGGGTGATGAAGCCGAATCCCTTGTCGTCGCTGAACCA